>NZ_LIWC01000001.1:0-2203332 GCF_001905755.1 Amycolatopsis sp. CB00013 | reverse complement strand
GCCGAGGACTTGCCCACAAAGATGTTACGCATCCACTCTACAGCTCTGAAACACCACACCGTTCTGGAAACAGACAGTGTGTGTTGTTTCGTAGTGTTTCGGTGGTTATAGCGTCAGGGAAACGCCCGGTCCCATTCCGAACCCGGAAGCTAAGCCTGACAGCGCCGATGGTACTGCAACCGAAGGGTTGTGGGAGAGTAGGACACCGCCGGACTAACTTCAGGACAGGGTCCTGACCAGGGTCGAGAACCCCAACAGGTTCTCCCCGGTCAGGGCCCTGTCTCTTTTCATGTCCAGGCACGGACTAGAATGGTCCGTTGGCCCGCCTCGTGGTGGGCGTATGTCGAAACTTTTCAATAGTGGCAGGAGGCCAGGTGTCCGAGTTCGGTCGACGTGACTCAGATGATGGCGCGTCCGGCCGGTCGGGTCGCCGGGACGACAGTCCCCGCGGAGGCCGGTCTGACGCGCAGCGAGGTGACCGGCGCGGTTCCGCCGGCGGCAGGCAGGACCGGGGCGGCCGCGACGGCGGCTACCAGGGCCGCCCTCGTCGTGACGACCGCGGTGCCCGCGGTTCCGGCAGCTATCCCGCGCGCAGCGGCGAAGGCTCCCGCGACCAGCGCTCCGGCGGCCGGTTCGGCGGCCAGGGCCGCGACGAGAACCGCTCTCGCTACAACAACGACGACCGTCGTGGCCCCGGCGGCGGCGACCGTCGTGACGACCGATCCGGCGGCCGGGACAACCGGGGCGGCTACCGCGGCGGCGACAGTCGTGGCGACAACCGTGGCGGCTACCGCTCGGACAGCCGTAGTGGCAGTGACCGTGGTGGCTACCGGTCCGACAACCGCGACAGCCGGGACAACCGCGGCGGCGACCGTGCTGGATACCGGGGCGGCAGCGACCGTGGCGGGTACCGCTCGGACAACCGGGGCGGCGACGATCGCGGCGGCTACCGGTCCGACAACCGTGGTGGCGACCGCGGCGGATACCGCTCGTCCGACAGCCGTCCCGAGCGTCGCTACGACAACCGTTCGGACAGCCGCTCGGACAACCGTTCCGAGGGCCGCTACGAGAAGCGCTCCGACAGCCGCCCGGCCCGTTCCGGCTACGGCTCGGACAACCGCGGCCGGTCCGACGACCGCCCCTCCGGCAACCGCTACGAAGGACGCCCCCAGGGCAAGTCCTATGGCGACCGCGACAGCCGCGACAATCGTGGCGGCGACGACCGTCGTCCGTCCTATCGCGACCGTGACGATCGCGGCGGCTCCCGTTCCGGCGGGTACAACGGCGACCGGCGCGGCTCGGGCTCGTCCTCGGGCGACCGTCGTCCCAGCGGTGGTGGCTACGAGCGCAAGTCCTACGGCGACCGCGACAACCGCGGAGACCGTCGCCCTTCCGGCGACCGTCCGGAGAAGCGGTACGACGACCGGCGCGGCGACTCCCGTGGCGGCGAAGGCCGGTTCGAGCGCAAGCGCGACGACCGTCCCCAGCGTGACCGTTCCGAGGGCCGCAAGGACTTCCGTTCCTCGCCGCGCACCGACGACAGGCCGGTCGACGACGAGACCTTGGCGCGTGAGCTGCTCGAGGCTCCGGAACTGCCCGAGGGCATCGAGTTCTCTGATCTGGACGAAGAGGTCCGCCGGGAGCTCCGCACCCTGCCCAAGGCGCTCGCGGAGACCGTCGGAAAGCACCTCGTAGCGGCCGGCGGCCTCGTCGACGAAGACCCCGAAGCCGCCATGGAGCACGCCAAGTACGCGAAGGCCAAGGCATCGCGGGTCCCGATCGTCCGTGAGGCGCTCGGCCTGGTGGCCTACCACGCGGGCAACTGGTCCGAGGCGCTGTCGGAGCTGCGGGCCGTCCGCCGGATGACCCGGACCGACGACCACATCGCGATCATCGCCGACGCCGAGCGCGCCATCGGCCGCCCGGAGCGGGCGCTCGACCTCGCGAAGGAGGTCGACAAGGAGCGTCTGTCCAAGGCGACCCAGATCGAGCTCGCGATCGTCGCCGCCGGCGCCCGGCGCGACCTCGGTCAGCTGGACGCGGCCGTCGTCTCCCTGCAGAGCGACGACCTCAAGGCGGAGAAGCGCGACCCGTGGAGCGCCCGGCTGTTCTACGCCTACGCCGACAACCTCGCCGCGGCCGACCGCAAGGACGAGGCGATCCGCTGGTTCCTGAACGCGGCGGAGGCCGACGAGGAGGACGAGACCGACGCCGCCGAGCGCGCCGCGGAGCTCACGAATGGCTGACGCCCTGTCGGCCGGGTACGACGCGGTCCTGTTCGACCTCGACGGCACGGTCTATCACGGCAGCAAGGTGGTCCCGGGCGCACCGGAAGCGCTTCGGGCACTCCGGGACCACGGCACGGCCGTCCGGTGGGTGACCAACAACGCCTCCAAGGCGCCCGCGGAGGTCTCCGCGCACCTGGAGGCACTCGGACTGCCCGCCACCCCCGAAGAGGTCCACACGAGCTCTCAGGCCGCCGCTGCCCTGCTGGGTGAGCGGCTGCCTCAGGGCGCGGTGGTCCTCGTCGTGGGCACGGACTCGCTGGCCGCTCAGATCGAGTCGGTCGGCCTCCGGACGGTCCGGGAAGCCGGTCCGGACGTGGCCGCCGTGGTCCAGGGGCATTCCCCGGAGAACACCTGGGCCGCTCTCGCGGAGGCGTGCCTCGCCATCCGCGCGGGCGCGCTCTGGGTGGCGACCAACGTCGACGCGACCCTGCCGAGCGAACGCGGTCTGCTGCCGGGCAACGGGTCGATGGTGGCCGCGTTGCGCCATGCCACCGGCGCCGAACCGCTGGTGGCGGGCAAGCCGGCGCCGGGACTGTTCACGACGGCGGCACGGGACGCGGGCGCGGAGCGGGCCCTCGTCGTGGGCGACCGCCTGGACACGGACATCGAGGGCGCGGTCGCGGCCGGGATCGACGCGCTCTGCGTCCTGACCGGCGTCGCCGACGCGGCGTCCCTGATCGCGGCGAGGCCCGAGGAGCGTCCGCGCTACCTCGCGGCGGACCTGTCCGGGCTGAGCAGCCGGGCGGAACTGCTCGAGATCGGGCCCAAGGACGGCTGGCGCGTCACCGCACAGGGTGACGTGCTCGAAGCCGATGGTGAAGGCGACTCCCTCGACCTGCTGCGCGCGTTGTGCGCGGCGGCCTGGGAGTCGGGGATCACCGAGGTCCGTGGTGTGGGCGACACCGCCCGCGCCGCGCTCGGTGAGCTGCGCCTCGGCTGACCAGCGCTGCTAACTTGGTGGGGTGCAAGACCACTTCCACCCTGTTCCGCGACCCCCGGTTCCCGGCCCGCCGCCGGTGCCGGGACCGCCGCCGGACCAGTTCGCGCAGCAGGACACGGATCCCCGGGCCGGGATCGACGAAGCCGTGGCGGGTCTCGACGACCTCGCGGCGCTTCCGCTTTCGGAGCACGTCGACCGTTTCGAGGCCGTGCACACCGAGCTGACGGTGGCGCTGTCCACCATCGACAAGGTCTGACCGCGTGCCCAAACGCGCCCGCCTGGACGCGGAGCTCGTCCGGCGGGGTCTCGCCCGGTCCCGGGAGCAGGCGTCGGCGCTGATCGCCGAGGGCAAGGTCACCGTGCGCGGGATGGTGGCCACCAAACCCGCGACCGGGGTCGAGTCCGGCGCGCCGATCGTGGTGCGCGACGGTGACGACCCCGGCTGGGCCTCCCGCGGCGCGCACAAACTCCTCGGCGCGCTCGAAGCCTTCACCCCGCAAGGTCTTTCCACCGAAGGAAAGCGCTGCCTCGACGCGGGCGCCTCGACCGGCGGCTTCACCGACGTCCTGCTGCGCAACGGCGCCGCCACCGTGATCGCGGCCGACGTCGGCCGCGGCCTGCTGGACTGGCGGCTGCGCACCGACGACCGTGTGGTCGTCCTCGACAAGACGAACGTCCGCAACCTGACCTCGGAAGACCTCGGCGGGCAGGTCGACCTCGTGGTCGGGGATCTCTCGTTCATCTCGCTCAAACTCGTGCTGCCCGCGCTGGCCGCCTGCGCGCGGGACGGCGCGGACCTGGTGCCGATGGTGAAACCGCAGTTCGAGGTCGGCAAGGACCGGCTCGGTAGCGGCGGCGTCGTCCGTGACCCGGAGCTGAGGGCCGAATCGGTGCTCGCCGTGCTCGCCGAGGCCGAGAAGCTGGACCTGAGCCTGCGCGGCGTCGTCGCGAGCCCGCTTCCCGGGCCGTCGGGGAACGTCGAATACTTCGTCTGGCTTACCCGCGGGGCGGGGGAGACCGCCGGCACCGACGCCGAGCGGCTCGTCCGGACCGCAGTCCTGGAGGGACCCCAATGAGCGATCGCGAGGTGCTGCTCGTCGTGCACCCGGACCGGGACGCGACCCGGGACGCGGCACGCGAGGTGTCGGCCCGGTTCGCCAAGGCCGGTGTGCGGCTGCGGGTACTCGACGAGGACGTCCGCGAGATGCTGGAGGCGGACGGCGGGATCGGCGCGCCCTGCACGGTCATGGCGCCGGAACAGGATCCGGCCGCCGGCACCGAGCTGGTGTTCGTGCTCGGCGGCGACGGCACGCTGCTGCGGGCCGCGGAACTGGCCAGGCCGAACGGCGTCCCGGTGCTCGGCGTGAACCTCGGCCGCGTCGGCTTCCTGGCCGAGGCCGATTCGGACAAGCTCGCCGACACCGTCCAGCGGGCCGTCGACGGCGACTACCAGGTAGAAGAGCGGATGACCGTCGACGTCGTCGTCACCGTCGACGGCGAAGAGACCGTCAACACGTGGGCGCTCAACGAGGCCAGTGTCGAGAAGAGCTCGCGCGAGCGGGTGCTGGACGCGCTCATCGAGGTCGACGGAAGGCCTGTGTCCTCCTTCGGCTGCGACGGCGTCCTGTGCGCCACTCCGACCGGCTCGACGGCGTACGCGTTCTCCGCGGGCGGGCCGATCATCTGGCCGGACGTCCAGGCCCTGCTGGTGGTCCCGAGCAACGCGCACGCGATGTTCTCGCGGCCGCTGGTCGTCTCGCGGGACTCGGAGATCACCGTCGCCATCGATCCCGACGGTTCGCCCGCGGTCCTGACCTGCGACGGATCGCGGACCTTCGATCTTCCGGCCGGCGCGGCCGTGCGGGTCACCTGCGGCCGGGTGCCGGTGCGGCTGATCCGGTTGTGGGAAGGCCCGTTCACCGACCGGCTGGTGCACAAGTTCTCGTTGCCGATCAAGGGCTGGCGGGAGCGACACGCCCGCTGACGGATGTCATGAAAGGGCCGTTCAGGACAATTTCCGTCTTGAACGGCCCTTTCATGACGTGCCGGGTGCGGGAATGGTCGGGGTGGGCCGCTACGGTGGGCGTCGTGCTGGCCGAGATGCGCATCCAGGGCCTCGGAGTCATCGAGGACGCCCTGCTGGAACTGCACGCGGGCTTCACCGTGGTCACCGGTGAGACGGGTGCGGGCAAGACGATGGTCGTCAGCGGGTTGCACCTGCTCTCCGGCGGCCGAGCCGAAGTGTCCAAGGTGCGGACGGGAATGCTGAAGGCCTTCGTGGAAGGCCGATTCGAGCTGGGCGGTGCCGAGGGCGCCACCCGGATCGTCACCGACGCCGGGGCGGAGGTCGACGAGGACGGCAGCGTCATCGCGCTGCGCGCGGTCTCGGTCGACGGCCGGTCCCGTGCCCACCTCGGCGGCCGTTCGGTGCCGGTCGGTGTGCTGGCCGATCTGTCCGAGCAGCTGATCGCCGTCCACGGGCAGAACGATCAGCTGCGGCTGCTGCGGCCCGCCGAGCAGCGCGCGGTGATCGACCGGTTCGCCGGTGAGGCCGTCACCGAGCCGCTCGAGCAGTACCGCGCGGTCCGGGACGAATGGCTCGCCGTCGTCGCCGAACTGACCGAGCGCTCCACCCGCTCCCGCGAGATGGCCCAGCAGGCCGACCTGTTGCGCCACGGGCTCACCGAGATCGACGCCGTCGCGCCGGAACCCGGCGAGGACACCGAGCTCACCGAGCAGATCAAGCGGCTCGCCGCGGTCGACGAACTGCGGTCCGCGGCGAGCGCCGCGCAGGCCGCCGTCTCGGGTTCGCCCGACGGCGACCCGGACGCGCCCGGCGCGGTCGGGCTGATCGGGGAGGCGAGCCGCCACCTGACCGGCTCCGAGGACGCCGTCCTGCGTGAGCTCGGTCCCCGGCTGGACGAGGCCTCGGTGCTGTTGTCCGAAGTGGGCGCCGAGCTGGGCAGCTACCTCGAAACGCTCGACGCCGATCCCGCGTTGCTGGAAAAGGTGCTCGCGCGCCAGGCCGATCTGAAGCGGCTCACCCGCAAATACGCGGCGGACGTGGACGGCGTACTCGCCTGGGCCGACGACGCCCGTCGCCGGATGTCCACGATGGACACCTCCGAGGAGGCGCTGGCCGAGCTGGCCAAGCGCCGCGACGAACTCGCCGTCACGCTGGCCGAACACGCGCTCACGCTGTCGGAGGCGCGCGTCGAGGCCGCCGCCGAGCTCGCCGAGGCGATCACCGCCGAGATGTCCGGGCTCGCCATGGGACAGGCCGAGATCGAGATCACCGTCGAGCGGCGCACCGTCGACGAGAGCGACGCGCACGCCGTGAAGGTCGGCGGCAGGCTCGTGCACGCCGGGCCCGACGGCGTCGACGACGTCGAGTTGCTGCTGCGGGCGCACAACGGCGCCCCGCCGCTCCCGGTGCACAAGGCGGCTTCCGGCGGTGAGCTTTCCCGCGTGATGCTGGCGATCGAGGTCGTCCTCGCGCACGCGGACACCGTGCAGACACTGGTGTTCGACGAGGTCGACGCCGGGGTCGGCGGCCGCGCCGCGGTCGAGATCGGCAGGCGGCTCGCGCGGCTGGCGCGCAGTCACCAGGTCCTGGTGGTCACGCACCTGCCGCAGGTGGCCGCGTTCGCCGATCAGCATCTGGTCGTGGACAAGGGCACCAGCGGCGGAGTGACCCGCAGCGGGGTGCGCGTGCTCGAACAGTCGGAGCGCGTCGTCGAGCTCGCGCGCATGCTCGCCGGGATGGAAAGCACCGAAACCGGCCGGGCGCACGCGGAAGAACTGCTCGCCGTCGCCGAGGCCGACAAGAGCGCGCCGGACAAGCCCAAAGCCCGTCGCGGCGGGAAGCGGAAGAAGGCGAAGTAGTGCCTGTCGCGACCGGGTAGCCCGATCCGGTGTGGGTTAATCGGCGTGTTTCCATCGGCGTGGCGGACACGGAAGCCCGCGCGGATTTGTCACTATCGGTCGCATGAAGCTCACCGGCTTGCTCTCGCGTAACCAAGAGACCCTCCCCGGGATCACCGGCGTCGCCAGGGTCGACAGGCGTACGCGTGAGCTGCTCCGCCGGCTGAGCCCTGGCGACATCGTCGTCCTCGACCAGCTCGACCTCGACCGGTCGACGGCCGATGCCTTGGTGGAGGCCGAAGTCGCGGCGGTGGTGAACGCTTCGCCGTCGATCTCCGGCCGGTTCCCCAACCTGGGCCCGGAGATCCTGCTCGAAGCCGGGATCCCGCTGGTCGATTCGGTCGGCGGCGAACTGCTGCGCAAGGTCAAGGACGGCACGAAACTCCGCCTGCACGAGGGCGTCGTCTACATCGGAGAGCGGCAGCTCGGCTCGGGTGTCCAGCAGACGCGGGAAAGCGTCGCGGACCAGATGATCGAGGCCAAGGCCGGGATGTCCACCCAGCTCGAGGCGTTCTCCGCGAACACGATCGAATTCCTCCGCCGGGAACGCAGCCTCATCCTCGACGGCGTCGGCGTCCCGGAGATCCGTGTCCCGCTGCGGGACCGGCACGCCCTCGTGGTCGCGGGCGGCAACGGGCACGCCGAAGACCTCAAGAAACTGAAGAAGTACATCTCCGAGCACCGGCCGGTGCTGATCGGCGTCGACGCCGGGGCGGACACCTTGCGCGCGCAGGGTTATCAGCCGGACGTCATCGTCGGCGACCCGCACGGGATCGGCGCCGAGACGCTGCGCAGCGGTGGCGAGGTCGTGGTCCCGGCGCAGCCGGACGGGCACGCGCCCGGTGTCGAGCGCATCCAGGACCTCGGAATCGGCGCGGTCACCTTCCCCGCGACGGGCAACGCCGAGGATCTGGCGCTGCTGCTGGCCGACGCGCACGAGGCGAGCCTGGTGGTCACCGTCGGATTCCAGGCGACACTGCGGGAATTCCTCGACCACGGCCGGTCCGGGTCGAATCCGTCGACGTTCCTCACCAGGCTCAAGCTCGGCACGAAACTGGTCGACGGCAAGGCGGTCGCGACCCTGCACCGCAGCCGGGTGTCCATCGGCGCCATCGTCCTGCTGGTCGTCGCGACCTTGGTGGCCGTCGCGGCCGCGCTGCTGGTGTCCGATGTGGGTTCGGTGTACCTCGACTGGATCCGCGACACCTGGAACTCGTTCATCGCCTGGGGCAAGGGACTCTTCACGTGATTTCACTGCGATACCACATCGTTTCCATCGCCGCCTGCTTCCTGGCGCTCGCCATCGGCGTGGTGCTCGGGTCGACGGCGCTGAACGGTTCCCTGCTTTCGGGTCTCGCCAGCCAGAAGGAGGATCTGGGTTCCCAGGTCGCGGATCTGGAGGCACAGCGCAATTCGCTCAACGCCAGGCTCGGCGACGCGGACGCGTTCGCCGGCGCGATGGGGCCGAAGGTCGTCGCGGGGCAGCTGGACAAGCGTTCGGTGGTGCTGGTGACCACCGAGGACGCGAAGCCCGCGGACCGCGACGCGCTCAAGCAGCTCGTGGGTCAGGCCGGCGCCTCGGTCACCGGTGAGATCCAGCTGACCGAGGCGTTCTCCGACCCGATGCGGTCGGACCAGCTGCGTGACGTCGTGTCGCGTCTGCAGCCGGCCGGTGTCCAGTTCCCGACCGCGGGCGACCCGGGCACCCTCGCGGGCGCGCTGATCGGCTCCGTGGCGTTGCTGAACAAGGACAACGCGCAGCCGCAGTCCACTCCGGTGGAGCTGGCGGCCGCGCTTGGCGGGCTCACCGACGGCGGTTTCCTCAAGACCGGCGGGGACGTGAAGCCCGCGCAGCTCGCGATCGTGCTCACCGGTTCCAAGTACACCGGTGACGGCGCCGGTGACCGTGCCTCGACCGTCGCGCGGTTCGCCGCGCAGCTCGACCGTTCCGGTGCGGGCACCGTCCTGGCGGGCGACGCGGGATCCGCCGACGGCACCGGCGCGATCGGCGTCGTCCGCGCCGACACCTCGTCGACGTCCATCCTGTCCACTGTGGACAACGCGGAGACCGCGGCGGGCCGGGTCACCACGATCATGGCGCTGCGGGAGCAGCTCGAAGGCGGCGCCGGGCGCTACGGCATCGCGGGCAACGCCCAGGCTCCCGCCCCCGGGATCGCCGCCGCCGGCAACTAGCCCGCCCGCATTTAGAGGACTAAATGCGGGGCCAGAGGCGGGTTTTCGGGAGCGGGCGGGCGTAGGAACCGGTCCGGCTGGTCTTGAGGTTCAGGGCCACGAGGGATTCCGCCAGGCGGACGGCGGCGGCGACGCCGTCGATCACCGGGATGTCCAGCATCGCCGAGATACGGCGATCGAGGCCGGTCATCCCGGCGCAGCCGAGGACGAGGACCTCCGCGCCCGCGTCCCTGGCGCGCCGTCCGGCGGTCAGCAAGGCCGATTCCGTCCGGCGTTCGTCGGTCAGTTCGAGCACGCCGAGCCCCGCACCGAGGACGCCGACACAGTTCTGCGCGACGCCCGCGGCGTGCAGGCTGTCCTCGATGAGCCCGCACGTCCGGTCCAATGTGGTCACGACGCCGTAGCGTCTTCCCAGCAGACAGGCCAGATGCGCGGCGGCCTCGGTGATGTCGACGACCGGGACGTCGAGCAGTTCCCTCGCGCCTTCCCGTCCGTGCTCGCCGAAACCGGCCATCACGAGCGCGTCGAAGGGCTCGTCCAGCCCGTTGAGAAGGTCGAGGACGGCCGCGGCGCTCAGGAAGCTGTCCAGCCAGCCCTCGGCGGATTCCGGACCCCACAACGGTGCTCTGGCCAGGATCTCGGTACCGGGGCTCGCGGCGGCGCGGGCGCCCGCCTCGATCTCCTTGGTCATCGCCTCGGTGGTGTTGCAGTTGGTGACCAGGATCCGCATCACGCGACCCGCTGCTTGCGCGACACCGCGAAGTAGAGGGCCGCGGCGGAAGCGGTGCCGATGAACCACGAGTACGGCGCGGCGGGGGCGAAGAACGGCACCAGCGCGATGATCGCGGACAGCGCCGCCGTGGGCAGGAAGGTGACCATCGCCCTCGGGTTGAAGCCGCGTTTGTAGTGGTACGGCGAATCGGGTCCGGCCACGAACAGTTTGTCCACGTCGATCCGGCCGCGTTTCACCAGGTAGTAGTCCACGATCATGATGCCGAACAGCGGACCGAGGAAGGCCCCGAGGCCGCCGAGGAAGTAGTTGACCACCGCGGGCGAGGAGTACAGCTTCCACGGCAGCACGCACAACGCCGCGACCGCGCTGATCATCCCGCCGATGGTGAAGGTGATCCGTTTCGGCCAGATGTTGGCCAGGTCGTAGGCGGGGGAAACGAAGTTCGCGACGATGTTCACGCCCATGGTGGCGATCGCGAAGGTCAGCGCGCCGATGATCAGCACGGGCGTGTTGTCGATGCGGGCCAGCAGTTCGGCGGGGTCGGTGATGGCCTCACCGAACACCTGCAGACTGCCGGCGGTCACCAGCACCGACAGCAGCGCGAACGCCGTCGAGTTGATCGGCAGGCCCCAGAAGTTCCCGCGCCGCACCGTTTTCTGGTTCGGGGCGAACCGGGAGAAGTCGCAGAAGTTGAGCATCAGGGTGCCGTAGATGGATAGGATCAGCCCGACGGCGCCGAACCACTGCCGCACTTGCTCCCCTGTGGACAGTGCCTTCGGGTTGCTGGTCAACGAGATGTTCCAGTCGGCGGCGGCCAGCACCCACACGGCGAGCGCGATCATCACCACCCAGATACCCGGACCGCACCAGTCCTGGAACTTGCGCACGGCCTCCATACCGCGGGTGAGCACGAGCGCCTGCGCGAGCCACAACGCGATGAAGCAGATCCAGCCGAGCGCGTGCAGGCCGAGGAAACCGACCTCTGTCAACGGTTTCAGTCCCGGATCGATCGCGAGCACGAGCAGTGTGATGGCCACGGAAGCGAGATAGGTCTGGATGCCGTACCAGAAGATCGCGATGATCGCGCGGATCAGCGCGGGCAGGTTCGCGCCGAAGGTCCCGAAGCTGATGCGGGCGACGACGGGGAAGGGGACGCCCGTCTTCTGGCCGATCCGGCCCATCAGGTTCATGCCGAAGTAGATGAGCACGAAACCGGTCAGCAGGGCGGTGAACACCTGCCACGCCGAAAGCCCGAGGACGAACAGGCCCGCCGCGAAGGTGTAGTTGCCGAGGTTGTGCACGTCCGACATCCACAGCGCGAAGATGTCGTAGACCTTCCAACGGCGTTCTTTCGCCGGCGCGAGATCTTCGTTCCAGAGCCGGGGATCGGCGTTCTCGGTGGTAGGCGCTTCGGACCGGGTTGCTGGGGCGGCGGTCATGCGGGCCTCCGATCGACGGGGAGTCCGGTCGATTTGGTATCCCAAAATTTGGCATCCCAAATATCACCCCGCGGTGGCCCGTCGTCAAGGTTTCTGCCGATAAACTCGGGTTACGAGCTGTTACGGCGGTGTTGAAGAGGGGGTCAGGTGGCCGAGGAAGGACAGCGTCAGCCGCTGGCCGCGACCCGGCAGCGGGTCCGCGACGAGCTGCGTGAACGTATCCTCGCCGGACGGCTGAAGCCGGGGGACAGGCTGGTCGAACGCGAACTCGCCGAGGATCTCGGCGTCTCGCGCGTGCCGGTGCGCGAAGCCATCCGCAGCCTGGAGGCCGAAGGATTCCTCGCCGTCCAGTCGCCCCGCCGGATCGTCGTGCGCCAGCTGGCCAAGGCCGACGTCGAGGAGCTCTTCGACGTCCGTGAGGCGCTCGAAGGACTCGCCGCCGGGCTGGCCGCCGAACGGGCGGGCAAGGCCGAACTCCGCGCGCTCGAACGGCTGCTCACCGACGCCGCCCGCGCGACCGAGAGCGGCGACCCGGCCCGGATCACCCAGCTCAACACCCGCTTCCACGACCAGATCGTCGCGCTCGCGGGCAACGGCCTGCTGCACGAGATCCTCCGCCCGCTCGAGGGCAGGCTGCGCTGGCTGACCAGCCAGAACGAACATTGGGGCGAACTGCTCGACGAGCACCGTCGCCTCTACGACGCGATCGCTTCAGGGGACGCCGACCGCGCGCGGGCCCATGCCGTCGAGCATGTGCGGGTCAACCGCGAAGTGACGTTGAAGACGCTGTTCCCCGAGGATGGCGGAGAACGCTCCGCGGGCTGAATCGGACATGTCAGACTCGCGGACATGATCACCGACGAACAACGGGCCGCCCGCACCGCGCGGGCGGTGGCCGCCGCGGTCTCCGCGGGACGCGACCTGGGTATCACCGTCACCGAACCCGAGGTCCTGTACGACGTTTTCTCCGTCATCGTGCGGCTGGCGCCTTCGCCGGTCGTCGTGCGGGTGCCGACCGTGTTGCCGCGCACGACGACACCGGAGACGCAGCTGACCGATCAGCGGCGTGAGCTCGCCGTCGCCGGCTGGCTCGGCGAGAAGGGGCTTCCGGTCGTCAAACCGAGCCTGCTCGCGCCGGCGGAACCGGTTCAGCGCGACGGTTTCTCGATGACCTTCTGGGAACTGATCGAGTTCGTCGAGGACGCGAACCTCGCCGTGGAGCACTCGGCCGAGCTCGTCGCGAAACTGCACGCGACGCTCCGCGACTATCCCGGCGAGCTGGCGTTCCTGAACGGGCTCGACCCGTTCATCCCCGACGGTCTCGCGCAGCTCGAGGGCAGGCCCGACCTGCTCGACGCGGCCGACCTCGACCGCGCGCGCCGCGAATGGGAGGTCTTCCGGCCGCTGCTGGAATCGGAGGAGGCCTTCGCCAAGGCGTTCCCGAACGCCACCGTGCAACCGGTCCACGGCGACTCGCCGGGCTACAACCTGATCGTCACCACCGAAGGCGAGCTGTACTCCGACTTCGAATTGGTCAACCGTGGCCCGATCGAACGCGACCTCGCCTTCAACGGACCCGAAGGCATCGCGGCCTACAACGCCGCCGCCGTCGAACTCGGTCTGCGCGAGGTCGACGAAGACGTGCTGCGGACCTTCGAGGCGCTGGGCCTGCTTCAGGTGATCGCGTGCCTGTCGATGGCGCCCGAACTGCCGATGCTGGTCGACGGCATGAAACCGATGATCGATCAGTGGCGGGCGACGCCGTTCGCCGGCGGGCTCGCTTAGCCGAGCATCGAGGTCCAGGCCTCGGCGAATCCGGGGAAGGTCTTCCCGACCGTCCCCGGGTTCTCCACCTCGACGCCCTCGACCTTCAGCCCGAGCACCGCGGCCGCCATCACCAGCCGGTGATCGTCGTAGGTATGGAACTTCCCGCCGTGCAGCGGCGCCGGCGTGATCCGCAGGCCGTCCTCGGTCTCGCGCACGTCGGCGCCGAGCGACGACAGTTCGGTGGCGAGCGCGGTCAGCCGGTCGGTCTCGTGGCCGCGCAGATGCGCCACCCCGGAGATGACCGACGGTCCCTCGGCGAGGCACAGCAGCGCCGCGATCACCGGCGTCAGCTCGCCGACGTCGTGCAGATCCAGTTCGACGCCGGGGATCGTGCCGCCGCCGGTGACCGTCAGGCCGCCCGCGTCGAGTTCGGCGGTGGCGCCCAAGACGGGCGCCAGGCTGCGCAGCCAGTCCCCGGGCTGTGTCGTCCGCTGCGGCCAGCCCGCGATCCGCACCGTGCCGCCGGTCGCGATCGCGGCGGCGACGAACGGCGCCGCCGTCGAGAGGTCCGGCTCGACGATGTACTCGGGGCAGGAGAGCCGTGTCGGGGCGACGTGGAACTCGGTGCCCTCGCGGTCCACAGTGGCCCCGAACCGGCGCAGCATCTCGACCGTCATCGCGATATGCGGTTCGCTCGGCACCTGGCCGCCCACGAGGCGCACGGTGACACCCTGCTGGAACGACGGCCCGGCGAGCAGCAGCGCGGACAGGAACTGGCTCGACGCCGAGGAGTCCAGATCGACCCTGCCGCCCCGCAGACCGCCTTCGCCGTGGACGGTGAAGGGCGGCGCCTCGCGGCGGTCGTCGTCGATACGGGCGCCGAGGTCGCGCAGCGCCTTCAGCAGCGGCCCGATCGGACGGCGGCGGATGGCCTCGTCGCCGTCGAACAAAGCCGGGCCAGTACCCAGCGCGGCGAGCGCGGGGGTGAACCGGGCGACCGTGCCCGCGTTGCCGAGTTCCACCCGGACGGTCTCGTCGGGATGGACACGGCCGGGGCCGAGCGGATGCACGAGGTAGCCGCCGATGCTGCCCTGCGAGTGGGCGCCGAGGGCGTAGATGGCGCCGAGCATGAGGCGCGCGTCCCGGGAGTCGAGCGGGGTCCGCACCCGCGTCGGCGCGCTGGCGAGCGCGGCGAGGACGTAGGCCCGGTTGGTGATCGACTTCGAACCGGGGACGCGGATGTCCGCGTCGAGCGGGCCTTCCGCGACCGGTGCGGTCCAGGTGTCGTGCGCGTCTGTCACGCCGCGAGGGTAGCGGTTTTCCACTCCATCGGACGCTTGCGGCGTGGCCGATGAGCGCTACGGCGGGCGTGCGATAAGGTGGAAGCCCGTGGGACTTCAGTCGCGGGCTACCAAGTATGTCTTTGTCACCGGAGGCGTTGCCTCCTCTCTGGGTAAGGGACTCACGGCTTCCAGCCTGGGTCAGCTCCTTACCGCACGTGGGCTCCGGGTCACGATGCAGAAGCTGGATCCGTACCTCAACGTCGATCCGGGCACGATGAACCCGTTCCAGCACGGTGAGGTGTTCGTCACCGACGACGGCGCCGAAACCGATCTGGACATCGGGCACTACGAGCGTTTTCTCGACCGGGCTCTCGACGGCAAGGCGAACGTCACCACCGGGCAGGTGTACTCCGAGGTCATCGCCAAGGAGCGCCGCGGTGAGTACCTCGGCGACACCGTGCAGGTCATCCCGCACATCACCGACGAGATCAAGGCGAGGATCACCGCCGCGGCGGGCGCCGACGAGGACGGGAACAGCCCGGACGTCGTGATCACCGAGGTCGGCGGCACCGTGGGCGACATCGAGTCGCTGCCGTTCCTGGAGGCCTGCCGTCAGGTCCGCCACGACGTCGGCCGCGACCAGTGCTTCTTCCTCCACGTCTCGCTGGTCCCGTACCTCGCCCCGTCGGGTGAGCTCAAGACCAAGCCGACCCAGCACTCGGTCGCCGCGCTGCGCAACATCGGCATCCAGCCCGACGCGCTCGTCTGCCGCGCCGACCGGGAGCTGCCGGAGGACCTCAAGCGCAAGATCGGCCTGATGTGCGACGTCGACACCGAGGCCGTCATCGCCTGCCCCGACGCGCCGTCGATCTACGACATCCCGAAGGTGCTGCACCGTGAGGCGCTCGACGCCTACGTGGTGCGCCGTCTCGGGCTGCCGTTCCGCGACGTCGACTGGACCGTGTGGGGCGACCTGCTCGACCGCGTGCACAACCCGTCGGAGACGGTGCGGGTCGCGGTCGTCGGCAAGTACATCGACCTGCCGGACGCGTACCTGTCGGTGACCGAGGCGCTGCGCGCCGGTGGGTTCGCCCACCGCGCCAAGGTCCAGATCGCCTGGGTTCCGTCGGACTCCTGCGAGACCCCGGCCGGTGCCGCGGCCGCGCTGTCCGATGTGGACGGTGTGCTGATCCCCGGCGGGTTCGGCATCCGCGGTATCGAGGGCAAGGTCGGCGCCATCGCCTACGCCCGCACCCACGGGCTGCCGCTGCTGGGCCTGTGCCTCGGCCTGCAGTGCATGGTGATCGACGCGGCGCGGAACCTCGCCGGGATCAAGGACGCGAACTCGGCCGAGTTCGAGGACGGCCCGAACCCGGTCATCTCCACGATGGCCGACCAGCGCGACGTCGTCGCGGGTGAGCGCGACATGGGCGGCACGATGCGTCTGGGCGCCTACGTCGCGAAGCTTAAGCCGGGCTCGCAGGTCGCGAAGGCGTACGGCAGCACCGAGGTCTCCGAGCGGCACCGTCACCGCTACGAGGTCAACAACGCCTACCGCAAGCGCCTTTCCGACGCAGGTCTGGTGTTCTCGGGCACCTCGCCCGACGACCACCTGGTCGAGTTCGTGGAGCTGCCGGCCGACAAGCACCCGTTCTTCGTCGGCACCCAGGCACACCCCGAGCTCAAGAGCCGTCCGACCCGGCCGCACCCGCTGTTCAGCGCGTTCGTGAAGGCCGTCGTGGACCGCAAGGTCGCCGAGCGGCTGCCGGTCGAGCTGCCCGAGACGGCTCAGACGGGAGCCCGGTGACCGAGCCCGGCAAGCACGAGTTCACCGTCGCGTCCACAAGGGACGTCCACATCGGACGCGTCGTGGGACTGCGGGTCGACGAGGTCGTGATGCCCGGCGGCGGCACGGCCCGCCGTGAGGTCGTCGAGCACCTCGGCGCGGTCGCCGTCGTCGCGCTGGACGCGGACGGCATGGTGACGCTGATCCACCAGTACCGCCACCCGATCGGGCGGCGGCTGTGGGAACTGCCCGCCGGGCTGATCGACAAGGCGGGGGAGGACCCCGTCGGCGCGGCCAAACGCGAACTGGTCGAGGAGGTCGGGCTCAGCGCCGAGCGCTGGGAGACCCTGGTCGACGTCGCGGCGTCGCCCGGCTTCACCGACGAGGTCGTCCGCGTCTACCTCGCCCGCGAACTGTCCGAAGTGGACAGGGAGATGCTCGGCGAGGAGGAGGCCGACCTCGTCATGCGGAAGTTCCCGCTCGCCGAGGCGGTCCGGATGGCGCTGGCGGGTGAGCTGGTGAACGGGGCGACCGTCGGTGGCGTGCTCGCCGCGCACGCGGTGCTTTCGGGGGCGGCCTCGTCGCGGCCTTCGGACGCTCCTTGGGAGGACCGGCCGACGAAGTTCGCTTCGCGCGGCCTCTAGGCCCTTCGCGCGCTAGGAACGGTCCTTTCCTTGCAAATTTTGCAAGGAAAGGACCGTTCATTGCATTCGGGAGCGGGGTCAGTCGCGGAGACGGCGGCCCTGCGCGTCCGTGCCGCCGTTCGCCAGCAGCACGATCCCGTCGACCATCGGCCAGACCACCCCGACGCCGCAGGTGACCAGCACGACCGCCAGCTGGCCGAGGGCGAGACCGATGTGGCCGGTGTAGAACCGCCCGATCCCGAACGGCAGCACGATCTGCAGCACCCCGGCGGCGATCTTCGACTTCGGCGAGTAGGGCAGGACCGCGGCGGGCCGCTGATACACGGGTACGAACGGCGGCGGGTCGAACCGCGGCGCCAGGTACTTCGGGAGTGGCGCGGGCAGATCCTGGAACAGCGGCCGGAGTTCGCCGAGCGTCACCGCCTCATACGCGGCGAGGACGCGGCCCTCGTACTCGTCCGGGGTGAGCCTGCCCTGGCTGTAGTGGTCGCCGAGCAGCCGCGCGGCCTCTTCGCGCTCGGCCGTGCCGACGCGCATCTCCTCCGGGTCCGGTTGCTGCGACATGCTCCCAAGGTAGCCCGTTTCACACCCGCGGCGCGGTACGCGCGGCGAACCCCCGATCGGGTCGCGGGTGGTCCTAGAGTGTCCGTGTGTCACGGGCCGGCGGTAGCGGAGTCGCCCAGGTGGTCGCCGCTTACCTCGACCATCTGGTGGTCGAGCGCGGAACCGCGAGGAACACCCTCGACAGCTACTCCCGTGACCTGCGCCGGTACATCGCGTACCTCGGCGACGCGGACGTCGAGCGCTTCGCCGACGTCACCTCCGCGCACATCACCTCGTTCGGCGCGGCGTTGCGCGAGGGCGACGAAGAGCATCGCCCGCTGGCCGCGTCTTCGGCGGCCCGCGCGCTGGTCGCGGTGCGGGGGCTGCACAAGTTCGCGCACGCGGACGGCATCACCGAGAACGACCCGGCCCGTGAGGTCCGGCCGCCCGCCGCGGCCAAACGGCTGCCCAAGGCGCTGCCGGTCGGCGACGTGCTGAAGCTGCTGGAAACCCCGCCGCCCGAGGGCGAACGGCCACTGAGGGACCGGGCGCTGCTGGAACTGCTCTACTCCACCGGCGCGCGGATCTCCGAGGCCGTCGGGCTCGACGTCGACGACATCGACGACGCCGAACGGACCGTGCTGCTCGACGGAAAGGGCGGCAAACAGCGCATCGTGCCGATCGGCCGTCCCGCGCTGGAAGCGGTGCACGCGTACCTCGTCCGCGCGCGGCCCGCCCTCGCCACCCATGGCCGGGGGACGCCGGCGATGTTCCTGAACGCCCGCGGCTCCAGGCTTTCCCGGCAGAGCGCGTGGCAGGTTCTCAAGGACACCGCGGAATCCGCCGGGATCACGGCGGGCGTTTCGCCGCACACGTTGCGCCATTCCTTCGCCACGCATCTGCTCGAAGGCGGCGCCGACGTCCGCGTCGTGCAGGAACTGCTCGGCCACGCTTCCGTGACCACCACCCAGGTGTACACGCTGGTCACGGTCAACACGCTCCGCGAGGTTTACGCGACAGCACATCCCCGCGCGCTCGGCTAATCGACCCGGTCAGTCCCGGCGTGCCTCGTTGGCTCGACTCCCGAATCGCGCATAGGCTGCCGAGGATCCTGCCGAAGAGGAGCTTTCGCGTTATGTCGACACCGAACGAGCCGGCGAAGCCGTCCGCGTCCGCCGGTTCGGCTGCCGCGAGCCTCAGCCAGGTGACCATCGCAACCCCCGCCGAACACGACGGCGACGAACCGTCGGAGGACACGATCTCTTCCCGCGGCCGCAAGGCCAAGCGCGCCAAAGAAGCCAAAGACGTCAAGCAGCAAGAACGCGACAAGGACGGCATCGGGCCCACCGGCCGTCCGTATCGCGAGATCCCCGACCCGCCGCCGCTGGACCGGCACGGCCCCGCACTGGTGATGGCCATGTGCAACCAGAAGGGCGGCGTCGGCAAGACCACCTCGACCATCAACCTCGGCGCGGCGCTGGCCGAATGCGGCCGCCGGGTGCTGCTGGTCGACTTCGATCCGCAGGGCGCGCTCTCGGTCGGCCTCGGCATTCAGCCGCACGAGCTGGACCAGACGGTCTACAACGTCATCATGGAGCGCTCGGTCAGCATCACCGACGTCATCCGGAAGACCCGGGTGGACGGCGTCGACCTGCTGCCGAGCAACATCGACCTGTCCGCGGCCGAGGTCCAGTTGGTCGCAGAGGTAGGACGCGAACACACTTTGTTACGGGTCCTTCGTCCGGTCATGAACGACTACGACTATGTTCTTGTCGACTGCCAGCCCTCGCTAGGCCTGCTGACGGTGAACGCACTGACCGCCGCGGACGGTGTGATCATCCCGCTGGAGTGCGAGTTCTTCAGTCTGCGAGGCGTAGCGCTCCTGATCGACACCATCGAGAAGGTGCAGGAACGCCTCAACCCCAAACTGGACATCACCGGGATTCTCGCCACCATGTACGACCCGAGAACCCTGCACTCGAAGGAGGTCATGGCGAGAGTGGTGGAGGCATTCGGCGACACCGTGTTCGACACGGTGATCAACCGCACCGTGCGGTTCCCCGAGACGACGGTCGCGGGCGAGCCGATCACGACCTGGGCTCCCAAATCAGCGGGCGCGGCGGCTTATCGCGCGCTGGCACGCGAGGTGATCGCTCGGTGAGCAGGCGAGCTTCCCTGCCCGGAGCGTCCGAACTCTTCAGGATCACCTCCAGCCCCGCCCTCGATCTCCCGCCCGCGCCCGAACAGCCCGCCCCCGCGAAGGGGAACGGCAACGGGAACGGATCCGGGACCGAGCCTGGGCACGCGCACAAGGATCAGCTGACCCGTGCCGCGCGCAGCGGTTCCGGGCGGACCAAGCACGACGCGAAGATCACCGTCTACGTCTCCGGCGACGAACTGCTGGCGATGGAGCAGGCCAGGCTGAACCTCCGGGCGAAGCACGGTCTCGTGCTCGATCGCGGCAGGCTGGTCCGCGAGGCGGTGGCCGTACTGCTGGCCGACTTCGACGCGGCGGGCGAGGACTCGGTCCTCGTCCAACGCCTGCGGGCGGGCAGCGAGGACGGGAAAGAGACCGAGAACTGATGGACGACCCGGCCGCGGCTGCTCCCAGCGGCTCAGAGCCGGTCGAGCGGACAGAGGCAGACGAGACCCCCGTCGTGCACGAAACCGTGCACGGCGGGATGGTCCCCGAAGGACTGGCCAGTGAAGAGCTGAGCACGTCCAAGTTCAAGGTGCACCTGGAGAACTTCGAGGGCCCCTTCGATCTGCTGCTCCAGCTGATCTCGCAGCACCAGCTCGACGTCACCGAAGTCGCGTTGCACCGGGTCACGGACGATTTCATCGCCTACACCCGTGCGCTCGGCACGGAGTGGAACCTCGACGAGACGACCGAGTTCCTGGTCATCGCGGCGACCCTGCTCGACCTCAAGGCGGCGCGTCTGCTGCCCGCCGCCGAGGTGGAGAGCGAAGACGACCTCGCCCTGCTCGAAGCACGGGACCTGCTGTTCGCGCGTGTGCTGCAGTACCGGGCGTACAAGCAGGTCGCGGCGCTGTTCGGCGAGCTGGAGGCCGGCGCGCTGCGGCGGTATCCGCGGTCGGTCGCGCTCGAAGACCGGTTCATGGGGCTGCTGCCCGAGGTGATGCTCGGCGTCGACGTCGGGAAGTTCTCCGAGATCGCGGTCGCGGTCTTCAAACCGAAGCCGCCGCCGACGGTGTCGATCGCGCATATCCACATGGGCCGGGTCTCGGTGCGCGAGCATGCCGCGCTGCTGCGGCTCAAGCTCGCGGAACGAGGCGAAGCGACCTTCGGCGAACTGGTCGAGGACTGCGAGCACACCGTCGAGATCGTGGCGCGGTTCCTCGCGTTGCTGGAGCTGTACCGGGAGTCCTCGGTCCAGTTCGAGCAGCTGGAGGCGCTCGCCGAACTGCACGTGCGCTGGACCGGCGGGTCCGTGGCGGAGGCGTCGGTGGCGGCCGAACAGGACCGCGCCGCCGTCGAGGACGAGGAGTACGGGTGACCCCGGAGAACACCGAAGAGACAGAGAAGACCGAAGACGTCCAGGCGGAGACTCCTGCCGCCGAAGCGGAACCGCCCGCCGACGAAGGTCTCGTCGCGGCCGGCGACGGCGACTATCCCGACGTCACCTCGGACGAGGCGCTCGAAGCGGCGCTGGAGGCGTTGCTCCTGGTCGTCGACTCGCCGATCAGCGAGGAATCGCTCGCCGAGACGGTCGCGCAGCCGGTGTCGCGGGTGACCGTGGCGCTGCGCACGATGGCGCAGAAGTTCACCGAGCGGACCAGCGGAATCGACCTGCGCCGAGTCGGCGAAGGGTGGCGGTTCTACACTAGGGACGTCTATGCCCCGTTCGTGGAGAAGCTTCTGCTCGACGGCCAGCGTTCCAAGCTGACGCGAGCCGCACTGGAGAGCCTCGCCGTGATCGCCTATCGGCAGCCGGTGACCAGGGCCAGGGTCGCCGCCGTCCGAGGGGTGAACGTGGACGGGGTGATCAGGACGCTGCTGGCGCGCGGCCTGATCGAGGAGATGGGGACCGACCCCGAAACCACTGGCACGCTGTACGTGACGACCGAGCTGTTCCTGGAGCGACTGGGCCTGTCGTCCCTGGCCGACCTTCCGCCCATCGCTCCGTTGCTACCCGAAGTGGACACCATCGATGACATCTGACCCGCATCCCGACGGCATTCGGCTGCAGAAGGTCCTTTCGCAGGCGGGCGTGGCCTCGCGGCGCGCGGCCGAGGACCTGATCGTGCGCGGTCGCGTGAGCGTGGACGGCAAGGTGGTCACCGAACTCGGCCGCCGGGTCGATCCGGACAACTCCGTGATCCACGTCGACGGCACCCGCGTCCAGGTCCGCGAGGACCTCGTCTACCTCCTGCTGAACAAGCCCAAGGGCGTGCACAGCACGATGAGCGACGACCGCGGCCGTCCGTGCGTCGGCGACTACCTGCGTGGCCGGTACGAGGAGACGCCCGGCATCGTGCACGTCGGCAGGCTCGACGAGAACACCGAAGGCCTGCTGCTCCTCACCAACGACGGCGACCTCGGGCACCGGCTGATGCACCCGTCGTTCCGCGTGCTGAAGACCTACTTCGCCGAGGTCGAGGGCATCGTCCCGCGCGGACTCGGCAAGGAACTGCGCGCGGGTTTCGAGCTGCCGGACGGCATCGTCAAGGTCGACCAGTTCCGCGTGAAGGACATGCTGGCCGGGCGCACCCAGATCGAGCTGGTCATCCACGAGGGACGCAAGCACATCGTGCGGCGGCTGATGGCGGCCACCGGGCACCCGGTGCGCAAACTGGTCCGGACCGCGCTCGGCGACGTCCAGCTCGGGGCCCAGCGGTCGGGTTCGATCCGGCGGCTGAACCGCGGCGAGGTCGGTTCGCTGTACCGCGCCGTCGATCTCTAAGACTTTCCGCTCTACTGCACAACTGATCTCCGCGTTTAGCTCTCCCTGACGGGCTTTCAGCCGACGGGGAAGGGCTCAACCGTGAAAACAGTTGTGCTGGCAGGGATCTTGGCGGTGGCCGCGGCCGTGGTCGCGGCACCGCAGTCCGCGGCGAAACCGCGGGGCAGCGAACCGGTCTACGACTTCGCCCAGGCCGTCCGCGAGACGGCCTGGGTGGACATCGGGCTCGACGGGGACGGCGACGGCCGTTCGGACCGGGTCGCCGCCGACATCATCCGCCCGAAGGAACCGGCGGCGCAGGGCAAGAAGGTTCCGGTCATCATGGACGCGAGCCCGTACTACTCGTGCTGCGGACGCGGCAACGAGAGCGAGCTCAAGACCTACGATTCGGCGGGCAGGCCGGTCGGGTTCCCGCTCTACTACGACAACTTCTTCGTCCCCCGCGGGTACGCCGTGGTCCTGGTGGATCTGGCCGGTACCAACAAATCCCGCGGGTGCACCGACATCGGCGGGCCGTCGGACATCGAATCGGCGCGCAAGGTGGTCGACTGGCTGAACGGCCGGGCGAACGGCTACACGACGGCTACCGGTCCGGCGAGGACGAACGCGACGTGGTCGACGGGCGCGGTCGGCATGATCGGGAAGTCCTACGACGGCACGGTGGCCAACGGCGTCGCCGCGACCGGTGTCGAGGGGCTCAAGACCATCGTGCCGATCGGCGCGATCAGTTCCTGGTACGACTACTACCGTTCCGACGGCGCGAACCTGCGCCAGGGCAGCCCGGCGGGGCTCGCGCAGACTGTTTCGCAGCGCAACGGCGGACAGAACTGCAGTGCGGCCAACCGCAAACTCACCGCGGGCGCGACGTCGAACGGCGACTACAACGCGTTCTGGCTCGACCGGGACTACGTGCAGAGCGCCTCGAAGGTGAAGGCGAGCGTGCTCGCTTCGCACGGTCTCGGCGACCTCAACGTCAAGACCATCAACTTCGGGCAGTGGTGGGAAGCGCTGAACGTCGAGCGCAAGATCTGGCTGACGCAGGCCGGTCACGTCGAC
Organism: Amycolatopsis sp. CB00013; assembly: GCF_001905755.1. Lineage (NCBI taxonomy): Bacteria > Bacillati > Actinomycetota > Actinomycetes > Pseudonocardiales > Pseudonocardiaceae > Amycolatopsis > Amycolatopsis sp. CB00013. Next base: position 2,179,811 of record NZ_LIWC01000001.1, on the reverse strand, counting down.
CCGTTCGACTACCGGCGCTCGGCTTGGGTCGACACGTTGCACAAGTGGTTCGACCACTACCTGCTCGGTGTGGACAACGGCATCGAGAAGACCCCGGGCGCGAGTGTGGAACGCGAGCCCGATGTCTGGGTGGACCAGCCGGCGTGGCCCGCGGGCAGCGCCGTCACCCTGCGCCCCGCGTCCGGAACCACTCCGGGCGTCGGCACGCTCGGCAGCTCTCCTGGCACGGGCACGGTGTCGTTCACGGACTCCTCCGGCCAGTCTTCGAACGGCTGGGCCGCGAAGCCGACGGAGACTTCGAACGGGCGAGTGCTGTTCAGCACGGGCGCGCTGGCGAAGGACCTTCACGTGTCCGGAACCGCGAAGGTGACTGTGACCGCGACGCCGTCGACGTCCACTGCGCGGCTTTCGGCGATCTTGGTGGACTACGGTCCGGCGACCATCCGGAACTACACCGGACCGAAGGAAGGCATCAAGAACGAGCTGACCCAGTCGTGCTGGGGTTCGAGCGCTTCGGGCAACGACGCGTGCTACCTGAACACGAGCACCGACGCGGTTTCCGTGGGGCTGAACATCATCAGCCGCGGCTGGGCGGATCTGGCCAACCACGGTTCGCTGAGCCAGGAGTCGCCGCTGACGCCGGGGCAGCCGTACACGATGACGTTCCGGCTGGCGAGCACGGATCACGTCGTCCCGCAGGGACATCAGCTCGCGCTGATCATCGGCGGGACGGACGGCTCGTTCATCTCGGGACCGGCGCAGTACCCGAAGATCACGGTGGATCTGGGCAAGACGTCGCTGGCGTTGCCCGTCGCGGGCGCGGGTCCGTCGGCGGTGCCGGCGGCGCTCCCGGTGGCTCCGGCGCAGATCGCTCCCGCCACCGTTTCGGGGCTTGAGCGCGGCTAGCCGAATGCTAGGAACGGTCCTTTCCTGGCAAATTTCGCAAGGAAAGGACCGTTCCTAGCGTCAGCGGGCGGCGGTCACGAGCCAGACGCCGCCGGGGATCCGCACGCCTTGCGGGGTCTCGAACTCGCCGAGCGCGTCGCGGACCTGGTCGCGAAGTCCGGCGACGGAAGCCGCCTCCACGTTCCGCAGGTTGTGCTGGATCGGGGCCATCGAGAAGAGGAAGTCCGTCGCGTCGACGGCGTCCGCCCCGAAGCCCATGTCCGCGTCCACCGGCTTGATCCCGATGTCACGGAAGCCCGCCGCCGTGAGCACTTCGGTGATCCGTTCGGGCGTCAGCAGTGAACCCATCCCGCGGGCGGCGGGGGAGGGTTCACGGAGGTAGGGCGCGAGCGCCGCCGTCGCCCGGGCGTACGCGCTGTCGACGTCGCCTGACCGTGGTCCCACGAAGGCCAGCCGCCCGGCCGGCGCCATCGCTTCGCGGAGATGCGTGAACGCCGCGACCAGGTCGGCGAAGAACATCACGCCGCCTCGGCTGATGACGACGTCGAAGCCGGGTCCGTCGAACGGGTGCACCTGCGCGTCTCCCCGCTCGAACGCGATGTTGGTGATCCCTTCGGCCGCCGCGTCGAAGCGAGCCCTTTTCAGCTGTGGCGCCGAAAGGTCGATGCCCAGCGCGTGCCCGTTTCCGGCCTTCTTCGCGGCGATCCGGGTGGTGAGCCCGGCGCCGCAGCCCACGTCCAGGACGGCGTGACCGTCGCGGATGTCCGCCGCCTCGAAGAGCGGCGCGTCGAAGGCCGCCATCATCCCGTTGTAGCGATCCGGGCGATCCGCCCAGAGCTTGCCCTCCCAGCCGTTCCACGCTTCGGCCTGTTGCTGATTGACGATCGCCGTCATGGCGGCACCCCATTCGCATCGTTACTAGAGTTGAACTCTAGTGATTGACTCTAGAGATAGACTCCAGTCATGAGTGGTGTCAAGGGCGCCCGATCCCGGCGGGCGGCGGAAACCCGGCGGCGGATCATCACGGCCGCCACGGAGCTCTTCCTCGCCGACGGCTATGGCGCGACCACGCTTCAGCAGGTCGCGGACCGGGCGGGCGTGGCGGTCCAAACGATTTACTTCACGTTCCGCAACAAGCAGACGCTGCTGAAGGAACTGGTCGACGTCGCGATCGCCGGCGACGACGGTCCACTGGCGACGATGGAGCGGCCGTGGTTCGCGCGGGTGACGGACGCGCCGGACGCTCGCGAGGCGCTGGCCGCGCTCGTCACCGGCAGCCGGGCCGTCCTCGAACGCGTCGCCGCCGTCACCGACATGGTCTCGACCGCGACGGCGGCGCACCCCGAACTGCGGGAACTGTGGCCGGATCAGGAGGATCCGCGCCACGCCGTGCACGCGGCGGCGGCGAAGGCGCTGATGGGGAAACCGGGCGCGGTCACCGGTCTCGACGTCGACAGGGCGGCGGACGTCCTCTACGCGCTCCTCAGCCCGGAGATGTTCCTGATCCTCACCCGTGATCGCGCTTGGCCGCTGGACGTATGGGAGCGCTGGGCGGAGGAGACGCTCGCCGCGCAGTTGCTCGATCGCGGCTAGCCGAATGCAAGGAAAGGTCCTTTCCTCGCGAAATTTGCAAGGAAAGGACCTTTCATGGCGCGTGCGGGGCGGGGTCAGCCGGTTTGGGAGGCCGGGCTCTTCGACCCGAAGGGCTTCCGCTGCAGAGCGCGGGCGACCGGTTCGACGATCCGCGCGGCCGTCGGGCCGAGGATCGCCATCAGGAGCACGTACGCCGTCGCGAGGGCGGCGAGTTCGCCGGTCACCGCGCCCGCCGCCACCGCCAGCCCGGCGATGACGATCGAGAACTCGCCTCGCGCGACCAACGCGGCTCCGGCACGAGCGCGGCCCATCTTCCCGATGCCCTGCCGCCGCGCGGCCCACCAGCCGGTACCGACCTTCGTGAGCGTGGTCGCGACCGCCAGCACCACCGCCCAGCCGAGCACGGGCGGGATCGAAGCGGGGTTGGTGTTGAGGCCGAACACCACGAAGAACACGGCGGCGAACAGGTCCCGCAGCGGTTCGAGCATGTGCGTCGCGTTCTCCGCCGTCGAACCCGAGATCGCGATGCCGAGCAGGAACGCGCCGACCGCGGCCGAAACCTGCATCGCCGAAGCGACACCGGCGACCAGCAGCGCCGCGCCGAGGACCTTGAGAAGGAACACCTCGCGATCCGGGCTGTCCACCGCCGCGGAGACGTACCGGCCGAACTTCAGCGCGATCACCAGGACCACGGTGATGACCATCAGGGAGATCCCGACGGCCTTCATCCCGCCGAGGAAGCTGACCCCGCCGAGCACCGCGGTGAGGATCGGCAGGTACAGCGCCATCACCAGGTCCTCGAACACCAGGATCGACAGCACCACCGGGGTTTCCCGGTTACCGAGCCGCCCGAGATCGCCGAGCACCTTCGCGATGATCCCGGACGACGAGATGTAGGTGACGCCTGCCATCACGATCGCGCCGATCGGCCCCCAGCCGAGGATGAGCGCGACGATCGCCCCCGGCGCGGCGTTCAGCACGATGTCCACGAGGCCCGCCACCCATGAGCGTTTCAGCCCGGTGAACAGCTCGGCCGCCGAGTACTCCAGGCCCAGCAGGAGCAGCAGCAGGACGACACCGATCTCGCTGGCGAGATGGGTGAAGTCGCCGATGTCGCCGAGCGGGATCAGCCCGCCCTGCCCGAAGCACAGGCCACCGATCAGGTACAGCGGGATCGGGGACATCCCGATCTTCCCGGCGAGGCGTCCCAACGCGCCCAGCCCGAAGAAGACCGCCCCGAGTTCGATCAAGGACAGTGCGGTGTGATCCATCCGCGATCAGCCGTACTTCAAGATCTTGACGGCGGCCTCGAGACCCTCGGAGGTGCCGACCGCGACGAGCACGTCGCCCGCGGTGAGGTTGAAGTCCGGGTTGGGGGAGGGGTGGACCTGACCGGCCCGCATCACCGCGACCACCGAGACGCTCGTCCGCGTGCGCATGGCGGTGTCGCCCAGCGTCCGCCCGTCGAACGGCGACGACGACTTGATCGGCAGCTGCTTGGTGTTGATGCCGGGCAGGTCCCGGTGCTCTTCGGTGAGCTGGGCGACCAGCTGGGGCGCGCCGAGCAGGTTCGCCAGCGCGCCCGCCTCGTCGGTGGTGAGCGGAAGCGACGCCAGGCAGGCGTCGGGATCGTCCGTTTTGGACACGATCAGCTCGACGTGTCCATCGCGATGGGTCACCACCCCGACACGGCGGCCGTTGCGGGTGGCGAAGTCCTTGCGGACGCCTATTCCGGGGAGCGGGGTCACTTCGACGTTCACGTGAACAACAGTAACTCACTGTCCGTTTTGCGCGGGACGGATCAGGAACAACGCCGAGATCACGACCATGAGGGCGCACGTCGCGCCGTGGATGCCGAGCGCGGCACCCATGGAACCGTTGTGGGTCAACACGATCAGCATGTCGCCGAACGGGATGAACGCCAGCGCGAGCATCGCCCAGCCCAGCGCACGGGCGTTCCGGAACAGGATCAGCGCGAGCACCACGAGCGCCGTGCCGATGTCCCGGACGCCCTTGACCGCGAGGATCGGATCGCCCTCGGACGGCATCACCGGCAGCCCGAAGCCACCCGTCTGGGTCGCCGGGAAGAACACGTAACCACTCCCGAAGTAGAGGACGAAGAGCACGAGGGCGGCGGACAGGATGTAGGCGATCTTGATGCGGGTCATGGTCTCCGACTCCAAAAATCTAGCAGTGCTAGGAACGATGCCGACACTAGCGCTAGCACTGCTAGCTTGTCTAGCGGTGCTAGCATGTCCGTATGGTCACGAACCCCCGGCGCGAGCGGGATCGCTCGCAACGCGAACAGCTGATCGTCACGACCGCCCGCGAAATCGCCGAGGAAGAGGGCTGGGACGCGGTCACCACCCGGCGGCTGGCGGCGAAGATCGAGTACAGCCAGCCCGTGCTCTACAGCCATTTCTCCGGCAAGGGGGCGATCATGGCGGCCGCGGCGCTCGAAGGGTGCACCGAAATGGCCGTCCACATGCGGAAGGGGGCCGTGGCGGAGGAAGGTGCGCGAGACGCTCTGCTGCGGCTGGCCGACAACTACTTCGACTTCGCCGACCGCAAACCGGCGCTCTACGACGCGATCTTCACCCTCGCCAGTGAACTGAGCTTCGCCAGCCCGGACAGTCCGGAGCCGTTGAAGGACGCGTTCGGTGCCTTGCTCGAAGTCGTGGGTCCGGTCGCCGGCGGAGACGACCCCGCCCTCTACACCGAGACCTTCTGGGCCGCCCTGCACGGCCTGGTCACCCTCGAACGCAGCAGGCGGCTCCCGGCGGACGCGCGCGCGGAACGGATCCGCATGCTCGTCGACCGGTTCGCCGTGGGCGGCTGAGGCGTGTCGCGTACCACCAGGCAGAATGAACGTCGATCAGATGAGCGACGGATGAGCTGAGGAGTGTTTCGGTGGCGGGAGCCCTGCGTGGTGTGGTCGCGATGGACGGCCCGTCCGGAACCGGGAAATCCACGGTTTCGCGGAAGCTCGCGACGAAGCTCGGCGCCGGTTACCTCGACACCGGCGCGATGTACCGCATGGTCACCCTCGCCGTCCTGCGCGCCGGGACCGACCTGACCGACGCGGACGCGATCGCCGATGTCGCCCGGAAGGCCGAATTCGGCATCGGGACCAGCCCGGACGAAGCGACCGTGACCCTGGCGGGTGAAGACGTCGCCGCCGAGATCCGCGGCGCGGACGTCACCACCGCGGTGTCGCCGGTTTCGGCCGTCCCCGCCGTCCGCGAACTGCTGGTCGCCCGGCAGCGCGAGATCATCGCCGAGGTGCTCGGCCGGGTCGGCGGCATCGTGGTCGAAGGCCGCGACATCGGCACCGTCGTCTCGCCGGACGCCCCGCTCAAGATCTTCCTCACCGCGTCGGCCGAAGTCCGCGCCGCACGCCGCAGCGCCCAGGATTCCGCCGCCGGTCGCGAGTCCACGGTGGATGTCGCCAAAGCGGCGGTGGAACGGCGCGACCGCCTCGACTCGACGCGGGCGGCTTCGCCCTTGCGCGCGGCCGACGACGCCGTCGAGGTGGACACTTCGGCGCTCAACATCGACCAGGTGATCGTGGCGCTGGCGGAACTCGCGCTGCACCGCGGTCTTCTCGAAGGCTGCCCCGCCGAGGCGACGACGTGAGCGCGAAGGGACTTCCCGAAGGCGCGAGCGACCCGTTCCACACCTTCGGCCGGGGGATCTCGAAGTTCCTCGTCCGGCCCGCGTTCCGGGTCCGGGTGCACGGTGCCGAGCGGATACCGGCCTCCGGGCCGGTGGTGTTCATGGCGAACCACAGTTCGATGACGGAACCGGCGCTGCTGTTCGGAATGTTGTCGCGGCGCACGGCGTTCCTGGTCAAGGCGGAGCTCTTCAAGGGCTTCGTCGGCTGGTTCTTCCCGAAACTGGGCCAGATCCCGGTGAAACGGGGCGCGGTGGACCGCAAACCGCTGATGGCGGCGGTCAAGGTGCTCGAGGACGGTGGCGCGGTCGGGATCTTCCCCGAAGGCACCCGCGGCCTCGGTGACGCCGAAAACTTCGAGCGCGGCGTGGCCTTCCTGGTCCGCGCCGGGAACGCGACCGTGGTTCCGGTCGCCACTCGGGGGACGTACAAACCCGCCGGCGCCAAACGGCGTTGGCGGCCACGCGTCGACATCATGGTCGGCGAACCTTTCACTCCCGAGATCGGGAAGGGAAGGACAGGGCTGGAGGAGGGAACCGAGCGGCTTCGCATCGCGCTCGCGGACCTCGTGAAGGCGCTGGACGAATGGCGCTTGGAGCACGGGCTCCAAGACACGCGACAGAATGTGAAGTAACTGATGACAGAGCTTGACGGAGTCGGCGAGATCGACGGCTCCTGGTCCGACGAGTCCGAATTCACCGCGCTCGACGCGCAGATCGCCGCGGGCGAGGCCGAGGAGGAGGCGCAGCTCGCGCAGCCGGTCCTCGCCGTCGTCGGCAGGCCGAACGTCGGCAAGTCGACCCTGGTCAACCGCATCCTCGGCCGCCGAGAGGCGGTCGTGCAGGACGTCCCCGGCGTGACCAGGGACCGCGTCGCCTACGACGCGTTCTGGGCGGGCCGCCGGTTCACGCTGGTGGACACGGGCGGCTGGGAGCCGGACGCGACCGGGCTGCAGGCCTCCGTTGCCGCGCAGGCCGAGATGGCGATGGCCACCGCCGACGCGGTGCTGCTGGTCATCGACGCCAGCGTCGGCGCGACGGCGACCGACGAGGCCGTCTCCAAGGTGCTGCGCCGCTCGAAGAAGCCGGTGCTGCTCGCCGCCAACAAGGTCGACGACGACCGCCTGCTCGCCGACACCGCGTCGCTGTGGTCGCTCGGCCTCGGCGAGCCGTACCCGGTCAGCGCGCTGCACGGGCGCAGCTCGGGCGACCTGCTCGACGCCATCGTCAAGGCACTGCCGTCGATGCCGCGTGACGGCGACCGCGCCACCACCGGCCCGCGCCGGGTCGCGCTGGTCGGCAAGCCGAACGTGGGCAAGTCCAGCCTGCTGAACAAGCTCTCCGGCGAGGAGCGGTCCGTCGTGGACTCGGTCGCCGGCACCACCGTCGACCCGGTCGACTCGCTGGTCGAGCTGGACGGCGAGACCTGGCGGTTCGTCGACACCGCCGGTCTGCGCAAGCGGGTCAACTCGGCCAACGGCGCCGAGTACTACGCGTCGCTGCGGACCAAGACCGCGATCGACGCGGCCGAGGTCGCGATCGTGCTCTTGGACGCGGCCGAGCCGCTTTCGGAGCAGGACCTGCGGGTGCTGACCATGGTCGTCGAGGCCGGCCGGGCCTGCGTGCTCGCCTTCAACAAGTGGGACCTCGTCGACGAGGACCGCCGTCACGCCATGGTCCGTGAGCTGGACCGCGGCCTGGTGCGGGTGCCGTGGGCGGACAAGGTCAACATCTCCGCCCTCACCGGCCGGTCGGTGCGCAAGCTCGCGCCCGCGCTGCGGACCGCGTTGAAGTCCTGGGACCAGCGGGTGCCCACCGGTCAGCTGAACGGCTGGCTGGCCGACCTCATCGCCGCGACCCCACCGCCCGTGCGCGGCGGCAAGCAGCCGAAGGTGCTGTTCGCGACCCAGGCGGGTATCCGGCCGCCGACGCTGGTCCTGTTCACCACCGGCTTCCTCGAGGCGGGCTACCGGCGGTTCATCGAACGGAAGTTCCGTGAGCGTTTCGGTTTCGAAGGCACACCCGTCCGGGTGAATGTCCGGGTGCGGGAAAAGAAGCAAAAGCCCAAGGCCGGTGGTAAAGCGGCAGGGAAACCGAAGACCCGCTGATTTTCTCACGATGTAGGTGACTATTTCACTGGGTGGACACGCCGATGACCTCGGGTTTCGGCGTGTCCACCGGTGAGTTTCGACACTCTGCCGAGACCCTCCCGAGATATGTCGTTCACCTGCGGTAAAGTCGATGGTCTGCTAGCGGGCGCCTCATTCGGAGAGCGAGCCCGAATGACGCACTTCGCGAAAGGTGTGTGATGGGCTTGCGCGCCCATGGTTCCGCCGTGCCCGTGGTGATCTCACGATGACCCTGACCGCCGACTCACGGCCGATCGCTTGCGTCGCGGACGTCACCGTCGCGCCGTCGCCCGCCCCGGTCGCCGACCGCGCCCTGTTCTGGTCCGGTCTCGGCGCGGGCGAGCGCACCCTGATCGACATCCTCGCCGAGACCGCCGCCCGCCACCCCAACGCGGGCGCGATCGACGACGGCGAGACCACGCTGTCCTACCGCAAGCTCGTCGAGGAGATCGACGCCTACGGCCGCAAGCTGACCGCCAACGGTGTCGGCGTCGGCGACCGGGTCGGCGTCCGGATCTCCTCCGGTACCGCTGAGCTCTACGTCGCCATCCTCGCGATCCTGTCCGTCGGCGCCGCCTATGTGCCGGTCGACGCGGACGATCCGGAGGAGCGCGCCGAACTGGTCTTCGGCGAGGCCGACGTCGCCGCGGTCGTCACCGACGGCGGCGCGATCACCGTGCTCGGCTCGCCGGGCGGCGTCGAGGGCTCGCCCGCGCCGACCGACGACGCCTGGATCATCTTCACCTCCGGTTCGACCGGGAAGCCGAAGGGCGTCGCGGTCTCGCACGCCTCGGCCGCCGCCTTCGTCGACGCCGAAGCGCAGCTGTTCCTCACCGAGGAGCCGATCGGTCCCGGAGACCGCGTGCTCGCCGGGCTGTCCGTCGCGTTCGACGCGTCCTGTGAAGAGATGTGGCTCGCCTGGCGCCACGGCGCCTGCCTGGTCCCGGCTCCGCGTTCCCTCGTGCGCACCGGCGTCGACCTCGGCCCATGGCTGGTCGCGCAGGGCATCACCGTCGTCTCGACCGTGCCGACGCTGGCCGCGCTGTGGCCCGCCGACGCGCTCGAAGACGTCCGCCTGCTGATCTTCGGCGGCGAAGCGTGCCCGCCGGAGCTGGCCGAACGCGTCGCCGTCGAAGGCCGCGAAGTCTGGAACACCTACGGACCGACCGAGGCCACCGTCGTCGCCTGCGCCGCGCAGATGACCGGCGAAGGCCCGGTCCGTATCGGCCTGCCGCTGGTGGGCTGGCAGCTCGCCGTCGTGAACGAGGCGGGTGAACCGGTCGCGATGGGGGAGACCGGCGAGCTGGTCATCGGCGGCGTCGGCCTCGCCCGCTACTTGGACCCCGAGAAGGACGCCGAGAAGTTCGCGCCGCTGCCTTCGCTGGGCTGGCGCCGCGCGTACCGCAGCGGCGACATGGTCCGCGCGGAGGCCGAGGGCCTGCTGTTCCTCGGGCGCCTCGACGAGCAGGTGAAACTCGGCGGCCGCCGGATCGAACTCGGCGAGGTCGACGCCGCGCTCCAGGCGCTGCCCGGCGTGCAGGGTGCCGCCGCCGCGGTGCGCCGCACCAAGGCGGGCAACCAGGTGCTCGTCGGATACGTCGTGCCCGCCGAGGGGACGAAGTTCGACCACGACGAGGCCGCGACCCGGCTGCGCGAGCAGCTGCCCGCCGCGCTCGTCCCGCTGCTGGCCCTGATCGACGATCTGCCGACGCGCACTTCCGGCAAGGTCGACCGCAACGCGCTTCCCTGGCCGCTGTCCACTGTGGACGCCGCGAAATCCGGTCTGTCGCCGACGGAGAGCTGGCTCGCCGAAGGCTGGGCGGAGATCCTGGGCGTCTCGGTCGACAACCCGAAGGCCGACTTCTTCACCAACGGCGGCGGCAGCCTGACCGCCGCCCAGCTGATCGCGCGGATCCGCACCCGGCACCCGCAGGTGTCGGTGAGCGACATCTACGCCAACCCGAAGCTCGGCGCGCTCGCGTCGATGCTGGACGCGTTGAGCGGCGAGAAGACCGAACGCCGGGACATCGCGCCAACCCCGCGCAAGGCCGGGATCATCCAGTCGCTGCTGATGATCCCGCTGATGGGTCTCGTCGGCCTGCGTTGGACGACGATCGCCGCGACGCTGTCGAACGTGCTTTCGCTGGCCGGGTTCGCCTGGGCGCCGACGCTGAACTGGGCATGGATCGCCGTCGCGTGGGTCGTGCTGTTCAGCCCGGCCGGGCGGATCGCGATCTCCGCGACCGGCTCCCGGCTGCTGCTGCGCGGTGTTCGTCCCGGCAGCTACCCGCGCGGCGGGAGTGTCCACTTACGACTGTGGACCGCCGAGAAACTCGCCGAGTTCAGCGGCGCGGACAGTGTCGCGGGCGCTTCCTGGATGACGACGTACGCCAAGGCCCTCGGCGCGCGGATCGCCAAGGACGTCGACCTGCACTCCCCGCCGCCGGTCACCGGCATGCTGAAGCTCGGCCGGGGTGCCGCCGTCGAACCCGAGGTCGACCTGTCCGGGCACTGGGTGGACGGCGATCTCGTGCACATCGGCAAGATCCGGATCGGCGCCGACGCGCGGATCGGCGCGCGCAGCACGCTGTTCCCCGGCGCGCGGATCGGCAAGGGCGCGGAGATCGCGGCCGGGTCGACCGTCCGCGGCAACGTGCCAGCCGGACAGCGCTGGGCCGGTGCCCCCGCGGCCCGTGCCAGCAAGGACGCGCTGAAGTGGCCGTCGAGCCGCCCGCCGCGCTCGCGGTTCTGGTCTTCGGTCTACGGCGCGACTTCGGTCGCGCTGGGGCTTCTGCCCGCCGTCGCCGCCCTGCCCGCCGTCGCGGTGCTGGGCTACGCGATCGCCGGCGCGCCCACGCTGGGTGCCGCGCTCGGCCAGGCGTTGCTGTTCACGCCACTCGCGACCGTCGCGTACTTCCTCACGTACGCCCTGCTCGTGCTCGTCGGCGTCCGTTCGCTGAGCATCGGCATGGTCGAGGGCTACCACCCGGTGCACGGCCGCGTCGCGTGGCAGGTCTGGGCGACGGAGCGGCTGATGGGCATGGCGCGTGAAGGGCTGTTCCCCTTGTACGCCAGCCTGTTCACCCCGGTGTGGCTCCGGATGCTCGGCGCGAAGGTCGGCCGCAACGTCGAGGCGTCCACCGTGCTCGCGCTGCCGAAGATGACCCAGGTGGACAGTGGCGCGTTCCTCGCGGACGACACCATGGTCGCCACTTACGAACTCGGCCACGGCTGGCTGCACGTCGCCCCGGCGCGGATCGGCAAGCAGGCGTTCCTCGGCAACTCGGGGATGGCCGCGCCGGGACGTTCGGTGCCGAAACGCGGTCTGGTCGGAGTGCTGTCGTCGGCCCCGCTCAAGGCGAAGAAGGGCTCGTCGTACCTCGGGATGCCGCCGCTGCCGGTCCGCCGGTCGGTCGGCGAGGCGGACACGAGCCGCACCTTCACGCCGCCGCTGCGGCTGAAGGCGGCCCGCGCGCTCGTCGAACTCTGCCGCATCGTGCCGGTGATGTGCGGTGTCGCGCTGACCGTGCTCGTGGCCGCCGGGATCTTCGCGCTGGCGTCGTCGTTCGGCTTCCTGGTCGCGGTGCTGCTCGGCGGGCCGCTGCTGCTCGCGGCCGGCGCCGTCGCCGCGCTGACCGCCACCGCGATGAAGTGGCTGCTGGTCGGCCGGTTCCGCGCGGTCGACCATCCCTTGTGGAGCTCGTTCGTCTGGCGCAACGAGCTCGCCGACACCTTCGTCGAAGCGCTCGCCGTGCCGTGGCTGATCGGTTCGCTCGGCGGCACGCCGCTGCTGCCGGCGTGGCTGCGGACCATGGGCGTCAAGATCGGGCGCGGCGTGTGGCTGGAGACGTACTGGCTGCCCGAGTCGGACCTGGTGAGCCTCGGTGACGGCGCGACGATCAACCGCGGCTGTGTCGTGCAGACGCACCTGTTCCACGACCGGATCATGACGATGTCGCCGGTGACCCTGGACGAGGGAGCGACGCTCGGGCCACACGGTATCGTGCTGCCTGGCGCGAGCATCGGCGCGCGGACGACCGTCGGACCTGGCTCCCTGGTGACCCGGGGCGACGCGGTTCCCGCCGACTCGCGCTGGCTGGGTAATCCCATCTCGGCCTGGACGAAGTAGGAAAGCGGGGTCTTTCGCGGGTGATTTCGAAGGCATCCGTGCAGCCCTCGCCCGGCGCGGAAACCTCCGGCGACTCCTATCTGCCCCGTCACGGTAACGGCGGTTACCGGGTCCGGCACTACGATCTGGAGCTGGACTACAAGATCGGTCCCAACCGGTTGTCGGCCGCCGCGGCCATCACCGCGGAGGCGACGCAGGCGCTGTCGCGGTTCACGCTCGACTTCGGCGAGTTCCGGATCAACCGGGTGCTGGTCAACGGGAAACCGGCCAAGTACACGCGCCGCGCGCACAAGCTGCAGGTGAAGCCGGCGAAGTCGTTGGCGCTCGGCAGCGAGTTCCTGGTGGAGGTCCACTACGTCGGGAATCCGCGGCCGCTTCCGGGGCTGTGGGGCGACATCGGCTGGGACGAACTGACCGACGGCTCACTCGTCGCGAGTCAGCCGGTCGGGGCGCCGTCGTGGTTCCCGTGCAACGACCATCCGGCGGACAAGGCGACGTACCGTGTCGCGCTCACGACGTCGTCGCCGTATCTCGTGGCCGTGACCGGGAATCTCGTCTCCCGGTACACGCGCGCGAGCACCACTCAGTGGGTCTTCGAACGGCCCGAGCCGACGCCGACGTATCTGATGAGTGTCCAAATCGGACGGTACGACGACATCGTGCTGGCCTCCGGCGGCGTCCCGCAGCGGGCCGCCGTGCCGCCGCGCCTGCGCCGGGCCTTCTCGCGCGATTTCGGGCGACAGGGCCAGATCATGGAGTCGCTGCAACGGCTGTTCGGGCCGTATCCCTTCGGCGAGTACGTCATCGTCGTCACCGACGACGACCTCGACGACCCGATCGAAGCGCAGGGCATGTCGATCTTCGGCGCCAACCACGTCGACGGACGGCGCACGCACGAACGCCTCGTCGTCCACGAACTGGCGCACCAGTGGTTCGGCAACAGCCTGACCGTCGCCGATTGGCGGCACATCTGGCTGAACGAAGGCTTCGCGACGTACGCGGAATGGCTCTGGTCCGAGGAATCCGGCGGACAGAGCGCGCACGCGTGGGCGAAGACGTGGCACGCGCGGATGAAGGCGAAGCCCGCGGACCTGCGTCTCGCCGACCCCGGGGTGGCGCGGATGTTCGACGAGCGAGTGTACAAACGAGGCGGGCTTTTGTTGCACGCCTTGCGTTGTACCGTCGGCGACGAGGTCTTCTTCCCGCTGGTGAAGGCTTGGGCGGTGGAGAACCGGCACGGTCTGGTGACCACCGGTGGTTTCGTGGCGCTCGCCGAACGCTTTGCCGGGCGTTCGCTTGCTTCGTTCTTCGATGCTTGGCTGGACGCTCCGGCGCTGCCTCCACTTCCTCCCGTGTGAAGGTTCCCAATGTCGCATTTGAGACGCTCAGCGTCCCAAATGCGACATTGGGAACACCTCGCGAGTTGTCCACAGGGGACGCCGACGGGGCGAGTTGTCCACAGGGGAGCGGATCGGGCCTGGCGCGGAGCGGGCCGGTAGATCCACGATCGCGTATGTGGTGCGAACCGGCGAATGGCGAAGCGAACGCGAGGCTCTGTGGGAGCTCAGTCGCGGTGGTGTTATCACCGTCGCGCGGCTGGTGGAGTTCGGCGTTCCCAGGAAGACGTGTTATCGGCGTTGTCGGCCAGGGCAGCCGTGGCAGCGGTTGCTTCCGGGAGTGCTGCTGCTCGGTTCGGGTAAGCCGACCAGGCGTCAGCTGGTCGATGGGGCCTTGCTCTACGGCGGGCCGCAGGCACTCGTCACCGGTCTCGAAGCTTGCCGTCGTCAGGGCTTGCGAGGATCGGGAATCGCGGCGAACGGGATCCATCTTCTGATACCGGACTCCTGCAAGGTCAGCAGCGTCGGCTCGGTCACCGTGGAGCGGTCCACGCGAATGCCCCGGCCCGTCGTCGTGGATGGAGTGCCGATGGCGCCCCTCTGCCGGGCTGTTCTCGACGAGTGCCGTCGCTTCAGCGTTCGTGACCCGGTCCGGGCATTGCTGACCGAAGCCGTCCAAAGAGGAAGGCTGAATCCCGAGGTTCTCATCAGGGAGCTCGAAGCGGGAAGTGACCGCGGTAGCGCGCTGCCGCGTGAAGTGCTGCGCGACGTCCTGCGAGGAGCGCGGTCGGTGGCCGAGGTCGACGCGATGGCGGTCTGGCGGAGAACGGGGCTCCCGGAGCCGTTGTGGAACCACGAATTGCGGGACGCATCCGGCCGCTACATCGGAACCCCCGATGGCTACTTCAAGAAGGTCCGGCTCGCTTGGGAGGTCGACTCGTACGACTTCCACTTCGCGCGGGAGCAGTATGCCGGCACGCTCGAAAGGAACAGCCGGTACGCCGCCGAGGGGATCCTCGTACTCCAGACCCTGCCCAGCCGGTTGCGATCCGAGCCCGGCAAGGTCGCCGCCGAGCTCGTCGCCGCGTACGACGCCGCGGCCTCGCGCGAAACCTCGGTTGAACCTGTGGTGGACGCTCAAGCCGGCTAGGGCCCTGCACTGGTTTCAGACGTGCGGCAGCCCCGGTAAATCGGTGGTCGGCGGCTCGGACGTCTGGTTATCGTCCTTCCGCCGACCTCGAGGGGAGACGTATGGGACGGAAGAGTCCGCAGGAGAAGAAGCGGCTGAGCTACGCCAAGGACCGTCGCAACGATTACGGCGCGAACGACAAGTCTTCGCGCAAGAACCTCCCGAGGCACAAACGCCGTGTGAACCAGGCGAACCGGAACCGCGATCACCAGATGCTGACCGCGGCCCGCGGACCGGTGGATCTCGAACATGCGGCGACCGCAGAGGAGGACCTGCTGAAGATCCGGCCCCGGCGGTGGCGGAAATGGCCCGATACCCCGCTGGGCGGGATAGTGCGGGGAAAGCTGGACCGGATCGATGTGCGCCGGTCGTTCGAGGCGGCAACACTGTCCCCATTGGCCGACGGCGAACTGCGCGAGATGCTCTCCGCGGCGGCGCACCTTTTGTCGACCAAGGACGTGGCGGTCCTGCACTTCCTCGCGCACACTGGTGTTCGGGTCACCGAACTCTCCGCACTGGATCTGCGGGACGTGTCGACCGGCTCGGTCATCGTGCGCGGCGGGCGACGGCGGACGATTCCGCTGCCGCCCGAGCTTCGGCCTCCGCTCGACGCCTATCTCCGGGTCCGTGCCGAGCGACCGGGTGCTGACGAGGAACCGGCGTACTTCCTCAACGCTTTCGGCTGCCGAGTGTCTCCGAGGTCGGTCAATGACGTCGTGGCCACATTCGGGACCTTGATCGGCATGCCAGGGCTCTCCGCGCGAACTCTGCGCAAGACCTTCGCCATCGACCTGCTCCGCGCCGGAGCCGACCTCGGCACCGCCACCGAGATGCTCGGTCACGCCTCGCCTGACGCTACTCGTGCTTACCTCGCCCGCTGACCCGATAGGTCGGATGTATCTGCCGCTTTCCGGGTGAGCGTACTGGTCAAAGTGCGCTGATCTCTGGAAACATGCCGGTCGCCAGGACTTGATCTGCGGTAAACGTAGTATGAATCTGGAGGCGACCCATGGCCGAGCTGTCCAGGCGATCGATGTTGAGGGTCGCGGCGGGGGCGGCGGCGCTCGGTGGCCTCTGGGCTCAGGGGGCGCCACCGGCGCTCGCCGGACAAGACGTCCACCGCCGGATCGTCGACGACGCGCGCATGGTCTGGAAGCGGATGCCGACGGGCTGGCAAGAGGGCCCGTTCCTCGCCAACGGCTTCCTCGGCGTCCAGTTCTACGCGGGGGCGCAGCCGAACGTCCTCAAGGTGATGCTCAGCCATTCGCGCGTCCAGGATCAGCGCGGGCAGTGGGAAGCGGGTATCGGGTACTCGCGGCTCCCGATCGGCTACCTCACCCTCACCTTCGAGGGCGCGATCACGGCGGTGGACTGGCATCTCGACCTGTACAACGCCGAACTCGGCGGCACGATCACCACCACTCGCGGCTCGGTGCGCTTCTCCGCGCTGGTCCACAACGACCAGGACCTCCTCCTTGTCTCGCTCACCGGGGAGGCGGCGGCGGACTGGGGGTTCACGCCGCTCACGTCGGCGACAACGCGGACGATCCGCAAACCGCCCGAGTACACGGCCAATCCGGATCCGAAGCTCGGCAGCGCGGGCGCCGTCCGGTACTGCGAGCAGCCGCTGCACGCGGGTGGCGGGTACACGACGGCGTGGCGTGAGCGGACCATCGGCACGCGACGGCTCCTGGCGGCGACGGTCGCGTACGGGTTCCCCGAGCCGACGCACACCGCCGAAGCGATCACGAGGGTCGATCGGGCGTCGGCGGCGAACCCGGATCGGCTCGTCGCCGGGCACCGGCGCTGGTGGAACGCCTTCTACCGGCGCAGTTTCGTGTCCATTCCGGACAAACGGATCCAGCGGTTCTACTGGATCCAGCTGTACAAGACCGCGTGCGCCACCCGCGCGGACGGTCCGGTGGTCGCCGAATGGGGGCCGTGGTTCCCGGAGGTCGGCAACAGCTGGACGGCGGTGTGGTGGAACCTGAACGTCCAGGTCACCTACCCGATCGTCAACAGCAGCAACCATCCCGAACTCGACGCCGTCACCGCGACCTTCCGCCGCGACCACGCCAACCTCGAACTCTCGGTACCTCCCGCCTACCGGGACGGCGAAACGTACGCGCTTTCGCATCCGGGCGACTGGCGGCTGCGGCCCGGCGGCACCCGCGCGGTCGGGATCCCCGGGCCCGCCACCAAGAACGACCAGACCGGGAACCTGATCTGGGGCCTGCACAACGTCTGGCTCGCGTACCGGCACAGCATGGACCACCGGGTCCTGCGCGAAGTCCTGTATCCGACGCTCGCCAAAGCGCTCAACTACTACCGGCATTTCCTCGCGACGGGCCCGGACGGCGCCTTGCATCTGCCGATGACGAGGTCGCCCGAGTACGCCGACGCGGCCGACTGCACCTACGACCTGTCGTTGATCCGCTGGGCCGCGCGCACCCTCGTCGAATCGGCGGCGAAGCTGCGGATCGACGATCCGCGGGTGCCGGCGTGGCGGGAGATCGGCGAGAAACTGGTGCCGTACCACCAGGATCCCGCTCAAGGCGTGCTGATCGGCGACGGTGTCCCGCTGGCCGAATCGCATCGGCACTTCTCGCATCTGCTCTGGCTCTATCCGCTGCGCGAGAAACTCTGGGACCGTCCCGGCGACCGGGACATCATGCGCCGTACCTTCGCGCATTGGTCGAGCGCGCAGGAGAAATGGCACGGTTACAGCTTCGCGGCGGCGTCGTCGATGAGTTCCGTGATGGACGAGCCCGAGGAGGCCTTGCGCTATCTGAAGATCTTCCTCGACGGAACCGTCGTCGCGAACACCCAGCTGACGCCGAACACGATGTACCGCGAGGGGGCGAACCTCGCGATCGAGAGTCCCATCACCGCCGCGCAGTCCGTTGTGGACATGCTCCTGCAGGGTGATCACGGCGTGCTCAAGGTCTTCCCGTCGGTCTCGTCGACGTGGCCGGACGCGTCCTTCGAAAGCCTGCGCGCGGAGGGGGCGTTCCTCGTGGACGCGTCCCGGCGGAACGGCGCGACCGAATGGATCCGAGTCCACAGCGAGGCGGGGGAGCCGCTCGTCCTGCGGCACGGGATCCCCGGAGACATCGAGGTTCGCGACGCGCGCGGACGGCGGCTTCCTTGGCGTCAAACGGGTCCCGGCACGATCTCGATTCCGCTCCGCCGTGGCGGGACGGCCGTCGTCTCGCCGCGCGGCACGCGTCCGGAACCGGAGCCGCGGGACGTGCCCGGCGACCGTGGAACTCCGGCTTGGGGGATCTGAGCATGGACATCACTCGCAGGACGGTGCTCGGCGGGGCGTTGGCAGGCGTGGCCGCGGCCGGCCTCACGCCGTCCGCGTCGGCGGTGGAGAACGACTTCGCGCTCGGCGGCCTCGACTGGCCCGGTTTCCTCGGCACGGCCGACCTGATCTGGCGCCGGATGCCGAAGACCTGGTACGAAGGCCCCTTTCTGGGCAACGGTTTCCTCGGCTCGGGCATCTACGCCGAACCCGGCCGGAACGCCGTCCGGTTCAACGTCCAGCACAGCGAGGTACAGGACCACCGGCCGGAGTTCGGCTCCCTGTTCGGGCTCGCGCGGCTGCCGATCGGGTATTTCACCCTCGAACCGGTCGGCGCCATCACCGGGATCGACTGGCGGATGGACCTCTGGAACGCCGAACTCAGGGGCACGATCACCACGGCCGCGGGCAGCCTGTCGCTGCGGGCGATCGTCCACACCGGACAGTCGTTGCTGGCCGTCGAGGTCGAGCCGACCGAGGGGGAGCGCGGTTTCGCGTGGGTCTTCCATCCGGCCGAGGCGGTGAGCCCGAGAACGGATCCGAAGTTCGGGAAGCCGCCGCCCGCCGGGTATGTCGCCAACCCGCCCGCGAGGCTGGAAAACAGTGGTGACAGCAGGCTTTCCGTCCAGAGCCTGCTGGCGGGCGGCGAGCATGTCACGGCGTGGCGCGAGGTCGCCCAGGGCTCGAAGCGGACGCTGTACACGTCCGTGGCCTGGTCGTTTCCGAAGCGGACCGCCGCGCGAGAGGCGTTGAAGGCGGTCCGCCGGGTCGAGCCGTTCTCGGCGTTGACGGCGGGACATCGCCGCTGGTGGCATGACTACTATCGGCACGGCTTCCTGTCCATTCCGGACACCCGGCTCCAAAGCTTCTACTGGATCCAGCTGTACAAGATCGCCTCCGCCGCGCGCCGCGAAGCTCCGGTGATGGCGACCTGCGGGCCGTGGCTGGAGCCGACCCCGTGGCCCGCGACGTGGTGGAACCTCAACGTCCAGCTCGAATACTGGCTCATCCACGGCTCCAACCATCTCGAACTGGACGCCGTCGGCCACGCGCTCGGCAAGTACCGGGCCAACCTGACGAGCCAGGTCGCCGAGCCGTACCAGCACGATTCGGCGGGCATCCCGCGTACGACGGACATGAACCTGCTCAACGGCGCGGTCGGGACGAACGCGGGGTTCCCGGTCGGCATCCCCGGCAAGGAGACGCCGACGCCGGAGGTCGGGAACCTCACCTGGGCGCTGCACAACGTCTGGCTGTCCTATCGGCACACGATGGACCGGCGGCTCCTACGGGAGACCTTGTTCCCCTTGCTGCGCAAGGCGATCAACTACTACCTCCATTTCCTGACGCCCGGCGCGGACGGGAAGCTGCACCTTCCGGCGACGTTCTCCCCGGAGTACGGCGTCAACGCGCCCGACTGCAACTACGACCTCGCGCTGATCCGCTGGGGTTGCAAGACCCTGCTGGAGGCGGCGGCGGAACTGCGCGTCGACGATCCGCTCGCGCGACGGTGGCGGGAGGTCCTGGCCACGCTCGTCCCGTATCCGGCCGATGCCAACGGCTACATGATCGGCGCGGGTGTGCCGTTCGCGAAGTCGCATCGGCACTACTCGCATCTGCTGCAGATCTACCCGCTGTACGAGATCACCTGGGAGCGGCCGGAGCACCGGCGGATCATCGAGACCTCGCTCGATCACTGGGTGGGCTTCGAGGGGGCGCTGCAGGGCTACACGTTCACCGGCGCCGCGTCGATGTCGGCGCAGATGCTGCGCGGCGAGAAGGCGGAGTTCTACCTCGGCGAACTCCAGCGGCGCTACATCCAGCCGAACACGATGTACAAGGAATCCGGTCCGGTGATCGAGACGCCGCTTTCGGCCGCGCAGTCGCTGCACGACATGCTCGTGCAGAGCTGGGGCGGCGTGATCCGGCTCTTCCCGGCGGTGCCCGCGAAATGGGCGGACGCCGCGCTGCGCGACTTCCGCACGGAGGGAGCGTTCCTGGTCAGCGCCTCTCGGCAGGGCGGGAAGACCCGGTGGGTCAAGATCACCAGCGAGGCTGGGGCGCCGTGCGTGCTGCGGACGGATCTCGACGGCGAGCTGACCGTCCGTGACCGGTGGGGAAGGCCGAAACGCTGGCGGCGGTTGCCGAACGGGGACGTCCGGATCGACCTGCGGCGCGGTGAAGAGGCCGTCGTGCACCGTGCGGGCGACCGGCCGGATTTCGAGCTCCGGCCCGTCCCGGCGAACGGGGACGGCGCACCGTGGGGGATGCCGTGACCTCCTGAACGGCGATACGCAAGAGTGTTCCCGTACTTCCTCCGGACGACAGGAGCACAGATGTCCCAGCCGCCGCAGCCGGGCGAGCCCGAAGGCCAGGCGCCCGACCCAGGCTCTCAGCCGGGGCAGCCGTACCCGCAGCAGCCTTATCCGCAGCAGCCCTACCAGCAGCAAGGCTGGTACGGCGCGCCGCAGCAGCCGCCGCCGTCTTCGAACAAGACGGCGCTGTGGGTCGGGCTCGGGGTGCTGGGACTGGTCGTGGTGGTCGCCGTCGTGGCGATCCTCGGGTTCGTGGCGCCAGGGTTTTTCCTGTCGGACACGAAGGGCGAGAACGCGGTCGCGTCGTCCTCGTCGGCTCCGGCGTCGTCCAGCACTCAGGACACGGCGACGCAGAGCCCGGTGGACATCCCGTCCGCCCGCACCGAACTGCCGAAACGCACGACGCCGCTCGCGGATCCGACGGAGTGCGCCTACCCGGCGGACACCTCCAAGGAGGCGGCGAAGAAGGTGAACCCGCCGGCGGCGGGACCGACTCCGGCTTCCGGCACGTCGGCGGTCACGGTCAAGACGACCGCGGGTGACATCGGACTGACGCTGGACCGCGGTCTCGCGCCGTGCACCGTGGCGAACTTCCTTTCGCTGGCGCAGCAGGGCTACTACGACGGCACCTCGTGCCACCGGCTCGGCGTTTCGGGGCTGCAGATGCTCCAGTGCGGCGACCCGGAGGGCACCGGAATGGGCGGACCGGGCTACACGATCCCGGACGAGATCTTCCCCCAGCTCAAGTACGGCCGCGGGCTCATCGCGATGGCGAAGACACAGAACCCGGACTCGGGTGGCAGCCAGTTCTTCATGGTCTTCGGTGAAGCGCCGCTGCCGCCGGAGTACACGGTGTTCGGGAGCATCTCCGACGAGGGCCTCCAGACACTCGACAAGGTCGCGCGCGGTGGCGTGGACGCCGAGAAGGGGTCCGGAGACGGGACGGGTCCGCCCCGGATCGAGGTGAAGTTCCAGTCCATCGCGGTGGGCTGAACCCGCGGTTGCCAGGAAAGGACCTTTCCTGGCAACCGTCGTCTCACCCGGCGGTTCGCGGTTCTTCGCGCAGGATCCGCCAGCACAGATAGAGGCAAACGCCCGCCGCGGGCGCACCACCCAGCAGGGTGGCGGCGATGCCGAGCGGGATCACCGTCCCCGCCAGGTACAGCGGCACCAGCGCGGCCGTGGCGATCGCGAACTTCGCGAGGAACACCGCCGTGCACAGGTAGTACCGCCGACGCTGCCGTCGATCACGCCGCCAGGTCTGACGTTCGCCGCGTAGCCTGCCCAGCACCAGCCCGATGACCGGCCGTCGCACCAGGATGGACAGTCCGAACAGCACTCCGCCTCCCGCCTGCCAGAGGATCGTGCTCAGGTAGAAGTCGGCCACGTGGCCGGAATTCCCGGCCAGCAGTGCGGACACCCCGACCACGATCACTCCGATCGCCGGCTGCCAGACCTTGCGGTCGGTGAACAACCGCACGACGGCCAGTACGACCACGCCGCCGACCGTGATCAGTGCCGACGTCAGCACCTGCCCGGTCACCAGGTATGCGACGAGGAATACCACCCGTGACGCGATACCTTCGGCGACCGTGCGCCAGCCGCCCACCGCGCTGAACAACGAGAGCGACTTCTGGGTCAGCATGTTCAGGCTCATGTGCTCGCCTTCGCGAAACCGTTGCGGCGCATCGTGTCCTCGTAGGCACCGATCGCGTCGAGCAGGCCGAGCCGTCCACGGCCCGGGGCCGGGTGGATGGCGTCGCCGAGGAGCGTCACCGGACGGGCCGGCCAGACCGGCGGTGGCGGAATCATGCCGCAGCGCAGCGTGACCGTGAGCTCTCCGTCCACATCGGACAGTTTCAGCGTCTGTTCGCGCGGTCCTCCCGTGGTGGCCTCGACCATCGCGAAATGGGCCGGATCGAGCGTCAACCCGCCGAGACCAGCGCCGATCACGTTCACCTTCATGGCGTCACCCCATTCTTCACCGGCTGATGAAGAACACGGTACCGAAAACTTCACCGAGTGGTGAAGAAAGCGGTGTTAGGCTTCGGCTCGTCATGACGGAACACGAGAACAACCGCCGCTCCGGGCGCTGGCGGTCCGGCGCGGAGAGCAAGCAGCGGATCCTGCGCGTCGCTCGTGAGCTGTTCCACGAGCACGGCTACGGCGGCACGACCGTGCGCATGATCGCCACCGCCGCCGAGGTCGACCCGGCGATGGTCTTTTACTTCTTCGGCACCAAACAAGGCCTGTTCAGCGCCGCGATCGAGATCTCCGGCGATGTCCCGCCCGCCGTCGAAGCCCTTTTCGACGGCGGCCTCGACACCATCGGCGAGCGCCTCGTCCGGACATTGGTGGAGAACCTCGACAAATCCGACCGCACGCCGCTGATGATGCTGACGCGGTCGGCTCCCACCGACTCCCGGTCCGAAGCGCTGCTGCGCGAGTTCATCGACCGGGAGATCACCGGCAGGCTCGCCGCGCTGCTCGACACGCCGGACGCCGCGCAGCGGGCGGGCATGGTCAACGTGCAGATCCTGGGGCTCGCGGTCGCCCGGTACATCATGCGCATCGAACCGATCGCGTCGTCGTCCGTCGACGACCTGGTCGCCACGTTCGGCCCGCTCGTGCAGCACTGCCTGACGGGGCCCGCGACACGCGCGTGATCGCTCTTGTATCTCCCCCGAGGGGAGGTGCGAGGGTAGGCGAATGGACGACCCCCGGTACTCGATCGGCGAGCTGTCCCGGCGGACCGGGCTGACCGTCAAGACCATCCGCTTCTACTCCGACCGAGGCATCTTGGCCCCGTCGGGCCGCACCGCGTCCGGGCACCGCCGCTACGGCGTCGACGCGCTCGCGCGCCTGGAGCTCGTGCGCACGTTGCGTGAGCTGGGACTCGACCTGGCCACGATCCGGAAGGTCGTCGAAAGCGAAGCCACCCTTCCCGATGTCGCCGAGGCGCACTTGCGGGCGCTGGAAGCGCAGATCCACGTGCTGCGTCTCCGTCATGCGGTGCTGAAAGCCGTGACCCGGCGCGGAACCACTCCCGAGGAGATCACTCTCATGCACGATCTTGCCAAGCTGACCGAGGAAGAGCGCCGCCGTCTGATCGACGACTTCCTCGACGCCGTCTTCGGCGGTCTCGAGCATCCCGGGTTCGCCGGGATCGCCCGCTCGATGACGCCCGAACTACCCGAAAGTCCCGCGGTCGAACAGGTCGACGCCTGGGTGGAACTCGCCGGGCTGGCCAGGGATCCGGATTTCCGGGCCCTCATGCGACGCCTCGCCGAAGGGTACGACGCGGCCCCGCGGCGAGATCTGCCCTGGCTGGACATCGCCGACGATCCCCGGCGGGAGCGGTATCTCGAGCTGCTCGCCGTGATCAACGGGTGGGCGGCTCCGGATCACCGCCGCGTTCCCTGATCGGGGGAGAGGATCTCGGCAAGCCGAAGGGTGTCTTCGAGGTAGCGCTCGTAGGGGAAGCCCGCCGCGATGAGCCCGGCGCGGAACTCGTCGTAGAGCGGTTTTCCGGCGGCGTGGAAGGCTTTCCGGCCGACCGCGGTGAGGCGGACGAGCCGTCGGCGCGCGTGTTCGGGGTCGACGGCGATCTGTACCAGGCCGTCCGCCTCGA
The DNA here is from genome assembly GCF_001905755.1 of Amycolatopsis sp. CB00013. NCBI lineage: Bacteria > Bacillati > Actinomycetota > Actinomycetes > Pseudonocardiales > Pseudonocardiaceae > Amycolatopsis > Amycolatopsis sp. CB00013. The sequence goes on along the minus strand of NZ_LIWC01000001.1, from coordinate 2,155,603 downwards.
GTGGTCGTAGCGCCCGGCTGATCGCCGGGTCGGACACCGAAAGCGCCTGCGCGAGCCGATGCTGCGTCGCCGGCTCGATCTCCTCGAGCGTGCCCAAAAGCCGTATCTGGCTGTAGGTCAAACCGTCGGTGTCTTCGGTGCGCCGCCGGGCGTTCTCGCCCAGCAGCATGACCACGCGGTGCAACAGGTCTGCGAGTCCGTCATCCACGAGGATCACTATACCTGATTGTTGACGAGTTAATATTAACTAGGTAAGACTGAAGGCATGGACAACTTCTCTTACCTCGCCCAATCCGCCTTCCCGCTGGTCTGGATGCTGGTGCCGGCCATCGGGGCCTTCCTGCGGGCTCGTCACGCCCCGACGACCCGGGAACGGCTGGAGATCTGGCAGCGCTGGTGGGCGATCGGCGCCTTGGGCTTCGGCAGCCTGTGGATGACGGTCGCGTTCCTCGCGTTCCCGGAGGTCATGGCCACCGCCATCGGCTTCGAGCGGACGCCCTTCCTGTTCGAGATCGCGTTCGCGAACCTCGGACTGGCCGTCATGGGATTCCGCGCCGCCTCGGCGTCCGCGCACGAACGCGTCACCATCGGGCTCGGCGCCGGGATGTTCCTCTGGGGAGCCCTGGTCGGCCACGTCTACCAGTGGTTCGCGAACGGCGTCCACAGTCCCGGCAACACCGGCGGTGTCCTCGCCAACGACCTGCTCATCCCCGCCGTCATGATCATCCTGGCCGTGTGGTCCCGGAAGCTCCGCCCGGCGACCGTCGCCTGACCCAGAGGGAGATTTCCGCATCATGGCGACTCAGGCCCCTCCCGAGCGGCTCACCATGTTCATCGACGCGGTGATCGCGATCGCGCTCACCTTGCTGGCGCTGGAACTTCCCGTCCCCACCGGCGACACCACCGAGGCGATGCTGAGTTCTGTGGCGGACCACGGCAAGGAGTATCTGGCGTTCGGCGTCAGCTTCGTGGTGATCGCCGCCCATTGGCGCGCCCACCACGAGATCTTCGGCCATGTCCGCTCGCTGAACAGCCGTCTGATCAGCCTCACCCTGGCCTGGCTGTTCATGCAGGTGCTGACGCCGTTCGCGACCCGGGTGATCACCGCGGACGGCGCCTTCCCGCCCCGGTTCAGCCTGTACGCGATCGTGCAGGTGCTGGCGTCCGCGTCGTTCGCGCTGATCATCCGGGAGATCCGGCGCGAACACCTTTACCGCCCGGACACGCCGCCGTGGGCGTTCAGCCAGAACCTGGTGCGCAGTGTGTGCCTGGCGGCGGTGTTCGGGGTTTCGATTCCTGTTTCGTTTGTTACTTCGGGTACTTGGGCTTACTTGTGCTGGGTGGCGGCGCCGCTTGTGTTGGCGGTGGCCGGGCGGGTTCAGGGGCGAGCGCGGTGAGGTCGGGTAGGCATGGTGGCATGACCGACCGTGTTCCGTGGCAGGCCGACGCTTATCTCGATCTCGCCCGCCGAGCCTGTTTCGTCTGCGAACTTCTCGACGGCAACCCCGACTATCCGCATCACATCGCCTACCGCGATGCCGACGCGGTGGTCTTCGCCAGTCGTTTCCCGTCCGTGCTCGGGCACTTTCTGATCGCGCCGATCAAGCATCGAGAGCACGCCATCGGCGACTTCACCGCCGACGAGTACTTGGCCATCCAGCGTGTTGTGCACCTTGCGGGCAGCGCATTGAGCGGCTTGCTGACTGTCGAACGGCTCTACGTTTTGTCCTTGGGCAGCCAACAGGCCAACCGGCACGTCCACTGGCACCTCGCGCCCTTGCCGCCCGGCGTTCCGTACGAACAGCAGCAGACCGCGGTGTTCGATCCTGCGCGTGGCCACCTGGACGTCCCCGATGACGAACTGGCGGATCTTGCTCGTCGGCTCGGCGAACGCATGGCCGACAGTTCGTCGATGTAGGAATCGGGACACTGCTCGACCGTGCCACGGAGAGGTGCCGGTTCCCTTCGGCGGTTGTGCGTGTCTGAGGGGACGGCGCGTGTGATCAGGTGGACGACACGCGTGACTGGATGGACGACACGCGTGTCGCCGAGGCCGAAGGCTCCTTTCGCCGCATCAGACGCGGTGAAGGGAGCCTTCAGCCCACGCGCGACAGGACCTCAGAGCGGGTTGTGCGCCCCCAGCGGCGCGGTGCAGAACGGCCCACCGACGTACTCCGCCGCCACCCCGGTCGGCGCGGGCAGGTCCGCCAGCTGATCGGCGTAGGTCTCCGCGTTGTCGAGCGATTTGTAGCCCAGTTCCTCGGCTTCGGCGAGCGAGTAGATCCGGCGCGTGTTGTCGGAGACGCCCCAGATCAGCCGGTAGCCGGGGGAGGGGTAGCTCAGGCAGGCCTCGAACAGCCGGGCGCCGTCGTCGGGGGAGAGCCACGTCGTGAGTCCGCGCGGGCCGAGGACGAGCGGGCTTTCGAAGCAGGAGCCGATCCGGATGACGATCACGTCCATGCCGAACCGCGAGTGGTACAGGCTGCCGAGCGCTTCGATGGCCGCCTTGCTGACGCCGTAGTAGGTGTCGGGGCGGGGCGTCGAGTCGGCGGGGAGGCCGTCGGCGCCTGCCTCGTCGTTGCGGCGGAAACCGACGGAATGGTTGCTGGAAGCCAAGATCACGCGCGGCACACCGGCGGCGCGCGCGGCTTCGAGGACGGTGTGGGTGCCGTTGATGTTCACGTCGAGCGTGGCTTCCCACGAACTCTCTCGGCTGTGCCCGCCGAGGTGGATCACCGCGTCGACGCCGGCGCAGGCCTTCGCCATCGCTTCCGGGTCGGTCACCGAAGCGGTGATCAGCTCGACGTCCTCGCCGCCCGAGGCTTCGGGCTGCGCGGCCAGGTCGAGCAGGCGCAGCACCCGTCCGGAACGGCGCAGCCGCGGCCGCATCAGGGTGCCGACGATACCCGCCGAGCCGGTGATCAGGACGCGCTGGTCTGCCATGGGAACCCCTTGTCAGTGAAGGAAAGTACGAATCAGGTCAGCGGATGCCGGCGCGGCGCAGTTGCTGGCCGAGTTCCGCGGTGATTTCGGCGAGGAGTTCGCCGACGCGCTGGGCGTCGGCGTCGGTGACTTCGGTGACCGGCATGGAGCAACTGATCGCGTCGGTGCCGGGGATGCGGTACGGGATGACGGCCGCGACGCAGCGGACGCCGAGGCTGCCTTCCTCGATTTCCGAGGCATAGCCGCGTTCGCGGGTCTTCGCGCATTCGGCGTGCAGCGCGTCCGCCGTGGTGATGGTGTTCGGCGTGAGCGCCGACAGCTCTCCGGTCAGGAGGCCGTCGATCTCGTCGTGCGTCAGTTCGGCCAGCAACGCCTTCCCCAGCGCGGTCGCGTGGGTGGGCAGCGTGCGGCCGACACGGGACACGAGATGCGTCGAGTGCCGGGACTCGCGCGTCTCCAGATACACGACGTCGGTGCCCTCGCGGCGCGCGAAATGCGCCGTGTAGCCGGTCTTCTCGCGGATCCGCTCCAGCGCTTCGGTCGCGTACGGGACGACCGGGTCGCGGTCCAGATAAGCCGTGCCGCAGATCAGCGCGCGGACGCCGAGGCGGTAGCGGGCGGTGTTGGTGTCCACTTCCAGCCAGCCGGCTTCGAGCAGGGTGCGGAGCAGGCCGTGCAAGCTCGACCTGGGGAAGCCGGTCCGCGCGTGGAGATCGGACAGCGAAAGCCACACGTCGTTCGCGGCGAAGGTCTCGATGAGGTCGATCGCCCGCCTGGCCGACTTCACTCCGGCGGGTTCAGGCGCGCCGTTCGCCACCGTGACAGCGGCTTCCTGCTGCGGCATCCGCGCTCCTCCATCCGGCCGTTGACTTGTGACTCCGGCCATATTAGCGTCCCGAACAGCGTTCTTATGGATGAACATAATCACTATAACAGACTCCGTTCATGGATGTGAACAGGTCGGGCTGGGCCTTCGTGAACGCGGAAAGGAGTCAGCGGTGCATTTACTGGACTGGATCATGGTGTCCGCGTACTTCGTCCTGATGGTGGTGATCGGCTTGTGGTCGCACAGCCGCGTCAACACGGTCAGTGACTTCTTCACGGCCGGCGGCAAGATGCCGTGGTGGCTGGCCGGTATTTCCCACCACATGTCCGGCTACAGCGCCGTGCTCTTCGTCGCGTACGCGGGCGTCGCGTACACGGACGGCATCACCGTCTACTTCTGGGGCATGGCCAGTATCGGCATCGGTGTCGGCATCGGCAGCTGGCTGTTCGCCTCGCGGTGGAACCGCCTGCGGTCGAAGCTCGGTGTCGCCTCGCCGCTCGAGTACCTGGCGAAGCGCTTCAACGTGCCCACTCAGCAGGCGCTCGCCTGGAGCGGCAGCCTCCTGAAGATCTTCGACATCGCGGCCAAGTGGTTCGCGGTCGCGACGATCCTCAACGTCTTCGCGGGCGTGCCCTACACCTGGGGCATCATCATCACCGGTTCGATCACGCTGATCTACTGCACCGTCGGCGGGCTCTGGGCCGACGCGCTCACCGACTTCGGCCAGTTCGTCATCCAGGCCATCGCGGCGATCGTGATGCTGTGGGTCGTGCTGGACAAGCTCGGCGGCGTTTCCGGGCTGTGGACCGTGTGGGGGGACCTCCCGCCCGCCCACCTGAACCCGACGACTTCGAAGTTCACCACCATCGTGTTGCTCGTCTACGTGCTGGTGAAGACGCTGGAGTACAACGGCGGTATGTGGAACCTGGCGCAGCGCTACATGGCCGCGCCGAACACCTACGAGGCCCGTCGCGGCGCGCGGCTCTCCTCGATCCTGTACCTGGTGTGGCCGCTGGTGATGATGTTCCCGATGTTCGCCGCCCCGCTGCTGATCCCGAACATCTCGAACCCCAACAACGCCTACGCGATCATGACCACGACGTTCCTCCCGCCGGGTCTGGTCGGGCTGGTGCTGGCCGGGATCTTCTCGCACACCATGGCGATGGTCTCCTCGGACGCCAACGCGATCTCCGCGGTCATCACCCGCGACATGATGCCGGTGCTGTGGAAGAAGGCCCGCAACTTCACCGAATCGCAGGGGCTGCTCGCCGCGCGGATCTCGACGGTGATCTTCGTCGTGCTCACCATGGCGGTGGCCACGCAGGCCGAGAAACTCGGTGGTGTGCTCGGTATCGTGGTGCTGTGGGTCGCCGCCCTGATGGGCCCGATCTCGGTGCCGCTGCTGCTCGGCATGCTCCCCGCGTTCCGCCGCTCCGGCTCCCGCGCGGCCCTGATCTCGTGGGCGGGCGGTCTCATCGCCTACGCGATCGCTTACTACGGCTACAACGCCACCCTCGCGGTCACCGTGTCCACCCCGATCCTGGTCTCGCTGGCGCTGTTCATCGGGCTCGGCTACCTCATGCCCGAGCGCAAGGCCTCCACCGACGAGATCATCGACACGATCGACCGCGACGACGACGTCCTACCCCGCAAGTCGCAGGACGGCACCACCGTGCCCGCCTGACCGGGCCCGTACCCGGGACCATCCACAAAGAACGAAAGAGAAATCCATGGCACAGCCCAAGATCGAACTCGACGGCCTACTGGCGTTCCCCCTGACCCCCTTCACCGAGGGGCTGGAACTCAACCTCGACGCGTTCGCGGAAACCGTCGAGAGCCACGTGGCCGCCGGAGCCGGTGCGCTGTTCGTCGCCTGCGGTACGGGCGAATTCAGCTCGCTGTCCCCGGACGAGCACGCAGCGATCCTGCGTAAGGCTCGTGAGGTCGTGGCCGGGCGCGTGCCCGTCTGGGTCGGCGCCGGCGGCGGTGCGGCCTCGGCCCGTGCCGGGATCGCGGCGGCGGAGGCGGGCGGCGCGGACGGCGTCCTCCTCCTGCCGCCGTACCTGGTCACCGGCCCGCCGTCCGGGCTGGTCGACCACGTCCGGTACGCCGTCGGCGATTCCTCGATCCCGGTGATCGTCTACCACCGTTCCACCGGCGTGTTCACCCCGGACTCGGCGGTGAAACTGCTCGACATCCCGTCGGTGGTGGGCATCAAGGACGGCTTCGGCGACGTCGAACTCATGAGCCGGATCATCACCACGATCCGCTCCGTCGGCACCGACCGGGCCAAGGATTTCCTGTTCTTCAACGGTCTTCCGACGGCGGAGGTCTCCGCGCGCGCCTACGCCGCGGTCGGCGTGGCGCGGTACTCCTCGGCCGTGCACTGCTTCGCGCCCGAGATCGCGGCCCGGTTCCACCGCGCGCTCGCGGAGAACGACGACGCCGTCATGGAGGCGCTGCTCGCCGGCTTCTACCTCCCGCTGGTCGCGTTGCGGGACGAGGGACAGGGCTTCGCCGTGTCGCTGGTCAAGGCCGCGGCGCGGCTGCGTGGGGACAAGGTCGGCTCGGTACGGCCGCCGCTGGTCGAGCCCACCTCGGACCAGATCGCCCGCCTGGAGAAGATCATCGACGACGGATTCGCCGTCCTCAAGTCCGTCGAGGCCGGTGCCTGACGATGAAGGTTCTCGACGTCGTCCTGACCCCGGTCGCGTTCGCCGACCCTCCGCTGCTCAACGCGATGGGTGTGCACGAGCCGTTCGCGCTGCGCGGGGTCGTCCAGCTGATCTGTGAGGACGGGGTGGTCGGCCTCGGCGAGTCCTATGGTGACCTCGCGTTCCTCGACCAGGTGCGGAAGGTGCTGCCGGAGCTCAAGGGACACGACGTGTTCGACCTGCCCGGCCTCCGCCGGAAGGTCGCGACCACGCTGGGCGAGGTCGTCTTCGCCGACGCGCACGGGCTCACCGGCGGTTTCTCCGTCAGCAAGACCGTGGCGAGTGTGTACTCGCTGTTCGAGGTGGCCGCGCTCGACGCGCAGGGGCACTACCTCGGCAGGCCGGTCGTGGACCTGCTCGGCGGCAAGGCGCGCGACGCCGTCGACTTCTCCGCCTACCTGTTCTACAAGTTCGGCGCCCACATCGGCGCCGAGGAGGACTCCTGGGGCGAGGTGACCACGCCGGACGCGCTCGTCGGCGAGGCACGCCGCATGGTGGAGGAGTACGGCTTCGGCTCCATCAAGCTCAAGGGCGGCGCCTTCGACCCCGACCAAGAGATGGACGGGATCCGCGCGCTCGCGGACGCCTTCCCGGACCACCCGCTCCGCATCGACCCGAACGCGGCGTGGACCGTCGAAACGGGGATCCGGGTCGCCGAAGAACTCGACGGCGTCCTGGAGTACCTCGAAGACCCGACGCCGGGTATCGAGGGCATGGCGCGCGTCGCGGAGAAGGCGAACATGCCGCTGGCCACGAACATGTGCGTCGTGCGCTTCGCGGACATCGAGCCCGCATTCCGGCAGCGAGCGGTCGGGGTCATACTTTCGGACCATCATTACTGGGGTGGTCTGCGGGACACCCAGGCCCTCTCCATCACGGCGGAATGCTTCGACGTGGGCCTTTCCATGCATTCGAACAGTCATCTCGGGATCAGTCTGGCCGCTATGGTGCACGTGGCCGCGGCGACGCCGCACCTGACCTACGCCTGCGACACCCACTGGCCGTGGAAGACGGCCGACGTCATCGCCCCGGGTGCGCTGGAGTTCGTCGACGGTGCGGTCGCGGTGCCCGACAAGCCGGGGCTGGGGGTCGAACTCGACCCCGACGCGCTGGCGCGGGCCCATGAAGACTATGTCCGAAGTGGACAGACCAAACGGGATGACGTGACCTATATGCGGAAGTTCGTCGGAAGCTTCGAACCGAACACGGCACGGTGGTGACGAGGTGAAGGTCACCGGATACGCCTACCCCTGGGACGTCGTCGACGATCCCGGCTTCGTCGAGCGTGTACGGGAACTCGGCGTCGACGAGGTCGCCGTCGCCGTGTCGTACCACAGTGCCCGTGCGGCGACGCCCTGGTCGCCCGAGCGCACCTCGGTCGTCGCGCGGCACGCGGCGCTGTACCGGCCGGTGCGCGACGAGGCGTGGGGTGAGCTGAAGCCCGCCGAGCCGGACTGGGTGGAAAGCCGCGACAGCGCGGGCGACGCCGTCCGGGCGCTGAACGAGGCGGGCATCCCGGCCGCGGCGTGGGTCGTGCTGACGCACAACTCCCAGCTGGGCACGGAATTCCCGGATTTCACCGTGCGCAACTGTTTCGGCGAGCGGTATCCGTGGGCACTGTGTCCCGGCGTACCCGCGGTCCGCGAGTACGCGGCCAACGTGGCGGCGGAGAGCCTCGCCGGGCTCGACTTCGCCACGGTCGTCCTCGAGGCCTGCGGTCCGCTCGGCGCGGTGCACCAGCACCAGCACGAGAAGACCGACGGTGTCTGGTCGCCGGCGGTGGCGCGGCTGCTGTCGATCTGCTGCTGCGACGACTGTCTCGACGCCTGGGCCGCGGCCGGCCAGGATCCGGCGAAAGCGCTGGGCAAGCTGCGGGCCGAGGTCCGGCGGCTGATCGACAGCGGTGACCTGCGTGCCACCGAGGACAAGATCCTGCCCACGCTGCGGCAGGTCCTGCTCGACACGCGCCAGAACGCGACCGACGCCCTCCGGCGCGCGGTGCTCGAGAAGATCCCGTCCGGGCCCCGGATCGTGCTGCACGGCGCGATGGACCCGTGGGTCACCGGCGCGCTGCCGGGGCTGACGCCGTCGGCCCCGGACGACGTCGACGCGGTGGTGCTGCAGAACTGGGCACCCGGTCACCCCAGCGTGAACGCCGTCGCGGCGGCACGGGCAAAACTGCCGGAGAAGGTCGCCGTCGGCAGCTACATCACCGCGGTGGCGGCGAGCCCGGTGCCCGACATCGAGGCCTACACCACCGAACTCGGCAAGGCAGGCGCCACCGAGCTGCACCTGTACCACCTCGGCCTCGCCGGCCCGGGGCGCTGGGCGGATCTCATCGCCGCCGTCAGCGCCGCGCAAGAACTCTAGGAGAAGCAAGAATCATGAGCCAGGCAACGGATCCCGCCACGCTCGAACAGATCCTCGCGGCCGCCGCCGATGCGGCAGGCACGGCGGCGGCCGCGACCCCAGCCCAGCGCGCCGGATGGCTGAACGCGGCCGCGGACGCCCTCGACGCGGCGGCCGACGAGCTGATCGCGCTGGCCAACCAGGAGACGCACCTCCCGGCCTCCCCGCGGTTGCAGGGCGAGCTGAAGCGCACGACGTTCCAGCTGCGCCTGTTCGGCGAGGTGCTGGCGGACGGCGAGTTCCTCGGTGCCACCGTCGACCACGCGGACGCCGCGTGGCCGATGGGGCCGCGGCCGGACATCCGCCGTCTGCTCACCCCGATCGGGCCGGTGCTGGTGTTCGCCGCCAGCAACTTCCCGTTCGCGTTCAGCGTCGCGGGCGGCGACACCGCGTCGGCGCTGGCCGCGGGCTGCCCGGTCGTGCTCAAGGCGCACTCCGGGCACCCGGAGCTGTCCGCCCGCACCGGCGAGGTCCTGCGCGACGCGCTGGTCGGGGCCGGTGCGCCGGAAGGGATCTTCGCGGTCATCTACGGCCAGCAGAACGGCGTCACGGCGCTGAAGGACCCGCGGATCCAGGCGGCGTCGTTCACCGGTTCCGTGCCGGGCGGGCGCGCGCTGTTCGACATCGCGACCTCGCGGCCGTCGCCGATCCCGTTCTACGGCGAACTCGGCAGCGTCAACCCGGTCGTCGTCACCCAGGGCGCGATCGACGCGCGCGGTGAGGCGATCGCCAAGGGCTACGCGGGTTCGTTCACCCTCGGTGCCGGACAGTTCTGCACCAAGCCGGGGCTGCTGTTCCTGCCCGAGGGCCACGGTCTCGAAGGCACGCTGCGCGAGGCCGTCGCGGCGATCCCGGCGCAGCCGATGCTCAACGAGCGCATCGCGGCGGGCTTCGCCGACGGACTGGCGAAGCTCAGCGACGTCGACGGTGTCGAGGTGCTGTCGGAATCCGGTGGCGCGGAAGGGATCTCACACGGCGCGACGTTGCTCGCCACCACCGCCAAGGCGTTCCTCGCCGACGCCGACACCGTTCGCGAGGAGTGCTTCGGCCCGGCTTCGCTGATCGTCACCTACACCGACCAGGCCGAGCTGATCAGCCTGCTCGGGGTGATGGAACCGGGGCTCACCGCGACCATCCAGGGTGAAGAGTCCGATGTGGACTGGATCCGTCCGGTCCTCCCGTCGCTGACCAGGGTCGCCGGCCGTCTGCTGTGGAACGACTGGCCGACCGGCGTCACCGTCACGTGGGCACAGGAACACGGTGGTCCCTACCCGGCGACCACCGCGCCGACCAGTACCTCGGTCGGCACCGCCGCGATCGAGCGGTTCCTGCGACCGATCGCCTGGCAGGGCTTCCCCGACGCGCTGCTGCCGGAACCGTTGCAGGAGAACAACCCGTGGGACCTGCCCCGCAGGACCGACGGGAAGCGCCAGTAAACCTCATGAGTGGCAAGGACGGTCCCAACCGTCCTTGCCACTCACGAGCCTCAGCACCCGCCGCCGCCCTTGATCGCCGTCTTTCGACCCTTTGGGAGGCACTGTCATGCCCGGATTCGGTAACTTCGACAGGAGAACGGCCTTGCGGGGAGGCGCGGCAGCGGCCGCTTCGGTGGCGCTCACCTCGGCACTCGCGGGCACTTCGTCCGCGCAGCCCGTCGCTCCGGGCTCGTCGTCCATCGTGACCGGCTATCGCGAACTGCAGACCGGGATCAACCGGCCGTCGGCGGAGCGCACGGCCGCGCTGGCGAACCTCGACAGGGTCGCGAAGGCCTACCACGACAGCATGACGGTCGGCGACGGTCCACTGTGGAAGGACCTCCCGCTCGGCCCCGGCAGCGACTTCACGACGTCGATGTACGCACGGCTCCGGGCGATCGCGGTCAATTGGGGCACTCCCGGCGGAGCGCTCGCGGGTGATCCCGCAGTGCTCGCCCGGATCAAGGGCGCGCTGGAACTGTTGTACAGCAGCGATCAGTACAGCGAGAAGACCGCCGAGATCGGCAACTGGTACACCTACGAGATCGGCATCCCGCTCTACCTGCTGCACATCCTCGCGACGGTCGCCGACGAGCTCACCCAGGACGAGCTCGCCAAGTATCTGAAGCCGGTGCTGAAATTCTCCGGCAACCCGAACCTCCGCACGAACAACCCGAGCGTCGTCGAGACCGGCGCCAACCGCGCGGACAAGTCGACGATCTCCATCGTCTCCGGCGCGATGCTGGGCGACGCCGAGCGGATCAAGCGCGGCGTCGCGGCGTTCACCGATGTCGAAGGCGGGGGAGCGGCGAGTGTCATCGCCAAACTCCACCGCGCGGCGGGCGACGGTTTCCACACCGACGGCTCGTTCCTGCAGCACGATTCGGTGCCGTATCCCGGGCACTACGGGATCATCCTGCTCACCGCGATCGCGTCCGCCATCCACGTCACCAAGGGCACGGAGTTCGAACTGCCCGCCGACGTCCGCGACGCGGCGTACGCGCTGGTCTCCGACACGTTCGCGCCGTTCGTGTACGCGGGCGCGCTGATGGAGTCGGTCCGCGGCCGGTTCCTTTCCCGGCAAGGGGAATCCGCGCACGACATCGGGCACCAGCTCACCGGCGCGGTGGTCCTGCTGGCCCGGTCGGCGAGCGGGAAGCGCAAGGAGGAGCTCGGGGGTCTCGCCGCGAAGTGGATCACCGAGGACACCTTCGCGCCGTATCTCAAGATCCCCGACCCCGAGCGGTTCGCGCCGGGGCCGGACCTCGTCGGCATCCCCGGCATCGAGTTCGCACAGGAGCTGCTGGCGACCAAGGTGCGGGCGACACCGACGGCCGCGACGCATCGCGTGTTCGGCCAGCAGGACCGGATGGTGCACATCACCGAAGGCTGGTCGGCCTCGCTCGGCGTCGCCTCGACGCGGATCTCGCGGTACGAGTCGATCAACTCGATGAACCTGCACGGCTGGTACGTCGGTGACGGCTCGCTGTATCTGTTCCTGCCCAAGGCGAAGGGGCACTTCACCGACGCCTACTGGCCGACGGTCGATCCGCAGCTGCTGCCGGGGACGACCACCAAGAGCGGCCCGACCCCGAAACTGGAGTCGGTACCGCTGACCGGCAAGGACCACTGCGGCGGTGTCCGCTGGGACGCGCGGCACGGCGCGCACGCCCTCGACTTCGTCTCGCAGGACGGCACGCTGACCGCGAAGAAGTCATGGTTCTTCACGCCATCGGGCGTGGTGTGCCTCGGTGCCGGGATCACCGACTCCTCCGGCGAGCTGATCCGGACCACGATCGAGAACCGCAACCTCGGTGAGAACGGCACCGGGGTCCTGCTGGCCGATGGGCATCTCGTCGGGGGCTCGGAGTCGTTGCGGCGCAAGCGATGGCTGCATCTCGAACGGGTCGGCGGTTACGTCCTGCTCGACGACGCCGAGGTCACCGCGCTGCGCGAGGACCGGACGGGGACCTGGCGCGACATCGACAAGGGCGCCAACACCAAGGGCACCACGGTGCCGTACACGCGGCGCTACCAGAAGCTGGTCATCGAACACGGCGCGAAGCCCTCGAACGCGACCTACGCGTACGCTGTCCTGCCGACCGCGTCGGTGCTGCAGACGATCGCTTCGGCCTGGTCGTGGCGCGTGCGGTCCAACACCGCGACCGTGCAGGCCGTGCGGCTGTGGGACGCGACCCTGCTGGCGAACTTCTTCGCCGCCGGCTCGGTCGACGAGGTGTCGGTGTCCGGTCCGGCGTCGGTGGCGCTGGGCCGGACCGGGAACGGTTGGCGGCTGGCGGTTTCGGATCCGACGCAGCGGCAGGAAGTCGTGCGCGTGACCGTGCGGCGGAAGACCTTCGAGGTGCCGGTGAAGGACACCTTCGGCGCCACGCAGACCGTCCGCATTTAGTCGACTAAACGCGAGGAGTCGGCCGGTCCGTGAAGGCCTCCTTGAGGGACTCTGGGTCCCTCAAGGAGGCCTTCACGGACGAATGCGGCGATCGCCACGGTGGGCCAAAGACAGTGTTGCGAAGGGGACTTTCGTCGCATCGGATGCAGGGAAAGCTCCCTTCGCCTTTGACGAGGAGCACGCCAGGGACGGCGGCGGCCTCGTCGTGAAGGGCCCCTTCGCTAGTTTCAGGGTAGGGAAGGAGGCCTTCACGGACGGACGCGGACGCGGACGCGTTTAGTCGACTAAATGCGGGGGGAATTTAGGTCAGGATCTGGCCTGAATGGGCCCTACGGTCACCTCATGACCGACATCGAGCAGTTCCGCATCGACATCCCGCAGTCCGATCTGGACGACCTGGCCGACCGGCTTGCCCGCACCCGCTGGCCGTCGGCGCTGCCCGGTGCCGAGTGGAGCCGGGGCGTCCCGGTCGCGTACCTCAAGGGCCTGGCGGAATACTGGCGAGACGGCTACGACTGGCGCGCGTGGGAGAAGCAGCTCAACGAATTCCCGCAGTACACCACCGAGATCGACGGCCAGCGCGTGCACTTCCTGCACGTCCGGTCGCCGGAACCGGACGCGATCCCGCTGATCATGACGCACAGCTGGCCCAATTCGATCGCCGAGTTCCTGAACGTCCTCGGCCCGCTCACCGACCCGCGAGCCCACGGTCTCGACCCGTCGCGCGCCTTCCACGTCGTCGCGCCGTCCTTGCCGGGCTTCGGTTTCTCGCCGTTCCCGGAGCCCGCCGACGAACGTCCGTGGGACATCGCGCGGGTGGCGCGGACCTGGGCCGAGCTGATGAGCCGCCTCGGTTACGAACGTTATGGCGCGCACGGGAACGACGCCGGCGCGCTGGTGACGCCCTGTCTCGCGGCGCACGCGCCCGAGCACGTCATCGGCTCGCACATCACGTCCGGGCTCGGTGTGCCGATGGGCGACCCGGCCGACTTCGACGGGCTCACCGAACAGGATCAGGCCGAGTTGGCAGGCCTGATGGAGCGTTTCGCGGGCGGCAGCGGATACGCGCCGTACCTGACGAACAGGCCGCAGACGCTGAGTTTCGGCTTCCTCGATTCGCCGGTCGCGCAGCTGGCGTATCTGGTGGAACGGTTCAAGGAGTTCGACGGCTGGCCCGACGGCACGGCGCCCGCCGAGCCGATCGACCGCGACCTGCTCCTCACCAACGCGACGCTGTACTGGCTGACCGGGACCGGCGGCACCTCGCTGTGGCCGTACTACGAGGGGCAGGCCGCGATGCCGATGGACCAGACGGTGGTGCCGACCGGCGTCTCCCACGGCGGGCCGTCCGCGTTGCGCGTGATCGCCTCGCGCAAGAACGACGTCGTGCGCTGGGCGGATCACGAGAGCCCGAGCCATATGGTCGCGATGGCCGTGCCGGGCGACGTGGTGGCCGAACTCCGCGAATTCTTCGGAAATCTCCGGAAGTGATGTCGAGCGGTGGTCATCCGCTCCGACCCAGTGCCGAAGCTAGAGTGAAGCGACCCTGCGGAGGACCTGATGACCACCTCGTTCGAGACCGTGACTTCGGCCGACGGCACCCCGATCGCCTTCGATCGCACCGGGGAAGGCACGCCGGTGATCCTGGTCGGCGGCGCGTTCAACGACCGGACGACCGTCGCCGGGCTGGCCGCGACCCTGTCGCCGGAGCACACCGTGATCGCCTATGACCGGCGCGGCCGGGGTGACAGCGGTGCCGGCGCGGTCTATTCGGTGGAGCGCGAGGTCGAGGATCTCGCCGCGCTGATCGAGCACGTGGGTGGTTCGGCGGCGGTGTTCGGGCACTCCTCGGGTGCGGTTCTGGGGCTGGAGGCGGCCGCCAGAGGCGTCGCCATGACCAAGCTCGCCGTGTACGAGCCGCCGTACGTCGTCGACGACAGCCGGGAGAGGCCCGCGGCCGACCTCTTCGACCGCGTCCGCGCCTTGATCGCCGACGGCGACCGCGACGGCGCGGCGGAACTGTTCCTCGTCGAGGGGACCGCGACGCCGGAAGAGGTCGTCAAGGGGATGCGGAACGACCCGTTCTGGGCGTGGTTCACCGGCCTCGCCCACACGCTGCCCTACGACCTCGCGCTCTGCGGTCCCGGAAACGTGCTGCCCGCGGACCGGCTGGCCAAGATCTCGGTGCCCACGCTGGTCATCGACGGCGGGGAGAGCGACGCCTGGATGCGGGCGGGCACCCGCGCGGTCGCCGACACGGTCCCCGGCGCTCGGTATGCCACCGTCGCAGGGCAGGACCACGGCGTCCTCCAGCAGCCGGACACGTTGCGAGAGCTGCTTACCGGGTTTCTCGGCTGACGGGCTCGGCCTGTTCGAGGAGTTCGGCCAGCGCGGTCAGCGATGGGCTGACGTGGCCGGTCCGCCAGACGAGACCGAGCTGGCTGGATTCTTCCAGGCCGCGGACCGGGACATAACGTAGATCGGTGCGAGTGTGCTGTTCCGTCAACGGACGGCACACCAGCATCGCGTGCGTCCCGGACGCCGCCAGCGCCATTCCTTGCTGGACGGTCGTGATCCCCGCGGTCGAGGGAATCGGCGTTCCCGACGGAGTGGCGGGCGGGGTGCGCGCGGCCTTCCAGTAGCCGGGGCCGTCACCGGCACGGTGGAGCAGATCGAGTTTCGCGAGATCTTCCGCATCGATCGACTCGCGCTCCGCGATGGGGTGATCGGCTCCGACCATCACGTACTGGTCTTGCGGCGGGAACCGGAAACCGACCGTGAGCTCGCTTTCGTGGACCGGGAGTTCGGCGATGACGGCGTCGATCTCGCCGTCGAGTACGGCGGTGAACGGTGAGCCGAGCGGGACGTCGTGGGTGTGCACGGCCACGCCGTGCCGCTCGCGTAGCGCGCGGAAGATCGAAGTGACCTCCTCGTAGACCATGCCGGTGAATCCGACCCGCAGTTCTTCGACGGCGCCGCGCATCGCCCGTTCACGCGCGCGTTCGAAGGTGCGGAGCAGCGTGCGATGGGCGGGCCGGATCTCTTTGACGAACTGCGCGCCGGCGCGGGTGAGCCCGACCTTGCGGCTCGTGCGCTCGACCAGCCGCGCGCCGACCTTCGTCTCCAACGTGGCGATGAGCTGGCTCACTCGCGATTGCGAGTAGCCGAGCCGTTCCGCCGTACGCCCGAAATGCAGCTCCTCCGCCAGCGTGAGCAGGCATTCGATCTGCTGCAGATGCGCCTGGTGCATCCTCGGAAGATAACACCGGATCGATGAGCTTTCCTCATCGATCGATGAGGAAGACGTCGTTGTTCGCGGGTGCCGCGCGGTGATGGGCTGGACGGCATGAGTTCCTCTGTCTCTCACCCGGATCCGGTCCTGTCGCGATGGGCCGCCGTCGGCGTGCTGACCCTGAGCACGTTCCTGGTGGTGACCGCCGAGATGCTGCCGGTCGGGATGCTCACCCCGATGGCGGACGGTCTCGGCATCTCCGCGGGGGCGACCGGGCTCAGCCTGACCGTCACCGGTCTGGTTTCGGCGGTCACCGCTCCCGTGGTGCCGCGGCTGCTCGGGGATCTCGACCGGCGCCGGGTGCTGGCCGCGGCCGTGGCGGTACTGGCCATCGGAAACGGGCTGACCGCGATCACCGTCGATTTCGGGCTGCTCATGATCGCGCGGATCGTGCTCGGGGTCGGCATGGGCGCCGTCTGGGGGATGGCTTCGGCCGTGGCCATCAGGCTGGTCGCGGCTCGCGACAGCGCACTGGCGGTTTCCTTCACCGTCGGAGGCGTCGCCGCCGCCTCGGTGCTCGGAGTGCCGTTGGGCACGTTCGTGGGCAACGCTTTCGGCTGGCGTGCGGCCTTCTGGTCGCTCGCGGTGTGCGCGTCGCTGCTCGTTCCCGCCTTACTGCTGGCCTTGCCCGAGCTTCGCCGTCCCGCGGTCGTCGAAGAGACCGGCACCGGACAGCGCCGCTCGTTGTTCCGTCCCGCCGTGGTCACCGGCCTCGCCGTGGTGGTGTTGCTGGTGACCGCGCATTTCGCCGCGTACACCTACGTGCGTCCGGTCCTCGAAGAACTGCCGCGGATGCCGGCGGGCGCGATCGCGTCGCTGTTGCTCGTCTACGGCGTCTTCGGGCTGATCGGCAACTTCGTGGCCGGAGCCGCGGCCGGGCGCAGGCCGCGGGCGACCGTGCTGCTGCTGGCGGCCGGGATCGCCGTCGCGCTTGGGCTTCTGGCGCTTTTCGGTGCCTCCGCGCTCATCGCCGGGGTCGCGATCGCCCTGTGGGGGATGGCCTACGGCGGACTGTCGGTCGGCGGGCAACTGTGGATGACCGCCCTCGCACCGGATCGCGTCGAGCATGTCACCGGTCTCTACGTCGGCGTGTTCACCGGTTCGATAGCCCTCGGCGCTTTCGCCGGCGGCTTGGTCGTCGAGGGCGCGGGTGTCGTGCTGTTGCTGTGGAGTACGGCGGCGCTCGCCGTGGTCTCCCTGCTGGTGGGTTCGGTCGGCAGGCCCATCGCGGCGTAGTGCTCCCGCGCGGCTCCGACCTGTCCCAATCCGGCCAGCGCGCGGGCTTCCTGCAACCGGTAGCCGATCCGCTTCGCCGTTTCGAGCGCGAGCCGATGCCGCTTGAGGCCCGTCTCCGTCTCACCGAGCGCGAGGCAGGCGGTGCCCAGGCTGTTGGCCGCCATCGCCAGCAACAACGGGTGGTTGAGCCGCGTGAGGATCACGCACGCGTGTTCGGCCTGCTCACGCGCGTCGCCGGGGCGATCGGCGAGCAGCAGGGCGTCGGCGAGGTCGATCCGGCTCCACGCCTCGCCGAACAGGTAGCCGAGATCCCGCGAGGCGGTGATCGACCGTTCGATGACCTCGAAGGCCTCGCCGAAACGGCCGAGCCGGGACAGGACGAGGCCGAGCTGGGCCGAACTCAGGACCACGCCGCGCTCGTCCTCGCGCAGGTCCACCGCTCGCCGGGCGGAGGCCAGCGCGTCGTCCAGCCTGCCGAGGACCTCCTGGGCGTTGCTGAGATTGGTCCACAGTGTGGCGGCGCCGGTCTCGCCGACGACGGCCAGGCCGTCACGGTAGAACCGGATCGCCTCGGGGTAACGGCCGAGCATGCCGTGCAGCGCGCCCGCCCTGGACAGCGCGATCGCCTCGGCCCCGCGGTCACCGGACGCGCGGACGACGTCCAGCCGTTCGAGGGCGCAATCCATTCCCTCGGTGAGCCGCCCGTTTTCCCAGAACGCCAGGGTGAGGCTCGCCAGGCTCAGCTGGATCGCTTGCGGGTCACCGATCCGGCGGGCGGCGGTGATCCCCGTCCGTGCCACGTCGAGCAGTTCGTCGAGGTGCCCGCTTTCCCGGAGGTGGTCCGCGGTGTCCGCGGCGATCCGCCAGGCGTACTCGTCCAGACCGGCATCGAGCGCGTGCCGGGTCACCGCGACGAGGTTCGCCCGTTCCGTCCGATACCAGTCAAGGCCGCCTCCGTCGCGGTAATGATCGAGGAGCCGACGCACGGCAGGACCGGATTCCTCGTCGCGGGCGGCGTTGCGGGCGTGCTCGGCGATCAGGTCGTGGAACGCGTAGCGGCCCAGCGCAGGCTGCCTGACCAGGTGGGCGTCGAGCAGGTCCTCCAGCAGACGTTCGGCCTCGCGTTCCCCGATGCCGGCCAGCGCGGCCGCCGCGGGCACGCCGATGTCGGCACCGGGATTGCGCCCCAGCAAACGGAACATACGCTGTTGCGCGGCATCGAGTTCCCGATAGGACAGTGCGAAGGCCGCGGCCACGTCGCGTCCGGCGACCTTCAGCTCGGCCAGCCGGTCGTGTTCGGAGCCCAGCCGCTCGGCCAGGGCCTGAACGGTCCACTGTGGACGATTCTGCAGCCGGGCGGCCGCGATGCGGATCGCCAGCGGCAGGTTGCCGCACAACGCGGCCACCCCCGTGTCCGGTCGCCCGGACGCCGCCGCGAACAGGGCACCCGCCTCCTCGTCCGGCAGCACTTCGAGACTGATCGACGCGGCGCCGTCGACCGCGGCGAGGCGGCGCCTCCCGGTGACCAGGAGGGCGACCGTCGCCGAACCCGGCACCAGCGGCCGCAGCTGTTCCGCGCTCGCGGCGTTGTCGAGCACCACGAGCAGCGACCGGCCTGCCGTCCTGGTCCGCCACAGCTCGGCCCTCCGGTCGACACCGCCGGGAAGCCGCGAAGCCGGGATGTCCAGCTGCCCGAGCAGGGCTTCGAGCGCGGCCTCGGGCGGAAGCGGTTCACGGGCTGGGGAGTGGCCGTGCAGATCCACGAACAGCTGCCCGTCGGGGAAATCGGCGGCGAGCCGATGCGCGGCGTGGACGGCGAGCGACGTCTTGCCGACACCGGCCATCCCGTCGACGACGACCGGGCGCCCGAGCCGGACGGCGTCGAGCAGACGGCGGATCTCGGCCTCGCGTCCGGTGAAATCCGGGACGTCGTAAGGAAGGAAGCAGCGGGTCTTGCCGTATTCCGGCTCGTCGCGCAGGATCCGCTCGTAGAGCTCGCGCAGCTTCGGGCCGGGGTCGATCCCGAGTTCCTCCACCAGCCGCGTCCGCGCCTGCCGGTAGACGTTCAGCGCGTCGGCCTGCCTGCCCTGCTGGTGCAGCGCGCGCATGAGCAAGCCGGAGAACGGCTCCCGGAGCGGGTGTTCGGCGACCAAGGCCGTCAGCTCCGCGACGGAGTCTTCCCCAGCGGAGATCTCTTCGTCGAGGCAACGTTCCACAACGGACAGACGACGCTCGTCGAGTTCTTCGGCTTCGCCTCGCAAAGCCGAACTGTCCACACCGGACAGAGCCGGTCCGCTCCAGCACGCGAGAGCTTCGCGGAACTCCCCACGCGAGACGTGCGCCTCGAACGAGCGCAGGTCGAAGGAGCCCGGACGAAGGACGAAGCCCGGCCCTTCGGCGGTCAAGACGTCGTCGGCGGCGCCCTCGGCGACGAGCGTGCGCTTCAACGCGGTGGTGAGGTTGCGGATCTGGCGGGTGGCGGTGGCGGGCGGATCCTCGTCCCAGACGACGTCCACCAGCCGCGAGACCGAGACGACGCGATCGGCGCCGAGCAGCAGCGCGGCGAGGATCCGCTCCTGCCGCGGACCCGCCAGTTTCACCGGTCGTGCCCCGTTCCGGCACTGCACCGGCCCCAAGATCCGGAACTCCATCGCACCCCCTTCCGCGAGGTTAACCGGCCACGCGCCGGGGCCGGTGCGGAAGTGATGCAGCTGTGATGCGCCGCCCGGCGAATCTCCTGCTGGACGGAGTACGGACGTGATGAGGAGAACCCCATGCGCAAGCGGTATTACGCGGCGTTGGCCGGGCTGGTCGTGGCCGCGGCGGGAATCGGCGTGCCCGCCGCGGCGGCGGCGGGAGAGCAGCAGGCGGAGTCGGAGCGACAGGCCTGCCAACGCGCGTTCGACCGCGCGGTCTGGGAGGACATGGACAGCTTCAACAAACGCGACGAGGCGCGTTACCGGGCGATCATCCACCGGGACATGGTGACCGTCGGTCGCCGGGGACAGCTGTTCATCGGCTACGACGCCAACGTCGACCCGGTGGTCAACGAGCAGTTCAAGGTGCCGTACGAGTACAGCATGCCGTGGACGGTGACCCACACCGTCGTCGAGGACTGCAAGATGGGCTTCGCGATCCTCGACGCGTACTACAAGGTGCCGTCGCAGAACATCAACCGGCACTACACGATCAGCCTGACGCTGGTACGCCAGCACGGCAAATGGCAGGTCATCAAGGACACCGTGACCGACGTGCTGCCCTGATCCGGGGGAGGCGAGGGGGAAACGTCAGGAAAGGGTCGTTCAGGACATCTTTCGTCCTGAACGACCCTTTCCTGACATCCTGGGCTCAGGGTTTCCGGCCGACCCCGGCGTACGGCAGCGAGTTGATCTCCGGGTCTTCGGACATGTCGCCGGCGCCCTGGGGGTTCCACATCGCGCAGCCGACGACGCCGGGCTCGATGACGTCGAAGCCTTCGAAGAACGAAAGCACCTGGTCGTGGGTCCGGGGGATGGGGTCGTTCTGGGTGCTCTTGTACGCCTCGATGGCCTCGTCGAGGCCGCTCGAGTTCGCGTCGGCGGCGACGTGCGAAATCGCCAGGAAGCTGCCGGAGGCCATCCGCTCCCGATAGCGGGCCAGGATGGCGTGCGGCTCCCACGAATCCGGCACGAAATGCAGCAGCAGCAACATGAACAGGCCGATCGGCTGGTCGAGGTCCAGCAGTTCCCTGGTCTCGGGCGCGTCGAGGATGTCGTTGGCGTCGCGGAGGTCGGCCTGGATAGCCGCGCACCGGTCGTTGCCGCGCAGCAGCAGTTTGGCGTGTGCCACGGCGACCGATTCGCGGTCGACGTAGACCACCCGGCAGGACGGGTCGACCCCCTGGACGATCTCGTGGAGGTTGCCGACGGTCGGGATGCCGGAGCCGATGTCGAGGAACTGCCGCACCCCCGCCTCCACCATGTGCAGCGCGGCACGCCGCAGGAAGGCGCGGTTGAGCCGGGCCGCGTCGCGGATACCCGGCATGATCTTGAGGATCTGTTCGCCCAGTTCACGGTCGGCCTGGAAGTTGTGGTCGCCGTTGAGCCAGTAGTCGTAGACCCGGGCGGGATTCGGCACGGTCGTGTCGACCTCGGGAGGCACCCAGCTCAGGTTCGAAGTCACCGTCGTCGCCGCCGTTCGGTTGGGATCCGTTGGGGCACAGGAGT
The DNA here is from genome assembly GCF_001905755.1 of Amycolatopsis sp. CB00013. Classification (NCBI taxonomy): domain Bacteria; kingdom Bacillati; phylum Actinomycetota; class Actinomycetes; order Pseudonocardiales; family Pseudonocardiaceae; genus Amycolatopsis; species Amycolatopsis sp. CB00013. The sequence goes on along the minus strand of NZ_LIWC01000001.1, from coordinate 2,134,093 downwards.
CTAGCGGCCGCGCGGGACCGGGCTGCCATCGTCCGATCGTGTGGATGTGCGGTGGCGGAAGCCCCTCCGCGGTCTCGCGGTCCTAAGGTGACCGGGTTCAGCGTCCAGGCACCGGGAGACGAGCACGATGGCAGCACCTCCGGACGTCGCCGTCGCACCGGGCCGGTGGCCGGTACTGGGGCATACCGTGCCGATGCTCCGTGACCCGCTGAAACTGTTGTCCTCACTGAGTTCGCACGGTGACGTCGTGCGGCTCGACTTCGGCCCGATGCCGGTCTATCTGGTCACGACCCCGGAGCTGGCGTGGCGGCTGCTCGCCGTCGACGCGGGGAAGTTCGACAAAGGCATCGTGTTCGACAAGATGCGGCCGTTGTTCGGCGACGGGCTCGCGACTTCCAACGGTGCCTTCAACCAGCGGCAACGTCGGATGATGCTGCCCGCGTTCCAGCGAAGCCGGATCGCGCTCTACGCCGAGACGACGATGACGAAGCTCGCTGTAGACCTTGCCGACTCGTGGAAACCGGGCGAGGTCGTCGCATTCGACCGGCGTATGCAGGAACTCGCGCTGACCATCTCCGGGCGCACGCTGTTCTCCACCGAACTCGGCGCCGACGCGCTCACGGAGATCCAGCGGTCGATCCCGATCATGTTGAAGTACGTCATGGTCCGGGCGTTCTCGCCGAAGTTCGTGGAACGCCTGCCGATCCCGGCGAACCGCGAGTTCGACGCGGCGGCCGCGCGGTTGCGGCGGGTCATCGGCGACGCCGTCCTCGAAGCGCGCGAGAAGGGCGGCGATCAGGGCGATCTGCTGTCGATGTTGTTGCTGGCCGAGGACGACGAGACCGGCGAGAGGATGACCGACCGGCAGGTGGAGGACGAGGTCATCACGATCCTCACCACCGGCGCCGAGACCACCGCCGTCGCGCTCGCGTGGTTCTTCCACGAGATCGGGGCGAGGCCGGATATCGAGCGCCGCTTCCATGCCGAGGTCGACGAGGTGCTGGCGGGCGGGCCCGCGCGGTTCGACCACTTGCCGCGGCTGGTCTACACGCAGCGGATCATCAACGAGGTCGTCCGCCGGACCCCGCCGGTGATCCTGATGCGGCGGGCGCGGGAGGACGTAGAACTCGGCGGCGTAAGCATCCCCGCCGGGACCGAGGTCGCGGTCAGCCAGCACACGGTGCATCGCGATCCGCGCTGGTTCCCCGATCCCGAACGGTTCGACCCGGATCGCTGGGAACCCGAGCGCGCAGCCGAGGTGCCGAAGGGCGCGTTCATCCCGTTCGGCGCAGGCGCCCGGCTGTGTCCCGGACATCAGTTCGCTCCCACGGAGATCGCGTTGGTGGCGGCGACGATCGGCGCCCGGTGGCGGCTGGAACCGGTGCCGGGGGTGAAGGTGTTCCCCAAGATCAAAGCGACGATGCAGCCGAACCGGTTGCCGATGATCGTGCGGCCGCGAACCCGAGGCTGACGGTGAGCGCTCGATCACCAGGTGTAGGGTTCATGCTCCTTCCGAGCGTCCCGATTCCGGAGAGGGTTCTGTGAGAATGCCGCTCAAACTGGCCACCGCGGTGGCCACCTGCTGCGTGCTCCTCGGCGGTTTCCTGGTCGCGGCCCCGGCCGAGGCCGTCGACGTCCGCTGTTCCGATCTGGATCTGCCGGTCACCGGCCCGCTCGGCGAACCCGCCACGGTGCACGGCCGGTTCTGCCTGCCCGAGGGGCCGGCACCCGAAGCGGTCCAGCTGCTGGTGCACGGCGGCACCTACAACAGCGCCTACTGGGACCTGCCCTACGACCCGGATCGCTATTCCTACCAGCGGGACATGGCGAAACACGGCTACGCGACGTTCGCCGCGGACCAGCTCGGTTCGGGCGGGAGCAGCAAACCGGTCAGCCTTCCGCTCCTGCTGCCGGTGCTGGCGCGGTCGATGCACGAGGTGATCGGTCACCTGCGCGCCGGACGGGTCGGCGGCACGCCGTTCGAGAAGGTCGTCATCGTCGGGCATTCGGTCGGTTCGGGCATCGTGGCGGCCGAGGCCTCGACGTATCAGGACGTCGACGGTGTGATCCTCACCGGAATGACGCATCTGCCGTCGGTTCCCGCGCTGACGTTCGGGGTGCTTTTCGGTCTTCAGCCCGCGTTCACCGATGGCCGACTCGGTTCACTGGGCAGCGATCCGCTCTATTTCACGACGAAACCGGGAGCGCGTGCCGGACTGTTCTACGCGACGGAAAATACCGACCCCCAGGTCATCGAGGCGGATGAGGCGACCAAGGATCAGGTTTCGGTCCCGGGAATGGGGACCGTCGCCGTGTTCGGCATCGTGTTGCCCGCGACGAAAGCGATCCGGGTTCCCGTTCTCCAGGCCGTCGGGTCGGAGGACATCCTGTTCTGCGGTCTTTTCTCGCTTCGCGACTGTTCGAGCGCCGAGTCGCTGCGTCCGGCGGAAGCGCCGTACTACCGGCCCGAAGCCGAGCTTTCCACGTATGTTCTGTCCGGTGCCGGACATTCGCTGGCGTTACATCGCAACGCGTCCCAGTATCGGGACGCCACCCGCGATTGGCTGAGGGAAAAGGTCGGTGTTGCAGTACCGTAGGGTCACCACCCGATTGGGTGACCGTCAAACCGTGAGTACGGCTTCAGAATCGTGGAGGATGTTCCTCCACCACGGAATACGAAAGCGACCCCAGGACCGGCGGACGTGACTGCCCCACTTCCGGACGGCGATGAGTTCCCCGTATCGCCGGACGCCCCGAAGCCAACTTCATCCTCCGCGGCACCGAAGCGGAAGAACGCCGCGCCGACCCGCGCCACGCTGGCCCGCAAGTGGGCCTACCTGGTCACCGGTACGGCGTATCTTCCGTATACCCACGCCCAGATCGAAGAGCATTTCGCCGCTCTGCTGGACGAGGTCTTCGACGCGGTGCTGAGCGGCGACGCCGAGCCCGCGCAGGCCACCGAGGCCGGCGCGCGGCTCGTCGCGCTCAGGTGCGTCGGGCCGGACAGCCTGCGTCGCACGATGGACGTACTCGGCAAGGGGCTTTTGCACGAACCGGAGTTGCGGGGCGTGAAGTCGCTCCCCGAACGGGTGTTGCAGGTGCTCGGCGCGCTCGCGTCCGGCTACGGCGAGGCGTTGCGCGAGAGCATCCAGACGCAGCAAGAGGATCTGAGCCGCACGCTGGTCACGCTCGAACGCGAGACGCGGCGTGAGCTGGTGCTGACCCAGGCGCGTTTCGAGCAGCTGTTCACCGGCTCCGCGACCGGCGTGGCCGTCACCAGGGTCGACGGCCGCGTCCAGCGGGTGAACCCGGCGTTCGCCGAAATGCTGAACCGGCCCGTCGCGGATCTGAACGGGCACAACCTCTACGACTTCGTGCATCCGGACGACGCCGACGGCCTGCGTGAGGGCTACCGGAAGCTGCTCGAAGGCGAGAGCCAGCGGCTGGAGCTGTCGCGAAGACTCGTGACCGAGGACGAGGAACCGCCGTGGGCCGCGTTCACCGGCGCCGTCATCCGCGATCCGGCGGGTGAGGCCCAGCAGCTGATCACCCTGGTCGACGGCGACACGGACGTCTCGCTGCTGCAGCGGCAGCTCAGCCGTCAGGCGTTGCACGATCCGCTCACCGGCCTGCCGAACCGGCAATGCTTCGGCACCCGCCTGGAGAAGGCGTTGCGGCACGCCGACCCGTCCTTCGGCGTCACGGTCTACCACCTCGACCTGGACGGGTTCTCGCTGATCGCGGGCGGGCTCGGCCAGAAGCAGAGCGACGATCTGTTGAAGAACGTCGCCGCGAAGCTGCGGGCCGTCGTCGGCGGCGAGGACGCGCTCGTCGCCAGGATCGGCGGCGACGAATTCGGCATCCTCATCCAGAACACCGCGACCAGCCCGGACGTCGCCACCGTCATCGGCATGATCAACCAGGAGCTGTCCGAACCGGTCTACCTCGAGAGCGGCAGCGGCGTCGCGGTTTCGGCCTGTGTCGGCGTCGTGCACCGGCCGCCGAGGGACATCGCGCCGAACGAACTGCTGCGCGTCTCGGACATGACGCTGCGCCGGGCGCAGGCCAACGGCTACCGGCAGTGGGCGCTGTCCGACTCCGTGCTCGACAGCCGGGAGCGGCACGAGTTCGGCCTCGCCGTCTCCATGGCGGGCGCCTGGGAGACCGGTGAGATCGAGGTCGGCTTCCGGCCGCTGACGTGGCTCGCGGACAGCACGCCGGCGGGTATCGAGGCGAGGCTCGCGTGGAACCATCCGCGCCACGGCCGGATCGGGCACGACACCTGCGTCCGGTTCGCCGACGAGACCGGCCTGATCGTGCCGCTCGGCGAATGGCTCATCCGCACCGCCTGCGAGGAATCGGACGACAGGCTCCCGATGGTGGTGGGGCTGACCCCGCATCAGGCGGCCGATCCCGATCTCGTCGGGTCGGTGCGGGCCATCCTGGCCGCGACCGGCCTCGGGCCGTCACGGCTCCGGCTGGGCTTTCCCGCCGAGGCCGTGCTCTCGGATGTGGGTGAGACGGTCGACAATCTGCACCTCCTCGCCGAGATCGGCGTGGACGCCGAACTGCAGGGCTTCGGCGCGGGCGGCGACGTCGTCTGCCTGGTCGACGTGCCCGTGCGGACGGTCCGGATCGCTCCCCGGCTGGTGGAGCGGCGGACGGAACCACTCGCGGAACGCACGCTGCGGAACCTCATCGACACCGCGAGCATGGCGGGCGTGACGGTGATCGCGGACGGCATCGATTCGACCGGCGACGCGGGCTGGTGGCAGTCCGTCGGAGCCCACATCGGCGCCGGACGGTATTTCGGCTAGGCCGATCACGCGTGCTTCGGGCCGTGACTCGCGTGATTGGAGGCGGAACTCGTGAGTTCCGTCTTTAATCACGCGAGATCGTTGTCCGATCACGCGAGTTCCGGGTTCGGTTAGGCCGTTTGCCGCAACGGGAGGCGCTAAGTTACCCGAGGGTTGACGTTCGCGGGCGGATTGGGCAACATCCCAGGTCCTCACCCCGCACCTCGGAGGCACGCACATGCAGGACGGCCCGAGGCGTGCCGGGCGTTTCAACGCGCCCGTCGTCGTCTTGAGCCTGTTGCTGGTGATCGCGCTCGGCGCTTGGTGGGGCGTCGACTACCTGCGGGCCCGGTTGGCGGGCAACGGATGTGACGCGCTGACGCCGGTCGAGATCACCGCCGCGCCCGATGTGGCGCCGGTGCTCACGCGGCTCGCGAAGACCGTGCCGCAGGAAGAATGCTTCAGTGTCAACGTGACAGCGAGCGAATCGGCCAAGACCGCCGACCTGCTCGGCACCACCGCCTCCGGCGGGCCCGACGTCTGGATCCCCGAGTCCAGCACGATGTTGTCGCAGGCCAGGGACGCCGGTGCGTGGAACCTCCCGGAATCCGGTCAGTCGGTGGCGAATTCCCCAGTGGTACTGGGACTTCCCGACGAAACCGCGCGGCGGTTCGGCTGGCCGGGGAAAACCCCCTCGTGGCAGGAGATCCTCGACGGCGCGCCGATCGGGATCCCGGATCCGGCGCGCGATCCGCTCGGCGTCGGCACGCTGCTCGCGCTGCGGAAGCTGACCGAGAAGGAGCCCGATCCGGCCGCGGCGTTCACCGCCACCATGCGGAAACTGAACCCGGCGCCGGACCGGTTCCCGGCCGCCTTTCCCGCGACCGAGCAATCCGTCCTCGCGCGGAACCTGGTGGCGGCGTACCCAGGCGTCCCGGTGCAGGGGTTCGACTACCCGTATGTCGTGCTGCCCAAGGCGTCCGAAGCGTCGAGGACCGCGGCGGAACGCTTCCTGCGACTGCTGCTCGATCCGCTCGCCGGCGGTATCTTCGCCGACGCGGGATTCCGGGCTCCCAACGGTCAGTTCGCCGTGCCGCGGGCGCGGGACAGCCGGACCGATCCGGCACCGCTCCCGCCGGGAGCTCCGCCGGTCGCGGACCTGTACGCCGTACTGCAGGCCTGGGCGGGGACGAACCTGAGCGCCCGTGTCCAGGTGCTGCTCGACGTCTCCGGTTCGATGGCCGCCGCCGTGCCGGGCACGGGGAAGAGCCGGATGGACCTCACCCTGCAGGCCGCGACGCAGGGGCTCGGCTTGTTCAAACCCACGACAGAACTGGGTTTGTGGCTGTTCTCGACCAAATTGGACGGTGACAAGGACCATCGTGTCCTGTTGCCGATGAAGACGATCGCCGAGCAGAAGGCCTCGGGTGGTGTCGCGCAACTCCAAGCCGTGCGGCCGAAAGCCGGTGGCGCGACCGGGCTCTACGATTCGATCCTCGCCGCGTATCAGAACGCCCGGCAGAACTGGAAACCCGGCCGGATCAACCTGGTCGTCGTGCTCACCGACGGGCGCAACGAGGACAGCGAGACGATCGGGCTGCCCCGGTTGCTGGAGGAACTGGGCAAGCTGCAGGATCCGCGGAAACCGTTGCCGGTCATCGGGATCGGCATCGGGCCGGATATCGACGCGTCCGAACTGTGGCAGGTTTCCACCGCCACCGGCGGGGAATCGTTCACCACCCCCGATCCGAGGAAGATCTCGGACGTCTTCTACCAGGCGCTGAGCAAGATCATGTGCCAGCCGCCGACCTGCAAGAATTGAGGCGATCCGTGGCTCTCCGGGGGAAAAGACCTACGCCGGTCGCGCTCGCCGCGTTCGCGGCCGGCGTGATCCCGTTCGTCCTGCACGTGTGGGCCGCTCTGCGCGGCAGCCTCGCCCAAGACGACTTCGTCATCACTTATCACGCCGCGAAGGCGGGCCCGTTCGACTTCGGCTACTTTTTCCAGGACTACCACGGCCATCTCGCTCCCGGCGGCTTCCTCCTCGCCGACGTGCTGACCGCGTGGGCCCCGCTGAACTTCGCCGTGCTGATGGCACCGGTCCTGCTGATGCAAGCGGCGGCCTCGGTGCTGCTGTGGGCGGTACTGGTGCGCTGTTTCGGGCGCCGGTGGGGGATTCTCGTCCCGTTCACGATGTTCACGACGTCGACCTTGCTGCTCGTCCCGACGCTGTGGTGGGCGTACGCCATCCAGATCGCGCCCGTGCTGCTGGCCGCCACCGCCGCATTGCATGCGCACGTGCGGTATCTCGCCGACGGCGGCCGCTGGGCGATCGCCACCGTGGCCTGGACCGTCTTCGGGCTCGCCTTCTACGAAAAGGCGGTGTTCATCCCGGTGCTGATCGCCGGGATCACCGTGCTGCTCGGGATTTCCTTACGCCGCCACCTCGTCCTGATGGGTGTCCTCGCCGCCGTCCTCGCGGGCTACGCCGCAGTGTTCCTGACCTTGACCACGAGTCAGGTCGGACAAGGCGGCGGCCCGGTCACCGTCGGCACGGTCGCGGACATGACGGGCCGGATGCTCGGTGACACGCTGATCCCCGGGCTGGTCGGTGGGCCCTGGTCGGGGCCGGGCCCCGGCGCGACGTTCGCCGCTTCCCCCGTGGTGGTGCGGATCGTGCTGCTGCTCGTGGCCGTCGCGGTGCTGGCCTTCGGGATTCGCGTCGGCGGGCTCCGGGCCCGGAAGGCGTGGATCCTGCTGGGCCTGGTGTTCGTGGCGGACATCGGGCTTTCGGCGGCCACCAGGCTCACCGAAGTCGGACCGGAACTGGGCAGCGATCCCCGCTACGTCGCCGATCTGGCGCTCGTCGTCGCGCTGTGTCTCGCTTTCGCCTTCCTGGAGCCCAAACCGCTCGACCGGCCGTCGGATCCCGTGCTGTCCTCGGCGAAACGCCCGGTCGCCCTGGCGTTGTGTCTCGCCTTGATCGCGAGTTCCGCCGTGGGTTTCTCCCGGCTGGCTCCCGGACTACGGTTCGAACATTCCCGGGATTTCCTCGCCAACGCGCGCGCTTCGATCGAACGCGACCCCGACCTCGTCCTGTTCGACACGGCCGTACCGAACGACGTCCTGCACGGCTGGTTCGGCGAGAACGCCCGCGCCTCCCGGGTGGTCGGCCTGATCCCCGGGTTCCAGTTCGATCAACCGACCAGCCGGATGTCCCTTTTGGACGATTCAGGCACCGCGAGGACGATCACCGGCGTGGAACCGGTTTCCCGCGGACTGCCCGGCCCGGTGCCGGGCTGTGGCTACACCGTCGGCGAGCAACTGGTGCGGGTTCCGTTGGACACGCCCGTTCTCGGCCGGTACCTGCTCCGGATCGACTACTTCACCTCGGACGGTGGCGAAGGGTTCGTGGATCGCGACGGAACCCGCGTGCCGGTGTGGTTCCAGCCCGGTCTGCACACGATGTACCTGCCGATCGAGGGCCTGTTCGACAAGGTCGGCTTTCAGTTGTCCGCCAAGGGGGCTCCCGTCTGCGTCGCCAAGGTCGACGTCGGCAGACCGCTCACTCAGTAGGGGTCGTACGGGCTGTCGTGGCCGAAGATCTTCGCGACGGGAGCCAGGCGCAGCCGCAGCAGGATCTTGATCCCGACGTTGCGTGCGAACCACGGCAGCTGGGCGAGCACGCGCAGCCTGTCCTTCGCCGACGGCGGGGAGAGCCGGAACCGGGCCAGCGAGGTCGCGCGGTCCAGATAGGTGTACCGCCGTCCGAAGAGGACTTTCGCGATCGTGCCCAGGGTGACACCGATCGAGGAAAAGCAGTCGTGGACCAGGATTTCCCCACCGTCGGCCAGGTTCGCCGACCAGCGCAGGTCGTCGGTGTAGGTCCAGTAGTCGTGTTTGCCGTCGATGTAGAGCAACTGGATCGGACGGTCCCAGCGTGGTCGGAGCTTCGTGCTGTACTCCGCCACGAGCTCGACGACGTCCTCGACGCCGGCCTTTCTCAGGTTCGCCTCGAACCGTTGGCGTGTCGGCGATCCGCCGAACAACCGGCCGTCGACGAACGGGTCGACGGCGACCACCCGAGCCCCGACCGTGCGGGCGGCGCTCGCGAGCACGATCGTCGAACGTCCCTGGTGGCTGCCGATCTCCACGATGAGATCGCCCTTGTCGAGCCGGCACGCGGCGTTCCACAGGGCGAGGCCTTGATCCCGCGTCATCCAGCCCTTGACGGGTTCGGCGAGCGACCACGCTTCTTCGAAACCGTCTGTCATAGGGCGCATAGTAGCCACGTTTCCGCCTAGTATCTACCGGATGGTAACCCCCGGCGCGCTCGTGAAGAGGCCGAGCACGTGGATCGTGCTGGCACTCACCGTGCTGTCCTTTGTGCAGCGTCCCGGCAGGACGACCTTCGACACGAAACTCGACCTCGCCGTGGATCCGCTGGCCTTCCTCGGCCGGGCGCTGCACCTGTGGAATCCGCAGGCGACGGCGGGGGAGCTGCAGAACCAGGCCTATGGCTACCTGTTCCCGATGGGGCCGTTCTTCGCGGTGTGCCAAGCCGTCGGGATACCGGTGTGGATCGCGCAGCGGCTGTGGTGCGCGATCCTGCTCTCGGTCGCGTTCGGCGGTGCCCTGCTCGTGGCCCGCGCGCTGAAAATAGGGAACGAACGGACTCGGCTGATCGGAGCAGTGGGTTACGCCCTCGCGCCGAGGATGGTCACCGAAATCGGTTCGCTGTCCTCGGAAATGCTGCCCGCCGTCCTGCTGCCGTGGGTGCTGCTGCCGTTGATCCTCGCCGATCGCATCGGCTCGCCGCGCCGTGCCGCCGGGCTGTCCGCGCTCGCCGTGCTGTGCATGGGCGGGATCAACGGCGCGATGGTCGTGATGGCGCTCGTGCTCCCGGGATTGTGGCTGCTGACCCGGAAATGGCGGAGCACGCATGTCGCGCTGGTCATCTGGTGGTTCGTCTTCGTCGTCGGCGTGGTGCTGTGGTGGTTCCTGCCGCTGGTGCTGCTCGGCCAGTACAGCCTGCCGTTCCTCGACTACATCGAGTCCGCGACTAACACCACGGCACCGATGTCGTTGTTCGAGGTGCTGCGCGGCACGAACCAGTGGGTCGCCTATGTCGTGCAGGGCACGCCGTGGTGGCCTTCGGGCTGGGCGCTGATCGACAATCCGGTGCTGATGGCGGCGACCGGGCTGGTGGCCGCGGTCGGGCTGTTCGGCCTCGCGCGGCGTGGGCTGCCCGAACGGCGGTTCCTGGTGCTCGGCGTGCTGACCGGGCTGACACTGCTGACCGTCGGCTACGTCGGGACGCTCGACAGCCCGCTGGCGGAACCCGTGCGGCATCTGCTCGACGGCCCGCTCGCGCCGCTGCGGAACGTGCACAAGTTCGAACCGGTGCTGCGGCTGCCGTTGATGCTGGCGTTCGTCCACGGCATCACGAGCTACGCACCAGCGCTGCGGCGGAATCTGCGGCCCGCATTGGGCGCCCTGCTGGTCGTGGCGATGGCCGCGCCGGTGTGGCTGCTGACGCTGCGGCCGGGGCCGGGCTGGGACGAGGTGCCGGGGTATTGGTACGACGCGATGGGCCACGTCGCCAAGACCGACGCGACCGCGCGCACGTTGCTGCTGCCCGCGACCGGGTTCGGCGAGTACGACTGGGGCCGCACGGTGGACGAACCGGCGCAGGCCATCGCGGACAGCCCGTGGGCGGTGCGTAACCAGGTGCCGTTGGGCTCGGAGGGCAACACCCGCCTGATGGACTCGGTCGACGCGGCCTTGGCCGACGGCAGAGGGGATCCCGGGCTCGCGGCGCTGCTCGCGCGGTCGGGCTACCGGTTCCTGCTGCTGCGCGGCGACGTCGACCGGGCCAAGGTCGGCGCGCCCGACTTCACGACGTTGCGCGCCGGGCTGGCGGGATCGCCGGGGATCGAGAAGTCGGCCCAGTTCGGGCCGCTGGAGGTCTTCGAGGTGAAACGTCCGGTGCCGCTCGTCACCGCGACGTCCACGAAGGACGTTCCGACGGTGAGCGGCGGCCCGGAGAACCTGTTGCCGCTGATGAACTCCGGGCAGCTCGAACCCGGCACGCCGACGGTGCTGACCGGGGACGGCGGCTCGCCGACGGGGCCGAGGCTGGTCACCGACGGGCTGCGCCGCGCCGAACGCAACGTCGGCGGCGTGCGGGACAACCTGAGCCAGACCCTGACCGCCGGGGAATCCCCGCGCCAGCAACGAGCCGCGCTGGACGTCCTGCCGTTTCCGGGTGAGCAGCACCAGACCGTGGCCGCGTACCGGGGGATCCGCTCGGTCACCGCGTCGACGGCGGCTTCGTTCGCGGACGCGTTCGGCGGGTCGGATCCGAGCCATCAGCCGTTCGCCGCGCTGGACGGGGATCCGCGTACCGCCTGGCATTCGTCGAGCTTCACCGGCCCGATCGGGGAGTGGCTCGAAGTCGAACTCGACACCCCGCGGCTGGTGAACTCGGTCGATCTCGCGATGGTCGACGACATCCGCGTCGGCTGGCCGCCGACCAGGATCCGGATCACCACGGACAACGGTTCCGTCGATCACCAGGTCGTCCGCGGTGCGGGGGCGCACACGTATCCGGTGCCGGCGGGGGTGACGCGCAAGGTGCGGATCACGTTGCTGTCGCTCGTGGTCGGCAGACAGGACGGGAACGTCGGGATCTCGGACCTGAAGATCCCCGGCGTCGAACCGCAACGCGCGCTGGAAGTCCCCGCGGACCTCGGAACGGGAACGCCTCCGGGGTTCGCGTTCACGCGTGGGCAGCAGCCGCGGTACGCGTGCGTGCCCGATCGCTGCGACCCCAACGCGGGCCGCGACGGGGAGGAACCGGACGGGATCCGGCGGCTGTTCTCGACGACGTCGCAGAGTGCCTACGAATTCGGCGGCACCGTGCTGCCGGCGGGCGGTGGACGGGTCCCGGTGGCGCTTCCGGGCTTGCAGGTTTCGGCGACGTCGCAGCTGGGCGGGGATCCGTCCGCGAGCGCGTTCGCCGCGGTGGACGGGAATCCCGCGACCGCCTGGCAGCCCGACATCACGGACCTGCGACCGACGATGACGCTGGACTGGGCGAAACCGCAGACGATCTCCGGAATCCGCGTCGCCGCCGACTCGCGTGCTCCCGCACGCTTGGAACTGACCACGCCGACGTCGAGCCGTTCCGTCGAACTCGACGCTTCCGGCGCGGCGACTTTCCCGCCCATGGAGACGTCGCAGCTGAAGATCGCGTTCGCCGGCCTCGACGACGACCAGCGGACCCGGAACTCGCTCGGGATCGGGAGTCTTTCCCTGACCGGTGCGGAACTTCCCGCTCCGGCCGCGGAATTCACCCTTGCCTGCGGATCGGGTCCGAACGTCCGCCTGGACGGCTTCGACTACGACACCTCGGTGCGCGGCACGCTCGCCGACTTCGTCGCGCACCGGCCGCTGACGCTGTCCGCGTGCCCCGATTCGGCGGGCGGCGTGGACCTGGCGGCGGGCGGGCACGAACTGCGGACCGACCGTTCCGACTCCTTCGTGGTCCAAGACCTCTGGCTCAAACCCGCCGGCCGGGCCGTTTCGCCCGCCGCGCATCGCGCCGTCACCGTGGACTCGTGGGACGCGACGTCCCGATCGGTCACCGTGGCGGGCGGTGACGAGTCCATTTTGGCCGTTCCGGAGAACGCGAACGCGGGCTGGACCGCCTCGCTGAACGGGACCCCGCTGGTTAAGACGCGCGTCGACGGCTGGCAGCAGGCGTGGATCCTGCCTGCGGGCTCCGGCGGCGTGGTGCGACTGGAGTTCACGCCGGACTGGAAGTACCGGTCGGGTCTGCTGATCGGGGCGGTCGCGATCCTGCTGGTGCTGATCGGTGCGCTGTGGCCGGTCCGCCGTCGTCGTATTTCGGTGGAAGCCGGTTCCGGGCCGGTGGTGCCGGTGGTCCTGATCGGACTGCTGGCCGTACTGGGCGGGATGCTGCCGATCGTGTTGCTGATCGCCGTCCTTTTGGCCCGCCAGTTCAGCGAACGCGCGCCGCGGTATCTCGCTTTCGGTGGGATGGTCGTGGGAACGCTCGTCGCGGTGGTGGGGCGGCTGCTGGGGCATGGGCAGGAGTGGGCCTATGGGCCGGTGACGCAGGCTTCGCTGCTGCTGGCGGCGGCGGCGATGGTGGCGATGTGTGTGCCTTGGTTCGCGGGCCGCGAGCCTGAAGGTGACGGAACGTGAGGGGTGTGTGGAAATAGGGACGTTGAATGTCCCTATTTCCACACACCCCCGCTTCACCGGACCGGTCACGACGTAAATCCGCGGGTTCTGTCGGTGGCCGGGTTCAAGCTGATCAAGTGCGAAGAGGGGAGTGGGCACAGCACCCACTGATGACGAACGGCCCGGCCGTGGCCGCGGTCAAGCGACTCGAAGAGCTCGGCGTGCCCAGGAGGACCATCTGGCGCAGGTGCGAGCCCGGCGGCGTCTGGCGGAGGCTCCTGCCAGGAGTCGTGCTGCTCGGAAACGGCGAGCCGACCGAGGAACAGCGGATCGAGGCGAGCCTGCTCCTGGCGCGGGAAGGTTCAGTGCTCACAGGAGTGCCCGCGCTCAGGCGGTACGGGCTGAGGAACCTTCCGGATATCGACGACGTGCATGTCCTCGTACCCGCCGAACGAGCGATCACCAGTACGGGGTTCGTCCATATCGAACGGACGCGGCGGCTGCCCGCGCCGCTGAGCAGAGCCGGTGTCCCGACCGCTCCCGTGCCGCGCGCGGTGATCGACGCGGCCCGCCGAACCTCCGATTCGGACTCGGTCGTGGCGATGATGGCCGAAGCGGTGCAAGAACGTCATTGTCTGCCGCACGCGCTCGCCGTCGAGATCGACGAGCGGTCTCGATTCGACGGGAGACTGCTACGGGCGCTGGTTCCGATCCTGGGCGGTGCGCATTCGGTCGCCGAGGCCGACGCGTGGAGGCTGTGGAAGCGGTCGGGGTTGCCGGAGTTCCAGTGGAATGTGAAGGTCTTCGACGCGGCGGGCCGGTTCGTCGCGAAGCCGGACGGGTGGTGCGACGAGGTCGGCTTCGCCTGGGAAGTCGATTCCCGTGGCTATCACGCCAAAGGCGACCACTTCCGTGCGACCCTCGCCCGAAACGCGCGCTACGCCGCGGCCGGGATCGTCGTTCTCCAGACGTTGCCGTCCCGCCTCCGGACCGAACCCGACGCGGTTCTCCATGAACTCAGAGCCGCGTTCCACAGTGCCCAGCGTCGTCCGCGACCCGACGTGCACCTCGGATGAGTCCCTCACCGCCTCCGCGACCGCAGCTCCAACAAAGCCCCAGAAAGCGCCAACCCCCCGGCGCAGCAAGCGGCGACAGTCACCACCTGAGCGGCCGAAGAGTGCAGCCAAGTCGTCACCAGCACCGTCTCCACCACCACGGTCGTCCACATCAGCACGGTCACCCGCCGGTCTCCGGCGGCCAGGCGCGAGAACAGCAGGATCTGCACCAGCGCGAGCATCGAGCCGGCGAGGGCGAACGGCCAGACCGGCATGGTGCTGGCGGCGTAGCCGGAGCCGCCGATGAACGAGAGCAGACGCGACCCGAAAGCAAAAGAAACCAACAGCACGAAGGCGTCCAGGGCAGCGCAGACGGCCAGGGCGGCGGGCAGGATCCGGCGCCGGTCGTCGCCGTTCGCGAAGCGGGGCAGCACCAGGACGCCGACGGCTTGGGGGAGCCAGTACGCGATCTTCGTGACGATCGCGCCGAGCGCGTATTCACCTGCTTCGGCAGCGGGGAGGGTGTGGCGTGCCAGCACGAGGTCGAGGTTCACCAGCAGGACCAGCGCCAGCATCGCCTGCGCCGCGTGCAGGACCTCGCCCGCGTGCCAGCCCGCCTTGCGGGGCCGTGGCCGTCCACAGAGGACCCACCCGCAGAAGATCACCAGGTACGAGCCGATCGCGGTCCCGGCCAGCGCACCGGTGGCGTCACCGCCGATCAGCAGGCCGAGCAGCGAGCCGCCGACCTTTCCCACGCCTTCGAGCGACATGAGCCCGGCCAGCAGCGCGAACCGGCCGCTGCCCTGCAGCAGACCGTGGAAGAGGCCGAGCAGCGTGAGCGGTCCGAGTGTGACGGCGAGCAGCAGCGCGGGCACCACCGAATCCAGGTGCAGCACGAAGACCAGCACCGGCGCCAGGATCAGCCCGATGGCCGCGACGATGGCGCTCGTCGTGAGGCCGAGCGCGAGCAGCGTCCCGTTGTCCTGCGACTCCTTTGATGAACGCAGCCGGGCCACCCGCAGCGCGACGACGGTCTGCAGCCCCATCGCGGGTACGACGCCGATCACCAGCACCGCCAGTAGCGAACTCAGCTCACCGAACGCGCTCGGCACGAGCAGCCGGGCGGCGACGATACTCAGCGCGTAGGCGCCGGCGTTGTTCGCGGCCAGTGCGAGCGAGACGAGGATCGCCGCGACACGCTTGTCGGTCCTGGTCTGGTCGACCTCGGCGTCTACGCTCAACAGAGCTCCCATTACCGGCGAGTAATCTCCGCGACCATAACCGCGATCGAGGCGGAAAGGGAAGGGCACTTGGACGCACGGCGCGAACGTCTCGTCCTCGCCGCGGTGTCGGCGGGGCTGGCGCTGCTGGTGTTCCTGCCGGTGCTCGGACGCGGCTTCGTCCTGAGCTACGACATGGTGTTCGCCCAGCGTCAGTCGCTGATCCCGGACGCGCTCGGCCTCGGTTCCGCGCTGCCGCGATCGGTCCCGGCCGACGCCGTGATCGCACTCGCGACCGCCCTCGTTCCCGGCGACATAGTCCAGAAAATCGTCTTGTTCCTGGCGCTCTTCGGGGCGGCATACGGCGCAGCGCGGCTGGTCCCGACGGAGCAACTCGGTACGCGCGTCGTCGCCGCCACCGGTTACGCGTGGACGGCCTATTTCGCGGAGCGGTTGTTCATCGGGCATTGGCCGCTCCTGCTCACCTACGCGTGCCTCCCGTGGATCGTGCGCGCCGCGCTTTTCCTGCGCCGGGACGAACCGAGGGCGCTCGCGCGGCTGATCCTCGCCTGCGCCCCCGCGATGCTCACCCCACCCGGCGGAGTGCTGGCCGCGCTCACCGCGATCGCGCTGGCCGGGCCGCGGAAACTGGGCCACACCCTCGGTCTCGCCGTCGTGCTCAACCTGCCGTGGCTCGTGCCGACGCTCCTGCACGACGGCGGGACGCTGTCCGATCCCGCCGGGGTGGCCGCGTTCAGCGCCCGCGCGGAAAGCTGGGGCCCGGCCATCCTGAGCGTGCTCGGGCTCGGCGGGATCTGGAACGGCGACGTCGTCCCCGGCAGCCGGGGCGCGCCGATGGCGCCGGTGCTGATCCTCGTCACGGTCGCCGTGGCC
Organism: Amycolatopsis sp. CB00013; assembly: GCF_001905755.1. Taxonomy (NCBI): domain Bacteria; kingdom Bacillati; phylum Actinomycetota; class Actinomycetes; order Pseudonocardiales; family Pseudonocardiaceae; genus Amycolatopsis; species Amycolatopsis sp. CB00013. The sequence continues at coordinate 2,117,917 of NZ_LIWC01000001.1, read as the reverse complement.
TTGGCCGGGTTCCGCCCGCTGGCGCGGAAGTGGGGCACTCCGCCGGCGAGAGCGTTGCTGGCGCTGGGGGTTCTCGGTGTCGTGCTCGCCGCGCTGGCGACCTTGCCGTTCGGCGAGCCCGTGCTGTCCTGGGCGATGGGGCACGTACCCGGCGCGGGACTGCTGCGGGACGCGCAGAAATGGGCGGCCTGGTGGGCGCTTCCGGTCGCGCTCGGCTTCGCGCTCGCGGTCGAGGCCGCCGCCGCGCGTCTCCGGACCGGTACGGCGCGTGGGGCGCTCGTCGTGGCCGCCGCGCTCTTTCCCTTGCTCACCATGCCCGATCTCGCGTGGGGCGGCTGGGGAAGGCTCGAAGCGGTGCGCTACCCGGACGACTGGACCGCCGTCCACCGGGTGCTCGCCGAAGACGACCGGCCCGGCGACGTCGTCGCACTGCCGCTGTCCACGTTCCGGAGTTTCGCCTGGAACGACCAGCGGACCCAGCTGGATCCGGCGCCACGCGCACTCCCCGAGACCGTGCTCGTCGACGACACGCTGCGGGTCGGCGGCGAGGAGATCGCCGGCGAGGATTCCAGAATGGACCGTGTCCGTGCGGCGAAGTCGCCGGAAGACCTGTCGGCGGCCGGAATCGGCTGGATCCTCGTCGAACACGGGACGCCGGGGCGGGTCGATCCGCGGTTGCTGACCGGCGCGGAACCGGTGTGGTCCGGTGATTGGCTGACGCTTTACCGCACTCCCGGTGAGCCTGCCGTGACCGGGACGCGATCACCGGTTCCCGTGCTGCTGGCAAACGGAGTAGCGCTGGTGACGATCGCGGCCGCACTGTTGTGCCTCAAGTTACCGGTGCGTACATTGAGCCGACGCAGGAATTCCCTGTCGCGGAAGGAGTAGGTCTTGGGCACCCTCATCGGCGCGGCCGCCGCCGTCATCATCGGGCTCGCAACGGCCGCAGGGGGGAGTTACGCGCTGACGAACTCCGCCGATCCGGACGCCGCACCCCAGGTGCAGGCGAAGATCAAGGAGCAGTTCAACCCGAACTCGAGCCCCGAGCACGTCATTTACGGCAACCGCTGAGCCGGTGTCCGAGCTCGCTTCCGACCACGCCGGCCGGGTCGTCGGGCTCTACGGCGACCCCACCGTTTCCTGGAGCATCCTCCTGGAAGCGAGGCTGTCTTCGGCTCTGACGCCGGAAAAGGCGCGGATGCGGCTGGCGGTCGCGGTCGAGGAACGGCCGTGGCTGGGCGCCGCTCCGGACGTCGAAGCCGTTCGTGGTGAAGAACTTCCGGCGGTCCGCGATCGGTTCGCCGAGGCGGCGTACGAACGCGGAGCCCCGCTGCTCCGCGTCGCCGTCGGCACCGACGAACCGGTCGTGCTGATCGCCGCGCACCACGGCGCGCTCGACGGTCTCGGCCTGCTCGCCGTCCTCGGCCTGGCCCTCGACGTCCCGATTTCGTCCGCCGCCAAGGGGATCGGCGCCCGCACGGCGGACCGATCCTTTCTCGTGTCCGCCTTCCAGCGGCTCGCTGAAGCGCTTTTCGCGCCCCCGGCGAGAATCACCCCGGAACGGGCTGAAAGCGGCCCTGGGGACGTGTTCAGCGCCAGGATCCTCCCGCGCTCACGGTTCGGGTCCTCCGCCTTCGCCGCGGCCGCCGCGGACTTGACCGAGACGTGGAATGCCCGGCATGGCGAGGAAACCGCCCGCGTGGTGGCCGCGGTCGGCGCGTCGTGGCGGGGCGGCGCCGCCCCGGAACCCTTGCACGACAGCGCGTTCTTCCGGTTGCGGCTCGGCGGGAAACCCACGGTCGCCGAAGTCGGCGCGCTGCTGGCCACGCAGCCGCCGGAGCCCGATTTCCCCGCCCGCAGCAGCCGGATCGCCCGGCTGGGCACCCGGCTGCTGGCGGGCAGGCTCGGTTCGACCTATCTCGTTTCCAACCTCGGCGTCGTTTCGGCGGCGGACGCGGTCACCTCGATCGCGTTCTATCCCGCCGCCAGCGGCCGCTCAGGCGTGGCGTTCGGCGCGGTGACCGTCGGCGAGACGAGCACCGTCACCGTGCGCGCACGCCGCAAGGACTTCGACGACGCCGCCACGGCCGACCTGGCCGACGGGATCGTGGAAGCCCTGCGAGGTCAGGACCCTGGGATGGGGGATGGCCACCCCGGCCACGTCGCGCACGAGTGATTCGAAGCGGTTCACGCTGTGCTCCCAGTCGAAGAGGCCGGCCCACGTGACACCGGCCCGGCCCATCTCGGTCCGCCGTACCCGGTCGGCGAGCAGCCCGTCGACCTGCGCGGTGAAATCGGCGAAGTCGTCGGCCAGCAGACCGGTCTTGCCCTCCACAATGGACTCGGCCACGCCACCCGCCGCCCGGTAGGCCACCGACGGAACGCCGTGCGCGGCGGCCTCCATGATGACGATGCCCCAGCCCTCCTTGACCGACGGGCACAGGTGCAGCCAGGAGCGTTCCAGGATCTCGTGTTTCTCGTCCTCGTCCACCCACCCGTGCAGCCGAACCCGGTCTTCGACGCCCCTGTCGCGGGCGTGCTTGCGCAGGACCTCTTCCCACGGGCCCTGGCCCACGACCTCCAGCTTCAGCGTCGGCCAGCGCCGGGACAGTTCCGCGACGACGTCGATCGCGTGCTCGATCCGTTTGTGCGGCACCAGCCTGCTGACCGCGACCAGTGTCGGTTCGGCCTCCCGGACGGCCTTGCCGCGCGGGGGCGTGTCCAAACCGTTGGGTACCACGGTGATCCGCGAGCCTTCGATGCCGAGACCCGCTAGTTCGCCCTTGGTGATCTCGGAAACCGTGACGTAGCGGCAGTGGCGGAACAGCCACGGCGCCAGCCGTGACTCGATCCACCAGCCGATGCGGCCCAGCGTCTCGCCGAGCGCGCTGATCCACTGTTCCTTGTGGACGTGGTGCACCAGCACGAGGACCGGGCAGCCCGCGACGAGCCTGGCGAAGAACGGCATTCCGTTCTGCACGTCGACGACGAGGTCGGCGTGTGCCTTCCGGATCGCCCGGAGAGCGTGGAGGTAGACGCCGAACTTGTTGCCACGGCGGCGATAGCGGACGCCGTCGCGCCATTCCCCGGCGTTCGCTCCCGGGTACGCCGCGCACTGGATCTCCACCCGGTATCCGGCCTTGGCGAGCCCTTCGGCCATCCGCTCGACGTACCGCTCGGAGCCGCCGCCCTCCGGATGCCCGGTGTCGCGCCAGTTGACGAGCAGCACACGTGGCCTTTCCATCGTGGTTCTCCCAACCTGTTAGCGACAATGCTAGGTTACCGGTGCGTACACGGTAGATGAATCATTCTCGGAAAGCGATGGTTCGATGGTCGGTAATCGGTCGGTGACCCCAGCAACGATGCCTCATCGCGCCACCTTGCGCAGATCGGTCACGTTGTTCCGGGCTTTTCTCACCGAACAGACGGATCCGGACGGTTTCTACTCGGTGCTCGCCGAGGACTCGGTCCGGCAATTGGCGCAGCACACTCCGTTGAACGGCCGAACGATCGTCGACGTCGGCGGCGGTCCCGGCTATTTCTCCGACGCGTTCCGTGCCGCCGGAGCCACCTACCTGGGCATAGATCCCGACGTCGGAGAGCTGACGGCGCGAGGCGAGGCCGGGGAGAACATGGTGCGCGGTAGTGGGACAAAACTGCCGGTGCGCACCGCTTCTGTCGACGTCTGCTATTCGTCGAACGTCCTCGAACACGTTTCCGAACCCGAGGTCATGCTGGCCGAGATGTGCCGCGTGACCAAACCTGGCGGAACGGTTTTCGCCTCGTTCACGCCGTGGTATTCGCCGTGGGGTGGGCACGAGACGGCACCCTGGCATTTCCTCGGTGGCCACTACGCCCGGCGGCGTTATGTCGAAAAGAACGGAAAGGAGCCGAAGAACAAATTCGGCGAGAGCCTTTTCGCCTTTTCGGCGGGCGCGGCCATCCGGTGGGGGAAGGCCGCGCCGCTCGCCGATCTCCAGGAGGTCTACCCGCGCTACCACCCCTCCTGGGCCCAGTGGATCGCGCATGTCCCGGGAGTCCGGGAGATCGCGTCGTGGAATCTGGTGATGGTGCTGCGCAAGCGTTAGTGGCGCGAGGGGGTGGGGCGGCGCTTCGCCAGCAGGAAGACCCCGAGGGCGAGGAACGCCGCGCCGGCGACGCCGAGCACGATCGGCCCGGTGCTCCCGATGAAGTCCAGCTTGCCCTTGTTCTCGTCGACCTGCTTGACCATCGCGTCGACGGTCGCGTCGGTGAACTCCAGCTTGCCGTCGAAGACCACCGTGGGGGTGGGGTTGGCGGCCGACCGCAGTTCCTGGTGCGACTGCTGTTCCTGCTTGACCTGGATACCCGTCACCGGCTCGATCCAGCTGGTGATCGTGCCCTGGTAGAACTGGCCGGCTTCGACGGAATCACCGGTGGCCCCGATGAGCGAGCCCGGCACCTTCTTCGTCGAGATCTTCGTGTCGGGGATCTCCTGGACGAACTTGTAGACCTCGACACCCTTGATCTCGTCGACGCCCTTGAACCGGGCCTGGACGGCGCGGCCGGTGTTGTCGTCGTAGACCTGGTAGTCCTTCTGCTCGGTGTCGAAGGGGAACTTGAAGTTCAGGCCGGGCTGCGGCTTGTACTCCTGGACCTCCTCGGGCTTTTCGTTCTCCTTCTCGGCCTTCTCCTTGAGTTTGGTGACGAAGCTGCTGTTGGCCGAGCACTTCGCCTCTTGGTCGCCGCCCGGCGGCACGTACCCTTCCGCGGTTCGGCGGTCGAAACAGACCTGGCGCTTGCTCGCGCTGACGACGGTCTGGTCGCTGGTGTCGACGACCGACACGGCCATCAGCCACACCGCGACGTCCGTGCCCTCTTGCATCTCCGGCGGCGCGAAATTCGCCACCACGTGGGCGGTCGCCTTCAGTTTGGCGTCGTCACGGATCTCCGTGACGGTCTTGTCGCCCACCTTCTTCACCGCGAGCACCTTCGACGCGGTGCCTTCGAGGACCGACGTCGATTCCTGGTTCAGCGGCACCTTGGCGAGTTCGGGTTTCACGTAGGTCGGCAGCAACACCGCGCTGGCGACGGAGAACACCCCTAGGGCCAAGAAGATCAGGCTCAACGCTCGACGCAACGGTCCTCCTGGTGAGACCACGGAAACATCCACATTACCCATCGGTAATCAGTCGCCAGATACTGGCCCGCGCGCCGGTCGGCGTCAAAGGTGTGACCGACGGTCACAGGCACGCCGTGCGACCGGAAGGTGGTACCGGCGCCGCCATTCGGCGCAGTCAGCCAAACATGTTTGTTCCCCGGAACAACGTGATGGGGACCACCATCGGACGACTTCCGGTGCGTGGAAAGGAACTCTGTGCCGCAGGACCCGAACGATCGCCGCGCGCTGGACATCGGCGCGTACTCGGATTCCATCACCGACGTCGAGCTCCGCGACGCCGTCGCCGATGTCGCCGCGCTGCTTTCGTTGCACGGCAACGTGATTCGCGATCTCGACGCCAGGAGATCACGGTGGCGTCCCGGGCGGCGGTCGCCGCATCCCGACATCGTCCTGTCCGCGGCCGGACGCCGTCCACAGTGGACGAGATCCGCGAATCCCGAAGTGACCTTGCCGGTCGCCACGACCTCGCGTGGCCGGACGCTCGCGGTGCGGCTCACCGCGAGGCCCGGTCTCGGGCACACGCTGCTCGACCTCGCGAGGATCATCGACGCCGACATGGCGCCGGAAAGAACGGTCTAAGAGTCCGTCAGCCGGACCGCTTCCAGCGCGACGTAGAGTTCGCCGACGTCGACCGGGTCGGACAGGTCGCGCCGCGTCAGTTCCTGCACCCGCCGCAGCCGATAGCGGACCGTGTTCGGGTGGACGATCAGCCGGTCCGCGGCCTCCTTGGCCGAACCGTGCCCGGCGAACCACGCGATCAGCGTGTCGAGCAGGACCTGCCGTTCGGGCTTGGGCAGCACGAGCAGCCCGGTCAGCACCGAACGCAGCACGTCCCGCGACATCTCCGGCGCGCTCGCGACCAGCGTGGTGACCGGGGAGTCGCCGAACACGGCGACACCGGCGGCACCGGTGGCCAGCGAGCGGCGGGCGATCCGGGCCCGGTGGACGGCGTCCGGTACTTCGAGGAATCCGTTGAACGGCCTGCTCATCCCCGCCGCCAGCGGCAGGGTGCCCAGCAGGTCGCGCAGCCGCCGTACGTCCTCGACGCGGTCGATCACCACGAGCCCGACCTCGGCGCCCGGCCGCCAGGCCGACTTCCAGCGCCGTGCCCGCAGCAGTGCCTCGACGCCGGGCCGCTCCTCCGGCTCGACGGCTTCGGTCACGACGGCGACGAACGTGCCCGCGGCCGGGAGGTCGAGCTCCTTCGCGGCGTTCTCGAGCTCCGGCTGGGTGGCGAACCGGCCCTGCAGAAGACCGTCGAGCAGGGCGAGCTTCTCCTGGGAGAGTTCGGCGGCGACCTCGCTGTACGCGGTGGTCAGCGCGTCGGAGTAGAGGTCGATGGTCTTCCACACGTTGGAGTTGATCTCCACCGTGCGCGCCGGGTTGATGAAGCCGGGGCCTGCCAGTTCCAGCAGGCGCTCGTAGACGAAGATCCCGCCGATCCGGAACGCGCGGAGCACGGACGGTAGCGGGATACCCTGCCTGGCCTGGGCCAGCCCGGTCTTGCGGGCCGCGTCGAGCGGCAGCCCCCGCCCCTCGACGAGCGCCGTCAGTGCCCGCTCGAGATTCGCCCGGCAGACCTTGCGCAATTCGTCCGGCGCGGTGCTGTCCACCTGGTGGTAGAACTCGTCCTCGTCGCTGAGCAGCTGGGCGAGGCGGTCACTGAACTCGGGCAGCCGGGTGAGCATCGCCTGCATGAGCACACGCTGCTCCCGGGGTGCGGGAGTAGCGAGAGCTTCGGTGCCCATCCGTCAACTCTAACCCGATGGAGCGGCCGCTTTTTATCACGATGCGACGAAAGGGCGGTTTCACGGGCTGAGCGCGGTTGACAACCTGCGCAGGGTTTCGCGGGCTCGCCGCAGGTCGTCGAGGGTGACACCGCTGTCGTCGAGCACGTCCCCGCGCAGGGTTTCGCTCGCGTCCCAGAGCCGCTTCAGCAGTCGCTCGCCCTCGGGGGTGATGGCGTACAAGGGGGAGCGGCGATGGGCGGGATTGGGTCGCGCGCACAGTTCGCCGGCTTCGGTGAGGTCGTCCACGACGCGCTGGACGGCTTGGCGGACCTGGCCGAGCCGTCGCGCGATGGCGGGGACGGCCAGTGGTTCTTCGGACACCGTGCTCAGCACATGCCAGCGGGCGACGGTCGTGCCCTGCCCGGCGGCCTCCCGTTCGCTGATCCGGCGGCTCACTCCCGCCAGCTCGTATACGTCGGCGATCAGCAGCCGGTAGTCGTGGACGAGCTCGCTCATGGTTGACAGCATACTGTCAAAGTGTCCATTCTGGCCGCATGGACGTCGCCGAACAGATCGCCGCCGTGTTCACCGCCGCCGGACCACGCCCCGAACTCGCCGCACGGCTGAGCGTGTTCGAGCCGCTGATCGGCAGCTGGGACCTGGTGGTGCACAACCACGCCGAGGACGGAAGTGTCCGGACAGTCGACGGGGAATGGCATTTCGGCTGGGCGCTCGACGGCCGGGCGCTGGCCGACGTGTGGATCAGTCCCGCGCGGGCGAGCAGGACCGGCGGCGTGGACGGGGAGTGGGGGATGAGCCTGCGCTTCTACGACGAGAAGATCGACGCGTTCCGGTCGACCTGGCTCGGCCCCGGCAACGGCTGGGTGATCCCGTTCCGCGGCAAGCCGACGGAGGACGGCTTCGAGATCGAGGCGGACACCGACGGCGTCCGGCGCCGGTGGATCTTCTCCGAGCTGACCGCCACGAGCTTCTCCTGGCGGGCGGAGGAAACGCTGCCGGACGAGGACCCCTTCGTCCGGCAGCGTTTCGAGGCCACTCGCGCGCTCAGTGGTTGATCTTGAACCACGGCTGCGACCAGCCGAGATAGGTGTAGTTCCAGGCGTTCTTGATCTCCGAGATGGTGGTCTCGGTGAAGCTGCCGGGGCCGTGGATGTCGTTCGACAGGAACTTGCCGCCGCCGATCGAGATCATGGTGTGTCCCGTGCCGCCGTTGCTGAAGAACGCGAGCCCGCCCGCGGGGACCTGGGTGTCGCCGGGGTGCTTGTACGAACCCGGGATCTGGGTCCAGTGCACGTAGGCCGTTTCCGAACCGCTCGCGGTCCAGCCGTAGGCCCACGAGTTGATCCGGTCGCACCAGCGGTAGTAGTTCGGGTCGTTGTTCGTGTGCACGTGCGCCTTCGCCCACGCGACGGCTTCGGCGCAGGTCCTCGGGTTGCCGGTGCCCGCGGTGGAGCAGGACAGGGTGCTGCCGGCGCAGTCCGGGGCGACCCGGCCGTCCGAACCGGTGTAGACGTAGGCGTCGCTGATGTAGCCGCCCTTCGACGGCACGTAGTCCCAGATGTCGGTGGTGCCGTACTTCCCGGTCACCGTCGTGCCGTTCGTCTGGCAGTCGATCGTGACGGCGGTGCCGCTCGCGACGGTGCCGACCGAACTCGCGCTCGTGCTCGGGCTCGACCGCACGGTCACCGCCACCCCGGAGTCGGTGTTCACCGTGCCCGTCGCCGCGAGCGCCTCGCCCGCGCCGCCGAGCATGATCGCCCCGGCCAGCGCGATGGTGCCCACGGCGCCTCTGGCGATCCTCGATCGGATCTTCATCTGTGTCCTCCAGTGGTTTCCCCGAATAGGGGGCCAGGATGGAGGAACGTCGTACAAGCGCCGTACAAGAAAACGATCGTCCTCAGTGGACTGTTCTATACCGGGACGAGCTCCGGTTCGGGGATTTGCCCGATGATCGGGACATCGCTCGCGTATCGGGCGTTCCGCTCGGTGAGCAGGACCCGGAGCCGGGCGAGCGCCCGGAACTGGGCCGCGCGGACCGCCCCCGCGCTCGGCAGGCCGAGCCGTTCCGCCGTCTCCTCGGCCGAAAGCCCGAACACGAACCGCAGCGCGAGCACCTGCCGGTGCGGCATCGGCAATCGCGCCAGCAGGACCCCGGCCTGCAACCGGTGCTCCAGCCGTTCGATCTCGTCCGGATCGCGGCGTGCCCACGCCGTCAGCCCGTCGCCGATCTCCGGCACGCAGGCGACCGGTTCGCGGGAGCGGCGCCGGTGCAGGTCGGCCACCTTGTGCCCGGCGATCCCGAGGACGAACGCGAGGAACCGGTCCGGGCGGTACCGGTAGCGGGGCAAGGCGATCAGCATCGCCTGCAACACCTCCTGCGCGCAGTCCTGCGCGTCGCAGGCCCCCGTTCCGGCGGTCCCGAGCCTGCTCGCGCAGTAGCGGAACACGTGCGGGGAAAGGAAACGGGTCAGCTCCCGGAGCGCGTCCGGGTCACCGGCCACGGCCGCCCGGACCAATCTGCTGTCCGGGTTGGGCAGCCGTCCCGCCGTGTCGGCGGCACGGGAGTCCGCGGGTACCGTCGAGGGCGCTACCTCGTCCAAGTCTGCACTCCTGGTTCGGGGGAACTGGCCGCCAAGGTGCGCCCGTCATCGGGGGCCGGGACTTCGTGCGCGGTTGTCCAGCTTGCCGTTCCGTGCAGGGGATGTCCATACGACGGGCCGGAAGTCATCCGAACCGCGCAATGTCTACTATGGACTGTTACCTGGCGATACCTTGAGACAGGACAGCACCGGGGGATAGGCCGTCGTGTCGGTGCTGAGCAGATCCGCCGTCCAGACCACGCAGTGCGCGAGCACCCGGATCCGCTGATCGAGATCCGCGTTCTCGCAGGCTTGCCCGATCTGGTCGGCGCAGGTGTCCCGGTCGTCGCGGACACTGGCGGCGATGGCGCGGACGATCGCCGCCACTCCCGGCTCGAGGCGGTCGGGCCGGACCGTCATGCCCGCGTGATCACGCAGGCGCAGCGTGAACGGTTCGCCGATCCGCAGCGAACGGCGGCGATCCTTGGCCGCCAAGGAGAACGTGTCGACCAGTCGTCCGACGACGTCGTTGAGCGCCGGTCCTCGCCGGGTGGAGGAGGCGATGGACACCAGTGCGGTGGCGAGCCGGTCGGCTTCACCCGATCTGGTGAGCGATAGGAGATCGCGTGCGGCGGTGTGCGCGCGTTTGACGGTGGGTGTCATGTCGGGCCCCTCGTTCGGTGTGCCGCCTCCCGATACCCCTCAGGTCGCGGGCTAAACCTGAGGGGTTGTCGGATTGGCGCGAGCGGGGGCACGGATTGCGCCGTTCGGCTCGCTTCACGGACCGGGAACGCAGGGCGCGGCGTGAGGGGAGGCGTGACTCGCGTGATCAGGGACGTGACTCGCGTGATTGGAGGCCGCACTCGGGTGTTCCGCCCCCGATCACGCGAGTCACGCCTTCGATCACGTGAGTTCGGTGCCACCGCCGCTCACTTGACCAGCGCCTTCTAACGCGTGAGCAGGTCTCGAAGCGCCTTCGCCACCTCCGCGGGCGACTCCTCGGCCATGAAGTGACCCGACGTGACCGTCCGGTGGTCCAGGTCCGTCGCCCACGCCTGCCAAAGCGCGACGGCGTCGTACCCAAGCACGGCGCCCCAGTCCTGCTGAAGCACGGTGAGCGGCATCGTGAGCCGGTTGCCGGCCGCGCGGTCCGCCTCGTCGTGCGCGACGTCGATGCCCGCCGACGCGCGGTAGTCGGCGACGATGGAGGGCACCGCGTTCCGTGACGCCTCCAGGTACGCGGCACGCACGTCGGCGGGGATCGCGTCGCCGTCGCGCGTCCACGCGTCGAGGAAGTGACCGAAGAACGCGTCCGGCGCGCCCGCGATCAGCTGTTCCGGCAGTCCGGGCGGCTGCGCCATCAGATAGAGGTGGAAGCCGACCGCGGCGCCGGCGCCGTGCAGCACGTCCCACATGTCCAGCGTCGGCAGCACGTCGAGGATCGCGAGGTGGCTCACCTTGTCCGCGTGGTCGAGCCCGGCCCGCAGGGCCACCAGCGCGCCCCGGTCGTGCCCCGCGAGGGCGAACCGGTCGTGGCCGAAGGCCTTCGCGACGGCGACGACGTCGGCCGCCATCGACCGCTTCGAGTAGGTCTCGCCGGTGTCGGCGGGCTTGTCGCTTTCGCCGTATCCTCGCAGGTCAGGGCAGAGGACTGTGTGGTCGGCCGCCAGATCCGCCGCGACGTGCCGCCACATGAGGTGGGTCTGGGGGAAGCCGTGCAGCAGCACGATCGGGCTGCCCGTCCCGGCGACGGCGACGTCCAGTGCCACGCCGTCCGCGACGGGCACACGCTGGTAGTCGAATCCGGTGATGCGCATGGGTACCTTCCTGGTCGTTCCGTGACGACCGCCAGCGTTCCCGGCCCGAATCAGCACCCGGTCAGCGACGACCGAGCGGCCGGGGCACGATGATCACCGTCGGTGAAGGAGGTGACGATGCGGTTCGGGGTGCTCGGCCCGCTCGTGGCCGAGGACGCGCGCGGCGAGGTCGGGCTCAAGGGGCCGCGACACCGCGCGGTGCTGGCCAGGCTTCTGATCGCCCGCGGCCGCGTGGTGCCGGTGGAACGCCTGGTCGACGACCTGTGGGAACGACCGCCCGAGGGCGCGGTCGGCGCGGTGCAGACCTTCGTCGGTGCCCTGCGCCGCGCGCTGGAACCGGATCGCGCGCCCCGTGAGCCCGCGCGGCTGCTCGTCACGGTCGCCCGCGGCTACGCCCTGCGCGCCGATTCCGTCGACGCGTGGGACTTCGAGGCCGCCGTCGCCACGGCCCGTGAGCTCCTCGACGCCCGCCGGGCGGACGCGGCACTGTCTCAAGTAGACACCGCGCTCGCGCTGTGGCGCGGCCCCGCGTATGCCGAGTTCGCCGAGGAAGGCTGGGCGATCGGTGAGGTCTCCCGGCTGACCGAACTCCGGTTGCTGGCGGGCGAACTTCGTGCAGAGGCCCTGCTTGCGCTCGGGCGCGCCGCCGAAGTGGTCCCCGAGCTGGAACCACGGGTGCGCGAGTATCCCTTGCGGGAGAACGGTTCCCGGCTGCTGGCACTGGCGCTCTACCGCTCCGGACGGCAAGGGGACGCCCTGGCGGTGTTGCGCACCACGCGTGAACGGCTCGCCGACGAACTCGGCATCGATCCCGGCGCCGGCCTGCGAGACTTGGAAGCCGACATCCTCGCGCAAGCGGCCCGGCTGGAGCAGTCCGTGCCCGAGACCTCCGAGCGGCCGCTGATCGGGCGGGACGCGGAATTGGCGAGGCTCGAAGAAGCAGCGGCGGAGTCGCGACTGGTGCTCGTGTCGGGCGAGGCGGGGGTGGGGAAGACCGCGCTCGCCGAGGCGTTCTCCGCCCGTCTCGCCGCGCGCGGCTGGACCACGGCCTGGGGAAGCAACCCCGACGACGAGGGCGCGCCGCCCGCCTACGCCTGGAGCCGGATCCTCGCGACCCTCGCCGAGGCCGGGTACGGCGCGCCACCGGCCGCGGACCCGGCGATCGAGGATCCCCTGGCCGCGCGCTGGCGATGGCACCGGGCGGTCGCCGCCTACCTCTCCGGCATGACACCGTTGCTGCTCGTCCTCGACGACCTGCACTGGGCGGGCGAGGAGACGTTGGCGCTGCTGGCCTCGGTGCTGAGCGAGCCGGTGCTGATCGTCGCGACCTATCGCGGCACCGACCCGCCCGCGCGGTTGACGGACTTCCTCGGCCGGGCCGCACGCCACGAGCCGGCGCGGATCTATCTCGGCGGGCTGCCCGAGACCGAGATCGCCGCGCTGGTCAGCGCCACGACCGGGGAGGAGATCGAGCCGGAGACCGCCGAGGTGATCCATCGGCGCAGTGGCGGGAACGCCTTCTTCGTCCGCGAACTCGCCCGCCTGCTGGCCGCCGAAGGGCCTGCCGCCTTGGCCGCGGTGCCGCCCGGAGTCCGCGACGTCGTCCGGCACCGGGTGGACGCGTTACCGGACGAGGTCCGCGGTGTGGTGCGGCGCGCGGCGGTGCTCGGTACGGATGTCGATCTGGACGTACTCGAGGCCCTGGTGGGGGAAACCGCGCTCGACGCGGTGGAAGTCGCGGCCAGGCAAGGGATCCTGACCGAGCGGGCGCCGAACCGGTTCCGGTTCGCGCACGCGCTCGTGCGGGACACGCTCTATCACGACCTCTCGCGTTCGCGACGGGCCCGCGAGCACGGTGGGATCGCCGAGGCGCTGGAACGACTTCGCCCGGACGACGTCGACGCGCTGGCGCACCATTTCCTGCTGTCGGAGGAGCATGGCGACCGGGCCGCACGCTACGCGCGGGCAGCCGCGGAACGAGCCGAAAGTCGTTTCGCGCCAACGGAAGCGGCTCGGCTCTGGGAAGCAGCGCTCACCGCGTACGACCGATCCGGCGGCTCCGACCCGGAGAGGCGGCTGGAGCTGATCATGGGCATGGCCCGTGCGTCGGCCGTCGCCGGCGGCCTCGGCCGGTCGCGGCGGCATCGGGCCGAAGCGCTGGAACTGGCGGAAAAGCTGGACGATCCGCTGCTGACCGCGCGGGTGATCGGCGCCTTCGACGTCCCCGCCATCTGGACCGAAAGCGACGACAGGGAGCTCGCGTCCCGGATCGCGGGCGCCGTCGAGCGGACTCTCGCCGCGCTACCGGGGGAACGGCGGGCCGAGCGGTGCCGCCTGCTGGCCACGCTCGCCGTCGAACTGCGCAACGCGGGCGGACGGCGGGCTCGCGACGCGGCCAGGGAAGCCGAGACGCTCGCCCGGGGGCTCGAAGACCCGGCGCTGCTCGCGTTCGCGCTCAACGCCCGGTTCCTGCAATCCTTCGACCGCGCGGGGCTCGCTCCCGAGCGGGCGGCGATCGGCGCCGAACTGGTCGACCTCGCCTCGCGGCACGGGCTGGTGACGTTCGAGGTGCTCGGGCATCTCGTGCTTCTGCAGGCGAAGTGCGCGCTCGCGGATTTCGCCGCCGCGGACCGGCACGCCGTGTCGGCCGACGAACTCGGCGAGAAGTACGGCCTGCCGCTCGTGGGCGTGTTCACCCGGTGGTACCGCGCGATGCGGACCGCGATGACCGGCCCCGGCGGGGCGGCCGCCTATCGTGCCGCGGCGGCGGGGCTCGCCGGAACGGCCATGTCCGGAGTGGACAACGGAATCCTCGCGCTCGCCCTGTTCTGCGACCGGCTTCAGCGCGGTCTGCCACCACAAGCGCTGGAAGAGAGCTACGGCGCCTACGAAAGCTGGTGCCGCCCGGCACTCCCGATCCCGGACTCGCCCCGGGATCTGCTGTTCGAGGCCCGCACGTGTCTCCACGCCGTGGTCGCGATCGAACTCGGCGACCGGGCGGCGATGGAACGCCTGTACGCCGAGCTTCTGCCCGCCGAGGGCGAGATCGCCGGTGCCGGGAGCGGGATGCTCACCCTCCGCCCGGTCGCGTGGTATCTCGGTGACCTGGCCACAGCACTCGACCTGCCGGAAGCCGCCGCCGGGCACTACCGGAAGGCGCGGGCCATCGCGGTGAAAGCCGGTTCACCGCACTGGGGTTAGCTCACTGCTCCCGCATCGCGCGGCGGATCTCGGCCAGCTTGTCCTTCGCGGCCTTGTCGCGGTCGGCGATCTTCTTGTCCAGCGAAGCGACGTCTTCCTTGCCGCCGAGGCCGGCGAGCTCGGTCGAGCCCAGCGAGGTCGTGTACCGCTGCTCGATCCGGTCCCGCACGTGATCGAACGAGGGCACGCCGCCCTCGCTGTAATCCGGCTCCGGGACCTCGGCAGGGGCTGTCGGGGACTCGTCGACGATCTCGGCGTCGAGGATTTCCTTGTCCGGGTCCTTCTCGGTCATCGTCCACTCCGTCCTGCGTGCCACGGCACGGCTTCGGTCATCAACCCGAGCATGCCCGAAACCAGCCGCATCTGGTCGACCGTGCGGATGTCGGCCTCGACCAGTCGCGGCGAGCAGACCACGATCGCGAGCGCCTGCGCCCGCGAGAGCGCCACGTTGAGCCGGTTCCGGGAGAGCAGGAAGTCCAGGCCGCGCGGCAGATCGACCGCCGAGGACGAGGTCATCGTGGTGATCACCACCGGCGCCTCCTGGCCTTGGAACCGGTCCACCGTGCCCACCCGCACACCGGGATGCCCGGCCTCGTCCAGCGCGCGGGCGACGACCCTGGCCTGCAGGTTGTACGGCGCCACGACCAGGATGTCCTCGTCGCCGAGCGGCCGGGGCTCGCCGTGATCGGTCCAGGCACGGCCGTGGAGTTCGGCGACGAGGGCGGTGACCGCCTCGGCCTCCTCGACCGACCGGGTCGTGTTGCCGTGGTGGTCGACCTCGGCGAGGTACAGGCCCGCTTCGACGCCGTCGATCGCGCGCTCGGCGGCCGAAGGATGCGAGTGCAGGCGGCCCGCGTAGGACAGCCGTGACACCGGCGCGCAGACGGCCGGATGCATCCGCCGGGTCTCGTCGAGGAAGTACCCGAGTTCGGCCGGGATGATGTCCGCCTCGCCGATCAGATGCCCGAGCGCGGACGCCTCGGCACCGGCGGGGTGCGTGCCCTGCACGACCTGCGGCAGTTGCTGCGGATCGCCCAGCAGCAGGAGATTCTTGGCGCACATCGACACCGCGAGCGCGTCGGCGAGGGCGAACTGGCCCGCCTCGTCGATGATCAGCAGGTCGAAGGGCTCTTCCCGGATCGCGGCGTTCGCGAACGTCCAGGCTGTCCCGCCGACCAGATGGCCGGTGTCGTGCTCCTCGCGCCATTTCACCAGCGCGGGATTGGTCTTCGGCTGCTCCCACGGCGCGGCCGGATCCGGGGTGCGTTTGGCGCGTTTCGCGCACGGCAGGTCCGGCGCGTTCTTCAGCGCGGCGGACAGCACGTTCTCCACGGCCTTGTGACTGGTCGAGGTGACGGCGATCGTCTTGCCCGCGCGCACGAGTTTCGCGATCAGCCTGCCGGCCAGATAGGTCTTCCCCGCACCCGGCGGGCCTTGGACGGCGAGCGTGGAGCCATCGAGCGCTTCGACGGCCTCGATAACCGTGTTCACCAGGTCGGTCCCGGGTTCGGGCAGGGTCTTGTCGTCGCGAAGCCGGGGTGTCGTGCGCCGGAGCAGATCGACGCCGGGATGCGCGGGCAGCGTCGGCAGCCGGTCGACGACCAGACGGGCGAGGTCCGCGACGGCGTCGTCCTTGGGGGAAGGGCGGACCGGGCTCCCGGGCAGCACCGCGACCGGCCGGTCGGCGGTGGTCTCGTCCGGCGGGCAACCTTCTTCGAGGGTCAGTTCGACGGCGGTGGCCGAGACGACCTTGGCGTCGCGCGCGGCCGCGCCGTACCGCAGGCGGACGTCGTCGCCGGGGGCGAAGGGATGCGGGCGGTCCGGGTCGCAGCGGAGCACGAGCGAACGCTTCGCCTTGCGGACCCGGCCCGACGGTGGCACCCATTCCCCGGCCTCCAACGAGATCGGGACGGTGCAGGCGTTGTCGGTCTCCAGATCGCCGAGCGGGGCGGCCAGCTGGCGGAAGTACTCCCACCACGCCGGATTCGTCTCGCGGCGGTGATAGCCGACCGACGCGGCCAGCAGCGCGCGGGCGCGGTCCTCGCCGGTGAACTCGGCCGGATCGTCGGGCAGCCCGTCCAGCAGCGGATCGACCAGCGCGGCCAGCTGCGCAGCGCGTTCGGCGCGCTTCTGGGCGGCGACGTCCTCCTCGGTCTGGCGGAGCAGAGCGTCCACATCGGACTCTTCGGGCGGCTCGGCGAGCGCGATCCCTTCGTCCACGCGGATCTTGTGGAGGAACTCGAACAACCGCAGCGTGGAGACGCAGTCGTATTCGTTGTAGTCGCTGATCCCGCGCAGCACCTCGTCCGCGTGCTCGGTCTCGCCGGAGGCGGTGAGCGTCAGGTACTCCTCGTAGGCCTCGATGCTCGACACCGCCGTCTTGACGTCGCCGTCGCGCGCCTCGGGCATGTAGAGCGGTTCGAGGTACTTGATCGAATACGACCGCTGCGAAACCCGGAGTGCCTTGCGCACCACGGAATACAGGTCGACCAGGCCGCCGCTGCGCAGCAGCTGGTCGACGGCGTCCTCACGGGTTCCGTGCACGGCGGCGAGCCGTTTGATCGCGGTGACCTCGTACGGCGCGTAGTGGTAGACGTGCGAGCCGGGATGCTCGGCGAGCCGCGCGGTGGCGAAGTCGACGAACTCTTCGAAGGCCCGCTTCTCCTGAGACCGGTTGTGCGCCCAGAACGGGGTGAACTTCGTGCCGTCGTCGGCTGTCACGGCGCCGAAGAGGTATTCCAGTCCTTCGCCCGCCAGCGCGTACGGGTCGCCTTCCATGTCGAAGAAGACGTCACCGGGTGCGGGCGGCGGCAGTTCGGCCAGCGCGTCCGGATCGATGACCTCGTAGGCGATCTGCCCGGTTTCGTCTTGCCGGACCTGGATCGCGGCCTGGGCGCGCAGCGTGGTGAACGACGTCGTCGAGATGTCGCGCGGACGGTCTTCCGGCGCGGCGGCCGCGAGCGCGTCGATGGTGCCGAGTCCGGCGGCGACGAGTTTGCGCCGCTGATCGCCGCGCATCCCCGCGACCAGCGAAAGGTCACGGTCGGCCTCGCGGGCGCTCGCGCAGTGCGCGGCGTAGGAGCAGCCGCCGCACGCGGGCCGCTCGTCGGCCCAGAGCTGGACGGGCAGGGTCGGCTGCCGGTTTCGCAGCCGGGCGCGGAGCCGGTCCACCAGCGGGAGGAAGTCGTCGACCCGGAACGAACGCGTGCTGTGATCGCCGAGCAGCAGGTGCATTCGCGGACCGGCGGGCCAGCCCGCCCGGCGCAGGGCGTCGGCGTACGCGGTCAGCTGGACGACCGCGGCGGGCTTCGCGTGCCTGGCCAGCTTCGTGTCGTAGACCTCGTAGCGGCCTTCGTCGTCTCGCATCAGGAAGTCGGCCCGGCCGGAGAACTCGCCGTCGTGGAAGACCGCCTGGTAGATCACCGGAGCACCGGCCCGAAGCGCTTCCTCGGTGGCCTTCGCGGCGACGACCGGGTCTCGTTCGTCGATCTCGACGACTGCGCTCCGCTCGCCGCGCAGCTTGTCCAGCGTCGCGGCCTCGTGCGCGCGCCCGTGCGTGACCGCGAGCTGATCCGGCCCGGAACCCGGCCGCGGCGCGCCCGGCAGGCCGGCGGCCAGCGCCTGGTTGAGGAGGCTGCGGTGCTCGCATTCGAGCAGGTCGGCGAGATCGGACGGGGTGTACATCGCCCGGGAGTCTTACATGGACTCCGGCCGCGACCGCCCCGGCACGCCGGAGTCAGCCCGAGGTGTGGTCGAACGTCAGGTGCGAGGTGATCCGGTAGCGGTCGCCCCGGTAGATCGAGCGGGTGTACTCGATCACACGGCCGCCGTCGTCGCGGGTGGTGCGTTCGAACAGCAGCGCGGGGGAGTGCTGCGGGACGCCGAGCAGGCCGGACTCGTCGGGGTCGGTGACGGTCGGCTCGATGATCTGCACGGCCGTCGCGGGCACGACCTCGTACCGCGTGCGGAGCAGTTCGTAGAACGAGCCGGATTCGAAACCCGCGGCCGTGATGTCGGGCACGAGATCGCGCGGGACCAGGATCCGCTCGATCGCCATCGGTGCTTCTTCGACGACGCGGACGCGGGTGACGGCCACCAGTGTGTGGCCGGGGGAGACCTCGAGCCGTTTGCCGAGGCGGGCGCCGGCGGGTGTGGTGGCGAAGTCGATCACGCGGCTCGTCCAGTGGCCCTCGGCGGGCGGGGCGAACTGCTCGCCGCCGGTGGCGGGCATGAGGTCCTGGGAGATCTTGCGCGGCGCGGTGAACGTGCCGCGGCCGTGCTCGCGGACCACGAGACCGTCGCGTTCCAGTTCGTCGATCGCGGCCCGCAGGGTGGGGCGCGAAACGCCGATCTCGGTGCTCAGCGCGCGTTCCGAAGGCAGGACCTCTCCCGGCTGCCGCCGCTCGATGAGCTGGCGTAGCCGATCCTTGACCTCTGTTCGCCGCATGACCACAGCCTACCCAGTGGTCACGGAGAATTGGCTGGTGGACAAGTTGTCTAGACCTATTGACTTTACCACTTCACCGGGTGACGGTGGAAAGAAACTGACCAGTGGTAAAGGAGACGAGATGTCGACTTCAGGGAAGTTCCGCGCCGCCACCGTCGCGGCGTTGTCGGTCGCCGCACTGGGTCTGGCGCCGGGCGCCGCTTCGGGAGCGGCCGGTTGCGGCGCGCTGTTCGACGACTTCCACTACGGCTCGCATACCGACGGTCTCCTTGCCGAGCACGGCTGGCAGGTACGTTCCGGTGCGGGCGGCCCCGGTGTCGGCGGCGCGCGCTGGGCGCCCGAGGGCATCACGTTCCCGACGTCGGACGGGGACAAGGTGCTGCAACTCGCCTCCACCACCGACGGCACGCCCGCGGGGACGACGCAGACCGAGATCATGCAGCCCGATCGCCGCTTCTTCGAAGGGACCTACGCGGCGCGGATCCGCTTCTCCGACGCGCCGGCGTCCGGCCCCGACGGCGACCGGATCAACCAGACGTTCTTCACGATCAGCCCGCTCCGCTACGACAACGACCCGATCTACAGCGAGCTGGACTTCTCGGAGTACCTGCCCAACGGCGGATGGGGCGAGGCGGGGCCGGTGAACTTCCAGACCAGCTGGCACACCTACACGCCGGACCCTTGGTACGCCGAGAACAAGAGCGACAGCCAGCATCGCAGTATCGACGGATGGCGCTCTGTCGTCGCGACGGTGTCCGACGGCCATGTGCGGTACTACATCGACGGCGCCCTGGTGGCCGATCACGACCGCAGCGGGCCGTTCGACGTGTACCCGCGGCAGAACATGTCGCTCAACGTGAACCAGTGGTTCATCGATCTCACGCAGCACAGCGGCGGGACGAGCACCTACCTCGAACAGGTGGACTGGGTCTACTACGCGAAGAACGAGGTGCTGACGCCGCAGGCCGCCGCCGACCGGGCCGCGTCGTACCGGTCTTCGGGTGTGCGGTTCACCGACGATCTCGGTGGCTGTTAGATGTGAACGGTGGATCGGCTGACGGAACGCTTCGAGGAACACCGGACCAGGCTGCGGGCGGTGGCCTACCGGATGCTGGGCTCGGCCAGTGAGGCCGAAGACGCCGTCCAGGACACGTGGCTGCGGCTGAACCGTGTCGACGCGGCGGAGATCGAGAACCTCGGCGGCTGGCTGACCACGGTGGTGGCGCGGGTGTGCCTGAACGTGTTGCGCTCGCGCGACCACCGGCGGGAGGAATCGCTCGACGCCGCGTTCTCGGAGCCCGCCGACTCCTCGGTCGATCCCGCCGCCGACGCGGAGCTCGCCGACTCGGTGGGGCTGGCGATGCTGGTGGTCCTGGACACGCTGGCCCCCGCCGAACGGCTCGCGTTCGTCCTGCACGACATGTTCGCGGTCCCGTTCGACGAGATCGCCCCGCTGATCGACCGCACCCCGGCCGCCGCGAGGCAACTCGCGAGCCGAGCCCGGCGCCGGGTCCAAGGCCGCCCCATCGCCGCGGAACCGGACCTCGCGCGACGACGCCAGGTCGTCGACGCCTACCTGACCGCGGCCCGCGGCGGAGACTTCGCCGCGCTCCTCGAACTCCTGCACCCCGACGTCGTCCTCCGCGCGGACAAGGCTGCAGGCCCCTCGCGCGAGCCGATCTTCCTGCGCGGCGCCAACGTGGTGGCTCGCGGCGCGGCGGCCGCTTCGGTGCGGGCGGCGGTCACTCAGCTCGCGCTGGTGAACGGCGGCGTCGGGCTCGTGATGGCCGACGAAGGACGGCCTTCGGTGGTGCTCGCGTTCGCTTTCGTGGACGGGAAGATCAGCGAGATCGACGTTATCGCGGACCGGGAACGGGTGCGGGGACTGGATTTGGTGATGGTGGACTGATCGGGGTTGCGGTTCGGTCGCGAACGAATACCGATGGCCCGGGTTTTCGCTTGAGTCGTTAACGGTGTTGTGGTGTCGGCCGCCTTCTTTTCGAAGCTCTTTGAGTCACGACGAGGAGGCGACCATGTCGGAGGGGACGTTCGGTGAGGCCCGGCGCCACACAGTGGAAAAGCGGCGGACATATCGCGACGCATATCAGCGAGATCGGGACCGAGTGCTGTACTCGTCCGCGTTCCGGAGGCTGGCCGGAGTGGCGCAGGTCGCCGCGGTCAACGAGCAGCTGGTGCTGCACAACCGGCTCACGCACAGTCTGAAGGTCGCCCAGATGGGGCGAAGACTTGTGCAGCACCTGCGCTATAGATCGCGGGACGTGGGTTTTCCGAAGGGGGCGGATCTGAACGAGGATGTCGTCGAGACGGCAGGACTCGTGCACGACATCGGCCATCCACCGTTCGGGCACATCGCGGAGGAGGTCCTCGATCAGCGCCTCAGGCAGGTCGCAGGCCTGGAAGGTTTCGAAGGTAACGCCCAGTCCTTCCGTGTGGTGACGAAACTCGCCCGACGGAAGGAGGAACACATAGGACTCAACCTGACCCGGGCGACGCTGAACGCGGTCCTCAAGTATCCGCGTCTCAAACCACGCGATTCGGCCAAGCCCACGACTTCGTGGACCAATCGTGGCTTTGGTGAGAAATGGGGCGCATACCAGACCGAATGGAAGGACTTCGCGTGGGTGAGGGATTCCAGTCTTGGTGAGTTGAGGTCCGCGAACGCGATCCTCATGGACTGGGCCGACGACATCAGCTACGCGCCCCATGACCTCGAGGACTACTTCCGGGCAGGGCTGATCCCCTTGCACAATCTCGCGATCGACAAGAAGCGCATCCTCAAGCATGGCTGCCGCCGGCTGAAGGAGGACGTCGGCTTCAACGAATACCGCTTTCGGGAGCAGATCGACGTGATCGTCGACGAGTTCGGCGAAAACCTCAAGTCGCAGTGCTGGGATACCCGTGAGAACCGAGTTCAGATGAACATGATCACCAGCAAGCATCTCACCAGTCTCGTGAAGGCTGTCCGGCTCATCGATCGACCACCCTTTGTGGAGGTCGACCAAGACAGCCAGTATCGGGTCGCCGCGCTGAAGGAGCTCACGTGGTTCTACGTGATCGACAGGCCTCCGTTGGCCATTCAGCAGGAAGGCCAGAAAAGGATAATCGGTTCGCTCTTCGATCGATTGTTCACCTGTCTGGTCAAATCGCCGAACAGTCCGAAGATCCCGATCCACCTTCGTGTGATCTACCGCGACATCAAGCGTGACGACGAGGCGAAGGGGACCTTC
This sequence comes from Amycolatopsis sp. CB00013, assembly GCF_001905755.1. Taxonomy (NCBI): domain Bacteria; kingdom Bacillati; phylum Actinomycetota; class Actinomycetes; order Pseudonocardiales; family Pseudonocardiaceae; genus Amycolatopsis; species Amycolatopsis sp. CB00013. The sequence goes on along the minus strand of NZ_LIWC01000001.1, from coordinate 2,095,713 downwards.
AAGGGCAACAAGGAGGCTCGGTGTGCCAGGGCTGTCACCGACTACATCTGTCTGCTCACCGAGGCGCAGGCCGTCGATCTCGGGAAGCGGCTGGAGGGCCGGTCGCAGAGTTCGATGTTCGGAACCTGGTTCAACTGAACGAGCGCATGCCGAGGGGCCCGTCGCCAAGTTGGTCGGCGGGCTTCCTCGGGTTCAGCGGTGGTTGTGGCGGGGTGTTTGGAGCGGGTCCAAGTATTGCGGTGGGATGAATTCGGGTCGTCCGTTGGTGATGTGGACTGTCCAGCCGGATTGGCCGTGGATGACCATGTGGTGGTAGCGGCACAACAGGCAGAGATTGTTGAGGTCGGTGTCGCCGAGCTGTCCCCACGGGAGTATGTGGTGGGCTTCGCAGTGTTTCGGTCTTCGCCGGCAGCCAGGGAACGCGCATCCGTGGTCGCGCAGGTTCAAGGCCCGGCGTTGGGCGGGGGTGACACTGCGGGCGGCACGTCCGATGTCGAGGGGTTCGCTTTCGCTGCCGAGGATGGCGGGGATGATTTTGGCGTCGCAGGCCAGCATGCGGGCGTGCCGGGCGGTGATCTGCGCGACCCCGTCCACGCAGGCCGCCCCCAGCCCCGAGGTCAGAGTGTCCAGCGGGATGGTGACCACGATGGTGGTGCGGTCTCCGGAGAGGGTGGGGGCTTTGTCGTTGGTCATCGCGTAGTGGATCGCGTCGAACAACGCGTCCCCGTTGCGTTCGCCTGGGGTGCGCGGGTCGCGGTTGCCGTCCTCGTCGACGGGTCTTCGCTGTCCCCAGGTTTCGAACAGAGCGTTGGCGCGGGCCCCGAATTCCGGGTCGAGGAGGCCGTTGAGCCGCCACCATCCATCGTCACGCTTGTGCAGGTGCACCTCGCGTGAGGGTGGTTTCAGGTCCTCGTCCTTGGGTTCGTTCCCGTCGGGGTCGAGATGGGCCAAGAGGTCGGCGCCGACGTTGGCGATCTCCTGCGGCCCGGCGTGGCGGGCCAAGGTGACCAGGATCTGTTCGGCGCCGGTCCGGTCATCGGCCGAGGCGTCGGCCGGGATCTTCTTCAGCACCGCGAGGATCGGATCCAGCTGCTGATGCCCCAAGTCGCCCTCCGCCGCCGCGGCTCCGGCGATCGGCGCGAACGCCGGGGCGGGGGTGCCGTCGAGGTTCCGGCTCTCGTTCACCGCCAACGCACGGGCCACGGTGTCACGGGCCTCGTTCGGACTGACCCGCGCGGTCTCAGCGAACCAACCCGCGGTCGAACCGTGCCCGAACAGTTCCATCGGGCCGCGGGACTCGATCTCGACCAGGAACTGCCCGACCTCCGCCAACGCCTGCCGTGCCACCGACAACCGCTCCACCACACCATGCGCCAGCTCCCGCGCACCGGCACGCCACAACTCCCGCGGCGGCTCGAGGATACGTTGTCCGGACACCCCACAAGAATACCGTACATCGAACAAATGTGCGAATGTGAGAACTTTTATCGAAATCGGATTCAAGTAGTGTTCGTGAGACGCGTTGCGAAAGCCACTTTCGCAACCTTCAACGTTGCGAAAGTGGCTTTCGCAACACGCTCTCCGCCCTCACTCAAGTCAAAGGTCAAGGCGCAGAACGGTTTCCTCGATCTCCCCACCCCGGGCGGCCGCGTAGGCGACTTCGGTCCCAACAACACTGAAGCCCGCCTTCTCCAGCACCCGAAGCGACCCGAGATTGTCGCTGGCGGCGCGGGCGTACAAAGGCCGGACCTCGACCATCTCCAGGAACAGAGCGAGGGCTCGGCTGGCGATTCCTTGCCCCCAAACGGCACGGTCGATCCAGTAGGTGATTTCAGCGTCGCCTTCCACGAAGAACCTGCCGATGGTGCCGAGGAAGCGGCCATCACCGGTCACCGCACGCACGATGAGGTCCGGAGAAGTCCTCAATTTCACCATGTGGCGGTCGAACGTTTCGCGATCGTCGGGGTCCCTCGCGACGAACGCGGCCATCCTGACCGATTCGGGGTCACGCATCAACTCGTACAAGGTGTCCAGGTCGCGGTCCTCGACCGACCGCAGTGCCACCTCGACCATCGATCTCCTCCTCAGCGTATCGGCGACGTCCCAGCCAACCATCAAACCCGAAATCCGCCTAAGGTGGCCGAGACGCCGCAGTCACTCCCGGGAGGCACGCATGTCGTTGTTGGCCCAGCTGAACTCCGCCATCACCACGGGCGCGATCGAGGTCGTCGACCTCACCGCCCCGCTGAGCGCGAGCACCCCGATCCTCCAGCTGCCGGAGCCGTTCGCGAACACGATCCCGTTCGGCCTGGAGGAGATCAGCCGGTACGACGAACGCGGCCCGCGCTGGTACTGGAACAACATCCACACCGGCGAGCACACCGGGACCCACCTCGACGTCCCCGTGCATTGGGTGTCGGGAAAGGACGGCCACGACGTCTCCGAGGTGCCGTTGCGCACGCTGGTCGCCCCGGCGGTGGTGCTCGACGCGTCGGCCCGCGCGGCCGAAGACCCGGATTACCTGCTGTCCATAGAAGACATCCGTGAGTGGGAGCGGGTGAACGGGCCACTGCCCGATGGCGGCTGGCTGCTCTATCGCACGGGCTGGGACGCTCGCTCACACGATCAGGAAGCCTTCCTCAACAACGACGAGAACGGTCCGCACACGCCGGGCGTTTCGGGGGAGTGCGCCCGCTGGCTCGCGGAGGAGGCGCCGATCACCGGGTTCGGGGTGGAGACCGTTGGCACCGACGCGGGGCAGGCTCTCGCACTCGAACCGGCCTTCCCGTGCCACGAACTCCTTCTGGGCGCCGGAAAACACGGCTTGACCCAGTTGCGGAACTTGGCGAGTCTGCCTGCCACCGGCTCGCTGCTGGTCGTCAGCCCGCTCCCGATCGTCGGCGGTTCCGGCAGTCCCGCCAGGGTCTACGCGCTGGTCGAGCGGGTATGAACGTCGCCGAGCTGGTCGGCCGTACGCTCGCGGAACTCGGTGTCGGTGCGGCGTTCGGGGTGGTGGGCAGCGGCAATTTCGACGCGACCAACGGATTGCGGGCGGGTGGGGTGCGTTTCGTCGCCGCGCGGCACGAGGGCGGCGCGGCGAGTATGGCCGACGCGTTCGCCCGGATGAGCGGCGAAGTCTCAGTACTGAGTCTCCATCAGGGCTGTGGGCTGACCAACGCGCTCACCGGTATCACCGAGGCGGCCAAGAGCCGGACCCCGATGATCGTCCTGGCTGGGGATACCGCGGCGTCCGCGGTGCTGTCGAACTTCCGGGTCGACCAGGACGCGCTCGCGGCCGCCGTCGGCGCGGGGTCCGAACGTGTGCACGGCGCGCGGACCGCGGTCGCCGACACCGTCCGTGCCTATCGGACGGCGGTGCAGCAGCGACGGACCGTCCTGCTCAACCTTCCACTCGACGTCCAAGCGCAGGAAGCGCCCGAAGCGGTCACGGTGCCGGAAATCCCCGGTCCGGCGTCGATCCGTCCGAGTGCCGACGCGATCGCGAAACTGGCCGATCTCCTCGTCGAAGCGCGGCGGCCGGTGTTCATCGCCGGCCGCGGCGCACGGGGGAGCGCCACACCTCTCAGAGAACTCGCGGAGGTCTCCGGCGCGCTGCTGGCGACTTCGGCGGTGGCGCACGGCCTCTTCCACGACGATCCCTTTTCGATCGGGATCTCGGGCGGCTTTTCGTCGCCGCGAGCGGCGGATCTCATCAGGGACGCCGACCTCGTGATCGGCTGGGGGTGCGCGCTGAACATGTGGACCACCCGGCACGGCACGCTGCTCGGTCCGGCCGCCCGGCGGGTCCAGGTCGACGTCGACCAGGCGGCGCTCGGCGCGCACCGGCCGATCGACCTGGGCGTCGTCGGCGACGTCGCCAGTACGGCCGCGGACGTGCACGCCGAACTCGTGAGGCGTGGCCACCACAGGAGCCGCGAAGCTCCTGAAACCACCCGATGGAACGACGTCCCGTATAACGACCTATCCGGCGGCGGGAGGATCGATCCGCGCATGCTCAGCCGCCGTCTCGACGAGATCCTGCCCGCCGAACGGGTGGTCTCGATCGACTCCGGCAACTTCATGGGCTACCCGAGCGCGTATCTGTCCGTCCCCGACGAGAACGGCTTCTGCTTCACCCAGGCGTTCCAAAGCATCGGACTGGGCCTCGGGACGGCGATCGGCGCGGCGCTGGCCCGGCCGGAACGCCTACCGGTGCTCGGGGTCGGCGACGGCGGGTTCCACATGGCCCTCTCCGAACTGGAAACCGCCGTACGACTTAGGATCCCGCTCGTCGTCATCGTCTACAACGACGCGGCGTACGGCGCCGAGATCCACCATTTCGGCACGGCGGACATGACGACGGTCCGGTTCCCCGACACCGACATCGCGGCGATCGGACGCGGTTTCGGCTGCGCCGGGGTCACCGTGCGGTCGGTCGAGGATCTCGCCGCCGTCAAGGACTGGCTCGACGGCCCACGGGACGCGCCGCTCGTCGTCGATGCCAAGATCGCCGACGACGGCGGCTCGTGGTGGCTCGCCGAAGCCTTCCGGCATTGAGTCCTCTAAACGCCCCAGTCCGGCCGCAGCGGCATACCCGCGTCGCCGTCCGGCCCGACCTTCACCCCGAGCACCTGGTGCAGTTCGATTTCCCGGCGTTCGAAGGCGAGGCGGCACGCGGCCATGTACAGCGCCCAGACGCGGCTCCGGCCGGCTCCCGCTTCGGCGACGGCCTCGTCCCAGTTCGCGTCGAGGTTGGCGCACCAGGCGCCGAGGGTGGTGGCGTAATGCTCGCGGAGGTTCTCCGAATGCCGCACCTCCAGCCCGCTGTCGTGCATCGCGGTGGCGATCTCGCCGACGGATTCCAGTTCGCCGTCGGGGAAGACGTACCGGTCGATGAACCCGCGTGACCGGTGCGGGACGGAGGTGTCCGGGTTGGTGATGCAGTGGTTCAGCAGTCGCCCGTGCGGCTTCAGTTTCCCTGCGAGGAAACGGAAGTATGACGGCAGGTTGCGCGCGCCGATGTGCTCGGTGAGCCCGATCGACGAGACCGCGTCGAAGCCCGTTTCGGTGACGTCCCGATAGTCGAGGTGCCGCACCTCGGCGCGGTCCGCGAGCCCCTTGGTCACGATGTCCTTCTGCGCCCATTGCGCCTGTTCGCGCGAAAGGGTGACGCCCAGCGCCTCGACGCCGTAGTTCTGGACGGCGTGCTCGACCATCCCGCCCCAGCCGCAGCCGACGTCCAGCAGCCGCATGCCGGGCCGGAGCCCGAGTTTCCGGCACACCAGGTCGAATTTATGCGCCTGCGCCTCTTCCAGCGATGCGCCTTCGGACGGATACGCGGCACAGGTGTAGGCCATCGACGGGCCGAGCACCAGTTCGTAGAACCGGTTCGAGACGTCGTAGTGGTTCGAGATCGCGTTGCTGTCGCGCGCTTTCGAGTGCCGTAGCCCGTCGAAGACGCGCTTGGCGCGGCTCGGCAGTTCTTCGGCGGGCGGGGCGACGCGGCGCAGATGCCTCGGCCCGAGTTCGCGCAGCAGCCACAACCGGTCCGCGGCGCTGAGCTGATCGACCTGGGCGACGAGCGCGCGCAACGCCGAGTAGAGATCGCCGTCCACGTCGAGCGCGCCGGCGACGTAGGCACGGGCGAGCCCGAGGTCGCCAGGGGACGACATCAGGTACGTCAGCGCCAGCGGCGACCGCACCTGGATCGACACCGGCGCGTCCGCCGGGCCGCTCGTGCTGCCGTCGTAGGCGGTGATGGACACTTCGGCGCTCGGGCCGAGCAACCGCTCGAAGATCTTCCCGACGGTGGTCGTCTCAGCCATGATCGTCTCTCTTCTTCCCGGGCCCGATCACCGCCGCCGCACACATTTCGCGTACAGGTCGAGCAGGCGGCCGTCGGGGTCGTAGGCCGTCTTCAGTTTCCGGTAGGCGTCGCCGTTGTACAGCCGCCAGAACTCTTCTTCGGCATAGAAACTGTCGGAGTACAGCGATTTCCGCCCGCCGAGCCGGGTCACTTCGGCCTCGATCAGCCGATTGTGCGTATCCGGCGCCTCGCCGGGGTCCAGTGGTACGGCGGACCAGAACCCGAAGTTGACGTACAGCGTCTCGGGGTCCATTTCGTACAGCGGCGAGTTCACGCCGCCCGGCCGCTGCTTCAGCGGGCAGATCCACACCGGGCTGATCGGGATCTCGCGGCGGAAGAAGTCCAGGAACTCCGCGGCCCGCGAGAGCGGCACTTCGATGTCCTGGACGATGGTCTCTTCCGGGGGAAGACGACGGAGCTTGAGCAGTTTCGCGGCGATCCCGAACCGGCGGTCGAGCGCCACGAGCTTCCAGTAGACCGACGACCGCAGCAGCCGCCTGCCCAGCAACAGCCGGGGGAGCCGGTGCTGCACGCCGAACGCCCGCGAGCACCAGAACCAGTCCGTGTCCCAGCGCCACAGGTAGTCCCGGACGCTCAGATGGTCGGTCTCGCGGGAGCGGATCGACTTGTAGTAGATGTCGAGCCAGGTGTAATCGCTGGTCACCGGTGCCGAGGAGGTGAAGGTGCCCAGCGTCAGATACTGCTCGCCCGGCCCGAAGACCGTTCCGTCCACGAAGTCCGCCGACCCGCTCCGGCATGCCTCTCCGAGGGCCGCGAAGTACTCCTCGGTGTCTTCGTATCGCACGTGATCGAGCCGGACGTACGGCTTGACCGGCTCCAGTTCGATCTTCAACCGCAACGCGTAGCCGAGCGTCCCGTACGAGTTCGGGAAGCCGTGGAACAGATCGCTGTGCTCGTTGTCCGGCCGGGCGACGACGATCCTGCCGTCGCCGGTGAGCAACTCCATCTCCAGTACCGACTCGTGCACGAGCCCGTTGCGGAACGAGGAGGACTCGATGCCGAGGCCGGTGACCGCGCCGCCGAGCGTGATCGTCTTGAGCTGCGGCACGACCAGTGGCATCAGCCCGTGCGGCAGGGTCGCGTCCACCAGCTGCTCGTAGGTGACCATGCCTTCGACGTCGGCCGTGCGCGCCAAGGGATCGACGTCGAGCACGTGCGTGAATCCCGAGACGTCCAGCCCCGGCGTACTGGTCGCCTTCCGCGCCCGGAACAGGTTCGACGTCCGCTTCGCCAGCCGGATGGTCCCGTGGAGATCGGCGAGCCGCGCCCGGAGGATTTCGGCACGCGCCTCGTGTTCGGCGAACCGGACCAGCCGCGCCGTCTCCCGGATCCCGCTGTCGCTGCTCGCCATCAGTTCATCGTGCCCCACCGAACCGCCTGGCGCAGCCCTTGATTATCAGCGGAGCCCCGGCAGCGGGACGGCGTCCGCCATGGCGGTGAAGCCCTTGTCGCCGGGGTGGAGGTGATCACCGGAGTCATACTCGGGTTTCATCCGCTGCGGGTCGGCGGGATCGCGGATCACCGCGTCGAAGTCGATGTAGCCGTCGAAGAGCCGGCTCGTCCGGATGAACCGGTTCACCGCCTGCCGGGTCTCCTCGAGTTGCGGCGTGTACGAACCCCAGCCCTTCCACGGCGTGATCGTCGCGCCCAGTACGCGCAGACCGCGGTCGTGCGCCCGGTCGGCGATCTGCTTCAACGCCGAGATGATCTTGTTCGGATCGGCCTGGTGCGGGGTCTGCTGGATGTCGTTGATGCCCTCGAACACGATCGCCGTCCGCACGCCGGACTGGCCGAGCACGTCGCGGTCCAGCCGGGCCAGCGCGTTGACGCCGTAGTTGCCGCCGTCGAGCAGCAGCCGGTTCCCGCTGATCCCGGCGTTGAGCACGCCCGTCCGCGCGCTGATCTTGTCGGCGAGCTGATCCGGCCAGCGCAGGTTCGCGCCCCAGGTCGAGTTCGCCCCGTCGGTGATCGAATCGCCGATCGCCACGACACTGCCCCGCAGGCCGCGGCCCCGGACGTCCACACCGGACACGTAGTGCCAGACCGCGGTCTTCTCCGGGAACGACGCCGCCGACTCGTCGGCCGCCTTGTCGCCGTTCCGGGTGAAGTACGAGTTCTGCATCGCCAGAGGGTGGTAGGTGACCGGACCCGACGGCGTCGGCGTGTACGTGGTGACCAGGAGATCACCGTCCCTCGGCACCGTCAGCGCCGCGCCGTCGCTGAGGATGTCGGCGCCCGGTGGCACGGTGACCTCGCGATCCCCGCCGAAGGTCAGCGTGCGCATCGTGCCCGGCACGGCCTGCGGGGTGTCCGGGCCGGCGGCGACCGCGACGGTCACCCGGCCGAAGAGCACCGGAGTCCGGCCGAAGGCGTTGGACAGCCGCACGCGTACTTCGTGCCCGCCGACGCTGGTGTGCACGATGTTGCGGATCGAGAAGTTCGGGTAGCCGTTGTCGGTCCCGGCCACCCCGGCCGCGGGAGCCGCCGCCCAGGTGCCCACCCAGCCGCTCGGGGCGGCGCTTTCCACTCCGGACGGCGGGGCCGCCGCGGCGACCCCGGGCACCACACCCAGCACCAGGATTCCCGCTACGACGAGCTGTTTCACGCGCATGTCGGTTTCGCCTCCACCCAGTCGGCTCCACCCATCGTCAGTGAATCACCGACAAGCGGTCAACGTCCCGGACGGGACAGGTTTCTGTCGGTGGTCGCGATTAGCCTGAACGCCATGAAGCCAGCCGCCCTCCGGAAGATCTGCCTCGGCTTCCCCGGCGCCAGGGAGGAGTTCCCGTTCGGGGAGGAGAACAGCGTGTTCAAGGTCGCGGGCAAGGTGTTCGCGCTCAGCCCGCTCAAGGCGAAACCGCTGCGGATCAGTCTCAAATGCGAGCCCGACCTCGCCGTCCGATTGCGCGCCGAACATCCGGCGATCATCCCCGGCTACCACCTGAACAAACGACACTGGAACACCGTCGAACTGGACGGTTCGCTGACCGACGACTTCGTCCGGGAGATGATCGAGGACTCCTACGACCTCGTCGTCGCGGGCCTGCCGAAACGAGAACAGGAGAAACTGAACTGGGTCGCGCTCAGCCAGGAATGAGCGCCCGGGGTTTCATCCGGATTTCATCCGACCGTGCTCGCCCGGCCTCCTACCGTGGGCGGAGACGGGTGCCGCCCGTCGCACGATGACTCGTTCACCGGGACTTCCTAGGCTGATGGCGTGCTGGAGATCTTGCGGGACCGGTTCCGGGCACGGGCGCAGGTGAGTCTCGCCCGGGCCGGGCTCGCCCTGCCCTGGTGGGTTCCGGTGAGTTCCACCTTCGTGAGCGTGGTCTTCGCCGTGGTCGCGGTGGTGCAGCGGGACGCCTTGGTACCGCCGCAGCCGATCGCGCTGGGCGGGCTGCTCGTGATCGCCACCCCGCTGGCGTGGGCGCTCACGGGCTGGGTCGTGCCCTGGGCGCGGGTGGCGGCGCTGATCGCCGCCGCCGCCGTCCTGCTCGCCGAGCCGGCGCTCCCGGATTTCGCGCCGTTGCTGTTGCTGGTCGCGGCCACCGAAGCGGGCAGTGTCCTGCGGACGTCATGGGGGATCGCCCTCGTCACGATCGCCTGCGAGGCGGTGCTGGCCGTGGCGGGGATCTGGGGCGGGCTGATCGGCGGACCGGTGTACATGGTCGCGGTCCTGCTCGGCCTCAGCGGCGGGCTCATGACCCGCTGGTACACCAGGGTGCTGGCCGCCGAGCGCGGCAACCGGGACGCCTCCCGCGACAAGGCGCTGCTCGCCGAACGCCAGCGGATCGCGCGTGAGGTGCACGACGTCGTCGGTCATTCGCTCAGCATCACGCTGCTGCACCTGACCGGTGCCCGGCACGCGCTGCAGCAGGACCGCGACGTCGACGAGGCGATCGAAGCGCTGACCGAAGCCGAGCAGGTGGGACGGGCGGCGATGGCCGACATCCGCCGCACGGTCGGCCTGCTCGCCGACTCCCCGTCGGGCAGCGCCCCGCTGCCGGGCGTGGAGGACATCGCGACGCTGGTGGAACGCACCCGCAGCGCCGGACTGGCGGTGCGCTATACACAGGAAGGCGACCTCGGCCGGGTAGGCGCCTCGGAAGGATTGGGCCTCTACCGGATCGTGCAGGAATCACTTGTCAACGTCGTCAAGCACGCCCCCGGCGCGACCGCGGAGGTCCGGCTGAACGCCGGCCGTTCCGGGCTGGACCTCGTCGTCAGCAACACCCTCCCCGCGACCGTCCGCCGCGCGGCCGAAGACGGCTCGGGACTGGCCGGGATGGCCGTCCGGGCGGCGCAGCTCGGCGCCGATCTCAGCGCCGGGCCCAGCGGCAGGCAGTGGATCGTGCGCGTCACCGTGCCGGGGGTCAAGCCGTGACCGCCGCCGAGGTCCAGGTGCTGCTGGTCGACGATCAGGAGCTGGTGCGGTCCGGGCTGCGGCGCATCCTGCGGCGGCGCGACGGGTTCGTCATCGCGGGGGAATGCGGCGACGGGGCGGACGTGCCCGCGGCGCTGGCCGCGCACGAGGTCGACGTCATCGTGATGGACCTGCGGATGAAGAACGTCGGCGGCGTCGAGGCCACCAGACGGCTGCGGCGGACCGGCGGGCATCCGCCGGTGCTCGCGCTGACCACCTTCGACGACGACAACCTCTTGGCCGACGCGCTGCGGGCGGGCGCGGCGGGTTATGTGCTCAAGGATTCCCCCGCCGAAGACCTGATCCGGGCCGTGCGGGCGGTCGCCGCGGGCGACGCCTGGCTGGATCCAGGGGTCACCGGCCGGGTGCTCGCCGCTTATCGGCAGGCCGCCGGGAACGGCAGCGGCGGGCGTTCGCCGGAACTGCTGACACCGAGGGAACAGGACGTGCTCAGGGCGATCGGCCGGGGGCTGACCAACGCGGAGATCGCCGCGACTCTCGTGATTTCGGAGGTGACCGTGAAAAGCCACATCGGCCGGATCTTCACCAAACTCCAGTTGCGGGACCGGGCGGCGGCGATCGTGTACGCGTTCGATCACGGGATCGTGGTGCCGGGCTAGTGCGGGACGAAGGGGGGATCATGTCGGAATCGAAACTGCGGTTCGAAGTGCTCGGCCCGTTGCGGGCCTGGTACGGCGAGACCCGGCTGGACCTCGGTCCGGTCCGCCAGCAGGCCGTCCTCGCCGCGCTGCTGCTGCGCCCGGACGTGACCGTCAGCCATTACGAACTCACCGACGGGCTCTGGGAGAAGCCGCCGGAGTCGAACGTGCTGCCGGTGTACGTCCGGCGGTTGCGGCAATGCCTGGACGCGTCGGGGACGAAGCCGCGGGACTCGGTGATCGTGTCCGACCGCGGCGGCTACCGGTTCGCCGGTGGTGGGGTGCTCCTCGACGTGATCCGGCTGGAAGAGGTCGCCGCCGTCGCGGCCGCCGCCGAGGAAGCGGGCGACCTCGTCGCCGCGGTGGACACCTTCGCCGACGCGCTCCGGCTGTTCCACGGCGAGCCGCTGACGGGACTGCCCGGCGCGTTCGTCCAGGGCGAGCGGCGACGGCTGGAGGAACGCAAACTGCTGTTGCTGCGCCGGAAACTGAAGGCCCAGCTGAAACTCGGACGGTTCGACGAGGTGATCGGCGAGCTCTCGGCGCTGGTGTCGGCCGATCCGCCGAGTGAGCCGCTGGCCGCGTTGCTGATGCGGGCGCTCTACGGCGGCGGGCGGCAGGCGGAGGCGCTGGAGGTGTTCACCGACGTCCGCGAGCGGCTGGTGGAGCAGCTCGGCGTCGAGCCGGGTGAGGAGCTGAGGCAGGTGCAGGAGGCGGTGCTGCGCGGGGACGAAGCGCTGCTCGGTGTCGCCCCGCGCAGGGAGCCCGCTCGCCGGATCCGCAACGAGCTGCCCGCCACCAACGGCGAACTCGTCGGCAGGGATCGGGAACTCGCGCTGCTCGTGGCGGACGGCGATCCGGAGTCGGTCTCGGTCGACACCGTCGACGGCGTCCCGGGCGCCGGGAAGACCACGCTCGCGGTGCGCGCGGCCCACCGGCTCCGCGAGTCCTATCCGGACGGTGCGTTGTTCGTGGATCTCCACGGCTACACCGAAGGCCGTGAGCCGGTGACACCGGAGCGTGCGCTGCGGCGGCTGCTGCGCGCGGTCGGGGTCGAAGACGGGCTCATGCCCGACGATCTCGACGAGCTGTCCGCGTCGTGGCGGGCGGCGACCGCGCAACTGCGGTTGCTGCTGGTGCTCGACAACGCCGAGTCCGCCGGACAGGTGCGGCCGTTGCTGCCGTCCGGACCGGGCAGCCGGGTGCTGGTGACCAGCCGTCGCCGTCTGTCCGGTTTGGACGCCGATCGGCGCGTTTCCCTTGGCGCACTGGGCCTCGAAGCGGCGGAACGACTGCTCGGCCGGATCGTCGGCGCACCGAGGGCCGAGGGCGAGCGGTTCGCCGTGCGTGCGCTCGCCGGGCTGTGCGGGCGTTTGCCGCTCGCGCTGCGGATCGCGGGCGCCCGGCTGCAGAACCGTCCGATGTGGACGTTCAAGGATCTGGTGGACCGGATGTCGGACGACGAGCGCAGGCTCGGCGAACTGACCGCCGAGGACCGCAGCGTCGAGGTGGCGCTGCGCCTGTCGTACGAACAGCTGCGCCCTGCCGAGCAGGACGCGTTCAGTGTGCTCGGCCTGTCGCCGACGGCCGAGTTCGACCGGCTCTCGGTCTCCGCGCTGCTGGACTGCTCGCCCGCCGAAGCCGAGCGGCGGCTGGAAAGCCTGGTCGACGCGAGCCTCGTGCAGGAGCCGGCGAGCGGCCGCTACCGGCTGCACGACCTGGTGGCGGTCTACGCCCGGCGGCTCGCCGGGGAGATGCCCGAGGAGGCCGCCGAAGCGGCACGGAAACGTGTATACGGCTTGTATCTCGGCGCCGCTCGACGGGCGAGCGAATGGGGTGTCGCGCGGTTCCCGTTGGAGAAAGGCGGTCCTTTCACCGGCCAGCGCGACGCTTCCGCCTGGCTCGATGCCGTCGGCGAACTGCCGGAAGTGGTGTCGCAAGCGGCCGAAGCCGGGCTGGACGACCTCGCGTGCGCAGTCGCCGAGGGACTGGTCGACTATCTCGCGCGCCAGCAGCGGTACCACGAATGCCGGACGGCGTTGCAGATCGCGCTTCCGCTGGCGGAACGGGCCGAGGACGAACGTCTCGTCTCGTCGCTGCGGTTCTGCCTCGGCTACGCCTACGCCATGCAAGGGCAGCTGGACCGGGCACGCGGCTGGTTCGACGACGCGCTGCGGGCGGGCCAGGCCTCCGGGGACCGCGGGGTGGAGGCGCGGGCACTGGGCGGGCTGACCATGGTGGATCTGATCGCCGGACGGCACGATCTGGCGATCCCCGGCATGCGGCGGGTGATGGTCCTCGCCGACGAGGTGGGGGACAGCTGGCTCGCCGAGAGATCGCTGTCCGCGCTCGGTTATCTCGCGTACCTGCAGGGGGAGCACGACGAGGCGCTCGACCACCTCGGCCGCGCCCAGGCGCTGGGGGAGGAGATCGGCAGTCCCGGGATGGTGGCCAGGGTGCTGTGTCACAGCGGCACCGTCCGGCTCGAAACCGGCAGGTTCGCCGAAGCCGCGCTCGACCTCCGGCGGTCCGTCGAGCTCGCCGAGGAGACCACGGACGGCCTTCTGACCGCGACCAGTCTCGCCCGGCTGGGCGCCGCGGAACTGGAACTGGGGAATCTCGACGCCGCGTTCGAACTTCAACGGCGGGCGCTGACCGCGGTCACCGAAGAGACCATCGTCGGGATGGAATCCGAGATCCGCAACCGGCTCGGCCGTACCCATCTCGCCGCGGGCGACCCGGTGGCGGCCAGAGAGCATTTCGAGTGGGTGCTCACCACCATCGGACCCGACGGCGATCCCGCTCAGCGCACTCTCGCGCTGGAGGGGCTGGAGCTCACCAAACAGTCGGTACTCCGGCGTTGACGATCGTGAACCGGTGCCCCGCCATGCTCGTCCGCCAGCGCGCGAAGTAGGTGTCGGCGGCGTCGGCCAGGTGCACTCCGGCGCGGACCTCGTGGACGGCGTAAGCCCACTCCGCGGCGTCGCACAGCACCAATTCCCTTGGCGCGCCACGTTTGCGGAGCACGGAGGAGCAGAGGGCGCCGCGCCGGCCGACGGCGCCGTCGTCGAGACAACGACGGAGGTCTTCGACGGCGTCGGCGGCGGTGTCGAACAGCGTCCACCGGTACCTCGGCGACGGGCGGCCGTCGGCCCACGGGGTGAAGAACGCCGCCCAGCTCCAGCCCGGTCCGACGACCCCGTCCCGTTGCCCGGGGCTCGGCGCGTCGTCCCGGGGCGTCACCATGTTGTACGGGGTCCGGCTCGCCGGGCTCATGCACGTCTCCTCGTGGACCACCGGTCCGCGGTCGCGGATCCGTGCCCGGAACCGTAGGGCGGAGCCATGAAATCCCGATGAAACGCCTGTGGCCGCGCGCCTTCAGTACATGAAGGACCCCTTCCTGTACCTAGGCGCAAGGAAGGGGTCCTTCATGTACTTGGGGCAGGTGTGAAGGCTCCCTTCACCGCATTAGACGCGGTGAAGGGAGCCTTCACCCCACCATCGACCCGTCCGCGACCACGACACGTTTGCCTTACCCCCAAATAACCGTCCTTACCACTCACTAGAACTGCGGCACCACGGTCAGCCGCCGTCCGTTGAGCGGCTGCGGCGCACGGGCGTTGCCCGTACCGAACAGGCCCTGGAACCGCGCGATCGTCGACGGCGAAACGGTCTGCTCGGACATCAGGAACCACTGCACCCCTTCGGTGAACGGGGCCGTGGTGAGCGAGCCGTCGTACCGCAGCGTGCTTCGGTCGCGTGGCAGGAGCGTGGCGAGGTCGAAGTCCTCCAACGCCACCGTTTCGCCGCATTCCGGGGCGAGCTTCGCCAGGACGCGATCCACCGGCGACGCGGCGCCCGAGCGCAGCGGCACGCCGATCACCAGCAGTTTCCCGGCGGCACTGCGGTGCACGAAATGCATTTCCAGCGGATCGGTGCGGCCGAGGAAACGGTGTTCGGACGGAGTGTGGAAATGGAACTGTTCGAGTTCGTAGCGGACCCCGGCGAGTGTGACGTGCCCGGTGCCCGGCCTGACGATGGCCTCTTCGGTTTCTTCGTGATTCCTCGTACTGCATCCGTTGGTGTCCGACGCGTCCTTTCGGATGTATTCGAGGTCCAGATCCGAGTGGCCGTAGGAGATGTCCGGTTTCGGCAGGGCCGGGTCGAACCTGATCGCGCCGGGGGAGATGTCGACCGGGCTCTGTGCCGTCTGCCGTGAGTGGGCGGTGCCGCCCGCGGTGAGCAGGAATCCGGCGAGGGCGAGGGGAACGACGAATGCGACAAGGCGCCTGCGCGTCACGCTCTGAACCTTTCGAAGAGCCGCACCCGATGGAGTGGTGCGCGCGAGAAGAACACATCTTTTTCCTGTGCCGAAGAATGCGCAAGCGTGGCCCGCGTCTATATTTCGTAAAGATTCACTGTGCGCATCCGGGTGGACACCCTTAGTATTCGAAGATGTCGATCTTGACCGTGCTCCTCAGCCTGGTGGCCCTGTTTCCCGCCGTGGACCCCGTCGCGCGAACGGGTGCCTGCGAGGGGGCGGAAGGGGTGACGGTCGCGGTCGGCGTGCTCGTGCGATGCGTGGCCGGCTCGCCCGGTGACGCGCGGACCGCGCTCGAACGCTCTGGGCTCGCGGTGCGGCTGGGAGACGGATCGGGGCCATACGGCGATTCCCGCTATGTCTGCCGTGTCGAAGGCCTGCCCGGCGGCGATCCGTGCACCGGTCATCGGGACGGAGCGTCGTTCTGGAAGGTGTGGCGGGTCGGGCTGGATCCGGTGGCCTGGCGCGAATCCGGGACTCAGGACGGGCCCGGCGCGGTGCGTGTCTGCCCCGGCGGGCTCGTCGGCTTCGTCTTCGGGTCGAAGATCGCGCAGATGCCCGTCGCGCCCGAGCGGGTCGTGACCACGCCCGGATGGCTTCCGCCCCGGTGCTGAGGGGTCAGTGCGCCGGGACGATGAGCGACGCCATCACCTTCGGGATCAGTTCGCTGACGAAGCGGCCGTCGGCGGGGAGTTCGCCGCCTGCCAGTAGATAGTTCTGCAGTCCTTGTTCGTACAGGGCGACGAGGACGAGCACCGCGTCCTCCGCCGAGATCGTCAGTTTTCGGCCGATCCGGTCCAGGGTGCCGACCAGGATCGCGCCCAGTTCGGTGTGGAAATACCGGAACGCGGCGCCGATCCGGTCGCGGATCTCCGGCTGCCGCAGGCCCTGCGTGCGGAATTCCGCGCACAGCAGGTACCAGTCCTTGTCCGCGTTGAGCGCGACCATGAACAGTTCGGCGATCCGCCCGAGCGTCGGGGAGAGGTCTTCGTGCGCGCCGACGACGGTGTCGCCGAGCACGCTCTCGGTGGCCTCACGGAACCGCTCGAGCCGGATCGCGTTCTCCTCCTGGAACAGGGCGAGGAAGAGGTCTTCCTTCGAGCTGAAGTTCGAGTAGAAGGCGCCGCGGGTGAAGCCGGCGCGTTCGCAGATCAGCTCGACCGGGGTATCCCGGATGCCGCGTTCGGAGAAGGCCTCGTACGCCGCGTCGATCAGCCGTCGGCGGGTGTCCGCCCGGCGCCTGGTCATGGTGGCGCCCCGCTCCTCGGTCATCTCGCCATTCTTTCGCATCGGCCCGGTTCACCCGGCTGTGGGACAGGATACATCGTGAATCGGATACAGCGTGTATTACGATACGCCATGTATCCAACGAGCGCCGGGAGCCGATCGTGTCGTCATTCCTCTACCGCCTCGGCAGGCTGGCCGCCCGCGGACGCGTACTGGTCACCGCGTTGTGGCTGGTCGTGCTGTGCGTCTCCGGCGGCGCGGCACTGCTGTTCGGCCAGGGCACCGACGACACGTTCGCGATCCCCGGCTCGGAGTCCCAGGAGGCGCTCGATCACCTCGGACGTGTCTTCCCGCAGGTGAGCGGGACTTCGGCGCAGTTGGTGGTGCTCGTCCCGGAAGGGCAGCGAGCCGATTCCGCCGTTGTGCGCGATTCCGTCTCCGCCGTGGTCCCGGAGCTGACCGGAGCTCCGCAGGTCTCGACGGTGGTCGATCCCTTCGACCCGGCCGTGCACGACGCGGTGTCCAAGGACGGCCGCGCCGCGTTGGTCACCGTGCAGCTCGACGTCGGACTGGCCGATATCCAGCCGTCGACCCGGACCGCGCTCGCCGGGATCGCGCAGGACCTGGAGAACCGGATCGGCCACGGCACCGAGGTGCTCACCGGCGGCGACGCGTTCTCGGACAAGGTGCCGAAGCTCAGCCCCACCGAGGGGATCGGCCTCGTCATCGCGCTCGTGGTGCTGCTGATGGTGTTCGGTTCGTTCATCGCGGCCGGAATGCCTTTGCTGACGGCGATCCTCGGCGTCGGCGTCTCGGTGGCGCTGGTCTACGCGGCGACCTCGGTGGCGACGGTGTCCTCCACGGCGCCGATGCTCGCGGTCATGCTCGGGCTGGCCGTGGGCATCGACTACGCGCTCTTCCTCCTTTCCCGGCACCGGGATCAGCTCGCCGAAGGACTCGAGGTCGAGGAGTCCATCGCCAGGGCGACCGCCACCGCCGGCTCCGCGGTCATCTTCGCCGGGCTCACCGTGGTGATCGCGCTGCTGGGCCTGTTCGTCGCCGGGATCCCGTTCCTGACGACGATGGGTATCGCGGCGGCGGGCGGCGTCGCGGTCGCGGTGATCGTGGCCATCACCCTCATCCCCGCGCTGCTGGCTTTCGCCGGTGAGCGGCTGCGGCCCAAGAAGCCGCGAAAGGCACGCAAGACCAAGAAGAAGACGCGGTTCAGCCTCCGCTGGGTCCGGCTCGCCACGAAGTCCCCCTGGGTCACGATCGCGCTGATCGTCGGGGTGCTGGCGATCGCGTCGGTTCCCGCGCTGGATCTCCGGCTCGCCTTGCCGGACAACGGGACCGACGAGGACGGCACTCCCGCGCGGGTCGCCTACGACGCCGTCGCCGAGCATTTCGGGCCCGGCTTCAACGGTCCGCTCGTCGTCACCGCGGACATCCTGTCGACCACCGACCCGGTCGGGATCACCAACGGTATCGCCGACGACATCCGCAAGGTGCCCGGCGTCGCCGTCGTCCCGCTCGCGACGCCGAACCCCAAGGGCGACACCGCGATCATCCAGGTCGTGCCGACGACCGGCGCCTTCGACGAGGCGACCGACGAGCTCGTCGAACGGCTGCGGTCGATGGAAGGACAGTTCAAGGACCGGTACGGCGTACAGACCGCGGTCACCGGGTTCACCGCCGTCGGCATCGACGTGTCCACGCAACTCGGCGACGCGCTGCTGCCGTTCGGCATCCTGGTCGTCGGGCTCTCGCTGGTGCTGCTGGCGATGGTGTTCCGCTCGATCCTCGTGCCGCTCAAAGCCACCTTCGGCTACCTGCTTTCGATCGGTGCGGCGTTCGGCGCGACGTCGTTCGTGTTCGGGCAGGGACATCTGGCGGACGCGCTGGGCGTCACCCGCACCGGCAGTGTGATCAGCTTCCTGCCGATCATCCTGATGGGTGTCCTTTTCGGACTGGCCATGGATTACGAGGTGTTCCTCGTGTCCCGGATCAGGGAGGACTACGTCCATCACGGCGACGCGCACAAGGCGATCGAGACGGGCTTCGTGTCCGCGTCGAGGGTCGTGACCGCGGCGGCGGTGATCATGCTGGGCGTGTTCGCCGCCTTCGTGCCCGACGGCAGCGCCACGATCAAACCGATCGCGTTCAGTCTCGCGGTCGGGGTGTTCGTGGACGCCTTCCTGGTGCGGATGACGCTCGTCCCGGCGATCCTCGCGCTGCTGGGGCCGCGCGCCTGGGGTCTGCCGCCGTGGCTGGACCGCAAACTCCCGGTGTTCGACGCCGAGGGCGACGGTCTCGTCCACGAACTCCGGCTCGCCGACTGGCCCGCGCCGGGTTCGCCCGAGGTGATCAGCGCCGCCGGTCTCCGGGTCGACGACGACCGGGGCCGCACCATCTTCCGCGACGTCGAACTGCATCTCGGCCCGGGGGAGATCCTCGCCGTGCACGGTTCCGGCCCGGCGGGCAAGAGCGCGCTGCTCTACGCGCTCGCCGGCCGGGTGCCGAACGTCCGCGGTGATCTGAAGGTCCTCGGCCGGGTGCTGCCGCAGCACGCGCACGCCGTCCGGCGGAACGCCGCCTTCGTCGCCTGCAAGGAGACCGACGACCCGGCCGGCGAGGTCCGCCGCGCGCTCGACGACGGTGTCGCGCTCGTCTTCCTCGACGACCTGGACACCGTCGTCAACACCGCCCAACGCGCGGGGTTGCGAGCCTCGTTCGCGAGCAGGGAAGCGACCTTCGCCGTGTCCTGCCAGAGCCTCGCCATCGTGCGGGATCTGGTGCCCACCACCGCCGTCGCGGGTCTCGCCATGACACCCGCCCCCGTCCCCGCCGAGGTCCGCTGATGTCCCGCTTCTTCACCGGTTCCGCCCGCGCGACCGCCATCGGACCGCTGACCTGGAAGACCTGGCTCGGGATCGTCCTCGTGCCGGTGATCGTGGCGCTCGGCCTGGCGTGGGCGTTCTGGTCGCCCGAGGACAACCACGGCGCCGCCAAGGCCGCCGTGGTCAACGACGACGAGCCGGTGACGGTGAACGGGCAGGTGATCCCGCTCGGCCGGGAACTGGCCGGAAACCTCGTGCACGGCGAGGATTCCGCGTACACGTGGGTGCTCACCGACGCAGAGGACGCGAAGGAGGGCATCTCCGACGGCACGTACTCGGCCGTCGTGACGATTCCGCGGGACTTCTCCGCGCAGGCCACATCGACGTCAGGTAAACCGCTCGACGCGAAGCAGGCGATCATGCGCGTCGAGACGTCGCAGCGCACCGGTCTGGTCGATCCGGTGGCGAGCCGCGAGGTCGCGAACGCGACGCTCGCCGCGCTGAACCGGCAGATCGTCGAGACCTATGTGGACAATCTGTACGTCGGGTTCTCCTCGATCCACCAGCAGCTGGTGCAGGCGGCCGATGGCAGCGACCAGCTGGTGGTCGGGCTGCGGCAGTTGTCCGACGGGACCGGGAAACTGGCCGCGGGCGCGGGAGAACTCGCCGGCGGGGCGGGAAAACTCAGCGGCGCCGCCGGGCAGCTGGCGGACGGCGCGCGCGAGCTCGCGAACGGCACAGGGCAGCTCGCCACCGGTTCCGGCCAGTTGTCGTCGGGGTTGACGCAGGCGGAGAAGGACACCGCGCAGCTGCCCCGGTTGACCAGGGAACTGGCAGACGGGGCACAGCAGGTCGCGAACGGCAACAAGCAGCTGTCCGACAAGATCTCGCCGCTGGCGGACAAGGTCGTGCGGATCATCGACGCCCTGCCGTCGGCGGGCGACTCGGCGCGCAAGTTCGCGGAACTGGCCCGGAAATGCGATCAGGACACGAAGTTCTGCGCCGATCTCAAGGCCGCTTCGGAGAAGCTCACGGCCGACGCCGCGATCCTCGACGGCAAACGTGCCGAAATCCGCGACGCCGTCGTACAGACGAAGAAGGCGGTGCAAGACCTTTCGGCGGGCTCGCAGAAGGTCGCCGACGGGAACAAGCAGCTCGCGGACAAGTCGAAGGAACTCGCGGGCGGCATCGGCACGGCGGCCGACGGCGCGCGGAAACTCGACGCCGGGGTCAAGGCCGCCGACTCCGGGGCACGGCGGCTCGCCGACGGCTCCGGTCAGCTCGCCGGCGGCGCGACGACGTTGTCCACCGGTGCCGGCGAGCTCGCCACCGGTGCCCGCTCCGCCGCCGATGGCGCCGAGCGCGCCGAATCGGGTGCCTCGGAGCTGGCCAAGGGCCTCAACGAGGGCCGGGGCAAGGTGCCCGACTACACCCAGGCCGAACGCGACCACCTCAAACAGGTCGCCGCCACCCCCGCGATCGCCGACACGGCGGGCTCGGGATCGTTCGGCGAAGGCGCGGTGGCGCTGATCCTCGTGCTGGCACTGTGGGGCTGCGCGCTGGCGACGTACCAGGTGATCCGGGCGGTGCCGCCGAGTGTGCTGACCACCCGCGAACCGAGCTGGCGGATCATCCTCGCCGCGGCCGTCCCCGGTGCGACGCTCGCGGTGCTGACCGCCCTGATCCTGACCGGGGTGTTCTGGGCGTTCCTCGGCCTGAGCTTCGGCAAGGCGGTGACACTGCTGGTGGTGCTCGTGCTCGCGGCGGGGACGTTCACCGTCGTCAACCAAGCGCTGGTGGCGATCTTCAAACGTCCTGGTCGCTTCGCCGCCCTCGCGATCCTCGTGCTCACTGTCGGCGCTTCGCTGGTCTCGACCGTGCCTGGCTTTTTCGGGACCGTGCTGGGGATCCTGCCGACCAACGGCGCCTTGGTGGCGCTGCGGTCGCTGCTGACCGGGACGGACGGACTGACGTCGGGGATCGCGCAGCTCGTGGTGTGGCTGGGAATCGGGACCCTGGCGATGATCCTGGTGACGGACCGGCGGCGGTCCTTGCCCGGACGGGAACTGCGGCTACCCCTCAGGGGTATGTGACGAGCATCGCCTCTCGGTACCCCCAGGGGGTATGTATGGTGGGCTCATGACCACGACGATGCACCACGGAACGCATGGCCACGAACCCGCCGGTCTCGCGTCGACCAAAGGCGGCTACACCCTGGAGCCCGCCACTACGACGCTCATTCCTGGGGAGACGGCTCCCTTCGCCTTCAGGATCCTCGGCGCCGACGGCACGTCGGTGACCGCCTACGACGTCGAGCACGAAAAGCGGCTGCACCTCATCGTCGTCCGCCGGGACACCGCGGGCTTCCAGCACATCCACCCCGAACTCGGCGACGACGGCACGTGGTCGGTTCCGCTGACCATCGCCGACGCCGGGGTCTACCGCGTCTTCGCGGACTTCAAGCCCAGTGGCGGCGAGGGGATCACCTTGGGCGTCGATCTCTTCGCCGGTGGGGACTTCCGCCCCGTCGAATACCGGACCTCGCGCGTCGCGGAGGTCGACGGCTACCAGGTCCGCCTCGACGGCGAACTCGCGCCGGGAATGCCGTCGAAGGTGACCCTCACCGTCACCAAGGACGGCCGCGCGGTCACTGATCTCCAGCCGTACCTGGGTGCGTATGGGCATTTGGTCGCGCTGCGCGGTGGCGACCTCGCGTACCTGCACGTCCACCCCGACGGCGAACCCGGTGACGGCCGGACCGCGGCGGGTCCCGAGGTGACGTTCTTCGCCGGGTTCCCGACGGCGGGGACTTACCGGCTGTTCCTCGATTTCCAGCACGAGGGCAAGGTCCGCACCGCCGAATTCACCGTCACCGCTTGACGGCGGGACCGGCCTCGATCAGTATGAACACGTGTTCATGAACGTGTGTTCATAACGGAGGAGGGTTCTGCGATGTCCGGCATCGTCAACACCGCGCAGTCCGAGGCGTGGAACGGCTACGAGGGACGGCACTGGGCCGAGCACGACGGGCGCTACGACGCGGTGAACAGCGGGTTCAACGACTTCCTGTTCGACGCCGCCGGAATCGGCGAGCGGGACCGGGTGCTCGACATCGGTTGTGGGAACGGGCAGGTCACCCGGCTCGCCGCCGTCCGCGCCCCGCTCGGGGACGCCACCGGGATCGACCTGTCCGCGCCGATGCTCGCCACGGCGCGGGCCCGCGCGGAGGCCGAAGGCGTGGCGAACGTGCGGTTCGAGCAGGGCGACGTCCAGGTCTTTCCGCTGGGGGAAGGGGTTTTCGACGTCGCGCTCAGCCGGTTCGCGGTGACGTTCTTCGCGGATCCGGTCGCCGCCTTCGCGAACGTGCGCCGGGCGCTGAAACCGGGCGGCAGGCTCGCGTTCCTGTGCATGACCGCACTCGCCGGAACGGATCTCGGCACCGTTTTCGGTGCGCTGGCACCGTTCCTGCCGACCCCGACCGGCGAGGACGGCACCGGCCCGACGGCGTTCGCCGACCCCGAACGGGCCCGCTCGGTGCTGACGGACGCCGGATTCCGCGAGGTCACGGCCACTCGCGTCGAGGCCGATCAGGTCTGGGGGAGCGACGTGGCCGACGCCGCCGGGTTCATCGCGGACTGGGGTCCGGTCAGGTACCACCTCGGTCTGGCCGGCGAAGAAGCGGCGAACGGCGCGCGAGACGCGCTTTCGGCCGCGTTGCAGCCCTTTGCCGGGCCCGGCGGCGTGCGGCTGCGCGGTGCCGCGTGGCTGGTCAGGGCGAAATCCTGATGGCGCCGAGGAAAGCAGCGGCACTGCGCGACACAGAAGACGGCCGGAGCCTGCGCGAACATCTGATCGGCACGGCCGCGGACCTGATCTCCGCCAACGGCACCGCGGAACTCACGGTCCGGGCCATCGCCCGGGCGGCCGGGGTCGCCGACGGCGTGCTGTACAACCACTTCACCGACAAGGAGGAGCTGCTGGCCGACGCGCTGGCGGAACACGTGCGGCGGGTCGAAGCGGGGCTCGGCGAGCTGCCCGCGCCCGGTTCGGCCACGGTCGAGGCCAATCTTCGCGCCCAGCTGGCGTACGGGTTGGCTCTGCACAAGGAGATCCTGCCCGCGTTCGCCGGACTGCTCGCCCGCCCCGCCGTGCTCGCGAGGTTCGGCGAACTCGCCGGGGACGGTGAGACCTGGCGCGATCACCTCGCCGGATATCTGCGCGCGGAAAAGGAACTCGGCAGGCTGGACGGCGATGTCGACGCGGCGGCGGCGATGCTGGTCGGCGTCTGCCACGAATCGGTGCTCACCGCACTGCTCCCGCATGGCCCGAGGGTGGCCACGTCGCCAGCGGTGAAAGCCGTGGTCAAGACGGTGCTGGAGGGTATCGCGGTGCGCTGACGCCCGTGTCGCGTTCGACACGGGTTGATCCGCGAGTGTTCTGGGTAACCCCGTTGTGCGACTTCAGCAAGGAGGTCGCGCGCGAGGGGAAGGGTGGCTCCATGATCAACATCGCGGAGCATCCGGTGCCGGGAACCTGGGTGCTCGACCTGCGGGCCACGACGCCACGGGCGTTGCCGGACATGCGCGCCTGGGTGGTCAGATGCCTTCCCGACCTCGGCGAGGGGCATCGCGACGACGTCCTGCTGGCGGCGACGGAGCTCGTCGCCAACGCTTATGTGCATGGAGGTGGGGCACGCCACATCCAGTTGTGGCGTGGCGTGTCGCCTTGCGCGGTCCGCATCGAGGTCGCGGATGTCAGCGTCGAACAGCCGCGGGCGCGGTGCTCGCAGTTCGAGGATCCCCGCGGGCGCGGCCTTCTCGTCGTCGACGGGGTGGCCGTGCAATGGGGTGTCCGGCGCGAGCCGGTGCGCGGCGGGAAGATCGTCTGGGCGCACATCCGGTGCGACGGCGGCTGTCCGGAAGCACTCCCGCGCGTGCGCGAGAAGCGCTCCCGGAACTGACCTGCCTCAGACCGCGCGGCGTGCGGTGAGCAGGCCGAGCGCGGAGATGGCGGCGAACCCGAACAACAGCCACCTCGCCGACGTGACCACCGAGGCGCCGCCGAGGTTGACCAGCAGGCCGGCGACCGCCGCGCCGAACGCGGTCGACATCGTCAGCACGGTCGCGATCGCGGCCGCCGCCTGCCCGCCTTCGCCGTCCGGGGCGGAGGTCATCGCCGCGACCGACAGATGGGGCATCGCGATGCCGATCCCCGTGCCGCCGAAGAAGAGCACCGGCAGCCAGGCGAGTACGACGGGCAGCGGAGGCTGTTCGGTCTGCAGGAGTCCCAGCACGGCGAACCCGATGGCGAGACAGGCCGGCCCGGCGAGCACGAGCCGTCGTGTCTTACCGGCCGAAGCGCTGACGAGCTGGCTCACCGACCAGCCCAGGGACAGCGCGGCGGCGAAGAATCCCGCCGCCGCGGGCGGAAGCCCGCCCGATCGCTGGCCGAACAGCGGCAGGAACGTCTCCACCGCGACGCCGGACGCCAGCACCATGATGGTCAGGTAGATCCACCGCGACCGCGAACCCCGGCGGTAGACCGAAGCGGGCAGCACGCTCGCCGCCGAACGGTTCTCCGTCACCAGGAACGCGCCCACGAGCGCGAGACCCAACGCGATGAGGGCGGCCATCGCGAGGACGTCGGACAGGATCCCCGCCACGCTCACCGCTCCGGCGGCGCCGACGATCAGCGCCAGCGAAACGACCGGGACCGGCGGTGCCTGCGCCGGGCGTTCGCCGTCGGGGAGCGCGTGGGGCACGAAGATCGCCAGCGCGGCCGCCGCCACGGCCAGGACCACGAACGCCGAGCGCCACGAACCGAACTGTGCCGAGAACCCGCCGAGCGCCGGGCCCACGAAATTGCCGACCCCGAACATCGCGGAGATCAGCGCGCTGCCCCGGCTCCACAACCGAGGCGGCAGCGCCGAATGGATCAGGGCGAAGCCCAGTCCGGTCAGCAGACCGGCGCCGAGACCCTGCGTCCCGCGGCCGAGCAGGAGGACCGGCATCGACGGGCTCGCGGCGCACGCCACCGAGCCCGCGGCGAAGACGCCGAAACCGGCCAGATAGGAACTCTTGCCGCCGAAGCGCGAAAGCGCCTGGCCCACCAACATGGTCGCAACGACCTGGGCGACCAGGAACGCCGTCATGGTCCAGGCGTACAACGACCGTCCGCCGATGTCCTCGATCGCCGTGGGCAGCAGGCTCGCCGCCACGTAGATGGTGATCGCGCCGACGAGCACGCCACCCGCCAGTACCGACGCGGTGCTCGTATGGCGGCCCAGTTCCCGCCACGATCCGACGTCTTGCCCGATGTTCACGCGGTTCTCCTCGCTGTCGAAAGGATTGCGCTTCGCATCCTGTCGGCGCGGGGAGCCCCGGTAATCGGACAAATCAGACGTGAATCACGTCACATTTTCGTGCGCCCCTCGATGGCGGCGCGAGCGGCCTCGACCGATTTGCGGACGACGACTTCCGTGGAGTAGCCCTGTTTCGTGAACACTCCGTCGAGATAGAACGTGCCGTAACCGTGCGCCTGGGTGAACAACTGCTCCATCAGTTCGAGCCCGTCCTCCGGCCGGTCGGCGACGGTGAGGCAGAGCATGACGAACTGGTCGGTCAGGCGGCGGGTCTGCTCGTGCAGTGCGGCGTGCTCCGGGCCCTGCAAGCCGTCCGAGTAGATGATGTTCATCCCGGCCCGGCGTTCGATCAGGTACTCCGTGTACGCACCGGCGGCCGCGGCGAGCGCGGCGACCGGTTCGCTTTCGGCCTCGATGGCGTCGTGCACCCTGTCCGCCAGCTGGCAGGCGACCTTGGCGGCGATCGCGGCCAGGAGGCTTTCCTTGTCCGGGAAGTGCCGATAGGGCGCGCCGGGACTGACCTTCGCGCGCCTGGCGACCTCGGCGACCGAGAACGCGCCGAGCCCTTGTTCGGCGATCAGGTCGAGGGAGACCCGCACGAGTTCGGCGCGAAGGTCGCCGTGATGGTACTTGCCGCCCATGTCGTGGATCACACCGTCCCGGTCGCGGAATATGTAAGAGGCCTCTTACGCTAGTTGTAAGTGACCTCTTACATGGTCTCACTGTTTCTCGGAGGGTTTCATGACGACGACCACGCACGCCATCGCCGCGCCGTCCCCGGGCGCCGCCCTGTCGCCGACGACGATCGAGCGTCGCGACCTGCGTCCGGACGACGTGCTGATCGACATCGCGTACGCGGGGATCTGCCACAGTGATATCCACCAGGTGAAGGAGGACTGGGGCAGCGCGATCTTCCCGATGGTGCCCGGTCACGAGATCGCCGGCGTCGTCGCCGCGGTCGGCTCCGACGTGACGAAGTACCAGGTCGGCGACCGGGTCGGGGTCGGCTGCATGGTCGATTCCTGTGGCGAGTGCGAGTACTGCCTCGCGGGCACCGAGCAGTTCTGCGTCAAGGGCAACATCCAGACCTACAACGGAGTCGGGTTCGACGGCGAGAACACCTACGGCGGTTACAGCCGCCAGATCGTCGTGAAGGACGCTTTCGTCTGCCGCATCCCGGAAGGCATCGGCCTCGACGTCGCCGCCCCGCTGCTGTGCGCGGGTATCACCACCTACTCCCCGCTGAACCGCTGGGGCGCCGGGCCGGGCAAGAAGGTCGCCGTCGTCGGCCTCGGCGGGCTCGGGCACATGGCGGTCAAGATCGCGGTCGCCATGGGCGCCGAGGTCACCGTGCTCAGCCAGAGCCTGAAGAAGCAGGAGGACGGGCTGAAGCTGGGTGCGAAGGACTACTTCGCGACCGGAGACGCGTCGACGTTCAAGGCGCTGCGCGGCCGCTTCGACCTGATCCTCAACACCGTTTCGGCGACACTGCCCGTCGACTCCTACCTCGGCATGCTGCGCGTCGGCGGCGCGATGGTGAACGTCGGCGCGCCCGGCGAACCGCTGTCCTACAACGCCTTCTCGCTGCTGGGCGGGAACAAGGTGCTCGCCGGCTCGATGATCGGCGGGATCGCCGAGACCCAGGAGATGCTCGACTTCTGCGCCGAGCACGGGATCGGCGCGGAGATCGAGACGATCTCGGCCGACCAGGTGAACGTGGCCTACGACCGGGTCGAGAACAGCGACGTCCGCTACCGGTTCGTCATCGACGCGACGACCATCGGCGCCTGACTTCCCTTTCCGTGAAGGCCCCCTTCTCTCGGCTCAGCCGAGGAAATTCGACCTTCACGCCTTCCCAAGTACATGAAGGCCCCCATCCTTGCGCCTATGTACAGGAAGGGGGCCTTCATGTACTTCGTCTTCAGCTGCCCAATCCGAATCGCAACTCACGACCAACCGCCGGCTACATCAACAGGAGCGGCAGCGTGTTCATCGCGGTGTGCGCGGCGATCGGCGCCCACAGGTTGCGGTAGCGCGACCACAGGTAACCGGTGAACAGGCCGAAGAACCCTTGGAAGGCAACGATCGCGCCCAGGGTGAGTGGCAATGACCCCTGTCCGTGCGTCGGCAGATGCAGCCACGCGAACAGCAGTGCCGACAGCAGGATTCCCGCCCACCGCCCGAAAAGCGCCTCCAGGCGGGTCTGCAGCATGCCGCGGAAGAACACCTCTTCGAGGACGTTCGCGGTGAAGAACGTCAGCGTCGCGCCGACCGCCAGGTAGACCGGGTCCGGGTAGTCCTCCGAAGTGGGCAGCGGCGGCGCGAGCGGGCCGAGGACGTAGAGCCAGCCGAACACGACCACCGCCGGGATCGGCGCGAGCCACTGCCAGGTCTCCCGAGGTCGCCACGTGAGCCGGAAGGAATCCCGCGCGGGCAGCGCCCGAAGCAGAATCAACGGCAGCGCCAGGAAAACCAGCGGTTTGGCGAGCGCCCAGATGTCGCGGACCAGTGCCTGCTGTCCCGCCGCCGACACCAGGTACAACGCCAACGGCCACAGGAACGCGATGAGCGCCAAGGCTGTCGCCTGTCTGCCCAGCCCGCGCCGGTCGGTCACCTCGGGGAGCAGTTTCGGCGCGTGGAGCGGGATCCCGTGGATCAGCAGGATCCCGGCGAGCGCGGGGAGCAGGGCGCCCGCGAGGGAAAGCTCCTTGGCCGAATCCGCGGACGGCTTGATCGCGTCGTGCCCGGTGGTCAGCAGCAGTACCGGCGCGGCCGCGAACACCGCGAGCCCGCCGAAGAGGATTCCCCAGGCGGCACCCGGGCGGGTGCCGGTTTTTTCTGTCACCGGGCCAGGATCTTCGAAGTGGCGCGAGTCCGCGTCATCACTTCGGAGGACTTCAGCCGACCGCGATGACCTTTTCCAGGCTGCGCAGGCACAACGTGAGCGCCTCGTGCTTCGGTGTCTTCTCCCGCACCAGCTCCCATGCCGTGTAGAGCAGGCTCCAGAGCAGTTGCAGCAACCATTCCTTCGTCATCGCCGGATCGATCGAGCCCTCGGCGTGCCCTCGTTCGACGAGCCGCAACAGGCGACGGTCGTCGTCGCTCTCCTCCGCCCATTCGGGCCGCGTCACCAGATCCGGCATGGTGAACAGCAACTGGAAGACGTCGCCGTGTTCGAAGTACTCCTGGCACAGCCGCGCCAGCGCGTCCGGCGCCGGACCGTCGTCGAGCCGGGCCCGTTCGGTGCTCTGGGAGATCTTGTCGAGGGCGTCGTGGCTGATCGCGTCGATGAGGTCCGATCGCTCCGCGAAGTACCGGTGCACCGTGGTGCGCCCGACGTTCGCCGCCGCCGCGATATCCGCGAGCGTCGCGCTCGGTTGCTTGGTCAACGTCTCGATGGCCGCGTCCAGGATCGCGCGCCGGGTCCTCGCCCGGACACCCGTCTCGGTGACCACACCCTCACTCATGGCGGTACCGTACCTCGCTCCCGATATGGAACTCGGTTGACGATTTTAGAACACGCGTGTTCCATTAAGAACCATGAAGACTCCACGATTGAAGGTGCTGTGGTCGTTCGCGCGACCGCACAAGGGGGCACTCGCGATCGGCCTGGTCCTCGCCCTGCTCGGTTCGGCGACCGGCCTCGCCTCGCCCATGGTCACGAAGTGGGTGCTGGATTCGCTCGGCTCGTCGGCGTCGCTGGCCGGGCCGGTGCTGGCGTTGCTCGGCCTGATGCTGGTAGGGGCGGTGATCTGGCTGGCGGAGTGGATCCTGCTCGGCACGATCGGCGAGCGGGTGGTGCTGAAGGTGCGGGAATCGATGGTGCGGCGGTTCTTCCGCGCGACGATCCCGGCGATCACGAAACGGCCGACAGGGGAGCTGGTCACCCGCGTCACCTCGGACACGGTGCTGTTGCGCGAGGCGGCGTCGTCCAGCGTGATCGGTTTGATCAACGGCGTGGTGATGCTCGCCGGCACCCTGGTGCTGATGAGCGTGCTCGACCCGGTGCTGCTGGCGACGACCGTGGCCGCCGTGCTCGTGGTCGTCGCGTTGTTCGCCTGGCTCATGCCCGCGATCGCGAAGGAACAGGAGAAGGCGCAAGATCGTTTGGGCCGTCTCGGCGGCGTCCTCGAGGGCGCGCTGCGGGCGATCCGCACGGTGAAGGCGAGCCGTGCCGAAACCCGGCAGGCCGAGCGGATCCTGGTCGACGCGGAAGCCGCCACGGCGCACGGCGTCCGCGCGGTGCGGCGGGAAGCCGTCGCCTGGGTGGTGGCCTGGACGGGGATCCAGGGCGCGATCCTGGTGATCCTCGGTCTCGGCGCCTGGCGGGTCGAAGCGGGTTTGCTCGAAGTGTCGAGCCTCATCGCGTTCCTGCTGTACGCGTTCGCGTTGATGGAGCCGATCACCGAACTGAGCCAGAACATGACCGCGCTGCAGGCGGGGATCGCCGCGGCCGGGCGGATCCGGGAGATGGACACACTGGAGGTGGAAGAGGACCGGGCGCCCGCCAAGGCGGAGTCCGAGGGGGACCACGACGGCCCGGTGCTGGAACTGCGCGGCGTGACCGCGGGCTACGGCGGAGACCCGGCGTTGCGCGACGTTTCGCTGGCGATCCCGCGTCGCGGGCACACCGCGATCGTCGGGCCGTCCGGCGCGGGCAAGACCACGATGCTGTCGCTGATCATGCGGTTCGTGCGGCCGCAATCGGGTTCACTGCTGCTGGACGGCCGCGAGTACGCGGACCTGCCGTACGCGGACGTGCGATCCCGGCTGGCCTACGTCGAGCAGGAGACGCCGATCGTGCCGGGGACGATTCGGGAGAACCTGCTCTTCACGCATCCGGACGCGACTGAGGAGGAAGTGCGGCGGGCTCTCGAAGAGGTCCGGTTGAGCGACAAGATCGCCGCACTCGACGACGGGCTGGACACGCCGCTTTCGTCGACGTCGGTGTCCGGCGGGGAACGCCAGCGGATCGCGCTGGCCAGGGCGATCCTGCGCACGCCGGACGTGGTGCTGCTGGACGAGGCGACCGCGCAGGTCGACGGCCGGACCGAAAGCGCGATCCACGACTGCATCCGGCGGCTGGCCCGCGAGGGTGCCGTCGTCACCGTGGCGCACCGGCTGTCCACCGTGATCGACGCGGACACCATCGTGGTGATGGAGGCTGGCCGTGTCCGGGCGAGTGGCAGCCACGAGCACCTGCTCGCCACCGACACGCTGTACCGGGAATTGGTGGAGGCGTTGAGAATCGCGGGGGAGGCCGCTCCGGTACCCGGCTGATCTCAGGCGGGGACGGCGCGGACGCCCGGCGGCATCTCGCGGTTGACCTCGTCGAGCCGGGTGGCGACGGTCCGGCAGGGTTCACAGCCCGCCAGATGCGCGGCGATCAGATCCGCGCGGCGGCCCGGCACACCGCCGCGCAGCCACGCGCCCATCCGGCGCCGCGCTTCCTGACAGCACGGCGTTCCCGTTTCGGGGACCTGCGCCTGGAGGAAGGCCTGGCGCAGCCCTTCGCGGGCCCGCAAGGCGAGGACGGAGGCGCCGTTGGGCGACACGCCCAGCAGCGGCGCCACCACCTTCGGGGAATCGCCCTCGGCTTCGGTCCGCCACAGCACGGTCCGCCAGCGGCCGGGCAGCGCGCAGTACGCCGTCCACGCCAGCCGGGCGTTCGAGCGGAGGATGACGAGTTCCTCCGCGCCCACGACTCCGGCGGCCTCTTCGACCGCCGGGGTCGTGCCGTACAGCTCGACCCGTTTGTGGTGACGGCTCCACTTGGCGGCGAGATTCCGGATGGTGACCGCGAGGTAGGGGCGGAGGTTTTCGCGCGGTCCGCCGCCGTCGCGGATGACGCTCAGGACCCGTACGAAGGCTTCGGCCACGAGGTCGTCCCGCTCGGCGGGGTCGGCGACCCAGCCGGCGGCGATGCGGCGGAGCGGCTCGGCGTGGCGCCGGAAAAGTGTCTCGCCGGCGGCGATGTCACCGGCGCGGAAGGCGTCGAGCAGCGTGGCGTCCGCTGTGGTGTCTTCGACGTCATTCCTCATCGCGGTCTCCCGAAGTAACGGGTACGGCAGTGTACCGGTAACCCGGCCACCGATAAACTCCGGGGGATGACGCCTGAAGCCGACGCGCCGCGGCCGGACGGCCGGGCGGCGCGCTGGGCGGGACAGCGGGAGCGCCGCCGACGGGAATTCGTCGACGCGGCGTTGCGCGCGATCGCCGAGCACGGTCCGGAGGTCTCCACCGAACAGATCGCCGACGAGGCGGGGGTGGCCAGAACCCGGGTGTACAAGCATTTCGACGACGCCGCCGACCTGCAGCGTGCGATCGCCGACCGCGCCGTCCGCCTCATCACCGCCGAACTGGCCCCGCTGTGGGACCCGAGCGGGACGCCGATGCAGCTGATCACCATCGCGGTGGGCGCGCATACCGGCTGGCTCGCCGAACACGGGAACCTCTACCGCTATCTCGCCAGGCACTCCCAAGCCGGGCGGCGCGGCGGCGACGCCATCACCGACGTCAGAACGGCGATCGCCCGGCAGCTCTCCATCCTGTTCGAGCACTACCTCGACACCTTCGATCTCGACGGCCGGATCGCCGAACCGCTCGCCTTCGGGCTGGTCGGCCTCGTCGACACGAGTGCCGCGCGCTGGCTGGAGAATCCGGGCGGCCTCGAACTCCCGGAGCTCGCGAGCCAGCTGGTGCGGTGGATCTGGCGGGTCATCGACGACACGCTCCGGGAACGCGGGGTCGAACTCGACCCGCATTCGCCGCTGCTCGTGCCGGGCGGCTGAGCGCTCAGGATGTGGGAGCGGGAATGAAAGCCGGTCCGCCGGTGTCGGAGCGGTCATGGTCACCCCTTTCGACGACCCGGCCTGGGCTTCGCTGACCGGCCCGCACGCCCATTTCGCTGAGCGCTCCGGCCAGGTCCTGCGCTACCAGGTCGACGTCGCGCCGTTCTTCGCCCTGCCCCCTGAGCCGGACGACGGCGTGTGGGCCGACGTCGCCGCGCTGGCGGGCCCCGGTCAGACGGTCACCGTCCACAACGCGCTGCCCGTCCCGGCCGACTGGGAAGTCCTCGGCAGGATCGCCGGAGTCCGGCTGGTCGACGTCGCGCTCGAAGCCGCCGAAGATCCCGAAGCGGTCGTGCTGGGGCCCGACGACGTCCCGGAGATGCTCGACCTCGTCGAACGGACCAAGCCGGGTCCGTTCCGGAAGCGGACCATCGAATTGGGGACATACCTGGGAATCCGGCGCGACGGCGAGCTGATCGCGATGGCCGGGGAGCGGATGCACCCGCCCGGCTGGACCGAGATCAGCGCCGTCTGCACCGACCCGGCGTATCGCGGCCAAGGACTGGCGACCCGGCTCATCCGCGCGGTGGCGGCGGGGATCCGGGCCCGCGGCGAACACCCGATGATGCACGCGGCGGCGACGAACACGCCGGCCATCAGGCTCTACGAATCGATCGGTTTCGAGGTGGTGCCGCGGCCGGACTTCGTGTCGGTCCGCGTCCCGGGCTCCTTGTGAAGACACGCTAACGAGGGATTTCAGAAACTCGCGATGGACTGAACAGCACGGGCGGGCCAGACTTCGCGCCATGAAGGCATTGGTCAAAGCCGACCGAGCACCCGGGCTGGAACTCACCGACGTTCCGGACCCCGCGGTCGGCCCCGGCGACGTCGCCGTCCGCGTGCTGCGCGCCGGGATCTGCGGTACCGATCTGCACATCGACTCCTGGGACGACTGGGCGGCGCGCACCATCGCCGCGCCGCTGGTCATCGGGCACGAGTTCGTCGGCGAGGTGGTCGAGATCGGCCGGTCGGTGACCACGGTCAAGGTGGGCGACCTGGTCAGCGGCGAGGGACATCTCGTCTGCGGAAGCTGCCGCAACTGCAAGGCCGGGCGGCGTCATCTGTGCGCCAGGACCAAGGGCCTCGGCGTGCACACCGACGGCGCCTTCGCGCAGTACGCCGTGCTGCCCGAGATGAACGCCTGGGTGCACCGCACCAAGGTCGACCTCGACATCGCCGCGATCTTCGACCCGCTCGGCAACGCCGTGCACACCGCGCTGTCCTTCCCCGTCATCGGCGAGGACGTGCTGGTCACCGGCGCCGGTCCGATCGGCATCATGGCCGCCGCCATCGCGCGCCACGCGGGCGCGCGCAACGTCGTCGTCACCGACGTCAGCGAGCACCGCCTCGAACTGGCCCGCAAGGTCGGCGTCGACCTCGCGCTGGACGTCTCCTCCGCGACCATCGCCGACGCGCAGCAGAAGCTCGGCATGGCCGAGGGCTTCGACGTCGGCATGGAGATGAGCGGGCGGCCCGAGGCGCTGCGCGACATGATCGCGAACATGTCGCACGGCGGGCGCGTCGCGCTGCTCGGCCTTCCCGCTTCCGACGTGTCGGTCGACATCGCGTCCGTGGTGCTGAAGATGATCCAGCTCAAGGGGATCTACGGACGCGAGATGTTCGAGACGTGGTACTCGATGTCCGTCCTGCTGCAGGCCGGGCTGGACATCTCGCCGGTGATCACCCACCGGTTCGGCTACACCGAATACGAGAAGGCGTTCGCGACGGCCAGGGAAGGCCGCTGCGGCAAGGTCATTCTGGACTGGACGGAGAACTGATGTACGGCGCGATGCGCGACGACCTCAAGGCCGGGCTCGCCGAGATCCGGGAAGCCGGGCTGTACAAGGGCGAGCGGGTGATCCAGGGACCGCAACGGGCTTCGGTCAGCGTCGGTGACGGCGACGTCCTCAACTTCTGCGCCAACAACTACCTCGGCCTCGCCGACCACCCCAAGCTGATCAAGGCCGCGCAAGAGGCGCTGGACCGCTGGGGCTTCGGCATGGCGTCGGTGCGGTTCATCTGCGGGACCCAGCAGCCGCACAAGGAACTCGAGGCGAAGCTGTCGGAGTTCCTCGGCACCGAGGACACGATCCTCTACAGCTCCTGTTTCGACGCCAACGCCGGGCTGTTCGAGACGCTGCTGACCGATCAGGACGTCATCATCTCCGACGAGCTCAACCACGCGTCGATCATCGACGGCGTCCGGCTCTGCAAGGCGAAGCGGATGCGCTACCGCAACCGTGACGTCGCGGATCTGGAGGCCAGGCTGAAGGAGGCGTCCGGCGCGCGGTACCGGATGATCGCCACCGACGGCGTGTTCTCGATGGACGGCTACCTCGCGCCGCTCGACGAGATCTGCGAGCTGGCCGAGCGCTACGACGCGCTGGTGATGGTGGACGACTCGCACGCCGTCGGCTTCACCGGCCCGACCGGTCGCGGTACGCCCGAGCTGTTCGGCGTGCAGGACAAGGTCGACGTGCTGACCGGCACGCTCGGCAAGGCGCTCGGCGGCGCGAGCGGCGGCTACACCTCGGGCCGCGCGGAGATCGTCGAGATGCTGCGGCAGCGCTCGCGGCCGTACCTGTTCTCGAACTCGCTGGCGCCGTCGATCACCGCGGCCGCGCTCGCCACGCTGGAACTGCTGGACTCCTCCAGCGACCTGCTGGGCAAGCTGCGCGCCAACACCGAGCTGTTCCGGCGCCGGATGACCGAGGCCGGTTTCGATCTTCTCCCGGGTGAGCACCCCATCATCCCGGTGATGATCGGTGACGCCGCCAAGGCGGGCAAGACGGCGGATCTGCTGCTCGACCAGGGCATCTACGTGATCGGCTTCTCGTATCCGGTGGTGCCGCTCGAGCTGGCCCGGATCCGGACGCAGATGTCGGCCGCGCATTCGACCGAAGACGTCAACCGGGCCGTCGACGCGTTCGTGACGGCAAGGTCCATGATGGACGAATGATCGATCCGCGACGGCTGCGCGTGCTGCGTGCCCTCGCCGACCACGGCACCGTGACGGCGGCGGGTCAGGCGCTGCACCTGACGCCGTCCGCGGTCTCCCAGCAGCTGGCCGCCCTCGAAGCCGAGTGCGGCCAGCAGCTGCTCCGCCGCCGGGGCAGGCGGGTTTCGCTGACCCCGGCGGGTGAATTGATGGTGGTGCACGCCAACGCCGTCGCCGCCGAACTGGAACGGGCGCGGGCGACTCTCGCCGCGCTCGATTCCGGTGTCCAGGGCATGGTGCGGCTGGCGAGTTTCGCCTCGGCGATCACGATGGTCGTGGCGCCGGCGATCGCTTCGCTGCGCGCCGGTTCGCCCGGGGTGACCATGCAGGTGCAGGACGTCGAGGGGCACGCGAGCATCCCGCTGCTGCTCGACGGCGAGGTCGATCTGGCGATCACCGAGGAGTACCGGCTCTCGCCACGGACGGATGAAAGCAGGCTCACCCGGTTCCCGTTGTACGTGGAGCCCTTCGACGTCGTGCTGCCCACCGCGCACCGGCTCGCCGGGGCGTCCGAAGTGGACATCGACGACCTCGCCGACGACGAGTGGATCGCGCCGAAACCCGGGAATCCCTGCCGCGACGTGCTGATGATCGTCTGCGCCAACCCGGAGATCCGGCACGTCTCCGACGATTTCCACGCGATCACCACCCTGGTCGCCGCCGGCGAGGGCGTGGCCTTGGTGCCGCGCAACGCTTTCACGGCGGTTCCCGGTGCGGTCGCCGTCCCGTTGCGCGGCGAACCGCCGTTGCGCCGGGTGTTCGCCGCCGTCCGGCGGGGGAGCGCGGATCACCCGTTGCTCAAGACCGTGCTCGCCGCGTTGCTGGACGCGGCGCCGGGTCATGCGAATGCGGAGCGGGGGAGTCGCATTTAAGATCTGGGCACCTGCCGTCGAAGGAAAGACAGGGTCCGGATGCTCCAGATCGATGCCCTCACCTGGATCGTCACGATCGGGCTGGTGCTCGGGCTCCTGGCGCTCGATCTCATCCTCGCGGCGGTGCGGCCGCACAAGGTCGGCTTCGGCGAGGCGGTGGCCTGGTCGATCGGCTACATCCTGGTCGCGGTGGCGTTCGGTGTCTGGCTGACGCTGGCGCACGGCGGCGACTTCGGGCAGCAGTACTTCGCGGGCTACATCGTGGAGAAGAGCCTGTCGGTCGACAACCTCTTCGTCTTCGTGATCATCATGAGCACCTTCGCGGTACCCGAGGAGCATCAGCACAAGGTGCTCACGTTCGGCATCGTCGTCGCGCTGATCATGCGCGCGATCTTCATCGCTCTCGGCGCGACGCTGCTTTCCTTGTTCTCCTTCATGTTCCTGCTGTTCGGGCTGCTGCTGATCTACACCGGTATCCAGCTGTTCCGGCATCGGGACGAGGATCCGGACGTCGAGAACAACGTGGTGGTGCGGACCGCGCGCCGTCTGCTGCCGCTGTCGACCGAGTACGACGGCGGCAAGCTGTTCACCCGGGTCGAGGGAAAGCGTGTGGGCACGCCGCTGGTCGTGGTGCTGCTCGCGATCGGCGGGATCGACCTGCTGTTCGCGCTGGACTCGATTCCGGCGGTCTTCGGTGTCACCGACGAGCCTTATCTGGTCTTCGCGGCCAACGCGTTCGCCCTGTTGGGCCTGCGGGCGCTGTACTTCCTCGTGAAGGGGCTGCTCGATCGCCTGGTGTACCTGTCCGCCGGGCTCGCGGTGATCCTCGGGTTCATCGGGATCAAGCTGATCCTGCACTGGGCCCACGTGGACATCGACGAAAGCGTTCCGGAGATCTCGACGCCGGTCAGCCTCGCGGTGATCATCGGCATCCTCGTGGTGGTGACGGTGGCGAGTCTGCTCAAGACCCGCAACGATCCTTCCGCCAAAGCGCACCCGGGCTCGCTGCGCGGCTCCCGTCCCGAAGAGGACTAGCGCCAGCCCGCTTCGAGGAGATCGAAGATCCTCTCGACGTCCTCTCGCGGATCCTTTCGGCCTCGGGTGAGGGCCGGTATGTCCAGTACGAAGCGGGCGAGGGCGCGGCAAGCGATGTCTTCGGAGCTCACGCCGGTCTCCTCGGCGATGGCGGCGCCGAGGGCCGCGGCGTGCCGGGTCCACATACGCTCGCCGTACTCCTGCAGTGCCGGGGTGCCGCTCACCAGCGCGGTGAACTCGGCGTACTGGGGGTGCGTCGTGAGCGGAAGCCAGGTGGCGAGCACGTAGGCGCGTAACGCCTCGACGATGCTCTGGCCCTCTTCGCGCTCCCGGACGGCGGCGACAAGGCGTGCCTCACGGTCCTGCGATTCGTCGAAGACTAGCGCTTCCTTGCCGGGGAAGTGCTTGAACAGCGTCGTCGTCGAGACGTCGGCCGCCTCGGCGATGTCGCGGATGCTGACTTGGTCGTAGCCGCGCTCCAGGAACAGGTTCAACGCGGCGTCCGCCAGTGCCTGGCGGGTGGCCGCCTTCTTGCGTTCACGCCGTCCCGGTGTCTCCATGGGCGCACTCTACATCAGGAGTTGTCACGGTCACTAAGTTGACTCGTTGCACTTTTCAACTCGTTCTGCTTTTCTGGTGTTCATGACGATCAGCATCATCGGAGCGGGTCCGGGTGGCCTGACCTGCGCCCGCATCCTTCAACAGCACGGCATTCCCGTGACGGTCTACGACCGCGACCCCCATCCCGCGGCTCGCAACCAGGGCGGCACCCTCGACCTCCACGTGGACGACGGGCAGCTGGCCCTGCGCGAAGCCGGCCTCCTCGACGAGTTCTTCGCGCTCGCCCGGCCGGAAGGGCAGGAGATGCGCAAACTGGATCCCGACGGACGGCTCTTGGCGCACCATGTCCCGGCCGAGGGGGAGCTGTTCAAACCGGAGATCGACCGCGGTCAGCTGCGTGGCCTGCTTCTCGACTCGCTGAAGCCGGACACCGTCCAGTGGGGACGGACCCTGGATCGCGTCGAGGCTCCCGGGCTTCTTCGGTTCACGGATGGGGAGACGGTCGAGACGGACCTGATCATCGGCGCCGATGGCGCGTGGTCACGGGTCCGTCCGGCGGTTTCGGCGGCCGTGCCCGAGTATGTCGGGGTCACCTTCCTGGAGGCCTGGTTCGAAGATGTCCGGAACGCGCACCCTGAACTCGCCGAACTCGTCGGCCAGGGCAGCGCGATGGCGGCCGACGGTGAGCGGTGCCTGTTCGCGCAGCGCAACAGCGGCGACCACATCCGGGTCTACATCGTCCAGCGGATGCCCGCGGACTGGGCCGGGTCGGGTTGTGACGTCCGAGGTCGGCTGCTCGAAGCGTTCTCCGGCTGGTCGCCGTCGTTGCTGCGGATGATCACCGACAACGACGGGCCGTATGTCGATCGGCCGTTGTTCGCACTGCCGGTCCCGCATACGTGGGAGCACAAGCCGTGGGTGACCCTGCTCGGCGACGCCGCTCACCTGATGCCGCCGCTGGGTGTCGGGGTCAACCTGGCCATGCTCGACGCTTGCGAACTCGCCTTGGCGTTGGCCGGTTCGGCCAGTTTGGGTGAGGCGGTCGGGGTTTATGAGGCGACGATGCTGCCGCGGTCGGCTGAGTTCGCTCGGCGGCTGGAGAATGGTGCTGAGGGTTTGCTTGATGTCGATTAGTGTTGCTGTGTAACGGTTTCAGAAACTGTCGGTGGTCGGTTGTACGTTCTGCGGGTGGACACACTCAACGCCACTGTGGCGCGTTTGAAGGAAATCACCTCGTCGGAAGTTTTGCGGGAGGTTAATGCTTCGCTGGATTCGTTGGGGGACAACGATGCCGTTGATGCCGCCGTGGCGGCGTCGGAGGGGATCGCGCGGTTGGAGGCTGTTCGGTTCCGTGCTTTGGGTCGGTTGAGTCGACATCGTGGTGGTGCGGGCAGTGTGGTGCAGGAGGTCGCGTTCGCTCTGTCCGTTGTGGACGGTCATGCTGCTGGTCTGGTCTCTACGGCTGAGGCGTTGACGACTCGTCTGCCGCGTACGTTGGGTTTGTTGGATGCCGGGAAGGTGGGTGGGTACGGGGCGATGAAGGTCGCTGCGGCCACTGCCTGGCTCTCGGACGAGGACGCCCGTGCGGTGGACGCGGTGCTGGAGGATCGGTTGCCGGACCGGAATTCGGATCAGATCCGGAAGGCGGCGAATCACGCGGCGATGATGGCCGATCGTGAGGGGGCGGCTCGTCGTGTGGAGCGGAATCGTGGCGGGCGTCGCCTATCGATCCGGCAGGGTGAGACCGGGGTGGCGTCCATCGAAGTCGAAGACGGGCCGGTGGAGAAGGTGGCTGCCGCCTATACGCGGATCGACCGTGAAGCCCGCGCCCTGCGGGCCGGTGGGGAGACCCGCACCCTGGACCAGCTACGTGCTGACGTCGCTCTTGATCTTTTGCTGGGTGGTCAGGGCGGGAAGAGTGAACGGTCGGAGGTGTTCCTCTACATGGGCTTGAACACCTACCTCGGGTTGAACGATGATCCTGCGGAGATGGCTGGGCATGGGCATATTCCGGCGTCGTTGGCCCGTGAGATCGCCGGCGGGTCGAATACGGTGTTGCGGCGGATCATCACGGACCCGCTCTCGGGGCAGGTTCTCGACCTCGGCCGCGACCGGTATCGACCCACTGCCGGTCTGGACGAGTTCGTTCGGGTGCGGGACCGTGAGTGCCGAAGACCCGGGTGTCATCGTGTGGCGCAGGCCTGCGACCTCGATCATTCGCTGCCGTGGCAACACGGTGGCCACACCGCGGATACCGAGCTGATCGATCTGTGCCGCCGTGATCATCGGTTGAAGGACGAACCTGGGTGGAACTATCGGTTGGGTTCTGATGGGACTCTCACGATCACGACGCCTACGGGGCGGAGTTATGACAGCTCGCCTCCGCCGTTGCATGAACCCCGCGACGAGGAAGCGCCACCGTTCTGAGCCGTCGCCGGAAAACGGCAACGGCTCAGGTGTCACCACCGTTCGGAGCTGTTGCCGGAAAACGACCGCGATGTTGTCAGCCCACCGGTTGTGTTGCCGGGAATCGGCGATGGTGCAGGGGCGGGCTTGTCAAGTTTTCTGTGTAAGTGATCGGAAAATGGGGTTCTCTTTGATGTAGTGGGTGATGCGTTCGGGGAAGGTCATGGTGAGGGAGTCGAGGGCTTTCTGCCAGCCTTGGATGGTGGCGCCTTCGACGAGTTTGGCGGGGGGTGGATCAGATGGCTCGTGCAGGTCTGCACGGTGGTCTGCGACCAGGTTGCCTCGATGGTCTCGGGAAACCCGGTGAGGCCGTCGCAGGACACGATCAGCACGTGCCGGATTCCCCGGTTGCGCAGCTCGGGTCCCTCGCCGGTCAACACCACGCCATCATCCACTTTGGATACAAGGTGATCAAGAAGGCCGGCGTCAACCATGTACTCCCGCAATCGACACAACAACGTCGATCTCATACACAGAACATCAGACACGCCCTCGGGGCGGCCGACCTCATGATGCGTCGTTGCCGCGCTGGACCGTCGCCGGAAAACGACCACGGCTCAGCTCCGAAGAGTCCTCACGCAGTCTCCTTCGGCTGGGACAGCTGTCGCCGGAATTCGGCAACAGTCTGACGCGGCGGACAGGACTCAAAACGTGGCCGCCCGCCTGCCCGTTACCGAAATCTGGCAACGCCCCCCAAGGACCCGCATCGCATCGCATCGCCGGTATGTCCTTGTCAGAATTCGGCTACCGCAACGCCTTACCGCACAACGGAATCCCGAGCAGGCACCTCGCCCACCTCCAAGGAAGAACCCCGCGAAGGCTCCCGCACCACCAAAGTCGCCACGAACGTCAGCCCGATGCACCCCGTGACCCACCAGAAGAACACGCTCTCGTGCCCAGCCTGCTTCAAGGCCAGTGCGATCGGTTCCGAAAGGCCGCCGAACACCGCGGTCGCCAGGGCGTGTGGCAGGCCGACGCCGAGCGCGCGGACGTTGGTGGGGAACATTTCCGCCTTGATGATGGCCGAAAGCGCGGTGTAGCCGCTGAGGAAGACCATGGCGGTGAGCATGAGCAGGAAGGCGATCCACGGATTCCCCGTCCGCCCCACGAGCGTCATGATCGGCACGGTCAGAAGCATGCCGCCGACGGAGAAGCCGAACATGACCGGGCGGCGGCCCCAGCGGTCGGAAAGGGCGCCGGCGGCGGGCTGCAGGAAGATGAACAGGAAGAGGGCGGCGAAACCGATGAGCGAAGCGGTCGGCTTCGGGATTCCGGCGGTGTTCACCATGTACTTCTGCAGGTAGCTGGTGAAGGTGTAGAACGCCACCGTCCCGCCGATGGCGAGGCCGAGGACGGCGAGGACCTGGCGGCGGTGCTCGCGCAGCAGGACCCGCAAGCCGCCAGGAGGCGAACCGGCCGCCGAAGCGCGTCGGAAGTGTTCCGATTCCACCATGCTGCGGCGGAGGTACATCACCACGAGCCCGGCGATCGCGCCGAGGACGAACGGGATCCGCCAGCCCCACGCGTACATCTGCGCTTCGGTGAGCAGCGACTGCATCACGATCATCACCAGCAGCGCCGAGAGCTGCCCGACGGTGATCGAGACGTACTGGAAGCTCGAGTAGAACCCGCGTCGCCGCGGAGTGGCGATCTCGGACAGGTAGGTCGCGCTCGAACCGAACTCGCCGCCCACCGAGAGACCTTGCGCGAGCCTGGCGACCACCAGGATCACGGGCGCGAGGATGCCGATCGACGAATAGCCCGGCGTGAGCGCGATGGCCAGCGAGCCCAAGCTCATCAGCGTCACGGAAAGGGTCAGCGCGGCCCGGCGGCCGAACCGGTCCGCGTAGAGGCCCAGGAGCCAGCCGCCGAGCGGGCGCATCAGGAACCCCACCGCGAAGACGACGGCCGTCGAAAGCAACTGCGCCGTCAGATTTCCCTCGGGGAAGAAACTGGCCGCGAAGTAGATGCTGAACGAGGCGTAGACGAACCAGTCGTACCACTCGACCAGGTTTCCGAGGCAGCCCCGGACCACATTCGCGACGACGCCGGGTGTCTTGTGCGGCAAGGGAAGCTCCTTCGCTCCGGGAATGCCGACCATCATGAGCTGTGATCCCTGCGGTTGAGAAATAGAAATCCGCGATGGGCACATACCCGGCAGGCATGGTCTACCCGAGGAAGTCGCTCACCAGGTCACTCGATTCGGGGCGGCACTCGTCGAAGTAGGCGTGCCGTGCCCCGGCGAAGAGGTGCATCCGCGCGTCGGGAATCCGCTCCGTCAGCAACGGCGCGTTCGCCACGGGCGCGAGCAGATCGTCGTCGCCGTGGAGGACCAGGGTGGGCGCGCTGATCTCCGGCAATACGTCCCAGGCGTCGTGGCCGTTGCTCGCGACGAGATGCCCGCGCACCGCGTGCGGCGACATGCCGTGCGCGCCCAGCACCCGGTACGGACCGGGATTCGCCGCGCGCCAGGCGGGCGTGTACATCAAGTCCGTCAACGTCTCGCGAGCCTCCACAGAGGATCGTCGCGCCAGGGCCAGCCGTACGTCGTTCGATCGCTCGACGCCGTGCTTGCCGCCCGGCGTGGTGCAACCGAGCACCAGCCGCCGCACCCGATCGGGATACCGCGCGGCGACCCACTGCGCGACGCGCCCGCCCATCGAGGTGCCGTAGACATCGGCCTCGCCGACCCCGAGCCCGTCGAGCACCGCGATCACGTCGTCCGCGAAACCCGTTGTGGAGTAGGCGGAATCGGGTGCGTCACTGGCGCCGGTGCCGCGATAGTCCATGGTGATCGTGCTCGGGAAATCCCCGCGCGTGCGGTCCCACCACGTGTGGTCGTTCGCCTGCCCGGCCAGCAGCATGAGCGGCCGGCCGGTGCCGTGCCACTGGTAGGCCAGCCGGGTGCCGTCCGCGGCGACGGCGTGGCCGGTGCGGGGGAGCGTGCTCATTCTTCTCCTGTTCGGTCTTCCCAGAGCCGCGCCGAGGGCCACTCGCCCTCGCGCACGGTCCGGTGGATCTGCCGGACCAGCGCCCGGGCGACGGCGTCGACGGCGGGCGTGACGCGCCCCGTCCTCGGCGTGCCGAGGACGACGGTCCGCCAGACCTCCGGTTCGCAGACCGGAGCCGCGCTCAGGGTGCCGTCGGCGACGTCCGCCGCGATGCCGATACCGGGCAGGATCGTCCAGCCGTGCCCGCCGAGCACGAGGCGTTTCTGCAGGGTCATGGCGTTGGTCTGCACGGTGACCTCCGCCTCGGTGCCCGCCTCGCGGGCCGCGCCGTCGATGAGGGTGCGCAGCGCGTGCCCCTCGGACGGCATGACCAGCGGATGCGCGGCGACCTCGGCGAACGGCACGGGTCGCGCGGGGTCGAGCCCGGCCGACGGGGGAGCGACCGCCCAGAGCCGTTCGCGGACCAGCGGGCGGACATTGAGCGACGGCGTGCTGGTCAGGTTGTAGAGCAGGCTCAGATCGACGTCACCGTCGTCGATCCACCGCTGGAGATGCCCCGAGTACGCGGTGAGCAGCCGCAGTTCGATGCCCGGATGCTCACGCAGCACGGCCGTCGTCAGCGGCGCGGCGAGCCGTTCGGCGGCGCTCTCCAGCAGGCCGACCGTGACGATGCCGGTGACCACCCCGGGTTTCGGGGCGAGCTCGGCCCGTGCCCGGTCGAGTTCGGTGAGCGCCCGGCGTGCCCGTTCGACGAGCGTCGCGCCCGCCTCGGTGGGGCGCATCCCGTGGCGGGTCCGCTCGAACAACGGCACCCCGAGTTCCTGTTCCAGGGTGCGGATCTGCCGGGTGACCGCGGGCTGGACCAGGTGCAGCAGTTCGGCCGCGCGGGTCACGCTGCCGACCTCGGCGACCGTCACCAACGCCTTGAGCTGCTTGAAGTCCACCGGCGTCCCTTCACATCGCGGACCGGTATGCGGCTATCATGATTCGGTATTTCACATACCGTCTCATCATCGCTCATGATAACAACATGACCGAGGAAGAGACCGAGATCGTCGCGCTCGTGGCCGAGTTCGTGGATCGCGAGGTCCGGCCCGTCGCGCGGGAGCTCGACCACACGAACACCTATCCCGGCGAACTCATCGACCAGATGAAGGCGATGGGAGTCTTCGGGCTGGCCGTGCCCGAGCCGTGGGGCGAGACCCACGTCTCCGCCGAGTGCTACGCGTCGGTGACGGAGGAGCTCGCCCGCGGCTGGATGAGCCTCGCCGGCGCGATGGGCGGCCACACCGTCGTCGCGAAACTCCTTGCCACGTATGGCACTCAGGAACAGAAGGACACCTACCTGCCGAAGCTGGCGACGGGCGAGATCCGCGCGACGATGGCGCTCACCGAACCCGGCGGCGGCTCGGACCTGC
This sequence comes from Amycolatopsis sp. CB00013, assembly GCF_001905755.1. NCBI lineage: Bacteria > Bacillati > Actinomycetota > Actinomycetes > Pseudonocardiales > Pseudonocardiaceae > Amycolatopsis > Amycolatopsis sp. CB00013. The sequence continues at coordinate 2,050,846 of NZ_LIWC01000001.1, read as the reverse complement.
AGGCACTCCGCAGCACCGCACGCCGTGAGGGCGACGAGTACGTGATCAACGGCAGCAAGACGTGGATCACCAACGCGCGCCGGTCCCAGCTGGTCGCGCTGCTGTGCAAGACCGACCCCGCCGCCGAACCCGCGCACAAGGGCATCTCCGTCCTGCTGGTGGAAAAAGGGCCGGGTTTCGAGGTCTCGCGGGATCTGCCCAAGCTCGGTTACAAGGGCGTCGAGAGCTGCGAACTCTCCTTCGACGACTTCCACGCGCCGGTCACCGCCCTGCTCGGTGGCGTGGAGGGGCGTGGCTTCGCCCAGATGATGCGGGGCCTGGAGATCGGCCGGATCCAGGTCGCGGCCCGGGCGCTCGGCGTCGGCCGGGCCGCACTGGAGGATTCCCTGCGCTACGCCCAGGAACGCGAAAGCTTCGGCAAGCCGATCTGGAAGCATCAGTCGGTCGGCAACCATCTCGCGGACATGGCGACCAAACTCGAGGCCGCGCGTCAGCTGGTGCACCACGCGGCGCGCCGCTACGACTCGGGCGAACGCGCGGATCTGGAGGCCGGGATGGCGAAACTGTTCGCTTCCGAGGCAGCGATGGAGATCGCGCTCGACGCGGTCCGCATCCACGGCGGCTACGGCTATTCGACGGAGTACGACGTCGAACGGTACTTCCGCGACGCGCCACTGATGATCGTCGGCGAGGGCACCAACGAGATCCAGCGCGGCGTGATCGCGCGCCAGCTGATCGAACGGCACCGCATCCCGTCCTGACCACCGAGGAAGGCTTCATGCGCCAACCACTCGAGGGAATCACCGTCGTCGCCTTGGAACAGGCCGTCGCCGCGCCCTTCGCCTCACGCCAGCTCGCCGACCTCGGCGCGCGCGTGATCAAGATCGAACGCCGCGGTGTCGGCGACTTCGCCCGCGACTACGACCGGACCGTGCACGGGCAGTCGAGCTACTTCGTCTGGCTCAACCGGGGCAAGGAAAGCGTCGAACTCGACATCAAGGATCCGGCGGACCGGGCGCTGCTCGGCGCGATGATCGGCCGGGCGGACGTCTTTCTGCAGAATCTCGCCCCCGGAGCGGCGGAACGGCTCGACCTCGACGCCGCGACGTTGCGCGCGGAACGCCCGGAACTCGTCCACTGTTCGATCTCGGGCTACGGTCCGGAAGGCCCATATCGGACGAAGAAGGCCTACGATCTCTTGGTGCAGTGCGAAACCGGTCTCGTGACGTCCACCGGAACGCCGGAGACCCCGGCCAAGGCGGGGATCTCGATCGCCGACATCGCCACCGGGATGTACGCCTACAGCGGCATCCTCACCGCGCTGTACGAGCGCGAGCGCACCGGCGAGGGGGCGAGCCTGCACGTCGCGATGCTCGATTCGCTCGGCGAATGGATGAGCCAGCCCGCCTATTTCTCCCGCTACGGCCAGGAACCGCCTAGGCGCACGGCGGCGGCGCATCCGTCGATCTCGCCGTACGGGCCGTTCCGCACCGGTGACGACCAGGTCTTCCTGAGTGTCCAAAGTGAACGGGAGTGGGTCGTTCTCTGCCGGGATGTCTTGGCGCATCCCGAACTCGCCGGAGATCCGCGGTTCCGGACCAACGACGATCGAGTCCGCAACGACGGCGAGCTCACCGCGATCCTGGAAGAGACCTTCACCGGCCTGACCGCCGACGAGGTCGGAGATCTGCTGGAGCGGGCCGGGATCGCCAACGCCCGGTTGCGGACGCCCGAGCAGTTCACCCGGCATCCGCAACTGATCGCGCGGAACCGCTGGCGCGCGGTGGAAACCCCGGCGGGCCCGCTGGAGGCGCTGCTCCCGCCGGTCGAGGTCGACGGCCGCGAACCGGTCATGGGGCCGGTGCCCGCGCTGGGTGCGCACAACGAGTCGATCCGGGCCGAGTTCGGTGCCCGGCAGGAGGTACGAACGTGAAGGAAATCCTGCAGCCCGGCCCCGCGGAGGCGCTGGCCTCGCTGCTCGACGTCGACCTGCCGGATCTGGACCGCGACGGCCTGCCCCCGCTGTGGCACTGGTTCTACCTGCTGGATCGGCCCGCGCAGGCCGACCTGGGGCCGGACGGCCATCCGGTCCGTGGCACGATCCCCGCGCCGCCGGAGCCGGGACGCCGCCGGATGTGGGCGGGCGGGCGAGTGCGGGCGCTCGGGCCGTTGCGGTGCGGGCTGCCCGCCGAGCGGCATACGGAAGTGCTTTCCACGACGGAAAAGCAGGGCCGCACCGGACGGCTGACCTTCGTCGTGACCGGCCACAGGATCGTCCAGAGTGGCGCGGTCGTGGTCGAGGAGGAGCAGGACATCGTCTACCGCGACGCCGCCTCCGGACAGGTCGAAGCGGCCATCGAGGAACCGGAAGTGCCGGCGGCCGAGGACGAATGGGCGATCGATGTCTCGCCGACTCTGCTGTTCCGCTTCTCGGCGCTGACCTACAACGCTCACCGCATCCATTACGACCGCGACTACGCCCGCGATGTCGAGGGTTATCCGGGGCTGCTCACGCACGGCCCGTTGCAGGCGCTCGCGATGGCCGAAGCCGCCAGGAAACAGGGGAGCACCGGCCGGCTGGCCTTCGACTACCGTCTCGTCTCGCCGCTGTTCGACCATCAGGGCATGATCGTCCGGGCCGACGAGGGCGGCACCGCCGTGCGCGATCGCCACGGACGGCGGACGGCGACCGGGACGATGCGGAGCCTCGGCCGATGAACGAAACCAGTGCGAAGACCTTCCTGTTCGTCCCCGGTCACCGGCCGGACCGCTTCGCCAAGGCCGCGGTCAGCGGCGCCGACGTCGTGATCCTCGATCTGGAGGACGCCGTCGCGCCCGAGCGGAAGGAGTCCGCCCGCGAACACGTCCGGGCGTGGCTGGACGAAGGTCATCAGGCGGTCGTCCGCATCAACGGCGCCGGAACCGCTTGGTACCACGAGGATGTCGCGAGTATCGGGCGCGCGCTCGCGGTGATGCTGCCCAAGGCCGAGGATCCCGCCGAGATCGATTCCCTCGCCGGGCGGCTGCCCGGGGTCCCGATCGTGCCGCTGGTGGAGACGGCGACCGGCATCGCGAACGCGGTGGCGGTCTGCGGCGCGGACGCGGTGGTGAGGCCCGCTTTCGGCAGTGTCGACCTGGCCGCGCAGCTCGGCGTCGATCACCGGTCGCACGAGGCGTTGCGGTACGCGCGGTCCGCGCTCGTCGTCGCCGCGGCGGCCACCGGCCGGGCGGCCCCGATCGACGGCGTCACCACGGCGCTCGACGACGAAGCCGCGCTCATCGCCGACCTCGACCACGCCAGAACCCTCGGCTTCACCGGAAAACTCTGCGTGCACCCGCGTCAGGTCGCGGTCGCCGATCGTGGGCTGGCCCCGTCGGCGAGTGAGATCGAGTGGGCGAGGGGAGTGGCGGCGCTCGTGGGCGACGGTTCGGTGGCCGTGGCGGACGGTCAGATGATCGACAAGCCGGTCGAAGCCCGGGCCAGGGCGATCCTCGAACGCGCGGGTGAGGAGTGAGCGGCGTGCACGAACCGAAGGTGACGGAATTCGCGACCACCGATCCGGAACAGGCGTGTGCCCTGCTCGCCGAGGCGTACCGGGACAATCGCCTGCGGGTCCGCGGCAGCGTCGAAAGCTACCGTTTCGAGCACAACCGCTGTGATCTCGGCGATGTGCACTTCGACTTCCTGCACAACACGCTGACCACGGAGGTCGTCGTCCAGCCGTTGGGCAGGGTGGTGCTTTTGCGGGTGCTGGACGGTGAACAGGAGCTCGACGACGGGGTCAGCGACCGCAGGCTCGGTCCGGGGGACGTGTTCGTCGGTCCGCATCCCGACCGCGAGTACCGGACGGGGCTGCACGGCACGCGGCTGCAGATCACCGGGATCGACCTCTCGCTGTTCAGCGGAATCGACCCGGAACCTGTGGTGGAGCGGTTGTGCTACGAGCCGGTGAGCCCGGAGAAGGCCCGGCGATGGAGCCGGACGGTCGACTACATGACCGCCTTGTTCACCGATCCGGGCGTGGAGAACGGCCCGCTGGTACTCGGCGCGGCGGGCAGGCTGATGGCCGCCATGGCACTGGACACCTTCACCACGGGCCGGGGCGAAGAGCGCCCGATTGACCGGCGGGACGCCGTTCCGGACACAGTGCGCCGCGCGGTCGCCTTCCTGGAGGCGAATCCGGACCTCGACCTCGGCGTCGCCGATGTCGCTCGCGCCTGCCGGGTCTCGGTGCGGGCCCTGCAACTGGCGTTCCGGCGGCATCTGGACACCACGCCCATGGCCTACCTGCGCCGGATCCGGCTCGACCTGGCCAGAGCGGACCTCCGTGCCGCCGCGCCCGGCGACGGCACGACGGTGACGGGCGTCGCGGCGAAGTGGGGTTTCCTGCACGGCAGCCGGTTCAGCGCGCAGTACCGCGCGGCGTTCGGCGAACCGCCCAGCCACACCCTGCGGAATCCGTGAAGGTTCGTTTTCGTCGGTGCCGGTATGCGTTTCAGGCGCTAGACCCGGCTGTCCGGACCCTGTTCCATAAGCGTGGCACCAGTATCGCCCAGACCCCGCTTACTGGTGTGTCGCTATCCCGTCGTACATCACCCGGCGGACCGCCCGGCTCATCGCGACCTGCCGCTCCGGTGAAGGATCGCGCAGTTCGGACAGCACCGACGCGAGGATCATCCCGTTGATCGCGCGGGCGGTGGAGTCCACGTCCAGGTCCTCGTGTAGATACCCGAGGCGGACACCGTGGTGCAGATAGCCCGCGGTCAGCTCGGCGGCGGTCTCGTAGAAGTCCAGCACCCGCTCCCGCATCTCGGCGTCGATACCCGCCGCCTCGAGCAGGAGGAACCGGGCCATCCGCGGGTCGCTGCCGAAGATCCGGGCGAGCGCGTCGCCGATCCGCGCGCTCTGCTTGCGGTACTCGGCCAGGCTGTTGACCGCGTCCGGCGCGTTGTCCGCGGCCAGCGCGCCGACCACCTTCTCGACCAGGTCCGTGATGACGTGGTCGACGATGTCCCGCTTGTTCTGGAAGTACCGGTAGAAGGTGCCGTGCCCGATGCCCAGCCGGGCGGCGATGTCGGCGATGCCGGTCGCGTGGTAGCCCCGTTCGGCGAAGCAGTCGAACGCGGTCTCCACGATCTCGCGCCGTAGTTCCTGCTTCTTCCGTGCGGCCCTGCTGACCGGGATCTCCGTCGTCATTCCGCCAGCTTATTGCCTGACGCGTTCAAATGACATACCGTTCCGGAAATGACACGTCATTCCGCGAGGGCGCTGGTGCTCGGTTGCGGCGGGACCTTGGGGTTCGCCTGGACGGCCGCGGTCCTCGACGCGCTGCACGCCGAGGCCGGCTGGGATCCGCGAGAGGCGGACATCCTGGTCGGGACGTCGGCGGGGGCCGAAGCGGTGGCCATGCTCGGGGCGGGCATCCCGGCGAAAGCGATCCTCGACGCGGTGGCGGGCGCGCCCGGTGGCGACGCCGTCGTCGCCGCGCACGTCCGGCGGGTGCCGGACCGGCTTCCGCCGGTGCCGTCCCCGCGCTGGCCGGCGGCCGGATTGGTCCGGGCCGCGCTGCGCCGGGACGTCGACACGCTCGCCGGTCTCGCGGGTCTTCTGCCCCGGGGACGCGGTGATGCGACTTGGCTTCGCGAGCTCGGGGACGCGCTTGCACCCGGCGGCTGGGTCCCGCATCCCGCGACCTGGCTGATGGCCGCGGACCTGACGGGGAAGCGGATCGCGCTCGGTTCCCCGGACGCACCACCCGCCCGGCTCGGTGAGGCGATCGCCGCGTCGTGGGCGATCCCCGGCTGGTTCCCACCGTCCGTTGTGGACGGACAGCCGCTGCTCGACGGCGGCACGATCTCGCCGACCTCGGCTGATCTCCTGCTCGGTCACGACGTCGGCGAGGTCGTGCTGATCGCACCGATGAGCAGCGAGGGCGGCGCACCGGCGCGTGGCGCGGCCCGGCTGGAACGGCTGCTGCGGACGGCGATGACCAGGCGGGTCGACGACGAGGCGCGACGGTTGCGCGCGGCCGGTGTCCGGGTGGTGCGGATCGAGCCGGGGCCCGCCGATCTCGCCGCCATGGGCGCGAACTTCATGGACGGACGGCGCCGGGAGCACGTGCTCGCCACGGCGTCGAGGACGGCGCCCGCCCTGGTCGCCGAAGCCTTCGAACGAGCAGGAGTACGCGCATGACCAAGTACCCGCATCTCGACCTCACTCGCGCGCACGTGGCGATCACCGGCGCGGGGCAGGGCATCGGCCGCGCGACCGCGGAACGCATGGCCGCCCTCGGCGCCCGCGTGTCCATCGGCGACCTCGACCTCGAAGCCGCGAAACGGACCGCCGCCGACATCGGCGGTACCGCGCATCATCTGGACGTCGCCGATCCGGCGTCGTTCGCCGCTTTCCTCGGCGAGGCCGAACAGGCGAACGGACCGCTCGCGGTGCTCGTCAACAACGCCGGGATCATGCCGAACGGCGGCTTCCTCGATCTCTCCGACGCGCTGAACCGGGCGACCATGGAGGTCAACGTCTTCGGCGTCGTCCACGGCATGCGGCTGGCGCTGCCCGGCATGCTGGAACGCGGGCGCGGCCACATCGTCAACGTCGCTTCGCTGGCCGGGAAGTTCCCGGTGAAAGGGCTGGCGATCTACAACGCCAGCAAGTTCGCCGTCGTCGGGCTGACCGCGGCGACCCGGCTGGAGTACGCGCCGCACGGCGTGAGCGTCTCGGCCGTGCTGCCGTCGGCGGTCGACACCGCGCTCGCGTCCGGGCTCGACATGCGGCCGATCCCCAAGGTGAAACCGGAGCGGATCGCCGACGCCGTGGTGGATTCCGTCCGCACACGGGCCGCGGAGATCGCCGTGCCCGGTTACGTCGGCGCGCTCGCGACCCTCGCGGCCGTGACCCCCGAACCGGCGCTCAACGCGTTCCGGCGGCTGATGCGGGACGACCGGGCGCTGCGCCCCGATTCACCCGAGCGGGACGGCTACCGCGCCCGCCTCGACCAGGACACCCACCGGGAGGAAAACGCATGACCACGCAGTACGACGCCGTCGTCGTGGGGGCCGGTTTCGGCGGGATGGGCGCGGCGATCCAGCTCAACCGGCTCGGCTACGACAACCTGCTCATCCTCGAACGCGAATCCGACCTCGGCGGCACCTGGCATGTGAACCGCTATCCCGGGCTGGCCGTCGACATCCCGTCGGCCACCTACTCGTACTCGTTCGAGCCGAATCCGCACTGGTCGCGGCTTTTCGCGCCGGGCGCGGAGCTGAAGCGGTACGCCGAGCACGTCGCGGACAAGTACCGGCTGCGGCGCTACATGCGTTTCGGCTCGGTGGTCACCGGCGCGGTCTGGGACGAGGCGGACGCGCACTGGAAGGTCTCGCTCGCCGACGGCGACCCGGTCACCGCCAAATACCTCCTCACCGCCACGGGATTCCTTTCCCAGCCTAAGAAACCCGACATCGCCGGGATCGACACGTTCGGCGGCAAGGTCATCCACACCACGGCCTGGGACGACGAGTACGACCTCGCGGGCAAACGGGTCGCGGTGATCGGCACGGGCGCGACCGCGGTCCAGCTGATCCCTGAGATCGCGAAGGTCGCGCGGGACCTCACCGTGTACCAGCGGACCCCGATCTGGGTGAGCCCCAAACTGGACTTCCCGGTGCCGAAGGCGGTCCGGCGCGCGTTCGCCGCGCTCCCGTTCACCCAGCGGGCCGCCCGGCTGACCGGGACCGCGCTGCTGGAGCTGATGATGGTCTCCGGTGTGCTGCACTACAAGCAGCTGCCGATGGCGAACCGGCTCGGCAAGCTGTGGTGCCAGGCGCATCTGCGCCGTCAGGTGCGGGATCCGGGGCTGCGCGCCGAACTGACGCCGCGTTATTCGTTCGGCTGCAAGCGCCCGACGTTCTCCAACGAGTACTACCCGGCCTTCACCAAGGACCACGTGCACCTGGAGACGACGTCGATCGCGAAGATCGACGAGAGCGGCATCGAGACCGCGGACGGACGGCGGCGGGACATCGACGTCCTGGTGCTGGCGACCGGATTCGACCTCTGGGAGGCGAACTTCCCGGCGATCGAGATCATCGGACGCGACGGCCGGGATCTCGGGAAGTGGTGGCGGGAGAACCGTTTCCAGGCCTACGAGGGTGTCGCGATCCCGAAGTTCCCCAACTTCATCTCGCTCAACAGCCCGTATTCCTACTCGGGACTGTCCTATTTCACCACCATCGAGACGCAGATGCGGCATATGGACCGGCTCTTCGGCGCGATGCGGCGGCGTGGCGCGACGGAGTTCGAGGTGACGCAGGAGGCGAACGATGCGTTCCTCGACCGGATGACCGAACGCCTCGGCGACTCGATCTTCACGCTCGGGAACTGCGCCCCGGCGAACAGCTACTACTTCAACCCGCACGGGGAGGCGACCCTGCTGCGGCCGTCGTCCACGTTGAACGCGATCAAGGAGGCGCAGAGCTTCCCCATCGAGGACTACACGTTCGCCTGACGGTGGGCTGAAAGCGTCCTTCACCGCATGCCACGCGGTGAAAGACGCTTTCCTTGCATCGCATGCGGTGAAAGCGTCCTTCAGCCCGCCCGCATACTTGGCGCTTACTGCTTGCGGAGCCGCAGCGTGACGGCCGTGCCCGCGGCGGCGAGGAAGACCGCGCCGAGCGCGTACGGCCACCACGGCACCTCGGTGTCGCCCACCGGGGCGGCACCGTAACCACCGGCGGCACCGGTGCGGTCGTACGTCGAGCCGGGCAGCTTGTCGCCGTAGCGGCTCTGCAGGGCTTCGCGGTAGGCGGCGAGCGACATCTTCTCGCCGGTCTTCGCCACCGACGAGCCGTCGAGGACGGTCACGGTGTCCCCGTCGACGGCGTACCAGGCACCCGCCTGAGGTTCGCTCAGGAGGTAGCCCTTGCCGACCTGCGCCGCGAGGCGCTTTTCGACGTCACCCGAGGCGACGTTGTAGACCGACCAGCCCGAGCCCTCACGCTGCGACCACACGGTCGCGGCGTCACCGTTGCCCAGGGTCGCCGGAGTGGCGACATAGGCGAGTTCGGCCGGGACGGTGGAGGTGCCGGCGATGAAGGCCGCGGTCGGCTGGTAGACCGCCACCGGTGTCCGCGGATCGGCCTTGGCGGTCTTGGCCGCGAGGGCCGTGTCCGCCTTGGCGGCGCCGGGGAACTGCGCCTTGGCGAGCCGCTGGGTGGTCGCGTCGCTGGTGACCACTGTGGACACCGCGGCGAGGTCGGCCGCGGTGGGCGCGCCACTGGGGGCGTCGGCCGCGGAGGACTGGCCGCCGAGCGCCAGCGACAGTCCGAGGGCGAGGATCGTGGCGCCGAGGAAGGTTCGCTTCATGGTTTCAGTCCTTGATCCCGTAGACGGTGTGGGTCCAGGTGAACGAGTTGTTGGACCGGTAGGCGTTGTAGCTCATCTGGTTGTAGCGGGGGCTGGAGCCCCACGGGTCGCCGTAGTACACCGTCGTCGCGCCGTTGGTGTTGTCGTAGCCGTAGAGCACGTGCATGTGGCCGCCGCCGTTGCGCCAGCCGATCCGGGTGCCGATCGGCTGCCGCGCGTCGACCTGGCTCTTGATCGAGGCGAAGCTCAGCGTCTGGCCCGAGGAGCTGTAGGTGCCGACGTTGCTGAACCCGAGCCAGCGGAACACGCGCTGCTGATCACTCAGGTAGCCCTGGTTGTTCGCGCAGTCCGAACCGGACTCGTTGTGCGCGACCTGGCAGAACTTCGTCTGGGTGAGGGAGTGGCCCCACCAGGCGGCGATCGTGTTGCCACTGGCGTCCCAGCACCAGTTGCTCTTCTCCTGGGCCTGCATCTTGATCGGGATCGTGGTGGCCGCCGTGATGGCGGGTGCCGCGGTGGCGGGCGCCTGCAGGGCGACCAGCGCGGCGACACCGGCGCAGGCCGTGGCCAGCCCGCGCCTGAGCGAGGTCTTCACCGTCGGAACACTCCTAACTGGATGGTCGAACGCGAAGCAAGCGCGGCGGGCCGCCCGTAAGGGACAGGTGGGGACTTCGGCTACCCGACTGGGTGGCCGACCGGCGCGTGCGGGGGAGTTGCGCTGTGGCGAGGTAACAGAGGGGCACTGCGAACAGTCTGAGATTCACCCTCTGGTGGTCTCATGGCAAGGCTCGCGGCAATACCTAAGGGTCCGTATTGCCGATGCGGGCGTCGGTGTCACCGCAGGTCGTCGTCGCCCGATCGAGTTAACAGTGCGGTGGAGTCGTGACTCCGGTGGTGTGGACCAGCGGAAAGCGCGCGGCTCGTGGTCACTGTTCGTGTTCCCGCCTTTCGGCGGGTGTCCTCTCGGTATGGTCCCGAGCATGCCGACGATCGGTACGGCACCGGTGTTCGTGGCCCGCGACGCCGAATTGGCCGAACTGGTGCGCGTCGCCTCACGCCCGCCGTCGGTCGCCGTCGTCGAGGGCGAACCGGGGGTGGGCCGGAGCCGGCTGCTCGAAGAACTGGCCGCCCATCCTGCACTCGCCTCACGCGTGATGTGGTCCGCCCGCTGCGGTTCGTTCTCCCGGCCTTGCCGTCTGGCGCCGTTGGTCGACGCGTTGCTCGGGAAGAGCGCCGTGGCCGCCGCCCACGCGGCGGGCTTCTCCCCGGTGACCGGTGTCCTGCGGCGGCTCGTTCCCGAATGGTCGCCGTGGCTGCCGGCGTTCCCGGAGAACGCGGACGCGGAGACCGTCCGGCAGCAGGAGTTCCGGGCCGTGCGGGAGGTGTTGACGGGCTGCGGTCCGGCGGTACTGGTACTCGACGACGTCCACTGCGCGGACGACGACACGTGGGAGTTCCTGCGCGGGCTCGCGGCTTCCCCGGCGGCGGCGCTGAGCGTGGTGGTCAGCGCGGGGACGTGCGGGCCGCGGCGATTCCCGCCGTTGCGTGAGACCGCCGCGCATCTCTCGCTCGCGGCGTTCACCGCCGTCCAGGTGCGGACGGTGCTGGACGCCTCTTTCGGCCGCTGCGCACCGGATTTCGCCGAAGCGGCGCACCGGCGGACGTCCGGGATCGCCGTCGACTTGACGGCGTTGGTCCAGAGTGTCGGAGACACGGCCGAAGCGCTTTCGGTGGACAGGCTCGCGTCGGCGACCGTGCCGCCGATCGTGCGGAGCCGGGTTTCCGGGCTGATGGCGGCGATCGGGCCCGCCGCTCGGGATGTCGTCCGCGCGGCCGCGGTGCTGGGATCGCCCGCCGGGGAGCCGGATCTGGGCGCGGTCGCGGCGTGCGCGGAGATCGAGGGCGCGGTCACCGAAGCGGTGGAAACGGGACTGCTGCGGGATCTCGGCCGAGGCCGCTATGTCTCGGGGAGCCCGCTGATCGCCGAAGCCGTCTACGCGCTGCTCCCCGGGCCTCAGCGCTGCGCGATGCACGGACGTGCCGCGGCCCGGCTCTCCGCGGACGCCGAACCCTTCGCGTCGCTCATCGCCCGTCACGCGCGGCTGGCGGGCGACATCGCCGCGTGGACACAGTGGACCGGCGTCGCGGTCGACAACGCCATCGAAGACGGCCGGACCGAGGAAGCGAGCCGTCTGCTCGAAGCGGCCCTGCGGGACACGGATCTGCCGCGCACCGCCCGCGAATCGTTCGCCGTCCGGCTCGGCAGGGAACTGCCGCGCAGTATCGCGCACGCCGGCACGGTGCGGCTGCTGCGGGAGATCCTGCGCGAATGGCCGCTGAGCAAGGCCGCGCGGGGTGAGATCCGGGTCCACCTCGGACAGGTGCTGATCAACCAGGTGGGCAAGGTCGAAGCGGGCAGGCTCGAAATCGAACTGGGCGCGGCCGACCTCGGCAGACGCCAGGCGCTGCTTGCCAGGGGGCTGGTCACCTTGGCGCTGCCGCATATCGGGACCGTCCCGGTCGAAGAGAACCTCCGCTGGCTCGACGAGGCCGAGCAGGTCAGCAAGGGGGAACACGACGCCGGGCTGCTCGCCGCGATCGCCGCCAACCGGCTTTCGGCACGGATGCAGGTCGCCGATCCCGAAGCCTGGCAGGACATCGCGGATCTGCCGCGGGCCCCGGAGTCGGCCGAGGTCTGCCGTCAAGTGGCCCGCACCTACATCAACCTGGCCGACGCGGTGGCGTGGAACGGGCACTATCCGGTCGCGCGGGCCTACCTCGCGACCGCGCGGCGGCTGATCCGCGACGACCATCAGCCCTATCTCGACGCGCTCGCCGACGGCACGGAGCTGCGGTTGGATCTGGCGATGGGGGAGTGGGCGAGCGTCGCGGAGAAGGCGCGCGCGATGCTGACGCGGGTCGACAAGGACGGTTCGCTGGCGGCCGAGCCGCTGCTGGTGCTCGGCTGGTACGAGTACGGGCAGCACCGGCCGACGGCGGCCCTGCGCAGTTTCGACGCGGCGTTCGCGCTGTCCGCGGGCAGTGTCCCGGTGCAGGCTTCGGCGTACGCGGGGAGGGTGGCCGTCCATCAGGCGGGCAAGGATCTGCAGGCCGCCCGGCGCCTGGCCGAATTCGGCCTGGAAACCGTGCGCCGCAAGAACAACTGGGTCTGGGCGGCCGAGCTGATGCCGTTCGCCGTGCGCACCATGCTCGGGCTGGGACAGCACGTCGAGGCGCGAGAGCTGCTCGCGGAGTACCGGCAGGGCATCGACGGCAAGGACGCGCCGGTCGCCAACGCGTCGGCGTTGTTGTGCCGGGGCATGCTCACGCAAGCGCGTGGCGAGACACTGGCCGCCGGTGAACTGCTACTGGGCGCCGCGCAGGCCTACAGTGCCTTGCCACTCCCGTATTTCGCCGCCTACGCCGACGAACTCGCCGCCGGATGTTTCTCCGAAGCCGGGGTGCGGGAGCGTGCCGTCGCTTCCTTCACCACCGCGGAGACGACGTACGCGAGCCTCGGCGCCGCCGTGGACGCGCTGCGCTGCCGACGTTCGCTGCGGCGCTGCGATCCGGAGATGCCCCGGCGCGGGCGCAAGGGTTACGGCGAAGCGTTGTCCCCGAGGGAGCTCGAAGTCGCCCGGCTCGCCGCCCAGAACCTGACGAACCGGGAGATCGGGGAGCGGCTGTTCCTTTCGCCGAGGACGGTCGAGATCCACGTGGGACGAGCACTGCGCAAATTGGGATTGCCTTCGCGTACCGTCCTGACCGCTGATCTGCTCAGCGACATTCCCTAAGGGCACGTATTCGTCGATTCGCTGGGTATCACGTGAGAAACCGCTGGTGAGAGGCGTTTTCTTTAAATAGTGGGGCGCGGTCCGTATTCCACTATTGTTCCGCTTCCGCCGTCGATCGATGGTTGTCGGGCAGTTCGCGATTTCCCGGAAAGGAAGCACCGTGAGCAGAAAACGGATCTTAGGCGTGGTCGCCCTGACCCTGGCCGCGCTGGCACCGGCGGCGGGTCTCGCCGGCGCGGAACCGGCCGGCACCCTTCGCGCAATCTCCCCGACCGACGCCGCGCCCATGCCGACGGGAGGCGTCCACGGCCAGAGCATCGGCGGCTCGCCCGCGTCGGTCAAGGACTACCCGTATGTCATCGCCGCCCTGCGGGAAGGCGGTTCGCGGCCGAAGGGCCAGAGCTGTTCCGGTTCCGTCATCGCGCCGCGGAAGGTCCTCGTCGCGGCCCACTGCAAGGAGCTGGCAGGCGAGAAGAGTGTCCTTTATGGACTCGACGACCTGAAGAGCGCGGGCGGTACCCAGCTGAAGGCCGTCGACTACAAGACACATCCCAAATTCACCCAGCCCTGGTACGGCTATGACGTCGCGGTGATCACCGTCGACGGTGACATCCCGGTGCCGCCCGGCGGCTACGCGAAGGTCGCCACGTCCGCCGACACCGGTCTGGAGACACCCGGCAAGGACGGGTTCAGCCTCGGCTACGGCAAGAAGGACATCAACGACTCCACCCAGGACGTCACGCTGCACAAGCTGACCCTGCCGATCGTGAACGCGAGCCAGTGCACCGGCGTGGAGAACGGCGTCGATCCGAAGACGATGATCTGCGCGGGCTACTCGGACGGCCGCAAGACCATCCTCCCCGGGGACAGCGGTGGCCCGTTCGTCGTCAACGGGAAGGTCACCGGCCTCGCTTCCTGGAGCCGTAGCGATTTCCGCTGGTACAGCGTCTACAGCAGGCTCAACAACGACATGGGTGACTGGGTCGCCGAACAGATCGGCGGCGAGCAGCCCGGTGACGCCTTCACGCTCGCGGCTTCGCCGTCGTCGGTGAAGGTCCTGCCGGGCAAGTACGTGTCGGCGAGCGTCACGAGCAAACCGGGCAAGAACGGCGCCGAGGACATCACGCTCTCCGCGTCCGGGCTGCCCGAGGGTGCCAAGGCCACCTTCCAGCCCGCGACGATCAAGGCGGGCGAGGTCGCCAAGCTGACCATCGAGACCGCCGCCGGAACTCCGGAAAAGGCCTATCAGGTCACGATTTCCGGGAAGGGGACCACCGACACGGCCACCGCGGGGCTTTCGCTCACCGTCGGCGCGGGCGAACCTCCCGCCGGTGATTTGAAGGTGACCGTGAACCCGTCCTCCGGGTCCGGCCGCGTGGGCACGCTCGTGAGCGCCACCGTCACCGCGACCGGCGGCACCGGTTCGATCACGTTCTCCGCCAGTGGTGCCGGGCTGCCGCTCAGCCCCATGTTCTGGCCGCAGAGCGTTTCGAGCGGCGGCAGTTCGACCATGCAGGTCTTCGCGCCGTACAGCGCCGGCACGTACCCGGTCACGGTGACCGCGAAGGACAGCGGCGGCAAGACCGCGACCACCACGTACACCCTCACCGTCCAGTGACCTTCGCCGAAACAGAGGTGATTTCCCATGCGTGACAAGACGAAAACGCTACTGGCGCTCGGGCTGCTGAGCCCGCTGCTCGCACTCGGCGCCGGATCGGCCGTCGCCGCCGAAGCCGAAGGCACGGTGATCCCGGCCAAGGAGCACTACGGGGACCAGTACATCGTCGTCCTCCACGACGTCGCGGCTGCCGGACAGACGGCGTCCGCCGATCTCGCGAAACGATACGGCGGGGAGGTCCGTTCGGTCTGGACGGCGGCTCTCCGCGGGTTCTCGGCCAAGAGCATGACCGCGGCCGAGGCACGCAAACTGGCCGCGGACCCGTCGGTCAAGGCGGTGTACGAAGACGGCACCGCCCGCGGAACCGGCACTCAGCAGAACCCGACCTGGGGGCTGGACCGGGTCGACCAGAAGAGCCTTCCGCTCGACAAGGCCTACAACTACCCGAACGAGGGCTCGGGCGTCACCGCGTACGACCTCGACAGCGGTATCAACCCGTCGAACCCGGAGTACGAAGGCCGCGCCAGCCTCGGCAAGGACTTCATGGGCGGAGACGGCTCGGACTGCCATGGGCACGGCAGCCACACCGCGGGCACGATCGGCAGCAAGACCTACGGTGTCGCGAAGAAGGTCAAGATCGTCGGGCTGAAGGTGCTGGGCTGCAACAACTCCGGACCGGACTCGGGCATCATCGACGCCGTCGACTGGGTGACGGCCAACGCGAAGAAGCCCGCCGTGGCGAACATGAGCCTGACCATGGACGCCCCCGGTGTCGGGGACGACGCGGTGAAGGGGTCGATCGCGTCGGGCGTCGTGTACGGGGTGGCGGCGGGCAACGCCTCCACCGACGCGTGCAACACGAGCCCGGCACGGGTGCCCGAGGCGATCACGGTCAACGCCTCGGACTCCGCCGACAACCGGTCTTCGTTCTCCAACTACGGAAGCTGCACCGACATCTTCGCGCCCGGCTCGAACATCACGTCGCTGAGCCCGAGCAGCGGCGGGTCCGCGGTGATGAACGGGACCTCGATGGCGACGCCGCACGTCGTCGGCGCGGCCGCGCTCTACCTGTCGGCCAACCCGGGAGCCACGCCGCAACAGGTGCGGGACGCACTGGTGAACGGCGCGACCGCGGGTGTCATCAAGAACGCGGGCAGCGGTTCGCCGAACAAGCTGCTGAACGTGTCGTTCATCGGCAGCGGCGGCCCCGGCCCGAACTGCGGGGCGAAATCGAACACTACACCGGTGTCCATTCCGGACGCCGGGGCGGCCGTGACCAGTTCCGTGACCCAGGAAGGCTGTGACGGCAAGGCTTCCGCGTCGTTGTCGGTCAAGGTGGACGTTTCGCACACCTACAGCGCCGACCTCGTGCTCGACCTGATCGGGCCGAGCGGCAAGGCCTACCGCCTCAAGAACTCGGGCGGTGTCGGCTCGGCCGAGGGTGTCCACCAGACCTTCACCGTCGACGCCTCCGGTGAAACGGCCAACGGCACCTGGAAGCTGAGCGCTCAGGACGTCTACCGGTTCGACGCCGGCAGCATCGACGGGTTCACCGTTACGTTCTGAAGTCACTGAGACTCGCCGGCAGGGGCGGGGAGGGAACCATCGGCGGGGTCGCTTTCGGCGGCCCCGCCGATGTCGCGGCTGAACCTGGTGTGCAGGAGCAACGCGACGGCCAGTGTGGCCGCCGCACCGATCAGGAACACGCCGGTGGGCCACGGCTGCAGGACCATCAGGCAGCCGGAGGCGACGGCGGGCGGATGCACCACCCGGAAGAGCAGCATGGCGCCGAATCCGGCGGCCGCCGCGACCGCGACGGCCACCGGACCGGGCGGCAGCGCGAACGCGGCGAGGACCCCGGCCACCACGGCGAGCGCGTGGCCGCCGAAGACCGCGACCGGCCGGGCGGACGGGAGGGCCGGATTGGCCAGCACCAGGGCGAGACTGGCGGCGAGCGGTGCCGACGCCGCCGGCCCGACGCCGGAGCCCATTCCCGCGGCGGCCACCCCGCCCGCACCCGCCGCGGTCAGCAGGATCGGCGACGCGTGTCTCACCGGGACACCGCGGGGAAGTCGAGGTCGGGTTCGGCCACGTGGTTGAAGTAGTTGGACAGCACGTTGAGCGCGATATGCGCGACCACCTCGGCGACCTGCGCGTCGGTGACGCCGTCCGCGCGGGCCTCGGCCAGCCGCTCGTCGGGGACGCGGCCGCGGTGGGCCATGACGGCGTCCGCCAGCCGGAGCACCGCACGGGTGTGCGGGTCGGGGCTTTCCGCCTCGCGGGCCTTGTCCAGTTCGTCGGCGGGGATGCGCATCTTCTCGCCGCGGAAGGTGTGCGCGGCGAGGCAGTAGCCGCATTCGTTGCGCTGTGCGGTGAACAGCGCGAGCAACTCGCGCTCGCGCGCGGTCAGTTCGCCGCGCGTGAGGGCGTCGCGCAAGGTGAGGTAGCCGCTCAGCGCCGCCGGGCCGTTGGCCATCGCGGCATAGAGGTTGGGCACCCGGCCGAGCTGGGTGCGGACTTCGGTCAGCAACGGATGCTCGGTGAGCTGGGGGATGCGGGGCACGATCTCTCCAAACGGTACAGGTCTGTTCCAAGTTGGACGGTACAGATCTGTACCGTATGCGGTCAACCAATTCGGTACAGAGTGGTACTGTTTTGCCCGTGGGAACCCGAGCGCGCGAGCGGCTGCTGAGCACGGCCGAAGAGCTGTTCTACGCCGAAGGCATCCGCGCGGTCGGCATCGATCGCATCCTGGAGGAGTCCGGCGTCGGCAAGGCGTCGCTCTATCGGCATTTCCCGAGCAAGGACGCGCTGGTCGAAGCGGTGCTGCGGGAGCGGGACCGCACCTGGCGGCACTGGCTCTCCAGCACTGTCGACGGCTACCGTCTCGCTCCGGAGGACCGGATCCTGGCGGTCTTCGACGCCCTCTTCGAACGCTTCTCCCGCAAGGACTTCCGCGGCTGCGCCTTCATCAACACCATGGTGGAGACGGCGGATCCGGCGAGCCCCGTGCACGCCGTCGCGGCCGAGCACAAGGCGGCGCTGACCGAGTACCTGGCCGGTCTGCTCGCCGACGCGGGGCGGGCTGAGGTGGGGGAACTTGCCGCGCAGCTCGTTTTGATCGTGGATGGCGCGATCGTGACCGCGGTGCGCGAGAACGCGCCGGATGCGGCTGTTCGGGGTAAGGCGATCGCTGCCGCTTTGTTGCGCTGAGCGCTTGGTGGCTTTGCGGCCTCGGCTCGCGGGGGTTCCCAATGTCGCGTTTGGGTCGCTGAGTGTCTCTGATGCGACTTTGGGGACCCGGGTTGTGGGTAGGTCGCTGGTCGCGGGCCTGTTGTTGCCGGATTTCGGCGAGGTCGCGCTGGATGCGGCAGGTGATCGCCGCTGCCCTGCTGTGCTGTGCGCCCGCGGCGGTCTCGGCTTTAGGGTTTCCAATGTCGCATTTGGGTCGCTGAGTGTCTCTGATGCGACATTGGGAACCCGGGCCGTGAGTAGATCGCTGGCCCGCAGGCCTGATCTTGCCGAAATTCGGCGACACCGCACCGGACGCGCATAACGGATCCCCACCGGGCTGGGCAAGCCGCGGCTCAGTGCGCCCAATGTGGCATTGGGGCCGTCGAGTGTCCCCAATGCCACATTCGGGGCCTTGGTCGACGCAGTCCCGGTCTCGCCGAAATTCGGCGACACCGCGTCGCCGAGCCCGAGCATCCGCCGAACCACCCACTGCCCACTGCCCCCCACGTGAAGCCATCCTTGACATTAGGTAAGCCCACCCTTAGTTTCCCCCTATAACTTTCCCGGAGGGGGCGACATGCCGAACGTCGGTGGCCGCCCGGCCATGGTCGCGGTGGACGACATCGTGCGGGCCGGTCGCGAGCTCGGGATGCGCGGGCTCAGCGTCAAGGCGGTCGCGGTCCGGCTGGGGGTGACCGCGACCGCCCTCTATCGCCACGTCGAGAGCCGGTGGGGTCTGGAGCGGCTGGTCGGCGAGAGCATCCTGGCCGAGCTGCGGCTCCGGGACGATCCGCGGCACGACCTCGAACGACACCTGTTGTCCTTCGCGCTGCAGATGCGGGCCTTCATGCTGGAGCACCCGGGCCTCGCCGGTTATCTGCAACTGCTGTTCCCGCGCGGAGACGGCGGTCAGCGCTTGCTGAACATCGAGGTCGACGCCCTCGTCCGCCGGGGTTACGAGGCCGGCGCGGCGATCGTGCTCAGCGGCGCGGTCGCGTCGATGACCATCGCGATGACCGCGTCCGAGGAGAACAGCGCGGCCGCCGAGGAGGCCGACGGCGACGGGCTGGACCGCGAGCGGGAGGCGGTCCGCGACCGACTGTCCCGTGACGACCGGCTCGCCGAACCGTCCGCCGCGTTGCCGCAGGTGCCGCGGCCCGAATACGTGCGGCTGCTGTTGACCGCGTCGATCCGCGGGCTGGCCGGGTCCTGCCCGCCGGGCAGGCCGGTCGCCGAGATGGTGGCCGATCTGGCCGCCACGGGGGAGGGGTTGTGATGGCGCGCGGATTCCAGGGCGCGGTGATGCGCGGTTTCGGGGCCAGAGACCACGAAGCGACCGTCGTCGAGACGGAAGAGATCACGCCGAAATTCGTGCGGGTGCGGTTCGTTTCGCCGACGCTGTTCGAGGACGTCGTCGTGGAGCCGGCGGCCTGGCTCCGGTTCTGGTTCCCGGATCCGGAAGGCGGCACGACGGAGTTCCAGCGCGCGTACACGCTCACCGAGGCCGACCCGGAAGCCGGCACGTTCGCGATCGACGTCGTCCTGCACGAGCCCGCCGGTCCGGCGTCGCGTTGGCTGCGTGACGCCGGACCGGGCGCGAAGGTTCCGGTAATGTCACTGGGTTCCTCGTCCTTCTCGGTCCCCGCTGACCCTCCCGCCGGGTACCTGCTGATCGGTGACTCCGCCTCGATCCCGGCGATCAACGCGATCCTCGAGGTGATCCCGGCCGACCTCCCGATCGAGCTGTACCTCGAAGAGCACGACGAGACCGACAGGCTGATTCCGCTGGGCGGACACCCGCGGCTGACCGTGCACTGGGTGCCGCGCCTGGACGCGACGTCGCTGGCCGCGGCGATCGAGACGCGCGACTGGTCGGACTGGCAGGCGTGGATCGCGACGGAAGCCGGTTCGTTCAAACACCTGAAGACGCGCTTGCGTGAGGCGTTCGGCTTCCCCAAGTCCGAGGTGCACGGCCGCGCGTATTGGTACTACGGCCGGGCCATGGGTGCTTTCCGCGGAGAGAAGGAAGAACCGGCCGCCCAAGTCCCGAAGCCCGTCGCAGCGGCGCCGAAGGGGGCATGGCGGGCACAGGCGGCCGGACGGCTGCTCGCGCCGGTGCGGCGGACGCTGATCTTCGCCGGGATCCTGCAGGCCGTCGTGACGCTGATCGGCCTCGCTCCCTTCGTCCTGCTGGTGGAACTGGTCCGGCGGCTGCTCACGAACGGCGAATCGTTGTGGGCGCTCGGTGTCTCGGCGCTGGTCCTGCTCGGCGTCGGCACCCTCTTGGAGTCCGCGGTCGTTCTCTGGCTGCACGCGGCCGACGCGCGGTTCGCCCGCGACCTGCGTCGACGCCTGCTGAGTAAACTCGCGCGCTTGCCGCTGGGCTGGTTCACCGCGCGGGGTTCGGGCACGGTCGCGAAACTCGTGCAGGGCGACACGCTCTCACTCCACTACCTGGTCACGCACGCCGTCCCCGACGCGGTGGCGGCCGTCGTCGCGCCGGTCGCCGTGCTGGCGTACCTGTTCGCGGTGGACTGGCGGCTCGCCCTCGTCCTGCTCGTCCCGATTCTCGTCTACCTCGTCACCACGTCGATCATGGTCGTCCAATCGGGACCCAAGACCGGCCAGGCGATGCGCTGGGCCGAGCGGATGGCCGGCGAGGCGGGCGCGTATCTGGAAGGGCAGCCGGTGATCCGCGTGTTCGGCGGCGCCGCGGCTTCGTCGTTCCGGCGACGGCTCGACGAGTACCTCGGTTTCCTCGGCGACTGGCAGCGCCCGTTCACCGGCAAGAAGACCATGCTGGACTTCGCCACCCGGCCCGCCACCTTCCTGCTCCTGATCACCGGCATCGGCACGCCGATGGTGGTGGGCGGCGGGATGGAGCCGGTGACGCTGATCCCGTTCCTGGTGCTGGGCACCACTTTCGGCGCGCGGCTGCTGGGCATCGGTTACGGGCTCGGCGGCGTTCGCGAGGGAATGCTGGCCGCACGCCGGATCCAGGTCGTGCTCGACGAACCGGAACTGTCCACAGTGGAGCTGGCAGCCCGCGACGCCGTCGAGCCGGGCACCGTGGAACTGGACCGGGTGGGCTTCGCCTACCGCTCCGGCGTTCCCGTGCTGGAGAACGTTTCCCTGACCTTGCGTCCCGGCACGGTGACCGCGCTGGTCGGCCCGTCGGGAGCGGGGAAGTCGACGCTCGCCGCCCTCGTCGCGCGGTTCCACGACGTCACCGAGGGAGCGATCCGGGTCGGCGGCCGGGACGTCCGCGCGTTCGCCGCCGACGAACTCTACGGCCGCGTCGGATTCGTGCTCCAGGATCCGCAACTCGTCCAGGGGACCGTACGGGAGAACATCGCCCTCGCCGTTCCGGACGCCACCGAAGAGCAGGTCGTCGCCGCGGCCCGGGACGCGCAGATCCACGAGCGGATCCTCCGGCTGCCCCAGGGATACGACACCGTCCTCGGCGCCGGTTCCCAGCTGTCCGGCGGAGAACGCCAACGGGTGGCCATCGCCCGCGCGATCCTCGCCGACGCCCCTGTCCTCGTCCTCGACGAGGCGACCGCTTTCGCCGATCCCGAGTCGGAGTATCTCGTTCAGCAAGCACTCGACCGGCTCACCGCGGGCCGCACCGTCCTGGTCATCGCGCATCGCCTGCACACGATCACCGGCGCCGACCGCATCGTCGTCCTCGACCGCGGGCGGATCGCGGAAAGCGGTACCCACGAAGCACTTCTCGCCTCGGATGGGCGCTACGCCCGCTTGTGGCGGGCCGGTGCCGGTGCGGGGGTGACCGCGTGATCCGCACGTTGCTGGGCCTGATCCCCGGGACGAAACGCTCGGCCTTCCGGCGTTATGTCGTGCTCGCCGTGCTTTCGGTGCTCCTGCGTGCCGCCGGTGTCGTCCTGCTGGTGCCGTTGGTGGGTGCCTTGTTCGGCGCGGAGCCTTCGGACGCGCTGCCCTGGCTCGGCGCGCTCGCGGCCGTCACCGCGGCGGGCTGGGCGATCGACGCCGTCGTGGGGCGGCTCGGCTTCGAGCTCGGCTTCGGGGTGCTGGACCACGCCCAGCACGACGTCGCTGAGCGGCTGACGGACGTCCGGCTGTCCTGGTTGGACGGTGAACACATCCAGACCGCCCGGCAGGCCATCGCCGCCACCGGCCCCGACCTCGTCGGCCTGGTCGGCTACCTGCTCACCCCGCTCATCGGCGCGGTCCTCCTGCCGATCGCGATCGCGCTGGCCCTCCTGCCGATCTCCTGGCCGCTCGGTGTCGCCGCGCTGGCCGGGGTCCCGGTCCTGCTGGGCGCGCTGTGGGCGACCGGCCGGATCACCCGCCGCGCCGATCGGGCGACGGCGGAGGCGAACACCACGCTGACCGAACGGATCGTCGAGTTCGCCCGCACCCAGCAGACGTTGCGGGCCGCCCGTCGAGTCGAACCCGCGCGCAGTCACGCCGGCGCCGCGCTCACCGCGCACCACGGCGCGACCGTCCGGTTGCTCCGCCTGCAGATCCCGGGGCAGGTGCTCTTCGGCGTCGCCGGTCAACTGGCGCTGGTCCTGCTCGCGGGGACGACCGTCCTGCTCGCCACACGAGGCGAGCTGAGCGTGCCCGAGGCCGTCGCGCTGATCGTCGTGATCGCCCGGTACCTCGAACCGTTCACCGCGCTCGGGGATCTCGCACCCGGTATCGAGACCGCCACCACCACGCTCGGCCGCATCCGCACCGTCCTCACCGCGCCCGTGGTCCCGGCGGGGGAATCCACCGCACCGGCCGATGCACCGCAGATCCGGTTCGAGAAGGTCGGTTTCCGCTACTCGCCGGACACCGAGAACGTGCTGGAGGACTTCGACGTCACCCTGGAACCGGGGACGACGACCGCGATCGTCGGGCCGTCCGGCTCGGGCAAGAGCACCGTGCTCGCGCTGCTCGCGGGTCTGCACCGGCCCACGAGCGGTCGCGTGCTCGCCGACGGCACGGATGTCGCGGAATTCCGCCGGGACCTCGTCACCTTCGTCTTCCAGCAGCCGTATCTCTTCGAGGGATCGGTGCGGGACAACGTGCTCGCCGGGGATCCCACGGCGAGCGATGAGCGGGTCGCCGAGGTCGTCGGGCTCGCCAGGGTCGACGAGCTGCTGGAACACACGGCCGTCGGCGAGGCGGGCACCGCTCTCTCCGGCGGCGAGCGGCAGCGGGTGTCCATCGCCCGCGCGTTGCTCAAACCCGCGCCCGTGCTGCTCGTCGACGAGGCGACCAGCGCGCTGGACACCGAGAACGAGGACGCCGTGGTCCGCTCGCTCAGCGCCGACCCCGTGCCGAGGACACGGGTGATCGTCACCCATCGGATCGCCGGGATCCGGCACGCCGACCGGGTGCTCTTCCTCGAGGACGGCCGGATCGCGGAATCCGGCACGGTCGACGAACTCCTTGCGGCGCAAGGACGTTTCGCCGAGTTCTGGCGACGGCAGCTCGACGCCACCGGCTGGAGGATCACCGCGGGATGACCCACACCAAGGCGAGGGCTTCACCGGGCCGACGGTCGTGTTCGAAGCGGATCGCCGGGCGCCGCGCTCGCGCGGCTGGGCCTGCTCAAGGTCGTCTTCGTCCGCGAGATCCTCAGGCTGACGTGAGCGCCCGACGCAGGTCTTCGTAGGTCGGGGCGAGCGTCCGGAGGATCGCGGCGGCCCGTGCGTCGTCCTCGACGACGAGGTCGTACTGCAGGGAGCCGATCAGCCGCGCCTGGGTGGTGAGGACGGCGGCCGCGGCTTCGTGGCCGACCCGGCGCAGGCAGGTCGCGGCGTCGTTCGTCCGCCGGGCGCCGAGGCGCACCACGAAATTGACGAGCAGCCCACGCAGTTCCGGGTCGGGTCCTCCTTCGATCCGGGCGGCGAGCGCGAGGGCGGCGTCGCCGTTGCCCACCGTGCCGGGTGGGAGTCCGGTGTCCGTTTCACCGCTGAGCCGCCTGATCGCGCGGGGGAGGGCCGCGACGATCGCGGCTTCCTCCGAGACGACGGTGTGCCGTACGAAACGCGTCCGCATCGTGTGCGGTTTGCCGTAGGCGACGGTTTCGGCGAGCCAGGCGGCGGCGAAATCCGCCCGCGGGATCCGCGCGTACGGATATCCCTGCGGGTCGTGGGCGGTGACGGACTCGTCGTCCGCGGCGAGCGCGACCAGGAAATGGTCGGCGCCGATCGGGCCGGTCATTCCCGGCTGATGGCGCAGGTGCCCCATTTCGACCGGGCCCATCAGGACCGGTCCGTCGGAAAGGCTTTCGACGAGCCGGGCGAACGCTACGTCCGGATCCGGTTCGCTCGTCGTTTCCGCGCTCCAGCCGAGGGCGTCGAGCGCCTCGCCGATGCCGAGATCGGGATCCCAGCCGAAGGCGTCGAAAAACGGCAGCGTTCCGTCGACCAACTGCATGCCGAAGGGGCTGCCGGTCACGGTTTCGAGCACGTCGGGGCCGGGAGCTTCCGCGCCGAGCAGCATCGCGAGGGAATGGGTATAGCAATAGGGGCCGGAGCCACGATAAGGAATTTCGATCACGCGTTCGACGATGCCGGATTTCACGCCGAAACGCCACCCTCGCCTTTGTCCGTTGTGGACGGTGTTTCATCACCCGTCCGGGGGTTTCGGGGCCACTCAATGGGTTTTATCCAGGAGACACCGCTGCTCCCGCTTGCCGACGACGATCTTGCCGACCCAGGATGACCATCACTTGGGCTCGCTGTCCCCGCCGTCCTGACCTGGGCCGACGGGAGCGAGGGGTGAGGCGGAGGCGGCATGGCGGAACGGCGTGGGCAAAATCGGTGGCGCCGGGGCGTAGCACTGCTCACGGTGGTCGTCGTGGCCCTGCTGATGGGCGCCCCGCTGCCCGCGAACGCACAGGTCCAGCCGCGCGGGGCGGGTACCGAGCGGCCGATCGGGCCGGAGCCGGTGTATTCCGGGCTGGCGCACGGCGGCATCACGATGGCGGCCAACTCCGTCGTGCAGTGCGGTGTCGGCGTCGTCTGCAACGAGTCCGCGAGCAACGCGAGCCCGGTGTCGTGGATCAAGACCGACCCGGCCGCGCCCGGCAACACCGCGTCCGCGGCGAATCTGAACGTGCCCGCCGGCGCGAAGGTGCTCAACGCCCGGCTGTACTGGCAGTTCAATCCGGTCGCCAGCAGCGGGACCTCCGGTGACGGCAGCCGGGGCAATCAGGTCTCCATCAAGACCCCGGGCTCCGGCGCGTATCAGCGGATCACCGCCGAAACCTACGACTGGTTCCCCGCGACCACCACGGGCGGGTCCCCGACGCTGTACGCCTACGGCGGCGCGGCCGACGTCACGTCCCTCGTCACGAACGCCGGCACCGGGGAGTACACGGTCGCCGACATCCAGGCCTGCCAGGGCCAGTCGATCAGCCGGACGAACCTCGGCTGCTGGGGTGGCTGGTCGCTGGTGGTCGCCTACGAACTGCCCAGCGAGCCGCTGCGGTACCTGCAGGTCTGGGACGGGATGCAGGTGGTCGCGGGCGGCAGCACGCCGAGTTCGGCGACCATCGCGCTGAGCGGTATCAAGGCCCCGACCTCGCGTCAGCCCAACGTCGAACTCGGTATCGTCGCGGGTGACGGCGACGCGCCCATCACCGGCGACTACCTCCAGGTCGGCCCGGACGCCGCCAGTCTGCAGACGATCGCGATGCCCGCGCCCGGTGGCGTGGCGACCAACAACGCCTTCAGCAGCCGCATCGACCGGGTCACGGCCACCGGTTCGGGCACGAACGTCACGTCGCGGAATCCCAATCCGGTGAACAACGTCGGGTACGACGCCCGCAGCATCGACATCACCGGCAAGGTCCCCGCGGGGACCACCGCGCTCCAGGTCAAGATCGGCACCGTCGGCGACGCGCTGTACCCGCAGACCATCTGGCTCGTCACCGACGCCCTCGAACCGGATCTGCAGATCACCAAGGCCAACGACCCGGTCGGCAACACCGACGACAATCCACCTGGTTACGTCACCAAGGGCGGCGAGGTCACCTACACCTTCGACGTCGCCAACCGGCACGCCGACGGCTCCACCACCGACCTCGACACCGCGACGAACGTCGTGCTCACCGACACCCTGCCCGACGGCGTCACGTTCGTGGCCGGGTCCAATCCGGACTGTTCGGCCGCCGGGCAGGTGGTCACGTGCACTCTCCGGAATCTGAGGCCGGGGCAGTCACAGAAGGTCGCCTTCAAGGTCAAGGTCGGGCTCGACGTGCCGGACGGCACCAAACTCGACAACACCGGCAAGCTCACCTTCCGCGGCGAGGACACCGGACGGCCGCAGGAACGCACGTCGAACACGGTGCGGAACACGGTCGCGTCGCCCGGGTACCAGCTGACGAAGACCGTCGACCTCGCCGAGGCGATCCCCGGCGACACCCTGACCTACCAGGTGACGCTGCGGAACACCGGCGTGATCCCCGTGCCCGCGCTCACGGTGCGCGACACGCTGCCGCCGGGGACGACCTACGTGTCGTCCACTCCCTCGAAGGGCACCGCGTCCGGGAGCGGGCCGATCGACTGGGCCGTGAACGGTCTCGCGGTCGGGGAGACCGCCACGCTGACCGTGCGCGTGAAGGTCGAGGAAGCCGCCATCGGCGAGGAACTGGTGAACCGCGCGAACGTCCCGACCGGACCGCCGCCGGTGGTCCCGCCGGACAACCGCTGCCCGGACGATCCCGCGGCCGCGTGCGCGAAGACCAAGGTGCCGTCGCCGTCGTACACGGTGACGAAGACCGCGGACAAGGAGTCCGCCGCCCCCGGCGACACCGTGCGCTACAAGGTCGTCGTCGCCAACACCGGCAAGGTGACCGCGGCGGATCTCAAGGTCGTGGACGATCTGACCGGGGTGCTGGACGACGCGGTCTATCAGAACGACGCCACCGCGTCGCCCGGCTCGGTGTCCTATGCGGAACCGAAGCTGACCTGGACCGGCACGCTCGCCGCGGGGCAGAGCGCGGAGTTCACCTACTCGGTCAAGGTGAAGAACCCGAACACCGGTGACAACCGGCTCAAGAACGTGGTGACGTCGGAGACGCCGGGTGGGAACTGTCCGCCGGGTTCGACGGATCCGAAGTGCGGGACGACGACGCCGGTGTCGGGGCTGTTGATCGAGAAGTCTGTCGACAAGCAGTCGGCGAACCCGGGTGACGTGGTGAAGTACACGGTCACCGTGCGGAACACGGGGCAGACCAAGATCTCTGGTGCGACGTTCACCGATGACCTGACGCAGGTGCTCGACGACGCCGATTACCAGAATGATGGTGCGGCGACGATCGGCGGTGTCACGTATGCGGCGCCGAAGCTGACGTGGACCGGTGATCTCGGCGTCGGCGAGACGTCCACGGTGACGTACACGGTCAAGGTGAAGAATCCCAACCCGGGCGATGACGTGCTGAAGAACGCGGTGTCGTCGGAGACGCCGGGTGGGAACTGTCCGCCGGGTTCGACGGATCCGAAGTGCGGGACGACGACGCCGGTTTCGGGGCTTCTGATCGAGAAGTCCGTGGACAAGCAGTCCGCGAATCCGGGCGATGTCGTGAAGTACACGGTGACGGTGCGGAACACCGGCCAGACGAAGATTTCCGGTGCGACGTTCACCGACGATCTCACGCAGGTGCTGGACGACGCGGACTATCAAAACGATGGTGCGGCGACGATCGGTGGTGTCACGTATGCGGCGCCGAAGCTGACCTGGACCGGGGATCTGGAGGTCGGCGCCACGTCGACGGTCACGTACACGGTGAAGGTCAAGAACCCGAACCCCGGTGACAGGAAACTGTCCAATGTGGTCACTTCGGAGACCCCGGGTGGTAACTGCCCGCCGGGCTCCACCGATCCGAAGTGCGGGACCACCACGCCGGTGTCAGGGCTGACGATCGAGAAGTCTGTCGACAAGCAGTCGGCGAATCCGGGCGATGTCGTGAAGTACACGGTGACGGTGCGGAACACGGGGCAGACCAAGATCTCTGGTGCGACGTTCACCGATGATCTGACGCAGGTTCTCGATGACGCCGATTACCAGAATGACGGTGCGGCGACCATCGGTGGTGTCACGTATGCGGCGCCGAAGCTGACGTGGACCGGCGATCTGGAAATCGGTGCCACCTCGACGGTGACCTACTCGGTCAAGGTGAAGAATCCCAACACGGGCGACAACCTGCTGAAGAACGCGGTCTCGTCGGAGACGCCGGGCGGGAACTGCCCGCCGGGGTCCACGGATCCGAAGTGTGGCACCACGACACCGGTTTCCGGTCTGAAGATCGAGAAGTCCGTGGACAAGCAGTCCGCGAATCCGGGCGATGTCGTGAAGTACACCGTGACGGTGCGGAACACCGGGCAGACCAAGATCTCGGGCGCGACGTTCACTGACGATCTGACGCAGGTTCTCGATGACGCCGATTACCAGAACGATGGTGCGGCGACCATCGGTGGTGTCACGTATGCGGCGCCGAAGCTGACCTGGACCGGCGATCTGGAGATCGGCGCCACGTCGACGGTCACGTACACGGTGAAGGTCAAGAATCCCGCCCCAGGCGACAAGAAGCTCATCAACACGGTCACCTCGGAGACGCCGGGCGGCAACTGTCCGCCGGGGTCCACGGATCCGAAGTGTGGCACCACGACACCGGTTTCCGGCTTGAAGATCGAGAAGTCGGTCGACAAGAAGTCCGCGAACCCCGGCGACGTCGTGAAGTACACGGTGACCGTCACGAACACCGGCCAGACGAAGATCTCCGGTGCGACGTTCACCGACGATCTCACGCAGGTTCTCGACGATGCCGACTACCAGAACGATGGTGCGGCGACCATCGGCGGCGTCACGTATGCGGCGCCGAAGCTGACCTGGACCGGTGATCTCGGCGTCGGCGAGACCTCCACGGTGACTTACACCGTCAAGGTGAAGAACCCGAACACCGGCGACAATCGGCTCAAGAACGTCGTGACGTCGGAGACCCCGGGCGGGAACTGCCCGCCGGGTTCGACCGATCCGGACTGTGGCACGGAGACCCCGGTTTCGGGCCTGGAGATCAAGAAGGCGGTCGACAAGCAGTCCGCGAATCCCGGTGACGTCGTGAAGTACACGGTCACGGTGCGGAACACCGGCCAGACGAAGATCTCCGGTGCCACCTTCACCGACGACCTGACCCAGGTGCTCGACGACGCCGTCTACCGGAACGATGGCGCGGCGTCGATCGGTGGTGTCACGTACGCGGCGCCGAAGCTGACGTGGACCGGTGACCTCGAAATCGGCGCGACGGCCACGGTGACGTACTCGGTCCAGGTGAAGAACCCGGGCGACGGTGACAAGAAGCTGTCCAATGTGGTCACCTCGGAGACTCCGGGCGGGAACTGCCCGCCGGGTTCGACCGATCCGGACTGCGGCACGACGACGCCGGTCTCCGGGCTGCTCATCAAGAAGACCGCCGACAAGAAGTCGGTCGACCCCGGCGACACGGTGAAGTACACGATCACCGTCACCAACACCGGGCAGACCGAACAGATCGACGCCACCTTCACCGACGACATGACCGAGGTCCTGGACGACGCCGACTACCAGAACGACGGTGCGGCGACGATCGGTGGCGTCACCTATGCGGCGCCGAAGCTGACGTGGACCGGTTCGCTGGGCATCGGGCAGGCGTCGGTCATCACCTATACGGTCAAGATCAAGAACCCGAACCCCGGTGACAAGAAACTGTCCAATGTGGTCACCTCGGACACGCCGGGCAACAACTGCCCGCCGGATTCGACCGACCCGAACTGTGTCGCGGACGTGCCGTCGCGCGAGCTGACGGTCAAGAAGACCTCGGACAAGCAGACCGCGAACCCGGGTGACGTCGTCACCTACACCGTGACCGTCACCAACACCGGCAAGGTGCCCCTGGTCGGAGAGGACGCCGCACGGGTCACGGACGACCTGTCCGAGGTGCTCGACGACGCCGACTACTCCGACGACGCCACGGCGGCCCCGGTCGGCGGCACGTTCTCCTTCGCCGCGCCGAACCTGGTGTGGGTGGGCGATCTGCCGGTCGGAGCGACGACAACGCTGAAGTACTCGGTGAAGGTGAAGAACCCGGTGACGGGCGATCACGAACTGCGGAACACCGTCAGCACCAACACGCCGGGCACGTGCCCGCCGCAGTCCGACGATCCGGCGTGTTCGACCGTCACCCCGGTGCCCGGGATCTCGCTGGAGAAGAAGGCGGACAAGGCCACGGCGAATCCGGGCGACGTCGTGAAGTACACGGTGACCGTGCGCAACACGGGCAAGACGAAGCTGACCGGTGCGACGTTCACCGACGACCTCACCGAGGTCCTCGACGACGCCGTGTTCCAGAAGGACGGTGCGGCGACGATCGGTTCGGTGACCTACGAGGAGCCGAAGCTGACCTGGACCGGCGACCTGGAGATCGGGCAGACGGCGACGGTCACGTACAGCGTCAAGGTCACCAAGACCGACGGCGACGGCAAGCTCACCAACGTGATCACGTCCGACACCCCGGGCGGCAACTGCCCGCCGGGCAGCAAGGATCCGAAGTGCGGCACGACGACGCCGCTGTCCAGCTTGAAGATCAAGAAGACGGTCGACAAGACGGAGGCGAAGCCGGGCGAGGTCGTCACGTACACCGTCACGGTGGAGAACACCGGGCAGGCCGTGGTGGACGACGCGACGTTCACCGACGACCTGAGCCAGGTGCTGGACGACGCGACCTTCGACGGCACCGCGAAGGCGAGCATGGGCACGGTCACCTACTCCGCGCCGAAGCTCACCTGGAAGGGCGAGCTGAAGCCGGGGGAGAAGGCCACCGTCACCTACGCGGTCACCGTGCGGAAGCCGGCGACCGGTGACCACCGCCTCCGCAACGTCGTCACGTCGGACACACCCGGCGGCAACTGCCCGCCGGGCTCGGCGAACCCCGACTGCGGCACGGACACCCCGGTGCCGCCGACACCGCCGAACCCGCAGCCGCCGGAGAAGCCGAACCCGCAGCCGCCGACCACCCCGCGTCCGCCCGGTCTCGCCGTGACCGGCTCACCGGTGAAGACGATGACGGTGCTGGCGTTCGGGATGCTGGCCATCGGCGCGCTGCTGCTCCTCGCCGGACGGAGGCGCCGGGAGTCCTAGGTCGAGGCCGTGAAGGCCTCCTTGAGGGACCCAGAGTCCCTCAAGGAGGCCTTCACGGACCGGGGCCGAGCCACTGCTAAACGGCGCGCGGCACCGCGATCAGGGCTTCCACCTCGACTACGAGCTCGGGACGGGCCAGTGCCGCCACGACGATCAGCGACTGGGCGGGCCAGTCCGCTTCGGGGTACCAGCGGGTGAAGGTCTCGCGCAACGCCGTGCGGAACCCGGCGAGGTGTTCGGTGCCGGACAGCATGCTGAACACCTTGACCAGGTGCTCAGGTCCGGCACCCGCGGCTTCGAGCAGCCGCTCGAGGTTGACGAGCAACGCGCGGGTCTGGGACTCGGCGTCGGGCCCGGCGAGTTCGCCGTCGGGCAGCACGCCGATCTGACCGGACACGACCACGAGTTCGTGATCGGCGGGCACGCGGACCAGATGGCTGTACGGGCCGATCGGCGCCGCGACGGTCTCCGGGTTCCACCGCTGGATCATCAGTCCTCTTCTTTCGTCCACTCGGGAAAATCGTCTCCAACGTACCGATGATTCCGGGTCGCGCCGGGAGTCTCACCTTCGACGAACGACGACTGGAGGGTTCCGGATGACGGATACGGGAACGAAGACCGAGCTCTGGCCGCTGGTCCACGCCGAGCGGGCGGCACTGGCGGACGACCTCGCGGAGCTCACGGAGGAGCAGTGGGAGACGCCGTCGCTGTGTACCGGGCTGACGGTGCGCGAGGTGCTCGCGCATGTCACCTCAGGGGCGAGCCTCACACCGTTGAGGTGGATGATCGGGGTGATCCGCTGCCGATGGGACTTCGACAAGCAGGTCGCCATGCGGCTCGCCGAGCAGATGGGCGCCGACGGCGCCGAGACTCTGGAGCGCTTCCGCGGCGTGGTCACCAGCACGACGAAACCGCCGTTGCCGAAGATCGCGATGCTGGGTGAGGCGATCGTGCACGCCGAGGACATCCGCCGCCCGCTCGGCCTTCGCCGCGACTACCCGATCCCCGTCCTCACCGAACTGGCCGGGTACTACGGGGGCTCGGACCTGGTGGTGACGGCGAAGGGGCGCATCGGCGGGCTGCGGTTGCAAGCCACCGATGGCCCCTTCGCCGTCGGGTCCGGGCCGCTTATCTCGGGCACGACACTGGCCCTGATCATGGCCATGACCGGACGGACGGCCTACCTCGCCGATCTCGACGGCGAGGGGGTCCCGATCCTGCGGGAGCGCGTCCCCGCTCAGACCTGAGACTCGAGGGGCAGGCCCGCGCCGGCCCAGTCCTCGATGCCTTCCCGGTACTTGCGGACGTCGGTGTAGCCCAGCGCGGTGAGCCGGTCGGCGACCTGGCCGCTGTTGGGGCAGGCGGGGTTCGAGCAGTAGGTGACGATGGCGGCGCCGCGATCGGGCAGCACGGTCGCGGCGCGCGCGTCGACGTCGGCGAGGACGAGGGGAACGGCGCCGGGCAGATGCTGCTTGGCGTAGTACTCGCCACCCAGTGCGTCGACCACCGTCACGGTCTTCGCTTCGATCGCGGCCTTCAGCTCGTCACGGGTGATGAGTGCGGTCATGTCGCTACCTCCAGTTAATCGGACTATAGTCCGCATGTGCCTCACGACCATAACGGACCGCAGTCCGCTTTTGCAACCTCGTTGGATCTTCTGCGCACGCCGCCGCCCAAGGAGCGCGCCGACGCCGCCCGCAACCGGGCCGCGATCCTGGACGCGGCGGCGTCGCTGTTCGCCGAACACGGG
The DNA here is from genome assembly GCF_001905755.1 of Amycolatopsis sp. CB00013. Taxonomy (NCBI): domain Bacteria; kingdom Bacillati; phylum Actinomycetota; class Actinomycetes; order Pseudonocardiales; family Pseudonocardiaceae; genus Amycolatopsis; species Amycolatopsis sp. CB00013. The sequence continues at coordinate 2,017,922 of NZ_LIWC01000001.1, read as the reverse complement.
GTCGAAGCGGTGTCGATGGATCAGGTGGCGGCGGCCGCGGGGGTGGGCAAGGGAACGCTCTTCCGCCGCTTCGGTGACAAGGCCGGGCTGGCCGTCGCGCTGCTGGACGCGCGGGAACGCCTGCTCCAGGAAGGAATCCTGCACGGGCCGCCCCCGCTGGGCCCGGGTGCTCCGTCGGCCGACCGGCTCGTGGCCTTCGCCGACGCGTACGTCGACTACGTGCTCGAACATCTGCCGCTGGTGCGGATGTCGGAGACCGCCGCGCCGGGCGCGCGCTACCGCATCGGGGCGTACCGGTTCTGGCACCGGCACGTCGCGATCCTGCTCGACGGCACCCCCGACCCCGAGCACGCCGCGCATGCCCTGCTGGCCCCGCTGGCGGCCGAACATCTGACCGCGTTGCTGCCGGAACTGGGGGAGGACCGCGTCCGCGCCGGGATCACGCGCCTGTGGCGGGCGGCCGGATCCCAGTAGGGTGTCGGCGAGAACCCCGGGAGTGTGTCGATGATGGTGGCGAGCCGAAGGACGGCCAAGCAGGCCGTGCCGGTGCTGCTCGCCGCCGTACTGACCGCGCTCGGCCTGTTCTTCGCGCTCCACTCGGGCGGTTCCGCTTCGGCGGACGAGTCGCGCGGGGCGAACGCGACGGTCGATTCCTCGGTATCCAAGGCCGTCGCGCCGGTGCGCGCCGCGGGCAGGCTCGCCGCCGAACCCGCGCTCCTGGGTGTGCACGGTCACGGTGATCTGCCTCTCTTCGGCACCGTCCCGCACGGGCCCGCGTCCACGACGCTGCTCCGCCTCAGCGAACTCCACGACGAAGCCACTCCCGCCTCGCGCACGGCGAACCGCCTCGCGCTGGGTGATCGCGCTCCTCCTTTCCCGGTAGCCGTCTGACGCTCACGGGCGCGTACTCGCGCGCCCGAACCGGGAAATCACCAAGGAGAACTTCGTGCCGCGCGAAACCGCGCGGCGGGGCATGACCGGGCGAGCCGTCGTCTCGCTGGTCGTTCTCGCCGCGACCGTGTACCTGTTGCTGACCACCGCCCCGAGACTGGGGCTCGATCTGCGTGGTGGCACGCAGATCGTGCTGGAGACCAAGGATTCGCCCACCGTCACCGCCGACGCGGAGACCACCGACCGGACGCTCGAGGTGCTGCGCCGCCGCGTCGACGCCCTGGGCGTCGCCGAGCCGATGCTGGCCCGCTCGGGGGACAACCGGATCATCGTCGAACTGCCCGGCGTCCGGGATCCGCGCGAGGCCGTCGAAGTGATCGGCCGCACCGCGCAGCTGTCCTTCCATCCCGTCCTCGCCACTGGCGCCGCGGACTCCCGTGTGTTCAACGACGAGAGCGGGCAGCCGATCACCCTGGGACCCGCCGCGCTGACCGGCGAAGGCGTCGACGAGGCGCTCTCGTCGATCGATTCGCAAGGCGGCGGCTGGCTCGTTTCGGTTGACTTCAAAGGGGATTCCGGCCGTGCCTGGGAACGCCTGACCGGGCAGGCCGCGTGCTCGCCGCCAGGCGATCCTGCCCGCCGGGTGGCGATCGCGCTCGACGACAAGGTGATCTCGTCGCCGCAGGTGAGCCCGCAGGTGGCTTGCGGGGTCGGGATCGTCGGCGGGAGCACGCAGATCACGGGGCGGTTCTCGCCCGCCGAGGCCAAGGATCTGGCCTTGCTGATCAACGCCGGCGCGCTGCCGACACCGGTCGAGATCATCGAGCAGCGCACCGTCGGGCCCACTCTCGGCGCCGCCGCCATCGACGCCAGTGCCCGCGCCGCCGTGATCGGGCTGGCGCTGACCGCGCTGTTCCTGCTCGCGGTGTACCGGCTGGCCGGGCTGATCGCCGTGGGCGCGCTGGTGGCGTACGCGGCCGTGTCCTATGCCGCGCTGCTCGCCGTCGGCGCGACGCTGACCCTGCCCGGACTCGCCGGATTCGTGCTGGCCATCGGCATGGCCGTCGATGCCACCGTGCTCGTCTTCGAACGGGCGAGAGAGGAACACTCGGTCAAACGGGGTGGCTCGTTGCCACGCTCGGTCAGCCGCGGGTTCAGCGGCGCGTTGTCGGCGATCGTCGATTCGAACGTGACCACCCTGCTCGCCGCGGGCCTGCTGTTCTGGCTGGCGTCCGGTCCGGTGCGAGGCTTCGGGGTGACGCTGTCGATCGGCGTCGTCGTCGCGTTGTTCATCTCGCTGGTGCTCACGCGTTTGCTGCTGCACCTCACGATGCGGGGCGTGGTCGCGCGCAAATCGCGGCTGTCCGGGCTGACCCACGAGGGCCGGGTCCGGCAGTGGGTGAACCTCCGCGATCCCGAATTCCTCGGGAAACCGAAACGCTGGCTGATGGTGGCGGGCGCGGTCGTGATCGCCGCGATCGCGGGCCTGTTCGTGGCCGGGCCGAACCTCGGTGTCGAATTCACCGGCGGCCGGGTCGTCGAATACAGCACTTCGGCGCCCGCCGACGTCGAGCGGGTCCGGGACGCGGTCTCCGACGCCGGATTCCCCCGCGCCGTCGTGCAGATGTCCGGTGAGAAGGACATCTCGGTCCGCACCGAGCCGATCGACGAGGACGCCACCGAACGGATCCGGACCGCCGTCGCCGGGGTCGCGGGCGACGCCACCGAGATCCGCGACGAGAAGATCGGCCCGAGTCTCGGCGCCGAACTGCGCACCAAGGCGGTGATCGCACTCGGCCTCGCGGTCCTGGCGCAGCTGATCTACCTGGCGGTGCGGTTCGATTGGCGGCTCGGCCTGGCCACGGTCGCCGCGCTCGCCCAGGACGTCCTGATCATCCTCGGGATCTTCGCCTGGCTGGGCAAGTCGATGGACGGCGTCTTCCTCGCCGCGCTGCTGACAGTGATCGGTTATTCGGTCAACGACTCGGTGGTGGTCTTCGACCGGGTGAGGGAAGTGCGGGGACAACGCCGCAAGGAACCGTTCCCACGCGTCGTCGGCACGGCGGTACTGCAGACGTTGCCGCGGACGATCAACACCGGCATCGGGGTGCTGTTCGTCCTCGGGGCGCTGCTGGTCCTCGGAGACGGTTCGCTGGCCGACTTCGCCCTCGCGCTCCTGCTCGGTCTCGTCGCCGGCACGGTGTCCACAGTGGCCACCGCGGGTCCCGTCGCGATCCTGCTCGACAAGCGGTGGCCCGGGGCCGGACGTCCTGCCCGGAAGGCGAATCCGACACGGCAGCGGGACGACAACGGCGCGGTGGTGTGATCGACGTTCCTTTGTGGACCGCCGCGCTCCGACCGGCCTCTATGCTCGTTCCCGGTGGCAGGGGAGTCCACCGGGAACGAGGGGCGGGGTAGATGATCCAGAGCGTGCTCGTCGGCGCGGTCGTCGTGCTGGCTTGGACGATGACCGCGGCACGGCTGGAGCGCTGGCAGATCACCGCGCCGATGGCGATGGTCGCGGCCGGGCTGGCGATCGGGTTCACCACCCGCAACGATCTCGGCAACGGGCTCAACACCGAGATCGCGCTCAACGCGGCGGAACTGATCCTGGCGCTGCTGCTGTTCGTGGACGCCACCGCGGTGAAGGGCGGCTACCTCGGCCACGACGCGAAAACGGCGGTGCGGCTGCTGTTGGTCGCGTTGCCGCTGACGATCCTGATCGTCATGGGTGTCGGCCTGCTGACGCTGCCGGGCCTCGGCTGGGCGGCGGTCCTGCTGATCGCCTGCATCATCGCCCCGACGGATTTCGCGCCGGCGACGTCGGTGGTGCACGACGTGCGGGTGCCCGAACGCGTGCGGCATCTGCTGAACGTCGAGAGCGGATACAACGACGGCGTCGTCGCGCCGGTCTTCATCTTCGCGCTGACCCTCGCGGGAAGTCATCACCAGGCGAACACGCCGGGCGAGGCGCTGCAGGCCGCGATCCCGGCGGCGTTGCTGGCCGTGCTGGCGGGCTCCGTCATCGGGGCGGTGGCCGCGGTGGCGATGAACGTGACGGCCAAACACGGCTGGTCGACCCGGCATTCCGCGCGGGTCGCGGCCGTCGCCCTGCCGCTGCTGACCTACACCGCAGCCGTCGCGATCGGCGGCAACGGGTTCGTCGCCGCGTTCATCTGCGGGATCGCCTACAAGACCGCCCGGCACCCCGGTGAAGAGGAACTCGGGCTCGCCGAGGACGTCAGTTCGCTGTGCGGGCTGCTGATGTGGTTCGTCTTCGGCAGCACCGCGGTGCTGGTGCTGTCGTTCGGCCTGACGTGGGGCATCGTGCTCGTCAGTGTCGTCGCGCTGACCGTCGCCCGGCTGATCCCGGTGCTGCTCACCTTGCTGCGGACGGACTTCCGGTGGCGGGACCGGATGACCATCGGCCTGCTGGCCCCGCGCGGCGCGGCGTCGATCGTGTTCGGGCTGCTGGCGTTCAACTCGCTCGACGGGGAAGCGGCCGACGTCGCGCTGAGCGTCATGTCGGTGACCGTGCTGGCGAGCGTCGCCGCGCACGGTGTGGGGGCTTCGGCGTTCCTGAACCGGAAGTCCAAGAGGACCTGACCGACTTGGTGGCGTCGGCCACCTCGCCTCTGAGCGAGGTGAAGGCTCCCTTCACCGCATCAGATGCGGTGAAGGGAGCCTTCATCCCAATCGTGACCGGCTTCGTGGCGCCGGCGGGCCCCGGTCAGCCGCTCATCGCCTTTCTGATCGCCGCTTCGAGCTCTTTCACGTGCTTCGAATTCATGCCGCCATAAGTGAAGGTGTTCATGTCGACCTTGTCGGCGTACATGGGCACGTCCTCGACGATCGCTTTGGACGCGCCGGTCACCTCGAAGACGAGCCTTCCCGGCTTGAACGCCGTCGGCGGGATGTTCCTGATCGCTGTGACCTTCTCGAGGCTGAACGTGTGCTTCTTGTAGTTGAGCCTGCTGACCGCGGCCTTGATCGTGATCGTCCGGCCGCTGAAGCTGATGGATCGGCGTCTGGCGTGGATGTGCACGAACCCTCCCCTGGGCGCGAAAGAGGGCACTCTATGAGAGGGGAATCGAGCGGACGAGCCGCCGTTCCCGAACCGTTACCGGGTCAGTTGCCTGGTGTCTCCACGTCGTCCAAGGTCAGGTCGTACGGTTCGGCGTTGTTCCACAACGCCTCCGCCTCGCCGAGGAACGTCCGGTACGCCGCACCGTCCGCGGGCTGCAGGACGAACTTGGGCCTGCCCGCCGCCTGATAGGTGTAGTACTCGGCGAACAGGGCCGCGCCTGTGGCGACGACGACTCCGGTGGCGACGGGGTGCGCGACGAGCCGGACGGAGAGGTCACCGCCGGTCGAGCTCTTCAGTTCGGCCAGCGCCCGTAGTGTGTGGAGGACACGGTCTCTCGCGTTTTCCGGCGAACGCACGGCGTAGTAGCGGGAGGCCGCCGTGTCGATCGCGGGCGAATGGGGGTCGATCAGCACGAACCGGATCTTCGTCCCGGCGCGTAACCGTTCTTCGAGCTTGCCGTAACTGTTGTTCACCAAGGTGTTGCGGGCCATCCCGGTGACCAGCAGCGCGCTCGTACCGTCGATCGCCTCGGCGAGTCCGGCGTCGAAGTCCTCGCTGAACACCGGACGACGTGCCCGCGCGAGTTGATCCGCGGCGGACAAGGGCCAGGGAGTGCCGTCCTCCCACAGCCGTTCCGCCTCGTCGGCGAAGTGCCGGTACCAGGGCGCGTCCTTCGGTTCCACTGTGAACACCGGCGAGGCTTCACCGGTCGGCCGGTATTCGTAGTGCTGAACGCAGATCAACCCCCGTTTGGTGGAGACGTCGAGACAGTTGAAGCCCGCGGAGGAGATCCGCGACGACACCCTGATCTCCAGCCTCCCGCTCGTCCTGCTCTTCAAGGACGTCAGTTCGTCCAGGGTCGCGAGGATCCGCTGCCGCAGCCGTCCTTGTCCGAGGCTTTGGGAAATCCGGCGATCGGCGACTTCCACGATCGCTTCGTCGGTCGGATCCAGGACCAGTACCCGGATCCGTCCGCCCGAGTCGAGGATCGACCGGATATCGCTGCGCATGCCCTGCACGGTCCTGGTCATCGAATGGCCGATGAGAAGGATGTCGAAGGCCGCCGCTCGCCGGGAGATGAGATCCGCCGGGAACTCCGGTTCGAAGAGTGCCGCGGGGCCGCCGCGATTCGAATCCCGGACCTGTTCGGTCAGCCGCCGCGAGCGGATCTGGGAGAAGGCGAGCAGGGCCAGCAGCGCCGTCACCACGGAGGAAAGCGTTTTGACGTCCGAGATCCCGGTCGCGCCCAGGACGGTGAACGCCAAGGCGACGGTGCCCAGTACGTACAGATCCAGGTTGTCGTCGGTGATCACCCGCGCCAGCGATCGCCGGATCCGTCCACGCTCGTCCGCCACTGAACCCCCTCGTCGTCGGTTGCGTGGAGACAGTATCGGCCGGACGCCCCGGCATGTCCGGGATTGCTGACATCGATGGCATACCGCGAACCAAGCGATACGAAGCCATTTGGCTCAACCGTTTGTCTGGTCCAGTCCAGTTATGTCTACTAACGTAGAGGGATGGAGCTGGAACTGCGCCACCTGCGCATCATGTGCGCGATCGCCGAACTCGGGAGTATCACCAAGGCGGCGAATACGCTCGGAATGGCCCAGCCTGCACTGACAGCACAACTGAAGCGCATCGAACGGACCCTCGGCGGGAAGCTGTTCCTCCGCGATCACACCGGCACGAGGCCGACCGCGCTCGGTCTCCTCGTCCTCGACCGGGCCAAGATGGTGCTCCCCGCCGTGTCGTCGCTGCACGACGAAGCGGCACGTCTCGCCCAGCACGCGGGCACCGGCGAGCCGGTGACCCTGCGGCTCGGCTCGGCGACGGGGCCGATGCTGGGGGCGCTCCTGCAACGCCTCGGCACCACCCATCCCGACATCCACGTCGCCACGCATACGTCGTGGTCGGCCAACAAACTCGCGGACATGACCGCCGAGGGCGCGCTGGACTTCGCCTTCGTCGGGGTCTGCGGTGACGCGGGTCCGCCGCCGGAGCCCGGTCTTCGCTGGCGGACGCTCGCGCATCATCCGGTGTTCGTGCTGATGTCCGCGCGAGACGAGCGCGCGCAGCAGAACGAGGTCGAACTCGGCGCCCTCGCGGACGAACGCTGGTGCGCGACGCCGGGTGACGGATGCTTCGGCGACTGTTTCGCGTCCGCATGCGCGAGATCGGGATTCACGCCGCGTTCGTTGTACGAGACCGATGTGCTGACCTGTATCGAGATGGTCGAGTCGGGACACGCGGTGGTGTTGTGTCAGCCGCTGTTCCACGAGATCCCGGGGATCGTCGCGGTCCCGATCGCGGGGAATCCGCTGAGCTGGCGGAATCTCGTCGGCTGGTCGGAGCGCGGGGAGATGGGTCCCTTCGCCGCGGAGATGATCGCGTTGTCGCGCGCGGTGTACGGCGAGCTGATCGACCGGCGGCCGACCTACTCGAAGTACCTGGAGTTGAATCCGGGCTATGGCGTCGACTACACGGACGCGGGAGTGGGCTGACCAGCGCGGAAGCAGTCGAAAGGTCCAGTCCACTTGGTGGATATGACCTAAATGGTATGTACCATTTGTAGCAGGTGCCTCGTACGGTCTGGGACGAGATCTTCTTCCGGAACGCGGTGAGGAAACGCCTGAAATGAACCGAAAGATCGTAGCGGCCGCCGCGGCGGCCCTTACCGGCGCGGGCCTGGTCACGGCCGTCGCGCTGACGCCGAGCGCCAGCGCCGGCCAGACCGCTTCGGCGGCCGACCAGGTCCAGTCGGAGATCGTCGCCGCACTGGCGCGCGACCTGAAGATCAGCCCGGATCAGGCGAAGACCCGTCTCGCCGGCGAGCAGAAGGCGGCCCGCGCCGACGGCGACCTCAAGACCCGGCTCGGCCCGTCCTACGCCGGATCGTGGCTGGACGCGTCCGGGACCACGCTGACCGTCGCGGTCACCGACGCGGCCCTGGAAGGCGTCGTCCGTGCGGCCGGCGCGACCCCGAAGACGGTCGCCCGGAGCGCCGCGCAGCTCGACGCGGCGAAGTTGTCGTTGGACGCCAAGGGAACCAGCGCGCCGAAGACCGTGCCCGGCTGGTACGTCGACGCCACCACCAACTCGATCGTCGTCCTGGCCAACGCCGGTGGCGAAGCCGCCGCGAAGTCGTGGGCGACCGCTTCCGGCGTGCGCGCCGACGCGGTGCGGGTCGAGACCAGCACCGAAAGCCCGGTGCCGCTGATCGACGTCATCGGCGGCAACGCCTACACCTTCGGCTCGGGCCGGTGCTCGATCGGTTTCTCGGTCGAGGGCGGCTTCGTCACCGCGGGCCACTGTGGCACCACCGGCACACGCACGTCGAACCCGAGCGGGACCGTCGCGGGCTCCAGCTTCCCCGGCAACGACTACGCGTGGGTCCGGGTTGACGCGGGCAACACCCCGCGCGGACTGGTGAACCGTTACCCGGGCACCGTTCCGGTGGCGGGTTCGCAGGAGGCCGCGATCGGCGCGTCGGTCTGCCGCTCCGGTTCCACGACGGGCTGGCACTGCGGCACGATCCAGCAGAAGAACGCTTCGGTGAACTACCCGCAGGGCACCGTTTCCGGCCTCACGCGGACCAACGCCTGCGCCGAGCCGGGTGACTCCGGCGGCTCGTGGCTCGCGGGCGACCAGGCACAGGGCGTCACCTCCGGTGGCTCCGGCAACTGCAGCTCGGGCGGCACGTTCTACTTCCAGCCGATCTCGGAGATCCTGAGCGTCTACAGCCTCCGCCTGGTGACCTCGGGCTCGAACCCGCCGTCGAGCACGACGCCGACCACCACGACGTCGAACAACCCGCCCGGCGGAACCTGGGCGGCCGGTACCACCTACGCCGCGGGCGCGACGGTGACCTACGACGGCGTTTCGTACCGGGCCCTGCAGGGCCACACCGCTCAGGTCGGTTGGGAGCCGCCGAACGTCCCAGCGCTCTGGGCGCGCGCCTGACCACCTAGCCGTCCGGGCCACACGCAGGGGTGCGCCCGGACCCGACCGCCCCCGACGTCGTCCGTGCGTCGGGGGCGGTCCCTTTTGCCGGGTGGGTCGTGAGTGGCGTTTCGGGTTCTATTGAGGGGTAAGGCAAAGGTGGCGTGTCGCGAAAGCCACTTTCGGGACGTCTGATGTCCCGAAAGTGGCTTTCGCGACATCAGCGCGGCCGGGTCCCGTCACGAGTCGTCCGCCTGGACACGCGTGTCGTCCGTCTGATCACGCGTGTCGTGTTGGTGGGCGGGCCAGCGATGGTCGAGCGCGGGTCGTGAGTGGCGTTTCGGGTTAGAACCCGAAACGCCGCTCACGACCACCTGTGCCGGGTCAGTGCAGGACCTTCAGGCCCACCACACAGGCGACGATCCCCACGATCAGCAGGATCCGGGCCACCGAAACGGTTTCCGCGCCGGACCACATGCCGTAGGCGACGGTGAGCGAAGCCCCGATGCCGACCCAGACCGCGTAGGCGGTGCCGACGGGGAGGGCCTTCATCGCGTAAGCGAGACCCACCATGCTGGCCACCAGCGTGACGCCGAAGATCACCGACGGCACCGGCCGGGACAAACCTTCGGATTTGCCGAGGGCGGTGGCCCACACGGCTTCCAGTACACCCGAGACGACGAGGACAAGCCACGACATGACGCGCTCCCAGAGCGCCGTCTTGTCGCTGGCCGGGTACGGCACCCACTCGTCCGGGGACCTCGTTCAGGAGGTTCCTCGACCAGGATGGCACACCGCGCGCGTGGACCGCCCGCCGGTTTGACGAGGGTCACCACGCGGGCGCGCCATTGTGGACGGTCAGGTCAGCACCTTGGGGGCCGACCAGGCGAGCAAACCCAGTTCCAGCACCGAGAATCCGATCAGCGCCCACGCGCTCGGCAGCCAGATCAGCGCGATGCCGACGAGCAGGATGGGCAGGACCAGCCCGGCGTAGGCGGCCAGGAACAGGGCGGCGAGGACCTCGCCGCGCACCGGCGGTTCGGCGAGGGCGGCGACGGTGGCCACCGACGCGCGGAAGCCCAGCCCGACACCGGCGCCCGCCACGATCCCGCCCGCGACGAAGAGCCACAGCTGGGACGTCGTCACCGCGACCGGCAGCGCCACCAGCCCGCTCACCATCAGCCCGAGGCCGAGCCGCAGCTGGGTTTTCCTGGCCAGACCGGCGAAGAGCACCTGCGCCGTGGCCGCCGCGAGGAACACGGAGAACGACGCGAGACCGGCCAGCAGCCGCGAGCTCTCGTGCATGCCCTGCGCCAGCAACGTCGGCGTCAGCGCCATGAACAGGCCCGTGATCGCGAACGCCGCGAAGGCGCCGATCGCCGCGCCGAAGAAGGCCGGCCGCGCGCTCGACGGCAGCGAGACGCGCTGCGGCCGATAGGCGGGCCGTTCTTCGGCGCGTTCCACGGTTTCCGGCACGAGCGCGACGGCGATGGCCGCGGCGAGCAGGAGGACCAGGAAGAACACGAACGGGGTGGTGAGCGGCTCGGTCGAATAGCTCGCGAACACGCCACCGAACAGCGGCCCGAGCGCCAGCCCGCCCATGTTGACGACGGTCGCGATCAGCCCCGCGCGGCCGTGGTCCTCCCGCGGCCGGGCGACAGCGCGGAGTTCGGACAGGTGCGCGGTGGCGGTCGCGGTCAGCGCGCCGATGCCCGCGCCGCCGACGAGCCTGGCCAGGATCAGACCCGGAACATCCGGCCACGCCAGGAAAAGTGTCGCGGACAGCGCCTGGGCCAAGGTCGCGGCGAGGATCACTCGCCGTCGTCCCAGCCAGTCGCTGACGTGGCCGGCCAGATACAGGCTGCCCATCACACCGACGGCATACGCCGCGAAGACGATGGTCACGACGTAGGTCGGGAAGCCGTCGCGCTGCTGGTAAAGCACGTAGAGCGGGGTGGGGACGGTGGAGAAGGCGAGCGAGGCGGCGTAGGCCGCCGCGATGATCCAGAAACCGCGACCATGGCTGATCCGCCGGAACGCGGGACGGGGGAGGGCGACGCTGTTCAGCATGTCTCCACTGTGAATCTTCGGATCATCCAAGTCCAACGAACAATCCTGGTCACAGTTATCGACGAATGCGATAATCGGAGCCGTGGAGACCCGCCAACTCGAATGTTTCGTCGCCGTCGCCGAGGAACTCAGCTTCACTCGCGCCGCCCAGAGGTTGTACGCGGTGCAGTCCACCGTCTCGGCGACGATCCAGGCCCTCGAAAACGAACTGGAGGTCAAGCTGTTCGATCGGTCCACGCGAAGGGTCGAGCTCTCCCCGGCGGGGAAGGTGTTCCTGCCCGAGGCGAAGGCCGCGCTGGAAGCCTTCGACAGGGCGCGCGACGTGGTCACCGACGCCTCCGCCGGCCTGCGGGGCAGCCTCCGCATCGGCACGCTGACCAGCGTCGGCGATCTCGACCTGCCCGATCTGCTCGGCGCGTTCCATCGCCGTTATCCGCTGGTCGACCTGCATGTTTCGGTGTCGATCACCGGCTCGACCGGACTGGCCGAGGACCTGCGTCAGGGCAGGCTCGACGTCGCCCTCCTCGGTCTGCCCGAATCCGATCTCACCGGGCTCGAAGCCAAACTGCTCGGTTCGGCGCCGTTCGTCGCCGTGCTGCCCGACGGCCACCGGCTGAGCGGACGGCGGTCACTGACGTTGGCCGACCTCGCGGGCGAGTCGTTCGTGGACAATCCCCGCGGCTTCGGCAACCGGGTGGCCCTGGACCGCGCTTTCGAGGCACTCGGGGCGCCGCGCCGGGTCATCGTCGAGGTCGCCGACCTGCGTGCCGTGCCCTCCTATGTGGCGGCGGGGCTCGGTGTCGCCGTCGTGCCCGATCTCAAGCTGCTCGCGGGGGTCCGGACGATCCCGCTCGACGAGCCCGGCCTCACCTGGCCGCTGACCATCGCCACCCGGGGAGAGCGTCCGCCGAGCCGGGCCGCCCGGCTGCTGCTCGACCTCGTCGACAGCGGGGAGTTCTCCCTCGTGATCCCCGCCCGGACCTGAGCTCAGCCCGTCAGCAGCGTGCGTGTCGTCCGCGTCACCAGGTCGACGGTACGCGGCGGCGGTGCCTCACCACGGTCGAGATGTCGCCTCACCGCGGCGTAGGGGAGGTCCACGAGGGCCAGCATCAGCTCGTCCGTACTCCGGCCGGTCAGCGGACGCAGCTTCCGCAGCACCTTGGTGATCGCCGTGTCGAGCCGGTGGTTGGCGGCCCCGACACGGGCGCGATCCTCGACGCTCCAGTCGTCGACGCCGAGTGCCCTGTCGCCCCCGTAGAGCAGTTTCGCCTCGGCGGGATGGTCGCGGCACCACCGGACGACCTGCGCGGCGGCTTCGACGGCGGCTTCGACGGCCGGTTCCTGTTCGAGCGCTTCGAGGTAGCCCTGCTGGAAGCCGTCCAGGGTGCGGAGCCAGACGGCGGCGAGCAACGCCGGACGTCCGGGGAAGCGGTGGTAGATCGACCCGCTCGGCGCGCCGACCTCGCGGGCGACGGCCGACATGGTCACCCCGGCCGCCCCTTCGGTGGCGAAGATCCGCACGGCGGCGTCGAGGAAGTCGTCGGCGGTGTGCCGCGGTGGCCGTCCCATTTTCAGAGACTATCCTCTACTATCGTTTTAGGGGAAGGTCTCTAGAACTGGGAGGCGCGATGCGCGTATGGAACAGGCATCACCGGATCGTCGACGTGGCACAGGAACGCGTCGGTGCGCTGATCGACACGCTGGCCACGGACGGCGACAGGCTCTGGCCCGTCGACGCGTGGCCGCCGATGCGGTTCGACCGGCCGCTCGGGGTGGGAGCGACCGGCGGGCACGGGCCGGTGCGGTATCGGGTCGAGTCCTACGAACCCGGGAAGTCGGTGCGGTTCCGATTCACCGCGCCGCGCGGCTTCGACGGGTTCCACGAATTCACCTTGCGGACGACCGAAAACGGGAAGACCGAGCTCGCGCATCTCATGGTGCTGCGGCTCCGGCATCCCGCGTGGCTGACGTATCCGCTGCTGTGGCGGCCGATGCACGACGCCCTGTTGGAGGACTGCCTCGACCGCGCCGAGCGTGAACTCACCGGCACGGTCGGGACACCCGCTCGATGGAGCCTTTACGTCCGGCTCTTGCGGAACCTGATCTCCGGCAAGAGGCCCTTCCGCTTGAGCACGAACAAGGTGCCGCCGATGAGCACGACGGCGATCAAGTAGCCCAGCGCCAAGGACACGGCGCCGCCGTTCGCGGGCGGGAGCAGCACGCCGAACACGGCGCTGATCACGGCGAGGATCCACCGCCCGCGGTCGGTCGTGAGGCTCACGGCGAGCAGTGCGACCGTCCACAGGAGATACCAGGGCTGCACGACCGGCCCGAGGACCAGCATCGCGGCGAACGTCAGCCCCGCGGCGTAGAGCGGGTGCAGCTTCTGCCGGTACGTGAGCCACAGCAGCCTGGCGCCGACGGCGAGACCGAGGATCGCGCCGATGAGCGAGAACACCTCGATCGCGCCGTCGGTCAGGTCGGCCCCGAAGATCTTGCCGACCCCGCCGACGAGGAAGCCGAGTTCGTTGGTGGGTGCCATCCAGCTGTGGACCTGGCCCGAGACCCCGGAGAGCACGCGGACCCAGCCGAAGCCGAGCCCGCTGCCGAGTGAGATCGCCGCGGTGACGGCGGCGAATCCGGCGGGCAGCCCGAGCGCCACCGCCACCCGGCCGGCGGGCGTCGCCCGGCGGAACAGGTCGACGCCGACGAACAGCAGGCCCGCGACGGCCACGATCTTGATGTTCGCGGCCGCGCTCACCGCGACCACACCCGCCGCGATCAGGGCGGGCCGGGCCGCGCCGGACTTCGCAGCGCCCATGAGGACGAGCTCCAGCCCGGCGACCATGAGCCCGACCATGAGCCCGTCGTTGTGCACGCCCGCAACGATGTGCCAGAGCACCAGCGGATTGAGCACGGCCAGCCACAACGCGATCGACGGCGAGACCCCGACGCGGCGGGCGAGCCGGGGGAGTGCCCACGCCATGAGCACGATCCCGATCAGGCCCAGCAGCCGGTGGAGCAGCACCGTCGGCACGAAGGCGTCCCCGGCGATCTGGGCGATCGTGCGGGCCAGCGCGACGAACGCGGGACCGTACGGCGCGGGCGTGTCCCGCCAGTAATGGCTGACGGCCATCGTCACCGGGGAATCGGCGCCGAGCGCCTCGGCGGGCCCGACGAGATAGGTGTCCAGCCCCTTGGCCGCGATCAGGCCTTGCGCCAGGTAGCTGTTGATGTCGCCGCTGAACAGGGGACGCGCGACGAGCAGCGGCGCGCACCACGAGACCGCGATCCAGTACAGCCGCCGCTCGGGCAGCCCGGCGGCGAGCCGTCCGATGCCGAGCCAGGACAGCACGAGGGTGGCCATCCCGGCGACGCCCAGCGCCACCACCAGCACCGAGGGCAGGCCGATCCCGGACGTGACCAGCACGAGTACGGCGATTCCGAGGAAACCCGCCCAGTGCAACGCCGAGATGTTCAGCCCGGCCTTCTCCGGCGCGGGCAAGACGTTCTGCATGCGGCCAAACTACTCCAAGTGCGGAACCGGGTTCCGCCGATCGTACGGGAATCCGCCGCCGACGCTTCGGGACCGCGTCCGCCGGGTACTCCCCGCGGACGAGAGGCGGTGGTGGGCGTGAAGAAACGCTGGGTGCGTCTCGGGGCGTTCGTGCTGGTCGGGCTGCTGGTCGTCGCCGCGGCCCTGCAGGTCACCGGCCTCCTGCCGAAGCTCGACCCGTTCGGAACGTCCACTGTGGACCGTTCGCAGCCCGCGGTGCTCCAGGCGGTGCGGGATCTGAGCCAGTACCACGCGGCCGTCGGTGACTACCAGGTCGTCGTGGACATCGAGAAGGACGTCGCGTGGGTGCCGGCGAGTATCGCCGGGGAACGCACGTTGTTCGTCGCGGCGGGCTCCGTCGACGCGTACGTCGATTTCGGGCCGCTGGTGGAGAATTCGCTGACCGTGTCCGAAGACCGGAGGACGGTCGAGGTGCGGCTGCCCGAACCGAAGCTGGCGAAACCCAATTTGGACAACGGACGCAGCTACGTCTTCGGTCAGGAGCGCGGCCTGATCGACCGGCTCGGCGCCTTGGTGTCCGTGCAGGATCAGCGGCCGTTCTATCTCGCCGCGGAGAAGCGGATCGGTGAAGCGGCGCAGCACTCCGGTCTGCTCGAACGCGCCAAGGCCAACACCAGGGCGATGCTCACGCAGCTGCTGCGAGGACTGGGCTTCCAGGTCGTGTTCCCGGCGGAACCGGCCACCTGACCCGTCCGCCCGCTTTGTCCGGTGTTTCGGCTGGTGAGCGGCGTGGTACGGCTTCCGCATGAACGCAGACGCGGTACCGGAGCGCATCGCGGAGGTCTGGGGCGCGCGGACCCCGTACCGGCGAGGGGACGCTTGGCCTCGCAGAGCGGACATCCATCTCGAGGAGGGTGTCGGGGAATCCGATGTGGACCGCTGGGTCCGGTCGGCCTGCGTCCTGTGCAGCAACGGCTGCGCGTGCGACATCGCGGTGAAGGACGGCAGGATGGTCGGCGTCCGCGGCCGCGAGACCGACCTGGTCAACCACGGCCGGATGGGACCCAAGGGGCTCTACGGGTCTTGGCAGTGGAACGGGAAGGACCGGCTGACGCGGCCGTTGATCCGTCGCGACGGCGAGCTGGTGGAGTCCGACTGGGACACCGCGATGGACCTGATCGTGCGGCGTTCCCAGGAACTGCTGGACGAGGCCGGGCCGTTGTCGCACGGGTTCTACACCAGCGGGCAGCTGTTCCTGGAGGAGTACTACACGCTCGGTGTCATCGGCAAAGCCGGCCTCGGCACCCCGCATATGGACGGAAACACCAGGCTGTGCACGGCCACTTCCGCCGCCGCGATGAAGGAGAGCTTCGGCTCCGACGGCCAGCCCGGGACGTACGCCGACATCGACCACTGCGACGCGCTTTTCCTCTTCGGTCACAACATGGCCGAGACGCAGACCGTGTTGTGGAGCCGGGTCCTCGACCGGCTCGCCGGACCCGAGCCGCCCGTGGTCGTCGCCGTCGATCCGCGGCGGACGAAGGTCGCCGAGGCGGCGGTGGAGTCCGGTGGTCTCCATCTCGCGCCGCTGCCCGGTACCAATCAGGCCCTGATGAACGGGCTGGTCCGCGAGCTGATCGTGAACAAGTGGATCGACGAGGACTACGTGGCCGCGCACACCCTCGGCTTCTCCGAACTCGAAAAGACCGTCGAGCCGTACACGCCTGCGCACGTCGGCGAGATCTGCGGGATCGAGCCGGACACGCTGGTGCGGGCCGCGGAGATCTTCGGCACGTCCGAGCGGGTGCTGTCGACCGTGCTGCAGGGCTTCTACCAGTCGCATCAGGCCACCGCCGCGGCCTGCCAGGTCAACAACCTCCATCTGCTGCGGGGCATGCTCGGCAAACCGGGCGGCGGGGTGCTGCAGATGAACGGCCAGCCCACCGCGCAGAACACGCGCGAATGCGGTGCCGACGGTGACCTTCCCGGGTTCCGCAACTGGGAGAACCCCGACCACGTCCGGCAACTGGCCGAACTGTGGAACGTCGACGAACTGACCATCCCGCACTGGTCGCCGCCGACGCACGCCATGCAGATCTGGCGGTACGCCGAGCAGGGTTCGATCCGGTTCCTCTGGATCTCGGCGACGAATCCCGCCGTCTCCATGCCGGAACTGCCGCGGATCCGCGAAATCGTCGGCAAGGAGGACCTGTTCGTCGTGGTGCAGGACGGTTTCCGGACCGAGACGGCCGAGTTCGCCGACGTCGTCCTCCCCGCCGCGCTCTGGGGCGAGAAGCAGGGGACCTTCACCAACGCCAACCGCACGGTGCATCTGTCGGAGAAGGCGGTCGAGCCGCCCGGCGAGGCGCGGGCGGATCTGGACGTCTTCCTCGACTACGCGCGGCGGATGGACTTCCGTGACCGCGACGGCGATCCGCTGATCGGCTGGCAGACCCCCGAGGACGCCTTCCGTGCCTGGCAGGAGTGCAGCCGGGGCCGGTTGTGCGACTACACCGGGCTGTCGTACGACAAACTCCGCGGTGGCAGCGGGATCCAATGGCCCTGCGACGGCGAGCGGCCGGACGGCACCGAACGGCTCTACGCGGACGGCGTGTTCACCACGAGTTCGGAAGCCTGCGAGGACTTCGGTCACGACCTGCTCACCGGCGGGACGGTTTCGGCCAAGGAACACCAGGCGTTGCACCCGGACGGACGCGCGTTCCTCAAGGCCGCCGAGTACACGGCACCGCCGGAGGAGCCCGGCGAGCGGTATCCGTTCGTCTGCACGACCGGGCGCACGGTGTACCACTTCCACACACGGACCAAAACCGGCCGCGCCCCGAAGCTCCGGCGGGCCGCGCCGGAACCGTGGGCGGAAGTCGCCGCGTCCGATGCCGCCGAACTCGGGGTCACGGACGGAGATCTCGTCCTGGTCGAGTCCGCGCGGGGCCGGGTCGAAGTGCCCGCCCGGATCGGCCGGGTCCGTCCCGGCGTCGTGTTCCTGCCGTTCCACTACGGCTATTGGGACACCGGCGGCGATGGGCATCCCCGCGCCGCCAACGAACTGACCATGACGGAATGGGATCCGGTGTCCAAACAGCCGCTGTTCAAGATCGGTGCCGTCCGCGTCCGGAAGGTGGAGGGCTGACCCATGCATCTCGCCACCTACCTCGGGCTTCTGCACACCTCGCTGAACACCCTCGCCGACGCGTTCCGCGAGGTCGGTAGCGGCCACGGCGAGGAGCCCGACGTCGAGCACACGTGCCTGCTGCTCGCCGGACGGATCGACCGGCAGACCGAAGCGCTCGCCCCGATCGTCGAGCGGTACGGCGAAGCCCGTGAAGAGGAGCCCGAGCGGCTCCACGCCGCGGGCCTGGAAGGCACCCGTAGCGGTGGCGTCGGCCTGCTGCGGGACCTGCAGGACCTCTACGCGCTCTCGTCGTTCACCGACATCACCTGGACCGTGGTCGGCCAGGCCGCCCAGGGCCTGCGCGACCGGGAACTGCTCGACCTCGTCAAGGACCACGAACAGGAGACCGCGCGGCAACTGACCTGGCTTCGTACGCGGATGAAGCAAGCCGCACCCCAGGCACTCATCGCGGCGCGATGATTCCGCGTCCGTGCGGTGCTTCCCGCGCCGGGCTTGACCGGTGGGGCTCCTGCTGGTGGGCTGGCGAAGTCGACTGGGAGGCGCGATGGCGACGAAGCCGAGGGACAGCCTGACGTACAGCGAACCGATCGCGACCGGGGAGGTCACGATCGACGCCGGCCCCGAGCAGGTGTACCGGCTCGTCAGCGATCCGGTCGCGATGTCGGAATGCACCGAGGAACTGCGCAAGGCCCGCTGGATCCGCGGCGCGACCGAAGCACGCGTCGGGAACTGGTTCGCCGGCAGCAACCGCAACGGACTACGGCGCTGGGTGACCCACGCCGAGATCGTCGAAGCCGAGCCCGGGCGGCGGTTCGCCTACCGGGTGCGCACGCCGTTCTTCGTGCCGATTTCGCGGTGGGAGTACGACATCGTCCCGGAAGGCGACGGCAGCCGTCTCACCGTGACGAACTGGCTGCGGGTGCCGCCGTGGTTCGTGCCTCTCGCCATCCTCATCACCGGTGAGCCGGATCGCGCCGGGACGAATCGGGCGAACATCGCGACGACGTTGCAGCGGGTGAAGGCGCGGCTCGAGGGCCGGGAGTGGCATCGCTAGGTTTCGTGCTTGAAGGCAAGTTGAAGTACATGAAGGCCCCCTTACTTGCGCTAGACGCAAGGAAGGGGGCCTTCATGTACTTGGGGAAGGTGTGAAGGTCGTGTGGCGAGCCGCGAGTCCGTGAAGGCCTCCTTGAGGGACCCAGAGTCCCTCAAGGAGGCCTTCACGGACTGTATCTGCGTGGGAGCGAGAGTCCGGTTGTCGTCGTGGTGCCGTCCTGGTCTTGAACCTTGATCGTGCCGGTCACGCCTCGGGGTGGACGACCGAGTGGGGAAGATCCTGGACGTTGGACGGCCGGAATCTTCCCCGCTCGCCCAAGACGACAGCCGGCATCAGCTTTACTGCCCCGCCTCCCTCGCCAACGGGGTCGACCGTGGAGGATTCAGCACGCACAACGTCCCGGATCCTCCGCACTCGGCCCCGGCCACACCAGCGGGTCAGCAAATACGGGATTACCAAGGAGGCCTTCACGGACTTGTGCCTGCCCCGCTCACCCGTTCTCCAGGTTTTGCATCCCCCGGTCCTCCAGCCTGCGCATCACCGGACCGGACAGCAGTCCGTGCACGAGTACCGAAACCGCGATCGTCAGCGCCGTGACCCGCCACAACGAGTCGGCCATCGGGAAATCGCCGTGCCCCAGCGCGTACGAGAGGTAGTAGAGACTGCCGATCCCGCGGATGCCGAAGAACGCGATCGCCGTCGCCGCCGGGCGGGTGGTGGAGCCGCCGAGCAGCGCCAGGCCGCCGAACAGCGGGCGCACGATGACCACCGCCGCGACCGCCACCAGGATTTCGGCGAGCGTCAGACCCGCTAGCAGTCCGTCGCCCAGCGCGACACCGAGACCGAGCAGGGCCAGCGCGACGAAGAGCCGTTCCAGCTGATCGCCGAATTCGTGCAGCACCCCGTGGTACTCGTGCGACCGTTCGCTGGCGCGGATGGTCGCCGCGGCCGTGAACACCGCGACGAAGCCGATACCGCCCAGCCACTCGCAGAGCGCGAACGGGAGGAACGCGATGGCCAGTACCACCAGGCCGTCGGAGTATTCGCCCAGGCGCAGTCTTTCGTGCCGCACGCGGAACATCAGCCACGACAGCAACCGCCCGCAGACGAAGCCGACCAGCACGGCGATCGCGAGTGGGACCAGGACCTCGGTCAGCAGCCAGGGCACCGGCGACGTGCTCGCCGTCCCCGCCAAGACGAGCGCCAGCAACACGAACGGCATCGCCAGACCGTCGTTGAGCCCGGCCTCCGAGGTCAGCGTGAACCTGATCTCGTTGTCCGAGCCCCGCCCGTCGCCGGTATGCGGCGCGGGCACCTGGACGTCGCTCGCCAGCACCGGGTCGGTCGGGGAAAGCACGGCGCCCAGCAGCAGCGCGGCGGCGGGGGACAGGGCGAGCGCCCACCAGCCGAGGAACGCGACCGCGCAGACCGAAAGCGGCAACGTGATCGCCAGCAGCCGCCACGTCGAGTTCCACGATCGCCAGCCGATCAGCCGGTCGGACTTCAGCCCCGCGCCGACCAGAGACACCAGGACGCCGAGTTCGGTGATCACCTCGACGGTGCCCACTTGCGACCGTGGGTCGAGGACACCCTGGCCGTACGGGTGCGCGAAGGGAAGCAGCCCGAAGACCAGCCCGCCCATCAACAGGACCAGCGGCATCGACAACGCCCGTTCGTGCAGCAGGTTCGGCAGCACGGCGGCGCACAACGCCAGAACGCCCGCTCCGGCGAGCAAGATCTCCATGCGCGCGGAGTACCCGGACCGATCGTCCGGCAACCGGGCGAGGTTCAGCCGCCGACTTCGAGTCCTTTATGGACTGTCAGGGTGACGCCCGCGGCGAGCCGGTACGGCCGGGTGTCCACAATGGCCCCCAGCAGCCGTCGCAGCCGGGAGACCTCGGCGCGGACGGTGACGAGGTGTTCGGCGTCACCGTAGAGCGCCCTGCTGAGCGCCTCGGCCGAAAGCCCGGACAGACCGGCCGTGTTGAGGTGCACCAGGATCTCCGCGTGCCGCGGTGTCACGGTGCGGACCCAGCCGACGTCACCCGACGCCATCCGCAGCATCGGCGCGTGGCCGAGTTCGAGTTCCAGCCGCACCTGGCGCGCGGTGTCGGCGGGACGGACGAGCCAGCCTTCGGCCAGCCGCTCGGGCAGGCAGGCGCCGAGCCCGGGCACGGCGAGGATCTGTCCTTCCGACGGCGCGGCGATCCGCGCGCCGGAGGCGACCCCGGCGGAGTGGGCCACCCAACCGTCGTCGTCCACCAGCAGGACCGGGCCGCCCACGCCGGTCACCACCGGTTCGGCGGTCCGGCGCAACCGGTCGAGACCCTGCTGGTGGTGCCGCCAGAGTTCGGATTCGACCAGCCGCCGTCCGGTCTCCACCAGCGCGCCGATCGCCGGATGCAAGGTGAGCGCGGGACCGCTGACGTCGATCACGCCGAGCAGTTCGCCGGTGCGCGGATCGTGCACCGGCGACGCGGTGCAGTACCAGGGATGCTGGCCCTGTTCGAAATGTTCCCCGGCGAGCAGTTCCACCGGCGCGGCCTCGGCGAGCGCGGTGCCGATCGCGTTGGTGCCGACCCTGGTTTCGGTCCAGACGGCGCCCTCGGTGAAGCCCAGGGTGTCGGCCCGGCGCCGCACGGCGGGCGAACCCACCCGCCAGAGGATGATGCCGTCGGCGTCGGTCACCACGAGCAGCATGTTCGCGGTGTCGGCCGTCGCGCCGACCACCTGCCCGAGATCGTCCACCACCAGCCGCAAAGGGGAAGCGCGTCGACGACGGGCGACCTCGTCGAGCGGCACCGAATCCCGGGTGTTCACGCCGTCGGCGGCGAGCCCCAGGCTCAGCATCCGCGACCACGAGCGCGATACCAGCGGCCGCGGCCGGACCCGAGGGCGGCCGCCGCCGATGACGGCTTCGTGCATGCGGATCAGATCGCGGGCGTGCATCGGCAGGTCGGCGCCTGGCGGGACCGAGCTGTGCACGCCCACACGCCACCTCCGCACCATCGCGTCGACTGACCAGCATAGGACCGGCGGACGAGGTGCGCCATGGAGCCGCGCTGCAACTCGCTGCAACCCTTGCCGCTCCACCCGCCCGCGGCGTGTGATCGGGGTAACAGCCGAACGCCGAAGTTCAGGAGTGGCCATGACACAGACGGTGGACCGGATCGAGGCGACGGGCTCGCCGCAGGCTCGGGTGGACGCCTGGCTGAGCCGATTCGAATCGGCCCTCGCCGCCCGCGACGTCGAGGCCGCCGCAGCGCTTTTCGCCGTCGACAGTTATTGGCGTGACCTGGTCGCCTTCACCTGGACGATCAAGACGGTCGAAGGACGCGACGAGGTGGCCGGCATGCTCGGCGACTGCCTCGACCGGATCGATCCCTCCGGGTTCCGCACGACCGAGACGCCGACCGAAGCCGACGGCGTGACCGAAGCGTGGCTGGAATTCGAAACCGCGACCGGTCGCGCGAAGGGCCACTTGAGGCTGAAGGACGAAGGCGCCTGGACACTGCTGACCAGCCTGCGCGAGCTCAAAGGTTTCGAGGAACGTCGCAACGAACAGCGGCCGAAGGGCGTCGAGCACGGCGTCGTCCGCGGCCGGAAGTCGTGGGCGGAGAAGCGCGAGGAGGAACAGACCCGGCTCGGCTACGAGCAGCAGCCGTACGTCGTCGTCATCGGCGGCGGCCAGGGCGGGATCGCGCTCGGCGCCAGGCTCCGGCAGCTCGACGTGCCCACGCTCGTCCTGGAACGCAACCAGCGGGCGGGCGACTCGTGGCGCAAGCGGTACAAGAACCTCTGCCTGCACGACCCGGTCTGGTACGACCACCTGCCCTATCTGCCGTTCCCGGACAACTGGCCGGTGTTCGCGCCCAAGGACAAGATCGCCGACTGGCTCGAGATGTACACGCGGCTCATGGAGGTCCCGTACTGGACGAGCACCGAGGTCACCTCGGCGTCCTGGGACGAGGAAAAGCAGCAGTGGCTGGTGACCGTCGTCCGTGAGGGCGAGGAACTGGTGCTCACCCCGCGGCACGTCGTGTTCGCGACCGGGATGTCCGGCAAGCCGAATCTCCCGTCGTTCCCGGGAATGGACGACTTCGAGGGCGATCAGCACCATTCGTCCCAGCACCCCGGCCCGGATTCCTACGCCGGCAAGAAGGCGGTCGTGGTCGGCTCCAACAACTCCGCGCACGACATCTGCGCGGCGCTGTGGGAACACGGCGCCGACGTCACCATGGTGCAACGCTCGTCGACGCACGTGGTGAAGTCGGATTCGCTGATGGACCTGGGACTCGGCGACCTGTACTCGGAACGCGCGGTGCGTTCCGGGGTCACCACCGACAAGGCGGACATGATCTTCGCGTCGATCCCGTACCGGATCATGCCGCAGTTCCAGATCCCGGTGTACGACGCGATCCGTGAGCGGGACAAGGACTTCTACGCGCGGCTGGAGGCGGCCGGGTTCCAGCACGACTGGGGCGACGACGGTTCCGGTCTGTTCCTGAAGTACCTGCGCCGCGGCTCCGGCTACTACATCGACGTCGGCGCGTCGGAACTCGTCGCCGACGGGAAGATCAAACTGGCCCACGGCCAGGTCGACCATCTGACCCGCGACGCGGTGGTGCTGTCCGACGGCACGGAACTGGAGGCGGACGTCGTCGTCTACGCCACCGGCTACGGCTCGATGAACGGCTGGGTCGCGGACCTGGTCGGGCAGGAGACCGCGGACCTCGTCGGCAAATGCTGGGGCCTGGGCTCCGGCACGACGAAGGACCCCGGGCCGTGGGAGGGGGAGCAGCGCAACATGTGGAAGCCCACGCAGCAGGAAGGCCTGTGGTTCCACGGCGGGAACCTGCACCAGTCGCGGCACTACTCCCTTTACCTGGCGCTGCAACTGAAAGCGCGCTACGAGGGCATCCCGACGCCGGTGTACGGGCTCCAGGAGGTGCACCACAAGTCGTGACGGCCCAGAGGCTTCGGTGCCGGACCCCGGGCGGGCCGGCACCGGAGGGCGCCGCCCCCGGACCACGGGCGGTCGACGGCGTCGGGCACCGCCTCCAGACCCTGGGCGGTTCCCGGCGCCGTACCCGTGTTCAGCGGGCGGCCTTCGCGTAACGGCGGGCCAGCACGGCGAAAGCCTCCCGGAGTTCGGGCGGCCCGACGACCTCGATGTCGGTGTCGAACCGGCCGATACTCGCCGCGAGCCCGGCCCACGACCACGACCCCAGCACCAGACGGCACCGATCCGGCCCGAGTTCCTCCACGACACCGTCGCGGACGTAGTGGGACACCGTGGCCGCGGGGAGGTCGAGGACGACTTCCCCGCGGCACGGCCATTCGCCGGACTCGGACGCGCCACGGAACCGGCTCGCGACGAAGGTGGCGACGTCGGGGACCGGCAGCTCACGCGGCGTGAACCGCGGGCCGGTCGGGGTGCGCGGAGCGATCCGGTCGGCCCGGAAGGTGCGCCAATCCGCGCGATCCAGATCCCAGGCGACGAGATACCAGCGGCCGTGCCAGGTCACGAGGTGATGCGGCTCGGCCCGGCGCAGCGCGTCCGCGTAGTCGAACCGCAGGATCTCGCGGGCGTGCACCGCCGCGCCGAGCGCGAGCAGGACATCGCCGTCGACGCGGGGCTCCGACCGGCTCGCGGGCGATTCGACGGCGGTGACCCGCACCGTGTCGATCCGGCGCCGCAGCCGGGAGGGCATGACCTGGCGGACGGTGTGCAGCGCCCGCATCGCCGCCTCCTCGATGCCCGCGCCGCTGGTGGTGGCGATCTGGAGCGCGATGGCCAGCGCGACCGCCTGTTCGTCGTCGAACAGCAGCGGCGGCAGCTCGGACCCGGCGTCGAGCCGGTATCCGCCGTCGGGCCCCTTGATGGTCGCGATGGGGTAGCCGAGCTCGCGAAGCCTGTCGACGTCGCGCCGCACGGTGCGCGGGCTGATGTCGAGCCGCTCGGCCAGCAGCGCCCCCGGCCAGTCGCGGCGGGCCTGCAGCAACGAGAGCATCGACAGCAGTCGCGCGGAGGTCTTCGGCATGTTCTTCATAATGCCTGGAGTAGCGGCCACAACCTGTCCTCTACCCCTGCGAGAGTCGTGTCGTGCCAGAAAACGACAACACGGAGGGCCCGATGACCGCCACCATCCTCGACGCCGAACGCGCCGACCTGCTCGAAGCCCTCGACACCGTCCGCGCCACGCTGACCACCACCGTCCAGGGGCTCACGGACGAGCAGCTCGACGCGCATCCGACGGTCAGCGAGCTGAGCCTCGGCGGGCTGATCAAACACGTCGCCTCGATCGAGGAGATGTGGCTGCGTTTCGTGGTCGAGGGTCCGTCCGCGATGACCTACGACCTGCCGGAAGGCGTCACCTGGGCGGATCTCGGCGCCGGGACCGCCCGCGAGTTCCCGCAGTGGGCGATCGACCACCAGAACAACTTCAGGATGCTGCCCGGCGACACCCTCGCGGGGATCCTCGCGCGCTACGAGGAGGTGGCCGCGCGGACGAAGGAGATCGTCTCGTCGATCCCGGACCTTTCCGCGACGCATCCGCTTCCGGAGGCGCCCTGGAACCCGCCGGGCGCGGTGCGGAGCGTGCGCCGGGTGCTGGCGCACGTCATCGCCGAGACCGCGCAGCACGCGGGGCACGCCGACATCCTGCGGGAGAGCATCGACGGCCAGAAGTCGACCTGATCCCGCCCGCGGCCTCGTGAGCGGCGCCCCACCACGCCACTGCCACGCTCGCTCGCTCCTGCAGTACATGAAGGGGGCCTTCATGTACTTGGGGAAGGTGTGAAGGTCGAGTTTCCTCGGCTGAGCCGAGGGAAGGAGTCCTTCACGCGCGATCGCTGTGACTGCTGGGGCTGGTGTTGCCGCAGAGCCGCAGGTGGCGATCGTGTAGTCCGTGAAGGCCTCCTTTCCTACCTTCAGGGTAGGTAAGGAGGCCTTCGCGGGCTTGCGATCAGCTGCCACCCACATTCAGCAGGTACCTAGGACAGCCTTGGTTCTATTGAGGGGTAGGGCAAACGTGGCGTGGTCGGTGCGGGTGGTCGTGAGTGGTGTTTCGGGTTCTAACCCGAAACGCCACTCACGACCCGTGCTTGACCAGGGCTGAAGGCTCCCTTCACCGCATGAGACGTGGTGAAGGGAGCCTTCACACCATCGCTGGCCCCGCCCGCGAACACGACACGTTCGACCTTCGCGCCAATAACCGTCCTCGCCACTCACGAGGGGTCATAGCTTGCTCACAGCTTCCTGCCGTAGGGTCCCGGCCCGTCGGCGGCCGGTGATCATGGTGGTGGTTGTGTGCGGGAGACGGAGCGGCGGTTCCGCCCGGAAATCCAGGGACTGCGGGCGCTCGCGTGTGTGCTGGTGGTCGTCTACCACGTGTGGCTCGGCCGGATCTCCGGCGGCGTCGACGCGTTCTTCCTGATCTCCGGGTTCCTCGTCACCGGTCAGCTCTACCGCGCGGCGTCGCGCGGGAAGATCGAGTACCGGCCGATGTGGGGCCGGATGATCAAGCGGCTGTTCCCGGCCGCGCTCACCGTGCTGCTGCTGGTGGTCGCGGTGAGCATGGTGCTGCTGCCGCAGAACCGCTGGTTCCAGACGATCAAGGAGGTCGTCGCCTCCGCGCTGTACCTGGAGAACTGGCAGCTGGCGGCGGATTCCGCCGACTACTTCGCCCAGCACAACTCGGCGAGCGTCGTCCAGCACTTCTGGTCGCTGTCGATCCAGGGGCAGTTCTACGTCGTCTGGCCGTTGCTGGTCGGGCTGGTGCTCCTGATCGCCAAGCGGGCGGGCCGGAACGTGCTTCCGCTGCTGTCCACGACCCTCGGTGTGGTGTTCGCCGCCTCGCTCGCGTACTCGGTGTGGCTGACCGCGGTCGATCAGCCGCTGGCGTACTTCGATTCGCTGACGCGGGTTTGGGAGTTCGCGCTCGGTGGCCTGCTCGCCTTGCTCATCGACCGGATCCAGGTGCCCCGGCCGGCGCGCGTCGTGTTCGGCTGGGCCGGGGTCGCCGGGCTCGTTTCCTGCGGGCTGGTGCTCCAGGTCGGGACGGTCTTTCCCGGCTATCTCGCGCTCTGGCCGACGCTTTCGGCCGCGCTGGTGATCCTCGCGGGAGACACCGCGTTCAGGGCCGGTGCCGATCGTTTCCTCAGCAGCCGCCCCCTGAAATACCTGGGCGATCTGAGTTACGCGCTCTACCTGTGGCACTGGCCGGTCCTGGTCTTCTACCTCGTCGCGCGTGACAGGGAAGAGGTCGGCCTGCGCGGGGGCGCGGTGATCATCGCGCTGGCGTTCGGCCTCGCCGTGCTGACCCATCATCTGGTCGAGAAGCCGGTCCGCGTGTCCGCGATCGGGGCCGGGAACCGTTGGGGCGCCTACCGGTTCGGTGCCGCGACGCTCGCGGCCGTGCTCGCCGCGACCGGCGCCTGGCAGTGGGTGAGCGTGAGCCAGGCGGAGAGTTACTCGATCGCGGTCGACGATCCCGACCATCCCGGCGCGCTCGCGCATACCGAAGGGTTCACGTACTGGGGTGCCGCCGACGCCGCGCTCGTCCCGTCGTTCGTCGCGGTGTCCGAGGACTGGGCGGGGATCGACCCGGCCCGGTGCGGAACCTCGCCGCGCAACGCCGATCTCGAAGTCTGTACGTCGCAGACCACGGGGCATCCCACCCGCCGGATCGTCGTCGCCGGCGACTCGCACGCCGGGCAGTTCCTCGGCGCCCTGCTGCCGGTCGCCGAAAAGAAGAACTGGGAGGTCACGTCGATCCTCCGCGGCGGTTGCCCGTTCTCGACCGACTCCGACGCCGTACCGGGTGACCAGTCCTGCATCGACTGGAACACCGCCGTGGTGGACGAAATCGTCACCACCCGCCCCGACGCGGTGATGACGATCGGCACCAGGGACGTGAAGATCGGCGTCGAAGAGCGGGTCCCCGCCGGCTACATCGCGCAGTGGCGCAAGGTCGACGAGGTGGGGATCCCGGTGCTGGCGGTGCGGGACAACCCGCGGTTCGGCCAGTCGCCGTCGGCGTGCGTCGAGAGCCGCGGCGCGGAGTCACCCGAGTGCGCCACGCCGCGCTACGACCTCTATGCGGCGGAGCCGCCGTACGAGACGATGCCGGATCTGCCATCCAACGTGCGGTTCCTCGACTTCAGTGACTACTTCTGCACGGCCGAGGTCTGCCCGCCGGTGATCGGCAACGTGCTCGTCTACCTCGACGACAACCACGTCAGCGGTACCTACATGTCGACGATGTCGGCCATCGCGGAGAAGGCGATCACCGAGGCGCTCGGCTGGGCGGACGATCACGCGGAGGAGCCGCCGCCGGGCGGGTGATCCAGACAACAGATCGCCGCTGGATTGCGCGGTACCGCACTGAATCGCTGGTTTGCCAATCCTCTGCGCAACGATTCGCCCTTATCGGCGCATCGGAGCGGCGGATATCGTCGGCGGCATGAGGGTCGCCGTCCACCAGGGCTCGTACGCCGAGCTGCCGTCCGCCGTCGAGGCGTCGGGCGCCGATCTCGTGATCGCCGCCGAGATGATCACCACCGGCTACCACATCGGCGCCCGGTCGCATGAGCTCGCCGAACCCGCCGACGGCCCGACAGCGGCACGGATGTCCGCGCTGGCAACGGAATCCGGCGTCGCACTGGCCTACGGATACCCCGAATCCGACGGCGGCCGCGTGTACAACAGCGTCCAGCTGGTCGGTCGCGACGGACAACGCCTGGCGAACTACCGCAAGACACATCTGTTCGGCGACATCGACCGCGACTGGTTCGAGCCGGGCGCCGAGGCGGTCGTGCAGGCGGAGCTCGACGGACTCCGGATCGGCCTGTTGATCTGCTACGACGTCGAGTTCCCCGAGCTGGTGCGGGCACACGCGCTGGCCGGGACCGAACTGCTCGTGGTGCCCACCGCGCTGATGAGCCCGTACGAACTGGTCGCGGACACGCTGGTGCCCGCCCGCGCCTACGAGAGCCAGCTGTACGTCGCGTACGCGAACCGGTGTGACACCGAACAGGAACTGACCTACTGCGGCCACTCCTGCGTCGTCGCCCCGACCGGCGAAGTGCTCGCCCGGGCGGGCGCCGGCCCGGAGCTGATCAGCGCCGAAGTGACCCGTGACGCGCTCGTCGCGTCGCGGCTGGAGAACACCCACCTGGCCGACCGACGGCCCGATCTGTACCGAGGACTTTCCGCATGACCTCCGCCCTCCCGACCGCGATCCACCACGACGAACCGGCGGGCCGCCCGATCACCATGTTCGGCCCCGACTTCCCGTTCGCCTACGACGATTTCCTCGCGCACCCCGCCGGGCTCGGCAGCCTTCCGGCCGAGCGGCACGGCACCGAGGTGGCGGTGATCGGCGGCGGCCTCTCGGGCATCGTCACCGCGTACGAACTGATGAAACTCGGGCTGCGCCCGGTCGTGTACGAGATCGCCGAGATCGGCGGCCGCCTGCGCACGGTGAACTTCCCCGGCTGCCCGGACGACGTCGTCGCGGAGATGGGCGCGATGCGCTTCCCGCCGGCGTCGACCGCGCTGTTCCACTACATCGACAAGGTCGGCCTGGAGACCACGCCGTTCCCGAACCCGCTGGCGCCGGGCACGCCGAGCACCGTCGTCGATCTCAAGGGGGAGAGCCACTACGCGCGCACGGCGGACGAACTCCCCGCCGTCTTCGGCAAGGTCGCGGCCGCGTGGGACAGCACACTGTCCGAGCAGGCCGCGTTCACCGAGATGCAGAAGGCGATCCGCGACCGCGACGTGAAGACGATCAAGCGGCTGTGGAACGAACTCGTCCCGAAGCTGGACAACCAGACCTTCTACGGTTTCCTCTGCGATTCGCCCGCGTTCGCCTCCTTCCGTGACCGCGAGATCTTCGGCCAGGTCGGCTTCGGCACCGGCGGCTGGGACACCGACTTCCCGAACTCCATCCTGGAGATCCTGCGGGTGGTCTACACCGGCGCCGACGACGAGCACCGCAGCATCGTCGGCGGCAGCAGGCGGCTTCCGTTGCGGCTGTGGGAACACGCACCCGAGGACATCGCCTTCTGGCCCGCCGGAACGAGTTTGAGCTCGCTGCACGGCGGGAGCCCGAACCCCGGAGTCGCCCGGCTGCACCGGACCGCGCCGAACAACATCACCGTGACCGACACCGAAGGCCGCATCCGCACCTATCCGGCGGCGGTGTTCACCGCGCAGAGCTGGATGCTGCTGTCGAAGATCGAATGCGACGAGGCGCTGTTCCCGATCGACCACTGGACGGCGATCGAGCGCACGCACTACATGGAGTCCTCGAAGGTCTTCGTCCCGGTGGACCGGCCGTTCTGGCTGGACAAGGACCCGGAGACCGGGCGCGACACGATGAGCATGACGCTGACCGACCGCATGCCGCGTGGCACGTACCTGCTCGGCGACGATCCGGACGCGCCCGCGGTGATCTGCCTGTCCTACACCTGGGCCGACGATTCGCTGAAGTGGCTGCCGCTTTCGGTGTCCGAGCGGGTCGAGGTGATGCTGCAGTCGCTGAAGGAGATCTACCCGGGCGTCGACGTCCGGCGGCACATCATCGGCGACCCGGTGACCGTGTCCTGGGAGGCCGAACCGCATTTCATGGGCGCGTTCAAGGCCAACCTGCCCGGTCACTACCGCTACCAGCACCGGCTGTTCACCCACTTCAAGCAGGACCGGCTGGAGGAGCGCCACCGCGGTCTCTTCCTGGCGGGCGACGACGTCTCCTGGACGGCGGGCTGGGCCGAAGGCGCGGTGCAGACGGCGCTCAACGCCGTGTGGGGCGTCCTGCACCACTTCGGCGGCGAGACGGATCCGGCGAACCCGGGGCCCGGCGACGTCTACGACGACATCGCGCCCGTGGAACTGCCCGACTGAGCGCGGCGGCCCACCAGCCACGCCATACCCGCCGCGAGGAGGGCGCCGATGGTGTTCATCAGCCAGTCGTTGGTGTCGCAGGCGCGGCCGATCGCGGGCACCAACGCTTGCAGCGCCTCGATCACCGCGGACAGCGCCGAGCCTGCCGCGAACATCGTCACCGGCCGTCGGGACGCCAGCGCGGCGAAGTAGACCGGCGGCAGGAACAGCGCGACGTTGGCGAGGAGCTCCACCGACCCGAGCGTGGGCAGGGAGAACTGGACCGTGCACAGGATCTCGTCGATCGTGTGCCGGGTGGGCACCAGCGTCAGCGCGACGACCGGTACCAGCGCCACTCCCGTGAGCGTCCAGAGGACTCGATGCCTGCCCGCGAACAGATGGCCGAGGACGGCGCAGACGAGCGCGACCAGCAGGATCGCCACCGGCACGAGGGCGGAGTGGTCGAGCAGGAAGTTCGTGATCATGGCGGGCCGATCCTACGGGCCGGTGAACTCGACCTCCGCCGACGGCAGCACGCGCAGCCGTCCGCCGGGATGGATCGCCGTGCTCAGCAGCAGGTTGTGCCGGGCGACGACCTGTTCGGCGGTCAGCCCGGTGGTGGGGTCGCCGTCGGACGAGGGAGCGTGGCCGTCGGCGACCAGCACGACGTCCAGGCCGTGGCTCTGCGCGGACCGGGCGGTCGCGTCGACGCAGTAGTCGGTGGCCAGCCCGGTCAGCACCACGGTGTCGACCGCCCGGTCGACGAGCAACCCCGCCAGTCCGGTGCGGTAGAAGGAATCCGTCGCGGTCTTGTCGACCACCACGTCGACCGGTTCGAGACCGAGCAGCGCGCTGACCCGGGTGCCCGGCGACTCGGGGTCGAAGTCGGTGCCGGGAGCGCCGATCTGCCGCAGTGCGATCACCGGGACACCGTTCTCGCGGGCCTTCCTGGCGAGTGCGGCGATCCGGGCCGCCAGTTCCTCGCCACGCCAGACCAGGGGAACGAGCAATTCCTGCATGTCGACGATCAGCAGCGCGGCCCTCATGCCGAGAGCCTAGGGCAGCGCGGCGGGCGACTCGGCCTCCGGGATGAGCAGCCGCGGCGCGCCCGAGCCGTCGGCGGAGACGGCCCAGACGTCGGAGTGTCCTTGAGTGCGGGGAAGGGCGTAGGCGACGGTCCGGTCGTCGAGCCACGCGGGCTGGTCGTCGACGTTCCTGGTCTCCGACAGCGGCGTCACGGTGCCGCTCGCGAGGTCGAGCACCGACACCCGCCAGCCCTTCGCGGGATCGCCGTCGATGGCGGCCTTGTAGGCCACGCGGGTCTCGTCGGGGGAGAGGGACGGGCATTCGACGTTGTCCCGCAAGGTCTTCACGGTCCGGGCGGTCGAGTCGCCTTCGACGAGGTACCGGTGAGACCCGGTCGACATGGTGGCGTAGAACCGGCCCGGCTGCCGGGTGAAGGTGACACCCCAGAAGTTGAAGTCGGCCGCCTTGTACGGCTTGCCGTCCACGGTCACGGCGAAGTCCTCCAGCGTGCCCTCGACGTTGTCGGTGGTGAGGTCGAGGGTGCCGGCGCGGGTGGAGAACCGGCCACCGTTGTACGAATCGCCGGTGACGAACACCGTCCACGCCAGCCGCTTGCCGTCGGGCGAGACCCGCGCCCGGTTGGGCAGGCCGACCAGCGGGATCTCCTGCGTGACCGCGAGACGGTTGTCGAGCACGGCCAGCTGATACGTGGTGAGCCCGGTTTCCGGCCGCAGGCAGATCCCGGTGCCGCCCGCCGCGTAGACCCGGCTGCAGGACACGGTCGACACCGCCCGTGCGCCGCCGGGGTCGGCGGCGCTGACACTGGACACGTGCCCGCGGTCGGCGTCGGCGGTGCTGCGGAAGAGCAACCGCCCGCCTTCGAGGGTGACGGCGCCGCTGGTGCCCGCCGACGCGGTGTCCTGGTTGCGCGCGCCCGCCACCCCGACGTAGATCACGGCGGCCGCGGCCAGCGTGAGTACTCCGGTGACGGCGATCAGGACGCGGGTGCGGGTGTTCACGGTCGTGCCTTCCTGCGGGGAACCAAGAGAACGAAGGTGGCGGCGACAGCGGCGAGCACCGTTCCAGCGGCGATCGTGATCGCCGTGGTCGCGCCCCAGAACTGCCACGAGAGTCCGAAAAGGACGGACGAGACGAAGTACGCGAGCGCCTGCCCGCTCTGCACGATGGCGATACCGGTGGTGCGCAACGCCTCGGGCAGCAACGGTCCGGCAAGCGCCATCAGCACGCCGTCGGTCGCGGCGTAGAACACGCCGTACAGGCCGAGAGTGAGCGCGAACAACGTCCAGCCGGTGAGCGGGCTGAGCAGCAGCAGATAGACGGCGATCAGGGCGCCGTAACCGCCGAGCATCACCGGCAGCCTGCCGATACGGTCGGCCAGCGCGCCGAGTGGCGCGGCCAGAAGCAGGTAACCCAGGTTGGTCCCGACGGCCAGCAGCGGGAACCAGCCGGTGGCGATGTCCTCCTTGTCCTGCATCAGGAGATAGACGAAGCCGTCCCCGATGGTGGCCAGGCCGAGGACGCACGCGGCGATCAGCAGCCGCCGCACGCCGGCACCCCGCAGGAGCCCCGCCGCCGCTCGTAGGGACACGGTGCCGGACGGCGGTTTGGGCGCGCGGTGGTCGCGGACGAACAACGCCAGCAGCAGCACTCCGGCGGTGGCGATGCAGAAGCTTGTCACGAACACCGCGTCGAAGCCTTCGACCCCGGTCGCCGAGCCGGCCACGGCCAGTACCGCGACCGCGGCGAGCGGGCCGAGGAACGCGCCGACACTGTCCATCGCCCGGTGCACGCCGAACGCGCGGCCCAGCATGTGTTCGGGGGCCGACAGGGTGATCAGCGCGTCGCGGGGCGCGGTCCGCAGCCCCTTGCCCGTGCGGTCCGCGGTCAGCACCACGCCGATCGCGGTCGCCGACGACCCCGCGGCCACGAGCCCCAGTTTCGCCACGGCCGACATCGCGTAGCCCAGCCCGGCGACCGCCTTGCGCCGTCGCACCCGGTCGGCGACGTAGCCACCCACCAGGCGCAGCAGCGCGGTCGCGCCGGTGTAGAGGCCGTCCACCACGCCGTACGCCGCCGGGCCGAGGTGCAGCCCGAGCACCAGGTACACCGGCAGCACGGCCGTCACCATCTCCGAGGAGACGTCCGTGACGAGGCTGACGGTGCCCAGGGCGAAGACGTTCCCGCCCAGCAGGGCGAAGGACTTCTTGGACACGCCACCGGGATGCTCCCGGCGGCCGATCGTGGACAGGTACACGCGACGAACCACCCTTCTCCGCCCGCGGGCGCGTCCACAGTGGACACGCCCGCGGGGTTCACCCGGTTACTGCCACACGCTGGTGATCGGCGCCTTGTTGGCCGCGTTGCCGATGCCCGGCAGGCCGAACGACGCCTCCATCGTGCGGAGGATCGAGTAGTGGTTGATGGATTCGCTGTAGCTGCCCGGCTTCACGTGGGCGCCGACGAACGTCGTGAAGATCTGGTTCACCGACGTCCCGCTGTCCTCGTCGAAATTGACGATCAGCAGGCTGTTGTGCGTCTTGGCCCACTGCGCGTACGCGTCGAGGTTCTTCTTCAGCCATTTGTCGCCGGTGTCGACCGAACAGTCGTGCATGTCGCTGCACAGGTCCGGGGTCACGAAAGCGACGTGGGGGAGCTTGGTGAAGTCGCTCGGGAACGACGAGAACCTTTTGTTCGCCGACGACGGCACATTGCTGAAGCTGACCCAGCTGTTGTGCTTGCGGGCGTAATTGCCCTTCGTGCAGCCGGTGTAGCCGTCGGAAGGCATGCTTTCCGCGTAACCGACGAACTTCTTGCCGATCCCCGCCAGCTGGGACGCGATGTTCTCCTTGTTCCCGAGATCCTGGCATTTGTTGCTGTCGACACCGTGCGTCGAACCCGCGAACTGGGCGATGTAGTTCGGCTGGCTGGGGTGCGTCGTCCCGTACGCCTTGGTGAACTTGGCGCCCTGTGAGGCGAGCTTGTTGAAGTACGGCGCCTTGGAGCTGCCGCTGATCTCCTTGTAGTCCTTGTTCTCGAACATCACGAGGACGATGTGGTCGAACGCGGGCACTTTCGCCGCGGCGGGCTCTATCGCGGCGGCGGGAGTGTCCTGATGGGACACCACCAGCGCCGTGGCCAAACCGGTCGCGGCCACGGCCGCGACCGCGATCCGTTTCCAGAACATGGAAACCTCCTGGGAAAAAGGTTGAAACTTTGACGACCAACCATCGGGTTCAGCGGCGCTCCGCGGGCGTCGACAGAGTTGAGACATCGGATGTCTCTGGTGCATTTAAACGGCAAAGAAGTCCTCGGCCCATCAAGATCGCCTGACTGGAGTAACCGGGGGTCGTGGAACACCCCAAATCCGGCATTGCTTGGCACGAAACCATGTAAACCGGCCGCTGACCTTGCGTTCGTCGCCGGGAACCGATGAACTTATGGCAACTCGCTGATTCAGCCGGTTGACAGGCGTGCCGCCATTGCCCCGGCTCTGTGGTGTACTCATCCGACCATTGGTTAAGCTGTCGGCGTGAAGCCCTTTTCGTCGAGGCCGGCCGGATACACGATCGAAGAACTTTCCACGATCGTCGGCATGTCGGCGCGCAATATCCGGGCCCATCAGACGCGGGGTCTGCTCGCCCCGCCGGTCCGGCACGGCAGGTCCGCCTACTACGGCCCGGCCCATCTGCGGCGTCTGCGCCGCATCACGATGCTGCAGAAACAGGGCTTCAACCTGGTTTCCATCGCCGCGATGCTCGGAACGACCACAGTGGACCGTGCCGAGCGGCTGGACGCGGCGATGGCGGACATCGCCCGCGACCAGCCCGCCGTCGCCCGGTGCCTGGAACGCCACGGCGTGCTGGGCAGGGACGACACGGGAGCCCCGGCGGTCGTGCGTCCGTCCGTTTCGCGCGCGGTGACGGACCTCGCCGTGGCCGGGATCCCTCCCGTCGCCGCCCTGCGGTTCCTCGGGCAGTTCATGGACCGGGTCGCGCCCTTGGCCGGTGAACAGCTGAGTGCGCTGAAAGCTCAGACGGGAGGGGGCTCGGCGGCTCCTCGGGCCTGTTTCGCGGACCTCCTTGTAAGCGCTTTCAAGATCGCCGTGGAAAACGCGGCCGAGGTCACTTTCCCGGTCGGGGAGCCAGGGGTCTGGCCGCCGGGGTGACCGGCGCCGGTCAGGAACGCTGCACGATGATCTGGTCGACGAGGGTGCCGTCCGCGCTGATCGCGCGAACGTCCATTTTGGGCGGTGTGGTGCCCGTCCCCGCGACGACATCGACCGCGACCAGGCTGTAGCCGCGAAACCGGACCCGGGACCAGGTGACCTTCTTCGTGCGGTCCTGGCCGTCGCGTTCCGAGTACTTCATCGGGACGGGGGAGTCGTTGCTCGTCTCATGGCCGAGGTACGTGTCGGGCGCCGGGAATTCGGAGACGCTGCCGCCACCGCCGCCCGCGGTGATGTAGGTCGTCCCGTCCTTGACCGGATTGGTGGTCCCGCGCGAGGGCACCTTCTTGACGGCCTTGCCCGCCCTGATGGGGTCGGTGCGTTCGTAGATGTGGTTGTGGCCGTTGAGCACCAGGTCGACCTGGTACTTGTCGAACAACGGTGCCCAGTCCTTCTGCGCGCCGAGTTCGGCGCCGTTGGAATGGCAGGTGGAATACGTGCACTGGTGGCAGTAGACGACGATGAAGTCGATCGTGGGGTCGGCGCGGAAGGCGGCGAGCGTCTTCCCGAGCCATTTGAGCTGCTTGCCCTTCGTGTAGTCCAGATTGGACGGACTGTTGTAGCAGACGTCGTTGCCGTCCAGGCTGATCATGCCGACGTTCTGATAGCGCCACGAGTAGATGCAGGTGGAGCCGTCCCAGGCGTTGTCCGGCATGGTGAAACGCGCCCGCACGCCGCCGTAACCGTCCTCGGAGTACCAGCCCTCCATTTCGTGGTTGCCGAGCGCCATCATCCACGGGATCCCGGCGGTGACCGGTTCGTTCTGCACGAAGAAGGAGTCCCAGAGCCGCGCGTCGTACTGGTCTTCCTCCGGGTGCCCGCCCTCGCCTTCGAGCGCGTAGCTCAGGTCGCCCATGGCGAGGTGGAAGGCAGGGTCGAGGCCCGCGATCAGACTGCTGGTCGCGACGGCGTTGTAGCCGACACCCTGGTCGCCGAAAGCGGTGAAGGTGAATGTGCCGTCGCCGCCCGGGGCGGGTGCGGTGCGGAAACTCGCCATCTCGCCGAGCCGGGCGGCGGGGTCGTAGCCCTCGTGTCCGACGACGTAGTAGTACGTGGTGTTGGGCAGGAGGCGGTCGATCCGGGCGTGGAGGTAGTACTGGGTGATCGACTTCGGGCTGTTCGGCGGGACCTCCTCGACCGGGTGCTGCCAGGACATCTGGCTGGTCAGCGCCCGGACCTCGGCCTGGATCGGCGGGCTGAAGTCGCCGGGAACGGTGCCGATCCGGATGAACGGCGCGGTCACCGCCGCCGGCACCTGCCAGGAGACGACGACCTGCTGGGACGGGTCGGCCCCGTAGGCGATGTGCCGTCCGAACGGCCGCAGCGCCGAACCGGCGACCTTGTCGGCGGTGAGCAGCACCATCGGCCCGGGGGAGGCCGCGGCCGCGCCCGGGAGCAGGACGCCGCCGGCGGCGAGTGCCGCGCCGCTCACCGCACCCACCCGGAACAGGGTCCGCCGCGAGTACTGATTGACGAACTTGTCGTGTTTCTCGGCCAAGCTGAGCCGACGATAGGCTTGGGACCTGCTGTTTCGGGGAGTTTCGGCCATGAAATCGAAGTTAAGAAGGCTTCTTAACTAAGTCAAGGGGCCGATGGTCGTTGGATGACCGGCTGCACGGAACCGTGCAAGTGACTTCGGGCATAGGGGACTTTGTGCCCGAACGGCGATCACCCGTGATCAGACGGCGCACACACGTGATTGGACAGCGATCATGCGTGATCAGGCGGCGATCATCGTGATCGCCTCCCAATCACGCGAGATCGCCGTTCAATCACGTGAGTTGCGGGTTTCGGGACGGTCAGACCAGTTCGGCCGAGACGACGGAGGTCAGGTCGCGCAGCCGGTCCAGCAGGGGTTCGACCTCGGCGGCGTCGATCAGGACGGCGCAGGTCATGGTGCTTTCCCGGACGCCGTCGCGGACGTCGACGGACAGGTCGTGGACCAGGCAGCCGAGCGCCTCGAGCAGGCCGGGGATCTGTTCGACGCCGCCGACGAAGTACGTGGCGATCCGGCGACGGACCAGCATGGACGAGCGAGGGGCGGGAACCTGGAAAGCGGTGATCGACATCGTGGTCTCCAAAGGCGGGAAAACGTACAGGCCATGGAGGGCCAGGTCCCGGGAGATGCCCCGTATCGAGGGGTCGCCGGAATGCGCGCCGGCGACCTGGTTCAGCCGGCGCGCTTGACTACGAGTCGAGTCCAGCGGCGCACGGCGACAGGCTAGCACGTCACGAGAGGTGCAGCCGAGAACCTTGCTCGCGGACGTGCGCGGCGGAGCCGCAGCCGAGGTCCAGCTGCCGCTGCCGCTCGGCGACGAACGCCCGGCCGAGGCCGGTGCGATCCGAAGTGGACAGTGTGCGCCGGAGTTCGTTCAGCAACCCGCGTTCCTCCGCGCGGATATGCGCGTCGACCGAATTCTCCAGCGCTGCCAACGCCTTCTCGGAGTCGGCGGACTCCAGCACGGCCAGCAGTTCGTCCGCGAGCCCGCTCTCCGTCGCATCGGGGCGGACGATCCGCTCCGTCGCGGTCGCATGGGCGACCAGAGACGCCGAGAGCTCCGCGATCAGCGCCGGACGGTCGGCCTCGTCGTTGCGGAGGTCGCGGAACAGCTGTTCGATCCGGCGGTGATCGGCCAGGACGACCTCCACCAGGTCGGAGCCCGGGGGAGCGGCCGTCGGGCCGGGACGCATCCAGCCGAACGTCAGCTCCACGGCCTGACGCCAGTGCGAGTACTCACTGTCGCGGCGGGCGGGGTCCATCGTCGGCAGCCACTGCCCGGCGCGATGCCAGTTCCGCCGCAGACCCTCCAGGTCCGGCCAGTAACCGACCGACAAACCGGCCGCGTACGCCGCGCCCAGCGACACCGTCTCGGCGACCATCGGGCGCACCACCGGCACGTCGAGGACGTCGGCGACGAACTGCATCAGCAGGTTGTCGGCGGTCATCCCGCCGTCCACCTTGAGCGTCGACAGCGCGAGCCCGGAGTCGGCGTTCATCGCGTCGACCACCTCGCGGGTCTGCCAGCCCGTCGCCTCCAGCACGGCCCTGGCCAGATGCCCCTTGGTGATGTACGACGTCAGCCCGGCGATCACGCCGCGCGCCTCGCTGTGCCAGTGCGGCGCGAACAGGCCGGAGAAGGCGGGCACGATGTAGCAGCCGCCGTTGTCCTCGACCGTGCGCGCCAGCGTCTCGATCTCGGGCGCGCTGCCGATCAGTTCGAGCCCGTCGCGGAACCACTGCACCAGCGAACCGGTGACCGCGATCGACCCTTCGAGCGCGTACACGGCGGGCTCGTCGCCGATCTTGAAGCCGACGGTCGTCAGCATGCCGTGCGCCGAGAGCACCGGCGTCGGACCGGTGTTGAGCAGCAGGAAGCTGCCGGTTCCGTACGTGCACTTCGCCTCGCCGGGCGCGAAGCAGGTCTGGCCGAACAGCGCCGCCTGCTGATCGCCGAGCGCCGCCGCGATCCGGATGCCAGGGACCACCCGCGACGTCGTCCCGTACACCTCGGTCGACGGGCGGATCTCCGGCAGCATCGCGCGCGGGACGTCGAAGAACTCCAGCAGTTCGTCGTCCCACGACAGCGTGCGCAGGTTCATCAGCATGGTGCGCGAGGCGTTGGTGACGTCGGTGACGTGGACGCCGCCCTCGGGGCCGCCGGTCAGGTTCCAGATCAGCCAGCTCTCCACCGTCCCGAACAGGACGTCGCCGCGTTCGGCGCGTTCCCGCAGGCCAGGGGTCCGTTCGAGCATCCACCGGATCCGCGGCGCGGAGAAGTACGTGGCCAGCGGCAGCCCGCACAGCCGCCGGACACGATCGGCGCCCGGCTCGCGGGCGAGGTGTTCGAGCATCGCGTCGGTGCGGGTGTCCTGCCAGACGATCGCCCGCCCGACCGGGTTGCCGGTGTGCCGGTCCCACAGCACCGTCGTCTCGCGCTGGTTCGCGATGCCGAGGCCGACCACCTGCCCGGCATCGATGCCTGCGTCGGCCAGCGCCTGCGGCACGATCCGGCCGACGTTGCGCCAGATCTCCGTCGCGTCGTGCTCGACCCAGCCCGGCCGCGGGAAATGCTGCTGATGTTCGCGCTGCGCGACCGACACCAGCCTGCCGCGCGCGTCGAACAGGATGCACCGTGTCGAAGTGGTGCCCTGGTCGATCGACATCACGTAGCGCTGGACCACGCGAGCACCTCCATCACCATCGGGACGCGCCGAGATCGCGGGAGACCGCCCGTGCCGCGTCGCGCACGTGGCCGAGCAGCCGCGGGATCGGGCTGCCGTCGGCTTCACAGATCCGTTCCGCCGCGCCGGAGACCCCGATCGCCCCGACCACGATGCCGCCGTGGCCGCGGATCGGCGCGGCTATCCCGGCCTCGCCGGTGATCATCTCGCCGTTCTCGCTCGCCCAGCCCACCTCGCGCACCTTGCCGCAGGCGCGTTTGATCGCGGTCTGGGTGACCAGGGTCCGGCGGGTGTAGGCCTCCGGTCCGCCGGTGCGCAACGATGCCACGAGACCGGTGTCGTAGGCCAGAAGGACTTTCCCGAGCGCCGTCGCGTGCAACGGCAGAAGCGTGCCGACGTCGAGCGTCTGCAGGCTGTCGTCGGGCCGGAACACGTGGTGCACCACCAGGACCCGGCCCTCCAGCGGCGCGCCGATGCGGACGGCCTCACCGCTGCGCGCGGCCAGCGCGTCGGCCCAGTTGATCGCGCGGGAGCGGAGTTCGTTGACGTCGAGGTAGCTCGTGCCGAGGTGCAGGAGCGCCGCGCCCAGTTGGTATTTCCCGGTGTCGCGGTCTTGTTCGACAAAGCCGACCCCTTGCAGGGTACGGAGGATCCCGTGCGCCGTTCCCTTGGCGAGTTCGAGGGAATCGGCGATCTCGCCGACCCCGAGACGGCCTGAACCGCGCGCCAGCAACCGCAGGATCGCGGCGGCGCGCTCGATGGACTGGATCGGACCGGGCACGGCCCAACCGTAGCCCGACCGGCCCTGATTCGACAATGTCGAACATCGTCTTCAGCCGTTCGACAATGCCGACCGGCATCCGTTGACCCCGGGTTTCCGCGAACTTAACTTCGGCCTCAACAGGGCAACGGTGTCCTTTGTGGAGGAAGCAATGGTGCGAAACCTCAAGGCTCGCGGACTGGCGGGCGAACTGGCGGCGGAGTTCGTCGGGACGATGATCCTCATCCTGTTCGGCTGCGGGGTGGTGGCCCAAGTCGTCGCCGCGGGCATCGGGGACCACGACAGCATCGCGTGGGCGTGGGGAATCGGTGTCACGCTGGGTATCTACGTGGCTTCACGGATCAGCGGCGCGCATCTGAACCCCGCCATCACCGTGGCACTCGCGGTGTTCAAGGGCTTCTCGTGGCGCAAGGTCGCCCCGTATGCCTTGGCGCAGACCGCCGGCGCGTTCCTCGCCGCACTGCTGGTGCGGTGGAACTACACCGAGGTGCTCAACGCCGCGGACCCCGGCCTGACGATCAAGACGCAGGGCGTGTTCTCCACTCTTCCGGGTAACGGAACCCTGCCGGTGGGTGACTGGGGCGCCTTCCGCGACCAGATCATCGGCACCGCGATCCTGGCACTGGTGATCTTCGCCATCACCGACCTCCGCAACACCGCGCCCGCCGCGAATCTCGCGCCCGTGGTCGTCGGTTTCCTCGTGGTCGCGATCGGCATGGCCTGGGGCACCAACGCCGGCTACGCGATCAACCCCGCCCGCGACTTCGGCCCGCGCCTGATGTCCTGGCTCACCGGCTACGACACCGCGTTCACCGATCAATACGGCTATCCCTACTGGTGGATCCCGATCGTGGCGCCGGTGATCGGCGCGGTCATCGGCGGGGCGATCTACAAGTTCTTCATCGAGCGTTACCTGCCCGCCGAACCGGCGCCGGAAGCCTTGCCCGCCAAGGACATCGAGCGCGTTTCCTAAGGAGAGAAACCCATGTCTGATTACATCGGCGCCGTCGACCAGGGCACCACCAGCACGCGTTTCATGATCTTCGACCACGGCGGCAACGAGATCGCCCGCCACCAGCTCGAGCACGAGCAGATCCTCCCCAAGCCGGGCTGGGTCGAACACGACGCCACCGAGATCTGGGAGCGGACCCGCTCGGTCATCGCCACCGCGCTCAACAAGGCGAAGCTGACCGCCGCCGACCTCGCGTCGCTCGGCATCACCAACCAGCGTGAGACCACCGTCGTGTGGAACCGCCGCACCGGGCGGCCGTACTGCAACGCCATCGTGTGGCAGGACACCCGCACCGACCGGATCGCCTCGGCGCTCGAACGCGAGGGCAAGGGCGACGTCATCCGGCGGAAGGCCGGTCTGCCGCCCGCCACCTACTTCTCCGGCGGCAAGCTGCAGTGGATCCTGGAGAACGTCGAGGGCGTCCGCGAAGACGCGGAAAAGGGTGACGCGCTCTTCGGCACCACCGACAGCTGGCTCATCTGGAACCTCACCGGCGGGCCCGACGGCGGCGTGCACGTGACGGATCCGACCAACGCGTCGCGCACCATGCTCATGGACCTGGAAACGCTGGAGTGGGACGACGAACTGCTGTCGTTCTTCGGTGTCCCCAAGCAGATGCTGCCGTCGATCGCGCCGTCGTCGAACAACGGCCGCTTCGGCGTGACCCGCGCGGACGGCCCGCTCGGCGGCGAGGTCGCCATCACCGGCGTGCTCGGCGACCAGCAGGCGGCGACCGTCGGCCAGGTGTGCTTCCGCCCCGGCGAGGCCAAGAACACTTACGGCACCGGAAACTTCCTGCTCCTCAACACCGGGCACGAGGTCGTGCGGTCGAAGCACGGGCTGCTCACGACGCTGGCCTACCAGTTCGGTGACGAGAAGCCGGTGTACGCGCTGGAAGGCTCCATCGCCGTCACGGGTTCCGCCGTGCAGTGGCTGCGCGACCAGCTGGGCATCATCAGCGGCGCGTCCCAGAGCGAGAGCCTCGCGCGCCAGGTCGAGGACAACGGCGGCGTCTACTTCGTCCCCGCTTTCTCCGGGCTTTTCGCCCCGTACTGGCGTTCCGACGCCCGCGGCGCGATCGTCGGCCTCACCCGCGCCACCACCAACGCGCATCTGGCGCGGGCGACCCTCGAAGCGATCTGCTACCAGACCCGCGACGTCGTCGAGGCCATGCAGAACGACTCCGGCGTCACGCTCGACGTGTTGCGTGTGGACGGTGGCGTGACCGCCAACGAACTCTGCATGCAGCTGCAGGCCGACATCCTCGGCGTGCCGGTGTCGAAGCCGGTCGTCGCCGAGACCACCGCGCTCGGTGCCGCCTACGCGGCCGGGCTCGCCGTCGGGTTCTGGAAGAGCACCGACGAGCTGGAACAGAACTGGAACGAGGACAAGCGCTGGGAGCCGTCGTGGACGGACGAACAGCGCGCCGAGGGCTACGCGGGCTGGCAGAAGGCCGTCGGCCGCACGCTCGACTGGGTCGAGGTCGAGTGAGCCCGATGAACAGGAGGAACAAGGTGACACCCGTACCGCTTTCCCCGGTCTACCGTGCCGAGACGCTGCGCAAGCTCGCTCGTGAGGAGATCGACGTGCTCGTCGTCGGCGGGGGAGTGACCGGTGCCGGCGTCGCACTCGACGCGGCGTCGCGCGGACTCTCCGTCGCGCTCGTCGAGGCCCGCGACTTCGCCGCCGGAACGTCGAGCCGGTCGTCGAAGCTGATCCACGGTGGGCTGCGTTATCTGGAGAACCTGGACTTCAAGCTGGTCCGCGAGGCGCTGAAGGAACGTAGCCTGCTCCTGCAGACCCTCGCGCCACACCTGGTCCGGCCGGTGAAGTTCCTGGTGCCGCTCAAGCACCGCGTCTGGGAACGCGGCTACATCGGCGCGGGTGTCACGCTTTACGACACCCTCGGCGGAGCGCGGGCCCTGCCGCGGCACCGGCATCTGTCGAAGCGCGGCGCGGGCAAGGTCGCGCCCGGCCTCGCGGACGACGCCCTGATCGGCGCCATCCAGTACTACGACGCCCAGGTCGACGACGCCCGTCACACGATGACCATCGCGCGGACCGCGGCCGAGCAAGGTGCTTCCGTCCTCACCCGGGCGCGGGTGACCTCGCTGATCCGCGACGGCGAACGTGTCGTCGGGGCCAAGGTCGTCGACCGCGAGAGCGGTGCGGAGATCGAGGTCCGGGCGAAGACGGTCGTCGCGGCGACCGGCGTGTGGAGCGACGACATGGCGGAAGCGGCGGGCATCCCCGCGCCGTTCACCGTGCGTGCTTCGAAGGGTATCCACCTGGTGGTGCCGCGCGAGAAGATCGACCTGGACACTGGGCTGATCCTGCGCACCGAGAAGAGCGTGCTGTTCGTCATCCCGT
The DNA here is from genome assembly GCF_001905755.1 of Amycolatopsis sp. CB00013. Lineage (NCBI taxonomy): Bacteria > Bacillati > Actinomycetota > Actinomycetes > Pseudonocardiales > Pseudonocardiaceae > Amycolatopsis > Amycolatopsis sp. CB00013. Next base: position 1,973,706 of record NZ_LIWC01000001.1, on the reverse strand, counting down.
GGGGACGGCACTGGATCGTCGGCACCACCGACACCGAATGGGACCTCGACCGCGAGCACCCGGCGGCCAGCCAGGCGGACGTCGACTACGTGCTCGACCACCTCAACGCCGTCCTTCGCACGCCGCTCACCGCCGACGACATCGAAGGCGTGTACGCGGGGCTTCGGCCGCTGCTGGCCGCGAAGGCGACGTCGACCACGAAGCTGTCGCGGGAGCACGCCGTCGCGCATCCGGTGCCGGGTCTGGTGATCGTGGCCGGCGGCAAGTACACGACGTACCGGGTGATGGCCGCCGACGCGGTCGACGTCGCGGTGGAGGACCTCGGCCGCCCCGCGCCGTCGTCGTGGACCGAGCGGCTGCCGATCGTCGGCGCGACCGGCTATCACGAGATGTGGGGCGCGCGGCACTCGCTCGTGCAGCGCACGGGGCTGCCCATCGCCCGCATCGAGCATCTCCTCCAGCGCTACGGCACCGCGATCGAGGACATCCTGGAGTCGATCTCGGAGCGTCCTGAACTGGGTGAAGCGATCCCGGGGACCGCGGAGTACCTGAAGGCGGAGGTCGTTTACGCGGTCTCGCACGAGGGCGCGCTGCACCTGGAGGACGTCCTGACGCGGCGCACCCGGATCTCCATCGAGGAGCGGGATCGCGGCGTGACCGCGGCGCCGGTGGTGGCCGCGCTGATGGCGCCACTGCTGGGCTGGGACTCGCACAAGCAGGAGCGCGAGGTCGCCAACTACCTCGCGCGGGTCGAGGCGGAACGGTCCGCGCAGGCCCAGCCGGACGACGAGGCGGCGAACGCCAGCCGTCTCGCGGCTCCGGCGCTGCTGCCCAGCTGACGTGGGCTGAAGGGGCCCTTCGCCGCATGCGACGCGGCGAAGGGGCCCTTCGCCGCGTCGCATGCGGTCATGGTTCCCTTCAGCCCGGCTACTTGAGCCAGTCGAGGTAGCGGGTCTCGGCGATGCGGGCGCCGTCCTTCGTGGTGAGCACGTCACCCTTGACGGCGGAGAACATGCCCGCGGTCTCGTCGACGGTCACCGGACGCGTGTCTCCCTTGGCGGACAAGGTGATCCGGCCCAGTTCGTCCAGCGGATAGACGTCCGGGCCGCCCACGTCGAGGGTGCCGTTCAACGGCTTTCCCGCCGAGACCTCGGAAACCGCGGCGGCGACGTCGGCCGCGGCGATCGGCTGGATCGGCGTGCCGGGCAGGCGGACGGCGGTCTCGTCGGAGGTCCAGGACAGGACCGCGTCGACGAATTCCATGAACTGGGTGGCGCGGACGATCGAGTAGGGGACACCGCTCTCCTTGAGGATGTCCTCCTGCAGGGTCTTGGCCCGGTAGTAGTCGAGCTGCGGCACCTGGTCGACGCCGACGATCGACAGGATCACGAAATGCCCGGTGCCCGCCTTCTTCGCGGCCGCCACGAGGTTGTCCATCGACGTCCGGAAGAACGCGGGGGAGGCGTCGTCGAAGGTCGGCGAGTTCGTCAGGTTGACGACCACGTCGGCGCCGTCGAGCGCGCTGTCCAGGCCTTGGCCGGTGAGCAGGTCGACCCCGGTGGACGGCGAATGCGGCACCGCCTCGTGCCCCGCCTCGTTCAGGTTGCGCACGACCTGCGAGCCGATCAGCCCGGTCCCGCCGATGATCGCGAATTTCATGACCCAGTGCCCTTCGTCGGTGGCGCCCGCAAACCCGGACACCGAATGTCCGAGATATTACTCGGATACATTGTGTCCGAGTCAAGAGGCGGGTTAGAGTCATCCGGGTGAAGATGTCCGGTGGGGTCGAGTGGGCCCTGCACTGCTGTGTCGTGCTGACCTCCGTCGACGAGCCCGCGCCCGCCGCGCGCTTGGCGCAGCTTCACGACGTCTCGCCGAGCTACCTCGCGAAGCAGCTCCAGGCGCTTTCCCGGGCCGATCTCATCCGGTCGGTGCAGGGGAAGGCCGGCGGCTACGTCCTCACCAGGCCGCCTTCGGAGATCACGGTGCTCGACGTCGTCGAGGCCATCGACGGGCCTGGCCCGGCCTTCCTCTGCACCGAGATCCGGCAGCGCGGCCCGATGGCGACGCCGCCCGAGGCGTGCACGACGCCGTGCGCCATCAGCCGCGCGATGGCGAACGCCGAGGTTCAGTGGCGGGCGGCGTTGCGTGCCGTCACCATCGCGGATCTGGCCGACGACGTCCGGGGTGACTACGGTCCGGGCGCGCTCGCCGGGATCGGCGCGTGGTTCAAGGCCGCCGAGGGGTAGCGAAGGCGCCGGTCCGGGGCATCAGCGCGGTCGCGACCATGGTCGCCACCACCAGCACCGCCGCGAGCGAGAACGCCCCCACCACGGAACGACCGTGCAGGAAGACGCTGCCGAACACCGCGATGCCCAGCGTCGCACCGACTTGCTGCACCGCGTTCAGCAGGCCCGCCGCGGAGCCGGTCTCCTGTGGACGGACGACGGAAAGCGCCGCGGTGAAGAACGGCACCGTGAACAGCCCCAGGCCGAGTCCGCCGATCCCGAGTGCGATCGGCAATGTGCCACCGAGAGCCAGCAGGATTCCCGCGAGCAGCAGCGCAAGACCGGCGAAGGCGACACGCGATCCGTGCCGGGGAACGAGCCAATTGCCCGCCACCCACGAGGAAATCGCCAGCCCGCCCGACCACGGCAGCAGCGTCAGCCCGGACGCGAGTACGCCGAGACCCTCGTCGAGTTGCTGGTGCAGGACCACCACGAGCATCAACCCGTTCATCACGGCGAAGAACAGGGTCGACGCCGCCAACGCAGCGGGGAAACCGCGGTGTTCGAACAGGCTCGGCTCGACCAGCGGATGACGTCGGTGCCGCTGATGGAACACGAACAGCACGAGCACCGCGGCGCCCGTGGCGAAGGGCGCCCAGCTCCACCTGTCGAGCAACGGGTACACCACGAGTCCCATGCCGAGCGAAGCGAGCAAGGTGCCCTGCACATCCAGCCGGACCGGATGCTCGGCGCGGTCTTCCGGCAGCAGCCGTCCCGCCACGAGCACCGCGAGCGCGATCGGCACGTTCACCAGGAACGCCGCCCGCCACGACACCAGGTCCGTCAGCAGGGCGCCGAGCAACGGCCCGCTCACGGCGGACAGGCCGACCACCGGCCCGTTCCAGCCCAGCGCCGCCGCCAGCGCCGGGCCGGAGAACAAGGCCTTGATCAACCCGAAGGTCTGCGGGATCACCAGCGCCGCCGCCATGCCCTGGACCGCTCGCGCGCCGATGAGGACGCAGGTGCCCGGTGCGAGCGCGCAGCACAGTGAGGCCAGGGCGAACATCGTCACACCGCACAGGAACACGCGGCGGCGGCCCAGCAGGTCGCCGAGCCTGCCGCCGGTGATGAGGAGCATCGCGAACGGGAGCGTGTACGCGGCGCCGAACCAGGGGATGGCGGAAGCGGGTCCGCCGAGGTCGGCGTGGATCGCCGGGCCGGCGACCTGGGTGATCGTCGCGTCCAGCACGTTCATCGCCTCCGCCGCGAGCAGCGTGGCGAGCGGAACCGATCCGGTCTTCGTCAGTTGCATGAACGGGATCGTGCGGCGAGGATGACTTTTGTTCCCTGAAACCTGGATCGAATGGACGAAATATTCCATGCTCGACGACATCGACCGCGCTTTGATCCACGCGCTGCAGATCGACGCCCGTGCGCCGTTCAGCCGGATCGGGGCGGTCCTCGGTGTCTCGACCCAGACCGTCGCCCGGCGCTATCAGCGGCTCCGGGCCGAATCCGGGTTACGCGTGGTGGGCCTGCCCGATCCCGACCGGACGGGGCTGACGCAGTGGCTCGTCCGGCTGAGCGCGCAGCCCGCCGCCGCGCGGACGCTCGCTCGTTCGCTGGCCCGGCGGCCGGACACGTCGTGGGTCAAGCTCACCTCCGGCGGCACGGAGATCGTGACGATCGCGCATACGCCGCGGCACGCGCAGAGCGCCATGCTGTTGCACGACATCCCGCGGGCCGCGAGTGTCACGGCGGTGTCCGCGCATTTCATCCTGCACACCTACCTCGGCGGCCCGACGGCGTGGCGCGGCCGGGTCGCCGCGCTGACCGAGGAGCAGCAGGAAGCGTTGCGACCGCCGGAATCCGTCGGCGAGGAGAGCCCGCTGACGGCGGCGGATCACGCGCTGATCGCCGCCCTCCGCCACGACGGCCGGGCGAGTATCGCGGACCTGGCCGCGGCGGCGGGCCTCGCCCCGGCGACGGCGGCCCGCCGCCTGGCGGATCTGCGCGCGCGAGGCGCGCTCTTCTTCGACGTCGAGATCAGCGCGGCCCTGTACGGCGTGACCACCCAGGCGTTCCTGTGGATGGCCGTCGCGCCGGCGGATCTCGACGAGGTGGCGACGACGCTGGCCACTCACGAGGAGCTGGCCGTCGTCGTCGCCACGACCGGGCCCACCAACCTGGCCGCGCAGGCGTTGTGCCCGGATCCCGCCGCGCTGCACCACTACCTCACGCACCGGCTGGGCGCGTTGCGGGCGATCCACACGGTGCACACCGCGCCGGTGCTGGAAATCGTGAAGGCGGTCGGACCGTTCACGGCCTGAAACGGTCGGCGTGCTCGGCGACCCACTGCGCGAACGTGCGGGCGGGTCGTCCGGTCACCTTCTCGATCGTGTTGACGACAGTGCGCGCCTCCACGGGCGGATCGCTGTGCCACCCGACGACGTACTCGGCGTCCGCGACCGAGACGCCTTCGGCCAGCAGCCGGTCGATCGCCTGTTGCCGGGTGATCTGCTCCAGCGCGATGTCACGGCCGACCGCGGAGCCGAGGATCGCGATCCGTTCGCTCGTGGTCAGGGCCTGCGGCCCGGTGAGGTTGTAGACCTTGCCCGAATGCCCGTCCTCCACGAGCGCGGTGGCGGCGACGGCGCCGATGTCGCCCTCGTGCACCACGGCGCTCGGAAGGTCGAACGGCTCGCGGATCACGCCCTCGGCGCGGACCGAGTCGACCCAGGTCAGGGCGTTGGACATGAACTCCTGCGGCTCCAGGCGCGTCCATTCCACCCCGGATTCGGCCATGGCCTGTTCCGTCGGCCCGACGTAACCGCCCCACACGATGGTCATCCGGCGCACGCCCGCGTCCACGGCACGCTTGACCAGATCGACGCCGACATCCGCGAGTCCCGCCGTGACCGTGATGTGCAGCTTGGTGACACCTGCCAAGGCCTCGGTCAAGGTCTCCGGCGCGGTGTGGGTGCCTTCCACGAGTTCGACACCCGCCGGAAGCCGGGCTTCGGCGGGGTTCCTGGTGAGTGCCCGGACGCGTTCCCCACGGCGGAGGAGTTCGGCCACCACGTGGCGGCCGGTGTTCCCGGTCGCTCCGGTTACCAAGACGGTCATGAGTGATTCCCTTCGTTTTCCGCGAAGATAAAAGCTCAAGTAATGTGGAGGTCAAGCGGACCGATCAGGAATCGAGAAGCATCGGTGCCCACGGGATCCCTAGCGTCTTCGCCACAGGCAAAACGACTCCAGGAGGTTCTCGTGAGCAAGCGGATCCGGACGTTTCATCGGTGGACGTCGCTCGTCTTCGTCGCCACCGTCATCGTGTGCTTCGTCGTGGTGGCGCAGGGCGACCCGGCGCAGTGGGTGCTCTACACGCCGCTGCCACCGCTCTTCCTGCTGATGTTCAGCGGGCTGTACCTGTTCGCGCTGCCGTACACCGCCAAGCGGCGCAATCGGCGGCGGGTGGCCGGGTAAGTCTTAGTTCACGGCAAAAATTAACAGGTGGCATATCGGCCGGAAACTCTTGACGCCGCCGCCTGGTCCGGTGAGGATCGGCCGGTCCCCGCCTTCCGCAGAATGGACCAGACCATGGCAAGACGTGCTCGCGCGCGCCGAAGTCCGCTGATCGCCTTGATGAGTCTCACCCTGCTCGGCGGGGCCGTGGTGGCCACGCCCGCCGCCGTCGCCGCCGAGCAGCCGGTGATCGGGAAACCCGCGCTCGACCGGGACGGCTGCGCTCGCATCGAGAAGAGCCTGCCGACGCTCGCCGACTGGCCGAAGGTCGAGAGCCGGTTCAAGGGCAAGGCCGGTGACGAACAGCGGATCGCCAGGATCCTCGAGGGGATGACCCTGGAGGAGAAGGTCGGGCAGATGACGCAGCCCGAGATCGCCGCGATCACCCCTGACGAGGTCCGGCAGTACTCGATCGGCTCGGTCCTCAACGGCGGCGGCTCGTGGCCGAACAAGGACAAGCACGCCTCCCAGCAGGACTGGCTGAAACTCGCCGATTCCTATTGGGACGCCGCGAAGGGCAGCAGGACGAAGATCCCGGTGATCTGGGGCATCGACGCCGTGCACGGCAACAACAACGTGTACGGGGCCACCGTCTTCCCGCACAACATCGGGCTCGGCGCGGCGCACGACCCGTGCCTGGTGCGCGACATCTCCGCGGCGACGGCCCGGCAGATCCGCGCCACCGGCCAGGATTGGGCCTTCGCGCCGACGCTGGCCGTCGTGAAGGACGACCGCTGGGGACGCACCTACGAAGGGTTCTCCGAGGACCCGCGGATCACCAGGGCCTACGGCTACGAGGCGATCAACGGTCTCCAGGACGGCTCGACCAAACGCATCGGCTACAACGGCGTGATCGGCACCGCCAAGCACTTCATCGGTGACGGCGGCACCCTCAAGGGACAGGATCAGGGCGTCAACCCGTCGTCCGAGGCCGAGATGATCAACGTCCACGGCCAGGGTTACTACGGCGCGCTCGCCGCGGGCTCCCAGACCGTGATGGTGTCGTTCAACAGCTGGACCAACGCCGAGCTGGGCATCGACGAGGGCAAGCTGCACGGCAGTGACAAGGCGCTGAACCAGATCCTCAAGGGCAAGATGGGCTTCGACGGCCTCGTCGTGTCGGACTGGAACGGTATCGGCCAGGTTCCGGGCTGTACCAACGCCTCCTGCCCGCAGGCGATCAACGCCGGCATCGACATCGTGATGGTGCCGAACGACTGGAAGGCGTTCATCACCAACACCGTCGCCCAGGTCGGCTCCGGCCAGATCCCGGTCTCGCGGATCGACGACGCGGTGACCCGCATCCTGCGCGTCAAGCTGCGCTCCGGGCTGTACGAGTCGCAGAAGCCGTCGGACCGGTCCTACGCCAACTCCGACGAAGCACTGAAGGAGACCTGGCTGGCGCGCGACGCGGTCCGTTCCTCGCAGACGTTGCTGAAGAACAACGGCAACGTGCTGCCGCTCAAGCCGAAGTCGAAGGTGCTCGTCGTCGGCAAGAGCGCGGACAGCATCCAGAACCAGACCGGCGGCTGGACGCTGAGCTGGCAGGGGACCGGCAACACCAACGCAGACTTCCCGAACGCCACGTCGATCCTGGCCGGGCTCAAGCAGCAACTCGGCGACGTCAACGTCACCTTCGACGAGAAGGGCGACACCGATCCGAAGGGCTACGACGCGGTCATCGCCGTCATCGGCGAGACCCCGTACGCGGAAGGCGTCGGCGACCTGACGCGCAAGACGCTGGAGGCTTCGAAGCTCTACCCCGAGGATCTGGCCGTGCTCGACAAGGTCCGCGGGAAGGGTGCTCCGGTCGTCACCGTCTACGTCGGCGGCCGCCCGCTGTACATGAACAAGGAGATCAACCGCTCCGACGCGTTCGTCGCGGCCTGGCTGCCGGGTACCGAAGGCGGCGGCGTCGCGGATGTCCTGGTCAAGGGTGGCTTCAAGGGCACACTGCCGTACTCGTGGCCGAAGAGCGCGTGCCAGACGCCGCTGAACGCGGGTTCGGCTGACTACGACCCGCTGTTCAAACTCGGCTACGGGCTCAAGACCGGGCAGCGCGTCACGGTCGGGCAGCTCGACGAGACGGCCGGGCCGGTGACGTGTGGCTCGACCGGTGGCGGCGGTACCGCGACCGAGGACCTCGAGGTGTTCAACCGCACCGATGTCGCGCCGTACAAGGGTTTCATCGGTTCCGCGGAGAACTGGGGCGGTACGGAGATCGGCCCCGACGGCACCGCTTCACACGCCGAGATCAACGTCGTGCAGTCGGACGTGAACGTGCAGCAGGACGGGCTCAAGTCGACCTGGACCGGCACCGGCCCGGCGCAGATCTACTTCCAGAACCCGGCCGGTACCAACGATCTTCGGGGTTACCTCAACGCCGACGCGGCGCTGGAGTTCGACACGGTCGTGCACGAGGCGCCGGCCAACTGGACCGTGATCAGCATGCATTGCGTCTACCCGTGCTTCTCCGAGGTGAACGCGACCAAGCTGTTCACCGATCTCGCGGGCGCGCCGAAGTCGACGGTGAAGATCCCGGTGTCGTGCTTCGCGAACGGGCTGGATCTGGAGAACGTCAACACGCCGTTCCTGGTGTACACCGACGGCCGGTTCTCGGCTTCGTTCGCGAACGTGCGGTGGGTGCCCAAGGGGGCGCAGGATCCTGACGCGAGACCCTGCTCGAGCCTGAACTGAGTTTCACCGCGAGGGGTCCTTCCAGAGTCTGGGAAGGACCCCTTGTCGTGTTCCAGGTCGTTTGCGGGGAGTGCCTTCCGCAGGTATAAAGTGTAACGACTGTTCAAAATGTAACGGTCGTTCAACTTGTGAGGGTTTGCCGTGCCGGGCCGGTATCGAGAGCTGTTCTCCGCGAAGGGCTCCTTCGCCTTCTTCGCCGCGGGGTTGGTCGCCAGGATGCCGGTCCCCATGACGGGAATCGGCATCATCACGATGCTGGCGCAGACGCGGGGCGACTACGGGCTCGCCGGTCTGGTCTCGGCGACGTTCACCCTGTCCATGGCGCTGCTCGGGCCTCAGATCTCGAGGCTGGTGGACCGCCGGGGGCAGAGCCGGATCCTGATGCCGGCGACTGGGATCAGCGTGATGGCGCTCGGCGCGCTCCTGCTCTGTGCCCGCTTCGGGGCGCCGGTCTGGACGCTGTACGTGTCCGCCGTCCTGGCCGGGTTCATGCCCAGCATGGCGGCGATGGTCCGGGCCAGGTGGTCGTGGCTGTACCACGGTTCGCCCCGGCTGCACACGGCTTTCGCGTTGGAGTCGGTGGTCGACGAACTGACCTTCGTCATCGGGCCCGCGCTGTCGGTGGCGTTGTGCACCACCGTGTTCCCCGAGGCCGGGCCGCTGGTCGCCGTGGTGTTCCTCGCGATCGGAGTGGTGCTCTTCGTCGCGCAACGCGGGACAGAACCGCCCGTGCGGCCGACGACCGGATCGGCCGGAATCTCGCCTGTCCGGATGGGCGCGGTGCGGGTACTGGTGCTGACGCTGATGGCGGGCGGCATCATCGTCGGCACGGTCGACGTCGTCAGTGTGGCGTTCGCGGAGCGATCCGGATCGCCGTCGGCCGCGGGGGTGGTCGTGTCCGTTTACGCGGTGGGCTCCGCCATCTCAGGACTGGTCTTCGGGACGCTCAAACCGGCCATGACGGCGCCTCGGTTGCTCCTGATCGGTACCGCCGGCACGGCCGCGAGCGCGGTGCCGCTGCTGCTCGTGGACGACGTCGTGGGTCTGTGCGCGGTGGTGTTCGTCGCCGGGTTGTTCTTCTCTCCCACGATGATCGTCGTCATGGGGATGATCGAAACGGTCGTCTCCGCGGAGAAACTGACCGAAGGGATGACATGGGCGATCACGGGCCTCAGCGTCGGGGTCGCGTTGGGCGCCGCGGTGTCCGGTGAGGCCGTCGACCGGTTCGGGCCCGGCGGCGGATTCGCTGTTGCGGTCGCCGCCGGTGCTTTGATCATCCTCGTCGCTCTGCTCTCGTATCCTCTGCTGAGCAGGAAGACCGTGACCAGCGAGGAGGTGGCGTGCTGAACGAGCCGATCACCGACGGCCGTCTCGCCAAGGGGGAGCGGCGCAAACGGGAATTGATCGAGGCCACCCTGCGCATCGTCGCGAGGGACGGGGTTTCTGGGGTCAGCCACCGCACCGTCGCCCGCGAGGCCGGCTTGCCCGCGACTGCGGCCGCGTACCACTTCCAGGGGATCGAGGAGCTGCTGACCGCCGCGCTCACCTGGTGCATGGACGAGGACGCCGAGCGGATGCGGGTACTCGCCGCCGAGGCCGACGGCGGTGAGGACGCGTTGCGGCGGTTCGCCACCTTGCTGGCCGAAGTCGTCGCCAGACCCGGGCATCTGCTGGCGGAGTACGAGCTGTATCTCTTGGCGGCACGAGAGCCGAAGCTCCGCGAGTCGACCGATCGCTGGATGGCGGCGTTGGCGGATTTCGCACGCCGATTCACCCGTGATCCGGTACGGGTGGAGATGCTGGTCGCGTTGGTGGACGGTGTTCTTCTGCAGGGATTGCTGCGCGACGAACCGCCGACGGCGGAGCGGTTCGAGGCCCTCCTGCGGACCGCTTTGGGCTTGTGAGTGCCACTCTCGAGTCTGAACTGAAGTACATGAAGGCCCCCTTCCTTGCGTCTAGCGCAAGGAAGGGGGCCTTCATGTACTTGGGAAGCCCTCTACGCGCCGCCGCTGTGGCTGCTGGTGCACGTGGGACTTACGAGACAGGGCGTCAGGTGGTCGCCGGAGGTGACCAGGTCAGCCGCGGATCCGTCTGCACGAAGCTGCCCAGCAGGTGATCGATCCGCGTCAGCGCGTCGAGGTCCAGCACCACCCCGGCCGCCTTCGCGTTCTCGGTCACCTGGGCGGCGGTGCTCGCGCCCATCACCACCGAAGCGACGGTGTTGTGCTGCAACGTCCACGCGAGCGCCAGCTGGGCCATGGTCAGTCCGGCCTCGTCGGCGACGCCGCGCAGCATGCCGACGCGTTCGAGGAGGTCCGGCAGGAGCAACGGCCGCGTCTCGACCGCCTTCGCGCCCCGTGAGCCCGGCGGGATCTCGCCCGGCCGGTACTTGCCGGTCAGCACGCCCTGCGCGAGGGGGACCGACGCGAACTGACCGATGCCGGACCGTTCGCACACCGGCATCACCTGGGCCTCGGCGACCCGCCAGAGCATCGAGTAATGCGGCTGGTTCGCCACCAGCGGGACGCCGTGCCGTTCGGCGATCGGCCGCGCTTCCAGCAGCTGTTCCGCCGTCCATTCCGCGGTGCCGGCGTAGAGGATCTTGCCCTGCCGCACCAGATCCGACAGCGCGAGGAACGTCTCCTCCAACGGCGTGCGGTAGTCGAACCGCAGCAACTGGTAGACGTCGACGTAGTCGGTGCGCAGACGCCGCAGCGAGCCGTTCACCGAGGTCACCAGGTGCTTGCGGCTGAGGCCCGCGTCGTTGACACCCGGGCCTTCCGGCCAGAAGACACCGGTACACAGGACGAGATCGTCGCGACGCGCGTGGCTCAGCGCCTCGGCGAGGTTCTCTTCGGCGGCACCGCCGTCCCAGGCGGCCGCGGTGTGGAAGGTCGTGACGCCCGCGTCGAGCGCGGCTTGCACGCATTCCGCGCCGTCGGGGTGGGTGAGCCAGTTGCCGTAGGAGATCTCGCTGACGGACAGCCCGCTCGCGCCGAGCCTGCGGTACTCCATGGTCACCTCTTCCGCGCGCCGGTTTCGAGGATGGTGCGGTCGATCCATTCGTCGAGCCCGGCCGCCTTGCGGGCGTAGGTCTCCCGTACCGATTCGTGCGGCAGGATCAGGAACTCCTCCGACGCCAGCCCGTGCACGACGGACTCCGCGACGTCCTCCGGCTCCAGCAGCGGCGCGGCGGCGGCGATCGCGAGCGCGGCGGGATGACCGGCGGCGATGCCCGGCTCCAGCAGCGCGGTCCGCACTCCGAGCGGGCACAGCGCACTGACCCGCACCCCGCGCGGCCGGTAGGTGATGGCCAGCCATTCGGCGAGCCCGACGGCCGCGTGCTTGGTCACCGAGTACGGCGCGTCGCCGGGAGTGCCCAGCAGGCCCGCGCCCGACGCCGTGATCAGCAGATATCCGTGGCCACGGCTCAGCATCGCGGGGAGCGCGACCTGTGCGGCGTGCACATGCTGCATGACGTTGATCGCCCACGACCGCGTCCACTGTTCGTCCGCGGCGTGCACTCCCGTCCCGAACGCGGCACCGGCGTTGGAGCAGAAGAGGTCCACCGGGCCGAACGCCGCGCGAGCCTCGGTCACCAGCATCTTCAAGTCCTCTTTGGACGACGCGTCGGCGTGGCGCGCGATCGCGGTGCCGCCCGAGGCGGTGATCCCGGCGACGACCTCCTCCGCGCCCTCGAGATCGAGATCGGAGACCACCACCCCGGCGGCGCCCTCGGCGGCGAACCGCCTGGCCATGGCGGCGCCGATACCGTGTGCCGCGCCGGTCAGCACGACGACCCGTCCTGTCACTTCCACATGCGCTCCATGGTTATCGATTCTGTGTTCTATGACAATTCTTCTGTTTTGTCATGCCGGTGAGCAATGATTTGTTCAAAATGCCGACGGTCGTGATAAAAATGCAGGTCAGCGGCTTGTTCTGGACGTGTCGACATATTTGTTTCCGGCGCCGGACTTTAGCATGCGTTCCCTTGTTTTCCGAGTTTTCGCACGAGAGTATTGCGCTCTCTGCGGCAAGTAGGTTATTTCTTGGGAATCCCGCTGAAAGATCGCCGAACCCGGCGAGGTTCGACCCAGCCCCAGCCGAACAGGAGGTCCGCCGGTGAGTCATGCGACGGCGCGCACGCGGGTACTCGGCGTCAACCCGCTCGGACGGCCCGATCCGGGGCTGGTGGCCGCCGTCGCCAGGGGTGGCGGCCTCGGGATCGTCGAGTTCGGGTCCACAGTAGACGGACGCTTCCCGTTCGGTGTCCGGATCCCGGCCGGCCGCACCGTGCGGGACGAGGAAGTGCGGGAAAGCGGCGCGGGGCTCGTGCTGCTGGCCGAGGGGGCGGTCTGGCGGGGCAGGGCCGGCCTCCCCGTGCTGGCCGAGGTGACCGGTGTCGAGCAGGCCGTCCGCGTGCTCGACGCCGGCGCCTCCGGTCTGGTGGCGAAGGGAGCCGAAGCGGGCGGCTCCGATCTCACCACGTTCGTGCTGCTGCAGCGGTTGCTGGAGCGGTTCGGCGAGGACGTCCCCGTGTGGGCGTTCGGCGGCATCGGCCCGCGCACGGCGGTGGCCGCGGTCGCGGGCGGCGCGGCGGGTGTGGTGCTCGACGGGCTCGGCCTGTTCTCCGACGCCGACGTGCCCGCGGCGGCCCGGAACGAGCTCGCCAGGGCGGACGACGGGCTCAGCTCGTTGTTCGCGAAACGCTTCGAGGACGCGGAAAGCGCTGTCCGTTCGGTCGTGCGCTCGCTCGCGGCGCCGTCGGCGATCCCCTCGGACCAAGGCGTACGGCTGTGCCGCACGTTGGGGACCCGGCTGCCGGTCGTGCAGGGGCCGATGACGCGGGTGAGCGACCAGCCCGGTTTCGCCGCCGCGGTCGCCGCGCACGACGGCTTCCCGTTCGTCGCGGTGGCCACCGCGAACGGCGCCAAAACCGTCGAACTGCTCCGCCGCACCGCCGAAGCGCTCGGTGAACGGCCGTGGGGCGCGGGCATCCTCGGGTTCGTCCCGGAGGCCCTGCGCGCCGAGCAGCTCGCGGCGATCCGGGCGGCGCGCCCGCGCTGCGTGCTGATCGCGGGCGGGAAACCCGCGCAGGCCAAAGCGCTGGAGGCCGAGGGAATCGCGACCTTCCTCCACGTGCCGTCGCCGATCCTGCTGCGTCAGTTCCTCGACGCCGGGATCCGCCGGTTCGTCTTCGAGGGCGCCGAATGCGGGGGGCACATCGGCCCGCGGTCGAGCTTCGTGCTGTGGGAGCAGCAGCTGGACGTCCTGCGCGAATACGGCGCCGATGACGTCGAGGTCCTGTTCGCGGGTGGGATCCACGACCACCGCTCCGCCGCCATGGTCTCGGCGATGGCGGAGCCCCTGAACGGCGGAGTCGGTGTCCTGATGGGCACCGCGTACCTGTTCACCGAGGAAGCCGTGACCCACGGCGCCATCACCGAAACCTTCCAGGATCGCGTTCTCGACGCGGGGTCCACGGTCACCCTGGAGACCGCGCCCGGCCACCTCACCCGCTGCCTGCCCAGCCCGTACACCGACGAGTTCGCCGCGGTGAAGGCCGGGCTCCGCGCGGACGGCGTCCCGCCGCAGGAGACGTGGCAACGGCTGGAGGAGCTGAACACCGGACGGCTGCGGATCGCCAGCAAGGGCATCCGGCGGGAAGGCGACGCGCTCGTCGAGGTCGACACGCTCGGCCAGCTCGCCGAGGGGATGTACATGGCGGGGCAGGTGACCGTCCTGCGCGAGGACCGCACCGACATCGCCGCCCTGCACTGGGAAGTCACCGAGGGCGCGGCGGAGCTGCTAGCCGCCCGCGTTCGCGACGAAGAGTCCGTTGTGGACAGTGACGTCGCGATCGTCGGGATGGCGTGCGTGTTCCCCGGCGCACCCGATCTCCCGGCCTTCTGGTCCAACGTCCTGCACGGCGCGGACGCCGTCACCGAGGTGCCGGATCAGCGCTGGGACAAGGACGTCTACGCCGACCAGTCGACGTCGAAATGGGGCGGTTTCCTGCCACAGGTGGACTTCGATCCGCTCGCGTACGGCATCCCGCCCAAGTCCATGGGCAGTATCGACCCGGCCCAGCTGGTGTCCCTGCAGACCGCGCGGCGCGCCCTGGAAGACGCGGGCTACGGCGAAGGCGGCTTCGACCGCGAGCGCACCAGCGTCATCTTCGGGACCGAAGCCGGGGGAGACCTGGCGAACGCCGGTGTCCTGCGCGCACTGCTTCCCAGCTACCTCGAAGACGTCCCGGAAGAGCTGCTCGCGCAGTTGCCGGAACTGACCGAGGACTCGTTCCCCGGCACGCTCGCCAACGTCATCTCCGGCCGGATCGCCAACCGGCTCGACCTCGGCGGCACCAACTACACCGTGGACGCCGCGTGCGGCTCCTCGCTGGCCGCGCTGGACCTCGCGGTCAAGGAACTGCGGGCGGGTACGAGCTCGATGGTCCTGTGCGGCGCGGTCGACCTGCACAACGGGGTCAACGACTACCTCATGTTCACCTCCGCGGGCGCCCTGTCGCCGACCGGGCGATGCCGTCCGTTCGACGCGTCGGCGGACGGGATCGCGCTCGGCGAGGGCGTCGCCTGCCTCGTACTCAAGCGGCGGTCCGACGCCGAACGTGACGGCGACCGGGTCTACGCCGTGGTCAAGGGTGTCGGCGCAGCCAGCGACGGCAAGGCGCTCGGTCTCACCGCGCCGCGTCCTGAGGGGCAGCGGCGAGCCCTCGCGCGGGCCTATCGCGACGCCGGGGTGTCACCGGCGGACGTCTCGCTGGTGGAGGCGCACGGCACCGGCACGGTCGTCGGCGACGCCACGGAACTGACCACCCTCACCGAGTTCTTCCTCGCCGCGGGTGCCGGGCCGGGCACCTGCGCGCTGGGTTCGGTGAAAAGCCAGATCGGGCACACGAAATGCGCCGCGGGGCTGGCGGGCCTGATGAAGGCGGCGCTGGCGCTGTGGCACGAGGTCGTGCCGCCCACGCTGCATCTGAGCAGGCCGAACCCCGCCTGGGACGCCGAGAGCAGTCCCTTCACCTTCTCCACCGGAGCCCGGCCGGCGCCGGTTCCGCGCGGCCGCGAGTTCGCCGGAGTGAGCGCGTTCGGGTTCGGTGGGACCAACTTCCACGCGGTGCTCGCTGCCCCGGGAGTCCCGCCGGGACGGCGGCACGGCCCGCGCGACTGGGACGCCGAGCTGGTCCTGCTTCGCGGCGCCGACGTGGAGTCCGCTCGTGCCGCGCTGCGGGATCTGCTGGCGGCCAACGAAGGTCGTCCGTTGCGGGAGATCGCCGCCCTCGCCGCCGAACGAGGCGGATCCGAGCCGGTACGCCTCGCGGTCGTCGCGAGCGACCTCGCCGAACTGCGCGAAGCCGCCGAGAACGGTGGGATCGTCGCGGACGACACCGAAGCCGGTGCGGTCGCGTTCCTGTTCCCCGGTCAGGGCAGCCAGCGGACGGGGATGCTGGCGGAGCTGTTCGTGCACTTCCCCGAACTGGCGGACGTCCTGGGGCTCGCTCCCGACGTCGCCGCGACCACGTTCCCGCCGCGCGCCTTCACCGAGGACGCCCGCACCGCGCAGGACGAGGCGCTCAAGGACACGCGGGTCGCGCAACCCGCGCTCGGGCTCGTCGAATCGGCGGTGTGCCGCCTGCTCGCCGACCTCGGCGTCCGGCCGGATCTGCTGGCGGGGCACAGCTACGGAGAACTGACCGCGCTGTCGGTGGCGGGCGCGTTCGACACCGCGACGTTGGTGGCGCTCAGCCGGGCCAGGGCCCGCTCCATCGCCGAAGTCGCGGGCGTCGACCCGGGCGCGATGGCCGCCGTCAAGGCGTCCCGTGACGAGCTGGCCGCCGCCCTCGACCACCCGGACGTCGTACTGGCCAACCACAACGCACCCGGCCAGACCGTCCTTTCCGGACCGACGGCCGCCATCGAGGAGGCGGTCCGCGAACTGCGGGCACAGGGGATCGGCGCCAAACGGATCCCGGTCGCCTGCGCCTTCCACAGCCCGCTGGTGGCCGGAGCGAGCGACGTGTTCGCCGTCGACCTCGACAACGCCGAGATCGGCGAGCCGGGGGCGCCGGTGTGGTCGAACCGCACCGCGCGACCGTACGAAGCCGGCACGGTGCGCACCGAACTCGCCGCGCAGATCGGCTCGCCGGTGCGCTTCGTGGAACTGATCGAGGACATGTACGCGGCGGGCGCGCGCACGTTCGTCGAGGCGGGCCCGGGACAGGTGCTTTCCCGGCTGGCCAAGGAGATCCTCGGCGATCGTCCGCATACCGTGATCGCGTGCGACCCCGGCGGCCCGGGGTTGCGCGGGTTCCTCACCGCGCTCGCGCGCCTGGCGCTCATCGGCGTCGACGTGCGTACCGAACGGCTCTTCCGCGGCCGTGTCCGTGTCGGCCCGCTCCCCGAACCCGCTTGGACCGTGGACGGCCAGACCGTCCGCGCGCCCGGCGGCGAAGTCCCCGCCCATGGGCTCGTGCCCGCCCGACGAATCCCGAGGACGACCATGAACCAGCCCGCGCCCGGTCGTGACCAGGCCGTCGTCGAATTCCTCCGCACCAGCCGCGAAATGCTGGCGGCGCAACGGGACGTGATGCTGGGGTACCTCGGCACCGCGCCGCTCGCCCCCGCTCCGGTGCAGGCGCCGGTCGTGCCCGCGTTGCTGCCGCCGGTCGAAGCCCCGGTCGTCGTGCCCGCGCCGGAACCGGTCGAGGAGGCCTCGGAGGCCCCCGTCACGGACGTCCTGGCCACCGTGATCGGCGCGATCAGCGAACGCACCGGCTATCCGGCCGAGATGATCGACGCCGATCTGGATCTGGAAGCGGATCTCTCCATCGACTCGATCAAACGCACCGAGATCGCGGGCTCGCTGCTCGCGAAACTCGGCCTCTCCGGCCGGGTGCACGACGACGCCCAGGATCAGCTCAGCCGCGACCGGACGGCGAGCGCGCTGGCCGCGCGGCTGCGGAAGTGGCTCGAACCGGCCGTCCCGGTCACCGTGGTGGCGACTCCCGACGAGGCCCCCGCCGGAACCGCGCCAGGCCGGTACCTGCTCGATCGCGTGTCCGCGCCGCTCGGCACGCCCGACCTCGCCAAGGTGGCGGGCAAAACGGTCTCGGTGAGCTTCGAGCCCGGCCAGGAGGAACTGGCCGATTCGGTCCGTGCGGTGTTCGCCGACGCGGGTGCCCTGCCCGCAGAGCAGGAGGCCGACGTCCTCGTCGTGCTGAATCCCTTGTCGGACGCCGAAGAACCCGTCGCGGCGCAGGTGTTCGGCCTCGTCAAGAGCGCCAAGGGCGCGGTGGTCGTGGTGGCGGAGACGGGCGCCGGGCACACCGCCGGGCTGCGCGGTCTCGTCCGCGCCGCGGCGCGGGAACGGAGCGAGCCGACCAGGCTGGTCGAGCTGGAGTCCACTGTGGACCTCGGAAGGATCGTGCTGGAGGAGGCGATCGCCGACGGGCCGTCCGCCGTCCGCTACGACACGGCGGGACGCGCTGCGTTCGAGCCTTCCGCCGGTTCGCTCGGTTCCGTCGCGTATGCGGGCGCGGGCCCCGGCGGCGGAGAGGTCAAGGCGCTCGGCCTCGACGCGGATTCCGTGCTGCTGCTGATCGGCGGCGCCCGCGGGATCACCGCGCGGGCGGCGGTCGCGCTGGCGGCGAGCGGATGCCGGATCGAGCTGGCGGGCCGCACCCCGTGGCCCGCCGAACCGGGTGACGAGGACCTGCCCGGTGACGCGCCGGCCATGCGTTCGGCGCTGGCCGCGCGGGGTGGTTCGCTGGCGGATATCGAACGTCGAGTGCGCACCGTGCTGGCCCAGCGTGAGATCGCGCGGACGCTCGACCAGATCGCGGCGGCGGGCGGCACGGCTGCGTACCGGCAGCTCGACGTGCGCGACGCCGCCGCCGTCCGGCAGGTGGTCAAGGATCTGCACACCCGCTACGGCCGCATCGACGGCGTCGTCCACGCGGCCGGGGTGATCGACGACAAGCTGATGGCCGACAAGGACGAGCAGTCGTTCCGCACGGTCTACGGGACCAAAGTGGACGGTGCGCGAGCACTGCTCGACGCGCTGGAGCATTTCGGCATTCGGCCCGGGTTCGTGACCTTCTTCGGCAGCATCGCCGCGGTGCTGGGGAACCGGGGCCAGACCGACTACGCGGCGGCGAACGACGCGCTCGAAACCCTCGGCGGACAGTGGGCGGACCGCACCGGCTGCCGCGCGCTGACCGTCCATTGGGGACCGTGGGCACCCTCGGACGATCACGCGGGCATGGTGTCGCCGGAGCTCGCGCGCGAATACGAGCGCCGCGAAGTGGCGCTGATCGATCCGGACGAAGGTACCGCCGCGCTCCTGCGCGAGCTGGCCTACGGCCCGGCCGACGTCCGCTCGGTGCTGTACACGGCGTCGCTGTGGTGAACCAGGAGCCGGTCGCGATCGTCGGGATGGGCGTCTTCCTTCCCGGCTCGTCCACTGTGGACGAATATTGGCAGAACATCGTTTCGGGTACCGACGCGATCACCGAGATCCCGCCGCACCGCTGGGACCCGAGCTTCCACGACGGTGACGGCCGCACGCCGGACCGCACCTACGGCAGGCGCGGCGGTTTCGTCGCCGACTGCCTGGACTTCGACGCGACGGCGCTCGGTATCGCGCCCAGCACCGTCGCCGGGATGGAGCCGGACCAGCTGGTCGCGCTGGCGGTGGCCGCGTCCGCGGTCGACGACGCCGGCGGTCTCCGGCGGCTGGGCGACCTCGAACGCGTCGGCGTCATCCTGGGCAGGGGCGGCTATCTCTCGCCGGGGCTCCAGCGGTTCGACCAGCGGGTCCGGTCGGTCCGCCAGATCACCGGCGCCGTCCGGGATCTCCTGCCGTCGGCGCGTCCGGAGATGCTCGACCGGCTCCGGGACGCGTTGCTGGAACCGCTCGGCGAGTTCCGGCCGGACACCGCGATCGGGCTGGTGCCGAACCTCGCCGCGTCGCGGGTCGCCAACCGGCTCGACTTCGGCGGCCCCGCGTACACGGTCGACGCCGCCTGCGCGTCCTCGCTGCTCGCCGTGGACCAGGCGATCGGCGAACTCGCGCGCCGTCGCTGTGACGTCGTGCTGGCCGGCGGCGTGCACCACTGCCACGACGACACGCTCTGGTCGATGTTCACGCAGCTCGGCGCCCTTTCGCCGAGCCAGCGGATCAGCCCGTTCTCGCGCGACGCGGACGGTCTCCTGATCGGCGAGGGCACCGCGATGGTCGTGCTGAAACGGTTCTACGACGCGCGTCGCGACGGCGACCGGGTCTACGCAGTGCTGCGCGGCTCGGGGACATCGAGCGACGGGAAGGGCGCGAGCCTGCTCAGCCCGGCCGTCGCAGGCCAGACGCTGGCCCTGCGGCGCGCGTGGGCCTCGGCGGGCCTCGACCCCACCGCGCCCGGTGCGCTCGGCCTGCTGGAGGCGCACGGGACCGCGACCCCGGCCGGGGACGCCGCCGAACTGGCCACCCTCGCCGAGGTGTTCGGCCCGCCGGACGGTCCTCGCGTGGCGATCGGCGCGGTGAAGGCGATGATCGGGCACACCATGCCGACCGCCGGTGCCGCCGGTCTGGTCAAGGTGGCGCTCGCGCTGCACCACGCCGTCCTGCCACCGACGCTGAACTGCGCCGACCCGAGCCCGCTGCTGGACAAGACCCGCTTCCGCACCCTGCCCGACGCCGAACGGTGGCGGTCGGGTGACGTGCCGCGCCGGGCGGCGGTCAACGCCTTCGGTTTCGGCGGGGTCAACGCGCACGTGGTGCTGGAAGAGGCCGACCCGGCGCCGTCGCGGCCGAGGCGGGCCAAGGTGACCGGGGAACCCGAGCGAGTCCTCCTGCTCGCGGCGCCCACACTCGACGGATTGCGCACCCTGCTCGATCGCCCGGATCCGGAATCCGGCGGCCACGGTCCATGCCGGATCGGGATCGTCGGGCCGACCGGGAAACGGCTCGAAGTCGCGCGGAGGGTGCTGGCGAAGGTCGCGGCAGAGGGTGGTTCCTGGCACGGGCCCAACGACATCTGGTGCACGACGGCGCCCTTGCTGGAGCAGGCCGGGGCGAAGACCGCGTTCGTCTATCCGGGGCTGGAAGCGGACGCGGAACCGCGCTGCGCCGACGTCGCCCGGCATTTCGGCCTGGAACGGCCCGAATGGTCGACCGCGAGCGTGCTCGCCCGCGCCTCCAGCGTGTCCCAGGTCGGGTTGCTGCTCGACACCGCGCTGCGGCGGCTCGCGATCACCCCCGACGTGCTCGCCGGGCACAGCGTCGGCGAATGGACCGCGATGCAGGCGGCGGGGATGTACCCCGGACAGTCCACAGAGGACATGCTGAACCGGTACTGGCCGCAGGGATTCACACTGCCGGACGCCGAGTTCCTCGTGCTCGGCTGTTCGGCGGAGCGGGCCGAGGCGCTGCTCACCGCCGAGCCGGAACTGATGATCTCCCACGAGAACGCGCCGCGGCAGACGATCGTTTGCGGTGACCCGGCCGCCGCGGGGCGGCTCGCCAGATTGTGCGCCCAGCACGGCGTCGTCGCCAGGACGCTGCCGTTCCGGTCCGGGTTCCATACCCCGCTGATGCGGTCGCGGCTCGGCCCGTTCACCCGGCTCGCGGCCGAACTGGACCTGAAGCCGCCGCGGGTCCCGGTGTGGTCGGCGACCACTGCTCGGCCGTATCCCGCGGATCCGGTGGAGGTCCGCGAGCTGTACCTGGCCCACCTGGTGCGCAAGGTCCGGTTCCGGGAGCTCGTCGACGCGCTCTACGCCGACGGCGCCCGGGTCTTCGTGCAGGCGGGTGCCGGTCAGCTGGGTTCGTTCGTGTCGGACACGCTGGGCTCGCGGCCGCATCTGGTCATCCCGGCGTCCTCCGGTACGAGGGCGGGCCTCGCCCAGTTGCGCCGGGTCGCGACCGCGGTCTGGGTGGAGGGCGGGCGGCCCGCGTTCGACGCGCTGGAGCCGCGCCGGACCCGGATCGACACGGCGGGCACGCTGCTCTCGGTCGAGGGCGACGTCAAGGGCATGTTCGCGGGCGCCGGTGATATGCCCGAACTGGGCGATGGAATCCCGGACGCGATCGTCGCGGAGTTCACCGCGCTGCTCGCCGAGACCCGGGAAGCGGCGGCGAGTGTCGCCAACGCGGCGGCACGGCGAACGGTCGAGTCCACTGTGGACGTCTCGCTCGCGACGATGCCGTATCTGGTCGATCACCGGTTCTTCCGCCAGCGAGAGGACTGGCCGGAGGAGGCGGACTTCCGTCCCACCGTGCCCGCGACCACACTGGTGGACCTGGCCTGCCGGGAAGCGGAACGGGCCTGGCCGGGCACGGTCGCGACGGGGGTGAGCAACGCGGCGTTCTCCCGCTGGCTGATCGCCGCCCCGGCGGTGCGCGTGCCGCTTTCGATGACCCGCGAGGGCGACCGGATCAGTGTCCAAATCGGACCGCACGCCAGTATGGACGTCCACCTGGCGCAGCGTTATCCCACGGCCCCGCGGCCGTCTCCGCCGCCGGGCCCGGAAACGGCGCCGCCGCTGAGCGCCGCCGAGATCTACACTCGCCGCGAGATGTTCCACGGTCCGGCGTACCAGGGGCTCGACAAACTCATCGGGCTCGGCGAGCGGCACATCCGCGGCGACCTCGTCGTACCGTCGGCGCCCGGCGCGCTGCTGGACAACGTCGGCCAGCTGCTGGGCTGCTGGCTGATGGCGACCAAGGCGGACGCGCTGCTGGCGTTCCCGACGTCGATGGGCCGGGTCACCTGGTTCGCACCGGAACCGGCGCCGGGCACCAAGCTGCGCTGCGTCGTCCGGGTCCGCCTGCCGCGGCCCGACGTGCTGGAGATGGACGCGGAACTGGTGCTGGACGGCGCCGTGCTGGCCAGGATCGAACAGTGGCGCGACATCCGGTTCCCGTGCGACCGGCCCGCCCACCGCGTCTACGCCTTCCCGGACCGGCATCGGCTTTCCGAGGATCACCACGGCGGCTGGACGGCCGTCACGGACCGGTGGCCGAGCCCCGCCGCACGGGACATCTACGCCGGCGTCTACCTCGGGACGGTGGAACGCGCCGAGTTCGCCGCCTGTGCGCCGCGACGGCAGCGCGGCTGGCTGCTGGAACGGATCGCGATCAAGGACGCGGTCCGCGCGAAACTCGGCCTGGACGGCGTGTACCCGGCGGAACTCCGCGTGAGCGCCGACGGGACCAGGGTGACCGGGCTGCACGGCCTGGTCGTGCCGCCGCTGGCGGTGGCCGTCGCGTCGGCGGGCGAGGTCGCGGTCGCGCTGGTGCGGGAAGAGTCCGCGACGCCTCCCCGGATCGCGGTCCGGGCCGAGGGCGAGCTGGCGGGGCTGGCCGAGGAGATCGGTATCGGGGCGGAATTCGCCGGAATCCCCGGGCACGTGGTGGCCTGGAACCGCGGGTAGGAACAGGAGCAGAGCAATGACCATCGAACAGCAGAGTCCGGCGTCGGTCTTCGGCACCGTGGCCGAGTTGCTGAAGGAACTGGTCGGGGACACCGACGTCCTCGGCATCGAGATCACCCCGCAGACCACCTTCCACGAGGATCTCCAGCTGGAGAGCATCGATCTGGTGACCTTCGCGAGCATCCTCGCCGAGTTCTTCGGCGCGGACGTCAACCTCGCGGAGTTCCTGGCGGAGAAGGACCTCGACGACGTGATCGAGCTGCGGGTCGGCGACATCGCCGACTACGTGGCCGCCCGCCTCGGCGAACGGGGCTGAGGCGGTGCCGACCATGACCGTCAACGGGCTGCGCACCAACGTGCAGCTCGTGCCCGGCGGGGGCACGGAGACCGTGGTGTTCCTGCACGGGATGGGCACCGACAGCCTCGCGAGCTTCTACCTCACGCTCGCGCCGCCGGTCGCCGCCGCCGGGGTGGACGTGATCAGCTACGACCTGCGCGGGCACGGCAAGACAGAACGCCCGGAGCGCGGGTACACGATCGCGGATTTCGTCGCCGATCTCGACGACCTGCTCGACCAGCTCGACCTCGACCGGCCCGTGCACCTGGTCGGCAACAGTTTCGGCGGCACCCTCGCCTACAGCTACGCCGTGGCGAAACCGGAGCGGGTGCGCAGCATCGTGTGCATCGAGTCGGAGCCGGCCACCGAACTGTGGGCGGACAAGATGTCGCAGATCCTCGAACACACCGTACGGTTCTTGAAGGTCGAGGAGAGCTTCGACTGGATCGAGGCCAACTACAGCGCGCATCACCGGCGGCTGGCGAGAATGGCCGCCGAGCGGATCATGTCGACGTCGATGGCCGAAGAGGTCCCGCTCGGTCCCTTGCTGACGCTGGACCAGGTGGCGGGGATCGGCTGCCCCGTACTGTCCATTTTGGGCAGTCACGGCTACCAGGCCGACGATCTCACCGCGCTGACCTCGTTGCTGCCCCGCGGCGAGCTGCACGTGTTCGAGGGCCAAGGGCATTCGGTGCTCGTCGAGCAGCACCGCGAGGTCCGTGAGCTGCTGCTGAACTGGATCGACCGGCACGGGAGGCCACGCGGATGAGCCGGTTCCTGCTGGTCGTCCCGCCGCTCACCGGACATGTGGCGCCGTTGCGCGCGGTGGCCGCCGAGCTGGTGGGCCGCGGCCACGACGTCGCCTGGTGCGGTCCGGAACCCACGACGTCCGAACTGACCAGGGCGGGCCGGGTGTACGCGGCGGGGGACGCGCTGGAGTTCGCCGTCGAGCGGCGTCCCGAAGGCCTGCGCGGGTTCGCGGCGCTGAAATACTTGTGGGAGCAGTACCTCGTTCCGCTGGCGGATGCGATGGTCCCGGGCGTCGAGAAGGCGGTGGAGGCTTTCCATCCGGACGTCGTGCTCGCCGACCAGCAGGCCTTCGCGGGCGCCCTGGTGGCGAGCCGCCGCTCCCTGCCGTGGGTGACGTCGGCGTCGACGTCGACCGAACTCGGCGATCCGCTGGGCGCGATGCCGAAGATCGCCGCCTGGGTCGACGGATTGCAGGAGGGCCTGCGCGCCCGGCACAAGGTGTCCTGTGGCGACTTACGGTTCTCGCCGGAGCTCATTCTCGCGTTCACCACCGTGTCCCTGACGGGCCCGATCGCCGACGTCGGCGCGGTCCGCTTCGTCGGGCCCGCGCTGGCTCCCGCGCCGCCTGTCGGCTTCTCGTGGGACCGGCTCGACGGCCGTCCGCTCGTCATCGCCACCCTCGGCACCGCCAACGCCGCCCTCGGCCGCCGGTTCCTGTCCGAATGCGTCGACGCCCTCGCCGGGATGCCGGACGTCCAGGGCCTCGTCGTCGACCCGACCGGCGAACTGCTCAGCGACGACGTGCTGGTCGTCAAGCGGATCCCGCAGGCGGAAGTGGTGCGGAAAGCGGCGGCGGTGCTCTGTCACGGCGGGCACAACACCGTCAGCGAGACCCTGGCCTCCGGCCTGCCGCTGGTCATCGCGCCGATCCGGGACGACCAGTCGATGCTCGCTCAGCAGGTCGAGACGGCTGGCGCCGGGTTGCGTCTGCGTTTCGACCGCGCGAAGGCACCCGACATCCGCCGCACGGTCACCGAAGTGCTGACCGACCCCGCCTACGCCGCGGCGGCCGCGCGGGTGCGGGCCTCGTTCGCGGCGGCCGGGGGAGTCGTGGCCGCCGCGGACCACCTCGAGTCCTTGCCGCACTGACGCCTACCCGGATCATGCGTGCTTGGCGACGGAACTCGCGTGATTGGAGGCGGAACACCGAGTTCCGCCTCCAATCACGCGAGTTCGGTCTTCGATCACGCGAGTTCCGGCTCAGGTCATCGGGGTGACGTCGCGTGGAGTCCGGAAGGTGCGGGCCGCGATCCATCCACCGGCGGCCGCGGCGACGGCGGCGATCGCCAGCGACACCGGGATCGACCAGCCCGACGGCCGTCCGAGCGCGAGTGCCCGTGTCGCGTCGATCGCGTAGGTGAGCGGGTTCAGCGCCGAGACCACCCGCAGCCAGGACGGCATCGTCTCCAGCGGCATGTACGCGCTGGAGGAGAACATCAGCGGGAACATCACCACGAACGACGCCATCTGCAGGGTTTCGGCCTTGCGCAGCCAGGTCGTGATGGCGACGAAGATCCAGCTCAGGCACCAGCCGACGACGAGCGTGAGCAGCAGCGCCGCGGTGATCCCGAAAACGCCGCCGGTCGGCCGGAAACCCAGCAGCACCACGCTGGCGAGCGTGGTCACCAGCAGTTGCACGCCGAGCCGGGCGGAATCCGAAATGGTGCGCGCCACCAGGACGGCGGAAAGGCTGATGGGCATGCACCGCAGACGTCCGGTGAAACCGCTGTAGATCTCCGCGAGCAAGCCGGCGCCCGAACTCATCGCCGTGGTCATCGCGATGTTCACCAGTGTCGCCGGGACGAGGAAATTCACGTATCCCTCGTACGCCGCGACCCCGGGCAGCGTGCTGACCCCGGTGAAGACCTGGCTGAACAACAGGAGCAGCACGATCGGTTGCAGCAGACCGAAGAACACCAGCCTGCGGTCGCCGAACGCCGTTTTCAGCGAGCGGGCCGCGAGCACCCGGACCTGGGTGGCGAAGGTGCTCGGCGGCCAGGTCGCCGGATTGGTCAGCACCGGCTGCGACGGTGCGCGGTGCCGCGCCTCGGTCATGGCGCGGCCGCCGGATTCCGGTGCAGCGAAAGGTAGACGTCGTCGAGGGTCGGCTCGGCGACGGTGAGGTCCTTCATGGGCGCGCCCGCCGCGTCGAGCGCGCGGACCAGCACGGTGATGTCGGCGGGCCCGGACAGCGCGACACCGATCACCAGCCCGGACGCCGACGTCGTGCAGCCCATGCCGAGCCGGTGCAGCGCGGCCAGCGCTCGGCGGGCGGCCAGATCGGTGCCGAAGGTCAGTGTCGCGGTCCTTTCCCCGAGCCGCGCCTTCAGTTCCGACGGCCGCCCGGACACTGTGACGTGCCCGAGCCCCAGCACGATGACGTGATCCGCCAGTCTGTCCGCCTCCTCGAGGTACTGCGTGGTGAGCACGACGGTGGTGCCGCGCGCGGCGAGCCGTTCGACGCCGTCCCAGAGCCCCGCCCGGCTGAGCGGGTCGAGCCCGGTGGTCGGTTCGTCGAGGAAGAGGACGTCGGGGGAGCCGACCAGGCCTGCGGCCAGATCGAGCCGCCGCCGCATCCCGCCGGAATACGTCCGGGCGGGGCGGTCCGCCGCGTCGTCGAGGCCGAACATGGCGAGCAGTTCGGCCGCGCGGGCCCTGGCCTGGCGCCGGTTCGCACCCAGCAGCCTGGCGACGAGTTCGAGGTTGCCGCGGCCGGAGAGCGC
The DNA here is from genome assembly GCF_001905755.1 of Amycolatopsis sp. CB00013. Taxonomy (NCBI): domain Bacteria; kingdom Bacillati; phylum Actinomycetota; class Actinomycetes; order Pseudonocardiales; family Pseudonocardiaceae; genus Amycolatopsis; species Amycolatopsis sp. CB00013. Next base: position 1,946,939 of record NZ_LIWC01000001.1, on the reverse strand, counting down.
GTCGTCGACCGCGGCGAACTGGCCGGTGACCCCGATCCGCCGCCGGACGTGATGCCCGGCGCGTACGACGTCGAAACCGCACACCTTCGCGCTTCCGCCGGTCGGCTTGACGCGGGTGCTGAGAATGTCGATCAACGTCGTCTTGCCCGCGCCGTTGTGGCCGAGCACCGCGAGCACGGTGCCGCGGCCGACCCGGAGACTGACGCCGGCGAGAGCCGTCACTTCACCGTAGTGCTTGGCGAGGCCGGTCACCTCGATGGCAGCCTGCTCCATTCGCCGAACGTAGCGGGCTTTTCGGTGCGGCCGCAATGAAAGTAGGAGGACTCAGGATGCGCGTGACAATTCCACGACCACGGCGGCTGACGGGGGTGACAAAAGTGATCACCTGCGGTCTCGTGAGTGACAAGGACGGTTGGAACCGTCATTAACACTCATGGGACACAAGGCAAAACAGTTACCGCCATAACAACCTTGACCCCTCCCTGGCATGCCATTGTCGAATTACTTGTCTCCCTGATCTTCCGCCAGTAGCGTGCAGCCAGAGTTGGCCGTTCGGCCGGAGAAGTAGAAGTGAGGAAGCCCGAATGTCAGTGATGACCGGGCGCGTTCCGCGCGCCTTCCCGCGCCCGGCGATGCCGGGACCGGAGGCGCTTTCCTCGGCTTCCGTCGACGGATGCGGAGCCTGACGATGGCCAATCCAGCCGCCCTGCTCGCCCGCGCACCGGAGAAGGCCGCCGCGGGACTGCGCGAATTCGGCCGCATGTGCGCCATGGGGATCGACGTCGTCATCGCGATGTTCCGCCGTCCCGTGCAGGTTCGCGAGTTCATCCAGCAGTTCTGGTTCATCGCGAGTGTGTCGATCACGCCCGCGATCCTCGTGTCGATTCCGTTCGGTGCGGTCATCTCGCTGCAACTGGGATCGCTCACGAGCCAGATCGGCGCGCAGCAGTTCAACGGCGCCGCGAGCGTTCTCGCGGTGGTGCAGCAGGCCAGCCCGATCGTGACCACGCTGATCATCGCGGGCGCGGGCGGGTCGGCGATCTGCGCGGACCTGGGCGCCCGCTCCATCCGCGAGGAGATCGACGCGATGGAGGTGCTCGGCGTCTCGCCGATCCACCGTCTGATCGTGCCCCGCGTACAAGCGGCCATCGGCGTTTCGGTGCTGCTGAACGGTTTGGTCAGCGTCGTCGGTGTGCTCGGCGGCTACTTCTTCAACGTCATCGTGCAGGGCGGCACCCCGGGTGCGTACCTCGCGAGTTTCAACGCGCTGGCCCAGCTGCCCGACCTCGTCGTCAGCTCGATCAAGGCGTTCATCTTCGGTTTCCTCGCCGGTGTCGTCGCGGCCTACCGGGGACTGAACCCCAGAGGCGGCCCCAAGGGTGTGGGCGACGTCGTCAACCAGTCGGTGGTGATCACGTTCCTGCTCCTGTTCTTCGTCAACACGATTCTGACCGCGCTGTACCTGCAGCTCGTCCCCGCGAAGGGAACCTGATCCCGTGACCAGCGTCCCCGAACGGGCCCGCGAGGCGTTCAAACGCCCCGGCAACAGTCTTTTCGAGCTGGGCGACCAGTTGCTGTTCTACATCCGCGCGCTCGCGGCGATCCCGATGGCCGTCACCCGCTATTTCCGCGAAGTGGTGCGCCTCCTCGCCGAAGTGACCTTCGGCAGCGGGGCGCTCGCGGTCATCGGCGGCACCGTCGGCGTGATGGTCGGCCTGTGCGTGTTCACCGGGATCACGGTGGGGCTGCAGGGCTTCAGCGCGCTGAACCAGATCAACATCTCCGCGATGACCGGCTTCCTCACCGCGTACTTCAACACCCGCGAGATCGCGCCGCTCTCGGCCGGGCTGGCGTTGTCCGCGACGGTCGGCGCCGGGTTCACCGCGCAACTGGGCGCCATGCGGATCTCCGAGGAGATCGACGCGCTCGAAGTGATGGCCGTGCGCAGCATGCCCTATCTCGTCACCACCCGGATCGTGGCCGGGTTCATCGCGATCATCCCGCTCTACGTGATCGGCCTGCTGATCTCGTACCTGGGCTCGCGGGTGACGACGGTGGTCTTCTTCGGACAGTCCGGCGGAACCTACGACCACTACTTCTCCCTGTTCTTGCCTCCTGAAGACGTGTTGTGGTCGTTCGGCAAGGTGCTCGTGTTCAGCGTCGGCGTCATCCTCACGCATTGCTTCTACGGCTATCGCGCCGCCGGCGGCCCGGCCGGTGTCGGGGTCGCGGTCGGCCGAGCCGTGCGGACGTCGATCGTGCTGATCAGCGTGCTCGATCTCTTCCTCAGCCTGGCGATCTGGGGCGCGACCACGACGGTGAAGGTCTCCGGATGAGCGCGCGGGCACGGACACAGGCGGCAGGGGTGATCTTCCTCGTCATCCTGGTGCTGCTGGGCTGGCTCGCCGTCGCCATCTTCAACAAGGACTTCGAGCGGGCGGAAATGGTCACGCTGAAGGCCGACCGCGTCGGCAACCAGCTGGCCCCGCCCGCCGAGGTCAAGGTCCGGGGCGTCCCGTTCGGCGAGGTCAGGGCGGTCCGGGGCACCGCGGAAGGCGCGGAGATCGATCTGGCGATCGACCCGGCGAAGATCGATCAGCTGCCGCGCAACGTCTCCGCCCGGCTGCTGCCGAAGACGGTGTTCGGCGAGCGTTACGTCAACCTCGTGCTCCCGGAGCGGCCCGCCGGCGGATCGCTGCGGGACGGCGACGTCATCGGACAGGACCGGTCGGCCAACGCGATCGAACTGGAACGCGTGCTCGGCGATCTGCTGCCCCTGCTGCGGGCGGTGCAGCCGCAGAAGCTGAACAGTTCACTGGGCGCGATCTCGCTCGCACTCGACAACCGCGGGAAGTCCTTGGGGGACAGCATCGTCCAGCTCAACGACCTGCTCAACCAGGTGAATCCGCTGATGCCGCAGTTCAAGGCCGACGTCAGCGGGCTCGCCGACGTGGCGGATCTGTACACCGGCGCGGCGCCGGACATCCTCAAAGCCCTCTCGGATCTTTCGACGACCGCGAAGACCATTGTGGACACTCGTGCGGACCTCGACAAGCTGTACACGAGCGTCACCACCGCGAGCGGCGACATGAACAAGTTCCTCGTGCAGAACAAGGACAACATCATCGGTGTCAGTGTGAAGAGCAGGCCGACCCTGGAACTGCTGTCCCGGTACTCACCCCAGTTCCCGTGCCTGTTCGACGCGGTCAACCGGCTCAAGCCGGTGATGGAGAAGGCCTTGGGCAAGGGCACCGGTGAACCGGGACTGCACGTGACGCTGTCCGTCCACGACCCGCGCGACAAGTACGTGCCGGGCCGGGACGATCCGCGGTTCGACCAGAAGGGCGGGCCGCGCTGCTATGGCGGCGGCGGGTCTTCGGCGGCGGTCGCGTTCGCCGCCGATGGGGACCTCGGTCCGGCCAATTCGAAGGGGGAGCGGGGGCTGGTCGCCGAGATCCTGGCGCCGTCGCTCGGGATGAAGCCGGCCGAGGTCCCGGACTGGAGCAGCGTGCTCGTGGGCCCGGCGCTGCGCGGTACGGAGGTGACCGTCCGATGAGGAGTATCGCGGGGCCGGCGATCAAGGGCCTGATCTTCTTCGTGATCACCGTGGTGGCGACGGGGATCCTGGCCATCACCATCGCCAACTCCGGCGTCGGCACGACGGTCGGCTACACCGCGAGGTTCACCGACGCGACGTCGGTCAACCCCGGCGACGAGGTCCGGATGTCCGGTGTCCGCATCGGCCAGGTCGATTCGGTCGGCGTGGTCGAGCGGCGGCTGGCGGACGTGCGGTTCTCGGTCGAGAACAAACGCCGCCTCACGGCCGGGGCCACGGTCACCATCCGGTACCGCAACCTCGTCGGCCAGCGATATCTCTCGATCGACCCGGGCCCGGACGGGCCTGCCGCGCTCGACGAAGGCGCGCTGATCCCGCCGGAGCGGACCCATCCCGCGCTCGATCTCACCGCGTTGTTCAACGGGTTCAAACCGCTGTTCCAGGCGCTTTCGCCGAGCGACGTCAACCAGTTGTCGTTCGAGATCGTCCAGGTGCTGCAGGGCGAGGGGAGCACCATCGACAGCCTCATCGAGCACACCGCGTCGCTCACGAACACCTTGGCGGGCAAGGACCAGGTGATCGGCCAGGTGATCGGGAACCTCAACACGGTGCTCGACACGCTCAACTCGCAGGGCGACCAGTTCGACAAGCTCGTCGACGTCACGGCGCAGCTGGTCTCCGGGCTCGCCGGGGACGCGAAACCGATCGGGCAGGCGATCGGCGGGCTCGGCGAACTCACCACGGCCACCGCGGATCTGCTCCAGGACGGCCGCGCGCCGTTGAAGGACAGCATCAACACCCTCGGCGACCTGTCGAAGAACCTCGCGGACAACACCCCGGTGTTCGAGCAGTTCTTGGCGAACCTGCCCAAGAAACTGGACCGGATGGGCGCGATGGTCTCGTACGGTTCCTGGTTCAACTTCTACCTGTGTTCGGTGAAGTCGGACGCGCCGCCCGCACCCGGCGGCCCGCCGGTCGGTATCCCGCTGACCCAGGGACGGTGCCGATGAAAGCGCCGAGGATCAAACCGTTCCGCAGCCGCAACCCCATCGTCGTCGGCGCCATCACGGCCCTGCTGATGACCGTCACGGGTTCGGCGGTGTTCTTCTCCGACGATCTCCCGCTGATCGGCGGTGGGACCACGTACGCGGCGGAATTCACCGAAGCGGCCGGGCTCAAACGCAACGACGAGGTCCGGGTCGCCGGGGTGAAGGTCGGCGAGGTCTCCGACGTCCTGTTGGACGGCGCCAAGGTCAAGGTCCTGTTCCGGGTCAAGGACACCTGGGTCGGCAACCGCACCACCGCGGCGATCAAGATCAAAACCCTGCTGGGGCAGAAGAATCTCGTCCTCGATCCGGTCGGCAACGCGGAACTGGACCCGGACGAACCGATCCCGGTGCAGCGCACCAGTTCGCCCTACGACGTCACCACGGTCTTCAACGACCTCGCGAACACGGTGGGCGCGATCGACACCGATCAGCTGGCGAAGGCGTTCGGCACGCTGTCGGAAACCCTCGGTGCTTCCACCCCGCAGGATGTCCGGACCGCTTTCGACGGCATCACCGCGCTGTCCAAGACGCTCGCTTCCCGGGATCAGGAACTGGTGAAGCTGTTCGCGAACACGAACAAGGTGTCCAAGACACTCGGGGACCGCTCGCAGCAGATCGAGGCCTTGATCCGCGACGGCAACACGCTGCTCACGGAGCTGAACGCGCGCAAGGACGCGATCGCGAAACTGTTCAGCGGGGTGAAGAACCTGTCGATCCAGCTCAAGGGACTGGTGGCGGACAACCAGAAGACTCTCGGTCCGGCACTGGAGCAGCTCGATCGCGTCGCCACCGTGCTGCTGCGCAACCAGGACAAGCTCAACGAGAGCCTGCGGCTGGCCGGTCCCTTCTACCGGCTGCTCGGCAACGCGGTCGGCAACGGCCGGTGGATCGACACCTACATCTGCGGGCTCGTCCCGACCGGTGGCACGCCGGGCAGCTGCATGCCGTCGAGGCAGGGAGGACGCTGATGGGACGCCACTTCACGCTCACGGATCTCGGCGCCCACGCCCGGCGGCGGGCTTGGCTGCGGCGGCTCGCGGTCGCCGTCGTCGCGGGTCTGCTGGTGACGGCGGCCTGGCCGCTACTGACCCGGCAGGCCGACCGCGTCGTGACCGGGTTCTTCACCGCGACCGTCGGCGTGTACCCGAACACCGAGGTGCGGGTGCTCGGCGTCCCGATCGGTTCGGTCACCAAGGTCGAACCGCGCGGCACGAACGTCGAAGTGACCATGACCGTGCGGCCCGACGTCAAACTGCCCGCGGACGTCGGTGCCGTCGTGATCACGCCGAGCCTGGTCGCCGACCGGTACGTGCAGCTCACCCCGGTGTACCTCGGCGGACCGGAACTGGGCGGCGACGCGCGGATCCCGCCCGAGCGCACCGTCACCCCGGTCGAGGTCGACGAACTCCTGGGCAGCCTCAACCAGCTGATGACCGCGCTGGGACCTAAGGGCGCAAACCGGGACGGCGCCGTCAGCGACGTCCTCACCAAGGCCGCGACCTACCTCGACGGCAACGGCGGCAAGCTCGGCGAGGCGATCAAGAACCTCGGCGAGTTCGCCAGGACGGCGAGCGACTCCAAGGACGATCTGTTCAACTCGGTCGACAACATCAGCAAGTTCACCGCGATGCTGGCGGCGAACGACGGCAAGGTGAAACAGGCGATCCAGCAGATCTCCTCGCTCAGCAAGATCCTGGCCGATCAGCGGGACCAGTTCTCCGGCGCGATGACCGAACTCACCGAGGCGCTCAGCGTGGTGCAGGGCTTCATCAAGGACAACCGGGGCAAGGTCAAGTCCGATGTGGACAAACTCGCCGAGATCACCAAACTCCTCACCCAGCAGAAGGCGTCACTGAGCGAGGCGCTCGACGCCGCGCCGAACGCGCTGGCGAACGTGCTCGGCGCGTACAACCAGGGCGCGGGAACGCTGGACGGGCGAGGGAACATCACCGAATTCTCGGGGGCGAAATGAAGACCCGGATCGCTGCCGTACTCGTCCTCGTGCTGGCCGCCACCGGCTGCAGCGACGGTGTCGACGTCTACGACATCCCGCTGCCGGGCGGGGCCGCGCTGGGGGAGCGCCCGATCCACGTCACGGCGAGTTTCACCAACGTGCTGGACCTCGTGCCCCAGTCCGGGGTGAAGGTCAACGACGTCCCGGTCGGCCAGGTGCGGACCGTCGATCTGGCGCCGGACGGCCGCAGCGCGGTGGTCGGCCTGCTCATCAACGGGGACGTGAACCTGCCGGCCAACGCCGTCGCGCGGCTGCGGCAGGCGAGCATCCTCGGCGAGAAGTTCGTCGAGCTCGCGCCGCCGCCCGAGGGCACGCCTAGCGGACGGCTGGCCGACGGCGCGGTGATCCCGTTGGCCGGTTCTTCGCTGACTCCGGAGATCGAGGAGGTCTTCGGCGCGCTTTCCCTGCTGCTCAACGGCGGTGGTGTCGCGCAGGTGCAGAACATCACCCGTGAACTCAACGCCGCGCTCGGCGGCAAAGAGAGCGCGGCACGCAGCCTTCTGTCCAATTTGGACGTGTTCGTCCGCGGGCTCGACGAGCACAAGGCGGAGATCACCCGTGCCATCGAGAGTGTCAACAAGCTCGCGGCGACCCTGAACGGGAACACCGAGGAGATCAAGGCGACGCTGAACGGGCTCACCCCCGGGATCGAGGTCCTGAACCAGCAGCGTCAGGCGCTGGTCGGGATGCTGAAGTCGTTGGACGGGCTCACTTCGGTCGCGGTCGAGACGGTGAATCGCAGCAAGGACGACCTCGTCGCCGACCTCAAGGCGCTCGAACCGTTGCTGCGGAAGCTGGCCGAGTCCGGGGACAAACTGCCGAAGGCCATGGAGATGATCTTCACCTTCCCGTTCCCGGACGCCGCGCTCGAGGCCATCCGCGGTGACTACCTGAACACGTTCCTGACCTTCAAGAACAATGGTGGCCGCTGATGTTGACCAAGTTCGTCCGCGTGCAGCTGGTGGTCTTCGTGACCATCGCGGTCCTCGGTGTCGCGTACGTCGGCGCGACGTACGCGGGGCTGGACAAACTGGTGCTCGATCGCGGGTACACGGTCAAGGTGCGGCTCGCGACCGGCGGCGGCATCTTCAGCAACGCCGAGGTCACCTATCGGGGCGTGCCGATCGGTCGCGTCGGGGACCTGCGGTTGACCGCCTCCGGGATGGAGGTGGACCTCGAAATCGAGCCGGGCGGCCCGGAGGTGCCCGCGGACACCGAAGCCGTCGTCGCCAACCGGTCCGCCGTCGGCGAGCAGTACGTCGACCTGAGGCCGCGCCGCGACAACGGAGCAATGCTGCGGGACGGTTCGGTGATCGCCGAGGCGGACACGAAGATCCCGCTGCCGGTGGACGTCGTCCTGTCCAGTGTGGACTCTTTCGCGAACTCGGTGCCGAAGCCGGCGCTGCGGACCGTGGTCGACGAGCTGTACAACGCGACTTCCGACGCCGGCCCGGCGCTGGACCAGCTCGTCGGTAGGGGGATCGAGTTCGTGCAGGCGGCGAGCGCGCACGTCGGCCCGCTGACCAGGTTCGTGACCGACGCGCAGACCGTGCTCGACACCCAGGTCTCGCAGGCGGACGCGATCCGCTCGTTCGGCGCGAACGCGAAACTGCTCGCCGCGACGTTGAAGAGCTCCGACGGCGATCTGCGACGGCTGATCCCGGCCGTCCCGGCGGCCGCGAACGAGGTCAGCACGCTGCTGCGGGAGACCGGCCCGAGCCTCGGCATCCTGCTGGCGAACCTGCTGACCACCGCGGACGTACTGGAAACGCGGCAGGACGGGATCGAGCAACTGCTCGTCACCGCGCCGAAAGCGGTCGCCGCCGGGCACGCGATCATGGGGCCGGACGGCGCACACGTCGGCCTCTCGCTGACGTTCTTCGACCCGCCGCCGTGCGTCACCGGTTACGGGACCGGCTATCGCGACGGACTCGATACTTCGCCGCGTCCGCTGAACACCGCGGCGCGCTGTGCCCTGCCGAAGGGCAACCCGACGAACGTGCGCGGCTCGCAGAACGTGCCCAGGAGGTGAAGGCCATGACTCGGATCGCCGCATTTCTCGCAGCCGTCGCCACCGCGGCCGCGGCCTGGTTCGGCTACTCGTGGTGGGACGCGAGCCACGACGACGGCGTCGCGCGGGCCACGGTCCGCGACGAGGCCTTGCAGGTGGGCAGGCAGTCCGTCTCCGCACTGACCACTTTGGACTATCGACAGGCGGAACAGGGTTACCAGAACTGGCTGAACCTGTCCGGCGGTGCGCTGCACGAAGAGCTGGCGCGGGACCGGGAAGGCGGCCTCGGCCGGATCGGCCAGGCGAAGACCGTCACCACCGGCCGGGTCGTCGACGCCGCGGTGACCGAAGTGGACAGTGGCGGCGGGACGGCCGAGGTGATCGCTTCGGTCGAACTCGAGGTGCGGCCCGAAGGCGGGGAAGCCGTGACCAAGCACAACCGGTTCCGCGCCGGCCTGAACCGGACGCCGGACGGGTGGCGCGTCACGTCACTCGGCCAGGTGCCGGTGACCGACACCGGAAAGCCCTGACGGAGGACGCGATGACCACGAAACGAGCCGACAAACCGGCACGGCGCGCGGTGAAGGTCGCCGGGAAGATGGGCGGGAGCACCCGGGTTGCCGTGCTCGAGATGCCTGAGGACGAGGCTCCGGTCGTCGCTCCCGTGCGGCGGCGGGGCGCGGTGGTGTTCGGCGCCGTCGCGCTGGTGATGGCGGGCCTCGCGGGGTGGTTCGCCATCGAGGCGCGGGACGCGACGGCGGCGCTGACGCACAACACCGCGCTGACCGACGTCGCCACCACCTCGGAGGTGAGCGACCAGATCGGCAAGGCGCTCGGCACGGTCTTCTCCTACCGCTACGACGATCCCGCCAAGAGCGAGCAAGCCGCGAAGGCGGTCCTCACCGGGCCGGCGCTGGGGCAGTACGACCAGCTGTTCGCGCAGGTGCGGGGTCTCGCGGCGGAGCAGAAGCTGGTCGTGACCTCGACCGCGGTGGTCTCGGGCGTCAAGGTCCTCGACGGGGATCGGGCTTCGCTGCTGGTGTTTCTGGACCAGACGGGTGTTCGGGGGGACGGGCAGCGGAGTACTGGGGCGGCTCAGTTGAGCGTGAGTGCGGAACGGGCTGAAGGGAAGTGGCGGGTGACCGCGTTGGCCGCCGCCTGACGTCGGGGAGCCGAAGTACATGAAGGGGGCCTTCATGTACTCGGGAAAGGGAGCCATGGCTGGGGAGTGCGTACAGTCCGTCTGACAGGTCGGGCGGCGACTGTGTGGATTTTGGTGCGTTAGGTGACCCGAAATCCACACAGTCCGGCATCAACCTGCTGTGAGCGGTCGCCTTGGTGAGGGGTGTGTGGAAATAGGGACATTCAACGTCCCTATTTCCACACACCCCTCACTCAACGCAACCAAGGTCCCGCAGCCGCTTCCGTCAGTGACTTTCCCGTACCTCTAGCACGCGGCCGGGTGTCATGCCTGGTCCGAAGGTTGCGAAAGCCACTTTCGCAACCTTCAACGTTGCGAAAGTGGCTTTCGCAACGTCGGTCGCGGCCGGGCTCGCGACTGCTCAGCGATCTCGTCGCGAAAGCCACTTTCGCGACGTTAGATGTCCCGAAAGTGGCTTTCGCGACACCGGCGCAACGTCGGTCGCCTCGCGGAACCCGAGTCGCGCCAGCGCGTGAAGGCCTCCTTCCCTCGGCTCAGCCGAGGGAAGGAGGCCTTCACGCGCAAAACCGTCAAGAAGGAGCAGCCCGCAAAGCCAGGATCATCTCGAACCGCCGCTCCGGATCCCGCAGCCCGTCCGCGAACAGCGCCTCCAGTTCCTGAGCACGAGAACGCACCGTCTGCGGATGCACCGCCAGCCGTTCCGCCACCTCGCGCACGTTCCCGCAGGTCTCCAGCCACGCCAGCAGCGTCCCGGCCAGCCGCGAATGCTGCTTACCGGTCAATCCGGCCAGCGGCCCGAGCCGTTCCCGGACGAGTTCGGCGGCCAAGAACGGTTCCTTGAGCAGCCACAGGCGCGAAAGATGGTCGACGCACCACGTCACGGGTTCGTCCACGAGCGCGCCGGAGTCGATGAGGCGCAGGGCCTCGCGGGCGGCCCGTAAGGAACGGGCGGCGAAGACGGGTGGGACCGCGGGGCCGATCGCGGCCCGCGTGCCCGCCAGGGCTTCGGCGAATCGCTCCCGTTCGTCCGGTTCCGGAGCGGGCAGCAGCAGACAGGGCGAGGTGCTCTCGAAGTCGGCGAGCGCGGCCGGTGGGGCCTCGACCGACGGCTGGTCGAGGGCGACGGCGACGAGCAGGTCCGGCAGTTGCCAGCGGGCCAGGTCGGCGGCGTGTTTGACGACTTCGGGAGGCGACGGGGGTTCGGCGAGAAGGAGCTCCATCAGCCGATGCCGCCGGCGCTCCAGCGCGCCGGCGGCCTTTTCCCGTGCCTCCGCGTGGCCCTCGACCGACAGCGCCGAAAGCTCGTCGATGTAGGCGAAGATGGCCTCCGCGAGCAGGCAAAGCGTCGCGGAAGGCACCCCGGCGCGGCGTCCGATTTCGGCCATCCGGCGCCAGGTCACCCTGGCGCCCACCCGGTAGGCCGCCTGGAGGACGTCGACGTTGCGGCCCTGATGGAACTCCTGGACGCCCAGGCTCACGAACACGCTCCGCCGGTCCTCCGACGGCGCCTCGGGGTTTCCGAGGCGTTCCAGGAACTGCACGAACGCCATCTGCACGCCGGTCTTGAGCGCCTTCCCGAACGCTCCGTCCAAGGGCCGCGCGTACTCTGGGATGGTCCGCTGGATCTCCCGGACCACCTCCCCGGCCGTATCGCCCAGCCCCGGCCGGAACACGGTCGCCAGTTCTCTCGGCAGCAGCGCCCAGAGCTGGACCGGACGCCCGCTCGCCCCACCCGGCCGGGCGGGCGTGAGCAGCGGTCCGTACGTCGCCTCGACCCCGCTGCGGGCGTCCTGCGGTCGGGTCACCTCGTCACCTCGTTGTGAGTGGGAAACGCTGATCTGGTCAGTCCTCGGCGAGCAGGGCCTCCGCGCGCAGGGCGATCTCCATGTCGAGCCGGTCGTCGGCGTTGTTCAACCGGTCGCCGAAGAGATCGATGAGCTGGTGCATGCGGTACCGGACGGTCTGCGGGTGGACCTTGAGCTTCTTCGCGATCTCCGGAGCACTGCCCCGGGACTGGAGCCAGATCAGCAACGTCTCCCCGAGCCGCGCCCGCTGTTTGGGCGTGAGGTCGTCGAACGGGGCGAGGCTGCGCGTGCACAGTTCACGGACCAGGAACTCGTCGGCGAGCAGCCACAGGGTGGACAGGTGATCGCTGTACCGCGTGACCGGATTGTCCGGCAGGACCCCGCGCTGGACCAGCCGCAGGGTGCGGCGCGCCCACAGCAGGGAACGCGGCGCTTCGGTGAGCCGCACGGCCGGGCCGATCACCGCGCGCCAGCCGGGAAGCCGTTCGGCGAGATCCTTCAGGTGCTTGTCCGGGTCGCCGGTCACCAGGCAGGGCTTCGGACCTTCGAAGTCGACCAGGACGTCGGCGTCCAGATCGGCGCTGTCGGGGTCCAGCGGGCCGAGCCGTCGCTCCAGCGCGACGACCGTGACCTCGGTGGGCAATGCCCACTGCGCGTTCGCGGCGTGCGACGCGATCGACTGCGGGGAGGACGGGGGATCGGAGAGCATCAGTTCGAGCAACCGGCGCCTGCGTCTCGCCCTGGTCCCCGCGGCCCGTTCCTGAGCGGCCGTGTAGCCCTCGATGGACAGTGCGGAAATCTCGTCCACGTAAGCGAAAATCGCCTCGGCCGCGGTGCACAGGAGATCGGCGTCCGCTCCGATCGCCTGCCCGAATTCCGAAACGTGCCGCCACGCGACACGGCCGCCGACGCGGTAGGCCGTCTGCAAGCAGTCGAGACTGCGGCCTTCGCTGAATTCGACCTTCCCGAGGTTGCGGAACACCGCCGACCACTTGTCGAGCGGCGCCGTCCCCTGACCGACGGTATCGAGGCAGTGCAGGATCGCCTGCCGGATACCCTGCGTGATCATCTGTCCGAACGCGCCTTCCAACGGCTGCGCGTATTCGGGAACGGCTCGTTGCACCTCCTGCAGGATGGCTCGTGCCAAGGGGTCGGCCCGCGGCCGGAACCGCTCGCCCAGGTCTCTGGGCAAGGACGCCCACAGTCCATTCGCACCGGTGCTGCGCACAGGTCGGTTCTCCACTGGGGTTCTCGGTGCCGGCGTGAAGGCGCGCGGTCGCTGGACCGGACCCGGTGGCTGGCGGTGCGGGGTGGCGGGGTGGCGCACGTCGGGGTCGGGTCGTGCGGTCCGCAGATCGTGCCGCGAGAATCCGGTATCCAAGTCGGTCATGTTTTTATCCTTGTTAGCAACAAAATCAGCCTCTTCAACGGTGAAGCCGATCCAGATTTTGTGGCTCACGCAACATAAAATCCGGCCGAGAGGACTGTCAACGGCTGGCGGGAGCTTGATCGGCCACCTGGATGGACTACACCCGAACGGGTGGTCGGATCCGGCGGCGAGTGACATTTAGGCGGGCCTGAGATGGCGTCCGGATGACAACTTTTCCGGGACGTTTTCGGGCGCTTCCGCCGCCTCGCTGGCGCGGATGAGCACCTCGACGACCTCGTCCAGGCTCAGCCTGGCGGGCGCGGTCGCGGCGAGGAAGCGTTCGAGCTCGCCGGCGAACCGGGCCGGGTCGGCCACATGTGGAAAGTGTTTCGCATTTTCGAACACGGTCAATCGGCTGTCCGGCAGCACTTCGGCGGTCTTCCGGCCGTGCGCGACCGGGATGAGCGGATCGTGCGCGCCCCAGACGACGAGCGTCGGCACCTCCCTGGCGAGGTAGAGCTTGTCGATCGCGCTCGCGCGCTGGCCGCGGAGGTCGATCAGGCTGCGGGCGATGAACAGGAACGCGCGCCGCCTGCCCGGGTCGGCCAGTGACGCAAGGTGACGAGTCAGCTCGCGGGTCTCGGGGGAAAGTTTTCCGCCGAGGGACCGGCATGCCGCGGCGAGTCCGCGCGCGATCGCGACGGTGGCGGGGTTGACCGCCAGGGAAAGCGTCACGTTGGCCCCTGGCAGCGCCGTCGCGCGCAGCACCGGGGTCACCTGCGGGCCGAGCCCCGCACTGCCCACGAGCACCAGCCGGGCGCACATCTCGGGGAACTGGTAGGCGAACTGCATCGCGATCCCGCCGCCGAGGGAGTGTCCGACGATGGTGGCGTGCCGGTTCCCGGTGAGCGCGAGGACGTCGCGCACCACGCTGGCCATCGCGCCGAGGCCGTAATCGGCCCGCGGGGCGGCCGAATCGCCGTGTCCGGGAAGATCCGGGACGAGGACGCGGCGCCCGAACCCGCTTCGCTCGAAGTGGTCGAGCAACGGGACCCAGGTCTCGCCGCTGCCCGAGATCCCGTGCAACAGCACGAGCGGCTCGCCCGCGGCGTCCTTTGTGGACGGAACGTATTCCCGCAGCCGGATTTCCCGGCCGTGCAGGGTCAGGGTGCGCGCTTGGAGGGCCATGTCCCGCCTTTCCGTTGTCAGGCGTCAAAATAACGTGTGGAACGCCGGGTTCGTCAGCGTGTCGCGGGACACGTCCGTCGATTGCGACCCGGGTGACAAGAATGCCGGGGCCGACCCCGAGGCGGATGCCAAAAGCGGGAACGACGGCCTATTGCGCATCGACATTTTCCCACCGTCCCGGTATTCAGGAAAGCGTCGGTAAACACCCGTCACCACGGGGAGAAATGCGATGGCCTGCCGGGCTGACTTCCATGTCGACCAGCCGAGGGCGAAGCATGCCCGCCGCGGCCTCCGCTGGGTGCTCCCCACCGTGCGGCCACCGGAGCGGCGAGTGCGGCGGATCAGGTCCCTTCGTCGCGGCGGTGAGCGCGCATGAGGCGTTGCGCGCGCAGGGCGAGCTGCATGTTCAACCGGTCGTCGGCGTCCCTGAGGCGGTCGCCGAACAGATCTTCCAGCTGACGGAGGCGGTTCCGCACGGTCTGCGGATGCACGCCGAGCCGTTGCGCGATCTCCGGTGCCCCGCCGCGGGTTTCCAGCCACGCCAACAGGGTGTCGCTGAGCCGTTCCTGTTGTTTCTCGCTCAGCGAGGTGAACGGGTCGAGGCTCTGCTTGGCGAGTTCGGCGCCGAGGAAGTCTTCGGCGAGCAGCCAGAGCGTGGCGAGGTGGTCCCGGCACCAGATGACCGGGCCGGGCGCGTCCTCGCCGGTCAGCAGGAGCGCGCGGCGGGCGGTGCGGAGCGCGGCAGGGGCGTCGACGAGCGGTACGACCGGGGAGACCGCCACCCGCCAGCCGTCCAGCGCGTCCTTCAACGGAGCGAGGTCGGTGTCGGGATCCGCGGTGAGCAGGTACGGCTCGGCGGTGTCGAGGTCGGCCAGCACGGTGTCGTCGAGGAGATGGGCCGGAAAGGCGGGCGCACCCGCGGCGCGCCGCAGCGCGACCATCGCGGCGGCGCTCGGAACCCGCCAGCCCGCGCCGTCGGCCAGGCTGGTGATGCTGCACGCCGAGCCTTCCGGCGCCTGGGCGATCAGCTCCAGCAGGCGCCGCCGCCGGAGCGGGATCGCGCCCGCCGCCCTGGCTTCCGCCTGCTGATAGCCCTCGATCGTCGTGGCGCAGAGTTCGTCGACGTAGACGAAGACGGACTCCGCCGCGAGCGCGATGACGTCGAGGCCGACGCCGAGCCCGCGCACGATGGGCCGCATCGCCCGCCATGCCGCCCGCGCGCCGACGGTCACGCTGTCGTGCAACGGTTCCAGGCTCCGGCCCTCGGCGAACTCCATCCGCCCGCGCATGCGGTAGAAGTCGATCCAGCGGTCGTGGGGGATGTCCGGATCGCCGATGCAGTCCACGTAATGCCGCACCGCCCGCTCGCACGAGACGACCAGGACGCGGCCGAAGACGCCGCGCAGCGGCTGCGAATACGCGGTGACCGAACGCTGCACCTGCTTGACCATGGCGGCCGCGGCGTGCCCGGTATACGGACGCAGTTCTTCGCCGAGCGAACGCGGCAACGTCGCCAGCATGCCGAAACCGCGGTACTCGACCACCAAGACCACCCTTTGATTTTCTTCGAACCGGGGAGAGAAACATGAATCCGTTTGCATAACCACGTCGGATCGACGGGAACGGTGCGGGGCCGTTTGTACTGGATCGGCGGACGGCCTGTACCCCGAATGTGACGTTGAATTTGCAACGGAAAGTCGCGGGGCTCACCGAGGTGACAACGGACGGGCGTTTCGGTGTGACGTCTTTTGACACGGATGTGTCGACGGTTCTACGCTCCGTGCATTCGAGTGCGCCGGTGGCGCGCGGACGAAAGGGAATTGGTGCCCGTAATCGTCGGCCTACTTCTCAACGGGGGATCGCACACGTGAGCTGGCAGCCCGTCGGCGCCCTGTGGGCACGCCTGCCGAGGGAACTCGGCGACGCCGTCCGCCCGCGCATCCCGGCGATCGCCCGGCACTGCGTCGAAGGCGTGGTGTCCGAGATCGGCGAATGCGCCGAGGTGTTCAGCGACGGCGAGGCCCGTGCGGCGGCCGTCGAGCTGACCAGGCGCAGTATCGAACGCGCCATCGACCGGGTCGGCGTCCCCGAACTGCTGCAGAACGACCTCTTGGTCGATTTCCGCGCACAGGGCCGCATCGCGTTCCATCAAGGACTCAGCCGGGAAGCCGCGCAGGCGGCGTTCAGGGTCTCGAGCCGGGTGCTGTGGCGTTCGATCGCTTCGATCGGCCGTCAGCTCCAGCTGCCCGGTGACGTCCTCTATGGAGCGGCCGAGTGCCTCTTCGGCGACGTCGTCGAAGTGACGATGGCGCTGACCGACGGCTACAACGCCGCGCAGGCGGAGGCGACGGGCCCCGCGGAGCAGCGGGCGCGGTTGTTCCGGCTGCTGGCCGGCGGTACCGGGTACAGCCAGGCCGACGCGGGCGCGCTCGCCGTCGCCATCGGCTGGCGGATCCCGGAGCGGATCACGGCGGTCGTCTTCACCGCGGCACCCGGAGCGCCCTCGTTCCCGGCAGGTCTGCTGCCCTCGGCGGTGCCCGTCGATCTCGTCTCCGACGTGCCCGGCGCGCTGGTGGCCTGCCCCGAAGCCGACTTGAGCGGTCTGCGGGAGCTGCCGTCCGGCTGGACGGCGACGGTGGGGGTGTCGGTTCCGACCGCGCAGGCGGCCGAGTCGTACCGCATCGCGCGCCGCGCGTCCGAGCTCGCCCAGCGGGGCATGATCACCACGGTCGGCCCGGTGTTGTGGTGCGAGGAGCACATCACCACGCTGCTGTTGCTCGCCGACGAGTTCCTGCTCGACCGGCTGGCCGGCGAGGCGCTGGAACCGTTGTCGGGGCTGGCGCCGCGTCAGCACGACGAGCTGTCCGCGACCCTGCTCACGCAGGTGCAGACGCGGGGGAGCGCGCCAGAGATCGCCCGGCAGCTCGCGGTGCACCCGCAGACGGTGCGAGCGCGGCTGCGGCGGCTATCCGAGCTCTTCGGCGAGCGGCTGGACGATCCGGATCAGCGGCTGCGGATCGAGCTGGCTTTGCGCGCGGAACGCCTGCGGCCCGCCGACGTCTGACGGTCCTTGTCCACAAAGGACGCTCGGTCGCGTGACTGGATGGACGGCACGTGTGATCAGACGGACGACACGCGTGTCCCGGCGGACGGCTCGGGGTCGTGAGTGGCGATTCGGGTTCTAAGCCGAATCGCCACTCACGACCGGTACGTCAGGCGCAGTTCGACGTCGCCGGGGCGCCGGCCACGCGGTCCTTGAGGAACGCGAGCACGTCGGCGTTTCCGGTGTAGACCGCCGTGATGTGATCGGTTTCGAAGGTCTTCCAGGTCGTCTTGACCCCGGCGGCGCAGTAGGCCTTGTGCAACGCGTCGGCCTGGGCGAACTGCACGAGCTGGTCCTGGGTGGCGTGGTAGAGGAACACCGGGACCTTCGGGGGAGTGCCGCCGAGCTTGTTCTCGTTGAGGCGCTTCACCCATTCCGGGCGCACATACCCGGCACTGGTCGTGTAGTCGGCGATCTTGTTGTTCGCGTAGGTGGTGAGCAGTTCGAACGTGCACGCGCTCTTCTGCATCTCCGCCAGCTTCACGCGGCCGTTGTCGCTGAGGAACGAGTCCAGTTTCAGCTCGGGGTAGGCGTTGTCCAAGCCGATCAGGGCGTAGGCGAAGACACCGAAACCGAACTTCCCGTCGAGCTGCAGGGTGACCTGGACGAGGTCGGCGGGCACACCGCCGGCGGCGACGCCGACGAGGTTCAGCTCCGGTGCGTAGGTGGGCTGCAGTTCGCCGGCCCAGGCGGCCGCCCCGCCGCCCTGCGAGTACCCGCGGAAGAGCACCTTGGCGTCGGCCGACAATTTCGACTCCGGCAGACGCTGCGCGGCGCGGACGACGTCGATCACCGCCGGGCCTTCCGAACGCCCGACCACGTACGTCGTCTTCGGATCCTGGCGGTAGCCCTCGTAGTCGGTGAGGGCGACGGCGTACCCGGCGTCGAGGGCGTCGTCGAGACCGGACTGCTCGTAGAACGCGCCGATGTCGATCATCTTCGACGGGGTGCAGTTGAACGCGGGACCGTGCGTACCGGCTGCGAACGAGACGATCGGCGCCTTCGCCGGGTCGACGTTCTTCGGCACCAGCACGGTCCCGGTCACCGCGTCCGGCTGCCCGAGTGCGTTCGTCGACAGGTACATGACCTGCCACGCGTTGACGGAATCCTTACGCGGACCGGCTTTCGAAACCCGCGAGCGGATGATGTCACCCGGTTTGCCCGCCGGGAGCGGGGACGGCGGGGTGTAGAACGAGTCGTCGGACGCCGCCGGGACGGCGGAGCTCGCCGGGCTTCCGGTCAGCACGGTCAGGAGACCGGCGGACAGGACGATCGCCAGCGCGACGGCGAGCGTCCGGCGGGACGGGCGGGGGAACGGGGTCGGCACGGCCGGGCCTCCAGGGCGGGGGTGACGGGTCGGGGATCAGGCGTTGCCGCCGTAGACCTGGCGGCAGGTCGTGGACTCGGTGAACGCGAGATCCAGTTCCGGGTTGGTGCGCAGATGCTTGATCGGGCCTTCCGGCTCGCTCAGCCCGCTCATCGTGCTGTCCGCGTCGGCGACCACCTTCTGCAGGCTCGCCTGGTCGGTGACCTTCGCGTCCTGCATCTGCGCCAGGGTGGCGGACACCTTCGACTTGGTCTCGCCGAGCGTGGTTGTGGCCTTGTCCACGGCGGACTGTCCATCCGGGACCGGCGGCACGCCGGCGTTCCGGATCCCGCCCGCCATGTCGTCGAGCGCGGCGGACAGGGAGTTCAGGAAACTCACCATCGCGGTTTTCGTCGTCTGCGGGTTGGCGGGGTCGAACGCCGGCGGCTGGGACAGTTTCGCCGAGCCCGTCGCGACGCCTGAGCACACCTTGTCCACCCACGCGAGCGCGGCCGGGTCGGCGTGCCTGCCCGCGTCGGCCGGGTCGTCCGACCCGCAGGCGCTCAGCAGGACCGCCGCGGCGGTCACGGAGACGGTGGCGAACGCGATTCGCGCTGCCGTGCGGCGCATTCTTTTCATGGTTTCCCCGTCGAATTCGGCGAAAGAGGGCCTGCCGCGGCACGACGAGCGGGATTCCGCGATGGTCGGCGGCGACCGGCTTGCTGAACCGCGAGGTTACTCACGAAAGATTACGGCAGGCAAGGCGGGTGCGAGCCGGAAAAGGGGGATTGGCACGCGCGAGATAGTTTTCCGGGACGCGATTGTCACCCTCGTCAGCGGTTCCGTGAACGGCATCATCCGGCTCTGAACTGGGGAAACCCATGTGTCGCTACTAGGAACACCCCCGGCGCACCGTGCCAGCGTGACAATTTACCGATGGCACGTCAACTTTTCCGGGGAAGCACTTGATAGCGGTGCGGACGCGTCGTTAGTTTACTGTTCGGTTGCGATCCGTCAGACATCGTCGCTACCCGGAGAATTCTCCCGGGCCGATATTCATTGCTCTGGGGAATTGTACGCCGTTTCGTATCATCGTTGATACCACGGAAGGACGATCGTGAGTCACCGTAGAGGAACCAAGAAGGCGGTCGCCGCCGCCGCCGCAGGTGCCGTGGGGCTTGCCACCGCGGTACTCGTGGTCGGGGCACAGTCCAGTGTCGCCGATCCGATCTCGCTCCCGCTCAACTATCACTGCAACCTGCCGCTCGTGGGGTCGCAGTCGCTCAAGGTGGTGATCAACACCGATCTTCCGCTGTCGGTCAAGACCGGTCAGCCGACCGGGACGTTCGACATCAAGGCCGTGTCCACGATCAACGCGGACACGGTCAGCGGGCTCAACCTGATCGGTGCGACCACGCTGGAAGGCCAGGCCATCGCGGCGGCGAACGTGGCGGCGCCGGGGCTCAACCTCCCGGTCAAGGTCCCGAACGACATCGCCAAGCAGAACATCCCCACCTCGGGCGAGATGACGGTCAACGCGGCGGGCAAGACGCCTTCGCTGACCTTCAACCAGCCCGGCGAGGCGAAGATCACCGTGGGTGACCTGCAGTTGAAGGTCACCCCGCGCAAGGCCGACGGTTCGGTCACCGGCATCACGCCGGACGGCACGATCGACGCGCCCTGCACGCAGGATCCCGGCCAGAACAACACCCTGGCCACGATCAAGATCGGTGACGGGGGCGGCGGCACGACCACGCCGACCACACCCACCACTCCGACCACGCCCACCACCCCCACGACGCCGACCACGCCGACGACTCCGCCCACCTCCACCCCCGGTGGCGGCGGACTCAAGTACGCGTTCGGCATCAAGGGACAGACCGCGCTGAAGTCGCTCGGCAGCACGGCCGCGATCAACGGTGGGTTCGACGCGGACGTGGACCTCGCGTCGAAGACGTTCACCGGTGACCTGAAGCTCGACCCGTCGTCCACCCAGTTCAAGCTGTTCGGGTTCATCGACGGGCGTTCGGAGATCAAGGTCGAACAGGTCGGCAAGCAGACCGGTGAGCTCGTCGGCACCGGGTTCAAGGCGCACATCAAGTTCAACGTGTTCCTGCCGAGCGTGCAGATCTTCGGGATCCCCATCAGCTCCGACCCGAAGTGCGGCACGGTCAGCCCGTCCACCAGCGAGATGACCACGGGTCCGGACTTCGACCTGCTCAAGGGCGGGAAGCTCACCGGCACCTACTCGCTGTCCGCGCTGCAGAACTGCGGTCAGCTGAACGACTGGGTCAGCGCGTTCGCCAAGAGCGACGGCAACACGCTGGACCTGAACCTCACCAAGAAGTAAGTCAGGCAGCCGGTCCCCGTCGCCTCCCGCGACGGGGACCGGTGCCGTTTTCGGGAAGGCGACCATGCCCCTTCGTGCCAACGTCCGGATGCTGCTCGCGGCGGGCCTCATCGTGCTGATCACCGCCGGCTGCCTGCTGTTCGTCGCCGTCCGCAGCGCGGCGGCGGGCACGCCTGTGGACAAGAAACTGTCGTTCACCTGCCCGTTCCCGCTGATCGGGCTGCAGAAGCTCGACGTGAACATCAAGGCCGACTTCGAGGTGCCGACGGCGCCCGGCGGCACGCTCACCACCTCCGGGCTGACCATCACCGTGACCGTGCCGGACAAGGCGGCCCGCGGGCTGAACCTCGTCGGCGCCACCACCATCGAAGGCACCGCGGCGGCGGGCGTGACACTGGTCAACGGCGACGCGAACCCGCTTCCCGTGCGCCTCCCGCTGAACGTCGCGAAGACCGATCTCCCGCCGTCCGGCACGTTCAGCACGGTGGCGACCGGCTCCGTCCCGACCATCACGCTGGCGAAACCGGGCAAGACGACACTCACCGTCGGCGACTTCACAACCCGTCTCACCCCGAAGAAGGCCGATGGTTCTTTCACCGGGCTCGGCTCGTTCACCTCGGACTGCGCGCTCGACCCCGGCCAGGACCCGGTCCTGCTCTCCTTCGAACTCGGAGACAAACCCGCGGGGCACCGGTACGCGGTCGCCGGGAAGACCGGCGTCAAAGCCCTCGGCGCCGCCGCGCCGCTCACCGGCACCTTCGATCTGAGTCCCACCGCGGCCACCGTGTTCAGCGGCGGCCCGGTGTTCGACAAGGCGCACACCGACTTCCGGCTGTTCGGCTTCCTGCCGGGCTCGGCCGATCTGGAGTTCGTCGCCGACGGAGCACAGGGCGGCGACCTCGCCGGGACCGGTTTCGTCGCACGGCCCCGGTTCACCACCGTCCTCCCGCTCGTCACGCTCGTCGGCATGCCGGTCAGCACCGGGCCGTCCTGCCGGACGTCGGCCCCGTCGACGGCGGAACTGCGCACCGGTGACGGCTTCACCATGGCGAAAGGCGGCGCGCTCGCCGGCACCTATTCGCTGGCGCCGCTCACTGGCTGCGGCGCGTTCACCTCGTACGTGAGCACCCTCTTCCAGGGAGACGGCAACACCTTCGAGCTCGCGCTGACCCCACGCCAGGCCTAGTGGTCGCGCGGCAGACCCTGAACGCCACTCACGACCACCTGTACCGAAGCCTGAACTGAGACACCTGTTTCCACCACCATCGCAGTAGTCGGCCCGGCGACGGGTCCGGTTCCCGCCGCCGGTAATCTGCCTCGCGACACCACCAGGGACACCTGTTCCACCACCGAGGAACCATCGGTGAAACCTGGGAGTGCCACGAAATGACGATTTCCGCGCCGGAGTCCGCCGTCCGCACGGTGGAACTGACCGTGTCGGGGATGACCTGCGCCGCTTGTTCGGCGCGGGTGGAACGCACGCTGAACAAACTCGACGGGGTACGCGCGTCGGTGAACTACGCGACCGAGCGGGCCACCGTGCAGGTCCCCGAAACGCTGGCCGACGAAGTGCTCATCGAGCGGGTCCGCAAATCCGGCTACACGGCGGAGATCCGCGGCGACGAGGATCCGGACATCGGTTTCGCCAGGGTCCGGGATCTCCGGCGGCGGCTGGTCGTCGCCGCGTTGCTCGCGATCCCGCTGGGGAACCTCTCGATCACACTCGCCCTGGTGCCGCGGCTGCGGTTCCCCGGCTGGGAGCTGCTGTGCCTCGCGTTGGCCGTGCCCGTGGTGTTCTGGTCCGCGCTGCCGTTCCACCGTGCCACGTTGCGGAACCTCCGTCATCGTTCGTCCAGTATGGACACTCTGGTGTCGTTGGGGGTGCTCTCGTCGTTCGCGTGGTCGGCCTGGTCCGCCTTCGCGGGCGGCAGCGAACCCGGCTACTGGATCGGCTTCGGCCCGACCGCGGCCGGTGCCGACGCGATCTATCTCGACGTCGCCGCCGGGGTGACCACCTTCCTGCTCGCGGGCCGGTACTTCGAGAGCCGGTCCCGGCGCAGCGCCGCCGGGCTGCTGGCCGCGCTGGACGCCTTGGCCGCCAAGGACGTCCGGGTCTTGCGGGACGGGGCCGAGCGGATGATCCCGATCGGCGAGCTGGCCGTCGGCGACCTGTTCGTGGTCAAGCCGGGGGAGGCCGTCGCCGCCGACGGTGTCGTCCACAACGGACTGTCCACTGTGGATGTCAGCGCGGTGACCGGCGAGCCGGTTCCCGCGGAGGTCACCACCGGAGACCGGGTCATCGGCGCTTCGGTGAACCGGGACGGCAGGCTCGTCGTCCGCGCGACCGCGGTCGGCACGTATACCCAGCTGGCCCAGATGACCGCGCTCGCGGAACGCGCCCAGGCCCGCAAGGCCGCGGTGCAGCGTCTGGTCGACCGGATCTGCGCGGTGTTCGTCCCCGCCGTGCTCGGCGTGGCCGCGCTGACGCTCGCGGTCTGGCTGCTCGGCGGGGCACCCGCGCGCGAAGGGTTCGCGGCGGCCGTCGCCGTCCTCATCATCGCCTGCCCGTGCGCGCTCGGGCTCGCGACGCCGACCGCGCTGATGGCCGGGGTCGGCCGCGGCGCCCAGCTCGGCATCCTCATCAAGGGCCCGGACGCGCTCGAGGCGAGCCGCACGGTGGACACCGTCGTACTGGACAAGACCGGCACCGTCACCACCGGGAAGATGACCGTCACCGCGCGCCGCCCCGCCGACGGGTTCACCATCGGCGAGCTGCTGCGGTTCGCCGGGGCCGTGGAGGCCGGTTCGGAGCACGCCATCGCGGCGGCCGTGGTGACCGCGGCGCGGGCCGAGCTGCCGGACCTGCCGCCGGTTGAACGCTTCGCCGCGCTGCCCGGGCTCGGCGCGCAGGGCGAGGTCGAGGGGCACGACGTCCTTGTCGGCAACGCGCGGTTGTTCGCCGATCGAGGGATCCCCTGCGACGTCACGGCGGCGGATGGCGCGACGGCGATCCTCGTCGCGGTGGACGGCCGGATCGCCGGGCACCTGGAGGTCCGGGACGTCGTGAAGCCGTCGGCGCGGGCCGCCGTCGACGCCCTGCACGCGCTCGGCCTGCGGACCGTGCTGCTGACCGGCGACAACGAAGCCGCCGCCCGCATGGTCGCGGACGAGATCGGCGTCTCCGACGTGCGCGCCGGGGTGCTGCCCGCGGAGAAGGCCGCGGTCATCGAGGAACTGCGGGCCGGGGGAGCGCGGGTCGCGATGGTCGGCGACGGGATCAACGACGGTCCGGCGCTGGCGACCGCGGATCTCGGCATGGCGATGGCACAGGGCAGCGACATCGCGGTCCGCTCCGCCGACATGGTGCTGGTCCGCGAAGACCTGCGCGTGGTCCCCGACGCCATCCGGCTCGCCGACCGCACGCTGCGGATCATCCGGGGGAACCTGTTCTGGGCGTTCGGGTACAACGTCGCCGCGATCCCGCTGGCCGCGCTGGGACTGCTGAACCCACTGATCGCCGGGGCGGCGATGTCGCTGTCGTCCGTGCTCGTCGTGTCCAACAGCCTCCGGCTCAAGGACTTCGGCCGGGCGGACCGACGCGCCGCGTGACACTTCCGGGTGGTTTTGTACCATCGCCCCTCGGAACAAGGGGGCCTTCGTGAAGCCGTTGAACACCGGCGAACCCACCGGCGTGGGGCGCTACCGGGTGTTCGCCGCGCTCGGCGAGGGCGGGATGGGCCGGGTGCTGCTCGGGACCTCGTCCGACGGGCGCCTGGTCGCGATCAAGCAGGTCCATCCCGGTTTCGCGCACGACCCCGGCTTCCGCGAGCGGTTCCGCCGGGAGGTCGAAACCTCCCGCCTGGTGTCCGGTGCGTACACCGCGCCGGTCATGGACGCCGACCCGAACGCGCCGACACCGTGGCTGGCCTCGGTGTTCGTACCGGGACCGGCCTTGTCCGAGGCCGTCTCCGCCGGCGGTCCATTGCCGCCGACGGCGGTACGGCATCTCGCCGCCGGGCTCGCGCTGGCGCTCGGCGACATCCACCGGGCCGGGCTGATCCACCGCGACCTGAAGCCGAGCAACGTCATCCTCACCGGCGACGGTCCCCGGGTGATCGACTTCGGCATCGCCCGCGCCGTCGAAGGCGACTCCGAACTCACGCACACCGGCGCCGTCATCGGTTCGCCCGGGTTCATGTCGCCGGAACAGGCCGAGGGCAAGCCGCTGACCCCGGCGAGCGACATGTTCTCGTTCGGCGCGCTGCTGGTGATGGCCGCGACCGGAACGAATCCCTTCACCGGGACGTCCACCCCGCACACCTTGTACAACGTCGTCCACGTCCACCCCGATCTGCGGCACCTCGCGCCCGAGCTGCGGCAGATCGTCGAGCCGTGCCTGGCGAAGAACCCGGCGGACCGGCCGTCCCCGGCCTGGGTACTGGAGCGGCTGGGCCCGATCCCGCCGGTCACCAGCCCGTGGCCGCCGGTGGTGTCGCACCTCATCGCGTCGCAACAGGCCGAGGTCCAGCGGCTGCTGAACCCGCCACCGCAGAAGCGATCCCGACGTGGCCTGTACGCGGGGCTCGCCGCGGCCGGCGTCGTGCTGCTCGTCGGTGGCGTCGTCACGGCGGTCTCCCTGTCCTCGGACGATCCGCCGCCGGCGGCCGTCGCGCCGAGTTCGCCGCCGCAGCCGGACGAGCCGATCGCCACCCCGGTCAACCAGGACCCGCTCGGCCCGGACAACCTGCGCCGGGTCGACCTGTGCAAGGTCCTGAACGGACGCGACGTGCCCGGGTTCGGCAAGCTCAGCACCAAGATCGACATACAGTTCGATTCGTGCACGTACTCTTCGCCCGCGGGCAAATGGCTGGAGCTCGCGATCGGCGGCGACCTCGTCGAAGGCGAAGCGGGCGGCGAGCTCGAAGGACTTCCGTTGCGGATCAAGGGTTCCGACGACGCGTGCGCGGTCGCCGTCCCGGTCTCCGGCCTGCCGAACACGAAGCTCACCGTCGACGTGAATTCGATGTCTGCAAAGGACGCCGCGTGTTCGGTGGTGAAGGCCGCGCTCGCCGACGCGGTCAAGCGGATCCGGGCAGGCGGCCAGGAACGCGAGCTCCCCGCCGGGACGCTGGCGCCGCTGGACCCGTGCGCGCTGGTCGGCCCCGTGACGACGGACCGGCTGATCGGCCCGGTCGTCGAAACGATCCGCGAACATCTGCACCAGTGCCGGTACGACGCGGCGGGCAGTGTCCGGCTGAGCCTCGTGCGGGCGTACCCGCCGGTCCAGTCGAAGGACTCGTACTACACGGGGACCGCCACCCTGGATCTCGGTGGTGCCAAGGTGTACCTGGCGAAGAAGGACGACGGCATCGCCCGCTCCAGCTGTTCGCTGACCTGGCAACATCGGTCCGTCAGCGACCGCGACGGGGAGAACGTCGAGCTGACCGTCGGCACCAGTGGTACGAAGATGACCGCCGACGAAGCCTGCGAGAAGGCCAAGGCCTTCGCCGGGGTGCTGCTGCAGAAACTTCCGAAACCCTAGGGCTGGTCAGTGAAACCGTTGAACCCCGGCGAACCCCGGCAGATCGGCCCGTACCGGATCATCGCCGAACTCGGCGAAGGCGGGATGGGCCGCGTCGTGCTCGGCCTGGCTCCGGACGGCAGGCTCGTCGCGGTCAAACAGCTGCACGCCCAATTCGCGCACGACCCGCGTTTCCGTGAGCGGTTCCGGCGCGAGGTCGCCACGTCGCGGCTGGTCTCCGGCGCCTACACGGCCGCGGTGATGGACGCCGACGCGGAAGCGGAAACCCCGTGGCTCGCCTCGGTCTTCGTCACGGGACCGTCCTTGAAGGAGGCCGTGGACGCGGCCGGACCGCTGCCCGCCGAATCGGTGCGGCTGCTGGCGTCCGGGCTCGCCGCGGCGCTGACCGAGATCCACCGTGCCGGGCTGATCCACCGGGACCTGAAACCCAGCAACATCATTCTGACGAGTGACGGCCCGAGGGTGATCGACTTCGGCATCGCGCGGGTGGCGGAGGAGGCGCAGGACCTCACCGGGACGGGCGCGATCATCGGCTCGCCCGCGTTCATGTCCCCGGAACAGGCAGGCAGCGGGCAGATCACCGGCGCGAGCGACGTGTTCTCCCTCGGCGCGATCCTGGTCATGGCCGCGACCGGCCGCGGCCCGTTCACCGGCCCGACCGCGCCGCAAACGCTGTATAACGTCGTGCACGGCGCGGCGGATTTCAGCGTCGTCCCGGACGAGATCCGGCAGCTCGCCGAACCGTGCCTGGCCAAGGATCCCGCGCGGAGGCCGACCCCGGAACAGATCCTGGACTTCCTCGGCCCCGTGCCGCCCGGTGCGGCGCCCTGGCCGCCGGCCGTGCACGCGCGGATCCGCCAGCAGGACAACGAGGTGCGTTCAGTGCTGGCGCTGCCGCTGCCGATCTGGCGGCCGCCGCCCAAGAAGATGGCGCCCCGGACGAAGAAGATCCTGTTCGGCTCGCTCGCCGCGGTCGTCCTGCTCGTCGTGGCCGGGATGGTCGCGCTCGGCCTCGCGATCGCCGAGCACGCCAAACCCGAGAATCCCGGGGTCACCTCGCTGTCGGCGAACGATGCGCTCGCCGCGGAACGTCTGCGGCTGGTGGATCCGTGCAAGGTGCTCGCGGGCCGGTTCGTGCAGGAATTCGGCACCCTGAAACCGGAAACGAGCCCGATCTATCCGGCCCGCTGCAAGTACACCGGACTCAAGGGCGTCAGCTTCGAACTGCGGCTCGGCGAAGGGGTGAGCACCAGCAGCGTCGAACGGACGGAGCGCACGGCCGAAGGGCTGCCGTTGCTGCGCAGCACGATCAGCGGCGGCTGCGATTCGGTCGTGCAGCTGCCGTCGGACCGGCGGCTCGGCGTCGTCGTCTCCCATCCGGGGCGGGAGGGTGATCCCTGCAAGGCCGCCGACGACATGCTGAGCGCCGCGCTCACCCGGCTGCGTACGCACGAGGTCGATCGCGCCGGTGACCCGGCGAGCATCCTGCCTCTCGACCCGTGCGCGGTCGCCGATCCGGCGGTGATCGGCAAGGCCGTGCCCAACACGCAGCCCGCCCCGCGGACGTTGCGGATCTGCGAGTGGGTGGGCGGCGGGGACACGCTGACCGTCGAACTGCAGCGAGGCGCCTACGCGCCGGAGGGATCGCCGGTCGACCTCGGCAGCGGTGTCACCGGTGACATGCGGGAGTTCGGCGGCTCGAACTGCGCCGTCACGTGGCAGCATCGGCCGCTGCCGGACCGCGAGGTCGAACACGTCGCCGTCCGGCTCCTGGCGCGCGAGGGGAGCGGAAGCCCTTGCGGCCGGGCGAAGGAGATCGCGGGCTCGATCGCGTCCCGCCTGCCGAAACCCTGAGCCTCGCGGATGGGTAACCCCCTGTGAGGCCCCGAAAACGGGGTCCGCTAAGCTATCGCCAGTACGAACGAAACACCACGCGCGTTTAGCTCAGCGGGAGAGCGCTTCCCTGACACGGAAGAGGTCACTGGTTCAATCCCAGTATCGCGCACCAGGTTCGCTTCCTCCGGTGGACCGAAGTTCGTACCACGGGCGATTAGCTCAGGGGGAGAGCGCTTCGTTCACACCGAAGAGGTCACTGGTTCGATCCCAGTATCGCCCACGCAGTGAAGGCCCCACCCGACGCCGGGTGGGGCCTTTCGCGTTGTGCCCGGACACGTGACTCGCGTGATTGAAGACGGAACTCACGTGATTGGACGCCGAACTCGGTGATCCGGCCCCAATCACGCGAGTTACGCCTCTAATCACGCGAGTTCGGCTTAGCGGAGCGCTTCGATCATCGGGGTCAGGGTGTCCATGGTCGCGGCGAGGTCGGACTTCGGGTCGGGGGAGTGGGCGAGCCAGACGGCGGCCTCGTTCATCGCGCCGGAAAGCAGGCGTACCAACGGTTCGACGGGGCGCTTCGCCAGGACGCCCTCGGTCATGAGGCCGGTCAGGGCTTCGGCGAGGTGCCGGGCGGAGGACTCCGCGTCCAGTTCGCGCCAGTCCTGCCAGCCGACCACCGACGGACCGTCCAGCAGCATGATCTGCTGGGTCTCCGGATCGGTCGCGGCGGCGAGGAACGCGCGGCAGCCGGCGAGCAGTCCGGCCCACGAGTCCGGCGCGGCGTCCGCGGCCCGCGCGATCTGCTCGCCGACGTCGTGCTGCACGACGCCGAGTACGTGCCGGAACAGCTCCGCCTTGCTGCTGAAGTGGTGGTAGAGCGCGCCTTTGCTGACGCCGGCGGTCTGCGCGATGGTCTCCAGGCCGACCTTGCCGTACCCGTGCTCGGCGAACAGCCGCCGGGCGGTGGCGGTCAACGCCTCCATCGTCTCTTCGCGCTGCTGCTGTTTCGTGCGGGCCATGCCCGGATCTTGACATACCGACCGTAGGTTGGCTAACTTCGATAAAACAAACCGACGGTCGGTATTATTCACGAGACAAGGCGGCACCATGCGTCTGACCAGCTTCTATCCCGTTCTCATGACCGAGAAGATCGCCGAGACACGGGACTTCTACCGCGATCACTTCGGCTTCGAGCTCACCTTCGAAGCCGACTGGTACGTCAGCCTGAAACGCGGTGAGTGGGAGCTCGCGATCCTCGCCCCGGGACACGAAACCATTCCCGGCGGGGCGGGCAAACCCGTGCAGGGACTGTTGCTGAACTTCGAGGTCGAAGACGTCGACGCCGAGCACCGGCGGCTGGTCGGGGCGGCCGGGCTGCCCGAGGCGCTTTCCCTGCGCAGCGAGGAGTTCGGGCAGCGGCACTTCATCGTCGCCGACCCCAACGGCGTCCTGATCGACGTGATCCAGGAGATCCCGCCGACCGGGGAGTTCGCCGGGCAGTTCACCGACGAGGCGCGCCCGAGCTGACGAGCACGGCCACCAGGAACGCCCCACAAGCGACGGCCGCCGACACCTGAAGCCCCGTGGTGCAGGCGGCTTTCGCGGCGTCGAGCAATTCGTCGGCTGAATGCGACGTGAGGCCGGATGCGGCCGCCTCCGCTTGAGCCGGTCCCGACAGAGCGAGCGCCCGCGCCGGTTCGGGCACGCCGGCCGGGACGGTCAGATGCCCCGCGTACACGGCGGCGGCCAGGGAACCGAACACCGTCGTCCCGAAACCGGCGCCCAGTTCGTAGCCGGTCTTCTCCACCGCCGCGGCACCGCCGGCCTGGTCCGCCGACGTCGCCGAGAGCAGGGTGTCGGTGCTCGACGTGAGCGCGAGCGCCATCCCCAGACCCAGCCCGGTCAGCCCGGCACCCAGCAGCACCGGCGACGTCAGCGCGGCCGGACCCGCCGCCGGGACCAGCAACGAGACCGCCGCCACCGCGAATCCGGCCGTCCGGACCCGGGCGTTGCCGAAGCGTCCCAGCAGGGACGGGGTCACGACACTTCCGACGGCCGACGCGCCCAATACGAGAAGCAGCCGGCCCGCCGCCGCCGTGGGCGATAGGCCGAGCACCACCTGCAGGTATTGGGCGAACAGCAGGCCGAGCCCGACGAGCGTGCTCATCACCAGCAGCACCCCGCCGACCGCGGCCCGCACGCCCGGCCGCCGGAACAGGGCGAGGTCCAGCAGCGGCGGATCGGTCCGGCGCTGGCGGCGCAGGAACAGTCCGATGAGGACACATCCGGTCACGCCCGAGGCGACGGCCGTGGTCCAGGCACCCGGATGCCCGACGGCGAAAGCGATCCCGAGGACACCGCCCGCCGCGAGCGCCGCACTGACCGCGTCCCACGGCCGCCGCCCGGGTGGGTTCCGGGGAAGCCATCGCAGCGCCAGGACGATCGCCGCGAGGATCACCGGTGGGTTCAGCAGGAACGTGGCCCGCCAGCCCCACACCTCGACGAGCACGCCGCCGAGGATCGGTCCGAACACCGATCCGGTGCCCGCGATCCCGCTGCACACCGCGATCGCCGTGCGACGACGCCGCTGATCCGGGAACAGTTCGCGGAGCAGCGACATCGTCACCGGCATGATCATCGCGCCGCCGCAGCCGAGCAGCGCGCGACAGCCCAGCAGCACCGGGACGTTCGGCGCGAACGC
The DNA here is from genome assembly GCF_001905755.1 of Amycolatopsis sp. CB00013. Lineage (NCBI taxonomy): Bacteria > Bacillati > Actinomycetota > Actinomycetes > Pseudonocardiales > Pseudonocardiaceae > Amycolatopsis > Amycolatopsis sp. CB00013. The sequence continues at coordinate 1,915,944 of NZ_LIWC01000001.1, read as the reverse complement.
GCAGCCGAGCGAGGCGATCCCGAACACGACGTACCCGGCGACCAGTACGCGCCGCCGCCCGTACCGGTCGCCGAGGGTGCCGAACGGCAGCAGCAGCGGCGCGGCGGTCAGCGGGTAGATCGCCACGATCCACACCTGAGCCGCCGCGCCCGGCCGCAGCTGCCGGACGAGGTCGGGCAACGCGACGTGCAGCACGGTCGCGTCGACCGCCACGAGGAAGAGCCCGGCGCCGAGTACCGCCAAAAGCGGCCAGGCGCGGTCGACCGCTCGCTCGGCCCGGGCCGTGGTCACAGGAGCCCCGTCAGATGCCTCGCCACGACATCGACGTGGGGCGGGTCGACCACCGACAGGTGATGCGCCTCGACCGGCACGATCTCCAGCTCCGGGCACAAGCCCGCCCAGCCCGCCGCGAGATCCGTGCGCGAATACCGGGGTTCCATCGCCAGCCCGGCCGCGTACTGCTCGGTCGCCCGGTAGAGCACGACGCGCCCGCCGTAGTGACGGGGCGTGCCGCGTTCGGCCGCCAACGTGTCCAAAAAGGACTGACGCTGGTGCCGGAGGACGCCGGGGCTGAGCAAGCCCGCTTCGGCGACCCGCCGCATGGTCAGCTCGATCTGCTCCTCTTCGGGCAGCGGTGCGAGCTCCTCGTGGCCGAGCCGCACTTCGCGGCCGTAGGTCCCCTCGACGTATCCGGTGAAGCGCAGGAACCGCCGGGCCGACGACGCCCTCGCATCGAGGTCCGGCTCCGGCAGCGGGAGCATCGTGTCGATCAGCGCGACGAACTCGACCTCCTCGCCTTCTTCGGCGAGCCGCGCGGCGACGCCGTACGCCAGCGCCCCGCCGAACGACCAGCCCGCCAGCCGGTACGGCCGGTCGCGACGTTGTTCCCGCACCAACGGCAGCAACTGCTCGACCCGTTCTTCGATGCTGACACCGGGAACGCGTTCGAACCCGACGCACGGCACTCCGGTGGGCAGCCGCTCCAGCAACGGCCGGTACACGGTGCACGTGCTGCCGCCGGGGTGGAACAGCAGTAGCGGCGCGACTCCGGGCTCGCCGGGAGAGAGGACGTGCACCGGCCCTCGTTCTTCTCGCGTGTCGAGGACCGCGCGGGCGACGTCGGCGATGGCCGCGAGTGTGTCGTGCCGACGGAGCTCGGCGGCGTCGACGGGCGTGGCGAGTTCGCTGCTGAGCCCCTCGGCGAGCAACTCGGCCAGCCGGTCCGGTGCGGCCGTCTCGGTCAGGCGGACGTGCGTTCCGGCCGCTTCGGTGCCGGTGTGTTCCTGCCACAGGCGCAGCACCAGCCGGTCCGCCGCGTCCCAGGCGCGACCGCGCGACGGCAGCGGCTCCTCGTTCTCGCGGGGCGCGAGATCGCGGCTGAGATCGGCGAGCGTGGCGCCCCGGAGCACGGCCGCGGAGTCGGGTTCGGTGCCGAACTCCCGGCGGACGGCCTCGCGGATCCGGTTCGCCATCAGGGAATCCAGGCCGAGTTCCACCAGCGGGACATGGGCGTCGAGGCGGTCGGGACGCAGCCCCATCACGGCGGCGACGATCTCGGTGAGCCGGTCGCCTCCGCCACTGCGCGCCGGTTCGGGCTCCGGCGTGCGAGTCGCGAACGACGGCGCCTCTTCGGTCGTCGTGTACCAGTGCCGTTCGTGCCGCCACGGCATCGGCGGGACGTCGACCAGCCGGGCCCCGTCGTCCGGATCGGCGGTGGTGATCCGGGTGCCCGCGCAGTACAGCTCGGCCGCCGCGGCGCCCAGCGCGCGGACCTCGTCCTGGCCCCGGCGCAGGGTTCCGGTGACGAGCGCGTCGTCGATCCCCTCGGCTTCGAGCGTCCGCGCCACCGAACCCCGCAGGATCGGATGCGGCGACACTTCGAGGAACACGCGGTGCCCGTCCGCGGCGGCGGCCGCCACGGCCTGCCGGAACCGCACCGGACGCCGCAGATGCGCGGCCCAGTACCCGGCGTCGAAGTCCGGCAGCTCCCGCGGATCGGCCAGCACCGTGTCGTACCAAGGCACCGTCGGACGACGGCCGCCCAGTTCGACGAGCGCCTCCCGGAGCGCGGGCAGTACCGGGTCGACACGGGCGGAATGCCCGGCGACCTCGACCGGCAGCCGGCGTGCCCGCAGCCCGGCGGCTTCGAGCTCCGCGACCAGGAGATCGAGCACGGTCGCGTCCCCGGCCACGGTCAGCTGCCCCGGCGCGGATTCGACGGCGAGCTCGATGTCCGGGTACAGGTCCAGCTCTTCGGGCGCCAGTTCGACCGCCGCCATCGCGCCGCCGGGCCCGATGGTGCCCAGGAGCCGGGCTCTGGTCGCGACCAGGTGGACGGCCTCGTCGGGGGTGAGCACGCCGCTCACCACGGCGGCCGCCGCGGAGCCGAGGGAGTGTCCGACGACGGCCGCGGGCCGGACGCCGAGCGCCTCCCACTGGGCGGCGAGCGCGATCTGTGTGCCGAAGATGGCCGTCTGCGTTTCGGGAAGGGACAAGGGATCCCCGCTGGTGAGCAGGGCGCGCAGCGAGCGGCCGGTGTGGTCGGTGAACAGGTCGTGGAGCTTGTCGACCTGGGCGGCGAACGCGGGTTCGGCGGCCAGCAGTCCCTGCCCCATACCCGGCCACTGCGAGCCGTGGCCGGAGAACACGAACACCGGGCCGTCGGTGCTCCGGGTGGTGCCGGTGACCGCGCCCGCGGGCAGCGGATCGGCGCCGGAACCGACGGCGCGCAGCAGCCCGGCCAGCTCGGCCGTGTCCCCGGCGACGACGGCGGCGCGGTGCGGACCGCCGTTGTCGCGGCGGGCGAGCGTATGGGTGACGTCGGCGAGGGAAAGCGCCGGCGTGGCTTCCAGCCAGTTCGCCAGCTGCGTCGCGCGTTCGGTGAGACGGTCGTGGGTGCGGGCGGACAGCAGTCCGATGCGGATGTCGCCGCGGTCCGGGACCGGCTCCGGCGGCGGCGCCTGTTCGAGGACGACGTGCGCGTTGGTCCCGCCGAAACCGAACGCGGACACACCTGCCGTCGCCCGCCCGGACCGGCGTGGCCACGGCGTCGGTTCGGTCACCACCTTCAGGCGCAGGTCGTCGAACGGGATATGCGGGTTGGGCGCGGTGAAGTGCAGCTGAGGCGGCAGTTCGTCCCGGGTCATCGCGAGGACGACCTTGATCAGCCCGGCGATCCCCGCGGCCGCCTCGGCATGCGCGATGTTCGTCTTCACCGAGCCGATCAGCAGCGGTGCGTCGGCGGGGCGGTCCTTGCCGAGCACGGCGCCGAGCGAGCGCGCCTCGATCGGGTCGCCGAGCAACGTGCCGGTGCCGTGCGCCTCGACGTAGTCCACAGTGGACGGATCGAGCCGGGCGCCGTGGTACGCCGTGCGCAGCATGTCCTGCTGTGCGACGGGATTCGGCGCCGCCATACCCTGTGACCGGCCGTCGGAGTTGACCGCGGTGGAGCGGATCACCGCCAGCACCCGGTCTCCGTCGTATTCGGCGTCCGCCAGCCGTTTGAGCACGACGACACCGCAGCCCTCGGCACGCGCGATGCCGTCCGCGTCCGCGGCGAACGTCTTGCACCGGCCATTCGCGGCAAGCAGCCCCGCCGCGGCGAACGCGGCCGTCGGGCCGGGCAACAGCATGAGGTTCACCCCGCCCGCCAAGGCCAGATCCGCCTCGCCGTCGCGCAGCGCGCGGACCGCGTGGTGCACCGCGACCAGCGACGAGGAGCAGGCGGTGTCCACCGCCATACTCGGCCCGCGCAGGTCGTAGACGTAGGAGAGCCGGTTGGCCGCGATACTTCCGGCCGCGCCGGTGGCGGTCCACAGATCCACACCGCCGCCCGCCATCGTGAGATGGCCGTAGTCGTGGGTCGAGATCCCGGTGAACACGCCGGTCCGGCTGCCACGCAGGGAAGCCGGGGCGATTCCGGCGTGTTCCAGCGCGGCCCACGCGACTTCCAGGAGCATCCGCTGTTGCGGGTCCATTGTGGACGCTTCACGGGGGGTGATGCCGAAGTGGTCCGCGTCGAACCCGGCCACGTCGTCGAGGAATCCGCCGACGATCGGTGCCGCGTCGGCGCCCCACCGGCCCGGCGGCGCGGTCCGGACGGCGTCCCGGCCACTGCGCAGCAGCTCCCAAAACTCGTCGAGTCCGTCCGCGCCCGGCCAGCGGCAGCCGAGGCCGACGACGGCGATCGGATCGGTCCGGCGACGGTCGGTGCCCGCCGGTTCGGGTTCGGGGTCGGTGCCGCCGGTGAGCGAGCGGGCCAGATGGTCGATGGTCGGGCTCTCCCACAGCAGGGTGGCCGGGAGCGGAGTGCCGAGCAGGTCTTCGAGATCGGCGGCGATACCGACGGCCTGGCGGGAGGACAGGCCGTAGTCGCTGAGCGGGCGGTCGGCTTCGAGCCGGGCCGCGTCGACGCCGGTGTGCCCGGCGACGGTGTCCAGCAGCCAGCGGCGCAGCGTGGGCGTGTCGAACGACGGGTTTCTCATCGCACCAAGGCCTTTCCGTAATCGCCGGCGAGGTAACGGTCGCGGCAGGCGCTCCGCGCGATCTTGCCGCTGGAGGTCCGCGGGACCAGGCCCGCCGGGACGAGCACGACGTCGCGCAGTGCGAGGCCGTGTGCGTCGGAAACGAGCCGCCGGACCGCCACGGCGAGCGCCCGCTCGTCCTCGGTGGTCAGCGCGCTGTGGCCGCGGTGCTCGGCGACGACGACCGCGGCTTCGGTGTCGGTGCCTTCGACGGCGAACGCGGCGACACTGCCGGGGCGGATGTCACGGTCGGCCGAGGCCGCCGTCGCTTCGACGTCCTGCGGGTAGTGGTTGCGGCCGTCGACGATGAGCAGATCCTTGATCCGGCCCGCGATGTAGACCTCGCCGTCGTACCGGACGCCGAGGTCACCGGTGCGCAACCAAGGGCCGGCGGGCAGTTCCCCGTGGTCGCCGGTCAGCCTGGCGCCGAAGGTTTCGGTGCTCTCCAAGGGTTTCTGCCAGTAGCCGGTGCCGACGTTGGGGCCGTGGACCCAGATCTCGCCGACCGAACCGTCCTTCAGCGCGACGCCGGTTTCGGGATCGACCAGCGCGACTCGCTGGCCCACCGGGACACCGCAGGCGACCAGCTTGAGCCCGTCGTTCGACGGTCGTGCCGTTCCGGCGCCCAGTGCGGCGCGGTCGAACGTGGTGACCCGAGGTGGAACGCCGGGACCGGTGGTGACGAACACGGTCGCCTCGGCCAGCCCGTACGCGGGCCTGGTCTTGTCCGGGGTGTACCCGACTTCGGCGAAGGTTTTATGGAACCGGTCGAGCACGCCGGGGTTGATCGGCTCGGCGCCGTTGACGATCGCGGCGACCCGGTCGAGACGGAGCTTGGCGCGGTCTTCCTCGCGCACCCGGCTCGCGGCGTAGTGGAACGCGAAGTTCGGGGCGGCGCTCCAGCTCCCGTTGTGGTCGCCGAGCAGTTCCAGCCAGCGCACCGGACGCTCGATGAAGGCCAGCGGATCCATCAGCACCGACCGCATGCCCATCGCCAGCGGCGTGATCAAGCCGAGGACGAGACCCATGTCGTGGAACAGCGGCAGCCACGACACCGTGGTCCCCGTCGGTGCGATCCCGAGCCCGTGCACCGCCTGGCGGACGTTGGCGAGCACGTTCTCGTGGGTCAGCACCACGCCGGCCGGGCTGCGCGTCGAACCGGAGGTGTACTGCAGGTACGCCACGTCGTCCGGCGCCGGGGCAGGGGCGGGCCAGGCGCGGACGGGTCCAGCCTTGTCGGCCGCGACGACCGTGACTTCCCCGCCGCCGGGCAGGCCGGCGAGGAACTCGCGGACGGCGTCCTCGGCCGCGGCGGTGGTGATCACCGCGGTGGGGGAGCAGTCGGTCAGCACCGCGGCGAGCCGCCCGGCGTGCCCGGGCAGGCCGGGATCGAACAGCGGCACGGCGATCGCGCCCGCGGTGATCGCGCCGAGGAAGGCGACGACGTAATCGGCGCTCTGCGGGCACAGGATCGCCACCCGGTCACCGGTCCGGACGGGCAGCGCGCTCGCGACGGCGTCGACGCGGTCCTTGAGTTGTTTCCACGTCAGCGTCCGCCGTCGCCCGGCGCGATCGGTCGCGAAGTCGGTGAAGGTGACCGCCGGCCGGTCGCCGTCGGTGTCCGCCCAGTGCCGGAGGCAGTCGGGGAGGGTGGGGCCGGCCGTGGCGGGCAGGTTTTCGGGGGCCAAGGACATGACGTCTCCTCAATATCCGGGGTGAACCCGCGACCGCGATCGACGTCGGCAGGGCGCGGCTTGGTCGGATAGGTCGCTGTGGCGGCCTAGGCGCCCTGCCACCGCGATAGCGGGGCCTTCGGCCGGGCGGGTTCGGGGATTCGGCGGGGGTGGTGCGGGGGATCAACGGCCGAGCGGACCGGCGGCGTGCCGCCAGGCGTCGACGGCGAGCGCGTCGAGATCGAGGCCGGTGGTCCCGGCGTCACGAAGCACGACCAGCACGTCGTCGGCGGCGATGGCGACGGTGCGCAGACGCAGTCCCGGCAGCTCGGGGGGCTGTCCGGGGAGCGTCAGGAGTTGTTCGTAGGAAAGGGTTTTCGCGCCCGGAACGACGGGAGCCGGGTGGACGGTGACGGTCGACACCGCGGTACCGGCCGCGTCGTCGACCGTCATCTTCGAGCACCGCCCGGCCTGCGCGGCCCAGGCCGCCAGATCGGGTGGGTTCGTCATGCGGGCGACCAGTTCGGAGACCTGGCCGCCGGGGACGGCGGACTGGAAGCCCTGGCCGGCGGCGCCGTCGCCGACCAGCCTGCCGTGGACGACGTCTTCGCAACCGCCGACGTCGACCCTGCTCCGCCCACGGTCCGGGGTGGACAGTGCCGAGGCCACGTCGAAACCGTCGCGCGCGGACGCGTGCGGGACGGTTCCCGGTGGCAGCAGGGCGGCCTCCGGAACGGTGGGCGGAGGCGGTGCGGGCGCGGCCTGAATCGATTCTCCGGGCGTGCCGGAAATGGTCGCGACCGCGGCGGCGGACACGACGAGTGCGCGAATTCGGGCAGCCATGAATAGCCCTTTCGGAAGGGTCCGTGGGGAGGTGTGGTCCCTTCGGTGGGACGCGGGCGCCGGGGTCGCGTCGGGGAACGCCGAACCCGGGCGGCACGACGAAGGCTACGACGGGAAATCGAATACCGGAAGGCATCAAGAGAACGTAAATGTCCTTCGTGTACAGGACGTGACCTGCGTTTTCCGGACTTTTCGCTGGTATGCGAGCTGATCTGGTACTCCCGTGCCACAGTCGCTCACCGTCCGTGAGTGATGGGTCACCCGACTGGGGGAGGTCGATGGTTTTCTTGTTTCCCTGGCATTCATATTGTCCTCCCGGATTGTGGGCAGGACAATTGCGCGGAAGCGGCCCGTCCGCTTAACGTGTTGCCACCTCTGATTTTCTTTCTCGGGTAATCGCCGTCACATTTTCGAATTCTGTCGAACGACCGGGACAAAGGATTACGTATGCGCAATACTTCGAGGCGGCTGTGGGCGGTCGCGGCCGTCGCCTGCCTGCTGCCGGGCGTCGTCGCGGCCCCGGCGCGGGCCGAGAGCGGTGTCCCGGACGCCAGGGCCGACGACGGCTCGCACGTCGTGGCCCAGACCACTGTGGACGGTGACCCGCGGATGCTGGACCTCACCGTGCGCTCGGTCGGCGTCGGGAGTTACGCGATGGTCCGGCTGATCCTGCCGTCGGGATGGGCCGCCGAACCGGACCGGAAGTGGCCGGCGGTGTACCTGCTCGCCGGGGAGACACGGCTGCAGGATTATCGTGGCTGGACCGCCAACACCGACATCCGGAAGCTCGCCGACGACTCCGGCGCGCTGGTGGTGATGCCGGGCTCGGGTTCCGCGGGGTTCTTTTCCGACTGGTGGAATTACGGCAAGAACGTCGTGCTCAATCAGTGGGAGACGTTCACCGCCGTCGAGATCCCGCAGCTGATCGATCGCGGCTATCGCGGGGACGGCCGCCGAGTGGCGGCGGGCCTGTCGCTCGGCGGCTACGGCGCTGTCGAACTCGCCGCCCGGCGGCCGGGCGTCTTCCGGTTCGCCGGGTCGTTCAGCGGCAATCTCAATCCCACGGGTCCGTACGGTGAGCTGCTGACCAGCGCGATCGTCGCCTCCGCCCGGCAAGACCCGGAAGCGCTCTGGGGTGACCGCCGTCGCGAGGCATCGCGTTGGGATGCGCACGATCCGCTGGTGAACGCCGATCGCCTGCGTGGCACCGAGTTGTACCTGTCCACCGGCAACGGCCTCCCGGGGCCGTTCGACGGCAAGCTCCCGATCGACGTGCTGCCGGGCGCGATGCTGCTCGAATTCCTCTGCTCCGGGCAGACCACCGCGATGGCCGACCGGCTGAACCGGCTCGGTGTCCCGGTCATGACGGACTTCTACGGGGCGGGCACGCATCATTGGGCGTACTGGCAGGACCAGTTGCACAAGACGTGGCCTCGGATGCTGCGTGCCCTCGCCGCGCCGGTGAAGGCGGGGGAGGCGTCGTGACCCGTCCGTCCTTTGTGGTCACCGGGGCGTCGAGCGGGATCGGCCGGGCTTGCGTGGCCGAACTCGTCCGGCGGGACGCCCACGTCTGGGCCAGTGTCCGCACCGACGCGGATGAAACCGACCTCGCGCGGACCTTCGGCGAGGCGGTCAGCGTGCTGCGGATGGATCTCCGGGATCCGGCGTCGATCGCGGCCTGCGGGGAGAAGGTCGCGGCGGCGGGTCCGTTGCGCGGACTGGTGAACAACGCCGGGATGGCCCGGCCGGGACCGTTGGAACACGTCCCGCTCGACGATTTCCGGCAGCAGCTGGAGGTCAACGTCACCGGTCAGCTGGCCGTCACACAGGCGATGCTGCCCGCGCTGCGTGCCGCGGCCGGTGCCAGGGTCGTGACGGTCGGGTCGATGGGCGGGCGGATCGCGGGGCCGATGGTCGGGCCGTATCACACGTCGAAGTTCGCCTTGGTCGGTTTGACCGACAGCCTGCGCGCCGAGCTGGCCCCGTCCGGGATCGGCGTCGTCCTCGTCGAACCCGGCGCCGTCGCCACCTCGATCTGGCCGCGCGCCCGCGCCGCCGCCGAAGAAGTGCGTGCCGCGCTGCCGGAAGCCGCGCGGGAAAGGTATGCGGCGCAACTGGACGCGGCCGAACACAGCGCGGAACGGTCCGCGCGGAACGGGGTGCCGCCCGAGCGGGCGGCGCGGGTCGTGGTCCAGGCACTGACCGCACGCCGTTTCGCGCCGCGGTATCTGGTGGGCAGGGACGCGCGGATCGCCGCAGTGCTGGCGAACCTGCCGTTCCGGCTCCGTTACCGGCTGACGGCGGCGAAGCGATGAGCCGGCTCGTCGTGATCGTCGCTCCCGGCTCGCGGGGCGACGTCCAGCCGTGCATCGCCTTGGGGCATGGTCTCGACGGCGATCGGGTGCGGGTGCTGGCGGCCGAACGGTTCCGGACCCTGGTGACTTCGCACGGCCTGGATTTCGCTCCGCTCTCGGCCGATCCCGCGGAGATCCTCGGTTCGGACGGCGGACGCGAATGGACGGAGGGACGGACGTCCGCGACCTTCCTGCGCGGGCTGCGCGGCGCGCTGGCCCCGGTTATGGAGCGTCTGCTGGCCGACGTCCACGAGGGATCGGCGGGAGCGGACCTCGTACTCGCCCCGACGCTGGGATTCCTCGGTGCGCATCTGGGCGCGTCGCTCGGCGTTCCCGACGTCGAACTGCACTACCAGCCCAGCGTGCCGACGGGGGCCTTCGCGCATCCGCTGGTGCCGTGGGCGGCCAAGACCGGACCGTGCGGCAGGCGGCTGAGCTTCCGTGCCGTCGACACCGTCGCGTGGCAGGTGCTGCGGCCGGAGGTCGACCGATGGCGCGAGCGGTCACTCGGCCTGCCCTCGGCCGGTTTGCGCGGTCCACGGCGGACGGAAACCCCGGTGCTGTGCGGGTTTTCCGACGCCGTGGTGCCCCGGCCGAAGGACTGGCCCGCGCGGGTCCACGTCACCGGCTACTGGTTCCTGGAGGCGCCTGCCGCCTGGCGGCCGGACCCGCGTCTGCGGGATTTCCTCGCGTCTGGGCCGCCTCCGGTGTACGTCGGTTTCGGCAGCATGCGGCCGTCGGAGGCGGAGCGGACGTTCACGGCCGTCCGCACGGCGTTGCGCCGCGTGGGTTTGCGTGGCCTGCTCGGTACCGCCGCCGGAGCCGGAGACGACGATCTGCTGACCGTCGGGGACGTTCCGCACGCGTGGCTGTTCCCGCGCACCGCGGCGGTCGTGCACCACGGTGGCGCGGGCACGACCGCGGCCGCGTTGCGCGCGGGTGTTCCCTCACTGGTCTGCCCGGTCTTCTCCGACCAGCCGTACTGGGGCGACCGGGTCTTCCGGCTCGGCGCCGGGCCGCGTCCACTGCCGCTGCGGGAGCTGACCGCGGACTCGCTGACCGCGCGGCTGCTGGAGCTGTCCGGCAACCTCCTGTTCCGCCGCGGCGCGCAGTACGTCGCGGCGCGGCTGCGGGAGGAGGACGGGGTGGCGCGGGCCCGGCAGGTGCTGCGGGAGGTGGGCTAAGTGTATGCGTTTCGCATATAGTTGAGTCATGGAACTCGAGACGGCGATCAACGAATGGCACGAGAGCGTCAACGAAGGCGACCTGAGGCGATCGGCGGACGCGGTCGGGGATCCCGTCGTCGTCCTCGGGCCGAAAGGCGCCGGGCCGATCACGTCCGCGCAGTTCGCCGACTGGGTGGATCGGTCGGGGATCAGGCTGAAGCCGCGATCGTGGCATCCGGTCAGTGATCGCCTGATGGTGGTGGAGGAGGACGCGACCTGGCCCGAAAGCGCGGGGCCGACGCGGGTGGCGACCGTGTTCCGGGTGGGCGGCGGCAAGGTCACCGCGGCGCTCCGGCTGCCCGATCTGAAGTCCGCACTCGAACTGGCGTACATCTGCCGCGAGATGGCGGCGACCGAATGAGCACCCAAGGTCCTGGTCAGGCGCTGTTCGCCTTCGTTCGGCACTGGTCGCGCCGGACGGCGGCCGTCGCCGATCAGGGTCGTCTCGTCCTCGTCGGCGAGGCGGTCCACTCCCTCGCCGAGCGCGGGGCCGAGACGACGGTGAACGCGATCGCCGTCGAGATCGGCCTCGACCAGAGCGGCGCGTCGCGACTGGTCAAGGCCGCGATCGAGGCGGGTCATCTGGCCATGGAGGCCTCGCGGAGCGATGGGCGCCGTCGTGAGGTTTCGTTGACGGCGGCGGGCCGGTCCATGCTCGACCAGGCACACCGCTGGCAGGAACAGGTTTTCGATCAGCTCACCGACGGATGGAGCGAGAAGCGGCGAAGCGAGTTTCAGCGGGCCATGAGTGATCTCATCGACCGCTCGCATCTGCTACATGCTCCGTGAGCCGGCCGAAGCAGGACTGCCAGCCTTCGACGTGACTGTCGCGCTCCGCCACGGTCTCGAAGACCGCTTGGTGGAACGACATTTCCGTCTTGCCGTCGAGGTCGAAGAAGTCGACCGTGACGAGGGTGTCGTGCCCGCGGAAGCCTTCCGGCTCCTCCCAGGCGAAGCTGAAGACGAGCCGCTCCGGCGGGACGATCTCGTGGTAGACGCCTGACATCCACAGCACGGTCTCGCCGTCGCTGATGCAGGTGCGCCACTTGCCGCCCTCGGTGAGGTTGACGGTGCAGGACCTGCTGGTGAAGCCGGCCGGGCCCCACCACTGGGCGAGATGGTCGGGATCGGTCCACACGCGGAAGACGAGCTCGCGCGGCGCGTCGAGGAGACGGGTGATCGTCAGGTCGGTCATGTGGTTCTCTTCCGCAGGTATTCAACCGCAAGGTTAATCAATGTCCTGATTGAACTCTAGTGGCGTTGTCAACCTGGGGGCGAGGTGGCGGGTCGGGGTAGCGCCGGTCGCGGAGTTCGATGACGTCGGACGCTCGCCGCCTGGCCGTTGATCAACGGAGGATCGGGGACACTCAACGTCCCCGATCCTCCGTTGATCAAGGTCGCGGCCGAGTGCGGGTGGATTCCGGACACTTATTGAGGGGTAAGGCAAATGTGGCGTGGTCATGCCTCTGCGTCGGAACCCTGCCGTCACCCTTGCCTGCCTGAAGTACGTGAAGGACCCCTTCCTTGCGCTAGACGCAAGGAAGGGGTCCTTCACGTACTTGGGGAAGGTGTGAAGGCCTCCTTCACTACCTTGAGCGTAGGGAACGAGGCCTTCACGGACACGTCACCCGACACGACATGTTTGCCCTACCCCTCAATAACCTCCGGAACGCAGCCGCACTCGCCGGTATCGGGCTCCCTCAACGGCAGCAGGACGAAAGCCTCCAGAATTCGAATCGCCACTCGGTCACGCCGAACCGCACCGACTGTCGGTGCCGATCCGTACGGTCGCAGGCATGACTCTGCGCTCAGCACTCTGGCTGCCGATCTTCGACGAACTGGCCGATCCGGTGATCGTCGCGCGTCTCGCCGCCGAAGCCGAAGAAGCGGGCTGGCACGGCTTGTTCGTCTGGGACCACATCCGCTGGCGCGAGCCGGTGCGCGCGATCGCCGATCCGTGGATCACCCTCGCCGCCGTCGCGTCCGCCACCGAGAACCTCGCCTTCGGCCCGATGGTCACACCGCTGGCCCGCCGGCGCCCGGTCAAGCTCGCCCGTGAGACGGCCACGTTGGATCGCTTGAGCGGCGGACGGCTGATCCTCGGCGCGGGACTCGGCAGCGACCGCTTCGGCGAGGAGTTCTCGAGGGCCGGCGACGAATCGGACGATCGCAAGCGCGCCGAGATGCTCGACGAGTCGCTCGAGATCCTCACCGCCGCTTGGTCCGGTGAGCCCGTGCGGCACCACGGCGTGCATTACACGGTCGACGACATCACCTTCCTGCCTCGTCCCGCCCGCCCGATACCCGTGTGGCTGGCCGGCTTCCCGGGGAAGACGAAGCCGATGCGCCGGGCCGCGCGGTACGACGGGTTCTTCCCGGTGAACCTGCCGCACGCGGACGAGTTCGCCGAGGCGGTCGAGACGATCACCGCGCTGCGTGAAGGTGACGAGACGCCTTACGACTTTGCCATCGGGGTGCCCGCGGGCACGGATCTCGCGCCCTATGAGCGGGCGGGCGCGACCTGGTGGATGGCCGAATTCCCCTGGGACGACCTGTCCGTCGACGCGGTGCGCGGCGTCTTGCGGGAGGGCCCGGCTTGACCCCCGCTTTAATATCTCTTTACTAAATGCGATACTGGACCGACGAGGGGAGTACTTCCCAAGAGCCTGCCCGGTCAGTACGGACATCCCGCCGGTGTCCCCGGGAGGCCGCCCCACCGGGGTGAAGGAGACCTCGAACTTCGAGTTCGAGGAGGCTCCATGCCCGAGTCCGTGGCAACCGTGGGATCGCCCGCGTTGTGGGCGATCAGCATCGCCGTCCTGCTGGCACTGCTCGTCGCCGATTTCGCGGTGACCCGGCGCCCGCACGAGGTTTCGATGCGGGAGGCCGCCGGCTGGTCGGCCTTCTACCTGGCGCTTCCGGTGGTGTTCGGGCTCTGGTTGTGGCTCGAGTTCGGCGGCGGTCAGGCGCTCGAGTTCATGACCGGGTTCGTCGTCGAGAAATCCCTGTCGGTCGACAACCTGTTCGTCTTCATGCTGCTGCTCGCCGCCTTCGCGGTCCCGTCCGAGGTGCAGCAACGTGTGCTGCTGTACGGCATCGTGGGCGCGCTGGTGCTCCGCGGCGTGTTCATCGCGGCCGGTGCCGCGATGCTGTCGGCGGGAACCTGGGCGTTCCTCGTCTTCGGCGTCATTCTGTTCGCTTCGGCGGTCAAGATCCTGCGCGAGGCCATGTCCGGCGGTCAGAGCGAGATGGACCTTTCCCAGCTGCGGTCGGTCCGCCTGCTGCGCAAGCTGATGCCGGTCACGGACGACTACCGCGGCACCCGGCTGACCGTGCGTGAACACGGACGCCGCGCGCTCACCCCGCTGGCGGTCGTGGTCGTCGCGGTCTTCGCGACCGACGTCGTGTTCGCGGTCGATTCCGTGCCCGCGGTGTACGGCATCACCGAAGACCCGTACCTCGTGTTCGCCACCAACGCCTTCGCCCTGATGGGCTTGCGCGCCTTGTACTTCGTGCTCCACTCGGCGCTCGCGAAGCTGGTCCACCTGAATCACGGCCTCGCGATCATCCTCGCCTTCATCGGCGTGAAGCTGGTCCTGCACTGGGCCCACGGGATCTGGCCGTCGGTGCCGCAGGTCCCGACCCCGGCCTCGCTGGGCGTGATCATCGCCGTCCTCGTCACGGTCTCGTTCACCAGCCTGTACGCCCGCCGTCGCGAAGCCGCCCGGACGGCACAGGAGTGAGCGATGATCACCGCACTCGTCGTCGGCTTCCTGATCGATGTGGCGGTCGCCGCCCTCTTCCTGGCCGCGCTGTTCCTGGTCTTCGCGGCGATGCGGCCACCCCGGCCGCCGCGCGATCCCTGACCGTGGGAAACCTGGCGTGTCGGTGGTCCGGACCGGCGGCATGTCCCGTACGGCCGGTACGCTCCCGGTGGTTGAGAAGACAGCCGTCTTCTGTTCGCGCACCGGAAAATCCGGTGAGGAAAGGTGGCTGTCCGTGTCCAACGCCGTGCGTCACGGCGAGCAGTCCCAGCCTCGTAGACCCTCCATCCAGCCGACCCGGTTGCATGTCCTGCTGGTCGAGGACGACGACGGCGACGCTCTCCTGGTCGAAGAGATGCTCGCGGATGCCGTCGAAAGCCTGGAACAGGTCGTCCTCGAGAGGGTGACGACGCTCCAACGGGCACTCGCGCGGCCGATCGCGGCCGACTGTGTGCTCCTGGATCTCCAGCTTCCGGACGCGACGGGGCTGACCGGTCTGACCAGGCTCCGGCAGCACGCGCCGTCGACCGCGGTGATCGTCCTGACCGGACAGGAGGACGAGGCCACCGGGGTGGCGGCGCTGGGTGCCGGTGCCCAGGACTACCTGGTCAAACAGCATGTCGACGGCAGGCTTCTGGCGCGGACCCTCCGGTATTCCTGGGAACGCAGCCGTGCCGAACGCATCGAGCAGCAACTCCTGCAGCATCAGTTGCTGGCGAGGGAGAACGCGCGCCTCGAGCGCGGCCTGCTGCCGACCCCGCTGGTGACCGATCCCCGGCTCGGACTCGCGGTGCGATACCGGCCCGGCCGGAACGGGGCCTTGCTGGGCGGCGATTTCTACGACGCCGTCGAACTCCCCGACGGCACCCTGCAGCTGGTCATCGGGGACGTGTGCGGGCACGGTCCGGACGAAGCGGCGCTCGGTGTCGCGCTGCGGATCGCGTGGCGTTCGGTCGTGCTCGCCGGGCTGCCGATGGCGGGAACACTGGCGATGGTGGAGGAGATGCTGCGGCACGAGGCCTTGGGGCCGCTGTTCGCCACCGTCTGCATGATCACGGTCGCCCCGGACCGCCGCTCGCTGAAGATGGCACTCGCCGGTCATCCGCAGCCGCTCTTGATCGACGACTCGGGCGGCAGGCTGCTGTCCAGGGAGAAACTCGGCCCGCCTCTCGGCGTGGCGCCGGGTGCGGGATGGCAGGAGCTGACGGTGCCGATGGGACCGCGATGGTCACTGCTGCTGTACACCGACGGCCTTTTCGAGGGACGCGTCGAGGGCAGCGGCGAACGGGTCGGGCTCGAACGGATGGCCGCCGCCGCGCTGCACAGCCTGGACGCCGAGGGCGGTTCCGCCGCGGCACTCGATCACCTGATCAGCGAGATGGACGTCCTGCACGGCGGTCCGCTGGACGACGACGTCGCGCTGGCGTTGCTCACGTTCGATTCCGGCGAGCCGTCGCGATGAGGCCCGTTTGGTCGATCAGCCGCTGGGCGGTGTTGTCCGGAGTGATCGCCGGCCTGCTGCTCGGGGGCGCGATCGTGGCAGGCGCACTGGCCACGACGAACCTCACCGATTCGCGCGCCAGACTGCTGGACGTCACCGGACCGCAGGTGCTGCAGTCCACCTCGCTCTCGACGGCGATGCTGGACCAGGAGACCGGTGTCCGCGGCTACATCCTGGCCGGGCGTCCCGAGTTCCTGGAGCCGTACCGGGACGGATTGAGAGCACAGGACGCGGCCGTCGCCGAATTGCGGCGGCTCGGCGCCGTCCCGGGTACCGCGATCGGTGCCGATCTGGATCGGGTGCTGAGCGCCGCCGCGACCTGGCGAAGGACGGTCATCGAACCCGTGCTCGCCGGCGCTCCCGCAACCGGCGCGCAGGTGGACGCGAGCAAGCCGCTGTTCGACCAGGTCCGCGCGGCCCTGAGCGTGTTGCAGAACCGCCTGGAGGCCGAACGGCTGGACGCGAGGGAGGACCTGGCGGTCTCCGCCGACGTCCTGCGGGCCATGCTCATCGTGATCGCGGTGCTGCTCTGTGCCGCGTTCGCGCTGGTCTTCCTTGTCCTGCACCGGAAACTGATCAAGCCGATCCGTCAGCTGGCCGCGGAGGTCCGGGACGTCGCACAGACCGACATCCATCGCGAGGTCCGCGGCTCCGGTCCGAAGGAGATGCGGGAGCTGGCGTCCGATGTGGAGTCGCTGCGCTCGCGGATCCTCGACGAGGTCGCGCGGCTGGAGCGGGCGCAGGAACTGATCGTGACCCGGACCCGCGAGCTGGAGCGGTCGAACTCGGATCTGGAGCAGTTCGCCTACGTCGCTTCGCACGACCTGCAGGAGCCACTGCGCAAGGTGGCCAGTTTCTGCCAGCTGCTCCAGAAGCGGTACCAGGGAAAGCTGGACGAACGCGGGGACCAGTACATCGGTTTCGCCGTCGACGGCGCGAAACGGATGCAGGCGCTGATCAACGACCTGCTCGCCTTCTCCCGCGTCGGTCGCCGCCCGGGCGAAAGTGTCCTGCTGGAGTCCGGAGACCTGCTGGACGCCGCGCTGGGCAACCTCGAAGACGCGGTCGCCGAGTCCGGCGCCCGTGTCACCCACGGCGAGCTTCCCGCCGTACGCGGGGAAAAAACCCTGCTGACGGCGGTCTTCCAGAACCTCGTCGGCAACGCGATCAAGTTCCGCGGCGAGGAGCCGCCGGAGATCGAGATCTCCGCGGAGCGGGACGGCGAGGACTGGCGGTTCTCCGTCACCGACAACGGGATCGGCATCAGCGACGAGTACGCCGAGCGGATCTTCGTGATCTTCCAGCGGCTGCACGGCCGCGGCGAATACCCGGGTACGGGGATCGGCCTGGCCCTGTGCCGCAAGATCGTCGAACACCACGGCGGGAGGATCTGGCTGGACACCAGCGTGCCGTCCGGGACCCGGTTCTGCTTCACCCTGCCCGCAGCCCAGAATCCCGACGAAGGAAACGAGCAAGCATGACCGAGTCCTTGGAGCCGATCCACATCCTGCTGGTCGAAGACGACCCCGGCGACGTCCTCATGACGCAGGAGGCGTTCGAGCACCACAAGATCCGCAACACCCTGTCGGTCGTCTCCGACGGCGAGCAGGCTTTGCAGTTCTTGCGCAGGGAAGCGCCGTTCGAGGACGCGGAACGTCCGGGGCTGATCCTGCTCGACCTGAACCTGCCCCGCAAGGACGGCCGCGAGGTGCTCAGCGAGGTCAAGGCGTCGCCGGAGCTGCGCACCATCCCGGTCGTCGTGCTCACCACCTCCGAAGCCGAAGAGGACATCCTCCGCAGCTATGACCTGCACGCCAACGCCTATGTCACCAAGCCGGTCGACTTCGACCGGTTCATCGACGTGGTACGCCAGATCGACAACTTCTTCGTCACCGTGGTGAAGCTTCCCCGCTGAGCTCAGGGAAAACGGATCACGGTGATCCCGGCCAGCACGAAGAACACCAGCACCACCAGCGTGCCGCTGTGCCCGCCGGATGAGCTGGTCACGACCTGCTCGACGGCGCCGGTCAGCCGTACGCCGCAGTCCGCGACGACGGTGTGCCTGCCCGCCTCGATCCGTGTGAACTCGACGGCCGCGGTGAAGGCGCCGGTGCCGTCGGCGTAGGCGCCGCCGACGCGTTCGCCGTCCGACGTCAGCGTGACGCGCTCGCCGGGCGTGCAGCCCTTGCCCGTCGCGGACAGCGCGTCGCCGGGCTGCACACTCGGCCTGTCGAGGACCAGGTCGTTCGGGCCCGGCGGGGTGGTGCTCGTCGACGGGACGTCCGTCGGCGGCGGGGGAGTGTCCGTTGTGGACGGTGGCGTCGTGGTGGGCGGCGTCGTCGTGGTCACGGGAGTGGTCGGCGTGGTGGTCGTTCCCGGTCTGGTCGGGGTGGTCACCGGGACCGACGGCTTGGTCGTCGGAGGCACCTTCGTCGTCGGCGGCGCCGTGGTCACGGTCCCGGTCACGCGGAAGGTCGCGGTCCCGGTCAGCGGCTGTCCGGTCCGCGCATTCGTGCAAGTGCCGGTGACGGTGTGGCTACCAGGTGTCGCATTGCTCGGCACCGTCGCCCCGACCTGTCCACTGGGGGCACTGACCGAGGTGAGGGCCGTTCCTTCCCACGTGAAAGAAATAGGTCCTTTGCACGGGGAGAAATTCCAGGAAATGGTGAAAGAACTCCCGGCGGGTCCGCTCGAAGGTTTCAAACCAACCGTGGACTGATACGGGGACTGCTGCGCGTTGCCCGCTCCCACCTGGGAAAGCAGGAACAACAACCCGGTCACGGTGCCGAATATCAGGCGAACCACGATACGCATTGGGACGTCCCTCTCCGGTAAGTACTCGCTGTAGCATTCCGGACCAGTCGGCCGAGGAAAACAGGGGATGCGCAAAATGGGACGTGTCATCGCGGCAGGGGTTGCGTTGGGGCTGTGCGCGGTCCTCTTGGGCTCACCACCGGCCAATGCGGACGATGTCCTCGACGGCAGGCTCGGCCTGGCGGTCACCCTCGACGACCGGCCGATCGCCAACGCCACGGTCATGGTCGACCCGGCGAAACAGGTCGAACTCACCGTCACGGCCACCAACAGTGGTGGGACCTCGGTCAAGGTTCGCAGCGTCCGGGTGTCCGGGGTGGCACTGGCCCTGACCTTCTTCGCCTACGACACCACGGCGCCGTTCGAGGTCCCCGCGCACAGCCGGGTCACCAGGACCTTCGTACTGGACATGGCCGATCTCTCCGGTCAGGCGATCGGGCTGCTCCCGTCGACGGTCGAACTGCTCGACGCGCAGCGCGGCACGCTCGGCGAGGCGACCACCGTCGCGGACATCCGCGGATCCTTCTGGTCCGTCTACGGTGCTTTCGGGCTCGCGATGCTCGTGCTGACCGTGCTGGCGTGGCTGACCGCCCTGCTCGCGCTCGCCCGCCACCGTCTTCCCGCCAACAGGTGGCGTCGTGGCCTGCGTTTCCTGCCGGCCGGATTCGGCACCGGGCTCGTCGCCGTCGTCTCGCTGTCGGTGCTGCGGCTCGTCCCGCCGGAGCCGGCGATCGAGATCCCGGTGGTCCTCGGCGCCGCCGCGATCGCCTTCCTGCTCGGCTACCTGACCCCGCATCCCGCGCCGGGCCCCAGCGGCGACGAGACGGTCCGTTTTCCTGACGACACCAAGGAATTCAACCGATGAGCGCACCCGCCGAGGTCATCGCCGCGCTACCGCAGTACGAGATCGGGCCCGCGATCGGCCAGGGCGGGATGGGGGTCGTCTTCGCCGGCGTCCACCGTTCGCTGCGCCGCGACGTCGCCATCAAACAACTGCCGTGGGACGTGCTGAACCACGCCGTCAGCAGCGAACTCTTCGACCGCGAAGCGCGCGTGCTGGCCAGTCTCGACCATCCGCACATCGTGCCCGTGTACGACTACGTGCGCACCGGCCGTGAGCACCTGATGGTGATGGAACGGCTCGACGGCGGCACGGTGCACAGCCGATTCCACAGTGGCGAGATCGGCGGGGAACAGGCCTGCGCGATCGGGCTGGCGATGCTCGCCGGTCTCCACGCGGCGCACGAAGCGGGCGTACTGCATCTCGACGTCAAACCGAAGAACCTGCTCTTCACCACGCAAGGCGTGATGAAGGTGGCCGACTTCGGCATCGCGAAGGTGATCAGCGAGGGCGCCACCCTCGTCACGCACGGCGGCGAAGTCCTCGGCACACCCGCCTACATCGCGCCCGAGCAGGCAATGGGCAACGCACTGAGCCCGGCTGCGGACGTCTACTCGGCGGGCACGGTGCTCTACGAACTGCTGTCCGGGAAACTGCCGTTCGACAACACCCGCGGCGCGATCAGCATGATGCGCCAGCACATGTTCACCGATCCGCGCCCGATCGACGGCGTGCCGTCACCGCTCGCCGGGGTCGTCATGCGCAGCCTCTCGCGCGAACTCGACTCTCGGTACCGCGACGCGGAGACCTTCGCCGCAGACCTCGCTTCCGCCGCCACCGCCGTGTACGGGCCGGGCTGGCTCGAACGCTCTCGCGTGCCGGTGCGGCACCTCACCCCGAGGGTGATCTCCGCGATCGGCGCGACGGTGCCCGCCGGAGACGGACCGACCCGGCCGGTCCGGCGTCCCGCACCGGATCCGACGCTGTCGGCGACCCGCGCGGAACTCGAACCGGGGAAACGTCCGGGCTCGGTGCTCTGGTTCCGGCTGGCCGCGGCCGTCGCCGTGATCGTGCTCGTGGTGCTCACCCTGCTCACGCCGGACCGGTTGCAGCACGAGGCCACGACGCTGAAGATCGACGGCGTCGCGGCCTCGTCGGCGTCCCTCGACCTCAGCAAGACGTTCGCGGTGACGGGGGAGGGGAACCCTGGCCAGGTCACCCTCGCCCTTTCCACCGCCGGGATCCCGCTCGGTTCCGCGTCGGCGGTCCCGAAACCCGAGGGCGAGGGCTTCCGCGCCGATCTCGCTTTTCCGGGTCTCACCCGGTGGATCGTCGGCGGCGCCGTCACCGCGACCCTGACCGCGGACGGTGTCCCGCGGACCTTCACCGTCGTCACCGACCAGCATCCGCTCGCGAGCGCGCTCGGCGCGGGCAGCCTGATCCTCGCCCTGTTCGCCTTGGCGTACTTGGAATCCGGGTTGCGGACCCTCCGCAACGGACATCGCTGGCGGGGCGCGCTCGTCGGCGGACCGGTGCTCGGCCTGCTGTTCGGCGCGACGGCGTGGCTCTGCGTCTCGGTGCTGAGGGTGCACGAGCCCGCGGTCTTGTTCGGCGTCGGCTGCTCGATCGCGGGTGCCGTGGCGACCGGTTTCGTGGTCGCGGCCGCCCGCGTCCGGCGCATGCGCTGAACCCGGGCGGCCCACCCCTGGTCACGACTTGCGGTGCTTGCCCTCGTCGTCGACGACCTCGAACTGTTCCTTGCGGACCTTGCCGGAGATCGTCTGGTCCTCGGTGACGGTCTCGGTCTTGAGCCTCGCCCGCTCGACCGCGACGGTTTCCTTGTCCACCACCGGTTTCTCGGCGTGCAGCACGACTTCCTGTTCGTCCTCGGCGATCTCGGCCCGCTCACCGCCCGGCTTCGTGATCGGCTCCCGCTCGATCCGGACCTCCTCGTGGCTGACCGGGACGGTGACCTGCTGCTCCTCGGTGACGACGTACTTGCGCAGCCGGACATGGCCGGTCTCGACCTGCTCGGTGCCGACGTTCAGCCGTTCCTCGGACCGCGTCATGGTGGGCTCGGTGTCCCGATCCTTCCGACCGGAATCCGCACGCTTGCCCGGGTCCATGCCCGCCTTGCCACGGCCGGCGTCGCCCCGGCCCTGCATCCGGTCGTCCATCCGGCCGTCCGGCGACGTCCGCGGCATCGGGAGCCCGTAATGCTTGTACAGCTGCGCGCTCTCCTCCATGGACAGGTGGCCGTCGGCCTCGATCCGGGGCGCGTCGGAGACCGCGTCCTTGTCGACGCGGACGTGCACGCCGTCCTGGTCCGCATGCGCTCCCGAAAGCGGGACGAAACTCTCCTTGGTGCCGAACAGGCCCGTCTTGACGGTGATCCATTCCGGCTGGCGCGTCGCGTCGGCGAGGTAGACGTTGCCCACCTTCCCGAGCTTGTTGCCGGTCGGGTCGACCACGGCACTGTCGATGAGTTCCTGCGGCTGCATGGTCTTCGCCATCGGTCCTGCTCCTCTCGAAAGATGCTGCTGAGAAGCCCACCGTCGGCCGGGCCGGTGATCATGGCAACCGTCGTGGTGCACCTGTGAGTGACCCCGGAAAGTGGTGGTTTGAAGCGACGTCCGCGGGCTAGGACCGCCACGTGGCCGCAGGTGGAAGCGGGTGCCCACGTGGTGACGAGCACGGCAGGGGGATGGCGCGAACGTGTGGTTCCGAAAATCGGATGCGAGGGCTTCCGGCCGTGTCTTAACCTCGTGAGCGTGATGCAGCAACTCTTCTTCCTCTGAGGGACGACGCCTCCACCGGTACCGCGAGCCGCGGCACCGGAGTTCGTTCTTCCTGCTCATCACCTTCACCGGAGGCAGTTCCTTCATGTCATCCCCTCTTTCGCCCGCGCCTGTGCGCGCGGCGCACGTCCGCCTGTCCGGCGTCCACGTCTCCTTCGGGGGACGGCCCGTGCTCTCCGGCGTCGATCTCGTCGCCGCGGCCGGGGATCGGGTCGCCATCGTCGGGGAGAACGGTCGCGGCAAGACCACTCTTCTCCGGGTACTCGCCGGTGACCTGCCCGCGGATCGCGGCGACGTGCACCGTTCGGGTTCGGCCGGTGTCGCCGACCAGCAGATCCCGCTCGGCGCGACCGACACCGTCGGCGCGCTGATCGACCTCGAACTCGCCGCCGTCCGCGATGCGCTGGCTCGTCTCGAGTCCGCCACCGAGGCGCTCAGCGAGGGTCTTCCGGGCGCGGACGACGTTTTCGCCGCCGCGCTGGAACAGGCCGAAGCCCTCGACGCGTGGGACGCGGACAGGCGCGTCGAAGTGTCGTTGGCGGCCTTGAACGCCGTGGACGACCGCGACCGTCCACTCGGGACACTCTCGGTCGGGCAACGGCACCGGGTCCGGCTGGCGTGCCTGCTCGGCGCCGGGCATCCGGTCCTGCTGCTCGACGAACCGACGAACCATCTCGACGCGGCGGGCCTCGAACACCTCACCGAGCGGTTGCGCGCGCACCCGGGTGTGGTCGTGCTGGTCAGCCACGACCGGGCGTTGCTCGCGGACGTCGCCACCACGGTGATCGACCTCGATCCGTCGAGAGACGGCAGGCCGCGCGTTTACGGCGGCGGATACGCGAGTCATGTCGAGGCCCGCCGAGCCGAACGTGCCCGCTGGGAATCCGAGCACGCCGAGCAGATCGCCGAACGGCAACGGCTGGCCGACGACCTGTCCGCCGCCCGGAACCGGTTGCGGGACAACTGGCGCCCGCCCAAGGGCACCGGCAGGCATGTCCGTGCCACCCGCGCGCCCGGACTGGTCCGCGCGGTCCACCGGCGGCAGGAAGATCTGGCCGGGCACGTGGTGGCCGTCCCGCCGCCGCCCGCCCGGTTCTCCATGCCGGACCTGCCGTCACACGGAGGCGCTGTCCTGCTCCGAGCCGCCGGGGTGACGGTCGCCGGACGGCTGGCGCGTCCGGTCGACGTGGCGCTGGAAAGCGGCGACCGGCTGGTGGTCACCGGCCGCAACGGAGCGGGGAAGTCGACGCTCCTGAGCGTGCTGGCCGGGGAACTGGAGCCGGACACGGGCACGGTCGCGCGCTCCCGATCGGCGCGGATCGGGCTGCTGGGACAGGAATCCGATCTGCCGGGCAGGCGGACGGCGATGGAGCTGTACGACGAACGGCTCGCCAGGTCGGGGATCTCCGGTCCGGGCCTGGGCGAACTGGGCCTGCTCGGTGGTTACGACCGCAACCGGCCGGTGGCCGAACTGTCGGTCGGCGCCCGGCGTCGGCTGGACCTGGCGCTCGTACTGGCCGGTCGGCCGCACGTCGTGCTGCTGGACGAACCGACCAATCACCTGTCCGCCACCCTCGTCGACGAGCTGACCGCCGCGCTCGGGACGACACCGGCCGCGGTGGTGATCGCGACACACGACCGGCAGCTTTCGCGGGACACGGCGTCCTGGCCGAGGCTCGCGTTGTGAGCCGTCAAGCGTGGTGGGCGAGGGTGTAGCGCACGGTCTGCGCCAGCACCACGCTCCCGTCGGGCTCGCGGAGCGGTTCCAGCTCCGCGAGCACGGCCTGGCGCACGGCGTCGAGGCGGTCTTCCGGGATCAGCTCCCAGAACATCCGCTGGCCGTGCGACCAGGACCAGGTGATCCAGTGCCCGGGGTCGGCGAACTTCACCGGATAGACGCGTTCCACGGACGTGACACCGGTGAAGCCCGCCGACTCCACGGCCTGGCCGAAACCTTCGAGGGTGGCGAACAGCCCCGACCTGATGGCGAGCGTCCAGGCCAGCTCCGGCGGTACGAACGGTTTGAAGACCTCACGCACGGCGGCCCAGCGCGGATCGTCGGCGCCGAACGTGGTCACGCCCATGCGGCCGCCGGGCGCGAGGAGACGATGCCAAGACCGCAGCCCGGCGACCGGATCGGGCAGGAAGAAGACCACGAACGACGCGAGTACCACGTCGAAGGCGGCGTCGGGCAGCGTCGGTTCTTGGGCGTCCATAAGGAAAACCGAGGCGTTGACGCCGCGAGCCTCGACGTCTTTCGCGGTGCGCTCGACCATTTCCGCGGACAGGTCGATCCCCAGCACCGATCCGCCCGCGCCGACCCGCTCGGCCGCCGGGAACAGCACCGCGCCCCGCCCGCAGCCGACGTCCAGCACCCGCTCGCCGGGGACGAGCGCGACCCGGTCGAGCAGTTCCCCGGCGAACGTGCCGAAGAAGTCGACCCCGAGAGCGTCGTAGGTCTCCGCCGTCCGGTCGAACAGCCGCGCCATCGCCTGCCGGGTGTAAGCGCTCATGCGCAGGACGATGACCCGGGGAAAACGGTGTTGTCAAACGGATGGCGGGGATTTGTCATGCGGGGTTGAGAGGTGACGGCGAGAATTCGGCCCGGGATGTCAAATTTCTCTGATGGGTGATGCGTCTCGTGAGTGGGAAGTCCGTGAAGGCCTCCTTGAGAGACCCAGAGTCCCTCAAGGAGGCCTTCACGGACCGGGCACCCAGGCGCGGCGTGAGCGAAGACGTGACTCACGTGATCAGGGACGTGACTCGCGTGATTGGAGGCCGCACTCGGGTGTTCCGCCTCTGATCACGGGAGTTCCGGCTTCGATCACGTGAGTGCGGTTTCACGAGAAGGCGCGGGACGTTGCGAAAGCCACTTTCGCAACGTTGAAGGTTGCGAAAGTGGCTTTCACAACACGCCCGCTCGGCTGCCGGGACTCAGGGCCGGTGGACGGTTCTAACCGTCCTGCGGTTTCACGAGAAGGCGCGGGAAACCTGCGAAAGCACGATCAGCCCGCACACCACCAGGTTCTTGTACTTGTGCTCCACCACGATGGCGACGAATTCGCGGATGGTCGCGCTCGGCCAGAAGTACCACGCCGTCGGCGACCCGATGACCTGGCCGTTCACCTTCGCGCGGCGGGCGATGAGGGCGGCGCGGAGCACGTGGAAGTTGTTCGTGACGACCGTGCAGCGGTAGTCCGTCTTCCGCTGCCGCATGATCTCGTCGCTGAAGGTGAGGTTCTCGAAGGTCGTCCGCGACCGGTCTTCGAGCAGGATCCGCTCCCTCGGCACGCCGTTCTCGACCAGATATTCGGCCATGGCGTGGGACTCGGGCAGGTCCTCGTCGGGTCCCTGCCCGCCCGAGGTGACCACCATCGGTTCCCCGCCGCGGCGGGCTTCGGCGTCGATCACGCGCCGGGCGCGGTTCAGGCGCCCGGCCAGCAGCGGTGGGACGCGGTGACCGTCCAGCAGTCCCGAACCCAGCACCACCACGAAATCCACGCCCTTTTCGGTGCGGATGCGGCCGTAGACGATCGAGTACAGGAGGAAGCAGACGAACAGGAACGAGAAGTAGACGACCAACCCGTTCAGGATGCCCCGGACGATGTCGAGGGGCTCCCAGGCCAGCTGCGTGACGGTCGCGTTGAAGACGATCAGCGCGCAGATGCCGAGCCCCGCCAGCAGCGAAAGGACGTTGGCCAGCCTGCGTCCCTCCCGGCGGAGCATGGTGATCCCGTTGCAGATCAGGAAGACCGTCAGCGCGAGGACCGTCGGGATGATCAGCAGGATCACGCCGACCGCGACGAAACCCGCCGCTTCGGGCGAAACCGAGGCGAGCAGCGCGATGAACGTCACGCCGAGGAAGAGGAGCGCGAAGAACAGGTAGAAGCCGTTCCGCAACCGGCGCCGGTCGCGCAGGAAGCTCACCAGGAACGCCGCGCAGCACAGGGCCGCGATGGCGAAGGGGATGGCAGCGGCCTCCACGGGGAACTCCAGCCTTGGGACGATGCGGACACGCGGCGGCATTCAAACACACGACGGAGCCGCCGAACGCACTTCCCGTTGGTGTGTCGCCCTTACCGACCCGAGTGAGTCAGCGCGCGCGTTGCACCGGCCGCTCGTCCCACACCGGTTCCGTCGTCTCCCGCACCTGCCCGTCCGAGCCGAACACGAGGTACCGATCGAAGGAGCGCGCGAACCAGCGGTCGTGCGTCACCGCGACAGTCGTGCCTTCGTACGCTTCCAGCGCCTGTTGCAACGCTTCCGCCGACGCCAGGTCGAGGTTGTCGGTCGGTTCGTCGAGCAGCAGGATGGTGGCGCCGCCGATCTCCAGCAGCAGGATCTGGAACCGCGCCTGCTGCCCGCCGGAGAGCTTCTCGAACCGCTGATCGCCCTGCCCGTCGAGTTCGTAACGGCGCAGGACGTTCATCGCCGGCCCCCGGCTTCGCGCGTAGCCGGTCCAGAGGATGTCGACGAGCGTCTGCCCGAGCAGTTGGGGATGGGCGTGCGTCTGCGCGAAGTGGCCGGGGACGACGCGGGCGCCGAGCTTCCAGCGTCCGTCGTGCGCGACGTCCTCACCGGCCAGCAGCCGCAGGAAATGCGACTTTCCGGAGCCGTTCGAGCCGAGTACCGCGACCCGCTCGCCGTAGAAGACCTCCAGATCGAAGGGTTTCATCAGGCCGCTGAGTTCGAGCCCTTCGCAGGTGACGGCGCGAACCCCGGTCCGGCCGCCGCGAAGGCGCATGGTGATCTTCTGCTCGCGCGGGGGAGCGGCGGGCGCTCCTGCCTCCTCGAATTTACGCAGCCGTGTCTGCGCGGCGTGGTAGCGCGAGGCCATCTCGTCGCTGCGCGCGGCGTACTGGCGCATGTCGGCGACGAGTTTCTTGAGCTGGGCGTGCTTTTCGTCCCACCGGCGGCGGAGTTCCTCGAACCGTTCGAACCGTTCCGCACGCGCCTGGTGATAGGTGTCGAAGCCGCCACCGTGCACCCAGACGTCGCCGCCGGCGGGGCCGGGCTCGACGCTGATGATCTTCTTCGCCGCTCGCGCGAGGAGTTCCCGGTCGTGCGAAACGAACAGCACGGTCTTCTGGGTCTCACGCAGCCGTTCTTCCAGCCACTGCTTGCCGGGGACGTCGAGGTAGTTGTCCGGCTCGTCGAGCAGGAGGACGCCGGACCCGCCGAGGAGCAGCGCCTCCAGCACGAGCCGTTTCTGCTCGCCGCCGGACAGCGTGCGCACCTCGCGCCAGCGCGCCTTCTCGTATGGCAGGTTGAGTGCCGCCGTCGTGCACTTGTCCCACACGACTTCGGCTTCGTAGCCGCGAGCGTCACCCCAGTCGGCGAGCGCCTGCGCGTACGCCATCTGATTCGCTTCGTCGTCGCGCTCCATCAAGGCGAGTTCGGTCTCGTCGACGGCCCGCGCGGCGGCGCGGAGCGAGTCCGGCGACACCGAGACGAGCAGGTCCCGCACCGTCCGTTCGTCGCGCACCGACCCGACGAACTGGGGCATCACCCCGAGCCCGCCGCTGATGGTCACCGAGCCCTCGCTGGGGGAGAGCTCCCCGGAGATCAGCCGCAGCAACGTCGTCTTGCCCGCCCCGTTGGCGCCGACGAGCGCGCAGACGCTGCCCTCCCCGACCCGGAACGAGACATCGTCGAGGAGAAGTCGTCCGTCGGGCAGGTGGTATTCGACATGCGCGACTTCCACGTGACCCATTCCGACAGACTGCCCGCGCACTCGGCGATCACGCAACGCAATATCTCCGGTAGTGTCGGTGACGTGGAGCGAACCTACTTCGGCGTGCGGCTCAAGCTGATGCTTGCGCTGTTCCTGCCCGAGTTGTTCGTCGTGCTCCCGGTCGTCGGCGGGATCAACCCGCTGAGCCTGGCCACCGCGCTGACGGCGTCGGTGGCGGTCGCCAACCCGCTCGGGCTGGCCGCCGCCCTGACCGCGTCCCTCGCCGCCGTCCTGCTCGCGCTCGCGGTGCATTTCCGCCTCGAACCGGCGGCCGCCGCGATGCGGGTGCGCGCCATCAGCCTGCGCGAACGCGCGCAGCTGTTCCTGAGCCTGCGCGATCCCGACGCGCGCGGCCGCGTCCGGCCCAGGGCTCCGTCACCGGGCATCGTGACTGCCTGACCTTTCTCGTTCGAAGGTGCGGCAGTCACTCCTGCCCGCATCCCTTCGACCGACGGAGTGACCTGGTCATGTTCGATTTCTTCCTGTACCCCGTTTCCGCCATTCTCTGGTTCTGGCACAAGGTCTTCGGTGCCGTGTCGAGTCCCGACTCGGGCGTCGCCTGGGTGCTGTCCATCGTGTTCCTCGTCTTCACATTGCGTCTCCTGCTGGTCAAACCCGCGCTCAGCGCGTTGCGCGCGGGCCGCCGCATGCAGGCACTCGCCCCGGAGATGCGGCGGATCAAGGAGAAATACGGCAAAGATCGCCAGCGGATGGCGGAAGAAGTCCGGAAACTGCATGCCGAAAGCGGCTCCAACCCGCTGGGCGGCTGTCTCCCGGCGCTGATCCAGCTCCCGGTGTTCCTGTCGCTGTACTGGGTCCTGCGCGATTTCACGCCGGGCGCCGTCTCGAACCACGTCTTCGACCACGCCGGTGTGCAGTCGTTCCTGAACGCCGACCTGTTCGGCGCGAAGCTCGGCAACTGGCTTTCGCAACCCGCGGCGGAACTGGCGGCGTTCGGCACGGATCACGTCCACATGATCGCCGTCGGCGTGCCGCTGATGCTGATCGCGAGCCTGGCTACGTTCTTCTCGATGCGATCGGGCCTCGCGCGGCAGTCCGCTCCGGAGACCGCCGGGATCACCAAGCTGATGATGTACCTGGCGCCGGTCGGCATGCTGGTCTCGGGATCGTTCTTCCCGGTGCCGATCGGGGTGCTGCTGTACTTCCTGGCCACCAACGTGTGGACGCTGGGGCAACAGCACTTCCTCACCAAGGTCGTCGACCGCGAGGAGGCTAGCCGCTGACCGATCGGCGGGCCGCGACCGAGTACCGGACCGCCTTCCGCAGTCCGGGCAGGACGGTGTCGACGTGCGCCGCGAGCGCCTTGATCGCGCTCCGGTGCACGCGGTTCTCCTTAGCGCTGAACACCGTGCGGACGTCGCCCTCGGCGGAGAGCACGGCGAGCACCGCGTCCTCGATCGGGACGGCGGTGGGGTCTTGACCGCTCAGCACCACGTCGCGGACTCGTCCACGGAGCCCTTCTGCCAGCCGAGGATCAGCCAGGGCGATGTCTCGGACGGGGAAGATTCCCATCGCCCGGTGCCTGCCGACCGTGATCGTCCCGGCCGTGGCGAGCTGGTCCCGGACGATGTCCTCGGCCCGGTGCCAATCGCGGTCGACGACGGTGAGCCAGCGCCGCGGTTTCGTTCCGGGAGCGTCTTCCAGCACTTTGGCGAGGAAGGGGTCTTCCGGCGCGAGAGCCGCCGCGGCCGTGCGCTCGGCCTTCCCGTCGCGATCGGAGAGGAGACCCGCGAGGACCAGTTCGGCCACCGCGGCCGCACGCAGGAGCGAACCCCGTACGACGGCGCTGGCGGGGTCGAGCCGGTTCTTCCCGGTGTCGTAGCCGAGCAGGTACATCCGTTGCGGCAGAGAGTGAGCCATCTCGTCCTCCCATCGGGACCGGTCCCGTCGGACAGCTTTACCCTCTGCCGGATGAAGAGCCAGACGACAGCGCGCATTCGAGTGACCGTGGCGCTCGCCGTCGGCTGCCTGCTCGCGGGCTGCGCCACGAATCCGCCGGAACCGGAACCGAAACCCGCACCCCCGCCGTCTCCGACCGGCCCGGATCCAGCACTGGTCTCCTGGGCGGGCGGATACTGCGGCGCGGTGAAGGACATGCGACTGATCGTCTACCGCATGGCCAAGGGCTACGACATCGAGACAGCGGCCGACCTGCCGAAGGCCGAGGAGTCGCTGAAGAAGCTGGACACCGCGCTGACCGCGGCGATCACCGGGCTCGAGAAGCTCCCGAAGATCGCTCAGAACGCCGACGAACTGGCCGCGGGCGAGCTGGCGTTCTACCGGAAGCTCCACGGGAAGGTGACCGAGTTCCGCACCCTGCTGCCACGAGGCGGCGTCGAATACGCCAAGGCCGCCCTCACTCTGAGCGGGGCCGACCTGGTCACGCATGTGCCCGCGGTCAAGACCGGTGACGTGCCGGGCCTCGATCAGGCGATGAAGGCCGACAAGGCCTGCGAACTTGTCGGCTAGATCACGCGAAACAGGGCCAAGAACTGTTCGGTACCGGCGTGTCGGGCAAAGCCCGATGGGGAATCATCGCGCTCGCCCGGGAACTGTTCCCGGGCGGGTGGGTGTTCCCGGCGCCGTCCGGCGCCGGGAACGCGTTCGCAGATGACGTCCGGTGATGGACGCCGGGTCCTCGGCCAAAGCCGACGGCGTGCCCTCGAACACCACCGTCCCGCCTTCGGCACCCGCGCCCGGTCCGATGTCGATGACATGGTCGGCGTGCGCGATCACCCGTTGGTCGTGTTCGATCAGGACGAGGGTCGCGCCGCCGTCGACGAGTTCGTCGAAGAGCGCGAGCAACCGGTCGACGTCGCTGCCGTGCAGGCCGGCCGTGGGTTCGTCGAGGATCAGGCGCAGTTCGTGCGCGGGACCGGCGTCGGCGAGGTACCTGGCCAGCAGCAGCCGTTGCCTTTCGCCGCCCGACAAGGTGTCGAGGCTTTGCCCGATCGTCAGGTAGCCGAGCCCGACGCGGTCCAGCCAGCGTGACCGCTGCCCGATGGGGGACCGCTCGCCGAACAGCGCGGCGACGTCCGCCGGGTTCATCGCCAGCAGTTCGGCGATGGTCCGGCCGTGCAGGCGCGCGGCGAGCGCGTCCGGGTTGAAGCGGGTGCCGCCACAAGCGTCGCAAGCGGTCTGGACGTCGTCGAGGAAGGCCAGGTCGGTGATGATGACGCCTTTTCCCTTGCAGACCGGGCAGGCCCCGCGGCCGTTCGCGCTGAACCACGACGGATGTTTCCCCGTGGCCTTCCCGAAGGTTTCGCGGATGGGCTCGGCGATACCGAGCACCGTGGCGGGGGTCGACCGGATCCCACCGCGCAGCGGAGCCTGTTCGACGACGACGAAATCGGGATGCCGCCGGGGGAGTTCACCGGTGATCAGGGTGCTCTTGCCGGAGCCGGCGACCCCCGAAACGACGGTCAGGACCCCGAGCGGCACGTCGACGGTGACGTCACGGAGGTTGTGGCTGCGGGCACCGGAGATCGTCACGGCACCCCGCGCGACGCGGGTCCGCTCGCGGAAGCGAAGCGGGACACCGAGGATCCGCCCGGTCTCGGTACCGGCCGTGACGAGTTCGCCGGGGCCGCCTTCGAACTGGATGCGTCCGCCGCCGTCGCCTCCGGCGGGTCCGAGGTCGATGACGTGGTCGGCGGCCGCGATGACGGCGGGATGGTGTTCGACCACGAGGATCGTGTTGTGCGCGTCGCGGAGCCTGGCCAGCAGTTCGAGAAGGCGGTGCACGTCGTGCGGATGCAGGCCGGTGCTGGGTTCGTCGAACACGTAGCAGACGTCGCTCAGCGCGCTGCCGAGATGGCGGACGATCTTGACGCGCTGGGCCTCGCCGCCGGACAGCGTCCGCGACTCCCTGGACAGGCTGAGGTAGCCGAGACCGACGGAATCCAGCGCGTCGAGGCGTTCCCGGATCGCTTGCGACAGCGGAGCCACCGACGGATCGCGCACGGCCGCGACGACGTCACGCAGTTCGCCGACCGGCATGGCGGACCAGTCCGCGATGGACCGCCCGTCGATCAGGCTTCCGCGTGCCGCCTCGGAAAGGCGGGTTCCCGAGCACTCGGGGCAGACGCCGCGGGTGACGACTCCGGCGAGTCCTTCCTGTTCCTCGGCCGTGAGGCGCGACGGCGTCTTGCGCAGGTACGAATCCCGCAGGCGCGGGACGATGCCGTCGAACAGCCCGTGTTTGGGGTATTCGGAGCCGGGGTCGTCGAGGGGGAGTGCTTCGGCGTGCAGCAGGGTCTCGACCTTCGCCGCCGGTAACCGTCCTAACGGGACATCGGGATCGACGAGTCCGGAATGGACCAGCCGTTTCCAGCGGTAGGTGCCGGGAGCGAACGTCGGGAACCGCACGGCGCCATCGCGCAGGCTTCGCGAGCGGTCGAGCAGCCGGTCGAGGTCGATGTCGTCGACCGCGCCGAGCCCTTCGCAGCGCGGGCACATCCCGGCCGGATCGTTGAACGAGTAGGCGGGCGAGAACCCGGCGCCCGGCTTTCCGAGCCGGGAGAACAGGAGGCGCAGCAGTGGCGCGATGTCGCTCGCCGTGCCCACAGTGGACCGCGCGTTGCCGGTGAACCGGCGTTGATCGACGATCGTGGTGAAGACGAGGCCGTCGATCCGGTCGACGTCGGCGGGCGGATGCTGGGGGAGCCGGTTCCGGACGAAGGCGGGATAGGTCCCGGTGACCAGGCGCTCGGCTTCGGCCGCGATGGTGTCGAACGCGAGCGACGACTTCCCGGAGCCCGATACGCCGGTGAACACCGTCAGCCGGTGTTTCGGCACCCGCACCGAGATGTCGCGGAGGTTGTGCGTCCGGGCTCCTTCCACGGTGATCCACCGGCCTCGGTCAGCTTGAACTTTCGCCATGAATCGAGGCTACGATGAGATGTGGCCGGATTACGGCCACAACTAGCGGGAGGCGTCGTGACGGCACCACGGGAACGGATGCTGCGGCTGCTGTCGCTCCTGCAATCCGGCCGGGCGTGGCCCGCCGCCGAACTCGCGACGGCCATGGAAGTCCCGCCGCGCACCCTGCGCCGGGACATCGACAACTTGCGCGGTCTGGGCTATCCCGTGGAGAGCAGCCGCGGTCCCGGGGGCAACTACCGGCTGGTCGCGGGCACCGCGCTGCCGCCGCTGATGCTGGAACACGACGAGGCGATCGCCACTGTGCTCGGCCTGCGGCTCGCGGCGGCGGGCGGAACCGGCGTGGACCTGACCGCCGAATCGGCCGACCGCGCCGCCGCGAAACTCCGGCGTGTCCTGCCGTCGGCACTGAGACGGCGGACCGACGAAATGCTCGCCGCGGTCGAGTTCGGGACCGGTGAACGGCCGCGGGTCGCCCAAGACGTCCTGAACGTCCTCGCCGCGGCGATCGCGGCTCGGCGGTGCCTCGAGTTCGCGTACACGGGCAAGGACGGCCCGTCGTCGCGGACGGTCGAGCCGATGCGGCTCGTCCAGCTCGGCAGGCGGTGGTACCTCTACGCCTGGGACCTCGGCCGACGGGATTGGCGGAGCTTCCGGCTCGACCGGATCGGCACGCCGTCGATGACCGATGTGGCGTTCGAGCCGCGTCCGCTCCCCGTCGACGATGTGGCGGCGCACCTCCAGGAACGCTTCCACAGCCCGAAATCCCTCCGGATCACGCTGACCCTCGACATCGGCGCGAGCGAGGCCGCTGCCCGGCTTCACCGGGTCGACGGGAGTTTCGAAGCGCTCGGTGACGACAGGTGCCGGTACGTCGCCTACGTCGATTCGTTCGAGTGGTTGGGGGTGGTTCTGACGCTGACCGACATCGAGTTCAGGGTGGAGGAACCGGCGGAATTCGCCGAGTACCTGGTGCGGACGGGGGAGCGGCTGCTGCGGGGCACTGCTCGCTTGTCAAGGACATGAAGGCCCCCTTCCTTGCGCCTAGGTACAGGAAGGGGGCCTTCATGTACTTCTGGGGCCGACGCTCACGAGGGGTGCGGCCACTGCTGACCGCGCGTCCAGGAATCCAGCACCATCAGCGTCTTCGTGCCCGTCACCTGGTGATGCCGCCGGATCTCGTCGATGGTGCGCTGCAGGTGGCCCATGTCCCGCACCCGCAGCCAGACGAGCGCGTCGGGGTCGCCCGCGATGGTGAACACCGCCTGGGCCTCGGGCATCCGGGTGGTGGTGCGGACGATCTCGCCGACCTTGGTGGTCCCGGTGAACCGCAGTTCGGTGAACGCCTCGATGCCCCAGCCGAGTTTGGCGTGGTCGATCTGGACGGTGTAGCCGACGATGACACCGTTCTCCTGCATACGGTCGATCCGGCGTTTGACCGCCGCGGTGGACAGCGTGACGCGGGCCCCGATGTCGCCAAGGGTGCGCCGAGCGTCCTCCCGCAGCAGTTCGAGGATCTCGCGATCGGTCTCGTCGATGAGCTGGTCCGCCATGAGCCAGGATGGTACGCAGACGCAACGGATATCGGCCAGCGGAGAAGATGGGCCGGATTTTTTGCGTGCCGGGTGCCAATAGACTGCCGCCTGTTGCGACGGCCCGCGCGGTCGGGTCTCCTGTCGTGACGTCACGCGGGGGTGCCGAAGGAGGCAGGTCTGGTGGAGCAGTTCACGTTGGAGGACCGGTATCTGCGGGAGGACGGCACCGTCTACCTCAGCGGTGTCCAGGCCCTGGTCCGGATGCTGTTCGACCGGGTGCGGCACGATCGCGCCGCCGGGGCGTCCCCCGCCGTGTTCGTCTCCGGCTACGAGGGATCGCCGCTGGCCGGCTACGACCTCGAACTCGGCCGCCGCTCCCACCTGCTCGAAAAGCACGACGTCGTGCACCGTCCCGGCTTGAACGAGGAGCTCGCCGCGACCGCGGTCATGGGCAGCCAGCTCACCGCGTCGGTCGGCTCGTCGCGCGGCGGGGTCACCGGGTTCTGGTACGGCAAGGCACCCGGCCTCGACCGGGCGACCGACGCCCTGCGGCACGCCAACCTCGCGGGTACCGACCCGGCGGGCGGCGCGGTGGCGCTGGTCGGCGACGATCCGAACGCCAAATCCTCGTCGGTGCCGTGCGCCTCCGAGCTCGCGCTGGCCGATCTGGCCATGCCGGTGTTCTTCCCGTCCGACTCCCAGGACGTGCTGGACTTCGGGCTGCACGCGGTGGAGCTGTCCAGGGCGAGCGGCCTGTGGTCGTCGATGAAACTCGTGGCGAACGTGGCCGACGCCGCGAGCACCGCGCACGTCCGGCCGACCTGGACGGCGCCCGAGCTGGCGCTGCCCGCGTACCGGCACAAGCCCAGTACCCGGCTGCTCGGCACCACGTTGATGGCGCTCGAACGCAGCCTGTACACCGAACGCCTGCCGCTGGCCGTCGAGTACGTGCGCGCGAGCGGGATCAACCGGATCGTCCAGGAGGGACCGGCGGATCGCGTCGGCATCGTCACCGCCGGAAAGTCCTATTTGGACTTGATGCAGGCGCTGAGGTTGCTCGGCCTGGACGCCGACGCGTTGTCCCGTCACGGGATCCGGATCCTCAAGCTCGGTGTCATCCACCCGCTCGAACCGTCGATCGTTCGCCGCTTCGCCGATGGGCTCGACGAGATCGTCGTGGTGGAGGAGAAGCGCTCCTTCGTCGAATCGGCGATCAAGGAAGTCTTGTACGGCACCGCCGGCGCGCCCACCGTGTACGGCAAGACCGGCCCGGACGGCCGCACGTTGTGCACCGAACTCGGCGAGCTCGACCCGGACGCCATCGCGAGGGTGCTGGCCACCCGGCTGAGCGAGCACCACGAGATCCCGTCCGTGACCGCGTGGCGGCGACAGCGCCGCCGCGAGCGCATTTCCGTGCCGTTGCTGACCAGGACGCCGTACTTCTGTTCCGGCTGCCCGCACAACTCCTCGACCAAGGTGCCCGAGGGCACGGTGGTCGGCGGCGGCATCGGCTGCCACGCCATGGCGTTGTTCATGGAGCCGGAACAGGTCGGTGACGTCGTCGGCCTGACCCAGATGGGCGGCGAGGGCGCGCAGTGGCTCGGAATGGAGCCGTTCGTCGACGCCTCGCATTTCGTGCAGAACATCGGTGACGGCACGTTCACCCACTCCGGCAGCCTCGCGGTCCGGGCGGCGGTGGCCGCCGGGGTGAACATCACCTACAAGATCCTCTACAACGCGACGGTCGCGATGACCGGCGGGCAGGACGCCGTCGGTGGCCTGTCGGTGGAACGGCTGGCGTCGCTGCTCCTCGTCGAAGGCGTCGCGAAGGTGGTCATCACCAGCGACGAGCCGAAGCGGCTCCGCGGCGTCCGGATGCCGGACGGTGTCGAGGTCCGGCACCGTGACGAACTGCTGAGCACGCAAGAGGAACTGGCCCGGGTTCCCGGGGTGACGGTCCTCATCCACGACCAGGAATGCGCCGCCGAGAAACGCCGCAAACGCCGTCGCGGCAAACTGGAGACCCCGGCCGCCAAGGTCGTGATCAACGAGCGGGTGTGCGAGGGCTGCGGCGACTGCGGCGAGAAGTCGAACTGCCTGTCCGTGCAGCCGGTCAGCACCGAATTCGGCCGCAAGACCACGATCCACCAGTCCTCGTGCAACGTGGACTACTCCTGCCTGGCCGGCGACTGCCCCTCGTTCATGACGGTGGTGCCCACCGGCCGCAAACACCGGCGCAAGGCCGGGGAGATCACCGCGGCCGAACTGCCCGAGCCCGAGACCGCCGGCACCGACTTCACCGTGCGCATCACCGGGGTCGGCGGGACCGGCGTGGTCACCGTCGCGCAGATCCTCGCCACGGCCGCCGTGCTCGAAGGCAAGCAGGTCCGGACACTGGACCAGACCGGGCTCGCGCAGAAGGGCGGCGCCGTCGTCTCGGATCTGAAGATCACCGCCGAGCCGACGCCGCAGGCCCCGAAACTCGCGGCCGGGGAATGCGACCTCTACCTGGCCTGCGATGTCCTCGTCGGCGCTGATCCGGCGCATCTGACGGTGGCGGACTCCGGCCGGACCACTGCCGTGGTCTCCACGACCGAGGTGCCGACCGGCCGGATGGTCGTCGACACCACGGTGTCCTTCCCCGACGCCGCCGCCGTGCGCGGGGCGATCTCGGACAACGCGGCGCGGACGGTGGCGCTCGACGCGCGGGAACTGGCGGAAATCCTGTTCGACGACGACCAGTTCGCCAACATCCTCCAGCTCGGCGCGGCGCACCAGACCGGCGCCATCCCGCTGGACGCGGCCAGCCTGGAACGCGCGATCGAACTCAACGGGGTCGCCATCGCGGGCAACCTCCAGGCGTTCCGGCGCGGCAGGCAGCTCGTCGCCGATCCCGACGCCCTGCACGCCGTGGTCGCCCCGGCCGCCGTCGCCGCGAGCCCCACCCCGTCGGCGGCCGCCCTGCGCGCCCGCGCGCTCGTGCACGCCGAGCCGGGTTCGGAACTCGCGCGGCTGCTGGACATCCGCGTCCCCGAACTCGTCCGGTACCAGAACGTGCGCTACGCGAGGGAGTACGCCGAGTTCGTCGAGCGTGTCCGGGTCCTGGAAGGGGATTCGACCGCCATCACCGAAGCGGTGGCGCGGAATCTGCACAAGCTGATGGCCTACAAGGACGAGTACGAGGTCGCGCGGCTGTCGCTCGATCCCGCGGTACTCGCCGGGATCGAGGAGGAGTTCGGCGTCGGGAGCCGGTACGCCTACCGCCTCCACCCGCCCTTCCTGCGCGCGATGGGCATGAAGCGGAAGATCGCGCTGGGCCCGAAGTTCCGCCCGGTGTTCGTCGCGCTGCGTGCCGCGCGGAAACTGCGCGGCACCCGCTGGGACCCGTTCGGCAAGGCACACGTCCGGAAGGTGGAGCGAGAGCTCGTCGGGCAGTACCGGGAGACGATCCTCACCGCTTTCGGCACCGAAGACGCCGATCGCGGAAGGCTGCTGGCCTTGGCCGAGCTGCCCGATCTGGTTCGTGGCTACGAGGACGTCAAACTGGCGAACGTCGAGGCATACCACCGGGAACAGGCCGCGCTCCTGGCCGAACTCGTCCGGACGGACCGGCTCGGCGCGAACACCTGACGCGTCGGCCGCCGGATACGGCCGAACGTACGAATGCCGCCGCCCGATTGTGTTTCCCGACGGCATTTTCCGGATGGTCCGCGTTTCTTGTGTCAAGAATGTGCCGGGTTTTCGGATACCGGCGCGCACGACTGCCAAATTCGGCTGCTGTCAAGAGTTTCCGCTGCCCGACGGTCCCGGTCGGCTGTTCGTGTGGAACGTGCGTGATTCGTGAAGTGAGTGCATTAGTGTCGCTCCGGGGTCCGCACATCCACACCACTGATCGGGATTGGGGAGTCATCGTGAAGAGGAATAGTGTGCCTGTCGCGCGAAGACGGATGTTCACACTGGTGGCGGCTCTCGCCGTGGTCACCGGCGCGGTGACGGGGACCGCGCAGGCCACCACGACGGGGCCGGTGGACCTCGGCACGCTGCCGGGGGACGACGAGAGCACGGTCCTCGCGGTCAACGAGGCGGGGGAGATGGTAGGGCTGTCGCTCGCGGGCCCGACCCCGAAGCGCAGCCATCCGGTTCGCTGGGACGCCACCGGCCAGATCATGGCGCTGCCCACGCCGGGAGGCACCGAAGGGCAGGTGCGCGACATCAACAGCTCCGGGGTGTCCGCGGGGTACGTGCTGACCGCGACCACCGCCGTACCCGCACGCTGGGACGCCGCGGGGCAGGCGACCTTGCTGCAGCTTCCGCCCGGCTATCACAACGCCACCGCCTGGGCGATCAGCGACACCGACGTCGTCGTCGGGGCCTGGCTGACGCCTGCCGAGCAGTATCACGGGTTCCGCTGGGATCCCGATGGCACGGCCACCGACCTCGGCACGTTGCCCGGTGAGACCTGGAGCATGGCCGACGGTATCTCCGGCGACGGCACCATCGTCATCGGCAGCGCCGTCCGCTCCGCGGCGAACCAAGCCGCGCGCTGGGTGAACGGCGGGCCGATCACCGAGCTGGCGCCGCAAGGGGTGAGCAGCGGCGCGAGCCGGATCAACAAGGGCGGAGTGGCCGCCGGCGCCTTGCGGGAGACCAGCAGCGGGCCCCCGATCCCGGCGAAATGGGATCGGGACGGCGTGATCCATCCCCTGGACTGGCCCAGCCCGTATTCGGTGTGGATCTACGGGATCGGCCCCACCGGTTACGTGGTCGGCAGCGGTTATCTCAACCCGCCGCGCCGATCGGCCGTGCTGTGGGATCTCGACGGCGACGTCATCGCACTGCCCGACGACGGCCTCGGCGCCGACGCCGAAGCGGTCGACTCGCAAGGCACCGTGGCGGGCACTTTCCGGAGCCAGGCGACGGTCTGGTTCCGGGACGGGGAACGCAGGCAGCTCGGCACGCTGCCCGGCGGCACCCGCAGCCAGGGTTACCGGATCACGGACAACGGCCGCGTCGTCGGCGCCGCTTCGAACGCGGCCGGGAAGTCGCACGCGGTGTACTGGACCCTCGGCTAGGGCTGGAGGAGCAGGTATCGGTTGCGAGTGGGGAGGATTCGGGACGTCCAACGTCCCGAATCCTCCCCACTCGGCATGACGTCCGCCGAATATCCACTGGACGGCACGACGAGACTCGGAGTGTGGATTCCCCGCGACCGAAGAGCACTACGCCGGACCTGGGCCCGATGCCGCGGCGCATCACCGTGGACGCGCCGCAGGTGCGCGCGCTGCTGAGCGAGCAGTTCCCGGAGTGGGCCGGTCTCCCGGTCCGCCCGGTGGCCGAATCCGGCTGGGACAACAGGACTTTCCGGATCGGCGACGACATGGTGGCACGGCTGCCGAGCGCCGCCGAGTACGCCTTGGCGGTGGACAAGGAGCAGCGCTGGCTCCCGTTGCTCGCTCCCCGGTTGCCGGTGCCCGTCCCGGTTCCGCTGGCGAAAGGACGTCCTGGCGCGGGCTACCCCTTCGAGTGGTCGGTCTACCGATGGCTCGACGGTGAACCCGCGAGCGCCGCTCGGATCTCCGACCCGGTCCGGTTCGCCCTCGACCTCGCCGGTTTCCTGGCGGCGCTGCGGGCCATCGACACCACGGGCGGCCCGCAACCCGGCAAGCACAACTGGTTCCGGGGCGCCACCCTGCGCACCTACGACGCGCAGACCGAGCGCGCGCTCGCGGCGTTGGACGGCGACATCGACACCGGCGCAGCGCGCGAGATCTGGAAGACCGCGCTGGACAGCCCTTGGGATGGAACGGATCGCTGGTTCCACGGCGACTTCGCGCCGGGGAATCTCCTGCTCGACGGCGGGGGACTGGCGGCCGTCATCGATTTCGGCACCTGTGGCGTCGGCGATCCGTCCTGTGACTTGGCGATCGCCTGGACGTCGCTGACCGCCGACGGCAGGCGAGCGTTCCGCGAGCGGCTTCCGGTCGACGATTCCGAATGGGAGCGTGGCCGTGGGTGGGCGCTGTGGAAGGCCTTGATCACTCGCGCGCGGACGCGGGACCGCGTCGACGAGGAAGCGGTGAACGCGCGCCGCGTCTTGGCCGCGATCGCTGAGTGACACTCGCCGGGCGGCCGATCGTGGTTGGATCGATCGCATGTCTTCCATCGTCGTCGCCGTGATCGCAGCCGTCGCCTCGATCTCCGCGGCGGTGGTCGCCGGGATCTTCGCGCTGGCCGCGCGCCGTCTCGAGGCGCGGGTGCAGAGCGCCGACCAGGTCCGCGAACGGATCTCCGAGCAGAAACGCGCGATGTGCGAACCCGTCGTCGACATGCTGGAACGGATGTTCACCACCGACGACCTGCCCACGGAAGAGGAACTGAAGCACAAACGCCGCTTCGACACATGGGTGAACGTGTACGGCTCGGACGGCATCGTCAAGGCGTACTCCCGCCTCATGCAGGGACTTCCGGCCGGGGCACCGCCGGACATCCAGTTCCGCCTCTACGCGGACTTCCTGATCGAGGTCCGCAAGGACATCGGCGACCCGGGTACCGCGGTCGACCGGATGCAGATCCTCGGGCCGCGGTCGGCGAATCTCTCGGATCGCCGGAGCCTGACCGACGCCGACTTCGACACGGTCTGCAAACGCCTCGGCTGGGTCCCGCCCTGGCGCGGCAAGTAGGCCGACCCGATCGCGGCCCTGTTGGCCAGTAACCACCCTCGCGGGGGTGGCGGCGGACGTTTTGGGGGCGCGGCTGACAGATTCGCGAACGGCGAATCGGCCGCGTATGACAAAGACGAAGAATGGTCGCGCGGGCTCTGTGATTTTCCTTGCCTGCCGAGCCTCGCGGGTGTGTTAATTCCCTGTGGCATACCCGTAAATGTGCACACGCGCCCGCTGGGAAGGGCCCGCGAAAGCGGCCATTAATCGTTTGTCCGATGGTTTCGGCGGGTGTGGTCTATGTGTTGGAGAGGGACCTGTGAAACACAGAAGACGTAGTCGAAGACTGGCCGGGGGCATCGCCGTCGTGAGCACGGCGGCCTTGGTGACACTGGGTCTCACGATCGGCTCGGGCACCAGTGCCGCGGCTCCGGGTGAGCTCACGCAGAATTACTCGTGCCCGTTCCCGTTGATCGGTAATCAGAACGTCTCGGTCACCATCAAGACCACGCAACCTTCGACGATCGAGACCGGGAAACTGACTCCCGCCATCGAGATCACCGCCGTGTCCAACGCGGGCAAGACGGCGACGGAAGGCCTTCGTCTCGTCGGTGCCGAGTCCATCAAGGGCACCGCGAAGGCGACCTCCACCGTGACGATGCCCGGCAGCCAGGGCACGATGACGGTGAAGGTCGATTCCGACGTGCCGAAGCAGCCCATCCCGGCGGCGGGCAACGACCTCGTCGTGAACGCCACGGGCAGCGCGCCCGCGCTGAGGTTCGACCAGCCCGGCACCGCGACGCTCGCCGTGAACAACCTGCAGCTGGTGATGACCCCGCTCAAGGCCGACGGCACCGAAACCGGTCTCGGCACCTTCACTTCGGACTGCACGCTGGCGGCGGGGGCCGAGACCGTCCTGCAGACCTACACGGTGACCGGTTCGCCGGTCACCCCGGAAGCCGTTGTCGGCTCGGGGAACCACCCGCCGCTGAAGCAGGTCTACAGCTGCCCGTTCCCGTTGATCGGCAACCAGGACGTCACGGTCGACATCAACGCCACGCTGCCGAACTCGATCCCGGTGGGCCAGTTCACCCCCAAGATAGACATCACGGCGGTCTCCAACGCGGGCTCGACCGCGACCGAAGGGCTCCGGCTCGTCGGCGCCGAGACCATCAAGGGATCGGCGCTGGCCACCTCGCTGGTCTCGAGCCCGCAGGGGCATCTCGCCGTCGGCGTGCCGACCGCGGTTCCGCAGCAACCCATCCCGCCCAAGGGCAACGACCTGGTGATCAACGCGACCGGTTCCGCGCCGTCGCTGCGATTCGACCAGCCGGGGACGGCCACGCTGTCGGTGCACGACCTGGTGCTGACCATGACGCCGCTGACCGCCTCCGGCGCGGAGACCGGCCTCGGCACGTTCGTCGCGGACTGCACCCCCGCGAGCGGCCAGGCCAACGTGCTGCACACCTTCACCGTCACCGCGGCGGCGGACACGACCGCGCCGTCGGCTCCCGGCGCCGTGACGGTCGGTGACGTCACCCAGAACAGTGTCGCGCTGTCCTGGGGCGCCGCCACCGACAACGTCGCCGTGACCGGCTACGACGTCTACTCGGGCGCGAATCTCGTCAAGTCCGTGACCGGCACCTCGGCCACGGTCGACGGTCTCACCCCGGACACGGAGTATTCCTTCACCGTCAAGGCGAAGGACGCGGCCGGCAACGTCTCGCCCGCCACCGCGCCCGCGACCGCCCGGACCGCGAAGGCCCCGGACACGCAGGCGCCGACGACGCCCGCGAACGTGCACTCGACCGGAACCACCCAAACCAGTGTGACGCTGGCCTGGGACGCGTCGAGTGACAACGTCGGTGTCACCGGGTACGACGTCTTGAAGGGTTCCGAGGTCGTCAAGTCGGTCACCGAACCGCAGGCCACGATCGACGGTCTGACGGCCGACACGGAGTACTCGTTCACCGTGGTGGCCAAGGACGCCGCGGGCAACCCGTCGGCGGCGAGCGCCGCTGTCACGGCGCGGACGCAGGCGGCGCCCGACACGCAGGCTCCGGGTGCGCCGGGCAACCCGCGCTCGACCGGTACCTCGGCCTCCAGCGTCGGCCTGGCGTGGGACGCGTCGAGTGACAACGTCGGCGTCACCGGTTACGACGTCTACAACGGCGCCACCCTGGTGAAGTCGGTGACCGAAACCAGCGCCACCGTCGACGGTCTCGCCGCCGACACCGAATACACCTTCACCGTGGCGGCCAAGGACGCGGCCGGGAACAAGTCGGAGCCCAGCGCGCCGGTGACCGCCCGGACCGCCACCGCTCCGGACACCGAAGCGCCCAGCGTTCCGGCTGGTCTCGCCACGACCGACGTCACCCAGTCCAGCGTCGCGCTGTCCTGGACCGCGTCGAGCGACAACGTCGGTGTCGTCGGCTACGACGTCTTCAACGGCGGCACGCTGGTGAAGTCGGTGACGGGGACTTCGGCCACTGTGGACGGTCTCGCGCCGGACACGGAGTACTCGTTCACCGTGGTGGCGAAGGATGCCGCGGGCAACGTGTCGGCTCCCAGCGCCGCCGCCACGGCGCGGACGCAGGCCGCGCCGGACACGCAGGCTCCCGCCGCGCCGGGCAACCCGCGCTCCACCGGGACCACGCAGACCAGCGTGAACCTCGAATGGAACGCCGCGACGGACAACGTCGGCGTGACCGGCTATGACGTCTTCAACGGCACCACGCTGGTGAAGTCGGTGGCAGGGACTTCGGCCACTGTGGACGGTCTCGCGGCCGACACGGAGTACTCGTTCACCGTCGTCGCCAAGGACGCCGCGGGCAACGCGTCGACCCCCAGCGCCGCCGTCACCGTCCGGACGCAGGCCGCGCCCGACACGGTGGCTCCCGGCGTGCCGGGCAACCCGCTGTCCACCGGGACCACGCAGACCAGCGTGAGCCTCGCGTGGGACGCGGCGACGGACAACGTCGGCGTGACCGGCTACGACGTCTTGAAGGGCACCGAGGTCGTCAAGTCGGTCACGGGCACTTCGGCCACTGTGGACGGTCTCACGGCCGACACGGAGTACACCTTCACCGTCGTCGCCAAGGACGCCGCGGGGAACAAGTCGGCCGCCAGCGCGCCGGTCACGGCGAAGACCAAGCCGAGCACGTCCCCGGTCGTCAAGTACAGCTACGACCTGACCGGCAAGACGCAGCTGAAGAAGCTCTCCGGCCCGATCGACCTGCGCGGTGGTATCAACGCCGCGATCAACCTGGCGAACGGGACCTTCGAGGCCGACCTGACGCTGAACCCGACGAGCGCGAACCTCACGCTCTGGGGCTTCGTCCCGGTCAACGCGAAGATCGAGTTCGCGTCGGCGGGCAAGACCACCGGCACGCTGGCCGGCGGTGTGCTCAAGTCGACCTCGGCGGTGACGGTCAAGTTGCCGCGGATCAGCGTCTTCGGCTTCCCGGTCTCGGCGAGCGCGAAGTGCCAGACGAAGACGCCGGCTCAGATCCCGTTGCAGTCGAAGGCGGGCTTCGACCCGCTGGCCGGTGGCAAGCTCACCGGCTCCTACACCCTGCCGCCGCTGCAGGGCTGTGGGTTCCTCAACGACATCATCACCGCCGTCACCTCCGGCCCCGGCAACACGGTGGAGGTGAACCTCAAGCCGCGTCCGGTCGGCTGATCCCGCGCACTCCCTGAACCGGCCCCGTCGCATCCCGCGGCGGGGCCGGTTCGCTGCGCAGGATCCCGGCCAGCAGCAGCGCGGTCGCGATCAGAAGGATCGGCCAGGGCGTGAACAGAAGGACCGCGGCGATC
Source organism: Amycolatopsis sp. CB00013 (assembly GCF_001905755.1). Lineage (NCBI taxonomy): Bacteria > Bacillati > Actinomycetota > Actinomycetes > Pseudonocardiales > Pseudonocardiaceae > Amycolatopsis > Amycolatopsis sp. CB00013. The sequence goes on along the minus strand of NZ_LIWC01000001.1, from coordinate 1,870,961 downwards.
AGCAGGGTCCAGATCCCCAGCGCCCAGGCGAGGAACAGGGGAGGGGTGATGCCGCGACGCTCCAGCCAGAGCACGGTCAGGCCGACCAGGACGAGCGGCACGCCGAAACTGGCCGCGCTGAGCCAAAAGGCGCTGTTCGCGGGGCTCATGGCGGCGAGATCGTCTTGCCACAGGGCTCCGCTGAACCAGGCGCCGGCGTGACCGGCGGCCTTCATCACCGTGAGGGCGCCCAAGGTGTGGGCCGTGCCGAACAGGGTGATGAGCCAACCCGCCCATTTGATCATGTCAACTCCCCAGGTTGTGTTATACGGTTGCGTATAACGTCAGGCTAGACCGGTTATACGGTGGCGTACAACCAGTGGAGAGGGTGAGGTGGGCCACGGCATGGGCGCATTGCGCACACCGCGGGAGAAGTGGGTCGAAGAAGGTCTGCGGGCGCTGGCGGAAGGCGGGGTGGACGCGGTGCGCGTCGAGGCGCTCGCCAAGGCGCTCGGCGTGACCAAGGGCGGGTTCTACGGCTACTTCGCCGACCGCGCGGCGCTGCTGGAGGCGATGTTGGACGCCTGGGAGTACGAAAGTGTCGACGAGGTCCTCGCTCGTGTCGAGCAGGAGGGGTGCGACGCGCGGGACAAGGTCCGGCTGGCCGGTCGGCTCACCTTCTCCGGTGGCCGGCTGCTGCCCATCGACCTGGCCGTGCGTGACTGGGCTCGTCGTGACGAAGCTGTGGCTGAACGCCTGCGGCGCGTGGACAACCGGCGGATGCAACTGGCCCGCGACGGGATCGCGACGTTCTGCGACGATCCCGACGAGGTCGAAGCCCGGGCGTTGCTCGCGTTCTGCGCGGCCATCGGCAATCACTTTCTCGCCGCTGACCACCCAGGAGAGACTCGTGTGCAGGTCCTTGCTCGCGCGGCTGACCTGATTCTCGATGGTCCGCCCAGCGATCTCAGCCGATTCACCGGACCACCGGTGTAACTGGTCCGGGTTACTCCGATCGGCCCTGCCGGGCGCGACGGTTCAGGTAATAAGTTGCCGCTAACAACAAATCCTGCCGTCGATGAAGCCTGTGGGAAGGACCCTCATGAAGTCACCGAAGCGGCGTCGCGCGATGGTCGCGCTGTTGACCGTGCCGGCACTCCTGGCCGCCACGCCGGTGAGCGCCGCGCCCTTGGCGGACGCACCAGGGGCGCCGGGTACCGGGGCGGCCTGGACGACCGGGGGCAAGGAAGGTTTCGGTACCGCCGCCGGGGCCGCGTCGAAGGTGTGGTTCACCCTCGGCCAGGGCATCAACCACGAGATCTATTACCCCACCGTGGACACCGCCAACGTCCAGGACCTGCAGTACGTGGTGTCGGACGGCGCCGGGTTCACCCAGCTGGAACGCGATCACACCACCAAACAGCTCGTGCTCACCGATCCGCGTTCGCTGAGCTACCGGCAGATCAACACCGCCACCAACGGCCGGTATCGCATCACCAAGACCCACACCGCCGACCCGGCCCGGTCCACCGTGCTGATCCAGACCAGGTTCGAGGTACTCAGCGGCGGTCCGCTGCAGTTGTACGCGCTGTACAACCCGTCCCTGAACAACAGCGGCATGGGGGACACGGGCGCCACTTCCGGCGGGCAGCTGGTCGCTTCGGACGGGCCGGTGTCCAGCGCGTTGGCCGCCTCCACCGGTTTCGTCAAGGCGACCAGCGGCTACAGCGGGACCGCGAGCGACGGCTATGTCGACCTGAGCGGTGACCACGTTCTCGGCGCGCAGTACGACTCGGCCTCGACGCCGGGGAACCTGGTGCAGCTGGGGCAGATTCCCGTGGGGACCGACACGACCTTCACGCTCGCGGTCGGTTTCGGAAGCGATCGGGGTGCCGCGTCGGCGAACGCGTCGGCCTCGCTCGCGGGCGGTTTCGCGGCGGCGGACACCGCGTACCGGTCCGGCTGGAACGGCTATCTCTCCTCGCTGGCCGCGGTACCCCGGTCGATCTCGGGCGCCGGGCTGACCACGCAGTACAACGTCGCGCTGATGACCCTCAAAGCCCACGAGGACAAGACCTATCCGGGAGCGAACGTCGCGTCGCTCACCAATCCGTGGGGCGAGGCGAAGGACGCGAACGGCACGGGGGACTGCGGGTACCACGCCGTCTGGTCTCGCGACCTCTACCAGGTCTCGACCGCGCAGATCGCGGCGGGCGACTCGGCGGCGGCCAACCGGTCGGTCGACTACCTGTTCACCGTGCAGCAGCGAGCGGACGGCTCCTTCCCGCAGAACACCCGGCTCGACGGCACCAACTGCTGGACCAGCCTGCAGATGGACGAGGTCGCCTTCCCGATCGTGCTCGCGTGGCAGCTGGGCCGGTTCGACACGGGGATGTGGGCGAAGGTGAAGAAGTCCGCGGACTTCCTCGTTGCACGCGGCCCCTCCACGCCGCAGGAACGCTGGGAGGAGAACGGCGGCTACTCGCCGTCCACCATCGCCGCGGAGATCGCCGGCCTGATCTGCGCCGCCGACATCGCCGAACGCAACGGGGACACCACGAGCGCCGCGCGTTATCGCCGGCTCGCCGACCAGTGGCAGACGCAGGTCAGCGCATGGACGTTCACCACTTCCGGCCCGCTCGGTGACGGCCGGTACTTCCACCGGATCGACGGAAACGGCAATCCCAACGACGGCCAGAACGTCTTCCTGCAGAACGGCGGCGGGAACCACGACGAGCGCGCCATCATCGACGCGGGCTTCCTGGACCTCGTCCGCCTCGGCGTGAAACCGGCGGCCGATCCCGACGTCGCCGCTTCACTGTCCGAAGTGGACTCCACGCTGAAGGTCGACACCCCGAACGGCCCGATGTGGTACCGGTACAACCACGACGGCTACGGCGAGACGGCGTCCGGAGGTCCCTACACCGGCGCGGGCGTCGGACGGCTGTGGCCGCTGCTCACCGGTGAACGCGGCGAATACGAACTGGCCAACGGCCGCTCGGCGACGACGCATCTGGCCACCATGGCGGCCTCGGCGAACGCCGGTTTCCTGATCCCGGAACAGGTTTGGGACCGGCCGAGCGCCGCGGGCTTCACCTTCGGCGAAGGCACCGGTGCGGCGACACCGCTGGCGTGGTCGATGGCGCAGTTCGTCCGGCTGGCGCACTCGATCGACGCCGGTGCCCCGGTCGAGACGCCGTCCGTGGTGAAGCAGCGGTACAGTGCGGCGTGCTCCGGCGTTTCGGCGGAGTTCACGGTGAACGCCACGACTTCGTGGGGCCAGAACATCTTCGTCGTCGGCGACCGTGCCGAACTCGGTGCGTGGAACCCGGCGAACGCCGTGCCGCTTTCGTCCGCGAACTATCCTTTGTGGACGGGGAAGGTCGCGCTGCCGAAGGGGGCGGCGTTCCAGTACAAGTACATTCGCAAGGAGGGTGGCGCCGTCACCTGGGAATCTGGTGCCAATCGCGTCGGTAGCGCTTCGAGTGGCTGCACGATGGCGCTGAACGACACCTGGCGCTCCTGACGTCGCTTGCCGGCGTTGCGAAAGCCACTTTCGCAACCTTCAATGTTGCGAAAGTGGCTTTCGCAACACCCGCACCTTCGGCTTGGCAGGCCTGCGCCCCTGACCTCGTGAGCGGTAAGCCGCTCAGCGTCAAGGTGGTGGTGGCAGTGGGGTCGTAGTCCGTGAAGGCCTCCTTCACTACCCTCAGGGTAGTGAAGGAGGCCTTCACGGACTCAGCGGCGCCGCAGGTGCACCAGCAACCACAGCAGTCACGGCGATCGCGCGTGAAGGGCGCCTTCACGCGCTGCCAAGTGCATGAAGGCCCCCTTCACCGCGTCTAGCGCAAGGAAGGGGGCCTTCATGTACTTCAGCGAGCAAGGGCGGCGCCAGCGCGGTCGTCACCCCTCGGTCGGGGCGGGATCGTTGGGCGGCACCATCTTCACGCAGTCCCCTGACGACTTGATCTCCTGGTCGGTGGCGTCGGCCACCTGCTCGAAGTTCGTCACGAAGCTCTGGTAGATCGCCTTGTTGTTCAACACCCGGACGACGTTCTCGTCGTTCTCGTGCAACGACGGGTTGTTGAAGTTCTGGCTTCCGGTGAAGACGACCTTGGTGCCCGGCTTCAGGTAGTCGCCCTCGATCATCATGTTCTTCTCGTGGATACCGGCCTCGTTCCCGGCTTTGAACCCGCGAAGGCGCACTCGATCCGGCTTCCCCTTCATCAGCGCCTCGCACGAGCCCTCGGTCATCCGCAAGGCGACGATGTCCACCGAGCAACCCTGGGCGGCCAGGATGCGCAGCCGTTCGATGATCTTCATCCGGGTGAGTGACCAGACCCCGATGCGGATCTTGCTCTTCTCCTTCGAGCAGCCGACCTCCTTCAAGGAGTTCTCGACGGTGTCGTTGCCCGCGTCCTTGAGCCTCGGATAGAAGTAGCTCTTGGTGTCACCGGTGACGACGGGCGGGTTGGCTTCGTAGTAGTCGGGGTTCGCCGTGGCCCCGTCCGCGACCCTGCGCAAGTCGGCGAAGTAGTCGTTGTACCTGGCGAACAGACCGGCGTTGCCGACGTCGGTGTAGTAGCTGTTCCAGCCGCCCTTGCCGCCCGTTGTGTTCTCGCTGAAGTTGGCCGAGCCGGTCGCGACCACCGCGGTCGCGTCCAGCGTCCGGTCGAACAGGAAGAACTTGTTGTGCATCGCGTTGCCGCCGTTGCAGCCTCGGCCGCTCTTGCAGTGCTTCGCCCACGAGTTCTTGTCGCCGGTCTTTTCGAGCCGGTTCTTCATCTCCTTGTAGTTCGGATGGTCCGTCGCCTTCCCGTTGACCAGGACCTGGACGTGCACCCCGCGTTCCGCGGCGTCCCCGAGCGCGTCCGTGATCGGCGCGTCCCGCAGAAGGTATTGCGCGGTCCTGATCGTCGAGTTCTCCGGCGCGCCCCGGATCAGCTTTTCGAGGTGTTCGACGATCTGGCCGCCACCCGGGGTGTTGAAGGTCGCCCGGGTGGTGAGCTTCGACGGCGCGGACGCGGCGGCGGCCGGAACTCCGGTCGCCACCGCCATCAGCAGCGCGCCCGCCAGTGCGCCCAGCCGCAGGCGCGACTTCCCTCCGGACGCCGTCGTCCTGTGCGGTTCCATTTCCGATTCCTCCCCATGGCCGGATCTGCTGCCGGGTCCACGCTCTCCGCCGCGGCGCATCGTGGCAAGCGAAACCGCGCGGAATGGGAGGCTGGGATGGAATCAGCCCGCTGACCTGCGGCGACGCCGGGGCGGGAGACGTGATCTTCCGAATTCGCGCGGCGAAAGGCCGGCGATGGGACACTGAGAACCGGTCTGGCACGTGGAGCGGAGGGGGCTCAGCGGGATGGTGAGCGAGGCGGCTGCCAGGTTGGCGGCACTTCTCACCGAGCACAAACAGCGGAGCGGGCTGAGCTACGAACAGCTCGGACGCAAGGTGCATTCGAGCCGGTCGACCGTGCATCGCTACTGCACGGGCCGGAACGTTCCCGCGACGTTCGCGCCGATCGAGGCGATCGCGACGACCTGCGGCGCGAGCCGGGAGGAACTCGCGAAGCTGTACCGGGCGTGGGAGCGCGCGGACCTGGGCGACGCCACGGTCCGGGACAGCCCCGGCCCGGACACCGACATCCCGGACGCCGAGGTGGTCGTGCCCGAGCGGAGGCGGCCGCTCACCAAGGTCGCGCTGGCCGCGGTCCTCGGGGTCGTCCTGCTCGCCGGAGGAGCCATGGCGTATCCGCCGGACCGGCCGGTGCTCGACACGACCCCCGCCGTCCAGGCGTCGATGTGGACGAACGCGCCCCGCGCGATCGAGCCGGAGTTCGTCGGGGTGACGGCGAACTCCAACACCGGGCAGATGCCGTCGTTCGGCGTCGGGTCGGTCCGGTTGTGGAACACCCGCACCCGGTGGCAGAACCTGGAGCCCGCGCGCGGCAGTTACGACTGGAAGACGCTCGAACGGCTCGTGACCGGCGCTCGAGGGGCCGGGCTCCCGGTGACGCTGACCTTCGGCGGCACCCCGTCCTGGGCGAGCCCGAACAGCCCGAAGTCCGTCTACACCGACGACTCCCGCACCGGCCCGCCCGACGACCTCGCGGACTGGGAACGGTTCGTGCGTGCCGTCGCCGAGCAGTACCGGGGCCGGATCGACGCCTACGAACTGTGGGATCTGGCCAATCATCAGGACTTCTTCTCCGGTTCGATGCCCGAATTGGTGGAGATGACGCGGCTGGCGAGCCGGGCGATCAAGTCCGCCGACCCGGCTGCCACCGTGGTGTGCCCGTCCATGGGCGAGCTCTGGGATCCTTCGGCGTTCGAGAAGCTGCGACAGTTCGCCCGGCTCGGCGGCTACGACCATTGCGCCGCCGCCGCGGTGAAACTGGCTCCCCGCAACGACTCCGACCCGCCGGAGACGATGCTGCCGTTGGCTCGGGAGATCGAGAAGGCACTGCAGGAGGCCGGCGCCGGCGTCCGGCTGTGGAGCACCGGTTCGGCCTACGACGTGAACAGGCAGCAACCCGTGGACGCCGATCGGGGAGCGCAGCACGCGGCCCGGTTCTTCCTCTCCGGGCTGTACGCGCAATACCGCCGGATGTACTTCTACAACTGGGGCAGCGCGAAGATCCCGATCGTGCTGCAACCCGTCGGCGGTCCGCATACGAAGGCGGCGCGACACGTGGAACGCCTGAACGAGTGGTTGAAGGGCAGCCGAATCCATTCCTGCGGGCAAGGGCGCGAAGCCGGGCTGCCCGACCATCTTTGGCAATGCCGCTTCGACCAGGGCGGCCGGAACTTCCTGATCTGGTGGACCATCGACCGTTCCGAACGGATCCCGTCGGCGCCGGGCACCACATCGGTCGAAGGGCTCGACGGGACCGGGACGCCGGTCGAGCCCGGTGCCGATGTCACCGTCACCGGCAGCCCGATCCTGCTCCGGCTCGGCTGAGCCCGGATTTCAGCCGCTGTTCAAGGCGGATACGACCGCCGCCACGGTGACGGTGTTGAACACGAAGGCGATGATCGCGTGCGTCGTCACCGTCCTGCGCATCTCGCGGGAGACGACGTCCACGTCGGTCGTGCCGAACGTCGTCATCACGGACACCGCGAAGTAGATGTAGTCGGACCACTCGGCGATTCCGTCGTCGGGGAACCGCATCGCCTTGCCCTCTTCGACCACGTTGTCCGCGTGGTAGGCGATAGCGAAGGACACGAGCACACAGATCCACGCGACGACGACCAGGGCCACCGCCACTCCCACGCGCATGCCCGCGGGCAGGCTCTCGCCGCCCAGACCGGGCATCCACACGACCGCCACCGCGAGCGCGGCCGCGGCGATGAAGATCGACACTCCCGGCCCTGGCGCCGTCCCGAAGACGTAGCGCTGCACGAACGTGCCGCGGCTCTCCCGGCACGCCCAGTCCTGGATCTGCTCCGAGGTCGCCGCGCCGAACGCGGCCACCGTCACGACGAGATAGCCGATGAGGTAGGCGAGAAGAACCAGGACGCCGCCGTCCACCGAGGCGAGTGAGAGCACGTCGTCGCCGAACGCGATCGCCAGCGCGGCGACGAGCAGCGCGAACGCGAGGCTCAAGCCGCTTCGGCGCCGCTCGGGCAACCAGATCCGAGCCGTTTCCCGAGACAGTGTCGTCTCCCTTCGCGCACGTCGCACCGGAGCACGTTACTCCATTCCGGTGGCGGAACTCTTCCTCGCGGCGTCGCTGACCGCGTTCGCCTCGTCGATCCGTGACATGTGCTCTTCGGCCCAGTCCCGGAGCGCCGCCAGCGGGACGTCCAGTGACAAACCGAGGTCGGTCAGCCCGTAGTGCACCCGGGGCGGCACGGTGGGCTCCACCCGGCGGACGACGAGGCCGTCGCGGACCAGGCTGTGCAAGGTCACCGACAGCATCTTCTGGGACACCCCGGGGATCCGGCGCCGCAGCTCGGCGAACCGCACCTCGTGCGGAGCCGCCTCCGCGAGGACCTTGACCGCCATCGACGTCCATTTCGTCCCGATGCGGTCCAGCAGACGGCGAGTGGGGCATTCGGGGTCGAAGAGATCACCGCGCCGTGGGGTCACCTGGAGCTCACCACCTGTGTCGAAAGTGCCGTCTTGGCGGCATCGCCGAAGTTACCTACGGTTTTCTGGTAACCAATGGTAACCACATCGGAGGCGACGTGCCCTCATCACGGCGGATCACCGTCAACGGCATCCGGGTCAACGTGGCCGTCGCGGGCAGCGGGCCCGCGGTTCTCCTGCTGCACGGCTTCCCGCACACCTGGCGGCTCTGGAGCGAGATCATCGGCCCGCTCTCCGAGCACCACCGGGTCATCGCCCCGGATCTGCGCGGGTTCGGCGACAGCACCCGAGCCGCCGAAGGCTACGACGCGAGCACGCTGGCCTCGGACATCGAGAGCCTTCTCGACGCGCTCGGCGAACCCAGCGCGGCGGTGGTCGCCATCGACGCCGGCACGCCGGTCGCCTTCCTGCTCGCCCTGCGGCGGCCGGAGCTGGTGCGGCGGCTCGTCCTGATGGAGTCGCTGTTGGGCTCGCTGCCCGGCGCCGAGGACTTCCTCGCCGGTGGCCCGCCGTGGTGGTTCGGCTTCCACGCCGTTCCCGGGCTGGGCGAAACCGTCCTTATCGGACACGAGGCGGAGTACATCGACTGGTTTCTCGCCTCGGGCACCCTCGGGCGTGGTGTGGCGCCGGAGATCCGCGACGCCTTCGTCGACGCCTACACCGGTGGGGAAGCCCTGCGCTGCGCCTTTTCCCACTATCGCGCCATGCCGGTCAGCGCGCGCCAGATCGGTGAGGCGGTCGCGACGCGCCGTCTCGCCGTGCCCACGATGGCGATCGGCGCGCATCCCGTCGGCCGTGCGCTGGAACGGCAACTGCGTCCCGTCACCGACGACCTCACCGCCCATCTGCTGCCGGACTGCGGCCACATCATCCCGCTGGACAAGCCTGGCGAATTGCTCCGCCTGCTGACGCCGTTCCTCGCCGACGGACAACGTGTGTCCACAGTGGATCGTGCCCTTTAGGGCAAGGAACGTTGTCTGTCCGCACAGAGCGCGGACACGGGCGGCGGGCGGCTGGCATCGTGTCCGCGTTGACGCTCCGGCCCCTCGAAGGGATGGCAGATGAGTTTTCAGGTCGTACCGGCCGAAATCGGCAAGCACGCGGCCACTGTCGACGGGATCGCCGAGCGGTTGGGCACCGTGCTGTCGGCGGCGAACACCGCGGCCATGTCGGACGAGGCCTACGGTCTGATCTGCGCGTTCGTCCCGCCGTTCATCAATCCGGCGGAGGAGAAGACGATCGACTCGATCAAGGCCGCGATCGACGGCGTGAAGGCGACCGCCGCGAACCTGCGCACGGCCGAACGGTCCTACACCGAGCAGGACACCGCCGGTGTCGAGATGTTCAAGCAGTACGAGGCCGCGATCCCGGCGACGCCGAAGGAGAAGGCGCAGCGATGACCAACCCGCTCGTCGCCACACCGAAGGATTCCACCACCGCGGTGTCCGGCGTTCCCTTGCTCGAATCCGCGACCGAGCTCAAGGCGTCCATCGAAAGCGGTGACTGGGCGTCCGTCGCCGTCGGCGCGGTCGGCACCGCCATGGACGCCGTGTCCGCCGCCCTCGATCCGTTCGGCACCATCCTCGCCGCCGGGGTCGGCTGGCTGATGGAGCACGTCGGACCGCTGAAGGAGGCGCTCGACGCCCTCGCCGGAGCACCGGACGAGATCGCCGCGCACGCCGAAACCTGGCAGAACGTGGCCGTCGAACTCGGCTCGATCAGTGCCGACCTGGACGCGATGGTCGTCGCCGAAACCGCGAACTGGGCCGGTGCCGCGGGCGACGCCTATCGCACGCGGGGAGCGGACGTCGCGGCGCTGATCGGCGCCTGCCAGCAGGCCGCAGGCGGCGCGGCGTCCGGCACCAAGATCGGCGGGGAGGTGGTCACCGCGGTCCGCACCCTGGTCCGTGACACCATCGCCGAACTGATCGGCAGGCTGATCAGCTGGGCCCTGCAGGTGCTGGCGACGCTCGGCCTCGGGATGACCTGGGTGCTGCCCCAGGTCACCGCCGCGATCGCGAAGACCGCCTCCAAGATCGCCACCGTCGTCACCAAACTGGTCAAGGCGATGAGCGCGCTCGCGCCGTTGATGAAGAAGGCGAAGAACATCTTCGCCGAGGCGGAGAAGGCACTCCGCAAGATCGACACGGGCAAGACCGGCCCGGCGGGGAAACCCCGCGGCCCGAAACCGGGCGGCGGCGACTACAGCGGAACGCGCGGCGGGGGCGGTGGCAAGGGGAAGAATTCCAAACCGCAACCCGAGCAGCCGCCCGGGCTTTCCCCGAACCTCGGGAAGTTCGACGAGCTGACCCAGGCGCAGAAGGACGCGGCGATCAAGATGAAACAGTGGATCCGCGACCACAAGGACAGCGGCCAGTTCGGCGCCTGGCACAACGGCGTGGACGACAACAAGCTCAACTCGCTGGGCTTGGGGAACAAGCCGACCCCCGGTCCCGGTTCGACCTGGGGCGGCAGGATCTACGGGAACCACGGCCAGGCGGGCGGCAAGCTCGGGAACGAGGGCCGGTTGCCGCACAACGGCAAGACGAGCGACGGCAAGAACCACGCCGATCAGCCGTTCGGCCCGGACGGGAAGCCGACGAAACCGTACGACGGCAAGTACTACGAATTCGACGTCCACCCGACGCCGCGGTACGACAACAAACCCATCCGGGACGCCGACCAGTACACGGACTTCAACGGGAAACCGTTGCCGGAGAACCAGCGGCCGAAGCCGGATCGCATCGTCATGGACGACAAGGGCAAGTTCTATTACGCGCCGGGCCACTACGACAAGTTCTACGAAGTCCCCTGATCGTCGGCCGGGAGCGGTTTCGACCGGGCTGAAGGCTCCCTTCGTCGCATCAGATGCGGCGAAGGGACCCTTTAGCCCACGAAGGCGGCACGTTTGACTTCGTGCCCACCCTTCAACAGGACAAGGAAAGCTCCGCGAGTTCCGTCCTGGTGCACTCCGCGGCGGGAAGGCCCAGCTCGGCGTACCGGGCGATCGCGCGTTCGTAGTGGTCGCGGACGGTTTCCGGATCCGAGGCGACCCGCGCGAGCCCCCGGTGGGCGCGCGCGACCTGCTCGTGGCAGCCGTACCGCGTCGCCACGTCCAGGGCCTCGGCGTGGTTCGCGCCGGCCGTGTCCGGGTAGCCGCAGGCCAGACAGGCTTCGCCGAGTCCGTTGAGTGCCCAGGATTCGCCGTCGCGGCCACCGTGCCGCCGGAACAGGTCGAGCGCCTGACGGTGGTGGGCGGCCGCGTCGACCGGACGGCCGTCCAGCGCTTCGGCCCGTCCGAGCCCGTCGATGGCCCACGCCTCGCTGCCCCGATGGCCGAGCCTGCCGAACAAGGCCGCGGCTTCGGCGTGCAGGCGGCAGGAATCGGCGAGCCCGCCTTCGTTCGCGGCGAGTTCCCCCAGGCCGATCTTCACCCAGGCCTCGCCGAAACGGTGGCCCGCCTCCTGATGCAGGGCCATCGCCTGCCGAAGGTGCTCGTATCCCTCTTCCCGGCGGTCGATCCGGGCTTCGACGGTGCCCAGCCGGGTGAGCTGATGAGCCTGACCGGTCAGGTCGCCGAGACGGTGGAACAGGGCCAGCGCGCGGGTGTAGTAATCGGCGGCCTGCCGGTAGTATCCGGCGCTTTCCTCGATCATTCCGACGTTTCCCAGTGCGCGTGCCTGGCCGAGCGGATTCCCGGCCTCGCCGAACAAGGCGTACGCCGCCCACATGTCCGCGGCGGCCGACACGGCTCTGCCCGCTTGCATGTGGAGGCCGCCGGCGGCGACCAGCGCGTCCGCTTCGGCGGCGCGGTCACCGATGGCGCGGGCGGCCTTGATGGCGTGCCCGTGGACGGCCAGCGCCGCCGTCTCGTGATGTCCGTCGAGGTAGCGGAACAGCAGCGCGGACAGTGTCACGGCGTGTTCGGGTCTCCCGGCCGTGGCCAGCGCCTGGACGGTCGGCAGTTCGGCGTCCAGCCAGTCCCGGGCGCTGTCGGCGTCGTCGAGCGCGGGCATCGCGCACTCCGGCGAGGCGACCGAGGGCCGTCGGTTCGCTTCGGCGGGGTAGAGGCGATCCATCGCCGCCGCGATGGTGGCGAGGTAGTAGCCGTAGACCCGGTCCAGCGCCGCGGGCTCGTCGCTCTCGATCTCCGCGGCGTACGCCTTCAGCAGGTCGTGCATGCCGTAGCGGTCGTCACCGGTGGGGTGGACCAGATGCGCGCGGACGAGGGCGTCCAGCACGGCCCGGGCCTCGTCGAAGGAGTGGCCGGTCAACGCGGCCAGGGCGTACGAGTCGAACACAGGCGCCGGATGCCTGCCGAGGAGGGCGAAGGCGCGGATCGTGTCTTCGCTGAGCTGTCGCAGCGACCACGAGAACACCGCCCGCACCGCGGCCCGCTGATCACCGCCGGAACTGAGCAGCTTCAACGTCTGCTGGGCGGCCCGCAGTTCGCCGACCAGCCGGGACAGCGGGGTGGCGGGCCGGGACACGGCGAGTTCGGCCGCCAGGCGCAGGGTGAGCGGCAGCCGGACACATCGTTCGGCCAGTTCGGCGGTGGCCTCGGGTTCGGTGTCGACCCGGGTGCCGATCAGCCGCCGGAGCAGGTCGGCCGCGTCGGCTTCGGACAACCGGTCGACGTCGACCCGGTGGGCGCCGTGGAGCGCGACCAGCCCGGCGAGTGAGTCGCGGCTGGTGACCACCACGGCGCAGGTGTGCGTGCCGGGGAGCAGGGGCCGGATCTGTTCGAGCGTCGCCGCGTTGTCCAGCAGGACGAGCATCCGCCTGCTCGCCACCTCGGTGCGGAACCGGGCGGCGCGTTCCGCCTGCCCTGGCGGCATCCGCGTGCCTTCGGGCAGCAGCGCGGACAGGAGGGCGGCCAGCGCGTCGGACGAGGGCATCGGCTCGCCGGGGGCGTAGCCGCACAGATCCAGGTACAGCTGTCCGTCAGGAAAGCGGTCCCGGACCCGGTGGCCCCAGTGCACGGCGGTCGCGGTCTTGCCCGCCCCGGCCGTACCGGTGAGGCAGACGAGGACCGGTTCTTCGCCGGTGCCGTCGGCGAGGAACCGGTCCAGCTCGGCCAGCACGTCGGCCCGGCCGGTGAACGCCGCGACGTCGGCGGGCAGCTGGGCGGGCACGGGAGCAGGCGCCGCGCTCGCCGTCGGCAGGTCATGGCGGAGTACGGCCTCGTGCACGGCGGCGAGTTCCGGCCCGGGATCCGCGCCCAGTTCTTCACGCAGTGCGCGAAGAATCCGTTCGTAGTGGGTGAGCGCGTCGGCGCCGCGGCCCACGGCGTACAGCGCCCGCATCAACGCCGCCGCGGCGGGCTCCTGCAACGGATTCTCGTCGGTGAGTTCGGTCAGGCGGGTGAGCGTCGCCGCCGCGTCGCCGTCACGGATCTTGGCGTCGGCCCACGCGACGATCGCCGCCGTGTACTCCTGACGGAGCGTGCGGCGGGTGCGTTCGGCCCAATCGCCGCGCAGCCCGGCCAGTGGTTCACCCTCCCAGAGTTCGAGTGCCGCGCTCAGCCTGCTGACGTCGGTCGGGTGCTCGCGGAGCAGGCGCCGGAACCGGAAGACGTCGACCTGTTCGGGCCGGGCGACGAGGCGGTAGCCACCGGGATCCCTGGCCACCCGCGCGCCACCGGGATCGGCCTGTTCCAGCGCGCGCCGGATCCGCGTGATGTGCGCCTGCAGGGAACGGCGCACCTGTCCGGGCGGTGACTCTCCCCAGACCCGGTCTATCAGCAGATCGACGCCGACGGTTCGGCCCGCTTCGAGCAACAGCACGGCGAGCACGGCCTGCCTGCGCGGCTCGCCGATGGCGACGTTCTGCCCGCGCACCTGCAGCCGGACCGGCCCCAGTAACCGGAAATCCACGTGATCCCCTCACAATCCTCCCGCCCGGAAGAATGGTAGAGCCGGTATTTCGGTCGCCACAACACAATCACAACATTTTCCAATAGTCGGCCGGTAAGAATTCCTTTTATCGCAAGGGAAAGGAACGGAAAGAGCCGGTATCCGGTTGGCGGGTAACCCGGCGGGGGACACGGGGAACGAGCTGAGAACGGGATGATATTCAGGATTCTGGGGCCATTGGAGGTCTGGGACGACGGCGCGCGGCTGCCCCTCGGGGGACCACAGCAGCGGACCTTGCTCGCGCTCCTCCTGCTCAACGCCAACTCGGTCGTGTCGGCCGACCGGTTGATCGACGAGCTGTGGGGCGCCGGTGCGCCCTCGTCCGCCCGCGGTCTGTTGAAGGGCTGCGTCGCCATGCTGCGCCGGACACTGGGGGTCGGGCGCGACGAGCGGCTGTTGACCAGGGCGCCGGGATACCTGCTGCAGGTCCGCCCCGGTGAACGCGATCTGGACCGGGTCGAGGAGCTGGCGGTGATCGCGAAAACGGACGCGAGCCGGGCGGCGGCCCTGTTGCGCGAGGCGTTGTCCTGCTGGCGCGGGCCGGCTCTCGACGGCCTCGAAGGGGAGACCTGCCGTGCGGAGGCGGCCCGCCTCGAGGAACTACGGCTCGCCCTGTTCGAAGACCGGGTCGACGCCGAACTGCGGAGGGGTGCCACCCCGGAACTCGTCACCGAGCTGCAACCCTTGGTGCGCAGACATCCTTTGCGGGAACGGTTGTGGGCGCAGCTGATGCTGGCACTGCACGGCTGCGACCGGCAGGCCGACGCTCTCGCGGTGTACCAACGGATCCGGCGTGCGCTGGTGACGGAGCTCGGTGTCGAACCGAGCTCGAGTCTTCGGCGGGCACATCGTCTCGTCCTCGCCGGACCGGCTCCGGCACCGGCACCGAAAAAGGATCCTCCGGCGATCACCCGCGCGCCGGTACCCGCTCAGCTGCCCGCCGAGATCCGCGATTTCCAGGGGCGCGAAGCCGAACTCTCCGAACTCGGCCGGGTCACCGCCGCCGCGGGGACGGCCGTGGTTTCGGGGACCGCCGGCGTCGGCAAGACCGCGTTGGCCCTCCGCTGGGCCCACCTCGCCCGGGAACGCTTTCCGGACGGGCAGCTGTACGTGGACCTCGGCGGCCACGGCCCCGGCCGCCCGGTGCCGCCGGGAGCCGCGTTGTCCGGGTTCCTCGGCGCACTGGGGTTGAGCGAACGGGAGATCCCCGTCGGACTCGACGACCAGGCCGCCCGCTTCCGTACCGAGGTCGCCGGCCGTCGTCTCCTCCTCGTGCTGGACAACGCGGGTTGGGCCGGGCAGGTCCGGCCGTTGCTGCCGGGCACCCCGTCGTGCACGGTGGTGACGACGAGCAGGGACTCGCTGGCCGGCCTGGTCGCCCTGCACGGTGCGCGCCGCGTCGGCGTCGGCCGTCTGCCGCTCGCCGACGCGATCGCACTCCTGCGCGCCCTGATCGGCGACCGGGCCGACGCGGATCCGCGTTCGGTGTCCGCGTTGGCCGAACTGTGCGCCCGGCTTCCGCTGGCGCTCCGGATCGCCGCGGAAGTCGCCACCGCCGAGCCGGACACCGCGCTGCGCGAACTCGTCGACGCCCTCGCCGAACCGGAGGACCGGCTCGAATTGCTTGAGGTGGCGGGTGATCCGTACGCGTCGGTGCGCGAAGGTCTTTCCTGGTCCTACCGACGGCTTCCGTTCGACGCGGCCCGGGTGTTCCGGGCGGCCGGGCGAGCCGGGACGGAGCTCGACGTCGGGAAGACCGTCGCGATCGCCGGGCTCGGACTCCGCGCGGCGCGGCGCGCCCTCTCCCAGCTCGCCGCGGCGAACATGCTCGACGTCGTCGCCCCCGGCCGGTACGCGATGCACGACCTGCTGCGCGATTACGCCGTCTGTCTGCCGGACGACCGGTCGCCCGCCGCGCTGCGCGTCCTGCCCGGCCGTGTCCGCACACCCGGTGCCGACCGGCCGCACACCCGATGCCGACCGCCTGGCCTCAGCGTGGTCACCGCAACCACCGAGAAGAACGGAGACTGACCGGTGAGACTCGACGATTCCTCTTGGTATCGCGCGCTTTCCCTCGCCGAGAGGCTGCCGGTGGACGGCGCCGGGAACGGCGGCGAGCAGGCGCGGCGCAGGCTCGTCCGCTGGCGGGAGCAGCGGCCGTTCGACCGGGGAGACTGGTTCGGCCGTCGGCTGGAACTGGACGGGATCACCGAAGCGGGACTGGAAGCGTTGCTCGGCGAAGACGAGTCCGCCCTGCGCGATCGCTCCCCGAGTCCGTCGTGGCTGGCGGATCTGGGGGTGTACGCCGACGAGAGTCACCGCGACGACACGGAACCGCGCGGCTTCGTGGTGCTCGCGGAACCGTTGCTGCGCAAGGCCCGAGTACAGGTCACGGCAGAGCTGACCCGGCTGTCCGCGGAGGGTGGTCCGGTGGATCCGGGCAGCGCCGCCCATCTGGTGCGTACCAATGTCGAACTCGGTGTCGCCGCCCTCGTCGAGCGGACGTCGGTCCTCGAACTCAACGTCGCCCGGCTGCGCGGAGACTTGGACGGCGAGAGCCCGGCAGACCGTTATCGCGCGTTCCTCCGGGACCTGCGTGAACCGGCCACGATCGACGCGCTGTTCACCGAGTACCCGGTACTCGGCAGGCTCCTCAGCGAACATGTCGAACGACGGACCGTGGTACTGCTGGAATTCCTGCGCAGGCTCACCGCGGATTGGTCTCTGCTCAAGGAGTCGCTCTTCCCGTCGGCCGAGCCGGGGCTCTTGAGCCGCGTGGAGGGCCACGTCGGCGATCGGCACCGAGGCGGGCGGGCGGTGCTCATCGCCTCGTTCACCGGCGGGCACCGGCTGGTCTACAAGCCGAAGTCGCTGGCGATCGACCGGCATTTCCACCAGCTGGTCGACTGGCTGAACGCCAGGGTCGCCGGGCTGGATCTGCCCACCTTCGCGGTACTCGACCGGGGCGAGTACGGCTGGACCGAGTTCGTGGAGCAGAGGCCCTGCCTCCACGAGCGTGAGGTGGCGATGTTCTACCGGCGCCTCGGCGGGCAGCTGGCCCTGATGTACGCGCTGGGCGGCACGGATCTGCACCACGAGAACCTCATCGCCGCGGGCGGGCAGCCGGTGGTGGTCGACCTCGAATCGCTGTTCCAGCCGGATCTTTCGCGGCTGGTCACGGCGGAGCCCGAGGACGCCGCCAAGCAGGTGGCGCTGGACTCGGTACTGCGGGTCGGCCTGCTGCCGCAACGCGCATGGGGACACGACGGGGCACCCGGTGTCGACATCTCCGGTCTCGGCAATCGAGAAGATCAGCTGACACCTCGCGCTTCGCCGTACTGGGCGGCCGCGGGGACCGACGAGATGCACGTCGAGCGCAAGCGGATGAAGGTCGGCGGCGGGCACAACCGCCCGACGTTGCGTGGAGCCGAAATCTCGGTGCTCGACCACGTCGAGGATCTGCTCGGCGGATTCCGCGACGTCTATCGCGCGCTCGCCGCCGAACGCGGCGCGTTGGTGACCGCGGGCGGGAGGCTGGACCGGTTCGCCGTCGACGAGATCCGGGTGATCCTGCGCCCGACCCATGTCTACAGCCTGCTGCTGCGCGAAAGCACTCATCCCGATCTGCTGCGGGACGGCCTGGACCGCGATCGGTTCTTCGACAAACTCTGGGTGTCCGCCGAACACTCCGGCCTCCCGGGCGCGGTGATCGCGGCCGAACGGGCGGATCTGTGGCGCGGTGACGTCCCGATGTTCGTGACCCGGCCGTCGTCGCGCGACGTCTACGACAGCGAGGGAGGGCGGATTCCGGGCCTGCTCGATCGTTCCGGACTCGACCGGGTCAGGGCGCGGATCGCGAAGCTCTCCGAGGCGGACCTCGAATGGCAGAGCTGGATCATCCGAGGCTCGCTCAGTGCGCTGAGCGTCGGGGATCCCGCCGCCGGGCCGGTCCGGCCACCGCACGGCGGCCGTCCGCGTCCCAGGGAGACCGGGAATCACCGGGCGGCCGCCCAGGCCGTCGGCGACCGGCTGGAGAAGCTCGCGATCCGGCACGACCACGGTGTTTCCTGGCTCGGGCTGACCGCCTTCCAAGAACGGTATTGGGATCTGACCCCGCTCGGGGCGGATCTGTACGGCGGACTCTCCGGGATCGCGCTGTTCCTCGCGTATCTCGGCGACGTCACCGGCCAAGACCGCCACACCAGGCTGGCGGAAGGAGCGCTCGCGTCGGTGCGGTTCCGGCTCGGCCGCCCGGAACTGCCGTCCCGGCAGGTCGGGGCGTACTCGGGTTGGGGCGGCACGATCCACCTGCTAACCCACCTCGGCGTCCTCTGGCGACGGCCGGATCTGCTCGACGAAGCCGTCGAGCTGGCCTTCCGGCTGGACGGATCGATCGACGAAGACGACCAGCTGGACGTGCTCGGTGGCTCCGCCGGTCTGGCGGGTGTGCTCGGCGGGTTGTATCGGCATCGGCCGGACCCCGGGCTGCTCGCGATCATGCGGCACTGCGGCGACCATCTGCTGGCGACCGCGCAGGCGGACGACGCCCGGCGGACCCTGGGCTGGGTGACCCCGCTCGGGCCCCGGCCGCTCACCGGCTTCGCGCACGGCTCCGCCGGGATCGGCTGGGCCTTGGCCGTCGTCGCCGAGACGACCGGCGACGTCCGGTTCGCCGACGCGGCGTCCGCTGCCCTCGCGCACGAACGCGCCTTGTACGACACCGCTTCCGGGAACTGGCCGGATCTGCGTGAGGACGGCGGACGAGCGCCCATGACCGCGTGGTGTCACGGCGCGGTCGGGATCGGCCTGGGACGGCTGGCGTTGCCCGCCGCGTTGCGCGGACCCGAGACCAGGGTCGAGATCGCCCAGGCCGCGGACACCACGGCCGCCGCGGGCACGGGCGCGAACCATTCGCTGTGCCACGGCGATCTCGGCGCCCTCGACCTGCTGACAGCCGCCGGGCACGCCACGGCGGGGGAGCGGAGGGCCGCCGTGCTGAAGGACATCGAAACCACCGGCTGGCTGTGCGGCGTCCCGAATCACGCCGAGACACCCGGCCTGCTGACCGGGCTCGCCGGCATCGGCCACGGCCTGCTGCGAGCCGCGGACCCCGCGCGGGTGCCGTCGATCCTCACCCTGGAGCCACCGTCATGACGATCCCGTTGTCCGTACTCGATCTCGCCGTCCTCGGCACCGAGTCCACCAGTGCCGGCGTGCTGGCCGAGACCACCGCTCTCGCGCGGTGCGCCGACGAGTTCGGCTACCGGCGTTTCTGGGTGGCCGAACACCACAACATGCGCAGTGTCGCGGCCACCTCGCCGCCGGTGCTGAT
This sequence comes from Amycolatopsis sp. CB00013, assembly GCF_001905755.1. Lineage (NCBI taxonomy): Bacteria > Bacillati > Actinomycetota > Actinomycetes > Pseudonocardiales > Pseudonocardiaceae > Amycolatopsis > Amycolatopsis sp. CB00013. Next base: position 1,851,646 of record NZ_LIWC01000001.1, on the reverse strand, counting down.
CGCCCATCTCGCCGCCGTCACCCGGCGGATCAGGGTCGGTTCGGGTGGCGTGATGCTGCCCAACCACTCACCGCTCGTCGTCGCCGAACAGTTCGCCATGCTCGAAGCGTTGCACCCCGGCCGGATCGACCTGGGCATCGGCCGCGCGCCGGGCACCGACCCGGCCACGGCGGCCGCGTTACGACGTCCGGACGACGCCGATTTCCCCCGCCAGGTGCGGGACGTGCTCGGCCTGCTCGGCGATCCGCGATCCCGCGAAGGGATTTGGGACCACTTCGCGGCGACTCCGGTGCCGACCAGCATGCCCGGTGTCGTGCTGCTCGGCTCGGGGGAGCGGGGGGCGCGGCTGGCGGGCGAACTCGGTGTCCCGTTCGCGTTCGCGTACCACCTCCGCACGTCCGGTGGTTCCTTCGAACCGCTGCGGGTGTACCGCGACTCCTTCGTCCCCTCGGCCGGGTTGACCGCGCCGTACGTCCTCGTCTCGGTCAATGTGCTCGTCGCGGACACCGACGCCGAGGCGGACCGGCTGGCCGATCCGCACCGGCTCCGGATGCTGGAGATGCTGGCGGGCGTGCCGCCGTTGCTGTTGCGGTCGCCCGAAGCGGCCGCGGCGCATCCGCATCTCGGCAGGGCCCGTCGTCTTCCCCTGACCCTGATCGCCGGCGCGCCCGCCACCGCTGCCGAGGGGCTGGCGGAACTGGCGGACGCGACCGGGGCCGACGAGTTCGTCGTGGCCCCGGTGGCCCGTGGCGAAGCGGCAGTCCGGAGCCTCGGCCTGCTCTCCGAGGCTCAAGCCGTGGGCGCGAGCTGAGTGCGGACGAGATCCGCGTAGCGCCCGCCGAGTTCCAGCAGTTCCTCATGCCGTCCGCGTTCGACGATCCGCCCGTGCTCCAGCACCAGGATCAGATCGGCGTTCCGCACCGTGCTGAGGCGGTGCGCGATGACGATCCGCGTGCACGGCAACGCGCTCAGGTTGGCGTCGACGAGGGCTTCGGTCGCCAGGTCCAGATGGCTGGTCGCCTCGTCCAGCAACAGGAACGCCGGCGAGGTGGCCAGCGCGCGGGCCAGTGCCAGCCGCTGCCGCTGCCCGCCGGAAAGCCCGCCGCCACCCTCGCCGAGCAGCGTGTCGTACCGCATCGGCATCCGTTCGATGTCGTCCCGGATCCCGGCGAGCGAGGCAGCCTCGACGACACGTTCCAGGCTCATCCCCGGATCGTTGAGCGAGATGTTCGCCTTGATGGAACCGTTGAACAGGAACGGTTCCTGCAGTACGACCCCGAACTGGCTGCGCACCTGCCGCAGGTTGAGCTCCTCCAGCGGGCGTCCGTCGTAGCGGACCACGCCACTGGTGGGCCGGTACAGCCCGAGCATCAGCATCGCCAAGGTGCTCTTGCTGGCACCGGTCCGGCCCACCAGCGCGACCTTCTGCCCCGGTTCGACGGCGAACGACAGGTCTTCCAGCACCCGTGGCCCGTGCGGGTCGTAGGAGAACGAAACCCCGGACAACTCCAGCCTGCCCGTCAACGCCGTGTCCGAGACGGGCGCGTCGTCGGGTTCGGGCGTCGCTTCGATCACGTCGACGATCCGGCGGAAGTGCACGCCGGCCAGGTGGAGTTGTTGCCCCGTCGTCACCAAGGACGCCAGCGGGGACAGGAAGGCGACGGCGACGCCGTTCAACGCCAGCATGGTGCCCAAGCGCATCGAGCCGTCGAGCACGCTCACCGCCCCGACACTGAGGAGCACCAAGGGAGCGAAGGTCCGCAACGCGTGCAGCACGGTGTTCACGACCGCCGTGAGCCGGTTCCGGCGAAGCGAGGCTCGCAGTTCTTCGAGGAAGAGCGAGGACCAGTAGTCGAGGATCTGGCCCTCGGAGCCGGAGGCCTTGAGCGAGCCGATACCCCTGATCACCTGGACGCCGAAACTCTGCGAATCGGCCTGCGCGACCAGATATCGCTGGGTCAGCTCACGCAACGGCCGCGCGGCGAGCAGCAGCGTGAGCACCTGGACGGCGCCGATCGCCAGCGCCAGCGAGCCGAACAGGGGGCTCGCGGTGAAGAGCACCGCCAGGAAGACCAGCACGAACCCGCCGTCGAGCAGGACCGACAGGGTCTGGCTGGTGAGCATTTCCCGGATCATCCCCGAACTGCTCAACCGGAGCAGGAGGTCGCCGCTGGTCCGCTGCGCGAAGAAACCGTAGGGGAGACTCAGCAGATGGCCGAAGAGCCCGAGCATGATCCGGGTGTCGAACCGGCTTTGCAGGTGGATCAGGATGGACGCCCGCAGGTATCCCGCGACGAGGTCGGTCACCACCACGAGCACGATCCCGGCGACGACGACCTGCAGCACATCGGTGACGTGCAGGGGGATCACGTGGTCGACGAGCACCTTGGTCACCGCGGGGATCGCGAGGACCAGCAGCTGGACGACCAGTGACACCACCAAAACCTGGGCGAGCAGGGGCCGCCAGCCCGGCAGCCGCAGCACCTGCCGCAGGTACACCGAAACCGCGGACCGGTCACGACTGCGCCGGGAGAACGACGGCCCCGGCGTCATCGCCAGCGCCACCCCGGTGAACTCGCGGGCGAACTCGGCGTCGTCGATCAGACGTCTGCCGCTCGCGGGATCGATGATCAGGTAGCCGTTCCTCCGCCGCTTCTCGACCACGACGAAATGGTTGAACGACCAGTGCGCGACCACCGGCAGATCGAGCCGGGCGAATCCGGTGAGCTCGACGGAGAAGGCCTTGACGCTCAGCCCGAAGGCCCGCGCGGCCCGCACCAGCGACCGCGCGGTGATCCCGTCCCGTGTCACGCCGAACAGTTCGCGGCATTCGGAAACCCGGGTGGACCGGCCGAAGAAGCCGAGCATCATGGCGAGGCAGGCGGCCCCGCACTCCGTGGTGGTCAACTGCCGGACGACCGGTACCCGGCGGCGGAGCCGGCGCCGTTTCGGTTCACTCATCGGTTCGCCCGGTGAGCCGTGCGAGCAAGGGGGCGGTGCCCACCTCGATCCAGGCGGGGTAACGGCCGCCGGGCCGGATGGTCGCGCCGTCGAGCCGCACCACGGCTGCGACCGCGGGCTCCGGCAGGTCATCGGCCGCCGGTATCCCGAACCGGGCCGTGAGGCCGGCACGGGAAAGGCCGCTGAACCGCTCGACCACCCGCCCGCGCACGGTGCCTTCCCGGAGCACGACCTCCGCGTTCTCCGCCGGCTCTGCCGCGCCGGACATCGGCAGCACGACCACGACCGGCTCCTCGACGCCGGTCACCGCGATCGCGTCGCCTTGCCGGTACACCGTGACGGGTACCGTCGCGGCGCCGGTCAGCAGGGCCGCGGCCAACGCGGCGAGCAGGACCCACAGCCGTCGCAGGGCCGGAGCCGGGAGTTCGGGTGGTTCGCCCTTCTCGTCCCGGCCCCGCCGGTGGTGGGCCACCGCCTGGGCCCGGAAGATCGGCGGCTGCTCCCGTTGGTCGATCGACTCGGCCATGACGTCCTCCCCGGAAGTCGGTCGGCCTCGGGCGGCGTACGGGGTTCGATGCTCCGGCCCGTACGCCGCCCGAGGCCGGTTCTCGATCAGGCCTGTTCGGCGTCCGGCTTCGGCTGGTTGAAGCAGCTGACGAACAGGCACGAGCCCAGCACCATCTCGGCGCCCGCACCGGCGACGAGCGAGTCGAGCGCCTCGTCGGTGAGCTCGACGATCCCGGCCGGGTTCGCGGGCAGGATGTTGCCGCCGACCGCGGCCCGGTAGCCCTCGTCCTTCCAGTAGCGGACGATGTCGTATTCGGACATGTGTTGTCTCCCTTGATGTTGTGATCCAGGCCGGGGGTGACCGGCCTGAACAACACCGTGCGGCGCACCGGTGGGCGGCGGGTGGGTACGAGGTGGACGTCCGGTGGGGAGATCGACCGCTCGATCCCCGCGGGAGCCGGTCAGGCACGATCGGGCTCATGAAGCGTGACGCAGACGACCGTTCGTTGTACGAGACCATCTTCCGCCGCCGGGACACGAGGGGTGAGTTCACCGGAGAGCCGATTCCGGCGGAGGTACTGCGTCGCGTACTGAGCGCGGCGCACGCGGCACCGAGCGTCGGCCTCTCCCAGCCATGGGATTTCGTCGTCGTGTCCGATATGGACCTTCGCAAGAAGTTCCGTGAACACGTGCTCGCCGAACGCGAAGTGTTCGAAGGCGGGCTGGATGCCGAGAGGGCCCGTGTCTTCGCGCCGATCAAGATCGAAGGGATCGTGGCGTCTTCCGCGGGCATCGTGGTCGGCTACGACCCGTCGCGCGGTGCGCCGGATGTCCTGGGGCGGCACGCGATCGCCGACGCCGGTCTGTACTCGGTGTGCCTGGCCATCCAGAACCTCTGGCTGGCGGCGACCGCCGAAGGGCTCGGCGTCGGCTGGGTCAGCTTCTACCGCGAAGAGTACTTGCGCGAACTGGTGGCGTTGCCCGAACACGTGCGCCCGGTGGCGTGGCTGTGCGTCGGCCCGGTGCGCGATCTGCCGACGGTGCCCGATCTGGAACGGCACGGCTGGCGGGAACGTCTTCCGCTCGACGCGGTGCTGCACTACGACCAGTACTCGAAGTAAGGCAAGTGAGCTCTGCGGCGTGAGTCCGGACTGGCGATGCGGATGAGTGACCGGGGGTGAAGGCTCCCTTCATCGCATCAGACGCGGCGAAGGGAGCCTTCACCCCACGGCCGACCCGTCCGCCCCCCCCCCAAAAAAATCACTCACACCCCGAGCTTAAAGCGGTCAAATCGGGCATTCACCCTCGGAAAGTGTCCCTTGTGGACGGCCAAACCCCTCAATTTCGAAAGATGGGGCAAAGTGGCGTGCTCTACGGCTGGACCGAAGGGGGCTTTCGCTGCGTCTGATGCGGCGTTGGTGTGCGCCCAATGTGGCATTGGAGACGGTGGGCGTCCCCAATGCCACATTGGGCGCAGCGAGGCAACGGCTCGGCACGCAAGCGGCGGCCGACAGTCAGCGCAGTTTGTCGACCTCGGCGATCCGCTCCCAGCGCGCGCCGAGGGCGTTGAGCAGCGCGGCCATGTCGATGTCGTCGTCGCCGTCGAGGAGCGCCTTGTCCAGTCGCCGGGCGCGGCGGTTGACCTGGCTCAAGACCGACTTGCCCTCGTCGGTGAGCGAAAGCAGTTTGCGCCGCGCGTCGTGCGGGGATTCGACGCGGCGGATGAGCCCTCGCCGCTCCAGCCTGCGGCACAGGTCGGCCATCGTCGAGGTGTCGAGGGCGACCGCGCCGGCCAGCGAACTCTGGTCGCTTCCGGGGTAGGCGCGGACCGCGGACAGGACCGCGAACTGCGGGCCGGTCAGTACCGGGTCCACGTGACGGTTCCACGCGGCGAGGTAGGCCTGGTACAGCCGCCGGGCGCCGTAGCCGGGGGCCGCCAGCAGGTCGGAGGGTGGCGCGGGAGTGACGGCCGGCGTGTCGCCCTTGAGCCTGCCCGTACGCGCCGCTTCACCCATCGCTACTCCTTGTCGGCTCCAACCCGCTGCCCGGGCCCCCGCGGTGATCCTACGTGTCCGGACGGTCGCTCACGGGAAGGCCGCCGAGATCTGTCCGCAGTCACCTCTTGCGTATCCGGATAGTACGTGTTCGTATGAAGCCCGGTCTTGCGTACCCGGATAGTACGTGCTCGGATCAATATGGAGGTGGTCGGCGATGGACCGGAACCTGTTCAACGACATCTGTTTGCGCCAGCTGACGTTCTCGGGGGTGCACGAGGGCGAGACCGTGGTGGTGCTGACCCGCGGCGGTGAGCGGGCGGAGTACGCCGACGCCTTCTTGTGGGCCGCGCAGCAGCTCGGCGCTTCGGCCTACCACATGCGGCTGCCCTCGCCGGTCAGCGCGGCGGGCGCGTGGGCGGTGGGCGACTCGGGGCTCGGGAACATCCCGTTGGCGGTGGAGGCGCTCAAGAGCGTCGACATGGTGGTCGACTGCACGTTCCTGTTGTTCAGCAAGGAACAGTTCGCCATCCAGGACGCGGGCACCCGGATCCTCACCGCCGTCGAACCGCCCGAGCTGCTGGCCAGGCTCATGCCGACGAAGGAACTGCGCGAGCGCGTGGAGATCGGCGCGGAACTCCTGGCCAAGGCGGGCACGATGCGCATCACCAGCCCGGCGGGTACCGACGTCACGTATCAGCTCGGCGTGTACCCGACGTTGTCCGAATACGGCTACACCGACACGCCCGGCCGCTGGGACCACTGGCCGGCGGCGTTCGTGTTCACCGGCGGTGCCGACGACGGCGTCGACGGGAAGATCGTGCTGTCACCGGGCGACGTTCTGTTGCCGTTCAACAGCTACGTACAGACCCCGGTCGAGATCACCATCGAGCAGGGCTTCATCCGGGACATCCGCGGCGGAGCCGGATCGTCCGGGCTCGACGCGGATCTGCTGCGTTCCTACATCGAGAGTTTCGACGATCCCCGCGGCTACGGCATGAGCCACGTGGGCTGGGGCCTCGACGAGCGCGCGCACTGGCACGGCCTGACCCAGTTCCCCGGTGGGATGGGCATGGAGCTGCGGAGTTTCTACGGCAACGTCATGTTCTCCATCGGCCCCAACAACGAGCTCGGCGGCCCGAACGACACGCCTTGCCACTTCGACATCCCCATGCGCGGCAATTCCCTTTACCTGGACGACGAACTGATCGTCGACAACGGCGAGCTGACCGTCGCCGAGATGCGTCCGGCGGCCCGCCGATGACCGACCACCACATCGGGATGATCGTCCCCAGCTCGAATCTCACGATGGAGACCGAGCTGCCGCGGATGCTGCGCGCCAGGGAGGAGGCCGAGCCGGGGGACCGGTTCGTCTTCCACTCCGCGAGGGCCCGGATGCGGCACGTCGAACCCGAACAGCTGCGGGCGATGAACGCCCAGGCCGGACGGGCGGCGGCCGAACTCGCCGACGCCAAGCCCGATGTCGTCGCAACCGCGTGTCTCGTGGCGATCATGGCCCAGGGTCCCGGCTACCACTGCACCGCCGAAGACGACATCACGCGCGTGCTGCGTGAAGAGGGTTGTGACGCGCCGGTCGTCTCCAGTGCCGGTGCGCTGCTGTCCGGGCTCGAAGCGCTCGGCGCCCGCAAGGTCGCGATCATCACGCCGTACCTGAAGCCGTTGACCAAGGCGGTGGCGGACTACATCGAGGACGCCGGATTCGAGGTCGCCGACGCCCTTTCGCTGGAAGTGCCGGACAACCTCGCCGTGGCCCGGCTGGATCCCGCCGGGCTGCGCGAGCACCATCGCAAGCTGAATCTGTCCGATGTGGACACCCTGGTGCTGTCCGCCTGTGTGCAGATGCCGTCGCTGCCCGCGATCCAGCCGGTGGAGGACGAAATCGGGATCCCGGTCCTGTCGGCGGCGACGGCCACGACGTTCCGGATCCTGACGGAACTCGGCGTCGAACCCACGGTGCCCGGCGCCGGGAGGTTGCTCAGCGGCGCGGAAGCGTTGACGAAGACGGGAGGCGGGCATGGCCGCGAGTCAGTCGTTTGAGGTCGTTGTCGTCGGTGGCGGGCTCGGTGGGCTCTGCGCCGCGTTGTCCCTGCGGCAGCGGGGGTTGCGCGTCACCGTGGTCGAGGCCGCCCCGGCGCTGGGCGAGATCGGCGCGGGGATCCAGACCGCGCCGAACGCCAGCCGGATCCTCATCGGCCTCGGGCTGCGCGCCCGGCTGGAGCGGGTGCGGACCGAGCCGCAGGACCAGGTGCGCCGTCGCTGGGCCGACGGCAGCATCATCGCCCAGCTGGAGCTCGGCGGGCGGGTGACCGACCAGTACGGCGCGCCCTACTGGCACTACCACCGCGCCGACCTGCACGGAGTGCTGCTCGACGCCTGCCTGGATCCCGACGGGATCGGTCCGGTGGTGCGGGTGGCGACCGGCGCGCGGGTGGTCGACCTCGACCGGACGGTGCCGGACCGGCCCGCCGTGATCGCCGCCGACGGACGCCGGTTCACCGGCGACCTCGTGATCGGGGCGGACGGCATCCGGTCTTCGGTGCGCGATCTCGCCGGCTTCGACGACACCCTCGCGTTCTCCGGCGAGATGGCGTACCGGGCGCTGATCTCCGGCGACCTGATCGCGCAGGATCCCGCCACGCGCTTCCTGTCCGACCGCTACCACTCCACGATCTGGTACGGCCCCAACAAACACCTGGTGCACTACATGATCCGCGGCGGGGAGTACCTCAACGTGGTCGCGATCGTGCCGTGCACCGAAACGGTGGAGAAGGACTGGAGCGGTCCGGCGACCGCCGCCGAACTCGCCGCGGAGTACCACGACTGGGACGATCGGGTTCCGACGATGCTGGCGAAGGCGAAGGACGAGGACGTCTCGGTGTGGGCGATGTACCGCCGTCGCCGTGACCCGGTCTGGGTCGACGGCCGGGTCGCCCTGCTCGGCGACGCCTGCCACGCGATGCTGCCGTACCAGGCACAAGGCGCGTCCCAGGCGATGGAAGACGCCGCGGTGCTGGCCGAAGAGCTGGGCCGCGTCACGCGCGACGGGATCGACGGTGCCCTGGTCCGCTACGTGGACCGGCGCGCCAAGCACGCGGGCATGGTCCAGGACGCCTCGCTGCAGAACATGGACTTCTACCACCTGCCCGACGGTCCCGAACAGCGCGAACGGGACGAGAAGCTACGGCGCTTCGACGGCGAATCCGACGTGTCCTACGACTGGCTGTGGAACGGCAGCCCGCTCACCGACCCCGACACCGAGTCCATCCACTACCAGTTCGCCCGCTGAGGCGCGCTGGCCGGCAATCGCATCGGAGTGGTTCATGCGTACTGGTGATCAGATCGTCCAGGACCTGCCCTGGCGTTGGAGCGTGCAGGGAAAGATCTTCCTCATCGGCGGGCTGGGCTACATGTTCGATGCCTGGGACGTCGCGCTGAACGGATTCCTCACCCCGCTCGTCGGGACGGAATTCGGCTTGTCCGCCGGTGGGAAGGGCCTGGTGGCCACCGCGAACCTGATCGGCATGGCCGTCGGCGCGGTCGTCTGGGGCACGATCGCGGACCGGATCGGCCGTAAACGGGCGTTCAGTGTCACGTTGCTGCTGTTCGCGCTGTTCTCCGTGCTGGGCGCGCTCGCGCCGAACGTGGAGACGTTCCTGGCGCTGCGTTTCCTGGCGGGGATCGGACTGGGCGGCTGTATCCCGGTCGACTACGCGATCGTCAGCGAGTTCTCCCCGCGCAAACATCGCGGCCGGGTCTTGTCCGCGATGGACGGCTGGTGGCCGATCGGGACCACACTGGCCGCCGTCACCGCGACGCTGCTGCTCCCGGTCCAAGGGAACTGGCGCTGGATGCTGGTCTTGATGATCCTGCCCGCGCTGCTGCTGTTCTGGGTGCGGCGTGGCGTCCCGGAATCGCCGCTGTACCTGGTGCGCAAGGGCCGTGAGGCGGAGGCGCGGGCCGTGATCGACGACCTCGTGCGCCGCACGGGAGCGACACCGGAGCCGTACTCGGTCCCGCCCGCGGTGGTCGAGGACACCCGCGGCGGCGCGGTCGCGGCCGCGTTCGATCAGCTGCGCCGGGTGTGGGCGTTCAACCCGCGGATCACGGCGGTGGCGTGGTCGCTGTTCATCAGCGTCATGCTGGTCTACTACGCCGCGCTGAGCTGGATGCCGTCCATCCTGCGGGCGCAGGGATTCGGCGAGATCGCCGCCTTCGCGTCGACCGCGCTCATGAACGCGACCGGCATCGTCGGTGTCGCGGTGGCCGTGCTCCTGGTCGACAAGGTCGGCCGCAAGCGGATCATCATGGTCGCCGGTCCGCTCACCGCACTGTCGCTCGTCGTGTTCTCCCTGCTGCTCGACACGCCTGCCGCGGCGGTGGTGGCGATCGGCGCGTTCGGCCTGTTCGCGCTGGTGGTCATCCCGGTGATGTACGCCTACGTCTCCGAGCTCTACCCGACGGAATTGCGGGCCTCGGGGTTCGGCTGGGCGTCGTCGTCGAGCCGGGCGATCACTGGTTTCGCACCGCTGCTGTTCGGAAGCGTGCTGTGGCCGGTGCTCGGGCTGCCGCTCACCTTCACCGTGCTGGGTGTGCTCGTGGTGGCCGCGGTCGTGTTCATGAAGGTGGGCGCGCCGGAGACCCGCGGCCGCGAACTCGACCGGATCGTCGACCCGGTCGAGGCACCCGCCGAGACCAGGACGGCTCTGTGAAGCCCGCCGCGTTCCGGTACCACCGGGCCCACGACGTCACCGACGCCGTCGGCCTGCTCGGCGAGCTCGCCGCGGCGGGTGAGGATCCGAAGCTCATCGCCGGTGGTCAGAGCCTGATGCCGATGATGAACTTCCGGCTCGCCCGCCCCACGGCGCTGGTGGATCTGGGACCGTTGCGCCGGGACCCGGCGCTGAACTCCTTCCGTCGCACCGGTTCCAGCCTCACCATCGGCGCGCTGGTCACCCATCGGGCGGTCGAGCTCGCCGAGCTGGGACCGGATTTCGACGTGCTTTCCCGCGCGATGCGGTGGGTGGGGCATCTGCCGATCCGGTCCCGCGGCACGGTGGCGGGCAGCGTCGTCCACGGCGACGCGACCGCGGAATGGTGCCTGCTGGCCCTGCTGCTCGACGCGGTCGTCGTCGCCGAGGGCCCGCGCGGCCCCAGGGAGATCCCGGCCGCGGAGATGTTCCACGGCTTCTACACCACCGCCGTCGAACCGGACGAGGTCGTGACCGCGGTGCGCTTCACGAGGCCGTCGCCCCGGGCCGCGCTGACCGAATTCGCCCGCCGTCACGGCGATTTCGCGATCGTCGACGCCGCTGTGAGCATCGACGCGGAGCGCGGGGGCCGCGTCGTGCTCGGCGGCGTCGCCCCCGCGCCCGTCCGGGTGCCCGAGGCCGAAGCGCTGCTCGACGGCGGCGTTCCCGGCCCGGAGCTGTTCGCCGCCTGCGGGGCGGCCGCCGCGGCGGCGATCGATCCGCCCGACGACGCGGCGGGCAGCGCGGCTTACCGCCGCCGGCTGGCGCGCACGCTCGTCACCCAGGCGCTGCACGAGGCGTGGGAGAAAGGAGGAACGCGATGACCGCACGGTTCGACGGACGCCAAGGCCGCTGGGTCGGCGCGTCCGTGCCCCGGCGTGAGGATCCTCGCCTGCTCACCGGCCGCGGCCGGTTCGTCGACGACATCCAACTGCCGGGAATGCTGCACGCGGCCTTCGTCCGTTCGACGGTCGCGCACGGCAAGTTGGCCGGGATCGACCTGTCGGCCACCTTGGCGGTCGAAGGAGTCGTCGCCGCGTTTACGGCGGAAGATCTGGGGCTCGGGGACATCGTCGCTCTGCTCGATCGCCCGCCCGAGGAGTTCTCGCCCACCGCGATGCCGATCCTCGCCAGGGAGAAGGTGCGGTTCACCGGTGAGCCGGTGGCGCTGGTCGTCGCCCGCGATCCGTACAGCGCCGAAGACGGTGTCGAGGCCGCGGTGGTGGATTACGAGCCGCTCGGGGCGATCGTGTCGGAGGAGTCGGCGTTCGCCGAGGGCGCTCCACTCGTGCACGACGAGGCGCCGGGCAACGTGCTCGTCGACGTGTCGATGTTCGACACGCCCGGTGTCGACGCGGCGTTCGAGGCGGCCCGCGCGGGCGGCGGCCGCGTGGTCGAGGTCGTCACGAAGAGCGGGCGGCAGAACGCGCTCCCGCTCGAAACACGGGGAGTCGTGGCGTCCTGGGACGACCACGACGACCAGTTGCTCGTCCAGATGTGCACCCAGGTGCCGCATCAGGTGCGCACGGCGATGGCCCGCTCGCTGCGGGTCCCCGAACGCACCGTGCGGGTCACCGTCCCGGACATGGGCGGCGGCTTCGGCCAGAAATGCGTCGTCGGCCGTGAGGAGATCGCGGTCGCGGCGGCGGCCCGGCGGCTGAATCGGCCGGTGAAGTGGATCGAAGACCGGCGCGAGGCGCTCACGGCCGGATTCCTTGCCAGGGAACAGCGTTACCGCACGCTGGCGGCGTTCGACGAGGACGGGCGGATCACCGCGCTGGACGTCGACGTCGTCTGCGACATGGGTGCCTATTCCTGCTACCCGTTCACGGCGGGGATCGAGCCGCTGATGGCGTCGGCCGAGATGCCGAGTGTGTACCAGGTGCCCGAATACCGCGTCCGTGCCCGCGCCATCGCGAGCAACAAGGCACCGACGGCGCCGTATCGCGGGGTCAGCCGTCCGCAGTACGTGATGGCGATCGAGCGGATCATGGAACGCGCGGCGCGGGAACTTGGCCTCGATCCGGTCGAGATCCGGCGGCGCAACGTGATCACGCAGTTCCCGTACACCGGGGTCAACGCCATCACCTACGACCCCGGCACCTACCGCGAATCGCTCGAACTCGCCGAGGCGGCCATCCGGGACGAGGGCTGGTACGAGATCCGGGAGCGTGCCGCCGCCGAGGGCAGGCACATCGGCATCGGCTACTGCTGTTTCTCCGAGCGGACCGGCTACGGCTCGGGCGCCTTCGCCAAACGGAAGATGGCCGTGGTTCCCGGTTTCGACATCTCCGAGATCCGGATGGACACCACCGGCTCCGTCGTGGTCACCAGCGGCACCATGAACCACGGCCAGTCGCACGAGACGACGCTGGCGCAGATCGTGGCCGACCGGCTCGGGCTGCACCTCGACCAGGTCAAACTGCGTCAGGGCGACACCGAGCGCATCGCCTACGGCTGGGGGACGTTCGCTTCCCGGTCGGTGACGATCGGTGGCTCGGCGGTGTCGCTCGCTGCCGGGAAACTCGGCGAACTGCTGTGCAAGATCGCCGCGCATCTGCTCGAGACGAGTCCGGACAACGTCCGCCTCGACGGTGACGGCGGCGTCGTCCAGATCGACGATCCGCAACGCCGCGCGTCGTTCGAGGAGATCGCCGACGTGGCGTACCTGCGCAGTCACCTGCTGCCCAAGGACGTCGAGCCGACGCTGACGGCCACGGCGAGCTTCGACGTTCCCGGTGACGGCACCTTCTCGAACGCGACGCACGCCGTGGTCGTCGAAGCCGATCCGGGCACCGGCCAGATCAAGATCCTGCGCTACGCGTGCGTCGAGGACTGCGGGGTGGTGATCCACCCGCAGGTCGTCGACGGCCAGTGCCGCGGCGGGATCGCGCAGGGTATCGCCGGCGCGTTGTTCGAGGAGATCACCTATGCGGGCAACGGGGAACCGTCGGCTGCCAGCTTCATCGACTACCTGGTCCCGACCGCGACGGAGATCCCCGACATCACCGTCACCCATCTCGAAACCCCTTGCGCTTTCACGGAAAACGGCGCGAAGGGGGCGGGGGAGGGCGGCACCATCGGCGCGCCCGCCGCGGTGCTGAACGCGATCAACGACGCGTTGCGCCACACGGGAGTCGAACTCGACGTGACCCCGGTGCATCCGCAGACCGTGCTCGCCGCGCTCGACGCGGGGGTCCACAAGGAAATGAGCGTTCCATCATGAGCGACCGGCACCTGATCGACCTGAACGTCAACGGCGAGACGCACGAGGCCCTCGTCGAGCCGCGCAAGACCCTGCTCGACGTGCTGCGGCACGACCTCGGGCTGACCGGTACCCATGTCGGCTGCGAGCACGGCGTATGCGGCGCGTGCACCGTCCTCGTCGACGGCGAACCGGTGCGGGCGTGCCTGATGTTCGCCGTGCAGGCGGAGTCGGCCGAGATCCGCACGGTCGAATCACTGGGGCGCGACGGCGAACTTTCCGATCTGCAGCGGTCTTTCAGCGAGCACCACGGCCTGCAGTGCGGCTTCTGCACCCCCGGATTCCTCATGCTGGCCGAAGGATTTCTGGCCCAGCGGCCCGACGCCGGGCGCGAGGAGATCCGCGAGGCCGTCTCGGCGAATCTGTGCCGCTGCACCGGTTATCAGACGATCGTGGACGCGATCGAGGCGACCGCGACCCGTCGATGCCACGCCAAGGAGAAGGAGGCGACAGCGTGATCCTGGAGAACCAGCTGTCCGTACCGGCGGGACCCGACGAGGTCTTCGCCTTGATCAACGACGTCGAACGGGTGGCGGGCTGCCTGCCAGGCGCGACCCTCGACGGGCGGCAGGACGACGCCTATCTCGGCCGCGTCAAGGTCAAGGTCGGCCCGATCACCGCCGCCTACTCGGGCACCGTGCGGTTCACCGACGTCACCGAGGCCGATCGCAGCCTGCGGTTGCTGGCCAGGGGAGCGGACGCCCACGGCAACGGCGACGCCGAAGCCGACGTGACGCTGACCGTGCGCGAGGCGCCCGGCGGCGCCACCATCGAGTTGCGCACCGACCTGTCGATCCGCGGCAAGCTCGCCCAATTCGGCAAGGGCGCGATCGGTGCCGTCTCCACCCGGCTGCTCGATCAGTTCGCGAGGAATCTCGCGGATCAGCTTCGGGCGGGGCCCGTCGCGGCCACGAGCGCCGCTCCCGCGCCGGAAGCCGTCGATGGGCTCGCGATGGTGCTTCCGGAGGGCGTCAAACGCTACGGCGTGATCGCGGCCGCCGCGGCGCTCGGGCTGTTCCAGGGCTGGCTGCTGGGCCGGATCCGCACCCAGGACAAACTGATCAAGGAGTTGCAGCGTGCCCGTCGATGAAAGTCTCGACAGCGTGTACGACCGGGCCGGTTTCGGGGCGAGCGTGCCACGCGGATCGCGTCCGGCGCTGGTCGTTGTCGACCTGACCCGGGGATTCACCGAACCCGCGTTCCCGTCCGGCGCGGACCTCACCGCCGAAGTCACCGCGACCACTGCCCTCGTCGCCGAAGCCCGGCGACGAGGTGTGCCGGTGATCTACACCGCGATCAGTTACACACCGGCCGAGGCGGACGGCGATGCCGTCGCATGGCTCCGGAAAGCGCCCGGAATGCGGGCACTCCGCGAAGGAAGCGACGCGGTCGCCCTCGATCCACGGCTCGAACAGCGTGAGGGCGACCATCTCATCCTGAAGAAGGGCGCGTCGGCGTTCCACGGGACGTCGCTGGCCGCGCTCCTCACGAGCCTGGGCACGGACACCGTCGTCGTTTGCGGTGCGACGACTTCGGGATGTGTCCGCGCGACCGCCGTCGACGCCGTCCAGTCCGGCTTCGACACCCTCGTCGTCCGGGACGCCTGTGGTGACCGCGCCGCCGGGCCCCACGATGCCGCTTTGTTCGACCTGCAAGCGAAATACGCGGACGTCGTCGGCCTCGACGAGGCCCTGACGTATCTCGGGAATCCGGATCGCCGCACGCTCGGTCAACCCGCCTTGGCGGATCTCGGCGACGTTCCGGCGACCAGCCGCTGGGTGACTTCGGGTTCGGTCCGCCTGCACGTGCTCGACTACGGTCCCGCCGACGGCGTCCCGGTGCTCGTGCTGCCGGGGATCACCAGCCCCGCGGTCACGATGGACTTCGTGGCACGGGAACTCACCGATCTCGTGCGCCCGCTCGTGCTCGACGTCCGCGGCCGCGGGCTGTCCGACGACGGCACCGAGTACGACCTGGCGAGCTACGCCGCGGACGTCGACGCTGTCGTGGACGGGCTCGGGCTACGCGATCCGATCCTTTTCGGACACTCGATGGGCGCGCGGATCGCGGCCCGTGCCGCCACCACCCGCCCGCTTCGGGGCACGGTGCTGGCCGATCCGCCGCTGAGCGGTCCCGGACGGGCACCGTATCCGACCACTCTCGACGCGTTCCTCGGGCAACTCGACCAGGCCCGCCGGGGGACCGACGCCGACGAAGTGGCCCGATCCTGGCCGCGATGGCCGCGCAGGGAACAGGAACTGCGCGCCCGCTGGCTGTCTTCGTGCTCCCGCGACGCGATCGTCGCCACGCACGCCGGATTCGAATCCGAGGACTTCTTCGACGACTGGCCGAAGGTGCCCGCGCCGACGTACTTCCTTTACGGCGGTGCGAGTCCGGTCGTCACCGCCGCCGGTGCGGCCGAAGCGGCGGAGCGCAATCCGCCGGCGGAGTTCGTCGAGATCCCGGATGCGGGGCACATGATCTTCTGGGATGAGCCCGAGGCCGCTCTTTCCGCGCTGAGGGAGGCGTTGCGGAAACTGGTGTAGCCGCCGTCGTGAGTGATTCGGGCAGGTCGCGAAAGCCACTTTCGGGACGTCAGACGTCGCGAAAGTGGCTTTCGCGACACGCTCCGGCTGCACGACCCCGATTAGGCTGGTCTGAGTAGTTCAGGAAAGGGTCGTCGTGGCGTGATCGAACCCCTGCCGCGCGGGGTTCCGGGATGACTCGCGGGGATGGCCCCAGCACGATGTGTCCACAAGGGACACTTTGCGACGGACATGTACCCGATTGATGTCATGATGTCCGGTTCCCGTGGGGGTCGTGAGTGGTAAAGAGGGTTAGAACGATCATTTCCACTCACGACCCCACTTGAACCCCTACCCCTTCGCGCGGGTGGCGTCCATCCAGTCACGCGTGTCGTCCGTCTGATCACGCGAGGTGTCGGCGCTGTACAGGTGATCACCAGTCGATCGACACCGCGACCGGACCTCGGAGCGTCAGGAACATCCGCCGCCAGGCGACTTCTTCGAGCGGTACCGCGAGGCGCAGTCCCGGTACGGCGGTTAGCAGTGCGGTGACACCGGTCCGCAGTTGCAGGCGGGCCAGTGCCGCGCCGAGGCAGTGGTGCGGTCCGTGGCCGAAGGTCAGATGTCCTTGCGTGCGAAGGGGATCGACTCGCTCCGGTTCGGGAAACCGCCGGGGGTCGTGGTTGCCCGCCCGCAGGGAGGCGAGGACGAACTCGCCCGCGCGGATCGGCACCCCGCCGATGTCGGCGTCTTCGACCGCGACCCGCCCCTGGTCGGCGGCCGAACCTTGGTCC
This sequence comes from Amycolatopsis sp. CB00013, assembly GCF_001905755.1. Lineage (NCBI taxonomy): Bacteria > Bacillati > Actinomycetota > Actinomycetes > Pseudonocardiales > Pseudonocardiaceae > Amycolatopsis > Amycolatopsis sp. CB00013. The sequence continues at coordinate 1,834,831 of NZ_LIWC01000001.1, read as the reverse complement.
TGGCGAAGGAATTCCTCGATCGGCGCGGGATCGCGGGGCAGTTCGGGGTCGGCCGCCAGCCGCAGCACGATCTGGGCCAAGGCGTTCGCGGACGGGACGTATCCGCCGAGAAGGATCGCGAAGGCGAGTTGGGTGACCTCGTCCGGCCGCAGCGCGTCGCCGTCGTCGTCCCTGGCCTGCAACAGGCCGGTCAGGAGGTCCTCGCCGGGCGCGCGGTGCTTCGCCTCGACCAGTTCCGTGAGGTAGTCACCCAGCTTCCGGGAGGCCTCGGTCATCTCCTCGTAGCTCGGCGCGGTGAACACCGCGAGCATGCCGTCCGCCCAGCTTCGCAGCGCGTCACGAGCCGACGGCGGAACACCGAGGAGTTCGTTCAGCACCGAGAGGGCGAACGGGATCGCATATCCCTCAAGGACTTCCGCGGGCGGACCCGGTGCGAGCAGCTTCGCGACCTGGTCTTCCGCGATCGCTTCGACGCGCGGCCGCAGGAACTCCACCCGGCGTGGGGTGAGTGCCTTGCCCGCGATGCGCCTGAGCCGCGCGTGCTCGGGGCCGTTCATGGTGAAGAGCAGAGCGTCGGCGCCGGTCTCGGGAACCCCGGGCAGCCAGACGCGGAATCGCGGATCGGTAAGCAGGGCGCGGATGTCGTCGTAGCGGGTGACGAGCCAGGCGTCCTCGCCGGTCGCGAGACGCACGCGGCTCACGGGCTCCTCGAGTTCGGTCGCCGTGAACGGGTACTCCATGTGCTTCCCCCTATTTCTTCGGTTTGCCGGTCACCTCTTCGGCCAGCGAGTGCAGCGGCATCAGCGCGGCGGGGTCGCCGCCCACTTTGAGGGCGCGGGCGGTGAGCAGGCGGTACAGCTCGTCCGCGGCCTCGACTAGACGCGCCGCGCGTTCCGCGGCCGAATCCTCGTCCGGATCGAGTTCGGTGAGCGCCGCCGCGAGAACCTGCTCGGCGTCACGATGCTGGCGCTGCGCGACAGCCGTGACCAGGCCGTCGACCGGGGAGACCAAGGTGCGGCGGCGGTCGGCCGGATCCGGATGCGTGCGCAGGGCGCCCCGCTCACGCAGCTTGGCAACGGCGGCGGAGACATGGCTCTGCGCGAAACCGGTGCGCGCGGTCAGCTCGCTGATCGACAGCCCCGGCGCTTCGACGACCACCGAGATCAGCACCAGATAGATCTCCGGCACTTCGGGATCGGCGTCGTCGCGCATGCCCCGGGACGCGAGCTCCATCAGGTGCTTGCCGAGCAGGTACAGCTCACCGGCTTTCATATCGGAAACGATACATCTAAAACGATGTATCTCGCCAGTCGGCGAACCTAGGGGAGCGGGGCGTTGCTCCACATACGGATGGTCTTGTCGTGGCCGCCGGTGGAGAGCAGACCGCCGACGGGATCGAAGGCCACTGCCGTCACCGGACCGGTGTGCCCACTGAGGGGATGGCTGACGGGCCGCCCTGCCGCCGGATCCCACCACAGTCGGACGATGGCGTCTTCGCTTCCGCGCCGCTACACACGGTCAAGGCGCTAGCAGGAACCTGCCTCGCGCGCTCGAAGCGCCCTAAATGCTCGCCACCGGCGAGCCGGTGGAGATCTCACGCGGGTGGTCCAGATCGGCGATGTTCCAGCGGCGCTCGTGCTCGGCGGGCTTGGAAAGCGGCCGGTGGGGAACCGTGGCGATCAAGGTGGCGCCGTCGTCCGCCAGTCGGAGGGCGGAAGGCGGGACCTCGGTGGTGATCGTCGCCGCGAGGCGGGGAGCGGTGATGTCCTGCGTATCCCACAGGCGAATCACGCCGTCGCCTTCGGTGAGCGCGGCCCGTCGGCCATCGGTACTGCTGACTCGAAGGTCGCCCCGGATGTGGGTCGCCGTGTGCTGAGCGGACAACGGAACCGGTGCGGTCGCGGGGACCCGGTCGTCCGACGCGGCGGTGGTGAGTACGGCCAAGACGGCGAGGCAGGCGGCTGCGGCGAGGATCTCGGTGCGCCGGACCGCCCGGGCCGGGACGGTGGGCGGGAACCGTGCGGACTCGATCCCGTCGTCGCCTGTGGGCGCCGGAGATTCGGCGGACGACGCGACGTAGGCGTCGCGCCAGCGCTGCTCCCACTCGTCGGGGTCGGCACCACAGGCGGCGGCGAAGGCACGCGTGACCGGCAGCGTCGGTAGTTGTTTCCCGGCAGCCGCGGCCGCAAGGGTGCTGGCCGAATAGTGCGCCCGCGTCGCCAGTTGTCGGTAGGGCGGAGTACCCGCCTCCTGGCGTAGTCGCCGTAGTGCCGCCGCGAACTCGCAGACAACGCCGCCATCGCTTTCCAATGGCCGCTCCGGCCTCGGCATGGCTTCACCCCTCGAATCCGTATCCGGATCGATCATCGCACCGTTCGAAAGCCCCGACCAGCCCGTCGCCGGACAACCTTACGTCGCAGGTGGTCGAGGTGATTGTCCGGACTTTGTCCGTCGAGGCCGAACGAGCCGTTGAAAGGCGGCGGGAATGACTACCTTCGAAGTCGCACCACTTCGGCGAATGGTGAAACCAAGGGGAGATCCATGATCATGCGAAGGTTCGGTCTGCTGATCGCCGCCGGTGCGGCGGCACTCGCGATAGCGCCGGGCGCGTCCACCGCGGAAGTTCTCGTCGGTGGCTGGCACGGTCCGTATCCGAATATCGGCGAGTGCGGGTATTGGACCAACGAGGAGGTGAAGCTCGGCCACCCACCGATGGTGCCGTGTGGCTATTACGCGTCCGATCCGGGCACCGGCAGGGCCGCCGGAAGCGGGTTCTACTACCGGAGCAGCCATTACTGAGGGGGCGATGAACGTCCAGAGAATCTGGGCTTCGGGGAGGGGCTCGGGATGATCTGGTCGACGCGGGTGCCGGCTCCGGGCGGAGCCGGCACCCGGCCGGTTCGTCAGCGGCGGCCGCTGAGCGTGGTGGAACCGGCGTAGCGGGCTTCGGTGCCGAGTTCCTCTTCGATGCGGATGAGCTGGTTGTACTTGGCCGTGCGGTCGGAGCGCGACAGCGAGCCGGTCTTGATCTGACCGCAGTTGGTGGCGACGGCGAGGTCGGCGATGGTGGTGTCCTCGGTCTCGCCGGAGCGGTGCGACATCACCACGGAGTAGCCGGCCTTGTGCGCGGTCTCGACCGTGGTGAGCGTTTCGGTGAGCGTCCCGATCTGGTTGACCTTCACCAGGATCGAGTTCCCGATGCCTCGCTCGATACCGTCGTTGAGCAGATTCACGTTGGTGCAGAAGACATCGTCGCCGACGAGCTGGACACGGTCGCCGATGGTGTCGGTGAGCTGCTTCCAACCGGTGAAGTCGTCCTGGGCGACACCGTCCTCAATGGACACGATGGGGTAGCGCGACGTCAGATCGGCGAGGTAGGCCACGTGCTCCTCGACGCTGCGTTTGCGTCCCTCGCCGGTGTAGTCGTAGACGCCGTCGGTGTAGAACTCGGACGCGGCCGGGTCGAGCAGCAGGGCGATGTCCTCGCCGGGGGTGTAGCCGGACTGCTCGATGGCGCGCAGCACGAACTCGAGTGCTTCGTCGGCGGAGCTGAGGTTCGGCGCGAAGCCGCCTTCGTCGCCGACGTTGGTGCCGTGCCCGGCTTCGCGCAGCGACGCGCGCAGGGTGTGGAACACCTCCGAGCCCATGCGGACGGCGTCGGCGAAGGTCTCCGCGCCGAGCGGGCCGATCATGAACTCCTGGAAGTCGATCGGGTTGTCCGCGTGCGCCCCGCCGTTGATGATGTTCATCATCGGCATCGGAAGCAGATGCGCGAACACGCCACCGACGTAGCGGTACAACGGAAGTCGCTTTGCGGCCGCGGCGGCCTTCGCCACGGCCAGCGAGACGCCGAGGGTGGCATTGGCGCCGAGCCGAGCCTTGTTCGCGGTGCCGTCCAGTGCGATCAGCGCGCGGTCGACGTCGGCCTGGGCTTCGGCGTCGAGCCCGACGACGGCTTCGGCGATCTCGGTGTTGACGGCGTCGACGGCTTTGCGGACACCCTTGCCGTGGAAACGGGTCTTGTCGCCGTCGCGCAGTTCGACGGCTTCCTTGGTGCCGGTGGAGGCGCCCGACGGCACGGCGGCCCGTCCGAGCGAGCCGTCCGCGAGTTCGACGTCGACCTCGACGGTCGGGTTGCCCCGGCTGTCGAGGATCTGACGACCGTGGACGCGGATGATCGCGGTCATGTGCACTCCTTGCCTGGTCGCGCCGCCCCCGGTGAGCAGCGGGACGTCCGCGAGGCTAGCAGAGAATCCCTGAATCGATCCCGATCCCTGACCAGGCAAATCAGGTCATGACGTAGGCCCCAGGGCCGACTGGCACCGGGCAGGATCGGTCCCCGGTCCGACGCGAGCGGATGCCCCGCCGGGATGGACTGGCGAGCGACATGATCACGCTCGACGGAAAGAAGACCCGATGATCCAGTTCGACCGGCTCACCAAACGACGAGGATCGGCGACGATCCTTTCCGACGTCGGTTTCGAAGCGCGCCCGGGCCGCGTGACCGGCTTCCTCGGGCCCAACGGTGCCGGGAAATCGTCGACCCTGCGGATCCTGCTCGGTTTGGACCGGCCGACGTCGGGGACCGCGCTGGTCGACGGCGTTCCGTTCGCCGGGCTGCGCGATCCCCTGCGCAAGGTCGGCGCCGTACTCGACGGCTCGGGAGCACATCGCTCGCGCACCGGCCGGGCGCATCTGAACTGGGTCGCCGCGGCGGGCGGCATCCCGCGCGGCAGGGTGGACGAGGTCCTCGCGGAGGTCGGACTGTCCGCCGCCGCGGGCAAACGCGTCCGCGGCTACTCGCTGGGGATGGGGCGGCGGTTGGCCCTGGCGGCGGCGCTGCTGGGCGATCCCGAGGTACTGGTGCTCGACGAACCGGTCAACGGCCTCGATCCGGAAGGCATCCGCTGGATCCGCGGTTTCCTCCGTGCGCGGGCCGCGGCCGGGCGGACCGTCCTGCTTTCGAGTCATCTCATGGGAGAACTGTCGGAGACGGTCGACGACGTCGTGGTCATCGACCGCGGCAGGATCGTCGCGCGGGGAACACTCGCGGAAGTCGTCGGCGGGCACCGAAGCCTGGAGGACGCCTTCTTCGCGCTCACCACGGGGGCGGCGCGATGAGGGCCTATCGGGGAGAACTGCGCAAGCTCACCTCGCTGCCGTCGGTCTGGGCCGCGGTCGCGATCGGCGTACTGCTTCCGGCCATTCTGACGTTCCTCAACGCGAGGGCGGCGGCCAGGCGCGGCGGCAACGTGGACCTCGGGTTCCAGGAACTCGCGTTCGGCGTGGTGGGCGCGATCATCCTGGGCGTCGTCGCGGTGAGCAGCGAATACACCACCGAAGGGGAGAACGCCGGTGGCGGACGCCAGATCACCACGAGCCTCACGGTCGTGCCGTCCCGGCGGCGCTTGCTGATCACGAAGCTGGCGGCGATGGTCACCGTGGTCGCGGCGCTGGCGACGGTTTCCTCGGCCATCACCCTCACGATCGTCGAAGCGCTGGGCGTGAGCGATTTCGGGCGCCTGCCGGGAGTCGTCCTCTACTGGGTGCTGACGGCCTTGCTCGCGTCCGGCCTGACCCTGGTGACACGCAACGGAATCCTGCCGCTCACCGTGCTGATCCTGAACACGTCGGTGGTCACGGTCACCTACCTGCTCACGAAACTCACGCCGCTGGCCGCGTTCTTCCCCGACCTGGCCGGATTCCGGATGTTCATCGAGCGGGTGGAGCTGCCCGTCCGGCTCTCGCCGGTCACCGGTGGCCTGGTGATGACGGCCTGGGTCGCGGCGCTGCTCGCTGCGGGCTTCCTCCTCTTCCGCGGGAGGGACGCGTGACGGGCGGCCGGGCGATCCGGGCCGAGATCCTCAAACTGCTCAGCCTGCCGGCCACGTACTTCACCCTGTTCGGCACCTTGGCGGTTTCGGCGATCCTCGCGACCGCGTTCGCGCGACAAGGCGTCTCACCCGTCGGCTACACCCAAGCCGGGTTTCTCGTCCTCGGCGTCGTCGCGGTGACGTCGGAGTACAGCGGGGGTCAGATCCACCGGACCCTGACCGCCATGCCCCGCCGGATCACCTTGCAGCTGGCCAAAATGACGGCACTCCTGATCGTGGCCGTTCCGGCGGCCGTCCTGACCGCGCTGGCCGGTGGACCGTGGTCCGAGGCGGTGGGAGCGAGTGCCTACCTCGCACTCACCACGGTCTTCTCCGCCGCCGTCGCGACGGTCGTGCGGTGGAGTGTCCCGGCGGTGGCCGGGCTGCTCGGGTACTACTTCATCGCGGGCCCGCTTCTCCGTGACCGGGCCACTTTCGCGGACTACCTGCCGGACGCCGCGAGCCACGACGTGCGCTCACTCGGCGGCTCGGCCGTCGTGCTGGGCTGGGCGCTCGTCGCGGTGGGGATCTCGGCGATCACCTTCCACCGGCGGGACGCTTGACCGCGCGCGGGGCCACCAGGCCCAGGTCGTACGCCGTGATCACGAGCTGAGCGCGGTCGCGGGCGGAAAGTTTGCTCAGGAGCCGGCTGATATGCGTCTTGACCGTCTTGACGGAGATGATCAGCGTCTCGGCGATCTCGGTGTTGGACAGCCCGCGGCCGACGAACGTGAGGATCTCGATCTCCCGCTGGGTCAGCCCGGCAGGTGGGGGCGGGCTGCGGTGCGGCGGCGCCGTGACGTAGTGCTCTATCAGCCGGGTGAGGATGGCGGGCGCGAACAGGGATTCGCCGGTGCGCGTCCGGCGGACGGCGGCGAGAAGCTCGTCCGGTTCGGTGTCCTTGAGCAGGAAACCGCTCGCTCCCGCGCGGAGCGCGCCGTAGACGTACTCGTCCAGTTCGAACATGCTCAGCACGAGGATCCTGGTCCCGGCCAGGCCGGGGCAGGCGCCGATCTCCTGGGTGGCCACGATCCCGTCCTGGCCGGGCATGCGGATGTCCATCAGCACGACGTCCGGGCTCAGCCGCCGCGCCATTTCCACCGCTTGGAGCCCGTCCTCGGCCTGTCCGACGACGACCATGTCCGGTGTGGCGTCGATGATGATCGCCAGGCTGTGCCGCAACAGCCGCTGGTCGTCGGCGAGCAGGACCCGGATCGGTGGCTGTTCGGTCACCGGTGTGCTCCGTCCGGAAGTCGTGCGGTGAGGCGGAATCCGGTTCCGGCCGGTGCCGCGTGCAGATCGCCGCCGAGGATCTCGGCACGTTCCCGAAGTCCGGCCAGGCCGTGGCCGGCCCCGGCGGCGGGGGACCAGGCACTTCGCGGTCCGTCGTCCTCGACGGTCACGACGATCGTGTCGCCGTCGCGCCGTAGCTCGACGCGGGCGACCGTCGGTCCGGCGTAGCGCGCGGTGTTCGCGACGGCTTCGCGGACGATTTCGCAGACAGTCGCTTGTACCCCAGGGGAAACGTCCCCGAGTTCGCCGACGTCCAGTCGCGGTTCGAGGCCCAGCGGGTGGACGGCCTCGACGATGGCGGGAAGATCCGACAGGTTCAGCACGGGCCGCAACGGTGCGCCGCGCTCGTCAGGGTCGCGAAGCACGGCCAGCATGCGCCGGAGTTCGGTGACCGCGTCCCGGCTCGTCCGCTCGATGTCGACGAGTGCCTGTTCGCGCTCCGCTTCCCGGACTTCTCCTTGAACCCGCCGTGCCGCGCTGGCTCGCAACGTGATCACGCCGAGGCCGTGGGAAACGATGTCGTGGAGTTCCCGGGCGATCCGGAGCCGCTCATGCTGCGTGGCGTGCTCGGCCGCCCAGCCGGTGAGGCGTGCTTCGTAGTCGAGGCGCCGCTTGCGCGCGCGGACCACCGTCCACGTCGTCACGCCGATGGCCGTGGCCACGACCAGAATCGGCACGACGACCGCGCCGGGCCCGTTCGCGCCGACGGCCAGCAGCGCGACCGCGGCCACGACCAGCACCGCCGAGGCGACCAGCCACGCACGCGATCGCCATTCGGGGCGGTCCGGCGGTGTCATCACCGGCCATCGTATTACCGGCGGTGCTCAGGCCGCGTGCGCCAGCGTCAACGCACCACCCGCCGCCGAAAGCAGCAGGACGGACCAGCGGACGGACCGTTCGCCGACCCGGCGGCTCAGCGCTCGCCCCAGCAGATCGCCCGCGAGAGCGGCGACCGCGACCGCGAGGAGCACGCTCACGGGCACCTCCACCCAGCCGAGACTGGGCAACGCGACCAGGCCGAGGAGGAAGAAATAGATCGACAGCGTCCCGCGGGTCTCGTCCGCGCCCCAGCCCGCGCTCGCCCCGTACACCGCCACGGCGGGACCGGAAAGCCCGGCGACGGAGTTCATCGCCGCGCTCAGCACGCCCGCGCCGACAGCGGCCGTTCTACCCGCCAGCCGCCTGCTCGTGACACCGCTCGCCAGCACACCGACGGCGAGGACACAGCAGCCGCCCGCGGCGAGCAGCAACGGCCGTGTCGGGACATCGCGGACGACGAGCGTGACGACCGGGGTGAACACCACCGCGGGCACCGTCAGCCACGCGACCTGCGTCCACCTGATCGCCCGCCAATGGGTGATCGCGACCGCGAGATAGACCGGGAAGCCGAGCAGCAGGGTGAGCCGGACGGCGTCGAGCGGGCCCAGGGCCAGCGCCAGGAACGGCACGCACAGCAGGGAAAGCCCCATCCCGGAAAGGCGCTGGGCGACGACCCCGGCCGCCGCCGCGAGCGAGGTCATGGCCAGGGTTCCCACGAGTCCATTGTGGAGCCGGGCGCGGGGTGGCGGTAGCCGTCGCTTGGCGAAGACGTCATAGCCCAGCGCTATGGGTGCCGAAGGAGGCCGGGTGTTGTGAAGGTGGCTTTCGTCGCGTCGGATGTGGGGAAAGTCCCCTTCGGCCCGGGCTCTGTGAGTCTGCGCCAGGGGCGTGTCGCGAAAGCCACTTTCGGGACATCAGACGTCGCGAAAGTGGCTTTCGCGACACGCTATGACCGCGAGCAGGTCATGCTCTACGACGGCAAGTGGTGAGACCTTCACGGACCGCCGCCTCGCGAACTGGACCCGTCGAACACGCGGGTTCTGGCCCTTCTGGCCGTTCCAGCCGTGCCGCACGCTCAGCGTCACTGCCTTTGGAACAGACGGGAGCGTGAGATGAAGATCGGTGTCCCTCGTGAAGTCAAGAACCACGAGTACCGGGTCGCGGTGACGCCCGCGGGCGTGCACGAGTTCACTTCGGCCGGGCACGAGGTGTTCGTCGAGCGCGGAGCGGGCGAAGGATCCTCCGTGCGCGACGAGGACTACGCCGCCGCCGGCGCGAAGGTGCTCGACAGCGCCGACGACGTCTGGGCGACCGGAGACCTCGTGCTCAAGGTCAAGGAGCCGATCGCCGAGGAGTACCACCGCCTGCGCCGCGATCAGCTGCTGTTCACCTACCTGCACCTCGCCGCGAGCGAGCCGTGCACGCGGGCGCTGCTGGACGCGGGCACGACGTCGGTGGCGTACGAGACGGTGCAGCTGCCGAACGGGTCGCTGCCCCTGCTGTTCCCGATGAGCGAGGTCGCCGGACGGCTGGCCCCGCAGGTCGGCGCGCAGACGCTCATGCGCGCCAACGGCGGGCGCGGGGTGCTCATCGGCGGCGTCTCCGGCGTGGCCCCGGCGCGCGTGGTCGTACTCGGCGCCGGTGTCGCGGGGATGAACGCGGTCGCCGGCGCGGCCGGGACCTGGGCCGACGTCGTCCTGTTCGACAAGAACGTCGACAAGCTCCGTGCCGCCGACCGGATGTACCAGGGCCGGATCCGCACCGCCGCGGCCAACGCGTACTCGATCGAAGAGGCGGTGCTCGAAGCCGATCTCGTGATCGGCGCGGTACTCGTGCCCGGTGCCAAGGCGCCGAGCCTGGTGTCGAACGATCTCGTTTCCCGCATGAAGCCGGGCAGCGTGCTCGTCGACATCTCGGTCGACCAGGGTGGCTGTTTCGAGGACACGCGGCCGACGACGCACGCGGAGCCGACCTTCCAGGTGCACAACTCGGTGTTCTACTGCGTCGCCAACATGCCCGGCGCCGTCCCGCACACCTCGACGTACGCGCTGACGAACGTCACGCTGCCGTACGCGCTGGAGCTGGCGAACCACGGTCTGTCCGGCGCCGTCGCGCGGTGCCCGGAGCTGCGCGGCGGGGTCAGCACGGTCGACGGCAGGCTGACGTCCGCGCCGGTCGGCGAGGCGCTCGGAATCGGCTCCGTTTCGCTCGACGACGTGCTCGGCTAGGTGGTGCGGGCCGGGATCCGGAGTTAGGTTCAGATCCCGGCCCGTCGCCGAAAGGGAGGTGCCGTTGCCGCGAACGTTGATCGAAATCGACCGGACGTCCACCGAGCCGCTCTACAGGCAGGTGCGGCGCGCCATCGAGCACGGCATCGCGATCGGCACGTTCGATCCGGCGCACCGGCTGCCGAGCTCGCGTGAGCTGGCCGCCGAACTCAGCGTTTCCCGCAACACCATCAACCTCGCCTACCAGGAGCTGGTCGCCGAGGGGTTCGTGGAGAGCCGCGAGCGCAGCGGGCTGTTCATCAACGCGGAGATGCGGCCGCACTGCGCGGTGCAGGAGCGCGGCACCAGCCCGGCCATCGACTGGAGCGCGCGGGTGCGCCGGTATCCGGACGCCGGGGTGCCGCATATCGAGAAACGCCCGGACTGGCACACCTATCCGTACCCGTTCCTCGCCGGTCAGGTGGACGTCACCGCCTTTCCCGCGCGGTCGTGGACCCGCTGCCTGCGTGACGCGCTGTACCGGCCGCACGTGTTCCCGAGCCTGCAGGACAGCGTCGGCTCCGACGATCCGATGCTGGTCGACCTGATCTGCCGTCAGCTGCTCACCGCACGGGGGATCGAGGCCGACCCGTCCGAGGTCCTGATCACCGTCGGCTCGCAGCAGGGGCTCGACCTGCTCGGCCGCGCGCTGCTCGGGCCGGACAGCGTCGTGGCGATGGAGAACCCGGGCTATCTCGACGCCCGGCACATCTTCCTGCGCACCGGCGCCGGGCTGCGCGGCGTCGACGTCGATCAGAGCGGCCTGCGCCCGCCGGACACGCTCGACGGCGTCGACCTGCTCTACCTCACCCCGAGCCACCATCACCCGACGAACGCGACGTTGAGCATCGGCCGCCGCCGACGGCTGCTCAGCCTCGCCGCGAGTGCGGGCACGGTGCTCGTCGAGGACGACTACGACAGCGAATTCCGGTACCACGGCAGCCCCACGCCCGCGCTCAAGGCGCTCGACGGCACCGGAGACGCGATCTACCTCGGCACCTTCTCCAAGTTCCTCTCGCCCGGCCTGCGGTTGGGATACCTGGTCGGCCCGCGCGAACTGGTTCGCGAGCTGCGGGAGATCCGGCGATACGTGCTGCGGCATCCGCCAGGTCATCTCCAGCGGGCGCTGGCGTTGCTCATCGACAGCGGCGAGTACCACCGCTCCCTCCGCCGGTATCGCACGAAACTGATGCGGAAATGGGAGGCGACCTGCGCCGCGGTCACCGAACACCTGCCGTGGACGCAGACGGCGTATCCGCCGGGCGGGGTCAGCCTCTGGATGACCGGACCGTCCGAACTGGACTGCCGGGCGCTGATGGAACGAGCCGAGCGCGACGGCGTCCTGATCGAGCCCGGCGACATCTTCTTCGTCGGGGACGACCCGCCGAAGAACCATTTCCGGATCGGGTTCGCGGCCGTCCCCTTGCGCGACATCGACCCCGGCATCCGTCTGCTCGGTGAGGCCTGCCGCGACCTGATCGCGTAACTGGTACCACCGCGCCGGACCGTTCTGGACCTGTTCAGGCGGCCAGACGTGCCGCAGTGTCTGGGGATCGCTCGTGAGCCAGGACACGTCGCCAGGAGGTCCGTGTGGTGGAGTTCGTTCGAGAAGCCGATTTCGTCGCGCTCGGTGGCACCGTCCTCACCCTGGACGCGGCGGGGAGACGGGTGCGCGCGCTGGCCGCGAGCGGCGGCCGGATCACCGCGCTGGGTTCCGAACGGGACATCTCCCGGCTGATCGGCCCGGAGACCACCGTGCTCGACCTTGCCGAGCGCACGGTTATCCCCGGTTTCGTCGAATCCCACAACCATCCGGCGTTCTTCGGGATGACGCTGGCCGCGCCGGTCGACGCCGGCAGCCCGCCCAACGACACCATCGCCGACATCGTGGGCCGGGTCGCGCAGGCGGCGAAGGAGCTGGGCCCGGGGGAGTGGATCCGGGGTTTCCGGTACGACGACACGCTGCTCGCGGACGGCCGTCATCCGACCCGCGCGGACCTCGACCCCGTCTCCGGTCGCAATCCCGTGGTGCTGACCCATGTTTCCGGCCATTTCTGCACCGCGAATTCGCTCGCCCTGCGCGAGGTCGGGATCACCGCCGAGACCCCGGACCCGCCCGGCGGGCTCATCGTGCGCGACGCCCGTGGGGAGCCGACCGGTGTGCTCGTGGAGACGGCGGCCTTCCTCGTCACGTCCCGGCTGCCCGGGCAGAGCGCGGGCGAACTGGCCGAAGCCCTCCTCCTGGCGGACGAGGAGTACCTCGCCAACGGCGTGACCTCCGTGCACGACACCGGTATCGGGCTCATCGGCGGAGCGGCGGAACTGGAGGCGTACGCGCTGCTGAGGCGCGCCGGGAAGCTGCGGGTCCGGGTGCGCGGCTACCTGTTCGACGGTCTGCTGCCCGGCCTTGACGAAGGCCGGCCGGAAGCGCCGGAAGCCCAGGTGGACGACAAGTTCGCGATGACGGGGGTGAAGATCGTCGCGGACGGTTCGATCCAGGGCAAGACCGGCTGTCTCGCGGAGGGTTACACCTGTGCTCCGGACGAGCACGGCATGATGCTGCTCGAATCCGCCGACCTCGGCCGCCGGATCGCCGCGCTCGACGCGGCGGGCTGGCAGGTCGCCGTGCACGGCAACGGCGACGCGGCGATCGACGCGATCATCGACGGCTACTCCCGGCTGGGCTCGCCGCGGGGCACCGGCAGGCGGCACCGGATCGAGCACTGCCAGACAGTGCGCGAGGACCAGTTGGACCGGATGGCCGCCCACGATGTCCTCGCGTCGTTCTTCATCAAGCACGTCTACTACTGGGGAGACCGGCATCGCGACGTCTTCCTCGGGCCCGAGCGGGCGCGACGGATCAGCCCGCTGGTTTCGGCCCGCTCGCGCGGAATCCATTTCGGACTGCATTCGGACACCCCGGTGACACCGGTGCCGCCGCTGGAGGGGATCTGGTGCGCGGTTCGCCGGATCACCAGGCAGGGCAAGGTACTCGGTCCCGAACAGGCAGTGGACGTCGACGCCGCGTTGCGCGGTTACACGATCGACGCCGCCTACCTCGCGGGAGAGGAAGACATCAAAGGCAGCCTGGAGATCGGGAAACTCGCCGATCTCGCGGTGCTGTCCGGCGATCCCACCACGGTCGACCCCGACCGGATCCGCGAGCTGACCGTGGACGCCACCGTCAGCGGCGGCGAGATCGTCTGGCGGCGCGAGACGACGGGAGCACGACGATGATCCGCAGCTGGCCGAGTGTCCTCATAGGACTATTCGTCCCCGCTTTCGCCCTGCTGTCGGGAATTCTGCTCCTGTCCGGATCGACGGCGTCGGTGCTGGGCATCCCGGTGCTGTTCTTCTGGGTGTTCTGCTGCTGCCCGCTGACCACCCTGTGCCTGTGGATCAGCTGGCGTTTCTTCGACCGCGCCCACTACCCGGAGGACGACTGATGCTGATCGCGATCGTGGCGGTGGTGATGGCGGGCTCGATCGGGCTCGCGGTGTGGGCCGGACGGTCCACGCGCGGCGGCGGGATCTCGGAATTCCTCGTCGGCGGCCGGTCCTTCCCGGCGTGGCTGGTGTACTTTCTCGCGGTCGGCGAGGTGTACAGCATCGGGACGATGATCGGGTTCCCGAGCGGGATCTACGCGCACGGCGCGAGCTACGGGATCTGGTTCCTCGGGTACATCCTGCTCGCGTACTCGCTGGGCTACTTCCTGGCCCCGCTGGTGTGGCGGGCGGCGAAACGGTACGACGCGATGACCGTGCCCGACGTGTTCGGACGGCATTTCGGCAGCAGGCGGCTCGAGCTGATCACCTGCGTGACGATGCTGATCGCGCTGGTCCCGTGGGGGCAGTACCAGTTCATCGGGCTCCAGGTGGTGCTGAGCAATCTGGGGCTGCGGCTGGATCCGGTGCGAAGCGTGGTGCTGGCGGGCATCGTGGCGTTCATCTACATCGCCGTCTCCGGCGTGCGGTCGCCCGCGTTCGTCTCGATCCTCAAGGATTTCTTCATGCTGCTCGGCGTCGTGCTCGTCGGGGTGGCGGTCGTGATCGCCGCCGGCGGTACCGCGAAGGTCAGCGGACCCGAGGTGCTCAGCGCGGCGCAGACCACGATGGGCGGCTCGGAACTGACGTTCGCGATGACGACGATCCTGTTCCAGAGCATCGTGTTCTATCTCGGCTTCGGTGGCGCGTACGTGTTCCCGGCCCGCTCCGAACGTGCCGTGAAGAGCTCGACCGTGTGGATGCCGATGTACATGCTGATCTACCCGTTCCTGGTGCTGGCCGCGTACTACGGCGTGCGCGCACATCCGGACCTGAAGAACCCGAACACGGTGTTCATGGTGACCGCCAAGGGTTTGCTGCCCGACTGGCTGCTCGGACTCGTCGCCGCCGGCGCCGCGCTCTCCGGTGTGCTGGTGCTCGCGGCGACCGCGCTCACCATCGGCGGCATGGTCTGCCGCAACCTCGCGCCGAACGTCCCGGCCGCGGCGCAACGGCGGTGGACGGTCGTCGCGGTGGCGAGCTTCCTGGTGCTGGCGGCGGTTCTGACCCTCGTCGCGTCGACGTTGATGCTCACCATCCTGAACCTGACCTACAACCTGCTGGCCCAGGTCGTCCCCGGCTGGCTCGCGATCCTCTTCGTGCGCCGGGTGCGGACGGCCGCGGTCGCCGCCGGGATGGTCGCCGGAGTGTTGACCGCGATCGCCCTGTACGTCACCGGCGCGACTTTCGGCGGCTTCAACGCGGGTCTGGTGTCGCTCGGGGTGAACCTGGCCGTGGTGGTGACCTGGAGCCTGGTGAAACCGGACGTGGCGCGGACGCCGGTGGCGCGATCGGCCGAGAGTGCCCCGGCCGCCGAGGCGGTCCCGTCACTCAGCACGTGACCAGAGAGATCCGGCTAGCTTGACCGGGTTCGCCATGAGCGCAGGGCGAGGCGCCGCGTCGCGGGCCGGACCTCCTCGATCACTTGACTCCCGTACACCGCCGTCGCGACCGAGCGTTTCAGGTCGCGGCACCGCCTGAGGACGTGGGGCGGGAACCCGGTACCGGTCGGCCGGTCCGGAGTTCCGCCCTCCTCGGCGTCGAACGACGTCCAGCCCGAGCCGAGGTCGATGAGGCTGCGGTGCTTGGTCGTGTAGTACCCGCGCGACACGCTGAACGCGAGACCGCTCGCGCCGGCCGCGGCGGCGACGAGATGCAGGTGGTAGCGGCTGGAGATCCAGGTCTGCCCGGGCGCCAGCGGCAGGCCGTGGCGCCAGATGTCGCGGAACGGGTGGAATTCGGCGCCGGCGAGTTCGTGTTCCAGCAGTGCCGGAACAGCGCGGTCGACGCGGGGAATCCCTTCGACGACGGCGAGTTGCTCCGGGTGGACGTCCCAAGCCCGCAACAAACCCAGTACCTGGGCGGCCAGCACGGACGGCTCGAAGGCGCCGATGTCGGATTGGACGCACAGCACGAATTCGCGCGCCTGCGCGGTGGGTCTCTGCTCGGGTGGTTCCAGGAAGACGTCGTCGCACGTGCGGACGACCCCCGGCAGCAGTTCGGCCGACGGATCGTCGCGGACGTCGACGACGTCGAAACGGTCGGCGAGCGAGCGGAGGAGATCGGTGGCACCGGGCGGGAACGGCGTCAGTCCCTGCCCGGTCATGGCGGTGCGGGCCCCCGACCGCCGGGCGGCGGCCGCGGCGCCCGCGAGCAGCCCGATGTGCCGCGGCCACAACGCGTTGAGGTAGCCGCCGCCGATCAGGTGCAGCACGTCGGTCCGGCCGAGCAGGTCGATGCCCGCGTCCCAGCGTGGCGCGAGCCCGGGGTCGTTCACCGCCGACTGCACCCAGTTCGCGACCTCCCACGGATCGTCCGACGGCGCTTCGCCGCACAGCCGCCACAAGGTGTCCGTGCATCGGAGGCGCGGGTGCAGATCGTTCAGCAGCAGTTGCGCGGGCCCCGGTGAGTGGGTGTCGAGCCAGACGTCCGCCTCCGGCTCGGTCCGTGCCAGATACCGGAGCCAGGTCGCCGCGATCAGCTCGTCGCCGAAATTCGGAAAACCGCTCGGGCCGATCAGATAGTGACAACGGCGGGGACGCGGCGCGCGGGCGGGGGATTCGCTTCCCCCGCCCGCGCTTCCGTCGAAGGTCACTGTGCGACGGTGATCTGCGTGTCCAACGCCTTGTCGCCCTGCGCCTTTTCGTTGCCGGTCGCCTCGGTCTTGACGCGGTCCTTGGCCACGCCCGCTCCTTCGAGCGCGGCGGCGATCGCTTCCGCCCGCTTTTCGGAAAGGGTCTTGGACTTTTCCGCGTCGGGGTAACCCGCGTGCGTGGCGACGGCGAGCTTGACGTCGTTGCCCTGCATGGCCTTGGCGATTTCACCGAGGGCCGATTTGCTCTTTTCGGACAGTTCCGCACTTTCCGTGGTAAAGGTGATCGGTGACTGCTGCAGCGCCTGCTGGATCGCGGCGGTCACCTTCTGGGCCGCCTCGCCGCCGGCCTGGCCCGCGTCTCCGGTTCCCGCTCCCGACGAGGCCGAGGCGTCGGCGCCAGAGGACGGCGCGCCCGCCGCACTTGAAGCGGTTCCATTCGTGCCAGAAGACCCAGCCGCACCGTTTTCGCCTTCGGAGCCGCACGCGGCCACGAGGCCGGCCACGATCGCCACGCCCGTTACCGTTCGGGCAATTGTCCTGCGCATGAAGTTCGAACTCCCTTTGGCCGTCTCCGCATTGGCTGACGCCAGGGATACGAACACGAAAGGACTAAAAGCGCCAACCGCGAGCGTGGGCGGCCCTCAGTCGCCATCCGTGGCCGAAGCCCGAATAAATCGCTTCGACCAGGAAACTCGTTACAGTCATGGACCGGTGAAGAGATCGGCAAGTCCACCCGAGTGAGCGACCGTGAGCGTCGTGTCTTCCCGGTCGAGGCGGATTTTCCTTACCTGGTCGAAGGAAATCGTGCCGGACTCACCCACCCGTCGCCCCCGAGTTGCCCCGAGACGCGAATGCACTTTGATGGAAGACAGGCGCCGGATCGACGGCGTACCGAAAAGTGAGGAGTTCTCATGGGTATCGACTTCGAAGGTATGAAGGACAAGGTGAGCGGGGAGCACGTCGACAAGGCCGCCGACTTCGCGAAGTCCCGCTTCGGTGAACACTCCGACAAGATCGACTCGGCCGCCGACAAGGCGAAGGACTACCTCGGTGAGTCCGGCGGCGAGCAGCAGAACGAAGGCCAGCAGGATTCACCGCAGGGCCAGTAATCCGAGGACGTCCCGGAACGGCGCGTACCCGGACGTGACCGAAGTGTCGAGCACTCGCGAGCGGCGGTAGAAGGGGCTGAGGTCGAGACCGACGCCGACCCCACGGATCTCGACGGTGCTTTCCTCCCGCAGCACCGTTTCCCGCAGATGCTCGTCCAGGTAATGCGGATCGTTCGCCAGGCTCGTCGCGCTGTCCATGGGGCTGCCGTCGGAGAGGACGAGCAGGATCCGGCGTGCTTCGGGTCGCGCGCGCATCCGGGCGCAGGCCCAGGCCACCGCCTCGCCGTCGATCCCTTCGCGGAACAGATCGGCTTTCAGCAGCGCGGCGAGATCGGGCCGTGCCCGGCGCCACGGCGTCTCGGCGGCCTTGAACACGAGGTGGAGTCGTTCGTTGAGCCTGCCGGGATGCCGTGGCCGTCCGGCCCGGATCCAGTCCCGCCGTGGCCTGCCCCCGTTCCAGCCGCCGGTGGTGAACCCGAGCACTTCGCAGGTCGCCCCGGCGAGTTCGATCGAGCGCGCGAAGAGGTCGACCAGCGCGGCGACGGGTTCCGCGTGCGCGGTCATGGAACCCGAGCAGTCGATCAGGAACGTCACGAGTGTGTCCGCCACCGGTTCGATCCGCTCGGTGCGGAAGATCCTCCGCTCCGTGGGGGAACTGATCAGCTGCGCCAGGGTCCGGCCGTCGAGGAGACCTTCCTCCTGCGCGCCGTCCCAGCCGTCGCGCGCCGGTTCGGCGAGCACCGCTTTGAGGTCGCGTGCGAGCCGTCCCGGCCCGACGCCCTGCCTGCCGACACGCCGGTCGAGCCGCTCGCGGAGTTCGGCGAGCATCGCGGGGCGCACCAGGTCCGACACCCGTTGTTCACGGTCGTACGCGGTGGTGTGAATCCGGTACGCCGCACCGGATTCACCCAACGTCCGGCTGGTGCCCGCGGTCGCGACGGGAATCTGTTCGCCGTGACTCTTGTCGAAGTCGATCACGAGGCTGAACCGCGGGTCGGTGGGATCACCCTCGTTCTCGGCGTCCTGCTCGGTGCCGGCGAGCAGGACGCCGGTCGTCCGGGCGATCGCCAGCGCGTGTTCGGCGAACGCCTTCTGGTCCGTCCGGTGCCGTCGAAGCCCGGCGAGGTCGTGACCGAGCGAAAGCGCCAGCGCGAATCTGGTCGCTTCGATGAGATCCTCGGTCTCTTCGACCACCGGTTCGCCGGTGATCCGCGACCGGCAGATCTGCGCGACGGTGTACAGGAGCAGTCCACGCGCGGTCTCGGTCAGTCCGGACCGGTGGAACTCCAGTGACCAGCGCAGATGGCGCAGTCGCAGGTTCCGTCGCATTCCCGGCATGTCCGCGGGCGGGAGCGACTCGACGCGGAACTGTTCCAGCAGCTCGAAAATCCCGCGCTCGGCCGGATCGCTCGGGCTCAGGCCACGGTGCAGCGCGGTGTCCGAGACGGTGAGACGCAAGGCCATCCCGTCCGCGATCCCGCGGGACGACACCAGATCGTCGGCGGCGGACTGACGCAGATGCGGCGCGTGCAGGGGGAGCGGGTCGCGTCCCCGATGCAGCCGCCGCGCCCGGAAATGCAGGGCCGGGTCGCCGGTGAGCGCCCGGACCGCGGCCGCGCACAGTTCCTCGACCTGGTTGCGGCGCCGGGTTTCCGCCTGCCCGGCGGTCATGCCGAGAGCAGGTGGAGTTCGTCGTCGAAGCAGCGCTGGAAGTACTCCGCCACCAGGTCGCGCTCGGCTTCGTCGCATTTGTTCACGAAGGACAGCCGGAAGGCCGTCGCCGGATCACCGAAGATCTCGATGTTCTCCGCCCAGGTGATCACCGTGCGCGGGGACATCAAAGTGGACAGATCACCGGCCTGGAAACCCTTGCGGGTCAACGCGGCGACCGCGACCAGGGACGCCGCCAGGGATTCCGGGATGCCGGGCAGCCTGGCCCGCACGATCGCGATCTCCTCGGCGGGGGGCAGGTAGTTCAGCGACGCCACGATGTTCCAGCGGTCGATCTGCGCGTGGTTCAGCCGCTGCGCGCCGTGGTAGAGCCCGTTGAGATTGCCCAGCCCGACCGTGTTGGCGGTGGCGAACAACCGGAACGACGGATGCGGCCGCAGCACCCGGTTCTGGTCGGTGAGGGTGAACTTGCCGTCGCGTTCGAGGACCCGTTGCAGCACGAACATCACGTCCGGGCGGCCCGCGTCGTACTCGTCGAGCACCAGCGCGACCGGCCGCTGCAAGGCCCACGGGAGGATGCCCTCCTGGAACTCGGTGACCTGCTTGCCCTCGCGCAGCACGACCGCGTCGCGGCCGACGAGGTCGAGGCGGTTGAGGTGACCGTCCAGGTTGACCCGCACGCACGGCCAATTGAGCCGCGCGGCGACCTGTTCGATATGGGTCGACTTCCCGGTGCCGTGCAGCCCCTGCACCAGCACGCGGCGGTCGCGGGTGAACCCGGCGAGCAGCGCCAGCGTCACGTCCGGGTTGAAGCGGTACGCCTCGTCGACCTCGGGGACGTGCTCGGTGCGTTCGCGGAACGCGCCGACGACGAGATCCGAATCGATGCCGAAGACGTCACGTACCGGGAGCCGAAGCTCGGGGATCATGAGAACTCCTTACGACGGAACACTTTCCGGTTCGGACCCGCCCTCGGCGTCGACGCTGCTGATCGCCTCGGCCGCGCGCTGAAGCGCAGGGAGCGTCTGCAGGGCCTTGTCCGGCGTCAGCCGCATGACCGGCGCCTGCACGGCGACGCAGAGGTTGGCGCGCCCTGGCACGAGGACCGCGACGCACACCAGCCCGGGCAGGAACTCCTCGTCGTCGAGGGCGAACCCGTCCCGGCGGATGCGGGTGAACTCGGCCTCGAGCGCGTCGAGGTCGGTGATGGTCTTGTCGGTGTACCGCTTGAGCGGCGCGTGCGCGAGCAGCTTCCGCCGCTGCGACGGGCTCATCTGCGCGAGGATCATCTTGCCGCTGGCCGAACAGTGGATCGGCACCCGCGAGCCCGGCCGGAGGTAGAACCGCAGCGGCTCCGGGGTTTCGACTCGGTCGAGGTACACGATCTCATTGCCGGACAAGGTGGTCACGTTGCAGCTCTCGCCGAGTTCGTCGACGAGGTGACGCAGGACGGCGTGCCGGGCGCCGTGGTGGGTGGCATTGAGGAGCAGGTTCTCCGCGAGCCGTCGCAGCCGGTGGCCGGTGCCGTAGTGGCGTCCGTCGGCCTGCCGGATCAGCAGGCCCGCGCCTTCGAGCTGTTGCAGCATGCGGTGCAGGGTCGGTTTCGGCAAGCCTGTCTCCTCGACGAGACCCTGCAGGGAGACCAGCTGGTCCTTGGCGGCGATCAGTTCGAGCAGGGAGAACAGCCGCATGGTCGGCGTGTCCCCGTTGATCGGATCGGGTTCGCGAAGCAGCTCCATGTTCCGAAAAGTAGCACATGGCGTCTCGGTTTCCAGAATCCGACGTTGACGCTGGACGGTTGGCGTCCTATCGTCGGTCGCATCCTGATTTCAGGAACGCCACGTACCGATTTTTGTAAATCTCGCCTGTCGAAGGAGCGGAACATGACGGAACGGAAGACGGGTGACGGCCGCGTGGTCGTCAGCGGCCGGAAGAAGATGACCCCGTCCGAGGCCTTCGTCGAGACGCTCGTGGCGAACGGCGTCACCGACATCTTCGGCATCATGGGGTCGGCGTTCATGGACGCGATGGACATCTTCGCGCCGGCGGGCATCCGGCTGGTACCGGTGGTGCACGAGCAGGGCGCCGGGCACATGGCCGACGGCTACGCCCGGGTGAGCGGCAGGCACGGCGTCGTCATCGGGCAGAACGGCCCGGGTATCAGCAACTGCGTGACCGCGATCGCGGCCGCGTACTGGGCGCACAGCCCGGTCGTCATCGTGACGCCGGAAGCGGGCACCATGGGCACCGGCCTCGGTGGCTTCCAGGAGGCCAACCAGCTGCCGATGTTCCAGGAGTTCACCAAGTACCAGGGGCACGTCAACAACCCGAAGCGGATGGCCGAGTACACCGGCCGCTGCTTCGACCGCGCCCATTCGGAACTCGGCCCGACGCAGCTCAACATCCCGCGCGACTTCTTCTACGGCGAGATCGAGGCCGAGATCCCGGAACCCGCCCGGCTCGACCGCGGCCCCGGCGGCGAACGGAGCCTCGACGAGGCCGCCGCACTGCTGGCCACGGCGGAGTTCCCGGTGATCATCTCCGGCGGCGGCGTCGTGATGGCCGACGGCGTCGAGGAGTGCAAGGCGCTCGCCGAACGCCTCGGCGCGCCGGTGGTGAACAGCTACCTGCACAACGACTCGTTCCCGGCGAGCCACCCGCAGTGGTGCGGGCCGCTGGGATACCAGGGTTCCAAGGCCGCGATGAAGCTCATTTCGCAGGCGGACGTCGTGATCGCGCTCGGTTCGCGGCTCGGCCCGTTCGGCACCCTGCCGCAGCATGGCATGGACTACTGGCCCAAGGACGCGAAGATCATCCAGATCGACGCGGACCACAAGATGCTCGGCCTGGTCAAGAAGATCACCGTCGGCATCTGCGGTGACGCCAAGGACGCGGCGGTCGCGCTGACCAAGCGGCTGGCGGACCGGACGCTGGCCTGTGACTCCACAAAGGACGCTCGCGCGGCGAAGATCAAGGCGGAGAAGGACGCGTGGGAGGCCGAGCTCGACGCCTGGACGCACGAGACCGACCCGTTCAGCCTCGACATGATCGCGGAGCAGGACGGCGAGGAGGGCAACTGGCTGCACCCGCGGGAAGTGTTGCGGGAACTGGAGAAGGCCATGCCGCCGCGGGTGATGGTGTCGACCGACATCGGCAACATCAACTCGGTCGCGAACAGCTATCTGCGTTTCGAGGAGCCGCGCTCCTTCTTCGCGCCGATGAGTTTCGGTAACTGCGGATACGCGCTGCCGACCATCATCGGCGCCAAGGCCGCGGCCCCCGACCGGCCCGCGATCTCCTACGCCGGCGACGGCGCGTGGGGGATGAGCATGGGCGAGATCATGACCGCGGTCCGCCACGACATCCCGGTCACCGCGGTGGTGTTCCACAACCGGCAGTGGGGCGCGGAGAAGAAGAACCAGGTCGACTTCTACAACCGGCGGTTCGTCGCGGGCGAGCTGGAGAGCGAGAGCTTCGCGGGGATCGCCAAGGCGATGGGCGCGGAAGGCATTGTCGTGGAGAAGCTCGACGAGGTCGGCCCCGCGTTGCAACGCGCCGTCGAGGCGCAGATGAACGAGGGCAAGACCACCGTCGTCGAGATCATGTGCACCCGCGAGCTGGGCGACCCGTTCCGCCGCGACGCGCTGTCGAAGCCGGTGCGGTTCCTGGAGAAGTACAAGGACTACGTGTAGGGCTCGTTTTGCGCGTGAAGGCCCCCTTTCCTCGGCTGAGCCGGGGGAAGGGGGCCTTCACGCGCGTCAGGAACAGCTGCGGTGTGTGCAAAAGCGTGACTCGCGTGATCAGGGACGTGACTCGCGTGATTGGGGGCCGCACTCGGGGAGTTCCGTCTCTGATCACGCGAGTTCCGCCTTCGATCACGTCAGTGCGGCACGGCGTCCCTCGTCGGTGAAGGCCTCCTTGAGGGACTCTGGGTCCCTCAAGGAGGCCTTCACGTACCTCAAGCGGGTCTCCACTCACGACCAACTGGACCCATCGAACGTCGCCGCTCTGGTGCTGGGCCGGTGTCAGCCGGGTTGCGAAAGTCAAAGCACAGACTCGTGTCTCGAAGGAGGTCTCCGGTGGACGTCACCCAGCTGCGAGCGCAGGCTCGACGGCATCTCGGCCCGCACTTCACCCGCAAGGACACCTGGGCCTCGGATTTCCCGGTGTTCGTACGCGGCGAGGGAAGCTACCTGATCGACACCGAAGGACGCCGTCATCTCGACGGGCTCGCCGGGCTCTTCTGCGTCAACATGGGCCACGGACGGGCCGACATCGCCGCGGCCGCCGCCGACCAGGTCGGCACCCTGGCCTACGCGAGCAACTGGGGCTCGGCGCATACGCCCGCGATCGAGGCCGCCACGTTGCTGGCCGAACTGGCGCCGGGCGACCTCGGGACGACGTTCTTCGTCAACTCCGGCTCGGAGGCGGTCGAAACCGCGCTCAAATTCGCCCGGCAGTATCACCGCAGCCAGGGACAGCCCGAGCGGACGAAGATCATCAGCCGCGACATGGCCTATCACGGCACCACCATCGGCGCCCTTTCGGTGACCGGGCTCGCGAAGATCAAGGAACCGTTCGGCCCGCTCATGCCCGGCGTCCGCCACGTGCCGAACACGTTGGGGCTGCTGGGAGACTGCGGCCCAGCGTCCGAATTGGACTGTGTCGCGGCGATCGAGCGGGTCATCCTCGAAGAAGGGCCGGAGACCATCGCGGCGCTGTTCGCCGAGCCGGTGCAGAACGGGCGCGGCGCTCTGGTCCCGCCGAAGGGGTACTGGCCCGCTTTGCGCGCCCTGTGCGACAAGTACGGCATCCTGCTCGTCTCGGACGAGGTCATCTGCTCGTTCGGCAGGCTCGGGCACTGGTTCGGGCACGGGATCACCGGCGTCGTGCCGGATCTGATCACCTTCGCCAAGGGATCGACGTCGGGATACGCGCCGCTCGGCGGGGTGATCGTGCGCGAGAAGCTGGTCACCGAGCTGTACGACTCGCCGAAGGGCGGCGTCTTCACCCACGGCGCCACCTGGGGCGGGCATCCCGTCGCCACCGCCGTCGCGGTCGCGAACCTCACCGCGATGCGGGACGAGAACGTGCTCGGTAACGTCCTCACCGAGGGCCCGGAACTGTTCGCCGCGCTGGACTCCCTCAAGTCCGCGCACCGCTGCGTCAAGGACGTCCGCGGCACCGGGTTCTTCTACGCCATCGAGTTGATGGCCGACCGCGACAGCGGCCGGGAGCTGACCGACGCCGAATCGCTGAAGGTGCTTCGTGAGGTGCTCCCGGAGGCGTTCCGGCGCACGGGAGTCATCCTCCGCGGCGACGATCGCGGCGCGACGATGCTGATGATCTCCCCGCCGCTGGTCGCCGACCGCGAAGTGCTCACCGAACTGCTGCACGGCGTCGACGCGATGCTCAACGACGTCGAGAAGGCCGTCCAGCCCTGAACCAGCCCTTTTCACCCGGTGGGGGTC
Organism: Amycolatopsis sp. CB00013; assembly: GCF_001905755.1. Classification (NCBI taxonomy): domain Bacteria; kingdom Bacillati; phylum Actinomycetota; class Actinomycetes; order Pseudonocardiales; family Pseudonocardiaceae; genus Amycolatopsis; species Amycolatopsis sp. CB00013. The sequence continues at coordinate 1,810,190 of NZ_LIWC01000001.1, read as the reverse complement.
GCCGTCTTCCGGCGGCCCCCGCTTCGTACGTGGAGGTACTTCGATGAGCTTGACCACCGTGGTCACGCCGGACGCGACGCTCGACAGATGGCGGAAGGCCTTGCGCGGCCGGAATCTCCGCGTCGCCTTGCCGGACGGCGACGACGACCGCGCCGTCCGGGCCGCGCTGGCGCTCCGAGACGAAGGTGTCGTACGGCCGTTGCTGTTCGGCGACGGGGCGCGCCTGCTCGCGGCAGGAGCCACGGACGACTTGATCGTGGACGTCGCGGAAGCCCTTGCCGACGACCGGACCGAGGCCGCGCTGGCGGCGGGATTCGCGCGGCACCCGGAAAAGCTCGCCGCCGCCCGGCGCGATCCGGTGTTCGTGTCGGCCGCCGCCCTGCGAGCGGGGAACGTGGACGCCTGCGTCGCCGGGGCGACGCGGCCGACCGCCGACGTCCTGCGCGCCGGGCTGCGGGTCGTGGGGCTCGCCCCGGGTGTGTCCACTTTGAGCAGTTGCTTCCTGTTGCTGCTCCCGGACGGACGACGGCTGACCTTTTCGGACTGCGCGGTGGTGCCCGAGCCGGGCGCGGCGCAGCTGGCGGACATCGCCCTCGCCGCCGCGGCGACCCACCGCGGTCTGACCGGGGAGGACCCCGTCGTCGCCATGCTGTCGTTCAGCACGCAGGGGAGTGCCGACCATCAGCGGGTCGAGGTCGTCCGCGAGGCGACTTCGCTGGTGCGGCAGCGGGAACCCGGTCTTCCGGTGGACGGTGAACTGCAGTTCGACGCCGCGCTGGTGGCGTCGATCGCGGCGGCCAAGGCGCCCGGTTCCGCGGTCGCCGGCCGCGCGAACGTCCTCGTGTTCCCTAATCTGGACGCGGGCAACATCGGCTACAAGATCGCCGAACGGCTCGGCGGCGCCGTCGCGCTCGGCCCGATCCTCCAGGGCCTCGCGGCGCCGCTCAACGATCTCTCGCGCGGCTGCTCGGCGTCCGACATCGAGACGCTCGCCCTCTTGACCGCCGTCCAAGCTAGCCGAGCAGCGCGAGGGTGACGTAGGCGATGGTGCCGACGAGCAGCGTGGAGAGCAGGCCGAGCAGCAGCGCCCGGCCACCGGTGCGGACCAGCGTGCCGATCCGGACCGCGCAGCCCAGCCCGAAGAGCGCTCCGGCCAGCAGCAGCGTGCAGACGACCTTGGCGACGTCGAGCGCCACGCCGGGCAGGATCCCGGTGCTCCGCACCACCACCATCGCCAGGAAACCGAGGACGAACAGCGGGACCAGCGGGGCGCGCTTCCCGGCGGCTGACGGGCGGCGCCGCCGTTCGTGCACGCTGACCGCGGCGACCATCGGCGCCAGCAGGACGACACGGCTCAGCTTCACCACCACGGCGACCGCGACGGCGGCGGTCCCGGCCGGGGTGGCGGCCGCGACGACCTGGGCGACCTCGTGCACGCCCAATCCGGCCCAGCCGCCGATCCGCAGCGCGTCCATCCCCAGCCATCCGCCGATGAGCGGGACCGCCGCGATCGCCAGGCCGCCGTAGAAGGTGACCAGTGCGACCGCGGTCGCGACGTCGGAGTCCTCGCGTTCGACGACCCCTTCCATCGCCGCGATCGCCGACGCGCCACAGATCGAGAAACCGGTCGCGACCAGCATCGCGAGTCCCCGCGGGACACCGATCAGCCTGCCGAGCCCGATCGTGCCGAGGAACGTGAGGCCGACCGTCAGCACCACCGCGAGCAGCGTGCCGGGGCCGAGGGAAAGCACCGAAGGGAGCGCGAGTTGCAGACCGAGAAGGACGACACCGGCACGCAGGAGCTTCTTCGTCACCTTCGCGATCGCTTGCCGGGTGCCGTCCGAGAGCACCGGCAGCGAGCCGGCGAGCACCCCGAGCACGACCGCGAGGGTGAGTGCGCTCAGCACGGGAACGGCGGTGCTCAGCAGGTACGCGACGACCACACCGAGGGCGGTGACGGCCAGACCGGTGAGGTGCGGCTTCGTTCGCCGCGCAGACGTGGTGCTCATACCGACGAGCGTCGTCCGGAAAGGACAGCGCCGGTAGCCGGGAGAACGACGGATAGGTCATGCACTTTGGCTATGACAGCCCCGGAGCTGGACTCCTTGCGCCTGCTGGTCCTCGTCGGCGAATTGGGCAGTATCGGTCAGGCCGCCGTCGCACTCGGGATGACGCGGCCGTCGGCGGGCAAACGACTGTCCTTTGTGGAACGAAGGCTGGGTCTGGTGCTGGTGGACCGGACCCGTCGCGGTTCCGCGCTCACCCCGGACGGCCGGGTGATCGCGAGCTGGGCGCGGCGCGTGCTCGCCGAACTCGACGGACTGCTCGATGGCGCCGAAGCCCTGCGGAACCGGCACGAGAACGGGCTCCGGATCGCGGCGAGCATGACGCCGGCCGAGCATCTGGTCCCACGCTGGATCGGGGAACTCAACCGCGCTCACCCCGGGCTCCACCTCGGCCTGGAGGTCACGAACTCGGATCGGGTCGCCGGACTTGCCCGCGAGGGCAAGGCCGACATCGGCTTCGTCGAATCACCGGGCCCCTTCACCGGGCTCACATCGCGGAAGGTCGCCGTGGACCATCTCGTGGTCGTGGTCGACCGCACCCATCCTTGGGCGCGCGAACGCCGTCCCCTGACCCCGGCGGAGCTGGCGGCGACGCCGCTCGTGGTGCGGGAACGCGGCTCCGGAACCAGGGAGACCGTCGACCTCGCGTTGCGCGTGGCCGGCGTGGGACCGGTGAAACCGTTGCTGGAACTGGGTTCCGCCTCCGCCGTCCGCAGCGCCGTGGTGGCGGGCGCTGGTCCCGCGGTGATCAGCGCCCTGGACGTCGCGGACCACGATCTCGTGCCCGTCGCGGTGAACGGTGTCGACTTCGGACGGGTGCTGCACGCGGTCTGGCCGGAGGGACGGCGCCTCACCGGTCCGGCGGCGGAACTGCTGGCCTTGGCCGGGCGACGCTCGTCCCGAGAGTGATCTGGACCCCTTTCCCACATCGTAACTGGCACTCGCCCCTGGCCCGACTTGTTCCTACGGTGACCGGAACCACAATGGAGCTCCCAGCGCCACCGCTCCGGCGGTGCGTGCGAGAAGGAGGAGACGTGACTTCAACGTCCGGTCCCGCACAGAGCAGCGGCCTGAAACCAGGGCTCAAACAGCGACATATGAACCTGATCGCCCTCGGCGGCGTCATCGGCGCCGGACTGTTCGTCGGCAGTGGCGTGGTCATTCAATCGGCGGGCCCGGCGGCGGTGGTCTCGTTCCTCATCGCCGGTCTGATCACCGTGCTCATCATGCGCATGCTCGCGGAGATGACGATCGCCAAACCCGCGCTCGGGTCGTTCTACGTCTACGCCAGGGAGGCGCTCGGCAACCGCGCGGGCTTCGCCGTCGGCTGGATGTACTGGTACTTCTTCGTCATCGTCGTGGCGGTCGAGGCCGTCGCGGGCGGCCGGATCCTGCAGCTGTGGGTACCCGACGTGCCACTGTGGGTGCTCAGTCTCGGCCTGCTGCTGATCCTCACCGGTACCAATATGGTCTCGGCGCGGTCCTACGGGGAGTTCGAGTACTGGTTCTCGTCGATCAAGGTCGTCGCGATCGTCGTCTTCCTGGTCGTCGGCGCCCTGTACCTGTTCGGTTTCTGGCCGGGTGCCAACGGCGGCCTGACGAATCTGGTGTCCCACGGCGGGTTCGCGCCACTCGGGATCGGCGCGGTACTCGCGGCGGTGGTGCCGTGCATCGGGTTCTACACCGGCGCGGAGATCGTCACCATCGCCGCCGCCGAATCCGCGGAGCCGCAGAAGGCGGTCGCGAAGGCCATGCGCTCGATCATCTTCCGCGTGGTGCTGTTCTACGTCGGTTCCGTGTTCCTCGTCGTCGCGATCAAGTCCTGGGACGATCCGGCGACGGCGGTCAGCCCGTACGCGGCGGTGCTGGAGGTGCTCGGCATCCCGGCCGTGGCGACGATCATGAACGCGATCGTCCTGACCGCGGTGCTCTCATGCCTGAACTCGGCCCTGTACACCTCGTCGCGGATGTTGTTCGCGCTGACCAGCAACGGCGACGCGCCGAAGGCGTTCACCCGCCTTTCCGGCAGCGGCGTGCCGAGGCGCGCGATCCTGGCCGGGACGGTCATCGGATACGTCTCCGTCATCGCCGCCTACACCTCGCCGGACCTGATCTTCCAGTTCCTGGTCAACTCCTACGGCGCCGTCGCGCTGTTCGTATACCTCTCGATCGCGCTCGCGCAGGTGCGGCTCCGCCGTCGGCTGGAGCGGGAGGATCCGGACAAGCTCACGCTCAAGATGTGGCTGTTCCCGTGGCTGAGCTACGCGACCATCGCCCTGATGGGCGGCGTGATCCTGGCGATGGCGCTGCTGCCGTCGACCCGCTCGCAGTTCTGGCTGAGCGCCGTGACGCTCGCGCTGATCCTCGTCGGGTTCGAAATCCGCAGGCGGCGCGGCAAGCCGGCGGTTCCGGCCGCGCCCGTCGATCCGGTCCCGGACGAACCCCAGCGTGCCCCGGCCACCGTCCGGGAGTGACCCTGGACGGGCTGAAAGCGTCCTTCGCCGCGTCTGATGCGGCGAAGGACGCTTTGTCATCGGCTCACGGTGATTTCCCTTGTCACACTTGAGAGTTTCTCGGGATTGCGGACGTGGTAAGCGCCGGTGACGTAGCCGTTTTCGACCCGCACCGCCAGCACACCGTCGATCTCGCCGCCGATCCGGATGAGCAGGCCGGGTCCGCCGTTGACCTGGACCGGTTCGACGGTCCGTTCCGCCCCGCGTTTCCACCACCCGACGGCCAGCAGCCGCGCCACTTCGTCCGCGCCGACGACCGGCCGCGGCAGGGCGTGTTTGATCCCGCCACCGTCGCTGAGGGCGACGACGTCCGGCGCGAGGATGTCGAGCAGCCCCTGCAGGTCGCCGGTTTCCACCGCGGCCTGGAACGCCTGGAGCGCGGCCCGGTGCTCGGCCGGGGAGCCGGTGCCGCGCGGTTTGCGCGCGGCGACGTGGGCCCGCGCCCGATGAGCGATCTGCCGTACGGCGGCGGGAGTCTTGTCGACGGCCTGGGCTATTTCGTCGTAGTCGACGGCGAAAACCTCTCGTAGCACGAAAACCGCCCGCTCGGTCGGCGCGAGGGTCTCCAGCACGAGCAGCATCGCCATCGAAACGCTCGCGGCCAGTTCGACGTCCTCGGCCACGTCCGGTGCGGTCAGCAGCGGTTCGGGCAGCCACGGCCCGACGTAGGACTCCTTGCGGCGGCCGAGCGTCCGCAGACGTTTGAGTGCCTGCCGCGTCGTGATCCGGACCAGGAACGCGCGCCGGTCCAGCACCGTGTCGAGTTCGACGCCCGACCAGCGCAGCCAGGTCTCCTGCAGGACGTCCTCGGCGTCGGTGGCCGAACCGAGCATCTCGTAGGCCACGGTGAACAGCAGATTGCGATGGGCCACGAACGTTTCGGTCGCCGGATCCAGGACGCCGGGTGTCTCGTGCTGTTCGCTCATCGCTGGTTTCCCCCGTTCGTGTTCGTCCCTACGATCCCGGCCGCCGCCGGTTTGTGACACCCGGGAGTGGTGGCCTGCGCCACACGGCGGACTTGTCACACCGGGCCTGCCGCCGGGATCTCTTGCTCGTCACCAAGCGACATACGAGTGAGGAAGTCCCGATCATGTCCACAACTTCGGCGAAGGGCCCGCGGTCGCGGATGCCCAATCCGCTCCCGTTCGTGCCCGAGCTGGCGGAAGTCGGCGCGGGCCTGCACAAGGTCATCAAGAACGGCACCATTCCCGCGACCACGGTCAGCCTGGTGCAACTGCGTGCCGGGCAACTGCTCGGCAGCACGTATTTCGTCGTCCGTGAAACGCGCGTTCTGCGAGAGCTCGGTGAATCCGAGGAGCGGATCACCTCCGTGGTCACCTGGCGCGACGCGACCTGCTTCACCGATGCCGAACGGGTCGCGCTGGAGCTGGGGGAAGCCGTGTTCACCGCCAACCCGTCGGGGGAGCGCGTTCCCGACCAGCTGTACACCAGGGCGTCCGCGCACTACGACGACAAGGCGCTCTGGACGCTCGTCATGGTCATCGCCCACATCGGGTTCTTCGCCCCCGCCGCGCTCATCGCGAAGCCGATCCCGGGGATGCCGCCCGGCCGCAACTACACCGACTGACCTTCCACCTTCACGAAAGGCCTGAAAAATGAGCAAGTTCGCAGTGGCGGGAGCGACCGGGCGGCTGGGACGCCACGTCGTCGACGTCCTCACCGAACGCGCGCACGAAGTCGTCCCGATGTCCCGGGCCACCGGCGTGGACATCATCACCGGCGAAGGGCTCGCCGAGGCGCTCACCGGGGTGGACGTCATCATCGACGTCGCCTCTTGGCACGCTTCCGACCAGGAGGCGGCGACGGAGTTCTTCCGTACCTCGGCCCGCAATCTGCACGAGGAAGGCAGGCGGGCCGGAGTCGGCCTGATCGCCGCGGCGTCCATCATCGGCGTCGACAACGCCACCACCGGGTTCCTCGCCGCCAAGAAGGAGCACGAGGAGTTCCTCTCGGCCGGGCCGCTGCCGGTCCGTCTTCTGCGGGCGGCTCAGTTCCACGAGTTCGTGCTTCAGCTGCTCGACTGGCGGCGGGACGACGTCGCTTATGTGCCCGCTGTGCCCACTCAGCTCGTGGCTTGCCGCGCCGTGGCCGAGGAGCTGGCCGATCTTGCGGCTGCTCCGGCCGCACCCGGAACTCCGATCCCCGAGATCGCCGGGCCACGCGAGGAGATCATGGCGGAGGCGGCTCGGCTCGCCGGTGACGCCCGGGGGATCAAGGTCGTCGGCATCGACGGGGCGAACGTGCCCGACGGCGAGATCGCCGCCAAGGGCGGGTTCCTGCCCGGCCCGCACGCCAAGCTGGCCGGCCCCACTTTCCAGGAGTGGCTCGAAACCGGCTCCTGACCTACTTACAGTATGTTCAGAACATGGTGAAAATGAGCGAGGTGCTCCGAAAGGACGGCTACGAGCTGCGGTACGGCGATCTGGCGGGGGAGCGGCGGCCCGTCGTCTTCACCCACGGCGCCGGGATGGATCACCGGATGTTCGACGCGCAGGCGCACGCCCTGCACGACGCCGGTCATCGGGTGATCAGCTGGGATCAACCCGCTCATGGGGAGTCGAGCCTCCTGCCGGGCACGCGGTTCAGCGCGGCTCTCGCGCTCGACTCCCTCCACTCGCTCCTCGACCACCTCGGGCTCGAGCGTCCGGTCCTGATCGGACACTCACTCGGCGGGAATCTCTCCCAAGCGCTCGTCCGCCGTTTCCCGGACCGCGCTTCGGGCCTCATCGTCGTGGATTCGACGTGGAACGAAGGCCCGCTGACCGCCGCCGAACGGCTTCTGCTGAAACTCGCCGCGCCCTCACTGGCGCTCATCCCCGCCGGGCGTTTGCCGGGACTCATGGCCCGCGCGTCCGCTGTGACCCCGGCGGGGATCGCCGAATGCGAGGCGACGTTCGCGCGGATGCCCAAACGCGTCTTCCTCGACGTCTGGCGGGCCACCGTGTCGCTCGTCGACCCGGAGCCGGGCTACCGCACGCCCGTTCCGCTCGCCCTCGTTCGCGGTGAAGACGACCGCACCGGCAACATCGCGACCGCGATGCCCCGCTGGGCGAAGGCCGAAGGCGTGGCCGAGCACGTCATCCCCGGCGCCGGGCACGTCGTCAGCGCGGACGCGGGGGAGGCGACCACCAAGATCATCGCGGCCATCGTCGAGGGCTGGAGTGCACCGGGTCCCGCGTGCCTCCCCTAGACTTCGGCGGTGATCGCATCATGGGGGCTCGATGGCGCGCTCGAAATCGGGATCGCCGCGTTCTGCGCGGGCGAAGAACCGCCGAGCGACGACGTGTTCTGGGAACGGCTGACCGGCGCGGGAGTGGAGCCGTGGCTGGCCGAGCGGCTGCTCGTCTTTTTGCCGATGGCCTACGTCCGGCGGTTGCTGCCGGACGTCACGTATCCGGACACCGTGCGCGACTCCCGCGGGCAGGTCTTCCTCGCGCAGGAGCCGGTCTTCGTGGCGGCGTACGAGCGTGCCCAGTACGCGACCCGTGCGGAATTCGAGCGGATCGCGTTCCGCAGCAGCACGTTCGCCGTGATCAACGAGGCGCTGAACGCCGGATCGCAGCTCGCGGACCTGGAACTCGGCGAACCCGTGTTGTTCAAGGATCTGGAACCGGTCGTCGAGGACGACGGCGGTGTGCCTTCACCGCAAGCGGTATTCGAGTCTTTGCTCAGCGAGCACGGCGTCCTGCTGGGCGATGACGCTCGTGTCGATACGAAACTCGTCGTGCACCCCACCTCGGAAGGCAAGGTGATGGCTCAGGTCGACTTCGCAGTGTCGCATCCCGCGCTGGCCGAGCCGTGGCTCGTCGAGAGCTTCGCCGGGTTCGGCACCACTTGGCGTGAAGCGATCGGCCAGGCGGTGAACAAGTTCAGCCTCGGGTCGTTGCATCCGATGGTCAACGGGTTGCTGTCGCCCGGCGCCGCGGCCGATCAGGTCGACCGCGAGCGGTACGACCATCCGGACGGTCCGTTCGAACTGGTGCTGGGTGCGCAGATCACCCTGTTCGCCGAGAACGTGCCTTCCGTCGAACCGTTGCTCGACCGGTTGCTGGAAGCGTTGCGCGCGGAGAAGCTCAGCCGGAAGGTGCACGGGCTCCGGTTGTTCGTCGCGCACAACGAGGGCGCGTTGCTGAACAACGAAGTCCTGCTGGACAGCCGACCGTGGTCCGGCGGTGAAGCGGTGGTGGCGGATCATCCGGCGCTGGTCGCCGAGGGGCGGGTCGCGACGCGGGTGTTCGGGCTGCTCGTGCCCATCGACGCCTAGTTCAGGTCGGCTCCACGGGTTTCGGCGCTGAGGAGCAGGGCGACGACGGTGACGGCGATCGTGCCCACGAGGTACAGCACGACCGCCGTGGGGCCCTGCTTTTCGGCCAGCCACACCGCGATGAGCGGCGCCGGCGCACCGGCGATGATCGAAGATCCTTGGAAGACCAGGGAAGCGCCGGCGAAACGGCGGCGCGTCGGGAAGAGTTCGGCGATCCAAGCCGCTTCCGGCCCGGCGAGGAGCCCGTGCAACGCCGCGCCGACGCCGACGCCGAGATAGAGCAAAGGCAGCGCGTCGGCCTGGACGATCGCGAAGAAGACCGGCGCCCAGACCGCGAGACCGAGCGCGGGGACCAGCATCGCGGTGCGCCGCCCGACGCGGTCGGACCAATGGCCGCCGGCGAGCATCCCCGCGAACTGCAGCAGCGACCCGATGGCGACGGCGAGGAGAACGTCGGCTTTGTCGTAGCCGAAAGTCTTTGTGGCATAAGCGACCACGAAGACGGTGTAGACGTAGAAGGCCACGTTTTCGCCCAGCCGCACGCCGAGACCGCGCAGGACGGGACCGGGGTGGGCGAGCGTTTCGAGGATGCTCGACCGCTCGCGGACGGTCTCCGCGGAAGCCGAGGCCCGTGCCTGCGCTTCCTGGAACACCGGGGATTCGTCGATGCGGCGCCGGATCCAGAAGCCGATGGCCAGGAGCGGGATCGCGAACAAGAACCCGACTCGCCAGCCCCACTGGTCGAAGGCGTTGTCGGGGAGGACCAAGGCGATCCCGCCGACCACGGCCGTGGCCAGCACCGTGCCCAGAGGCGCACCCGCCTGCGGCCACGCCGACCAGAACCCGCGCCGTTTCGGGCTCCCGTATTCGCTGACCATCAGCACCGCCGCGCCGAACTCGCCGCCGAGGGCGAATCCCTGGATCAGCCGCAGCACGACGAGCGAGATCGTCGCCCCGATCCCGACCTGCGAATAGGTGGGGAGCAGCCCGATCGCGGAGGTCGACAACCCGAGTAGCAGGAAAGTGGTCACCAGCATGGGTTTGCGCCCGAGGCGATCGCCGAGATGCCCGAAGACGATGCCGCCGATCGGGCGGGCGACGAAGCCGAGCCCCTGCGTCGCCAGCGCGAGCAGCAACTGGGCGAATCCGTTGCCACCAGGGAAGAACAGCGGGCCGAGCACGGTCGCCGCGAGGATCCCGTAGAGCGCGAAGTCGTACCACTCGAGCACGGCGCCCGCGGTACTGCCCGCCAGGACCCGCCGGAACGCCGACCGGCTGACACTCGAATCGGCCGTCGCGCGCGAGGCGGGCACGTTCGTCACTTTCGCTCCTCGTCTTCGGCCGATTCCGGCGAGGCGTCCGATAATCGGACAGCCTGAGACGCTATCCGGACACGTAGGAACATAGACCGCGTCGGCTGGATCGCGCAATCGCCGATGTCGAGATGGCCGGGCCGGCTCCGACTCTTCGATGAACGCGCCCGGATCGCGGCGCTACGGAGACGAAGGAGGCCTTGCGATGAGCAAGGTGGTGCTGGATGTGTCGATGTCGCTGGACGGTTTCACCGCCGGGCCGAACGTGCGGGCCGACGAGCCGATGGGGGACGGCGGCGAACGGCTGCACGAGTGGATGGCGGGCGAGGGAGCCGACGCCCGTGCCGTCGAGGAGGTGAACGCGATCGTCGGGGCCACCGTCATCGGGCGGCGCACCTTCGACCTCGGCCTGCGTCCGTGGGGCGGTACGCCGTGGCCCGGCGTGCCGAGTTTCGTGGTGACCCACCGGATCGAGGAAGACTTCCGCGGCGACAACGGCGGGACGTTCTCCTTCGACGGACTGGAGGCCGCGGTCCGGCGGGCCAAGGAAGCCGCGGGAGACAAGGACGTCCTGGTGATGGGCGCGGACGTCGCCGGGCAACTGCTCGGCGCGGGCCTGCTCGACGAGGTGCATCTCCACATCGCCCCGGTGCTGCTGGGGCAGGGGACCGGGCTGTTCGGCGGGCGCGCCGGCGAGTTGGTGCCGGAGGGTGAACCTGTCGCGGGGGTCGCGACTCACCTGCGATTTCGGGTCGCCGGACGTTGATGATCAGGTCCGTGAAGGCCTCCCCAAGTACGTGAAGGCCCCCTTCACTGCGTCTAGCGCAAGGAAGGGGGCCTTCACGTACAGCCGTCACCTCAGCGACCGCAGCGATCCACCCGTTCCCACGGCCAATCCGAGACGAGCCAGCGTGCGACGGCGTCGGCGAGCACGGCATCCAGCTCCGCTTTGTCGGCCCGGACCCAGGACTGCACCGTGACGTCCCAGTCCTCGGAGGCCGTGGGATACAGATAGACGCAACCGATGACGTCGCCGTCGGCCGGGCTGAGGACGGTGAACGTGAAGCCTTTGTGTCGCGCGAAGTCTTCGGCGTGGCGGCGCAGGTCGGCGAGGTTCTCGTCGAGGGTCATACCGTCGCGCGGCGGCCAGTCGCCGTCGGGATAGCCGGGAGTGGAGCGGATGTGCTCGATACTCGACGTCCAGGCGGCATGGTCGGCCGAATTGTGTTCCGGTCCCAAGGGTTCGAGGCGGAACTCGTCGGTGACGAGCGCGGTCGGCGGGACGAAACCGGCTGGTACGAAAGCATCCGCGGGCATGGTCGGGACCGTAGTGGCAGATCAGGCCGATCGCACTCGAGTTTCGCGCTTGCCGTCGTGCCGTGGGCGGGCCAGCATGATCGGGTGTCAGACGAGGGGATGGGGCGGCGCCTGCTCGACGCGGTCCGCGACGGCGAGGTGCTCGACCTGACCGGTGGCAGAAGGGTCGACCCGGCCGAGATGCCGTCGTGGGGAAGCAGCCGCACCGTCTCCGCGGCGCTGATCCGTGACCTGGTCCGGGGCCGCCGGGACGTCGAGGTGGACCCGCACGGGCTGCGGTTGCGCGGGGCGCGGATCACCGGCCGCCTCGATCTGGCGAACATCGCCGGCGAGAGGCGGGTCGAGCTGGTCGACTGCTTTCTCCCCGACGGCCTGGACCTGCGCGACGGCCGTCTGCCGGGGCTGGTGCTGGACCGGTCCCGCTTCGGGCATTCCGCGCAGGATCCGCCGGTGGACGCCGAAAGGTTCACCACTTCGGCGATGAAGATGAAGGGTGTGGTCGTGAACGCCCGCACTCCGGCCGGTGCGGTCCGGTTGCGCGGGGCCCATCTCGGGGTGCTGGAATGCGACGGGGCGCGGCTGGAGAACACGTCCGGGCCCGCCCTGCAGGCCGACCGGCTGCACGTCGATCACGGCGTGTTCCTGCGCGCCGGATTCCGGGCCACCGGCGCGGTCCAACTGGTCGACGCCCACGTCGGCTTGCTCGATTGCGGCGGTGCGTGGTTGGAGAACCCGGACGGGCCCGCCTTGTACGCCGACGGTCTGAAGGTCGACCGGGCCGTGTTCCTGCGCGCCGGGTTCCGGGCCACCGGCACCGAACCCGCCGTGATCCGGTTGAACGGGGCGTCGATCGAGGGCTCGCTGTGGTTGGACACCAGCGAGGTGACCCGGTCGGATCAGGCGTCGGGGGCTCTGATCGATATCGCCGAGACGACCTACGGAGACCTTCCGGAGCAGATCGGTTTGTCCCGGTGGCTGGAGCTGTTGCGTGCCCGTACGCCCGGCTACGCCGCCCAGCCCTATCAGCAGTTGGCCGCCGTCCACCGGGCGGCCGGCCACGACGCCGAAGTGCGGGGCATCCTGATGGCGCAACGGCGTGATCAGATCCGCCGCGGCGGACTTCGGTGGCACGACCGGATGTGGGCCCGGTTCACCGGGCTGGCCCTCGGCTTCGGCTATCAACCCTGGCGGGCACTGCTGCTGTTGTTCACCGTCCTCGCCGGTTCGGTCGTGCTGGCCCTCGTCCTCGGCGGGCAGGGCGGCCTGGCGCACACCGCGCGCGCGAGCGCACCGGCGACGCCATGCGCTGTCGTGGAACGGATCGGGGTGGGGCTGGATCTCGGGCTGCCACTGGTCAAGACGGGAGCGCGGGAGCTGTGCGCCCCCACCGGTACCGCCACCGGGCAGGCCCTCACCATCGCGGGCTGGGCCCTGCAGCTGGCGGCGTGGGCGTCGGCGACCCTGTTCATCGCGGGTTTCACCGGCGCCGTCCGGAAGACCTGACGGCTACCTCTCGAAAACGAGGTCGAAATCCTTGCGCCAGGTGGATCCCTGATCCTCGGACGCCTCCCAGCGGCCCGTGATCCGATCCGGCTCGACCTCCGCGACGAACCGTTGGAACATGTCGGGGTCTTCCCGGCTCAGGCTCCAGTTCGTTTCGTCGAAGGTCATGGCGAAGACCCGGCACACACCTCGTTCGTCGTGGTACAGAGCCGTATACGCGTCGCGGGTGTCGCTGCGACCGAGAACCAGGACCATCTCGCTCGCGGCTTGCCCGTCCTCGCAGTCCATCGTCCAGCGAAGGACCACGAACGCCTCACCGAGCCACTCGATCGTCGCCGAACCCGGTACCTTTCGATCGGCCGGTTCCAGGAACCACGCGTCGCTCAGCGTCGTTCGCCACGATCCCACCAGGACGTCCAGCCGTTCCATGGCTTCGTTGCGCATCGCTGCCTCCTGATGTGGCCCGGTGATCCGCCAGCGTAGGCGCAACGCCCGACGAAGTCAGTTTCTTGCCGCTCAGGTTCGGCGACGGTCGTAGTCGTCGAAGGCCTCCGCCACGGCGCCGTCCAGGATCATGGCCAGCGCGTAGGAAATGGTCCAGATCCATTCGTCGAGACGGGCAGCGTCCGCGGCGCTGATCAGCCCGTTCTGGCCCAGCATGCCATCGGGTGCGACACCCCAAGCCCGCGCGAAATGACACATTCCGACCACGGCCGAGACCACCTCGCGGGGAACGAAGTCGGCCTGTAGTGGTTCGGCGAGAGCCCGCAACGCCGACATCACTTCGTGGTAGTTCTCCTCGCGCAAGCCGGAGAAGGGACGCAATGACCCGATGAAACCCGTCCGCCAGCGCGGATCGTCCACATCCGGGTGTGTGCATGAGTGGAACAGGAGGGCTTCGCGGGCATCGGCGGGGGTCATGAAGCGACGCTAGCGCGAAGGTACGACAACCAATTAGTAAGCATGTGCGTATCATACGCGTGGCGCAGCCATTTCGGACTGAAGCGACGTGAGGAGCGAGCATGATCAGAGGTAAGTGGATGCCCGGCCATGCCGCGGACTTCTCCGGAGACGTGCTGGTCAGCGTCACCGCGTTGACGCTCGACGACTTCCGGAGCACCCCGGGTGCCTACCGGGCGGGCTACGTGCTCAGCCGCGAGTGGCCCCGGCTGCCCGGCGCGGTCGGCCAATGGCTGTGGGTGGAACCGTCGCGCTGGCGGCTGGGATCGGTTTCGGTGTGGCGCGACCACGAGGGCTTGCGTGGGTTCGTCGGATTGCCGGCCCACGTGGCGATCATGCGGAAGTACCGCGACCTCGGCACCACCCGCGCCACCACCTGGCGCACCGCCGGCCTCGATTCGCGGGCCATCTGGCGAAAAGCGGAGCAGTGGCTGAGGGAGAAGTGAGGCCACGAACCGCCGCCGGGAACGGTGCCCCGGCGGCGGTTTCACGGTCACAACGAGGACGAGCAAACCCGTAGCGGTCCGACACGAGCACCGGCCGGGAAGTTCGTCGCGGCGAAGTTCCAACCGCCGAACGCGTTCGCGGTCGCCTCGGGGTTGTTGGACGACGGAGGGCCATAACCCGCGTCGACCATGATCCAGCCCGACCAGGTCACCCCGCCGTCGAACGAGGAGTTGCGCGTGATGGGGCGGAACTGCGCGGGAGCCTCGTCACCGCGGGCGAACACGACCAGTTCGCCCGAACTCGTCGCGGCCGCGCCCGGTTCGGACACCGCGCCGCCCCGTGGCGCCCCGAGGTCGAACCACGAGCCCCAGGACGAGCCGTTGTAGCTGATCCCCGCGACCCGCGAGTTGGTCGTCCGCACGAACACGTCGACCAGTCCCGGCCCCCGCGAGACGGCGATCGGGTCGACGGCGAACCTGCCGCCGAGCCCGACCCAGTTGCTCCAGCCGGCCCCGACCCGTTCCAGGTAGTACAGGTCGTTCGCCTGGCCCCTGGTGACGACCGCGACATGGCCCGGCCGCGAGGAGACCCCGATCGGGCTGGACGTCAGCACGCCGCCGAGGCTGGTGTGCGGGCCCCACACGCCGTTCACGTATTCGCGGTACCACAGTTGTTTGTTGGAGCCTCGATAGAAGACGATGAGATGCCCCGGTCCGGCCGAAACCGCGTGCGGATTCCAAGTGATGACCCCGCCGAGGTTCTGCCAGCCGGACGCCACGCCGTTCTCGAACTGCATGAAGTACAGCGCGTCGTCGGCGCCGCGGACGAACACCGCCGAATGCCCCGGGCCCCAGGAAACGGCGCCCGGCTCGGAACGGGACACGCCTCCGAGGTTCTGGGCGGTGATCACTCCGTTCGTGCGGGGGTCCACCTGAGTGCGGAAGACGTTGCCGGACGAGCTGACCTGGAAGATGTCCAGCGGCCCGTTCGGCATCGAGGCCAGACCTGGATCGATGTTGCCGCCCCGGCTGAGTTCGGCGCACCCGACGGCGGCGCTCGCCATCGCCGGGCACAGCATGGTGGCGGCCACTACGGCGACCATCGCGGAAAGCTTCCTCAATGCGCGCAAGTTCCCTCCCTGCGTCGAAGACATCGAGCAGGAATCCTGACCGGCGACACGACACGGGACTGTTGTGAACATGTTGTGGCGGCCGCCGGAACCGTCAGGTGCCGCGGCATATCGTCAGCCGGACGGTCACGTCTTCGACAGCGGCGCGGCCCGGTCGGCCAGCGGGCCACCGGCGTGCAGAAGGGTCTCCAGGGAGCGGAGCGGCTCGGGAAGGACGGTGTACCAGCTCCAGGTGCCGCGTCGTTCCCGATCGAGGATGCCTGCCGCGACCAGAACGCGGAGATGATGACTCAGTGACGGCTGCGGCATGTCGAACTCTTCGGCGAGATCGCAGAAGCAGGCCTCGCCGCCGGGTGAATGACGGACCAGCGACAGCAGCCTGATCCGGATCGGATCCGAGAGGGCCTTGAACAACTTCGCCGCCTGCTCGGCCTCGTCCTGGGCGATGACCGCCGCGGGCTCGGCCATCAGAAGGGTGATGGGCACCGGCTTCCGGCCGCGCCCGTGCTCCGTCGCCATGTGTCCTCCTCGGTCGGAGTGACCTTCGACGGCGAGCGTACCCGGTGGATTGACAAATATCGATGCAAGTCCTTGAATCTGGATTCGTGGACTTCGATCCAGTCGAACGCCGAGAGGACTCCGCCGATGACCCGCACACCCGAGGTGTTGTTCGTCTGCGTGCACAACGCCGGTCGTTCACAGATGGCCGCGGCGTTGCTGCAGCACTACTCGCTCGGCCGGATCACTGTCCGGTCCGCTGGTTCGGAGCCCGCCGCGATGGTGAACCCGGCCGCGGCCGCGGCGCTCGCGGAGTGGGGCTTGGACATCACCGCCGAGGTGCCGAGCAAGCTGTCCACCGAGGACGTCGAGGCATCCGACGTGGTGATCACCATGGGCTGTGGGGACACCTGTCCGGTGTTCCCCGGAAAGCGGTACCTGGACTGGCCCCTTGAAGACCCGGCGGGGCAGGGCGCGGACGCCGTCCGTCCGATCCGGGACGAGATCGACCGCCGCGTCCGCGGCCTGGTCGCCGAAATCCTCGACGCCTGACCGACTTCCCGGAGCCAGGAGGCCCCAACGTGACGCTTGCCGCCGACGAACCCGACGTCCTGCGCAATCTGTCCTTTCTGGACCGTTATCTGCCGGCTTGGATCATCATCGCGATGGGTGCCGGGCTGCTGCTGGGCAGCGTGATCCCCGGTCTGCGGGAAGTGCTGGACGCGGTGAAGATCGGGCAGGTGTCGCTGCCGATCGCGCTCGGGCTGTTGCTGATGATGTACCCGGTCCTGGCGAAGGTCCGCTACGACCGGCTCGGCGCGGTGACCAAGGACCGGCGCACGATGGTGCTTTCCTTGGTGCTGAACTGGATTCTCGGCCCGGCGCTGATGTTCGCGCTCGCCTGGCTGATGCTGCCGGACCTACCCGAGTATCGGACCGGCCTGATCATCGTCGGTCTCGCCCGGTGCATCGCGATGGTGATCATCTGGAACGACCTCGCCTGCGGTGATCGCGAGGCCGCGGCGGTGCTGGTCGCGGTGAACTCGGTCTTCCAGGTGCTGATGTTCGGGGTGCTCGGCTGGTTCTACCTGGACCTGCTGCCCGGCTGGCTCGGTCTGGACACCTCGAGCGTCGACTTCTCACCGTGGGAAATCGCGCTCAGCGTCGTCGTTTTCCTCGGCATCCCGCTCGCCGCGGGCTATCTGTCCCGCCGCGCGGGGGAGCGGAACAAGGGCCGTGAGTGGTACGAGGGCACGTTCCTGCCGAAGATCGGCCCGGTCGCGTTGTACGGCCTGTTGTTCACCATCGTGATCCTGTTCGCCCTGCAAGGGGAGACCATCACGTCCCGGCCTCTCGACGTCGCCCGGATCGCCTTGCCGCTGCTTGCCTACTTCGCCGTCATGTGGACCAGCGGATATCTGCTGGGCAAGGCGTCCGGGCTGTCCTACGAACGCACCACGACACTGGCGTTCACCGCCGCGGGCAACAACTTCGAACTCGCGATCGCCGTCGCCATCGGCGTTTTCGGCGTGACGTCGGGTCAGGCGCTCGCCGGGGTCGTCGGACCGCTGATCGAGGTCCCGGTGCTGGTCGCCCTGGTGTACGTGAGTCTCCGGCTGCGGAAACGCTGGACCACGAAAGCGCCGGTGGAGTGATCGGAACCGCGCGGGCGAGGGTCACGACCGTGTCAGGACCTCCGTCTCCGGCGTGACGCAGCATCCACCGGACGCCGCGTCGTCAGGCTCGTCGAACAGCCCGGCGCCGCCGCATACGCCGGTTTCGGCCATGTGCAATTCGATGCGCGTCGCCGCTTCGTGGTCACCGGCGAGTTCGGCGGCGATGCTGCGGACCTGTTCGTAACCGGTCATGGCGAGGAAAGTCGGCGCTCGGCCGTAGCTCTTCATCCCGGCCAGGTAGAAGTCCTTCTCCGGGTGGGCGAGTTCCTTCGCGCCGTGCGGGTAGACGGTTCCGCAGGAATGCACGTTCGGATCGATCAGCGGCGCGAGGGCGACCGGCGCCTGCAGGGTCGGGTCCAGCTCCAGCCGGAGCTCCGACAACCAGGTCAGGTCCGGCCGGAACCCGGACAGCGTCACCACTTCGTCGACGTGCTCGATCCGCTGGCCCGCGGAGGAGATCAGCGCGAGCCTCCCCGCGTCGTCGCGTTCGAGCGCTTCTGTGCGGAATCCGGTCACGACGTCGATCAGCCCGGACTTCACGGCCTCCTGAGCCCGCAGGCCGAGCGCTCCCCGCGCCGGGAGCTGGTCGGCATCGCCACCGCCGAAGGTGTTGCCGACCGACCCGCGGCGCAACACCCAGCTGATCCGCGTACCGGGCGCGTCTTTCGCGAGCCCGGACAACGCGACCAGCGCGGTCAGCGCCGAGTGTCCGCTCCCCGCGACCACCACGTGTCCGCCCGCGTACCGGTTCCGCACCGCCGGGTCGCCCAGATCCGGCACGCGGTAGGCGATCCGGTCCGCCGCCGCTCGTTCGCCGATGGCGGGAAGTCCTTCCCCGCCAAGGGGATTCGGCGTCGACCAGGTCCCCGAAGCGTCGATGACCGCCCGTGCCGCGATCCGCTCTTCCGAGCCGTCCCCGGCGAGGACATGCACGGTGAACGGCTCCGTGTCGCGGCCGCCGTCCACGACGCGATCCCGGCCTCGCCGCGCGACACCGACCACCTCGGCATCGAACCGCACCCGATGGCCGAGCGCCGTCGCCAGGGGTCGCAGATAACGCTCGGCCCACTCCGAGCCCGTCGGATACGCCTCGCCATCGGGTCGCGTCCAGCCGGTGCCCTCCAGTAACCGCCCGGCCGCCGGAGCGACGAGCTCGGACCAGGCCGAGAACAACCGCACGTGATTCCACTCGGCCACTCCCGCGCCCGCCCCCGCGCCGCGTTCCAGCACCAGTGGCTCGAAACCCCGCTCCACCAGCTCGGCGGCCGCCGCCAACCCCACCGGTCCCGCGCCGATCACCACGACAGGCAGCTCGTTCATCCCCATGCACCTTTCATCGATCTGTCTCGATTGAAGCGATGCGGGGACTGTATCGACCGCAATCGATTGACGCAACCATCGATTCCGGTCGATACTGGGCGGCATGACCACGGTTGAGCCCGTCCTCCTGCCCGAGCATGAAGCCACGACTTACGCCGGCTGGTTCGCCTGTCTCGCCGAGCCCATGCGGGTCAAACTCCTGCACGCGGTCGCGACCTCGCCGCGTGGCCTGACCGTCGGCGCGCTCACGGAGATCCTCGGAACCAGCCAGTCGACGTGCTCCCACCACGTCCGAAAACTGGCCGAGGTCGGCTTCCTGCACCTGCGCAAGGAAGGCACGGCCACGGTCGTGACCATCAACCAGGCCTGCTGCAGCGGGCTGCCGCACGCCGCCGACGCCGTGATGGGCCTGCTCGCCCCGCGTCCGTGCTGTCCGGAGAACCTGCCGGAAGACGTCGTCGTCCGCGCGCTGCGCGACGGCGACCGGGACTCGGTCCGCCGGATCCATGGTGAAGGAATCGCCACCTTCAAAGCCGAGGTTCCCAGTCGCGAAACCTTTGGCCACCGATGGGTCGCCGAGATCGGCGGCGAGGTCGTCGGCTGGGCGGTCGCAGTTCCGGTTTCGGAACGCGAGTGCTATCGGGGAGTCGCCGAGACATCCGTCCTCGTCGCTGAAAGCCACCGTGGCCGCGGCGTGGGTAAAGCCTTGATGCACAAGCAAGTCACGGAAGCCGACGCGGCCGGGCTCTGGACGCTGCAGACCTCGGTCTTCACCGATGACCGCGCCTCCATCGCCCTGCATCAGAGTGCCGGTTATCGCACCGTCGGCATCCGCGAGCGCATCGTCCGACGCGACGGCGCTTGGCAGGACGCCGTCTTCCTGGAACGCCGCGGCCCGGTCACCGCCTAGAGTGGGTTCATGAGTGACCCGGAGCAGCTGGCCCGTGCGTTGCGGACCACGGCCAGGAACGCCGCGACCACCGCCCTGCGCGAGGGGCTCGAAGACATCGAAGAGCGCCACGGCCGGCGTGTCGCCGACGACGTCGCCGGCCTGATCGACGTCGACGGCGTGTTCACCGGGCTGCGGGAAACCGAGATCCCGCGGCGAAGCGATGACGACGAGCCGTGGGAGTTCAAACGGGAGTCCTTGACCTGAGCGGGGTCACTTTTCCCAGGTGTAGCTCAGGGCCGGTGGGACGTCGGTCGTCTTGGTGACGGTGAGGTTCTGGTCGGGGTGCGCGGCGGCCCACCGGGTCATCTCGTCGTAGAGCTGGTCGCGCAGGCCTGCGTCCCGCACCTCGATCGTGGCGCGCTGGGCCAGTTGGCTCGGATCGACGTTCGGGTCGGTGCGGATCCCCAGGTTCCAGAAGTGCTTCTTGTCGCTGCCGTCGGCGCCTTGGCCGTCGTTGGTGAAGTAGACCTCGTCGGTGGTCTTGTCGTAGATCGTCTGGGTCACCTTGATCTGGTCGTCGCCCTGGGCGGCGTTGAAGTAGCCGGACGGGTCCGAGGAGCCCGGTTCGCGGGTGTAGAACCCGACTTCGCCGCCGAACGCGCCGCCGAATCCGTAACCGCCCTTCCACAGCTCCAGCCGGTATTGCTTTCCGGTCTTCGGGTCGGTGAACTCCATGTTGTCGCCGTCGTCGCCGGTCTTGTCGAGGTTCGCGCCGATGAGCTTTTCGAGCTTGTCGTACAAGTCGTGCCAGCCGAGGAAACTCTGTACCGAGTGTTCGCCGGTGGTGTAGTAGTCGCCGTCCGCGACGTATTTGAAGCCGAGGTAGTCGTAGATCTTCTGCGCGATCTCGCGGTTCTGCAGGAGCAGTTCCCAGTTACCGGTCAGCAGGGCGGCCTTGAGTCTCGGATCGTTCTTCACCAGCTCGGCGAAACCCGGGATCTCACGCAGCATGATCGCGGCGATCTCGGCGAGGTTCCGCTTTCCCGAACCCGCGAGTTCCCATACCTGGCCCGTCTTGTTCCGCAGTTTCAGGCCTTCGGCGAGCAGGACCGCGTCGTAACCGAGGATGACCCTCTCCAAGTCGGCGAGCACGACGAGTGCCCGCGCTTTGATCGCCTTGTCCTGTGCCCAGGCGAAGACGATGTTGCCCTTTCCGTGCGAAAGGTCGTTCCAGACGCCGTCCAGCTTCTGCCGCAGGGATTCGGCGTCCGCGAGGTGACTGCGGGCGTCGCCCTGTGCCTTGGCCAGCGCGTCGCGGACCACCTCGAACGACTTCGCGGACTCTTCGAGATCTTGGGCCTGGTCGTCACGGTTCTTCTTGAAGTCCGCGAGCGAGGCGAGCGCCGACTCACCGGCTCCGCCTTGCCATCCTTCGGCCAGCTGAACGCGGACTGCTTCGACCAGCGATTTGGCGTCCAGCACGGCTTCCTTGGTGGTCCGGCACGCCCGCGCCCGGTCGTCGAGGTCGGTCGTGCTGCCTTTGGCGACCTGGTCGTGGAGCCGGCGGATCTTGTCGAAGACCGAGCTCACCGGTCGATCCCCGCGAAGCCCTTGTCCAGCGCCTTCAGGAAAGTGTCGCGCGCGGCCGACTCTGTGCCGTCGTAGCTCTTCGCGGCGGCCTGGATGGCTTCGACCAGGCTGGTGACCTGCTGCTGCGAGGCCACCAAATCCTCCTGCCGGGTCGACAGCCAGACGTCGTAGTCTCCCGCGAACCCGGCGGCCCGATGGGTGGCACCGACGTTCGGCGCGCCGCCGGGGGCGAGCGCCGGCGGCTTCCCCGCGGCGAGCTTGCCCGCCGCGCTGCTGATGTCCGCGACATCGACCTCGAAACCCACAGCACGCCCTCCCCGACCGTGTGACACTTCGCCTAGGCAATGTAACACCCAACTTCTGGTTTGGTGCCCTGTTCACGCTTTTGGTCGCATGGAGGCGCCCGCTCGACGACGCGCGCGGGGGCAGTGGCGTCCGGATGGGTGACCGCACTGCTCTGAACGTGGAGTGTGCGGGTGGCGAATCGGCGTGTCGTGTGATCACGTATTCCTCCATTGGAGTGCTTTCGGTGATCGATCCACGAAATCGGGTCTTGCAGGCGCTAACGTCGATTTCCGTTCGGGGGCGTGGGGATTTCGAAATTTGTACATTTCATGGGTGATCGTTGGATATCCGGAAATTCGTATCAGTCGGCCATGAGGAGAATCATCATGACACTCAAGGGAATTCTCGTCCGAATCGCGGCGGCCGCCGCGACCACGGCATTGGCGTTCACCGCGGCACCCGGCATCGCCACCGCGGCGACGCAGGCCGAGTCGCTGTTCTGGATCAGGTTCGCGGCAGGTGTCCAGCGCTGCCTGGATTCCAATTCGGCGGGCAGCGTGTACACGCATGTTTGTCAGGATGGGAACAATCACCAGAAGTGGAACAACTACGCTCCCGGAAAGTTCAAGAACAAGGCGTCCGGACTATGTCTCGCCGCGGGAACGTCATCGGTTTTCGCCGGGTCCTGTGAGGCCAATGCCAGCGACTGGCGGACGTCGTCCACGACGAACAAGTACTTCACCAACGTGTCGACCGGGCTCTGCCTGCACAACAGCGGCGGCCAGGCGGAGGCCGTCGGGCTCCGGGTCTGCCGTGCGGGAACGGCGCTGTGGACCGTGACGAAGCTGCGGAGCTGATTCGAAGCCGCGGAGCGGGTTTTCGACTCGGCGAAAAGGTGTTGTCGTCCCCCGGGGACGACGGGATCTTGGTGTCGAGGAACGCCACGTGCCGCGGGCTGCCTGAGACGGCCAGGTCAGGCAGCACCTTCGAGCCGGTACGGGTACCGCTCAGAGGGGAAGGTCCATGTACATCCGCAGTACTACTCGTATCGGCAAGGTGGCCGCGATGGCCGCCGTCGTGGCGATCACCGTCGCCGGCGTGGCCGGTGGGCTCGCCGAAGGGGTGTCGGCAGCCGTGATCTCCGAGAACAAGGCGACCGCGGTCTTCGATGTTCCGGGCCGAAACAACATCGCCCCACATCTGGAGTCTTTGATCAAGTCGGCCAAGCGCGGTTCGACGATCAAATACGCCGCCTATCTCTTCTCGCACAAGGGGATCGCCGACGCGCTGATCAACGCTCACGAGAACAACGACGTGACAGTTCAGATTTTGGTCAGTGGCAAGGCGCCGGACGAGGCGAAGCAGCAGGTGAGCGCCGTTCAGGATGCGCTGAAGGGCGGTGGCGACGAATCCTGGATAAAGATCTGCGAAGGAGGCGCGCGCAAGAACTCGTGTCAGGGTACGAACGCGATGCACAACAAGTTCCTGTTGATCGACGATCAGGAAGGCACCGCGCCGGTGGTCTCCACCGGATCGGCGAACCTGCTCGGCACCTCCGGTGGGAGCGGGAGTGGGGTCGCCGCTCCGTCGGACGGATATTACGACAGCTGGTACACCGACGTCGGGAACCGGGGATTGTATTCCCGTTATGAGAAGTACTTCGCCGACCTCGAGAATATGAAGCAGTCCGAGAACTACTATGCCGAGAATGGTGGCCCGACGGCTACGGGAAACGTCAAGAGCTACTTCTATCCGCGCTCGGGCGATGGTCGGCCGATAACCATGCTCGAAGAGCTCGGCAAGACCGATTGCACGAAGGGGGGCGACATCCGGGTCGGACACTTCTCCCTCAAGCGTCCCGAGGTTCTCGACAAGCTGATCGAGAAGGCGCGAGATGGGTGCGGTACCGCGATCGTCGTCACGAGGATCGACAAGTCCGACTGTCAGAAGGTGGCGAGGGCGCTCAAGTACGGGAAGCTGAGCCTGCGAGTCTTCCACCCGGACAATCCGTGGTACATGCACAACAAAGACGTGCTCATCGACGGGGAGTACGAGGGGTCCAGGAAGAAGGTCGTGTTCGCGGGCAGCAACAACCTCAACTCGCTGTCCGAATACAGCAACGACGAGAACCTTCTCCGGATCACGGACGATCGTATCTTCGCCGAGTACCGGGCGAACTGGGAATTCATCAAGAATGTGACGAGTCAAGAAGGCAAGGGGGTCCATATTCGCGGTGTAGCCGACTGCGACAAGATCGGTTGACCGGATCTCCGACGCAAACGTCTCCCCGACGCCATACGGTCGGCGCCGGGGAGAACTATACGGATTTCGCGTCCGGGTCAGGTCAATACCGGACGGCCGAGCGGCAGTGGCTTGCCGCCGGTCGCGGTGGACACCGCGCCGGCGAACAGGTACACGCCGACCGCGGTGAACGCGAACACGGCGTAGCCGCCCGCCGTGGTGGCCGCCGTGGAGCCGCCGACGGTGCCGTACAGCACCAGCGCGAGCGCGATGTCGACCAACACGAACAGGACCGTGAACGCGGCGGGCAGCCGCAGTGTGGTCAGGGTCAGCAGGACGATCGTGACCAGCCAGGCGATCAGGAACAGGCCTTGCGTCGCGACCGCCGCGTCGGGGGTGATGCCGAACCAGCCGTGGATCAGGCCGAGTACCAGCGCCGCGTAACTGAGCCAGAACCCGGCGAAGATCCCGAACACCGCGGCGACGGCGTTTTCGCCCAGCGCGGCGGCCCATACGGCGGCGACCAGCTGGCCGATACCGGTGGCGGGCAGGATGATCGCGATCGAGGCGCCGACCGCGGCGGCCGGCACGTAGCCGGTCAGCACCAGGCCGAGCGCGGTCGCACCGACGATGAAGGTGGGGACGCCGATCAGGGCGGGGTCGCCCGTGGGCGCGGATCGGGCGGGGGCTTCGGTGGCAACGGCAGTGGTCATCGTGTACTCCTCGTCGAGCTGCGAATGATCCTTGATTTCGCCGGTCCACCGGCTCGCGCACGGCCGGTGGACCGGCGCCCCCATCACCTGGTCCTGGGCCACATCCTCGACAGCTCAGGGTGGTCGTCGTCGAGCAGGCGATGCGCCAGCGCGATCGCCTCCTTCGGATCGATCTGGTCGTAAGCCGGATCCCCGTGCGCGACACTCTCGAAGACGTCCGCTAGCTGGTTCGCCGCGGCGGGGGACAACGTGGTGTCCTGGCTGCATTCCGCGTAGCGCAACCTAAGCACGCCGGCGGCCTGCAGCATCAAGGAGCAATAGGTGTCGTGGCGGGCATTGGTCTTCTGGCCTTCCACGCCGACTCCTTCCTAGCGGGTGGCGCGTTGTTTGAGTTCTTTGGCTGCGGTGGCGGGGTCGGTGGCGTTGTAGATGGCGCCTCCGGCGACGGCGACTTTCGCGCCTGCCTCACGGACGGAGGCGATGGTGTCGATCTTGATGCCGCCGGCGATGGAGAACGGCACTCCCGCTTCCCTGCCGTCGCGCAGCAACTGCTCGATCGTGTAGCCGGGACGGGCCTGTTCGTCCAGACCGGCGTGGATCTCCACGAACGACACCCCGAGTTTCGCGACCTCCCGGATCCGGGACACCCGCCCGTCCACCACGGTGATCATGTCCGCCACCACCTGCTTGCCGTACTTCTTCCCGGCGGCGACCGCACCCCGCACCGTGTCGTCGTCCGCGGCGCCCATCACCGTCACCAGATCCGCGCCCGCCTCGAACGCCAGCGTCGCCTCCAGCTCACCCGCGTCCGCCGTCTTCAGATCCACGAACACCAGCTTGTCCGGGAACGCCGCCTTGATCGCCGACACCGCACCGATCCCCGCCGACTTCACCAACGGAGTCCCCAGCTCCAAAATGTCCACATGCCCGGCCACCTGATTCGCCAACGTCAACGCCGACGGCAGATCCAGCACATCCAACGCAACCTGCAACTCCACAACAACACTCCTCACCACAACGAAAACCAGAACCCCACCACCATCACCACCCCAACACCAACCGGCAACACCCCACCACATCCGAAAACACAATCCCCCGATACACACAACGAATAACCACACCGTTCCCCGGGAGCGCGGCTCCGCCGGTCCCGTCCATGGCCGCGGCGATCCGCTCGTGGCGGCGGGGTCGCCGTTCGTCAGAGATTCGGCGCCGGTCGTGCGCGATCGATTGTCAGGGCCGGCGTGGACGAAGAAGGTGGGCGAAGACAAACCGAGTTCAGGTCACGGCCGCTGCCAGGGGCCGGATTCGAGGGAGGACGCGTGTTCGTTCATTGCCTCGGAGTCGCGGCAGGCGGCGGTTTTCCGCAATGGAACTGCGCGTGCGCCGGATGCCGTACCGCCCGAGCGAAGCCCGAAGTCGCGACGATGCACGCCGGTCTCGCGGTTTCCGGGGACGGTGAGCGATGGTTCCTGCTCAACGCGACCCCGGACGTCCACCACCAGATCGCGGCGGATCCCGCCTTGCATCCGGGACCGGGGATCCGGGCGACGCCGGTGGCCGGCGTGCTCCTGACGGACGCGGAGTTCGATCACACGATCGGCCTGCTGATGTTGCGTGAGGAGTCGTCGCTGAAGGTCTACGGGACCCGTCCCGTGCTGGAGGCGCTGAGTTCGTGGTTCCCGGTCCGGGAACTGCTGAGCGATTACGCGGATCTTTCCTGGTCGCTTCTCGAAATCGGCAAGCCGCTGGACCTGGACGACCGGCTACGGGCGACCGCCTTCCTGACCGGTTCCAAGGCGCCGCGCTATGTCGGGAAGTCGCGGCATGCGCCGCAGCGCGGCTCGTCGGAGTGGGAGGTGGGTTTCCGTCTGCAAGACAAGGTGACGGGCGGAACCGTCGTGTACGCGCCGACGCTGCCGCGCTGGGACGCGAAGTTCGCCGAGCAGGTGGCCTCGGCCGATTGCGTCTTCCTGGACGGGACATTTTGGACGGACGACGAGATGTCCTGCCAGGGTGCGGGAAGCCGGACCGGAAGGTCCATGGGACACATGCCCGTCGGCGGCGCCGACGGTTCGGCCCGTGCGTTGGCGGCGCTTCCGGCGAAACGGAAGATCTACACGCATATCAACAACACGAACCCGATCCTCGACGAAGGGTCCGGCGAGCGGCGGTGGCTGACGAGCCTGGGCATCGAGATCGGTCGAGCAGGCTTGGAGGTGGAAGTATGAACCCTTGGTCCGCGGAGGAGTTCGAAGCACGGCTGCGGTCGATCGGGGAGAAGCGGTACCACCATCTGCACCCGTTCAACGAACGGATGCATTCGGGAACGCTGACCGAGGAAGAGTTCCGGGGCTGGGTGCGCAATCGCTTCTACTACCAGCTGAACCTGCCGGTGAAGGACGCGTTCATCCTGACCAAACTGCCCGGCCGGGCGGACCGCCGCCGGTGGATCCAGCGCATCATCGATCACGATGGGCGCGAAGGAACCGAAGGCGGCCTCGAGAAATGGGTGCGCTTGGGTGAGGCCGTCGGCCTGACCCGCGAAGAACTGTTCGACGTCGACACGGTGCTGCCCGGAGTACGGTTCGCAGTGGACGCCTATGTGGACTTTTGCCGGCAGAAGCCGTGGCTGGAATCCGTGGCGTCGGCGCTGACGGAACTGTTCGCGCCGGATCTGCTCAGCAGGCGGATCACCGACGTCCGGCGGCATTACCCGTGGATCGCCGAGGAAGGCCTGGAGTACTTCCGGGCGCGCCTGACCCAGCAGCCCAAGGACATCGCGCATCTGCTCGAGCTGGTGCTGGAGCACGCGAAGTCCAGGGCGCAGCAGGACGCGTGCGCCCGAGCCCTGGAGTTCAAATGCGATGTCTTGTGGAGCCTGTTGGACGCCGTGCAGTTCGCGTACGGCAAGGGTTCGTGATGGACGACGGCGATCTGGCGGCCACGCCCCGCTTGGCGACGAAGGCGATGCTCAAGCATGACAGCGTCCGCGACGTGGAGCTTCTGCTGTTGCCGGAGCGGGTGGTGCTCCTGAACAAGTCCGGGGCGGCGATCCTCGGCCTGTGCGACGGCAGCCGGACCGTGCGGCAGGTGGTCGAGCGGCTCGAGCAGGAGTTCGAGGCGACCGATCTGGTGAACGACGTGATGACGTTCCTCCGTGACGCGAGCGGACGGGGCTGGGTGGTGGTCACATGAACGGGACCCCGCAGCCGTACGGCCTGCTGGCCGAAGTCACGCACCGGTGCCCGCTGCACTGCGTCTACTGCTCGAACCCGTTGGAGCTGCGCGAGCGGGAGGACGAACTCGGGACCGACGAATGGGTGAGGGTGATCGGCGAGGCGGCCGGGCTCGGCGTCGTCCAGGTCCACTTTTCGGGCGGTGAACCCCTCGTCCGCGGCGACCTGGAGACGTTGGTCGCCGAGTGCCGCCGTCTCGGCCTGTACACGAACCTGATCACCAGCGGCCTCGGGCTGACCGAGGCCCGGGCGGAATCGCTCGTCGCGGCGGGCCTCAACAGCGCCCAGCTGAGCATCCAGGGGGACGCCGCCGAGTCGACGGACCTGGTCGCGGCCAGCAAACGGTTCGACAAGAAGGAAGCGGCCGCGGGCATCATCCGCGACGCCGGGCTGCCGTTGAACATGAACGTGGTGCTGCACCGGCTGAACCTGCACCGGCTGGACGCGATCATCGACGTCTGCGTGAAATGGGGCGCCGAGCGGCTGGAACTCGCGAACAGCCAGTACTACGGCTGGGCTCTGCGCAATCGCGAGTCGCTGATGCCGAGCAAATCCCAGCTGGACGAGGCCGTCGGCGTCTACGAACGCCGGAAGGCGGAGCTGGCCGAGCGGATGGAGATGCTCTGGATCCTGCCGGACTACTACGAGCCCTACCCGAAGCCGTGCATGGGCGGCTGGGCGCAGACCGCGCTGACCGTGGCGCCGGACGGCGTGGTCTACCCGTGTCCTGTCGCCGCGGAGATCAAGACGATGGAGTTCTCCTCGGTTCGCGACCACGACCTCGAGTGGATCTGGACGAAATCCGCCGCGTTCGAGGCGTACCGGGGCACGGAGTGGATGCCCGATCCCTGCCGCGGCTGTCCGCGCAAGGAGCTGGACTTCGGCGGTTGCCGGTGCCAGGCGTTCGCGCTGACCGGCGATGCGGGCCGTACCGATCCGGTGTGCCAGCACTCACCGGATCATCACCTGGTCCAGTCGGCACTCGTCCGGGCCAATCAGGAGGACGTCGCGGCGGACGGCGAGGTGATCCGCGAGCGGCTCGTCTACCGGCGGCCGACCGTCTCGGCCCGAAGGCGATGACCGCATGTCCGCCGGAAGTCGTGCCGGACGCCCCCTGACGCGGGACGAAGCCACGGCGCGGTCCGCCGCGATCTTCGGTGTCCAGTACACAGTGGACCTCGATGTGACACTGGGGGAGCGGACGTTCGCGACGACGACGGTGGTCCGCTTCCAGGCGAGGACCGGAATCGGGTTCGTCTTCCTCGACTTCGCGGGAGAGGTCGAGTCGGTCGAGTGCAACGGCCGTGCGCTGGGGCCGGACGCGCAGAACGGGACGCGCGTCCGGCTGGAGGTCCGGCCGGGTGCGAACACGGTCAGGGTGGCCGGTACCGCTCCGTACTCGCGAACCGGCGAGGGGCTGCACCGGTTCCGTGACCCGCTCGACGGCCACGTCTACCTGCACACGAAGTTCCAGCCTTTCGCGGCGCACAAGGTGTTCGCCTGTTTCGACCAGCCCGACCTGAAGGCCCCTGTCGAAGTGACCGTCACCGCCTCCGACCAGGCGGTGGTGGTCGCCAACACCGACCCCGTCGAATCGCGGACCGCGGGCGGGCGGACGGCGTGGCGTTTCGAACCCACACCACCACTGCCGCCGTATCTGGTGGCCTTCGCCGTCGGCTCGTTCCGCCGGCTGGGCTCCCACCACCGCGGAGTGCCGCTGGCACTGTACGCGCGGGACTCGCTCTTCGAAGAGCTCGTCGAGGACGCGCCCGAGTTGTTCGACGTGATCGGCCGCGGCCTCGACTTCTACCGCGGGTCGTTCGCCCTGCCGTACCCGTTCACCAAGTACGACCACGTCTTCGCGCCCGAATACGCGTTCGGGGGTATGGAACATCCTGGCTGCGTCACGCTGAACGAGCGGTTCCTGTTCCGGCACCGGGTCACCGACGACGAACGGCGGCGCCGGGCCGAGGTGCTGCTGCACGAGATGGCGCACATGTGGTTCGGCGACTACGTGACCCTGCGCTGGTGGGACGACCTGTGGCTGAACGAGGCGTTCGCGGAGCTGATGTCGATCATCGCGCAGCGCGACGCGACGCGGTACGGGGAAGGCTGGACCGCGTACGCGCACCACTCCCTGCCGGTGGCCCGGCACGCCGACCGGTTGCCCACCGGCCACGCGATCCGGGTCGAAACCGTCGACACCGACGCCGCGCGGGTGAATTTCGGCCCGATCGTCTACAAACGAGGAGCCGCGGTCCTGCGCGATCTCGCCGGGCGACTCGGATGGGAGACCTTCTTCGCCGGGGTACGGACGTACCTGCGAGCACACGCGTGGGGAAACGCCTCCCTCGACGACTTCGTGGCGGCGCTGAGACAGTCCTCGGACGAGGATCTGGGCCGATGGGTGGACGAATGGCTGCTGCGCCGGGGCGTCAACACGGTCGAGGTGTCCCGCCTCGCCGCCGGTGACCGGCTGGTACAGCTTCCCGATCCGGAAGTCCTGCCGCGTCACCTGAATCTGCGTGTCGCCGCCTTCGAGGACCACGACGGCAAGCTGGTGCCACGGCGGCGGGTGCCGGTCGTGCTCACCCCCGGCAGGTCCGAAGAGGACCTCACCGCGTTCGGCGGTCCGGACCTGCTGGTGCCCAACGACGACGCGGTATGCCACGTCAAGGTGAGGCTGGATCCACGATCCCGCCGGACGGCCTTACGAGCTCTGTCCACCTTGGACGATCGGCGGGCGCGCGCGGTCGTGTGGGGAGCGCTGTGGGACGACGTGCTCGACGCGCGACTACCCGCACGAAGCTACGCATCGGCCGTTCTCACCCACGGTGTACATGAGGACGACGACGGGGTCCTGAAGGCGCTTCTGGAGCGCGCCGTACAAGCGGTGCGGGTCTATGGTGCCCCTGCCGATCGGCGCCAGGCGCTCGAAGGCCTGGCGCGCCGGATCCACGAACAGCTGGCGGCCGCCGCGCCGGGTGGTGATCGGCAATTGGTGTTCGCCCGTGTCCTCGTGGGGGTCGTGCGGGCCGAGGGGCACGGTCTGCTGCAGGAGATCGTGTGCGGACGATCTCCCTGGGCCGGACTGGAAGTGGACCGGGATCTCCGGTGGCGGAGCCTGTTCCGCCTCGCGGCTATCGGACGCGACGTCGGCGGACTGCTGGACGTCGCGCGGGAAGCCGATCCAGGGGACAGCGGCCACCGGAACGCCTTGATGGTGGAAGCCGCACGCCCCACCGTCGCGGCGAAGGACGAGGCGTGGGCGCGGTCGACCGGCGACGACCTTTCGCTCGCGGAAAAGAAAGCCGTCATGGCGGGGTTGCGCGAGCCGGGGCAGGAAGCCTTGCTCACCCGGTACACCGACCACTATTGGCGATCGTTGAAGGACCTCGCGGCGACCGGCCGGCCCGAGTTCGTACTCGCGTTCGCCCGCGCGCTCTATCCACGGTTCACCGAAGACGAGCTCAGCGTGCTGGCGGACACCGACGAAGTGATGGAGAGCGGACTGCTCTCGGACGATGTGCTGAAGGTCGTTCGTGAGGAGCGGGCCGAGCTCCTCCTGATCCGCGCCGCACGAGCGTGTGACGCGGCACTCTGACGGGATCCGCGAGAACGAACGGCGGTGGATCGAGGACGAACGGGGTCTTCGCCGCGACGAAAGGGAGTGTGAGCCCTTTCACCTCCGGCCCGGCTTCCGTTTCGGCCCGTAAATGGCTTGGTGCACACCGTTCGTGCTCGGGTGCCGGACGTTCGTGCCGGACGGATTGACCCTGCGTTCCGCTCCCCGCAGGCTCGGTCCACAGCACGGGGCGCCGGTGGCGATCGGCATATTCCCGGCGTCCCGTGCGAACGAACGTGACAGCACGACGAAGTCCGGAATGAGAGGTGAAACCGTGGTTCTTCCGTCGAAGATGCCTCAGCTCGCAGACCTCGATCTGCTGCTCTCGGTGGAAAGCCACGGGAGCGTGGGAAAGGCCGCGCAAGCGCACAGCCTTTCCCAGCCCGCGGCCAGTATCCGGATCAGCGCGATGGAACGACGTCTCGGGCTCAAGCTTCTGGAGCGCTCTCCCGCCGGATCGAAGCTCACCGAAGACGGGGAGATGCTGGCGAAGTACGCCCGCAATGTCATGCAGGCGGCAAGGGAGTTGCTCGAATTCGGCTCGGGGGCGAGGTCTTCCGACGCGAAACGGCTCCGGATCGCGGGCAGCCCGGCGGTTTCCGAGCATTTGATCCCCGAATGGCTGAACCGGTCGGGTTTCTCGTTCGGTGAGGCGCGTGTCGAGGTTCGGACAGGCAGCGTGGAGACACTGCACCGGCTGATCCGCGCGAGCCACGTCGATCTCGCGTTCATCGACGGCTGGTGCCATGCCGGGGGGCAAGGGCGGGAACAGTCCCGCGAGGACCTGATGACCCGGTACATCTGCGACGACAAACTGGCCGTGGTCGTCGGCTCGAGGCACCCTTGGGCGGCGAGGCGCAGCCCGTTGACGGTGCAGGAGCTGGCGGCCGCCCCGCTCGTGCTGCGCGAGCGCGGCTCAGGGCTGCGCGAGTTCACCGACGAACTGCTGGGAACCTCCCGGGTCCCCCGCGGCTACGTCGAATTCCCTTCCAGCGCCGCGATCAAGCAGACGGTCGCGACCAGCAAGCGGGTGACCGTGCTGAACGTCTCCACCGTGCGGTCCGAACTCGCGGAAGGCCGGCTGCACCTGGTGACCGTCGACCAGGAGATGCCGGCCAAACCCATTTACGCGGCTTGGAGCGAACGCCGGGGTCTCCCGGACCACGCGAAGGAATTACTGGAGATCGCGGTGTCCAAGGGCAGCCCGATGCCGCCGGTCGTCGTGCCGGGGCAGCAACCGAGGACGGTCGACTGGCGGAAGCGCAAGCACTCGCGAGAGCCCAGCTTGGCAGGCGAGGGACACGGATCGATGACCTGACTCAGACCTCTCGCGGAAATGTCACACCATCCGGTGTCCGATACAGGAGGAGCAACAGTAGATGTCAGCCCTGAACAAGATCGCTCGCACGATGGTCTCCGATCGGCGCGGTATCCTCGCCGCCGACGAGAGCATCGGGACGATGTCCGCCAGGCTGGAGAAGGTGGGCGTCGAAGCGACCGCGGAAAATCGCCGGATCTACCGGGAATTGATCGTCACGACGCCGCGGCTCTCGGAATCCGTCAGCGGGATCATCCTCGCGGACGAGACGTTCCACCAGAAAGTGAGTGACGGGCGCACGTTCCCGGAGTTCCTCGAAGACATCGGGATTCTCACCGGGATCAAGGTCGACACGGGAGCGAAGCCGCTGGCGGGATCGCCGGAGGAGAAGATCACCGAGGGCCTCGATGGCCTGCGTGAACGAGTGACGGAGTACGTGCGGCTCGGCGCGACGTTCGCCAAGTGGCGGGCCGTGATCACGATCGGCGAGGACGAGCCTTCGGCCCGCGCGGTGCGCGCGAACGTGCACGCCCTGGCGCGGTACGCCGGTCTCTGCCAGGAGGCCGGTCTGGTTCCGATCGTCGAGCCCGAGGTCTTGATGGACGGGGACCACACGCTGGAGCGTTGCCGTCAGGTGACCACGGCCGTACTGGAGTCGCTGTTCGAGGAACTCGATCTGATGCGGGTGCGGCTCGACGGCATCGTCCTCAAGCCGAACATGGTGGTCGCCGGGACCGGGAGCCCGGAGCGGCCCACGGTGGCCGACGTCGCGCGGGCGACGGTGGAGACCCTGCGGGAGACCGTGCCGTCGTCCGTGCCGGGTATCGCGTTCCTTTCCGGTGGGCAAAGCCCGGAGGTGGCGACACAGCACCTCGGGGCGATGCAGGAACTCGACCCGCTTCCCTGGGAGCTCACCTACTCCTTCGGACGGGCGCTCGTCGGGCCCGCCCTGGAGGCCTGGCGGGGTGACGAAGGCAACCGGGTCGCCGCCCAGAACGCGCTCTCCGAACGAGCGGTCGCGAACGCCGCCGCCCGCTGAATGCGGTTCGCGTCCGCTTGAAGGGCGACCGGTCCGGCCACGCGGACGGCCGGGCCGGTCGCCCGCGGTGCTGTTTCCTTGCTCGGCCGAGTGAAGTGAGAACGATGAATACTCAGGAATGGGACATCCCCGGACGTCCAGGGATGGCGGCCGGGGGCTCCGGTCAGGCTCTCGCGCTCGAACTCGTGCGCGTCACCGAGGCGGCCGCGATCGCGGCGGGCGAATGGGTCGGGTTCGGGGACGGGAACAGCGGCGAGGCCGCCGCCCACGTGATGCGCGAACTCCTCGGGTCGGTGCGGATGCGCGGTGTTGTGGTGGCGGGCGCGGACGGGAAGGGCGCCACGCCGGTCCTGTTCGCCGGTGACGACGTCGGGAGCGGGGACGGCCCGGCGTGCGACGTCGCCATCACCGCGGGCGACGGCGCGCTCTCGCCGGTCAAGGACGTGCCGTACTCCCTGTCCGCGATCGCCGTTGCCGAGCGTGGTGCGTTGTTCGACCCCTCGCCGGGTGCCTCGATGGAGAAGCTGGCCGTCGGTCCCGAGTGCGTCGACGTCGTCGACATCCGCCGCCCGGTGGCGGAGAACCTGCGAGCGGTCGCCAAGGCCAAGGACATTCGCGTGTCGGACGTCGTCGTCGCCGTGCTCAACCGCCCGTACCACCGGGATCTCGTCCACGAGATCCGCGACGCGGGCGCACGGATCCATTTGCTGGAAGGCGGTGAGGTCTCCGGCGCGATCGCGGTGGCGCGGCCCGAGAGCCCAGTGGACATCCTGCTGGGCGCCGGGGGAGCGGCCGAAGGGGTGATCGCCGCGGCCGCCCTGACCTGTTCGGGTGGCGCGCTGCAGGCCCGGCTGCAGGAAGGGAAGGTCCTCCACACCGAAGACCTGGTGGGTGGGGAGAACATCCTCTTCTGCGCCACGGGGCTGACCGGAAGCGAGTTGTTGCGAGGTGTCCAGCACCACTCTGGCCGCGTCTTCACCCAGTCTCTGGTGATGTCGTCGAAGCCGGAGACAGTGCGGATGGTGCGGTCCGAACGCCCGCACGTCGCTCGGCGCGAGCAGGAGGGGCGCCGAACCGCATGACGGCTGAGAAGACCGGGAACGATGCGCTGATCACGCGGTACCGCGGGCTGATCTGCGACCTCGACGGCGTGGTCTACCGCGGCCCCTCGGCCGTTCCCCATGCGGTGGAGACCTTGAACCGCGTGACGGCGCGGGGCACCCCGGTCGTGTTCGCGACCAACAACGCGTCCCGCCCACCCGAGGAGGTGAGCGAGCATCTTCGCGGGCTGGGAGTCGCCCCGCGGGGTTGGTCGGTGGTCACCAGTTCGCAGGCGGCCGCGGCACATCTGGCGGAGCGTCTTGGCAGGGGGACACCCGTGTTCGCGGTGGGAGGCCCAGGCGTCGCCCGTGCGCTCACGGAGGCCGGGTTGACCCCGGTCCGTGTCGCGGATCTGGACGGTACGCCGGTGGAGGCCGTCGTCCAGGGGCTGGGAACCGACGTCACCTGGCGTGAGCTGGCGGCGGTGGGCAGGCTCGCCGACGCGGGAGCCACCTGGGTGGCCACGAACGTCGACCTCACCTTGCCCACGCCGTACGGGCGGGCGCCGGGCAACGGGGCGTTGGTCGCCCTGGTGCGGACCGCCACCAGCGCATCCCCTCACGTGGTGGGCAAACCACGAGCGGCCCTGTTCGACCTGGCGCGTCACCGGCTCGGCACCGTTCACTCCGAGACCCTGGTGTGCGGGGACCTGCTGGACACCGACATCGAAGGTGCCAACTCTGCCGGCCTCGATTCGCTCCTCGTCCTGAGCGGCGCGTCCCGTCTCCGCGATCTGGCCTGCGCCGAGCCGTCCGCGCGTCCGACCTATGTCGCCGCCGACTTGAGCGGGCTGCTCGCGCCTGGAAGGCCCCTGCGGGCCGTCTCCTCCGACCTCACGCCGGATGCCATGTCCCGCATGCCGAACGCGGTCGGTGATGACGAACTGCTGCGGTCCGTCGTCACGACGGCGTGGGCGGTCCATGACGCCGGCCGCGCGGTCTCGGACGACGACGGTCTCTGGGAGAAGATCGAACAGCAGCTCGGGCTTGGCCATTCCGTGTGAAGGGGGCCTTCACACGGGGCCGCAGGTGCCGTCCGAGTGTCCGTGAAGGCCTCCTTGAGGGACCCAGAGTCCCTCAAGGAGGCCTTCACGGACTTGCCGCCTCGGTCAGTGTCCCGGCAGGGCGGGAGCTTCGCCGGTGCGCTCGTACTCGGACAGCAGGTCGATCCTGCGTTGGTGGCGTCCGCCCTCGAATTCGGTGCCGAGAAACGCGTCCACGATGTGTTCGGCCTCTTCGACCGTGTGCATCCGGGCGCCGATACCCGCCAGCAGCGCGTTGTTGTGCTGCCGGGCGAGCTTGGCGGTGTCCACGCTCCAGGTCAGCGCGGCGCGTGCGCCGGGCACCTTGTTCGCGGCGATCTGTTCCCCGTTCCCGGAACCGCCGATGACGACACCGAGGCTCCCTTCGTCGGCCACGACGCGCCGTGCCGCTTCGACACAGAACGGCGGATAGTCGTCGTTCGCGTCGTAGACGGACGGCCCGACATCGATCGTTTCGTGGCCGAGCGCGGAGAGCCTTGCGACGAAGTGGTTCTTGAGTTCGAGTCCGGCATGATCGGAGCCAAGGTAGATTCGCACGTCGGCAGTTTAATCCCGGATTCGTGGGTCGACGGATGGAAAGTCGGCTGATCGCCATCGAAAGGCCTTATACGTCAAGGCCAAGTTCTTATGGCCGCGGTCGGCCACGTTCGGTGGACGGGGTGGCGATTCGGGCTCCGGCCGTGAGGCGTCAAAGGTGGCGGGTTGCGAAAGCCACTTTCGCAACCTTCAACGTTGCGAAAGTGGCTTTCGCAACGTCAGTGGAGACATGGGTGAGTGGTCGGCGCCGGTGAGGGGAAGCACTCGCCGCACCGGCGACGTGGGCCTGGCGTGGCGGGTGAGGGTGCGGTGCCCGTCCGTGCACCCGCCCACTCCGTTCGTGGGCGCCGGGACGCCGTTCGGCACCGGTTGCCACCCAGTGGTTCAAGGTCGGTTGCCCCGGCTTCGTTAAATCGAGGATGCTCTTTCATGACCGCGAAATTTCGTGAGTTCGTCCTCGAGTTTGCGCGGATCACGAATGCCCGGTTCGCCCCGTCGCCGGGTGT
Organism: Amycolatopsis sp. CB00013; assembly: GCF_001905755.1. NCBI lineage: Bacteria > Bacillati > Actinomycetota > Actinomycetes > Pseudonocardiales > Pseudonocardiaceae > Amycolatopsis > Amycolatopsis sp. CB00013. Next base: position 1,773,035 of record NZ_LIWC01000001.1, on the reverse strand, counting down.
AGTCGACAGCGAGGAGGAAATATGAAGTGGGAAACTCCGGAGTACACGGTCGTCGAGGTGTGTGCTGAGGCCACCGGCTACTTCTACCGTGGCTGACGGCCGGGCTCCCGGGCCCGTGCCGTTCGTTTTCCCGTAGTCGCGGCAGGTACCCGAAAACCTGCTTCCCGGCTACGTCGGCGTTGACGCAAGGCCCCGGATCGGAAACTCGGTCTCGCGGGCCTTGCGTCACGCCCTTCGACAGTCCACCGGCGAAGTCACGAGCTCCCTGTGGGTTGTGAGTTCCGGCCATCGGAAATGAACCGTTTCCGGCCCGCTCTCCCTGGTCACCCTGCTCGCCCTTTCGAGGTGGTTCAGATGTCGCTTGAATTCCTGCCGCTACTCGCGCTCGCCTTCGGGCTCAGTCTCGACAACTTCCGCTCGTCGATCGCCATCGGGACGATCCCGTTCGGCTGGCGGCGCGCCTTGCAGGTCGCCCTCGTCTTCGGGATATGGGACGCGGTGGGGCCGCTCTTGGGTGGATTCCTCGGTAGCTATCTGGGTGATTTCCTCGGGGATTGGGCCGAGTACATCGGGGCGGCGGCGCTGGGGTTGTACGGCGTGTACTTCATCGTCGGGGCTATCCGTCATCCGGAGCCGCAGGACATGGATCACCCATGGGTGACCCTCTTCGGCATGCCGCTTTCGCTGACCGTCGACAACTTCATCGCGGGCGCCGGGCTGGGAATCGCGGGATTCTCCCTCGTGGTCCCGATGCTGACGTTCGGCGCGATGACCGTGGTCATGTCGTTCGCCGGTCTGTACGTCGGGAGGATGGCCGCCAGGGTCGTCCGGATCAGGGCCGACCTGTTCAGCGGGATCTCGTTGCTCAGCGCCGCGATCCTGTTGCCACTGGTCTTCGGCTGAGCGGTGTGGCCGTTCCGGCGGCAAAGCGGCGATGGCACTTGGGGAGGCGACGATGCCCGAGAATCCCGATACCCACGTCTACCGGACCTACGACAAGGTTCTGGGCGAGACCAGGCAGCCCCGGCGGCGGAATCATCCGGCGGCGGGGGGCGACGCCACCGATTGGTGGCCGGACCGGGTCGACCTGACGGCCTTGCGCCGGCGTCGGCCCGAGGACGACCCCTTGTTCGCGGACTTCGACTACGCCGAGCGATTCGACACGCTGGATCTCGACGAACTGGCGCGTGACATCGACGAAGTGCTGACGACGTCGCAGGATTGGTGGCCTGCCGACTTCGGCCACTACGGTCCTCTTGTGCTGCGCATGGCCTGGCACGCCGCGGGTACGTACCGCGTCAGCGACGGCCGAGGTGGGGCGAGCGCGGGAATGCAACGCTTCGCACCGTTGAACAGCTGGCCGGACAACCGCAACCTGGACAAGGCCCGCCGGTTGTTGTGGCCGGTGAAGAAGAAGTACGGACGCAAGATCTCCTGGGCCGACTTGATGGTCTTCGCCGGTAACCGTGCCTTGGAATCCATGGGGTTCAAGACCTTCGGGTTCGGCGGCGGCCGGGCCGAGGTGTGCGAACCCGACGAGCTGTACTGGGGTCCGGAACGCAAATGGCTCGCTGACGAACGCCATAGCGGCCTGCGCCAACTCGACGAACCGTTGGCTGCCGCCGAAATGGGGCTGATCTACGTCGATCCGCAGGGCCCGGCCACCAATCCCGATCCACTGCTCGCGGCACGCGACATCCGGGAGACCTTCAAACGGATGGGCCTGAACGACGAGGAGACGGTGGCGCTCATCGCGGGCGGGCACACCTTCGGCAAAACGCACGGCCCGGCCGACCCGAACGTGACCGGTGGGCCCGAGCCGGAGGCCGCGCCGCTCACCGATCAGGGACTCGGCTGGATGGGCGGATGCCGCAGCGGAGTCGGGGCGGACACGGTCACCAGCGGTCTGGAAGGGATGTGGACGCGCACGCCTGTCCACTGGGACCATACGTTCCTCGAGACGCTTTTCGAGTACAAGTGGGACGTCGAGCTCAGCCCGGCCGGCTTGTGGCAGTGGATCCCGAGCGACGGCCAGGGCGAGGGCACCGTCCCGGACCCCTTCGACCCGCACACGAAGCATCATCCGGTCATGCTCACCACGGATCTCTCGTTGCAGGAGGATCCGGTCTACGAGTCGATCTCGCGGCGTTTCCTGGAGCACCCGGATCAGTTCGAGGACGCTTTCGCGCGGGCATGGTTCAAGCTGACCCACATCGACATGGGCCCGATCCGGCGTTACCTGGGGCCGCTCGTCCCGGACGAACGGCAGATCTGGCAGGACCCTGTACCGGAGACGGACCACGAACCGGTGGACGCGGACGACATCGCCGTCCTCAAGCGCGAGATCCTCGGCTCCGGGCTGACGGTGGCGCAGCTCGTGACGACGGCGTGGGCGTCGGCTTCGACGTACCGCGACAGCGACAAACGCGGCGGGGCGAACGGGGCACGGATCCGGCTCGAACCGCAGTGCGGCTGGTCGGTCAACGAGCCCGGGCAGCTGGCCGTCGTGCTGCCCACGCTGGAGGCGATCCAACGGCGTTTCAACGAATCCCAGCGCGGGGACAAGCGGATCTCGCTGGCCGACCTGATCGTGCTCGGCGGGTGCGCTGCGGTGGAACACGCCGCCGCGGCCGGTGGCCACGAGGTCGATGTCCCGTTCCGGCCATGGCGCGCCGACGCGACCCAGGAATGGACCGACGTCGATTCGTTCGACGCGTTGCGGCCCAAGGCGGACGGTTTCCGGAACTACCTGGGCGACGGCTTTTGGGCCGCGCCGGAACATCTGCTGATCGATCGGGCGAATCTGCTGACCTTGACCCCGCCCGAGATGACCGTGCTGATCGGCGGGCTCCGGGTACTCGGCGCCAACTACCGAGGTTCCTCGATGGGGGTGTTGACCTCGACGCCGGGAGTGCTGACGAACGACTTCTTCGTCAACCTCCTGGACATGGGGACCGAGTGGACACCGAGACGGCACAAGGATGTCTGGACGGCGGTCTACGAGGGCCGTGATCGGTGCGACGGAGAAGTGAAGTGGACCGCGAGCCGGGTCGACCTCGTTTTCGGTTCGAATGCCGAATTGCGGGCGCTTTCGGAGGTCTACGCGAGCGAGGACGCGGGTGGGAAGTTCGTCCGGGACTTCGTCGCGGCATGGGTGAAGGTCATGGAACTCGGCCGATTCGCATGAACGGTACCTACCGCCGGGCGAACGGCGCGGCATGGCCGGTCGGTGGCAATGGATATCGGAATGGCTTTTCCGGCGGTAGTGTTCGGACTCGTTGCACAGATCAAGCGCTGAATACGAAAACGCCGGGTTTTCGTGAGAGATATTTCAGCGAATCCATTGAAACAAGCATTTCCTGCTGACGAGGAGGTGAAGTCCGATGACGATTGCCCAGGAACGCGAAGATCTCCTGGCCGAGCTCGGCGGACAGAACAGGGCCACCATCGGTGCCGTGCTCGGGTCCGGAACGATCGCCAAGGCGACCGAGCGTGCCGACGGGACGATGGAAGCGACCATCCGGATCCGTGAGGACGCGATGACGTGGGAGCCGGGGGTGCTGATCCTGCCGCACGCCGGGATTCTCGAGCTGACGATCATCAACGACGACAAGAACACCCACGCCTGTCTGCTGCCCAGCAACGGCGACAAGCAGTTCATCGGCCTGCTGAACCACTCCAAGGGCACCGCGACACTCGAACTCGACGGCCCCGGCTGCTATTGGTACGGCTCGCCGGCGGGTAACGACGAGGGCCGTGGCCTGACCGCCGCCATCGTCGTGACCGGCGAGGTCCCGCCGGAAGCCAAGCTCGACCGACCCGCCCAGCCGCGGCCGTAGAAAGGCAGGAATCACCATGACTCTCGAATACGTCGACGCCGGGAAGGCGTTCGATCACAGTCAGCTCTCCAATCTGCCGCACACCGCGCCGGACGTGACGCGCGGTGTCGACTACGAGCGCATCCTCCAGGCGCGCAGCGAGTCGCACAACTGGATCACCTACTACGGCGACTACGACGGCAAGCGGCACAGCCTGCTCGACGAGATCAACGCCGACAACGTCAAGAACCTGAAGGTCGCCTGGATCTTCCAGGCGAGCGCGACCGGCATGATCGCCTCCACCTCGACCTACGCCTTCGAGGCCTGCCCGCTGGTGGTCGACGGCGTCATGTTCGTCACCGGCTGGGACGGCTGGCTCTGGGCGCTCGACGCGAAGACCGGCGAACAGCTGTGGCGCTACAAGCACGCCATCCCCATCGACGTGACGCTGTGCTGTGCCAACGTCAACCGCGGCTGCGCGGTGGCCAACGGCAAGGTCTACATGGTGACCCAGAACGCCCAGCTGGTCGCGCTCGACGCCACGAACGGCCGGAAGATCTGGCAGAAGACCATCGGCGACGTGCGGGCGGGCGAGAGTGCCTCGATCGCCCCACTGGTCATCAAGGACACGCTCATCACCGGTTCCGCCGGCGGTGAGTACGGCGTCCGCGGGCACATCGACTGCTGGGACCTGGAGACCGGTGAACAGCGCTGGCGCACCTACACCGTGCCGAAGCCGGGCGAGCCCGGCTCGGAGACCTGGCCCGACGACGGCGAGGCCTGGCAGCGTGGCGGAGCGAACCACTGGGTCACGGGAACCTACGACCCGGAGCTGAACCTCTACTACGCGGGCACCGGAAACCCGGCTCCCGACTTCGACGGCGAGGTCCGTGAAGGGGACAACCTCTACACCGACAGCGTGGTCGCGGTGGACGTCGACACCGGCGAGATCAAGTGGCACTACCAGTTCACCCCGCACGACCTGTGGGACTACGACTCCACCATGGAGATGACCCTGTTCGAGCGGGACGGCAAGAAGCTGCTGGCCCACTTCGACAAGAACGGGTACATGTTCGTCCTCGACCGCACCAACGGCGAGCTGCAGCACGTCACCCCGTTCGTCGACCGGATCGACTGGGGCGTCATCACCCGCGACGGCAAGGTGACCCCGCGGAAGTACCCGGACAAGGAGGGCGAGCCCTGCCACTTCTTCCCCGGCCCCGCCGGTGCGAAGGAATGGACGCACGCGTCGTACAACCCGGACCTCGATCTGTTCTACGTCCCGGTCGCGGACGTGGGCGCCACCGCCACCCGGCGTCGCCGCGAGTTCAAGGAGGGCATGCCCTACTGGGGTGCCGCCGTCGAGGTCGACATCGACAACATGGCCGGTTCGGTCAGCGCGTTCGACTCCCACGGTGAGGAGAAGTGGCGCCACCGGCTCAACAACATGCCGATGGCCGCGTCGACCCTCAGCACCGCGGGGAACGTGGTGTTCGCCGGCACGCCTTCGGGCGAGTTCCTGGCACTGAACTCGGAGACGGGCGAGAAGCTCTGGAGCTTCCAGTGCGGCAGCGGTCACCACAGCAGCCCGAGCACCTTCACCGTCGACGGCAAGCAGCACATCGCGGTGCCGGTCGGCTGGGGTGGCTGGCTCGAAGGCATCGTCCCCGGCCTGTCCGGGCAGGGGCACGGCGCCGCGTTGATCGTTTTCTCCCTGTGACAAGGGATTTTCACTGAGGTACCGGCCGGTGGCCGGGTCGCCGCGGCGACCCGGCCACCGTTTCGGTGCTTCGGCCGACGGAAGTCGAGGTGAAACGATGAACCAGCCGACGACGCCCCGGCAGGAACGGTTACCGTGCCTGTACTGCGGGGAGCGTTACGGGCCTGACGACGTCGGGCGGCACACCGAACCGGTGCACTGCGGGCGCTGCATCACGTGCGTCGACAAGCCCGAGTGTTTCGAGTGCCGCCTCATGTACTGCGTCTGCGACGTGCACCGGTACCGAGGCTGACCGGGGCGGCGCCGGTCAGATCTCCAGCGCCCGGCGCACCATCGGCGCGTTCCGCCGGGAAACCGGCACCATGGTCTGTTCCCGGTCGTCCATGACCAGGAACAACTCACCCTTGTAGCGCCGCTCGACCTCTCGGATCCGGCTGAGGTTCACCACGTACTGGCGGTGCACCCGGAGGAACCCGGAATCGCTCAGTTCGGTTTCGAGCCGGTCGAGGCCCGGCGAGGCGGATCGCAGCAGCCCTTGATCGGTCGACAGCCACACGTCGTTGCCGTCCGACTGCGCGAAGGTGACTTCAGGGAGCCGTAGAAGGATCATGCGGTTCTCCCGCGTCGCGACCATCCGATGCGGCTGGGTGCGAAGAGGGGAGTCCTCGACGGTCCGCTGCACCGGATCCCCTTCGGAGACACCGAACGCGACGATGTTGCCGATCAGGTGCCCGGCCAGGTAGACCGGCCGGAAGCTGATCGATGTCGGGTCGTTGGCGAGCCGGGTGCGGATCTGAGTCGAACCGGACCAGCCGGGATTGCGCGTCGCCTGCGCGGCGGCGTATTCGGCCGCCCGGATGAACTCCGGCAGTTCCGGTTTCCACCGGACAGCGGGGTCGGGCGCCGGCGTGGAGCCCGGGATGCCGAGGAGCACCCCCGCCGTGTCGTCGGCGAGCACGACCCGCCCGGCGGGATCGACGGCAGCGAGCGGCGCCCGCGAGCCCGACCTGCTGTGGTTGAAGGCGGCGATCAATTCGGCGCCGTCGTCCTTGGCGTGCTGGCGCAGGATGCGCTGGGTCTTCGTGGCGACGTTGCCGAGCCACGTCCCCACGGCCGGGGGGAGTTCACCGCGCCAGGACGAGATGTTGAGCACCGCGACCGGCTTCCTGGTCACCACGTCCCGCACCGCCACGCCGGCGCAGGTCCAATCGTGGAAGGCCGCGCACCAGTGCTCGGCGCCGCGGATCAGCACGGGGGCGTAGGACATCAGCGCGGTCCCCATGCCGTTCGTCCCGGTGGCGCCCTCGGCCCAGCAGAACCACGGCGCCAGGTTGGCTTCGGCGGCGACGTAGCGGGTCGCCTGGTCACCCCATTGGGCCAGTACCCGGCCGGAGGCGTCGGTGATGGTCACGATGCCACCGAGGGTGTTGACCTCGTGCGCCAGAGAGGCGGCGCGGAACCCGAGTTCGGCGATCACGACGTCGTGCTCCAGCGCGTGCCCGACCTCGGCGACGGCCGCCGGGGCTTCGGTGAGGGAAGGGTCGACGCCGTACTGGTCACGGCATCGGTGCCAGGAGATCGCGATTTCCGGCCGCACCCCGCGGAGATCGTCCTCACCTCGCGCGAACCGCTCCCACGACTCACGCACAGTCGCCTCTCCACGACTGTGGGTGGCCTGGTCGGGCCGGCGTACCTGTGTCATCTGAGACCGCCTTTGGTCTGGTGCCGACCCGGACGGCCTACGTCCGTCCAGTGCCGATGACCTGCTCGCATGTCGGGCCGCGTCGCGTCCCTTGGCCGCCGCCGCAAGCTAAACTTCCTCCGGATTCCAGGGCAAGCGGCCTGGGACGAGTGCGGGCGAACGACCTACGAACGGTCGTGAACCGAGGACCGGCGGTGGCCGTCGGCGCATCAGCGGTCGATGCGTTTCCCGCGCCGGGAAATCGTGTATCTCTAGTTGTCGCGAAGTAAGGCGAACCTGCCTCGGCGTGCGTGACACCTTTCCTCGCGATAAATGAATATGTTTCCGGTCTTCTGTCGGGGAAATATCCGGACGATCGATCGTCAATCGCGGATCCGTCCCTTTTGGACGACATTTTGCCGAGGGTTAACCGTGGCCGGGGTTCATCTGCCCGACGGCTGGGTACCTCCCGTGCCGGCGCGACCCGCCGATCGGGTAGTTCTACAACAACGTGTCCCAACGATAAGAAGTTGTATTGAAATCTCGTGTCGCATCGGGTTACCTTGTTTCCTCTGCCACCGCCCGCGGTCCCAGGAAACCCCGGTGCGCCGGCGACAAGGAGGTCGCGATGACCGGGAGAGTGCCGCCGCTCGTGATCGCATCGAGTCGGCCCGGCAGACGTGACCACGTGGCCGACGGATCGCTGGTGACCACGTCATCGGCGAGAGAAGTGGCTCGCGCGTGGGAGAACTTCGCTTCGGGTGAGGACATCGAGACGGGTGTCCGGCCCGAAATCCTCGCGTCGTGGTATCGATGCCGAGACCGGTACGAAGTGGACCGGAGACTGGACGTCGCTCCGGGAGCGCGAGGCGATGAAGCCCAGCGTGCCGACAACGGCGTGATCTTCACCGCCCTCGGCGGTCTCGGCGCGTTGGCCGGTCAGGAGGTCGAACAGGACGGCGCCGTCGTCACCGTCACGGACGGCGACGGGCGTGTCCTCGGCGCCTGGGGCGATCCCTCCGCCCGGCGGCGAGCCGAACTGCACAACCTCGCCCCGTGGTCCTCGTGGTCGGAGGAATGCACGGGTACGAACGGGATGGGGACTTCGCTCGAAGTTTCCGGCCCGGTGACGGTCACGGGACCGGAGCACTGGTGCGAAGCCTTTCATCAGTGGGCGTGCGCGGGCGTTTCGATCCGCGACATCGTGACCGGCGCACCGGTCGCGTCGATCAACATCTCCCGCTGGAACGCGTCGCTGTCCAAGTTCGTGCCGCCGTGGCTGACGAAAGCCGTCGCGTGTGTCGAGCAGGAGATCTATCGGCGCGCGATCTACGAAGCCGACAAGGTGATCGCCGAATTCACCAAGGAATCCGCCCAGGCAGGCGGTTCTTTCCTGGCCATGGACCGGGGCGGGAACATCATCGCCGCGAACGAATCGGCCGTCGCCTTGCTCGGGCTGACCGGCGAAACACCCATCGTCGCGGGTGCGACCGAACCGGCGGAGCGCTGGACCCCGGACATCCCAGGGCTTCCCGACGTGGTGCGCTGGGCCAGGAAACAGGCACAGGGAAGTCCACAGTGGAGTGGCTACGCGCGTCTGCCGGTGTGTCCCGGCGAAGAGGCCACCTCGCTGACCCTGCGTTCCGTCGTGGACTCGAACCACGTGGTGGGCCTGTTGTGCGCGTTCGGCGTGCAGGAAGGTGAGGCATACGACGGAAGCTCCGGCGATGTGCTCGGTTCATTGCCTCGGTGTGTCATCGGGATGCGGAAAGACCGGCTGGTCCTGCTGGCCCCGTCGGAGATCCGCTATGCCGAAGCCGACCGGAACATCGTCTGGCTGGTCACCGAACGAGGCAGGATCCAAGCCGCGACCCGAGGCCTGGACAACGTCGAGCGGATGCTGACACCACACGGGTTCCGCCGGGTGCACCGGCGATATCTGGTCAACCTTCGCCGGGTGGCCGAGCTGGAACGCGGTATCAAGGGTGAGCTCTTCCTGATCACGGATTCCCGTTCCCCCGAACTGGTTCCCGTTTCGCGTCGCCACGCCCCGGATCTCCGGCGGATGCTCGGCGTGTGAAAGCGGGGTCTCGGAGTGCTTGCCGGACTCCGAGACCTCGCACAGGTCACGTCGTCCGTGACCGAAGGGCTTCCACCTGGCCGCGCAGTCCCTCCACAGCCTGTGCGGGATCTGCGGCCGCGTAGACCGCGGAGCCGGCCACGAAGCAGTCGACGCCGGCCTCGGCCGCCTGCTCGATCGTGTCGGTGTTGATGCCGCCGTCGATCTCCACCACCAGGTTCAGGTGGCCGGTGTCCACCATCGTCCGTGCCTTGCGCACCTTGTCGAGGACTTCGGCGATGAACTTCTGACCGCCGAATCCGGGCTCCACCGACATCACCAGCAGCGTGTCGTAATGCTCGAGCACGCCGAGGTAGGGCTCCAAGGGCGTGTTCGGTTTGATCGCCAACCCCGCTTTCGCGCCGGCGGCCCGCAGGTTCTTCGCGAGCATGATCGGGTCTTCGGCGGCCTCGACGTGCACCGTGACGTTGTAGGAACCCGCTTCCGCGTAGCCGATCGCCCACCGGTCCGGCTTCTCGATCATCAGATGGCAGTCCACCGGTATGTCGGTGGTGGCCAGAATCGACCGCACGACCGGTAATCCCAGGGTCAGATTCGGCACGAAGTGCGCGTCCATGACGTCCACGTGCAGCCAATCCGCGCCGCGTCCCGGTTTTCCGTTCACCGCGGCCACTTCGTCGGCGAGCCGGGCGAAATCGGCGGAAAGGATCGACGGGGCTATCAAGGGAGTTTTCGTCACGACATCGAGCGTAAGTCTCCCGGGGAACGGTGTGGTTATTCGTTGTGTGTATCGGGGGATTGTGTTTTCGGATGTGGTGGGGTGTTGCCGGTTGGTGTTGGGGTGGTGATGGTGGTGGGGTTCTGGTTTTCGTTGTGGTGAGGAGTGTTGTTGTGGAGTTGCAGGTTGCGTTGGATGTGCTGGATCTGCCGTCGGCGTTGACGTTGGCGAATCAGGTGGCCGGGCATGTGGACATTTTGGAGCTGGGGACTCCGTTGGTGAAGTCGGCGGGGATCGGTGCGGTGTCGGCGATCAAGGCGGCGTTCCCGGAGAAGCTGGTGTTCGTGGATCTGAAGACGGCGGACGCGGGTGAGCTGGAGGCGACGCTGGCGTTCGAGGCGGGCGCGGATCTGGTGACGGTGATGGGCGCCGCGGACGACGACACGGTGCGGGGTGCGGTCGCCGCCGGGAAGAAGTACGGCAAGCAGGTGGTGGCGGACATGATCACCGTGGTGGACGGGCGGGTGTCCCGGATCCGGGAGGTCGCGAAACTGGGGGTGTCGTTCGTGGAGATCCACGCCGGTCTGGACGAACAGGCCCGTCCCGGCTACACGATCGAGCAGTTGCTGCGCGACGGCAGGGAAGCGGGAGTGCCGTTCTCCATCGCCGGCGGCATCAAGATCGACACCATCGCCTCCGTCCGTGAGGCAGGCGCGAAAGTCGCCGTCGCCGGAGGCGCCATCTACAACGCCACCGACCCCGCCACCGCCGCCAAAGAACTCAAACAACGCGCCACCCGCTAGTGAGGGATAAGGCAAACGTGTCGTGGTCGTGGACGGGTCGATGATGGGTGAAGGCTCCCTTCGTCGCGTCTAATGCGGTGAAGGTTCCCTTCGCCCCGGTCGCTCACCCGCCGCGGTCACGTCGCGACACTTACCTCTCGATAACACCCCACCGATCCGGCACGCGGCGAATCAGGAGAGCGCGTTCATGGCAGCAAACGAATCGATCGGCGAGCTTGCCCGCTTGACCACCAAGCGGCTCCCCGAAGACTGGACGGAGCTGGACCAGCGCGCGGTGGACACCGCGCGCGTGCTGGCCGCGGACGCGGTCGAACACTGCGGGAGCGGGCACCCGGGCACCGCCATGAGCCTCGCTCCCGTCGCCTACGCGCTTTTCCAGCGGGTCATGCGGCACGACCCCGGCGACGCGCGCTGGATCGGCCGGGACCGGTTCGTGCTCTCGGCCGGGCATTCGAGCCTCACCTTGTACATCCAGCTTTTCCTCTCCGGCTACGGTTTGGAACTCGACGACCTCAAGGCCCTGCGCAAATGGGATTCGCTGACGCCGGGGCACCCCGAGTACGGGCACACGGTGGGGGTGGAGACCACCACCGGCCCTCTCGGCCAGGGCCTGGCGAACGCGGTCGGCATGGCGATGGCCGCCCGTCGCGAGCGAGGACTGTTCGACCCGGAAGCCGAGCCGGGCCGGAGCGTGTTCGACCACCAGGTCTACGTGATCGCTTCGGACGGCGACATCGAGGAAGGTGTCACCTCCGAGGCCTCGTCGCTGGCGGGAACCCAGCGGCTCGGCAACCTCACGGTGGTCTACGACAGCAACGAGATCTCCATCGAGGACGACACCCGTATCGCCCTCTCCGAGGACACCGCCAAACGCTACGAGGCCTACGGCTGGCAGGTTCTCACGGTCCACGGCGGTGAGGACGTGGCGGGCTTCCTGGACGCCGTCGAGCAGGCGAGGGCGGAGACCACGCGCCCCACCCTCATCGTGTTGCGCACGGTGATCGGCTACCCGGCGCCCACCAAGATGAACACCGGCAAGGTGCACGGTGCCGCGCTCGGCGCCGAGGAGCTCGCCGCCGTCAAGAGTGCCGTCGGCTTCGACCCGGGGCGCCGCTTCCAGGTCGACGACGAGGTCCTGCGTCATGCCCGCGAAGTGGCCACCCGCGGCCGGGCGGACCACGAGAAGTGGCAGCTCGAGTTCGATGCCTGGGCACAGGCCAACCCCGAACGCAAGGCGTTGCTGGACCGCATGTCCCGCCGAGAGCCGCCGGCCGGATGGGACGACGACCTCCCCGTCTGGGAGCCGTCCGAAAAGGGCGTCGCCACGCGCAAGGCGTCGGCCGCGGTGCTGGCCAAGCTCGGCGAAGTCCTGCCCGAGCTCTGGGGCGGTTCGGCGGACCTGGCCGAGAGCAACAACACCACGATCAAGGGCGCGGACTCGTTCGGCCCGGCCGAGATCTCCACCGACACCTGGACCGCTCAGCCCTACGGTCGCACGTTGCACTTCGGCATCCGTGAGCACGCGATGGGCTCGATCCTCAACGGCATCGCCCTGCACGGCGGAACCCGGCCGTACGGCGGAACCTTCCTCATCTTCAGCGACTACATGCGCCCGGCGGTGCGCTTGGCCGCGCTGATGCGGCTACCGGCCATCTACGTGTGGACGCACGACTCGATCGGGCTCGGCGAGGACGGACCGACCCATCAGCCCGTGGAGCAGCTGGCGTCGCTGCGTGCCATCCCCGGCCTGTCGGTGGTGCGCCCCGCGGACGCGAACGAGACGGCACACGCCTGGAAAGCCGTCATGGAGGACACCGGCGGCCCGGCCGGACTGGCGCTCACCCGCCAGGACGTGCCGACCCTGGAAGGCACGTCGGCCGAGGGAGTGTCCCGCGGCGGCTATGTCCTCGCCGAGGCGTCCTCGGGCAAGCCCGACGTCGTGCTCGTCGGCACCGGTTCCGAGGTCCAGCTGGCCGTGGAAGCCAGGAAGATCCTGGAAACACAGGGCTTGGCCACCCGGGTGGTGTCGATGCCGTGCGTGGAGTGGTTCGACCGGCAGGATCGGTCCTATCGGGACGAAGTGCTGCCGTCCTCGGTGCGCGCCCGGGTGATCGTCGAAGCGGGTGTGGCGCAGCCCTGGCACCGATTCGCCGGAGACGCGGGCGAAATCGTGTCGCTGGAGCATTTCGGTGCCTCGGCGGACTACCAGACGCTGTTCAGCCAGTTCGGCATCACCACCGAGACCGTGGTCGAAGCGGCACTGCGAAGCGTGCGGTCCGTGCGGCAGGGCTGACGGGCACCCGCTCGTGTCGGCGGCCTCGGCGGGAAGCCGGGGCCGCCTGCTTCACGCTGTTCTCGATGTTCATTCGTTTTCGTGATCAGGGGATAGCGGTTCCCAATGCCGGACGTCTTGAAGGAAGTCGCCACGGCGGGCGATCATTTTTTCTCAATGAAGCGGGTTTCGCGAAATGGAGGAAGATCTCGGTGACGCAATCGATTTCGAAGAATCTCGATCCCGGTCGTTTCTCGGACGCGACGCGTGCGGTCGTCGGAGAAGTGGACAAGGTGAGCGCCGGTGTGCATTTCCCGGCCTGGACGCGTGCCGGTGCCCTGTTGCTGAAGGCGCCGAAGGTGTTCACGATCGGTACCGGTCGAAGCGGTCTGGCTCTCCAGATGGCGGCGATGCGGTTCATGCACCTCGGGCTCCCCACCCACGTCGTCGGTGAGGTGACCGCGCCGGCCATCGGCGCGCGCGACGTGCTGGTGGCGGCGTCGGGCTCGGGGACCACGGCACGGGTGGTCCGGGCCGCGCAGACCGCACGCGACCAGGGCGCGGACGTGATCGCGTTGACCACGGCGGCGCGCTCGCCGCTGGCGAAGATCGCGACCGAGGTGCTCGTCGTCCCGGCCGCGGACAAGCAGGACTTCGACGGAACCGCCTCCGTCCAGTACGCCGGCAGCCTGTTCGAGCAGTCCGTCCTGCTGATCACCGACGCGCTGTTCCACACGCTGTGGAAGTCCGGTGGGACCCAGGCCCGCGAACTGTGGCGCCTGCACGCGAATCTCGAGTGACCGGAACCGCGATCTCGTCCTGATGCCACGTCCGAGTAGAGGAGTCCAAGATGCAGCGCCGGAACGAGGTCGCACCGCGGAACACCGCCGACATCCACACCCTGGAGGCGGTGGCGCTGGCCGCCACCTGCCGCGCCGCGGTGGCCAGCTACGCCTGGGTGGGACGGCACGCTCAGAAGGCCGCGGACGCGGCGGCGACCACCGCCATGCGGGAGGCGCTGGCCGACGCGCCCGGGCGGGGGACCGTCGTCATCGGGGAGGGGGAGAAGGACGACGCCCCGATGTTGTTCAACGGGGAGGTCGTGGGTGACGGCCGGGGACCGGATTTCGACATCGCGGTCGACCCGCTCGAAGGGACTTCCTTCTGCGCCAAGGACCTTCCCGGGTCCCTGGCGACGATCGCGTTCGGCGAGGCCGGCACCTTGTGGTCACCCGGACCGGGGTTCTACATGGACAAGATCGTGGTGCCGTCCCCGGCGAAGGACGTCATCGATCTCGACGATTCGCCCGAACGCACCTTGAGCAAGGTCGCCCGGTCGCTCGGGAAGAAGGTCTCCGAGCTCCGCGTCGTCATCATGGACAAGCCGCGGCACAAGGATCTGATCGCGCGAGTGGTCGCAGCGGGCGCGGCGGTGCAGACCCCGGCCGGGGGCGACGTCGGGGGGAGCCTGGCGGTGCTCCTGCCGGCGCTCGACGTCGACCTGCTCCTCGGCGTCGGCGGTACCCCGGAAGGGGTGATGACCGCCGCCGCGGTCCGCGCGCTGGGCGGCGGCATGCTGGGCCGCCTTGTCCCGCAACGGGAAGAGGAAGCGGCGGCGATCCGCGCGGCCGGTATGTCCGTCGAACGCGTCTACGAGCGTGACGAGCTCGTGGCGGGCGACGCCTTCTTCGTCGCCACCGGCGTCAGCGGCGGGGCACTCGTCGGACGGCCGAGAAAAGGCGGCGGCGGGACCGTCGTCGAATCGCTCCTGATCTCCAGGGGCCAGGTTCGGCACGTCACGCACACGATCTTCGGATAGCTACCCGGAAGCACCTACGATCAAGGAGATTCGGTGACGTTGCACCTGGACGACCTCCGCGTTCGCCGCCTCGGCGAGTGCCGTTTCGATTCGCCGTTCTCCGAGATGCTCTCCACCAAGCAGACCTCTCCGCATTACGTCGCGGAGGGCGACCGCGTCCTGCTCGAGGACACCGTGTCCATGCTGGCCGACCACGACCTACCGTCCGGTGCGGCGCCGAGCTTCGAAGCGGCCGGGCCGCGCCGTAAGATCTATTTCGATCCGGCGCGGGTGACCGCCGGCATCGTCACCTGCGGCGGGCTGTGCCCCGGTCTCAACAACGTGATCCGCGGTCTCGTCCAGGAACTCGCCGTGCACTACAAGGTCAAGCGGATCCTGGGTTTCCGGAACGGTCTCCAGGGCCTGACGGCCGAACACCGCCACGACACCGTCGAACTGACCCCCGAGCGCGTCCGCGACATCCACAACGCCGGCGGCACCATCCTGGGCAGCTCCCGCGGCGGCCAGGACGCCGACGAGATGGTCGACAGCCTCGTCCAGCGCGGCATCGACGTCATGTTCGTCATCGGCGGCGACGGAGGGATGCGCGCCGCGACGTTCCTCGGCAAGGCGATCAGGGCACGCGGACTCGACATCGCCGTCATCGGGGTGCCGAAGACGATCGACAACGACCTTCCCTTCACCGACCAGTCGTTCGGGTTCCAGAGCGCGTTCGCGCGGGCCACCGACTTCATCTCCGCGGTCTCCGTAGAAGCCGCGGCCAGCCCGAACGGCGTCGGGATCGTGAAGCTGATGGGCCGTCATTCCGGGTTCATCGCCAGCTACGCCGCGCTGGCCGCGAACGCCGCGGACATCGTCCTGATCCCCGAGATCCCGTTCAGCCTCGGGGGAGCGGACGGTCTGCTGGCCCACGTCGAGCAGCACGTGCGGGCCAAGGGCCACGTGGTGATCGTCCTGGCGGAAGGTGCGGGCCAAGACCTTCTCGAAGCACACGGGCTGCCGGAGTACAACGGGCACGGCACCGACGCTTCGGGCAACGTCAGACTCGGCAACATCGGTGAACTGCTCAAAGCGAGCATCACCGGACACCTGACGGCGGCAGGCTTGACCCCCACGATGCGCTACATCGACCCGAGCTACGCGGTGCGCAGCATCGCCGCGAACGCCTACGACAGCGTCTACTGCCTTCGGCTCGCCCACGCCGCGGTGCACGCCGCCATGGCGGGTCGTACCGAAGCCGCGGTCGCGCGCTGGCGACGTCGCTTCGTGCACGTCCCGTTCTCCCTGATGACCAGCCGCCGCAACCAGGTCGACCCCGACGGCGACCTGTGGATGTCGGTGCTCGAAACCACCTGCCAGCCCGCTGAGTTCGGCGTGGCACCGGACCGGGAGAAGGCTCGTGCGGGCTTCTGCTGAACGGCGAGGTCCGAGGTACGGTGTCGGCCATTCGACCGACGCGAATGCCGATCAGTTCCCGGGGGCCGACCAGGATGGGCGACCGAGATGTGGTCTCAGCGCAGGCGCGACACCGTTTCCCAGGAGTTACCCGGCTACCGGCCGCTGACCGTGTTCGAGTGGCTTTGCGGGCGGCTGAAGGACTTCCGGCGTTCGCAGGCCGCGCGCCACGTCCTGTGTGAACACGACGAGACCACGGCACCGTGCTCGGTCTGCTCGGTCCGCTATTGGTAGCCGGATCGCGATCATGGCGCTGCGCCCTGAGTTCCTGGGACTCCGGCACTCAAGGCCAAGGCCGCGGCCTCACCGCGTGAAGTGACGTTCAGCTTCTTCAAGAGGCCTGCGACGTGGAATTTGACCGTGCTTTCGGTGATGCCGAGCGCGGCGGCGATGGACTTGTTGCGTTGTCCTTGTGCCACGAGCCGGAGCACTTCGAGTTCGCGGGGATTGAGGTCCGCCAGCTGAGTCTCGTCGACCCGGCCCGAGGCGGGCTCGAACGGGAGGTCGATGGTGACGCGACTGCCCCAGCCGGGGACGGCGTCGATCTCGACGGTGGCGCCCAGCGTTTTCGCGCGTCCGTCGAGCTGCGCTCGCAGACCCTGGACGTCGAGGTTCCCGGATTCCCGGTCCCGGACATCGAGATGCAGCGCGGTGCTGTCGCTCGACCAGGCGATCCGGAGGCGGGTCAGATCCGGCTGGCCCGTGAAGGCCAGGACCGCCGCACAAGTCATCGCCCTGGCGGCATGGGCGACCTCACCCGGTACCGGCTGCCCGTTCTTCGCCGGGGCCGTGAACTCCAGTTCCGCGTCGTGATGGCGCAGCATCTGCCGGATTTCCCGCCTTAGCCTGCCGAACGCGGCGTGCGCGGGCTCTTCGGATTGCGCGAGATCGGTTTCCCGGGCGGATCGGAGCGCGACCAGCGCGGCCGAGGCGGAGTCGGTCGCGGCGAGCCGGGCGCGGTGGTCGTCCAGCCGGGCGGACCGCAGGGTGGTGAGGATCGTGACGAGCGCGGTTTCGTGTGCCGCGGCCATTTCGGTGATCGTCCTGGCGCGTTCGCTGGAGGCCGCGCGGGATTCGGCGAGGTAGTCGGGGCTGGCCTGGGTCACCTGCTGGCGGATCGAGGTCGCGACGATGCCGAAGACCTCGGCCAGTGGAGCGGGTCGCGGGAAGCGGGTCCGGCTCGACCGGGGGACGAGGACGAGCAGAGTGCCGATCGGATCTTGCACGGCCCAGACCGTCCGGGTGGTACCGCCGAGGGCGGCCGTCGTGGTCAGCTGATGGCCGGCGGGCACACTTGCTTTGAGTGCTTCGAGTTCGGCGATGGTGACCTTGTCGGTGATCTCCCGGGCGCCGGTGACCTTGCGAGGCCGCCCGGTGCACTCCCGGGTGAAGATGACCAGGGCCTGGTGCGGCCAGCCGTCGGCGAGGAAACGCGAGAACCGGTCGGCGATTTCGCGCAGCGGGCCCTCGATGACGTCGCGCAGTGCGGTCAGGCCGGCGGAGTCGGGCATCGGATGAGCCTATCCGCCGGCTCGCCTGGTCGAAAGGACAGGATCCACTGGACCGATGGCCAGGTCGCTCCCGCCTGCTTCCGGCCTAGCCTCACGTGAAGCATGCGCTCAGGCGCATGCCTGTGTCGTCGAACGGTGGAGGAAACAGGGAATGCCACAGCAGGTGCGCGGGGTGATCGCCCGGTCCGAGAACGCTCCGGTGGAGCTGACGGACATCGTGATCCCGGACCCCGGCCCGGGCGAGGTCGTCGTGTCGATCGCGGCCTGCGGGGTCTGCCACACGGATCTGACCTACCGCGAGGGCGGCATCAACGACGAGTTCCCGTTCCTGCTGGGGCACGAGGCCGCGGGCACGGTGGAAAGCGTCGGAGAGGGCGTGGATTCCGTGCGGCCGGGGGATTTCGTCGTCCTCAACTGGCGCGCGGTCTGCGGACAGTGCCGGGCCTGCAAACGCGGACGTCCGCAGTACTGCTTCGACACCTTCAACGCGACACAGAAGATGACGCTGACCGACGGCACCGAACTGACGCCGGCCCTGGGCATCGGTGCGTTCGCGGACAAGACACTCGTCCACGCCGGACAGTGCACCAAGGTCGATCCCGCCGCGGACCCGGCCGTCGCGGGCCTGCTCGGCTGCGGTGTGATGGCCGGGCTCGGCGCGGCGGTCAACACCGGCGCCGTCGGCCGTGGCGACTCGGTCGCGGTCATCGGCTGCGGGGGCGTCGGTGACGCCGCCATCGCGGGGGCCCGGCTGGCGGGCGCGGGCACTATCATCGCGGTCGACCGGGACGAGCGGAAGCTCACGTGGGCCCGTGAACTCGGCGCGACCCACACCGTCGACGCGAGTGCCACCGACACGGTCGCCGCGATCCAGGAACTGACCGGCGGTTTCGGCGCCGACGTCGTCATCGACGCGGTCGGCCGCCCGGAGACGTGGAAAGCGGCCTTCTACGCCCGCGACCTGGCGGGCACCGTGGTCCTGGTCGGAGTCCCGACACCGGACATGCGGCTGGAGATGCCGCTGATCGACTTCTTCTCCCGCGGTGGCTCGCTGAAGTCGTCCTGGTACGGCGATTGCCTGCCGGAGCGGGACTTCCCGATGCTGATCGACCTGTACCTCCAGGGCCGGTTGCCGCTGGAGCGGTTCGTGACCGAGCGGATCGCGCTCGACGGTGTCGAGAAGGCCTTCCACGCCATGCACGCCGGTGAAGTGCTGCGTTCGGTGGTGATCCTGTGAGCGGGAACCTGCGGATCGAGCGCGTCGTCACCGCCGGGGTCTTCGAACTCGACGGCGGGAGCTGGGACGTCGACAACAACGTCTGGCTCGTCGGGGACGACGACGAGGTCGTGATCGTGGACGCCGCGCACGACGAGAAGACCATCACCGAGGCCGTGGGCGGCCGCGCCGTCGTCGCCGTCGTCTGCACCCACGGGCACAACGACCATGTCACCGTCGCTCCGCAGCTCAGCGAACACCTGCACGCGCCCGCCGTTCTGCATCCGGGGGATCGGGAGCTGTGGGAGATGACCCATCCCGGCGTCCGTTTCCGGAGCGCGGAGGACGGTGAACGGATCGCCGTCGCCGGCACGGAGCTCGAGGTCATCCACACGCCGGGACACTCGCCCGGATCGGTTTGCCTGCATCTTCCCGAGGCAAAAGCCCTCTTCTCCGGGGACACGCTCTTCTCGGGCGGACCCGGCGCGACGGGACGTTCGTTCTCCGACTTCCCGACGATCATTTCCTCGATCAGGGAACGGCTTTTCGCCTTGCCCGAGGACACCAAGGTCCACACCGGACACGGTGACCCCACCACGATCGGCGCCGAAGCCCCGCACCTGGCCGAATGGATCGCCCGAGGACACTGAACCGTCCACTCATCCGAGGCGGGCGCGGGCGTCGCCGAATTCCGGTGTCTGTGGCCTTGGCGACTTTTGCGCCCGGACGGAAGTCAGGGCTGCCACTGTTCGGCCAGTGACGGGGCGTGGTGTGGTTCCGGTGGCGGGGGCGGTGACCGCCGGCGTGGGGTTGGCGGTTCAGGCCCGGTTGAACGGAGAGCTCGGTTCACGGGTAGGGGACGGGATCGCGGCGACGCTGGCGTCCACGGTCGTCGGCCTTGTCCTGTTACTGCTGGTTGTTCCGCTGCACCCGGCCGGACGGCGCGGGCTGCGGCTGATGCGCGCGGCGGTGCGCGACGGCGACCTGCGGTGGTGGCACCTGGCCGGCGGCGTCTGTGGCGCGTTGTTCGTGGCCGGGCAAGGAATCAGCGTCGGCGCTGTCGGGGTGGCGGTGTTCACCGTGGCCGTGGTGGGTGGCTCGGCTGTCGGTGGTCTGGTCGTCGATCGGTTCGCGATCGGGCCCGGTGGGCGGCGCCGCATCACGGTGGCGCGGGCGGCGGGTGCGGTGGCCTGCGTGGTGGCGGTCGCGGTGGCCGGGCACGGCGCGTGGGGTGGATCCGGGACAGTGGTGGTGGCGTTGCCGGTGCTCGCCGGTGCCGCGGTCGCGGTCCAGTCGGCGTTGAACGGGCGGCTCGGGGTGATCGCCGGATCGCCGTGGCCGGCCACGCTGGTCAACTTCGCCGTCGCGGCCACGTCGCTGGCCGGCGTGCTGACCGTGCGGGCCGTGTCCGGCTGGAGCTCACCGGTGCGCCTGCCCGCGGAGCCGCTGCTCTACCTCGCCGGGGTGATCGGCGTCGGGGTCATCGCGGTGGCCACGATCGCCGTCCGGCATCTCGGTGTGCTGGTGTTCGGCTTGGCCAGCGTGGCAGGGCAGCTGCTCGGCGCGGTCGTGCTCGACGCGTTCACGCCGGGCCGAGAGCCGTCGGTGGCCACGATCGCCGGCATCGTGATCACGTTCCTCGCATTGGCGTTGGCGACCCATCCACGCTTCCGGCGACCGGAACCCGGACACGCGCCGACCGAAAGCTGAGCGTCCTCACAAGCCCGCCGCCTACCAGGAGTCCATCGGCGGCCGGCCCGGCACGGCCGGGAAGTGACCCGAGATCACCTCGTCGCGAACGGCACGTCTTTCTGTCGCGCGACATTGATGTTTTCTTTACGGCCGGATCGGCGTTTCTTGGCGCCGGGTCGTTAGTGTCCGCGTCGGTGTGCGGCCGCCCCGTCCGGGGGAGATGGCGTGCAGTGCGCGGGGAGGACAGGGGTATGACCGAGGTACCGGACTACGTTGTTCCGGATCGGGTGGACAGTCCGGATCGGCAGGTGGCGCCCACGGGCAAGGTCGGCCGGTGGCTGATGGAGCACCGGGTCCAGCCGGTGGGGCCGGAGAGCCACGAGGAACACACGACACCGCAGTCGTGGTGGAAGGTCATGTGCCTCACCGGCGTGGACTATTTCTCCACGTTGTCGTATTTGCCCGGTATCGCGGCGCTAGCGGCGGGCGCGCTGTCACCGCTGGCGACGTTGCTGATCGTCGCGCTGACCCTGCTGGGGATGTTGCCGATGTACCGGCGGGTGGCGAAGGAGAGCCCGCACGGTCAGGGGTCGGTCGCGATGCTGGAGAACCTGTTGCCGTTCTGGCGCGGCAAGATCTTCGTGTTGGTACTGCTGGGTTTCGTCGCGACATCGTGGATCATCACGATCACGCTCTCGTCGGCGGATGCCACGGTGCACGCGCTGGAGAACCCCATCACCCCGTCGTTCCTGCACGGGCACGAGGTGCTGATCACGGTGGTCCTGCTGCTGATCCTGGGCGGGGTGTTCTTGCTCGGGTTCAGTGAGGCGGTCGGGGTCGCGATCCCGCTGGTCGCGATCTTCCTGGTGCTCAACGCCGTCGTCGTGGTCGCCGGGATCGGCGAGGTGTTCACCGAACCCGGCGCGTTCGACCGCTGGATCGACGCGCTCACCTCCGGGGGAGGCGGGTTCGGCGGTGTGGTCGGACCGGCGATCCTGGCGTTCCCGTTGCTGGTGCTCGGATTGTCCGGTTTCGAGACCGGTGTGAGCATGATGCCGCTGGTGGCGGCCAAGGGGGAGAACGCCGAACAGAAACTGGCGAACCGGATACGCAACACCCGCAAGCTGCTCACCGCCGCCGCGCTGATCATGTCGGTGTACCTGATCGCGACGAGTTTCGTCACCACGGTCCTGATCCCGGCCGACGCGTTCAAACCGGGTGGTGAGGCGAACGGCCGGGCGCTGGCGTACCTCGCGCACGAGCTGCTGGGCGAATGGGTCGGTACCGCCTACGACATCAGCAGCATCCTGATCCTGTGGTTCGCCGGTGCGTCGGCGATGGCCGGGCTGATCAACATCGTGCCGCGTTATCTTCCCGCGTACGGGATGGCGCCGGACTGGGCCCGCGCGGTCCGTCCGGTGGTGCTGGTCTACACCGCGATCTGCGTCCTGGTGACGATCATCTTCAACGCCGACGTCAACGCCCAGGCCGGCGCGTACGCCACCGGGATCCTCGCGATGATGGTGTCCGCGTCGGTCGCGGTGGCGATCTCGGCGGCGAAGAAGCGGCAGCGCAAGGCCGCGATCGCGTTCGCCGTGCTGACGCTGATCCTGATCTACGCGTTGGTGGAGAACGTCATCGAGAAGCCCGACGGTCTCACGATCTCCGCGTTCTTCATTCTCGGGATCATCGTGGTGTCGCTGATCTCGCGGGTCACGCGCACCACGGAACTACGGGTGGAGCACATCGAATTCGACGAGCCCGCCCGCCGGTTCGTCACCGATTCCATCGCCCACGACGGCGCGCTGACCATCATCGCGAACCGCCGCCAGGCCGGGGACGCCGACGAGTACCGGGCGAAGGAGGCCGAGCAGCGCGGCCTGAACCCGGTGCCGGGTGCCGCCGACGTCCTGTTCCTCGAGATCGACGTCATCGACCCGTCCGGGTTCAGCGACGTGCTGAAGGTCCGCGGTGTCGAGATCGAAGGTTTCCGTGTCCTGCGGGTGGAAAGCCCGGCCGCGCCGAACGCGATCGCGGCCGTCCTGCTCGCGTTGCGCGACGCCACCGGTGTGCGGCCGCAGTGCCATTTCGAATGGAGTGAGGGCAATCCGCTCGGGCACCTGTTCCGCTATCTGATCCTCGGCCGCGGCGACACCGCACCGGTGGTCCGCGAGATCATCCGCACCAGCGAACGCGATCCGGCACTGCGGCCGGGAATCCACGTCGGCTGACGACAGGCGTCAACAAGGGATCGAGGCCGGGGCGATCGGCGTACTGTTCCCGTGAAATTCGGTCTCGTGTCACCGAGAGGGGATTCCCGTCGCACGAGGATCGGGTCCATGCACGAACGATTCGACCGGCTCGTCGCCCGGCTGCTGCGGACGTCGCGGCTGGTCGCCGACATGATGGACCGGGCAGGCACGGCGTTGGTCGAAGCCGACGGCGAGCTGGCGTGCGAGGTCATTGCCGACGGCGCGACCCTGGGACGGGTCAAGGTCGAGGCGGAGGAAGACGCACACGCGATCCTGGTGTCGCAGTCGCCGGTGACGACCGATCCGCGGGTCGTGCCGGCGGCGATCCACGCCGTCGGCGACCTCGACCGGATGGGACGGCTGGCGATTCATGTCGCCGAGGCCGTCCAGCGCAGGTACCCGGCCCGGGTGGTGCCGCAGGTGCTCGTGCCGCGGTTCGTCGAAATGGGCCGCATCGCGGTGTGGCTGGCGGTGATGGCCGGGCAGGCCGTCCAGAACCGTGACGCCGTACTGGCCCGGACGCTGATCAGTGTCGACGACGACATGGACGACCTGCACCGGACGCTCTTCGCGGTGATCGACTACCAGGACTGGGCCTACGGCACCGCGCAAGCGGTCGACGCGGCCTTGGTGAGCCGGTACTACGAACGGTTCGCCGATCACGCGGTCTCGCTGGCGGAGCGGACCACGTTCGTCGTCGATCGCCCCGGGCGGTATCACGGATTCCTTCCGTGGCAACACTCACCGGGCGGCCAACCGGAAGCGCATCCGGCAGACGACGGCGTCCGAGTGGCGGCGCAGGGCGCGAGCGAGCACGCCGCCGCGCTGGTTCTGCAGGACCCGCTGCCACCAATGCTCCGGTTCGACCTCGGCGATCAGCACGAAGACGTGCCGGTCGCCGACCGTGCGGAGGTGCTCCACCAGCGGCTCGCCGAGACGGCGTCGTTCGTCGTGGAGTAGGACCAGTGCCACTTCGGGATGCCACTTCTCCCACGCGGCGACGAAGTCCCGCGCTGACTGTTCGTCTTCGGGGTGGATGACGTGCACGGCCTCGACGTGGTCGCCGAGTGACAATGCGGCGGCGAGCGCGTCACGGGTCAGGCGGGAGACGGTGTGGACGGGGACGACGACGAGTGAGCGGTGTGGTCGCGGGGGAGCGGGGGTCAGGCCGAGTCCGAGCCGCTCGCCGATCCGGCGGTAGCCGCGTTCCACCCATTCCATGGCCGCCACCAGCAGCGGCAGCGCGACGACGATCAACCAGCCGCCTTCGCCGAATTTGGTCGTCGTCACCACGATCGCCGCGGCTCCGGTGAGCAGCGCGCCGAGGCCGTTGAGCGTGGCCTTGCCCCGCCAGCCGGATGGGCGGTTCCGCCGCCAGTGCCGGACCATCCCGACCTGGGAGAGGGTGAACCCGGCGAACACCCCGATCGCGAACAGCGGGACCAGGGTGTTCATGTCGCCGTCGGTGATGACGAGCAGCAGGGCCGCGGTGATCGCGAGGAAACCGACGCCGTAGCGGTACACCTGGCGTTCCGCGCGCAAGGCGAACACATGCGGCAGCTTGTTGTGCTTGGCGAGCAACTGGGCCAGCACGGGAAGCCCGCCGAACGACGTGTTCGCGGCCAAGGCGAGCAGGACCACGGTCGAGAACTGGACCAGGTAGAAACCGAAGCCGTCGCCCAGCGCCGCGGTCGTCACCTGCGAGAGCACGGTGACGCCGTCCACCGGATGGATGGCGAATTTCCCGATCAGCACGGCGATCCCGAGGAGCATCACGCCGAGAAGGCCGCCCAGTGCGATCTCCGCGTGTTGCGCGCGCCGGACTCGAGGCTTGCGGAACGACGGGACGGCGTTGGCGATCGCCTCGACTCCGGTCAGCGCCGCGCAGCCGTTCGCGAAGGCCTTGAGCAGCAACAGAATGCCGACCGTCTGCAGGTTCTGCGCGTGGTCCGGCGCGACGACCGCCGCGGCGGGGCCGGAACGGAACAGGCCGGCGGCGATCACGGTCAGGATCGCGCCGACGTAGATCACGGTGGGCACGACGAACATCCGGGCGCTCTCGGCGATGCCGCGCAGGTTCACCCCGGTGACCAGCGCCAGCACGCCGAGGCACAACCACAGCGTGTACGGCAGCAGCCCGGGAAACGCCGATGTCAGCGCGGCCACCCCGGCCGCCACCGACACCGCGACGTTGAGCACGTAGTCGACGATCAGCGATGCCGCCGCCACCAGTGAGGCTCGGCGCCCGAGGTAGGCCCGGCTGACCCCGTAGGCGCCGCCGCCGTCGGGGAACGCGGCGATCACCTGACGGTAGGACAGCGTCAGCACGCCCAGCAGGACCGCGATCGCGAGCGTGACAGGAACGGTGAAGCCCAGCCCCGCACCACCGGCGACGGCCAGCACGATGACGATGGCCTCGGGTCCATAGGCGACCGACGCCATCGCGTCCAAGGACAGCGCGGCGAGCCCGCCGATGACGGAAAGGCGGTGGCGTTCGGAGCGGTCGGTTCCGCTCTCGGGGCGGGCGAGGGTCGTGGTCACCTGGCGTTCCTCGACAGGGCCGCGAAACCGGTGGCGCCCAGGGAATTCAGCGCGAACACAAGGGCGTCGCGCCCGGATGGATGCCCCAGCACCAGCCAGGAATGCAGGAGCCAGCAGATCGTCGCGGTGACGAAGGCGGCCCGTGCGGTGCCGAGCAAGGCGATGGCGTCGATCACCGCGACCATGAGCAACACCGAAACGAGCGGCTGTGGTGAGCCGCCCGCTCGTGCGAGGAAAGCCGCGGCTGGAGCACCTGCGAAACCCAGGGGATAGCTGATCGAGGCGGAGACGGTGGTCCGGCGTGCGGTGTGCATCCCGATAGCCGAGCCTGTCCTGGACGCCGGCTGAAGAGCCGCTTACGGCCTTCACATGCCGAACGGCCCCGTTTTGACGTCGCCACCACGCTCAGTCGTCCGGACCGCGCAAGGTCAGGACGACGCGGAGCACGTGTTCCACCGCGGCGGGGAACACGGCTCCGCGTAGCTCGCCCCGGCTCGCGAGGGTGAGCCCGGCGAAGTCCAGCATCCGGTCCTCACCGAGCCGCCGGACTGTCAGCGTGGCCACTTCCTCGAGGTCGAGGCCGGGATTGTCCATCCGGGTCAGCGCGAACTCGATGAGCAGTTGCTCGTCCGTCATTCCGCACCTCCGCCTCATACAGAGGATACGGCGGCCGTGATCAGGACAGGACGCGTCCGAGGAAGTCCCGGATGAGGGCGGCGATCTCCGGGCCGTGCGTCTCGAGGGCGAAGTGCCCGGCGTCGAGGAGGTGCAGCTCGGCGTCAGGCAGGTCGCGGAGGAAGGCACGGGCGCCGTCGGGGCCGAAGATCTCGTCGTGCTCGCCCCAGGCGATGAGCGTCGGCGGCCGGTGCTCGCGGAAGTACTCCTGGACGGCCGGGTAGACGTCGAGGTTGAACTGGTAGTCCCAGAACAACTGCAATTGCACCTCCTTGTTCCCGGGGCGGTCGAGCAGGGCCTGGTCGAGGGTCCAGGTGTCCGGGGAGAGCCGGTCCAGCCGGTCGGCGGGGACGCCGTGGGTGTACTGCCAGCGGGTCGCCGCGGGCTCCAGGAGTTCGCGCACCGCCTCCTCGTGGGTTTCGCGGTCCTTGGCGTGGGCGAACAGGACGTCCCAGAACGGCGTGAAGCCGTCGACATAGGCGTTGCCGGACTGCACCAGCAGCGCGCTGACCCGCTCCGGGTGTCTGCTCGCGATGCGGAGCCCGATGGGCGCGCCGTAATCCTGGATGTAGAGGGCGAAGCGGTCCAGGCCGAGCTTGTCGAGGAGGCCGAGGGTGATCGCGGTCAGGTGCTCGAACGAGTACTCGAACCGGTCGACGGGCGGGGCGTCGGAGTGGCCGAAGCCGATGTGGTCGGGGGCGATGACGTGATAGCGGTCGGCCAGCGCGGGGATCAGCGTGCGGAACATCTGCGACGACGTGGGGAAACCGTGCAGCAGGACCACCGTCGGCGCGGTGGGGTCGCCGGCCTCCCGGTAGAAGACGCTCCGGCCGTCGATGGTCGCGGTGCGGTGGAAGACCTCGCCGGCGGATCGGGTGACTTCGGACATGACAGGCGCTCCTCGGTTCTAACCTTCTAAGTATGTTGGAACGGTTAGACTCAAGCATGCTGCGACCTAACCTGTCAAGCGGTCGACGGAGGGTAGAATGACTCTCGTGCTGCAACGTCCTCTGACCGGTGAACCCCTCGCGCTGGATCTGCTGAACACCACGTGGCCCGACCGTGGTGAGTGGCGCGACGTCTTCGACGAGCCGGGGGGAGTCGATGCCTGGCTGGCCGAGCGAGGCCTGCCGGATACGCCGGGCGCGGAGGAACCCTTGCGCCACACGCGTTCCGTCCTGCGTGAAGTGCTCGAAAACCCCGGTGAGGCCGCCGAGCGCGCGCTGAACGAGGTGCTGGCACGCGGGCGTCTACAGCCGGAACTACGGGAGGGTGGCGTCGAAGAGGTGATCGAGGTCGACGACGCGGCCTGGCGGCCCGCGTGGCTCGCGGCGTACGGCTACTTGAGCCTGCTTCGCACGCGTCCGGACCGGATCAAGCGATGTTCGGCGTATCCGGCGTGCACGCTGTACTTCGACGACACGACGCGGAACGGCACCCGGCGGTGGTGCTCGATGGAAACCTGTGGCAACCGGGCGAAAGCCGCCCGCCACTATCGTCGCGAACAGTCGGCCTAGCGCCGGTCCGGCGCGAATATCGAGGGGTAAGGCGAACGGTTCGGACAGGGCGCCCCTGTCCGTGAAGGCCTCCTTGAGGGACTCTGGGTCCCTCAAGGAGGCCTTCACGGACTTGCCGATCGCCCATACGCGCTGCCGTCACGCATGGAATCCGGCAAAACGGGTAAAAGGCCGGTATGACTGAGGGTCGAGTGGCGGTGTTCGCGCCGTCTCCGCAGCTGACGGTGACGGTGGAAGAACTGGACGGGGCTCCCGACGTCCACGTCCACGCGGGTGGGCAGGGAGTGTGGCAGTCGCGGATGATCGACGCCCTCGGCGGGCGGGCGGTGGTGTGCTGCGCGCTCGGCGGGGAGACCGGGCGGGTGCTGCGGCATCTGATCGGCGTCGACGCGGAGGTCCGCGAGGTCGCGGCACGCAACGGCGCCTACGTGCACGACCGGCGCGACGGCCGACGGGACGAGATGGTGCGGATGCCCGCCGACGCGCTGACCCGGCACGAACTCGACGATCTGTACGAGCTGACGCTGGTCCAGGCCTTGCGCGCGGACGTGGCCGTACTCAGCGGGCCGGACGGTGACGACGTCCCGGTGCCGCATTCGACTTACGAACGGCTCGCCCGCGACCTGGGCACGCACGGCACGCCGGTCGTGGTGGACCTCTCCGGGGAACGGCTCGCCAGGGCGCTCGCGGGGGAGCCGGCGGTGATCAAGGTCAGCCACGAGGAGATGGTCGAGGACGGACTGGCCGAGTCGGATTCGCTGGCCGACCTCGCGGACGGTTGCCGTGAGCTGGCGTCGGGCGGTGCCCGGGCGGTCGTCGTGTCCCGTGCGGCCGAGGAGACACTCGCCTGTCTGGAAAGGCGGTTCGTCCTGGTGGAGTCGCCCGATCTGACGCCGGTCGACACCCGCGGCGGCGGGGATTCGATGACCGCGGGGCTCGCGGTCGGCCTGGCGCAAGGCCGGTCGCTGGAAGACGCGGTGAAGCTCGGCGCCGCGGCAGGCGCGATCAACGTGACACGACATGGTCTCGGTTCGGGTAGTGACGGCGCGGTAAGGGAACTCACCGGACGAGTACGCCTGAAACCGTGGGAGGCCTCCTGATGCGTGCCCTGATCACCAACGACGACGGTATCGACTCGCCGGGCCTGGCGGCGCTGGCCCAAGGCGCCGTGGACCACGGCTGGACCGTGGTGGTCGCCGCGCCCGCGGCGGAGGCGAGCGGGACCAGCGCGGGCCTGACCGGTGCCGGGGGAGCGGGGCGGGTCGCGATCGAACGGCGGGAGCTGCCCGGGCTGGCCGGTGTTCCCGCGTTCGCCGTGGCCGCGCATCCCGGCCTGATCGCCCTGGCGGCGGCGCAGGGAACATTCGGCGAAGCACCGGAGATCGTCCTGTCCGGCGTGAACCACGGGGCGAACGTCGGGCGCGCGATCCTGCACTCGGGCACGGTGGGCGCGGCGCTGACGGCCTCGATCAACGGTGCCAGGGCGCTGGCGGTCTCACTCGACGTGGGACTGGATCCCGGCCCGCGACCCCATTGGGACACCGCGGTCGCCGTCGCCGCGACACTGTTCGACCGGCTGACGGAACTGCCCGCCGGTGCGGTTCTGAACCTCAACGTGCCTGATCGCGCCGACGCGGGAAAGCCGAAACGCACCGGGCTGGCCGAGTTCGGCGCGGTGCGCAGTCACATCCAGAACGGCGAGGACAGCGCGTTCACCCTGACCGCGGTCACGGTCGAGGGCGAGTTGTCGCCGGGCAGCGACGCCCGCCTGCTGAGCGAAGGCCACGCGACGGTGACCGCGCTGAACTCGGTCACCGAAGATCCCCATCTGGACTGGTGACCTCATGCGGGCTCACCGCCGGAACCAGCTCCGCCGCTTCACGGGGTTTTCCGGCTGCAGCCCCAGGCTTCCGGTCAGGAAGAAGGTCCCGGTCACGATGTTGCCGCGCGCGGGCGGTCGCTCGAGCTCGGTGGTCGCGATGGCGACGTCGAGTTCGATCGCCGCGATGGTGCGGACCCGGATCCGGTGGAATGCCGTGCCGGTGACGGTGTTCACGGGGGTCTCGGCTTCGACGACCTCGCCGGCGAACAGCGCGTGGGCCGACGGCGCCCAGCCGGGTGCGGGTTCTCCTGGCGAGAAGGTGCCGGACGGGATGAAGTGGTCGGCGGCGAATTCCAGTTCACCGTCCTGCGAGGCCGAGTACGCGTCGGCGTCGGCGTGCACGGTGACTTCCTCGGCCAGTGCCGCCAGCACCAGGGAGCCGGACTCGAGCCGCCCGCCGGAGCCGGCGAGGACCGCTCGGTCTTCCAGTTCGACCGCGATGGGGCAGATCATTTCCCCGCCGACACCGTCCAGGAGGTCGAGCATCGCGGTCTCGTCGTCGACGAGGCGAATGTCGCCAACGGGGACCGCGGGCGCTTTGCCTGCCAGACAGGGCAGAAGGAACTCGATCTGACCATTGTGGACCTGCGCGACCAGCCGGGCACCGGACGGATCGGTCCAGACGTGCTCGCTGATCTTCTTGGTGATCCGCCGGGCGGTGCCCGCGCCGATCAGGGAAACGACCCGTTCCCCGAATTCTTCCTGGCTCGTGACGTCGATCCCGATCGCCCCGAAGTGGCTGGACACGTTGGCTCCCTCTGTTTCTCGGTTCGCCGGAGACTACTGGCCGGACCGGATCAAGGTCATCCGGATTTACCCGGACGTGGTGAATACTGGCCGTCATGAACCAGACCGCCCGCGAGTTCGCCCGGTTGCGAAGCATCATCGAGCGGGAATTGCCCGACGCCGCACCGTTCCTGCCCGGCGCGTCCGAGCGGGAACTCGACCGGCTCGCCACCGAGACCGGGCTCGTCCTGCCCGCCGATCTGCGTGACCTCCTGCGCGTGTCGGCGGGCCAAGACGACCCCGACCAACTGAACGGACCGCTCAACTTCCACCATTTCCTGACCGTCGACGAGATGATCGAGATGCACCGGATGCTCACCGACGTGGTCGGCGACCTGGCCGAACCCGTCGAGCAACCCGCTTGCCTGCGGTGGACGGTGTGGTCGGAATCCTGGTTGCCGTTCCTCGCTTTCCAGGGCGATTGCTACTTCCTGGACCTGGCTCCCGGCGAACTCGGCACCGTCGGACAGGTCGTGTCCCGTCCCAACGTGCCGGACCTCGGTGAGCCGATAGCGCCGTCGCTCGCCGCGTTCCTCGCCCGTGCGGCGGATCTCGTCGAAGCCGGACGCGTCAAGGTCGAAGAAAGCACGCTCGTCCTTCTCGATCTCCATTGATCGGAGATGGCAGGCAGGTCGGCCCGAACGGACCGTGCCGACCACGGGCGAGCACCACGGCCTCTTGCATTCTGCTCTGAACTCCTTCGTGGCCGTAAAACGCCAGTTATGGATAAACGCGCGGGAAACGCGGCGTTTACGCTCTGCTTCAGTGCGTGTCGCGGAACCACCAAAAGCGGATGTCCACGTCGGAGACATATATGCGGATTCTCTTCACCACCGTGCCCTTGTCCGGTCACTTCTATCCGTTGGTCCCACTCGCGTGGGCCTTCCGGGCGCGTGGCCACGAGGTGCTGGTGGCCACCTCGGAGGAATTCGTGCCGACCGTACTCCGTGCGGGTCTGCCCGCGGTTTCGTGCGGATCGGCCATGGTGTCCCTGGTCGATTTGACCGCCGGCGATTCCGGGAACGGCGAGGAACTGCGCCGGTACGCGCACGGTCGGGTCTTCGCCGAGATCGCCGCCCGGAACCTGCCGGGAATGACGTCGCTGATGAACGCGTGGCGGCCGGACCTCGTCGTCAGCGAGCGGGCGGAGCTCAGCGGGCCGATCGCCGCCGCGGTGAGCGGTGTCCCGTGGGTGGAATTCCACTGGGGGATCGCCGAACTCGGCGAGTACCGGATGGGGGGCGCCGACATCCTCGCCGGTGAGCTCGAAGCGCGGGGACTGGACGGATTGCCTCGGCCGGACCTGGTGGTCAATCCCTGGCCGCGCAGCCTCCGGCTGCCCTACGCGGCCGATCACCGGAGCATCCGGCACGTGTCCTACAACGGTGACGCCAGTGTCCCGTCCTGGGCCGTGGAACGCCAGGCCGGGGGCCGGATCTGCCTGACACTGGGCACCGTGGTCCCGCACCTGGAAAAGGGACGGTTCGCCCAGCTCGCACTGCCCATCCTGGAACAGCTGGCCCAGTTGAACGTCGAGATCGTGGTCGCCGTCGACGCCGGGGTCGCCGCATCGTGGCCACCGCTGCCCGCCGTCATCCGTCACGTGGGCCGGATGCCGTTGTCCCAGGTCCTCGCGGCTTGTGATCTCGTCGTACACCACGGTGGCCAAGGAACCGCGTTGACCGCACTCGAAGCGGGAATTCCCCAGCTGGTGCTCCCGCAGTTCGACGATCAGTTCGAGAACGCGGGCGCGGTGGCGGAATCCGGCGCCGGCATTCGGCTGCTTCCCGCGCAGATCACGCCGCAAGCCGTGGCCAAAGGCTGCTTGGAATTGCTGGGCTCGGTGAAGTTCGGCATCGCCGCATCGGATATCGCCGCCGAAATGGCCGCCGCGCCCTCGCCGCTCGAGATCACCGGCATATTCGAAAAGCTGATCCCCTGAAGGCACCGTTGGATACCGACCGAACGTGAAGGATGACGATCGATGGTGAAGAAGTCCATGTTCAGCAATCCGCTTCACGTCGGACGCCCCAACGTGGGTGACCGGGATCGGTTCCTGGAGAGGATCAACGGCGCCCTGGATCGGCTGTGGCTGGCCAACAACGGTCCCTTGGTCCGCGAATTCGAGGCCCGGGTGGCCGAAATGGCGGGAACCGGGCATTGCGTTCCGGTTGCCAACGCGACGACCGGTATCCAGATCGCGGCCAAGGCGGCCGGGCTCCAGCCGGGCGACGAGGTCATCGTTCCCTCGTTCACCTCACCCGCGACACCGCACGCCCTTCAGTGGGTCGGCCTGGTCCCGGTCTTCTGTGACGTGGAAGCCACGACGGCGAACGCCGACCCCGAACACGTCGAACAGCTCATCGGGCCCAAGACGCGCGCCATCGTCGGAGTCCACGTGTTCGGCCGCCCCTGCGAGATCGATCAGCTCTCGAAGCTGGCCGAATGGCACGGAATTCCGGTGTTGTTCGATGCCGCGCAGGCCGTCGGGTGCACCTACAAGGGAAAACCGGTCGGTGGATTCGGGTCGGCGGAGATCTTCTCGTTCCACGCCACGAAGTACGTGAACAGCTTCGAAGGCGGCGCCATCGTGACGAACGACGAGCGCATCGCGTCGCAGGCGAGGGTCATGCGAAACCTCGGGCTCGACGACAATCGCGAGACCGTGGCGTGCGGGATCAACGGGCGGATGACCGAGGCCGCGGCCGCGATGGGGCTGACCTCGCTCGAGGCCATGGAAGCGTTCATGGAGATCAACCGGGAGAACCACGAGTCCTACCGCGACGGGCTCGCGGGGCTTCCCGGTGTCAAGGTCTACGAACAGGCCGACGAGGAACGCGCGAACCATCAGTACGTGGTCATCGAGGTGGACGCGGCGACCGCGGGAATCCACCGCGACGCGGTCCAGGCTGCCCTGACCGAGCACAACGTCCTCGCCCGTCCCTATTTCCATCCGGGCTGCCACATGATCGACCCGTACCGGGGGCGTCCGGACGTCCACACTCCGCTCCCGTTGCCGCGTACCGAGGCGCTGTGCGAGCGGGTGCTTTCGCTGCCGACCGGCACCGCCGTCGGTCCGGCCGAGATCGCGGCCGTCTGTGAGATCATCCGCGACGCCTGCGCGGGAGCGTAGGCGTCGCGGCGACCGGATCTCAGGGACGCCTTCGACGGACGAGTGTCACTTTCGGACGGCGACGAACAGGCCCGGCGCGTTATGCGGGTCCGATCCGAGCGTCCACGGAATGTCCAGGAGTTCGACCGAGCAGTCGGCTCGGTCGAAAGCCGACACGTACTCCTCCTGCGTGAACAGGTTCATGAGGAAGTAGTCCGTCCATTCGCGGAGACCCGTCGATTCGCCGACCACGAACTTGATCTCCACCCTCGCGTGATCGCCTTCCCGTACGGAATGGGTGATCCGGGAGACGACCTTGCCGTTGTCGCGCACCAGATGCCCGCCGACATAACCGTCGATGAACATGTCGGGGAACCACCCCGGCTCCACGACAAGCACGCCGCCGGGTACCAGGTGTGAGGCGAGGTTCTTGATCGCCACCTCCATGTCCTCACGCGACTCGAGGCAGGCGATGGCGTTTCCGAGGCACACCACCGAGTCGAACTTCCGGCCGAGGTCGAAGGTCCGCATGTCGTCGAGCTGCAGGTTGACACCAGGCAGCCGGCGGCTCGCGACACCCAGCATCGCCGGCGCGATGTCGACGCCCTCGACGTGATCGAACGAGTTCGCGAACCTGGCCAAATGAGCGCCGGTGCCACAGGCGACGTCCGCGAGGCTGGCCGCGGCAGGGAACCTGGACTGGATCAGCCGCGTGATGTCGTCGGCCTCGGTCTCGAAGTTCTTGCCCCTGCTGCGAAAGACGAGATCGTAAAGCTCGGTGTGGTCTTCTCCCCAGCGGGCGTGTGTGTCCGCCCAGTCCTGCTCGTCAGTCATGGGATCTCCGTATTCCTTCGGCCTTGCCCGGACCGGGCAGGCTTCCTCGCCGATTGTCCGGCCGGTCTCGTCACCGCGGCCACTCGCGAACTGCGGTCCGCGTGACCGGCGCGATGGCGCATTGCGGAAGTTGGTGATGGCGGAAAGCCGTAACTAGCATCGATTTCGCCGGATGATCAAGAAAACGAGGGGTGAACACATGAATCGGCTACGAATTTGGCGGCGGATCTCGGCGACGATCGCGATAACGATGAGCGCGTTGCTCATCGGCGATTCCGCTTCCGCGGGCCGCCAGGCGGTCCGGACGTCCCGGGCGACCCCGTTCACTCAGGGCTGCGCCGGCGAGCAAACGCCGACCACCTTGTACACGAACTCCGAGGTCCAGCCGACTCTCGCGATCGACCCCCGCGATCCGCGGCACCTGGTCGGCACCTATCAGGTCGATCGCTGGCAGGACGGCGGTTCGCGTGGCGCCGTGGTCGTGACCTCGTTCGACGGTGGCCGGTCGTGGTCGCGCTCGACCCCGCCCTTGACGGAATGCGCGGGCGGCGACGAGGAGAACGGCGGCGATTTCAAGCGAATACTCGACGTGTGGAGCACGATCGGGCTCGACGGGACCGTGTACCTGACTTCGCTCACCATCACCGGAGGCCTTTTCAGCCCCGAATCCGAACACGCGATCCAAGTGACGAAATCGGCCGACGGCGGCCGAACCTGGAGCGATCCCGAAACCATCACCCGGGAAAGCGGCATGGCGCTGAACGATTTCCCGACGATCACCGCGGACCCGACGGACTCGCGCTACGTCTACCTCGCCTGGTGCCGGATTGGAACGCGGGACGACGGGCAGTCCACCGGGCCGATGTACCTGGCGAGAAGTTCCGACGGCGGGAAGACCTGGGAGCAGCCGCGCCCGATCTTCGACGGCGGTCTCAACACCTACGGATTCGCCGGCAGCGTCGAGGTACTGCCGAACGGGGTCCTCGTCTTCCCCTTCACCGCCATCTCCGAGGATCCGGTGACCCATGAGCGTGGATTCCAGGCCATGGCGATCCGTTCCGCCGACAAGGGGCGCACCTGGTCACAGCCGGTGAAGATCAGCGAAATGCGCTCGGCGGGTGTCAAGGACCCGGACACGGGAACTCCCATCGCCGAGGCGGGGTACTTCATGCACAGCGCCATGGACGGACGCGGTGTGCTGTATACGGCATGGCAGGATTCCCGGTTCTCGGGCGGTGCTCGCGACGCCGTCGTCGTCGCCCGTTCGACCGATGGCGGTCTCACCTGGTCCGAACCGGTCGCGGCCAGCGGTGACCCCTCGGTGCCCGCCTTTTCGCTCTCTCTGGCCGCTCGCCGCGACGGTACCGTCGGGGTGACCTATTACGACTTCCGGCCCAATACCCCCGACCCGGTGACGTTGCCAACCGATTTCTGGCTGGCAACGTCCACCGATGCCGGTGCGACGTGGTCGGAGCGAAAGGTGGACGGCCCGTCCGATCTGGCCGTCGTCCCCAAAGCGGACATCTTCGGTCCGACACCGTATTTGTACATGGGTGCACAGTACGGACTCGTTGCCGGGAGGAACTCTTTTGTTTCGCTTTTCGCGAAACCCAATGATGGCGATCTCGACAACCGTACTGATATCTACGCGACGAGTATCTACGGGCGCGGGTGAATGAATGCCCGGTGCCGGTTTTTTCGCGCGGGGCGACACCGGGCATTCATGACCCGTACCACGACTAGTTGAACGAGATCGTCACCTTGCCGACGCTCGAGGCGTCCGCGTTGAACACGCCGACGGCGCACTGGGTCGAGTTGCAGTCGACGGCGACCGTGCTGCCGTCCAGCTTGTGGCCGTTGAACTGCTTGACCACCGTCAGCGGGGTGGAGAAGGAACCGCTGCCGTCCGAGGTGACCTGGAGGACCCTGCCCGCGTCTCCGAGGCATTCCGTGCCAACCTGGCCGCACTCGCCGATCCAGAACGTCGAGTTGGCGGCGAGGCCGGAACCCGAAACCTGCACGGTCGCGCCGTCGGCGAGACCCGAGGTGGGCGTCACGGAAACGGACTCGACGGTTTCCGCGTTGGCGACGGAATACGATCCGAGTGCCAATCCGGTGGCGAACACCGCGATAGCGCCGACCTTGGCAATGCGGGAGGTGCCGTTCTTCACGCGCATCGAAATACTCCGATCATTTTGGGGTGGATTTCTCAGAGGTGATGAGTGGATTTCTCAGCACTTCCTTGTGCTGTCTCAACCTCATCTGCCAATTACTTTACACAGGTCGGTCAGTGAAGAACACACAAACAGGACGGGGTGGCAATCGAGGAGAAGTCGGACATTCCACGCTTGGTTCGATCTTGGGGAGGAGTGTCCGAAGTGGACTTTTCTCACCTGCGATGATCGTGAACGGTGATCGATTCCGGCCCTCGGTGGGCCGTTTCCGCGAAGTCGTCCGTCCCGCCGATCGAGATGGCGCGGAGGGGTGTGCCGCGGTGGCTTGACGTCTCTCGACTGTCCGCGGGAGGGCATCTCGGGTGAACCTCGGCGTTCGATGACGGCGGGATCTCCGACGCACGGTCGAGCGTGGAGGATTTGGGACGTTGACCGTCCCGAATCCTCCACGCACGAATCGCCTGGCCGGCACAGGGTTGGCTGCTCGGTGTGTCGAGGGGCGCACGGGTCTCGGACGTCGAGCGGGGAGGATTACGGACGCTCAACGTCCCGAATCCGCTGTCACCTGGTGTCCTTTGTAGACACCGGACATGACAAGAGGGTGCCCCATGGAACATCCGTCCCATGGGGCACCCTCATGACACTGCGGTTCGGTCAGCGCTTCCTGGCGATCGTGAGCCCGTCCGCGATGGGCAGCATCACCGTCTCGAACCGATCGTCGGCCGCGAGCCTGGCGTTGAACACGCGCAAGGTCTCCGCGCACCGGCGCGGGAGCCCCGGCTCCGCGAGTTCGGGGTCCAGGACCAGCCCGTCCAGCAGTACATTGTCAGCAACCAACAAACCACCTCGGCGCAACAGGGGGACAGCCGCCTCGTAGTACTTGAGGTAGTTCATCTTGTCGGCGTCGACGAAGACGAGATCGGCGACGGTGTCTTCGGCCAGGTTCTGGAGTGTCCGCCCGGCCGGCCCGAGCCGGAAATCGATACGGTCCGCCACGCCGGCGCGCTCCCAGTGTTCCCGCGCGAGCTCGATCCATTTGTCGGTCACGTCGCACGTGATCACCCGCCCGCCGGCGGAAAGCCCGCGAGCGAACGCCAGCGCGGAAAGACCGGTGAAGGTTCCGACGTCGACGACGGTCGTCGCCTGCAGTAGCCCGGTCAGCATCGTCAGCAGCTGCAACTGCTCGGCGGGGACCATCATGCCCGCCGCGTCACCGACCGCTTCGGTGCGCTCGATCAGCGCGCTCACCGCGGGATCGGGCGGTGTACAGGACTCGAGCAGGTAGTCACGCGTGGCCTGGTCGACCGAAACGTGCTTGATCTCGGCGAACGGGGTGCTGCTACCCATCTTTGCTCCCTGGTGGTCGGTACGGGTCACCCGGGTGGGACACCGCGTTGGCCGAGCACACCGGGCCGGGCAATCGTCACCGGAGTTCGAGGGCGAGCGCGTCCTTAACCTTGCGCGACCCACGACCCGAGAGACCACGACAGGAGCGCAGGCAGACGGCGGGCCGGGCGGAATCACCCGCCCGGCCCGCCGTCGCCCGAAAGGGAGCCGCTATTCGTTGGTCTCCACGGGGTAGATGAGGTGCGTGACCTTCTTGCCCTGGATGACCCGGGGTTCGCCGAATTTCCTGGGAGCGGAGCCGAGCGTGTCCACGAAACGGACTCCGTCGCCGAGCATGTACGGCACGAGGTCGAGGCGGACCTCGTCGAGCAACCCTTCTTCCAGCGCTTCGCGGGCGACGATGCCCGGGCCCACGCCGACGTTCTTGTCCCCGGCGACCGCCTTGGCGTGGTCGATCGCGGCCTTGACGCCGCCCTCGGTCACGAAGACGAACTCGTCGCTTTCGGGGGCCCAGCCTTCGGGTACCGAATGGGTGACCACGAAGACCTGCACGCGCATGGGGTGCTGTCCGCCCCACCCGTCCATGCCGTCGAACTGGTTTCGCCCGACGACCAGGGCACCGTAGCCCTCGATCATGTCACGGACATAGTCGGCGGACGCCTCGGCGACCTTGTACGACCGGCCCGACGCGGTGGGCACCTCGACATCGCCGGCACGGCACCACGCGAAAAGGTACTCAAAACCCCCGTTCTCCGGACCGGCGATGAAACCGTCCAGCGACACGGACGCTTGAGTCGCCACCTTTGGCATGAGAAATCCCTTCTTGCGCGATGTATCGAGCACTTCTCGATCGCTCAACCCTGGCACCATGACCGGTCGTTGTCCACTTCTCCCGTGCTCTCTTCGTATCGAAATGGTTTACCCCGCCGCACCCGTGGCGGGGTCACAACTCAGGAGAAGCTCCGTGCTCCGTCTCCGTGCGACGATCCAGTTCTGACCCTCGAGTTCAGGACGGAGATCTATTGTGAGTGCCGAGACCGCTGGGTTCGACGTCGTCGTGGTGGGTGGAGGCCCGTGCGGTTCGGCGGTGTCGACGTTGGTGGCGATGCAGGGACATCGGGTCTTGCTGCTGGAGAAGGAGAAGTTCCCGCGCTATCAGATCGGGGAATCGCTTCTCCCGGCCACGGTGCATGGAGTGTGCCGGCTGCTGGGCGTGTCGGAGGAACTCGACAAAGCGGGGTTCATGCTGAAACGCGGAGGAACGTTCCGCTGGGGCCGCAATCCGGAACCCTGGACCTTTTCTTTCGGAATTTCTTCGAAATTCGTGTCGGAGGCGTCGACGGCCTATCAGGTGGAGCGGATGCGCTTCGACCAGATTCTGCTGGACAACGCTCGCCGTCGTGGGGTCGAGGTTCGGGAGGAGTCCTCGGTCGCCGATGTCATCGAGGATGCCGACGGCCGGGTCTGCGGCGTGCGGTACACGGACGCCGACGGTGCCACCCACGAGGTGTCCGCACGGTTCGTCGTGGACTCCTCGGGGAACGGGAGCCGGATCCACAAAAAGGTGGGGGGACAGCGGCGCTATTCGGAGTTCTTCCGCAATCTGGCGTTGTTCGGCTATTTCGAAGGCGGCAAGCGGCTGCCCGCGCCGAACGAGGGGAACATTCTCGCGGCGGCCTTCGATTCGGGCTGGTTCTGGTACATCCCGCTGACCGACACGTTGACCAGCGTCGGCGCGGTGCTCCACCCGGACGCGCTCGAACGCGCTCAAGGGGACAAGGAGCAGGCCCTGCTCGACCTGATCGCCGAATGTCCGCTGATCGCGGACTATCTCGCGGACGCGCGGCGGGTCACCACTGGTCCCTACGGCGAGGTCCGGGTCCGCAAGGACTACTCCTACATCCAGGAGAAGTTCTGGCGGCCGGGGCTGATCCTCGCCGGCGACGCGGCCTGCTTCATCGACCCGGTGTTCTCCTCGGGCGTGCACCTGGCGACCTACAGCGCGCTGCTCGCCGCCAGGACGATCAACACCGTGCTGGCGGGGACCGCGGGGGAGACCGAGTCCTGCGAGGAGTTCGAAGCGCGGTATCGCGCCGAGTATGCGAGGTTCCACGACTTCCTGGTGGCGTTCTACGACATGCACGAGGACGAGTCGTCGTACTTCTGGAGGGCTAAGAAGGTCACCGGGAACGCGGCCTCGGACGTCGAGTCGTTCGTGGAACTGGTCGGGGGTGGCTCGTCGGGTGAGGGAGCCCTGATCGACGCCAAGGCCTACCTGGGGAAGCGGGCACCCGCGTTCCAGGAGCTTTCCGACGCGGTGGAACGTCCGGTGCTGGTCGCGGGAGAGGACCGCGACCTGTTGAAGACCGAGCTCGCCCGCTCGGTGTCCCGTGAGGGCACCCGAATCCAGGTTCAGGCCAGCCTGGGGGCGAACGCCGACGAGCGGACCCCGGTCCGTGACGGCGGGCTGGTGCCTTCCGCCGACGGAATGCACTGGATCCGGCCTGTCCAGCAGCAGGCGAGCTGAAGGGAATCACGGTCATGTCAGTGACAGAGTCGACGGCCGGTAGCGTGCACCGGTTTCCGCTTTCGCTCCAGCAGGAGTTCCTCAGCCTTGTCGACCACGGAGACGGGATGGGGCCGTTCGGCCCGATGTACACCATCGTCGGGGGCTGGCGCCTTCTCGGCGAACTCGACGTGAACGCGTTGCAGGGCGCGTTGGACGATCTGGTCGCCCGGCACGAAGCGCTCCGCACGCGCATCGTGGTCAATGACGGTGACCTGCATCAGGCGGTGTTCCTGCCGAGCTCGGCCGACCTGGTGATCCGGGACATCCCGGACGCCGCTGACCGGGAACGGGCCGCCGAGGAGTTCCTCAACGATGTCGAAGCCGAGGAATTCCCCTTCGACGAGATGCCGCGGGTCCGGCTGATCCTGGGCCGTTTCGACGACCGGGACGCCGTCCTCGTCCTCGTGGCGCACCACACCGCGGTCGACGGCTGGTCGGCGCAGCTGGTCATCCGCGACCTCACCGAGTTCTACGGTGCCAGGCGGGATCAGCGGGCGCCCGACCTGCCCGAGGTGCGTCAGCTGCACGAATACGTCGCATGGCAACGGGAGAACGCGAACGGCCCCGCCGTCGTCGCCGCCCGGAAGTTCTGGCGGGAGTATCTGGACGGGGCGCGGATGGTCGCGATCCCGACCGATCTGCCGCGGGCCGAGGAGCGTTCGTTCGTCACCGGCTGGCACCGGTTCCTGCTCGAAGCCGAGTTCCGCACCTCCGCGGAGGAACTCGCCGCGGAGACCAAGAGCACGGTGTTCATGGTGCTGCTCGCCGCGTATCTGGTCTATCTCCGGGACAAGACCGGGGAAACCGACCTGGTCGTGCCGACGTTCACGCCGGGGCGCACCCCGGCCTGGATCCAGAACACGGTCAGTTCCTTCTACAACTTCGTGCCGTTGCGCTTCGACATCGCCGAGTGCGTCGGGATCCGCGAAGTGATCGCACAAGTGCGCGCGAGTTGCCTGCGCGCCTACGCGCACGAGCTTCCGTTCATGCAGATCATCGAAGAGGCACCGAACCTGATGGACGAGGTGTCGAAGCCGGACAGCGCGTCATGCGTGTTCCAGGTCGTCCAGTCGCCGTTCATGATGAGCGACGAACAGGTCGTCGGCGATCTTCGCATCACCGCGATGCGCAGGCGGGTGCTGTCGGCCCCGGTCGGCTCGCAGTTGCCGGACGGTGCGCTGTGGGCACTGGAACTGCATCACGACGGCGACATCGTCGGCAAGATCGGCTACACCGCCGACCTGTTCGTCGAGGACACGATCGCCTCGTGGGTGACCGAGCTCCGGCGGGTGCTCGCCGACGTCCTCGTCGGTGTACGACAGTCGTGACCTCGTACGGGGTCACGACCACGGGTGAGGGCGCGGATGACCACGGTTGAGGCGCCCGCCCGCGCCGGCTGGCGGGAATGGGTCGGCCTGGCGGTGCTGTGCCTGCCGACCATGCTGACCACACTGGACATCTCGGTGATGTTCCTCGCGTTGCCGCGGATGAGCGGTGACCTCGGCGCCGACGCCACGCAGCAGCTGTGGATCACCGACATCTACGCCTTCACGATGGCCGGGTTCCTGGTCATGATGGGGACGCTGGGCGACCGGATCGGCAGGCGCAAGGTGCTGCTGTTCGGCGCCGCGGCGTTCGTGGTGACCTCGGTGCTGGCGGCGTACGCGAGCTCCACCGGGATACTGATCGGCGCCCGTGCCTTGCTCGGCGTCGCGGGCGCGACGGTCATGCCGTCGGTGCTGGCGTTGATCCGCAACATGTTCCGCGATCCCCGGCAGATGAGCACCGCCATGAGCGCGTGGGGGAGTTCGGTCATGCTGGGGCTCATCCTCGGTCCCGTGGCGGGCGGCCTGGTGCTCGGGGCGTTCTGGTGGGGCTCGATCTTCCTGATGGCCGTGCCGGTGATGGGGCTGTTGCTGCTCGTCGGCCCGTTCGTCCTGCCGGAATCCCGCGACCCCGCCGCCGGCAAACTGGACCTGGCCAGTGTGGCGTTGTCCTTGATGGCGATACTGCCGACGATCTACGGCTTCAAGGAACTGGGCAGAAGCGGTCCGGAGCCGGTGCCGGTCGCGGCGATCCTCGCCGGCGTCTTCTTCTTCCTCGTGTTCGTGCGTCGCCAGCGGACCCTGCGTGCTCCC
This sequence comes from Amycolatopsis sp. CB00013, assembly GCF_001905755.1. Classification (NCBI taxonomy): domain Bacteria; kingdom Bacillati; phylum Actinomycetota; class Actinomycetes; order Pseudonocardiales; family Pseudonocardiaceae; genus Amycolatopsis; species Amycolatopsis sp. CB00013. The sequence continues at coordinate 1,730,423 of NZ_LIWC01000001.1, read as the reverse complement.
TTGCTGGACTTGAGTCTGTTCGCCGACCGCGCGGTGACGGCGGCGTTGCTGCTCGCCTTGCTCAGCGCGTTCGCCATGGCGGGTACCAGCATGATGGTCTCGTTGTACCTGCAGCTGGTCGAGGGTCTCTCACCGGTCGCCATCGGGTTGTGGATGGTGATTCCGTCACTCGGCATGATCGTCGCGGTCAACCTCGCCCCGCTCTTGGCGCGGAAGATCCGGCCCGCGTACGTACTCGCGGCTGGGTCGGCGATCGCCGCGGTGGGCATGGTGGTGCTCACCGTGGCGAACGGTTCCGGCGGCCTCGCGATGTTCCTGGTGGGGCTCGTCGTCGTGTACTTCGGTGTCGGCTCGGACGGCACGTTGAGCCCGTTCCTCATCATGTCGTCGGTTCCGCCGGAGAAGGCGGGTGCCGCCGGTGCCATGTCCTCGACCTTCAACGAATTCGGGGCGGCACTGGGGATCGCCGTACTCGGCCTGGTCGGCAGCACCGTTTACCGTACGCAGGTCACCGTCCCGGCCGGCGTCCACGACGTGAACGCAGCCGAAAGCCTCCCCGGAGCGGTATCCGCGGCGGAGCGGTATCCGGCGGAGGTGAGCGCCGCCCTTCTCGACTCCGGGCGTGCGGCGTTCTCGAGCGGACTGCACGTCGTCACGATCGTCACGGCCGTGCTCTTCGCCGGGCTCGCCGTACTCGCGGTCGTCGGTCTTCGCCGATTCCCCGCCACCGGGGCGCCGGAAGAGTCCCGGGTGTGAACGCTTCAGGCTCGTGGGTCGCATACACGGAGATGCGACCGCCGTGCCGGACGACGATACTTGTTTCGGGGAGCTCGGGTGGCCCTTTACATGAATGCGTCGCACACGATCTTGTCGCTCTTATGAACAGCGACGTGCCGGTTTGAATGGAAAGCATGACAAAGGGGTGTCCGTGACGTCTACAACATCGCATTCGGCCGACCTGCCGGGATTCCCGATCCAACGGGAGTCGAAATGCCCGTACCGGCCCTCGAAGGTTCACGTCGACCTGCGTGAAGACGGCCCGATGACCAGGGTCCGGCTCTACAACGGCCGCGTGGCCTGGCTGGTGACCGGTACCGCGGAGGCCCGCGCCGTGCTGTCGGACTACCGGCGGGTCTCCATTCGCCCGTACCACGGTAATTATCCGCTGCTCAACGAAGAATTCGAGAAGGTCGTCGACAGCGGATACGCCGACGTCCTTTTCGGCGTCGACCCGCCGGAGCACACCAAGCAGCGGCAGATGATCATGCCGCGTTTCTCGCTGCGCCGGACGAAGGAATACCACGCCGAAATCCAGCGGATCGTCGATCAGAAACTCGACGAAATGATGAGCAAGGGCGCGCCGGGTGATCTGGTCGCCGACTTCGCGCAGCCGGTTCCTTCCATGGTCATGAGTCACGTGCTCGGTGTTCCCTACGAGGACAACGAGGAATTCGAGACGTCGGCTCACAAGCTGTTCGTACCGGAGCTCGCCGACGAGGCGACCACGGAACTCGGTGACTTCCTCGACCGGTTGATCGCGAAGAAGGAGAACAATCCCGGCGCGAAACCGGTCGGCCTGATCGACGACCTGATCGTCGACCAGCTGCACAAGGGGACGCTCACCCGCTCGGAGCTGGTCCACATCGCGATGGCGATGCTGGTCGCGGGCACCGACACCACCACCAACGTGATCTCGCTGGGAACGCTGGCGTTGTTGGACAACCCGGAACAGTGGGCGGCGTTGCGCGACGACCACTCCCTGATCCCCGGCGCGGTGGAGGAAATCCTGCGCTACGTCTCGCTGGTCGAGGCGTTCGCCAGGGTCGCGACCGAGGACATCGAGCTTCCCGGCGGGGCGAAGATCAAGGCGGGCGACGGGATCCTCATCAGCTGCGCCGGCGTCAACTTCGATCCGAAGATGGCCGCGGAACCCGACACCTTCGACATCCGGCGCCCGCCCCGGCCGAGCTTCTCGTTCAGCCACGGAATCCATCGATGCCCGGGCGACAACCTCGCCCGGCTCGAACTGGAGGTCGCGTTCCGGTCCTTGGTCCAGCGCATGCCCGACCTGCGCTCGACCTTGCCCGCCGACCAGCTCCCCAGCAACAACAACGACGGGACGCTGCAGCGGCTCTTCGAATTCCCAGTGGTTTGGTGAGGAACGAAAGGACGCAGGATGCTTTCCTACCGCGGTGTCGCCTACGACACGGGTACCAACTTCGCGACCGGTCAGGGCGATCTTTCCCGGACCGTATGGGATGAGTCCGCGATGGAGGCCGAGATCAGCCTCATCAGCGACCAGCTCAACTGCAACTCGGTGACCGTCTACGGCACCGACCTGGACCGGCTGGCGCAGACCGCGACCGCGGCGATCGAGCGCGAACTCCACGTGCTGCTTCAGCCGCGGCTGGTCGACCGGCCGGTGAACGAGATCATGGACCACCTCGCGGAGGCGGCGCGGCTCGCCGAGTCCCTGCGGAAGCAAGGCGCGAAGGTCAGCCTCACCGTCGGTGCGGTGCACCTCGTCTTCACGCCGGGGCTCATCGAAGGCGACACGTATCACGAGCGGATGGCGAACGTGTACGCGGACGCGGAGCACTACCTGCTCAAGCCCACCGCGCGCGTCGACGTCGCGGCCGCCGCGCCCCGGCTCAACGAGTTCCTCGCCAAGGCGGCCGTCGTGGCGCGGGGGAACTTCAGCGGTTCCGTCGGCTACTCGGCGGCTCCGTTCGAGGTCGTCGACTGGGATCCGTTCGACACGATCGGCTTGATGTACCAGTACCTTCCGTCCGGGCTGACGCCGGCGGAGCACAAGGACCTGGTCGGTTCGTACCTGCGCTGGAACAAGCCCGTGCTGATCAGCGAGTTCGGGACCGCGACCTACCAGGGAGCCGAGAAGAAGGGTTTCTTCTTCTGGGACATCGTCGATCGAGCCCAGGACGTGCCCACGGTCCTCGACGGCTACACCCGCGACGAGGGCGAGCAGGCCGCCTATCACCTCAAGATGTTCGAGATCTTCGAGGACGCGGGGGCCGCGGGGGTCACCGTCTCGGAATTCATCCACCCCACCCATCCGCACTCGACCGATCCCCGGCTGGATCTCGACACGGCGAGCATGGCGCTGGTGAAGACGATCCGGGACGACTTCTCCGACCCGGCGTCCGGCTATCGCGTCGAGCCGAAAGAGGCCTTTCACGCGATCGCCGACCACTATGCCCACCTCGGTTTCCAGGAGATCGCGCGCGGCGGCCGGTAGGAAGCTTGTTCCATCTTGCCGTTGCTGCCCGGTGAGCGGGATCGAGGACGAGAGTCGCTTTCCGTTTTCGCATTCTTTAGAGGCGGCCGAAACCACATGGCGCAGGCCCGATGACGAAGTTCGTCCGAAGATCGGAGCGGGAAATGCACTTCAACGGCAGGGTGTTCGGCCGGGGGCTCATGGCGGTGGCGATGGCGGCGACATTGGCCTTATCGGCAGTGGTCTCGGACCAGCCTGCGGCCGAGGCCTCGCAGCGCTGGAGCACCTCCCTGGCGTCGGTGCTGGTTCCTCCTGACCAGCAGGCGCCGGGGAGCGTCACCATGGACCCGATCACCTTGGCACAGGCCGCCGAGGACGGCGGGTTGGGCACCCCGGGGATGACGTCCTCGCCCGAGTCGTGCCTCAGCTTCGCCGACGATTCCGTGGGCGGGCTGGGCACGCGAACGGGGTGGATGCAGTTCGGGCGCCGGGGCCCCGCGATCTTCTTGCAGGTGGTCGCCAAGATTCCCGGGGGCTTCGACGTCAACAGGGTCAGGACCGCCGTGGCGAGCTGCGCGACGGGAACCATGACGCTCGAAGGAAAGATCACCGGCCAGGTGACGTTCGTGGAGCAGCGGCCGCTGCGGCTGCTGTTCGGGAAGTCGTTCGTCACGAGGATGACGACGACCTTCCCGAAGCCCGCCAACGAGGAAGAGGCGGCCTTGCTCACGAAGTACAACTTCCACGAGGGCGAGTGCCCGGCCGAGTACGTTTTCGTCGCCGTCGGGAATCTGTTCATCTGGTCGCTCGACCCGGACCCGGCCATCGCGGTGCGCGCGGCCCGGATCATGTACGAGCGGGCGTTGCGGTACCACGGTTGAGTTCGTTTTCGGAATAGTCGGCGCGTCCGTTCGAGGCAAAGAGGGGTCATGACCGCAGAGGTGAACACACCGCAGAGGGATTCTTCGGATCTGCCGGACTACCCCCTCGCGCGTGAATGTCCGTACCGGCCTTCCCAGAGCACGGCGAAACTGCGTGGAGACGGGCCCGTGGCGAAGGTGCGGTTGTACGACGGGCGCACCGCGTGGCTGGTGACCGGGCCCGTCGAGGCCCGTGCACTGCTGGCGGACCCGCGGATGTCCAGCCTCGCGCATTACCCGAACTTTCCCGTGCTCGACGAGCGGCACCTGCACATGCGTGCCACGAGGGAGATGGCGAAGGAGGAGGAAGGCGGGTTCGCAGGCGTACTGTTCGGCGTGGACCCGCCCGAGCACACGCGGCAGCGGCGGATGTTGCTGCCCGCGCTCACCGCCAGGCGCGTGGCCGCGCACCGGCCGGAGATCCAGCGCATCGTCGACGAGCAACTGGACGTGATGCTCGGTGCCGGCGCTTCGGCCGATCTGGTGGCCGATTTCGCCGGGCCCGTGCCGATGAAGGTGGTCTGCGCTTTCCTCGGTGTCCCTTACGAAGAGCGCGAGTCGTTCGAGGGGCCCGCGCGTGAACTGTTCGATCCGGAGCGCGCGGATCAGGCGATGGACGATCTGACCGGCTACCTTCTCCGGCTGATCCAGGCGAAGGAAGCCAAGCCCGGCAAGGGATTGCTGGACGATCTGATCGAGCGGCACGTCCGCGGCGGCGACCTCGGGCACGACGAACTGGTGCAGTTCGCCTTCGCGATCCTGGTCGCCGGGACCGTCACCAGCACCAGCACCATCGCGCTGGGCACACTCGCGCTTTTGGACACTCCGGGGCAGTTCGACGCGCTGGTCGCCGACCCGTCGCTCATTCCCGGGGCGATCGAAGAGATCCTGCGTTATGTGTGCCCGGTCGAGCAGCTCTCGCGTGTCGCGACCGAGGACATCGAGATCGCGGGCGAGGTCATCAAAGCCGGCGACGGTGTCCTGGTGAGCTTCGCGGGGGCCAACCTGGATCCCGCAGTGACCGCGCGCCCCGAGACCTTGGACGTCACCCAGGTGCCGACCGACCATTTGGCGTTCAGCCACGGGGTCCACCATTGCCTGGGCCGGAATCTGGCCCGGCTCGAACTGGAGATCGTGTTCACCACCCTGATCGCCCGTGTTCCCACGCTCCGGCCGGCCGTACCCGTCGAAGAGATTCCCTGGTACAACGACTTCACCGTGCCGCGCCTCCTTTCTTTCCCTGTCTCCTGGTGATGTGACAATTCTGGAGAACAGGGCCCGAAACGCCGGACGATAAACTCGGAGAAAGACTTTCTCACGATTGGAATCAACGTGACAAATACGCCATGGACCCCGGAGAAACTGGCGTCAGCGGCGGAGCTCGCCGACTTGGACCGGCGCCACGTTGTACACCCGCATGAGTCTTCCGGCGCGCCTGAGCGCGTCGTGATCGTCCGTGGCAAGGGATCCACGGTCTGGGACGCGGAGGGCACCGAGCTGCTCGACGCGACCGGCGGCGGTCTGTGGAACTCCCATGTCGGGCACGGCAGGCGCGAGCTCGCCGAGATCATGGCGAAGCAGGTCGAGGAACTCGAATACTTCACCACTTTCCACGAGTTCGGCAACGACAAGACGATCCGGCTCGCGGCCCGCCTCGCCGAGCACGCGCCCGCCGGGCTGAACAAGGTGTTCTTCACCAGCGGGGGCTCGGAGAGTGTGGACACGGCCATCAAGGCCGCACGGCTGTTCCACGTCCGCAGTGGTGAGCCGGACCGCACGTGGATCATCTCCAGGTCGGCCTCGTATCACGGGTGCACCTACGGTTCCGGGACGCTCACCGGCTTCGAGCCGATGCAGATCGGGGTCGGGCCCAACCTGCCGCACGTGGAGAAGCTGTCGCCGCCGTACCTCTACCGGGCAGGCGAACTCTACGGAGATCAGGACCCGACGGACTTCCTGATCGCCGAGCTCGAGCAGACGATCGCCCGCCTCGGGCCCGGCAACGTGGCCGCGATGATCGGTGAGCCGGTGATGGCCGGTGGCGGGGTGCTGACCCCGCCTCCCGACTACTGGCCGCGGGTGCGGGAAGTGCTGAGCAGCCACGGCATCCTGCTGATCGCCGACGAGGTCGTGACGGCGTTCGGCCGCACGGGCGTCTGGTTCGACTCGGTGCAGCGTGAGATGGAACCGGACCTCGTCACCACGGCCAAGGGCATCACGAGCGGCTACTTCGCGCTCGGCGCGGTGCTGATGTCCGACGAAATCGCGGAAGCCATCACCGCGGACATGGGCTTCTTCCACGGTCACACCTACAGCGGCCACCCGGTCGGTGCCGCCGTGGCGCTGGCCAACCTCGACATCATCGAGGGTGAAGGCCTCGCGGCCAACGCGTTGTCGATCGGCGACTGGTTCCGTGCCGGGCTGGCCCCGCTGGCCGACCTGCCCTCGGTCGGCGACGTCCGGGTCGAGGGTGCGATGGCCGCGATCGAGCTGGTCGCCGACCGCGGGAGCAGGGCGCCGATGGACATCCCCGCCGTCTTCGGGCTCGCCGACGAGATCCGCAAGCACCACGGCGTCATCGTGCGGCCCTACGGGAACAACATCATCCTTTCGCCGCCGCTGGTCATGACCCAGGTCGAGACCGAGGTCACGACGAAGTCCATCGTCGAAGTGCTTTCCCGAACGGGCAGCTGAGAAAGAAACTGGAGGGGCAGCTTCGATGTCAGGAATCGAAATCGAGCCTGTGGCGCTGTTGCGCGCGGCTCGGCCGGCGGGGGAATCGGACATCGCGTCGCGGGTGACGCTCCCGTTCCCGCTCGGCTGGCCCGAGCACCAGTCAGCGGAGTTCCGGCTCGAGAGCGTGTCGACGGCGTGGGACCCGGTGAGCCTGGAGCGGCTCCGGGCCCTGGCGTCGGCGGCGTCCGGCTCACCGGTCGACACGGTCGTGGCCGCCACCTCCGTGCTGCTGGCTCGATTCACCCGGAGTGCCGACGTGGCGGTCGCCGCCGTCGCGCGGCCGGTCGGGGGCACCCCGCCGACGGTGTCGGTGGTGGCCGGGGAGCTGTCGTCGGACGCGAGTTTCGCCGAGGTACTGGAGAGCATCGCGGCGGGGGAAGGACAGCCGGTACAGCAGCTCGCGCCGGGCCGCGACGGGGTGCCGATCGTGGTGGCTCCGGCCGGGACGAGCCTCTCGCCGCTGTCCTTGGCGGGTACGACGTTGTGGCTGACGGTCGAGGACGATTTCGCCACGACCCTGTACTACGACGCGGGTTCCTGGTCCCGTGCGGATGCCGGGAGGATCGTCGGGCATCTCGCCGCCCTGCTCCGTGCCGCGGCCGCCGAACCGGCGCTGCCCGTCGCGGCCCTGGACATCGGCGCCGAGGCGGGCACCGAGTTTCCGGACACGACGGTCGCCTACGAGGACCTGACCTCGGCGCCGGAGCGGTTCGTGCGGTGGGCGGGACGCGCCCCCGACCGGATGGCGGTCGTCCACGGCGATGTCGCCTGGACGTACGGAGACCTGCTCGAGCGGGTGTCGCGCCTGCGGGACGTACTCGCCGCGAATGGGGTCGGGCCCGCCACCCGGGTCGCGCTGCTGCTGGACCGCTCGCCGGAGCTCGTCGCGGCCACGCTCGCGGTTTCGCTCAGCGGCGCGGCTTATGTCGGGCTCGACCTCAACGAGCCCGGCCCGCGGCTGGCGACGATGCTCGACGACGCGGACTGCCGTCTGATCCTCACCCGCGCCGCCGACGACTCGCGCCTGCCGGAGGGTGACCACCCCGTCCTCGTCGTCGACGATGTCCTCGAGGGGCAGGGGGGTACCGGCGAGTTCGTCAGCCCGGCGCCCGGGGACGCCTGCTACGTCACGTACACGTCGGGTTCGACCGGCCTCCCCAAGGGCGTGCTGGTGCCGCATCGGGGTTTGACCAATCTCGTCAACTGGTACCAGGAGACCTTCGAGGTCGTGCCGGGAGACAGGATGCCGCAGCTGGCCAGGCCGTCGTTCGACGGGTGGTCGCTGGAGGTGTGGCCGTGCCTGGCGAACGGCGCGACGTTGTGCATTCCCGACGAAGGGATCCGGCGTTCCGCGGTCGAACTCGCGCGGTGGCTGTGCCGCGAGGAGATCACCACGTGCTTCGTCACGACCGCGCTCGGCGTGGAACTGTTCGGCCAGCCGTGGGCCGAGCTCGGCTCACGGCTGCGTTCGTTGCTCGTCGGTGGTGAGAAGCTGCCCGCGTACCCGCCGGCGGGTCTGCCGTTCCGCCTGTACAACGTGTACGGCCCCACCGAGACTTCGATGCTGGCGACGTGCGGCGAGATGAGCACACCGCGGTCCGGGGCCCCGCCGATCGGAACCCCGCTCGCCAACGTGGAGGCGCACGTACTCGACGAGCGGCTTTCGCCGGTCCCGGCGGGAGCCGTCGGCGAGCTGTACCTGGGTGGGGAAGGTGTCGCGCTCGGCTACCTCAACCGGCCGGAGTTGACCGCGCTGAAGTTCGCCGATGGTCCTTCTGGCCGCCAGTACGCGACGGGTGACCTGGTGCGAGTACGGCCGGGCGGATCGATCGAGTTCGTCGGCCGTGTCGACAACCAGGTGAAGCTTCGCGGATTCCGTATCGAGCTGGGAGAGGTCGAGGCCGCCGTCCGGTCGCTGCCGGGCGTGCGGGACGCGGTCGCGGTGATCCACACGTCCGAGTCCGGTGGCGGCAGGCTGATGGCCTACGTGCGGCCGGACCCGCGCCGGCGACCGGACGGCTCCGGGCTGCGGGCCAGGCTGAGCGAAGTGCTGCCCGACTACATGGTGCCGACCGAAGTGACGGTGCTCGACGCGTTCCCGCTCACCCCCCACGGCAAGACAGATCGCGGGGAGCTCGCTCGCCGTGCGCCGTCGGGCGGCGGGGACGGGGACGCGCCCGCGACCGATCTGGAACGGGTGCTGGCCGAGCTGTGGTGCGAGGTCCTCTCCATCGGCTCGGTGAGCCGTGAGGACAGCTTCTTCGACTTGGGCGGCGACTCGCTCACGGCGATGCGGCTCGCGGCCAGGGCCCGCGCCCGCGGTATCCGGCTCGGCGCCGAGCACCTGTTCGAGTACGAGGTGTTGCACGAACTGGCGGCCGAACTCGAGCAGGGCGAGACGAATCCCGGAGAAGCGGCATGACGACAAGACACGTCACCTTCGTCGAACTTCCCCTCTACCCCAACACTTTGCCGCTGGCGTCCGGATACCTGCAGGCCTTCGCGCAGCAGGACCCGGAGATCGCGGAGACGTTCACGTTCGAGATCCATTCCTCCCCGTCGACCACGCCGACCGAGACCGTGCTCGAGCAGCTGCTTTCGGGCGACACCGAGGTTTTCGCGCTGAGCTGCTACCTGTGGAACATGCGCGCGGCGAAGCGTCTGCTCGACGGGATCCTCGCCGCGCGGCCCGACGCCCACGTCATCCTCGGCGGCCCGCAGGTGATGAACCACGCGACCGAGTACGTACCCCACGGGAGCGACCGGGTCGTGGTCTGCAACGGCGAAGGCGAACAGACCTTCGCCGCGTACCTGCGCGCGCTTCTCGCTCCGGAACCGGATTTCCACACGGTGCCCGGTATCAGCTTCTTCGCGGGCGACGAGCTCGTCGACACGGACAAACCCGCGCGGCTGAAAGAGCTGGACGAGATCCCCTCACCGTTCGCCGCCGGCGTGTTCGACGGCGGCGAGTACACGTTCGCGGTGGTGGAGACCAACCGCGGGTGCCCGTTCAGCTGCTCGTACTGTTTCTGGGGCGCGGCGACCAACGACAAGGTGTTCCGCTGGGAAGAGGACCGGGTCTTCAAGGATCTCACCTGGCTCAGCGAGCACGGCATCGAGAGCATCTTCCTCGCGGACGCGAACTGGGGCGCGTTGCCGCGCGATGTGGAACTGACCCGGCATCTGGTGCGCTGCAAGCAGAAGAACGGCTACCCGATGATGGTGTCGATGCAGGCGGCCAAGAACCGGCCCGACCGCGTCACCGAGATCACCGAGATCCTCGTCGAGGGCGGAATGCTGGCCAGCCAGCCGGTTTCGCTGCAGACGTTGAGCCCCGGCACGCTCGAAATGGTGCAGCGCGCCAACATCAAGGAGACCACCTACGTCGAGCTGCAGAACAAGCTCAAGGAGAAGAAGATCAGCTCGTACACCGAGCTCATCTGGCCGCTTCCCGGTGAGACGCTGGAATCCTTCCAATCCGGGATCGCGCGGCTGTGCGAGTCTTCGGCCGACGCGATCGTCATGTATCCGCAGCTGTTGCTGCGCAACACCCCGATGTACGAACGGCAGGAACTGCTCGGCATCAAGACCGTGCGGGTCGAGGACCCGGTGGCGGAGGCCGACGTGGTGGTGGGCACCAAGTGGGTCTCCAGGGAGGACTACGAGGCCGGCGTCTGGTTCGCCTACGCGGTGATCACCCTGTACAACGCGCGTGCGGCGCGGCTGATCGCCACCGAGCTGGACCGTGACGGCACGTGTTCCTGGGGCGAGTTCCTCACCTCGGCGGTGGACTACTTCCAGCGGCGTACCGACAACCCGATCTGCGCGTTCTTCGCCGACTCGGTGACGAACCTGCGCAACTACGACCTCAACAACACCGGCAAGGTGCTGCACATGGTGCTGCACTCCCACCGGGCGGAACTGGACGCACTGCTGCGCGACTTCCTCACCGAGCGCGGCTGGCTCGCCACCGAAAGGCAGCGGATCGCCTTCGAGCTCGATCTCGTCGCCCGCCCCTATGTCTACCGCGAACCGGTGTCCCCGCCGTCGATCGAGCTGGAGCACGTCACCGTCGTGAACCGCTCGCGCTACCAGGTGGAACTCGAGGTACCCGAGTCGGCCATGGACCTGATCGGGGCGCCGGACGATTCGGAGGGCACTCGCGTCCGCCTAGACCACGTCGGCCGGCGGAAGATGCCGTACCCGCGGCACCGGAGCCTCGACCACAACGCGGCCTACTGCCAGGGGATGATGAACCGGCTCCGCGACATCGTGCCGTCGTGGGCCACGGTGGCGCCCGATGGGACCTTCGGGGCTCTCAATGCGGCGTGAGGTGTTCCGCGGCGAGCACGAAGAGTTCCGTGAGCTGGTGAAGACCTTCCTCGCCAGGGAGGTCCTGCCGCACTACGCGCAGTGGGAGTCCGACGGGCTGGTCGATCGCGATGTATGGCGGGTGGCGGGCAAGCACGGCTTGCTCGGCATGGACGTCGACGCCGTCTACGGTGGCGGCGGCGAGTCCGACTATCGCTACCACGTGGTGATTTCGGAGGAGTTCGCCCGCGCCGGCGTCCATGCGCCGTCGTTGTCGCTGCACAACGAGATCGTCGGGCCCTACCTGCGCACCCTGACCACCCCGGAACAACGAGGGCGCTGGCTGCCGGGGTTCTGCTCCGGCGAACTCGTCACCGCCATCGCGATCACCGAGCCGGACGCGGGCAGCGACCTGAGCAGGGTACGCACCACCGCGCGCCGGTCGGGCGGCGATTTCGTCCTCAATGGACGGAAGACGTTCATCTCGCATGCCGAACAGGCGGACCTGCTGCTCGTGGTCGCCAGGACCGGGTCCCGCGACACCGAGTTCAGCCTGCTCGCCGTCGAACGCGGCACGCCGGGACTCACGGTGGGTGAACGGATCGACAAGATCGGCATGCGCGCGCTGGACACGTGCGAGCTGGCGTTCGACGACGTGATCGTGCCCGCTGGGAACGTGCTCGGCACCGAGGGGCGCGCGATGGCCTACCTGATCCGCAATCTGCGGCAGGAACGGCTCTGGATCGCGACGTCGGCGCTCGCGGGCGCGGAATCGGTGTTCGAAGAGACCGTGCGGTACTGCCGCGACCGCGAAGTTTCCGGCGGCACGCTCATAAGCCACCAGCACACCCGGTTCGTGCTCGCCGAACTCGCCACCTCGCTCGCGGTGGCACGGACGTTCACCGACCGCTGCGTGGCCGAGCACGCCGACGGCCGCCTCGGTTCCGAGGACGCGGCGATGGCCAAGTGGTGGAACACGGAGCTGGCCCGGCGGACCGTCGATCGATGCCTGCAACTGCACGGCGGATATGGATTCACGCGCGACTTCCGGGTCGGCAGGGAGTTCGTCGACACCCGGGTGCAGACGATCTACGGCGGCACCACCGAGGTCATGAAGGAAACCATCGCCCAGTCGCTGATCTGAGCGGAGCCGGGAAGGAACACTGATTATGGCGCGGGGTCCTTTGTGGTATCAGGCATTCGAGGCGAGACCCGATGCCCGGGTGCGGCTGTACTGCCTTCCGTGCGCCGGCGGGGGAGCGTCGACGTACCGGCCATGGATGCCCTTCGTCCCGGACTGGGTCGAACTCAGGGCCGTCCGGCTGCCCGGCAGGCAGGCCAGGCACCGGGAGCCCGCGTTCGAAGACTGCGAGACCGCCGCGCAGGCCGTCGCGGAGTGGTTGTCGGCCGAGGAAGGGCCGTACGCGTTGTTCGGCCACAGCATGGGAGCGATGCTGGCGTACCGGGCCACCAGGATCCTGCAGGCGGAAGGTACGGCGTTGCCCGCGCTGCTCGCGGCCGCGTCCTGGCCCGTTCACGGGGTACCGCACGTCACGATGCCGGATCCCGACGACGACGATGACGCCTTCTGCGCGAAAGCGGCCGGGCTGGCCGGCCCGGCGACGGATCTGCTCGACGACCCGGACGTCCGCGCCTTGGTGCTGCCGGTGATGCGAGCCGACTTCCGGCTGTGCCGAAGCTACGTCTACCGCGAGGAAGCCCCGCTGCCGGTTCCGGTGTCGGTGTTCGGTGGGGACGACGATCCGGTCACCCCCGCGGAAACGCTGTCGGACTGGAAGGAATACGGCGAGCCGGTCCTCGGTCCGAGGCTGTTCCGCGGCGGCCATTTCTTCCTGCAGGAGCACGTCGGCGACCTCACCGCGGCGGTGATGACCGACCTGGCCGACGTGCTGGGGTCGAGCCCCACCGGTGACTGAACTCGTTCGTCACCGCGGCGGGTAGCGCCAAGACGTGATTCGCGTGCTCAGACACGTGACTCGCGTGATCAGACACGTTCCGCCTCCAATCACGCGAGATCCGCCCCCAATCACGCGAGTCCCGTCTCCAGCCACGCGAGTGTGGTCCACGCAAGGGAATGCCCCGGCCGGAATCCGGCCGGGGCATTCGACTGAACGTTCCTCAGGACCGCACCGACGACAGCGGCAGCTCCGCCGTCTTGCGCCGAGGCCGGGACCACCGGCGCATGATCGGGCGTTCGACGAGCACGAACAGCAGCCAGGACACGAACAGGCAGAGCAGGAAGCCGCCGACGAGGACCGCGATTCCGCCCAGCGTGCCGAACTGCTTGGCCTCGTACATGCCGCCGACGCCCCATTGACCGCTGAACGCGGCGTGCAGGGAGAAGAACACGGTGACGTGGACGAGGAAGAACGGATAGGACAGATCCCCGAGCCAGACCATCGTCTTGCGGTTGAAGAAGTTCTCCTTGCCCGCGAGGTCGGACGCGGCCATCGAGGTGATCAGCAGCGACACCGGGATGAGCGCCACCGCCTGGAAGCCCGCGATCATGTCGAAGGGCAGGGTCGCGAGGAAGACCACGACCAGCATGAGCAGGGGCACGATCGGCCGGATCGACGGCCAGCGTCCCGTCTGCAGGATACGGGCCATGATCATGCCCGCCCCGAACTCGAACATCCTCGCCGGCGGGAAGTAGAACGAGAACCACTGCTGCGGCCAGGAAACCCCGCCGTCGGAGAAGAAGCTCATCGGCTCGTCCGGCAGGAACACGCGAGCGATCACCGGCATGAGCAGGGCGCCCACGGCCATGATGCCCGCCCACAGCCACAGCCGGTTACCGCGGATCTTCTTGACCAGGAAGAACAAGAGCGGGAATGCCGCGTAGAACAGCATTTCGACCGACAGCGACCACGTGGGGCCGTTCGCCGAGTAGAGGAGGAAGTTCGGATCCGGCAGCCACGACTGCAGGAGCGGGAGGCTCACGAGGACTTCGGTCCCCATGATCTCCCGGCCCGCCAGGACCATCATGACGAGGATGATCGCGCAGACCACGAGGTGGTTCGGGAAGATGCGGAAGAACCGCCGCCGCCAGAACAACCGCGCGGTATCGGTGGGTTCGGACGACCACGTCAGGATGAACCCGCTCAGGATGAAGAACAACGAGAGCGCGATGACGCCCATGTTGCGGGTGATGTACAGGTACGACTCGTTGATGGCGTTGTCGGTGAAGAGCGGGTGGACCATGCCGTGGCTGATGAACACCAGTACCGCGGGGATGATCCGCAGAGCGGTCAGTGAAGGAAGCCTTGTCCTCGCTTTTCCAGCCGGTAGTCTCGTTGTCCTGATTTCATCTTTGGTCGCCATAGTGACCGTCCTTTCGCCGGAATTCGGGGAACACGACTTCCTCCCGTCCTCAGGCCCTTACGATCGCAGGGTGCGAAGTCCGTTCGCGTCTTCCGGAAAGCGCAGTTCCCGATGCACGGGAACAAGAAAACCGGCCGCCCGCGGACAAGAATGTGGTTCCTTGTCCGCGGGCGGCCGGTCGAAGATGCCGCCTGTGTGGGTCGGTCAGACCTTCTCGGCGACTTCGGGCGACTCGGGAGCGCTGTCGATGCTCTTCTCCGCACCGTCAGCGCCTTCCTCGCCTTCGGCGGCTTGCGCGCTTCCGGTGGGCTCGACGTGCCTCAGCCTGGTGGCCGCGAGCACGGCGATCCCGACCATGAGGGCCGCCATGATGGCCGCGACGACGCTCACTCCGCTGCTGAACGCCTCCTTGGCGGAGGCGACCACGTTGGCGCCCGCTTCGCCGGGGATCTGCCCGGCCGTGGCGAACGCTCCCGCGATGCTCTCCGAAGCCGGGCCCGCGACGTCGGCCGGTGTACCGGCCGGGGTCTCGAACGCGCCGCGGTAGACGGCCGTGCCCATGAGCCCCGCGACCGCGACACCGAGCGCCACACCGAACTCGCCACCGGTCGACTGCAGCGATCCGGCCGAGCCCGCCTTCTCCGGCGGCGTGGACGACATGATCAGGTACGGGGTGATCATGCCCGCCGGGCTGCCACCCAGGTAGATGATCGTGATGCCGATCAGCACCGTCGAGACGCCGGCGGTGGGGCTGACCTGGGTGAGCACCACCATGCCGACCGCGGCGAGCAGGCAACCGACGGCGAGCACGTAGCCGGGCTTGACCTTCTGGGCGATGACGTTGCCGATGTTGCCGACGACGACCATGCCGAAGGACGGGATGAGCAGCCAGACCCCGATCTGCACCGGCGAGAGGCCTTCGACCAGCTGCAGGTGCAGCGAAGCCATGAGGTCGATACCGCCCATGACGAACGCCAGCACCGTCGCGATGATCAAGGCCGCGGACACCGTGCGGTTGGAGAACAGGCTCAGGTCCAGCAACGGGTTCGCCAGCGCACGCTGACGCCGGATGAACACAACGAGGCTGACGGCGCCGACCACCACCGCGATGATCGGGAACGCCGCCACACCGCCCCTCGCCATCTCCTTGAGGCCGAAGATGAGCGGCAGGATCGCCAGGAGCGACAGGGCCACGCTGAACAGGTCCAGCTTGCCCGCCTCGGGGTTGCGGGACTCCGGAACCAGGATCGGTCCGGCGATCAGCAGCAGCAGCATCACCGGAACGGCCATCAGGAAGATGGAGCCCCACCAGAACGCGCCCAGCAGGAGCCCGCCGATCACCGGGCCGAGAATGACACCGAGCATGATGGCGGTACCCCAGGCGGCCATGGCGGTCGCCATCTGCTTGGGGTCCTTGAACATGCTCTGCAGCAACGCGAGCACGGTGGGCGCGACGGTCGCGCCCGCGATGCCGAGCAGCGCGCGCGAGACGATCAGCATTCCGGTCGACGTCGAGTACGCGGCCAGGATCGAGGCGATGATGAACACCACCGCGCCGATCATCAGGACCTTCCGCCTGCCGATCTTGTCACCCAGGGTTCCCATGGTGACGAGGAAGCCGGCGATGAGGAAGCCGTAGATGTCGACGATCCAGAGCTGCTCGGTGGCACCCGAGCCGAGATCGGCGCTGATGTGCGGCAGGGACAGGAAGACCGCGGAGATGTCCACGGTCGTCAGCATGGTGGGCAGACATAGGACCAACAGCCCTAGCCACTCACGCCACCCGGCCTTGGCAGAAACGTCGGCTGTGGTCATGTACCTGAGTCCTCTCCTTTGGGTATTTCATAGCGCTGTGACCGATCGATATACCTAGGGTCGCGGTGGTCGAGCACCCGGCGCATCTCATGTTGTGCTTCGTTGGGGTGCGCGGGTTGCCGAACACGGCGATGCGTGTGTACGGACCCCCACAGTCCCGTAGCGGGCGGATGCGCCCATCTCCGAAAGTGCGGACCTTCGCGATGCGAGGCAATCGCGGAGGCGTTCCGTGGTGCGTCGCCATGTGACTCTCGAACGCAGTGGCTGTCGAAGGAAGGGCGAGGAGAGCGCATGACTACGGTTATCGCGGAGATTTCCATGTCTCAGGACGGTTTTCTCGTCGATCGCGCGACCGGGCCGGATCAGGTTCTCGAATGGTGCGGAGGCGGCGGCGCCATCGTGGTGGGCAGGCGGACGTTCGACGCCGCCGACTGGACCGCGGTGCGTTCGGCGCGCATCCCTGTTTTCGTGGTGACGCATTCGGTGCCGACGGGGGACCGGTACGACGACGGCTCGGTCACCTTCGTCACCGACGGCGGGGTCAAAAGCGCGGTGGCGCGGGCGAAGATGCTCGCGGGCGCGATGGTGGTCGGCCTTGCCGGGGCGAACATCACCTGGCAGGCGGTCAACGCGGGGCTGGTCGACGACCTCCGGGTCATCGTGGTCCCCGTGGTGCTGGGGAAGGGAATCCGCGTCGACGAGACGACCTACGGTCCGGTGCGGGTCGAGGGACCGCGTGGCGTCGAGGGAACCGGTGTGACCCACGTTTCGTACCGCAGTGCGAACGCCGCGTGACAGCGGGCGGATGGGCAGGCTCCGCAGAATGCGAGACGTCGGCCGTGGTGAAGAACGGTGAGAATACGGTATCCGGCCCTCATCGAAAGAAGGCGCGGTGTCGGAAGGTGACTGATGCGACCATTTCAGCTTGATGTTCCCGAAAGCCAGCTAGAGGATCTGCGGCAGCGGATCGCCGCGACCCGGTGGTCGCCGGACGTGCCGGGTATCGGTTGGGAGCGCGGTGTTCCGCGTGAGTACCTGGAAAAGCTGGCGGACTACTGGCGTACCGGCTACGACTGGCGCGCGGTGGAGGCGAGGCTCAACGCCATTCCCCAGTACGTCACCGAAATCGACGGGGCGAACGTGCATTTCGTGCACGTGCGCTCGCCGGAGCCGAACGCCAAACCACTCATCGTCACCCATGGCTGGCCGGGTTCGTTCGTCGAGTTCCTCGACGTGATCGGACCGCTCACCGACCCCGTCGCGCACGGCGGCGGCCCGGATGAGGCGTTCCACCTCGTCATCCCGGCGATTCCGGGATTCGGGTTCTCCGGCCCGCTCCCCGAAGCAGGCTGGACCGTGGCCAGGATCGCCAAGGCATGGGCCGAACTGATGCGCCGGCTTGGCTACGAGCGCTACGGCGCACAGGGCGGGGACTTCGGATCGGTCATCTCGCTGGAACTGGGACGCGTCGATCCGGAGCACGTCATCGGTGTGCATTCCAACATGCTGGCGGTGTTCCCGTCCGGCGACCCGGCGGAACTGGCGGACCTCAGCGAGCAGGACCAGGCCCGGCTGGGGCGGCTGGCGCGGTTCGACACCGAGGACTCCGGCTATTTGAAGCTGTTGTCGACCAGGCCGCAGACCCCCGCGTACGCACTCAACGATTCCCCGGTGGGCCAGCTCGCCTGGATCGTCGAGCGGTTCAAGGAATGGACCACGCCGGACGGTGTTCCCGAAGACGTACTGGATCGTGACGCGCTGCTGACCAACGTGATGATCTATTGGCTCACCGGTACGGCCGGTTCGTCCGGGCACCTGTACTACGAGGTACTCGATCAGCAGAAGCAGCAGATGTCCGCCCAGTCGGCGGGCATGCTCGAAGGGCACCGCGAGCTGCCCCTCACCGTGCCGGTCGGTGTCGCCGTGTTCCCGAACGACTGCTTCCTGCCCATCAGGCGGCTGGCCGACCGGGACATCGAGACGATCGTGCACTGGCACGAGTTCGACCGCGGGGGTCACTTCCCGGCCATGGAGGTCCCGGACCTCTACGTCGACGAGGTGCGCACCTTCTTCCATTCGTTGTGATCGCCGAATCAGTTAACCCGAGGGAGAGAACCTCTATGCGAGTCCTGATCCCCGTTGATCCATCGCGCGCGCATCTGTTCCCGATAGTTCCGATCGCGTCGGCGCTGCGGAACGCGGGACACGAAGTACGGCTGGCGTCGTGGGAGGGTTTCTGCGACACCATCAGTGCCACGGGGCTGACCCCGGTCGCGCTCGCGGAGGGCACCACGCTTTCGCCTCACCTGGCCCCTGGTGCGCCGGAACCCCGGCACCCGGACGAATCGGAGCGTTACGCCGACATCCTCGGCATCACCGACTTCGAACTCCGCGACCAGTGGCACGTCTTCTACCAGCAGCTGCTCGTACCGGTCGGCAATTCCCTGCGGGCCGACCGCCCGGAGACCGACGATCTCATCGAGTTCGCCCGTTCCTGGCGGCCGGATCTGGTGATCTGGGACTTCACCCAGCCCGCGGGTGCGGTGGCCGCGCGGGTGTGCGGAGCCGCCAGCGCCAGGATGCCGCCGGGCCGGGACAACTTCGGCTGGGGACTCGAGCAGCTCGCGGCGCACCGTGAGGAGCTCATCGCCGCCGGACTGGACGACAATCCACTCGCGACACTCGTCCGCCCGGTGGCGGAGCGGTACGGCGTCGAGGTCGACGACGAGCTTCTGGTCGGGCAATGGACGATCGACATCTACCCCGAAGGCATGGGCCTGCCCACGTCGTTGAAGAAGGTTCCGATGCGTTGGATTCCGTTCAACGGCTCGGACGCCTTCCCGAAGTGGCTGCACGAGCCGGCGGAGCGGCCCCGGATCGCGTACTGCCTCGGCGAGTCGACCAGGCGATTCATCAAGGGGGACTGGGACCGCACCCCCATCCTGCTGGAGGCTCTGTCCGGTTTGGACGTCGAGGTGGTCGCCACCCTGAACGACGTCCAGCTCGACGGGGCGCCCGTTCCCGCCAACGTCCGGGCCGTCGACTGGCTGCCGCTGTCGAACGTGATGTCGTCCTGCTCGGCGTTGATCCACCATGGCGGCGGAGGAACCTACGCGGCCGCGGCGGCCGTCGGCATCCCGCAGCTCGTCTGCGACACGGAGGAGTCCATCCTCCTGCGCATCGCGGAGGAGGAGGACGCGCCGGAGACCGGCACCTTCCGCACCGAGAAGGAACACGGTGTCCAGGACGTGTCGGACGCGCGCAAGCCGACTCCGTGGATCATGCCGGCGAAGAAGATGGAAGCGACGCCGTGCTCCAACTACGTCATCGACCGCGGCGCCGGTATCCGGTTGAACCACCGGGCGTTCACGGTGGAGGACCTGCGGAAGCAGATCTCCGCCGTGCTGACCGAGAAGTCCTATCAGGACGGTGCGCGGGTCGTGCACGAGGAGTGGAAGGCCATGCCGCTTCCGGCCGAGGTCGTCCCCGTACTCGAAAAACTCACCGCGGAGAACCGGAAAGCCACTCGGTAGCGGTTGCCCCGAACGGGAAGGAGAGATATGTCTGGCAAGAGATCTCAGACCGGCGATCGCGTCGTGATTCTGGGTGGCAGTGTGACCGGGATGTTCGCCGCCGGTGCGCTCGCCGAAAGCTATCGAGAAGTGATCGTCGTCGATCGTGATCAGATCGTCGGCGTCCGTGAGGCACGGCGTGGCGCTCCTCAGGCTCGCCACATCAACGGCCTCCTGGTCCAGGGCGCGCGCAACATGGAGGAGTTGTTCCCGGACATCACCGCCGAGATGATCGCCGCTGGCTGTCCGATGACCGACCTGTCGGGCACGGTCCGCTGGTACTTCGGCGACAAGCCGCTGCGCCAGATCCGGGCCGGCCTCACCAACGTGGGCTCGACCCGTCCGGTGCTGGAGTACCACCTTCGTGAACGGGTCAAGGCGCTCGGCAACGTGACCTTCATGGAGGGCTACGACATCACCGGCCTGGCCACCACACCGGATCGCTCCCGGGTGACCGGCGCACGGGTGCAGTCGCGCGACGACGGTGGCGAGGAAGTGGTGGTCGAGGCCGACCTGGTGATCGATGCCACCGGCCGCGGGTCGCGTACCCCCGTCTGGCTCGAGGGCCTCGGCTATCCGCGGGTGGAGGAGGAAGGGACCAAGGTCGGCGTCGGCTACGCCACGCGGCAGTACCGGATGCGGTCGGATCCCTTCGGTTCCGACCACTCGATCATCTGCGTGGCGAACCCGGCGCTTCCCCGCGGCGCGATCTTCACGAAGACCGACGGTGGCAAGGTCGAGCTGACCACGTACGGGATTCTCGGCGATCACCCGCCGACCGATCCGGAAGGCTTCACCCTCTTCGTCAAGTCGTTGGTCGCACCGGAGATCTACGAGTCGATCGTCGAGGCCGAGCCGCTGACGGACCCGGTGCTCTTCCGGTTCCCGACGACCCTCCGGCGTCGCTACGAACGCATGGCGCGACTGCCCGAAGGTCTGCTCGTCATGGGCGACGCCGTCTGCACGCCGAGCCCGGTGTTCGCTCAAGCGCAGTCCCTCGCGGCGATCGAGGCGCTGGCCCTCCGCGATCAGGTACGCAGCGGGGTGCCGCCGCAGCCCCGCGAGTTCATGGCCCAGGTCGGTCGCATCATCGACCCGGCATGGGAGATGACGGAGGCCATGAACCTCGTCCACCCGCGGATGGAAGGCCGCCGTACCCGGAAGGTCCGCTTCCTGCACTGGTACATGAAGCGGGTTCAGCAGGCCGCCCTCACCGACCCCAAGGTCACCGAGGCCCTGATGCGTTCGGCGGGTCTCGTCGATCAGGACGCGCTGCTGCGCCCCGGCGTGATCTGGCGGGTGCTTCGCTCGCGCCCCTGACCGGGTGCGCGAAAAGGGCCTGGGCCGGATTCGACGGGATGTCGAGTCCGGCCCAGGCCCTCAAGCTTTGCGGTTTTGGTCTGTGCTGCTTCAGTTCTTCTTCGGTGACAACGCGGTACTAGGCCGCGCCGGGTTCCTCGCGCAGCGCCACCGCCACGACCGACGAGGCGAAGCCGGTGAGATCGGGGTCCTCGAACAGCAGGCCGACATCCACCGTGACGCCGAGCTCGTCCTCGATCCTGGCGACGATCCGCACGGCCGAGATGGACTGGCCCTGCAGATCGAAGAATGTGAGTTCGTGGCGCCCGTCCGGCATCCCGAGAACATCTTTCCAAATCTTCTCGACATGGTTTTCGATCGCCGTCGATGTTCGCTCGCGCGGGTCGCGATCTGTCATTCTCCGCACTCCTTTCGGAAATGATTCGTCGTCCATTGTCCGTGGGTGCGGAAAGGGCGGCATCCTTCCGCTTGCGGCCTTGGACGTGCGGTGCCGGCGCCTTTCGGGGCACGGCAATGGACGAGAAGCGTTCGCGCGGCGGCCCGTGTGACGATTCCTCCGTGGCGAAGGAAAAGGACGCGAACGTGGGCGGCACCCCGCGATTTCGTGCTGGGGAAGTCGTGGCTTCCCGCGCGCAAGAAGGGCTCTGGTTACTGGAGAAGCTGGTGCCGAATACCGCGGCGTACCGTATCTGTCGCCGGTACGAGGTGACGGGTCCTTTGCGCATCGACGACCTCAGGGCCGCCTGGCGAGCGGTCGTGGCCCGGCACGAGACCCTGCGGACGACGATCGTCGGAACCGGCGGACGGCCGGTGCAGCGGATCACGGCCGATCCCGCGGAATCGTTCGCCTTCGCCGAATTGAGCCATCTTTCCGCGCCGGAACTCGACTCTTACCGTGCCGGACTCGTTTCGGAGTCGCTCACCCTCGAGGACGGGCCGCTCGCCAGGCTCACCGTGATCCAGGAGGCTCCGCGGCGATTCGACGTCGTCCTCGTCCTGCACCGGGCGGTCGCCGACGAGCACTCGGTCTCGATCCTCGTCGAGGAGCTCTCCGAGAACTACACGCGGGCCTGCGGTGCTTCTGGGCCCGTCGCGCAGTACGCCGATTACGCGCGATGGGAGCGCGCTCAGGAGGAGACACCGGAGTTCGGCCGTCTGCTGGAGTGGTGGACCTCGTCGATGACGCCGGTGCCCGCCTCGCCGGTGCTGCCGACAGACCGGGCCAGATCGGTGCGACCGGTCATGAGCGGCGACAGGTTGCCGTTCGACTGGGGTTCGGAGATCGGGCGTGGGCTCGCCGAATTCAGCCGATCCGAGCGGGTGACCCCGTTCGTCGTCCTGCTCGCGGCGTTCCAGTCCCTGCTCCACCGCTACGGCGGCGAGGACAGGGTCGCCGTGGGTGTCCCGTTGTCCACGCGTCCGGGGGAGTTCGCCGGCGCTCTCGGGCCCTTCGAGAACCTGGTCGTGCACCAAGCGGATTTCGCCGGCGCACCGTCCTTCCGGGAGCTGACGAGGCGCGTGGCACGGGTGGCGCAAGAGGCGTCCGACCATCGGATGCCGGGGTTCCGGCACCTGGTCCGTGCGCTCGAGGCCGACCGCGATCCACGCCGGATCCCGTTCTGCGACGCCATGTTCGTCCTCAGGGAGCCGGAGGCCGCACCCGAACTGTCCGGGCTCGAGGTCCGGCCTCGCGTGCTCGGGACCGGCACGGTCGGCACCGATCTGACCCTGACCGTGGACCAGGTGGCGCCCTCGGTCGCCGGAACCCTGGCTTTCCGCGACGACCTGTTCGGTGTGGAGCAGGCCTCGATGGTGCTCGCCCAGCTGCGCGTCCTGCTCGGTGCCGCGCTCGCGGCACCCGACGTCCCGCTGGACGAGCTGCCGTTGGACACGGCCTACCGGGGAGCGGCGACGGCCCGTGCGACGGACCGGATCGACGACGCCGTCGTCATCGGCGAACCGGTTCAGGAATCGGTACGCCGTCACGCCGCGCTGGCACCCGACAGCGCCGCCGTCGTCTGGAGCGGCGGAGTTCTCACCTACGGCGCCCTGGAGCGCGAGGTGACGATGGTCGCGGATCATCTCCAGGCCTTCGACGTGGCCGGAGCGGCCGTGGCCGTCCGGATGACACCGGGAGCCCGCCAGGTCGCCGCCTCGCTGGGAGCCCTCCGTGCCGGCGCGCATCTGATCTGGCTGGGCACCGGGGAGCTGGGGGAGCGCGGCAGAGCCGTGCTGAGCGCGACGCCGCCGGCGTGTCTGCTGGGGGAGTGGGACCAGGACGAGGACGACCTGGCCCGCTGGTATCGCGACGAACTGGGCGGCCGCATCGTCGACATCGGTGGCGTGGTCCGCGGGGGACCGGTTCGGCAGGCCGGGGAACCGGTGGCGCCGCAGGAGACCGCGTACATCGCCTACACCTCAGGGTCGACCGGCACTCCGAAAGGGATCCCGCAGACTCACCTCGCCTTCGCGCAGTTCGTCCATTGGCTGGCCGAGACCTGCGAAACGGGGCCCGGCGCACGGGTGGCGCAATGGGTGGCCCCGGAACACGATCCGAGCCTCTGTGAAGTGTTCGCGACGCTGGCCGCCGGCGGGACGTTGTATCCGGTGCCCCAGAAGATCCGGGTCCATCCCGGCAAGCTCCTCGACTGGCTCGTCTCGGAACGGATCACGTTCCTCCAGACCGTCCCCAGTTTCGCGAGCGAGCTGCTGAAGGAGATCGAGGACCGGGGCGCGGGCGAGCGGCTGGGCGCCCTGAAATGCCTGGTGCTGATGGGCGAAGCGCTCCCGAGGGAGCTGGCGAACGCTCTGCGCGCCGCCTTGCCGTCCGTCCGCCTGGTGAACATGTACGGCCCGACCGAGACGATCGCGGCCACCTGGCACGAGATCTCCTCGCCCGTGGACGGCGTGGTGCCGATCGGCGAGCCGATCCCGGGTCGCCAGGTGCTGTTGCTGGGCGACGACGATCGTCCTTGCCCGGCCGGGGTCACCGGCGAGATCGTCATCCGGAGCCCGTATGTCACGCGGGGCTATGTCGGCGGCGGCAACGGTGAGGCGTTCCGGCCGGTGCGCGGTCTCGGAACGGACGTCCGCTGCTACCGCACGGGTGATCTCGCCCGGTTGCGGTGGGACGGGCTGCTGGAATTCCGCGGTCGCCGTGATCTCCAGGTGAAACTCCAGGGCAATCGGCTCGAGCTCGCCGAGGTCGAGGCGGCGCTCGCCGAGCACGACTCGGTGGCGGAGTGCGCGGTGGTCTCGGTGTCCGACGAGCGCGGGCTGGTGGTCCGGCTGATCACCTACGTCAGGGCCCGGAAAGCCTCGCCGGGCCGCGCCGACACCGAAACGTGGCGAGGTCACCTGCGGCGCAGGTTCGGCGACGCGGTACGCCTCATCTCGTTCGAACCGGTGAGCGCGCCGTTGCCCCGCACCGCCGGCGGCAAGGTGGATCGCCGCCGCCTGCCGAAGCCGCGCGCACGGTCCCTGGCCGCCCGGCCACCACGTCCGGGTACGGAACAGGAGCTGGCTGCGATCTGGGCGGCCCTGGGCGTACATCCGGCCACCGCGCTGGAGGGGTTCTTCACCGCGGGCGGTGATTCCGTGCTGATCCCCGCACTCGGCGACCACGTCCGTGCACGGTTCGGCGTCGACGTCCCCGTCGCGGAGTTCTTCGCACACAGCACGCTGGCAGGCATGGCTGCCTTGATCGAAGCCGCGGGAACGCGCGAGGACGCGGCGGCATGACCGATGTGGGCAGCCGACACGGTTGTCACCGAACGACCCGGAGGAGAAATTGTGACTCGGACTGAGACAGAGCATGCGGTCGCCTTCGACGGCGAAGGCCTGAGCATCGCGGATCTCCGTGCGGTGGCCGAGCAAGGGGCGTCCTGCTGGGTGCCGCCGTCCGTGCTGGAGCGCGCGAAGGAAAGCCGGGCGAGGTTCGAGGAGATCGTCCGCCAGGAGATCCCCATCTACGGGGTCACCACCGGTTACGGCGAGATGATCTACATGCTGGTCGCCACCGAGAAGGAGGTGGAGCTGCAGACCAACCTGGTGCGCAGCCACAGCGCCGGCGTCGGTCC
Source organism: Amycolatopsis sp. CB00013 (assembly GCF_001905755.1). Classification (NCBI taxonomy): domain Bacteria; kingdom Bacillati; phylum Actinomycetota; class Actinomycetes; order Pseudonocardiales; family Pseudonocardiaceae; genus Amycolatopsis; species Amycolatopsis sp. CB00013. The sequence goes on along the minus strand of NZ_LIWC01000001.1, from coordinate 1,705,093 downwards.
GCTGTTCGCCGAACACGAGGCGAGGGCCATCGTCGCCGCCCGCCTGAACGCGCTCGCCAAGGGGTATTCGGCGGTGCGGCCGGAGGTGCTCGAACGGCTCGCCCTGTACCTCAACCTCGGCATCACGCCCGCCATCCCGGAGATCGGGTCGCTCGGCGCGAGCGGTGACCTGGCGACGCTTTCGGCCATCGCGATCACGCTCATCGGCGAGGGGTACGTCCTGCGCGACGGGAAGAAGGTGCCGACCGGTGAGGTGCTCCGCAGCCTGAACATCGAGCCGTTGGAACTGCGCTTCAAGGAAGGCCTGGCGCTGATCAACGGCACCTCGGGGATGACCGGCCTCGGTGCGCTCGTCGTCGACCGGGCGATGACCCAGGTGAAGCACGCGGAGATCGTCTCGGCACTGATGATCGAGACCCTGCGCGGTTCGACCAGCCCGTTCCTGCCGGAAGGCCACGACGTGGCGCGTCCGCATCAGGGCCAGATCGACACCGCGGCCAACATGCGGGCGCTGATGCAGGGCAGCCTGCTGACCGTCGAGCATTCGGATCTGCGACGCGAAGTCGCGGACGGCGGCGACAAGAGCGGCGGCGACGGCAAACTGCACGAAGAGGGTGTGCAGCGCACGAAGGTCTACCTGCAGAAGGCCTATTCCCTGCGCGCGATCCCGCAGCTCGTCGGCTCGGTCAGGGACACGCTCTACCACGCGCAGAACAAGCTCGACATCGAGATCAACTCGGCCACCGACAACCCGTTGTTCTTCGAGGGCAAGGAGATCTTCCACGGGGCGAACTTCCACGGCCAGCCGATCGCGTTCGCCATGGACTTCGTGACGATCGCGCTGACCCAGCTCGGGGTGCTCTCGGAGCGGCAGACCAACCGGCTGCTGAACCGTCACCTTTCCTACGGGCTGCCGGAGTTCCTCGTCGCGGGCGACCCGGGGCTCAACAGCGGCTTCGCCGGAGCGCAGTACCCGGCGACCGCGCTGATCGCGGAGAACCGGACGATCGGCCCCGCCAGCACGCAGAGCGTTCCGTCCAATGGGGACAACCAGGACGTCGTCAGCATGGGCCTCATCGCCGCGCGCAACGCGCGCAGGGTCCTCGAGAACAACGAGAAGATCCTCGCGGTGGAGCTGCTGGCCGCCGTGCAGGCGGTCGACATCTCCGGCCGGTACGAAGGGCTGAGCCCGGCTTCGAAGGCCGTGTACGACAAGGTGCGCTCGCGGATCCCCACCCTGGACCGTGACCGCTACATGTCCGACGACATCGAAGCCGTGGCCGAGATGCTGGCCGGTGGCGAGGTCGTCCGCGCCGTCGAGGAAGCGGGCATCGAGTTGCGCTGACGAGGCAACGAAAGTGGGGACCGGCGGTTGCCGGTCCCCACTTTCGTATGTCGCCCGCTGCTGTGTCGGGTATTGCCGGTATCGGGGAAGTGCGAAGGGGTCGTGAGTGGCAATGACGGTTCCTATGAGGGGTAAGTCAAAGGTGGCGTGGGGTGCCGCGCTCCGCCGGTCCGTGAAGGCTTCCTGTCTGCTGTGAGGGTGGGGGAAGGGTCTTCGCGGGCTTTCCGCCTGTCGAACGTGTCGCGAAAGCCACTTTCGAGACATCTGGCGTCGCGAAAGTGGCTTTCGCGACACGGGTGCCGGCGGCGAAGTGGCCGGCGCGGGTGAGTGACCGGAGCGAAGGCTCCCTTCACCGCATTAGACGCGGCGAAGGGAGCCTTCACCCCATCATCGACCCGTCCGCGACCACGACACGTTTGCCTTGCCTCTCACTAACCGTCATTGCCACTCACGACCCCGCCAGGGTGCACCTCAGTCGAACATGGCCTTCCGGCCCTTCCGCAGGTGGTCGAAGTTCTCGAGGTCGGGCACGCGCCAGCCGTCCAGGTCGTACTCGTCGAGGCACTGGTCCACGAACGCCTTGTAGTCGTCGATCTGCCCACCGGCGATCTGTCCGTTCAACAGTTCGAGGCGGGTGTTCTCGTGATTGCCGGCGTAGTTGCGCTCGTACAGTTCGTGCCTGCCGCCGAATTCGGTGCCGACCGCGTCCCAGAGGAGTTTCATCAGCTTGACCCGTTCGACCGAGTCGATGCCGTTCGACCCGCGGACGTATTTGTCCAGATACGGCCGCAGCTCGGGGTTGTGGAAATCGTCGGCGCTGGAATTCACGTAGATCAGCCCACTGGCGATGTCCTGCAGCGCGATCTCCCGGATCCTCGGGTAGCCGATCTGCATGAACCACCGGTAGGCCATCCCGTACTGCGGATTGGGCAGCAGTGCGCCGTTCTTCCATTTCACCGGGTTGCGTGCCGCGGCGTCGGACAACGCCCAGAAGAGGTTGCGCCAGCCGACCACCTCACCGAGCCGTGCCTGCACGCCCCGGAAGTCACCGCTGCCGGTCATCTCGACCGCCTTGGCCAGCAGACCGATCAGGAACTCCAGCTTCACCGCGAGCCGGGTGGCGCCGTGGAAGGTGAAGCGCTCGGTGAACCCGGACTGGCCGGCGAACATCTGGACCTTTCCGAGGTCACCGTAGATGAACACGTTCTCCCAGGGGATGAACACCTTGTCCAGGATGAGGATGGTGTCGTTCTCGTCGAGCCGGGAGGAGAGCGGATAGTCGAACGGGCTGCCCATGACCGCAGCCGTCGCCGCATAGGACGGACGGCAGATCAGCTTCATTCCCGGCGCGTCCATCGGCACGGTCGCCACGAGGGCGAATTCCTTCTTCCGCACCGGCAGTCCGTAGTGGGCGATGAAGTTGTAGTGCGTCAACGCGGAAGCGGTCGCGACGACCTTGGCGCCGCTGACGATGAGCCCCCCGTCGGTCTCCTTCTCCACATGGATGAAGACGTCGGCCACCTCGTCCGGTGGGCGGGAACGATCCACCGGAGGGTGCACGATCGCGTGGTTCCAGTACAGCACCTTCTCCTGGGATTCCTTGTACCAGCGCCGGGCGTTGTCCGCGAACGGACCGTAGTACTCGGCGTTCGCCCCGAGCGTGCCGAGGAACGCGGCCTTGTAGTCGGGGCTGCGGCCCATCCAGCCGTAGCTCAGGCGAGCCCACGCCGCGATGGCGCGCTGATCGGCGACCAGATCCTCGACGGTGTGCGGCGTGGTGAAGAACCGGTGGGTGTAGCCGTCGCTTCCGGTGTCGGTCGGCGCCGTGAGCACGCCTTGCTGCTCCGGATCGTGCAGCGAGTCGTAGAGACGCGCCGTCATCCGGATGGGATTCAGGAACGCCGGATGGGTGGTGACGTCCTTGACCCGCTCGCCGTAGATATGGATTTCCCTGCCGTCACGGAGACTTTCGATGTATTCGTCGCCGGTGAAGGGGCGCGTCCGCCGGGGAACGGCGTGGGGATCGGGCTCGTGAAGCGCGGTCATCGATGGCCTTCCCGCATGGTTGTCGGAGCTGGGCGAGCGTCAGACTTCCGCGCGGCCGCAGTGCCAGGGCTTGGCGTTCTTCGAGGCCGCCACCGCCGATCCTCCGGCCGCCGCTCCGCCGAGCACGGCGGGCGAGACGGCGTCAGCCGCGTCGGCATCCGAAGGCGCCGTGAAAGAGTGTTGCGTCCCTTGGGCGAAGAAGACGTTCGGGGCGAGGCTCTCGCGCGGCATGCCCGTGTTCAGCGCGATGAGGTCGCCGAGCGACTTCCGGTAGTCGATACCGTAGGCGCGCTTGACATGGTCCAGCAGGGAATAGTTGGCGTAGAAGAACCGGTCGCCGTCGCGCAGTGCCGCGTACTGCTTGCGCCAGATGGCCAGCTGCAATTCGCCGAACTGCGAGCCGGGCAGATGCCGTTCCGCGACCATGCCGACGAAGGCGTCCACTTTGTCCACGTTGCCGTAGATCGCCTTGAGCCGGGCCGCCAGCGTGCTGCGCCGCACACCCTTGGTGGCGTTGTCCGCTTCGACGGTCGTGCGCTTGCCGTGGATGTCGTACAGGGCCGTGTATTCGAGGCTGCGCGGGTCGTTGATCTCGTCGCCGGGGGTGAGGCCGGTGGACCTGAACTCCTCGGTGTGCTCACCGGTGATCGACCGGAACGACTTCTTCACGGGCAGGCCGTACGCCACGCGGAGCTGGTTGTAGGTCGGGATGCCGTGGTCGCGGCCACGCTGGATGTCGACCGCGGCGAGGTCGTTCACGCCGTGGACGCCCGGTTCGAGTTCGAAGACGAAGCTGCGCAGCATGTCGCCGATCAGTTCGTCGTTCTTGACGTGGGGCTTCAAGCCGATTCCGTGCAGCAGCGGTCCGAGCTGGACCTTCTCGACGAGATCAGGGTTGAACATCGTCTTCTCGGCCAGCGGAAGGACCATGTGGGCCTTGCCGTGTGCGACGTTCACCGTGAGCCCCAGCGCGCGCAGCTCCTCGATGGTGGCCTTGCTGTAGCGGCCGGCGTCGGTTTCGATGTGGATGTCGTTGCGGATCAGGCTGTGCGCCCGGTAGCCGACCGTGGCGAACTCGTTGGAGATGCCGGTGTCGACGCCGGGGTTGTAGCCCGCGTAGCGAGGAAGCTTGACGCCCATCGAGGGCAGGAATTCGTTGTAGGTGATGTACTGCTGCTCCGCGATGACGACGGCCCTGGCGATCTGGAACCGGTCCTGCTCCGACATCGATTTCGGCAGGAGGGCCACGATCCGGTTGTGCTCGCGGGCGAACAGGGTCTGAACCGCGTTCAGCATCGGATTCTCGTTGGAACGCTGGTCTCCCGTGACCACGGGCGCGCCCGGGTCGGGCTGCGAACCCTGCACCATCGTCGGAGCGGTGTCGATGTTGCCGCGGCTGCGCTTCCGGGGAAGGTGGTTGCCCGGCATCAGCAGCCGCGCGCCTTCGTGTTCGGGATTCCCGTCGGCGGGCCCTTCACGCAACCAGTTCAAACGACTGGCGGACGTTCCGTACACGGCCGAGGCGTCGATGTACGAGCTGATCTGGTTGATCTGCTCACGGGGGTTGGTCTCACCGGTGCCGGCGGCGGGGATCGACCGTTCGAAGAAGAGGACACCCAGATTGTTGGGGTACTTGTCGATCGGGTCGTTGGCATCGACCGGGATATTGGCGGTTTCGCCCGGTTCCCCCGTCTGCCGCCTGCCGAGGCGCATGGCGAAGGTGTGGTCGAGGAACTGCCCCCACACGAAGGCCCAGGCGCTGACGTTCCGCTCCGAGTACAGATGCACTCCGGTGTCGTTGAAGACCCGGTTGCTCACGTACCGGGGGTTGGGCCCGAAGACCTGCTCGCCACGGCCGTCGGAATAGTTCGCCGGAGCCACCCGGGGGTAGACGGTTCCCGCCAGCCCCCAGTCCGGGTGGAGCTGGTTGTTCCCGACGCCGCTCAGGCTGCGCGCTTCCCACTTGCCGAGGACGACGTCACCGGCGTCCTCGGCGTTGGCGACACCGTCGAGCGGACGCATGCCCAACGTGAACGCCGCCGTCGCCCCCGCGGCGGTTCCCGTGACCAGAAAGCGCCTGCGCGAGATTGCACACATAGTTTCCTCCCAGGCCGATGAGGCCGGTGCCGTCGAGTACCCAACAGCCGGTCGGAGTCCTGAACTGGCGTCCGATCCGAACCGATCCGGTTCCCCAGTCTGGCACCGTTCCCAGACGTCACCCTCTCGTATCGTGCTCGCACGGCCGGAGGTGAGAATGCGTCTTCTGAGTGGTAATGATGGAGTTCACCCGCATTTCCCCGAAGAAGACGACACGGAAGAGGAGCTCGAATGGCTTTGACGGACGCGGTCCTGGAAACGCGGTTGCCGGCAAAGGATCTCGATCGGGCCCGACGTTGGTACGCGGAGAAGCTCGGTCTGGAACCCGTCGACGAACGACCCGGCGGGTTGCGTTATCGCTGTGGACCGACGGTTTTCTGCCTGTTCGCCTCTCGCGGCGCCTCCGACGGTTCGTTCACCCAGCTGGCGTTCGAGGTCGACGACATCGAGGCCGAAGTGGCGGAATTGCGCACCCGCGGAGTCGTCTTCGAAGAATATGACTTTCCGGGATTCCGCACGGTGAACGGGATCGTCGACATCGACAGCAACTATCCGAGCCGGGGCAGCGGCGAACGCGGGGCGTTCTTCCGTGATTGCGAGGGCAACATGATCTCGCTCGGCCAGCCCGTGGGGGCTCCGGAGCCGGACGAGGTGGGGCCCGAACTGCGCGGCACCAGCGTGTTGCTCGGCTCCGCCGATCCCGAACGGCTACGCGGGTTCTACGAGCGCGTGTTCGAGGTCGAGCCCGTCGAAGGCTGGCTTCGGCTGGGTAGTGTCGGCCTGCTCGTGGACGGCCGTGACGACGTCGCCGCCCGCACCGCCGAACCGGGCCGGGTGTTGCTCACCGTCGACACCGACGACGCGAAGACGATCGTGGAGCGGCTGCGGGCCGAGGGAGCGCCGGTGGTGAGCGATCTGGAGGAGCGTCCGGACGGGCACTTCAGCACTTTCGAAGACCCGGACGGAAACTACGTCCAGGTGATCCAGCTGAACGAGGCCTACTTCGCCCGTCTCGGTGACGCGCCGGCCTGATGTCGTGGCGAAGGCCTCTTTCCCCTGGCGACGGGGGAAAGAGGCCTTCTGCTTCACGCGGCGCGTCGCGTTCCGTCCCGCCGCTCGACAGGTGCGGCGTGGACCGCGGGCCCGGGCGCGGGCCGCCGGACGGCGTGCCGCAACACCTTCGCGACCATGCCGGGGCGCATCAACGCGGTCGGCGGGTCCATCAGGCCCGCGATGCGCAGGTAGGCATCGGTGACTTCCGGATTCTTGGTGGCGGCGTACTGCACACGTGCGATGAAGGAGTTCCCGACCCGTACCTTGGGCGTGCGTTTTCCTTCCACACCAGGGAAGTCGAGGTCGCCACCGGCGGAGATCTCCCACGGGACGTCCACGATGCGTGCGATGTCACGCAGATAGGCGGCGGGGTCGATGGCACCGCCATCGCGGTAGAGGTGATCCCGCAGCGTGATCGCCTCCAGCGCGGCCACGCTCATACCCTGCCCGTAGACGGGGTTGAAACTGCACACGGAGTCGCCGAGCAGCAGCAGTCCGGCGGGGAAGCGGGTCAGGCGTTCGTAGCGGCGCCGGACGCTGGCGGGGAACCGGAAGGTGACCGGATCGGTGAGTGCTTCGCCGTCGACGACGGCTTCGTAGATCTCCGGAATGGGGAGCGAGCGGGCGAACTCCAGGTATCCCTCCGGGTCGGTGGGCGGATGGTCGCCGAGCAGCCCGGTGAGGGACAGAATGCAGACGTCGCGGCCGACCTGGCCGAAGAAGGCCCCGCGCGGATGCGCGGGCGAGGCGACCGGGTTGATCGACTGCACTCCCTCGAACCATTCCGGGCGGGTGCGGAAGGTGCGTGAGGTGTAGGCGAGCCCGACCGACACCCGGTCCTCCTCCGGGCGCCGGTAGCCGAGCCGGTCCAGCCAGGCCGGTGTCCGCGAGCCACGTCCGGTGGCGTCGACGACCAGGTCCGCCGTCAGCTCCCGCTCGTCGGATCCGAGCGCCCGGTTCTGGACCTTCACGCCGGTGACGCGGTCTTTGCCCGGCGAGGTCAGCAATCCGACGATGTCGTGGCCCTCCATGAAGGTCACGGTGGGCAGCGCGGCCACTCGCGCACGGACGGATCCCTCCAGAAACGGCCGTGGCGCGGTGACCGAGGTCAGTCCGGTGCGCGCGGGCGCGAGTTTGCGGCCGTTGAAGTACCAGCGCATCTCGCCGAGGTCCCCGACCGGCACGCCCGCGGCCGACAGTTCCTCGGTGAGGCCGGGGAACAGCTCCTCGAGGACGAGCTGCCCGCGCCCGTGCAGACTGTGGGCGTGCTGAGTGTGCGGAGTGCCTCGCCTCGCTTCGTGCACACCGACCACGGTGTCCCGATCCACCACGAGAACTTCGCGGTATCTCTCGGCGAGCACACGAGCGGCCAGCACACCGGCGATACTGCCCCCGAGGACCACCGCCCGCTGTCCCGCGTAGTCACCCATCGGGCATCACTCCTCATCGCGCGGATGGATCGAATTTCGTCCGATCATGCGCCCCGCCGAGAGTGTCTGACTACTTCATGGTTGCCCTGCGAGACCCGGTGAGCATTACCAGCGCCGGTCACGCCGGGGCTGGTCCACCATGAACGAGTCGTTGTCGAAGTACGTGTCCGCGTCGTCTTCCGGCTCGGCGGCCTGCGGACGCTGGGGCACCGCCTCCTCGGCATCCAACTCCGCGTTCCGCCGAGCGAACCGGTCCACCAGCTCGTCGAGGGACTTCCCCTCGACGTCGGCCTTGGCGTCCCCGTCGTCGACCTCACGGACCGTTCGCAGCGCCTTCTCCGTCGCCGCCGCGAACGCCTCCCGGTACGCGGTGCCGGTCCCGGCCTCGCGCAGCGTCATCTTGCCCGCCCGTATCTCCTTGGCCATCTCGGCCAGCACCGGGTCCTGCCCCTTGGCCGCCGTCCGTAGCGCGAACTCTCGGACCTCGCCGAGCCTGCTCAGGTCCAGGTTCAGTGGTGGAATCCGGTGGCGTTCGTCCGACATCGTGGCCTCCTCAGATCTTTTCGCTGGGGTGGTCGTAGTCGTGGTACTTCCCCTTGCCGGGAAGCTCCTTGAGTGTCGTGTCCGGCACCGGATCCGACGAGGCGAACCGGATCGCCGTCTCCGCGGCCTGGATGTAGTTCATGACGGAGGTGACGATCGTTCCGATGATGCCGACGATGTCCCAGACCGCCATGACCCAGCCGCCACCGGCGATCATCGCCACCGCTTCGAAGGCGGCGTCGATCAGGCCGTTCACGGCGTCGTTGATGGCGACCTGTGTCTCGTAGGCGAGCTCCGTCACCAGCTTGTACTGCTCGTAGAGCTTGTCGAAGGCCTCGGACTCGGTTTCGATCGAGTCTTTCAGGTTGTCGAAGTATTCGTAGGCGGCATCGGCGGCCTTGCCCTCCCACACCTGTGTCAGCTTGGGCAGACCGAACATCTCGAAGTTGTCGGACATACCGTGGGCGGTCGCCTTGCAGAGCTCCCATTCGAGCGCGCACGTCGCCCAAGCCTGCCACTCGCCCATGAACCACTGGACGATCCAGTCGAGCGGGTCACCGTCGAACACCCCGAGCTTCTTGCACGCCCACGCGATGAACTCGCGGATGTTGGCCATCCAGCTGATGGTGTCGAAGAACTCGCGAGTCCACTTCTCTAGTCCCTCGGCCTTCGGCTGCAGCTCGTCCGGGTCCGTCTCGACGTCGAGGTTGCCCTTGGTGGGATACCACTCGAAGGTCGCGCTCGACCCATCGTCCGCGGGCGGGAGAAAGCTCTCGTAGGTCGCGCCCGGATAGGTCGAGTCGAGCTTCGCCGCGTCGTCCTTGTCCGTCTTCTCATACATCTGGGCGGCCGAGTCGATCTCGTCCGCCGCGTGCTCCGCGATATGGGTCAGGAGCTTCATGCGACCCTTCATCGCGTCGGTGTTCGCCGAGTGGTAGCCCGCGAGCATCGTGAGGACGCCCTCCTCATGGGCGCTCAGCGTGATGTCGTCGGAGATGTTCTTCTTCACGGCCTCGGCGTCCTCGCGGCAGCCCTCGAGGAACTTCGAGAAGTCGCGTAGCGCGTCGGCTTCGACTCTGAACGACATGTGGCCTCCTCCGTGTCGTCAGAAGGTGTGGTGCCGGGCCCTGCCGGTACCGGCGCCAGGTCGCGATCACTTGTCGTAGTAGAGGTCCCAGTCCCACCCGGAGAACTGGCACTCGTAGACGGACCACTTGCCCTTCTTCAGACCCCAGTTGCCCACCGTCTTGCACGATTTCAGCGTCCAGTAGTCGTCGTAGAACTTCATCCCGGCCGTCCCGACCTGCTGGGCCGGCTCCGCCGCGACGGGAGCGGCACCGGCCGAGGCCATGCCTAGAGGCAGTGCGGCGACGGCGATCCCGGCCGCGAGCGCCGCCTTGGTGACGAACTTCCCCATGATGTCCTCCCCTGTCGATCACGTCCGTACCTCGGACGCATGATCAGAGTGGAAGGTGTCGCCGGCTGCCACAACGCCTTTGCGCTCCAGGGAAAAGGGCAGCGTCACCTGCGCCGCGCGGGGGAGCGTCGTCGTTCAGCGCAGGGCTTTCTCGATCAGCGCGACGGTCGAGCGCGGGTCGTCGACTTGGAGGACGAGGCGGGTGTAGCGCTCGTCTGCGAGTTCGATCACGACGGCCTTCGACGGGTTCTTGACGTCCCAGAAGACCTTTTCGCCGTCGAGGTGGAACGTGCCCGCTGTGATCACGCCCGGTAGATGGGCGCCGGGCGCGCGAATTCCCTTGGGGTCGGCGGCGATGCCCGGGTCCGCGGTCGCGCCGCGGACGTTGGCCAGCGGGATGGTCAGGCTGCTCTTCAGGGCCCAGAGCTTGTCGAGACCTTCGATCACGACGACGAGGTCGTCGCCGTCGATGGAGACCAGTGCCATGTCTTTTTCCTTGTCAGTCAAGAGGATCGAGTCTTCGGGTCAGGGCGGCGCCCGCCCCGCCGGGGTCGCCGCGCAGGCGGAGGCCCAACGCGGTGGCCGTGAGGGCGGCGGCCAGGTCGATGGGGATGCCGAGTGCGTCGGCGATCGCCTGGTCCACGGTGGCCAGCGCCGTGGTCACCTCGGTGGCCACCTCCTCGTCGGCCGGTGCCCGTTCCGCCGCCGCGAGCAGCAGCAGACCGAGGTCGGCCGACGTGACGAGCCGCAGCGCGGTCGCGGCGTCCGTCGCCGCGGCGAGCGTTTCGGCCAGGGGGCGGACGTCGTCGGCGAGGTGACGGCGTAGGGCGGCGAGGTAGAGGCCGCGCTTGCTGCCGAACGTCTTGTACAAGCTGTTGCGGTGCACGCCGAGATGGTTGACCAGGTCGTCGATGGACACCCCGTCGTACGAGCGGCCACCGAACAACTCCACCGCGGCGCGCACCACTTCGTCTTCGTCGAACGCCCTTCGCCTGCCCATGTCACGACCTTAGACTTTTGAGGAACGATCAGTCAAGAACGATCGTTCCTCAAAAATCGAACGGAGGGTTCTGCTCCTTTCGGTTCGTTCACTGCCGGGAGGTCCCACCGCGAGCGCAGGGACTGCCATGCTTTCCGTGCTGCGGATGTCGCTCATGGGATCACCGGAACCAGGGGGAACGGCCGTGGGGGAGTCTTCGTCGCCCGGCGACGAGTTCTGGAAGACCCGGTCGCCGGATCGACGGCTGGCGCGCTGGGTCAGTTTCTACCTGGCCTTCCAACGGATCGCACCGGTGCCGGAGACGCGTACGGTGGCTGCGCTGAACTCGGTCGTGGTGGTCATCGATCTGGACACGCCGGTTCGGCATCAGGTCTCCGGCTCGCCGCTGGCGACGGTCTCCCCGGTCGTGGGACTGTCGAATACGCCGATGGCCTATACGAGGGTGGGCCGGGAGCGAGGGATCGTCATCGAGTTGACCCCCCTGGGCGCACGAGCCCTCTTCGGCCTGCCACTGCGGGAAATCAGCCGCACCATTGTGCGATTCGAAGATCTCCTGGGAACGCGAGCCTGCCTTCTTCGGGAGGAGCTACAGGAGGCGCGGGATTCGAATCACCGGTTCCGGATTCTCGACCGGCGGTTGTCGAGCTGGCTCCTGAATGAACCGGAAATGCCCAAGTCGCTCGACCGCAGCTGGCGCAGCCTGACGATATCGGGCGGTGCGGTCAAGGTCGACGACCTCGCGGAACGGGCCGGCCTGAGCCGGCAGTATCTGGCCACCCGCTTCCACCGGGAAGTCGGGCTACCGCCGAAAGTCGTCGGGCGGATCGCCCGATGTCACCGGGCGATCCGGCTTCTGACCGGCGCCTGCCCGCCCCCGCTGCCCAGGCTCGCCGCGCTCTGCGGATACACGGATCAGGCGCATCTCAACCGGGACTTCCGCCTGCTGATCGGTCGTACCCCGACAGCGTTACTGCGCCCCGGGAGCGCGACCGACCTCTATCTCGGCAGCCTCATCAGCCTGCGCCCGACACCGCCGACCGGCACGAACCTGGAATCGGGTTGCCCGATTCCCTAGCTGGGAATGTCCATCTGATCGACGGGGCCGTTGAGCCGGGAGTTGACATGGCGATCACGACGTGGGTTCAGGCGGCCGGAACCGTGTTGCTGGGGTTGGTCGGACTCTGGTTCGCCCACAACTATCGGCGACAGATCCGGCTCAAACTCGCTGAACGTCAGGTCGAGGCGTATACGCGGCTCTGGGCGCTGACCGCGTCCGCGGCCCCTTTCCGGGCTACTCCGTTGGAGCCCGCGGAGCTGAAGAAGCTCCACGACGACATGGGCAAGTGGTACTTCGACGACGGCGACGGCATCCTCACCTCGGCCGCGGCTCGCGACTTGTTCGTAGGCGTTCACGGCAATCTGGTCTGCCCGATCGGCGCGATGAAGCCGGCCGTGCTGGCCGCGCAACTCACCGCGTTGTCCCCGGCCGACGCCGAACGCCGTCGCGGTTGCGCGATCGTCCGCCAGGTATCCCTCTTGCGAACCCAGCTGAAGAAGGACTTGGCCATGCACCTCGGCGTCGACTACTACACCGATCTGCAGCCCGACGATCGCGCCTTTCTGGTCAGCTGTGGTTTGTCTCCCCGGCGTCGGCCGTGGCGACCACGGCGGCTGCGCCCCGCGGACCGGCCTCATGTCGACCCTTGCGTGTGCGGCGGCTGTCCGGCGGGGCCATCCTGAGTTCTGAATACGACCGACGTCTCCCGGCCCGCGGTGGGCCGGGAGACGTCGTGGATTCAGATCACCGTCGCGTCAGCAGTTTCCCCACTCGTGCGACGCGACGTTGTCCGCGATGGGCTGGCCGGAGCCGGAGCCGGTGTTCGCCCAGAAGGTGATCCGCTGCGTGCCGGGCGGCGGCGGGTTGATACTGGTGAGGTTGTTCCACGACGTGCCTCTGCCGATGCACACGTAGGCTCCCGTGTTGCTGGTGTTGTAGTGCAGCCACACGTCATCGTTGTTGCCGGCGTATCCGTTGTTCCAGATGTCGGAGCCCTTGTTCCGCATGCCACATTCGTCCCAGTTGTTGGACTTGCCGACCCACGTGCAGTGCTTGCCTCCTGCGAAGGGGTGCTCCCAGACGTGCAGAAGGCCGTCGGCGGCGGCCACCGCGCGCTCCTCGCCGGACTGAAGCCCGACAGATGAGTTCTCGGCCTGCGCCCACGGTGTCATCGCCACGCCGATGCCGATCACGGCCGCCGCGACGAAGATCGCCTTCCTCATGGTTCCTGCCTTTCCTGGTGAATTCATCGGGATTGACTTTCGACCACCGCACGGGCCAAGGGCAGTGCGGCACGTTCCAGGCGAAGGCGGTCCGCTATCTCCCGCCCGTACCGTTGTCCTTGCAGGGCCTCGTAGTGGGCGTCGAGGCCACGGGTTACGGAAGCGAAACCGGTGCTCTGGGCACACGTCGCCTCGGCGACCGCCGCCGAGATCTCCTCCGGCCCCCGGACGCGGAACGCCTCGTGGACCCGGGCGGGGTCGGCGAAGGAATAGCCTCGGTCGGCCATGCACCGGGCCCAGTCCGACAGGGCTGCTTGGAACCTCGGGTCCGCGGACACCAGTTGCCGTCGGGGCACGTGAAGCCCGTCGGTGACGGTCTTGGCCCGGAACCAGGTCTGGAGTTCGCCATAGAGCTTCTTCTCCAGTTGGGCGGTGCAACCGTGATCGCTTCGGGTTATCTCGACCCCGGCAGGCGATGTCGCGATCAAGCCCACCGGACGCTCACCATTGACCGCGGCGAGCGCCTTCGCCTTGTCCGCCGCCGACAGGCTGCCGAAGTAGCGCTTGTTCGGATCATTCTCCGCGCGTTGCCGCACCTCGTCGCGCACGTCGTTGCCGAATCCGTGTTCGCGCGCCCAGGACAGGTCGTCGACCACATAGGGGAACCGTCGGAGAAAGGAGGCCGGTTCTTCCTCGACCATGACGTAGGCGTATCCGCTGTCGGCCATGCATGCTTGCAGCAGAACCTGTTCAGCCCGGTGCAGGATGGACTTCTCCTGTGCTGTCAACGGCTGTACCGACACTGTCTCGTCAACTGTCGATGGTTCGCGGTCGACAGCGACGAAAAACGTCAACGCGCCCAGCAGGCTCGCGCTCCCGGCCAGCGCGAGCCGCTTGATTCTCGTCTTGGCAGACACTCTCGATCCTCCCTGTCCGCATACCACTGTCGACGGCCTATCGTGAAATAAACGCCAGAAGGCCCGGAACCAGATCGCAAAGGCCGGTCAAGAAATGCGACTATCCAAAAGGTGATAGGTTGAAGTGACCGAACACGGTTCCTTCCCTTCGAGAGGTCGCCGCCCAGGTTTCCGGAAGCGGTTTCCCGGCGCTGAACCCTGCGGCTGGACGTCGGGAATGTGTGCTCGACTTTAGTGACGTACAGAGCCCCTGGCTTGGAAAAATGTAAGGCCGCCGAACAGGGCGGCATGTCAGGCCGGAGCCGCGGATCCAGCGGCACCGTGGCTTGTCCTGGTGAGTCGGCCCGGCTGCCGGGGAGCGACGACAGTCGTCGTCGGCGGATCCGGTGGCTTCCTCGAGCCGTACCGGTCCCGGCCGATCGCGGGCCGCAGGATCGTGATGGTGTCGCCGAAGATCACGGCATATCCCCGCGGTGGAGCCGATACCGATCGACCGCCCGTGTCCAGGCCGGCGGTATCGTCGCGGCTGGGCTGGCGAACGCCACGGATTCCCCGTCCACGGTCATCGAGGTCAGGCCTGGTTGGACGTTGAGCAGGTAGCGCACTCGAACGCGGAGCGGCGTGATTTTTCCGGCCGTTCTTCGGCAGTCAAGTGTCCCCTTAAAGTGACCCGCCCGGGTGGCGTCTGCCCGACAGGGAAGCCGATGGTGCCCATTGTGACGCCCCGGCAGATCGGCGAACCCCGAACAGTGTGACGGTATCGTGCTGTTCTGCGGGAACGTGCGTGAAGTTCGATCTCCGGCAATTCACGTTGGCGAGGTGTCGCATTCATGAATGAGCGCGAAGTCGACAGGCAACGACTCGGCTCGTCCGGTCCGGCCCGCGACCGGAGTACTCGTTCCCGGGCCACGGAAGACAAGCACCCGCCCGGTGTGCTTCCGGGCGTGGCGAACGTGGCGAACCTGCAACGCCTCGCCGGGAACAAAGCCGTCACCGCCTATCTCGGGGCGAAGAAGCCCGGGCTCCCCGTCCAGCGCGACGTCAACAAGCGAGGTACGTTCGCCGGCTGGGGCGGGACGAACGACAGCAGCGTGATGGTCAACGCCAACGCGTCCGTCGACGTCGCCGACGGGAACCGCTCGGTCAGTCATCCGGCCTGGTTCCTCAGCAACGCCACGGAGACGGTCGAAGTCGATCCCGGAGCGACGGGAACCGTGCTGCTCCGGCTGCCGTGGTATTGGCACCACCACGGCATCGTCCAGGAACCCGGCCGGCTCTACGGCACGAACGAACGGCACATCCACGCCGGTGGTGGTCCCATAGACTATTGGGTTTCGGCGCCCTTCACGGTGACACCGGAAGGCCGAGTGGCCTTCGCCAACACCACTCCCGGCGGCACGATCGGTGCCGTCGGGTACCTCGAAGGGGTTCCGACCATCACGTCACGAGACGGCGAGAATTCCGGCACTCTGACGGTCAGCGTCGTCTTCCGGGCACTCCAGTCCACCACCACGACGGACACCGGAACGAGGACGACGACCACCACGCTCACCGGATCGGGGACCGGGGCCGCCACCCCGGGCGGAGTGGGGGGATCGGTGACCACGGGCGGCAGCTATGCGGTGAGCGAGGCCAATTCGCACGCGGTCGGAATGACGGTGAGCGGTACCACGTCGGTCACGTGCAGCTTCGCGGTCAACCTCCGGGTGCGGATCCCGCCGAAGATCACGAAGATGAAGACCATCTTCTATTCCGCCGAGGGCAGGTTCAGGTCCGGAAACGACGGCATTCTGGGGGTGAACGAGTGGTGGGCGTCCCTTCCGGCGCCGGTGCGTGAATTGATCGTTTCCGGGCGGAAACCGGTGCGGATCACTGGCCGGGCGAGCCGGACCGGTAGCCCGGAGCGGAACGAGCGGGTGATCGCCGGCCGCATCGACGACGTCACCAGGCGCCTGCACAACGTCGCGGGCCGGATGGAAGTCGTGCCCGACAGCGAGTTCACCGTGCCCAACGAGCGGTCGGTCGTGATCAGGGTCGAGTACACGGCCGCCGAGGCGCGGGCCGGGGGAGCGGGATCCCCGTGATCCTCGCCGTCTGAAGCGTCCGCGGTCCCGCACCTGCACGCCACGTTCCGTGACGGGCACTTGGAGACGACTCCGAGGGCCACCGTCATTTCATCGCCATTGAACGACTGAAGCCCCGCCCCTCAGAGGAGGAGCAGGGCTTCTGAACGCGACGGCGACCTGTCGGCCGCCTGCAGCCGGTTGCTCCACGACCCAGATCCGGAGATCCGGACCGCGGCCGCACAAAGGGCACCGTTCCGTCGATCGTCGGCCCGGAATTCCAGCCGACGTTCGCTCACTTCGTCACCCGTTACTGGTCCAACTGCTGCTCCCTCGACGAAGGGCAACTGCTGCGCGACATCGAGCGACTTCACGGGATTCCCGCCGCGCTGATCCACGGGCGCTACGCTGCCAGCAGCCCACTCGGGATCGCTTGGTCATTGCACCGGGCTTGGCCCGGACCGGGTCCAGTAGTCGCTACGGGTAGGCATCCGATGCAGGCCGCCGCGCGGAAAGGAATTGTGCATGACGAGCCGGTTCGAATGGGCGACCATGGACAGCGTGGATCCGCGGCGGCTGGCGGATTTCTGGTGTGGCGTCTTGGGCTACGTCGTTTATGAGGACAAGAACGGCGCCGTGGTCGAGATCGGACCCGATCCGGAGTCGCCGGACGAACAGCGATTGGCCGCGTTGCGTGGCGGGCCCGCCGTGCCGAATATGGTCTTCGTCCGTGTTCCCGAGACCAAGACCATCGCCAAGAACCGGGTGCACTTCGAAATCTGTCCGATCGACTGCGACCAGCAGACCGAACTGGAGCGGTTGCTCGCGCTCGGCGCGTCCAAGACGGATGTGGGACAGGGAGACGGTCGGTCCTGGGTGGTTCTGGCCGACCCGGAGGGAAATGAGTTCTGCCTGACACGCAGCCTCGCGCCGGGGGAGTTCGCCCTGTAGCCCGGAATTGCCTTTCGGCTGGGCAGTATCCTGCATCCACAGCGAGCCGTGCTGCACGGACTGGGCCCAGGTGCGGAACGGTGCAAGTTCGCTGTGGGTGTCGAGGATGACGTCCGCGTGTTGTGGGACGTCGGTGCGGTCGACAGCGTGGTGCCGCGGCGGAGTTGTAGCGGCGAGCCGGGGGAAGGATGCGGGGTCATCGTTCGAGTACCAGCTTTCCGGCAGTACGTCCCGCACGGCTTTCCTCGATGCCTTGTCGCAGACCCGCGAGCGTCAACGGAAAGGTGCGCGCCACATGGGGTGTGACGTGACCGTTGTCGACGAGTGCGGTCACGCGCCGCAGCAGCGAGCGGGAGGCTTTGAGGAACACGGGGATGTACTTGATACCCCGCTTCCCTGCGCCTTGGATGCGGCGGACGGTGATCGTGGTGAGCAGGCGGACGATGGCGGCCGGGGTGACGACTCCGTCTTCGTCGCGGGAGATCGTCACGAACCGGCCGCCCTGCCGTAGTACGTGGCGGGCCTGAAGCCACTGGTTTCGGCCACCGACGGTGTCGATGACCACCTCGAAGGAGTCCGCTCCGTACTGCGCCGTCAGGTCGGTCTCGTTCCGGTCGACCACTTCGTCAGCGCCCAGCTTCAGGACGAAGTCGCGGTTGCGCGCGCTGGACACCCCGACGACGAACGCCCCGGCGGCGCGTGCCATCTGGACGGCGAAGTGTCCTACTCCGCCGGATGCGCCGATGATCGCGATCCGTGTGCCT
Organism: Amycolatopsis sp. CB00013; assembly: GCF_001905755.1. Taxonomy (NCBI): domain Bacteria; kingdom Bacillati; phylum Actinomycetota; class Actinomycetes; order Pseudonocardiales; family Pseudonocardiaceae; genus Amycolatopsis; species Amycolatopsis sp. CB00013. The sequence continues at coordinate 1,687,187 of NZ_LIWC01000001.1, read as the reverse complement.
GGGGAGATATCGCCTCGGTCGAGACAGGTCAGGGCCGTCTGTGCGGCCAAGGGAATCGCCGCGGCTTCGGCGAAACCCAGTCCGGCGGGGGCGTGGGCGACGAGGTCTTCGGGCACGTTGACGTATTCCGTCCCGCCGCCGCCGTGGATCTCGTTGTCGGCGTACACCCGGTCGTCCACGGAGAACGTCGTGACTTCGCTGCCGACGGCCGTGACGACGCCCGCGAGGTCGAACATCGGGGTGAACGGGAAGCGGCGCCGGGTGATCAGGCGCCGGTTGCCCTCGATCATGTGCCAGTCGATCGGGTTGATCGACGACGCCCGCACCTGCACCTGTACCTCGTGCGCGGAGGGAGGGACGACCGGTAGGTCCTTGATCAGAGCGAGAACGTCACGTGCGCCTCCATAGCGGGTCTGCACGATCGCCTGCTGCGTCTGGGGCACTGGTCACGAACGGGTCCTTCCGGCAGCTGTTGGCCTAACAGGTCATTACTGTACTCCTAGTCTAGTAGTGATGAGTGTGATCGGTAGCGGGTACGATGGCTGGATGGTCAAGTTCTCGGGTGATGGGGCGGATCCGCGCGTCACGCGAACGCGGCGTGATGTGGTCAGGGAAAGCGCGACGGCGCTGCTGGAAGACGGATGGGCGGCGATGACGCACGCCGAGGTCGCCAAGCGCTCGGGATACTCGAAGGCCACCATCTACGCGCACTGGCCGACACCTTTCGACCTGGCCCGCGACGCGATCGAGCAGATCTGCGAGGACACGACCCACCCGCCCGCCGGCGGCGACCTCCGCACGGATCTCCACGTCGCCTTGACGAGGCTGGCGGAGACGCTGGCGGACGGCCGGTACGACCAGCTGATGGCCGGTGTCATCACCCGTGCCGGCGAGAACGACGACGCCCGTGATCTCCGCGACCGGCTTTACGAGAACGCGACGAGGGGGATTCGTGGCATCCTCGCGGAACACCTTGCCCCGGATGACGTCGCGCCGAGTCTGTCGCTGCTGGTCGGCGCCGTCCTCGTCCGCGCGACTTATGAAGGTGTACCGGTGACGTCCGGCTTCCTCGACGACATCATCCAACGCGTCCTGGGAGCACGCCGCTGATCGGTCGACCGCTCCGCGGTGGAGTCGGTGACGCTCCGGGCCGCGCGGGCTAGCTGTCGGCGACGCGGGCGTAGGCCGCACGGACGGCGTCGACCGCTGCGTCCTCGCCGACGCCGAGATCGTGGGCGAACGCGGCGAAGCGGGTCGCCCCTGCTGTCAGCAACGCCTCGGGCCGTGTGCGCTTGGCCGGCTCGGTGACGACGGTTCCCTTCGCGCGCGCCGTCGTCACGAGGTCCATGGTCTCCAGTTCGCGGTAGACCCGCGCGACCGTGCCGGACGCCAGTCCGAGGTCCCGTGCGAGCTGGCGGATCGGCGGCAGCCGGGTGCCCGCGGCCAGAGTCCCGCCCGCGATCATGCGCTCGATCTGGTCGTAGATCTGCCGCCACGGCGCGAGTCCGCTGGTGGTGTCGATGGTGACGCGCAGGGCCGTCATCGTCAGCTCGCAGCCGCGGCGACGCTGCGATGCGGCCCCGCCACCACGCGCAGGGCGATGAGGCCGAGCACGAACACGCCGACGGCGGCCGCGCTCATCTCGGCGTCGAACAGTGCTCCGGGAACCGCGATCGCGAGTCCTGTCGCCACGCGGGCGCTGCGGGCGCGTAGCACGAGATCGACGACAGGATCGCCGGCGGCGGGCCGCCGGACCGCGAGTGCGACGATTCCGGCGGCGACGAGCCCGCATCCGGCGACGACGGCGACGGCCTGCCACCGTCCATTGGCGGCGTAGTACGTCAGTCCGGCACCTGTCGTGAGCCCGAGCAGCACGAGTGCCCACGCGGGGATGACGTCGCGGACCTTGCGGTGCGCCAGCATCGCGCGCCGCTGCGCGGTTTTCGGCGGCCGAAACGCGAACAGCTCGCCGAAGAGCCCGCCGAGCAACAGCGTCCACACAATCGTCCAGGGAGTGTCCTCGGCCAGCCCGGCCGCATCCCCCAGCACGGGCAACAGCACGAACAGGCACGGATACGCGATGCGGCGGCGTTTCAGGTAACGCACCGCCTCCGCGACGTCCTCATCGGACGGACGATCGATCCCCCATCGGGTCAGCAACCGCCGACCGTGCTTCTCGCCGGGCCACAGGACGACGAGAATCCCCAGCCCGAAAATCCCCATCACGATCGCGACGCCCAGCACGTTGTCCCACGCCATCGGACAACCCTCCCTCTTGTGTCACATGCACGGTACAACTTGTGTCAAGGGCATGGAACAAGGCGTGCCGCTCGCGCCGCCGTTCACGACCGATGTCTTGTCGGGGCGGCCGGATACGATGCGGCTCCTGCGGAACCAGGGAGGAAGAATGACAGGCAGCACGGACATCGACGCGCTGCTGCGCATCATGCCCAACGATCACGGCGCCGACGAGCGCGTCGACTGGGTAGCGGTCGAGGCGCACCTGGGTTCTTCATTGCCCAGCGACTACCAGGCCTTCATGGCTGCCTACGGCGGGGGAGTCGTCGACAATCTGGTCATCCTTCCGCCTCTGCCCACAGGGAACGGCTGGTCGGGATCGATCTCCGAGCACAGCAAGCAATTGCGCGATCTGTGGGACATCGACGGAGGCGTCCCTGGTGTTCCGTCGGGCGCGGACCGGGTACTGCCCTGGGGAACCGGATGCAACGGCGACGAGCTGGGGTGGCTGATGACCGACCCGGACCCTGACCTCTGGCCGGTGGTGGTCTGGCGCCGTCACGAATCACCGCCTTGGGCGCTGTTCGAGTGCGGCATGGCCGGATTCATCCGCGGGCTCATGACCGCCGATTTCGACGAATGCCCTCTCAGCGATCTGTCGCTGTGGGGACGAGTCGGCTCCTTCGTCCACCACCAAGAGCAACGACGGCGATTCCAAGCGGGCCTGGACCCCATGACCGGCGAACCCGATCCTTACGCCGACATGTTCGCCTGAACAGACATCAGGAATCCCCCACAGGCGTTTCACTCCTGCAGCGCCGCGGTCAGTGAGCCGCGGCCGGCCCGCCTTGCCGGCAGCAGCGCGGCCAGCGGGGCGGCCAAGATCGCCGCGCCCAGCAGGACCCCGAGCCGTTCCCATGGTGGCGCGAAGGCGATGGCGTCGCCGCCGCTCGCCACGACTTCGGTGATCAGCCATGCGGAGCCGAGGCCGACGAGCAGTCCGCACGCGGCGCCGAACAGGGCGACGAAGACCGACTCGGCGGTCACTGTGGCGCCGAGTCCGGTCTTGGTGAGGCCGAGGGCGCGCAGGAGTGCCGACTCCCGTGTCCGCTCCAGCACGGACAGCGAGAGCGTGTTCGCGATCCCGGCGAACGCGATCAGCACGGCCAACGCGGTCAGTGCCCACATGAGGTCGAGGCTTTCGCGTATCGGCGCGGACGCGTCGTCCTTGATCTCGGTGACGCTCTTCAGCATCGCGAGGGGCGCGCTCGACAGTTCCTGTTTCAGGGAGGCTTCGACCCTGGTGTGGTCGGCGCTGGAGGCGAGCTTGACCAGCACGCTCTCGTCGTAACTCTTCTCGTTGGGGGCGATCGTCGGCTGCTGGGCGAGGTCGACCACGGCGAATCCGAGGTCGATTCCAGCCATGGTGACGCCGTCGTAGATCGCGACGACGCGGAGCGACGCCCGTTCGGTCTGGAGGGTGTCGCCTACCACGAGACCCGTGCTCTGTGCGATGTCCTTGTGGATGGCGATCTGGCCCGGGCCGAGCCGGTCGAAGCGGCCGGAGAGCACCTTGGGCCGGATCAGGTCGCCGCGGATGGCGCTCAGCTCGTACGAGCCGTACTTGCCCAGGTCACCGGAGAACGACCGCCGGGTCATGGTGGCGTCCACGCCGGGCACTTTCGCGAGGGTGTCGGCGAGTGTGCCGGGCAGCGGCCGGGTGATGACCGCGGAGGTGACCATGAAGTCGGCGGTCAGTTGTTCGTCGAGGCCGCGGCTCCGGCCTGCTTCGACGCCTGCGGCCACGGTGGTCGCGAGGGTGACAACGGCGAGCCCGATGGTGAGGGCGGCGGCGCTGGCCGCGGTCCGCTTGGGGTTGCGGTCGGCGTTGAGCGCGGCGAGTTTCGCGGGTCGCCCTGGTGTCAGCCTGGCCAGTGCCCGGACAACGGGTCCCGCGATCAGTGGCCCGGCGGCCAGTGTCGCGCCGAGCACGGCGACCATCGCCGCCACGACGAGCGGTGCCGCGTCGTCCACGTCGGACTGGAGGGCGAGCGCCCCGGCACCGACGCCGCCGACGAGCAAGACGGTGCTCGCGACCACGCGTAGCCGTCCGGCGCGGGCGGTGGGGCCGTCGTCCGGTGCACGGAGTGCCTCCATTGGGGCGACCCGGGTCGCCGACCAGGCCGGGAGGGCCGCCGCGAGTGCAGTCACCAGGATCCCGACCGCCGGCGCGGCGATCACCGTCCGCGCGGTCAGCGGCAGATACACGTTCTCCTGGCCCGCGACGGCCTGCAGCGCGGCGGCGACACCCAGCCCGCCGAACAGGCCGGCTACGGAGGCCGCCGTGCCGACGACAGCGGCTTCGGCGAGCACACTGGCGAAGACCTGCCGTTTACCGGCCCCGACACAGCGCAGCAGTGCCAGTTCCCGCGATCGCTGGGCCACGAGGATGGTGAAGGAGTTGGAGATCACCATCGCGGCCACGACCATCGCGAGAACGGCGAAGGCGGTGAAGAACTTCACCACTCCGGGGGCGTTCGGCGCGGTTTCGTAGAGCAGCCGAGCGGCGGCCTCCTGGCCGGTGACCACGGAGATCCCGTTGCCGCCCACGGCCTGTTTCAGGTCGGCGGCGAGCTTCGCCGGGCTCACGCCCGGTGCGGCCCGCACCACGATCTCGCCGACCGTCGCCGCCGGATCCAAGCGACGCAGCATCTCCTGCGACACCACCAGGTTCGCCCCACCCAGGCCCGCGTCGACCGGGCGGTCGAACACGCCGACCAGCGTCAGCGCGTGACGTTCCCCAGTTTCGTCCAGTACTGTCACCGCCCCACCGAGTGCGACGTCCGCGAGACTGGTCCGTGCGATCGCGATTTCCCCGGCGTTGCTGGGGAAGCGGCCCTCGACGAGGTCGTAGGGCCGCATCTCCTCGTCCGTGCCCGACGCGGTCGCGGCGGCGTCCCGGGCGCGCCCGTCGGGACCGAGCATCGGCGCGCTGACGGTGGTCCGGCCCTCTGCGGCGGCGACGCCCGGCACTTGCCGGATCTTCGCCAAGGTCGTGTCGTCGAGGCCGGCGCCTCGTCGAGAGGTGATTGACACGTCCACTCCGCGTGTCTCGAAGGCGACGGCGTCGCGCAGTCCGGCGCCGACCGCGTCGGTGAGCACGAATGATCCGGCGACGAAGGCGACGCCGAGTGTGATGGCCGTGGCCGACAGCAGCAGCCGCAGCGGCCTGGCCTTGAGTCCGGCGAAGATGGTTCGCAGCATCACGCCCCCAGACCGGTGAGGGCGCCGAGGACCGCGTCGGCGCTCGGACGCGGGATCTGCGCGGCGATCCGGCCGTCGGCCAGCAGTACCCCGTGGTCGGTGTAGGAGGCCGCGACCGGGTCGTGGGTCACCATCACCACGGTCTGGCCGAGTTCGCGGACCGACGTGCGCAGGAAGTCGAGCACTTCGGCGCCGGAGCGCGAGTCGAGGCTGCCGGTCGGTTCGTCGGCGAAGACGACGTCCGGCCTGCCGATGAGCGCGCGGGCGCAGGCCACCCGCTGCTGCTGACCGCCGGACAGCTCACCGGGTTTGTGCCGCAGCCGCTGCCGGAGCCCCAGTGTGTCGATGACGGTGTCGAACCAGGCCGGGTCCGGGCGGCGTCCCGCGAGCCGGAGCCCGAGCAGGATGTTGTCCTCGGCGGTCATGGTCGGCAGGAGGTTGAACGACTGGAACACGAACCCGACCCGGTCTCGGCGCAGCCTGGTCAGCCGGGCGTCGGAAAGCCCGGTGAGTTCAGTCTGTCCAATGAGGATTCGACCCGTGTCCACAGTGTCCAGTCCGGCGAGGCAGTGCATGAGGGTCGACTTGCCGGACCCCGACGGACCCATGATGGCGGTGAACCGGCCGCGCGGGAATTCCAGTGTCACACGGTCCAGCGCCCGTACCGCCGTGTCGCCTCGGCCGTAGACCTTCACCACATCCGTCGCGCTCGCTGCGGAACCGTCCATTGTGTTCATGCCGTGAGCTTGTCCGAAGGTGCCTGAACGGTTCCTGAAACAACCTGAAGAACGCTTCAGGAAGCCCGCCGGCGATCTGGGAGGATCAGAACATGCGGGTGCTCGTGGTGGAAGACGAAACGCGGTTGGCCGAGACTCTCCAATGGGGACTCGAGGCCGACGGCTATGCGGTCGACCTCGCGCACGACGGTCTCGAAGGGCTCGAACTCGCGCAGCTGTACCCGTATCAGGTGATCGTGCTGGACATCATGCTGCCGAAGCTCAACGGCTACCGTGTCTGCGCGGCACTGCGCGAGCGCGGGGTGAGCACGCCGATCCTCATGCTGACGGCGAAGAACGGCGAATACGACGAAGCCGAGGCGCTCGACACCGGCGCCGACGATTACCTGAGCAAACCGTTCTCCTACGTCGTGCTCACCGCCCGGCTGCGGGCCCTCATCCGCCGGGGTGCGACCGGATCGGCGGGTGTGCTGGAATTCGGTGACCTCGTGCTCGACCCGGCGAAGCGGACATGCCGCCGCGCGGGAACACCGGTGTCGTTGACCACCAAGGAGTTCGCGGTCCTGGAATGCCTGCTGCGGCATGGCGGGCAGCTGGTGACGAAACGGGAGATCCTCGACCAGGTCTGGGATCTGGCCTACCGGGGTGACCCCAACATCGTCGAGGTCTATGTGAGCGCGCTGCGGCGCAAACTGGACGCGCCGTTCGGGCGGCGCACCATCGCGACCGTGCGCGGCGCCGGCTACCGGCTGGAGGACCGATGAGCGGATGGTGGCCTTCGTCGGTGCGCCGGAGCACCGCGCTCTCGGCGGCGTTGCTCTGCGCGGTCGTGTTCACCCTCGGCTGGCTGGGCACCCGGGAGCTGCTGAGCAGGCAATTGTCGGACAGCGCGGTGGAGGCGACGCGGGCCCACCTGGACCGGATGGCCGACGCCTACCGGGCCGGGCAGCCGATGGCTCCGGTCGAACCGGCCGGCGATGCCCTCTTCGAGGTTGTCGACGAAACCGGGCGATCGGTGATCAGCAGTGAGAACCTGCGCCGATGGGATCCCGCGTGGATGCCATTGCCACCCGCTCCCGCCGGCGCGCCCGCGGGTTGGACGGTCACCACGAAGGCCACGCTGAAACCCGGCGACCATCCACAATGGCGGGAATACCGCGAATACACCGTGGTGGGCAAAGTGATCGACAGGGCGGGGCAACGGTTCACGTTCTATCTGTTCGTGTCGCCGTGGGAAACCCTGCGGACGCTGGGAACCTTCGACGACACCCTGATCTTCTTCGTCCCGCTCGCGGTGCTGATCACCGCGCTGGCCGCGTGGCTCGCGGCGGGGAGGGCGCTGCGGCCGGTGGAGGCGATCCGCCGGGAACTGGCCGAGGTCAGCGGGAGCGGACTCGACCGCCGGGTGCCGGTGCCTCCGTCCCGTGACGAGGTCGCCCGGCTGGCCACCACCACGAACGAGACCCTCGACCGGTTGCAGCAAGCCTATGAACAGCAGGAACGGTTCGTCGCCGACGCCAGCCACGAGCTGCGCAGTCCGCTCGCGAACCTCCGCACCGGGCTCGAGGTCGCGCTCACCCACACCGATCGCGCCGACTGGCCCGCCGTCGCCCGCCGCTCCCTGCTCGACGTCCAGCGGCTGCAACGCATCACCGCGGACCTCCTCCAGCTGGCGGTCGACCCTGCAGACCCTCCGGAAGGCGTCGTCGACCTCGCAGACGTCGTGGGGGAGCAGGTCGCCGAACGCGAACTCGACGACGGCGGGCCCACGGTCGTGTCCGATGTGGAGGGTCCGGCGCCGGTGCGCGGCGAACCCGTCCAGCTCGAACGTCTGCTGCGTAACCTGCTCGACAACGCCGTGCGTCACGCGCGTTCGTCCGTCACAGTGCGGCTTCGGCACGAGGCAGGAGAGGCGGTCCTCGAAGTGATCGACGACGGCCCCGGCATCCCCGACGCCGACCGCGAACGCGTCTTCGACCGCTTCACCCGGCTCGACGACTCCCGCACCCGCGACGCGGGCGGTACCGGACTCGGTCTCACCCTCGCCCGGGACATCGCCGTCCGCCACGGTGGGTCATTACGGGCCGAGGGCGCCGAATGCGGTGCACGGCTGGTCGCCCGGCTCCCCGCAGCCTGACCCTTCGGCCTAGCGTCAAATTCGCACGACGGCCGAGCGGTCCGGCCGATCAGATCGTGGGCTGGGGTGGGGCGGGCGGCAGCGTGATGTGGGGGTCGAGTTCGACACCGCCCGCGCGGAGGGTGTCGTCGAGCAAGCGCCATGTCCAGCGGGTGAGCAGGGCGGCGAGTTCGGTTCTCGGTACGTCGCGGGGGTTCTCGAGCCATTGCGCGGTGCAAGAGTCGACGAGTCCGACGACGCCGAAAGCGGCGGGTTCGGCGTCCCGGGTGTCCATTCCGAGCAGTGTCATGTAGTGCTCGAACAGCCGGGTGAGTTGCCGGGCGATGACGGTCCTGACGTCGGTGACCGCGTCCCGGTCTCCGTAAGAGTGCAGGCTCAGGTAGCGGTAGAGGTTGCCGTTCTCGGAGAGCCAGCCGGTGTGCGCGTCGACCGCGACGGTGATCAGCTCCATCGCGCTTCCCCGGAGTTCCCACAGTGGTCGCAGCGCGGTCGCGACGAGCCGTGTGGCTTGAACGGTGATGGCTCGTTGCAGGTCGGTCGCGTCGTCGAAGTGCTTGTACAGCTGAGGGCGTGCGACACCGGCCTCGTCGGCGATGCGTGCCGTCGACACTCGTGGTCCGTGTTCGGCGATCGCTCGCAGGGCCGCCTCGACGAACTCTCGGCGGCGGCGCTCGCGCTGCCCTGTCCAGCGGGCGGCCCGGCCGTCGCCGGAGCGGGTGGTCGCTGAAGGGGTGATCACTTCGCTGAGCATACCGTCATGGATAAGGGATACGTCGTTGTATCTGTTACTTTGTGTGCCAATCCGTGGCGGAGGGTTCGTGTGAAGCTCTCGGAAAAGTCCCGTATGTGCCGCAAATCCGTTGCTGAGCGACAGGAATCTGGAGAATGTGATGTGGGATGCCGTGGACGATGCCCCGCCGGACGCGCTGCTGCTCGCCAGGCTCCGGGGTGGGGATCTCGGTGCGGGTGATCTGCTGTTCCGGCGGCATTCCGGCCCGCTGCGGCGGATCGCCGCGTGCTGGGTCGGTCAGCCCGCTGAGCAGGACGATCTCGTGGCCGAGGCGTTCGCGCGTGTTCTGGCCGCGGTCCGCGGCGGCGGTGGACCGCGCGACGAGTTGCGGCCGTATCTGGTCGTCACGATGCGCAACCTCGCCGCCCGGTGGAACCGTCACCGCCTGCGGGTCCAGCCCCACGCGGTGGTCCCGGCGACGGAGGAGACCGAAGGAGCCGACGGGCCTGCCCTGCGAGCGTCGACCGATCAGCTGCTCCGGTCCGCTTTTCGCACGTTGCCCGTGCGGTGGCGCGCCGTGCTGTGGAGCACCGTCGCCGAAGGGCACACCCCGGCCGAGCTGGCACCGGTCCTGGGCGTGTCGCCGAACGGCGTCGCCGCGCTGGCCCACCGCGCCCGAGTAGGTCTGCGAGAGGCATATCTCCAGGCTCAGACGCCCAATGTGCCGATGGTGCGCGAGGTGGTCGGAAGGTGCTCCGGCCCGGGCGTCCGCCGCCCGATCCCCGCGGCTCGGGTGGACGACGAATGAGCGCGGCGCAGGACACGGCCACTCCCATCTTCGACAGGCTCGTTGCCGAGGCAGGGCTCCGCTGGCCGGTCTCCGACGACGGCGAAACCGGGGAACGGTCGTCAGCCGGGCCGGACACCACAGTGGACAGAGACAAAGAATTTCGTGGCACTCCACAGCATTTCGGCGAGACTTCCGGATAGGTCGTCCGGCAGACTGGATTTCGGATCCGAAAGGAGCTCGTCCTTGCGCACTGCCCGGCCATCGGCACGCCTGCCGTCCGGGCTCGGTTTCGCCGATGGCGACTGGCTTCACGCTTGCCGAGTGGCGGTCGGCCTGCTCGTCCCGGGATTGGCACTGCTCTTCGCCGGGCGGCCGGAGCTGATCATCTTCGCCGCCTTCGGTTCGTTCACCGGGATGTATGGGCGGGCCGAGTGCCGGGGGCTCCGTCTTCGGCATCAGGTGCAAGGGGGAGCGATCCTGCTGACCGGCGTCGCCTTCGGGACGCTCCTCTCCGCCTGTCACGCCCGGCCGTGGGTCCTGGTGGTCACCGAGTCGGGTTTCGCGTTCGCGGGCGCGCTGGTGGTGAACCGGCTCGACCTCGTCCCCCGAGGACCGTTCTTCGGGATCTTCGCGCTGGGTGCCATCGCCCTCGTTCCCGCCGACCCGGCGGGGTTGCCGATCTGCGCAGGGACGGCCGTGTTCTGTGTCCTCATCGGACTCACAGGCTCGAAGAGAACTGTTGGCAGGCAGGCGGTTCCACCGCCGGGAGTGATGTGCGGGCAGGAAGCCTGCGCACGAGGGCGCCGAAGGTCGTGTGCTCTGGTCCACGCCGCTCGCTACGTGCTGGCGATTTCGGCGGCGGGCTTCTGCGGCCTGCTGCTGGGCGTCGAGCACGCGAACTGGGCGATGGCCTCCGCGGCGGTGCCGTTGGCCGCCGTCGATACGCGCAACCGGCTCCATCCCGGCGTCCGCAGTGTCGTCCACCGCAGCGTTCACCGGGTCCTGGGCACGTTCGCCGGACTCGGCGTCACCGCGCTGCTGCTCCTTCCCGATCTCGGTGGGACGCTGCTGGCCTTGTCGGTGATCGTGCTCCTGTTCCCGACGGAACTGTTCATGTCCCGTCATTACGGACTGGCGCTCGGCTTCTTCACACCACTGATCATGGTGATGACGGAACTGGCCGCTCCGGCCGAACCGCTGACGCTCCTCACCGACCGGGTGCTCGACACCCTGATCGGGGTCGTCGCCGGAATCGCGGCGGCGGTTTTCGTCCGCGGCCCGTGCGCTAGGCCGACCGTTCGACCGTGACCTTGAGATGCTTCATGATCGGCTGATCGCTCTGGGTGCTGTAGTCGCCGATGGCGCACAGGACGTTCATTTCCGGCATGTAGCCCGCCGCGCAGCCGCGGGGGATGTCGTACGGGATCACCTTGTAGCGCTGGAGACTCCGTGTGGTGCCGTCCTTGGCGATGCTGGTGATGTCGGCCTCGTCGAACTCCGCGAGGCCGCGGTCGCGCATGTCCTCGGCGTTCATGAAGATCAGCGTGCGCAGGTTCTTGACCCCGCGATAGCGGTCGTCGTCCGAGTAGATCGTGGTGTTCCACTGGTCGTGGGAGCGCATGGTGCCCAGCGCGAGCGTGCCGGGTGCGGGTATGACGTCCGGCAGGGCGGCGGTGGAGAACTCCGCGCGTCCGGAAGCGGTGTGGAACACCAGTTCCCTGACGGGCTGGCGGATGCGGAACCCCAGTGGCTGCCGGACCCGCCGGTTGAAGTCCTCGAAGCCGTCGAGAACCTGCGACATCGTGTCGCGGATCCGGTCGTAGTCCTCGACGTAGGCTTCCCACGGCGTCGCGCTGTCCGGCAGTGCCGCGCGGGCCATCCCGGCGATGATCGCCGGTTCCGAGAGCAGGTGCGTGGACGCGGGCCGTTTCATGCCGGTGGACAGGTGGACCATGCTCATCGCGTCCTCGACCGAGGTGGCCTGCACGCCGGCGCGCTGTTCGTCCTTTTCGGTGCGGCCGAGACACGGCAGGATCAGCGCCTGCTCGCCGTGGACCAGATGGCTCCGGTTGAGTTTCGTGCTGACCTGCACCGTCAGCGCGCATTTGCGCAGTGCGGCCGACGTGTACGGCGTGTCCGGCGCGGCCAGGACGAAATTGCCGCCCATACCGACGAAAACGGTCACGTCGCCGCGGTGCATCGCTTCGATGGTGCCGACCGTGTCGAGGCCGTGGTGCCGGGGCGGGGTGATGCCGCAGACCTCGCCGAGCCGGTCGAGGAAGGCGGCGTCCGGGCGGTGATCGATACCGCAGGTCCGGTTCCCCTGGACGTTGCTGTGCCCTCGGACCGGTGACGGCCCGGCACCCTCGCGACCCAGGTTTCCCCGCAGCAGCAACAGGTTGACGATCTCGCGGACGGTGTCGACGCCGTGCTCGTGCTGGGTGACGCCCAGGCACCAGCTGGCGATGCTGCGGTCGGCGTCGCGGTAGATCCGGGCCGCGGCGCGGATGTCGGCGACGGAGACGCCCGACTGGCGCTCGATCTCCTCCCACGAGGTCGCCTCGCAGAGGGCGCGGTACTCCTCGAAACCGGTGGTGTGGCGTTCGATGAAGGTCAGGTCGAGGGCGCCCGGATCCGTGGCGGCCTGTTCCAGTGCGGCCTTCGCCATCCCGCGGATCAGCGCCATGTCGCCGCCGATGCGCGGTTGCAGGTTCAGCGTTCCCGTGCGCGTGGCACGGAACGTCGCCATCCTGGCGAAATCGTGGGGGATGATGGTCCGCGTCGCGGCGGCCTCGATCAGCGGGTTGACGTGGACGATCTGCGCGCCCCGGCGATAGGCCTCCGCGAGTGCGGTGAGCATCCTGGGCGCGTTGGAGGCGGCGTTGACGCCGAGGATGAACAGGGCGTCGGCGTGTTCCCAGTCCTTGAGGTCGACGGTGCCCTTCCCGGTGCCCAGCGCGGCCTGGAGGGCGCGGCCGCTCGCCTCGTGACACATGTTGGAGCAGTCCGGGAGGTTGTTCGTCCCGAGTTCGCGGGCCATGAGCTGGTACAGGAAGGTCGCTTCGTTCCCGAGCCTTCCCGAGGTGTAATATGCCGCCTGATCAGGACTGTCGAGGCCTCGCAGCGTATCGCCCACGAGAGCGAAGGCCTCGGGCCAGGAAATCGGGACGTATCGGTCGGTGGCCGCGTCGTACCGCATCGGCTCGGTCAGCCGCCCCTGGCTCTCCAGTTCGGTATCGGTCCATCCCGACAATTCGCTCACCGTATGGGCGGCGAAGAATTCCCGGCCGACCCTTTTCCTGGTCATTTCCCAGGTGACGTGTTTGATACCGTTTTCGCAGATGTCCAGATGCAGGCCCTTGGTGTCGTCGGGCCACGCGCAGCCGGGGCAGTCGAAACCGCCGTTCTCGTGATTCATCTTCAGAATCGCGCGCGGGCCCGCCATGAGCTCGCCTTCGCGGATCAGGAACCCGGTGACGCTCTTCGCCGCTCCCCAGCCGGCCGCCGGATGGTGGTAGGGCTTGAACTCCGGCGGCTGTTCCTGATCGCTCATCGTCCACACTCCTGTTCCGCACCGTTTCCGGATCATCCGACCACGGACCGCGCCCCGGCGGAAGGGCAGGGTCTCCGGTGTCGATGAAAACACACAATCGTGTGGGATTCCCTCATCGGCGGTGGATGTGACGGGATTCGGGACCGTTCGGTGTGGCCCGCGACAAAGTTCTTTGTGGGACGCCACATACGCCCAGGAAAGAATCGAGACACGGGCCGTTCGCCTTGACGCTGTCCTCGTCCCTTCAGTAGACCGATCGGCGAATCGTCGATTCAGGGGAGTGCGTTATGGCGAAAGCGGTAGGCCTTGATCTCGGTACGACCAATCCGTGATCGCGGCCCGGGAGGGTGCGCCGTGGACGGGGCGCCACGTAGCATCCTTGAAATGTGCGGCGTGGACGACCTTCACCACCCCGGCCGACCATCGTCGAAGGTGGTGGCCGGGTGAAGGATGCCGCCCTCGCCGAGCTCGTGGCCTGGGTCGAGCCCAGGCTGCCCCGGCTGATCGACGACGTGTACGCGGCCACCTGCGACCGCATCGCGCTGTACCGGGACGAGAAGATGGTGCCGCGCGAAGACCTGCATCGCTCCATCGCGGTCAACATGCGCTTCATGGTGAACGCGCTCGCCGGAACCGAGACCCACGACGATCTGGCCGCCCCCCACGAGACGGGCAGCAGGCGCGCACACCAGGGCGCTCCGCTGCCGGAGGTGCTGCAGGTCTATCGGATCGGTTGCTCGATGCTCTGGGAGCTCCTGGTGAACCATGCCCGGCTTCACGCCAGGCCGGGCGCGATGGACGCGCTCGTCGACGTCGCGAGCCTGCTCTGGCAGGTCACCGACGAACACGCGATGCTCCTCACCGAGGCGTACCGGGCGGCGAGCGCGGAACTGCTGGTCGCCCAGCAGCGGCGTCGCTCCGCACTGGCCGAGGCGTTGTTCACCGGCCAGCGCGTCTTCGATGCCGGGCCGTGGGAAGCGGGGAAGCTGCTCGGCCTGTCCCTCGACGGGAAGCTGGCGGTGGTGGCGGCCGAGACGCGCGGTCTGGCCGAGGAAAGCCTGATCGGGATCGAAAAGCGCCTGACCAGCCTCGGGATCGTCTCGGCCTGGCAGCTCACCCCCACTTTGCAGGCCGGGGTGGTGTCCCTGCGCGACGAACAGCGCGAACCCATGCTGGCCGCCCTGCGGGAAGTGACGGTGACCAGGGCGGGAGTGAGTCCGCTCTACCGGTCGCTCGTCGACACGCCGCGTGCTCTCCACCTGGCGCGGACGGCGCTCGCCGGGATCCCGCCGGGCAAGCCGGACGTCCGCGCGTTCAACCCCAGCCCGCTGGCCGCGTTCCTCGCCTACGACCCGGACGAGGGAGGGCGGCTGGCGGAGGAGGTCCTCGGCGCGATCCTCGATCAGCCCGCCGAGGAACGAGACCTCCTCCTGGAAACCCTGCACGCTTATCTGTCGCACGGCGGATCCACCGAACGTGCCGCGCAGAGCCTGCATTGCCACGCCAATACCGTCCGGTACCGGCTGCGCCGGATCCGCGAACTCACCGGCCGGTCGATGACCGATCCGCGCGCGATCGCCGAATTGGTGACCGCGGCACAGGCCTTGAGCCTCAATCCCACGCGACGGACTCGTGGGGCGTCGTCGGCGCCCGAGCGGTCCGGTAGCGAATAAAACTGACACTGAGGAAGATCTCCGGACCTATCGTGTCGCTCCCGCCGATTCCGCGCGGGACGGTGCCGGTCCCGGACAGGACGAACCGCAAGGCATCACCGTGAAGTGGATCGGTTGCGGCACTGGGAAAGTCGTCCGATCCGCCGAGCGGCGGCAGGTCGATCCCACCTGTGAAGTGATCCCGGACGATCCGCGGCTGGTCTGAGCTCTCCTCGCCGTATCCATCACATGATCGGAGAAATCGGTGCCAGAGCAGCAAAACGTGCTCGCCCCGTTGACCGAAAGCGCCTTGTTCCTCACCCTCACCATCCGGCAGGGAGGGGAGACGACCACTCGTGATCTGTTGCCGGAGCTCGCCGGGATGATCCGGTCGGTCGGCTTTCCGCTTCCCGACGAGGCGCTGACGTGCGTCGTGGGCATCGGCTCGGAAGCGTGGGACCGGCTGTTCACCGGTCCACGACCGGAGCGGCTGCACCCATTCCGCGAAGTGATCGGACCGCGGCACCGCGCACCGGCCACTCCGGGCGACCTGTTCCTGCACCTGCGCGCGAAACGTCTCTACCCCTGTTTCGAACTCGCCCGCCGAGTGGTCGGCTGCCTCGGTGACGCCGTCTCCGTCGCCGACGAAGTGGCCGGATTCCGCTACTTCGACCGGCGGGACCTCCTCGGGTTCGTCGACGGTACGGAGAACCCCACCGGCGACGCCGCGGACGCCGCGATACTCGTCCGCGACGATCCCAGGTTCTCCGGCGGCTCGTACCTGGTGGTGCAGAAGTACGTGCACGACCTGGACCGGTGGAGCGCGATGCCGGTCGAGGAACGGGAACTGGCGGTCGGCCGCCGGATGCTCGACGACATCGAGCTTCCCGACGAGGTGAAACCGGCCGACTCGCACGTCGCACTGACCACGATCGAAGACGGCGACGGCACGGAACGAAAGATCCTCCGCGACAACATGCCCTTCGGGTCGATCGCCCACGGCGAGTACGGCACGTACTTCGCCGGTTACACCGCCGATCCCGGAGTGATCGAAGAGATGCTGAGCCGTATGTTCCTCGGCGACCCGCCTGCCCGTTCGGATCGCATCCTCGAAGTGTCCACCGCGGTGACCGGCGGCCTCTTCTTCGTCCCCGCACTCGATTTCCTGGCGGACCCGCCGCCTTGCCCAGCGAACAACGGAGGCGCGAGCCATGCCCGGTGATCGAGAGGTTGGTGCCTTTGGGGAGCGGCCGAGGTGTCGTGGCGGGCGGTCCGGTTCCCGTTATTTGCCGCTATAGACGGGAAAGACGCTGTGCTCGCCGTAGTCTTGCGCCTGCGGGTTCCGTAGGGCGTCCATGTCCGCGCTGGAGATGGTGAAGCCGACCTCGGCGTTGGCGCACATGTGCGCAGGGCTGGCGGTTTTCGGCAGTGAGACGGTGCCGAGTTGCAGCGTGTAGCGGATGCACGGCTGCGGGACGGAGACGCCGTATTTCGCGGCCATGGTCTTGATGTCGGGGTTGTCCAGGATCGCGCCGTGGGCGATCGGCGAGTATGCCTCGACGAGGATGTCCTTGGTCTCGCAGTAGGCCAGGAGTTCGGACGGGGTGTTGCCGGCGTGGACGAGCAGCTGGTTCACGTGAGGTGTGACCGTGGCGGTCGTCAGGATGTTTTCCAGGTCGCGCTGCTCGAAGTTGGAGACGCCGATCGATCGGAGCTTTCCCGTTTTGTGCGCGTCTTCCAGTGCCCGCCGGGCTTCTCGGTTGCCCTGGGCGTAGTCGCCGCCGCGGAGTCGCTCCACGGCTGGGGCGAGTGGATCAGCATCAGGTCGACGTGGTCCAGGCCCAAGGTGGTGAGGGACTCCTCGATCGAGGCGACTGCGCCTTCGTAGTCCTTGACCTCGGCGGCGAGCTTGGTCGAGACGAACAGCTCGTCGCGGGGCACAGTGGCGGTGCGCACGCCCTCGCCGACGCCGCGCTCGTTGCCGTAGGCCTGGGCGGTATCGATATTGCGGTAGCCGATCTCCACGGCGGCGCGGACCGCTTGGGCGGCCTTGTCCGGTCCCGAGTTCGTGCTCGCGGAGGAAATTCTCGCCGGGATTCATCGTGCGGGACGAACGGGCCGCCCGCGGCTCGACCTAGTGTCGTCGCCAACGAGGCTAGGAGGGCAGGTATGCGCACGCTCTTGCGCGGCGGTCGCGTCGTCGATCCGGCCACCGGGTTCGACGGCACCGCCGACGTGCTGGTCGATCACGGCAGGGTGGTCGCCGTCGGGCCGGGTCTGCCGGAGACCGACGATCAGATCGCCATCGACGTCGCCGGATACCTCGTGGGGCCGGGTTTCGTCGATCTGCACAGCCATGTGCATTCGATCGCGGGTCACCGGTTGCAGGCGATGGACGGGGTCACCACGGCGCTCGATCTGGAGGCCGGGATGATGCCGGTCGGCCGGGCGTACGCGGAGGCGGCCTCGGCGGGGCGGCCGCTGCACTACGGTTTCTCCGCTTCCTGGGGTTTCGCCCGGGCGAAGGTGCTGGCCGGGGTCGAGCCGGACGCGAACTTCGCCACCGCGCTTTCGGTGCTGGGCGATCCGGCCTGGCAGCGGTCTTCGTCGAAACCCGAACTGGCTTCCTGGCTGTCCCTGCTGGAAGACGAGCTGGCGGCGGGTGCGCTCGGCGTCGGCGTGCTTCTCGGGTACGCGCCCGCCAGCGACCCGGCCGAGTTCCTGGCCCTGGCGAGGCTTGCCAAGCGGGCCGGAGCGCCTACGTACACGCACGTTCGCGAGCTGGTCGAGGTCGACCCGGACACGCCGGTCGACGGTTCGGAGGAGATCGCGGTCGCCGCGGCCGAGACCGGGGCGGCGATGCACCATTGCCACGTCAACAGCACGTCGGGGTACCACATCGACCGGGTGCTCGCCGCGCTGGAGGCCGCCCGCTCCGCCGGGTCGCGGGTGACGGTGGAGGCCTATCCCTACGGGGCGGGCTGCACCGCGGTCGGTGCGTTCTTCCTCGCCCCGGAGCGGCTGCGGATGAACGGCCTCGATCCGACACGGGTGGTCCTGCTGGAGACCGGTGAGCGGATCGCCGACGAGGCGCGGTTGCGGCAGGTCCGGAGCGAGACGCCGGGAGCGCCGTGCCTTCTCGAGTCGCTCGACGAGCAGGATCCGGGCGAACGGGCCCTGCTGCACAGATCGCTCGCTTTCCCCGATTCGATCGTCGCGAGCGACGCGATGCCGGTGTACTGGCCCGACGGCGCCGGCGACAGCATCCGATGGCCGCTTCCCCCGGGCGGGGCGACACACCCGCGCACGGCGGGGACGTTCTCGAAAGCGCTTCGTCTGATGGTGCGCGAAACCGGCACCTGGACCTGGCTGGAGGCGTTCCGCCGCTGCTCCTATCTGCCCGCGCGGGTGCTGGACGAGGTCGCGCCGGCCGCGCGGGCGAAGGGCAGGCTGGACGTCGGCGCGGACGCCGACATCGTCGTCCTCGACCCGGCCACCATCACCGACACCGCCTCGTACTTCGACCCGACCCGGCCTTCGCTCGGCGTCCGGCACCTCTTCGTCTCGGGCACTCCGGTGGTCCGCGACGGGCGACTGCTCACCGACGCGTTCCCCGGCAGACCGCTGCGCGGTGAACCGCGGTGAACGCGAAACCGCATACGAGTCTGAACCGCGTCATCGAAGCACTCGGGGACGTGCTCCTCGAACCGCTCGCGGTCGGCCGGGACACCCGGCGTCCCCTCGGCGGCGTGGTGATCCACGACCCGTACGACGACGCCGAGTTCCCCGACCGGGCCGTGGTGCTCGGGGTCGGGGTGCGCGAATCCGGTGAGATCGTGAAGCTTCTGCACGAACTCGGCGGACGCGGCGCGTCCGCGCTGGTCGTGCGCTCGCCGGTCTCCGCCCCGGCCGAGCTGGCGCGAGCGGCCGCGGCCTCCGGGGTGGCGTTGGTCGGCCTGGCGAGCAGGGCGTCGTGGACGCAGCTGGCCGCGATGCTCCGTACGTTGCTGGCCGAGGGCGACGTCGGCGACGTCTCTCCGCAGGCACTCGGCGGAATCCCGACCGGCGACCTGTTCGCGCTCGCCAACGCGATCGCCGCGTTGCTCGACGCGCCGATCACCATCGAGGACCGTGACTCGCGGGTGCTCGCCTTCTCCGGCCGCCAGGACGAAACCGATCCGCCGCGGGTCGAAACGATCCTCGGCCGCCAGGTGCCGGAGCGGTACACCCGGGGCTTGGCCGAGAGTGGCTTCTTCGACCGCCTCTATCACGAGGCGGGACCGGTCTATTTCCATCCGGACGACGATGGCGAGAACCGTCCCAGGGTGGTGGCCGCCGTCCGGGCCGGCGATGAGGTGCTCGGCTCGATCTGGGCCGTGGTCGATCACGCGCTGAGCGACGAACGTGAGGCGGCGCTGGTGGACGCCACGAAGATCGTGGCGTTGCATCTTCTCCGGCTGCGCGCCGGAGAAGATGTGGAACGCCGGCTGCGAGCCGATCTGGTGAGTACCGCCCTCGAAGGCGGGCGCGGGGCCCCGGAAGCCGTCGCGCGCCTCGGCCTGCTCGGCCGGCCCGCCGTCGTGCTCGCCATGGGTCTGCTCGACTCGGCTGACGACGACCCCCGGCTCGCCACCGAACGCCATCGCGTCGCCGACGCGCTCGCCCTTCATCTGAGCGCGGTCCAGCCGCGATCGGCGGTCGCGCTCATCGGCGAGGTCGTGTACGGGATCGTGCCGGGGAACCACGGTGATCAGCAGGAACGCTCGGTGCGTGTCGCGGCCGCGTTCCTGGAACGAATCGGGCACCGGGTCTCCGCGACGATCGGCGTCGGACCGACGGCGCTCGACAGTTCGGGCCTGTACGACTCTCGCGTCGGGGCGGACCGGGCGTTGCGGGTGCTGCTCGCCAACGGCGGCGCCAAGCGGGTGCTCACGGCGGAGGACGCGCACATCGACGCGCTGATGCTCGAACTGGCGGACCTTTCCGCGGCCCGCGGCGACGTCGCGAGCGGGCCGATCGCGAGGTTGCTGGCCTACGACCGGGAACACCAGTCCCAGTTCGTGCACACGCTGCGGTGCTGGCTCGATTCGTTCGGGGACACCAACGCCGCGTCGGCGGCGGCCTATGTGCATCCGAGCACCTTCCGCTACCGGTTGCGACGGCTGGCCGAGATAGGCGGCATCGACCTCGACGACCCCAGGGACCGGTTCGCGGCGATGGTGCAACTGCATCTGCTGCTCCACGGCACGCGGCCCGAAACGGCCTGAGGCTCTCCCGATCCCGGGGTTCCTCCGCGCGGACGAACTTCCCCTTCGGCTCTCCTCGATCCGGACGAACAACCGGCGCCTCCGCCGGACCTAGCATTCCCGCAACGCCGGACCATCCACACCGGACAAGAGGTGCACATGTCGAAGATTTCCGAAATCGATACCTGGCTCCGGGAGAATTTCGCCGTCCTGCTGGACCGGCACCGGGTTCCCGGTGCCGCGATCGCGGTGCTCGCCGACGGCGAGATCGTCGAGCACGCGGCGGGTGTCCTGAACACGAGTACCGGGGTGGAGTCCACAAAGGACTCGGTATTCCAGGTCGGGTCGATCACCAAGGTCTGGACGATCACGCTGATCATGCAGCTGGTCGACGAGGGCCTGGTCGACCTCGACCGTCCCGTGCGCGACTACCTGCCGGAGTTCCGGCTCGCCGACGAGCAGGCCGCCGCCACGATCACCGTCCGGCAGCTGGCGTGTCACACCGGCGGGTTCGAAGGTGACGTCTTCGCCGACACCGGAACCGGTGAGGACGCGGTGGCGAAGCTCATCCCGTTGCTGGCGGACGTGCCGCAGCTGTTCCCGCCGGGCGAGCGGTTCTCCTACAGCAACGCCGGCTACTGCGTGCTCGGCCGCATCGTCGAGGTGCTGCGAGGCGAGTACTGGGACGACTGCGTGCGCGAGCGGCTTATCGGCCCGCTCGGCCTGACCCACGCCGGCTGCGGCGCCGAGGACGCCGTCCGCCATCGCGCCGCGGTCGGTCACGACCTGCCGGAAACGGGTGGCGAGCCGGTACCCACGAAGGTCTGGTCGCTCGCCCGCTCCAACGCCCCCGCCGGGGCGACGCTGGTCATGTGCCCGCGCGATCTGCTGACCTTCGCCCGCATGCACTTGAACGAAGGCAAGGCCGACAACGGTGCCCAGGTGCTGTCGCCGGAGTCGGTGCGCGCCATGCGCGAGCGGCAGATCGCCGTGCCGGATCTCGGCGTCATGGGCGCGTACTGGGGCCTCGGCTGGGCGGACTTCGGCTGGCAGGGCGGCACGGTGATCGGCCACGACGGCGGCACGATCGGCCAGTCCGCCTTCCTGCGCGTAGCGCCGGAGCGCGACGTCGCGTTCGCGTTGCTGACCAACGGAGGGGCCGCGCTGCGGGCTTACCACGAGGTCGCCACCAAGCTGATGCACGAACTCGCCGGCATCACGGTTCCACCGCTGCCCGAGCCGGATCCCGCGGCGGCGCCGGCCGATCTTTCCCGGTACGTGGGCGAATACTCGTCGAGGGTCGTCTCCACCGTCGTCACCGAGGAGGGCGGCAGGCTCTGGCTGCGGCGCACCCCGAAGGGGGAGTTCGCCGAACTCGACGAGCCCTCGGGCACGGTCGAACTGCTGCCGTGGCACGGCGAAACCTTCGTCGCCGTCGTCCCGGAACTCCCGGGCGCCTACATGCCCCACGAGTTCGTCGGCGACGATGGCACCGGCCGGGCCCGGTTCCTCCACACCGGACGCGCGGACCGGCGGGTGACCCGGTGAACGACATCCGCGTACGGATCGAAGCCGTGTTCGCCGCTGCGGGCGCCGAAGGTTCGCTGCACGCCAGGGAAATCGGCGTGCCGGACGGCGCCGAGGTGTCGGTCGGCGCCGACGATCAAGTGGTCCTCGCCTCGGTCTTCAAGATCCCGATCGCGCTCGCCTACGCCCGGGAAGTGGTGGCCGGACGGCTCGACGAGACCGAGTGCACGAAGGTGACCGCGCGGTACCGGATCGGCGGCATCGGCACCGCGGGCTGCGCCGACGACGTCGAGATGACCTGGCGCGACCTCGCCTGGTTCATGCTCACGATGAGCGACAACGCGGCGACCGACCTGATCTGGAACCGGATCGGCCAGGAGACGATCTGCCGGGTGGTCGCCGACCTCGGGCTGACCCGTACCCGCCTGATCGGCTCCTGCGAGGACTCGTTCCGCATCGGGCTCGCCGAACTCGGCGGGACCGACCTCGCCGAAATCGACGCGCTGCTGGCCGAAGCCACCGACGAACAGCTACGCAACCTGTCGATGTGCGACCCGGAAAGGGAAACCTCGTCGACACCGCGCGAGACGACCGAACTGCTGGACGCGATCTGGACCGACCGGGCAGGCGAACCCGAGGCATGCCAACGCGTTCGGGCGATCATGGCCCAGCAGATCTGGCCGCACCGGCTGTCCGCCGGATTCCCCTCCGATGTGCGGATAGCCGCGAAAACCGGGACGCTGCCGGGCATCCGCAACGAAGCGGGAGTGGTGACCCTGCCCGAGGGCCGCCGTTTCGCGGTCGCGGTGTTCACCCGCGCCCATTCCTTCGAGGACCGCCTTCCCGAGGTCGACGCGTCCATCGGCGCCGCCGCCCGGCTGGCGCTCGACCACCTCGCCGCCGAGAACGTGACACCGTAGGAGAACTCCCATGAAAACTGCCCGGCACACCACCGTGACGGCGGTCGTGGTCGCGTTGACCGTGAGCGCGTGCTCCGCACCGGCGCCCTCCGGCACGGACCCGGACGCGAACCGGCCACTGGCCGACGGCAAGACTTTCACCTATGCCGTCGGCTCGGATCCGGGGACGCTCGACCCGGCGCTCACCGTGCTCTCGATCGCCGGCGAGATCGGCCGCTACCTCTATGACGGGTTGCTCGGCGTGGACGGCAAGGGACAACCCGAGGCGGGCCTCGCGACGCAGTGGGAGGCCACCACGACCACCGCGTCCTTCACCCTGCGCGAAGGCATCACCTGTCCCGACGGGAGCCCGCTCACCGCGAAGGACGTCGCGGCGAACATCGACTTCATCGGCGACCCGGCGAACAAGTCGCCGATCGCGGGCAACACGGTGAAGGTGGGCACGAAAGCGGTCGCCGACGATTCCGCGGGCACGGTGAAGGTCACCAGCGGGGCACCGGACGCGTTCCTGCTGCGCAACATCGGCAACATCCCGATCGTCTGCGCGAAGGGCCTCGCCGACCGCGCGACGCTGGCCAGGGGCGAGAACGGCACCGGCATGTTCACCGTGTCCGAGATCGTCCCGAACGACCACTACACGCTGACCCGGCGCAAGGACTACAACTGGGGCCCCGGCGCCTTCGATCCGCGGCAGAAGGGCTTGCCGGACAAGGTGATCATCCGGGTCATCCCCAACATGACCACCGTCACGAACCTGCTGCTGTCCGGCGAGCTCAACGCCGCCCAGGTGATCGGGCCGGACCAGCAGCGGCTGCGGGCACGCGGGCTGTTCCACGCCGACACGACCGTGGCACTCGGCGAGTTGTGGTTCAACCAGGCACCCGGCCGGTTCGGCGCGGACCAGACGATGCGCCGCGCACTGGTGCAGGCACTCGACCTCGCCCAGGTCGCCAAGGTGCTGACCAGGGACGCCGGCGCCCCGGTCCGGAGTCTGATCACCATGGAACCGGCGGCGTGCACCGGAGATTCCGCCACCGGGCACGTCCCCGGCTTCGATCTCGCCGCGGCCAAGGCCGCGCTCGAGGCGGCGGGCTGGAAGCCGGGACCGGACGGCATCCGCACGAAGGACGGCAAACGCCTCGCGCTGACCGCCATCTACGGCACGCAGATCGGAGCGACCATGACACCGGCCGCCGAGCTGATGCAGCGGGGCTGGAAGGAGGCGGGCGTCGACGTGACACTCAAGGGCCTGGACAGCCCGGCGACCAGCCAGACGCTGTTCGCCTCCGGCGACTGGGACCTCTCGCTGGCGCCGGTCAGCCTGAACCTGCCGAGCCAGCTGACCCCGTTCGTCTCCGGCAGCCGCCCGCCCGAGGGCACGAACTTCGCGCATATCGACAACCCGCGGTACGACGCGCTGGTCGCGAAGGCGGCCACCCAGGTCGGGACCGCGGGCTGCCCGGACTGGCTGGCCGCGGAGACGGCGCTGTTCGAGGACCAGGACGTCGCACAGTTCGCGAACTCCGTACTCCCGACCTTCGGGAACAAGGCGCGGTTCGAGATCTCGAACACCTTCCTCCAACCCTCGTCGATCCGGATGTATGCCTGATGAACGGATCAGCCCCGGAGCGAGTGACATGCTCCGGGGCTGATCGACTCCGTCACCCTCTTGAGGGGGGAAAGAGGATTCCACGCTCCGGTGCCGGGCACCCGGTGAGATCCGCAAGGCCACCGAGCGTGAGGAGGATGCCGCATGCCGCGGACGGACCTGGAGACCGTGGACGTGCTGGCACCCCTTCCACTGGAAGGCATCCCGGGACGTGGACAGCGGCGGGCGGTCTGGTCGTGTCCCGGCAGGCTCTACATCGAGACGTACGGCTTGAAGGGACCGGAGGGCGCCCGTGTCGCCCGGCGGGTGGAACGAGCCCTGGCGGAGATCCCCGGCGTGCGCTGGGCCCAGGTGAACGCGCCGAGGCGGAACCGGCTTCCGAAGCCGAGCGGGTCGAAGAGGACGAACGCCGCATCGTGCGCGACGTGTTGTATCGCCGGTTTCCCCGCCTGACCAGCCTTCTCGCCGACTGCTTCGCAACGGTGTCCACTTACGACATCGCCCGCCCGGGGAATTTGGACGGCGACAACAACGTGATCGCGGAGACTCTCGTCCTCCTGGCAGACGTCAACGGGAACCTCGACCGAGTATCTATCGGACGGATGCGCGAAATCCTCGGCGAAGGTATGGCTCGCAGCCTCGGCCGCCTGCCCGAACCTCACGCCGTACAAGAGGCGGCCCGGCTGGTCCGCGCCGAAGCGGCGGTTATCGATTGGGAAGCCCTCGCCTGGACAGCAACTGATTTCGACGGGGGAACACGCTCGGAAGACCTGCGCCCGCTCAGTCCTCCTTTCTGGGCGCTGCTGAATACCACGGAACAACATGTGGCATTCAATGCGGTTGTGAACCGAGCTTTCCCACGGACCATGGCGATCCTGCTGGTGTCTGGAGCAAGCCGATCCCCTCGATATCGTGTACCCCGACCAGACCCCGGAATATCCCGACGTCGTGCGCGAAGCACTCGTTCTGATCTCCGACGTGTACGCCGATCTCAGCCGTGTCACGCCGGTACGCCTTGAGAAGGTGCTCTATGAGGCACTTGCACGCGAAGGCAGGGGCGATCGGTGTCCGTTGTGACGCCACGCTCTTTTGCTGCAGGTTGATCGAATGTGCGTACCCCTGCAAGGCGCCTTGGCCCTGACGACTTCGGTCTGCCGATCCCAGATGGCCGGGAGCTTGCGCGTGTAGTGGCGGGTCAGGCCGTGGGTGGATGTGGGAAGAATCTGTCGGTGGCATTCGTTACTGTGCGTGCGTTGTCGAGCATTGGGGGTTGAAATGGAGGAATACAGGGAAGTTCCGCCGGGGCTGGCGGATGCACTCGTGCCGGTGGTCGCGGATCTGGTCCCGATACTGCGCGGTCGGATCCCGCGCGGTCCTGCGGCGGCGCTCGGCAGGCTGGGAGCGCCGGATGCGAAGCCGGACGTCTTCGGCCTCTTGGTGGGACCGCTGGTTATGGGACATGGCGAATCCGCGGCGTTGAGCAGGCTGCGTTCGCTCGGTGAACCTGTCTCCGAGCGGTTGCTCGGCGCGCTGGAACTGACGGTGGACGCGTTGACCGTCCCCATTCCGTACGAGGTCGAGGCAGCGGTGCCAGGGCCGGACGAGACGCCGCATGCCTTCGGGTTCGGGATGATCGGCGGGCCTTGCGCCGAGACCGTCACCGCGGTGCGCCTGCTCGATCAGCTGCGGCCTGGGCTTTCCACACTGATCGTGGCGCTGGTCGAGGAACTGGCCGGGCACGAGGCCTTGGTCCCGCTGCTTGAGCCCCCGTCGGAGCTCACCGGTGAAAAAGAACTGGCGGCGGCGCACGGAGCGGCGCATCTCGCGCTGGCCGTCGCGGCCGCCGCGCCGGTGCTGCGGAGGGCTGGAGCTCCGCTCCTCGCGGGGACGTCCGCAGCCGTCGTCGGTGTGGCGTTGGGCGCTGTTTCGGCTTTGTTGAGCGAAAGTCCGATGCCGTCGGCGTACGCGGCTGCGCTGCTGGAGAAACGCCGTGCCGACTACGTTCTGCCGGTGTCGGCGTCGGGTTCGGCCTCGGTGCGGGGACATCGGTTCACCCTGGCCGAGCACACTGTCCTCGGCGAGCCCGACTTCAGCGGGAATGGCCTGGCCGTCGCCGTCCCCGGCGGGATCGCCGTCCGGACCGGGCTGGGGGAGGGCCAGGTGCCGGTGTCGACGCGGATCCTCGAAAGAGCGCCGGACGAAGTGGAACTCGACTGGTGGGACGAGGTCGTCGAGTTCTCCTGGCGGGCGGAACGGGGCGACGCCACCTTGAGCGAAAGTGACTCGCGGCGGCACGTGAGAACACCGCCGTGGCCGGGCGATTTCCGTGTGCGGGTGCACGCGATCGGCCGAGACGGCGAGGAGCGCGAGCGCTACGAACTCATGCTTTGGCAGGCGCCGCCGGGGCCGGACATCGTGCACAAACGCGGTGACCGGCTCGGTTACGTCGTCCGCGGTGAAGCCGTGCCCGACATCGAGGCGCCCCCGGAGGCCGCCTATCGGTGGATCCGTCAGAGCATGCTCGGTGAGGCGGCGACAGTCACGGTGGTCGGAGGCGCCTCACCCGCTGAGGTGCTCCGCGCCTTCGGTGCGGACCCGGCGGAACCGGAGTCCGCGCAGGAGTTGGCGACGGCGTACGACCTCGATCCCTGGGTGGCCGTGCTTCCGGTCGAAGGCGGGGTGCTTGCCGTCGAGTTCAACGGTTTCCAAGGTTCGTACCGGCCGGTGCTGGAGCCGTTGTCACGGGAAGGTCGCACGGGCAGCCTGTTCTGGAATATCAACGCCGTGACCCGGCTGTCCTTCGCCGACGACGGGGACGTGCTCGCGTCGTCCGAACTCGGATACTCGGAGGAGATCGCCGACCCTGAGGTGAACCGGGCGTTGGCAGGCCTGGACTTCGGCGGCTATCGCGACAGACTGGAAAAGGGCCTGCTCGCCATCGAGCGGTACATCGGATACCGGCTGCGGAAGGAAGATCTCGAGCGGATGGTCGAGGAGGACGTCGCCTATCGCATCCTGCCGCATCTGCCCGAGCTGTATCCCGAGGCACGTGACGCCGACGGTTCGCGCGCGTTCCCCGGTCATGGTCCTCTTGGGGCGGACACCGATCGGCTGGCCTTCGTACCCGAGGAAACGTTGCGGGAGCTGGCCTGGCGGGCGGCGTCGGCCGTGGCCGAGCACGCCGGCGTCACCGGAGACCCGGTCATCGCGGAAGTGCTCACGGAGCGCCGGCTGAGCCGGGAGGCGAAACTCGCGGCCAGGCGATCGCAGCTGCAGGCGTATCGGGAGCACTCCTGGCTATGGCAGGCGCTGCACAACGCGACCAATCCGGATCCGCTGGCCGCCGCGATCGGTGCGCTGTCCGCGGCACGATACGCGGCCGGACCGGGCGGTGAGGACCTGCTGGAGCACGCGCGCCGAGTAGTTCGCCAGCGGTAGCAGCTGGCACTCGTAGTTCAGTCCTCGACGAGCCGAGGACACAAATACCGGTGCGTGCGGTGAGGAAACCTTGGGCCAGGCGCCCGTTTGACCTCGCCGTGGAATCCAGTGCCAGCCGGATCAACTGGACGAAGTCGTCGGTGGTGATGAGCGCGTTCTCTTGGGGCGAGGCCAGGGCTTGGAACGTGACTCGTTGTGTCCCGGTGCTGAGCAGGCTTGTCCTTTGTCCGCGGCTGGAGCCGACGACATCGGCCAAGTACCGGTCCTTTCTGGACAACCATCTACTCCCGCAGTGGTCGTCATGGCCGCTGGCCGGAATCTTCAACAGCTACGTCGAGATCGAGAAAGGCTCTCGGAGTTGCACGACGCGGACGAGGGCGTCGATGCGGCTCTACGAGAGCGGGCTCGGCTCGCCGGGTTCGTTCTCGGGCTGCTCGACTTCTACACCGGGTCGCGATGGTGAGAGTTGGTCGGTCAGCAGCGGCATGAGTACGACAGTGAGGCTCAGACGATCCAGATCCGCGAGCCGTTGAAGGAGATCGGTGGACGTCTGTTCAAAGGCGGTCGCCGGGTAGATACTTCGCGGCTTGCCGACTTGGGTCCGCGGCCGACTCGCCCGGCGACGCCGCGACGGCAGGGTGGCCGCGCGAAGAAGTGCCGGACGAAGACTCCGGCGGGTACGCGAAGCGTGGAGTTGCCGCCGAGTATCGCGGTCTTCTACGAAGAAATGATGGACAGCCACGGCTTCCCGTTCGTGCTCTGCAGTGCTGAGGGC
Organism: Amycolatopsis sp. CB00013; assembly: GCF_001905755.1. Lineage (NCBI taxonomy): Bacteria > Bacillati > Actinomycetota > Actinomycetes > Pseudonocardiales > Pseudonocardiaceae > Amycolatopsis > Amycolatopsis sp. CB00013. Next base: position 1,658,571 of record NZ_LIWC01000001.1, on the reverse strand, counting down.
GCGCCGCTGCGGCGGTCGAACTTCCGCAACCGGTACTGGCGCCCGGTCTGGGCCGGCAGTGACGCTGAAGACGCGCGGTCGGCAGAAGTGGTGCAGCCGATCCTGCCGACCTTCACCTTCCACGAAGGCCGGCACAGCCACAGCACCTGGCTGGCCGAGGACGGAATCCCGGAACGCGACGAAACGCGTTCGAAGCCGCCCCAACGAGGAGGAACTAGAGACCGGAGACCTGCAAAAACAGAAGGTTTTCGGCGCCCTGTCTGCCGACATCACCACCTCTACGCCGTTGACTGCGGTGGGGTCGGCTGGAGCGATCCGACACCTCCACTGCTGCGGACACCACTCGTGCTCGCCAAGGAACTGACCACACTGCTGGATATGCTCGAACTATCCTCGGTCGTGCTGGTCGGCTCTTCCTACGACTGGATCGCCGCGCGTGTGACCGCGGCTCGTCATCCCGGTCGTGTTGTCGTCTGTTGCTGGTGGACTCGTCCCACGAACTGCAGTTGTTGATCGCCTTGGACGTCCTTGAGGTGGTGTTGAGCGAGAGGCACCGGCAGCAGTGGCCCAAAGCGGCACGGCGGCCCGCCGAGCGGGTACTTCCTCACCGGGTTCGTGCCATGGCCGAGAAAGTCGACGCTCGCGTGTCCGGTGACGACGCGCGACCGGCTGGTCCGGAACGTGACCGCGCCGTTCACGGTGTACGAAAGGCGGCCAAGCGGCTGCGGTACGCGCTGGAGGCGGGCGCGGAGGCGCTGCCGGTCGATGCCAAGCCGGCACTGCGTGCCTTCCAGGACCTTCTCGGCGAAATTCCAAGACGCGGTCGTCGCCCGCGAGCTCTTGGGTGCCTTGGAGGTCGCGGACGGTACCCTGGCGGCGGTCCGGGCACCGGAGACGGCCAACGCCGATCGATGCGTGGCCGCGCTGCCGGAGACCTGGCGCGATCTCCGCCGTGCACTTCGTCTGTTATGGACTTAGCACCCGACGTCGCGAGGGACGAAAGTCCTTCGCCCAGAGGCCTAACTGCGCCATCCCTCGAACGAGGCGAACTCGTACGGTCTGGCGAGGCCGGTCCGAAGTGGCCGGTGACGCACAGACCCGACGGAGGGTGATTCCCTGCTGACCGGAATCGAATTCGATCATGACCTCCGGTGCGGCCTGGCTGGCTACCTGGGCGCGGTAAGCACCGTGATGGGAGTGGGGCAAGAGTCCTGCTCGATGGACCTCGAGCAGCCCATGTCGGCGTATGTCGCCTTGGACGTGCGCTTGCCCCGATATCCGGATCGGGACATGGCCCTGCTGTGGGACGAGCGCCACGGCTGGGCCTTCGCCATGGAGACCCATTCCGGAGAGGACCTGCTGGTGCTCGCCTACCTCGGAGGCGAACTCGTGCCCTCACCGGACACGGTCGGCCGATTCGTGACCGCGATCCAATCCGCCGGTGGCGCGTCCTCCACCTCTGTCCCGCCGGAGCCGAGAGCCGATCGCGACCACGTGAAGGCTCGGCTGCTGCGGTACCGGCGCGACATCTGGGCCGCGACGGCACCGCGCAGTCACTTCGTCATTTCTCCGGGGTGTTGGTGACTTCGACGCCGCCGAAGATCGCGGTCCCGTTCACGGCGAGTACCGGGGCGTCCGCCGGGAGGTCACCGGTGCTGTCGGTCTTGTCCTCGAGACCGCCCATGAACGGCAGGCCGCCGAGTGAGATCCGCCAGCCCCGCGGTACCAGGACTTTGACGCCGCCGAACAAGGCGAAGGCGTCCACGGTCGCGCCCTCGTCGATCCTGGCTTGACGAAGGTCGAGCGTCGAACCGCCGAAGATCGCCGAGACGTCGGTGTGTCGCAGGTGGCGGGACTGTTCCCTGGTGGTCGCTCCACCGAACATCACGAGCGGTGTCCTGGTGCTGTGCTCCCGGCGAAGTCCGGCGAGCACGGCGAATCCCGCCACCGCCAGCAGGGCCGGCCACCACAGGCCACCTTCCGCCAGGTCCAGGGTGCCCGCGAGGAGGATGAGCCCGATCACGGTCACGGCGGCCGGTCCGATCGACATTCGCCGCTGGGACAGCATCGCGACAATGCCGAGGCCGACCAAGGACGCCGGCCACCATGCGCCGAGCAAGCCGCCGGTCTCGAGGGCGCCGGTCGCGTCGAGGATCCCCAACACGCCCAGGGCGACCAAGACCAGCCCGACCCAGAAGCGAACGGGTTTCATGACGGCTTCTCTTCCGACGCCGGGTCGCCGCGGCGTTCGACCGCGATGGACCAGGGGCCGGCGAGCGCGGTGATCGCGCCGGCCGCGGTCACGACCGGTGCGAAAACCGCGGCGACCAGGCCGGCGTTCACAGGGACATCGAGGATCACCCGCGCCTGGGTGTCCTTGACGACGATGCGCCGGACGTTGCCCTCGCGGACGAGCCGTTGCACCTTTTCGGTGAACACTTCGCTCGGCTTCTTCGGCGCCGCGGATTCGGTTACTTGCCGGTCTTCCTTCTGCACGGTCATGGTTTCTCTCCCTTCCGGTTCCACGGTGAGGCCTCGGCTCGCCGCGCGGCAGTGACCTTCGGTCCTTCCCCGTGGCCGAAAGGCGCACGATGCTGAACGGAGGACTTTCCGGCGGAGGAGGCCGTTCGTGAAGATGCGCGCATGGCGGGTCGCCCGGCCCGGGCCGATGGCTTCGAGCCCGCTTGAGTGGGCGGAGGTTCCGGTTTCGCGACCGGCCGCCGGGGAGGTGCTGGTCAAGGTGCTGGTGTGCGGGGTCTGCCGCACCGATCTGCATGTCGCCGAGGGTGACCTGCCGGTCCATCGGGCAGGGGTGATTCCGGGCCACGAAGTGGTCGGCGAGGTGGTCGCCGTGGGGGACGGCGTCTCCGGCTTCGGTACGGGCGACCGGGTCGGAATCGCTTGGTTACGCGAAACCTGCGGCCGGTGCCGATACTGCCTTCGCGGCCGGGAGAACCTGTGTCCGGAGTCGCGCTACACCGGTTGGGACGAAGACGGGGGCTACGCCGAATTCGCTGTCGTACCGGCCGCTTACGCTCTTCCGCTGCCCGAGGGATACACCGACGACGAGCTCGCGCCCTTGTTGTGCGCCGGGCTGATCGGCTACCACGCGCTGGAGCGGGCGCAAGTGCCCGAGGGCGGTCGGCTGGGGATCTACGGGTTCGGCGGAAGTGCCCACCTGACCGCCCAGGTGGCGATCGCCCGTGGCGCCACCGTGCACGTGATGACCCGCAGCGAGGAAGCCCGGAAGCTGGCTCTGGCTCTCGGAGCGGCCTCGGCTGTCGCGGCCGCCGAGGCGCCGCCGGAGCCCCTGGACTCGGCGATCCTGTTCGCGCCTGTCGGAGAACTGGTCCCACCCGCCCTCGAGGCTCTCGATCGAGGCGGGACACTGGCGCTCGCCGGGATCCATCTCTCCGACGTCCCGCCACTGAACTATCAGCGGCACCTCTTCCAGGAACGTCAGGTGCGCAGCGTCACGGCGAACACGCGCGCCGAGGCGCGGGAGTTCCTGGCGTTCGCGGGTACCCACCACCTCGAGGTGAGTACGGTGCCATACCCACTGGACGGGGCGGATCGGGCGCTCGCGGATCTTGCGGCGGACCGGGTCAACGGCGCGGCCGTGCTGCGGGTCGGCTGACCGCCGCGCCGGTCATGCCGGAACGAGCAGAATCCACAAAGGACCATCGGACACTGGAAGTGGCTGCCCTGACGCGGTCGTGAACCGGGTCGGCGCCGTTGCCGTCGTACGGCTCCAGGTACCCGCGAACCGCTGCCCGTCCCGCCACATCGTCGCCTGCCCGGTGCCGACGGTCTGGGCGATGGGGGAGTTGGGCACCGTGCCGGTCTCCCCGCGTTCGCCGAGCCGCACGGCGACCCGTTGTTCGACGATCGTCGCCGCGCCGACCTTGCCGCCGTCCACCGAGGTGAGTGGCGAGCCGTCCAGACCGATCAGGTATCGACCGAATTCCACCGACCAGGTGAACGTGAAAGCGGCCGCCGGATAGCGGATCGCCGCGGTGGCGGCCGCCGTGCCGGATCCGGGTGCGGCGCCTGCGGTGGGAAACGCGCCCTGCGGCGCGACCTCGCCGTCGGGGACTTGTTGCGGGCGAAGGTAGAGATTGTGCGGTGACGGCCGGGAGTCGTCGCGGAAGTACGCGTTCGGGATTTCCGTGGGCGAAGCGCTCGTGAGTGATGCCGAACGCAGAGCCGGCAGCAGCTCCGGCGCGGCGCCGGAATAGGCGAGCGCGGGGCGTCCGAATTGGGCCAGCAGGCCGAGGTCGGTGGCTCGCGCGCTGCGCACCGGTCCGATCACCGCCGGCGGACTGCCCCGGTAGAGCGCGAGCAGCCGGGTCAGTCCGCCTTCGACGGGTTCCACGTACACGAGGTCCGCCATGCCCAGGCCGGTCTGCGGGCGGGCGGCCGCCACGTTGTCGATCTTGACGGCCAGTATCGCGCGACGATCCGGGACGGGCGCTTCGCTGGACGAGGGGGACGGATGCGTGCCGGAAGGGTCGGACGACTCCCGCACGACCAGGACCACGACGGCTGCGAGCACCAGCGTTCCCGCCGTCGTCGCGATCCACCAGGTCTTTTTCACAGGTTAAGCCCGATCAGCTCCACGAGTTCGACAGTGCGCGTCGCGTAGCCCCATTCGTTGTCGTACCAGCCGAAGACCTTCGCCAGATGTGAGTCGGCCTTGGTCAGCTGGGCGTCGAATACGCAGGACGCGGGGTCGCCGATGATGTCGCGCGACACCACGGGTGCTTCCGTGTAGCGCAGGATTCCCTTGAGAGCACGATCCGAGGCTTCGGCGAACACATGGTTGACCTGGTCCGCGGTCACGGGGCGCTCGAGTTCGACGGTGAGGTCGGTCAGCGAGCCGTCCTCGACCGGCACCCGCACCGCGACCCCGTCGAGTTTGCCCGCCAGTTCCGGGATCACCAGTCCGATGGCTTTGGCGGCGCCGGTGCTGGTGGGCACCACGTTGACCGCCGCCGAACGGGCACGGCGCGGATCCTTGTGCGGACGGTCCAGGAGGGCTTGATCGCCGGTGTAGCTGTGAATGGTGGTGAGGAGCCCACGCCGGATACCGAAAGCCGAGTGCAGAACCTTCACCATCGGCGCGACGCAGTTGGTCGTGCATGACGCGTTGGAGACGATGTGATGGTTCGCGGCGTCGTAGTCACCTTCGTTGACGCCCAGCACGATCGTCGCGTCGACGTCCTTGCCCGGTGCGGAGATGACGACCTTCCTGGCACCGGCGGCCAGGTGCGCGCCCGCCGTTTCCCGAGTCCGGAACTTCCCGGTGGACTCGACGACCACGTCGACGCCGTACTCGCCCCACGGCAGACGGGCCGGATCGGCCTCCGCGGTTACCTGGACGAGGTGGTCGCCGACGCGGAGAGCCCCGCCGTCGACGATCTCGACCGGTGTGCGGAGTTTGCCGTAGGTGGAGTCGTGGACCAGCAGGTGGGCCAGCATCTCGGGTGAGGTGATGTCGTTGACCGCCACCACTTCGATCGGGCTTTCCGGTGACTCCAGCACACAGCGCAAGATGTCCCGCCCGATCCTGCCGAAGCCGTTGATCCCGAGCCGTACCGTCATGATCGTCTCCCTTGTCGTCCTTCGGTGCACTGATGATCTGCTCGGCATCCGAGGGAGCCGTAGAGACGAAGGTCCTTTGCCGGCCGGGCCAACGACCGCCGGGCTGACGTCGCGCCGCTTCGGCGATCGAGCCGGGACTGTGGGCCCGGCTCGCCGGGACTTCCGTCTCTCCTCCTGAACTCCTCACTGGTCGAAGCTGGGAAGTGACCAGACGGGAGAGCGAAATGAAGATCCTCGTAGCGGCGGCCAGCCGCCACGGTGGGACCTGGGAGATCGCGGAGGAGATCGGCCGCGCCCTCGCTTCGGAGTTGCGCGGACACGCCACTGTGCGGGTGTCGCGGGCCGAGGATGTCACGACGGTCGACGAGTTCGACGTCGTTCTGGTGGGCAGTGGCGTCTATCTGGGGCAATGGCTCGAGGCGGCCAGAGACGTCGTCGGCGACCACGCCGAGGCCCTCAGGGCCAAGAAGGTGTGGCTCTTCTCCAGCGGCCCGGTGGGGACGCCGCCGAAGCCCGCGGAGGATCCCGTGGATGTGGCCGGGCTGATGGTGTCGTCCGGGGCACGCGGGCACGTGGTGTTCCCGGGCCGGATCGACCGGAGTCTGCTGCGGTTCGCCGAACGAGCGGTCGTGACGGCGCTCCGGGTCAAGGACGGTGACCACCGGGATTGGCCGGCGGTGCGGGCTTGGGCGGGCGAAGTCGCCGCCGCCTTGACGCCTGCTCGGACGAGAGAGGTGAGTGGCCATGTCGAGCGTGGCTGAAGGCGCGGTGGTCGTGGGAATCGACGGCTCGGGGTCCGCCCGGCGGGCCGCGGTGTGGGCGGCAGGTGAGGCGGCCAAGAGGGGAAAGCGGCTCCGGCTGGTCCACGTGTACGTCGTTCCTCCGGTGCGGATGCCCGGGGTGGTGCCGTCGGCCGAGGCGATCCGGTCCGCGTTCGAGGCGCAGGGGGCGCGATGGCTCGCGGAGGCCTGTGATGCGGTGGCCGAGCGCTATCCGGACCTGGTCGTCGAGACCGCGGCACGGGAATGGGCTCCGGTGGCGGCGCTGATCCAGGAGTCGCACGCGGGGACCATGATCGTGCTGGGCTCTCGCGGGCTGGGTGGGTTCACCGGCCTGCTGGTCGGATCGACCGCGGTGGCGTTGGCGCAGCACGGTCATTGCCCGGTCGTCGTCGCGAGAGGGAAACGCCCGGAAGACGCTCCACCGGAGGCCGGCCCCGTCGTCGTGGGCACGGATGGTTCCGAGTCGAGTGACGCCGCGTTGGCCTTCGCCTTTGACGAAGCGTCGCTCCGTGGCACGGATCTGATCGTCGTCCGGGTGTGGAACGAGGTCACCGAGCACGAGTCGGCTCTGACAGTGAATCCGGACGCGGTCGAATCCTCGGAGCGGCGAGCGGCCGATGAGCAGCTGGCGCCATGGCTGGCCAAGTTCCCGGACTTGACCGTGGAGACGGTGATCGCCCGGGGCCGCCCGGTCCGTGCCCTGCTCGGTTTCGGCGAGCGCGCCCAGCTGCTCGTGGTCGGATCGCGGGGCCGCGGCGGGTTCCAGGGGATGTTGCTCGGCTCGACGAGCCAGGCCCTCGTCGCGCACTCGGACTGCCCGGTGGCCGTCGTCCGTCCGGCTCTGACCGGCCGAGAAAGCGAGTGAGGAGCATGCGAGCACGGGATTTGATGTCGGCGCCGGTCGTCACGGTGACGCCCGGCACCACGGCCAAGCACGCGGCCGAGCTCTTGGCGGAGAACGGATTCACCGCGTTGCCGGTGGTCGACGAGGACGAGCGGCTGATCGGCATCGTGACCGAGGCGGACCTCATCAGGAACCGGTTCCCGCACGACGTCCGCTCGGGCTCGGAGCACGAGGCACGGCCGAGGCCGGGGTTGACCGTCGCCCAGGTGATGACGACGCCCGCCACGGGGATGAGCACGGGCGCGGACGCCGCCGATGTCGGCAGGGCTCTGCTCGACGGACGTATCCGCGCGATGCCCATTGTGGACGGTGCCAAGGTGGTCGGAATCCTCACGCGAGGCGACTTCGTGCGTGCCTTCGCCCGCTCCGACGAGGCGATCGCGGCGGACGTCCGCCATCACCTGGCGATCTACGGCGGCCCGGGCCGGTGGACGGTCGAAGCGCGCGACGGTGTCGTGCGGATCGGCGACGCCTACGACAACGACACCGATCGTCACGTCGCCAAGCTGCTGGCCGAGGCGGTTCCCGGTGTCGTGGAAGCGAAAGTGACCTACCAGGAGGACGAACGATGAACACGACGGACCGGAAGATCGTCGTCGGGGTGGACGGGACCGAGCCGGGAAGGGCGGCCGTGCGGTGGGCCGCCGCCGTCGCCGAGGAACGACTGCTGAAGATGCTCATCGTGCACGCTCTGCGCGTCGACAAGCTGGCTTACGGAGCCGGGTTGGCGGGCCCCACCCCGTGGTACGACGTCCTCGCCGAGGAAGGCAAGCGGGTTCTGGAAGAGGCTGTCGCGCAGGCGCATTCGGTGGCGCCCGGCGTCGAGGTGGACACGCGGATGCCGGCGGACTCGCCGGTGCCCACCTTGATCGACGCGTCGAAGTCGGCGGCGATGGTGGTCGTCGGCGGCACCGGGAAGGGCTTCTTCGGGGAGATGACGATCGGTTCGACCGCGTCGGCGGTCGTCGCGCACGCTCATTGCCCCGTGGTGGTCATGCGGGGCCGGAAGAACACCACCGCGTATCCGGCGGAGGGGCCGATCGTGGTGGGGCTCGACGGCAGCCCGCTGAGTGAGCGTGCCCTGGAGATCGGCTTCGAAGAGGCCGCGTGGCGGAAGGCCGGTCTCGTCGTGGTCCACGCGTGGCGGGACGTCACCTACGACGACGCATACGGGATGGCGAGGCTCGTCGTGCAGTGGGAGTCGATCGAGGAAGAGGAACGTCGGCTGCTGGCGCAGCGTCTCGCGGGCTGGCAGGAGAAGTATCCGGACGTCAAGGTCGAGCGGGTCCTCGTGGAGGACCGGCCGCGGCACGCGCTGCTGGAGTGGAGTGCCAAGGCGCAGCTGGTGGTCGTGGGCAGCCGGGGGCGTGGCGGATTCACCGGGCAGTTGCTCGGTTCGACCAGCCAGGCGCTCGCGCACCACGCGGAATGCCCGGTGATGGTGGTCCGGCCGGAGAAGTCGCGGTGACCGTTCTCGGCGCACCTGCCGCTCCGGCGGTCCTGACTTCGGGCGAGTTGTCCCAAGTGGACGCTCAGTGGCGGGCGGCGAACTATCTCGCCGCCTGCCAGATCTACCTGATGGACAACCCGCTGCTGGAGACTCCGCTCCAGCCCGAGCACGTGAAGCCGCGCCTGCTCGGTCACTGGGGTACGTCTCCGGGGCTGAACTTCGTCTACGTCCACCTCAACCGGGCCATCGTGCGGCGGAACCTGAACGCCATGTTCGTGACCGGACCCGGCCACGGCGGTCCGGCGCTGTACGCGAACACGTGGCTCGAAGGCAGCTACTCGGAGGCGTGGCCGGAGGTCTCCTACGACAAGAGCGGCCTGCGAACACTGTTCCGGCAATTCTCCTTCCCCGGTGGGGTGCCCAGTCACGTCGCGCCGCAGGTGCCGGGGTCGATCCACGAAGGTGGCGAACTCGGTTACTCCCTCGCGCATGCCTACGGGGCCGCGTTCGACAACCCGCACCTCGTCGTCGGTTGCGTCGTCGGCGACGGCGAGGCGGAAACCGGCCCGCTGGCCACGAGCTGGCATTCGGGGAAGTTCCTCAATCCCGCTCACGACGGTGCGGTGCTGCCGATCCTGCATCTGAACGGCCACAAGATCGCCAACCCGACCGTGCTGTCGCGGATCAGCGGCACCGAGCTCGACGAATTGCTGCGCGGTTACGGGTATGCCCCGCGGTACGTCGAAGGCGACGATCCTGCGGTCATGCACCAGGCGATGGCCGCGGCATTGGACGGCGCGCTGGACGAGATCGACGGGATCCAGGTGCGGGCCCGCGCCGCGGCCGGGCCGGCGGGGCAGGTGACCTGGCCGATGATCGTGTTGCGCAGCCCCAAAGGCTGGACCGGTCCGTCCCTTGTGGACGATAAGCGGGTCGAGGGCAGCTGGCGCTCGCATCAGGTGCCGATCCCCGACGCGCGCGGAAACGCGGAGCACCGGAGGCAACTGGAGGAATGGCTGCGCTCCTACCGGCCCGAACTGCTTTTCGACGAAGAAGGCAGGCCGACGTCCGAGGTCACCGCGCTGATCCCGCGGGGCGACCTCCGGATGGGTTCGTCACCGCACGCCAACGGGGGCCTCGTCTTGCGGCCGCTGAGGTTGCCGGAGGTGTCGGCGCACGCCATCCCGCTCGTCCGCCCGGGCGGCGCGGTCGCCGAACCGACGCGCGTGCTCGGGCGCTGGCTGCGGGATGTGTTCGCGCTGAACCGCAAGGCGGCGAACTTCCGGTTGTTCGGCCCGGACGAGACCGCTTCCAACCGCCTCGATGCGGTGTTCGACGTGACCGGAAAGACTTGGCTGTGCGGGATCGAACCCGTCGACGAACATCTCGCCGCGGACGGCCGGGTCATGGAGATCCTGTCGGAACACCTTTGCCAGGGCTGGCTCGAAGGCTATCTGCTGTCCGGCAGACACGGCCTCTTCTCCTGCTACGAGGCGTTCGTGCACATCGTCGACTCGATGCTCAACCAGCACGTCAAATGGCTCAAGGTGCACCGGGAGATCCCATGGCGGCGGCCGGTCGCGTCCCTGACCTACCTGCTGACCTCGCACGTCTGGCGGCAGGACCACAACGGCTTCTCCCACCAGGACCCGGGATTCGTCGACCATGTCGCCAACAAGAGCCCGGAAGTGGTCCGGGTCTATCTTCCCCCGGACGCGAACACCCTGCTCTGGGTCGCCGAGCACTGCCTGCGCAGCCGGGACTACGTCAACGTGATCGTGGCGGGAAAGAACGACAGCCCTGTCTGGCTCGACGGCGAGGAGGCGGCCGTGCACTGCGCACGCGGTGCCGGGATCTGGGAGTGGGCGGGTACCCATCCGGACTCCGAACCCGACGTCGTCCTCGCCTGTGCCGGCGACGCGCCCACGGTCGAGGTGCTCGCGGCGGCCAAGATCCTCCGGGAGTACCTGCCCGAACTCGCGGTCCGGGTGGTGAACGTGGTCGACCTCATGCGCCTGCAGCCCGCCGCGGAACACCCTCACGGGATGACCGATCGCGAATTCGACGCCCTGTTCACCACCGACCGGCCGGTGATCTTCGCCTACCACGGCTATCCCTGGCTGATCCACCGGCTGGCCTACCGGCGAGCGAACCACGACGACCTCCACGTGCGCGGCTACATCGAGCACGGCACCACCACGACACCGTTCGACATGCTGGTGCGCAACAACATGGACCGCTTCCAGCTCGTGACCGATGTGATCGACCGGGTGCCCGGACTGCTCGCCCGTGCGGGTGCCGTCCGGCAGCTGATGACGGACGCGCATGTACGGCATCGCAGGTGGATCGTCGAGCACGGCGAGGATCTTCCCGAGGTCCGCGATTGGACGTGGGAAGCATGACGGATCGGCAAAGGAAGGAAGTACGGATATGACAACTCTGGTACCCGGTTCCCGGATGACCCTGCCGAGTATCGCGGCTTGGCTGGAGAACCCGTGGCCGTTCGCCGAGCACAACCCGGTGCGCATCGAGGAGTCCGTCGAGGACGGCAAGTACCTCGTCCGGGCCGAGCTTCCCGGATTCGACCCGGAAAAGAACATCTCGGTCACCGCGCACGAGGGGCTGCTGACGATCACCGCCGAGCGCGAGGCCAAGACCTCGGAGCACGGTCGCAGTGAGTTCTACTACGGCAAGTTCAGCCGGACCGTCTCCCTGCCCTCCGGTGCGCAGACGGCGAAGATCACCGCGGGCTACAAGGACGGAATCCTGGAAATCTCCATGCCGGTCGAGGACAAACCGCACGAGAAGCAGGTCAAGATCCAGGTCGGCAAGGGCTGACCATCCCCGGCCGGGCGGGCGCGCGACCCCCAGGGCGCGCCCGCCCGGCGAATTCGTGCCCGAAGGGAGTCTTCATGCGTGTACTGACGTTGAATCCCGGCTCTTCGAGCTTGAAATCGTCCTTGGTCGTCGACGGCACGCCGGTCGGGTGGGCGGCGACGGACCTCGACGACGCGGAACGGGCTCTCGACAGGTGGTCCACAGTGGACGCCGTGGGCATCAGGTTCGTGCACGGCGGGTCCCGGACCGGTCCGGTCCGGCTCGCGCCGGACGTCGTGGACGCGCTCGAGAACCTCAACCCGTTCGCGCCGCTTCACCAGCCGCAGGCGGTCCGCCTCGCCCGGGAGGTCTTCCGGTCGCGCCCCGGGTTGCCGGTGACCGCGTCCTTCGACACGTCCTTCCACTCACGTCTCCCCGAAGAGGCCTCGAGATACCCGCTGCCCAGGGAATGGACGAGACAAGGACGCTTGCGGCGCTACGGTTTTCATGGACTTTCGTGCCGCCACGCGGCGCGTCGTGTGCCAGAACTGCTCGACACCGAGGAGCCGCGGTTCCTGTGCTGCCACCTCGGCGCCGGTGTCTCGGTGACCGCGATCCGCGGTGACCGGAGCCTGGACACGAGTATGGGTTTCACCCCGTTGGAAGGGCCGGCGATGGCTACGAGGTCCGGTTCGCTGGATCCGGGACTCGTGCTGCACGTCATGCGAACAGCGCCGATGTCGGTCGAGGAGATGGAAGACGCGCTGTACCACCGCTCCGGTCTCGCCGGGATGAGCGGCACCGACGGCGACCTTCGTTCCGTACTGACGCGGGAAGCGGCCGGGGACACTGACTCGGCGACGGCCGTCGCCGTCTACCTGCACCGGATCCGCCGCGAGATCGGCGCGATGGCGGCAAGCCTCGACCGGCTCGACGCCGTGGTGTTCACCGGTGGTGTCACCGAGCATCAACCGGAGCTGCTCGCGCGACTGGCAGACGGGCTGGGCGTCTTCGGGATCTTGGTGGATCCGGCGCGGTGTCTCGGGGACGGCGACCGGGTGATCAGTCCGAACGATGCGCCGGTGACCGTCTTCGCCATGGGAACGGGGGAGGACGTCGAACTGGCGCGGGACGCCGAAACGGTTCTGTCGTTGGAACGCGTCTAGCTGTCGCGAAAGCCACTTTCGCGACGTCTCTGACGTCCCGAAAGTGGCTTTTCCGACACGATCGCCGACTACCGGAAGCGCCGGCGGTGCGTTCCGAGCACAAGCGCCGCACCGGTCGTCATCGTGATCATGCCACCCAGCGCGAGCCAGATGACCCCCACGCCGGTGGTGGCCAAGCCGGACGGGTGCGGGGCCGCGGGGCGAGGCACCGTCGACGGCGGGCCCGGTAGGTGAACCTGCCGACCGCCCGGCGGCGGCGCGGGATCCGGGTCGGGCCGGTATGGGCCGGGAACGACGAAGTAGAGGTGGCGATAGGGATTGCCGCCGGGGCCGTTCTCCCCGTCACGGATGACGAACTCCGGGTCGGAGTACACCATCGTCCATGGCCCTACGATCCCGAAGTCGTACAGATCGGCGGGCACGTTCCGGAAGGTGAAGCCGCCGTTGTCGCCGGTCACGGCTCGAGCGACGACTGCGCCGGTCACCTGGTTCCGGAGATAGACCTTCACTCCGGGAAGCGGATCGCTGTAGGGAAGGCCGAGCTGCGGCTTCCACAGGAAGCGTCCCAGATAGCCGTCGACCCGCGGGGCCATGCCGCCGGGGATCCTCGCCGTCGCACTCACGGACGGTGGCCCATTGACGAAGGGCGGCGCCCCGATGGCACACGTGACGCGCAGATGGCCCACCGCGGCGGCCTCGTCCGTGATCCGCACCGTCATGGTGCGGATCCGCTTCGCGCCGGCCGGGACGGTCACGCCCGGCCCGTCCGGGGACAGATCCCCGGTCTCGAGGTTGCCCGACCCGGTGGCCCAGCAGTTCGCGGTCGTGTTCTTGAGCACCGCCACGCCATTGTTGGAAAGCGTCACCCTTAGCTGCGCGACGTCGTTCTTCCGGTACGTCTTCCGCGTGAACGCCATCGACACGGACAGCCATTTGGCTGCCGAAGCCGTACCTCGGATCACGACGTCGGGATCGGCGACGCCGTCCACCTCGACGTTCGGCCCCACGAAATACCACTCGGCGCTCTCGAGAATCGTCCAGTAGCCGCCCGCAGGCAAGTCCTGGAAGGCGAAACGGCCCTGGCTGTCGGTGGTCGTCGCGCGGCTGACGTTCGGGGTACCGCCCGAGGTGAGCACTTTGATCCCGGGCAGCGCCTCACCGGGGTCCATCGTCCCGTTTCCATCGCGGTCGCCGTAGACCGTTCCGCGGTAGCTGCCGCTGAGGTGGGTGACCGGGACGGAAGCGGTGGCGCTGTTGTCGGCGGGATCGGCGTCCACTTCGTCGCCGAGCAGAGCCGCTGTGACGGTGAGGGTCACCGGGCCGGACGTGGTGGTCACATAACCGTCGGCGTTTCCGACCACGGTCTGCCCCGGTTCGATCGGCACCCCGGGCGGGGTCAACGGGGTCCACCAGGTCGTGGACAGGTTACCGGTGGACCTCACGATCACGCGGCTCGCGGGCGCCGTACCCGTGTTGGTGACCCTGGCGTGCACGACGATCCGCTGGGTGGAGAGGTAGGAAGGCTGGTCGAACCACACCGTCAGCTTCAGATTCGGCAGGTCCGGAGCAGCGGGCCGTGAGGTCACCGTCGTCGATGTGGTCCGGGAGCTCGGCGGGGTGGGTTTCGTCGCGCTCGGCCGGGACGCGGTCGATGTGGCCTTCGGCGGAACCGGTGCGGACTGCGATGGTGACGGCGTGATCTTCACGGAAGTCGCCGGTGCGGCCGACGTCGGGGAGGGGGTGGTTTCGCCCGCGAAGGCGGGTCCCGCCGATGCGGTGAGACAGAGTGCGATGGACGAGAAAAGTGCCGCGGAAGACCTGGGTCTTCGTGACATGTTCGGACACCTCGATTCTTCTGCGCCGTGCTCGGGGATGGTCAGGGCGTATGGCGAATCACGAAGCCGTCGGGCTGAAACGGTGAACCGTCTGCGTCGACACCAGGACGACAGGGCACGTCGCGTGCCTGACGCAGGCCATGGCGACGCTGCCGAAGACGAGCCTGCCGACAGCGCTCTTCGTGCCGGTGCCCAGGACGAGCAGGTCCGCCTCACGCGCCGCCGCAAGCAGTTCCGACGTCGGGTTACCTTGCCGCAGCGAGGTTTTCACCTCGACGTCCACTTGAAGCTCGGCGTGGATCCGGGCGACCGCCTCGTCGAGCGAATAGTTCTGCCTCACCGGAACCCTGCCGTGCGGTTGGAGCGCAAAGGACGTACCGGGGAGCATTTCCTCCCGTGGCAGAACCATGAGGACCTCGACCTCGTCGCCGGCCGCGGCCGCTTCGGTGATGGCCCATCGGATCGCATGTTCGCTCACGGCCGAGCCGTCGGCGCCCACGAGAAGGTGGCGGGTGTTGTCGGGACTGCTGTTCATGGTCGTTTCCTTTGCGCGGAAGGTCCGGCACGGAGAAGGTCCTGCCAGGTGATGACTCCGATGACGCGACCGTGTTCGAGGACAGGGACGGATCGGAGCCGGCGCTCCAGCATCTTCGCCGTCAGGTCGGTCAGGTCGCCGTCGGGATGGGCGCCGGCCACCGGTCGCCGCATCAGCGCGCTCACTTTGGTGTGACCGCTGAGCATGACCCCGCTGTCCGGGTCGCTGCCGGCGAGGTAGCGCGCCCGGAGCAGGTCTTCCTCGACCAGTAGGCCGAGCAATTCGCCGGTGTCGCCGACGACCGGCAACGAGGTGATTCCCCGGCCGGTCAGTACGGCGATCGCCTCGCCGATGGTGGCCGCGGGTGTCACCGCGATGACCGGGGTGGTCATGACATCACGTACTCGCATGAAGCCAGTGTCGATCCGGCGAACAGGCCTGGAATACGGCTGGAGGTCCCGGTCGGCCGGGACCGTCGCCTCTCTTGCCGTGCGGCGTCGCCGGGTGACGCTGGCGACGACACGTTCCCGGCGAGCCGCAGTGGAGGTCCAGGTCATGAACACGTCGTCTCGCTGGTCGCGAGCTAGGCACACGGTCCATCCCGGGCGGAACCCGCTCGCCCGCCGCGAAGATCGCATCGAAGCGTTCACGGTGCTTCTCGCGGTCGCCCTCGTGGTCCTCGCCCTGCCGGTCGCCGCAGCGGTCGCTTCCGGGGTGTTCGCGGCCCGCGCCGAGCAGGCGGCGACCGAGCAGGCCACCAGGTACCGCGCGGAAGCGACCCTTCTCGAAGACGGCGCGCCCATCGCCATCGGAGGCCGGTCGGGTGTCGTCGACGACACCTCGCCTGCCAAAGCGACGTGGGTCACTCGTGACGGGGACAGCCGAGCCGGCGAGGTCCAGGCGACGCGGGGGAGCCGAGCCGGCGCGAAGGTCCCGGTCTGGCTCGACGAGTCGGGGAACCCGGTCGCCGCGCCTCTCACCGGTCTCGACGCCCGCCTCCTCGGTGTCGGGACGGGAGTCGGCCTTTGGCTCGCCTTCATCGTGATCGTGCTGGCCGGTTACGGCTGTGGTCGGATGCTGCTCGACAGGGCTCGATGGGCGCGATGGCAGGAGGAATGGCGCGAGTTCGCGTCGCACTAGCGGTGCCGGAGTGCGCCGGATTCAGGATCGCGTCAGACGGAGGCGCAGAGAGCAGGCGTGGCCGGGTGGCGTTGGCAGTGTCTCTTGAAGTACGTGAAGGACCCCTTCACTGCGCTAGATGATTGATTCCGTGAAGCTGGTGTGAGGCCGGCAGGGCTCATGCGTGGCGGTCTCTCGTGCTGGAACGGACGACACGCGTGACGGAACGGACGACACGCGTGTTCCGTGGGACGGCACCGAGTCTCTCGCTCACACCCTCGTATCCGACATCCCGCCCGCTTCACGGAATCAATCCGCTGGACGCCGTGAAGGGTCCTTCACGGCACAGCGACCCGAACCGCCACTCACGACTAGCGGTGCCGAAGGTCCCGGCACACCGGGCCCACGGCCACTGCCGTCCTCGTTCGCGACGCGAGACGCTGGGATCGTCGAAAGGCAGGTGCAGCAGGATGTTCCTCACTCGTTCGCCGGTCGTCGCGGAGGCGCTGCGTGCCGCGGTGCGCGCGCCGTCACCGCACAACTCCCAGCCGTGGATCTTCGAGCTGGCGCCGGACACGATCGACGTCGTGCTCGACGAAAGCCGGATCCTCGGCGCCTGCGATCCGGAGGCGCGTGAGGCGCGGCTGTCCTGTGGCGCGGCGTTGCTGAACCTGCGGCTCGCCATCGCCGCCGCGGGCCGGATCAGCGAAGTCGAGCTGACGCCCGAACGCGACAGGCCCGCCCTGCTGGCACGGGTCACGCTTGGTCCCCACCACCGTCCCACCGCGAGCGAACGACGTCTCGCCGCCGCGATTCCCCGGCGATACAGCAATCGCCGCCCCTTCACGGACGAGCCGGTGCCACTCCGCGTACGGACCGCCGTGCGGGAGGCGGCCCGCGAGGAGGGCGCACGTCTGGTCCTGCTCGACGAGGCCGGTCTGCTGGAGGCGACCGCGGGACTCATCCGCCGCGCCGATCACGTCCAGGCCCTGGACGCGGCCTTCCAGCGAGAACTCCGGGCATGGACCCGGCGAGGCGCCGAGGACGACGGTGTTCCCGTCTACGCGGGCGGCCCTCGCTCAGCGGGCGGGCTGCTGCCTGGGCGGTACGTCAAGGAGGACGGTGCTCCCCGCGTCTTCGAGCAGGACCCGGTGGTCGCGGTGTTGACCATGCCGAACGACGCGCCGATGTCCCAGGTCCGCGCGGGGTGCGCGATGCAGAGGGTCCTGCTCACCGCCACGGACGCCGGACTGAGTGCTTCGTTCTACTCCCAGCCGATCGAGATCACCGCCGTACGCGCCGAACTGCGTGATCTGCTGGGTGGCTCCGGCCATCCCCAGACCGTCTTCAGGCTCGGTTACGGCTCTCCGGGTGTGAAGACACCGCGCCGCCCGATCGAAGCGGTCGCCCGCGACAGGATCGAGGAGGAACGGCCATGACGACTTCGGCCACCGGAGTCCGGGTGCATGCCTGGTCGACGGAGGAGAAGCGGATCATCGTGGCGGCCGCACGACAGGTCCCGAAGCGATGGATCGACGACGTCTGGACGCTGTCGGTCCACGAGGACTCGCTCGACTTGTACGAACGGCTCGCGAACAACCACTGGGTGCGGGACCGGGGTGGGCGTACGCGGCTGATCGTCTGCGGGGCGGTACTGGCGAATCTCGAATGTGCGATCAGGATGCTGGGCTGGGCGCCGCTCACCGACCTGAGTTGCGACGTCCTCGCCATGGATCGGGTCGCCAGGCTCACGGCGCGGCGTCGGACCCGCCCCGTGGCGGCCGATTTCGCCCGTTTCGCCGCGCTGTCCGGGCGGCGGACCAAGCCGGCTCCGTCCTCGGTGTCGGCGTGGGGACGAGACGTCGCCGAGGCGACCGAGGGCGGCGGCATCCGGGTCCGGATGCTCACGCCGTCTGATGTCCGTGATCTGCCCAAGGTGGGCAGGCAGGTCGCCAGGAAGGTGACTCCGGAAGCCTCCTGGACGGCCTTCCTCGTCACCACCGTGACCGAAAGCCGTGAACAGCTCGTCCGGTCTGGCGCGGTCGCGCAGCGATTGTTGCTCGCGGCCACCGAGTACGGCCTGGAGGGTACCGCTTTCACTGAGCCTTTCGACGCTCCCGCCATCCGCGGAGCGCTCGCCGCCATCGACGGTGTCCCCGGATTCCCGCAGATGGTCGTCGTGGTCGAAGAACCTCGGAAAACACCGGCACAGAAGGGAAGAACGTCATGACGGACAGTGCGACGGAGAACCGGATCGTCGTCGGTATGGACGGTTCGGCGGGTTCTGCCGCGGCAGTGCGCTGGGCGGCCGACCAAGCGGTCAGGCAGGGCGCCGCCTTGCAGGTGGTCACCGTGTGGGTCCACGACGAGATGCTGGACGACGCGTCGGCCGACCGGACCGTGGCGGAGGCGAGAGACGTCCACTTGAAGGCACTGGAAGCCGCTACCGCCAAAGTCCTCGATGCCCATGAAGGGCTCGACATCACCTACGACGTCCCCCAGGGGGATCCCGGCGAAACGCTGGTCGAGCGGTCGAAAGGTGCCGCGCTCCTCGTGCTGGGCAGCCATGGCACGGGCAAGATCCGTGAACTGCTGGTCGGCTCGGTGTGCAAGACGGCACTACGGCACGCGACCTGCCCGGTGGTGGTGATCCCGCCGCCCGCCGCGGCACCGGAAGGCAGGCTCGGCCGGCTGCTGAATTCCGTTGCCTACGAGCCCGGTCCGATTCTCTGAGCAAAGCCGGAAACAGGAGACAGCCATGAAAGCGCGGCCCGAGTTCGTCACCGTGATCACGCGGCGAAACCCGCTCATCCGCTGGTCCGACCGGCTCGAAGCCGCGCTGCTAGTCGGCGCCGTCCTGCTGGCTCTACTGGCGATCCCGTTCGCCGCGGCCGCCGGATCCGCGGCCTACGCCGAAGGAAGGGAGCGCGCGGCGGAACAAGCGGCGAACCGTCAGGAGACGACCGCCGTGCTGATCGCCGACGCCCCGCCCGTCCACGTGCGCCTCGACGGTGTGCCGCTCGACGAGAAGGTCGAGGTCGCCGCCCGTTGGACGGGGCCCGGCGGGCTGATTCGTGAAGGCGTGGTGACCGTCGATGCCGGGATGGTGACCGGGAACGAGGTGCGGATCTGGCTCGACGCGCGCGGGTATCCCGTCGAGGCGCCGGTCACCGACGCCGACGCCCTGAGCCAGGGCATCGGCGTCGGCACGGGGCTGTGGCTGGGCTGGCTCACCCTGGTCGCGATGGTCTTCCTGGCGTGCCGGGCGGCGCTTGGGCGCGGCCGTGCCGCCGAGTGGGCGCGCGAATGGGAACAGCTGGCCTGGAAGGAGAAAAGATGAGAATCCTGTTGACAGAAGCCACCTTCGACGAGTCCCGGGAGATCGCGGCCGCGTTGCGGGACCTGGGGTGCCGGGTCAGCCCGTGCCATGTCCGGTCCGGGGTGTGCCGAGCGCTCGCACCCGGCGGGACCTGTCCGCTGGACGAAGCGGACCGGCCGGATCTCGCCGTCGACGTCCGCGGTGCCGAGCCCGGTCTGACCGCACGGGAATTCGGTGTGGTGTGCGCGCTGCGGAAGCGGGTGCCGGTCGTGATGACCACGGCACGGGACACGGGTGGTCCGGTCGTCCCACCGGGTTTCGAAGACCGCGTCACGGCTTGCCCGCCGGAAGACCTCTTCGAAGCGTGCAGGGGATTCCTGCGCTCACGTGCTTGACCGAGAACGATCACAAGGAGGCTCCGATGCGTGCTTCGGAGATCATGACCAGCCCTGCGGTGGCGACCACACCCGCGACATCCCTTCGCGAGGCGGTGGCAGTACTGACAGAGAAGGGATTCGCCGGCCTTCCGGTCGTGGACCATGAAGGCCGGGTGCTGGGGACATTCACCGAATTCGACGCGCTGCGGGGAATCCGGGCGGGCGGTGAGGGGATCACGGTCGGCGCGTTGATGTCCACGCCGGTGGAGGTGATCTCGCCGTCCACCGACGTCACGGAGATCGGCAGACGGATGCTGGCCGACCGGCTGCGCTGCCTGCCGGTCGTCGAAGAGGGTGTCCTGGTCGGTGTGGTGAGCAGGCGTGATCTGCTCCGCCCGCTCGTCCGGCCCGACGACGCGATCGCCGCACAGGTGCACGGCCTGATCAGCGACTACGCCGGACATCGTCCGAAGTGGACTGTCGAGGTCGACGGCGGTTACGTGAACATCGCCGGTGAGTTCCGCGACGAAGCCGAACGGCGGGTGCTCGACGCGCTCGCCCGGACGGTGCCGGGCGTGGTCGCCGTCGTACTGGTCACCCGGAATCCGGCGGCGACATGACGGCCGGGACGAGCGCTTTGCTGGCGGACGGCGACATGGTCACCGTCCGCCGCTTGCGTGCGGAGGACTTCGATGCGGTGCTGAACCTGCATCAGCGATTGGACGAGCACGACCGCTATCTGCGCTTCTTCACCGCCCATCCGGGGAGGCTGGATCTGCTGAGCCGGTTGGCGATCGAAGGCCCGGGGATCGGGGCGTTCCGAGGGGAGGACCTCATCGGGATCGCCCATTACCGCCCGGCAAGCGCGGACGACGCCGACGACGCGGCCGAAGTCGCCCTGGTCGTCGACCGCGAGGTCCAGGCACACGGGGTCGGCACCCTGTTGCTCGAACACCTCGTGTCCTTGGCCTTGGCCCAGGGAATCCACCGCTTCGTCGCACTGGTGCTCGCGGAGAACACCCGGATGATCAAGGTGTTCGCCGACCTCGGCCTTCCGTACGTCATCGGAAGGGGAGGGCCGGAGCTCGACGTCGAGATCGAGCTCGGCGAGCCCGACCGATACCTCGAGCGCGTCGAGGAGCGGGAACGGCTCGCCGACGTGGCGAGTCTCCGCACGGTGCTGGCCCCGGCCTCGGTAGCCGTCGTGGGGGCCGGCAGGCGTGACGACTCGGTGGGCAGGGCGATCCTGCGGAACCTTCTCGACGCCGGCTATACCGGCGACGTGTACGCCGTGAACCCGAACACCAAGGAGATCCTCGGCGTTCCCTGTGCTCCCTCGGTGTCCTCTTTGGACGCCACAGTCGAACTGGCGGTGATCTGTGTACCCGCGGAATCCGTTCCCGACGTCGTCGAAGACTCCGGACGGGCGGGTGTGCGCTCGATCGTGCTCGTCACGGCGGGGCTGACCGGGACGCCGCTGGAACACCGCGTCCGCGAACTCGTCGCCCGGTACGGGATCCGGCTGGTCGGGCCCAACTGCTTCGGCGTGGTCAACAGTGCTCCGGCGACCCGTCTCGACACGACCTTCGCGCGCCGTGCCGCCCGAGCGGGCCGGATCGGGGTGGTGACGCAGTCCGGCGGTTTCGGGATCGCGCTGATGGACGCACTCGCCGGGCTGGGGCTCGGACTGTCCACTTTGGTGTCCGCCGGTGACAAGTACGACGTGAGCGGCAATGATCTCCTGCGGTGGTGGCGCGGCGACGGGGAAACCGACATCGCGGTGCTGTACCTGGAGTCCTTCGGCAACCCTCGAAAGTTCAGCAGGCTTGCCCGCGCTCTCGCGAGGGAGAAACCGGTTGTGGCCATTCGCGGGGCATCCGCCCCGGCGGCGCAGCGGGCCGCGGCCGCGCACACGGCCGCGCGAGCGGTCCCGGCCGCGACCAAACTGGCGTTGTTCGGCCAGGCCGGTGTCCTCGTCGTCGACACGGTGACCGAAGTCCTCGGCCTGCTCGCCGCGCTCTCGTGGCAGCCGCTGCCATCGGGTCCGCGGGTGGTCGTCGTGAGCAACGCCGGGGGTGCGGCGGTTCTGGGGGCGGAGGCCTGCGTTCGCAACGGTCTGGTCCTGCCCGAGCTGAGCCGGAAGACGCACGACACGCTCCGGCGGCTGTTGCCCGAGCACGCGAGCGTGGGCAACCCGCTGGACACGAGCGCCGCGGTCACGGCCGACATCTTCGCTTCGTGCGTCACCGAGGTCTTGGCTGACGAAGGTGTGGACGCGGTGATCGCCGCCGGCGTGCCGACCGGTGTCGGAGATCCGCTGGCCGGGCTGGTCGCACGACCGGAGAGCAAGACCGTCCTCGCCGTGCGGCTCGGCCAACTGGAGTCCGTCGCCGCCCACAGCGGGATTCCTTGCTACGCCGATGTCGAGGAGTCCGCGGCCGTCATGGCGAAGCTGTCCGAACGGACCCGCTGGCTCGAGGCGGGGAGGGGCGGCCTGCCCCGGCTCACCGGGATCGATCTCGCGACGGCGACCCGGTTGGTGGGCGAATACCTCTCCGCGCATCCGAACGGTGGCTGGTTGTCCCGAAAGGACGGTGAGGATCTGCTCGGCTGTTTCGGGGTTCGGGTGACCCTGCGGCGATTCGGTGATCGCGAGCTGCTGGTACGCGGCCAATCCGACGACGTTTTCGGTCCGGTCGTCGTCCTGGGGCTCGGCGGTATCGACGGAGCCTTGCTCGACGACAGATCGACCGGCCTGGGGCCGCTCGGCACCAACGACGCCGAAGCGCTCATCGACAGCCTGCGCGCGAGCAAGGCGCTGTTCGGCGAGAACAGCGCTCTCGACCGATCCGCGCTCGCCGAGCTGCTCCTGCGAACCGACCGGATCATGGAGCTGGTGCCGCAGGTCGTCGACGTCGACCTCGACCCGGTCTTCGTGTCGGCGGAAGGGGCCACCGCGGGCGCTGTCCGGGTGCTCGTCCGGCCGCGACCATGGGCCGATCACCACCTTCGCCGGCTGTGAGAAGAACGAAGTCCCGGCGCCGGGAAACGGTGCCGGGACTTCGATGTCCGGACTGTCACCGGAGCCAAGGGTTCCTGTCCACGAAGGACAGTCGAGTCCAGCGCTCTCCGAGCCCCCAGGTGTTTCCGGCGGCGGTCGCGGCGAGCACGATGAGTACGAGGGCATAGATCACGTGGTACTCGATGAGGGGGTTCGTCGACATGGTCGGCTCGCCGGCGCCGTTCGTCCGGTCGAGCGGCCATTCGGCGATCCACATCAGCAGCATCATCACGGTGCCGGTGATGGCGGAGATCCGCATCCCGATCCCCAGGGTGACGGCGAGACCGATGCCGAGCAGACCGGCCATGAACAGCCAGTCCGCCCACCAGGTTCCGCCCCAGGAACGCAGGGTTTCGGCGAACGGGCCCACGTCGACCCGGCTCAAGAAGCCCTTCGTCGGCGAGCCGCCGTTGATCCAGGCGTTGCCGGAAGCGGTGGCGTAGCCGAGGCCGAAGGTCTTGTCGACGAACGCCCACAGGAACAGCAGACCGGTGGCGACACGGAGCACGGCGAGGCTCATGGCACCGGCCGACCGGCCGGAATGGACTTCCTGATGCTGGACGGGAACGCTGCGCCGGTGTCCGCTTTCGGTGGTGGCCATGGACTTCTCCTCTGTTGGCAGTTTCACGATCGCTTCGAGTGTGTTACGACACGGCAGGCTGCTCTGGGGTCGAAAGGCCCGGGTACGCGAGGCCATCGTCATGCGCCGCGGCGAGACTCGCGCGGCATGCGCGAATCAGCTGCCGGGTCGCCCGCGTCGGCGCCGCCCGTCCACAGCCCGGGCAGGAGAAGGTGACGTCCCCGGCCAGTTCGTCGACCGCGACGGAGAGCGCGAGAGAGCAGGAGCGGCACCAGCGGTGGCCGGTCACGACGATGACGTGCAGCGGCGAGGACACGCATTGGTGCAGCCAACGGCGATGGGTCCGGCAGGTGATCCGATCGAGAGGATCTCGATCTTTCTCTTCCTCGAGGTCTTCCCGTGACAAGGTGATCGCGAGCCGCCGGTCCTTCAGGTCCGCATAGCGAGCGAGGGGAGCCTGTTCCCGTTGGTTCTTCGTGGCCGGCATGGGAGGGTCCTCGCTTCCGATCCGCGGGTTGTTGACCTGTACTCCCATCGTGCTCGGCTCGTCGGCGACTCAGGAGAGGCGGACGCCCCGGGTGAACCGGCCCTTCGGTCCGTCCGGATCCCGCCGAGTGCGGGCCGAAGGTCCTGCTGCTCAGATGCCGAGGGAAGCGGGCCGGATGACGTCGTCGTCCCAGACGAAGTCGAGCCGGTTCCGGACGTCGACCACGCCGGGGACCTCGCTCGCCAGGGCGCCCGCGCGTTCGGCCGCGCCGCGGTTGTCCAGCCTGCCGAGAAGCGTCACCACACCGTCGGCGACCGTGACGGACGCCTGTCCTGGTGTCACCCACAGGGTGCCGACGAGGATGTCGTGTTCGATCTCGCCACGGATCTCTTCGTCGGGACGCCGGAACGAGGACAGCAGGTCCCGGCGCGACACGACACCGACCAGCTTCGCGTCCTCGACGACGAACAGCCGTCGTACGTGCTTCCTGGCCAGGAGGATCGCCGCGGCGGCGAGGGAGGCGCCTGCTTCGATCGTCACCACGGGTGCGGTCATCAGGTCCCTGGCGAGCAAGGCCTTCGCTTTGCGTGACTCGTCTTTGGCGTGATGTCCGGCGAAAAAGGCAGGGCGGGGGTCGCGAAACCGGGCCAGGAGGTCAGCCTCGGAGACCACGCCGACCGGTGCTCCGGAGTCGTCGACGATGGGGACCGCGCTGATCCGCTGCCTCGCCATCAGCGCGGCGATCTGTTTGTAGCCGGCGTCCGGCCCGACCGTGATCGGATCGGTGGTCATGACTTCGGAAACGGTGCTGCACATGGATCGCTCCTTCGTTCTCAGGAATCCGCGGTGCGGGAGATCAGCACCGGGCAGGCGGCGTGATGGATCAGGCTCTGTCCGGTCGAGCCGAGCAGGAGACCGCGGAATCCGCCGCGGCCCCGGCTGCCGACCACGACCAGTTGGGCTTTGACGCTCCAGCGCAGCAGTTCCTGGCGGGGTTCGTCGTGCACGACCACCTGGTGCACTTCGACGTCGGGATAGCTGTCGCGGAACTTCGACACCTGCTCGGTGAGCATCCGTCGAGCGGATTCGGTGAAGGCACTCCAGCCGTAGTTGCCCGCGGGATCACCGAAGGACCGGGAAGCCGAGACGTCCTCCCAGGCGTGCACCGCGACCAGGTCCGCTCCCCGGGCGCACGCCTCGTCGAAGGCCGCGGCGATCGCGACCTCGGCGGAGGGGCTTCCGTCGACGCCGACCACGACGGGTTGTTTCCACGCCGCGGGGAGGTCCCAGGTGCGGCCGCGTACCGACACGACGGGACAGTGCGCGTGCCCGGCGAGGGCGGTCGTCACCGATCCGCCGAACAGGGCGGTGAAGCGGCTGTGCTCGGTGGAACCGAGAACGACCAGCCGAGCGGTTTCAGAAGCCTCTATCAGCGCCGGGGCGGGGGAGTCGTCCGAGAGGTGTGTCGTGACGACGGGGCCGTATGTGTGGCCCACGGTGTCCGCTGCTTCACGCAGAATCGTTTCTCCGCGGTTCTTGACCTTGCGCAGGAGCTCATCGGACGGCGGCACACTACCCAGGTAGTAGTCCGAGATTCCCAGCGCGTGCCAGAGTTCGAGGGAGGTTTCGTGGTGGTCGGCGGCCTGCATGCCCCAGGTGGCGGCGGCACGGGCGCCGGTGGATCCGTCGGCACCGACCACGATCGGCCCGGTCAGCCGGAAGGTTCGGTTCATCATCGGCTCTTTCCGCTCAGCACGTCCCTACGGGGCCAAAGCTAAGCGGGCGGACGTGTGCGGTCCGGTGCCGTTGGTCCCGGATTCCGGGGACCTCGGGTGCGCCTCAGGTCACTGGCGCGTGTGCGCGTGGAGCCGCTTCACTCGATCGATGACGATCCTCATCGCCGGCGGAGGTCTCAGCGGCCTCAGCCTCGTGGCACACCTGGTGGCACGACCGGAATCCCCGGGACCGATCGTCGTCGTGGACGACGGTAGCCGTGAGCTCGCGACCACGGGTTGGGCCTACTGGTCCGCTGAGCAGGGAATCCTCGACCAGGCGGTGTCGCGAACGTTCGATCGGTTCCGCGTGCACGCGGCCGGACGTAACCGGATCGTCGGCCTCGGCCGGTACGAATACCGCTTCGTCCGTGGTGACGATCTGGCGGCGGCGGTCGGCATGGCCGCGGCGAGACGTGGCGATGTCGTTTTCCGCCGCGGACGGATCACCGAGATCCGGCAGGCGGGCCAAGGGGCGGAAGTCCTGGTGGACGGTGAATCCCTCCGGGCGGATTGGGTGTTCGACAGTGTTCTCCGGCCTGGCCCGGCGCGGGTGGACGGCTGGCTGATCTTCCGCGGTTGGCACGTGCGCACGGCCGCTCCGGCGTTCGACTCGGCCGTGCCCACCTTCTTCGACTTCCGAACGTCTCAGAGCCGCGCCGCGAGCTTCGTCTACGTCTTGCCACGGGGGCCGCATGAAGCACTGGTCGAGCACACGTCCTTCGCGCCGCCCAGCTCGCGGGGTGTCGCGTATCCCCAGGAGCAGCGAAACGCTTTACATGAATACCTCGCCACGATTCTCGGCGTGCGGGAGTACGCGGTCACCCGTGAGGAGTCCGCCTCCCTGCCGCTCTCCGCTTCCGCCGTCGACCGCAGACGCGGTTCGATCCTCGCCATCGGGACCAAAGCCGGCCTGGTGAAGGCATCGACCGGCTATGCCTTCCAACGCATTCAAGCCGACAGCGCGGCGATCGCGAGGTCGTTGGTGGTCCACGGTCATCCTTTCGAGCTGCCGAAACCCAAACCGAGGCATCTGTTGTTCGACGCCACGCTTCTCGACGTCGTGGCCCGTGACGCGGCTCAGCTCGAACGGGTCTTCGCGGCGTTGTTCGACCGGCGCTCGGCCGAGCCGGTACTGCGATTCCTCGACGAGGAAAGCTCCCTGCCGCAGGAGGGAAGACTGTTCGCGCGCCTGCCGCCTTCGTTGTACTCAGCGGTGAGCCGGAGGCATCGATGAGATTCTCCCTCACCCGCTATCGGCGGTCTTGGCTACGAGGTGATCTCTTGGCCGGGGTGACCGTCGCCGCGTATCTGGTGCCGCAGGTGATGGCGTACGCGGAGGTGGCGGGACTGCCGCCGGAAGCCGGCCTGTGGGCGGTGATCGGGCCTTTGGCGGTCTACGCGGTGCTGGGCTCGTCGAAGCTGCTTTCGGTGGGCCCGGAATCGACGACCGCCTTGATGACGGCCGTCGCGCTCGGCCCGCTCGCCGCAGGAGATCCTGCCCGCTACGGAGCGCTCGCGGCAGTGCTGGCGCTCATGGTCGGCGGCCTGTGCCTGTTGGGAGCCTCGGCCCGGCTCGGGGTGCTGGCCGACCTGCTGTCGAAGCCGGTACTGACCGGCTACATGGCGGGGATCGCGGTGCTGATGATCGTGAGCCAGCTGGGCAAACTGACCGGCGTCCCCGTGACCGGCGAAGGGGTCCTCGCGGAACTGGGTTCGTTCGTCAAGAACATCGGGCATCCGCACTGGCCGACCGTGGTCCTCGGCGGTCTCGCTCTGGCCTGCCTGCTGGCGGTGCAGCACTGGCTTCCGCGGTTTCCCGGCCCCTTGGCCGTCATCCTGCTGGCCGCCGCCGTCGTCACCGGTCTTTCCTTGACGGAGAAAGGGATCCGAGTGGTAGGGCCGGTTCCGGATTCGCTGCCGGTACCCGAGATCCCCGTGGTGAACGGTGCTGACCTGGCGAGTCTGCTGCTGCCCGCGCTGGGGATCGCCCTCGTCGGCTTTTCCGACAACGTCCTGACCGCCCGCGCCTTCGCCGACAGGCACGGCGGGCGGGTCGAATCCGATCGCGAGCTGCGCGCGCTGGCCGCGTCGAATCTCTCCTCGGGACTTCTGCACGGGTTCCCGGTCAGTTCGAGCGGCAGCCGGACCGCGCTGGCATCCGCGATGGGCGCCCGGACCCAGCTGTATTCCCTGACCGCGCTCGCGACGGTCGTGCTGACGGTACTTTTCGCGGGACCGTTGCTGGCGGGTTTTCCCAAGGCGGCGTTGGCGGCGATCGTCGTCTACGCGGCGTTGAAGCTGGTCGATCCCCGGGAATT
Source organism: Amycolatopsis sp. CB00013 (assembly GCF_001905755.1). NCBI lineage: Bacteria > Bacillati > Actinomycetota > Actinomycetes > Pseudonocardiales > Pseudonocardiaceae > Amycolatopsis > Amycolatopsis sp. CB00013. The sequence goes on along the minus strand of NZ_LIWC01000001.1, from coordinate 1,630,442 downwards.
CCGGCGCATCGCGAAGTTCCGCCGCAGCGAGTTCTTCTTGGCGGTGTCGACCTTGCTGGCCGTCGTCGCACTGGGCGTCCTCTACGGCGTGCTGGCCGCCGTCGGCCTGTCCATTTTGGATCTTCTGCGCCGGCTGGCGCGGCCGCACGGCGCGGTGCTCGGTTTCGTGCCGGGAGTGCCCGGGATGCACGATGTCGGCGACTATCCGGACGCGACGACCGAACCAGGCCTGGTGATCTACCGGTACGACGCACCCTTGTGTTTCGCCAACGCGGACGACTTCCGGCGGCGAGCCCTCGCCGCCCTGGACGGCGAAAAGCGGGTCGAGTGGTTCGTCCTCAACGCGGAAGCCAACGTCGAACTCGACATCACGGCGGCGGACGCCTTGCGCGGGATCTGCGACGAGCTGCGTCACCGCGGGATCACGTTCGCGCTCGCCAGAGTGAAACAGGAGCTACGAGAAGATCTGAAAGCCGCAGACCTACTCGGGCTGATCGGTTCCGGGTCGCTTTACCCGACGCTGCCCAGTGTCGTCGAAGCGTTCCGTGAGAGGGGGAAGGCGCATGCCGAACCAGGATGAGCGCATGTGGTCCGGCAGCGAGGTCGAGATCCTGGCACGAGCCGTCATCCGTGCGCCGTCGGTGCACAACATCCAGCCATGGTCGCTGGACCTGCCCGGTATGCGCGCCGAGCTGAGCGAACGGACCGATCTCACCTTGCCCGAGCACGACCCGACCGGTCGCGACCGGCTCATCTCCTGTGGAGCGGCCTTGGAGAACCTGGTACTGGCTGTCCGGGTACTGGGGTGGGCCACCGACGTGGAGATCCCTCCGGGGCCGGGACCGCTGGTCGCCGTCGTGACCACCTCGGGCCGTGAGCCGCCGTCCGACCGCGAGCTGCACGCGTACGCCGCCATCTCGCGGAGGCGGAGCCACCGCCGCCCGTTCGCCGCGATCCCGGTCGCGTCGTCGATGCTCGCGCCGCTCATCGGGCAGCTGCCGCCCGGCGTCGGCTGCCGGGTCCTGAGCGCCGGTGAGAAAGATTTCCTCGCGGCACTGCTCGAACAGGCTTCTCGAACGATTCAGAGCGACGACGGCGTCCAGCGGGAGCTCGAGGAATGGACAGAGGACTGGCGGTCCGACGGTATCGGTGACGGCCTGCTCCGGCCTGGCTACGACAAGGCGGGCCTTCCGTGGGCGGGACTGGTCCGCCGGGCCAGTCTGGTCCCCGACGTCCGGACCCTCGCGCGCAGGCTGGACGCGGAGAGCATCCTGCTCTTCTGCGCGAAGGATGACGATCGCGCCGGCCACCTCGCCACGGGAGTGGCCATGCAACGCTCTTGGCTCGCGGCCATCGACGGAGGCCTGGCCGCGTCGGTGCTGACCCAGCTGCTGCACGAGGAACTCGTCCGGGAGCGGATGACCGAGGAACTGAACCTACCGGGACACCCTCAGCTCATCATGCGGCTCGGCTATCCGGACGGGCCGGTTCGGCATGCCTCCCGCCGCCGGCTCGGTGAGGTCTTGCGGCATCCGGACGATCATCGCCCGTTCTGACGGCCGCGTGACTTGGCAGAGGCTGCCGGTGGTGAAACGCTGGAGTCGTCCGGGCGACGGAGACCCGCCACTGTGCCGACCTGAGGAGTGACCGAATGCCGCCGGAGCGAGGTTCGGCCGACGAGACGCCACCGAGCGCGGCGGTCTTGACCGGGCTGCGGCTCGACGAACTGCTGCACGAGGTCCAAGAGCGGCTGTCCGAGATCGTCAAGACCCGGGATCGGCTTCAAGGCCTGCTCGACGCGGTGCTGGCCGTGGCCACCGGGCTGGAACTCGACTCGACCCTGCAGAGAATCGTGCAGGCGGCGGTCGAGCTGGTCGACGCCCGGTACGGCGCGCTCGGCGTGCTCGGCGACGAGGACGGGCTTTCGGAGTTCGTCTACGAGGGCATCGACGCGGAAACCCGGTCCCATATGGGCCACTTGCCCGAAGGCCGCGGCCTGCTCGGACTGCTCATCGCGGAGCCTCATCCCGTCCGGGTCCAGGATCTGTCCCAGCACCCGGCCTCGGTCGGGTTCCCGGCGAACCATCCGCCGATGCACAGCTTCCTGGGTGTCCCGGTCCGCGTCCGGGACGAAGTCTTCGGCAATCTGTACATGACGGAGAAGCGGGGCGCCGCCGAATTCACCGCCGATGACGAGGTCGTCCTGCAGGCACTCGCCGCGGCCGCCGGGGTCGCGATCGACAACGCCCGGCTGTTCGAACGATCACGGACGAGGGAACGCTGGCTGGAAGCGGTCGCGGAGGTCAACGGCGAACTCCTCGGGGGCGCTTCGGTCACCGACACGCTGAACCTGATCGCCGCCAGGGTCCGCGAAATCTCCGCCGCCGACCAGGTGCTGATTCTCCTCGCCACCGAAGTCGGGCAGCCGTTGACGGTGAGCGTCTTCACCGGGGAGCGGAAGACCGCTCTGGAGGGTGCGTCGATGGCGGGCGGGCATCCGGCCATCGACCAGGTGCTCGATTCCGGTCAGCCCAGTCTCGTCCCTGACCTGGGTACGGTCTCCTCCGGCCAGGCCGAGCCCGCTTTCGAGGGTCTCGGACCGGCCGCCGTGATCCCGTTGAACAGCGCTTCCGGTGTCGGAGGGGTCCTCATCTCGGGGAGGGACAAGGGCTCCGCCCAATACAAGGCCGATCAGCTTCCCATGCTGTCGTCGTTCGCCGACCAGGCCGCGGTCGCGTTGGAGTTCGGTGAGAAACAGCGAAATCAGCGGCTGCTGGACGTTCTCGCCGACCGGGACCGGATCGCGCAGGACCTGCACGACCACGTCATCCAGCGGATGTTCGCGACCGGCATGAGCTTGCAGAGCATCGTGCCGCGGGTACCCGACACGTTCGCGCGGGACAGGGTGACGCAGGCGGTGGAACAACTGGATCGCACGGTCCGCGAGATCAGGACGTCCATCTTCGACCTGCACACCTCGGGCTCGGACGCCTCGAAGAGCCTGCGTCGCCGTCTGCTCGACGCCGTCACGGAGTTGACGACCGAGAGCACGGTCACCCCTTCGGTCCGGATCGCCGGGGCCGTCGACACCCTCGTGCCGCAGACGCTGCACGAACATGCCGAGGCAGTGGTCCGCGAGGCGCTGAGCAATGCCGTCCGGCATTCCGGCGCCGATGAGATCACGATCAGTGTCGAGGCCGACCGTGAGCTGACCATCGAGGTCGCCGACAACGGCATCGGTATCCCGCACGAGGGCAGGCGAAGTGGTCTGTCGAACCTCGCCGACCGGGCGGAGAGGTGTGGTGGCGAAGCCGAGTTCGGCGACCGTGACGGTGGTGGCGCACGGGTGCTCTGGCGTGTTCCGCTGGTCTAGCCGTCACCGAATACCGGGGGCGCCGCGGTCCTCTTGAGTTCGGTCGCGAGGACCGCGGCCTGCGTCCGGCGCTGGATGCCGAGCTTGGCCAGGATCCGGGAGACATAGTTCTTCACGGTCTTTTCCGCGAGGAACATCCGCTCACCGATCTCGCGGTTGGTCAGGCCTTCGCCGATCAGGTCGAACACGGTTCGTTCCTGCTCGGACAGGGCGGCGGTCGGATCGTTCTGGTCGCGCTCACGCCGGATGCGGTTCATCAGCGCGGCGGTGGTCCGGCTGTCGAGCAGTGAGCCGCCACTCGCGATCGTGCGGATGGCCGAGACGAGGTCGTTGCCGAGTACCTGTTTGAGGACGAATCCCGACGCGCCGGCCATGATGGCGGTGAAGAGTGCCTCGTCGTCGGCGTACGAGGTGAGCATCAGGCACCGTAGCTCCGGCTCGGTGGACAGCAGATCCCGGCAGAGCTCGATGCCGGTCCCGTCGGGGAGCCGCACGTCGAGCACGGCGATGTCCGCATCGCTTTGGGGGACGCGGGCGAGTGCTTCGGCGACGGACGCGGCTTCGCCGGCGATTTCGATGTCGGGTTCGTTCCCGAGCAGATCCGCCAGCCCTCGCCTGACGATCTCGTGGTCATCCACGAGGAACACCTTGGTCGTCATCTCGTCCCTCCTGCGGGGTCCCGGCATCTCGACCGACGGTACCCGTGTAGTTCGGCCGATACAGCCACCTAGACGTCCCAACGAACCGGGACTTTGGACCCTAGTGGGACCCGCGCCGGGTATTTGGTCCCGGTGATCGATGCCCTCGGTACCTGCTCGGTCCTCGCGGGACAGGTGCACCGTGGAAGTCGAGCGAATGACGACTGAGGACGGGACACATGGCGAACGGGTGGACGAGGGCCGAGACCGAGGTACTGGCGAGGACGTTGCTGCGGGCGCCCTCCGTGCACAACATCCAGCCGTGGCGACTGGAGCTCGACGGCGGCCGTCTTCTCCTGCGTGAGCGCCGTGACGTGGCCCTGCCCGAACACGACACCCGTGGCCGGGACCGGCTCATCTCGTGCGGTGCCGCCCTCGCCAATGTGGGGCTCGCGGTCCGGGTTCTCGGCTACGACCTGACGACGCGGATGTTCCCGGAGGACGGCGAGCCGGACCTCGTCGCCGCGATCGAGACCACGGGGCGTTCGGCACCGTCCGATGTCGACCTGCACCGGTACTCGGCGATCGCCCGGCGAGGGAGCTATCGTCACCCCTTCTCCGGCAGGCGAGTCTCCCGGGAGAAGGTCGGCGACCTGATCGCCGCCGCGACCGAGAGCGGGGTCGAAGCCAGGCTTATCCACGACGAACTGGAACTTTCCCGGGTCGCGGATCTGCTCGAATTCGCCGCCGAGGCGTATCAGCACGATTTGGCGTACCAGCGCGAACTGGCCTTGTGGACCATCCACGACGAGCACTATCACCGCCATGGCGTCGGACTGGCCGCGAGCACGCTACCCGCCGGATCGCTTCCCTGGGCGGGGCTGGTCCGTCCAGGGACGACTCTTCCGGATCGCCGAGTTCTCCAGCGTCGCCTCGCCGGCGAGACCTTGCTCGTCTTCCTCACCGTCGACGACAGCCGATACGACCACCTGCACGCGGGACACGCGCTACAGGACACCTGGCTCGAAGCGGTCGACGACGGTCTGGCCGGTTCTGTCCTGACCCAGCCGTTGCACCTGCCCGAAGTCCGTTCCGCGTTGGCGGAGGATCTGGAACTTCCCGGGTTTCCGCAGGCCGTCATGCGCTTCGGCTATCCCACCGGACTGGTACCGCCGAGCCCGAGCCGCGCGGTCGACGAAATCCTCGGAACGGGATTCTGAGCTCCGACGAGAAAGGTGGCATCGTGACCATCGCGCTGACCTTCCATGGCGGAGCCGGAACCGTCACCGGCAGCAAGTACCTGCTGGAAACACCCGGATCCCGCGTCCTGGTCGACTGCGGCCTCTTCCAGGGGCTCAGCGACCTGCGCCGCCGGAACTGGGCACCGCTGCCGCGTGCCTTGACCGACGTCGACGCCGTGGTGATCACTCATGCCCACCTGGACCACTGCGGGTACCTGCCGGTCCTGGTGCGATCCGGCTGGCGCGGTCCGGTGTACGCGACGCCGGGCACCGCGGCGCTCGTGCCGATCGTGCTGGAGGACAGCGCCCACCTCATGACCGAGGAAGCCGCGCACGCCAACAAGTACGGCTGGTCCAAGCACCGGCCGGCCTTACCCTTGTACGACGCGGGCGACGCGCGGAAGGCGATCGGGCTGCTCGAAGAACTCGACTACGGCGCCGAGACGACGGTGGGCAAGGACATGACGCTGCGTTTCGGGCAAGCCGGCCACATCCTCGGCTCCGCCTGGGCACAGTTGCGGTCCGACGGGCGCGACGTCGTCTTCAGCGGCGATCTCGGCCGTCCGGCGCACAGTCTCCTGCGCCCGCCTTCACCGCGGCCTCCCTGCGACGCGCTGGTGCTCGAATCGACCTACGGCGCCCGCGTCCACCACGACACCGATGCCATGGATCGACTCGGCGAAACCATCCGGCGGACGGCCAGGCGCGGCGGCAGTGTGCTCATCCCGGCGTTCGCCGTCGACCGGACCGAAGTGGTGCTGGCCGCACTCGCGAAACTGATGCGGTCGCGCACCATCCCCGAGCTGCCGGTGTACGTGGACAGCCCGATGGCCTTGGCGGCGCTGAGGGTGTACCGCGAGGCGTTCCGAGACCACTGGCCGGAGATCCGGCCCGAACTGGCCGGGCACGATCCGCTGACCCCGCCTTCGTTGACCGAGCTGCGGACCGTGGAGGAATCCATGCGGGTCAACGCGCCGAGGATGCCTTCGATCATCATCTCCGCGTCGGGGATGGCGAGCGGTGGCCGGGTACTGCATCACCTGGAACACATGCTGCCCGATCACCGCCACACCGTGCTGATAGTCGGCTACGCCGCCCCAGGAACCCGCGCGCGCAGCCTCGCGAACGGAGCGAGGCAGATCAAGATCCACGGCCGGTACACCACGGTCCGCGCGGACGTGGCCCAGCTCGACGCCTTCAGCGCCCATGCCGACGCGGACGAGCTGGTGCGGTGGGCCGGCGCGGGAGCGGCGCCGAAGACCACCTATCTCGTGCACGGCGAGCCCGAGGCGTCGGCGGCGGTCGCCGAACGGCTTCGTGCCGAGCATGACTGGCAGGCCGTCGTTCCCCGTGATCGGGAGCGGGTGCTGATCTGACGGCTACGCGTGGCCGCCAGCCCGCGAGCTCTCTCTTGAAGTACATGATGGCCCCCTTCCTTGCGCCTAGGTACAGGAAGGGGGCCTTCGTGTACTTGAGGAAGAGGGACGTTGGTCCCGGTGACACAGCCTCTTCGGCCGTATTGCTGCACAAGCCCGCGTTCCTACGCTGAGCCGATGGACGGACAGCCGGTGCGCCTGCGCGATGGCCGGACCGTCTTCGTGACCCGGGTGAGTCCGGCCGACGCCGAAGAACTCGGTGAGGCGCTCGTCGAAGCGGATCGGGAGACGCTGTACCGCCGGTTCTGCGGGCCGCCTCCGAAGGTGACACCGCGCTTGCTGGCACACCTGACCGAGCTCGATTTCGATCGCCGTTACGCGCTCGTCGCGCGTGACGAGGCCGGCAAGGGTGTGGCGATCGCGCGGTACGAGGCGACGCTCCAGCCAGGGGTCGCGGAGATCGCGGTCGCGGTGAAGCCTTGTTGGCGCCGGGCAGGGCTGGCGACGGCTTTGGTCACGAAGCTGGCGGAAGCGGCGTCGCGGCACGGGTTCAGAGAGTTCACCGCCACCTACCTCGCCGACAACCGCGCCGTCGCCGACCTGCTCGACTCGGCGGGGGCGCGACGAGTGATCACGGACGGCCTCGCGGACGCGGCGGTGCGGCTGCCGTCCCAACCGTCCACAGTGGACTTATAGGTCGAAGGTCCCGCTCCTTGGTTACGAATGCCGCTGCCTTCTTCTCGTGTCGGTTCCTAACGTCCAAGGCAGTTGCCGAACCAAGATGGGGTGAACCGCTATGCCGGAGAATTTGGGACATCGGGTCGTCGTCGGTATCGACGGCTCGGAGTCCGCTGTCAGGGCCGTCCGCTGGGCGGCGGATCAGGCGCGCCGCCGCCACGCGGAACTCGCGCTGGTACACGCGATCGACGACGAGTCGCTGAATCATCCGAGGCCGATGCCGACCCGGGAGAACCTCGCGGAAATGATCAGGATGCGCGGACATCGCCTCCTGCGGCAGGCCCGTGATGCCGCCAGGGAGGTCGCCCCGGATCTCCACGTCTCCCTCCTGTTGCGGCACGAGCGCCCGGTGCAAGCGCTGAAGGACGCCGCCGAGAACGCGGACCTGCTCGTGCTAGGGACCGAAGGGCTGCGTCCCCTGGGCCGGGTACTGGTCGGATCGGTGTCCATCGCGCTGGCAGCACGAGCGGCGTGCCCCGTCGCGCTGATCCGCCCGCACGTCGCGGAAGCCGAAGCGCCGCAGGACGGACCGGTCGTCGTCGGCGTCGACGGGACAAGGACCAGCGAAGCCGCCCTCGCACTCGCCTTCGAGGAAGCGTCCTGGCGGCAGACCGAATTGGTCGCCTTGCATTGCTGGGACGACGCATTCCTTTCGGCGGTCTTCGAGGAGACGCACTGGAGCCTGGAGCGGGCCGAGATCGAGGAGAGCGCGAACGAGGTCCTCGCCGAACGGCTGGCGGGCTGGCGGGAGAAGTACCCCGACGTGCGTGTGCATCGGGAGGTGGTGCGAGGTCGTCCCGCCGACAAATTGCTCGAGCACGCCGACCGGGCACAGCTGCTGATCGTGGGCAGCCGCGGCCGCGGCGGCGTCGCCGGGATGCTCCTCGGTTCGACCAGCCAAGCGGTGATGTCCTACGCGTTGTGCCCGGTGATCGTGGCCCGCGAGGCAGCGGGCCGGTGACCGGCTCCGCCATGGTCCGGGGAGCGGCGGGTCTCACAGCGGACGAAGCGGCGACCGCGCTTCGCCGGGACGGACCGAATACCCTTCCCGCCGCGAAACAGCGGAATTCGTTGCTGACGCTGGCGGGGCAGATGGTCCATTTCTTCGCGTTGATGCTGTGGGCGGCGGCGGGGCTGGCGTTGCTCGCCGGGATGCCTGCGCTGTCGATCGCGATCGTCGTGGTCGTGGTGCTCAACGGTGCGTTCTCGTTCGCCCAGGAGTACCGCGCGGACCGTGCCGCGGAGCGGTTGCGGGATCTGCTGCCGGTGCGCGCGACGGTGCGCCGGGACGGGCGTGCGGTCGTCGTGGACGCGGCGGACCTGGTCGTGGGCGACGTGGTCCTGCTCGAAGCAGGGGACCGGGTGTGCGCAGACGGGGAACTCGCCGAATGCGGCCTGCTCTCGGTGGACGAGTCGATGCTGACCGGCGAAAGCAGACCCGTGCGGCCGGAGATCGGCGGATCCGTTTTCGCCGGGACGTATGTCACCGAAGGACACGGCGTCGCGATCGTGACGGCCACCGGCGCCCGCTCCCGCCTCGCCGGAATCTCGGCGGTGACCGCGAGCGCGGTGCGGCCGAGGAGTCCGTTGGCCACGCAGTTGTACCGCGTGGTGCGGATCGTGGCCCTGATGGCGGTCGCGGTCGGCTGCGTGTTCTTCGCCGCCGCCCTCGGTCTCGGCCGCGCGGGAACGGAGAGCTTCCTCCTCGCGATCGGCGTGACGGTCGCGCTCGTCCCGGAAGGGCTGCTGCCGACCGTGACGCTGTCGCTGGCGCGGGCGGCGCAGAAGATGGCCGGCCGCAACGCCCTGGTACGCCGGCTCGAATCCGTGGAGACGCTGGGGGCGACCACGTTCATCTGCACCGACAAGACGGGCACGTTGACCCGTAACGAAATGTCCGTCGTCCGGGTGTGGACGCCGTCCGGGACCGTCGAGGTCGACGGTACGGGATACCGGCCGGTCGGCGAGCTCACCGGCTCTCCGGCGGCGGTGCGGGCGGCGACGGCGCTCGCGGATTCCGCGGCACGGTGCTCTCCGGACGCACACGCCGTCGAAGAGGCGAACGGGTGGCGGCCGGTAGGCGACCCGATGGAGGTGGCGCTGCACGTCCTCGCCGCACGCGCCGGAGTCACCGCCGCTCCGCAGCCGGCCGGACGGCGGCCGTTCGATCCGCGCCGGCGCCGGTCCTCGGTCGTGGACGTCGACGGCCTCCATGTCTCGGGCGCACCGGACACCGTCCTGCCCCTGTGCGCGGAGGTTTCCGGTGCGGACGAAGCCATCGCCGCGTTCAGCAGGGCGGGTCTGCGGGTGCTCGCGGTGGCGCGCAACGCCGAACCGGCCGCACAGGAGGAGCAGGGCGGGCTGACGCTGCTCGGCCTCGTCGGGCTGGAGGACCCGCCCCGGCCCGACGTCGGCGCCGCGATCGCGTCCTGCCGTCGTGCCGGGATCCGCCTGGCGATGGTGACCGGCGACCATCCGGGGACGGCGGCGGCAATCGCCGCGGAAGTCGGGCTGCTCGGGCCGGACCGGCTTGTGCTGGAAGGCAAGGACCTGCCTGCCGACGACGAGGCGCTCGGCAGGCTGCTCGATGTCGACGGTGTGGTGGTCGCCAGGGTCGCCCCGGAGGAGAAGCTCCGGATCGCGAAGGTCCTCCAGGCTCGCGGGCACGTCGTGGCGATGACCGGAGACGGCGTCAACGACGGGCCTGCCTTGCGCACGGCCGACATCGGTGTCGCGATGGGGGCATCGGGCAGTGACGTCGCGAGGGAGGCGGCCGATCTCGTCCTCCTCGACGATCATTTCGGTACCATCGTGGCCGCCGTCGAACTCGGGCGCGCGACGTTCGTGAACATCCGGCGCTTTCTCACCTACCACCTGACCGACAACGTCGCCGAGCTCACTCCGTTCGTCGTATGGGCGCTCGCGGGCGGGCAGATCCCGCTGGCCATCACCGTTCTGCAGGTTCTGGCGCTCGACATCGGCACCGACCTCCTCCCGGCGGTCGCGCTCGGCGCGGAGCCGCCGAACCGGCGCACGATGGAGGGGCCCGCGAAGGGCGGCTCCCTGATCGACGGCAGGCTGGTGCGCCGCGCCTTCGGAGTGCTCGGCCCGGCCGAGGCGCTGGCGTCCATGGCGGCGTTCCTGGTGGTGCTGCTGGGTGGCGGATGGTGGTTCGGCGAGGTGCCCGGCACCGCGCTGCTCGCGACCGCGTCCGGTACCGCCTTCACCGCGATCGTCCTCGGCCAGCTCGCGAACGCCTTCGCCTGCCGGAGTGAGTCGCGCTGGGTCGGCAGGATCGGCTTGCGGGGAAATCCCTTGCTGTGGTTCGCGATCGTCTTCGAGCTCGCGATGCTGGCCGCGTTCCTGCTCATGCCGCCGCTGCCCGGGCTACTCGGTGGTACCACGCCGAGCCCGCTCGGCTGGGTGCTGGCCTTCGCCACCGTCCCGGTCGTCCTGCTCGCCGACACCGTCCACAAGGCGGTTCGTGCCCGGTCGTGACCGGTGTGCGATCCTCGCCAAGGCCGAGAGCTCGTTTTCGATGGCCTTGGCGAGGAAACCGGCGTCCGGCGCACTCGCGAAGTCCAGGGTGATCCCGAAGTTGAGCTTGTCGCGATAGGAGAAGGCGGCCACGCCGGTCCGCAGCCGCAAGGCGACCGGGACGTAGGGATAGAGGTCCGCCACCTCGCGTCCGAGCAACCGCAGCGGCGCCCTTGGCCCGGGGACGTTCGTGACCACCGAGACCACGTTGTGCTGAGGAAGACCGGCGGCGAGCCGGACGGCCCACGCGACCGGTGCGAACGGGACGGAGGCCGCGACACCGGTCAACGCGGCGCCGGCCTCCGCCTCTTTGCTCGCCTTCAAGGCTGCCGAGCGCCGATGAACCGCGAGCAGCCGTCCTGCGGGATCGGGGACGTCGACGGGGAGCAAGGGCAGCATCAGCGAGACTTCGTTGTCGACGCTGTCGTGGTTTCCGCGGACGGAGACCGGCACGAGAGCGCGCATCGCGTCCGGGACCGGCTTCTCGCCTCTCCGCCGCAAAAGAGCACGGAACGCGCCCGTGACGGCCGCGAGTGCGACGTCGTTGACCGTGACTTCGAAGGAACGGCAGACGGCGTGCACGTCGTCGAGGGAGGTATGCGCCACCTCGTAACGCCGGTCCGGGCCGAGGGGACCGGAGAGCGACGACCGCGCCGCGGGGATGAGCGCGGAGGCGAACGCAGTCAGGCCCGAGACGGCATCCGCGATACCTCGCACCGCCCGTGAAGGTGAGAGCGCCAGCCGTACCGCCGAGCGAAGCAGTTCGGCGGGAGTCAGCAGGAGCCCGCGTGCGGCGTCCTTGAGCAGGTCCGCGGTACCGGGGTCGGGTACCGGTTCACTTGTCGTGGCGTCCCGTGGCACGTCCGTGAAAAGGACCTTCAGCAGCTCGTTGCCGGTGACGCCGTCGGCGACGCAGTGATGCAGTTTCGACAGCACCGCCCAGCGGCCGCCGGAGAGCCCTTCCATGACCCAGAATTCCCACAGTGGATGCTCCCGGTCGAGGCGTTCCCCCATCAGCAGGGCGACGAGTTCGCAAAGCTCCCGCTCCCCGCCGGGTGCCGGAACGGCGATCCGGTGGAAGTGCCGGGCCGCGTCGAACCGGTCGTCGTCGACCCACACCGGTGGACCGAGATCGAGCGGCACACGATGGATCTTCTGCCGGTAGCGGGGGATCAGCGGCAACCGGGCGGTGATCGACCGGACGAAGTCCGCGTGCGAGGGCGGCGGGCCTTCGATCACCGCCACCGAAGCGATGGAAAGGGAGGCGTTGGAATCCCCGTCTTCCAGCTCCAGGAACGCCGCGTCGAGCGGGCTGAGATGGTCCATCGGTGCCTCCCGGTTCGTTCACGACGCGAGATCGCCGGCCTCGGTTTCCTGCCGCAGCACGTCGAGGACGACGCTCCCGTCGACGGTCTCTTCGCTCATCAATTCGGCGGTCAGCAGGTCCAGCGCTTTCCGATGCCCGCGCAGCGCGCCGACGGCCCGGTCTTCGGCCGCGCGCAGCAACCGCGTGACCTCACGGTCGATCACCTGCTGCGTTCTTTCGGAGAATCCGCCGTTCCGTCGCTCGGCCGGGTCGTCGGCGAGGAACCGGGCATGCGCGGCCGGATAGGCGACCGGACCGAGCGTGGTGGACAGGCCGAACTCCGTAACCATCTTCACCGCGAGCGCGGTGGCCCCGGCGAGATCGTCGGCGGCGCCGGTGGAGCCCTGACGGAACACCACCAGTTCCGCGGCGCGTCCGCCCAGCCGGATGGTCAGCAGATCGGTGAGATAAGCCTCGCTGTAGAGGTGTCGTTCAGCCTCGGGAAGCTGCTCGGTGGCGCCCAGGGCCATCCCCGCCGGAAGGATGGTGACCTTCGCGACCGGATCGGCGTGTTCGCACAGCGCGGCGATCAGCGCGTGACCGGATTCGTGCACGGCCACGGCGTGCCGTTCCTCGGGCAGCAGGGCGTTGGACGTTTCGCGACGTCCGAGCAGCAGCCGGTCACGTGCCGAGTCGAGGTCGGCCGCCGTGATGGTCGTGCGCCCGGCGCGGACGGCGTTGATCGCTCCCTCGTTGACCAGATTCGCGAGATCCGCGCCGGAGAACCCGGGCGTTCCGCGGGCGATGCGCCGCAGATCGACATCAGGACCGAGGTGTTTGCCGTTCACGTGCACGGCGAGAATGGCCGCGCGTTCGTCCTGGTTCGGCAGCGGCACGGTGACCTGCCGGTCGAACCGGCCGGGCCGCAGCAGCGCGGGGTCGAGGGATTCCGGGCGGTTGGTCGCGGCGAGCACGACGATGCCGCTGCTCTGATCGAAACCGTCCATCTCGGCCAGAAGCTGATTCAGGGTCTGCTCGCGTTCGTCGTGCCCGCCCGTGCCACCGCCGACGCCTCGGCGGCTCCCGACGGCGTCGATCTCGTCGATGAAGATGATGGACGGCGCCCGGTTCCTGGCTTCGGTGAACAGATCGCGGACCCGCGAGGCACCGACGCCGACGAACATCTCCACGAACTCGGAACCGGTGACCGACAGGAACGGCACACTGGCCTCGCCCGCGACGGCGCGAGCCAGCAGGGTCTTCCCGGTGCCCGGCGGTCCCACCATGATGACGCCGCGCGGCCCTTTCGCACCCGCCGCCGCGTACCGGTCCGGGTCGCGGAGGAAGCCGACGATCTCGCTGACGTCCTGCTTGACCCCTTCGTATCCCGCGACGTCCGCGAATCGGGTGGTGGGCCGCTGGGCTTCGATGATCTTCGCCTTCGACCTGCCGAAACCTCCGGCCTTGGCGAGTGACCGTTGCGCTCCTTTGCCCATCCAGATGAGGAAACCCACCAGGAGAAGCAAGGGGAGCAGGCTGCCGACGAAGGAGAGCACGCCCGACGTGCCCCCTGGCGCGCCAGTGATCTGGACGCCCTTGTCCTTCAGTTTCGGCAACAACTGGTCGTCGTCGAGCGCGACGGGAAGCTGCGTGGTGAACGCGGTTCCGTCGCGGAGGTTCCCCTTGATCGCCCCGTCATCGTCGACCGTGACCTTCTCCACCTGTCCTGCGTCTACTTTGGACAGAAGCTCCGTGTAGCCGAAGGTGGGAGTCTCGGCGGTCAGCAGATGTGGGAGGAAGAACAAGAGCAGCATCACCAGGAAAGCCGCGGGAACCAGCCAGCGGCGCCGACCTGAAGGTTCAGGCGGGCGCGCCGGCGGTATCGGGTCGGAGGGCGGGCCGGGTTCGGCCGTCCGTGACATGGTGTGTCCCTTCGCGCGCGGGCCCGGTCACCCGCGAAGCACGGCACGCCGTGTCTCGAACTCGTCCTTGTCGATCTCCCCGCGCGCGAACCGTTCGTTCAGGATCTTGATCGCGTCGTCGTGACCGGTCGAGGTCTTGGTGGTGCGGCGCAACACGATCACCGAGACGGTGATGAGGCCGCCGACCAGGATGAGCACGGTGATCAGCATGAGCAGCATGCTGACCCAGCCGCCGTCGGAGTAGTGCCAGTAAGGCATGGCCGTTCCTTTCGATTCAGTGGCTCTGGTAGCGCACTTCGCGGAGCACCGGCGTCCCGAGCGGTGCGAGGACCTCGTCGAGGTTCCGGCGCGGGGTCGCGGGCAGGGGATCGGCGTTGACCGGTGCCCAGCCGGTCCGCAGCACCATCTGCGGGAAGGTGCCGCCCGTGACCAGGTCCCGCACCTTCGTCCTGGTGTCCGCGACTTCCAGCGGTTCGGTGAGCGGAGAGGTCGCCAAGCCCAGGCTGGTCGCGGCGAGCAGCACCGCGCTGGTGGCCTCGCCCGCGCGGAGGCGCGACATGGCATCGTCCGAAGCCGTGCTCAACACGAGGAGCACGGTCTCGTCCGCTTCGCCGGCCGCTCCTTCGGGCTGTCCGAGCAGGGGGTCGGCGAACGCACGCGCGGGCAGGGCGCCGGGGGTGTCGTCCTGTGCGGGTGCGTTCGCCGACGGGACGCCGTCGGGAGCGGTGTGCCTGCCGCTCCAGGCGGCGAGTTCGGTGCGGTACGCAGGGTCCGCCGCGTGGACTTCGGCGGCTTCGGAGATGGCGCGCGCGAGGTGGTAGCGGGCGGCGTCGAGAGCGGGGCGCAGGATGGTGCCTTCGTCCGCCGCGTGCCGGGCGAGGGTGTCGAGGTGCCCTGTGGGGACGGTCCAGGAGCTGTGCCTGCGCCGGTCGGTCCGGCGCCGGGGAATGGCGGCGGCGAGCGTGATGTCCTCCTGGGTGGGCTCGTGCCGGTGCAGCTCGACGGACGCCAGGTGGTCCGGCTCCGCCGGATTGGGCAACCGGTGCACTTCCGCCCGCCAGCCCAAGGCCGCGAAGCCGACCCGGAGGTGGTGCAGCGCCGCGCCACAACCGAGCAACAGGTCCCGGCCGTCGGGATCGGTCCCGGCCAGCTGCCGGGCCCGATCGGCGTAGAGGTGAACGGTGCGATCTCCGACGCGCCATTGCCAGGGCTGGGAGTTGTGCACCGACGGTGCGCGGCATGCCAGGGCCACCGCGGTTTCGACCGTGTAGTCGTCGGGAAGGCCGTGGTCCATCGGAAACCTGCCTCTGCTCAAGGGAGTGAAGTGCCGTGTTTCAGGGTTCTCCGGACACGGCGGATCGTGGAGGGCCAGAGGGCCCGGTTCGCCGGGCCGTTCGTTTCTGTTCTCCCGTGCGGTCGCGCGGGATCGTCGAACGGGTCCGCTCCCCGCAAGGAGGCGTCCCATGAGTTCTCCTGTCCGCGTCGAGGCTTCGCTCGATCCTGATCTGTCCCGCTGGCTGTGGCTGGTGAAATGGCTGCTCGCGATCCCGCACTATCTCGTGCTCGCGGTGCTGTGGTCGGCGTTCATCCCGCTGACGGCGGTGGCGTTCTTCGCCATCCTGTTCACCGGGCGGTATCCGCGGGCGATCTTCGAGTTCAACGTCGGGGTTCTCCGGTGGGCGTGGCGTGTGCACTACTACGCCTACGCCGCGCTGGGCACGGATCGCTATCCGCCGTTCACCCTGGCCGACGTCCCCGGCTATCCCGCCCGGCTCGAAATCGATCACCCGGAGCGGCTTTCCCGCGGCCTCGTCCTCGTGAAGTGGTGGCTGCTCGCGATCCCGCACTACCTCGTCGTCGGTCTCTTCGCCGGAGGCGGGCTTTGGTTGTGGTACGGCTCCGACGAGGGCTTCCAGTGGGGAGCTGGCGGGCTCATCGGGATCCTGGTGCTCATCGCGGGCGTCATCCTGCTGGTGCGGGGTGACTACCCGAAGCCGATCTTCGACTTCGTGATCGGAATGGACCGGTGGGTCATCCGGGTGGGCGCGTACGCCGCCCTCATGACCGACGAGTACCCGCCCTTCCGCCTGGATTCGGGCGGTACCGAACCCGGCTCACCGCTCGAAGGCCCCTCCGAACCGGTACGACAGCGTCCGGGTACGGCGGGGTGGACGACCGGTCGTGTCGTGTCGGTCGTGATCGGAGTGGCCCTCGCCGTCCTGTCGACCGGTCTGATCAGCGGGGGTGCCGCGTCCCTGTGGCTGGACCGGGTCGACCGCGACGACGACGGATACCTGACGGTCTCGAGTACTTACAGCACCGACACCGCCGCCTTGGCGAGCGAACGGTTCACGTTCGTCGCCACCGCCGCCGGCGATGTCCCCGTTACCCGTGCGCTCGGCGACATCCGCGTACGGGTGACCGCTCTCGGCCTGAAGGACGTTTTCGTCGGTGTCGCGCCGTCCCCGGCGGCGGAACGCTATCTGAGCGAGACCGACCACGCGACGGTCACCGATCTCGCTTCGGGCGAGCTGGCCGTACACCGTTCTCCGGAGTCGCCGGTGCTCCCGTGGGAAGTGGGAATCTGGACGGCTTCGGCGGTCGGCCCGGGCACGCAGACGATCACCTGGCCGGACCAGGCCGGTGACTGGACCCTCGTGGTGATGAACGCCGACGGCTCGGCCGGGGTGGATGTCCGCGCGGAGGCGGGTGCGACCGTACCGATACTCGGCTGGCTGTCCTGGGCTCTGCTGGTATCCGGCCTGCTGCTGCTCGCCGCCGGGGTGGGGCTGGCCGCGGTCGCCGTCACCCGTGTCTCGAACGAACTTTCACCGATCAGCCAAGGAGAGTCGTGATGCAGGTACTCGTGGTCTTCGAGTCGATGTTCGGCAACACCGAGATCATCGCCAGGGCGATCGGCAAGGGCTTGGCCACCTCGTGCGAAGTCGAGGTCGTCAACGTCGACGACGCCCCGGCCCAGTGGGACGGCCTCGGCCTGCTCGTCGTCGGCGGCCCCACCCATGCCCACGGCATGACCCGGCCCGGTACCCGCAAGAGCGCGCGGCAGGAGGTCGAAGGTGGCGTCCGCTCGGCGACCGGCGTCCGGGAATGGCTCAGCGCCTTGCCGACGGCATCACGCCGTGTGCCGTTCGCGGTCTTCGACACGAGGCTCCGCCGAGCCCGGTGGCTCGTCGGTTCCGCCGCAGTCGGCGCGCGGAAGCTGCTGCTGAAGCGCCACGGTGTTCCGTTGCTGCCGCCGGAGAGCTTCTTCGTGGACGTCGGCAAGAACGCCACGATCCTGGCCGACGGTGAGCAGGAGCGCGCTGAAGCCTGGGGCGCCCGGCTCGCGACGCGCCTTCTGGAGACCGCGGCCGGCTGACCCTCACGGGTGAGAAAGCACCCACCAGGCGACGAGCAGACCACCCGAATTGGTCGCGCAGTGCAGGAGCGCGGGTGCCAGCACGCCCTTTCCCCAGTGCCGCCACCAGTACAGGAAGATGCCGGCACCGGCCGCCGCGACCATCGCCAGCACGGAGATCAGCGGGAGCGGGAGACCGCCGACGGTGGCGTCGACCGCGGCGTTGCGGACCAAGGCGAGCGAGGGCAGAAGATGCCACAGACCGAACAGGGCGGCGGCGCCGAGGACCGGCGCCCAGCGCCAGCGCTCGCCGGCACCGAGCAGTGCGGGGAGAACGCCGCGGAAGGCCACCTCCTCGACAAGGACGGTGCCGAGCGGAATACGGAGCAGGGTGAGCCACAACAGCTGACCGAGCCCCGGCGTCCCGACCCTGCCGTCCTCGAAGAAGGTGCGGAGCCCGGGCACGGCCAGCGCCACCGCGAAAACGAGGCCGACCAGCCCGGCACCCGCGAGGCCGACGACCGCGGCGCGACCGAGGGTGTGCCTGCCGAGCCCGATCGAAGCGAGCCGGAGGCCGGAGAATCTGGCGATGGCGATCAGCACCGCCGCCGTCACGACACCGCACACGGGATACGCCCACCCGGGCAGCACCCGGTTCGCGAGCACCGTGGCCGCCGCGAGCAGCAGCACCGAGACGATGACGGCGGGAACCCTGCGAGGGAGCCGTATGTCGACTGGTTGCGTTCGGTCAGCCTGATCGTCGTGGTGATCTGGCACTGGGCGTTCACCATTCTGCGGTGGTCACCGGACGGGCCGATGCCGACGAGCCCGCTCGGATTCTTCTCCGGGTTGTGGATCTTCACCTGGCTTCTGCAGGTGATGCCGATGTTCTTCTATGTCGGGGGATACGTGCACCTGGTGTCCTGGCGACGGGCGCGGGCGGGCGGGGAGTCACTCTCGCGATACATCCGGCACCGGATCAGGCGGCTCGTCCTGCC
Source organism: Amycolatopsis sp. CB00013 (assembly GCF_001905755.1). Classification (NCBI taxonomy): domain Bacteria; kingdom Bacillati; phylum Actinomycetota; class Actinomycetes; order Pseudonocardiales; family Pseudonocardiaceae; genus Amycolatopsis; species Amycolatopsis sp. CB00013. Next base: position 1,611,955 of record NZ_LIWC01000001.1, on the reverse strand, counting down.
GGCCGGAGCCCTGGTGCTGATCTGGACGGCTTTCGGTGTGACGGTGGCGTCGGTGTCCAATCTACGCTGGATTCGCGGTGCGGTGCTGTTGGTCATCAGCCCGTTGTGGTTTCTCGCGGTGTATGTCGTCCTTCTGGCCGTGCTGCCGGTGAGTCTGTGGCTGCACCGGAAGTTCGACGTCGTGGTCCTGGTCTGGCTGGGTGGTGCCGCACTCGGCGCCGACGTGGTGCGATTCCGCTACGGCGTCGACGAGGCGGGGTGGGTGAACATGATCGCGGTCTGGGGCCTCGCCCATCAGGCCGGTTTCTTCCATCGACGGCTCGTCGACTCACCGCGGCGGTGGGGTCACGCGTTGCTCTGGACGGGCCTGTTCGGTCTGGCGGGCTTGGTGTTCTCCGGTCTGTACCCCGGTTCGATGGTCGGTGTCCCGGGGGACCGGTTGTCGAACATGGGGCCGCCGACGTTCGTGATCGTCGCGCTGCTGACCTTCCAGATCGGTTTCGCCGAAGTGACCCGGCCGTTTTTCGAACGACGGCTGGAAAGGCCGCGCTGGCGCCGGTTCATCGGTCTGCTCGACCACTACGCGCTGCCGCTGTTCCTGTTCCACACCACCGGAATGGCGCTGGCGAAGGCCTGTGTCTACTTCATCTTCGGGAACGGTGTCTCCGACGACCGGCTCCCCGATCTGATCTGGTGGCTGCAACGGCCGGTCGCGGTACTCGGCTCGTTGCTGTGCACGCTCCCGTTTCTGGTGCTCTTCGGAGGAAGGCGGACTCGTGGCGTGAGACGTGAGGACCTTCGACCCTGCATCGAAGACGGCGTGAGGAGGACGGTGAACGACGTGCGACCGAGAGCGTCTTGACCGGACAAGCCCGGCGGCGGAATGGAAGGCGGGAAGCATGCGTGCGCAGCGAGGAGACTGGCTGGTCATCAAAGGGCCGGCGGTCGGGAAACCGGACCAGCGTGGTCTGATCATCGAGGTCCGCAATCCGGACGGAACACCGCCCTATGTCGTGCGCTGGCCACAGGACGACCACGTGTCCACGGTCTTTCCCGGCCCCGACGCCGTTGTCGTGACGGAGGCGGAGCAGCACGCCGCGGACGAGGCGGAGCGCGCCCGGCTCGCCGCCGCGCGGGAGGCCATCGCCGTGCGGCACTGGTCATGACCGGTGCCGGTCGGCCGCGCCGCCCGATCAGCGCGCAGGACAGGTTGTGGCTCAAGCTCGACGACCCCGCCAACCCGATGCTCATCACGGCCGTGCTGTGGACAGCGAGCGAAGTGGATCCCGACCGACTGAAGCGGGTGGTCGCCGACCGGCTGATCGGACGCTATCCGGTGTTCACCCGGCGTCCGGTCCGCGAAGGTGGTGCCTGGTATTGGGAGGACGACCTGGAGTTCAGCCTGGACAGGCATCTGACGGTGCGCGAGCTGCCCGCGCCCGGGACCAAAGAGGTCCTGCAGGACCTGGTCGCGGCGCGGAGAGGCCGGCTCCTCGATCCGGAGCATCCTTTGTGGACGATGGAGCTCTACCGTGGCTACGGCCCGGGGTCGGCGGTCGTCCTGTGCTCGCACCACGCCATGGCGGACGGCATCCGTCTGGTCCAAGTCCTGTTCGGATTGTTCGACCCGGCGGACGGGGACGAAAGGCCGGCGAAAGTCGGCGGGGTCGCGCCGCGGATGACCGACTTTTCCCGTGCGCCTTCGAGAGTCGCGGCGAAAGTGGTGAAGGCGCTCAACGGGTTCGGTGCGCGGCTGGAGAGACCGATCGCGCGCGTGACCCTGGGCTGGCCGTTGCTCGGCCTGACCGCGGCCGCGGGGCTCACCGGTGCGGTCGCCGAAGCCGTGACCGCCGCCTTGCCGTCACGTCCGGCCACCGTGGTGAGGTGGCTGACGGCGCAGGGATTCGCCGCGCGCAACACCGTCGACGGTGTGCTCGGGCTTCTGGCGCCCGCCGCGTCCGGCGAGCCCTGGTCGGGAGACCCGGGGCCGGAGAAGGCCGCGGCCTGGGGAGACGCCGTGCCGTTGGATCTACTCGCCGACGTCGGCAGTGCCACCGGAACAAGCGTGAACGACGTGTGCGTCGCCCTGGTCATGGCCGCCTTCGAGCGGTACGCCCGAGAAGCCGATCCGGGGCGGGGCGAGGCGGTGCTGAATTGGCTCATCCCGGTGAGCCGTTCGGCCTTCGATGCTTCGCTTCCTCCGGAACTCGGTAACGATTTCGCGCTGATACTGGCAGGCTTTCCCCTGCAGCAGAGGAACTTCCGGGAGCGGTTGGATGGCGTGCATCGCCGTGTCTCCGGTATTCGCGAGTCGCTGGAACCGGTCCTCACGTTCGGTGTCCAATGGCTGGCGGGCAGGGCGCCGGAGGTGGTCTCGGAACCGTTGACGCGGTTCTTCTCGGCCAAGGCGGTGGGCGTGCTGACCAATGTCCCGGGACCGAGCCGGCCGGGCGAACTCGCCGGGGCCCGTGTCGAAGGCGTCGTGGGCTGGGCGCCGTGCAGCGGGAAGCAGGCCGTCACGGTCTGTGTGTTCAGCTACGCGGGTTCCGTGCGCTTCGGTTTCGGGACTGATCGGTCACTCGAACCCGGCGCGCTGGTCGCCGCGCTGGAAGACGCGCTGACCGACGCCATCGCACTCACGAACCGGTGAGCGCGACGGCGCGCCCGGCGATGGTGTCGAGCAACGCGCGGGTGGTGAGCCGGGCCGCGGGCCGGATCGCGTGCCAGTAGAGCGCGATCGCGTGCCGGGCGGCCGGGTCGGTGACGGTGATCCTGGTCTCGATGGTCAACCGGCAGCCCGTTTCCTCCCGCGGTGCCACGGAGAACCCCACGGCGATCGTGCCACTGTGGGGATGGGCGAATTCGCGAAAGGACCGCGCCGTGACCACGTACCACTCGGGAACGGCGGTCCAAAATCGCCCGGCGGCACCCAGGACCATCTCCTGTCCGGGCCGCTCGCCGAGGAAAGCGCATCGTTCCCCGAGCATGGTTTCGCCGAGATCGGGAAAGCGGCCGTGCTCGCGGAGCGCTTCGGGGAGACCTCGCGCGTGGACGAGCGCCCGGACCCACGGCGAACGCACGTCCGTCGCCCGGAGCTCGCCGATCGCCCGGTACACCACGGCGGCAGGAGCCTCGAGCCGCGAGGTCTCCGTGAGAACGAAGGCCGGATGTGGCGCGAAAAGGTCGAGCAGTGTGGGATCGCGGTCGGTACTCATCGAGCCTCCTGGCGCGCGTTGTCGGTGTCTCGAGTTATTGAGGGGCAAGTCAAACGTGTCGTGTTCGTGATCGAGGCCTCCGCCGAGGTGAAAGCTCCCTTGGCCGCGTCCGACGCGGCCAAGGGAGCCTTCGCCCCGGGGTCGTGAATGGCAATGCTCGTTCTAACCCTCATTGCCACTCACGACTGCCTGTGAAACCGGACTTACAGACACAAAGCGGGCGCATGCTGCCCAGGAAGTGACCACTGTGGACACTAATGCCTCAGACGGCACAACGCGCCACATTTGGCTTACCCCTCAATATCAGCGTGACCTCGGGCAGGCCGCGAACCAGCGCCTCCCCGGTGGCCGTCGACGGCGAGCGCGTTCCGCTGAGGGGCATCCGCGATCTCCTCTCCTAGGAGGCAAAGGGTTCTCCGAACCCGTGCCCGGCGGGAGGGCCGAACGTCCCGCACCGGGCGGGCCAACGACCCGGCGTCTCGGGGCGCCAGGCACTGACTCTCCCGCCACGGCGGAGGCAGGCTTGGCCGTAGCACTTCGTGGAAGGCGGTCGAGAGATGGCAGAAGGGTTCGACGACAGCCGGCCGAAGCCGGTGGTGGCCGGAATCGACGGTTCGCGGTCGGCTGTGGCGGCGGCGCGCTGGGCCGCCGGAGAGGCTCGCCGTCGTGGACTTCCGTTGCGCCTCGTGCACGCGTACGAGTCGGCCGGACGTGACTATCCCACCCTGGAGGTCACCGCGGCGGAGGTGCGTGAAGCCATGCGGGAGACCGGGCTTCTGCGCTTGAGCGTCGCCGGGAGGACCGCAGCGGAGGCCGCGCCCGGCCTGGACATCACGACGGAGCTCGTGGAGGGAGACCCGAGGGAGGTACTCGTCGACGAATCGCGACGGGCCGCCCTCGTGGTCATCGGTTCCCACGGGCTCGGAAGTATCGGCAGGTTCCTGCTCGGCTCTTCGGGGATCACGCTGGCGGCCCGCGGCCGGTGTCCGCTCGTGGTCGTCCGGGACGGTGACGCGCGTCCAGGTCCGGTACTGGTCGGTGTCGACGGATGGCCCGACTCGGCGGCCGCCGTGCGATTCGCCTTCCAGGAGGCATCGGAGCTGGGAACCTCGGTGACCGCGCTCAGGACGTGGAGTGAGCTGGGCCCGGTCGAGCCGGGCGTGCGGCGTCTCGGCGGATCGAGAGCCGTCCACGACTCCGCGCGGCGTGCCTTGGCAGCCGAGGTGTCCTCGGTGGCACACGAGTATCCGGATGTTCCGTTCGGTTGTGTCGTGGTCCGCGGACGAGCGGGCAAGGTCCTCCGGGAATACGGCGAACGAGCGGGCCTGATCGTGGTCGGAACCCGTGGCCGGGGCGGATTCGCCGGGATGCTGCTCGGCTCGGTGAGCCAAGGCCTGGCCGGCCGGGCACCGTGTCCGGTCGCCGTCGTCCGGGTGGACACCGGGATTCGGAATTCGCACCCCAAGGAAGGAAGCAGAACATGAACGACGTCGAGAACGCGCGCGCGGCCAAGGAAGCACGGGACGCGATCGCCGCCGGATCAGGTCCGTCCCGGTCTTCGGGTGAGCTGGCGGAGGCGGCGATGCGCAGATACTTCGCCGCGGAGTCCTATCTCGCACGGAAGCACGAGGAACCGTCCGAAGAGGACGAAGAGCGTCCGTCATGACCGGAACGACCGTCCGCGACGTGATGACCAGGGAGGTCTGCTCGGTGCGGAAAGGCACCCCGATCGCGGATGTCATCGGAACCCTCGCGAACCGGGGAATCAGCGCCGTTCCCGTCGTGGGCGACGATCGCGATGTCGTCGGAGTCGTTTCGGAGGCCGACCTGTTGCTCAGACATGTCGAGTCGACCGGCACGCCGCGGCCACGGGTGCCGGGTATTCGTTCGAAAGCGGACGGGCGTACGGCGGCGGACGTGATGAGCACCCCCGCGATCACCGTCGAAGCCGACCTTCCGGTCACGGAGGCCGCCCGGTTGATGGTGGCTCATCGGATCAAGCGACTGCCGGTGATCGACCGCTACGGGAAGTTGACCGGGATCGTCAGCCGGGCCGATCTCGTGCGCGCCTTCGTCCGGACGGACGCGGAGATCCGGGACGAGGTCCTGCGGGACGTCTCGGTACTGATCCGGCGCCCTTCGCTGGGTGAGGTGGAGGCGGACGTGAAAGACGGGATCGTGACCCTGCGAGGTGAGGTCGAACGACGGAGCCAGGCCATCCTGCTGTCGGCGCTGGTGCGCCGGATCGCCGGCGTCGTCGATGTCGTCGATCGGGTCCGGTTCGAGTGGGACGACGAGGCGAACAGGCCGGCCGGATGACGAAACCCCGATGGCCTCCGTCTCGCGAAACGCTTCTCCTGACCGGGGTACTGACGCTGCTCACCGCGGGAGGAATCGCTCGCATCGTGAGCCCGGTGACGGCTTCGGTGCTGTGGGCGGGTGCCACCGTGGTGATGTTCGTACCTGCCACGCTCTGGGTGCTTGCCGATCTGCGGGCGGGCAGGTGGGGAGCGGACGTGCTCGCGGTGCTCGCGCTGGGCGGCACCGTCGCGGTCGGGGAGTACCTCGCCGGGGCGATCATCGCGGCGATGGTCGCGACCGGCCGGGTGCTCGAAGCGGCCGCGCGCCGTCGCGCCGGACGCGACCTGTCCGCACTCCTGGCACGGGCGCCGACCACGGCCCATGTGCGCCGCGGAGACGTCGTCGAGGTTGTTCCGGCTGCTTCCGTGCTGCCGGGAGACGTGGTCGTCGTCATGCCCGGCGAGGTCGTCCCGGTGGACGGGCTGGTCCGAGGTGAAGGGGTCTTCGACGAGTCCGCCCTGACCGGGGAAGCGGAGCCTGCCGTCCGCTCGGGGGAAGAGGTCCGCAGTGGTGTCGTCAACGCCGGCGCCGTCGTCGAGTTGTCGGCCTCCGCGACCGCCGACGCCAGTACCTACGCTGGAGTCGTCCGGCTCGCGGAGCAGGCCGCTTCGGCCACCGCGCCGATCACGCGACTGGCGGACCGGGTGGCGGTCTGGTTCCTCCCGACGGCACTTGCCATCGCCGCCCTAGCCTGGGCGCTCACCGGGGATCCGATACGCGCGGTCGCGGTGCTCGTCACCGCGACTCCTTGCCCTCTGCTGCTCGCGGTACCGGTCGCGGTCACCGGCGGGATGTCCCGGATGGCGCGATCGGGCGTGGTCGTCAAGGACGGCGCCGCGCTGGAGCTGCTCGGCCGCGTCCGCACCCTCGCGATGGACAAGACCGGCACGGTGACCGCGGGCCGCCCGGAGATCATCGCCGTGGTCTGCGCGCCGGACGACTCCGCCGACCGTGTTCTCGGGCTCGCCGCGGCGGTCGAGGAGTTCTCGCCCCATGTGCTCGCCGGCTGTGTCCTGCAAGCGGCGAGGGCCGCCGGAGTCGCGGTCCCGCCCGCCGACGTCGTGTCCGAGACTCCAGGGCGCGGGGTCGAGGGGACGGTGAACGGCAAGAAGGTCCGGGTCGGCAGACGGTCCGGGAACGTGCTTCCCGGCTGGGCACGGGGAGTGGAACGACGGGGGAGACTCGACCTGGCCTCCGTGATCTGGGTGGAGGAAGACGAGAAACCGGTCGCCGCGCTGCTGGTGCGGGACCGGCTCAGGCCGGACGCGGCCCGGACGCTCCGCCGTCTTCGTTCGGCGGGACTGACGCGGATCGTCCTGCTCACCGGTGATCGTGTCGGCAACGCAGAGGAAGTGGCGGCGCTGCTCGGTCTCGACGACCTGCACGCCGAATGCTCCCCGGCGGACAAGATCTCGTTCGTGCGCGGGGAAAACGAGCGCGCGGTCACCGCCATGGCCGGGGATGGCATCAACGACGCTCCCGCCCTCGCGGCCGCGGGTATCGGCATCGCGCTGGGCTCACGCGGTTCGACGGCCGCGGTCCAGGCAGCCGACGCGGTGATCTTGGACGACCGCATCGACCGCCTTGCCGACGCGGTGGACATCGCGCGCCGGGCGAGGCGGCTCGCGGTGGAAAGCGCCGGGATAGGCACCGGTTTGTCCGTGGTCGCCATGCTCGCGGCGGCAGGCGGCTGGTTGGTACCCGTGCTGGGGGCGTTGGTGCAGGAGGGGATCGACATCGCCGTCATCGCTAACTCGCTCCGGGCGCTCCTCGCTCCGCGATCGGCTCGCCGCCGCGCGCCCGAAGGGCTGGTCCGCCGATTCGCCGGCGAGCACGAAACCTTGCTGCCGGTCCGTTCCGCGGTGCGTCTGGCCGCGGACGCACTGTCCGAGGGCGCGGGGCAGGACGCCAACGAGGCGGTACGGCACGCCGGACAACTGCTTACGGAACGTCTTCTGCCGCATGAACGGGCCGAGGAGGAACAGCTGTATCCGGCGCTGGCCGAGGTCTTGGGCGGACCTGACAGCACGGTCACGATGAGCCGGGAGCACGCCGAGATCGAGCGATTGGTCCGCAGGCTGCGCAGGCACCTCGACGAAGCGCCGGACGGCATCCGAGCGGACCAGGTCGACGATCTCAGGGCGACTCTCTACGGTCTCGACGCGATTCTGACGCTGCACTTCGCGCAGGAGGAAGAGGCCTACTTCACGCTTTGAGAAAGCGTGCGTGGCTGGACCGGGAAGTCAAGGCGGCCGGGCCGGTGTCGAGAGACCCAAGCACCACGTCAATGATCGGTGGTCACCTTGGACACTGGACCACCGGCGAGCCGAGGACGGTGGTCCAGCGCCGTCAGCTCGAACGCCCTCGCCAGGTCGTCGGCTCCGACCACGCCGGCCAGACCACCGGCCCGGGTGACCAGGACGAGGTCGCGGCCGGCCCGAGGGAAGCCACGGTCCATCAGCGCGGTCACCTCCGTGTCGACGCCGACGACCGTGACCTCCCGATCCTTCCGTGCGACGTCGATGACCCTGGTCGCGCGCCGGGCGTCGGCGGGCACCTTGACCAGATCGCCGAGGCTGACGATGCCGAGCGGAACGCCGTCGAACGACAGCACCGGGAAAACGCGGTCACGGCCCGTTCTCGCGGCGTATTCGGCGAAGGCGTCCACCGTCCACCAGCCAGGCGCGACGACTGGTGAGGCGTTCATGATGTCGCCCACGCGCAAGGTGCCGAGCCGCTCGCGCAACGGGCCGGCGGTGAACTCGGCTTGTGCCGCGAAGATCAGGAACCAGCCGAGCAGAACGAGCCAAAGCCCCATGAACTGCCCCAGGAAGAGCAGCTGTACGAATCCCGCCATGGCCAGAGCGGCACCCAGTACCTGACCGGACCTGTCGGCGATGGCGCCCGCCCGGGCACGGTCTCCCCGTCGCCACCAGATGACCGCCCGCAGGATCCTGCCGCCGTCCAGCGGCGCGCCGGGCAGCAGGTTGAACACCGCGAGCAGGAGGTTGCTGACCCCGAGCCACGCCAATCCGCCGACCGGCAAAGCCGGCAGAGCCCCCGCGGCCAGGATGGCACCGCCGAGTGCGGTGCCTCCGATCAGCAGACTGGCGAGCGGGCCCGCCACCGCGATCCGGAGGTCGGCTTTCGGCGTCGGCGGGTCGCCTTCGAGTTCGGCCGCGCCGCCGAGCATCCACAGCGTGATCCGCCTGACCTCCACGCCGTGGTGTCGTGCGACGACGGCGTGGGAAAGCTCGTGGAGAAGCAGCGAAGCGAGGAAGCCCGCCGCGGTGAGCCCGCCGGTGATCCAGTACCACGTGGTGTTCGCGCCGGGAGCCGCTTGAGGCAGGACGGCCGACGCGAGGAGATCGGTGATCAGCAGGAGCACGACGAGTACCGACCAGTGGGCTCGGACGACGACTCCGGCCCACCGGCCGAGCGGGATGGCAGTGCGGAACATCGGATCCCCTTCCCCGGGCGTCGTCGACCGGTGTTTCGCGGAATGGACCCGCTCAACGCTTCTCGGGACCCGTACGGGCGACTAGGGCCGAACAGCCTCGATCGCAGGGCCGTCCGGCGAGCCGGGACCTTCGGCACTTTCGAGTGGTGCCGCTGCCGGAACACGGTGGATTCCTCGGACGGACAACGGACCAAGGAGGGCCTGATGCAGGAGAAACACTGGACGGTGGAGATCTTCATCGACGAGCACGAGGCACGGACGCGGGCGACCGCACGCTTGGTGAACCGGGATGAGACCGGCCTGACAGGAGTGGGGATGGCGCGGCTCAACCCGGCCGATGCGAACGTGCCGGAGATCGGTGACGAACTGGCCGCTTCCCGGGCGTTGAGCGATCTCGCGCATCGGTTGCTCGACGCGGCCGCGGCCGACATCGAAGGCGTCACCGAGAAGCCGGTCCGCCTCGATCGCTGAACTGCGGAGGCCTGGTGTGGGGACGAAGTCCCGCCGTGCCGGGACCTTGGGCAGCAGAGCGGCACCCGCACCTCCGGTGAGCATGGATTCCGTAAAGACCAACCTCCGGAGGGAAAGCGATGAGCTACGTACGCGACTTGTCGACGGTCAGCCTCGCCGACGCCGAATCGGCAGGCGGCAAAGGCGCGAATCTCGGCGAGCTGATCAGCGCGGGGTTTTCCGTCCCTCCAGGGTTCGTCGTGCTCCGCGAGGCATACCTGGCCTCACTCGACGAAGCAGGAGTGCGCGCTGAGATCGCGGCGCTCCACGAAAAAGCGCTCGCGTCGGCGGATGCGCCGGAGCAGTTGTCCGGGTTGTGCGACGAGCTTCGTGCCTTGGTCCACCGGGCAGGGATGACGGCCGGCGTTCTGACGGATGTGATCGAGGCCTACCACGGGATCGGGCAGTCGACGCCGATCGCGGTCCGGTCTTCGGCGACGGGGGAGGACGGCGCGGAAGCGTCGTTCGCCGGGATGAACGCCAGTTTCACGAACGTGTGGGGGGACAACGCCGTCCGGGAGCGGATCGTCGACTGCTGGGCGTCGTTGTTCTCGCCGCGGGTGATCGGGTACCGCGCCGGGCGTGGTTTCACCGGGGAACCCGCGATCGCGGTCGTGGTGCAGAAGATGATCGCCGCCGATCGCTCCGGAGTCATCTTCACCGCGGATCCGCGTTCCGGGGATCGTGACCGCCTGGTCGTCGAGGCCGTCTTCGGACAGGGCGAAGCGATCGTCTCCGGGGCGGTGGAGCCGGATACCTACCTGGTCGCGAAAGAAGGCCTGCGGTTGGTTTCGGCCAGGGTAGGCAGCAAATCCCACAAGATCATCGCCGAGGTCGGTGGCGGAGACGTCAAGGTCGCGCTTCCCGCGCAAGCGGCGGGCCGCCGCGTTCTCGACGACGCGACCGTGCTCGAGCTGGCGCGGCTCGCGACCAGGATCGAAGACCACTACGGGACGCCGCAGGACATCGAGTTCGCCCTGGCGGGCAAGGAGATCTGGGTCGTACAGTCCCGCCCGGTCACCACGCTGCCGCCGGACCGCGAGCAGGCGCCGGACGTCCTCGTCACGGGGCTGGCCGCATCGCCGGGGGTCGGCGGCGGCGCGGTCCGGGTGCTGCGTGATCCGGCCGAAGGCGGGCAGCTGCTGGACGGCGAGGTGCTGGTCGCGCCGATGACCAATCCCGACTGGGTGCCCGCCATCCGGCGAGCTTCGGCCCTGGTGACCGACGGCGGCGGGATGACCTGCCACGCCGCCGTCGTCGCGCGGGAGTTGCGGGTTCCCTGCGTCGTCGGCACCGGCGACGCGACCCGGGTACTCGCGGGGCGCGGGCCCGTCACCGTCGACGGAACCACCGGCGAAGTGCGGTCCGGTTACACCAGGCCCTCGGCGCACACCGAACCGATCGTCCGGCCTGCCGCCGCCGAGACGATCGGAACCAGGCTCTACGTCAACCTCGCCATGCCCGAACACGCCGAAGAGGTCGCCGCGCGACAGGTCGACGGGGTCGGTCTGCTCCGGGCGGAGTTCCTGCTGACCGAGGCGCTCGGCGGCCGTCATCCTCGTGACCTCATCGCCAAGGGCGAACAAGAGTCCTTTGTGGACTCGATGGCCGAGTCGCTGCTGCGGATCACCCGCCCCTTCGGCACCCGCCCGGTCGTCTACCGGACGACCGACCTGCGCAGCAACGAGTTCCGCGGTCTCGCCGGGGGAGAGGCCTACGAAGCCGTCGAGAGCAATCCGATGATCGGCTATCGCGGCTGCTTCCGCTACGTCCGGGAAAAGGACCTGTTCGACCTCGAACTACGCACGCTCGCCCGAGTCCGCGAACAGACGCCGAACCTGCACGTCATGATCCCATTCGTCCGTACCAAGTGGGAGCTGGAGGCCTGCCTCGACCTCATCGACGCGAGCCCGCTCGGGCGGCAGCGCGGCCTGCACCGGTGGATCATGGCGGAGGTCCCGTCCGTGGTGCACTGGCTTCCCGAGTACGCCGGGATGGGCATCGACGGCGTGTCCATCGGGAGTAACGACCTCACGCAACTGGTGCTCGGCGTGGACAGGGATTCGGCGGTCTGCGCGGAACTGTTCGACGAAGCCGACCCCGCCGTGCTCGACACCATCGGACGCATCGTCGGCGCGGCGCGAGCCGCCGGGATCACCTCGTCGCTGTGCGGGCAGGCACCCTCGGTGAAGCCGGGCTTCGCGGAACATCTCGTGCGGTTCGGCATCACGTCGATCTCCGTCAACCCCGACGCGGTCGACGCGTCCCGGCACGCCATCGCGTCCGCGGAACGCCGGCTCCTGCTGGACGGTGCCCGGTGAACGCGATCGAGATCCGTGGCCTGCGGAAGAGTTTCGGCCACACCAAGGCGCTGGACGGACTGGACCTCACCGTCCGGACCGGTGAGGTCCACGGCTTCCTCGGCCCGAACGGCGCGGGCAAGACGACGACGCTGCGGCTTCTTCTGGGACTGTTGCGCGCCGACGACGGCCAGATGCGAATGCTGGGCGGGGATCCCTGGCGTGACGCGGTGTCGCTGCACCGGCGGCTCGCCTACGTGCCCGGCGAGGTGTCGCTCTGGCCGACTCTCACCGGGGGAGAGGTGATCGACCTGCTCGGCAGGCTCCGTGGCGGCCTCGACGCACGCCGCCGCGACCGCTATCTGGACCTGTTCGATCTGGACCCGACCCGCAAGGGACGCGCGTACTCCAAGGGGAACCGCCAGAAGGTGGCGGTCGTGGCGGCACTGGCCTCCGACGCGGAACTGCTTCTGCTCGACGAGCCGACCGCCGGACTCGATCCGCTGATGGAGGACGCTTTCCGCGGTTGCATCCGGGAGGAACGCGACCGCGGCCGGACGGTCCTGTTGTCCAGTCACATCCTCGCCGAGGCCGAGGCCTTGTCCGACCGTGTCAGCATCATCCGGAACGGGCGCGTGGTCGACACCGGCAGCCTCGACGAACTCCGGCACCTGACGAGGACTTCGCTCACCGCCCGGCTGACCGGACCACCGGGCGGGCTCGCGGATCTGCCGGGCGTCCATGATTTCAGCCGGGACTCCGACACCGTCCGGCTGACCGTCGACAACGCTGAACTCAGCCCCGTTCTGGCCGCGCTCGGCCGCGTCGGAGTCCTCGGCCTGACGAGCCAGGCGCCGACGCTCGAGGAACTCTTCCTACGGCACTATCGTGAGCCGGCCTTGGAGTCCCGATGAGCACGCTGACCGGGACCGGCGCCCTGTTCCGCCTCGCGCTACGACGTGAGCGCCTACGTGTTCCTTTGTGGACACTCGCCTGCGCGGCGACCACCGCCGGAGCGGCCGCCGCCACGGCGGATCTCTATCCGTCACAACGGGAACTGACCGTGTTCGCCGAGGCGGTCAACGCGGTGCCCGCACTGGTCGCCTTCTACGGGCGGATCTACGACCCCACCTCGCTCGGTGCCGCCGCGGTGCTCAAGCTGACCGGTTTCGGCGCCGCGCTGATCGCGCTGCTGCTCATCACCACGGTGGTCCGGCACACCAGGGCGGAGGAGGAGTCCGGCAGACTCGATCTGCTCGGCTCCGGCGTCGTGGGCAGGCACGCACCGCTCGCCGCGGCGCTCGCGGTCACCGTCGTCACTGGAGTGGCCGTCGGGATCCTGACCGCCGGAGGACTGGCCGTCGCGGGGCTGCCCGTGGCGGGTTCGGTGGCGTTGGGCGCCGGCTGGATGACGGCGGGCTGGGCGTTCGGTGCCATCGCGGCGGTCGCCGCGCAGTTGTGTCGCTCCGCGCGGTTGGCGACCGGGATCGCCGGTGGCGTCCTGGGGCTGGCCTATCTTCTGCGTGCCATCGGGGACTCCGGGCCCGAATGGCTTTCCTGGCTGTCTCCGATCGGCTGGGCGCAGCAGATCCGGCCGTTCGCCGGGGAACGTTGGTGGGTCGTGGCGCTTCCCGTGGCGTTCGCCGCCGTGCTGCTGCTGGTCGCGGTCAGGCTGAGCGACGGGCGGGACCTCGGAGCGGGCCTCCTGGCCGACCGAGCGGGTCCCGCCCACGCGGGACGTGGCCTGCAGGGCACCACCGGGCTGCTCTGGCGGCTCAACCGGGCCGGTCTGCTCGCCTGGACAGCGGTCTATCTGGTCCTGGGGCTCGTCATCGGCAACCTGGCCAACGGCATCGGCAAGTTCCTCGACAATCCCAGAGCCGAACAACTGATTCTCGCGCTCGGCGGGCAGAAGGCCCTGGCGGACGCGTTCTTCGCGCTGGAGTTCGGCGTCGCCGGAATCATCGCCGCGGTCTACGCGATGTCCGCGCTCACCCACCTGCACGCCGAGGAAGAAGCGCTCCGGACCGAGCCGCTGCTCGCGACCTCGGTCTCGCGTACCCGGCTGCTGTCCGGTCACCTGGTGCTCGCGACCGCCGGGAGCGCCGTCCCCTTGCTCGCGGCGGGGTTGGGCGCGGGATTCGCGAGCGGCCTGCAGAGCGGGAACACCGGTGCCGAGATCGGCAGGCTGACCGCCACCGCTTTGGTGCAACTGCCCGCGGTGTGGGTGCTCGCCGGAGTGGCGTGTGCCTTGTTCGGGCTGCTCCCGAGCAGGCTCGGGCTGGTCTGGGTGGTGCTGGTGGCGGTCGTCGTGGTCGGCGAGTTCGGTGTGCTCCTCGGCGTGCCTCAAGTGGTCCTGAACCTTTCGCCGTTCACCCATCTGCCGAGCCTGCCGGGTTCGACGGAGGGCATGACATCCATTCCCTGGCTCGTCCTGGTCGCCGGCGCCTTGTTCGCGGCCGGTGTGGCGGGCTTCCGGCGCCGGGACATCGCGGCGTGACACCTTCGGAAAGGAGATCGAGATGAGCGAACGCCGTCGAGTGCGCGAGGTGATGCGCGGCCAGGTGCTCACGGTACGGCCCGATACCCCGTTCAAGGGGATCACCGTCCTTCTCTCGTCGTGGGGAGTGAGCGGTGTGCCCGTCGTGGACGACGACGGCACGGTGGTCGGCGTCGTGTCCCAGCGTGATCTGCTGGAACGCGAGATCCGGCACCGTCTGCTGCGGTTCCGGCCCCGGTTACGGCGCAAGGTGCGGGGAAGCCACGCCGACGAGCTGATGACCGCGCCCGCGATCACGGTGCCGCAGGACGCCGGTGTGGCCGAAGCGATCCGGCTGATGGAGGACCACGGGGTGCACCGGCTGCCGGTTCTCGACGACGACGCGAAACTGGTGGGTATCGTCGGGAGATCCGATCTGCTGCGCGGCTTTCTCCGGTCGGACTCGGGGTTGCGCGAAGAGGTCCGTGACGAGGTCATCAAACGCGCGATGGCGATCGATCCCGACACTCTGTCGGTCGCCGTGCACAACGGCGTCGTGACGGTGAGCGGCCAGGTGGAGCGCACTGGCATGATCCCGGTGATCGTGGCGCTCATCCGGCGGCTCGACGGTGTGGTGGACGTCCGCGAACATCTCACCGCCGAACTGGACGACAGCCACCTGCCGATCGAGGAACCGGTCAACACCGGCGTCATCGAGGCGTTCCAGCGTCACTCCTGAGCCGATACGGCCCGCTTTCGTCCTTTGTGGAGCGGTGGTGTGGTGAAAGGCTCCCTTCGCTGCGGCTAATGCGGTGAAGGGAGCCTTCAGCCTGGCCAAGCGACATCGGGCCACCGTCGGCGTTCTCAGTTGCGGAAAAGGGCGACCTTGAGCGCGTCGCTCTCCTGAGGCCGGGCGAAGACGTCGTAGGCCTCGTCCATCTCGTCGAGTCCGAACCGGTGCGTGATGAACCGGGTCGTGTCGAGCCGTCCCGCCGCGAGCATCCGCAGCAGCATCGAGGTGCTCGAGGTGTCGACCAGGCCCGTGGTGATGGTGATGTCGCGGATCCAGAGGTTCTCCAGGTGCAGCGTCGCGGGCGCGCCGTGGACACCGACGTTCGCGACGTGCCCGCCGGGACGGACCAGTTCCGTGCACAGTTCGAAGGTCTCCGGCACGCCGACCGCTTCGATCGCGACGTCCGCCCCGAGGCCGCCGGTCACCTCGGCGATGGCCGCTGCCGGGTTCTCGCCGGGCTGGAGGAGTACGTCCGCGCCGAAGTTCTTCGCGGCGGCGAGCCTGCTCGGTTCCTTGTCGATCACCACGATGGAACTCGGCCCGAACAGCTGCGCCGTGGTGATCGCGGCGAGCCCGATCGGTCCCGCCCCGACGATCGCGACACAGTCGCCGGGTTGGACCTTCCCGTTGCGGGCGCCGACTTCGTAGGAGGTCGGCATGATGTCGGCCAGCATCAAGGCGGCCTCGTCCGCGACGCCTTTCGGCAGTAGGTAGGTGGACGTCTCGGCGAACGGAACGCGCACGAACTCCGCCTGTACGCCGTCGATCCGGTGGCCCAGGATCCAGCCGCCACCGCCGAGACACTGCCCGTAGACGGCCTTCCGGCAGTATTCGCATCGTCCGCACGCGGTGATACAGGAGACGAGTACCCGATCGCCCGGCTTCAGGGTCGTCACCGCCTGACCGACCTCCATGATCGTGCCGACCGCCTCGTGCCCGAGGACCCGGCCGTGCTCCACCGCCGGGACGTCGCCTTTCAGGATGTGCAGATCCGTGCCGCAGATGGTGACCGCGTCGACGCGGACGATCGCGTCGGTCGCCGCGGTGAGTTCCGGCTGGGGCCGGTCGGTCCAAGCCCGCCGCCCCGGCCCGTCGTAAACCAGCGCCTTCATGTTTTCTCCTTATTCGCGGAAGGATTGCCGGTTCGAGCCTTTCGCCGTGCAGGGATTCGACACAGAGCCGAAAGCCCCTGCGTGCCGAGACGTCCGGCCGCATCGCCGCCGCGACGGTTGCGAATCGGCGGTCCCCGAGGGTGGAGGTGACCACCGCGGCCGTCGACACGGGTCCGATCTCCGCGCTGATCGGGGCTCCCGCCGGAGAGGTCGCCGGCCTGTTCGCCGGAGTGTCCGCGTCCTGCCTGTCTTCAAGTGCCGCCTGCCCGATCGTGGTCGTCCGAGGACCGCATGACGCCGGGCCGGTAGTGGTCGGGGTGGACGGCAGTCCGTTGAGTGAGGAAGTGCTCGCCTGGGCCTTCGAAGAAGCCGCCAACCGGAAGGTCCCCTTGGTCGCGTTGCATGCGTGGCACGACGGCGATGTCGCGGGACTCTTCACCGGTGAAGTGCACTGCCTTTTCCCGGCGAATCTGTGCGGGAGAACGAAAATCGCGCCCTGGGGCAGCGGCTCGCCATCACGCCGAGTGTCCGGTCATGATCGTCCGAGAGACGCGCTCACTCGTTCCGTAACGGCACCCTGTGGAGCTCCGGCAGATCCACCGCCGAGGGTGACGATGCCGATATCGCCCTGCGACAGGATCCCATCCCCACGCACTCGCCGATGTCAGCCGTCATGGTGTGGCATCGCAGATGTGCATGAACCGTCGGGCGATCGCGGCAGAGACCCCAAGGTCCCTTCCCGCGGCGTCCTAGGTCCCTGGTGACGCGCCGGTCGACCGGCGTACCGATTAGGGCACCGACTTGGGAAGGACGATCGATGCGGACGAAGAAGACCATGACGACGCCCGAGGTGCGGGTGGCGGTACGCGGCGATATCGAACCGGATTCCGCGAGCCGTGCGGCCGCCAAGGTCTCGCGCCTGATGAGGCTCGCCCACCGGCCGGTACTGGCGGCTTCGGTGCGACTGACCAAGTACGGAGACCCCGCACGGGAGAAGTCGGTGACGGCGCAGGCGTCCCTGGACGTGAGCGGCAGGCCGGTACGCGCGCAGGCGGCGGCGTCGTCGGTGGACGAGGCGATCGATCGGATGGACGCGAAACTCCGGCAGCAACTGGAGAAGAGTGCCCTGCACTGGGAAGCCCGGCGAGGAGGGCGTCCCGTTCCGGATCCCGGCGAATGGCGCCACGAGTCGGTTGCCGCCGCACGCGGGCCCTGGTTCCCGAGGCCGGAGCGGGAACGAGAGATCGTGCGGCACAAGTCGTACTCGCTGGCCCGGTCGACGGTCGACGAGGCGTTCGTCGACATGCACCTCCTCGACTACGACTTCCATCTGTTCACCGAGACCGGTACCGGGCAGGACAGCGTGCTCTATCACGCCGGGCCGACCATGCATCGGCTCGCTCAGATCGTCCCGCCGGGCCCGCACGACCTGAGCCCCTTCAAGCTTCCTCTCACGATCAGCGGGCGGCCGGCGCCGTTTCTGGCCACAGTGGAGGCCGTGGAACGGCTCGGCCTGACCGGCTTGCCGTTCCTGTTCTACCTCGACGCCGAACGCGGCCGGGGCAGCGTCCTGTACCACCGCTACGACGGTCACTACGGCCTGATCACCCCGGCGGTCTAGGTGACTCTTCCCATGACCGAGCCACCGCGCGCCGGGCAGGCCGAGGTGCTGGCGGTGGCGGGGCTGACCAAGCGCTTCGGTGACCGGGTCGCCGTCGACGATGTCGGTTTCTCCATCCGCGCCGGCGAAACCTATGGCCTGCTTGGCCCGAACGGCGCGGGGAAGACGACCATCATCCGGCTGGTGTGCGGTTTGCTGCGGGCGGACGCCGGCAGCATCACGATCGCGGGTGCCGCCGACGGCGGGGCCGTGGTGTCCCGGGAACGGATCGGCTATGTCCCTCAGGATGTCGCGCTGTATCCGGATCTCACCGCACGGGAGAATCTGCGGTTCTTCGCCCGGTTGTACCGGCTACGCGGCAAGGCACTGGACCGGCGGATCGACGAAGTGCTGGAGTTGATCGGCCTCACCGACCGTGCCGGGGACCGGGTCGAGTCCTTCTCCGGTGGGATGCGCCGCCGGCTCAACATCGGAGCAGGCTTGATGCACCGGCCGACGCTGCTGATCCTCGACGAGCCGACGGTCGGGGTCGATCCGCAGAGCAGGCACGCGATCATGGAGAACGTGCGGGCGCTCGGCGCGAGCGGGATGGCCGTCCTGTACACCACGCACTACATGGAAGAGGCCGAACGGCTGTGCGACCGGGTCGGCATCATCGACCGCGGCCGCCTGATCGCCGAAGGCACCCGTCGCGAGCTGATAGACCGCCTGGGCGAGCATGACCGCATCACGCTCTCCACCGACGGGGATCCGGCCCGGCTGGTGGACCGGATCGGCTCTGTCACGGGAATCGAGAAAGTCGATTCCGCGGGCGACGAAGTCCACCTGATCGTGCGCGAGGGCCGTCGCATGCTGCCCGCGGTTCTCGACGCGGCCGAGAGGTCCGAGGTCGGAGTGCGCTCGGTCGAAGTGACCGAGCCCGACCTCGAGGCGGTCTTCCTCCACCTCACCGGCGCCGCACTCCGAGACTGAGGGAGCCGAAATGCATGCGGCGTTCGTCGTGGCGGCCAAGGACCTGCGCCAGCGGCTGCGGGACCGATCGGCGTGGGTACTCGGATTCCTCGCACCGGTGGCCGTGGCCTTGCTGATGAGCTTCGCCTTCCAGGGAGGGGAGCATTTCCACACCAAGGTGGCCGTCGTCGACCAGGACGGCGGGGCGTTGGCGACGGCGTTCACGGCTCTTCTCTCCGGACCAAAGCTGGACTCCGTACTCGACGTTGTCCCCGTGCCTGGCGAAGCCGAAGCCCGTGCATTGATCGACGAGGGGGGACTAGGTGCGGTTTTTCTGATCCCCCCAGGCTTCACCGCCGCGGCACACGGCGGCCCGGC
The DNA here is from genome assembly GCF_001905755.1 of Amycolatopsis sp. CB00013. Classification (NCBI taxonomy): domain Bacteria; kingdom Bacillati; phylum Actinomycetota; class Actinomycetes; order Pseudonocardiales; family Pseudonocardiaceae; genus Amycolatopsis; species Amycolatopsis sp. CB00013. The sequence goes on along the minus strand of NZ_LIWC01000001.1, from coordinate 1,592,775 downwards.
CGAGCCGATGACCGTGCTTTCCGGAGTCGATTCGCCGCTCGCCGGAACGGTCGCCCGATCCATCGGCGAGTCCTTCGTCGCTCAGCTGAACGCCGACCGCCTCTCGATGGCGACGGCGCTGGCAGCCGGAGCCGGACCCGTGGATCCATCGGAGACCGCCGGATTGCGGCTTCCCGGGCAGGTCGTGCCCAAGGCGGCCGGGACCGGCCGGCTCACCGCGGCCGGATACTACGGTCCCGCGATGGGGATCTTCTTCATGTTCTTCGCGATCGGTTTCGGTGCGCGCGGATACTTCGAGGAACGTGCGAACGGCACCCTCGATCGGATCTCCGTCGCCCCGGTCGGCGCCGGAGCGCTGCTCCTCGGAAAGGCGTTGGCCACCTTCGTCTACGGCGTCGCCAGCCTGTCGTCGGTCGCGCTGATCACCGGTTTGGTTCTCGGTCCGGGGTGGGGGCCGCCGGTCGCCGTCGGCATGGTGATCGTCGCGCTGGCACTGACGCTGGTCTGTCTGACCGCCTTCGTGATCGCGGTGGCCGGCAGCGATCGGCAGGCAGAGGGCATCGCGTCACTGGTGATCTTCGGGCTGGTCCTGCTCGGCGGCAACTTCATCATGCTGGGCGGTGCACCGGAGATCATGCGGAAGCTCGCTCTGCTGACGCCGAACGGGTGGGCGTTGCGGGCCTTCACGGATCTCGCCGGGGGAGCGGGCTGGATCAGCGTCGTCCAGCCGGTCTTGGCGATTCTGTTGTTCTGCGTGGTGATTTCGGCCATCACGGTGCCGATCTACCGGAAGAGGTTCAGATGAACGTGGTGACCATCGCGTTGGTGTCGCTCCGGAGGCTGGCGCGAGACCGGATCGCGTTGTTCTTCATCGTCTTGCTACCGGTCGTCGTGATACTGGTGATCGGCGCGGTGATGCGTGGTCAGAACGGGTTCAGGGTCGCTGTCGTGGCGGCGGAAGGACGTTTCGCCGTCGAGCTGACCCAAAGTCTCGCCGCCGCGGGAACGCTGGTCACCAGTCCGTTCACCGAGGAGCAGGCGGCGAAGGACGCCTTGCGGCGCAACGAAGTCGACGCGGTTCTGCTCATCCCGGCCGGGATGGACGAGACTCTGACAGCCGGGGCGGCGGTCGAACTCCCGTTGCTCGCCACCGCCGCTTCGGGCACAGGTCAGGGAGCCTGGTCGGCGGTCGCGTCGGTGGTCGCGGACCACGCGGCGACCGTTCAGGCCGCCGCCTTCGCCGCGAGCCGGACCTCTGCTTCCTTCGACGAGCTGTTGCCACTGGCCCGCGCACTCGACCCGACGGTGCCTCAGATCGCCGTGCGAGCCGAAACGGTGGGAACCACCGGCGACGTACTGCCTCCGGGATTCAGCTACAGCGCGCCGACCATGCTCGTGTTCTTCGTCTTCATCAACGCGCTCGCCGGCGGTGCGGCCTTGATCCAGACCAGGCGGCTCGGTATCCATGCCCGGATCCTCGCCGGGCCGGCCTGCCCGCGTGAGGTCATCCTCGGTGAAACGCTTTGCTACCTCGCGTTGACCTTGCTCCAATCCGGTCTGATCATCGTGGTGGGCGGCCTGCTCTTCGGAGTCAACTGGGGCGACCCCCTCGCGGCTGTCACCTTGACCTTCATGTGGGGTCTCGTCGGTGCCGGCGCGGGGATGCTGAGCGGTGCCCTGTTCCGCACCCCTGAGCAGGCGTCGGCCATCGGCCCCGCGGTCGGCATCGGGGCCGGCATGCTCGGGGGCTGCACCTGGCCGTTGGAAATCGTTCCGCCCGCCGTACGCGCGGCAGGACACGTCACGCCGCACGCTTGGGCGGTCGACGCCTGGACCACGATCCTGTCGCGGGGCGGCGGACTCGTCGACATCTTGAGGCCCTTGGCGATGCTCGGTGCCTTCGCGGCCCTCTTCCTCGGCGCGGCGACGCTGCGGCTGCGGCGGTCCTTGACCGCTTGAGGCCGGCGGTGCGGCAGGACGAGCAACGCGCACCCAGTGCGGAAGCGCGGCGCCGTTCGGCGAGGACCGGGACCTCCAGCCCTGACCGGCGGCCCATGCCTGGACCGCGGGCAGTGCCGTGGCGTGGCCTTCCGGGCCGACGAACTCGATTCCGAATCGCGGACCGGATGGGGTGGTGACCACCGCCTGACCGGATGCTCAGTGGAGCGAGACAGTGAGCAGGACGGCGCTGTCGAGGAACGCCGTCAGGCGGTGCCGCTCGGGTGGGACGGCGGTCAGCCGACCGCGATCGAGGAGCCGGTCTCGTGGTCGTGGGTGCTCAGTCGAACGCTTCCGGTGATGACGTGCAGTGTGGCGGCCGGGGGCGAGTCGTGCTCCGCCAGTTGGGCGCCCTCGGCCATCACGATGAGGGTGGCCTCGGGGCGGCCGCTCATTGGTCAGGGTGATTCGTGCTCGAACGATCCGGTCGTCCTCCGCGATCGGACGGCCGAACCCGCGACGCCGGACAGCGTGATCGTGATGGCGAGCCCGATGGCCAGATTGATGATCGCCGTCGCGAGCCTCGCGTCGAGTGCGGCACCCAGGCTGAGCGGGATCACGACGGCGATCGCGGTGAAGAGCACCATGATCCAGCCGAAGAACGTCCTGGGCTTCGGCGCGGTGAGCAGCAGGAGGTGCAGCAGGGCGGTCGCCGCGAGTGCGATGGCCGCCGAGGCGAGGGCATAGGTGAGGCTGCTCGCGCCACCCCACGCACCTTCGCGGCTTGGTGCCAGTACGGCGACTTTGACCAGGCCGCGCGCGATCAGGATCCCGACGATCGCGGTCAGGGCGGCGGTCACCGCCGTCGCGGCACCGCCCGCCCACAGCCGTGCTCCGTTGACGGCAGGTCGATCCTTTTCCTCGAAGTCGTTGTCCATGGGGAAAACCTTGCTCGCCGGCCCCGTTGTGCAGAAGGGGCCGAGGAACCCCGATGGCGGGACCAACGGCCTGCGTACCGGGGTACGACGTTCCGCAGTGCCGGGCCGAGCAGGTAGCCGATCACGCCCTGGGTCCGCGCGCCGAGGACGTCGAGTGGGTACGGCCGCGTCAGTGCGCCTACCGCCGATGGCCTTCGCGGAACGCTTGGAGCCTGCGGCGGGTACTCGATGCCGGCACCGGGACCACGGTCCGGTACGCGGGAATGGACGGGCCACCGACGTCGGCCGTCCGAAGCATCGTCATACCCGCTCGGCCGACCTGGCGCCGGGGTCGAGCGGTCGTCTGCCGTAGGTGAGGTAGGCGATCGGCCCGATGAAGTTGATCGCGATGATGAGGGCCCATGCCTTCTTGGTACCCCGGATGTCTGTGGCGGGCCGCATCGCCAGATCGGTCCACGCCACTGTCGCGAGGGTGAGCTGGACTCCGGTGAGGAATCCCAGGACCGCGGCCGGGGGCTTGTGGCGTCCGGCTTCCTCGTCGTGGTTCATCATCCGCTCCCGTCGCTCGTCTTCCGGTTCGTCGAGCATCTCCGATAGGTGTCTCCGGTGGGAGGGACGGAGGTCCTGAGGTGTGGTCTGTTCGGCCTCGGTGGAATCGGCCTGGCGCGATCTTTTACCGGGAACCGGAGAAAATGAGTGTTCGCGGTCCGGCCGGGATCTATGACCGTCGGCGTGCCACTGCCTTGCGTAGTTCTTCGGCCCACAGGACGGAAGACGCGATCGCGGTGGCGGCGAGCCAGTCGAGGGCGGTCAAGGCGGTCGTGCCGAACAGGGATTGCGCGGCGGGCAGGTACACGGCGCAGATCTGCAGGGCGAGCACCGCACCCAGTGCTGCCCAGAGCCGCCTGTTACGGAAAAGGAGCCTGCCGAACGCCGAGGCACGTTCATCGCGGACGTTGAGGATGTTGAACAGCTGGAACACCACGAAGGTCACGAAGGCCAGGGTGTGCGCCACTTCGATGCCGCGGTCCAGGCCGTGGGCGAACGCGTAGAGGGTGCCGGCCACCATCACGAGTCCGGACAACAGGATCCGCGTCAGGCGTCCGGCGCTGAGGATCTGCGCTCCCGGGCGTCGTGGCGGCTCCTCCATGACGGCTCGCCGCGGTGGTTCCAGGCCGAGCGCCAGTGCCGGGGGGCCGTCGGCGATCACGTTGACCCACAACAACATCAGCGGTGTCAGAACGCTGGTTCCGGTACTGAACAACAGGGAGCCGAGCACCATGGTGAGGATCGCGGCGACATTGGTGCCCACCTGGAAGCGGACGAACTTGACGATGTTGTCGTAGATCGTGCGGCCGGCGCGGACTGCCCGGACGATGGTCGCGAAATTGTCGTCGGTGAGGATCATCGCAGCGGCTTCCTTGGACACGTCCGAACCGGTGATCCCCATGGCCACACCGATGTGGGCGGCTTTGAGCGCCGGTGCGTCGTTCACGCCGTCACCGGTCATGGCGACGACGTCGCCTCGCCGCTTGAGCGTGTCGACGATGCGGATCTTGTGCTCCGGTGCCACTCGCGCGAACACGCCGGTGGTGGTCGCGGCCTGTTCGAGGGCACGGTCGTCGAGCCGGTCGATGTCCGGCCCCGACATGCCGTCGCCCTCGATGCCGACCGCACGGGCGATGGAGGTCGCGGTGGCCAGGTGATCACCGGTGATCATCTTGACGTCGATGCCGGCGGCGTGGCATTCGGCGACCGCGGCGCGGGCTTCCGGTCGTGGTGGGTCGAGCAGGCCGATCAGCCCGATCAGGACCAGTCGTCGCGGCAGCGCGGGCGTCCCGGCGTCCGTGTCGCCGTGCGCGATCGCCAAGACGCGCTGACCGCGTCCCGCGAGATGATCGAGTTCCACCAGGACCCGGCGGCGTTCGTCGTCGTCGAGCGGGACGTCACCGTGTTCCCGGCGCACGTGCGTGGCCAGGTTGAGCAGGACGTCCGCCGCTCCTTTCACGTGCGCTCGGATCGCGGGGCCGCGACGATGGAACGTCGCCATGTATTTGAGGGCGGAGTCGAAGGGGATCTCGGAGACGCGGGGAGTGGCACCGCGCAGCGCCATGACGTCCAGTCCCGCTTTGCCCGCCAGGGTCACCAGCGCGCCCTCGGTCGGATCGCCGACCAGAGCGGCGTCTTGGACGACGGCGTCGTTGCACAGCACCGCGGTGGTCAGCAGCTCACCGAGGTCGGGGAGTTCACCACCGTCTTCGGCGGTGATCGCGCCTTCGAAGCCGTAGCCCTCACCCGACACCAGGTAGCGGAGACCGGCGTACCACAGCGAACGCGCGGTCATCTGGTTCAACGTGAGCGTGCCGGTCTTGTCGGTACAGATGACCGTCGTCGCGCCGAGGGTCTCCACCGCGGGGAGCCGTTTGACGATCGCGCGCTGACGGGCCATCCGCCGCATTCCCAGCGCCAGTGTCACCGTGACGACCGCGGGCAGTCCCTCCGGGATGGCGGCCACGCCGAGCGCGACGGCCAGCGTGATCACCTCACCGATACCGCCGCCTGCCGCGAATTGCAGTACCGCCACGAGCAGGACCGCCACGCCGGCGAGGTAGGCCAGGCGCACGCCGAGCCTGTCCAGCTGCCGCTGCAACGGTGTCCGTGTCGAATCGGTGCGTTCCAGCAGCCCGGCGACCTTGCCGATCTCCGTGCGCATGCCGGTGCCCGTGACCAGCAGCTCGCCGCGGCCCCTCGTGACGATGCTCGTCATGTGGGCCATGGACGTTCGATCGGGCAGCGCCACTTCGCTTTGCCGCGGCTCCACGGATTTGGGCACCGGGGTGGATTCGCCGGTCAACCCGGATTCGTCGGCTTCCAGGTTCACCGTCGACAGCACCCGGCCGTCCGCGGGCACGCGGTCACCGGCTTCCACCAGGACGACGTCACCCGGCACGAGTTCGGCAGCGGGCACCTCGGTCACCCGGCCGTCGCGGCGGACCCGGGCAGACGGGCTGAGCAGGCTCTTCAGTGCGGCGACCGCTCGATCCGCCCGTCGTTCCTGCACGAAACCCAGGACGCCGTTCAAGCCGAGGACCAGCCCGATGACGAGCGCTTCCCGATACGACCGCTCCACCACGCCCGCCAACGCGGCCGCCACCACGAGCACGAGGTTCAGCGGGCTGGCCACCTGTGCCACCAGTACCCGCCACCACGGCCTGGACGCCGCCTCGGCGAGCCGGTTGGGCCCGGTCATCTCGAGCCGGTCGCTCGCGTCCGAGGAATCCAGGCCACGTTCCGGATCGACGTCGAGGCGGGACGCCAGCTCTCCGGCCTCCGAACACCAGGGACCGGAAACTTCCAATAGCCGGCTGGCGGCTCGTGCGACTCCGTTCACCGGCACGGCTTTCACTGCCAGGCGGGCGGGACGACGGCCACCGCAGAGGCGGAGTGGTGGATCAGCGCCTGGCTGGTGGAGCCCAGAAGCAGTCCGCGGAAGCCACCTCGGCCTCGGGAACCGACAACGACGAGCTGGGCGTCCTGCGAGTGTTCGAGGAGCGTGTGCGCGGGCCGGTCGCGAACGACGACACCCTGTACGGGGACGTCGGGATACCTGCTTCGGTAGGCGTCGAGTTGCTGGTCCACCAGCCGCGTCTCCACTGAATGGATGCTCTCCCAGTCCAGAGCGGCGACGAACTTCCATGCGATGTCCACGGCGAAGTCCGACCAGGCGCGCACGGCGACCAGACGTGTACCGCGCGCCGCGGCGGCGTCGAACGCGAAAGCCAAAGCCGCTTCACTTGTCGGCGAACCGTCCACACCGACGACGACCGGTGCGTCCTGTGGCCGATCCGTTCCCCGGACGACGATGACCGGGCAGTGCCCGTGCGTCGCCACCGCGACCGCGATCGAGCCGACCAGCAGCCCGGTGAACCCGCCAAGGCCGCGAGAGCCCAGCACGATCAACTCCGCCGAGGCCGATCGCCCGATGAGGTGCTCGGCCGCGGCTCCGCCGCGCAGCTCGGTGGTCACGTCGACCGCGGGGGCGGCTTCCCTGGCCGCCTCCGAGGCGGCCGCGAGCACTTCCCGTCCTTGTTCGGTCAGCGCGTCGGCGTACGGCCTCGGCAACTCGACCCCGGGCGGCAGCTGTACCGGGATGAGCATGCAGGCATGCGTGATCGACAACGGCGCCTTCCGCCTCGCCGCTTCGGTCGCGGCCCAGCGCGCCGCGTGGAGGGCCGAAGAAGAGCCGTCCACACCCACCACTACCGGTCGCACGTCTGGTGCGGTCATCGTGTCCTCGAATCGGGAGTACGCCCGCAGGCACTGCTGATCACGTCACCCACCTTGTCGTTCCCCGGATTCCGGTCCCAGTGCCATCGGCCGAGGTTCGCAGGGACCAAGGTCCCCGGCCGAGTACGTCGAAGATCCCTAGGTGCCGCACCCCGTTCCCGGCAGGATCGGGAAAAGAGAGACCGGTCGTGGCCGCATCGGCGCCTTGCGAGGCCTGGTCCGCTTCCCCGAAGAAGGAGAATTCCTTGCTGTCCCCAGCATCCGCCGAGGTGGTTCGCGCCACCTTGCCCGTCGTGCGCGCGCACGCCGTGGAAATCACCGGTGAGTTCTACTCGTCGATGTTCGCCGCGCATCCGGAACTGCTCGACCTGTTCAACCAGGGCAACCAGGCCGACGGCCGCCAGAAGCTCGCGCTGGCGTCGGCCGTCGCCGGCTTCGCCGAACACCTGCTCGACGGCGACGACGCCGTGCCGTTCGAACGCGTCGCCGAGCGGATCGCGCACAAGCACGTGTCGCTGGGCATCCGGGCCGAGCAGTACCCGCTCGTCGGTCACTATTTGCTCAACGCCGTCGGTACGGTCCTCGGTGCCGCGGTCACCCCCGAAGTCTCCGCGGCGTGGCACGAGGTCTACTGGCTGCTCGCCTGCCGGCTGATCTCGGCCGAAGCCCGTCTCTATGAACGCGGCGATCTCGATCCCGCCGACCTCTGGCGACGCTGGCGCGTGGCCAAACGCGTCGACGAGGCCGTCGACGCGGTGTCGTTCACGCTGGTGCCCGATGACGGCGCGGCTGTCCCAGAGCTCTTGCCCGGCCAGTACGTTTCGGTTGCTGTGGACCTGCCCGACGGCCGTCGCCAGCCACGCCAGTACTCACTGTCGCAGGGTCCTGGAAGGGGTTCGTTGCGGATCACCGTCCGCCGGGTTCGCGGCCACGACGGCGCCCCGGACGGCGCGGTGTCCAACCACCTCCACGACCGTGTGGCCGAAGACGACACCCTGCTACTCGGGCCACCCGCGGGCGAGACGACCCTCGACACCGGCGACGGACCGGTGCTCCTGGCCAGCGCCGGGATCGGGATCACCCCGATGGCCGCCATGCTGGATCACCTCGCCTGCACCCAGCCGACCCGGCGGATCATCCTCGCCCACGCCGACCGCTCACCCGCCCACCACGCGCTCCGTCGCGAATGCGCCCAGGCGGCAACGGGTTTGGGTGACGTCGAGGAGTTGTACTGGTACGAGAACGACCACGATGACAGCTCGCGGCCCGGTCTCATGGACGTCGACGCGCTCCCGCTACCTCCGGGCACTACCGCCTACCTGTGTGGTCCCTTGCCGTTCATGCACGGGATCCGCGCCGGGCTGATCCGGCGCGGCCTGGCCGCCGAACGCGTCCACTACGAGGTGTTCGGCCCCGGAATGCTCGACCGGGACTGACCCCGGTGTGAAGTACATGAAGGCCCCCTTCCTTGCGCCTGACGCAAGGAAGGGGGCCTTCATGTACTTGTTGAGGCGGCTGAGCGCGGAGACGTCGGCGTCGCTGCAGAACCCGGTCAGACGACGTTTGAGACAGAGCAGGCCCACGATGGTGCCGTCGTGATCGACAACGGCGAATCGCCGTTGTCCACGGGCCAAGAGGAGCAGGCGTGCCTGTTCGGCGGGCATGTCCACGGCGACCGTCCGGCCCGACATCCGCGAGTGGGGCAGAGCGAGGCCGGTGCCGTCCAGGTCCGAGGGCAGGTCGGTTCGGATGAGGGTGCCGATGAGACGTCCGGACTCCGTGAGCAGGAGCATGTGGACGTGGTCGTCGGCGAAGCAGGCCCAGGCCTGATCGACGGAAATGTCCACTGGTGACGTTTTGGGCTGTCGCACCAGCACGTCACCGACGGTCTTGCCGATCAGCTCGGGCGGAGCGATTGCAGGCACGGCATGTCCTTTCCTGAGGGACAAGGCGAGCGTGACGTGTCGGCGCGAGGTGGTCGTGAGTGGCGATTCGGGTTCTAACCCGAATCGCCACTCACGACCCCGTCCAGGTTTCAATGCCGGGTGTCGTGCAGGGTTCGATCTCGCACGGTGGCCGGCGTCGGTGCAGGAGTGGCGGGCTTCCCCGGGCGGCCGCGGTAAACGACGTAGGGCCGCCACAGATAGGCCAGCGGCGCCGACCACACGTGGACCAGCCTCGTGAAGGGCCACAGCGCGAGGAACAGGCATCCGCCGATCGCGTGCAGTTGGTAGACGAGCGGCGCCCCGGTCATCAGGTGCGGTTCGGGCGAGAACCAGAAGATGCCGCGGAACCAGACTGCGATCGTCTCGCGGTAGTCGTAACCTTCGCCGAGGAGGTTGGTGCCGACCGTGGCGGTCATCCCGAGCACTACCATCGCGGCCAGCGCGACGTAGAGCACCTTGTCCATCGTCGTGGTGACCCGCCGGACACGGCCGTTGACGAAGCGGCGGGCGATCAGCAAGGCGAGGCCCGCCACGAGCATGACACCGGTGACGGTGCCGCCCCAGACGGCGGTGGCGTGGTAGAAGTGCTCGGATATCCCGATCTTCGCCGTCACCGAAGCGGGCACCAGCAGGCCCATGGCGTGACCGGCGATGACACCGAACGCTCCGAGATGGAACAACGGTGAGCCCAGCCGCAGGATGCGGCTCTCCAGCAGTTGGCTGGTATGGGTGGTCCAGCCGAACTGGTCGTGGCGCCACCGCCACACGTGGCCGAGCACGAACACCGCCAGGCAGGCGTAGGGGACGACGATCCAGACGAACGTGCTCACGGGACACTCTCCATCGAACGGTGGGTGAAGGGGTGTGCGTGGGCACACGCTTCGGTACTGAGATCGGGACCGAAGCCGATGGTGTCGACATCGGTGCCGTAAGGCGCCAGTCCGACCGACTCCACGGGAGGGCCGTCTTCGGCGAGCGCGCGGATCGTGGCCCGGTCGGCCTCGGTCAGGGGAGGCAACGCGGCGACGAGCGCCTCGAGCAGATGCCGGTACGGCGATCCGCTTTCGTCCAAAGTGGACCGCAGGAGCTCCAGGCCCCTGCGGTGCTGGCGCAGCGGAGCCTCCCCGTCGCCCGGGCCCGCGACCGCGGCGAACTCGAGTACCACCGGCAGCAGGTCGGGCAGCTCGCCCGGGGTCAGGCGCAGGCCGTGGGCGCGGTAGCGCTGTTTGAGGGTGAGCAGGGCGATGCCGCGTTTGCGGGTGTCGCCGTGCAGGTAGTAGGTCAGGTACAGCCCCGAGCGGCGGCGCAGGTCGAACGTGCGGACGTAGTGGGTCTCGACCTGGAGGGAGTCGGTGCTCAGGAACCAGTCGAGGAACGTGGTGAGCTGTTCCCGTACCTCGTCGTGGGTGACGTCGCCGACGGCGGAGGTCAGTTCCTTCCCCGCCCCGATCAGTGCGGCGTCGGGGTAGGTGAGCAGCACCGAGGTGAGTTCGAACAGCCGGGTCCGGTCGGCCCCCTCCACAAAGGACTGTTCGGATGCGGTCATGAGCGGCCTCCGGCGGGGTCGATGGTCAGGCCGAGCCTGCCGTCGCCGCGGCGGGCGAACAGGCTCCGGCGGCCCGGGCGGACCTGCTGGTCTTCGGTCACCAAGTGGAACCGCTCCGCGGTGGCGGCCGATTCGGTCATCCCGGGGCCGCCGTCGCAGTCCAGGGAACAGTCCGAAGTGGACGCCGCCTGTGCTTCGAGCGCGGCGGCGTCCTTGGCGTAGGCGGCGGGGATGACGTAGCGCTCGTCGTACTTGGCGATCGCGAGCAGCCGGTACATCGCCTCGACCTCGTCGCCGGACATGCCGACGGCCTCGCAGAGTTCCTCGGCGACGGTGCCGTCGAGGGTGCGGGCGCGCATGTAGGAGCGCATCGCGGCGAGCTTCATCAGCACGCCGGCCACCGCGTCGGCGTCGCCCGCGGTGAACAGTTCGGCCAGGTATTCCACGGGGATCCGCAGATCACGGATGGTGTGGAAGACGTCGTCGGCGTCGGTGTCGTCGCGCCCCGCCGCGTTGACGGCGTCCAGCACGGGGGAGAGCGGCGGGACATACCAGACCATCGGCAGGGTGCGGTATTCCGGGTGCAGCGGCAAAGCGATCTGGTACTCGCTGATCAGCTTCCACACCGGCGAGGCCTGCGCGGCGAGCACCCACTCCTCGGGCAGGCCCGCCTCGGTCGCCAGGCGCACCGTCTCGGGATCGTGCGGGTCGAGGAACACCGCTCGTTGCTCGGCCAGGAGTTCCTGCTCGTCTTCGACGGAGGCGGCGGCGAGCACCGCGTCCTCGTCGTAGAAGACCAGCCCCAGATAGCGCAGCCTGCCGACGCAGGTCTCCGAACAGATGGTGGGCTGGCCTGCTTCGATGCGCGGGAAGCAGAAGGTGCACTTCTCGGCCTTGCCGGTGGCGTGGTTGACGTAGACCTTCTTGTAGGGACAGGCGCTCACGCACATCCGCCAGCCGCGGCAGCGGTCCTGGTCGACCAGGACGATGCCGTCCTCCTCGCGTTTGTACATCGCGCCCGACGGGCAGGCCGAGACGCAGGCGGGGTTGAGACAGTGCTCGCAGATCCGCGGCAGGTGGAACATGAAGGTCTTCTCGAACTCGAACTTCACCCGTGCCGCCGCGTCGGGGTCCATCGCGGTGATGTTGGGGTCGGTCCCGGCGCGTTCGTGGGCGCCGCCGAGGCCGTCCTCCCAGTTCGCGCCCCATTGGAGGCTCATCGGTTCCCCGGTGAGGGCCGACCTCGGTTGCTTGACCGGGGTGTCGGTGAGTCCGGCGGGCGCGGTGACGAGGACGTCCTTGTCGAAGGTCGCGGGCTCGTAGTAGTCCTCGAGCGTTGGAAGGTCAGGGTTGGCGAAGATGCGCGAAAGCCGCTTCGCGCGGCCGCCGGAGCGCAGGACCAGCCGTCCCTTCTTGTCGAGTTTCCAGCCGCCCTTCCAACGTTCCTGATCCTCATAGTGCTTGGGGTAACCGATACCGGGTTTGGTCTCGACGTTGTTGAACCAGACGTACTCGGTGCCTTCGCGGTTGGTCCAAGTCTGCTTGCAGGTCACCGAGCAGGTGTGGCAGCCGATGCACTTGTCGAGGTTCATCACCATCGCGACCTGGGCGCGGATGCGCATGTCAGTACTCCACTTCCTGGCCGCGGCGGCGGATCACGGTGATCTCGTCGCGCTGGCTGCCGATGGGGCCGTAGTAGTTGAAGGCGTAGGTCATTTGGGCATGGCCGCCCGCGAGATGCGTCGGCTTGATGAGCAGCCGGGTCATCGAGTTGTGGTAGCCGCCGCGCTTTCCCTTGCCCTTGCCGCTCTTTTCGGTCTTCGGGACGTTCACGGTGCGTTCGGGGGAGTGGTACTGGAACACCGTGCCCTCGGGCATCCGGTGGCTGACGACGGCGCGGGCGACGATCACGCCGTTGCGGTTGACGGCCTCGACCCAGTCGTTGTCAGCGACCCCGATCTTGGCGGCGTCCTCGATGCTCATCCAGATCACCGGACCACCGCGGGAGAGCGCGAGCATGAGCTCGTTGTCGTGGTACATCGAGTGGATCGACCACTTCGCGTGCGGAGTGAGGAACCGGACGGTCACGCCGCCGTCGGCGAGTTCGCCGGGCTTTCCGAAGTGCCGGGCCATGTTCAACGGCGGCCGGTAGCCGGGCAGGTGCTCGCCCAGTTCGGCGACCCAGTCGTGCTCGACGAAGAAGTGCTGCCTGCCGGTGAGGGTGTGCCACGGCTTGCGCCGTTCGACGTTGATGGTGAACGGCGAGTAGCGGCGCCCGCCCTTTTCCGAGCCGGACCACTCCGGGCTGGTGAACACCGGCTGCGGCGCCTCCTGTGTGGACGCGTACGTGACGTGATCGGTTTCGTGCCCTTCGATCAGGTCGGTGAACTGGTGCCCGGTCCGCTTTTCCAGTTGCTGGAAGCCTTCGTGGGCAACGCGGCCGTTGGTCGTGCCGGACAGCGCGAGGATCGCCTCGCACATCCGGTCCGCTGTGGACAGTGACGGGCGGCCGGCGAACGGGCCGTCGGTCACGACTCCGTTCTGGTGGCGCAGGTACTCCAGCTCGGTGGTGACGTCGACGGTGATGCCCTTGGTGGTGGTTCCGAGCTTGTCCAGCAACGGGCCGACGGCGCGCATCTTCGCGCCGATGAGCGTGTAGTCGCGTTCGATCTCGACCAGTTTCGGCATCGTCACGCCCGGCACCGGTTCGCACTCGCCGCGCTTCCAGTCCCGGACCCGGCCGGACGGCGTCGCGAGCTCGTCGGGCGTGTCGTGCTGCAGCGGCGCGGCGAGCACGTCGCGGCGGGTCCCGAGGTGGTTGACCGCCAGCTCGCTGACCTTGTCGGCGATGGAGAGGAAGGCGTCGTAGTCGGTGTGCACCTCGCCCGGCGGGGCGACGGCGGGAGAGAACGCGTGCACGAAGGGGTGCATGTCGGTGGTCGAGATGTCGTGCTTCTCGTACCAGGTGGCGGCGGGCAGGACGACGTCGGAATGCAGGCCGGTGTTGGTCATCCGGAAGTCGATCGCGGTGAGCAGGTCGAGCTTGCCGGTGGGCGCTTCGTCGCGCCACGCCACGTCGCGGGGCCGTTCACCGGGGCCGCATTCGTCGGCCGACGCCAAGGAGTCCACGCCGAGCAGGTGCTTCATGAAGAACTCGTTGCCCTTGCCGGAGGAACCGAGCAGGTTCGCCCGCCACAAGGTCAGGCAGCGGGGGAAGTTCGCGGGGTCGTCCGGGTCGTCGGCGACGGCCTTGAGTCGTCCCGCGCGCAGCTCGGCGACGATGTGCTCGCTCGTGCTCAGTCCCGCGGCCGCGGCCTCGTCGGTGAGGTCGAGCGGGTTGCGGTCGAACGCGGGGTGGCCCGGTGACCAGCCCATGCGCTGGGCGGCCGCGACGGTGTCGGCGAACGCCATACCCGCCAGCCGTCCCTGACCCAGCGGGGAAGCGAGCTCGTCGGCGGACACCTTCTCGTAGCGCCATTGGTCGGTGTGCAGGTACCAGAACGGGGTGCTCGCCTGGTGCCGCATCGGTCGCTGCCAGTCGAAGGCGAAGCTCATGTGCTGCTGTCCGGTGATCGGCCGCGCTTTCTCTTGGCCGACGTAGTGCGCCCAGCCGCCGCCGTTGACTCCTTGGCAGCCGGTGAGGGTGACCAGCGCGATGAAGGCGCGATAGGTCATGTCCGAGTGGAACCACTGATTGGCGCCCGCGCCGAGCGCGATCAGCGAACGGCCGCGGCTGCGCTCGGCGTTGCGGGCGAACTCGCGCCCGATCTTGGCCGCCATCGCCGCGGGCACACCGGTGATCCGCTCCTGCCACGCGGGCGTGTGCGGGGCGTCGGCGTCGTCGTACCCGGTGGGCCATTCGCCGGGAAGGTCGCCGCGACGGACGCCGTACTGGGCCATGATGAGGTCGAAGACACCGGTGACGAGGTGCTCGCCCACGCGCGTGACCGGGACACCGCGACGCATAGTGGCACCGCCCTCGGTCTCGCCGATGTCGAACCGGGCGAGGTCCACGGGAACCTGCCCGGTGGCGTGATCGAGCACGCCGAGCGCGGGCACGACGTCGCCGAGGTCGAGGTTCCACCGGCCTTCACCCTCGGGGCCGTAGCGAAACCCCAGCGACCCGCCCGGCACCACCGGCGCGCCGGACGCATCGTCGAGCAGAACGGTCTTGTGCTGCGCGCCAGGGTCTTCGTCGCCGAGGTCCGCGGCGGTGAGGAACCGGTCCGCGACATAGACGCCCGGTTCCCGTTCGCGAAGCGTCACCAGGAAGGGCAGGTCGGTGTAGGACCGCACGTAGTCGGTGAAGTAGGGGACCTGGCGGTCGCGGAAGAACTCGGTGAGCATCACGTGGCCCATGGCCATCGCCAGTGCCCCGTCGGTGCCGGGCTGCGGGGCGAGCCAGTCGTCGGCGAACTTGACGTTGTCGGCGTAGTCGGGGCTGACGGCGACGACCTTGGTGCCGCGGTAGCGGGCCTCGGCGAGGAAGTGGGCGTCCGGGGTGCGCGTGACCGGGATGTTGGAGCCCCACATGACCAGGTAGGTGGAGTTCCACCAGTCGCCGGCCTCGGGGACGTCGGTCTGGTCGCCCCACACCTGGGGTGACGCGATCGGGAGGTCGGCGTACCAGTCGTAGAACGACAGCAGCGTGCCGCCGAGCAACGCGTGGTAGCGGGTGCCCGCCGCGAAGGACGCCATGGACATCGCGGGGATCGGCGAAAATCCGACGACACGGTCAGGGCCGTGGGTCTTGGTGGTGTACACGTGCGCGGCGGCGACCATGGTGGTCACCTCGTCCCACGAGGCACGCACGAACCCGCCGCGACCGCGCTGTCCTTTGTAGACGCATGCCTTACGCGGGTCCTCGACGATATCCGCCCACGCCGCGACCGGATCGCCGAACCGCTGGAGGCCGGCCCGGAACATCGTGATCAGCGAGCCGCGCACGTAGGGGTGCCGGACCCGGGAAGGCGAGTACTCGTACCAGGAAAACGACGCGCCGCGCGGGCAACCCCGGGGTTCGTAGTCGGGACTGTCCGGTCCCGTGGTCGGGTAGTCGGTCGCCTGGTGCTCCCACGTGATCAGATCGTCCTTGACGAAGACGTTCCACGAGCACGAACCGGTGCAGTTGACCCCGTGGGTCGACCGCACGACCCGGTCGTAGCTCCATCGGTCGCGGTAGAACGACTCCCATGCGCCGGAATCGATCTGGTGCAGCGTCCGTCCGTGGTCACCGACCGTCTCCTTGGTCAGGAAACGACGGGCACCGAGCAGCGGCCCGTGGCCGGGAACGTGATCGTTCGCAGGGGCAGGATGGGAAGACACGGGACGCGGCTCCTTCGGGTGATCCGGACACCGGGACAGAGGCGGGTGACCGGTAAGGCATCACCTATGTTCGGCGAGAGCCGCCCGCCGATCACCAGGCGAACGTCCCGCACCGAGGGACCTTCGGTCCCGTCCTGCCGGGCTACCGTTCGACGAGGCCGGTGGCCAGCAGGATCACGCCGAGCGAGCCGACGAGCGCGGTGATGGACGCGGCTCGTGCGGCGGCGGGCCGGTGCTTCGCCTGCGCGAGGCCGTGCACCGTGGCCGATGCTCGGACAAGATCAGGATGGCGTTGGTGACCGCGCCCAGCAGCAGGGCATGCAGCGCGACCCAGCTCGGTAAACCGAGCACTTCGTGCGCGGCCAGCAGTACGACGGCGACGGCCAGCCAGCCCAGCACCACCGCGTTGGCCCACACGAACAGCGGCCCTCGCGGGCGCGCCGCGGTCGGTGGCGCGAGATCGATCCGAGGTGTTTCGTCCACGCGGTCAAGGAAGCCGGACGGCGATTCCGCCGGAAGGGACGTTCGACCCGCGAGGACGGGACCGTCGATCTCTGTCGATCCGCCGGTTCGGTTCGCATCCTTGGGCTGTCCACTACTTACGACGAGAACGTCCGAGGCGACATGACGACGCACGTGACAACGCCGGGCACGGATCCGGCCATGGGCAACAAGGACGAGAACGACGACGGACCGCCGGTCGGTCGACGGATGCTCATGCTGGCGATCGCGACCGTGGGGTTCGCGGTGAACTTCTGGGCATGGGCGTTGCTGAGCCCACTCGGCCCACTGTTCAAAGAGGACCTCGGGCTGAACTCCTTCCAGCAGGCGTTGCTGGTCGCCGTACCCGTCGTGGTCGGCTCGGTGGGGCGGATCCCCGTGGGCGTGTTGACCGACCGGTACGGCGGGCGCGTGATGTTCCCGCTGGTCTCGGCGGCGACGATCGTGCCGGTGCTCTTCCTCGGTCTGGTGGGGAACACCTCGCTGGCAGCCCTGCTGATCGGCGGCTTTTTCCTCGGCATCGGCGGCACCGCGTTCGCCGTGGGGGTGCCGTTCGTCAACGCCTGGTTCCCGCCGCAGCGACGTGGGCTGGCGATCGGCGTGTTCGGGGCAGGCATGGGCGGCACCGCGATCAGCGCCTTGACCACCGTGCAGCTCGTGGGCGCCGGCGGAGCTGCGACACCGTTCGTGATCACGGCCGCGGTTCTGGCGCTCTATGCCGCCATCGCGTTCCTGTTGCTGCGGGACGCGCCAGGCCGGACGGTGCCGACCGAACCTGCCCTCCGCCGCCTGGCGGACACGGCTCGTTTGCCCATCACGTGGCAGGCCTCGGCGCTGTACGCGGTCGCTTTCGGCGGCTACGTCGCGTTTTCCGTCTATCTGCCCGCTTATCTGAAGGCCGCCTACGGGCTCACTCAGGCCGACGCGGCCAACCGGATGGCGGGCTTCGTGCTCTTGGCGGTCCTGATGCGCCCAGCGGGTGGGTGGCTGTCCGACCGGATCGGACCGGTGCGGGTCTTGGCCGGAGTCTTCGCGGTGGTCGCCGCCGCGGCCGCGGTCACGGCGTTCACCCCTGCCCTGATGCCGCTCGGCACGATCGCCTTCCTGTCCATGGCCGCCGCGCTCGGCGCCGGCAGCGGCGCGGTGTTCGCGCTCGTCGCTCTCCTGGCCCCAGGGAACAAGGTCGGTTCGGTCACCGGGATCGTCGGTGCCGCAGGCGGTCTGGGCGGATTCGTGCCGCCGCTGGTGATGGGTGCCCTCTACGGCGCGTTGGGCTCGTACGCGGTGGGCTTGTCCGCTCTGGCCGCGGTCGCCGGCGGCGCGTTGGCCTTCACCGCCACTGCGGTACGCCGCGCGATCGCCGAGCGTGAGGCACAGCCGGCCGACTAGGTACCTGAGCGCCGCCCGGTTTATGACGGGGCTAGTCAGTATCGAGTCCTCGCTCCACATGAAAGGCATCGCGAGGGTCTACGACCATGTGACTCCGCTGATGCGTCGTCAGATTCTGCAAGCGCTCGAGACACGTTGGATCGGGTCGTTGGTCGCGCTCACCCGAGCGAGCCGACGAAGCTGGGGGAGTGGTTCCCACATCTGCAGGCCACGTTCGATGACATGCGGCTCGAGACGGGTCCGAAAGACCATCGCCATTGAACGACTGAAGCCCCGCCCCTCCGAGAAGGAGCAGGGCTTCTGACCTGCGAAAACAGATGGTGCGCGATACTGGGATTGAACCAGTGACCTCTTCCGTGTCAGGGAAGCGCTCTCCCGCTGAGCTAATCGCGCGAGGTGGAGACGGGATTCGAACCCGTGTACACGGCTTTGCAGGCCGTTGCCTCGCCTCTCGGCCACTCCACCGTGTCAGGCCCGAGAGGGCCTTCCGAGCGGATGACGGGATTCGAACCCGCGACCCTCACCTTGGCAAGGTGATGCGCTACCAGCTGCGCTACATCCGCACATCCTCGGTCTGGATGGGAGTTCAGAGCCTCGCGGTTCTGTCTCTCACCCCGTCGCCGTGGTGTGTGTGAACACTATCCGATCCCGAAAACGGCCCCGCAACCGGGGTGCCACTTGCTGTTCGCAAGGCCGTCATCAGGCCAGATCGTTGGGAATCAGGTGCGTCAGGGCGTCGTCGACGTCGACCCACAGATGCTCGTTGCCCGGGAGCACGACGTCGTAGGTCCGGTCGAGGAAGTCGGCCAGCTCCTGAGCGGACGCCTCGAACATGGCGTGCCCGGACGGCGAGTTCAGTTCGATGAGGACGGACTCGGGGTCTTCGACGGAGGGGCGGATGCGTACGTCGCCGTCGCCCGCGTCGGCCAGGAGGCCGTCGGCGAGGAGATCGCGCGCGTAGACCCACTCGACCCAGCCGGCGCGGCCGGTGCGGAAGGCGGCCACGACCGCGTACGGGTCGCGAGTGTCGTATCGCAGTTCCACCTTGACCGGAACCGCGGGGGTCCGCGGCGCCAGGAGGTCGAACACCGCCGTCGAGCGGAGCGTCACGTGATCGTTGCGCATCGTCCTACCCTTCGTCTCCTTCCCGGCCCGGTCGAACCGAGTGGCGATGATGTGACGTATCGGCCGGCTGATCGGAACGCGGTTTTGCCGCAGATCACCCGGACGGGGTCATCGGACCCCGGGTCCATACTCCGTCACCCCATCATCACCCGCGCGACGCGCAGCCCTACATGCGCCCTGCAGGCAGTCCACATGTACATACTGCGCGGTTTAGTCGTCACGCGATAGCACCGTCGCACGAATGTCGAAACGCGTCGCGGGCGGCCCCCGGCCGTGACAACCCCGACTAGCTCGTGGTTGTTCGCTCCGTATTTGCTGGTGAGCGGAGTGTGGTCGGAGGGAACCACCCGTTTGCAGGCCCCCTAAAGTCGTGGGGTAGAGTCTGCCGGACACCGCGAGCGGGCGATTAGCTCAGCGGGAGAGCGCTTCGTTCACACCGAAGAGGTCACTGGTTCGATCCCAGTATCGCCCACCGGATGAAGGCCCTGGACCATCGGTCCGGGGCCTTGATTCATTCTCGGCCGCTGTCGGCGGTGAGCCGTCCGGAGGCATTCGATCCCCAGGTCGGACGCGGGTTGTGTGGGGGCGGTACTTCTGCCGTCGCGGGCGGACCGGCCAGTGCGGGCGAATCCACTCGGGGCGATCGCGGGCGCGGGGGTGCCGCCGGTTCGAAGATCCCCGAAGCCCACCCCTCCGGCCGGTGTGGACATTCGCCGGAGATCTCGTGTCGCGACGCGAAAATGTCGCATGATCCGACCATTGAGACTTCTTTGTGATCCTCGGCACGAAACGTCCGTGCAAAGGTCCAGACCACGAAGAAAGTGATGTGGGGCATGGTCGGGCGGGCTCACTCGTCCGGCTCCGGCCGAGGGGTCGCCGTGACGCTGACGTGATGTGACGAAACGCCACGCCGGTGACCGATTGACAAGGTAGGTCGGCGCGCGGTGGGCACGTCCGGCGGGCCGTGGTCCTCGCGGGGTGTGAAATCCACAGTGGACCGGCCGGAGATCGACTCGCGCGAACCGTCCATTGTGGAGTTTTCCGGGCTGTTCGGCCGATCGGGGAACCGGTGCTCCAAGTGGCCGCGAGTCGTGGGAATTCGTGACTACTTTGAGTAGTTGTTCGGAGGATACGGTCTATTACGCATCGTCATCATCTTGTTATCAACACGGCATTCATTTGCCGGATGCTCGCCCAGGGTGTGGCTGGAAATCCTTGTAACGATGGCCGGAGAGTGGCCGATACCTTGGCGTGTGTCGCCCCATCGGCCGCTGAGAGAGCTTGAGAATTGATCACTCTTCGAGATCAGTCTCATTTACTCAGCGTGTTGATCCGGCGTTCGGGAATCCCCACTCCGGGAGGTCTGATGGAAGAGTCGGTGCGGCCGTCGTCCACCGTCAACGGGACGCCGCAGCACATCGACCTCCAGTCGATTCCGCTTCCCCCGCAAAGGGGCGCGGGCGATGCCGCCGCGGTCGACACCACGTCGGCGCGGCCCCCTTACGCGGCTTGGGAATCGCGCTACCGCGCCTGGGTCATCGGTAGTGACGTTTTCACCGCGTTCGTGCTCATCGTGATGAGCGCCTTCTTGATCGATCGATCCGATCCGCACGACATGCACGCGCTCGGTACCGCCGCGGCCTTCCTGTTCGGGCTGTCGGTCTGCCGTGCCTGGAGTCCGCGTGTACTGGGCGAGGGTGCGGAGGAGTACCGGACGCTGGGGCGCGGCCTCGTGGCCACCGCCGTCCTCGTCGCGTTGGGCGGCCTGCTCTTCGGCGCGCTCGCCGTGCAGCCGTGGGTCTTCATCGTCGTCCCGATGATCTCGGTCTTCATGTTCCTGCAGCGGTACGCGCTGAGACAGGTGCTGCACCGGCGCAGGCGGCTCGGTGAATGTCTCCTTCCGGTGCTCGCGGCGGGAAGCCCCGACACGGTCGCCGATCTGATCGCCCGCACGAAGGCCGATCCTCATGTCGGCTGGCGTGTGGAAGCCGTCTGTACGTATTCCGGTGCCGGCGCGGAGCGGGGGAGCGGCGAGGTGGAAGGCGTCCCGATCGTCGGGAAGCTCGACGACCTCGCGGGCCACGTCCGCCGCGGCGGTTACCGGGTGGTCGCCGTGACCGCCGATCAGCACTGGAACCCGAAGCGCCTCCAGCGGCTCGCCTGGGACCTCGAAGGAACGTCGGCCGAGATGGTGGTCGCGCCGATGCTGATGGAGGTCGCCGGGCCCCGGTTGAACGTCTCCGGCGTGCTCGGCATGCCGCTGCTGCGGGTGACCGCGCCGATGTTCACCGGCGGCCGCCGTCTGGTCAAGGAAGCGCTTGACCGGTTCGGCTCCGCCTTGCTCCTCACCCTCTTTTCCCCGCTGCTGCTGGCGATCGCGGTCGCGATCAAGCTGGACGACCACGGCCCGGTGATCTACCGGCAGCGTCGCGTCGGCCGCGACGGGCACACCTTCACGATGCTGAAGTTCCGCACGATGGTCACGAACGCCGACAAGCTCAAGCAGGAGCTCCAGTCGGACAACGAAGGCGCGGGCCCGTTGTTCAAGATGCGCAAGGATCCGCGGGTGACCCGGGTCGGCGGTCTGCTTCGCCGGTACTCCCTCGACGAGCTGCCGCAGCTGCTCAACGTCGTGAGCGGGCGGATGTCGCTCGTCGGTCCCCGTCCGCCACTGCCCGAGGAGACCGCGAAGTACGCTCCCGACGCGCGCCGCCGTCTCCTGGTCAAGCCGGGGCTGACCGGCCTCTGGCAGGTCAGCGGCCGCAGTGACCTCAGCTGGGCCGAGAGCATCCGCCTCGACCTGCGTTACGTCGAGGACTGGTCGCTGGCTCTCGACCTGGTGATCCTTTGGAAGACCTTCCGCGCGGTGGTGCAGGGACGAGGTGCCTACTGACGCTTTCCTGTGACCGGACCCACACGCAGAGATAGTTGAGCGAGAAATAGTTCAGCGCTCAACTAGGTTGGGACGGGTACAGGACGCGTACGGAAGGAAGATCCACCCATGACCACCAGCGTTGAGCCGACCGAAGCCTTGAACCTCCCGCAGGACGTTCAGGACCTGTTGTTCCGCGAGGCCCGCACCGCGAACAACTTCAGCGACGAGCCGGTGACCGACGAGCAGATCCGCGCGATCTACGAGCTGGTCAAATGGGCCCCGACGTCGATGAACAACCAGCCGCTGCGCGCGCTGGTGATCCGCACCGAAGAGGGCAAGAAGCGGCTGTCCCCGCTGATGTCCGAGGGCAACCGCGCCAAGACCGAGGCCGCGCCGGTGACCGTCGTGCTGGCCGCCGACACCGAGTTCCACGAGAACCTGCCGCGCACCTTCCCGCACTTCCCGGGCGCCAAGGACCTGTTCGCCGACGAGGCGGGCCGCGTCGAGACCGCCAAGCTCAACGCGTTGCTGCAGGTCGGTTACTTCATCATCGGCGTCCGCGCCGCCGGGCTGGCCGCCGGCCCGATGACCGGCTTCGACGCCGAGGGCATCGACAAGGAGTTCTTCGCGGACAAGCCGTGGAAGTCCCTCGTCGTGATCAACGTCGGCAAGCCGGGCGAGAACCCCTGGTTCGACCGCCTGCCGCGGCTGGACTTCGACGAGGTCGTCGAGACCGTCTGACCTCGTTCCTCGATACGCGAAGGCCTTCTTCCGATGGGAAGGAGGCCTTCGTGGTGTTAGGGGTAATGCGCGTGAGCCGCGCCGCACCTGACGACTAACATCACGGGAACCATCCGCTTTAACCGCGAGGAGTCCATCGTGTCCCAGCCGTCGTCAGTAGCAGCCGCAACCGCCCCGCGCGTGGTGGTACCGGCGGGCACTACGGCGGGCACCGCGGTCCGCGAAGCCGGGCTGCCGACCAAGGGACCGGACACGATCGTCGTCGTGCGCGACGCCGAGGGGAACCTCCGCGACCTCTCCTGGGCCCCGGAGGCCGAAGCCGAGGTCGAAGCCGTCGCGGCGAACACCGAGGACGGCCGCAGCGTCATCCGCCACTCGGCCGCCCACGTGCTCGCCCAGGCCGTGCAGCAGCAGTTCCCGCAGGCCAAACTGGGCATCGGCCCGCCGGTCAAGGACGGCTTCTACTACGACTTCGCCGTCGACACCCCGTTCACCCCGGAAGACCTGCAGGCGCTCGAGAAGCGCATGAAGCAGATCGTGAAGGGCGCGCAGCAGTTCTCCCGCCGCGTCTTCGACTCGGTCGACGAGGCCAAGAAGGAACTGGCCGACGAGCCGTTCAAGCTGGAACTCGTCGACATCAAGTCCGATGTGGACACCTCCGAGGTGATGGAGGTCGGCGGCGGCGAGCTGACCATCTACGACAACCTCGACCCGCGCACCAAGGAGCGCGTGTGGAGCGACCTCTGCCGCGGCCCGCACGTGCCGACCACCAAGTTCATCCCGGCGTTCAAGCTCACCCGGGTCGCCGCCGCCTACTGGCGCGGTGACGACAAGAACCCGCAGCTGCAGCGGATCTACGGCACCGCGTGGGAATCCGCCGAGGCCCAGGACGTCTACCTGGAGCGCCTGGCCGAGGCCGAGCGGCGCGACCACCGCAAGCTCGGTGTCGAGCTGGACCTGTTCTCGTTCCCCGACGAGATCGGCTCGGGGCTGCCCGTGTTCCATCCCAAGGGCGGGATCATCCGGCAGGAGATGGAGAACTACTCGCGCCAGCGGCACGTCGAGGCCGGGTACGACTTCGTCTACTCGCCGCACATCACCAAGGGCGCGCTGTTCGAGACCTCCGGTCACCTCGACTGGTACCGCGACGGCATGTACCCGGCGATGCACCTCGACGCCGAGCACAACGAGGACGGTTCGGTCCGCAAACCCGGCCAGGACTACTACCTCAAGCCGATGAACTGCCCGTTCCACGACCTGATCTTCCGTTCGCGCGGGCGTTCCTACCGGGAACTGCCGCTGCGGATGTTCGAGTTCGGATCCGTGTACCGCTACGAGAAGTCCGGCGTGATCCACGGCCTGACCCGCGTGCGCGGGATGACGCAGGACGACGCGCACATCTTCTGCACCCTGGAGCAGGTCCCCGGTGAGCTGAAGTCCCTTTTGGACTTCGTGCTGAACCTGTTGCGCGACTACGGTCTCGACGATTTCTACCTCGAACTGTCCACTCGGAACGACGAGAAGTACATCGGTTCGGACGAGGTGTGGGACGAGGCGACCGAGGTGCTCCGCGCCGCGGCCGTGGACTCCGGGCTGGAACTGGTGCCGGATCCGGGTGGCGCCGCGTTCTACGGGCCCAAGATCTCCGTGCAGGCGAAGGACGCGCTGGGCCGCACCTGGCAGATGTCGACCATCCAGCTGGACTTCATGCTGCCCGAGAAGTTCGAACTGGAGTACACCGCGGGCGACGGCAGCCGTCAGCGTCCGGTGATGATCCACCGCGCGCTGTTCGGCTCGATCGAGCGGTTCTTCGGCGTGCTGACCGAGCACTACGCGGGCGCGTTCCCGGCGTGGCTGTCGCCGGTCCAGGTGGTCGGCATCCCGATCACCGAGGACCAGGTCGAGCACCTGCGCGGGGTCGAGAAGGCGCTGCGGGCCAAGGGGATCCGGGTCGACGTCGACGCGAGCGGCGACCGGATGCAGAAGAAGATCCGCACCCACACCACTCAGAAGGTGCCTTTCATGCTCCTGGCGGGCGCGAAGGACGTCGAGGCGGGAGCGGTGTCGTTCCGGTTCCGTGACGGCGGCCAGATCAACGGTGTCTCGGTGGACGACGCGGTCGAGGCGATCGCCGGCTGGGTCCAGCGCCGTGAGAACGCTTCGCCGACCGTGGCGGGCTTGGAGGCGGTACTCCGGTGACGGGCCTCGATGGCCCTGACGTCGTCGGACAGGACGGTGTGGGGGTCCCGGACGCGTTGCAGCGCCTGTGGACCCCGCATCGGCTCGCCTACGTGCAGGGGTCGAAGCGGCCTGACGAGGGATGCCCGTTCTGCCATCTCCCCGAGAAGAGTGACGAGGACGCGCTGATCCTCGCGCGGGGGAAGACGGTGTACGCGGTGCTGAACCTGTACCCGTACAACCCCGGTCACCTGATGGCCGTGCCGTACCGCCATGTCGCGGACTACACGGACCTGACGCCGGAGGAGACCGTCGAGGTGGCGGAGTTCACCCAGCACGCGATGCGGGTGATCCGGGAGGTGTCGTCGGCGCACGGGTTCAACATCGGGATGAACCAGGGCGTGATCGCCGGTGCGGGCATCGCCGCGCATCTGCATCAGCACGTGGTGCCGAGGTGGGGTGGCGACGCGAACTTCATGCCGGTGATCGGGCACACGAAGGTGTTGCCGCAGTTGCTGGGGGAGACGCGGCAGCTGCTGGCGGACGCCTGGTAGGTCCGGCCGGTGGCTGATGTCATGAAAGGGTCGTTCAGGACGAAAAACGTCTTGAACGACCCTTTCATGACACTCGGGGTCCTCAGGCGTTGAGCGCGGCCTGCAGCTCGATGTCGATCTTGACCTTCTCGGACAGGAAGGCGTTGCCCTCCGGGCCGATGCCGAAGTCGCGGCGGTTCACCGTGGCGGAGGCCGAGACGCCGAGGGTGGTGGCGTTGTCGTTGGCCGGGTTGGTGCCGATGCCGTTGAACTCCGCCTCGAGCGAGACCGGGACGGTCTTGCCGCGCCAGGTGAGCTCGCCGTCGATGACGTAGTCGCCGCCGTCCTCGCGGATGCCGGTCGAGCGGAAGGTGATGACCGGGTGCTCGTCGACGTGGAAGAAGTCCTCGGACTTGAGGTGCGTGTCACGACCGTCGACGCCGCTGGCGACCGACGAGGCGTCGATCTCGACGGTGACCGACGAGTCGAGGATGTTGTCGGCGGTGACGACCTCACCGGTGAAGGCGGTGAAGTTGCCCCGGGACTTCGCCAGGCCGAGGTGCTTCACGGTGTAGGCGATGTCGGAGTGGGCGGTGTCGATCGTCCACTTGCCTGCGACGTAGCCCGGGATCTCGGTGGTGGTCATGTGAGTCGATCTCCAAAAAGTCTGTGTGCGTTCGTGGTGAACCCTCGTCTGGTTGAGCGCTCAACAACGACTGTAGCGCAATTTGGTTGAGCGCTCAACCAGGGGTAGAATGGGCGTCATGTCCGAACCCCGATGGCTCTCCGACGAGGAGCAAAAAGTCTGGCGCGACTTCTCCGCGGCCACGCGGATGCTGCAAGCGCACCTGGAGGGCCAGCTTCAGCACGAGGCGGGCATGCCTCACACCTACTACGAAGTGCTCGTCGCCCTTTCCGAGGCGCCGGAGCGGCGGCTGCGGATGAGCGAGCTCGCCGACGCGCGCAAGGCGTCGCGCAGCAGGCTCTCGCACGCGGTCGCGCGCCTCGAGGCGAACGGCTGGGTGCGCCGTGAGTCCTGTCCCACCGACAAACGCGGTTCCTGGGCGGTGCTCACCGCCGACGGTTTCGCCGCGCTGGAGGAGGCCGCGCCCGGGCACGTCGAGGCGGTCCGCGAGAGCCTCTTCGACCCGCTGACCCCCGAACAGGTGAAGGCGCTCGGCGAGATCAGCGCCGCCGTACTGCAGCGGCTGTCGCCGAAATGCGCCGCCGCCGAGGCGGAATTGGCGCTGCGGGAAGAGAGTCTCGCGGACCTCGCCGGCTCGGCCGAACTGGCCAAAGCGGACTGACCTGGAGCCGGTCCAGGGGCGGGCGCGACGACGAGTGTCGGTGCGGGTGGATAGGCTTCGGGCGGCCACCCGACCCTGCTGCTTTAGGTGCACCTGAAGAACCGATGCTCAACATTTTCGCGCGCGCCTCCGTTTCCCGCGTCACCGACCCGATGGGGAAGGTGCTCGTGCGCGCCGGTCTGACCCCCAACGCGATGACCGTCATCGGCACGGCCGGGGCGGTGCTGTGCGCGCTCGGGTTCTTTCCCAACGACATGCTGCTGTGGGGCACCTTCACCGTCTGGGGCTTCGCGATGCTGGACCTGCTGGACGGCGCGATGGCCCGCGCCCGCGGGTACGGCACGGCGTTCGGGGCCGTCCTCGACGCGACCTGCGACAGGCTGGTCGACGGCGCGTTGTTCGCCGCGATCGCCTGGTGGTGCTTCGTCCACGACGACAATCGCCCGGCCGCGGCCGCCGCGCTGATCTGCCTGGTGCTCGCGCAGGTCATCTCGTACGTCAAGGCCCGCGCCGAGGCCTCCGGGCTGGAGGCGGACGGCGGCCTCGTCGAACGCGCGGAACGCCTGATCATTGCCCTCGTGGGAACCGGACTGCACGGTCTGGGCGTTCCGTACACCGTGGACATCACGCTCTGGCTCCTCGCGGTGCTTTCGGTGATCACCCTGCTGCAGCGGACGGCCGCGGTGGCCAAGGCGGCGAGGGCCGCCAAGGCGGCGGGGCCACCCGCCGCGGAGGGCGGGGCATGAGCGGGTTCTCCCAGCGGCTCGGTGACCTCGGCTACGCGACGGGCTGGCGGCTCGCGCGCTGGCTGCCGGAGTCGATGGGCTCGGTGACCTTCGGGCTGGGCGCCGATCTGGCCGTCCGGCGGGACGGCGGCGGGGTGCGCCAGCTTCGGCGCAATCTCGCCAGGGTCGTGCCGCAGGCGGACGGTGTCGAACTCGACGAACTGACCCGCCGCGCGATGCGGTCCTACGCCCGCTACTGGCACGAGATGTTCCGGCTGCCCTCGATGGACCACAAGGAGGTCAGCCGCAAGGTCGCCCAGTCGATCACCGGCGTGGAGAACCTCGACGCGGCCCTCGCCGAGGGCAACGGCGCGGTGATGGCGCTGCCGCACAGCGGCAACTGGGACGCCGCCGGCGTCTGGCTCGCCGACTATCTCGGCGGTTTCACCACGGTCGCGGAGCGGCTGAAACCCGAGTCGTTGTACCAGCGGTTCGTGTCCTACCGGGAATCGCTCGGTTTCGAGATCGTCCCGCTGACCGGCGACAGCTCCGCGATGCGCGTGCTGCTCAAGCGGCTGCGGGAGAACAAGGCGATCTGCCTGGTGGGGGACCGGGACCTGACGAACTCCGGCGTACCGGTCAAGTTCTTCGGCGAGCAGACCAAGATGCCGGGCGGGCCCGCGCGGCTGGCCGCCACCACCGGCGCCGCGCTGATCCCGGCCGGGTGCTGGTTCACCGAGGACGGCTGGCAGATCCGCCTGCACCCGCGGATCCGGGTCACGAACCGGTCCGAGGTCCCGGCGGCCACCCAGGCGCTGGCGGACATCTTCGCCGGGGACATCGCCGCGCATCCGGCCGACTGGCACATGATGCAGAAGTTCTGGCTCTCCGATTTCGAAGCCGGGGAACAGGCCGAACCCGGCGAAGCGAGCTGAGCGGATGGCTCAGTCGCGGGTCATGAAGATCGGGATCGTCTGCCCGTATTCGTTCGACGTGCCGGGTGGCGTGCAGGGACACGTCATCGATCTCGCGAAGGCGCTGCTGGCGCGCGGGCACCAGGTCTCGGTGCTCGCACCGGCGGACGAGGACTCCGACGTCCCGGATTTCGTGGTCCCCGCCGGGAAAGCGCTCGGCATCCCGTACAACGGCTCGGTCGCACGCCTGCAGTTCGGCCCGGTGTCCTACGCCCGCGTGCGGCGATGGATCCGCGACGGCGACTTCGACGTCCTGCACCTGCACGAGCCCGCCGCGCCGAGTCTTTCCTTGCTGGCGCTGAAGGTCGCGGACGGCCCGATCGTGGCGACCTTCCACACCGCGACGACGCGTTCGCGCACACTGGCGGCGTTCCAGCCGGTGCTGCGGCCGCTGCTGGAGAAGATCACCGCGCGGATCGCGGTTTCGGCGCTGGCCCGCCGGGTCCAGGTCGAGCACGCCGGGGGTGACGCGGTCGAGGTGCCCAACGGCGTCGACGTCGACTTCTTCTCGCGCGCGCTCCCGCTGGACGGCTACCCGCGAGCGGGTGGCACGGTCGGTTTCGTCGGGCGGTACACCGAGCCCCGCAAGGGGATGGGGGTGCTGCTGGAGGCGTTGCGGATGCTGCTGCCGGAGTTCGAGGAGCTGCGGCTGCTGGTCGTCGGCCGCGGCGACGCCGATCAGCTCCGGCGCGAGGCCGGGCCGGAGCTGGCGCCGCACATCGATCTGCTCGGCCAGGTCGACGACGAGACGAAGGCGCGGGCGCTGCGCAGTGTCGACGTCTACTGCGCGCCGAACACGGGCGGCGAGAGTTTCGGGATGATCCTCACCGAGGCGATGGCGGCGGGAACGCCCGTGCTGGCGAGCGGCCTCGACTCGTTCCGCCGGGTCCTCGACGACGGCAAGGCCGGGATGCTGACCGAGACCGGCGACGCGGCGGCGCTGGCCGACGGGTTGCGCGAGCTGCTCGGAGACCCGGCCCGCCGGGCATCGCTGGCGGCGGCCGCTGGGGAGCGCGTCGCGATGTTCGACTGGTCCGTGGTCACGACGCAGGTCCTGCGGGTGTACGAGACGGCGATCGCCGCCGACCCCCGGCGGGTCGGCGCGGGCGAACGCGAGTTCAGCCGGTGACGACCTGGGTGTGGATCGGCGGTGTGGTGGCCGCGATCGTGGTGCTGGGCGGGTTGTTCCTGCTCGCGACGGCGAACCGGCTCGACCGGCTGCACGTCCGCACGGACGCGGGCTGGGCGGCCCTCGACGCCGCCCTCGCACGGCGCGCCGTCGTCGCGCGGGCGGCCGCCGCGATCCTCGGTGACGACGAGCTACGCACGCTGGGCGAACGCGCCGAGCGTGCGCCGAGGCCGGATCGCGAAGCCGAGGAAAGCGAACTGACGCTGCGGCTGGCGCGCGTCGATCGTGCGGCTCTGCCGTCGACGCTGGCCGAAGAGCTGACCGACGCCGAGCACCGTGTCGTCATCGCGCGCCGCGTGCACAACGACGCCGTCCGGGACACCCTGCATCTGAGGCGGCGCCGGAAGGTCCGGTACTTCGGCCTCGCCGGGACCGCCCGGCTTCCGGAATACTTCGAGATCGCCGAGCCTGAACTTTAGGAGGACGGACCTATGAGCGATCGGCTGCTGGTGGCGGTGTTCGCGACGCCGGTCGCGTCGTTCCTCCTGCGCTACGGCAAGGATCTCGGCTACACGGCCGTGCTGTTCGAGCCGGACGGCGCACGCGTGACGGACGTCGAGCCCGGCCTGGAGGCCGTCACGACGTTGCCGGAACTCGGCGCGGACGCCGACGTCGTCGTCACCGATCACGACCGGCCCGAACTCGGCGACGTGCTCAAGGCCGTGCTGGACCGCCCGACGCGGTGGGTCGGGGTGCTCGGCAATCCGCGCCACGCGGGCCCGCACGTCGCCGCGCTCAAGGCACTGGACGTCCCGGACCACGAGATCGCGCGCGTCCACCGCCCGGTCGGTCTGAACATCGGCTCACGCACGCCGCCCGAGATCGCCGTCGCCACCCTGGCCGGTCTGGTGGCCGACCGGAACGGGCGGCCGGGCGGCTTCGAGTTCCATTAGGCCGCATTCAGAGGACTAAACGCGGGCGTCAGTAGGCCACCGCCCCTTCCGGCATCGGCTCGAACCGGGCGTGCCTGCGGGTGAACGTCGCGGTGCCCGAGGTCAGGGAACGCAGGTCGATCGCGTAGCGCAGCAACTCCACGGCCGGCACCTCGGCGCGGATGACCGTGCGGCCGCCTTCACCCGATTCGGTGCCGAGTACGCGGCCGCGCCGGGACGAGAGGTCGCCCAGCACGGTGCCCAGGTGCTCGTCCGGAAGCCGTACGGCCACCTCTTCGAGTGGTTCGAGCAACGCGATCTTGCCCGCCGCGGCGGCCTCCTTCAGCGCCAGCGCACCCGCCGTCTGGAAAGCGGCGTCCGACGAGTCGACGCTGTGCGCCTTGCCGTCGACCAGGGTCACCCGGATGTCGATCAGCGGATGACCGTCGACGAGTCCTCGCTGGGCTTGCGCCCGAACTCCCTTCTCCACGCTCGGGATGAACTGGTGCGGCACCGAGCCGCCGACGACCTTGTCCACGAACTCGAAGCCCGACCCCCTCGGCAGCGGCTGGACCTCGATGTCGCAGACGGCGAACTGGCCGTGCCCGCCGGATTGCTTGACGTGCCGTCCGTGCCCGCGAGCCGGCCCGGCGAACGTCGAACGCAGGCTGATGCGGACGGGTTCGGTGCCCACGTCGGCGCCTCCCGCGCGCAGCCGCGACAGCACGACGTCGGCGTGCGCCTCGCCCATGCACCACAGCACGAGCTGGTTGGTCTCGGCGTTGCGGTCCAGCCGGAGCGTGGGGTCGCCCGCGACGAGCCGGGAGAGGTTGCGCGCCAACGTGTCCTCGTCGCTGCGGGTCTTCGCGATCACGGCGACCGGAAGCAACGGCTCCGGCATCGCCCACGGCTTCATGATCAGCGGGTCTTCCGGTGAGGAAACGGTGTCGCCGGTTTCCGCCGAGCCGACCTTGGTGAGCGCGCAGAGGTCACCCGCGACGCAGTACGGGACTTCGCGCAGGTTCGCCCCGAGCGGGGAGTACAGATGCGCGACCCGCTCGTCGGCGTCGTGATCCTCGTGGCCGCGTTCGGCGAGGCCGTGGCCCGAGACGTGCACCGGCCGTTCCGGGCGAAGTGTCCCGGAGAACACCCGCACCAGCGAGACCCTGCCGACGTAGGAGTCGACGGCGGTCCGGACCACCTCGGCCGCCAGCGGGCCGTCGGGGTCGGCGCGGAGCCCGGCGTGCGGCTCCCCGGTGGGCGAGGTGACCTCCGGCGGGACGTGCTCCAGCGGCGACGGGAAGGCACGCACGATCCCGTCGAGGACTTCGGCCAGCCCGACCCCGGTCGTCGCGCACACCGGGATCACCGGATGGAAGGAACCACGGGCGACGGCGGTCTCGAGGTCGGCGATCAGCGTGTCTTCGGGGATCTCCTCGCCGGAGAGGTACCGGTCCATCAGGGACTCGTCTTCGCTCTCGGCGATGACCCCTTCGATCAGTTCGTTGCGGGCCTCGGTCATCCGGCTGAGTTCGGCCTCGTTCGGCTCGCCGATTTCGGGCGGGAAGCCCTGGGAGTAGTCGAAATAGCGGCGCGTGATGAGCCCGACGAGCCCGTCGCGCGCGGGCAGGTACAGCGGCAGGACGCCGGCGCCGAAGGCCTCCTGACAGGCCGCGATCTCGCCCTCGGGGTCGGCGCGGTGATGGTCCAGCCGGGAGACGACCACCGCCCTCGGCATCCCGACCGCGGCGCACTCCTCCCAGACCGCGACCGTGGCGGCGTCGACGCCTTCCGCCGCGCAGACCACGAACAACGCCGCGTCGGCGGCGCGGAGCCCGGCCCGCAGCTCACCGACGAAATCGGCGTACCCGGGGGTGTCGATGAGGTTGATCTTGTGGTCTTGGTGCAACACCGGCGCGACCGAAAGACCGACCGACCGTTGCTGTCGGACCGCGGCGGGATCGTGATCGCACACCGTGGTCCCTTCCACCACCGAGCCTGCCCGCGTCACCGTGCCGGACGCGGCGAGCAAGGCCTCGGCGAGTGTCGTCTTGCCTGATCCCGAGGGGCCGACCAGGACGACGTTGCGGACCTTCGCCGGGTCGTCCACAGCGACGGCGGCCCCGGAGTCTCCGTTCTTGCTCTGTTTGTCGGCCATGCCGATCTCCTCACCACACGATGCCGCGTACAGGTGTGTCCTCGATCACACACCCGCGACGGGCGTCGCGGCAAGGCGACCGGCGAGGGACCCCCCGAATGTCGACGCGCCGTTATGCTCGATGGCGGACACCCGGAGGCGGATCCGACGGTGGGGGATGAGCGATGGAGCTCGACAGACGCACGGTGTTACGGCTGGCGGGGGCGGTCCCGATGATGGCGGCGGTGCCCGCCGCGATTCCCGAGGGCGGTGGTCCGTGGGAGCGGCTCCGTGCCCGGTTGGCGGGGGAGCTGTTCCGGCCCGGCGACCCCGGCTACGACGAAAAGAGGCTCGGGTTCTTCAGCCTCTACGACCATCGGCTGCCCGCTGGTGTCGCGGTCTGCGCGAACGAGGACGACGTCCGCCGGTGCGTCGATTTCGCCGCCAGGCAGCGGATTCCGATCGCGGCCCGGTCGGGCGGGCACAGTTACGCCGGTTATTCCATAGTGGACGAAGGGCTCGTCGTCGATCTGTCCCGGCTGAACGGGGTCCGGATCCTGCCCGGTGGCCGGGCGGAGATCGGGGCGGGCGCGCAGCTCGGCCGGGTGTACGAGGCACTCGCGGCGGCGGGCCGCGCGCTGCCCGCCGGCAGCTGCCCTCAGGTCGGCATCGCCGGGCTGACCCTCGGCGGCGGGATCGGGGTCCTGGCCCGAAAGTATGGCCTGACCTGCGACAACGTCGAGTCCGTGCGTTTCGTCGGCGCGGACGGGAAGGCGTGCCTGGTGTCGGAGGACACGGCGCCGGACCTGCTGTGGGCGTTGCGCGGCGGTGGCGGCGGCAACTTCGGCATCGTCACGTCGTTCACCTTCCGCACGGCGGCGGCCAGGACGCTGACGAACTTCAACCTGGTCTTCCCGCCCGCCGCGCTGGCGGCTCTCGTGGCGGCCTGGCAGGAGTGGCAGCCCGCGATGCCGGACGAGTTGTGGTCGGGGATGGGGCTCGGTGCCGCGGCCGCGAACTGCGGTGGGTGTTTCGTGGGCTCCGCCGCGCAGGTGAACCCGTTGCTGGACGATCTGGTCCGCCGCGTCGGCGTCCAGCCGCTCCAACGGGACGTGACCGAACAAGGCCACTTGGCGACGATGCGGACCTTCGCCCAGGAGTCCGCCTTCCCCGCCGCGGTCGCGCAGCGCGGGGAGTACGTGGCCACTTCGCGGATGCTGACCCATCCGGTGCCCGATCCGGACGCGCTGGCGGGATTGCTGGCGAGCGATCCGCACCTGTACTCGATCGTGGACGCTTACGGCGGCGCGATCGCGCGGGTGCCGTCGAGCGAGTCGTGCTTCCCGCACCGGTCCGCGCTGGGCAGCGTCCAGATCACCCGCGGTCTGGACGGCGGCGAGGCGTACGCGCGCCAGGTGATCGGCGGGGTCCGGGACGAACTCGGCCGCGAGTACGGGCAGGCCGGGTACATCAACTACATCGACCCGGAGATGCCTGAGTGGGCGAAGGCGTACTACGGCGAAAGCCTGCCGCGGCTGCGCCGAGTCGCGCGGAAGTACGACCCCGACGGCCTGTTCGCCTTCGAACAAGGCCTGGCCCGCTGACGCGTTTCGTCCTCTGGATGCGGTAGTTCGACAGCGAACGACCGCATCCAGAGGACGAAACGCGGGGAAGAGGTGCGGGCCAGATCACCCAGTGGACTGCTGAAATCGCCGCGAACTGGCCTGCTTCAGAGGTCCAAAAGCGGCCTACTCTCGGAGGCGTCACCCTCACTCGTGTGCTTTCCGAAAGGTCCAGCAGTGTCTGACGACTCCACGAACACGGCCACCACCTCGCTCACCGGCACCGCCCGGGTCAAGCGCGGGATGGCGGAGATGCTCAAGGGCGGTGTGATCATGGACGTGGTCACCGCTGAGCAGGCGAAGATCGCCGAGGACGCAGGCGCCGTCGCGGTGATGGCGCTCGAGCGGGTCCCCGCGGACATCCGCGCGCAGGGCGGCGTCGCCCGGATGAGCGACCCGGACCTGATCGACGGCATCATCGAGGCCGTTTCGATCCCCGTCATGGCGAAGGCCCGTATCGGCCACTTCGTCGAGGCTCAGCTGCTCCAGTCGCTCGGCGTCGACTACATCGACGAGTCCGAGGTGCTGACCCCGGCCGACTACGAGAACCACATCGACAAGTGGGCCTTCACCGTGCCCTTCGTCTGTGGTGCCACCAACCTCGGCGAGGCGCTGCGCCGGATCAACGAGGGCGCGGCGATGATCCGGTCCAAGGGCGAGGCCGGCACCGGCGACGTCTCGAACGCGACCACGCACATGCGCAAGATCCGCGCGGAACTGCGCCGCCTCTCCTCTCTGCCCGAGGACGAGCTTTACGTTGCGGCGAAGGAGCTCCAGGCGCCGTACGAGCTCGTCAAGGAGGTCGCCGCGAAGGGCAAGCTCCCCGTCGTGCTGTTCACCGCGGGCGGTATCGCGACCCCGGCCGACGCCGCGATGATGATGCAGCTCGGTGCCGAGGGCGTGTTCGTCGGCTCCGGCATCTTCAAGTCCGGCAACCCGGCGCAGCGTGCCGAGGCGATCGTCAAGGCCACCACGTTCTACGACGACCCGGACGTCATCGCGAAGGTTTCGCGTGGCCTCGGGGAAGCGATGGTCGGAATCAACGTCGACGACGTGCCCGAGCCGCACCGTCTCTCCGAGCGCGGCTGGTAAGTCACACGATCTCGGAACGGCCCGGCACTCCTCGAAGAGTGCCGGGCCGTCCCGCGTCCATCAGCGGGTGGGGCCGTTCCTCGTCAGCACGCTTCCCTGCGCCGCGGCACTGAGTGTCGTGGTCCCGTCTTCGCCGATCACGTACAGGTCGCAGCGGCAAGTCGCCTGGCGCCGGCCGCTGTGCAGGACCTTGGCCTCCGCCACGAGCCGGATTCCCTGTGCCGGCCGCAGGTAGTTGATGCTGAAGCCGCCGGTGAGGACGTCCGGACCCAGTGTGGTCCCGGCCGCGAAGGTGATCGCGTTGTCCGCGGCGTAGGCGAGCACGCCGCCGTGGAGATACCCGTTCTGTTGCAACAGATCATCGCGGATGTCGAGTTCCAGGGTCGCGGCACCGTTCCCGAACGAGGCCACCCTGGCCCCGAGCAGGACGCTGAACGGTTGCGAGGCGAGGCCCATCCGGGCGTCTTCGAGTGTCAGTGCTGTCATCAGGCCACCATCCTGCCATCGGACGACTTCTCCGGAACCCGACCTGTCCGGACATGCCGCGCTATAAGGTCCGGGCATGAGCCAGACGATTCCGTTCACCGACTTCAACTTCAAGCTCGCGGTGGTCCAAGAGCTGATGTACAACCAGGAACTCCTCCCGAAGTTCGACCTGCGGGAGTACGCCGCCGAGAAGGGCTTCACCTACGACGCCGGGAGCGTCGAGGCGGTCCCCGAGGCGTCGGCCTACTTCGAGGCGCTCGAGGTCCCCGCCGAGCTCGCGGAGAAGATCACCGAGATCGAGATGGACGGCGGCAACGAGATCTACCTCGAGATCGCGCCGAACTGGGACGGCGAGGACTCGCTGTTCGACGTCGACGAGTTCGCCGACGTCGCACACTTTCCCAACCTGAAGTCGATGACCTTGCTCTTCACGGGTAACGAAGAGGCGCTGGAGTCGTTGCGTGCCCGCGGTATCGAGGCGGACTGGCTCTGATCGGCGACCTGCGGAGCTAAGCGGAGGAACCGCGGTCCCTTTTCGACTGCTTAGGCATCGGGAAGCGGTGCGCGGGACCTTGATCCCGGCGTGCGGAGGGCACGCCGGGATCAAGGAGGACAAATGCGCACTCTTCGGTTCGTTTCCGCCACTTTGGGGGCCGCCGCGATCGCGACGGCACTCGCCGCGGCACCCGCTTCGGCCGCGACGGAAGGGGCGGCCACGCTGCGCGCCGCCGGCATCGACGCGGCGAAGCTCGCTCCGGGATGGAAGGTCACCGGAGACCAGGTCGTCTGGAACGGTGGGGAGACCACTCTGTCGTTGTCGCCCAGCGCGGCCAGCAACTGCCAAGCGAACTTCGTGTGCCTGTACGAGCATCGCGACTTCGGCGGACGGCGGCTGCAGTTCCGGGACCCGGGGCTGAAGAATCTGGTCGACTACGGATTCAACGACCAGATGTCGTCCTGGCACAACCGACGCTCCGTCGACGCCCGCTGGTACTACAACATCGGCAGCGGGACCAGCCGCTGCATGCAGGCGAACTCGCAGTCGTCGTATGTCGGGAACGCCGACAACGACCAGGCGAGTTCGTTGAGAATTTACACGTCGGCCAGCGCCTGCTGAGCGAAGTGTTCCTTCGAATGCCGGACGCCGCCCCCGGATATTTCTGAGACTCTCGACTGGGGTGTCTCGTTTTACTGGGGGAGAAATCGGTGAAGGAAAAGAGTTTCTATTTCTATCGCCTGTTCGGTGAACCCGCGGCCGAGTGGCAGGGCACGGACCTGCCACTCGGCCCGCCACAGGCGCGCCGGGTGTTCGCGCTCCTGCTGATCGAGGCCGGCCGCCCGGTGCCGTCGGACCGGATCATCGACGAGCTGTGGGGCGAAACGCCACCGGTCTCGGCGAAAGTCCAGATCCAGGGGCTCATCTCGGGCCTGCGCCGCGCCTTGCGCTCGCCACGGGGCGATCAGCCGATCCTGACCAGGGGAGCGGCGTATCAGCTCGACGCGCGGCCGGAGGACACCGACGCCGGCCGGTTCATCTGCCTCGCCGCGCGGGGCCGCGAACTGCTGGCCCGCGACCGCCATCGTGAGGCGGCCCGGTACTTCCGGGACGCGCTCGAACTGTGGCGGGGGCCGGTGCTGGCCGGGATCCCGGCCGCGGCGGAGGTCGTCGCGCGCTGGGAGGAGGAACGGCTTTCGCTGCTGGAGGACAAGGCCGAGGCCGAACTCGGGCTCGGCGAGCACGACCGGCTGGTGCCCGAACTCCGCGACCTGCTCACGGCCGCCCCGTTCCGGGAGCGGGTCTGCGGGCTGTTGATGACCGCGCTCGCCAGGGCGGGCCGCGTGGCGGAGGCACTCGACGTCTACGCCGGATGGCGACGCAGGCTGGTCGACGAACTCGGCGTCGAGCCATCGCCGTCGATCCGCTCCCTGCAGTGCGAGATCCTGAGCGACGGCCAAGGCATGACGGCGCGCGAATATCCCGCGTACCAGGAACCCGCCGTGCCGAGCCAGCTGCCGCCGGGTATCCCGGACTTCGTCGGCAGGGACGCGCTGATCGCGGATCTGCTCGCGGACCTGCGCCGGGACGACGGCCGCGACACCCCGCCCGTGGTCCTGTTGACCGGCGCCGGCGGGATCGGGAAGTCCTCGCTCGCGATCAGGCTCGCGCATCAGGTCGCCGACGACTATCCCGACGGCAGGCTGTTCGCGGCCCTGCGCGGGACCACGGACGAGCCCAGGACTCCGGAGGCCGTGCTCACCGGATTCCTGCGCGCGTTCGGTGTTCCGGCCGACGGGATCCCGGCGGACGTCGACGACCGCGCCTGCCTCTTCCGCAGCCTGGTGCACGATCGCCGCATGCTGCTCGTCCTCGACGACGCCGCCGGTGAGGCCCAGCTGCGGCCGTTGCTGCCCGCCGGTGGTGGCTGCGCGGTGATCGTCACGAGCCGGTTCGTGCTGGCCGGGCTCGAACTCGGCAGGCAGGTCCCGGTCGACGTCCTGTCGTTGGCGGACGCGGAAGCCCTTCTCGCCAAGCTCACCGATACCGACGAAGATCCCGTTGCCGCCCAACAGGTTCTCGAACACTGCGGCGGGCTCCCGCTGGCGTTGCGGATCGTCGGCAGCCGGATCGGCGACCGCACGGGCTGGCGGCTCGCCGACGTCGCGGGGGAGCTGGCGGTCGAACGGCGGCGGTTGGATTGGCTGTGCGCGGGGGATCTCGCCGTCCGCGGCAGCCTGTCCCTCGGCTATCAGCAGCTGGAGCCGGACCGGCAGCGGCTGTTCCGCAGGCTGGGTTTGCTGCCTCCGGCCGATTTCCCCGCCTGGGCGGCGGCGCTCGCCGACGACGGAGAGCCCGAAACGACGTCTCGCGCGCTGGAAGACCTGCGGCATCGGAACATGGTCCAGCCCGCCCCGCGTGCTACCGGCGCTCCTCGTTACCGGGTCCACGATCTCTTGCGCGCGTTCGCGGTCGAGGAGGTCGCCGTCGAACCGGAACAGGTCCGCGCGG
The DNA here is from genome assembly GCF_001905755.1 of Amycolatopsis sp. CB00013. Classification (NCBI taxonomy): domain Bacteria; kingdom Bacillati; phylum Actinomycetota; class Actinomycetes; order Pseudonocardiales; family Pseudonocardiaceae; genus Amycolatopsis; species Amycolatopsis sp. CB00013. The sequence goes on along the minus strand of NZ_LIWC01000001.1, from coordinate 1,554,042 downwards.
AGGCGACCGAGCGAGTGCTCGGCGGCTGGCTCTGGCTCGCGGAGAAGGCCGCGGACCGGTTGTCCCGCAGCGTGTTGCGGCCGGAGCCCGGCACGGCCGTCCGGACCTCGCTCGACGAAGGACTGGTGGCCGAACCGCTTTCGTGGTTCCGGGACGAGGTTCCCGCGTTGGAGGCTGCGGTATCGCACGCGGCGGACGCCGGGCTCGGCGAGCTCGCCTGGGAACTCGCCGTCGTGGCCGCGTCGTACTTCGACCACAGTGGACTGTACGCGGAATGGTCGCGGTGCCACCGATGCGCGCTGACCGCGGCGCGGGCGTCGGGATGCGCGCGCGGGGAAGCCGCCTTGCTGCGGGGAATCGGCCAGATCCACCTCTACCGCGACGATTTCCGGACGGCGCGCGAGGCGCTCACCGAATCTTGCCGGATCAGCGACCGGATCGGCGACCGGGCGGGACGGGCCAGAGCGCTGACCGGGCTGTGCGTGCTCGCGCGGGCGGCCGGGCGGCCCGAGACCTCGCGCGCGACGGGGAGGCGGGCGCTGGCCCTCTTCCGCGAGATCGGGGACGTCCTCGGGATGGCGCACGCCCATACCTCGTACGCCGTCGCGAGCACGGATCTCGGTCTGCTCGACGAGGCGGAAGCGGAACTGGACGAGGCCGGGCGGCTTTGCGCCGAGCTGAACGATCCGCATCGCACGGCGCTCGTCCTGCGCAGGCGGGGAGAACTGCACCTTCGGCGCGGCGACCGGCGGGGCGCGATGTCGTGCCTGTGCCGCGCGCTCGAACTGCTCGACTCGCTTTCCGACGAGATCTGCGCCTCGCGGGTCCGGCTGGATCTCGCGCGAATCCGTGCGAGATCCAGCGACCGGCCGCCGTCGGGGAAGGTCTTGATCAGGACCTAGACCAGCGTCCGGTCGGCAGCGCGGGAACCCGGCGTCCGCGGTGACCGGTCATCTCCTCGTTCGCGAACAGCGCGTTGAGCACCGCTTCCTCGGTCGCCTGCACGACGGCCTCGAAGAAGGGATCGAGCCTGCCCCACGGGACGAACCGCATGCTTTCGTACTCGGCCTCGTCCGTACGCGGGAACCGGCTGGTGAGCGCTCCCGGATTCGCCGTGCTGAACGCCAGGAAGAGGTCGCCGGAGAAGTGTGAACCCGCGGTTCCCGTGCGGGCGAGGCCGAGCGGGACCCGGCGGGCGAGCGACGTGCACTGGCCGGGCAGCAGGGGAGCGTCGGTGCCGATGATCACGATCACCGACCCGGCACCGGACGGCGCCGCCCAAGCCTCCTCCATCGGGTTGTCGGCACCGAGTTCCGCTCCGACGTGCTCGCCCGCGACGGTGAGCTCGCGGCGTGAGCCGAAGTTGGCCTGTACCAACGCTCCCACGGTGTACGCGTCGTCCCCGTAGGACACGACGCGGGAGGCCGTACCGGTGCCGCCCTTGAAGCCGTAACAGGTCATCCCGGTGCCGCCGCCGACGGAGCCCTCACCGACCGGGCCCGGCCGCGCGGCGTCGATCGCGGCGATGGCGTGTCCACTGTGGATGGTCGGTGCGGTGCTGTCGTTCAGATAGCCGTCCCAGGTCTCGGCGACCACCGGCAGCAGCCATTCCGCGGCCACGTCGGGCCGCTCGCGGACGACCCAGTCGATCGTGCCGCGGTGGCACGCGCCGACGGCGTGCGTCGAGGTGATCAGCACCGGCAGGGTCAGCGACCCGGTCTCGGCCAGCCACGCGGTGCCGGTCATCTCGCCGTTGCCGTTGAGGGCGTACGTCCCGGCCGCGCACGGCACGGCGAAGTCCTCGCGTCCGCGCGGCAGGACGGCGGTGACGCCGGTGCGCACCGACTCGCCCTCGACGAGGGTCGTGAAACCGATCTCGACACCGGGGACGTCGGTGAGCGCGTTGTGCTCGCCGGTCCGGCCGGGCAGCGGGACACCCAGGTCGCGGGCGCGGGTCATGGACGGTCCTCCAAGTGTTCGTAGGTGAACCCGCGTCCGCGATCGACGTCGGCAGGGCTCTGCATGGTCATCCAGGTCGCCAGAGTGCTGAGGGCGCCCTGCCACCGCGATAGCGGGGCCTTCGGCCAGGGCGGGTTCACGCGTTTGGTCCCTTTTCGGGTGCATCTTCAGCTCCGCCGACAGGCGCCAAGGAGTTCGAGGTGGCGGTGCGGGCATAGGAGAGCAACATCGCTTCGGCGGTGGCGGTTTCCATCGTCGGCACGGCCTGGGTGAGGTGCAGGCCGTAGCCGTCTTCCAGTGCGACGAGGTTCCGCGCGATCGACACCGGCTCCGCGGTCAGGGTGAACTCGCCGGTGGCCGCGCCGGCTTCGAGGATGCCGGTGTAGATCCCGACCTGCTGCTCGTAGAGCGTGATGTGCCGGGCGGCGTACGCGGGATCGCGGCGGGCGATCGTGCCGAGTTCGTAGAGCAGCACGCAGAGTTCGTCGTCGGGACCGGTCGGCAGACCGCTGCGGATCATCGCCAGCAGCCGGTCGGACGGCTTCGTCTTCGCGCCCGCGGCCTGCTCCCTCGCCGAGCAGAACCGCGCCACCGCCTCGCGCTGCACCTCCTGGAGCAGATCGGCGAGGGTGGGGAAGTAGTACAGGACCGAACCCGGCGACAGGCCCGCGCCCTCGGCGACGTCCCTCAGCCGCAGGTTCAGTACGCCGCGGTCGAGGACGGCCTGTCTGGCCACCTCGATCAGTTCGGCCCGTCGCTCCGGTGCCTTGCTCGGTCTCGCCATGCCTTCATTCTTCGAATCTTGTTCGAAAAACGCAAGAGCTGCGCGCAATCAGCTCTTGACGTCACACCGTGGAGGGCCTTTGATGCGTGCTCAACAGTTCTTCGAAGGAGATTCAAGGAACCCGCCTTGTAGGAGGTCGGCCGTGTCCACTCCCGCCCTGCGCCGCGGTCTGCGCACCCTCGGCACGCTGCTCATCACGCTCTCCGCGATCAGTCCCGCCTCGTCGGTCTTCATCATCGCGCCGGGGGTGATCTCCGGCGCCGGGACGGGCGCCTTCTACAGCTTCGTGGCCGCCGCGGTGGTCGGTGTGTTCATGGCCTTCGTCTACGCCGAACTCGCGTCGGCCTTCCCGCTGGCGGGCGGCGAGTACGCGATCGTCACCCGCACGCTCGGGCGCCTGCCCGGCTTCGCCGTACTCGGCCTCATGATCATCACGCAGGTGCTCATCGTCGCGGTGATCGCGCTCGGCGTCGGCACCTACCTCGGCGTGCTCCTGCCCGGTGTCCCAGGCTCGGTGATCGCCGCCGTGACCTGCGTGGTCGCGGCCGTCGTCGGGGTGTTCGACATCAAACTCAACGCCTGGGTCACCGGGATCTTCCTGGCGATCGAGATCCTCGCGCTGATCGTGGTCAGCGCGCTCGGCCTGCTGAACCCGGCGCGCTCGTTCACCGAACTGCTGGCCCATCCGGTCGCCTCGGACGGCGGCCCGGCCACGGTCGGCGCCATCGCGATCGCCACCTCGGTCGCGATCTTCGCCTACAACGGCTACGGCTCGGCGGTGTACTTCGGCGAGGAGACGCAGGACGCCTCGCGCGGCATCGCGCGCGCGATCCTGATGGCCCTCGGCATCACGGTGCTCGCCGAACTGATCCCGGTGACCGCGGTCCTGCTCGGCGCGCCCGATCTGAACGCGCTGTTCACCTCGGAAAACATGCTGTCCTACTTCATCGGCTCGCGTGGCGGCGGCACCCTCGACACCGTGATCGGCCTGGCGGTGGCGCTCGCGATCATCAACGCCGTGCTGGCGATCGTGCTGATCAGTTCACGGATGCTGTTCAGCAGCGGCCGCGACCGCGCGTGGCCGTCGCCGGTCAACCGGGCGCTCGCCTCGGTGCACTCGAAGTTCGGGACGCCGTGGGTCGCCACCGTCGGCACCGGGCTGGTGGCCGCGCTGCTCTGCTTCGTCGACCCGAAACTGCTGCTGGTGGTGACCAGCACGTCGATCGTGGCCGTCTACGCGGCGCTCTGTCTCGGCGCGATCGTCGGAAGGCGCACCGGCGCCACCGTGCACGCGAAGTACCGGATGCCGTGGTTCCCGGTCGCGCCGGTGCTGGCGCTGGGCGTCCTGGTGTTCGTGGTCTACCAGAACGTGCTCGACCCGGCGGTCGGACGGCCGAGCCTGATCGTCACCGCCTGCGTCGCCCTGCTGTCGATCGCGTACTACGTCCTGGTGCTGCGGCGGAAGGGCGGCTGGAAGCTCGCCGACGTCACCGAGGAGAAGGCGGAGGAGCCGGCCTGATCAGGTGTACTCGGCGATCTCCACGCCGTACGTACCCGGTTCGAGCGCCTCGAAGATGTGCGGCACGTCGCCGGGGTAGCAGATGTAGTCGCCGGGCAGCAGTTCGATCGGCTCGTCCAGCGGCCCGACCTTGGCGCGGCCCGCACTGAGGACGATGTGCTCGACGATGCCGCTCATATGCGGATCCGAAAGCCGCGGTTTTCCGGGCTCGGCGCGAATCAGGTACACGTCGCGCCGGGCGCCGGGAGGGCAGGAGCTGAGCAGCGTGCACGCGTAATCGGCGTGTTCGGCGAACACCGTCGGACCGCTGCCTGAGCGGATGACCTGCACGCGGGGGCGCTCCGGCTCGACCACCCGCGAGAACGGGACGTCGAGCGCGACGCACAACGCCCAGATCGTCTCGACGCTCGGATTCCCGGTGCCGGACTCCAGCTGCGAGAGCGTGGATTTCGCGATGCCCGCGCGTTTGGCGACCTCGGTGAGGGACAGCCCGGTGCGGGCACGTTCCCGGCGCAGGGACATGGCGATGACGTCCAGTGGGGCACCGTCGGACGCGGTCGGGGACATGCGTTCGCTCCATCGGTCGTTGCGTTCGCCTTGACGAACACGGCTGCGTTCGTTCATTGTATGACGCTATGCGTTCGATATGGCGAACAACCACTCGTGTCCTGGGGCGCGATCTTCTCCGTGACATCGGGCTGGTCTGCCTCGCCGACACCATTGTCGGCATCTCCTACGGCGCCATCGCGGTGGGCTCCGGCTTCCCGATCTGGGCGCCGATGCTGCTCTCGGTGCTGGTCTTCGCCGGTGCCTCACAGTTCATGTTCGTCGGCATCATCGCCGCGGGCGGCAGCCCGGTCGCGGCCGTCGCGGCGGGTCTGCTGGCCAACGCGCGGCATCTGCCCTTCGGCTTCGCGATCGGCGACGTCCTCGGGAAACGGTGGTCGTCGAGGGTGGTCGGCAGCCACCTGATGATCGACGAATCCGTCGCGTTCGCGCTGGCCCAGCGCGACGAAGAGCGGCGCAAGGCGGCGTACTGGGTGTGCGGGATCGGGCTGTTCGTCTGCTGGAACGTCGGCGTCCTCGCCGGGGCCTACGCCGGGACGGCGATCAGTGACACGGACGCGTTCGGGCTCGACGCGGCCTTCCCGGCGGTGCTGCTCGCGCTGGTCCTGCCGTCGCTGCGCGATCGCGCCGCCCGGCTGCCGGTGCTCGTCGGCGTCGCCGTCGCGCTGGCCACGACGCCGTTCCTGCCCGCCGGGCTGCCGGTGCTGCTCGCGCTGGTCGGTGTGCTGGCCGGGGTGGCCGCCAAGGAACCCGCCGAACGCGAACCCGAGGGAGTGCACTGATGGATCCGCTGGAACTGATCATCGCCGGCGGTGTGCTCGCCGCCGGGACCTTCGCCTTCCGGTTCGCCGGGCCGGTGCTGAAGGCACGGTTCACCGTCTCGCCCAAGGCCGAGAAGCTGATGGCGCGCTCGGCCGTCGTCCTGCTGGCCGCCCTCGTCGCGGTCGCCGCGCTCACCGAGGGACACGAGTTCGCCGGTTACGCCCGGCCCGCCGGAGTGCTGGTCGGCGGCGTGCTCGCCTGGCGCAAGGCGCCGTTCGCGCTGGTCGTCGTCGCGGCGGCCGCGACCGCGGCCCTGCTGCGGCTGGCCGGGGTCCCCTGACCTGGCCCTTCCCCGAGGCGCCTAAGCTAAGGGGAAGGTCTTTCGGGAGGTCGGGTGGCGATCGCGACGGGGGCACGGCCGGTGGTCGGCGTGCTCGCACTGCAGGGCGACGTGCGGGAGCACGCCGCGATGGTGGAACGAGCGGGTGCGCGTGCACTGCCGGTCCGTCGCGCGAGCGAACTGTCCGAAGTGGACGGTCTGGTGCTGCCGGGTGGCGAGTCGACCACCATGTCGAGGCTCCTGGAGACCTTCGAACTGCTGGAGCCACTGCGCGAGCGCATCGCGGACGGGATGCCCGCGTTCGGCTCCTGCGCCGGGATGATCCTGCTCGCCCGTCAGGCCCTCGACGGACGGCCTGACCAGCGGCAACTCGGCGGGCTCGACGTCGTCGTCCGGCGCAACGCGTTCGGGCGGCAGGTGGACTCCTTCGAAGCCGATCTCGACTTCACCGGTATCGAAGGCGGCCCGGTGCACGCTGTGTTCATCCGCGCCCCGTGGGTCGAAAAAGCGGGCGACGGGGTCGAGGTACTCGCCAGTGTCCCCGAAATGCCGGGCTCCGAGGACGCGGCCGCTAGGATCGTCGCGGTCCGGCAGGGGGCGGTACTCGCCACGTCGTTCCACCCCGAACTCACCGGGGACGAACGCGTGCACAGGCTGTTCGTCGACCTCGTGCGGCAGGCTTAAGCAAAACCGACACTGTGCTCAGCGGCGGGCACAGGAGTAGATGGAGGAGAGATGAGCGGCCACTCCAAGTGGGCCACCACGAAGCACAAGAAGGCCAACCTGGACGCGAAGCGCGGCAAGCTCTTCGCCCGGTTGATCAAGAACATCGAGGTGGCGGCCCGGACCGGCGGTGGCGACCCGGACGGCAACCCGACGCTCTACGACGCCATCCAGAAGGCCAAGAAGAACTCGGTCCCGCAGGACAACATCGAGCGCGCCCGCAAACGCGGCGCCGGTGAAGAGGCCGGTGGCGCCGACTGGCAGACCATCACCTACGAAGGCTACGGCCCGAACGGTGTGGCCGTCCTGATCGAATGCCTCACCGACAACAAGAACCGCGCCGCCATGGAGGTGCGCACCGCGCTCACCCGGAACAACGGCTCGCTCGCCGACCCGGGCTCGGTCGCCTACATGTTCAACCGCAAGGGCGTCGTGATCATGCCCAAGGGTGACGCCGGCGAGGACGACGTCCTCATGGCCGTCCTCGACGCGGGCGCCGAAGAGGTCAACGACCTCGACGAGAACTTCGAGATCGTTTCGGAGGCCACCGACCTCGTCCCGGTCCGGAAAGCCTTGCAGGAGGCCGGTTTCGAGTACGAGTCCGCGGATCTCACCTTCCTGCCGTCGGTCAGCGTCCCGCTGGACGTCGAAGGCGCGAAGAAGGTCTTCAAGCTCATCGACGCGCTCGAGGATTGCGACGACGTGCAGAACGTGTACGCGAACTTCGATGTGTCCGACGAGGTCATGGCCGAGGTCGGCTGATCGATTTTTCCCGCCATGCCGCGGAAAATCGGTCCCGGGACTAGGTACGGACGCTCGCGTGGGGCACAATGTCGCGCGTGACGACCTCCGAAGCCGATGCCCTCACCGCTGAAGAAACCGAACTGATCCAGTGGATCGAGTCGCAGGCGCAGGCGAGAGGGAACGCGGTCATCGCGGTCGACGGCGACGAGAACGACGCGCCCTTCTGCTTCACCGCGTGCGCCTGGGCGCTGCACAACGTGGCGGAAGCGGTCGTGATCGGACTGCCCGGGCACATGGGGCCGGTCCTTCTCGACGCCTACGTCGACCGTGCGGCCGCGGGCGAGATCTTCGAGGTCGGCAAGCGCTACGACGATTTCTTCGAGGGCGCGCCGGTGGTCTTCGAACGGGTCGCGAAGGGGCACTATCCCGAGTACTTCGGGAGCGCGTTCCTGATCTACCCGGACGGGGACTTCCCGGCGCTGCAACTGATCGTCGCCACGCCGGACGGGCACTTCCCGTGGCATCCGGACGCGCCCGAGGGCTTCGCGCGGTACCAGCCGGTACTGACCGAATCCGGTGACCCGGAGAGCTGGACCCCGGGCGTCGACGGCCCCTGAGCCACCGCTGCGCGTGCTATGAAAGGTCCTTTCCTTGCAAATTTTGCAAGGAAAGGACCTTTCATAGCGTTCGGGACACCCTGCGTCCACGCATTCAGAGGACTAATTGCGGGGTCACCGAAGCCAGGGCCCCAGGTCTTCCGTCGCGTCGGGCCACTCGGCGGCCAACGCGGCCGCCGACCGGAACTCCACGCTGTCGTCCGTATAAGGCGGCACGACCACGGTCCCGACCAGGCTCCACTCACCGGTACTCGCCGACGCCTGCCAGACCCCGGCGGGCACCACCACCTGCGGACGCTGACCGGTCGCGACGTCCGGCCCCAGCACCGGCCGCGAAACACGTCCGCCGGGGAACAGCAGCAGCATCCGCACCGGCGCGCCGGCGTGGTGGGCGTAGATCTCCAGGCGGTCCAGCCGGTGCGGCGCCGAGGTTTCCGGTGGCGCGAGCAGGTAGTAGATCGCGGACGCGGTTTCGTCGCGCCAGCTCTGCGCCCAGCGGCCGCCCTCCACGGGCAGCGGCTGAAGACCCAGATGGGCGGTGAACTCGTCGGGACTCGGCATGTCCTCATCTTGCCCGGACCCTGCTCCGGGTAGCCTCGGATCTCGAACTGATGTTCGCCGGAGCGGAGGAAAACGCGTGCGGGTACTCGGGGTCGACCCCGGTCTGACCAGGTGCGGGCTCGGGGTGGTCGACGGCGGCACGGGCCGCACCGTCCGCCCGGTGGCCGTCGACGTCGTGCGGACCTCGCCGGACGCCGATCTCGCCGTGCGCCTGTTGGGGATCTCCGACGCGGTCGAGCGCTGGATGGATCGCTACAAACCCGAGGCCGTCGCCGTGGAGCGGGTGTTCGCGCAGCACAACGTGCGCACCGCGATGGGCACCGCGCAGGCGGGCGGGGTCGTCGCGCTCGCCGCGGCCCGGCGCGGGCTGCCGGTCGTGTTCCACACCCCGAGCGAGGTGAAGGCCGCCGTCACCGGCTCCGGCCGTGCGGACAAGGCACAGGTCACCGGTATGGTCATGCGGCTGCTCGGCCTCGAGGTCAAACCGCATCCGGCGGACGCCGCGGACGCGCTCGCGCTCGCCATCTGCCACTTGTGGCGCGAGCCGATGCGCGTCCGGCTCGCCGAAGCCGAGGCCAGGGCGGCCGAGATCGCCAAGAACCACAAGGCCAGGCTCGCCGCCGCGGCCAAAGAAGCGAAAGCGCAAGGAGCGGCTCGATGATCTCCTCGGTACGCGGTGAAATCCTCTCCATCGGCCTCGACCACGTCGTGATCGAGGTCGGGGGAGTGGGCTTCGCCGTGCAGGCCACCCCCGCCACCCTCGCGACGCTTCGCCGCGGAGAGCAGGCGATGCTGCACACCGCGCTCGTGGTCCGTGAGGATTCCTTGACGCTGTTCGGTTTCGCCGACGCGGACGCCCGCGAACTGTTCGGTCTGCTGCAGACGGTCTCCGGGATCGGGCCGCGGCTGGCGCTGGCGACCCTCGCCGTCCTCGATCCCGACAAGCTGCGGTCCGCGCTGGTCGAAGGCAACATCACCGTGCTCACCCAGGTGCCCGGCATCGGCCGCAAGGGCGCCGAGCGGCTCACGCTCGAACTGCGCGACAAGGTCACCGCGCTCGCGGGCCCGACCGACGGGTCCCCGGCGGTCGTCGCGCCCGGTGCGCTGCGGGGAGAGGTCGTCGAGGCGCTCGCGGGCCTCGGCTTCCCGGCCAAGCAGGCCGAACAGGCCGTCGACAAGGTGCTCGGCGAGGGCGACGGCCACACGACGTCGTCCGTGCTGCGCGCCGCGTTGGCCACCCTCGGGCGTAAGCGGTAGCCGGCCACATGGACTATGAGGCCGTGACGGAGTTCGAAACCGACGAGACGCTCTCGGCGCTGCCGCAGACGGGCGAACGCGAGGTCGAGACCACGCTGCGCCCGCGCAAGCTCGACGAGTTCGTCGGCCAGCCGCGGGTGCGTGAACAGCTCGAACTCGTCCTGGAAAGCGCTCGGCGCCGCGGTGTCCCACCGGACCACGTCCTGCTCTCGGGCCCGCCGGGACTGGGCAAGACGAGTATGGCGATGATCGTCGCCGCCGAACTCAACGCCGCCATCCGCATCACCTCCGGTCCCGCGCTGGAACGCGCGGGCGACCTGGCCGCGATGCTGTCCAACCTGGCGCCCGGCGACGTCCTGTTCATCGACGAGATCCACCGGATCGCCCGCCCCGCCGAGGAGATGCTGTACCTCGCGATGGAGGACTTCCGCGTCGACGTCGTCGTCGGCAAGGGCCCCGGCGCCACCAGCATCCCGCTGGAGATCGCGCCGTTCACACTGGTCGGGGCCACGACGCGGTCCGGTTCGCTGACCGGTCCGCTGCGCGACCGGTTCGGCTTCACCGGCCAGATGGAGTTCTACAGCGACGCCGAACTGGAACTCGTCGCCCGCCGCGCCGCCACGATCCTCGACATCGACATCGACCGGGACGGCTGCGCGGAGATCGCCCGCCGGTCCCGCGGCACACCCCGGATCGCGAACCGGCTGCTGCGCCGGGTGCGCGACTACGCCGAGGTCCGGGCCGACGGCAAGGTCACGCGCAAGATCGCGCGTGCCGCGCTGGAGGTCTACGACGTCGACGAACTCGGCCTCGACCGGCTCGACCGCGCGGTGCTGACCGCGCTGGTCCGCTCCTTCGGCGGCGGCCCGGTCGGCGTGTCGACGCTGGCCGTCGCGGTGGGGGAAGAACCGACCACCGTCGAAGAGGTGTGTGAGCCTTACCTGGTCCGCGCCGGTATGCTCGCCCGCACTCCTCGCGGCCGGGTCGCCACAGCGGCCGCGTGGGAGCACCTCGGCCTGCCGGCCCCGGCCGGTGCCACGCGCGGCGATCAGGGCGGCCCGAACCTGTTCGACCAGGACTGAACGGACCGTTCACGCGGTTCGAGGCCCGTGGTGACGACGGGTGGTGGTGGAGTTTCCGCTGGCACCTGGCACACTCGGGGAGAGCACACCCCGCCAAACCGGACAAAACAGCGCACCGCGCGGCGTCCGCTCGAAATGGAGAATCATGAACCAGTTATTGCTGCCGCTGCTCCTGATGCTCGTTGTGGCGATTCCGCTCGTCATGGGCACCCGTAAGCAGAAGAAGGCGGCGGCAGCGCAGCAGGAGCTGCTCTCGAGCCTGGCTCCCGGTGACCGGGTGATGACCACCTCCGGTCTCTACGCGACTGTCGCCGACGCTTCCGCCGACACCACGATCGACCTCGAGATCGCCGAGGGCGTCGTGACCACCTGGCTGCGCCAGGCCGTCCGCGAGAAGGTCGAGCCGGCCGTCGAGACGGACGAAGACGCCACCGACTCCACCGACACCGACGAGGTCGTCGAGGCGCCGGTCGTCGAGTCGAAGGACGACGAGCGTGTCGAGGAGAAGTCGGGCGCGCAGATCGCTCCTCCGCTGGAGCACGGCAAGAAGTAGCGGTTGTAAGGCCATCCCCGACACCAGACTTTCGTAGGTGCGGGGCCAACGCCGGGCTCACGCAGCACCGAGTAGTGTCTCGGTGCTGCGTGCGTGTCCGTCGTCATAGTCGTGCTCGTTCGCGGTACCGCCGGGCTCCCGTCCGGATGAGTGAACAGCCAAGTCCATTGGGGAAAAACCCAGTCCGTCCGAGGAGACCGAAGCACAGTGGCCGCACCGGCCGGGCATCTCCGCCCGGGACGCTATCTCGCCTTCTTCGCCCTGATCGTGGTCGCGCTGTACGCCCTGGTGTTCTTCACCGGTAGCGGCAAGCCGACGCCGAAGCTCGGCATCGATCTGCAAGGCGGCACGAGGGTCACCCTGTCCGCCCGAAACCCCGACGGCGGCGACCCTCCGCGAGAGTCCCTCGAACAGGCCCGCTCGATCATCGAGCGCCGGGTCAACGGTATCGGCGTCAGCGGTACCGAGGTCGTCCTCGACGGCAGCAACGTCGTCATCACCGTCCCCGGTGAGCAGGGAGACCAGGCCAAGACCCTGGGCAAGACCGCGAAGCTGGGCTTCCGGAAGGTCGTGACGTCGCAGCCGGTGACCCCGGTCCAGCAGCCGACGGCCCCGCCCGCTTCCGGCACGCCGTCTTCGGCACCGCCGTCCTCGCCGGGTGTGAGCGCCCCGCCGAGCAGCCCGGCCAACGGTGGCGGTGGCGCCGCCGGCGCGCCGCAGCAGCAGCCGGGCGCGGACTCCGACGAGCAGACGAAGAAGGAGATCGAGAACGCCCGGAACCTCCGGCAGAACCCCGATCTTCTTTCGACGGACCAGGCGAAGCAGGCCGCGGCCGCCGAGAAGGCCTTCGCGGCCCTCAACTGCGACCCCAAGGTGTCGGACCCGCTGGTCGGCAACGACCTCACCGACAAGCCGCTGGTCGCCTGCGGTGACAAGAACACCATGAAGTACCTGCTGGAGCCGGAGTTCCTCCCCGGAACGGAGATCTCCGACGCCTCCTCGGGCTACGACACGCAGAACTCGCAGTGGGTCGTCAACCTGAACTTCAAGGGCGAGGGTTCCCGGATCTGGGGCGACTTCACCTCGAAGAACGTCCAGAAGCAGGCCGCGTTCGTCCTCGACACGCAGGTCGTCTCCGCGCCGACCATCCAGTCCGCGATCCTGGGCGGACAGACCCAGATCACCGGCCGGTTCAGCCAGACCGAGGCGAAGGACCTGGCGGACGTGCTGAAGTACGGCTCGCTGCCGCTGTCGTTCGAGTCCTCGGACGCGACGACGGTGTCCGCGACGCTGGGTCTCGCGTCGCTGCAGGCGGGTCTGATCGCCGGTGGCCTCGGCCTCCTGATCGTGTTCATCTACTGCTTGTTCTATTACCGGCTGCTCGGCGTGCTGACGATCCTGTCGCTCGCCTTGTCGTTCTCGCTGGTCTACGCGGTACTGGTGCTGCTGGGGCGGTGGATCGGGTACACCCTCGACCTCGCCGGCGTGGCGGGCCTGATCATCGCGATCGGTATCACCGCCGACTCGTTCGTCATCTACTTCGAACGGTTGAAGGACGAGATCCGGGAAGGCAGGACGTTCCGCTCCGCGGTGCCGCGAGGCTGGTCTCGTGCCCAGCGCACGATTCTGGCGTCGGACGCGGTCAGCTTCCTCGCCGCGGCCATCCTGTACTGGCTGGCCGTCGGTGAGGTCAAGGGCTTCGCGTTCACGCTCGGCATGTCGACGGTCCTCGACCTCGTCGTGGTCTACCTCGTGACCCACCCGCTGGTCTCGATGGTGTCGCGGTCGAAGTCGAAGTTCCTGTCCAACCCCAAGAACCTCGGCCTCGGTGCCGTTCAGCAGGTGGGCTCGGAGCGTAAGGCGGCCCGTCCGGCCGCCGGCCGCCCGAACGTCAAGGAGGCGTGACCGTGGTCGACGAAAACACCACCACCGCGGGCAAGCGCGACAGCATCTTCCGCCGCCTCTACGTGGGTACGGGCGCGTTCGACGTGGTCGGCAAGCGCAAGCGCTGGTACCTCTTCTTCGGCGCGCTGGTGCTGGTCTGCATCGCGTCGATGGGGATCAAGGGCTTCAACTTCGGGATCGACTTCGAAGGCGGCACCCAGATCCAGCTGCCCGCCAACGGCAAGAACGGCCAGATCAGCGAGCAGCAGGCCAAGGACGTCTTCTCCGAGGCGCTCGGCCGCCCGGCCGACGAGGCGCAGAAGGTCGGCAGCGGCGCTTCGTCGACCATCCAGCTCCGTTCGGACACCCTGGACGCCGCCGAGGTCGCCAAGATCAAGGAAGCGCTGTTCCGCGACCTCGGCCCGATCGGGTCCAACGGGCAGCCGAGTGTCCAGGCCATCAGTGACAGCGCGGTCAGCGCGTCCTGGGGCGGGGAGATCTCGCGGCAGGCGTTGATCGCGCTCGGGGTGTTCCTCCTGGCGGTCACGCTGTTCCTGGCGTTGTACTTCGACACGAGGATGGCCGCTGCGGCGCTGATCTCGCTCCTGCACGACATCGTGGTGACGGCGGGTGTGTACTCGCTGATCGGCTTCGAGGTCACGCCGGCGACGGTGATCGGTCTGCTGACGATCCTCGGGTTCTCGCTGTACGACACGGTGGTGGTGTTCGACAAGGTCCGCGAGAACACACGTGGCCTGCTCGGGCTCACCCGCCGTACCTTCGGCGAGGCCGCCAACCTGGCGCTGAACCAGACGCTGATGCGGTCGTTCAACACGGCGCTGATCGCGATGCTGCCGATCCTCGGCCTGCTCGTCGTCGGGTACATCCTGCTCGGCTCGGGCACGCTGCAGGACCTCGCGCTGGTGCAGCTCACCGGCACCCTGGTCGGCGTGCTGTCCTCGGTCGCGCTGGCCACCCCGCTGCTGGTGGACCTGAAGATGCGTGACCCGAAGTTCCGTCAGCAGGCCGACCGGGTCGCCGCGCGGCGTGCGAACCAGGCCCGCAAGGCCGCCGAGCGCGACGACGACTTCGACCCGAACGACGAGGACGCGCTGGCCGCCGAGCTCCGCAAGGAGAAGGCGTACGCCGCGGCGGCGAGCGTTCCCGCGCGGAACCAGAAGGCCCACAAGGGTCGTCCGTCGGGTAAGCGCAAGAGGTAATCCCGGCCGTCGAACGCTAGGAAAGGTCCTTTCATTGCAAATTTTGCAATGAAAGGACCTTTCCTAGCGTTCAGGGACCCGGAAGCACGACTGGAGAGCAGGAAGCACATGGAGCTGGCCAAGGCACTCGACCTCATCGCCGACGTACCGGACTTCCCGGAACCCGGCGTGCTGTTCCGGGACCTGAGTCCGCTGTTCGCCGACGCGGCGGGCTTCAAGGCCGTCACCGACGGGCTGGCCGCCACCGTGGACCCCGGGGTCGATCTGCTGGCCGGAGTGGAGGCGCGTGGATTCCTGCTGGCCGCCGCCGTCGGCTACGCCCGCGGCCTCGGTGTCGCGTTGATCCGCAAGCCGGGCAAGCTGCCCCGCGTCGCGGGCAGGGTCGGTTACACGCTGGAGTACGGCACCGCGACCGTCGAGCTGCCCGAAGGTGTCGTCGAGCCCGGCCAGCGTGTCGCGATCCTCGACGACGTGCTCGCCACCGGTGGCACGGTCGCGGCGACCTGCAAACTGCTGGAAGACGCGAAGGCACAGGTCACCGGGGTTTCGGTGGTCATGGAACTCGGCGCGCTCGGTGGTCGTTCCGTGCTCGAGGGGCGTCGTGTGGAGGCCCTCCGGGTGTGTTGACCGGGCGCACCAAGTGAGCCGCCGGGGGGAGCGGTTACCCTTGATGTCCGAAGGCCGCACGAAGCGCAGGAGGTGCGGGTGAGCCAAGAGCTCGATGCCGCGGTGTCCTCGAAGGACGGCACCGAGCAGAACGGTGCGGCGCGACAGGGGGCGGCGCCGACACCGTCCGCGACGCGCCGCGTGCGCGCCCGCCTCGCCCGCCGGATCACCGCGCAGCGCGCCGCGCCGGTCAAGCAGGTTCTCGAACCGCTCGCCGTCATCCACCGCGAGCTGCATCCCAACGCCGACCTCGCGCAGCTCCAGCGCGCGTACGACGTCGCCGAAGAGCTGCACCGCGAGCAGCGGCGCAAATCCGGCGACCCGTACATCACGCATCCGCTCGCCGTCGCGACCATCCTGGCCGAACTCGGCATGGACACCACGACGCTGGTCGCGGCGCTGCTGCACGACACCGTCGAGGACACCGGCTATTCGCTGGAAAGCCTGAAGGCCGACTTCGGTGAGAAGGTCGGCGAGCTCGTCGACGGCGTCACCAAACTGGACAAGGTCAAACTCGGCACGGCCGCCGAGGCCGAGACCATCCGCAAGATGGTCATCGCGATGGCGCGCGACCCGCGCGTGCTGGTCATCAAGCTGGCCGACCGGCTGCACAACATGCGCACGATGCGCTTCCTGCCGCCGGAGAAGCAGGCCCGCAAGGCGCGCGAGACCCTGGAGGTCCTCGCCCCGCTGGCGCACCGGCTCGGCATGGCGACGGTCAAATGGGAGCTGGAGGACCTGGCCTTCGCCATCCTGCAGCCGAAGAAGTACGACGAGATCGTCCGCCTGGTCGCCGATCGCGCGCCTTCGCGCGACACGTACCTGCGGTCGGTGATCACCGAGCTGACCGGCAATCTCGAAGGCTCGCGGATCACCGCCAAGGTCGAGGGCCGCCCGAAGCACTACTACTCGATCCACCAGAAGATGATCGTCCGCGGCCGCGACCTCGACGACATCCACGACCTGGTGGGCGTGCGGATCCTGGTCGAGGACGTCCGTGACTGCTACGCCGCGATGGGTGTCGTCCACGCGCTGTGGCAGCCGGTCCCCGGCCGGTTCAAGGACTACATCGCGCAGCCTCGTTTCGGTGTGTACCAGTCGTTGCACACCACCGTGATCGGTCCGGACGGCAAACCGCTGGAAGTCCAGATCCGTACCTACGAGATGCACCGCACCGCGGAGTACGGCATCGCCGCGCACTGGCGGTACAAGGAGACCAAGGGCACCCACAACGGGAACGCCATGGACGTCGACGAGATGGCGTGGATGCGCCAGCTCCTCGACTGGCAGCGGGAAGCGGCGGACCCGGGCGACTTCCTGGAGTCGCTGCGCTACGAGCTCGCCTCGCGCGAGATCTTCGTGTTCACGCCCAAGGGCGACGTGATCACGCTGCCGGTCGATTCGACGCCGGTGGACTTCGCCTACGCCGTGCACACCGAGGTCGGCCACCGGTGCATCGGGGCCCGCGTCAACGGCAGGCTCGTCGCGCTCGAGCGCAAGCTGGAGAACGGCGAGGTCATCGAGATCTTCACCTCGAAGGCCGAGACGGCGGGGCCGAGCCGCGACTGGCTGCAGTTCGCCGGTTCGCCCAAGGCGCGCGCGAAGATCCGGCAGTGGTTCGCCAAGGAACGCCGTGACGAGGCGATCGAGGGCGGCAAGGAGGCCATCACCAAGGAGGTCCGCAAGGTCGGCCTCCCGATCCAGCGGCTGGTCTCCGCCGAGTCGATGGGCGCGGTCGCCACCGAACTGCGGCACCCGGACATCAGCTCGCTGTACGCGGCCGTCGGCGAGGGGCACACCAGCGCGAAGCACGTCGTGCAGCGGCTGGTCGCGCTCATCGGCGGCGTCGACGAGGCGGAGGAGGAGCTCGCCGAGCGCGCGACCCCGTCCACCGTCACCCGCCGCCGCGGCTCGAACGACGTCGGCGTCGTGGTGAAGGGCGCCAGCGACATCTGGGCCAAACTCGCCCGCTGCTGCACGCCGGTGCCGGGCGACGAGATCCTCGGTTTCGTCACGCGCGGCGGTGGCGTCAGCGTGCACCGGACCGACTGCACCAACGCCGACGACCTGCGGGCCCAGCCCGAGAGGCTGGTCGAGGTCGAATGGGCGCCCTCGGCGTCTTCGGTGTTCCTCGTCGCGATCCAGGTCGAGGCGCTGGACCGGCACCGTCTGCTCTCCGACGTCACGAAGGTGCTCGCGGACGAGAAGGTCAACATCCTGTCCGCGTCGGTGACGACGTCGCGCGACCGGGTCGCGGTCAGCCGGTTCTCGTTCGAGATGGGCGACCCGAAGCACCTCGGACACGTACTGAAGGTGGTCCGGGGCGTCGAAGGCGTTTACGACGTGTATCGGGTCACTTCGGCTTCGTGACCGCCGGTGGGTCCCGGCTACAGTCCGAGGATGACTGACGGGTTCGAATTCACTCGCGACGGCGAGGTCGCACGGCTGACGTTCACTAGGCCGGAGAAGATGAACGCGATCACCTACGGGATGTGGTCGGCGATCCCGGACGTGGTGGCGCGGGTGGAGGCGGACCCGGCGATCAAGGTTCTCGTGCTGACCGGCGCGGGCGCGCATTTCTCGGCGGGCGCGGACATCAGTGAGTTCCGGGACCTGCGGTCGACCGCCGACGCTGCCGAGACCTACGACAAGGCCGTCGACGGGGCCGTGGCGGCGCTGACGGCGTCGCGGAAGCCGACAGTCGCGATGATCCAGGGGAATTGCATCGGCGGCGGATGTCAGATCTCGGTCGCGTGCGACTTCCGGTTCGCGGCGGAGGGTTCGCGCTTCGGTATCACGCCGGCGAAGCTCGGGATCGTCTACCACTTCGACTCGACACGGCAGCTCGTCTCACTGGTCGGCGCCGCGAACGCGAAGTACTTCCTGCTCTCGGGCGAGCTCGTCGACGCGCGGCGGGCGCGGGAGATCGGGCTGCTCAACGACGTCTTCCCGGCCGACGAGCTGGAGGCCTCGACGGCGAAGTTCGTCGAGACGCTCGCTTCGCGTTCGCAGGCCTCGGTGCGCGGGATGAACCGGATCATCGAGAAGATCGTGGCGGGGCAACAGGAATCCGACGCCGAAGTGGACGAGATCCGGCTCGGTGCGCTGCATGGCGAGGACTATGCCGAAGGGGTGGCGGCGTTCCTGGCGCGGCGGCCGCCGAAGTTCACTTATCGCTGAGGCTCGCGCTTCATCGCGGCGTTCCGTGAAGGCCTCCTTGGTGAACCCGTATTTGCTGACCCGCTGGTGTGGTGGGGCGGTGAAGGTAGTGCTGGCTGTCGTCTTGGGCGAGTGGGGAAGATTCCGGCCGTCCAACGTCCAGGATCTTCCCCGCTCGGTCGTCGCTCCCACGCAGGTCGGACGCAGGTACACAAATGCTGGTTCGCCTTGAGGGCCCCAGGGTCCCTCAAGGAGGCCTTCACGGCTTTCGCGCCCAGATGGCGGTCCGCACGTGGCCCCGCCGGCGACCATGTCGCGAAAGCCACTTTCGCGACATCTGATGTCCCGAAAGTGGCTTTCGCGGCACTTCGGACGGCGTTCCGTGTGGACAGTCGCGGTGGCACCACTTCTGCCTCGAATCTCGCCCCGAAAACCCTTGTGGCATCCCGCTTTCTGTGCCTCCGCGGCTCGTTTCCCATCGGCCGCCTTGTTGCGCGAAAAAGTTTTTTATGGCTTGAGCCAGAGTTGTTTATGGTCGTTTCATGGAGTGGAAATTTCAGACGGCCGAAGAGCTCACGACCGCTTTGCGTTCCGGTGAAGTGACGTCGGCGGAGCTGACCGACGAGGCGATCGCCCGGATCGAACAGGACGACAAGGCGATCAACGCGATCTGCGTGCCGGACTTCGACCGGGCGCGGGCCGCCGCGCGTGAAGCCGACGAGGCGCGCGCCCGCGGTGAGGACCGGCCGCTGCTCGGGATCCCGGTGACGGTCAAAGAGTCCTTCAACATGACCGGCCTGCCCACGACCTGGGGAATGCCGCAGCACCAGGACTTCATGCCCGCCGAGGACGCGGTGCAGGTGTCGAGGCTCAAGGCCGCCGGGGCGGTGGTGCTCGGGAAGACCAACGTGCCGTTGGGGCTGCAGGACATCCAGACGTTCAACGAGTTCTACGGCACCACGAACAACCCGTGGGATCACGATCGCACCTCGGGCGGGTCGTCCGGCGGATCGGCGGCGGCACTGGCGTCCGGTTTCGGCGCGCTGTCCATCGGCTCCGATCTCGCCGGCTCGTTGCGCACCCCCGCGCATTTCTGCGGTATCTACGCGCACAAGCCGACGGTCGGGCTCGCGGCGACCCGCGGCATGGTCCCGCCGCCGGCGCCCGCCTTGCCGATCGACCTCGACCTGGCCGTCGCCGGACCGATGGCGCGCACCGCCCGCGACCTCACGCTCCTGCTCGACGTCATGGCCGGGCCGGACCCGTTGACACACGGGATGGCGTACGAGGTGAAGCTGCCGCCCGCGCGCCATGAGCGGCTCGGCGACTTCCGGGTCTTGGTGATCGAGGACCATCCGCTCATCCCGACCGGGGCCGCCGTGCGGGCCGGCGTGAACCGGGTGGCCGACGCGCTGGTCGACGGCGGGGCCCGCGTCGAACGGTACAGCCCGTTGTTCCCCGATCTGACCGAGTCCGCGACGCTCTACACGCAGCTGCTGTTCTCGAGCACGGTCGCGCGTTTCCCCGTCGAGGCGTACGAACAACTGCAGGCCAACGCCGCCGGGCTGAGCGCGGACGACCAGAGTCTCGACGCGGCTCGGCTACGCGCCATGGTGTTCACCCACCGCGACTGGCTGGCGGTGTACGACCACCGCGAACGTCACCGTCACGGCTGGCGCCAGCTGTTCGCCGAGTTCGACGCGGTGGTCTGCCCGATCACGCCGACCCCCGCGTTCCCGCATGATCACGATCCCGATCTGCTGGGACGCAAGCTCGACATCGACGGTGTGGAGTATCCGTACTTCGACCAGCTCGTCTGGGCGGGCGTGGCGACCATGCCCGGTCTGCCCGCCACCGCGGTGCCGACCGGCCGGTCCGCCGAGGGCCTGCCGGTAGGAGTGCAGCTCATCGGTCCGGCGTTCGAGGACCGCACCCCGCTGCGGCTGGCCGAACTGCTCGAGCAGACGATCGGCGGCTTCCAGGCGCCGAGCTAGATCTCGTCCCAGGGATTGCTGTCGTACGCTTCGGCGAGGATCCGGCCCGTTTCCGGAGCGTACGACAGCTCGACGTCGTCCACCGACGCCACCGGCCAGCCGACCGACTCCGAATTGGTCAGGAACATGGCGTCGAACCCCGGCAGGTCGGCGGGGCGGACGTCGCGGATCTCCTGTGGGATCGCGTTCCGCTCCAGGCCGCGTCGCACGAGCTGCTGGGTGATGCCGTCGAGCACCGGGGCCTGCGGCCAGACCACCGTGCCGCCGTCGAGGAACCCGACGTTCCAGATCGACGCTTCGCTGACCCGGCCGTCGTAGTCGATGAACAACGCGTCGTCGTATCCCGCCAGCTTCGCCTCACGCGCGTGGTGAAGGAGTCCGAACGTGCCGACGTGCTTGACCTCCGGAAGCACCCGTTCGTAGCGCACGGACCGCAGGCGCAGCGGCGTCATCTCGTGCTCCTGGGGCGGCCCGGTCCGCACGAGGACGTCCGGCGCCGCGGGCGCGCCGGGATCGGACCAGTCCATCGCGCGGGAGAAGATCAGCACCCGCACCGAAAGAGCGCCCTCACCCCGTACGGCTTGCCGTACGTACTCGCGCACCGCGTCGGTGTCGAGGTCGCTGCCGAACATGCGCCGCGTGCTCGTCACGAGGCGGCGAAGGTGGACGTCCAGGCCGCGGACCTTGCCGTCGCGGACCTGCATCGCGGTGAAATGGCCGTAACCGAACGCGCCCGCCAGGTCTTCCGACCGGGCGGGCGCGCCGTTGATCTCCAGCTTCACGTCAGGCGTTGACCGTGACGCCGGTGAACTTGACCTCGGTGTTGGGCGGGCCGGTGCCGTCGCCGTTGCCTGCCTGCGCGTTCGCGCCCGCCTTGGCGACCTTGTCGAGCACCTTCAGGCCCTCGTCGGAGATGCTGCCGAAGACCGAGTAGTCCGCGGGCAGTTCGGCCTCGCCGTAGACCATGAAGAACTGGCTTCCGCCGGAGTTCGGCTGCTGCGTCTTCGCCATCGCGAGGATGCCGCGGCCGTACTTGATCTCCTTGAACGCCTCGTCCGGCATGGTGTAGCCCGGGCCGCCCATGCCGCTGGCCTCGGGGTCACCGCACTGCAGCATCTGCAGGCCGGTGGTGCCGAGCCGGTGGCATTTGGTGTCGTTGAAATAGCCCTGCTGGGAAAGGCTGATGAAGCTCTGCACCGCGCACGGGGCGAGCGCCCGGTCCAGCGTCAGCGGGATGTCGCCCGCGGTGCTCTTCAGCACGACGTTCACCGTGCCGTTCGAAGAGACGTCCTTGCCTTCCGGCTTGTTCACCTTCTTCGAAGCCGGCTTGGCGGTGTCGTCCTTGTAGTCGCAAGCCACCGGGTTCGCCAGCGGCGTCGGCCGCTTCGGCATCGGAGTGCGCTCCGTGGGGATGGTGACCTCGGGGGTCGGAGGAGCCGAGCTCGGGGAAGCGTCGGAGGCGGCATCGTCACCACTGTTACTGCTGACGATCCACCACACCGCGCCCGCCACGATGGCGACGACGCCGACGACCGCCACCGAGCCGACGATCCTGCGCCGCTTGGCCTTCTCGGCCCGTCGCACGATCTGTCGCTCGAGCTTGCGCTTCGCGGCTTCGCGGCGCTGCTGGTTGGTCGGCACCCGCCCTCCCGGTTTCCACTCGATGTCACACGTCTGAGGTAGCGGGAGTCTATTGGCACAGCCTGTGAGGCCCCCGTACAGGGGCCGCTAGGCTTACTTGATCGTGATCAGGGCCATCCTGTCACCTGTTCGGCGGAAGATCTGAGGAGGCGTTTCGTGCTGGTTGTCGGTTTTCCGGCAGGCCCCCTCGAAGCCAACTGCTACCTGCTCGCCCTGGACGGCGGGAGCGAGTGCGTGATCGTCGATCCCGGCGAGGAAGCCGCCGGGCCGCTGGAGGCCGCGCTCACCGAGCACGGTCTGACGCCGGTCGCGATGCTCGCCACCCACGGCCACCCCGATCACGTCGCTTCGGCGGGCGAGGTCGGCGCGCGCCACGGGATACCTCTCTATCTGCACGAGGCGGACCGGCCACTGCTCGGCCAGGACGCCGGTCAACGGAAGGACGGCATCGTGCCACTCGTCGATGGCCCGCTGAGGCTGGCCGGGCTGGAGATCACGGTGTCCGGCACACCGGGTCACACCGCCGGTTCGGTGGTCTTCGGGCTGACCGCGGCCGAAGGCGGGCGGATCGTGCTCACCGGGGACAGCTTGTTCGCCGGTTCGATCGGCCGGTCCTCGGGTGACGGCGGTGAGCTCGTGCGTTCCCTCGGCGCCAAGGTGATGACGCTGCCCGACGACACCGTCGTCCTGCCGGGCCACGGTCCGGCCACCACGATCGGCCGCGAGCGCGCCGGGAACCCGTTCCTGGCCGGGACGGGCGCGTGATGACCGAGCCCACCGGGACCCCGGAGACCCCCGAACGTCTCCCGCTGTTCCACGACGACCCCAAGCTCCGCCGCAAGCGCGGCTGCTCCAGCGTCGCCGGTGTCGTGATCTTCGCGGCCGCGTTCGGCGGGATCGCCGGGCTGATCGGCGGTGAGATCGCCGGGCTCGTGGTCGCCGGGGTGATCGCGTTGCCGCTGCTGTACGTCATGTTCTACAACCTGCGCCGCCGGGTGTGGCTCGAAGGCGACACGCTCATCGTGCGGACCTGGGGCGTACGGCGGATCGAGCTGACCGCGGCCGAGCGCATCGACCTGGTGATCAGCGACGTGCGCGGGACCCGGACGGTCAGCCTGCTGGTGAACGCTGGCAAGCGCCGCAAGGTCGCGAAGGTCGATCTGGCCGTCTACTCGGGCGCGGGTGGCAGGGAACTGGGCATCCTGCAGTTGCGCAAGCTGGCGAACGCGCTGCTGAACAACACCGAAGCGAACGGTCTCGTGTTCTCGGAACTGCTGGTGGCGCAACTGAAATCGGAGGCACGCGGCGACGCGGCGGCGGAGCGGCCGCTCTACCGGCTGGCCTCGGCGGCGCCCGCCGGGAAGTACATCCAGCGGTTCACGATGGAGGCGGTCAGCCGCTTCGTGGCGACCCTGGACTGACGGTGCGGGTCTCCAGTTTCTCCAGCCGGGCCTTGATCTCCTCCAGCTGGTAGACGATCTCCGGCAACTCGCCCGCGGCGAAGGTCGCCAGCCGCTCCGAGTGCTTGAGCGTCGCCCGGACGTCGTCGAGCGCGGCGGCGATCTTGGGGACCGCCTCGACGGCTTCGAGCGTCGAGACGAGCACGCGCCGCGCGACGGCGGTCAGCTGTCTCGGGACGGCGAACACGGCGTCGAACATGGCCCCTCCGATCACGCGGCGAACCTCGGGTGCGGCCTCTTCGTACCCGACTCCGGCCCGTGCCCGCGCGGCGGGCTCGCGCTTTGGGGCGCTTGTGGCTACAGGGACTCTTGGGGCTCCCGCGAGGCGATCAGTGCGGCCAGCACGGTGGTGACCGGGACCGCCGCGACGATGCCGACGCTTCCGGCGAGCGTCCGCACGATCTCCTGGGCGATGTTCTCCGCGCCGAGGATCGAGCCGAGCCCGACCCCCGAGAGCGACGTGTACAGCAGCACCGGCAGCGCCGCGCCCGCGTACGCCATCACGAGCGTGTTGACCGCCGAACCGACGTGATCGCGCCCGATCCGCAGGCCGGCGCCGTACAGCTCACGCCAGCCGAGCGCCGGGTTCGCCCGCCGGAGTTCCCACACCGCGCTCGTCTGCGTCACCGTGACGTCGTCGAGCACACCGAGCGCGCCGATCACGACACCCGCCAGCAACAGTCCCCGCGCGTCGATCCCGTGCCCGAGCGAGCCGATCAGCTGGGACGTGCTGTCGTCGAGGCCGGTCAGTGACGCCGCGGCCGAGAAGATCGCCGACAGGACGCCGATCAGGACCAGGCTCACCAGGGTGCCGAGCACAGCCACCGAGGTTCTCGCGGACAGCCCGTGCGTCAGGTACAGCGCGACGAACATGATCGCCCCCGCGCCAGCGATCGCCACCAGCAGCGGACTTTCGCCGGCGAGGATCGACGGCAGGACGAAGAGCGCCAGCACCAGGAAGCTCAGCCCGAGCGCGATCAGCGCGGCGACCCCCTGCCAACGCCCGAGGACGATCACCGCGAGCGCGAACAACCCGGCGAGCAGCAGCAGCGGCGTACCCCGCTGGAAGTCGACGATCTGGAACGACGCGGGGTTCGCGACGTCGCCGCCGTTGTAGGACAGCACCACCTCGTCGCCCGCGGCGAACCGCGGCGTGCTGGGCTCGATGGGCAACGTGAGCTTCAACGGCTTCCCGGACGCGGGACCGTCGGTCATCGTGAGCTCGCTGGTGAGACACGGCTTCGCGTCCGGCGGCGGCTCGCCGACCTGCACCTGTCCTTCGGCGAGGCACGGTCCGGTGATCGTGCCGGTGACCGTCGCGTTCACCGGGGTTCCCTGCGGGAAGACGCTTTTCGCCGGATCCTTGCCCCACGGATAGAGGAAGACCATCCCGGCGACGGTCGCGACGGCGAGCGGGATCAGCAACCACATCAGTAACTGCCTGACCCGGCGCGACGCGGGCGCCGCCGGTCCGTGACCGTGCGAGTGCCCGTGGCCGACCGGCTCGGGTTCGGGCTTCGGTTCGGCGGCGCGACGTCTGCCCGGTTCCGCCGGTCGCGGCCGCTGGGCCGGTGGGCGCGGGCGCCGCGTGCCCTCGGGCGGCGGCGTCCGGCGCGGCGAACGGGACGTTCCGGGCGAACGATCGGACGGGGTGTCCGTTACCCGGCGAATCGGGCCGGTGTCGTCGTCGGAGATGTCGCGGCGGTTCACCCGCACATCCTCCACAGTCGGCGGCGCGTGCCGCACACGGCCTATCCGAATGCCTGCCGAAGGTGGACACGGCGATAGGCCGAAGGCGGGGTGTCGAAGTGGTCGAGGAAGGCTTGGCGAAGCGTCTCGGTCGAGCCGAAACCGCATCGCCTCGCGATCGAGGACAGCGGAAGTTCGGTGCCGCACAACAGTTTCGCCGCGTTCTCGGTTCTCGCGGCCCGCACGTACCTGCTGGGTGTGGTGCTCAAGTGCGCGTCGAACAACCTGGTCAGCTGTCGGGGGCTGATCCCGGCCCGTTGGGCGAGGGCGGCGGTGCCGAGATCACCGGCGAGGTGTTCGGCGACGTACGCGGTGATGTCGCGGACCAGCCGGTTCTCCGGCGGTGGACCGGACAGGAACATGCTCACCTGCGCCTGGTTGCCCGGCCGCTGCAGGTAGGTGACGAGCATGCGGGCGACTTCCCTGGCGACACTCGGGCCGTGGTCCTCTTCGACGAACGCGAGGGTGAGGTCGATCCCGCTGGTGACCCCCGCCGCCGTGTAGACGTTGCCGTCGCGCACGTACAGCGGCACCGGGTCGACGTTCACCTGCGGATAGTTCGTCGCGAGCCGGTTCGCGAACCGCCAGTGGGTGGTGGCGCGGCGGCCGTTGAGCAGTCCGCACGCGGCGAGCACGGTGGCGCCGGTGCACACCGAGGCGACCCGGCGGCTCTGCTGCGCGAGCCTGCGGACGTGGGTGACGAACCGCGCGTCCGCGGCGGCGGCCTCGTGTCCGGTGCCGCCCGCGACGATCAGCGTGTCCAGCCCGCCGGTGATCTGGTCGAGCCGATGCTGTGCCTGCAGGGTCAACCCGGACTCGCAGCGGATGCCGCGTCCGTCGACGCTGGCGAGCATGATCTCGTACCCCGGCTTGCCGCCGAGTTTGGTGGCGGCGTCCAGGACGTCCGACGGACCGGCGATGTCGAGCAACTCGGCGTTGCTGTAGCCGACGATCAACACTCGTCTGGGTGAACCCGGCATGATCGAACGCTACCAGTAGTGCCCGGCCGTCGGACGTTGTTCGCAGGAATCCGGACATCCGGGCCACCGTGGGCCCGCCGCTCCGACACCGTTGTCCCCATGACAGACGACAAGAAGACGATCGCGTTCGTGGTGTACCCGGGGATGACCCCGCTCGACATGGTCGGGCCGCTGACCGTGCTGGAGGGGATGGCGAGCACGGCGCAGGAATACCGGACGGTCGTGGTCGGCGAGACGAAGGACCCGGTCACCACCGACAACCCCCTGAAGCTCGTGGCGACCCACACCTACGACGAGGTCCCGTCGCCGTACGCGCTGCTCGTGCCCGGTGGCGCCGCACCGACGCTGAAGGCGCTCGCCGACGAGAAGCTGGTCGGTTACCTGCGCGGCGCGGCGGCGAACGCCGAGCTCGTGACGTCGGTGTGCACGGGATCGCTGCTGCTGGGGCAGGCAGGACTGTTGAAGGGCCGCAAGGCCGCGACGCATTGGATGTTCCGGGAACTGCTGGGCGCGTTCGGCGCGGAACCGGTCGCGGAGCGCTGGGTCGAGGACGGGAACGTGATCACCGCCGCCGGGGTGTCGGCGGGGATCGACCTCGCGCTGCATCTGGTCGAGCGGCTCGTCGGCGCCGAGATCGCCAGGACGATCCAGTTCGTCATCGAGTACGACCCGGAGCCGCCGCAGGGCCCGCTGGACTGGTCCAAGCGTCCGTACGGGGACCTCAAGCCCTTGCTCGAGCACACGCTGAACGAGGCGCTCGCGGACGAACCCGCGTTGCGGGACAGGCTCCTCGCGCACACCGGGAAATAAGGGGGACGGCCATCCGGGTGAGAAATCGACGTCTCGGGGACAGCACCGGGTTACATTCGGGTCATCCGTCCAGGTGATAGGTGGTTCGTGGAGTTCAAGGTGCTCGGCCCGCTCGCGGCCTCGGTCCCGCTGCCGTCGGCGGCTCAGCCCCGTCGGGTGCTCGCGGTGCTCCTGACCCGGCCGAACGAGTTCGTCCACCGGGACACCCTCGTGGACGAACTCTGGCCGCAGGGACCGCCGTCGAGTGCGGCGGCGGTCGTGCAGATGGCGGTTTCCAAGCTGCGCAAGGCGTTGTCACCCGGCCTACCGGTGGACGACGAGCGGCAGCGGCTGCGGTCCGGCCGGAGCGGCTACCGGCTGACGGTGGCGGACGGCGAGCTGGACGTCGCCGGTTTCTCGGAGCTGACGGCCGCCGCCGCGAGCGCGACCGGTGACGAACGCAAGGCGTTGCTCGAACGGGCGCTGGGGTTGTGGCGTGGCCGGGCCTTCGCCGACGTGCCGGTCGGTCCGCTGGTGGAGGCGCATCGGTTGTGGCTCGAAGACCGGCGTTGTTCGGTGTTGGGCAGGCTCGTGGAGCTGGAACTGGCCGCCGGTGACCACAAGTCGGTCGCGGACCGGCTGGGACCGGAGCTGGCCGCCCGGCCCGGCGACGAGCGACTCGCCGGGTGGCTGGCCGAGGCGTTGCACGGTCTCGGCCGGCGGGACGCGGCGCTGGCCGTCCTCGACCGCTGCCGTCAGGCGCTGTGGGAACACACCGGAGTCTCACCGGGGGACGACCTGCTCGCGGTCCACCGCCGGATTTCCGGAACCGGCTGGTCGGCGGGCGGCGCGCCATGCCGCCTGCCTGCCGCGACGCCGGATTTCACCGGCAGGGCGGCAGAGCTGGCGGAAGTCGCACGCGCGGCGCGGTCGCCCGCGCCGATCGTGCTGCACGGGGCGGTGGGAGCGGGGAAGAGCGCGCTGGCCGTCCAAGCCGCGTGGCGCGTGCGCAAGCGGTTCCCGGACGGCCAGCTCGTCGCCGACCTGCGTGAACCCGGTGATGTCCTCGCCGGGTTCCTTCGCGCGCTCGGGCTTGCGGAAGCGGAACTCCCCGCGGACCGGGCCGGGCTGCTCTCGTTGTGGCAGAGCCATTCCGCCGACCGGCGACTGCTGGTGATCCTCGAGAACGCCCGCTCCGAAGCCGAGGTGCGGCCGTTGCTGCCGAGTGGTCCCGGCTGCGCGACGATCGTCACGACACGGCGACGGCTGGCCGGTCTCGTCGGCGCCAGGCCGGTCGAAGTCGGGCCAATGTCCTACGAGGACGCACGGACGCTGCTCGGCGAGATCGCCGGAGAAGCCCGGTTGTCCGGCGAACCCGACGCCGTCCGCCGGGTGCTGGCCTGCTGCGACGGCCTTCCGCTGGCGGTGCGGGCGGCGGGGACGAAACTGCTGCAGCGGCCTCGGCTGAGTGTCGCCGAGTTCGCGACCCGCCTGGAGAACGAGCGGCTGCGCCTCGACGAACTCGCCGCCGGTGACCTGGCCGTCCGCCCGGTGCTCGCCGAAGCCCTCGCCGAGCTGCCGTCGCGACAACGGAACTCCCTGCGGCTGCTCGGTTTTCCCGGTGCGACCGAAATCGCCGACTGGTTCGCGACGGCGATGCTGGGCCGTCCGTCCCGCGAGGCGGCGGAACTGCTCGACGAACTCGTGGACGACCACCTGCTCCACGCCGAACCGGATCAGGCGGGTTTCCTCCGGTACCGGCTGCCGGGGCTGACCCGGCTCGCGCTCCGGGAACCGCCGGATCCCGGAGCCCTCGAACGCGGGCTGACGGTGATGGCGGCGTTGGCCGAACATGCTTCCGCCGCGCTCGGCGCCGAGTACCCGCCCTCACGGCGCGGTGACGTCCCGGCCGCTGTTTCCGACCGCGTCGCGGCCGACCCGAACGGCTGGCGGGTCGCGGAAACCGCGAACCTCGCGCTCGCCGTCCGTACCGCGAAGAACCATGGCTGGACCGGGCTGGCCATGCGGCTGGCCGACGCCTACAGCGATCTCGTCGGCCCCCGGAAAGGCGGTTCCTCCGCCTGGCTCGGATTCGGCATCGTGCGTGATCGTCTCGATGTCCCCGCGGAGGCCGAGAAACTGCTGAAGCTCGGGCACGCCCACGCCGACGCGGGGGATCTGGCCCGGGCGAGGACCTGTTTCTCGTTGGCGGAGACCAGGTTCCGCTCCGTGGGTGATCATCCGGGCACCGGGTCCGCGCTCGTCGCGCTCGCCGACGTCGACGCGGATTCCGGCCGGGCCGGTGCGGCGGTCCACGCGCTGCGGGAGGCGCTGGACCTGTTGCGGGACTGCGGTGACCTCGCCGGGCAGGCGATGGCGTCGGCGCAGTTCGGCTCGCTGTGGGACGACCTCGGCGACTTCCGCCGGGCGAAGGAATGTTTCGACGCGAGCCTGCTGCTTTCGCTCCATTGTGAAGACGGGAAGCAACACGACAGGTCCGCCAAGCGGTACGCCGACGTCCTGCGACGGAACGGCCGCGTGGACGAGGCCGGCGCGCTGCTGACGAGCGCCCTGATCGGCACACGCAGCTCGCGTGAACGCCACTGGGAGGCGCAC
The DNA here is from genome assembly GCF_001905755.1 of Amycolatopsis sp. CB00013. NCBI lineage: Bacteria > Bacillati > Actinomycetota > Actinomycetes > Pseudonocardiales > Pseudonocardiaceae > Amycolatopsis > Amycolatopsis sp. CB00013. Next base: position 1,524,416 of record NZ_LIWC01000001.1, on the reverse strand, counting down.
GTCCTCCGGAGCCTCGGTGACCTCCACGCCAAAACCGGCGACGCGGGGGAGAGCGAACGATGCCTTTCGCGGTCGCTGGAACTCTTCGAGGACGTCGGGCACCGGCACGCCGCCGCCTACACGCATCGCAGCTTCGGCGAGTCCTTGCGCCTGGCGGGTGAACACGGCCGTGCCGCCGAACACCTGAGCCTGGCGATGAGTACCTTTCGCGAGCTCGGGGACCGCCGAGGCGGCGGATACGCCCTGCTCAGCTTCGGACGTCTACGGGCCGACGAAGGCATCGCGACCGAAGCCGCCGAAGGGCTCCGAACCGCGGCGGGACTGTTCCGGGAGCTGGGATTCCCGGTGTGGGAACTACGTGCCCTCCAGGGCCTTTCCGCCGTCGACGAGAGCGGGCGCCAGCGGGATCGGGCTCGTGAAGCCTTGACGAAGATCCGCTTCGGAGTGACTCCGGCATAGCCCGGCGGAGGGTCCACGGCCGCGGCGTTTGGCGAAGTTATGGCGACGGTGTGTTGACTGCTGCTCATGTGAGCGGACTTCGCGCCGCCCCGAATTCGCGGAACTGGGGGTGGCGGCGCGTGCTCGTGGCCGGGTGACGCCTTCAGAGGGCAGGAGGCGTCACCCGGTTCGCAAGCTAGGCGCGGACGTGCAGGATCACGTCCGCGTCGTTCAGCATCCCTTGGTCGAGCGGGAAGTAACCCTGCCGCGGGGTGGGATCGGTCCGGACGCTCGCGGGCGGGACGTCGGAGGCGGGGAGCAGCCCCCAAGCCGTGGTGACGTGCTTCTGCAAGAACCCCTCGTAGGTGTCGGGCTCCGGCTCCGCGAGCGCGATGTCCTCGCTTCCGCCGAGGCTGGTCGCGACGAACGTGTAGCGGTCGCCGAGCAGCGGCGCCACCAGCGCGCCGGCGGGGAACCAGCTGGTCTCGGTGTCGGCGACCCGCATCGTGCTCGCCTGTCGCCGCAGGTGGAGGTTGTGGGCGAAGACCAGCGTCCGGCCGCGACCCGCTTCGGCGGCGCGGATGTCCAGCAGGTTCCGCGCCATGAAGGCGTCCCTGGCCGCGACGAGAGGCATGTAGCGCTCGTGCGGTTCGAGAGGCTCGGCGCATTGCCGGTGGTAACGCAGCAGATCGATCCCCGCCATGAGATGGATCTCCGCGCGCGACCACGCGTCCGATTCGGGCTCCCTGGAGCGAAGCGCGGTGAGCAGATCGGCCGCGATCGCACGGAGGCGGTAGGCGTCGGCCGTGGCGCCGGGCGAGGAAGCCGCGTCCATGACGGCTTCCGTGCGGCCCCACCGTTCGTCGTCGCCCGCCGGACCGGCGATGTCCACGTCCAGCCCGAGGAAGTCGCGGGCGTACTCGAGGTATCGCCGTGGGCTGGGCGCGGACGTGTTCTCGGTCTGGGTGTCGAAACCGTGGAACGTGAGGCGCTCCTCGGGAGGCCGGTTTTCGTTGTACTCGCGCATCCACGCGATCAGTCGCCTGTTCGCCTCAACGCCACCGAAGGCGTGTGAGAAGCCTTCGCTCATCGCGAGGTCGAGGGTTCCGATGCCGTCTTGGACGTAGTCGTTCGCGACGAGGGCGGCCACGCGATCGGTTTCGAGGGCGATCGAGCGGAAGCCGCGCTCGACGAGCTGGGCGAACAGTTCGTTGCGGATCTCCGCGAAGACCGGGGTCGCGTGCGTCGGTTCGCCCAGGGCCAGCAGGTCGCAAGAGGGGGTGACGAAGTCTCGGATGTCTTGACTCATGAGGTTCAAGCATATCGTTGATGTTCCGGTTGAAACTTGGCTCGATTTGGCCTGGGGATGTAGCGCGAAAGCTTCAAACCGCACGTCAGGTGTGATCTTGGCTCGCTCCCTCCTAAGTACATGAAGGCCCCCTTCAATGCGCTAGACGCCAAGGTCCCGGCAAAGTCGTATAAGCGTTGGTCGGTGCGGGGCAGGGGCGTGAGTGGCGTTTCGGACTCTATTGACGCGAAGGTCAAATGTGGCGTGTTCGCGGCCGGGGCCAGCGATGGCGTGAAGGCTCCCTTCACCACGTCTAATGCGGTGAAGGGAGCCTTCGGCCCTGGTCGAGCGCGGGTCGTGAGTGGCGTTTCGGGCTAGAACCCGAAACGCCACTCACGACCCCTACGCGAAGTGCACAAGTCGGACACCGTCAGCGCAAAGGGCGTTCCTTATGGACGGTCGAGAAGGTGCCGGGCCACTGTGACGAGCCAGCTGTTGCCCACCTGACCAGCGGATCGGCGACTTTGCCGGGACCCTGGCGCTAGACGCAGTGAAGGGGGCCTTCATGTACTTAGGGAAGGAGGCCTTCACGTGCGCCCGCTGCGGCTGTGGGTCCCTGTCGGCGCGGCAGTCCGTGAAGGCCTCCTTCACTACCTTCAGAGTAGGCGAGGAGGCCTTCACGGACCCGCACCGAAGGCTGCGACACCGCAAGAAATCCACGGACGAATAACTGGATCCCATTTCCTTCTTCCGCTATAAAGCTTTAAAGAACCCTTCGCGCGCGAAGGCGCTTCGCTTGCGAAGCACCGTTTAAGATACGTGCGGGAGTGCAACTGATCAGCACTTGAGGTGAATTGCCGCGTGGCAATCACCGCGCGGCCGGAGTTCGGCCCTACTTTGTCCCGCATGGTTGAGAAGGATTCGACGGCGCGGACCCGGGAACTGGGCCACCGCATGAAGGCGTTCCGGCAGCGCAGGCACTTCAGCGGAGCCGACGTCAGCCGCCGTAACGGCTGGTTGCAGAGCAAGGTCACGAGGTGGGAACAAGGGCTGCGCGAGCTGTCCGTGGTGGACGCGGCGCTGTATCTCGCGACCTGCGGCGAGGCGGAGCCCGAACGCGATCTGCTGCTGGAACTGACCCAGCCCGGCGGCGACCTGTACTGGGTCCGGCCGTACTTCGACGAGCTCGTCGACCCGATGAAATCCCTGGAGATCCAAGAAAACCTCGCGCATACGCTGGTGCGCTACGAGTCGTTGACGCTCCCCGGCCTGCTGCAGACCGAACCGTACGCCCGCACCGCCTTCGAACTGATCGGCAACCGCGACCAGGCCCAGCTGGACCAGGTCGTCAACGCCCGGCTGGAACGGCAGCGGTTGCTGCGGCGGGATCGTCCGCCGCGCTGCCGGTTCTTCGTGCACGAGCGTGCCTTGCGGTCGGTCGTCGGCGGTCCCCGGATCATGCACGAACAACTGCTCCACCTCGTCCTGTCGGCGAACCTGCCCTATTGCTCCATTCGCATCGTCCCCGAAAGCGACGAAGTGGGCAGGGTGCTCGAGAATTCCTTCACCATCATGGAATTCACCGAACATCCGGCGGTGGTGTACACGGATTCCTATGCGGCCGGAGTGTTCATCGACGACAGGGTGGCGGTCGAGGCCTATTATTCGCTCGTCGCGAGGTTGGAAAGCGATACCCTGACCGAGGAGAGATCACGGCAAATGCTTGCCGAATGGGCGGACCGGTACGACCGGATGGAGGAATGATCCGTCCGGGGTTTCCCGCCGCCTCCGCAGGGGGTAATCCTTCCGGGTAGCCGAGGAGAAGGAGTTCGTGGTGACGAAGACGCAGGGTGGTGCCCCGGTCGCCGAGGCGGAGATCGAGCGGAAGTACGACCTGGCGGCCGACAGGCCCATCCCGCCGCTGGTCCCGGCCGGTCCGGTGACGAACCAGGCCGATCCGAGGGTCGACGTCCTCGACGCCACGTACTTCGACACCGCCGACTTCCGGCTCGCGCAGGCCGGCATCACGCTGCGGCGGAGGCTCGGCGGAAGCGACGAGGGCTGGCATCTCAAACTCCCGGTCGGCGAGGACAGGCGAGAGGAACTCCGCCTCCCGCTGGCGGGGAAGCCGGACAAGGTGCCCGGCGCGCTGGCGAAGCTGGTCCGGGCGCATACGCTCGGCGCCAAACTCGTCCAGGCCGCGCATCTGCGTACCGAGCGCACCTCGTACGCCTTGCTCGACGCCGACGGGCGTGAGCTCGCGACGCTGACCGACGACGTCGTCACCGGCGAGGCGGGCGGCGACAAGGCGCACCTCGACCGCTGGCGGGAGATCGAGATCGAACTCTCGCCCGGCGCCGACCCCGGACTGCTCCAAAGCCTGGAGCAAGCGGTCGTGGAAGGAGGCGCCGAGCGGTCGAGGTGGCCGTCGAAGCTCCGGCGGCTGACCGACGAGCTCGTCCCTCCGGCCAGGGGAGCTTCGGGCTCGGTACTGGCGGACTACCTCGCCGAGCAGTTGGACGCGCTGCGACGCAACGACATCGGGGTCCGCCGGGACGTCGAGGACGCGGTACACCAGATGCGCGTCGCGAGCAGGCGGCTGCGGAGCGCCTTGAAAACCTTCCGTCGCTCGCTGGACGCCGACGTCGCGGCCGGGCTCGCCGAGGAACTCCGCTGGCTCGGCGGCGAACTCGGGCCGGCGAGGGACAGCGAGGTCATGGCCGCGCGCCTGCACGACGAGGTCAAGGCGCTCCCGGCCGAGCTGGTGCTGGGGAATGTCGAGCAGCTGATGACGCGCCACTTCGCACGCGAAGCCGAAGAGGCCAAGGCGCGCGCCATCCGGGCGCTCGACAGCAAGCGGTACACGAAGCTGTTGCAAGCACTGGAAAAGCTCGTCGGCAAACCGCGGAAGATCAAGGACGACAAGAAGGAACTGCGCAAGGCCGTCGCACGGTCGGGCCGGAAGCTGAGCAAGGCCGTGGCCGCGGCGAGCGAGCTCGAGCCCGGCGCGGAGCAGGACGCCGCCTTGCACGAGGCGCGCAAGAAGGCCAAGCGAGCCCGCTACGCGGCGGACGCGGTCCGGCCGGTGACCGGCAAGAAGCTTCGAAAATGGCGAAAGAACGTCAAGGCGGTGCAGAGCACGCTCGGCGAGCATCACGACATCGTGGTCAGCCGGGAGGTCCTGCGTCTCCTCGGCCTCCGTGCCTACGCCGAGAACGAAAACGCTTTCACCTACGGGCTTCTGCACGGTCGTTCGGTCGCCGAAGCCGACGGCGCGCACCGGCGCTTCGCCGGGGAATGGCAAAAGGTGGGTAAAGGTTCTCGTCCGAAATGGCTCAAATGAGGTAGCCCGGGTTGACCTGCCGCCGTCGCCGAGTAACGTCGAGGGAACTTGGTGGTCTGGAGAGAGGCGCCCCCAATGTTGCCTGGCCAGCGCGTACCCGGCGAAAAGCCGGACCTGGCCGTGAGCACCTGCCGCCGCAAGGACGGCGTCCTCATCCTCACCGCGGTGGGGGAGATCGACGCGGCGACCGTCGGACGCTTCCGCACCGAGCTCAGCGGTGCCTGCGTCAAGGGGAGGCACGTGATCCTCGACCTTTCCGGCGTCGGTTTTCTCAGCTGTGCCGGGTTGCAGGCACTCGAAGAGGCCAACGCGGCGTCACCCCGATTCTCGGTGATCGTGAAGACCGCTTTGGTGTCACGGATTCTGGACGTCAGCGGGGTCGGAGCCGACCTCGACGTCCGGTGGGACGTCGAGGACGTGATGCTCTAGTCGAGCTCGACCTCGTCGGCGGAGACGTCCGGCAGCAGGCCACGCCACCGCGGATTGCGCAGGCAACCCGCGTCGGTCCAGCCGCCGAAGACGACCTCGCCGACGATGGTCGGCCGCGACCAGCGCGCGTCCCGAGCCTGTTTGTCCGGAACGGAATGGAACGGGGATGTCTTGCGCTCCAAGCGGAACAGCTGTTTGGACAGTTCCTCCAGCTCGTCACCCGCGAAGCCGACACCGCAGTTTCCGATGTACCGCAGACCGTCTTCGTGTGGCACGCCGAGCAACAGTGAGCTGAACGTGCCCGCCCGGCTGCCGCCACCCGGCCGCCAGCCGCCCAGTACCACTTGCTGCACCAGGGTTCCCGTGATGGAAAGCCATTCCCCGGTGCGCTTTCCGGGGTGGTACGCGGAGTCGGCCCGTTTGGCGACGACGCCGGCGAGTCCGTGTTCGCGAGCCGCCCTCGCGACCGCGCCACCGTCACCGAGGTAGTACCGGGGAACCTGCCAGTGCGGTCCGGCGAGCCCGAGTTCGTCGAGCAGTTCCCGTCGTTCGACATAGGGCGTCCCGACACACGAGCGGCCGTCGAGATGCACGAGATCGTTCACCAGGTAGAACGCCGGATACCGTGAGGTGAGCCGTTTGGCCGAGTTCTTCGTCGCCCGCGCGCGGTGCCCTAGCCCTTCCGCGCTCGGCTTGCCGCCGTCGAAGACGACGATTTCCCCGTCGAGGAAGACTTCCGTGGCCCCGAGTTGTTCGCCGAGACCGCGGAATTCGGGATACAGCCCGGTGACGTCGTCGCCCGAATCGTCGTAGGCGGTGATCCGGCCCCCGGATACGCGGATCAGCGTGCGGCGCCCGGACCAGTCGAATTCGTAAGCCCATTCCGGGTCTTCGCCGGTCGACGGGAGACGGCCCGGTTTGGTCAGCATCGGGGCGAGGAAAGAGGGGAGTTCCTTCCGGCCGGGGTCGGCGGGGTCGAGCCGTTTGAGCAGCCAGCCGTTGTCCCGTCCGTCCTTCTTCACGTTGAGGAACAGGTATTTCCCGCGTGCCCGTGCGCCGTGGAAGACGACTTCGACCTTGTGGTCGTTGAAGTGCAGCGTTTCGTACCGGCCGGTGTCCCAGATGGTCATGGTGCCGCCGCCGTATTCGCCCGCCGGGATCTCGCCTTCGAAGGTGAGGTATTCCATCGGGTGGTCTTCGGTGTGCACGGCCAGGCGCTCCTGGTCGGGCGCCATCGGCAGGCCCTTCGGCACCGCCCAGGAGACGAGGACCCCGTCCCGTTCGAGGCGGATGTCCCAGTGCAGGCTGCTCGCGTGATGTTCCTGGATGACGAAGAGATCGTCGGCCCCGGACTTCCCGTCGTGATCCGGCAGGGGTTCGGGAGTTCGCCCAGGTCTGCGCTTACGGCGGTATTCGCCGAGTTTCTCCGCCATGGTCGGCCGGCGCACCCCTTTCCGGATCGGGTCACGCAAGCCTAGCGCCGTTCACCGTCCTTCCGGGCGCCGAAGGTCCCTTTTCCCACGGTAAAAGGAGGAAAAGGGACCTTCGGCGCCGATGTGGTTCAGTCGGTCTCGGCCAGCGCCTCCGCGAACTGGGCGGCGTAGAGCCGGGAGTACGCACCACCGGTGAGCAGCAGCGTTTCGTGGTCGCCCTGTTCGACGATCGACCCGTTCTCCATCACCAGGATGACGTCCGCGTCGCGGATGGTGGAGAGCCGGTGCGCGATGACGAAACTCGTCCGTCCCTCGCGCAGCGAATTCATCGCCCGCTGGATCAGCACCTCGGTCCGCGTGTCGACCGAACTGGTGGCCTCGTCGAGGATGAGGATCGCGGGCTTCGCCAGGAACGCCCGTGCGACGGTGATCAGCTGTTTCTCGCCGGCACTGACCGTGCCGCCCTCGTCGTCGATCACCGTGTCGTAGCCGTCCGGAAGGGTGCGGACGAACCGGTCGACGTGGGTCGCCTTGGCCGCCGCCACGATCTCGTCCTGCGTGGCGCCCGCGGAACCGTAGGCGATGTTCTCCGCGATCGTGCCGCCGAACAGCCACGCGTCCTGCAGCACCATGCCCGTTTTGGCGCGCAGGTCTTCGCGGTCCATCCCGGCGATGTCGACGCCGTCGAGGGTGATCCTGCCGCCGTCGAGTTCGTAGAACCGCATGAGCAGGTTGACCAAGGTGGTCTTCCCCGCGCCGGTCGGGCCGACGATGGCGACGGTGTGCCCCGGTTCGACGGTGAGCGACAGGTCCTCGATGAGCGGTGTGTCCTCGGCGTACCGGAACGACACGTGCTCGAACTCGACCTGACCCCGAACCTGCTCGACGCGCGCGGGTTCGGCGGGCTCCGGCTCCTGCTCGTCCGCGTCGAGCAGCGCGAAGACCCGCTCCGCGGACGCGATACCGGACTGCAGCAGGTTCGCCATGCTGGCGATCTGGGTGACCGGCTGGCTGAACTGCCGTGAATACTGGATGAACGCCTGGACATCACCGAGCGACAGCGTCCCGGACGCCACCCGCAGCGCGCCGATCACGGCCACCAGCACGTAGCTCAGGTTGCCGATGAACATCATCGCGGGCTGGATGGTGCCCGAGATGAACTGCGCCTTGAAGCTCGCGCCGTAGAGCGTGTCGTTGTGCTCGCGGAAGACCTCCTCGGCCTCCTGGCGGCGGCCGAACACCTTGACCAGCGAGTGCCCGGTGTACATCTCCTCGATATGCGCGTTGAGCCGTCCGGTGGTGGACCACTGCTTGATGAACTGCGGCTGCGCCTTCTTGCCGATCTTGGCCGCGACGATCACCGACGCCGGCACCGAAAGCAGCGCGACCAGCGCGAGCACGGGCGAGATGACGAACATCATCACGAGCACGCCGACGACCATCAGCAGCGACGACACGATCTGCGCGAGGGTTTGTTGCAGTGACAGCGCGAGATTGTCGATGTCGTTGGTCGCCCGGCTCAGCACCTCGCCGCGCGGCTGGCGGTCGAAGTAGCTCAGCGGGAGCTTGGCGAACTTCTCCTCGATCCGTTCCCGCAGGTCGAACACCGCCCGCTGGACCAGGTTCGTGGTCAGCCGCGCCTGCAGCAGCGAGAAGAACGACGCCACGATGTAGAGCAGCAGCACCCACAGCAGGACCTGGCCGACGGCGTCGAGATCGATGCGCTGGCCCGGGACGAAGTCGATCCCCGAGAAGAGATCGGCGAGGGTGTTATTGCCTTCAGCCCGCAGGCCGGCGATCACCTGCTCTTTGCTCACCCCCGCGGGCATGTCCTTCGCGACGACACCCGCGAAGATGAGGTCCGTCGCCATGCCGAGGATTTTCGGCCCGATGACGCTCAGCGCGACACTGGCGATCCCGAATACCAGGATGCCGTACAGCATGGCGCGCTGCGGTTGGAGCAGCCGCAGCAGCCGTTTCAAGGATCCCTTGAAGTCCAAGGCCTTCTCGGCGGACTGCCCGCCCATGAAGGCGGCGGGGCCGCGGCCGAGACCGCCTCCGCCGGGGCCGGGTCCCCGTGCCGCGCTCGCGCGCTCGCCCAAGGGTTTGGCCTTCGTAGTGGATTCGGGCGCGCTCATCAGGCGGCCTCCTGCTCGGTCAGCTGGGACAGCACGATCTCCCGGTAGGTTTCGTTGCCGTCCATGAGTTCGGTGTGCGTGCCGGTGCCGACGACGCGGCCTTCGTCGAGCACGACGATGCGGTCCGCGTGGCGGATCGTGCTGACCCGCTGCGCGACGATCACCACGGTCGCCTCGGCGGTCTCGGCCACGAGTGCCCGCCGTAGCGCGGCGTCGGTCGCGTAGTCGAGCGCGGAGAACGAGTCGTCGAAGAGATAGATCTCGGGGCGCCGCACCAGCATCCTCGCGATCGCGAGCCGCTGCCGCTGCCCACCCGAGACGTTGGTCCCGCCCTGTGCGATGGGGGAGTCGAGCCCCTCGGGCATCCGTTCGACGAAGTCCTTGCCCTGCGCCACTTCCAACGCGTGCCAGAGTTCCTCGTCGGTGGCGTCCGCCTTGCCGTAGCGAAGGTTGCTCGCGACCGTCCCGGCGAACAGGTACGGCTTCTGCGGCACCAGCCCGACGGCGTCGGAAAGGACGGTCGCGTCCAGTTCACGGACGTCGACGCCGTCGACGCGCACCGAGCCGTCGGTGGCGTCCATCAGCCGGGGGATCAGATTGAGCAGCGTGGTCTTCCCGCTGCCCGTGCTGCCGATGATCGCGGTGGTCTCACCGGGCAGGGCCAGCAGTGAGATCTTCTGCAGCACCGGCTTCTCGGCGCCGGGGTAGCGGAATTCCACATCGGACAGTTCGAGCCGTCCGTGCACCTCGCCGGGGCTCACCGGATTCTCCGGGAGGACAACGCTGGTGTGCGTGTCCAGCACCTCGGTGATGCGCTCGGCGCTGACCTCGGCACGGGGCACCATCATGAACATGAAGGTGGCCATCATGACCGCCATCAGGATCTGCATCAGGTACGACAGGAACGCGGTGAGCGCGCCGATCTGCATGCTGCCGTCGTCGATGCGCAGCCCGCCGAACCACAGCACGGCGACGCTGGACGCGTTCATCACGAGCATCACGATGGGGAACATCAGAGCCATCAGCCTGCCGACGACCAGCGAGACGTCCAGCAGTTCGGTGTTGGCCTTCGTGAACCGCCGCCGCTCGTGGGTGTCCTTGACGAACGCGCGGATCACGCGGATACCCATGATCTGCTCGCGCAGGATCTGGTTGATCTTGTCGATGCGCTCCTGCATCAGCCGGAACGCCGGCCGCATCTTGGCGATGATGACCCCGACCGAGACACCGAGGATCGGCACCGCGAGCACCAGCAGCCACGAGAGCGTGACGTCCTGGTTCAGCGCCATGATGATGCCGCCGAAGCACATGATGGGCGCCGACACCATCAGGGTGAACGCCATCAACGTCAGCATCTGCACCTGCTGGACGTCGTTGGTCGTGCGGGTGATCAGGGACGGCGTCCCGAACTGGCCGACCTCGCGGGCGGAGAAGTCCTGGACCCGGTGGAAGATCGCGCCGCGGACGTCCCGGCCGACCGCCATCGCGGTGCGGGCGCCGTAGTAGACGGCGCCGATCGAACAAGCGATCTGCACCAGCGACACCAGCAGCATGACGCCGCCGACACCGAGGATGTAGTCGATGTCGCCCTTGACGACCCCGGAGTCGATGATGTCGGCGTTCAAGGTGGGGAGGTAGAGCCCGGCGAGGGTCTGGACGAACTGCAGCAGCACGATCAGCCACAGGTCTCGCCGGTACGGGCGCAGGTGGATGCGCAACAACTTCGTCAGCACAACGGTTTCTCCCCAGTGGTGGGTAGGGTGTTACTGCTTGTTCGGTTTCTTCACCGGTTCGGGTCCGGTGAGGGACGGGACGCCCGCGGCGGCCTCGTGCAGGAGGACCTCGAGCGTCTCCAGGAACCGCCCGGTGCCCTCGTTGATCAACCAGCTGAAGAACGCGGTCTTCACCGCGGACTCCACGATGGCCGCCATCAGCCGGGCGTTCAACGCGTTTTCCGGGCCCGCGCCCGCCCGTTCCAGGATGGCGTCGGCCAGCACCTGTTCGACCTTGGCGTGCGCCTTGAGGAATTCGCCCTGCATCGACGGGTGCAGGAGCAGCGACCTGGCCAGCTCGACCGCGTCGCGATTCGGTTCGCCCAAGCTGCCGTAGGCTTCCAGCGTCGCGGTTCCGACCGCTTCCCACAGCGTCTCTTCGGAAGGCCGCTCGCGCAGCGCCTCGCGCAGGAGTTCCTGCCGCTCGACGATGAACGAGCAGATCGCCTCCTCCTTACTGGAGAAGTAGTTGTTGAACGTGCGCGGCGAGACACCCACGGCGTTGGCGATGTCTTCGACGCGTACCTGCTCGACACCCTTCTCCATCGCGAGCTTGAGCGCTGCCTCGCCCATGGCGCGACGCGCCGCGCGCTTCTTGCGTTCTCGCAGCCCCAAAGGCGCGGTCGGGTGGGAGGTCACGGCGTCAAGAGTAGGCAAAAGTTGCGGGGCACGCAAATTTATGCGCAGTCCGCACTTTTCGGACATCACCCGTGGCGTGCAACACGCAAGATGCAGCCGAATGGCCTAGCGCGCCGCGCTCACCAGCCGTAACGCGTTCGTGACCAGGTCACTGCCAGCGGTTGAACGGAAACCGACTGTGGACACGGATAGTGACTTCTGCTTGCATGGCCGTCGTTGTGCTGGGGAGTGCGACACGGGTCCGGGTATGCGAAGAGAAAGAAGTGGAAGCACATGGTGACGCGGGCTCGAGGCTTGCTTGACCGCTCACGGGTTCTTCTGGACCGTTCCAGGGTCGCCGCGGCGCAGTTCCTCGCCGCACCGCCCCGGCACGCTCCGTCGGCTCCACCGGTCGAACCGGAAGTGGAGCAGCGGCCTGCCGTGGAAGCGCCGGACGCCGGCGCGCTCGCGGGTGTCTGCTCCAACGTCGCGTTGCGCGACCTCAATCTGCTCGACCAGCTGCTCGCGCAGCTGGAGACGATGGAGGCGGGGGAGGAGAACTCCGACCGCCTCGCCGAGCTCTACCGGCTCGACCACCTGGCCACCCGGTTGCGGCGCAACGCGGAGAACCTGCGCGTGCTCGCCGGCCGGGACGCCGACGACACGACCGCCGGGATCTCTTCCGTGCTCGACGTGATGCGGGCGGCGATGTCGTCGATCGACCACTACTCGCGGATCACGATCGGCCGCGTCGTTTCGCTCGGTGTCGTCGGCTTCGCCGCCGAGGACGTCAGCCGGATCCTCGCGGAACTGTTCGACAACGCGGCGAACCAGTCGTCGCCGAGTTCTCCGGTCAGCGTCAGCGCGCATCTCACCGAACAGGGGAGCGTGCTGATCCGGATCGAGGACGAGGGCATCGGCATGCCGCCGGACCGGCTCGCGGTGCTGAACGAGCGGCTCGCGGCCGGCCCGGTGCTCGACGACGATTCCGTGCGGCATATGGGACTCGCGGTCGTCGGCAGGCTCGCCGACCGCCACGAGATCACCGTCAAACTCGACCGCCGCACCCCGCACGGCACGGTCGCCACCGTGCTGCTGCCGGTCCCGGTGGTCTCGGAACTGGCCGAGAAGCAGTGGTCCGGTTCGCAGACGGTCGTGCTGCCGCAGGCCAGGATCACCAACGGCGCGCCCGTGGGCGGGCCGGTCGCGACGCCGTCCGGGCTGCCGAGGCGCCGCCCGGCTCCCTCGGCGGAACCGGAACCCGAACGGAAGCCCAGCCCGCGTCCGCGCTCGGCCTTCCAGCCGCCCGCCGACGGCGGCACCACGGCCAGCGGTCTTCCGCGCCGGGTTTCCCGGAGTATCAGGACTTTGCCCGACGAACCGGCCCCGCCGACCATCCCGCCCGCCGACGCGGCGGACGGGCACGAGGCGCTGCTGGCCGACCTCGATGCCTTCACCGACGGCGAGCGTGCCGCTCTCGACGACCGGCACGAGCGTGAGACCGGAGGAAACACCCAGTGACCGCCCAGGACGCGACCACGGATTTCACGTGGCTGCTCGACGACTTCGTGCGCAAGGTGCACGGCGCCAGTCACGCGCTGATCATGTCCGTCGACGGTTTCCCTTTGACCGCGTCGGAATCGGTGTCCAGTGACGACGCCGAGCAGCTCGCCGCCATCGCGAGCGGCCTGCTCAGCCTCGCGGGCAACAGCGCCGCGTTGTTCGGCAAGGGCAACTGCGAGCAGATCATCATCCGGCTGACCCGTGGGTACTTCCTGTTCATGGGGATCGGTGCCGAAGCGGGGCTCGCGGTGCTCACCGAACCGGACTGCGACATGAAGGTCGTCGCCTACGAGATGACCCAGTTCATCACCAACGCCGGTCACGCCCTCACCCCCGAGGTGCGAGCGGGGCTCCGGCAGGTCCTGACCGCCCGACGGCCGCAGGCCTGAGAATCCGGAGAAGGAAGGGATGACCGTGTCCAGCGACCAATCTCCGGACCGGCCCGTCAAGATGCGCAGCCGCAGAATCCGGCCGTACGCGCTGACCGGCGGCCGGACCAAGAGCAGCCAGCTGCTGCTGGTGGAGACCCTGATCTCGGTCCCGCGTTACGACCCGTCGCTGGCCGAGGCGCTGATGCCCGAATCGCGCTCGCTGTACGAGCGCGCCCGCGAACGCTCGTCGATCGCCGAGCTTTCGGTGGGACTGGATCTGCCACTGGGTGTGGTCCGGGTGCTCATCGGCGACCTCGCCACCCAGGGCGCCGTCTTCGTGCACCCGACGGCCCACGCCTACAACCACGATACGAACGTGCTCGAGAGGATCCTCGATGGACTCAAGCGCCTCCCGGTCTGACGCCGATCTGCTGGCGATCTCCGCCAAGATCGTGGTCGCCGGTGGATTCGGCGTGGGCAAGACGACGTTCGTCGGCTCCGTCTCCGAGGTCCCGCCCCTGAGCAACGAAGCCTGGATGACCGAGGCCGGGGCCGGGGTCGACGAGCTGGTGCCGCCCGGAACCAAATCCACCACCACGGTCGCGATGGACTTCGGCCGGATCACCCTGCGTGAAGACCTGCTCCTGTACCTGTTCGGCACACCCGGCCAGGCCCGGTTCTGGTTCCTCTGGGACGACCTTTCGCGCGGCGCGCTCGGTGCCGTCGTCCTGGTCGACACCAGCCGGATCGACCAGTCGTTCGCCGCGATCAACTACTTCGAGAACGATTCGGAGCTGCCGTTCATCGTCGCGGTCAACCAGTTCGAGGGGATGCCGGTGCACGACCTCGAAGAGGTCCGCGACGCGCTGGCGCTCTCCCCGGACATCCCGCTGGTCACCTGCGACGCCCGCGACCCGAAGTCGGCGGTCGCGACGCTGCAGGAACTGGTGTCGCACACGTTGTCCCTCGCGGTGGTCTCCGGGCCAGGCCGCGAGTTCGCCGCACTCAGCTGAACGGGTTCTGGGAGGAACGCAGAGGATGCGCAAGGTTCTGATCGTCGGTGCCGGGCAGTCGGGGTTGCAGCTGGCCTTGAGCCTGCTGTCCCACGACTACGACGTCACGGTGATGTCGGCGCGGACGCCGGACGAGATCCGCTCCGGCAAGGTGATGTCGACCCAGTGCATGTTCCATTCGGCTTTGCAGCACGAGCGGGACCACAAGCTGAACCTGTGGGAGGACGAGACCGTCAAGGTCGAGGGACTCGGCGTTTCCATCGCCGGCCCGGACTCCAGCCGGGTGCTGGACTGGTTCGGGCCGCTGGAGCACTACGCGCAGTCTGTCGACCAGCGGGTGAAGATGGCGGCCTGGCTGGAACTGGTGGAGGACCGCGGCGGCAAGGTCGTCATCCACGGCGTCACCACCTCGGATCTGGCTCCGCTGGCGAAGCTGTACGACCTGGTGGTCATCGCGGCGGGCAAGGGCGAACTGGTCCAGCTGTTCGACCGGATCCCGGAGCGTTCGCCGTACACCGAACCCCAGCGCGCGCTTTCGCTCGCGTACGTGCACGGGCTGGAGCGCCGGCCCGAGCACCCGGACAAGGCGGCGGTGCGGTTCAACATCATCCCCGGCGTGGGTGAACTGTTCATGATCCCCGCGTACACGCTGAGCGGGAACTGCGACATCCTGTTCTTCGAAGGGATTCCCGGCGGCCCGCTCGACTGCTGGGACGACAGGCCGACGCCCCAGCAGCATCTCGACCGGATCCTGTCGCTGATGAAGCAGTTCCTCCCGTGGGAATACGAGCGTTCGCGGAACGCCGTGCTGACCGACGACAAGGCGACGCTGGCGGGCGGGTACACCCCGGTCGTGCGGAACGCGGTCGGCAAGCTGGGCTCGGGGACCGCGGTGCTCGGCATGGCCGACGTCGTCGTGGCCAACGACCCGATCACCGGCCAGGGCTCCAACAACGCGAGTCACTGCGCGGCGTCCTATCTGGACTCGATCCTCGAACGCGGGGACAAGCCGTTCGACGAGGAGTGGATGACCGCGTCGTTCGAGAAGTACTGGGAGTACGCCCAGCACGTCACGACCTGGACGAACGCGATGCTGCAGCCGCCGCCCCCGCACGTGCTCCAGATCATCGGCGCGGCGGGGGAGAACCCCGCCGTGGCGAAGCGGTTCGCGAACGGGTTCTCCGATCCGACCGACTTCCAGCACTGGTTCCTCGATCCCGCGAAGGCGGAGAAGTACCTGGCCGAGGCCTGATTCCGGTAGTGCGACAGTCCCGCGTCCGAGTGTGCGGGACTGTCGCGGTGCGCCGTTTCGGGCTACCGTTGTCACCGTGCGTGAGTACGGTCGGTGACGGCAGCGGAGGTGCGGCTCGATGCGTTCGATGTGGAAGGGCTCGGTGTCCTTCGGGCTGGTGAGCATCCCGATCCAGCTCTACGCGGCCACCGAGAACAAGAACGTCTCGTTGCGCCAGGTGCACGAGGCCGACGGCGGCCGAATCCAGTACAAGCGGTTCTGCACGATCGACGGCGAGGAAGTGCCCTACGCCGAGATCGCCAAGGGGTACGAACTGCCCGACGGCGAGATGGTCGTGCTCACCGACGAGGACATGTCCGAACTGCCGCTGGCGTCGTCGCGGGCGATCGACGTGCTCGAGTTCGTGCCGCTGGAGTCCATCGACCCGATCCAGTTCGACAAGACCTATTACCTCGAACCGCAGAAGAACGCCGTCAAACCGTACGTGGTCCTGCGTGACGCGCTGCAGAAGGCGAGTCACGTGGCGGTCGCGAAGGTCGCCATCCGGCAGCGGGAGACGCTCGCGATCCTGCGGGTGCACAGCGACGTCCTGACGATGACGACGATGCTGTGGCCCGACGAGGTCCGCGTCCCGGATTTCGGTTTCCTGCACGACGATCCGCCGCAGGTGCGGCCGCAGGAACTGACGATGGCGGGCTCGTTGATCGACTCGCTGTCGGAGCCGGTGTTCGAGCAGGACAAGTACACGGACTCCTACCGTGAGGCGCTGGAGGCCATGATCGAGGCCAAGGCCGCGGGGAACGAGACGACCAAGCCGAAGGCCGTCGGCGCGAAGGCCGACGTCGTCGACCTCATGGAGGCCTTGCAGGCCAGTGTGAGCGAGGCGAAGAAGAGCCGGAAGCCGTCGACGGCCAAGAAGGCCACCGCGGCGAAGAAACCCGCGTCCGGCAAGCGAACCCCGAAGAGCGCCTGACCATCCTTTGTGGACTGTTGTGCCCGGTGTCACCCCGCCGGGTGCCGCGACACGCCGCGCGTATGCCAGGATCTGTCGTCCCTCGGTGGTAGTAAGGCAATCGAGGAGAACTTTCCTGAGCGCGGGAGGCGGTATGAGCATGGAGTGCGCGTTCTGCGCCGTCGGACTCGACCACTGCCACGGCACCCTGGTGGTCCACCTCGACGGTGGCTTCACCGAATGCAGCGAAGACGGCTGCGTCGACTTCGACTTCGCGCGGCACACGCTGACGATCGACTGCTTCGACGTCGACGGTGGCTGCTCGTGCGCGGAGGTTTCGGCCCAGGTGCTGCTGCGGGCTTCTTGACCGGCGGCCAATACACCAATCCGGCCCGATTCGGGTGATCGAGACCGATTGCCACTCGAAGGTGTAGGCGTTCGTGTACATCGCGGCCGGGAATGTGTTAACTATGACGGGGTCCTCCGGCTCTCCCTCCCCCTCGGAGCCGGGGGACCCCTTCATGTCACGGGTTCATGTCACGGTGCTTCCTTCGCGGTGTCGTGGATCGAAGCGCCGTCGCAGGCGCACACCGCGTCCCAGACCCCGTCTCCGTCCGCGTAGTCACGCGCGGGAAGGGCACCCAGTGGGCCGAGCACCTCGTCGCCCGCGCCGGCCGCGGCGGCGGCCCGCAGGAGTTCGTCGCGTCCGCACGGATAACGCGCCTCCGTCAAGTACGGGCGCGGGTCTGTTCCTGCCATCGGCTCTCCCTCCTTCTCCTTGTCCGGTGCGGATACCCGGCCGACGGAGGACGGAAACAGCCCGGGCACCCGGCGTGAGGGGAACGCCGGGTGCCCGGACTGTTTCAGTGCCGGCACCGGGGGGCTCGGTACCGGTTCGGTCCGGTGCTCAGTACCAGTGGGCGCGACCGCCGATGGCCTTCCCGGTGTTCCCGAGAACGGCCAGGATGATGCCGATGACCGCCAGCGCGATCCCGATCGAGTACAGGACGGGAATGCTGGCGATGACACCGACGACAATCAGGATGACGCCGAGAATGATCACGGGAACACCTTCTCCTTCGTAGTCGCCCGGCCCGAGTGCTGCCGGGGTGTGGCTACGCAAGGGATTCCCGCCCCGAAATCGCGAGAAACAGGTCCATCCGGCCGAAGTTTTCACGCATTCGGCCTAACGGCTTCAAGCGCCCCCGCGCGCCTGCCCGAGTACATGAAGGCCCCCTTCCTTGCGCTAGACGCAAGGAAGGGGGCCTTCATGTACTTCAGCGAGCAAGGGCTGCTGTGGCGTGAAGCACTCAGTACCGGTAGTGGTCCAGCTTGTACGGACCCTCGACGTCCACGCCGATGTACTCGGCCTGGCGCTTGGTCAGCTTGGTCAGCCGGACACCCAGCGCGTCCAGGTGCAGGCGGGCCACCTTCTCGTCGAGGTGCTTCGGCAGCACGTGGACGTCGGTGGCGTACTCGCCGGGCTTCGTGAACAGCTCGATCTGCGCGATCGTCTGGTTGGTGAAGGAGTTCGACATCACGAAGCTCGGGTGGCCGGTCGCGTTCCCGAGGTTCATCAGCCTGCCCTCGGAGAGCACGATGATCGAGTGCGCCTCGCGGTCCGCCGTCGCGGGGAAGACCCACTCGTGCACCTGCGGCTTGACCTCGATCTTCTGGATGCCCGGGATCTTCGCGAGGCCCGCCATGTCGATCTCGTTGTCGAAGTGGCCGACGTTCGCGACGATCGCGTTGTGCTTCATCTTGGCCATCTGGTCGGCCATGATGATGTCGAAGTTGCCGGTGGTGGTGATGAAGATGTCGCCGCGCCCGACGACGTCGTCGAGTTCCACGACGTCGAGGCCCTCCATCGCCGCCTGCAGCGCGCAGATCGGGTCGATCTCGGTGACGACCACACGGGCGCCCTGGCCGCGCAGCGATTCCACCGCGCCCTTGCCGACGTCGCCGTAGCCGCAGACGACCGCGACCTTGCCCGCGATCATCACGTCGGTGCCGCGGTTGAGACCGTCGATGAGCGAGTGGCGGATGCCGTACTTGTTGTCGAACTTCGACTTCGTCACCGAGTCGTTCACGTTCATCGCCGGGAAGAGGAGTTCGCCTTCCTTGGCGAGCTTGTAGAGCCGCTTGACGCCGTTGGTGGTCTCCTCGGTGACCCCGCGGACCTCCTTGGCGATACGGGTGAACCGGCCGGTGTCGCGGCCGAGGCTCTCGCGCAGGGTCTCCAGGACGAGGCCGTACTCTTCGCCGTCCTCCTCGGCCGCCTGCGGGACGGCGCCCGCCGCCTCGAACTCGACGCCCTTGTGGATCAGCAGGGTCGCGTCGCCGCCGTCGTCCAGGACCATGTTCGGGACGCGGCCGTCGCCGAAGTCGAAGAGCTGGTCGGTGCACCACCAGTATTCGGCGAGCGTCTCGCCCTTCCACGCGAACACCGAGGAGCCCGAGGGGTTCTCGACGGTACCTTCCGGGCCGACGACGACGGCCGCGGCGGCCTCGTCCTGCGTGGAGAAGATGTTGCAGGACACCCAGCGCACCTCGGCGCCCAATGCGACGAGCGTCTCGATCAGCACGGCGGTCTGGACGGTCATGTGCAGCGAACCCGCGACCCGGGCGCCCTTCAGCGGCTGCGAGTCGGCGTATTCGCGGCGCAGCGCCATCAAACCGGGCATCTCGACCTCGGCGAGGCGCAGCTGCTTGCGGCCGGCCTCGGCGAGGGAAAGGTCGGCGACGGCGAATTCGATCCCGTTGACCTTGGACAGGGTGGGGCTCACTGGTTCTCCATTCATCGAGGAAGGCAGGGCGGAGCGGTCCTTCTCGCCGGTGGCGGGAAAGACGGTGTCAGTACGGGGGTTCAGCGCACGGCCTCGAAGGCCGGAAAAGGGTTCTGACGCAAGAAAGGCACCTCCACAGTGGGAGGCGCCCTTACGTCTGTCGCGGCGGGCCGAGCGTGGCGGAAGAATTCCGTCGCAGCGCCTCTCGACCCGGAACCAGAATGGCAAAGCGCCGCGAGCGCTGTCAAGGCGACGCGGATCGCTCCGCAGCCGAGAGGAATTCGGCGCGCACGCCCAGCAGCCGGACCGGCCTGCCGAGGTCGAACATGCCGAGGACGGCCAGCGCCGCCTTCTCGATCTCGGCGGGATCCGAGGTTCGCGCGGGCAGGGTCATGCTGTGCGTATGGGTCTGGAACGGCGCGAACCGGACCTTGACCGCGACCCTGGCGGCGGGCCTGCCTTCCTCGGCGACGTCTTCTGAGACCCGTTTCGCCAGCGCGGCGATCTCCGCGGACATCACTTCGGGATCGGTGATGTTCTGCTGAAAAGTCGTCTCGCGGCTACGGGACCGTGCGACATAGGGCGTCGCGGTGACTTCGGCGTCGCCGAGCCCGCCGGCGAGGATCCGGTACCACGGGCCGAGCTTCGGGCCGAACCGGGCCGCGAGGTCCGCCGGATCGGCGCCCGCCAGTTCCAGCACGGTGTGATAGCCGGCCTCGGCGAGCTTCTTCGTGGTCTTGCTGCCGATGCCCCAGAGCGCGTCCGTCGGCTCTTCGGCCATGACCTCCCACCAGTTGTCCTGGACGAGACGGAAGATCCCCGCCGGTTTGGCGAAGCCGGTGGCGAGTTTGGCGCGCAGCTTGTTGTCCCCGATGCCGACCGAACAGGAGAGCCCGGTCTCGTCGGCCACCTCCCGCCGGATGTCGGCGGCGAGCGCTTCGGGATCGGCGGTGGTGACGCCGAGGAACGCTTCGTCCCAGCCGAGCACTTCGACGACCACCGGGAATTCCCGCAGTGTCGCCATCACGCGATCGGAGACTTCCTGGTACGCGGGCGCGTCCGTGGCGAGAAAGATCGCGTCGGGGCAGCGTTTCGCGGCGGTTCGCAACGGCATCCCGGACCGGATGCCGAACTCCCGCGCCTCGTACGACGCCGTCGCCACCACGGCCCGTTCGGACGGATCGCCCGTGCCGCCGACGACCACGGGCTTACCGCGCAGCTCAGGCCGCCGGGAGACCTCGACCGCGGCGATGAACTGGTCGAGGTCGACGTGAAGCACCCACTCCCGGCCGACCATGAGCCGACCTTAGGCCCGTTCCGCGATCTCGTCGCGCATCCGCTGCTCGTTCTCCTGCAGTTCGGGCGTGAAGTTCTCACCGAAATCCTCGGCTTCGAGGATCTTGCGGACCTCGAGCACGGTGTCGCCGGTCGGGGGAGTGGGGCAGCGCTTCGCCCACTCGATCGCTTCGGCGCGCGACGGGACATCGACGATCCAGAAGCCGCCGACGAGTTCCTTGGCCTCGGTGAACGGGCCGTCGGTGACGGTGGCCCCGGCCGCGCTGAGCGTGACCCGCGCGCCCTTCGAACTCTCCTGCAGCCCTTCGCCGCCCACCAGTACTCCGGCGTCGAGCATCTCCTGGTTGAACTTCGCCATGGCGGTCAAGGCCTCCATCGGCGGCATCTTCCCGGCTTCGGAATCTTCGTCCGCCTTGATGATGATCATGAACCGCATACGTCTTCCTCCCAGTGAACCGGACGTTTCGCCCGGACTCTACCGGCGGTGGGGAAGACGATCAGTCGCGCCCGAACCGGGACAGATGGACGATCACCGCCGTGGTCACGGTGATCATCCCGGTCAGCAGCAGGGCCGGGCTGTTCAGCATCAAGCCGAGCAGCATCAACAGGCCCGCGGTGATGTCGAGGCTCAGGAGGACGGCGAGCCGGAGGAGTGGGGGCCGGGCGGGCCTGCCTGCGCGGAGCCGGGCGGCCAGCGCCGGTTCGGTGAGCTCGAACCAGCGCTCGATCTTCTCCAGCTCTTGCCGATCGTGATGGCTCAGCATCGGTTTCTCCTTCGGCGCGCCCCGGCCGTCGACAACGACGGAATACCCAGGAGCGAGGCTGGATAAGCATCGAATTTCACTCTCGTTCGTATAACGACCTATACGCACGGGCGAAAGCAAGGTCGATTTCGATCGAATGGTTGCGCCATTAGGGGTTTCGGCACGGGAAAAGATCGTCACGGAAGGGAGATCTCGGTAGCTTCTGCGCCTGTGGCCAGGGTGGCCGCGCTTGCGCCATCTGGGAGGACCTGAGCGATGACCATCCCCACCGAACCGATCGGCAGCATTCCCCGGCCCGGCTATCTCGTCGAGGCGCTCGGCGAGCACGCGGCAGGGCGGCTCGACGCCGACGGACTCGGCGAGTTGCACGAAAAAGCTCTCGTGGACACGATCAAACGCCTGGAGGAGACCGGTTCCCCGGTCATCACCGACGGAGAACAGGGCAAGCCGAGCTTCGCCACGTATCCCTTGGCGGGCCTGACTTCGCTGGCTCCGGACGGTGTCGTGATCCCGTTCGCCGACGGGCACACCCGGCAGCTCCCGAGGCTCACCGCCGGGCCGTTCCGCTATCAGGCCTACGCCGACTCCTATCTGCGTGAGGCGAAGAAGTATGCGACCAAACCGGTGAAGCAGGCGGTGATCGCGGCTTCGGCGATCAGTCTCGTCTATCCCGGTGAGGAATTGGCGGGATATGAAAAAGAACAGTTCATCGCCGACCTGGTGAACGAAGCGGAGGCCGATATCCGCCGCAGTCTCGACGCGGGCGCGGACAGCGTGCAGATCGACTTCACCGAGGCCAGGTTGTCGCTGAAGCTCGATCCGTCGGGCGGCCTGCTCCAGTCCTTTGTGGACTTGAACAATGCGGTTCTGGACCGCTTCTCCGAAGAGGAGCGGAAGAAGATCGGCGTGCACACCTGCCCCGGTGGGGATCAGGACTCCGTGCACAGCCTCGACGTCGATTACGCCGGACTGCTGCCGACGCTGTTCCAGCTGAAGGTCGGCAACGTCTACGTCCAGCTCGCCAGTGAGGCGGATCCCGAACGGGCGTTGCGCGTGATCGCCGAGCATGCGGGGCCGGACCAGCGGGTCTTCGTCGGCGTGACCGACCCGATCGACCCGCGGGTCGAAACCGCCGAGGAGGTCCGGGACAGGGTTCTGCAGGCGGCGCGATACCTCCCGCCGGAGCGGCTGGGCACCTGTGACGACTGTGGGTTCTCCCCGTTCGCCGACGACACCTCGACGTCGCGGGACATCGCGTTCGCCAAGATCGCCGCCCGCGTCGAAGGGACGCGTCTCGCCGCCGAAGCGCTCTGACGCCGCGTGATGGGCGCCTTCGTCAGTTCTGGACCGCGACCCGGATGCCGAGTCCGACCAGGAAGGTGCCCATCACCGCGTCCATCATGCGCCGGACGCGGCCTGAGCTGAAGAACCGCCGCAGCGAACCGACCAGCGTCGCGAGGACGAACGTCCAGACGACGGCCACCGTGGTGGCCAGCACGGCGAGCTGCAGGGTCTGCGCGGTCGAGGCCGAATGCGGGAGGAACTGGGGGATGAGCGCGAGGAAGAACATCGCGACCTTCGGGTTGAGCAGGTTGGTGAGCAGTCCCTGCCGGAACGCTTCCTTGGGCGCGATGACCGGTGCGACCTTGTCCTTGAGTTCGCTGTAGTCGCCGCGGCGCACCGCCAGCCACGCCTTGACGCCGAGGAAGATCAGATACGCGGCGCCGATCAGCTTCACCACGGTGAACGCGATCGCCGAAGCGGTGAGGATCGCCGCGACTCCGAGCGCGATCGCGACCACCCAGACGAAGACGCCGAGTGCGATGCCGAGTCCGGCGGAGATGCCGGCCTTGCGCCCGCCGAGGATCGCGCTGCGGGTCACCACCAGGAAATCCGGGCCCGGCGCCATCGCCCCGAGCAGGCAGATCAAGACGAACGAGAGTGCGGTGGCCCCGGAAATCATGCTTCGATGCTATCCGGCTCGTCGATGTCCCTGGCCATCACGGCGCCCGGCACGTCCACCCCGTCGGGCGTCGTCACCGTCACCCGTTCGACCTCGGTGAAGCCGAACGCGAGGTACAGCGGGACGCCGGGCAGCGTCGCCGTCAGGGTGAGCGAGCTGAAGCCCTCGGCCTTCGCCGCGAGACGGCAGGACTCGAGGATCGCGCGCCCGAGCCCGCGCCGGGTCCAGTCGGCGCGGACGAACATGGCGCGCACCCGCGCCGGTTCGGTGGCCGGATCGAGGGGGCGGTCGTCGTCCTCCGCGTCGCCCGCGCCGGCGTGCGTTCGGTTGCGCCTGCTCCAGCCCCCGCAGGCGACGATCTCGCCGTCGGCCTCGTGGACGAAGTAGGTGCCGTCTTCGATCAACCGCAGATCGAGGCTCGCGATATGTTCGGCCGCGCTGAGGGTCTGCCGCTCGTCGTAGAACCTGGGGAACAACTCCAGCACCGAGGCCCGCATCAGCGCCGAGATGGCGGGCGCGTCGGCGAGGGTGGCCGCCCGCTGCGGTGGCGTGTAGGTCGTCATGCCGCGGAAGATAGCCAACTAGGGCGCCGTCGCCTATCGGATAATCCCGTGGTGATCACCGACGACGGATGTGAACTGTGGACCTCGGCGACCGGCCGGGGCGAGCCGGTCCTGTGCTGCCACGGCGGTCCCGGCCTGTGGGACATGTTCGGCACCCTCGACCTCGGTCCGCGATTCCGGTTGATCCGATGGGATCAGCGCGGTGCCGGGCGTTCGGAAGCACGCGGCCCGTACACACTCGAACGGATGGTCGCCGACGTCGACGCCGTCCGGGAATGGCATGGCCTGGATCGCGTCCCGGTCCTCGGGCATTCGTGGGGTGCGCACCTCGCCCTCCTGTACGCGCTCGCACACCCGGAACGAGTGAGCGCGCTCGTCTACGTGTCGGGTGTCGGCCTCGGGCACGAATGGCACGCGGAGTTCAAACGGAACTTCGAGCGGGTGCTGGGGGAGGAGCTCCGCGGGGAAGGCCGCCGACGCGCGGTACGGCAATGGACCGCCGATTTCGTGACCGACGGCGAGCGCCACGCCGAAGCGATGGCCACGCCTTGGTTTCCGGTCAACTACGAGGCGAACGCGGTGCTGAGCGAGGAGATGCGGACGGTGCCGGAGGCGGAACTCGTCGCGGCCTGCCGGTCGCTGCGGGTGCCGACGCTCATCGTGGACGGGATGGCGGACACCCGGCCGCGGTGGGCCGTCGACTCGCTGGAGCAGGCGTTGCCTTCGGTGACCCGGGTGCGGTTCGACGGAGTCGGGCACGTGCCTTGGCTTGAGGCGCCTGGCGAGTTCCGGGCCGCCGTGACCGATTTCCTCGCGGCCTCGTGAGTGGCAAGGACGGTTCTCACCGAGGGTGGCTTGGCTGCCTACCGGCTTCCGGCTGTGTCGGTCCCACGCTTCGGTTCGTGAGGTGTCGCGAAAGCCACTTTCGGGACATCAGACGTCGCGAAAGTGGCTTTCGCGACACGATCGCCAGGGAGGTATGGGCCCGGCCACGGCCGACGTTGCGAAAGCCACTTTCGCAACCTTCAACGTTGCGAAAGTGGCTTTCGCAACCCCGGTCAAGGCCGGCGCCCAGCGGTCGTGCGTGGACGACACGGGTGATCAGAGGGACGACTCCTGACCCAACCGTCCTTGCCACTCACGAGGCGCGGGCACTCCACGACCTGGTCAGGCCTTGGTGATCGGCTGCTGCAGCTCGGTGATCCACTGGTCCCCGTCGTCCGGGCACTCGAGGTAGAACTCCCGCGCCGGGCCGTTCGCGCGGTAACCGTGCGCGTCGACCCATTTCGCCAGCGCCTGGTAGCTGGAAAGCACGGTCTCCATCGAGCCGCGGTGCAGGATCGTCGCCGCGGTCGCGACTTCGGCGAGGCGGACGGTCGAGAAGCCTTCGGTGCCGTCGGTTTCGGCCGAGATCGGGACGGCGGCGTGGATCAGCACCCGTTCGCCGTCGGGGTCGTCTTCGTAGTAGGCGATGAGCGGTCCGGACGGCGTGATCGGGCCGAGCGCGCCGAACAGTTGCTTGTAGAGCCCTTGCACGACGGGCCCGATCTCCTCGTTCACGTATCCGCCCGCCGTCCCGGTGAGCTCGGCGACGCGCACCGCGGGCAGACTTTTGACGACGACGTCTTCGGAAGGCATGGTTCCCTCGCTTTCGATCGACCGGAGCCTCGCTTCGACGGCCTTGAGCCGTGCCTCGTCGGCCGCGATGGCCGCTTCGAGTTCGGCACGCCGCAGCCGCAGCATTCCGCGCAACTCGTCGACGCCGATCTCCGCGTCGAGGATCTCCTGCACCTGGGTGAGCGTGAAGCCGAGGTCCTTGAGCGCGATCACCCGGTTGAGCCTGGCCAGCTGCTCGCCGGTGTAGGACCGGTAGCCGCTGAACGGGTCGACGTGGGCGGGCCGCAGCAGCCCGATGGCGTCGTAGTGACGCAGCATCCGGACCGACACCCGGCCGTGCTTGGCGAAGTCTCCGATACCGAACATGGTCCTCCCACCAGACAGCCTGACACGGTGTCACAGTCAACGGTCACCGCACGAGCCGGAAGAACGAACGCACCTCCTCGGTGAAGACGCCGGGCTGCTCGAACGCCCCGAAGTGGCCGCCCCGGTCCGGTTCGTTCCAGTACCGGATGTCGGTGAACCGGCGCTCGGCCCACCGGCGGGACGGACGCGGGATCTCGCGCGGGAAGACCGAACACCCCGTCGGCACGGTGATCGTGTCCACAGTGGATTCGGAGAACCAGGCCGACACCTCGGCGAAACTCTCCCAGTACAGGCGGGCGGACGAGGCGCCGGTGCCGGTCAGCCAGTACAGCGTGATGTCGTCGAGCATCGCGTCCCGGCTCAGCGCGTTCTCCGGATGGCCGTCGCAATCGGTCCACGCCTGGAACTTCTCGACGATCCACGCGCACAACGCGACCGGCGAGTCGGACAGGGCGTAACCGATCGTCTGCGGCCTCGTCGCCTGCTGGATCGCGTAACCAGAACCGTCCGCCTTGGCGCCTTCGAGGTCGTCGAGCGATTTCCGTTCCGACTCGGTCAGTTCGCCGAACGTCGCCGGATCCGGCGCGGCCAGCGGCGGGGAGAGGTGGATTCCCGCCAGCCGCTCGGGCGCCTTCCGCCCCATGAGCGTGGTGATGCTGGTGCCCCAATCGCCACCCTGGGCGCCGAAGCGCTCGTAGCCCAGACCATCCATGAGGTGGATCCACGCGTCGGCGATGCGCTGGATCGACCAGCCGGCGCGGGCGGGTTTGTCGCTGAAGCCGTACCCGGGCAGCGACGGGACGACGACGTGGAAGGAGTCCGCCGCGTCCCCGCCGTGGGCGACCGGATCGGTGAGCGGGCCGAGCACGTCGAGGAACTCGAAGACCGAACCCGGCCAGCCATGGGTGAGGATCAGCGGCAGCGCGCCGGGATGCGGGGAGCGGACGTGCAGGTAGTGGATGCCGAGCCCGTCGATCTCGGCTCGGAACTGGGGGAACGCGTTGAGTCTGGACTCCGCGGCTCGCCAGTCGTACGTATCGGCCCAGTACGAGCACAATTCGCGCAGGTAAGCGGCGGGAACGCCTTGTGACCAGTCGTCGACGGTCTCCTTCTCGGGCCAGCGGGCGCGACGGAGCCGGTCGCGGAGGTCTTCGAGATCGGCCTCCGGGATCCGGGCTCGGAAGGGCGTG
Source organism: Amycolatopsis sp. CB00013 (assembly GCF_001905755.1). NCBI lineage: Bacteria > Bacillati > Actinomycetota > Actinomycetes > Pseudonocardiales > Pseudonocardiaceae > Amycolatopsis > Amycolatopsis sp. CB00013. The sequence goes on along the minus strand of NZ_LIWC01000001.1, from coordinate 1,497,261 downwards.
GTGTCCATGACGGCCGACGCTAACGAGGGGGTCCGACAATTCGTGGACTTCCGGCGGGACGAGTGCTATAACCAAACTACATACTGTATACAATCTGCCGTGAGCGGGGTGGGACCCATGCCCGATCCTCGAATTCTGCGAGACCACTACGGCCGCCGGTATCGCGTCGGCGAAAGCGACGTGGACCTGCTCGGCAAGCCGCGGTCGTGGATGTCGTGGCTGAGCTGGACCGCGATGTTCGCCGCCGGGATCCAGCAGTACGGCTTCGGTGTCGTCGCACCGGTCCTGATGGCCACCTACGGATGGACGTTCCCGGAAGTGGTCGTGTCCTTCGCGCTCTGGACGGTGTGCCAGGCGTGCGTGGTGTATCCGGTCGCCAGGCTGCGCGAGCGCGGGATGTTCCCGCCCGCGGTGGCCGTGATCATCGGCGGGGTGCTCTGTTCCACCGGCATGTTCACCTTGGGGCACGCGAGCACTCTGCTCACGATGTTCATCGGCTACTCGGTGCTCGGCGGGATCGGGACGGGTGTCGTTTACGCGACCTGCGTCGGCACGGTGATGAACTGGTTCCCCGATCGCGTCCCGGCCCGGGTCGGCGCCGTCAGCGGGGCTTTCGCCTATGGGAGCGTGGTTTTCGTGCTGGCCGGGGGTTTCTGGCTGACGGAGGGCACTCGGCGGCCGCTCCTGGACGTCGTCGCGGTGGCCGTGCTGATGATGATCGCGAGCACCGCGGTGCTGCTGCGTGATCCGCCGCCCCGGTGGTGGCCGGAACACCCGGATCCGCGCGTGTGGGCGGCCGACAAGGTGCGCAATCGCGGCGTCGCGGTCAACCGGCCCGCCCTGCGCGAGTACCGGCCGTCGGAGGTGCTCCGGTGTCCGACCGCGGTGGCGATGTACCTCATCGTCGTGCTGGCCGCCGCGGTCCTGCTCTTCGACGTCGCTTATCTCGCGACGTTCGTCGCCGCGCAAGGAGGCGGGCCGGTACTGGCCGCCGTCGCGCTCGCGGTGCTCGCCGGGGTGACCGGCGCCGGTCGGGTCCTGCTCGGCGGGCTGTCCGACCGGCTCGGCCGTCGCCGGATCCTGCGCCTGGCCTTGGCCACGGGCGGGATCGCCCAGTTCGTCCTGCTCTACGCGGGCCACAACGCCGTGGGGCTTGTCGCCGGTGCCGCGTTGGCGGGGCTCGGCAACGGGAGTTGCTACTCGCTGCTGGTGTCCCTGGTCCGCGACTACTTCGGCGAGGAGTCCGCGCTGCAGAACTTCGGGGTGCTGTACTCCGCCAAAGCCGTCGGGGCACTGCTCGGAGTCGGCCTCGCCGCGTTCGTCGTGTCCACCCACGGCTATCTCGGCGCGTTCGCCGTCGCGGGCGCGCTGAGCGTTCTCGGTGCGCTGCTCGGCGGACGGCTTTCCCAGCCGGGACGGCCGAAATCACTGCTGCCCGCGATCCGCTGATGGGTCGGGTGACGAGCAGGCGGCGGGTGGTCCGCGTCGTGGAGGGCGTGCCCGGTGCCCGACCGGACACGCTGACCGTCGAAGAACCGCTGGAGATCCGCGTCGGCGGCAAACCCTTGACGATCACGATGCGCACTCCCGGTCACGACTTCGATCTCGCGGCCGGTTTCCTGGTGGGCGAAGGGGTTTCACGGTCGAGCGACGATATCCGGTCGATCCGGTACTGCGCGGGCGCGACGGCCGACGGGTCCAACACCTACAACGTGTTGGACGTCGTCCTCGCCGACGGCGTCGCTCCACCCGACGCCTCCTTGGAGCGCAACTTCTACACCACGTCGTCGTGTGGACTCTGCGGCAAGGCGAGCCTCGATGCCGTGCGGACGACCGCGACCTGGCCGGTGGGCGGCGACGGTCTGGTGATCTCACCGTCCACAGTGGCCGAATTGCCGGACCGGCTCCGGACCGCGCAACTGGTCTTCGACCGCACAGGCGGGCTCCACGCGGCGGGTCTGTTCAGCGCGACCGGCGAGCTGCTGTGCCTGCGGGAGGACGTCGGCAGGCACAACGCCGTCGACAAGGTGGTCGGCTGGGCGGCACGCCAGGGGAGGCTCCCGCTGTCCGGGACGGTGCTGATGGTCAGCGGACGGGCGTCGTTCGAGCTGGTGCAGAAGGCGGTCATGGCCGGGATCCCTTTGCTGGCGGCGGTTTCCGCGCCGTCGTCGCTGGCCGTGGACCTCGCCGCGGAGATGGGCCTGACGTTGGTGGGGTTCCTGCGGGGCACGTCGATGAACGTCTACAGCCGCCCGGACCGCCTCGGCTTGTCGATCGCCTAGGAAACTTCGGCGAGCTTCCCCGTCCGCTCGTCGTACACGAACCCGCGTACCGACGCGGTGTGGAGCAGGAACGGCGACGTCCGAAGCCGCGCGATGCACTGCCGGACGTCCTGGGCGGAGTCGGTGAACGTCTCCGCCGCCCACGGCGGCCGGATCCCCGTGCTCGCCTCGATCTGGCGGGCGAAATCGGTGTCGGTGAACATCCGCATCCCGCAGTCGTGATGGTGGATGAGCACGATCTCGCGGGTGCCGAGCAGACGCTGGCTCACGGTCAGGGACCGGATCGCGTCCTCGGTCACCGCGCCGCCCGCGTTCCGGATGACGTGTGCCTCGCCCTCGCGGAGCCCGAGCAGCCGGTACACGCTGATCCGCGCGTCCATGCAGGCCACGACGGCGATCCGCCGCCGTGGCCGCCTCGTCGCGTCGCCCACGGTTTCCTTGTAGGCGCGCGCGTTCACCAGCAGCGCGTCGATCTCGCTCACCGGAGGAGGGTTTCCCGGACGATCGCCGCGGTCTCGCTCGGCGTGCGGCCGACCTGGATCCCGGCCGCCTCCAGAGCCTTCTTCTTCGCTTCGGCCGTTCCGCCGGTCCCGGACACGATCGCGCCGGCGTGCCCCATCGTCTTGCCCGCCGGTGCGGTGAATCCGGCGATATAGCCGACGACGGGTTTGCTCACCCTCGCCCGGATGTAGTCGGCGGCCCGCTCCTCGGCGTCTCCACCGATCTCCCCGATGAGCACGATCACGTCGGTTTCAGGGTCCTTTTCGAACGCCTCGACGACGTCGATGTGCGTGGTGCCGATGATCGGGTCGCCGCCGATGCCGACGCAGGTCGAAAACCCGTGTTCGCGCAGTTCGTGCATCAGCTGATAGGTCAGCGTGCCGGATTTCGAGACCAGCCCGATCCTGCCGGGTTTCGTGATCCCGTCCGGGATGATGCCGGCGTTGGACCGGCCGGGGCTGATCACACCCGGGCAGTTCGGCCCGATCACCCGTGTCGGGCTTTCCTTCGCGTGCGCCCAGAAAGCGGCCGCGTCGTGCACCGGAACCCCTTCGGTGATGACGACCGCCATCCCGACTCCGGCGTCGACGGCCTCGATGACGGCGTCCTTCACCGCGGGCGGCGGGACGAAGAGCACCGAGACGTCCGCGCCGGTCGCCGCGAGGGCCTCGGCGGTACTGTCGAACACCGGCAGAGCGCGCCCGGAGAGCAGGACGTCCTGTCCGGCTTTGCGCGGGTTGATCCCGCCGACGACGTTCGTACCCGCGGCCAGCATGCGCGCGGTGTGCTTGCGCCCCTCCGCGCCGGTCAAGCCCGCGACGACGACCTTGCTGTGTTCGTCGAGGAAGATCGCCATCTCACGCCTCCGGTTCCGCGGCCGCCCGTTTCGCCGCCGCGGTGGCGGCGTCGTCCATCGTGTCCACCAGGGTCACCAGGGGATGCGCGGCCTCGACGAGGATCCGCCTGCCTTCGGCGACGTTGTTGCCGTCGAGCCGCACCACGAGCGGTTTGGCCGCGCGGTCGCCGAGCAGGGCGAGCGCGCGGACGATCCCGGCGGCGACGGCGTCGCAAGCGGTGATCCCGCCGAAGACGTTGACGAAGACACTGCGCACCTGGTCGTCGTCCAGGATGACGCCGAGCCCGGCCGCCATGATCTCGGCCGACGCGCCGCCGCCGATGTCGAGGAAGTTCGCGGGACCTCGGGCACCCGCTTCCGCCGCGGCCGCGGCCACGACGTCCAAAGTGGACATCACCAGGCCGGCGCCGTTGCCGATCACGCCGATGTCGCCGTCCAGCTTGACGTAGTTGAGCCCGGCCTCCCTGGCCCTGCGTTCGAGCGGGTTCTCGTCCGGCGAATCGACGAACCCGGCGTGGGACGGCTGCCGGAACGCGGCGTTGGCGTCGAGGGTGACCTTCCCGTCGACCGCGACGACCGTTCCGTCCGTGGTCAGCACGAGCGGGTTGACCTCGACGAGCGTGGCGTCTTCCTCGGTGAAGACCGTCCACAGTGCACACACCGCGTCCGCGGCGGCGGTGGGCAGCCCGGCGGCTTCGACGATCCGGTTCGCCAGGGCGGTGTCCACACCGGTGAGCGGATCGACGGGGATCCGGGCCAGCGCCCCGGGTTTCGTGGCCGCGACCGTCTCGATGTCCATCCCGCCTTCGGCCGACGCCATCGCGAGGAAGGTCCGGGCGGCCCGGTCGAGCAGGAAGGAGAGGTAGTACTCCTCGGCGATCGCGCTGGCTTCGGTGACGAGCACCTGGTGGACGCGGTGTCCCTTGATGTCCATGCCGAGGATGTCCTCGGCGGCCTGTTCGGCGTCGTCGGGGGAGTGGACGACCTTCACACCGCCGGCTTTACCGCGTCCGCCGGTCTTCACCTGTGCCTTGACCACGACGGATCCACCCAGTTCGGCGGCGACCGCCCTCGCGGATTCCGGTGTGGTGGCGACCTTTCCCCGGGGGACCGGGACGCCGTGCCGCTCGAAGAGATCCCGTGCCTCGTGCTCGAAAAGGTCCACGTGAAGTCCTTTCTCCGCGGAAGAGGACGAGCCCCGGGGGCGGCCGGGAAAACCTGCTTGCGGCCCTGGACACCGGAGCGTTCGAAGAGTAACTATATGCCTACCTCATACGGTATGCAATCTACAGTCTGCCGCGACCAGGGGCTTCGAACAGGGGCGGGCGGACAGAGCAGATCCGGAAACGAGCGCACGGATCAGAGAGGTCCGGCGTGCGAGAAAGAGGAGTTGAACGATGGCGCCAACGACCGGCACCGCTGCGGGGGACACCGCGACGAAGGCCACCACCAACGGTTCCGAACCCGCCCCGGACCTGATCTCCGGCGGCCACCTGGTGGCCAAGGCGCTCAAGGCGGAGGGCGTCGACACGATCTTCACGTTGTGCGGCGGGCACATCATCGACATCTACGACGGCTGCGTCGACGAGGGCATCGAAGTCATCGACGTCCGGCACGAGCAGGTCGCGGCGCACGCTGCCGACGGCTACGCGCGGATCACCGGCCGTCCCGGCTGCGCGGTCGTCACGGCGGGGCCGGGGACCACCGACGCCGTCACCGGGGTCGCGAACGCGCTGCGCGCCGAGAGCCCCATGCTGCTCATCGGCGGGCAAGGAGCGCTGACGCAGCACAAGATGGGCTCACTGCAGGATCTCCCGCACGTCGACATGATGGCGCCGATCACCAAGTTCTCCGCGACCGTCCCGCATACCGCGCGGGTCGCGGACCTGGTCTCGATGGCGTTCCGCGAGTGCTACCACGGCGCGCCCGGTCCGTCCTTTTTGGAGATTCCCAGGGACGTCCTCGACGCGAAGGTCCCGGTGGACAAGGCGCGGATCCCCACCGAGGGCCGCTATCGGGCGTCCACCCGGAACGCCGGCGACCCGGCCGACATCGAGAAACTCGCGGACCTGCTGGTCCACGCGAAGAAGCCGGCCATCCTGCTCGGCAGCCAGGTGTGGACGACCCGCGCCACCGGACCGGCGACCGAGCTGGTGCGCGGGCTGAACATCCCGGCGTACATGAACGGCGCCGGCCGTGGCACGCTGCCGCCCGGCGATCCGCACCACTTCCAGCTCTCGCGCCGGTACGCCTTCGACAACGCCGACGTGATCGTCATCGTCGGCACGCCGTTCGACTTCCGGATGGGCTACGGCAAACGGCTCTCGCCGGACGCGACCGTCGTGCAGATCGACCTCGACTACCGCACCGTCGGGAAGAACCGGGACGTCGACCTCGGCATCGTCGGCGACGCGGGTCAAGTGCTGGCCGCGGTCGCGGAGGCGGCCACCGGACGGGTCGACAACGGTGCCGTCGCGCGCAAGGTCTGGTTGGAAGAACTCCAGGACGTGGAGGCGAAGGCGAAACAGAAGCGCCTGCCGCTGCAGCATTCCGACGCGAGCCCGATCCACCCGTACCGGCTGGTGCACGAGATCAACGAATTCCTCACCGAGGATTCGCTCTACATCGGCGACGGCGGCGACATCGTGACGTTCTCCGGCCAGGTCGTCCAGCCGAAGTCGCCTGGACATTGGATGGACCCCGGGCCGCTCGGCACACTCGGCGTCGGGATCCCGTTCGTCCTCGCCGCGAAGCACGCGCGGCCGGAGAAGGAGGTCGTCGCCCTCTTCGGCGACGGCGCGTTCAGCCTGACCGGCTGGGACTTCGAGACCTTGGTGCGCTTCAACCTGCCGTTCGTCGGCATCGTCGGCAACAACTCCTCGATGAACCAGATCCGGTACGGCCAGGCGGCGAAGTACGGCCTCGGCCGGGAACGGGTCGGCAACACACTCGGCGACGTCCCCTACGACGAATTCGCCCGGATGCTCGGCGGGCACGGCGAGGCCGTGCGTGACCCCGCCGACATCGGCCCGGCGCTGCTGCGGGCCCGCGAGTCCGGAAAGCCTTCGCTGATCAACGTTTGGATCGACCCGGACGTGTACGCGCCCGGAACCATGAACCAGACCATGTACAAGTAGCCGGGAGGGATCACCGATGGGAAAGGCACTCGACGGCGTCCGCGTCCTCGACATGACGCATGTCCAATCAGGACCCTCGTCCACGCAGATCCTGGCCTGGCTCGGCGCGGACGTGATCAAACTGGAGACCCCCGGCCGCGGCGACATCACCCGCGGACAGCTCCGGGATCTGCCCGGGGTGGACAGCCTCTACTTCACGATGCTCAACGCCAACAAACGCAGCATCACCCTGAACATGAAGAGCGAGCAGGGAAAGCAGGTCTTCGACCAGCTCGTGTCCAGTGTGGACGTCCTGGTGGAGAACTTCGGGCCCGGCGTGGTCGACCGGTTCGGCTACCCGTGGGAACGGCTGGCGGAGCTGAACCCGCGGCTGATCTACGCCTCGATCAAGGGCTTCGGGCCTGGCCGGTACGCGGACTTCAAGGCCTACGAGGTCATCGCGCAGGCGATGGGCGGCGCGATGAGCACCACCGGCTTCGAGGACGGTCCGCCGACCGCGACCGGCGCGCAGATCGGGGACTCGGGGACGGGGATCCACCTGGTCGCCGCGATCCTGGCCGCGCTCTACCAGCGGACGAACACCGGTCGCGGGCAGCGGGTCCAGGTCGCGATGCAGGATGCCGTGCTGAACCTCTGCCGGGTCAAGCTCCGTGACCAGCAACGGCTCGCGCACGGCCCGCTCGACGAGTATCCGAACGACGTCTTCGGCGACGAGGTCCCGCGTTCGGGCAACGCGTCCGGTGGTGGTCAGCCGGGCTGGGCGGTGAAATGCGCGCCGGGCGGACCGAACGACTACATCTACGTGATCATCCAGCCGGTCGGCTGGCAGCCGATCACCCGGCTGATCGGCAAACCCGAACTGGCCGAGGATCCGGACTGGGCCACCCCGGAGGCGCGGCTGTCCAAATTGGACAAGGCATTCTCGATGATCGAGGAGTGGACCGAGAAGCACACGAAATGGGAGGTGATGGAGGCGCTCAACGCCCACAACATCCCCTGCGGTCCGATCCTGTCCACCAGGGAGCTCGCCGAGGACGCCACCTTGGCCGAGCTCGGCTCGGTCGTCGAAGTCGATCATCCCGAACGCGGTGCCTTCAAGACCGTGGGCTGCCCGCTGAAGCTGTCGGATTCGCCGGTCGAGGTCGAACGCTCGCCCCTGCTCGGCGAGCACAACGCCGAGGTCTTCGGCGAACTCGGCTACGGCGCGGACGACCTGGACCGGCTGCGCGCGGCCGGCGTGATCTGAGGAGGGCTCATGGCAGACAAAGAGATCGTCGAGAAGATCCTCGAGAAGGTCGCCGCCGAGGGGCGGACGTCGCTCACCGCGCCGGAAGGCCGCCAGGTGTGCGAGGCCTACGGGATCCCGACCCCGGCGGAACGGCTCGCCACCACCGCCGAAGAGGCCGTCGCACAGGCGGAGGAGATCGGCCTCCCCGTGGTACTGAAGATCGTGTCACCGGACATCCTCCACAAGACGGAGGCCGGTGGGGTGCTGGTCGGCCTCGCGACCGCCGACGCGGTGGCGGACGGCTTCCGGACCATCGTCGCCAATGCCGAGGCGTACGACGCCGACGCCGAGATCACCGGCGTGCAGGTGCAGCGGATGCTCAGCAGCGGCCAGGAGGTGATCGTCGGCGCCACCACCGACACCACCTTCGGCAAGATCGTCGCCTTCGGCCTCGGCGGGGTGCTGGTCGAGGTGCTCAAGGACGTCACGTTCCGGCTCGCCCCGCTCGACCGCGATGAGGCGTTCTCGATGATCGACGGCATCGCGGCCGCGGAGATCCTGCGCGGCGTCCGTGGTGCGGAGCCGGTGAGCCGGGACGCGCTGGCCGACGTGCTCACGCGCGTCGGCGCCTTGGTCACCGATTTCCCGCAACTGGCCGAGGTCGACCTCAACCCGGTGCTGGCCACACCCGACGGCGCCACCGCGGTGGACGTCCGGATCCTCGTGGATCCCGAAGCGGCGCGCGAGCCCATGAGGTTCAGTCAGGAGGAGATCCTGGCGTCGATGACCCGGATCATGAAGCCGGCGTCGATCGCCGTCATCGGCGCGTCGGCCGAGGCGGGCAAGATCGGCAACTCGGTGATGAAGAACCTCGTCAACGGCGGGTTCGCGGGGGAGATCCATCCCATCAATCCGAAGGCCGCCGAGATCCTCGACCGCAAGGCCTATCCGAGCATTTCCGACGTCCCCGGAGATGTCGACGTCGCGGTGTTCGCCATCCCGGCCAAGTTCGTCCCCGCCGCGCTGGAGGAAGCGGGCCGCAAAGGGGTGGCCGGTGCGATCCTCATCCCGTCCGGATTCGGCGAGACCGGAAACATCGAACTCCAGGACCAGGTCGTCGCGATCGCCCGGGAGCACGGCGTCCGGATCCTCGGCCCCAACATCTACGGTTACTACTACACGCCGGAGAACCTTTCGGCGACGTTCTGCACGCCGTACGACGTCAAGGGCGGTGTCGCGCTCTCCTCGCAGAGCGGCGGCATCGGGATGGCCATCCTCGGCTTCAGCCGGTCGGCGAAAATGGGTGTCTCGTCGATCGTCGGCGTCGGCAACAAGGCCGATATCGACGAGGACGATCTGCTCACCTTCTTCGAACACGATGAAAACACCGACCTGATCGCCATGCATCTCGAAGATCTGAAAGACGGGCGATCGTTCGCGGAAACGGCGAAACGGGTTTCGGTGCGGAAACCGGTCGTCGTCCTCAAAGCGGGCCGCACCTCCCAAGGCGCGAAAGCGGCGAGCTCGCACACCGGCGCGCTGGCGGGGGACGACAAGGTCTACGACGACATCCTGCGCCAAAGCGGGGTCATCCGGGCGCCCGGCCTCAACGATCTTCTCGAATACGCGCGCGGCATTCCGTTGCTGCCGACGCCGAAAGGTGAGAACGTCGTGATCATCACCGGCGCGGGCGGCTCCGGTGTCCTGCTCTCGGATGCCTGTGTGGACAACGGGCTGAATCTCATGGAGATCCCGCCCGATCTCGACGCGTCGTTCCGGGAATTCATCCCGCCGTTCGGCGCCGCGGGCAACCCGGTGGATATAACCGGCGGCGAACCACCTACCACCTACCGGAACACGATCGCGCTCGGTTTGGCGGACGAGCGAATCCATGCCTTGATCCTCGGCTATTGGCATACTATCGTCACCCCGCCGATGATCTTCGCGGAACTGGTTTCGGAAGTCGTTTCCGAATATCGGGCGAAGGGGATCCACAAGCCCGTCGTCGCCTCGCTGGCAGGCGATGTCGAGGTCGAACAGGCCAGCAGTTTTCTGTACGAGCACGGTGTCGTCGCCTATCCCTACACGACGGAGAAACCGGTGGCCGTGCTCGGTGCGAAGTATCGCTGGGCACGTTCCGCGGGACTGCTCGGCTGATTCCGGAACCAAACCGACCAAGGAGAATGACAGTGACGTCATCGACCGCGGCTCAACCACCCGGAGCGTACAAGGAAGTAATCGATTCGAACGGCCGGATCTATCGCGTCGGCGAAACCGATCGCGACATCATGGGCCGTCCACGATGGACGATGGTGATCCTGCCGTGGGTCGCCATGATGGCCATCAGTTCGTCGGAATACGCGTTCACGTCGGCGGAGGAGACGCTGTCGGCCGCACACGGCTGGCACGGCGCCACCATCTTCTGGCTGCTCGGGGTCTGGGTGTTCTTCCAGGCGATCGTCGCCTTCCCGGCGGGGAAGATGCGGGAGAACGGGACCTTGCCCGCCAAGGCGGCGATGCTGCTGGGTGCGGTGGGCACCCTGCTCGCGTACCTTTCGCTCGCCTACGCGCCCAGCGAGATCTGGGCGTATCTGGGCTTCGGGTTCTTCGGCGGTGGCGGGGCCGGGCTGGTGTACGCGACCTGCGTCAACATGGTGGGGAAGTGGTATCCGGAGCGCCGGGGCGGCAAGACGGGCTTCGTCAACGGCGGTTTCGCCTACGGTTCGGTGCCGTTCATCTTCCTCTTCACCTCCTATATGGACCTTTCCAACTTCTCGGGTGTCCTGCTCGTGGTCGGCCTCTTCCTGGCGGCGGTGGTCGGGGTGAGCGGCTTCTACTTCCAGGATCCGCCGAAGAACTGGTGGCCCGCGCACGTCGACCCGCTGAAGGTGTCCGACGATCCCCGTGTCCGCCGTTCCCTGCAGAAGAATCCGCCGGCGGTGAAGCAGTACACGCCGAAGGAGGCGCTCAGGACCGGCATGCTGCCGCTGATGTGGTTCTGCCTGCTGTGCACGGCCGGGGTGAACATCTTCGGCATCGCGATGCAGGTCCCGTTCGGCAACGAGATGGGTTTCGCGGGCGGCATCGTCGCGCTGGCGATGAGCCTGAAGGCGATCATCAACGGTACCGGCCGCGGCGTGATCGGCTGGATCTCCGACCGCTACGGGCGGCGTCAGACCCTGTTCATGGTCTGCGTGGTGCTCGGCCTCGCGCAGGTCGCGGTGTACCTGTCCGGCTCGATCGGCAGCATGCCGCTGTTCCTGCTGGCCTCGATGGTCTCCGGCTTCGGCGGCGGCGCGATCTTCCCGCTGTTCGCGGCGATGACGGCGGACTTCTACGGCGAGAACAACAACGCCAGCAACTACGGCCTGGTCTACAGTTCGAAGCTGATCTCGGGCCTGGTCGGCTCCGGCGTCGGCGCGATGGTCGTGGTGGCCTGGGGTTACGGCGGCGCGTTCTTCCTCGCGGGCGGGACGAGTCTGCTCGCGGCCGCGCTCAGTCTGTTCCTCCGGCAGCCGGGGCGTTCGCGGACGCGGACGCCGAGGCGTGAGCAGGAACTGAATCCCGCTTAGTCCGCTTTCGGGCGTTCGTGGAAGGCCTGCCGGGTGCGCTCGGTGTGCTGGTTCATGATCCGTTCGGCGGCGACGGGGTCACCGGCGGCGATGGCCTTGATCAGGTCCTCGTGTTCCTGCCAGGCGTCGTGGCTGCGAGGACGGGCGATCGGGGTGTAGTACCAGCGGACGCGGCGGTCGACCATGCCGATCATCTCGGCGAGGACGGCGTTGCCGGACAGTTCGGTGATGAACGCGTGGAGCGCGGCGTTGGCCGCGACGAGGCCTTCGGTGTCGTCGGCGGCCAACGCCTCCAGCCCGGTCTTTTGCAGTTCCCACAAGCGTTCGACGTCTTCGCCGCCGGCCCTGTCGGCGGCGAGCCGGGCGGAGTGCGCCTCCAGCACGGTGCGCACGCTGAGCAGCTGATCGGCTTCCTCGTCGGTGGGCATGTGCACGAAGGCGCCCTGCGCGGGACGGAGGTCGACCCAGCCCTCGCTCTGCAGACGCTGCAACGCCTCGCGGACCGGCTGCCTGCTGACGCCCAGGTACTCGGCGAGGTCCGCCTCGACCAGGTGCTGGCCGGGTTCGAGGGTCCGGTTGATGATCAGCTCCGCGAGCGCGTCGTAGACGACCTGGCGCAGGGGAGCGGGCCGCTCGACGCGTTTGGCCGTCGCCGGGTCGAGCGTGCCCTTGGCGCGGCGACCGGTGGGGCCGCGGTCGGGCAGGGGCGAAACGGGCTGGCTCACAGGACCTCCGGATGACTCGTCCGGTTCAGGATACAGGTTTTGGTATGCAAAATCCCGACATTCCCCGCTCCACTCCGCATTTCGTCCTCTAAATGCGGGGTCCTCCGCCCGGAACTCGCGTGCTTGAAGGCCGAACTCGCGTGATTGGAGGCGGAACACGCGCGAGGCCGAGTCTTCCGCCTCCAATCACGCGTGATGCGCCTGGAAGCACGCGAGTTCCGGCTTGGGGCAGCCCGCATTCAGAGGACGAAATGCGGGAAGGGGCGTGACATGCCAACCATCTACAGGATACTGTATGCAATCTGGTCTTCGGCTGAGCGGGAGGCACGTCATGAAGGTCGCTGTTCTGGGCGCGGGGGCGATCGGCGCGTACGCCGGCGCCGCGCTCCACCGAGGCGGGGCGGAGGTCCACCTCATCGCGAGACGGGCGCACGGTGAAGCGATGCGCGCGCACGGCGTGCGGGTGCTCAGCCCGCGCGGGAACTTCACCGTCCACCCGCACGTCACCGACGATCCGGCGAAAGTCGGCCCCGTCGACTTCGTCTTCCTCGGCCTGAAGGCGAATTCGTACGCCTCCTGCGGCCCGCTGATCGCGCCGTTGCTGAGTAAGGACACCGCGATCGTGGCCGCGCAGAACGGGATCCCGTGGTGGTACTTCCACGGCCTGGCCGGACATCCGCTGGAGAACCGCCGCATCGAGACGGTCGACCCCGGGGGCGCGGTGAGCGAGGTCCTCGAACTGCGCCGCGCGATCGGCTGCGTCGTCTACTGCTCGACGGTGATCGAGGAACCGGGCGTGATCCGGCATCTCGAAGGGACCCGCTTCGCTTTGGGAGAGCCGAAAGGCGGCGTCACATCCCGATGTGCGGCTCTCGCCGACGCGATGATCGCCGGTGGGCTGAAGGCGCCCGTCGAACTCGACCTGCGCGACGAGATCTGGGTCAAGCTCATGGGCAACGTCGCCTTCAACCCGCTCAGCGCGCTGACCAGGGCGACCATGGTCCAAATGTGCGAGCATCCGGACACCCGCGAGCTCGTCGCCGCGATGATGAACGAGACCCTCGCGATCGCCCGTGCCGCGGGCAGCGATCCCCAGGTTTCGGTCGAGAAACGCATCAACGGCGCCTGGCGCGTCGGGCACCACAAGACCTCGATGCTGCAGGACCTCGAAGCGGGCAAGCCGCTGGAGACCGACGCGATCATCGGCGCCGTCGTCGAGCTCGCGGAGCTGACCGGCGTGCCCGCTCCCGCGCTGCGCCACGTCCACGCCGCGATCGGCCTGCTCGGCCAGACCGCGAACGCCGTTCCCGTCGGAGCGCACTGAATCGGAGGAACCCGATGAAGCGCAAGAACACCGAGCCGTACGTCCGGCTCACCCGGCCGCTGGTCCGCGATTCGGGCGAGCTGCGCCCGGCGAGCTGGGAAGAGGCGCTGGAGCGCGCCGCCGCCGGGTTCCGGCGGACGCTCGACACCAAGGGACCCGAAGCCTTCGGCATGTTCTCCTGTGCCAGGGCGACCAACGAGATGAACTACGTCGCGCAGAAGTTCACGCGTGCGGTGATCGGCACCAACAACGTCGACTCGTGCAACCGCACCTGCCACGCGCCGAGTGTCGCCGGGCTGGCGCGCGTGTTCGACAGCGGCGGCGGGACGTCGTCGTATCAGGAGATCGAGGACGCCGACGTCATCGTCGTCTGGGGCGGCAACCCCCGCGAAGCCCACCCGATCTTCTTCCAGCATGTGCTCAAGGCCGTCCACCGCGGCGCGAAACTGTTCGTGATCGACCCGCGCCGGACCAGCACCGCGAGCTGGGCGCACCGGCGGCTCCAGTTGCACGTCGGCACGGACATCCCGCTGGCTCACGCGATCGCCCGCGAGATCATCCATTCCGGATTGGCCAACACCGCCTTCATCGAACGGGCCACCGAAGGTTTCGCCGAGTTCGCGGCCTCCGTCGAGCCGTGGACGCTCGAAGCCGCCGAGGAGACGACCGGCGTCCCGGCCGAGCTGATCCGCGAACTCGCGCACACCTACGCCCGCGCCGACCGCGGCCAGCTGTCGTGGACGCTCGGGATCACCGAGCACCACAACGGCACCGACAACGTCCTGTCCCTGATCAATCTCGCGCTGTTGGCCGGCCACGTCGGCCGGTACGGCGCGGGGCTCAACCCGTTGCGCGGGCAGAACAACGTCCAGGGCGGCGGCGACATGGGCGCCATCCCGGACCGGATGCCGGGATTCCAGGACATCCTCGACGCGGACGTCCGGGCGAAATTCGACGCCGCTTGGGGTTCGAACATCCCGCCGCACAAGGGACTCAACCTCACGCAGATGCTCGACGCGATGGAACGCGGCGACCTGACCTGCGTGTACATCATCGGGGAGAACCCGGTCCAGTCGGAAGCGGACTGCGAGCACACGATCAAACGTCTGTCCAATGTGGAGCATCTGGTGGTGCAGGACATCTTCCTCACCAAGACGGCTCAGCTGGCGGACGTCGTGCTGCCCGCCTCGGCCGCGTGGTGCGAATCGGACGGCACCTTCACCAACAGCGAACGCCGCGTCCAGCGGGTCCGCAAGGCGCTCGAACCGCCGGAGGGCGCGCGCGACGACATCCAGTTGCTGTGCGAACTCGCCCGCCGTCTCGGCCACGACTGGAACTACCAGGGCGGCGAAGACGTCTGGAACGAACTCCGGACGTTGTCGCCGATGCACGCCGGGATGAGCTACGCGCGTTTGGAGGAACTCGGCGGCATCCAGTGGCCCTGTTACCGGGAGGACGAGCTCGAACCGACGTTCCTGCATGGCAGGCTCTGGGAGGAGGATCCCGCGAAACGCGGCCGACCGGCACCGTTCGCCGTGATCGCCCACAGCCCGCCGGTGGATCTGCTCACCGAGGACTTCCCGATCCGGCTGACCACCGGACGGCGGCTGGACTCCTACAACACCGGCGTCCAATCCGGCGGGTTCCCCTCGCCGCTGCGCCGAGGGGAGACCCTCGACCTGTGTCCGGCTGACGCGGTGCGGCTCGGGGTCGTCGAGGACGAGGTCGTGCGGATCTCGTCCCGGCGCGGCGAGATCGAGGCACCGGTCCGGATCGACGAGGGGCTGCGTCCGGGCCTGGCGTTCATGACCTTCCACTTCCCGGACGAGATCGACGTCAACGTCATCACCATCGAGGCGACCTGTCCGGTCGCGGGGACGGCCGAGTACAAGGCCGCCGCGATCCGGGTCGAGAAGCTGCCCGTCACCGTGTGAGGAGCCGGAATGGACCTGCGTTTCCTGAACGCCGAACCGACGGACGCCGAACGGCACGCGGTCGACGCGCTCGGAGCCGGAAGCCGCGATCAGCTGCTTCCCGCGTTGCACGCCGTGAACGACCGGGTCGGTTGGATCAGTCAGGGAGCGTTGAACCACATCTGCCGCCGGTTGAACGTGCCGCCGGCGGAAGCCTATGGCGTCGCGAGCTTCTACGCGTTGTTCTCGCTCAAGGAACGGCCGCCGCGCGTGGTCCACGTCTGCACGGATCTGGCCTGCCGCGTCAACGGCGCGGAGGCGGTGACCGAAGCCTTCGACGCGGCGGGAATCGGTTGGCATCGCAGCCCGTGCCTGGGTGTCTGCGAACGCGCTCCGGCGGCGCTGGCCTTCGAGGCGGGTGATCCCGCGGAGGGGCGGCTGCTCGCGCCGGCCACGCCAAGCGAAATCACCCGCGAACCGTCCACTTGGGAGGAAGCCCCGGTTTCCGTTCCACAGCAAGGGGGACCGGGCCTGCGCCTGCTGCGCCGCGTCGGCGTCGTCGAGCCCGAAAGCCTGGACGCCTATCGTGCGGCGGGCGGCTACGCGGCGTTGAGGAACGCATTGCTGCTCGGGCCGGCCGGGGTCATCCGCGAGGTGACCGATTCGGGGCTGATGGGCCGGGGCGGAGCGGCGTTCCCGACCGGCCGGAAATGGGACGCCGCCGCCCGGCAGCCCGAACGGACCCGGTACCTGGTGTGCAACGCGGACGAGAGCGAACCGGGCACGTTCAAGGACCGCGTGCTGATCGAGGGGGACCCGTTCGCGCTCGTCGAAGCGATGACGATCGCCGCGTTCGCGATCGGGGCGCAGAAGGGATACGTCTACCTGCGCGGCGAGTATCCGCGTGCGCTGAAGACGCTGCGCAACGCCATCGACTTGGCTCGTGAACGTGGGTTTCTGGGCGAGAACATCCTGGGGCGGCAAGGGTTCTCGTTCGACATCGAGATCAGGCGAGGTGCGGGCGCCTACATCTGTGGCGAGGAAACGGCGATCTTCAACTCGATCGAAGGCTACCGCGGCGAGCCGAGGTCGAAGCCGCCTTTCCCGGTGGAGAAGGGATTGTTCGGCAAGCCGACGGTGGTGAACAACGTCGAGACCCTGGTCAACATCCCGCTGATCCTCACCGAAGGCTGCGAGGCCTACCGTCGCATCGGGACCGAACGCTCGACCGGCCCGAAGCTGTTCTGCCTGTCCGGCAACGTCCGGCGTCCCGGCGTGTACGAGGTGCCGTTCGGGACGACGCTGGGGGAACTGCTCGAACTGGCCGGGGGAGTGCCGGAGGGCCGTGCACTGCGGGCCGTCCTGCTCGGCGGCGCGGCGGGTGGTTTCGTGCGCCCGGACGAAACCACCTTGCCGCTCACCATGGAGGACGCGCGTGCCGCGGGCGCCACACTCGGTTCGGGGGTCGTGCTCGCGCTCGACGACCAAGCCGATCTCGGCGGGTTCCTGGTGCGGATCGCGGCGTTCTTCCGGGACGAGTCGTGCGGGCAGTGCGTGCCGTGCCGGATCGGCACCGTGCGGCAGGAGGAGGCGCTGCACCGGATCGTCGGCGGCCGCAAGCTCGGGACCGGCGGCGACGACCTCACGCTGCTGCGCGAAGTCGGCCAGGTGATGCGGGATTCGTCCATCTGCGGACTGGGCCAGACCGCCTGGAACGCCATCGAGTCGGCGATCGACCGGCTCGGCGCACTGGAGGAGCGATCGTGACCATTGTCGGGTTGGGACTCCCGCGGCGGCTCGTCGAGTTCACTGTGGACGGTGAGGCGGTCCGGGTCCCTGAAGGTTCCACGATCCTCGACGCTTGCGCCGCGGCGGGCAAGGACATCCCGACGCTCTGCTTCGGCGACACCCTCGAACCGGCGAACGCTTGCCGTGTCTGCATGGTGGAGGTCGAGGGATCGCGCACGCTCGTGCCGTCCTGCTCCCGCAAGGCGGAACCGGGCATGGTGGTGCGGACCGAGACCGACCGGACGAGACTCAGCCGCAAGGTGGTGCTCGAACTCCTCGGATCGGCGACGGATCTGTCCACCACGCCCGATGTCGCGGACTGGATGGCCGACTGCGGTGCGGAACCCGAGCGTTTCGGCCCGCCCGCGCCCGCTTCGGACGACCGCGACGATCGCCGCCCCGGTGAGCACGAGATCCCGGACGGGCTGACGGCGGCGACCGTGCGCCAGCCGGTCAAGGTGGACAACGAACTCTATGTGCGCGACTACGGGAAATGCATCCAGTGCTACAAATGCGTCGACGCGTGCGGCGAGCAGTGGCAGAACACGTTCGCCATCACCATGGCGGGGCGTGGTTTCGACGCGCGGATCTCGACGGAGTTCGCGAACCCGCTTCCGGACAGCGCGTGTGTCTACTGTGGAAACTGCGTCGAGGTCTGCCCGACCGGCGCGCTGAGTTTCAAACGCGAGCACGACAAGCGTGAGGACGGGACCTGGGACGAGTCGCGGCAGACCGCGACGACCACCATCTGCACCTTCTGCGGGGTCGGCTGCTCCTTGACGCTGCACGTCCAGGACAACGAGATCGTCAAGGTGACCTCGCCCCACGAGAGTTCGGTGACCCACGGGAACCTCTGCATCAAGGGCCGCTTCGGGTGGCAGCACGTCCAGAACCGCTGACCCTCACGGTGACGTGGCACCGCACTCACGCGAGTCACGTCCCCGATCACGCCGCGCGTCCTGTGTTCCAGTCCGTGAAGGCCTCCTTGAGGGACCCAGAGTCCCTCAAGGAGGCCTTCACGGACTTTCGCTCAGTAGGCGGTATACCGCCCGTTGACCTGGACAGGTCAGCGGGCTATTCTCGATATACGAAAGAAAGTTTCCGCAGAACGAAATTGCAGAGGTTTCGATGGCTGATCTTGCCGGTTCGCGACACGCACTGCCCTACGTGCTGAACCTGTCGCTGGTCTTCACCGAGTTGCCGCTGCTCGACCGTGCGGAGGCGGCGCGTGCGGCGGGCTTCACCGCGGTCGAGTACTGGTGGCCGTTCGAGACACCGGAGCCGGACGCCGCCGAGGTCGACGCGTTCGTGGCGTCGGTCGAGCGGGCGGGTGTCGCGGTGACCGGGCTGAACTTCTTCCCCGGCGACATGGCGGGTGGTGATCGTGGCCTGGTCACCTGGCCCGGTCGCGAGGACGAGTTCGCCCGAGGCATCGCCTCCGCGATCGAGCTCGGCGAGCGGCTCGGCTGCCGCCGGTTCAACGCGCTCTACGGCAACCGGATCGACGGCGCGGATCCGGCCGCGCAGGACAAGCTCGGCTTGTCGAATCTGGCGCTCGCGTCGGACGCGGCCGCGCGGATCGGCGCGGAGATCGTCCTCGAGCCGTTGTCGGGGGCGGAGAAGTACCCGCTCAAGACCGCGGACGACGTACTGAAGGTGCTCGACGAACTCGGGCGGGACAACGTGAAGCTGCTGGCCGACCTGTACCACCTGGCGGTCAACGGTGACGACCTCGACACGGTCACGACCGTCCACACCGGACGGATCGGCCATGTGCAGATCGCCGATGCCCCAGGGCGCCACCAGCCGGGGACCGGAACGCTGGACATCGAGGGATACCTGGAAAAGCTGCAGACGGCGGGCTACCGCGGGCAGGTCGGCGTGGAGTACAAGCCCGACGGGCCGAGCGCGGATTCGCTGTCGTGGCTGCCTTTCGAACGAAGGGGACTGGCATGACCAAGCTGGGATTCATCGGCCTGGGGATCATGGGCGGGCCGATGGCGGGACATCTCGTCGCCGCCGGCCACGAGGTGAGCGGATTCGATACGAACGCGGACGCGCTCGCGAGGCTGGAGGCCGCGGGCGGCCGGGCCGCGAACGGGGTGACGGACGCCGTGGCGGACGCGGAAGTCGTCATCACCATGCTGCCGAACCACCCACAGGTCGAGGCTGTCGTGCTGGCGGCGGGCGGGGTGCTGGAATCGGCGAAACCGGGCACGCTGCTCATCGACATGAGCACCATCCGGCCGGAGACCTCCATCGAGGTGGCCGAGCGGGCGGGGGAACGCGAGATCAGGGTGCTCGACGCACCCGTTTCCGGCGGCCAGGCCGGAGCCGAGCAGGCGTCACTGTCCATTATGGTCGGTGGTGAGAACGACGACTTCGCCGCCGGGCTCCCGATCCTGGAAGCGGTCGGCAAGACGATCGTGCACGTCGGTCCGCACGGTGCCGGCCAGGTCGTCAAAGCCGCGAACCAGCTGGTCGTCGGCGGGACGTACGGGCTGATCGCCGAAGCCATCGTGCTGCTCGAAGCCTCGGGCGTGGACGCCGGTGTCGGCCTGGACGTCCTCGCGGGCGGCCTGGCGGGCAGCCGGATCCTCGAACTCAAGCGGAAGTCCATGGTGGCGCGGGAATTCGCGCCGGGCTTCCGGATCGATCTGCACCACAAGGACATGGGCATCGCGCTCGCCGCCGCCAGGCAGGCCGACGTCGCGCTGCCGCTCACCGGGCTGGTCGCCCAGCTCGTCGCCGCCGGACGGGCGATGGGCCACGGCTCGCTCGACCACTCCGCCCTGCTGAAGGTCGTCGAATCGCTGTCCGGCGCGGAAAACAAGGAGTGAGGAATGCCCAGAATCCCCGCCATGCAGGCCGTCGTCGACGTCCTGGTCAGTGAGGGCGTCGACACCGCTTTCGGGTGTCCGGGCGCCGCGATCCTCCCGCTGTACCACGCGATGCAGGACAGCGGCATCGAGCATCTGATCGTGCGCCACGAGGAGGGCGCGACCCATATGGCCGACGGCTGGGCGAGGACCACCGGCAACGTCGGAGTCGCGATCGGCACCTCCGGGCCCGCCGGGACGAACATGATCACCGGCCTCTACACCGCGCAGGCCGACTCGATCCCGATCCTGTGCATCACCGGGCAGGCCGACTCGCGGAAGCTGCACACCGAGGCGTTCCAGGCCGTCGACATCGTCGAGATCGCCAAGCCGGTGACCAAATGGGCGGTGCAGGTCAAGGAGGCCGCCCAGCTGCCGTGGGTGTTCCGGGAGGCGTTCCGCATCGCGCGGTCCGGCCGTCCCGGCCCGGTGCTGATCGACCTGCCGATCGACGTCCAGCGGCAGGAGATCGAATGGGACTCCAGCATCGACTCGCCGCTCCCGGTCATCAGGGCGACGCCGTCCCCGGCCAGGGTCGAGCGGGCGCTGGACCTGCTCCTGGCCGCCGAGCGGCCGCTGATCCTCGCGGGCGGCGGAGTGGTGCTCGGAGACGCGAGCGACCGGCTGCGCACCGCGGCCGAACTGCTCGGCGTCCCCGTCGGCGTGACGTTGATGGGCAAGGGGAGTTTCCCCGAGGACCACGAACTGTTCGCCGGCATGGCGGGTATCCAGACCTCGCAGCGCTGGGCGAACGCGGCGTTCCTCGAGGCGGATCTGGTGCTGGCGCTCGGTGCGCGGTTCGGCGACCGGCACACCGGTGACCTCGACGTCTACCGGGGGAACCGGAAGTTCATCCACGTCGACATCGAGCCGACCCAGCTGGGCAAGGTGTTCGGGCCGGACCTCGGGATCGTGTCCGACACGGGCACCTTCCTGGACGCGCTGATCGAGGCGGCGTCGAAGCGTTCCCCGGCGCGGGATCGCGCGTGGCCGCGGCGCATCGGCGAGCTCAAGGAGAGCCTGCCGCGGCGTGAGGACTTCGAGGACACGCCGATCAAGGCGCCTCGGGTGTTCAAGGAGATCAACGAGTTCTACGGCGAGGACGCCTACTTCGTCACCGCGATCGGGCTCTACCAGATCTGGTCCGGGCAGTTCCAGCGCGCGCACAAGCCGCGGCACTACCAGGTGTGCGGCCAGGCAGGCCCGCTCGGCTGGGAGATCCCGGCGGCGATCGGCGTCAAGAAGGCGAAACCGGAGGCCGAGGTCGTCGGCGTCGTCGGGGACTACTCGTTCCAGTTCCTGGTCGAGGAGCTGGCGGTGGCCGCGCAGTACGACGTCGGGTTCGTGCTGATCATGCTGAACAACGAGTACCTCGGGCTCATCCGGCAGGCCGAAACCGGCTACGAGATGAACTTCGAGGTCGACATCCACTACGACAAGATCGGCACGGACAACGTGAAGGTCATGGAGGCCTACGGCTGCTCCGGCACCCGCGTCTCCGAGCCGGGCGAGATCCGGGCTTCGCTGGAGTGGGCACGCAAGGAGGCCGAGCGGACGTCGCGGCCGGTGCTAGTGGAGATCATGATCGAACGCGAAGGGAACGCCGCGATGGGCAAGGCGCTCGACAGCGTCGTCGAGTTCGAGCCGATCGCGGGCTGAACGACGGTGTCCCGGTGGCTCGCCCGCCGGGACACCGTCGTGCGGTCAGGCCTTGCCCTGGTCGTTGCTCAGCCACTTCTCCGGCCGGACACGGACCAGCACGGAGTTGTCGCTGAGCGCGCCGTCGACGTACTTCGTGCCCTCGTCGCCGGGCAGGTAGCGCTGCGCGATCTTCAGCGCCTGCTCCCTGGTCGGCGGCGCGTTGTTCGCGATGACCGGACCCTCGGCCGTCACGTATTTGTACGGCAGCGTCTCCGACTGCGCGACCAGGCTCAGCCTGCCCGCCTTCTTGATCGCCTTGTCCTTGACCGAACCGCCGTCCATCCAGATCAGCAGTTCGCCGCCGGGCTCGTAGTCGTACCAGACCGGCACGGCCAGCGGGGCCCGCCCTTCCCGCTCCACGGCCAGGACCCCGATGTGGACCTCGCTCAGGAAGGCTTCGCGTTCCTCGGCGGTCATGACGAAAGACGACATCCGTGTCTCGCTTCTCTCGTAGGTGATCTACGACAGGCGACAACGCGGCCCGACTTCAGGGCATTCCGGGCTACGGACCGGGCCTGGCATCAAGCCGCAGTCGGAAGCCGCATCACGGGGTCGGGGAAGTGCTGCTGGTCGGGGACGTCTCGCCGGTGTTCCCCGCCGGAGTCGACGACGGCGCCGCGGAAGACGTGCTGGACGGCGGAGGCGTCGTCGAGGACGGAGGGGTGCTCGAAGGAGGCGTCGAGGAAGGCGGGGTCGACGAGGGAGGCGTCGACGAAGGCGGCGTGCTGGTCGGCTTCGACGGCGAAGAGCTGCTCGGCGGCGTGCTGCTGCTCGGCGGGACGGACGTGCCGGGCAGCGGGGTCGGACCCGGCGTGGTCGTGCCGGGCGGGGGAGTGCCGGGCAGGGTCGGCACCGGGACCTGGCCGTCGGGCGTACCGGCGGCGACGTCCTGCGAGTCCGGCGCGCCGACGGGGACCTGGCTGTCCGGCATCGTCGCGACGCCGCCGCGGTAGGCGACCGCCCAGCGGATCACGGTGTCCACATAGGACAGCGAGTGGTTGTAGCGGTACACGGCCACGCGCTGGGTCTGCTCGGACGTCAGGTCGACCCCGCCGGAGCAAAGATAGCGGCCGGAGCCCAGCGTCGCGTCGTAGATGTTGTTCGGGTTCGACTCGCCGTCGCCGTTGCCGTCGGAGGCGTAGCCCTTCCACGTGGAGGGGATGAACTGCGTCGGGCCGACGGCGCGGTCCCACACCGTGTCGCCGTCGTACTTGCCGCCGTCGGTGTCCGGGATGGCCGCGAACGGGCCGGCGCCGTTGAGCTGGGGGCCGAGGATCGGCTCCAGCGTGTTGCCCTTCGCGTCCACGTAACCACCGCGCGCGTGGTTCGATTCGATCCGGCCGATGCTGGCGATCAGCGCCCAGTCGATGTGGCAGCCGGGCAGTTCCTTCGCGAGGATGTCGGCGGCGTTCTTGTACGCCTTCATCATGCTGGCGGGGATGCCGAGCGCGCCCGACGGCGCGAACGCGCCGCCGATGTTGCCGGAATGCCCGGGGACGGTCAGCGGATCCGGGGTGGGCGGCTCGGGGAGGCTGCCGTCGACGGCGATCTCCGGGACCGTGCCCGCCGGCGGTTGCCAGGCCGCGGCCTGGTTCTGCGGCGCGGACGGCTTCGGCGCGGCGATCGGGGCGTCGGGGCCCGCGGACGCGGTGACCGCGGGCAGCACGGCGAGCGCGCCGCCGGCGAGCGCGAAGGCCGTCCGGTGCCGGGCGGACAACTTGTCCGTCTGTCGAGGGCGGTGCTTCGGCATGTTCTCTCCCGCAAGGTCGACTCCGCGCAAAACTATCCGATAGAGCCGGTTTTCGGGGACGACGCAACGAAAAACCCGCGATCCTGTCGAGTTTTCGTCCTCGCGGCACAAGACCTTCGTAGTGAAGTTGTCAATTTCACGCTGAGTTCACCGAATCGTCAGCAGAATCCCCGGCCGCCCCGCGGAGTGGTCTGAACCGCGTGCAAAGAGTCCTTTGCACAATCTCCTTTGCACGTCTATCTTGGTGTCATGACCGGCCCGCCGCCACCCGAAGAGATCGCCGACGCCGCCGTGCTGAAGGCGGTGATGCACCCGTTGCGCCGCCGGATCATGGAGGCGTTGGGCCGCGGCCCCGCGACGGCGACGAAGCTGGCCAAGGAACTGGGGGAGAGTTCGGGCGCGACCAGCTATCACCTGCGGGAACTGGCGAAATACGACTTCGTCGACGAGGCGCCGGAGCTCGCGCACGGCAAGGAGCGCTGGTGGCGGGCCCGCCAGCGCGACATCCGCTGGCCGCGGCACAGCGAGCAGAACGACGAGATGCGCGCCGTGTTCGACGAGGCGCAGCGCGCGGCGTTCACCGAAGACCTCGAACAGCTGGCGACCTTCCTCGAGCGTCGCGGTGAGCTGGGCGAATGGGGTGACGCGCTGGTGTTCTCACGCGGCTCGGTCTACGTGAACCTCGAAGAGCTCAAAGAGTTCTTCGACGAATACCTGGAGCTGTTGCGCCGCTATTGGCGGCCGGAGCCGGGCCCGGACGCGCGGAAGGTGCTCGTGCGCTGGACGGCGTTCCCGGACGCGGACGGGGAGGTGCAGGAAGGGAACTGAAAACCGGTGGGAGAGCGGCCACTCGACCACCGGAATCGCGTCACCACGCCGGACGGCGTGTCTTCACGAACCACTCCACACACAAAGGGGGAGCAGCATGCTGCTCTGGAAGAGAATCGCGGCCGTGTGCGCCGCGGCGAGCCTGCTCGCGGCGGGGACCGCGGCGGCCGCGCAACCGCCGGACGGGCGATCCCGGTCGGACGCCACCATCCGCTACACCGAATACGGCATCCCGCACATCGTCGCGAACGACTGGGCGAGCCTGGGCTTCGGGCAGGGATTCGCCGCGGCCAAGGACAACATCTGCGCGATCGCAGACGTCGCGGTCACGACGCGGGCCGAGCGTTCCCGCTGGCTCGGGCCGGACGCACCGCCGACGAGCGGGGTGAGCCAGGCGAGCACGAACCTCGCGAGCGACCTGTATTTCCAAGGCCTCAACGAAAGCGGCGCCGTCGAGCGGCTCCTGTCGGCGCCCGCGCCGCGCGGGCCGTACCGCGAGGTCCGCGAACTGATCCGCGGTTACGTCGAGGGGGTCAACAAGTACCTGCGCACCGGGGAGATCACCGATCCGGCTTGCCGGGGCGCGGGCTGGCTGAAGCCGATCACCGAACTGGACGTGTACCGCCACAGTCACGCGGTCGGCATGATCTTCGGCCAGGGCGGCGTCGCCGACTCGATCACCTCGTCGCTGCCCGGGGCCCCGCCCGCGGGCGGCGGTACCGAACAGATGCTCGGGGAGACCGGGATCGGCAGCAACGCGATCTCGATCGGCTCCTCCGCGTCGGCGAACGGACGCGGTGTCTCGCTGGCCAACCCGCACCTGCCGTGGCAGCTGAGCGGGACCAGGCTCTGGCAGTCACAGGTGACCTTGCCAGGCAAGCTCAACGTCAGCGGTGCGGGCATCCCCGGGATTCCGCTGATGTGGCTGGGGCACAACGAAACCGCGGCCTGGAGCGGAACCGCCACCGACACCACGCGCACGTACACGCTGTTCGAGCTGAAGCTCGTGCCCGGCTCGCCGACGACGTACCTGGTCGACGGGAAGCCCGAGCGGATGCGGCGTGCCGACGTGAGTGTGCTGTCGCGCAAGGCGGACGGCACCATGGAACGCGTCGTACGTCCACAGTGGACGACGAGGTACGGCCCGGTGACGACCCGGCTCGGGCAGCGCGAGCTGCCGTGGACGGCGTCGAGCGCGTTCGCCATCGCGGACGCCAACGCCACGAACCTCGGGATGACGAACTCCATGTTCTCGATCGCCCGCGCCCGGAGGGCGGGGGAGATGATCGGCGCGGTCCGCGAGACCCAAGGGCTGCCGTGGATGAACATCCTCGCCACCGACGACCGGGGCCGCGTGGAGTTCAGCCAGATCCACGGGGTCCCGCACGTCACCGACGAGAAGGCCGCGCGCTGCAACACGCCGCTGGGCAAGGAATTGTTCGACGCCAACGGGGTCGCGGTGCTCGACGGTTCCAAGACGGCGTGCGCCTGGGGCCGCGACCGGGACGCGCTGCGGCCGGGTACTTTCGGGCCGTCCAGCCTGCCCAGCCTGAGCCGGTCGGACTACGCGGCGAACTCGAACGACAGCTCTTGGCTGGTCAACCCCGCCGAGCCGAAGACCGGTTACCCCAGGATCGTGGGCCCGGTCCGCTACGAGCAGAACATGCGGACGCGTGCCGGCCTCGTCGAGATCGCGGATCAGCTGAAGAAGGGCGGCTTCACGGGGCAAGCGATGCGGGACCTGATGTTCTCGAATCGGGACCACGCCGCCGAACTCGTGCGGGCCGACGTCGTCGCGATGTGCCGCACGATGCCGGGGCTGGACGACGCTTGCGCGGCGCTGGCGGGCTGGGACGGTCGTTCGGACGCCGGCAGCCGGGGCGCGTTGCTCTTCGACCGGTTCTGGGCCGCGGTGGACCGGATGGGGCCGGAGATCTGGAAGAACCCGTTCGACGTCAAGGATCCGGTGCACACGCCGAACACGCTCGACACGGGGAACGCGGCGATCCGCAAGGCGCTCTCGGACGCCGCTTCGGAGTTGCGTGCGGCGAAGATCCCGCTCGACGCGCCGTACGGCGACAACCACTACGTCGTCCGCGACGGCCGGAAGATCCCGCTGGGCGGCGGAACCGCGGGCCGCGGGGTCTACAACTCCCTCGGCGGACCTTGGGATCCGGCCCGTGGGTACACCGAGTTCACGCACGGCGGGACGTATCTGCACGTCGTGGCGTTCAACGGGACCGGATGCCCGGACACGACGACGCTGATGACCTACTCGCAGTCCGCGAACCCGAAGTCTGCGCACCACAGCGACCAGACGGAGCTGTACTCGCGCAAGCAGTGGGTCGCCGAACGGTACTGCGAGAAGGACATCCTCGCGTCGCCGTCGCTCGAGGTGCTCCGGGTGAGCAGGCGATGATCGCGGCCATGCTCGCGGCCGTCGTGGCGGTCTCGTCACCGCTGCCCGCGGCGGTGACGGACGGCGAAGTCTCGTTCACCAGCCACGGAGTCACCCTGAGGGGAACGGTGGTCGCGCCGGAGGGCGGCGGGCCGGCGCCGGGCATCGTCATGGTGCACGGGTCCGGCGAACACGACCGGGACGATTACCGTGCCGAGGCGGAAGCCTTCGCCAAGGCGGGAATCGCGACCCTGATCTACGACAAGCGGACCGAGGGCTATTCGCTGTTCGAGCGAGACTACTCGGTCTTGGCCGACGACGCGCTCGCCGCCGTGCAGGCACTGCGCTCGCGTCCCGGCGTGGATCCGTCCCGCGTCGGGGTGTGGGGCTTGAGCGAAGGGGGCTGGGTCGCGCCCTTGGCGGCGTCGAAGTCGAAGGACGTCGCGTTCGCGGTCACCGTCGGCGCCAACGGGGTCTCGCCCGATCGTCAGCAGGCGTGGGCGCTCGAGACCTATCTACGGCGGGGCGGGGTCACCGGCTCGATGGTGGACATGGTGGCCTCGACGAACATGCGGACCCTCGCGGGTGCGGGTGCCTTCCCCGAGGCCGGATACGACCCGGTGCCGGTGCTGGAGAAGGTGCGGCAGCCGGTGCTCGGGCTGTGGGGTGAACTGGACCGGCTCACCCCGCCCGGCGAGGCCGTCCGGATCTTCCGGGAAACGCTGGACCGGGCGGGGAACCGGCAGTACACGCTGAAGGTGTTCCCCCAGGCCCAGCACGGGCTGCAGCAGACCACCGACGGTTTCGACAAGCTCGACGGCTTCGCCCCCGGTTACCTCGAACTCGTGGCGAACTGGGTGAACGGAACGAAGGACGGGCCGTCGGCCGATCCGCCTCCGGTCCAGGCGAGCCAGAGCGTCGCCCTCGCACCGCTCGCCTGGTACGAGGCGCCGTGGGTGCAGATCGGGGTCTGGGCGCTGGCGTTGCTCGCGTTCGCGGCCTATCCGGTGACGGCGTTGTTCCGGCGCAGGGAAAGCGTTCCGCTCGCCGGGCCCGCACGCTGGCTCGCGTCGACGGGGACGCTCGCCACGGCGGGGTTCCTCGCCTACTACATCGCCTTGTCGATGGGGGCGGCGATGGCGCCGGGTCCGGTCCTTTTCGGACGGACGTTGCCCTGGCTCGCGTTGCAGCTGATCGCGGTCGGCGTCGTCGCCGCCGGTGCGGTGACCGCGGTTTCGTGGTGGCGTGGGAAGGAACGCGGGGGAGTCCGGGTCGGCCTGCTGCTGGCGGGCGCCGCGTTGTTCGTCCCGTGGGCCGTCCACTGGGGACTGTTGGTGCCGTGAAATGAGCCTGGGTGCCGGGCGGCCACCCGGCACCCAGGCGTACGGAAGCCGCGTCACCACGCCCGAGGGCGTGTCTTCACGAACGGACCTCCGGGTCAGAAGATACTCAGGACTTCGGGGTGACGGCGAACCGGCGCAGTTCCAGTGCCGGGTTCTTGGCGCGTACCTCGGAGATCCGCTCGGCCGAGACCTCGCCGGTCGCCGTCCCCGTGCGCTCGCCGAGCGAGGCGACGACCACGCCCATCGGGTCGACGATCATGCTGTGTCCCGAACCGGCGGGCGCGGCCTGCCCCGACGCGACGAGGTAGATCGTGTTCTCGATCGCCCTGGCCCGGACCAGCGTGGTCCAGTGGTCCTCCTTGAGCGGTCCGGGCATCCACTCCGCGGGCAGGAGCACCGCGTCCGCGCCGGCGTCGACCAGGCGGCGGGTGACCTCCGGGAACCTGAGGTCGTAGCAGGTCTGGAGACCGAAGGTGATCCCGTCGACCTCGAACGTCTCCGGCGCTTCGATGTCGCCGGGCCGGACCAGCTCCGATTCGCGGAAACCGAAGGCGTCGTACAGGTGCAGCTTGCGGTAGAGCGCGGCGATGGCGCCGTCGGGACCGGCCGCGACGAGGGTGTTCGAGATCCGCTCGCCGCCGGGGAGCGCTTCGTTGATGCCCGCGACGACGGTGATCTGCCGGTCCTTCGCCAGCCCGCGCAGTTCGGTGACGAACGGGCCGTCGAGTTCTTCGGCCGAGGTCACGAATTCCCGGCTCATCGTCGGTACGGTGAACAACGAGTACTCGGGCAGCACGACCACTCGCGCCCCGCGATCGGTCGCTTCGCCGACGAGGGCGGCGACGCGGGCGAGGTTGGCCTCTTTGTCGTTGCCGGGCGCGAACTGCGCCACCGCGACGTGCACCATGGGACCCCTTCCGATAAGTGGAACTCTTGTATACATGATGGATACTTGGCTGGTCCAGGTGTAGGCTCAGTCGCGGAAAGTGACGGCATAGAGGGGGAACGAGATGACTGTGACCGCCGAAGGGGGCGGCCCGGCGCGTGAGCGGGTCTACACGTGGCTACGCGACGGAATCATCTCGGGTGAGCTGGAAGGCGGCCGCTTCCTCGACGAGATGTGGGTTTCCGGCGTCGTCGGCGTGTCGAGGACGCCGGTGCGCGAGGCGTTCCACCGGCTGGCCGCGGAGCGGTTCATCAGCCTGTTGCCGCGCAAGGGCGCGCAGGTGCGCACCGTCACCGCCAGGGAGCTCGAAGAGGTCTACCAGAGCAGGCGCCTGATCGAAGGGCACGCCATCGCGACGCTCTGCGCGAACCGCGCGGGGGCGCCGGCCGAACTGCCGGAACTCATCGAGGCGATGGCGAACTCCGGCGCCGAACGCGACTGGTTCGCCGTCTCGGGCTTCGACCGCCGCTTCCACCGCGCCATCGTGAACGCCGCGGGCAACACCGTCCTGACCGAGCTGTACGACACCCTGCGTTCGCGGCAACAACGCGTCACGGTCCGCGCGCTGGAGGCGCGGCCGGAACGGCTGACCGTGATCAACGAGGAACACCGGGCGCTCGTCGCCGCCCTGAACGACCACGATGCCAAGGAAGCGTCGCGGTTGCTGGAAGAGCATCTGCGCCCGGTGTCCGAAGTGATGTCGGTGCTGCCTCAGGAAGGCTGACCCGGCTGGTCGTGCGTCGAGCAGTGGATCCCGCCGCCGCCCGAGGCGATGGTCGGGATCTTCACCGGCACGATCTCGCGGCCGGGGAAGTGCTCGCGCAAGACCTGCTGGGCACGCTCGTCCGCCTCGGCGTCGCCGAACTTCGGCACGAAGACCGACTTGTTCGCGACGTAGAAGTTGGCGTACGAGATCACGCTGTCTTCGCCGTAGCCTTCGACCTTGTCCGGATCCGGCTGGACGAGGTCGACCACCTTGAAGGGTTTGCCGTCGGCGTCGGTGGCGTTCGCGAGTACCGACCTCGCCTGATCGGCCGCGCGGGACCATGAATCGGGCGGGGTCCCGGGCGCCGCCTTGTCCAGGAGGACGACGCCGGGCGCGGTGAACCGGGCCAGGCAATCGACGTGCGCGTCGGTGATGTCCTCGCCGCGTACACCGGCGAACCAGATGACCTTCCGGACGCCGAGCAGTTTCTTGAGTTCGTCTTCGATCTCCTGGCGGGTCCTTCCCTTGTTGCGGTTGTCGTTGACGAGTGAGCTTTCGGTGACCATCAACGTGCCGGCCCCGTCGGTCTCGAACGAGCCGCCCTCGGCGGTGATCCAGGTTTCCGTGCGGGCCAGGCCGTATTTGCCCAGCACGGACCTCGCGACGGCGTTGTCCTTGTCGTGCGGCTTCTGTTTGCCGCCCCAGCCGTTGAAGTTGAAATCGACCCCGGCGACCTTGCCGCCCTCCTCGACGAACACCGGGACGGTGTCGCGTGCCCACAGGTCGTCGACCGGGATCGGGACGACCTCGACGGTGTCCCCGCAAGCCTGCTGAGCGGCGTCGGCGTGCTCGGGCCGGGCGAGGAGCACCACCGGTTCGTAGTCGGCGATCGCCTTGGCCAGACCGGCGATCTCCTCGCGGACGGCGGGCAGATCCTCCGCCCAGATGGACTTCGACGCGGGCCACGACAGGTAGGTGCGCGCGTGACTTTCCCATTCGGCGCCCAGCCTGCGAGCCGCCGCCGCAGCGGGCTCGGGTGAGCCTGCCGCCGGAGCGGGCGTGGCCGGGTTCTCCGAACATCCCGCGCTCCCGACGGCGACGGCGCCGACCGCTGTCAGGGCGCGCAGGACTGTGCGACGGGGTAGGGACGAATCGAACACTCTGCACTCCTTGGTCGGACCGGTGCGGACACGATAGCATCCTGACTGAAAATTCAGTCAGGATGAACCCGCTAAGGTGATCACCCGTGTTCGAACGTCAGCAGAAGATCTTGGAAGCGGCCGTGCGGGTGATCGCGCGCAGTGGTGTGCGAGGCCTGCGGGTCGAGAAGATCGCGGCCGAGGCCGGGATCTCGACGTCGCTGATCTACTACCACTTCACGAACCGCGCCGGACTGCTGGGCAAGACGTTGGAATTCGTCAGCGATCGCGCCGCGGCGTACACCGAGGAGGCCGCTGTCGAGGCGGCGGATCCCCGCGCCGAGCTCGAACTCCTGCTGTTCGGGGAACTTCAGGACACGCAGGCGGTGCGGGAGAACAGCACCGCCTGGGGCGAGCTGCGGGCCAGTGCCGTGTTCACCCCGGAACTGCGCGAACCGCTGGCCGAGTCGACCCGGATCTGGGTGGACGAGGTCGCCGAGGTGATCCGGCGGGTCGACGGCGCCGATGTCCGGGCCGAAGACGCCGCCGAACGGCTCACCGGCCTGGTCGAAGGGCTCAGCGAGCGGTGGCTTTCTGGTTCGATGGAGCTGGACCGGGCGCGGGAACTCCTGAGGGGCGCGATCGCGCTGGAACTGGACAGGGCGGGGACCTGATGGGGCTCGAGAAGATCGTCGGTGTCATGCGTGACAACCTCACCGTCCGGCGTGTCTACGGCGAACCGGTGGAGAAGGACGGCGTCGTGATCATCCCGGCCGCGAGTGTCATCGGCGGTGGTGGCGGCGGGCACGGCAGCGAACAGGGCAAGGAAGGTGAGGGCGGCGGCTTCATCCTCGCCGCGCGTCCCGTCGGCGCCTACGTGGTCAAGGGCGGCGACGTGCGCTGGGTTCCTTCGGTGGACGTGACCTTCCTCGGCGCGGTGTTCGCGGTCATGGTCGCCGCGATCCACCGGTCATCCCGGCGAGGATCAGCTCGATCCCGGTGAGGAACTGCTCCCGGTCGTCGTGCTCGCGGACCTCGTCGGCGATGGACCGGAGGAAGGGGAACTCGGCGGGGTCGAGGTCTTCCCACGCGTTCGCCGCGGCGCGAAGGAATTCGGCGCGGTCCACCCCGGGCCCGAGCACCCGGGAGTTCGCCGCGTTCTGGCCCGCGGCGCCGAAGACGTAGTGCACCAGCGCCGAGGTCGCGGTGAACCAGGTGGTTTCCTGGATGCACAGCGCGCTGACCCGCTGTCCGATGGCTTCGAAGATCCGCGGTGTCACCGAACCCCGAGGGCTGCGGGAAAGCTGGAGGGCGAGCTGCGGGGAAAGCCACGGGTGGCGCTCGATCGCTTCGAACAGACTCAGGCCGATGGCCCGGATCTCGTCCTGGGGCGAGCCTCCGGCGTCGACGGTCAGGGCGGTGGCGATGACGGACGCGGTCGCGGCATCGAGCAGGGCGCCCTTGTTCGGTACGTGCCAGTAGATCGCCCCGGGACCGGTGGCGAGGCGCTCGGTCAACGTCCGGAAGGTGAGCCCGCGTTCGCCGTCCGCGTCGAGCAGTTCGACGGCCGCTTCGACGATGCGCTCGCGGGACAAAGCCTCCGCGCGGGTCCGTGGTGCCATGCCGTTCATCCTGGCAGAGCGCGGATCGATGACTTTCGGGCTAGTTTCCCCGTATGGCGAAAAGCTCGGCGGTGGAGATCGAGGTCGGCGACCGGACGGTGCGCGTCTCGAACCCGGATCGTGTCTATTTCCCGGCGCGGGGTGAGACGAAACTCGACCTCGTCGAGTACTACCTCGCGGTCGGCGACGGGATCGTGCGGGCGCTGCGGGAACGGCCGTGCATGCTGCACCGTTTCCCGTCCGGGGTGTCGGGGGACAAGGTCCACCAGAAACGGGTCCCGAACGGTGCCCCGGACTGGCTGCAGACCGTCCGCGTCGACTTCCCGTCCGGCAGGCACGCCTACGAACTGTGCGTCACCCATCCCGCCGACGTGATCTGGGCGGTGCAGATGTCGACCGTGGAGTTCCATCCGTGGAACTCCCGCCGCGCCGACACCGAACGCCCCGACGAGTGGCGGATCGACCTCGACCCGATGCCCGACTGCCCGTTCTCCACCGTGCGGAAGGTCGCCGGCACCGTCCGCGAGATTTTGGACGAACTCGGCATCACCGGCTTCCCGAAGACCTCCGGCGGGCACGGCATGCACGTCTACGTCCGGATCGAACCGCGGTGGGGTTTCCAGGAGGTGCGCCGGGCGGCGCTCGCCTTCGCGCACGAGGTCGAGCGGCGGATGCCTGACGAGGTGACCACGACCTGGTGGCGCAAGGACCGCGATCCCTCGAAGCTGTTCGTGGACTACAACCAGAACGCCCGCGACCACACCATCGCGAGCGCGTACTCGGTCCGCGGCGTGCCCGAAGCCGTCGTCTCGACCCCGATCCGCTGGGACGAGGTGGACGACGTCGAACCCCGCGACTTCACGATCGCCACCGTGCCCGCGCGTTTCGCCGAACTCGGCGACCTGCACGCGGGCATCGACGACACGGCGTACTCGCTCGACACCCTGCTCGAATGGGCCGATCGCGACGGCCTCGATACCGACGGCGAGTGACCCCCTTCCCGCATTCAGAGGACTAAATGCGGGGAGGCGTGGGCCTTGCCCGGTGGCGTTGCGAAAGCCACTTTCGCAACGTTGAAGGTTGCGAAAGTGGCTTTCGCAACGCCAGCTGCTGCCGTCTCCCGCAAAGCCCGCGACCATCACCTCGGCGCCGACTCGGAGTGTCGCGAAAGCCACTTTCGAGACATCTGGTGTCCCGAAAGTGGCTTTCGCGACGCGTGCGATCCCGTGCCTTCCCGCATTCAGAGGACTAAATGCGGGAAGGGGACAGGGCGTCACTTGCCGACGTAGGCCGCCAGGTGTTCACCGGTGAGCGTCGAAGCGCTCGCGACGAGGTCGGACGGCGTGCCCTCGAAGACGATCTTGCCGCCGTCGTGCCCGGCGCCGGGGCCGAGGTCGATGATCCAGTCGGCGTGCGCCATGACCGCCTGGTGGTGCTCGATCACGATCACCGACTTGCCCGCGTCGACGAGCCGGTCCAGCAGCCCGAGCAGGTTCTCGACGTCGGCGAGGTGCAGACCGGTGGTCGGCTCGTCGAGGATGTAGACGCCGCCCTTGTCGCCCATGTGCGTCGCGAGCTTCAGCCGCTGCCGCTCGCCGCCGGAAAGCGTGGTGAGCGGCTGGCCGAGGCTGAGGTAGCCGAGCCCGACGTCGTCGAGCCTGCTGAGGATCGCGTGCGCGGCGGGAATGCGTCCGTCGCCCTCGCCGAAGAACTTCACGGCCTCGGACACCGGCATCTCCAGTGCCTCGCTGATGTTCTTGCCTCCGAAGGTGTACTCCAGCACCGAAGCCTGGAACCGCTTGCCTTCGCATTCCTCGCAGGTGGTCGCGGTGCCCGCCATGATGCCGAGGTCGGTGTAGATGACCCCCGCGCCGTTGCAGGTCGGGCAGGCGCCCTCGGAGTTGGCGCTGAACAGCGCCGGCTTCACGCCGTTGGCCTTGGCGAACGCCTTGCGGATCGGTTCGAGCAGTCCGGTGTAGGTGGCGGGGTTGCTCCGCCGCGAGCCGCGGATGGGGGTCTGGTCGACCGAGACCACGCCCTCGTCGGCCGGGATCGATCCGTGGAGCAGGGAGCTCTTGCCGGAGCCCGCGACGCCGGTGACGACGCACAGGACGCCGAGCGGGACGTCGACGTCCACGTTCCGGAGGTTGTGCCGGTCCGCGCCGCGGATCTCCAGTTTGCCGGTGGGCTTGCGGACGCTGTCCTTGAGCGATGCCCGGTCGTCGAGGTGCCTGCCGGTGATGGTGTCGCTGGCGCGCAGGCCGTCGACGGTGCCCTCGAAGCAGATCGTCCCGCCCGCGGTGCCCGCGCCGGGGCCGAGGTCGACGACGTGGTCGGCGATGGCGATGGTCTCCGGCTTGTGCTCGACGACCAGCACCGTGTTGCCCTTGTCCCGCAACTGCTGGAGCAGGTTGTTCATCCGCTGGATGTCGTGCGGGTGCAGCCCGATGGTGGGCTCGTCGAACACGTAGGTGACGTCGGTGAGCGAAGACCCGAGGTGCCGGATCATCTTCGTGCGCTGCGCCTCGCCACCCGAAAGCGTGCCGGACGGCCGGTCGAGGGAGAGGTAGCCGAGTCCGATGTCGACGAAGGAGTCGAGCGTGTGCTGGAGCTTCTCCAGCAGCGGCGCCACCGACGGCTCCTTGAGCCCGCGGACCCAGTCGGCCAGGTCGCTGATCTGCATCCGGCAGGCGTCGGCGATGTTGATCCGCTTGATCTTCGACGACCGCGCGAGGTCGCTGAGCCTGCTCCCGTCGCATTCCGGGCAGACCGCGAAGGTGACCGCCCGGTCCACGAACGTGCGGATATGCGGCTGCATCGCCTCGCGGTCCTTGGACAGGAACGACTTCTGGATCGTGGGGATCAGCCCCGAGTAGGTCAGGTTGATGCCGTCGATCTTGAGTTTGACCGGCTCCTTGTAGAGCAGATCGTCCAGCTGCCGCTTGGTGTACTTCTTGATCGGCTTGTCCGGGTCGAAGAACCCGCAGCCGCGCAGGATGCGGCCGTACCAGCCCTCCATGGAGAAACCGGGGATCGTCAGCGCGCCCTCGTTGAGGGATTTGGTGTCGTCGTACAGCGCGGTGAGGTCGATGTCGTTGACCTTGCCCCGGCCTTCGCACCGGGCGCACATCCCGCCGGTGATGCTGAATTCGCGGCGTTCCTTGGTGGTCCGGCCGCTCTTCTCGATGGTCACGGCGCCCGCGCCGGAGATCGAAGCGACGTTGAACGAGAACGCCTGCGGCGAACCGATGTGCGGTTTCCCGATCCGGCTGAAGAGGATGCGGAGCATCGCGTACGCGTCGGTGGCGGTGCCGACCGTGGAGCGCGGGTCGGAGCCCATCCGCTGCTGGTCGACGATGATCGCGGTGGTCAGGCCGTCGAGCACGTCGACCTCGGGCCGGGCCAACGTCGGCATGAAGCCCTGCACGAAGGTGCTGTACGTCTCGTTGATCAGCCGCTGCGACTCGGCCGCGATCGTGTCGAAGACCAGGGAGCTCTTGCCCGATCCGGAGACGCCGGTGAACACCGTCAGCCGTCGCTTCGGCAGCTCGACGGCGACGTTCTTGAGGTTGTTCTCGTTCGCCCCCACGACGCGGATCAGGTCGTGGCTGTCGGCGGGGTGTTCCTCGGGCGCCTGCGGCCGGGAGGTCTTGCGCATCGTTTCTCCATCCTCATGGGGGCCGCGTGACGTTCCGTCAGCCTCACCGGGCTCGATCTAACCAGCTTCGAGCCGTTCGTCTTCGACGACGATCACGCTAGGTGAGTTCGGGGGCCTTCCGCTTCTCGATTCCTGATCCGTCTTCCCGGAGCAGGGGAGCGACGAGCTTCTCGCCCTCGGGCCACGGCCCGTGCGCTCCGGTGAGGTGTCCGACGAGACCGATGTCCGCGAATCCGGCGCCCCAGACCCCGGCGAAGTACCGGGCGCGGGCCGGGGTCATCCAGCGGTCGTTCGCGCTCGCGGCGACGACGGCGGGGAAGGGGAGGCGGAGGCGGGGGATCGGGGCGAACCCGGCCAGCGCGGGTTCGGGGTTCTCCTCGACGTCGGGCGGCGTGACGAACAGGGCGCCGCGCACTGGCCGGTCGCCCCCGGCCGCGAGCCAGTGCAGCACGGTCAGGCAGCCGAGACTGTGCGCCACCAGCACCGGAGGATCGGCCGCTTCCGCGATCGCCTCGTCCAGCCGGGCGACCCAGTCCTCGCGGACGGGTGAGTCCCAGTCGTCCTGGACGAACCTTTTCGAACCCGGGTAACGGTCGAGCCAGACGGACTGCCAGTCCCCGGGCTCGGGACCGAACCAGCCGTCGGCGAAGAGCAAGGTCATGGGCCCCAGTATTCAGACGCTCCAGCCCTCGCTCTTGGTCGCCTTCAGGTAGTCCTCGACCGGCGGCCCGACCGGCCTGCCCTCGTACTGCGTCGACAGCACCACCGACGACCTGATCTCGCCGTGTTTGCCCAGCCGTTCGAAGAGACCTTCGAGATGTTCGAGCGATACGGCCCGCACCTTCAGCATGGTGCAGCGGTCTCCGCTGAGCCGGTGCAGTTCGACCACCTCGGGGTAGTCCTCCGACTTGCTGGTGCGCAGCAGACAGCTGCCCAGCGAGCAGCGCATCTCGACGAACGCCTGCAGGCCGTACCCGGCGCGGTGCGCGTCCACCTGGGCGCGATACCCGGTGATGACGCCCGCCTCCTCCAGCCGCCGGACCCGTTCGGCGACAGCGGGCGCCGAGAGGTTCACGCGGCGGCCCAGTTCCTTGAACGAGAGCCGGCCGTCGGCCTGGAGTGTTTCGAGGAGCCGCCAGTCGAGGTCGTCCAGCGCCCTTTCCGATCGTAAGGTCATCGCGCCCGGATTCCTTCCATGATGCGCCTCGCACCCCCGCGAGGCCTTCGTCAGCCTATTCGCCGCGGCGCCGGGAATCCCTAGGTTTGAATCATGAAACCGATGTTCGCGCTCTTCATGGGCGTCGCCTGTCTCAGCACCGCGGTCGTCGGCCTGTCCACCACGGCCGCGTTGATCATGGTCGAGCACGCAGGCGCGGCGTGGAGCGGATTGCCGAGCGCCGTGCTGGTACTCGGTTCCGCCGTGGGTTCGCTGTCGTCGGGAGCGCTGGCCGCGCGGTTCGGCAGGCGCCTCGTCCTGGTGCTGCTGTACGGCGCCGCGGTGACGGGCGCGCTGGTCTCATTCGCCGGTGTGCTCGGCGGATCCGTGCTCGCGCTGGTGGCGGGGATGCCCTTGATCGGCTTCGGCAACAGCGGGGCGCAGCTGTCCCGGTACACCGCGGCCGACCTGTCGCCCGAGCACCGCAAGGGTTTCGCACTGTCCACAATGGTCTGGGCGGGGACGGTCGGCGCGGTCGCGGGGCCCGCCCTGATCGCGCCAGCCGCGGCGAGGGCGGAAGCCGCCGATCTTCCCGCTTTGTCCGGTCCGATCGCGGCGGGGGCGATCGTCGTGGCCATCGCCGTGGTCGCCGTCGCCACCCTGCCGCGTGGCCTCGCCGCTCCGGCGGAGGGCGCGCCCGAACGGGAGCGGATGTCCGTGCGGAACCCCGCCGTCCTCGGGCCGCTCGTGGCGATGGTCGGCGCGCAGCTGGCGATGGTGGCGGTGATGACGATGACCCCGGTCCAGTTGCACGAGCACGGCCAAGGTCTCGACGTCGTCGGCTGGGTGCTGAGCGCCCATCTGGTCGGGATGTTCGCGCTGGCGCCGTTGTCCGGCTGGATCGCCGACCGCTGGGGCGGCCGCGCGGCCATCTTCGGCGGGATCGGGACGCTCACCGTCGCGGCGGTCACCGTGATCGGCGCCCCCGATTCGCATCACGTGGGAATCCCGGTCGCACTGTTCCTGCTGGGCTACGGCTGGAACCTGGTCTTCGTCGGCGGCAGCAGCATGCTCAGCCGCGATCTTCCGGCCGCTCAGCGGTCGAGGGCGCAGGGCACGGTCGACGCCTTCGTCTGGGGGACT
Organism: Amycolatopsis sp. CB00013; assembly: GCF_001905755.1. NCBI lineage: Bacteria > Bacillati > Actinomycetota > Actinomycetes > Pseudonocardiales > Pseudonocardiaceae > Amycolatopsis > Amycolatopsis sp. CB00013. The sequence goes on along the minus strand of NZ_LIWC01000001.1, from coordinate 1,458,666 downwards.
TCGGCCGGGGCGAGCCTGCTCGCCGGGCAGCTGTTCGGCCTGGGTGGCTACGTCCTGGTCGGCGTCGCGGGTGGTCTGTGCGCCCTCGCCCCGCTCGCGGTGCTCGCCCGGCGGCCGGTCGTGCGGGAGCCCGGTGAAAAAGCCGGGCTCCGCTGATCTGCGAAAGCCCGGCGCAGCCGTCATACTGCTTCACTCCGACGCGAACGAACCCGTGATGACGCAGATCACGTGGGTGACCGATTCGGAGGGTCCTAGGGTGAAAGCACACAAGGTGCGGGAGATCGGGGGTGCACGATGAGCGAGTTCGCGGTGAATCTGCGGGACCGGGTACGGCAGGCGAGGGAGGACGTTCAGATCGCCAAGCAGGCCTCTGACGAGGACCGGGCCTCGGCCGTCGGCGCCGATCTGGCCAACCTGGAGCGACTGGCCGCCGAACACGGGGTCGACCTGCCGGAGCAGGCCTCGGGGGACAACCGGGCGTGACCCGGGTTCCAGGCCGGTGATCGGCCTTTGACACCCTGGGGCGTGTGACCGAAAGCCTGAACCGGATCCGCGCCTTCCTGGCGGATCGCGAGCCGCCGACGCCGTGCCTGGTCGTCGACACCGACCTGGTCGCGGAGCGTGCGGCCGCGGTCTCGGCGGCTTTCCCGGGTGCGCTGATCCGTTACGCGGTCAAGGCGAACCCGGCTCCCGAGGTACTCGACGCGGTGGCGTCGACCGGCGCGGGATTCGACGTGGCGGGTACGGCGGAGATCGAACTGTGCCTGTCCCGCGGCGCACGGCCGGCGGAACTGGCGTACGGCAACACGATCAAGAAACCGGCGGACATCGCCTTCGCCTATGCGCGCGGAGTCCGTGAATTCACCACGGACTCCGCCGGCGATCTGGCGAATCTGGCCGAGCACGCGCCCGGTTCGCTGGTCTCGGTCCGCCTGCTCACCGGTGGCCCGGACTCGGTCACGCCGTTCGGCCACAAGTTCGGCTGCGAACCGGCGGTGGCCGCGGCCCTGCTCCGCCAGGCCGTGGAAGCCGGGCTGCGCCCGGGAATCGCGTTCCACGTCGGTTCGCAGCAGCCGGATCCGGCCGCCTGGGAGATCGGGATCGCGACCGCGGCCAAGGTCGCCGCCGAGGCGGGCGTCGTACTGGAGCGGCTCAACATCGGAGGCGGTTTCGCCACCGAGCATCGGGAACCCGTGCCGTCGCTGACGGACTACGCGGCGGCGATCCACGCCGCCCTCCGCGAGCATCTCCCGGAGCCGGAACTGTTGCTGGAGCCGGGCCGCGTGATCGTCGCCGACGCCGGGCTGATCAGGACCGAAGTCGTCCTCGTGACCACTCGCGCGGCCGCCGACGAACGCCGCTGGGTCTATCTCGACGTCGGCAGGTACAACGGAATGGCGGAGTGCGAGAACGAAGCCGTCGCGTATCGGCTGGAGCCCGTCGGCGTCAAGGGACCGCAAGGACCGGTGGTCCTCGCGGGGCCGACCTGCGATGGTGATGACGTGTTGTACCAGCGGACGCCGTGCGCGCTGCCGAGGTCGTTGAAGGCGGGCGACCGGCTGGACATCCCGGGCACCGGGGCGTACACCGCCAGCTATTCTTCCGTCGCTTTCAACGGAATCGAGCCGTTGCGCACCTATTGTGTGGGGAGGTTCGCCGATGCCGGGTGAAGAACCACTCGTCGGCCGGTTCGCCGGCCGCCACGTACTCGCGGAGTTCGAGGGGATCGAGCCGTCGTTGCTCGACGACGCCGTACTCCTCAAGAAGACCCTCGCCGAAGCGGTGACCGAGGCGGGGGCGACGGTCTGCGAGGTCGTGTCGCATTCCTTCGCCCCGCAAGGGGTCACGGTGCTCGCGCTGCTGGCCGAATCGCACGCGTCGGTGCACACCTATCCGGAGATCGGCTCGGTGTTCGTCGACGTGTTCACCTGCGGGGACCGGGCGGATCCGGAGCGCGCGGTCGCGCTGCTGGCGAAGATGCTGGGCGCCGGCACCGTCCGGATGTCCACTGTGGAACGAGGAGAGAACTGATGGCGCAGCGAGTGATCGTCGAGCCGATGGGCGCGGGGCTCACCCGGAACTGGGATGTCGAGGAGGTCCTGTTCGAGGGCCGCACCGCGTTCCAGAATGTCCTCATCGGACGGACCGCGCAGGGGATCTCGCTCTTCTGCGACGACGAACGGCAGAGCACCGAGCTGAGCCAGCTCGTCTACCACGAGGCGCTGATGGTGCCGACGCTGCTGCTCGCCGAACGTGTCGAGCGGGTGCTGATCATCGGGTCCAGCGAAGGGGCCGCGTCCCAGCTCGCCGTCGCGGCCGGGGCGGAGGTGGTCGACCACGTCGACATCGACGCCGAAGCGGTGCGTGTCTGCGCCGAGCATCTTCCGTACGGCTACACCCTCGACGATCTCGCCCGTGCCGAACGCGGGGAGGGGAAGGTCCGTGTCCACTACCGCGACGGCTGGGAGTTCCTCGCCGAAGCCCAGGAGCGCGGCGACTCCTACGACGTGGTCGTGATCGACCTGCCGGACGAGAACGACGATCCGGCGGCGCAGCACAACCGGTTGTACGGAACCGACTTCCTGGCGCGGTGCACGGCGCTGCTCACCGACGGTGGCGTGGTCGGCTGTCAGGCGGGCTGCCCGACGCTGTGGCGCAACCAGACGCTGATCACGGCGTGGCGCAGGTTCACCGAGTCGTTCGGGACAGTGCTCTACTACGGTTCGGACGAGCACGAGTGGGCCTTCCTGACCGGCAGGGCCGACGCGCTCGCCGATCCCGGTGCCCTCGTCGCGGAAAGGATCGGCAAGGCGGGAATCGGGGAGTCCACTATGGACGAAGACGCGCTGAGGGCGAACACGGTGCCGCCGTTTTCCTTGCGGAGCCACTGAGAACCCGACGACCGTCACTCGCCGGGACCATCGGTCGCCGCTGTGCGTGGCGCTCGGTCACAGGATCCTCCATCTGGTCGTTGCCGGGTGCCGCGGTGCGGGCCAGAATCCCTCTAGTGGGTAGCTGGGACAAGGAAATCGCCGCCAGAGCGGACAGAGAGCCCGCGGTCTGTGCCGCGTTCGCGAGCTTGACCGCGAGCGTCACGGAAGACCTCGCGCCGGATCGGGTCGTGGACACCTTGTCCAGCGAATGCGCACGACTGCTGCCGATCGATTCCACCGAGATCTTCCTGCCAGGTCTGAAACTGCAACGCCCTTTCGCGGTGGCGGAGGAAGGGCCCGCGCTCGAATCCTTCGAAACCGGGAAGGACGTCGCCGTGCACGACCTGTCCGCCGAGGTCTCGCGCTGGCCGGGTTACGTCGCCAGGATGGCAGGTCAGGGCTACGCCGCGGTTTCCGCGCTTCCGCTGCGGGCGATGGATGAAACCGTCGGGTCGATCGCCTTCCTCAGTGCCGAAACCGTTGTGCTGAGCGGCGAGGACTACCGGCTGGGCCGGGCACTCGCCGACGTCGCGACGCTGTGTCTCCTGCAGCAGCGGGAGTTGCGGCACTACCGGACGCTCTCGGAGCAGTTGCAGCAGGCGCTCGACAGCCGGGTCGTCATCGAGCAGGCGAAGGGTGTGCTCGCCGAACGCGCCGGTATCGGCCTCGGCACCGCTTTTGACCGCATGCGTTCCTTCGCCCGCAGTTCGAATCTGAAGCTTTCGGACGTCGCGCGTGGCGTCGTCGAGGGCACGGTGGACACCCGGAACCTTCTGCGGCCGCGTAACCGTGACGCTGGTAGGGCCGTTGGTCACCGGAACCGGTGACTTGTCCCGGCAACGCGCGACCGTGCGGCCCTTGGTCGCGATGACGTAATGGGAAAGGCTTCACCCAGAGGAAAGGTGCGGTGGAGTCATGGCGTTGTTGGGAAGTCTTCTCGGGAAGAGCCGGTCGGTGCGGCCGAGCCTGCTTCCGTTGCTGGAATTGAGGTCGGCGGTGCTGACGCTGCGGTCCGGTCACGCGCTCGCGCCGACCGGGTCGGGGACGGTCTGCTTCGTCGCGGAGGGACGCCCCGGGGCGGGGACGGAGGCGGAGATCATCGCCGGCCTCGCCGGGGATTCCGCCCGCCGCAACGTGGTCACCCACGACGCGCACGGCAGGACGATCGTCCGCTGCTGGCGTGAGAACGGGGACCTCGGCTGGCTGCTCGACGACCTCGTCGACGTCAACGAGAGGCTGGCTCAGGCCGGGTTCGCGTCGTGGCTGCTGCACACGACGGTCGACTTCGCCGAGCTGCGGGACATGCGGCACCCGAGGCTGACTATGGTCTACCGCCGCGAACGCGGCACCTTCTACCCGTACGCGCCGCGCGGGACCCGGGGCCGGGACAGGGCGATGGAGCTGAAGATCCGCTCGTCGCTGACCCGGATCGTACCGATGGAGTCCGACATCGGCCGGTGGCGCCCGGTATGACCGACGGAACTCGCGTGCTTGGAGCCGTCACACGCGTGATTGGAGCCGGAACTCTCGAGTTCCGGCTCCCATCACGCGAGTTCCGCCCTCAATCACGCGAATGACGGCCGTGAGCACGCGAATGACGGGTCAGCCGGGTACGCCGCTGAGCCAGCCGCGTAGGCGCTGGACGCGCCGGTCCCGCGGGCTCCATCGCGGGAAGCGGCGCCGCGACCGCGTGGCGAGGGCCGCGCCGTCGAGATGCCGGATGGCGGTCAGGACGTCGTCGAGCAGCGAGCCGTGCGTCTCCGGTTTCGCCACGACCCTCGGCAGCCGCTCGAGTTCGGCGGCGAGCGGCACCCGGTGGGCCGAGGCGTGCCTGCCGGGACGGCGGCGGGTCTCGCAGATTCTCGTGGTCACGTCCCGGTCCCCCTCTTCCCGTGGTCACGCCCGTCGAATTCGTCTCCTACGACGATGAGGTACCGAATGCCGTTCCGGTCAGCGCCGAAGGTTGTGCCATCGAGGGCACAAAGACCCCACTCGGTCGCCGGACGGGTACGGCGGGTCACGGGTTGGCGTCGAAAGGACGGCAGGGACGGCGGCGGTGGGACAATGCGCCGGCGCGCCGATCGCGAATCCGCACGCGGGTGAATACGGCCGTGGGCAGGATTGATTTCCGGGAATCTGCCGGACAATGGTCCGGCGAGACCACGATCGACGGAGAAGGTGCATGCCGAACCCGAGCTCACCGCAGCCCATGCCCCCGGCCGCGGCCCCGATCAGGGTGCTGCTCGTCGAGGACCACAAAATGGTGGCCGAAGCCCTGGCCGCGGCGTTCGAGGAGTTCCCGGAGATCGACCTGGTGGCGTCCGTGGAGTCCCTGGGCCACGGGATGATCGCGGCGGGGGAACACCTGCCCGACATCGTGCTCCTCGACCGGCGGCTTCCGGACGGCGACGGGATCGAGGCGATCGCCGGGTTCCGCGCGGTCTCCCCGTCGAGCCGGGTGCTGGTGCTGACCGGCGACGCGAACAGTGCCATCGTCGCCAGGATCCTCGAGGTCGGCGGGGCCGGGCTGCTGCTGAAATCCGGTCTCCTCGACGAGCTGATCACCGCGATCAGGACCATCGCGGCGGGCGACATGGTCATCGACCCGGAGTTGCTCAGTGGCGCGCTGGCGATGCTGGGCGGCGGTTCGGGCCGGATCGGCCCGGTGCTGACCCTGCGGGAACGGCAGGTGCTGGGGTTGATCGCCGAAGGCGCGGGGACCGACCGGATCGCCGAAGAACTGCGGCTGGCGCGGAATACCGTGCGGAATCACGTGCAGCGGATCCTCGTGAAGACCGGGACCCATTCGAAACTCGAAGCAGTGGTGCACGCACGTAAGAATGGCCTCCTCGAACGGCCGTAGCGGGGAGACGTATCCGAGTGCCAAGCTGCACTATGGCCATGCTGCCATCGGAACAGACGCCTGATCACCGCAGCGCTGTGCTCTTCGAGTTGTTCATGCACAGCGTGGTCGACTACGCCATTTACCTGCTGGACGCCGAGGGACGGGTGATCAGCTGGAACCCGGGGGCGGAACGGATCAAGGGGTACTCCCAGGACGAGATCCTCGGCCGTCATTTCTCCGTTTTCTACACCGAGTCCGACGTCGCCGACGGCAAACCCGCGGCGGAACTGCTGGTCGCCGTGGAGATGGGGAGCCACGAGGACGAGGGCTGGCGGGTCCGCCGTGACGGGTCGCGGTTCTGGGCCAACACCGTGATCACCGCGTTGCGGGACGAACAGGGCGGCCTCGTCGGTTTCGGAAAGGTCACCCGTGATCTCACCGAACGCCGGAAAACACTGGAGGAAAGGACCGAACGGCGACAGGCCTTCGCACATTTGGTCCGCGCACAGGAAACAGAACGTCGCCGTATCGCGTGGGATGTTCACGACGATTCCATTCAGTCGATGATCGCGGTGAGCATGCGGTTGCAGATGCTCGCCGCACAACGGCGTGATCCGGCTTTGATGCAACTCGACGAAGCAATTCAAGGGGCGATCCGACGATTGCGGATCCTCGTCGCCCAATTGCGTCCGCCCGCGCTGAACGACGAGGATCTGGTGGCTTCCGTCCGCGACTATCTCGACGAGGTCGTCGCCGGCTGGGGGCTCGACTGCACCCTGCGGCACGACCTCGCCGCCAAACCACCGCCCGACCTCGTCGTCACCGCCTTCCGGATTCTTCAGGAGGCGTTGGTGAACGTGCGTAAACACGCGAACGCCCGCACCGTCGTGGTCTCGCTGACCGGACAGGACGGCGGTCTGCTGGTGAAGGTCGCCGACGACGGCGACGGGCTGAAACCGGGCGGCGAGAAAGCGCACGAGACCTTGTCGGGCGAGCACATCGGAATGGCGTCGATGCGTGAACGTGCGGAAGCGGCGCAAGGCTGGTTCCGGATCTCCAGCAGGCCGGGCGAAGGTACGTCCGTGGCCTTCTGGATTCCGCTGGGCCCTCCCGGACCCGCGCGGACATGAACGAAGGAGGCACTTCGATGCCGGAACCGGGAAGCAAGCGCGGAACGAGAGAAGCGGTCCGGGTGGGCGGGGCGATCGACGACCAAGGCCTGCAGCGGCTGCTGGAGGGGCTGAAAGCCGTTCGCGACGGCGATTTCAGCACCCGGCTGCCCCAGGTGGACGACGTCCTGATGGACGAGATGGCGGTCGTCTTCAACGGGATGGTCGATCAGCTGGCGCTGTTCACCTCCGAGGTCACCCGGGTCGCGCGCGAGGTGGGGACCGACGGGAAGCTCGGCGGCCAGGCGGCGGTGCCCTCGGTTTCGGGGACGTGGAAGGACCTCACCGATTCGGTGAACGCGATGGCGGGCAACCTCACGGGTCAGGTCCGTGACATCGCCGAGGTCGCGACCGCGGTGGCGAAGGGTGACCTTTCGCAGAAGATCACCGTCGACGTCAAAGGCGAGATGCTCGAGCTGAAGAACACGATCAACACGATGGTGGATCAGTTGTCGTCGTTCGCCGACGAGGTCACGCGGGTCGCGCGCGAGGTCGGCAGCGAGGGACGGCTGGGCGGTCAGGCGGAAGTCCCCGGGGTCGCGGGGACGTGGCGGGATCTGACGACGTCGGTGAACTTCATGGCGGGGAACCTGACCGATCAGGTGCGGTCCATCGCCGAGGTCACCACGGCGGTGGCGAAGGGTGACTTGTCGCAGAAGATCACGGTCGACGCGCGGGGCGAGATCCTGGAGTTGAAGAACACGATCAACACGATGGTGGATCAGTTGTCGTCGTTCGCCGACGAGGTCACCCGCGTGGCCCGCGAGGTCGGCACCGAGGGCGCGCTCGGCGGGCAGGCGCAGGTGCCCGGGGTCGCGGGGACGTGGCGGGATCTGACGACGTCGGTGAACTTCATGGCGGGCAACCTCACCGCGCAGGTGCGCTCGATCGCCCAGGTGGCCACGGCGGTGGCGAAGGGTGACTTGTCGCAGAAGATCACCGTGGACGCGCGGGGCGAGATCCTGGAGTTGAAGAACACGATCAACACGATGGTGGATCAGTTGTCGTCGTTCGCCGACGAGGTCACCCGCGTGGCCCGCGAGGTCGGCACCGAAGGGCGGCTGGGCGGCCAGGCGGACGTCAAGGGTGTGTCGGGCACGTGGAAGGGCCTGACCGAGTCCGTGAACGTCATGGCCGACAACCTCACGGATCAGGTGCGGTCCATCGCCGAAGTCACCACCGCGGTCGCGAAGGGCGACCTCTCGCAGAAGATCCGCGTCGACGCGCGCGGCGAGATCCTGGAACTCAAGGACACCATCAACACGATGGTCGGCCAGCTGTCGTCGTTCGCCGACGAGGTCACGCGGGTCGCCCGTGAGGTGGGTACGGAGGGGCGGCTGGGCGGTCAGGCGGATGTCAAGGGTGTGTCGGGCACGTGGAAGGGCCTGACCGAGTCGGTCAACGTCATGGCCGACAACCTGACCGACCAGGTGCGCTCCATCGCCCAGGTGGCGACCGCGGTCGCGAGGGGCGACCTGTCCCAGAAGATCACGGTCGAGGCCAAGGGCGAGGTCGCTGCGCTCGCGCAGACGATCAACACGATGGTCGACACGCTGTCGGCCTTCGCGGACGAGGTCACCCGCGTGGCGCGGGAGGTCGGCACCGAGGGCATCCTCGGCGGGCAGGCCAGGGTGCCGAACGTCGCCGGGACCTGGAAGGACCTCACCGACAACGTCAACTCGATGGCGAACAACCTCACCGGCCAGGTGCGGAACATCGCCCAGGTGACCACCGCGGTCGCGCAGGGAGACCTCTCCCGCAAGATCGACGTCGACGCGCGGGGCGAGATCCTGGAGCTGAAGACCACCATCAACACGATGGTCGACCAGCTTTCCGCGTTCGCCGCGGAGGTCACGCGCGTCGCCCGTGAGGTCGGCAGCGAGGGACGGCTCGGCGGCCAGGCCGAGGTCGAAGGCGTTTCGGGGACCTGGAAGCGGCTGACGGAGAACGTCAACGAGCTCGCCGGGAACCTGACCCGGCAGGTCCGGGCGATCGCCGAGGTGACCAGCGCGGTGGCGACCGGCGACCTCACGCGGTCGATCTCCGTCGAGGCACAGGGCGAGGTCGCGGAGCTGAAGGACAACATCAACGCGATGGTCCAGTCGCTGCGCGAGACCACGCGGGCGAACGAGGAACAGGACTGGCTCAACACCAACCTGGCCCGCATCTCCGGCCTGATGCAGGGCCACCGGGACCTGCGGGTGGTGGCCACGCTCATCATGAACGAGCTGACCCCGCTGGTCGGCGCCCAGCACGGCACGTTGTTCCTCACCGAACCGGGGGAGAGCGGCACCCGGCTCCGGCTGATCACCAGCTACGGGCACAGCGAGGCCCCGGACGCGCCCTCGGATTTCGCGATGGGGCAGTCGCTGATCGGACAGGCCGCGCAGACCAAGAAACCGATCGTGGTCGACCGGACGCCACCGGGCTTCGTGAAGATCTCGTCGAGCCTCGGCTCGGCCCCGCCGGTCACCCTGATCGTGCTGCCGATCGTCTTCGAAGACCAGGTGCTCGGCGTCATCGAACTGGCGTCGTTCGGTGAGTTCACCGCCGTCCGCAAGGACTTCCTCGAACAGCTGATGGAGACCATCGGGGTCAACGTCAACACGATCATCGCCAACGCGCGGACCGACTCCCTGCTGGAGGAATCCCAGCGGCTCGCCGAGGAACTGCAGGCCCGCTCCGAGGAGCTTCAAGCGCAGCAGGCGAAACTGCAGGTGTCCAACGCGGAGCTGGAGGAGAAGGCCGAACTGCTCGCCCGGCAGAACCGCGACATCGAGGTGAAGAACTTCGAAATCGAGCAGGCGCGCCAAGAGATCGAGGAACGCGCGCAGCAGCTCGCGCTGGCGTCGAAGTACAAGTCGGAGTTCCTGGCCAACATGTCGCACGAACTCCGGACCCCGTTGACCAGCCTGCTGATCCTCGCCGGGGTGCTCTCGCAGAACTCGACCCAGAACCTGACGCCCAAACAGGTCGAGTTCGCGAAGGTGATCCAGTCCGCGGGCACCGACCTGCTGCAGCTGATCAACGACATCCTCGACCTGTCGAAGGTCGAGGCGGGCAAGATGGACATCCACCACGAGCCGTTCCCGCTGCGCCAGCTGCTCGACTACGTCGGCACGACCTTCCGTCCGCTGACCGCCGAGAAGGGGCTCGACTTCCAGGTCACCGTCGAACCCAACGTGCCGGAGCTGCTGTTCACCGACGAGCAGCGGTTGCGGCAGGTACTGCGGAACCTGCTGTCGAACGCGGTCAAGTTCACCGAAGACGGCAGCGTCGAGCTCCGGGTCAAACTGGTCGACACCATCGTCTCGCCGTCAGGCGGCCCCTCGCACGAGTCCCTGGTGGCCTTCAGCGTCACGGACACCGGGATCGGGATCGCCGAGGAGAACCTCGATTCGATCTTCGGCGCCTTCCAGCAGGCCGACGGCACCACCAGCCGCAAGTACGGCGGCACCGGGCTCGGCCTGTCGATCAGCCGCGAGGTCGCCTACCTGCTCGGCGGCGAGATCCGGGCTGACAGTGTCCTGGGGACCGGCAGCACGTTCACCCTCTATCTGCCGGTCGCCAGGTTCACCGCTCCCGTGAGCCTCGACGAGTCCACTGTGGACAACTCCGCCGCGGAACGACGGGTGCTGGTGGTGGAGAGCGAGCAGAACAGTCTGCTGACCCTGCTCGCCCGCGGGGTCGCGGCCGACATCGCGGACAGCCACGGCTCGGTCCAGGTCCGGGCCGTGTCGGATCCGGCGGAGGCATTCGAGGAACTGAAACGCGACAGCTACCGCTGCGTCGTACTCGACACCAGCATCCCCGGGACGAGCGCCTTGACGTTCCTCAAACGGCTCGTCGACGGTCCGGATCCGGTCGAGGTCCCGGTGCTGGCGTACGCGACCCGCAAGCTCAGCGCCGCGCAGGACCGCTTGCTGCACGGGCACGCGCGGGTGCATCCCGTCGAACTCCTGCCGTCGCTGGACATGCTGCGGGAGCGGATCATGCTGCACATCTCGGCCAGCGAACTCGAAGGCATCCTGCCGCTGATGCGCCAGCCCGAGGTGAGCCTGGTGGAGACCGTGCCCGCCTTGGAACAGCCGTCCGATCCGCCGGCCGGACCGGCGAGGCTCCAGGGACGCAAGGTCCTGCTCGTCGACGACGACGCCCGCAACGTGTACGCGATCTCGGGAATGCTCGAACTGCACGGACTTTCGGTCGTACACGCGCCCAACGGTCGCAAGGGTATCGAGGAACTGCTGTCCGACGACGGGATCGACCTGATCCTGATGGACGTGATGATGCCGGAGATGGACGGCCACGCGACGACGGCGGCGATCCGCGAGATGCCGAAGTTCGCCGGCCTGCCGATCATCACCGTCACCGCGAAGGCGATGGAAGGGGACCGCGAGAAGAGCCTCGCCGCCGGGGCGAGCGACTACGTGACCAAACCCGTGAACGCGGAGGAACTCCTGGCTTGTATGGAACGCTGGCTCACGGACTGAAGTCCTCGCTACTCGGTCCCGTTGGCGCTGTTCGCGCAGATGCGGCGGATGGCCGCGACGATCTCGGTGTTGGGGCTGCCCTTCACGAGGTACTCGGTGACGCCCGCGGACGCCATCTGGGCGATGGAGCGGGTGTCGCTGTGCGCGGAGAACGCCATCAAGCGCGTATGGGGCACCCGGCGCCGGATCTCCCGCGCCATCCACGCGCCGCCACCGCCGGGGATCCGGACGTCGAGCACGGCGACCTCGGGGGACAGCAGCTCGGCGAGCGCGACCGCTTCGCCGGCGTCCAGCGCGACGGCGACCACCTCGATGTCCGGCTCGGAGTCCAGGAGGGCGCGCAGGGCGTCGCCGATGACCGGGTTGTCGTCCGCGACGAGCACCCGAAGTCTGGGGGGCGGCGTTCGGTTCATCACCCAGTCCGTGCCCGCGCGGTCTGCGGCGCCGGTGGTGGTCGCGGGCCCCCCGCCGAACATGGCGTGACTCAGCAAGAGATCCGGCGGTCGCCTTCGCTCGGCTGCTCGATGAGCGTCCTGGCGACGTCGTGGATCTTCATGTTGTTGTTGCGGCAGAACGAACGCAGCAGTTCGAACGCCGCGTCGATGTCGATCTGGTAGCGCTCGGCGAGGATGCCCTTCGCCTGCTCGATGGGAAGCCGGTGATCCAGCGCGTACTGGAGTTGCTCGGCGCGGGCCCGGTAGAAGCGGATGCGGTTGCGCATCGCCACGAGGTCGTCGGCCGGGTCTGGTGAGCCGGGCGACGGGGTAGGCGAAAGCGTGGTCTCGGACATGAAGCGATCGTCGCAGCGGCGCGACTGCTCCGGGAAGAACAAAACGTCCTGACTCGAATGATGCAAATGAACCTGGTCCGGACGGCGGCAGCCACTCGAACGGGCGCCTAACAGGGCCCTTTGGCCTGTCGCAGTGACCGGCCGTGCACCGTACGCTCAGCCGAGGAGGGGAAACCGTGGAGGTCGGAATGCTCCGGGTGTTTCTGGTCGACGACCACGAGGTGGTCCGTCGAGGGGTCGCGGACATGCTCGAGGAGGAGGCCGACCTGTGCGTCGTCGGGCAGGCGGCGACCTTTTCCCAAGCGCTGGCGAGGATCCCGGCGCTGCGGCCGGACGTCGCGGTGCTCGACGTGCGGCTGCCGGACGGCAACGGCGTCGAACTCGCGCGGGAACTGAGATCCAAGATGCCGGAACTCAAATGCCTGATGCTCACGTCGTACACCGACGAGCAGGCGATGCTGGACGCGATCATGGCGGGCGCGAGTGGTTACGTCATCAAGGACATCCGCGGGATGGACCTGGTGGCGGCGGTCAAGGAGGTCGGTCTCGGCCGGTCGCTGCTGGACGCGAGGGCCGCCGCGACGCTGATGGCGAAGTTCCGTGACGACGCCGCCAAGAAGGGCCCCCTGGCCGGCCTTTCCGACCAGGAACGCACGCTGCTGGAGTTGATCGGCGAGGGGCTGACAAACCGGCAGATCGCCGAACGGATGTTCCTCGCCGAGAAGACCGTGAAGAACTACGTGTCGCGGTTGCTGACGAAACTCGGGATGCAGCGGCGGACCCAGGCGGCGGTGCTGGCGACGGAACTGCGGCGGCAGTGATGGAACCGGGCGATGCAGCTGGTCGTGAGTGGGCTGAAGGCTCCCTTCACCGCGTCTGATGCGGCGAAGGGAGCCTTCGCCCCGGTTCCGCCTTCACTCAAGCGGAAATGAGCGTATCGAGCAGCACGTCGTCCAGCGGCCGCCGCGGCGTCCACGGCAGCGGCGAGCCGTAGCCGACCCGCAGCAGCACCTGCGGCCACACCCCGCAGCCGAGGATCCGCCGCAGTTCGGCACGGGCCTCGCGGACCATGATCGGCGGCGAGATGAACGACGCGTCGAGTCCCGTGGCGGTCGCGGTGAGCAGCACCCGTTGCAGGGCCTGGCCGGCCTGCAGCCGGTCGAGCCGGTCGTCGGTCAGCGATCCGATCGCCACCACGAGCGGGGCAGGCCGCGGATCACCGGCCGCTTCGCCGAATTCGTCGAGGAGCCAGCTTTCGTCGGCGGGGCTGCCGTCCATCGCATAGGACGGCACACCGTCGCGGGTACTCGCACCCAGTCTGGTCCAGCGGCCGAGTTCGGCGAGGAAGGCGGGGTCGGCGAGTTGCTCCCGGCGGGCGCGGGCGGTGAGGTCGTGCAGGAGACGGCACTGTTCGGCGTCGAGGTTCGGCATCCACGCGTGTTCGAGTTCGGTGGCGTGGCGGAGCGCGGTGAGCGTGGATTTCGGGACGACGCTGGAGAGGAAGGGCCGCCGGTTGGTCCGGCGGCGGGGGATCGCACGGGCCAGCCGCACGACCTTCTGATCGGGCATGCGTTCGGCGAGCGGGCGGACGACGGCGAGCAGATCGGGATCGGCGCGGCTGGGCATCAGGGTCGTCGCCGGATGGAAGCCCAGTGCGTGAATCGCCGTCCGGAGGGTGAACAGGGCGGCACCGCACGAGAGCACGAGTTCGCGTCCGTCCGGGTCCGTGACGGGTAAAATACGGCGCGGATCGGCGTGCACCTCGATTCCGGTGCCGGTGCACCGGAACAGCCATGGCTGGGTGTTGTGCGTCGACGGGGCCAGCATGGCCGACCGGAGCACGGAATTCACCTGTTCGGAGTTCAAACGTCCGACCCTGGTGACTTGTATGGTCATGGTTTCCCCCGCCGCTGCGCCACGGGCAATACGGTTGTCTGATGAGACGGTCCCGCCCGCGGTGCGGGGCCGAAAGAGGAGAAAGTCACCACGGCCGGGAGTCGTCCCGATCTTCGGAGGCGGAGCAGGATGTCGGCTCATGACCGGCTGGGCGGAAGCGACGACCGGATCACCGGCGCGCTGTCCCAGCTGAAGGTTCGTGAGGTGCTGCGGGATCTCCAGGACCGCATCGAACGGCTCATCGGCACCCGCGACAAGATGGACGGCCTGCTCGAAGCGGTGCTCGCGGTCGCGTCGGGACTGGAGCTGGACACGACGCTGCACCGGATCGTGCAGGCGGCGATCGATCTCGGCGAGGCCACTTATGGCGCGCTCGGGGTGATCGCGGACGACGGTTCGCTCGCCGAATTCGTCTATCACGGCATCGACGGTGAAACGAAGGAACAGATCGGGCATCTCCCGAAAGGTCACGGCCTGCTGGGTTTCGTCATCGACGAGGCGAAACCGGTGCGCCTGGCCGACATCTCCCGGCATCCCGCGTCGGTCGGGTTCCCGCCGTGCCATCCACCGATGCGTTCGTTCCTCGGCGTGCCCATCCGGGTCCGCGACGAGGTGTTCGGGAATCTCTACCTGACCGAGAAACGCGGGGAAAGTTTCACCGACGACGACGAGGTGGTCGTCCAGGCGCTCGCCGCCGCGGCCGGGATAGCCATCGAGAACGCCCACCTGTACGAGCAGACGCGGATCCGCCAGCGGTGGCAGGCGGCCACCAGCGAAGTCACCACGGAACTGCTGGGTGGCACCGACCCCGTCGACGCGCTCAACCTGATCGCCGGCCGGGCGCTGGAACTCACCGGTTCCGACCTCACTTTGCTGGCACTGCCCGGTTCCGGCAGGCTCGACGTCAGCCCGGACGGCGAGGACGAGGCCGACGAGCTCACCATCGCCGTCTGCGCGGGCGCGCGGGCGGCGGAGCTGACCGGGGTACGGATCAGCGTCGCCACGTCGTTGCCGGGGGCGGTCTACCGCGACCGGACCCCGCGCAGCGTGCCGGAACTGGTACTCGGTCACGACGGGGAGATCGGCCTCGGCCCGACGCTCGTCGTGCCGCTCCGCGCGCGGGAACGGACGTCCGGGGTGCTGATGGCGGTGCGGAATCCGGGCGCGGTCCCGTTCGAGCTCGGCCAGCTGCCGGTGGTGGCCTCGTTCGCCGACCAGGCCGCGCTCGCGCTCCAGCTGGCCGCGCGGCAGCGCACCGCCAGGGAGCTCGACGTGCTCGCCGATCGGGACCGGATCGCCAGGGATCTGCACGACCACGTCATCCAGCGGCTGTTCGCGGTCGGTCTCGCCATGCAGAGCACCCACCGCCGCGCGGATTCGCCGGAACTGCGGCGCCGGATCGGCGAGAGCATCGACCAGATGCACGAGATCGTGCACGAGATCCGCACGGCGATCTTCGACCTCCACGGCGGCGAGGCGGGCCAGCAGGGGGTGCGGCTGCGGCATCGCCTCTACGACTCGATCACCGAACTGACCGACGACACCCCGCTGCATCCGACGGTCAGCCTGTCCGGGCCGCTCGACGCGATCCCGCTCTCGTTCGCCGAACACGCCGAAGCGGTGGTGCGGGAGTCGGTCGGCAACGTGGTCCGGCACGCGCGGGCGAGCGGCGTTTCGGTGAGCGTCGCGGTGAAGGACGACGTCCTGCGGATCGTGGTCACCGACGACGGCACCGGGATCGGCGAATCCGGTGGTTTCGGCGGGCTGCGGAATCTGCGTGATCGCGCGGAGAAGGCGGGCGGGGCGTTCCGGGCGGAGACGCGCGAAGGGGGCGGAACCAGGATCGACTGGTCCGCCCCCTTGCGCTGACCGGGGTTCAGTTGGTCGACTGCGTGGCGAGGAGCCCGTCGACTTCGATCGAGCGGGCGACGTCGGAGGCGACGGTCTCCAGCAGTTCCGCGGTGAGGTCCGAAAGCGCCCGCGTCACGGCGAGATAGGAACCGATCTGGGACGTCGGACCGTTTCTCAGCCCGGCCTCCGCGATTCCGACGCCGACGAACTCGCCGCCGTCCTCGAGACGGAGCAATGCTTCCGCGCGTACCCGGTACGGCTCGTGCTGCAGGGACACGTCGATCGTCCATTTGTCCGTCATCGTGGGCTCCGTTCCGGTCATCGAGGCTCTCATCGCGGCCGTCCGTGGCACAGGGTCCTAAGTCCTCGCTCCCGGGTGAACGGGGGCGAAAGTCCTCGGAATTCGTGACCGGCGGCCGTTGCGGTCGCCGGGTACCCCGGCCGATGGTGGATCAATCCCCTTCCCTCGGAGCCCACGATGATCCCGTTACCGACCCATGTCGACCAGGCGGTGGCGGCCGCCGTCCGTGCGCCGTCCCCGCTCAACACCCAGCCGTGGCGGTTCGTCGTCGACCGGGGGCGGATCGAAGTGTGGCTCGATCGAGCCAGGGTGCTGCGGATCGCCGACCCGGACGCCCGCGAGGCGCGGCTTTCGTGCGGCGCGGCGTTGTTCAACCTGATCGTTTCGTTGCGGTCCAACGGCAAGACCGTCTCGCTGCGGCTGGTACCGAAGCCGGAGGAGCCGGACCTGCTCGCCGAACTCGTGATCGGCGGCGACCGGTTCTCGTCGCCGGAGGAACGGAAGCTGGCCGAAGTCGTCTTCCGCCGTCACACGAACCGCCGTCCGTTCGCGGACCGGCCGGTGCCGGTCTGGGCGCGGACGACGTTGCGCGCGGCCGCGCTGGTGGAAGGCGGGCTGCTGGAACTGTTCGGCCGCGGCGACCGGGCGAACGCGGTCGCGCGCGTACTGCACCGGGCCGAGGCCGCGCAGGCGCGCAACGGCGCGTTCCAGGCCGAGGTCGCGCTGTGGACGCGGCGGACGGCCCACGCACCGGACGGTGTCCAGGCACCGACCAGACCGCCGTCGCCGCACGGCATTCCCGCGCAGGAGTCCTTCATCGCCGCCGAACCCGAAGGCGGTGAGCCGGTGCTCGGCGCGGTTCTCACCGCTGCCGGCGGGCCCGCCGCGGATCTGCGGGCGGGAATGGTGCTGCAGCGGGTACTGCTGACCGCGACGGCCGCCGGTCTCGCGACCTCGTTCGTCGGCAGGCCGTTCGAAACCCCGGAGACCCGGGCGGCGATGGACCGGGTCTTCGCCGACCTCGGCCGTCCGCACGCCGTGCTGCGCTTCGGGTACGGCCGCCCGGCCGCGATGACGGCACGCCGTCCGATCGGCGAAGTGCTGTTCCGGCAGTCCGAGGCGAGCCTCTGATCCCGGGGTCACCTCGTCGACATCCACGTTTCCGATCGCCGCCACCCACCCTTCATCCCGGACGGGTTCGGTTCTGGGTATGAAGATCATGCGGAAATCCTTGGTGGCGCTGGCCATCGCCGGCCTTTCGGTCGCGGCGTCCGCGCCGGCGGTGGCGGACGCGGACGCAGCCGGGCGCGATCGCGGCTCGATCGTCATCACCGAGCAGGCGTCCAAGCGCATCCTGGTCCTGCCCGCCGACCGTGCCTCCGGGCAGGAGCGGAAGGTGAGCTGGGCGTGGGCGCCGAACGCCGCCAACGGGCTGGCGGATCTGACCGGCTCTTGGAGCAACCCGAGCGACGCGAAGCTAGCTGAACGAGGCGGCGAGAAGTACCTGTTGACCTCGGCGTCGGGTGGGTTCGCGGCCGTCGTGCCGTACCCGGCGGGCGACCGGGCGTACTGGGCCGCGAACGTGGGCGGCCCCGCCAATCCGCACAGCATCGAACTGCTGCCGGACGGGAACGTCGCGGTGGCTGCCAGCACCGGCGGCTGGGTGCGGGTCTACACCGCCTCGCAGGGGCAGCGTTCGACGACCTACGCCGAATACCGGCTGGTGGGGGCGCACGGCGTGGTGTGGGACGCCGGACGGAACGTGTTGTGGGCCCTGGGCACCGACGCGCTCGTCGCGTTGAGCGTCGGCGGGACCCCCGCCGCTCCGGTGCTCACCGAGCAGCGGTCCGTCCCGGTGCCGACCAAGGGCGGGCACGACCTCCAGTCGGTCCCGAACCGGCCGGACCTGCTGTGGGTGACGACGGAGGCGGGGGTGTACCAGTTCTCGAAGACGAGTGGCGCGTTCACCCAGCGCTACGCGGGTGCGCGGGAGATCGACCGGCCGCATGTGAAGAGCGTGTCGACGAACCCGCGGACCGGCCAGATCCTGACGGCCTCCGTGCAGGAGGGCCACTTGTGCACCTGGTGCACGGACACCGTCCGGCTGGCCTTTCCACGCGCCGAGCTGGCGCTGCACGGCGCGTGGATCTACAAGGCCCGCTGGTGGATCGGTTGAGCTGAACTTCCATGTCGGTACCGGCCGTTCGGGGGGCTGCCCGGCCGGTACCGACACACCAGAGAAGAGGGGCCCTCGCCGCGAGAATGACGCCTCGCCGCGTCTTTCACCTGACAGAGTGAATCGGGTCGTTCGGCGCGCGGCGTTGACCCATTCGGGGTATAGGCCTCACCCGAGGAAGGTTCGCAATTCGTCGATGACGGTCCGCGGCTGCTCCTCGGCGACGAAGTGGCCGGAACCGGAGACCTTCCGCACCCGGACGTCGGCCGCCTTCGACGGCAGGACCGCGGCGAGGTAGTCGTAGTTGAACTCCGAGCCCAGCCCCAGCATCGGCGCGGTGATCTTCCCGTACGCCTTCTGATCCTCGATGTCTTGGCCGAACGCCTGGTACCAGCCGTTCCCGGCGCGAATGGCGTCCGGGCGGTCGTACGCGGCGGCGTAGATCGCCCGGTCCCGGCTCCCGATCGAGGCCGGGTCGGCCGCCAGGTGGTCGAACATCCAGTCCACGAGGAAACGTGACCGGCCGGTCAGCAGCTGCTCCGGCAGCGTCGCGACCTGGTTGAAGGCGAACCACCAGACGTTCACCGGCTGCCCGGGCGGGGCCAGCATCGGGAGCTGGTACAGGCTTTCGTCGGGGTGCGAGACGTCCATGAGCGTGACGGTCTTCGTGGCCTCGGCGTGGTTGGCGGCGAAGGCGAACGCGACCATGGCGCCGATGTCGTGCCCGGCGACGTGCGCCTGCCGGTGGCCCAGCGCGCGGACGAGCTCGAAGATGTCGCGGGCCATCGTCTTCTTGTCGTACCCGCCCTGTGGCTTGTCCGAGCCGCCCATACCCCGCAGGTCGACGGCGATCACGCGATACCGCTTCGCCAGCTCCGGCATGACCTTGCGGTACTGCCACCAGGTCTCCGGCCAGCCCGGCAGCAGGATCAGCGGCTCACCCCGGCCGCCGGCGACGTAATGCAGCCGGACCCCGTTGACCTGGGCGTACTCGCTGCGGAAGCCGCCGGGCAGCGACCGCGCGAGTTCGGCGTCGGTGGCGGCGGGCCTGCTCGCCTCGGCCACGCCACCCGAGGCCACCAGCGCGGCCGCGGCCCCCGCGCCGAGGGTGAGCATGGACCGGCGGTTGAGGAAGGAACGGCTGTTTTCGGTCATGTCCTGATCGTGGCCCGGTCGCGGCGCCCGCCGTGAGTGGTGTTTTCGCCAACCAGGATCAGTTTCAAGACAGCATGGGTTCCGGCACGCCCAGCCTGGTCCCGAACGTCTCCCGATACGAGACCGGCGTGACCCCGACCTGGCGGCGGAAATGCGGCCGGAGCGCGGCCGACGAGGAGAACCCGCAGTACCTGGCGATCTCGTCGACCGGGAGATCGGTGGATTCGAGCAACTGCTGTGCCCGGATGACGCGCTGATGCGTGAGCCAGGTACCGGGCGCGGCGCCGGTGATCTCGCGGAACCGGCGGTCGTAGTTGCGCCTGCTCATATGCGCCCGCCTGGCGAGTTCGTCGACCGGGAGCGCCGTGTCCAGCCTGGTCAGCGCCCAGGCCATCGTCTCCGACACCGGGTCGCCCTCGTCGAGTTCCGGCATCGGCGATTCGATGTACTGCGCCTGCCCACCGGGTCGGTGTGGCGGGACGACCATGCCCTTCGCCAGCCGGTTCGCCACCTCCGCGCCGCACCAGGAGCGGATCAGGTGCAGGCCGAGGTCCATCCCCGCCGCACCACCGCCCGCGGTCAGGATGTCGCCGTCGTCGATGTAGAGCACCGACTCGTCGAGCCGGACGGCGGGGAACCGGGCCGCGAGCAGCGGCGCCATCGCCCAGTGCGTGGTCGCGGGGCGCCCGTCGAGCAGCCCGGCGGCGGCCAGCACGAAGGCTCCGCTGCACAGTCCGGCCACCCGGGCACCACGGTCGTGCGCCGAGCGGAGCGCCGCCAGCGCCGCTTCCGGCGGATCCTCCATCGGCGACCGCCAGTTGGGGACCAGCACCAAGTCCGCGTTCCGGACCGCGTCGAGATCTTCGGGGACCGGGACGGTCAGGCCGCCGCCTCGCAAGGCGGTGTCGGGTTCACCTCCGACGACCTTGAGGTCGAGGTTGGGTAGCTCCCCGAAGGCCGAAGCCATCTCGAACACCCCGAACGCGAAGGACATCGCGCCGAGCGACGCCCCGTTGAAGACCACCACGGCCAGCCGTCTCATGGGTCGATTCTAGGGAGACCGGACCTGCGGTGGAGCCGGTTTTCGACTGTCCGAAGGGGACGGTAGATTCCTCGCGCACCAGGTTGGCCGGGGGAAGGAACCGTCGATGTCGTATCCGCAGGGACCGCAAGGGCCGCAGTGGCATCCGCAGCAGCAGTACCCCCAGCAGCAATATCCGCAACAGCAGTACCCGCAACAGGGATACCCGCCGCCGAAGAAGGGCAACGGGCTGCTGATCGGCTTGATCGCCGGCGGTGGCGCGCTCGTCTTGGTCGTTTTCGTGATCCTCGCGTTCGTCGCGCCCGGCTTCCTGCTGAGCGACCGCAAGTCTTCGAGCTCGGCCGCCGCGACGCAGACCCCGTTGCAGCTCAACTGGGGCCCGGTGCTGGCGGGCAAGTTCATCCTCGCGGTATTCGGCGACGAGCCCGACAAGGCTGCCGAGTCGGCCTGTGCGGACGCCAAGGACAAGGTCCGTCAGGCCGCGAAGGAGTACGGCGACCGCAACGCGTCGCTCAGCGCGAAGGATCCTCGCGCGGCGAGTCCGGACCTGATCGTGGTGACGATGACCGGCACCCTGGACCGGACTGAGCCCCACAACGGGACGATGGAGGTCCGGCGCGAGGCGGGCGACAAATACTGCATCTCCTCGGTCTCGCCCGTTCCCGCGGGTTGAGTCAGGGGAGCAGTCCGGCACGCCGCGCGTGCGTGACAGCCTGCAGCCGCGAGGTCGCGTCGAGTTTGCGCATCGCGTCCCGAAGGTAGCTCTTGACCGTCTCCGCGGTCAGGCCCAGCCGGTGCGCGATCTCGGCGTTCGTCAGCCCGAGCGCGACGAGCGAGACCGTGTCGAGCTCCCGCGGCGCCAGGCGTAGCGCAGGGGAAACGGCGCCGGTGAGGTTCTCGCACACCGCGTCGAGGCGGTCGCGGAGAACGCTGTCGTCGAGCTGGCCGGAGAGCGCCCGTAACTCCGCGTAGACCTCGCGAAGGCGTTCCCGCGGTGCGGCCTCCTCGTGGTGTTCGGCCAGCGGTCGTGCCTCGGCCAGCCGCTGTTCGATCTCGTCCTCGACGGCCAACGTCTGTTCGAGATCGCGCGCGGCGTGCAGGGCGGCGGTGATCGTCCGGTCGGAAAGGGTCGCCTCGTCGCGCAGGCCGCCGTAGAGCACGGCGCGGACGCGACGGCGCACGACCACCGGGATGGCGACCACCGAGTGGATCCCCTCGTCGCGGACCGGCTCGTCGTAGTCGTGACTGATCGTGGTGGCGCGGTGGTAGTCGTTGGCGACCACCGGCCGGGTCAGCGCGAGCGCCTTGCCGCCGAGGCCGCAGCCCGCGCGG
Source organism: Amycolatopsis sp. CB00013 (assembly GCF_001905755.1). Taxonomy (NCBI): domain Bacteria; kingdom Bacillati; phylum Actinomycetota; class Actinomycetes; order Pseudonocardiales; family Pseudonocardiaceae; genus Amycolatopsis; species Amycolatopsis sp. CB00013. The sequence goes on along the minus strand of NZ_LIWC01000001.1, from coordinate 1,436,683 downwards.
ACGGACAGGCCGTTCAGCGCGGTGCCCCGGTTGCCGAGGAACGCGGTCAGCCGCATCCGCGGTGAGGTGCCGGCGATCCCGGCGAAACCGACCGGCAGACCGGTGTCCCGGCGCAGGTCCGAGACCGCGCCGAGCAGCTGGGCGTCGTCGACCGGCATCGGCTCACCCTCCTCGGTGATCCCCCTCGATCGGGGGTGGTGGGCGGGTCGGGCCCACCCGCACGATTTCCGGAACTGTACGCCTTCGCCACGTCCCGGGAGAAACGATGACCGAAGCTCACGTCCGGCGGTTGCTCGAGGTCTACGACGACGAGCGGGCCAGTGCGGCGACGCTGTTGTGCGACCGGCATCCGGCGGAGGCGGTCGCGTTCACCGTGGTCGAGGCGGATCTGACCAGTGTGGACCTCACCTACGGCGAGCTGCGTGAGCGGTCCGAACGCTTCGCCGGGGCGCTGCTCGGTCTCGGGGTCGGACCGGGGGACCGGGTGGCGACGTTGATGGGCAAGTCGGCGGAGCTCGTGGTGGCGCTGCTCGCGATCTGGCGGCTGGGCGCGGTGCACGTTCCGCTGTTCACGGCGTTCGCGCCGCCCGCCATCGCGTTGCGTATCACCGGCAACGGTACGAAGGTCGTCATCGCCGACGCCAATCAGCGCTCGAAGCTGACGCCGTCCGCCGATCTGCCCGCCGACCCGGCGCGGCGGATCGTGGTGGTCGGAGACGGCGAGGACGGCGACCTGTCGTTCCGCGAGATGCTGGCCGAAGCCGCGCCGCTGCCGGGATCCGCGGAGACCGGTGGGGCCGGCGTCCTGGTCGAGTTGTTCACTTCCGGGACCACGGGGACGCCCAAGGCCGTCCCGATTCCCCTCCGCGCGCTCGCAGGTTTCCAGGCGTATCAAGACTTCGCGCTCGACGTCCGTGCCGACGACGTCTTCTGGAACGCCGCCGACCCGGGCTGGGCCTACGGTCTGTACTACGCGATCATGACGCCGATGGCGACCGGCAGGCGGAGTCTGTTGCTGCACGCGGGTTTCTCGGCCGAACTGACCTGGGCGGTGCTGGAGAAGTTCAGCGTCACCAACTTCGCCGCCGCGCCGACGGTGTACCGCGCGCTCCGGAACTCGGCCGCCCCGGTGCCGGACGGCCTCCGGCTGCGGCACTGTTCGTCGGCGGGTGAACCGCTGACGCCGGACGTCCTGGAGTGGGCGTCAGCCAAGCTCGGCGTCGGCGTTTACGACCACTATGGACAGACGGAGCTCGGCATGGTGGTCGGCAACGCGTGGCATCCGGACCTCCGCTCGGAGGTCAAACCCGGTTCGATGGGGCGCGTCCTGCCGGGCTTCGCCGTCGAGGTCCTCCGAGAAGGCGCCGACGTGATCGCCGAGCCGGGAGAACGCGGACGCGTCGCCCTGGACCTCTCGGCGAGTCCGCTGGTGTGGTTCCGGGGCTACCGCGACGCGCCCGAGCGCACCGCCGCGCGGTTCAGCCCCGACGGACGTTGGTACTACACCGGCGACGTGGCCGCCAAGGACGCCTCCGGCTACCTGACCTTCGCGTCACGAGATGACGACGTCATCCTGATGGCGGGCTACCGCATCGGCCCGTTCGACGTGGAAAGCGTTCTGCAGCAACATTCCGCGGTGGCCGAATGCGCCGTGATCGGGGTCCCGGACGAACTGCGCGGCGAAGTGGTCGTGGCCTACGTGGTGGCGCGCGACGGCGTTTCCGCCGATTCCGCCCTGGCTTCCGAACTGCAGCAGTTGGTGAAGACCCGGTTCGCCGCGCACGCCTACCCGCGTGAGGTGCGCTTCGTGCCGGAGCTGCCCAAGACACCCAGCGGGAAGATCCAGCGATTCCTCCTGCGGAAGCGGCACTCAAACGCGGAACTCGCGTGATCGGAGACGGAACTCGCGTGATTGAGGGCGGAACATCGTCTTCCGCCCTCAATCACGCGTGATACGCCCTCAATCACGCGAGTTCCGGGAAAGCTTACTGCTCGATCGGCCAGGTTTCGTCCCGTAGTAACCGTTTGAGTACCTTCCCGGTCGCGTTCCGGGGCAGCTCCTCGACGAAGTACACGTCGCGCGGCACCGCGAAGCGGGCCAGCCGGTGGTGGATGTAGGCGCGGACGTCGTCCGCGCTCATCCGCGCGCCGCGTTTCGGGACGATGTACGCCGCGAACCGTTGCCCGAACTCGCGATCCGGCACGCCGATCACGGCGGCCTCGTGGACGCCGGGCAGGGCGACGATGGCCTCCTCGACCGGGCGCGGGGACACGTTCTCCCCACCGGACACGATCATCTCGTCCGCCCGGCCGGTGACGAAGAGGCGGCCGGCGGCGTCCTGGTAACCGACGTCGCCGGTCGCCATCAGGTTCTCCGCGCGGGGCACGCTGGCGCCGTCGGTGTAGCCCTCGAACAGCATGTCGTTGCCGACGAAGATCTGTCCCTCCCAGCCCGGCGGGACCCGCTTGTGGTCGTCGTCGAGGATGGCGACGCGGGTACCGGGCGGGCAGCGGCCGGCGGTGGTCGGCGCGGCGCGCAAGTCCTCGGGCGTCGCGATGCTGGCCCACGAAACCTCTGTGGAGCCGTAGAAGTTGTAGAGCACGTCGCCGAAGGTGTCCATGAACTCGGTGACGATCGTGCCCGGCAGCGCGGATCCGCTGCTGGCGACGATCCGCAGCGAAGAGAGGTCGTAGCGGCTGCGGATCCGTTCGGGCAGGTCGAGAATGCGCTGCAACATGATGGGGACGGCGAACAGCACACCGCACCGATGTTCGGCGATGGTCCGCAGGATCTCCTCGGCGTCGAACCGGCGGATCAGCGACAGCGAAGCCCGCACCGCCATCCCGATCTGCATCCCGGCGAGCCCCCAGCTGTGGAACAGCGGTGCGGCAACGACGAAGCGGTCTCCGGAGTGGAGCGGAATGCGGTCGAGCATGGCGGCCGACGTCGACAGTCCCTTCGGCGTCGGCCGTCGTGCGCCTTTCGGGGTTCCGGTGGTGCCCGAGGTGAGGACGACGAGCCTGCCGATCCGGTCCACCGGTTTGAGTTTGGTGGCGGGCACCCCGGCGATGAACTGGTCGATCGTCGGGTAGCCGTTCTCGGTATCCGGCCAGGTGGACAGCCGCAGGAAGTCGCCCGGGATGTCGGCGATGATCCGTGAGAACTCGTCGTCGGCGAGCACCGCGACCGGTTTGTGCAGCCCGATCACGTCCGCGACCGCGCCGGCGGACAGGCCGGTGTTGAGCAGGATCGCGTCCACACCGAGTTTGCTGCACGCGATCAGCGACTCGACCATCGTCGCGTGATTGCGGCACAGCAAGGCGATCCGGTCGCGGGCGCGGACACCGCGGGCCGCCAGCGCGTTCGCGAGCTGATTGCTGCGATCGGCGGCCTGCTTGAACGTCCGGACGTTGCGTTCGTCGTGCAGCGCGACTTCTTCGGGGACGCGGGCGGCGTTGGCCGAGTAGCCGCCGGCGACGGTGGCGCCCCATTGCGAAAGCGAGGTGAGCTGCCGCGCGATCTTGTCCGGGCGCGCGGCCGCGAGCACTCCTGCCTTGATCAACGTGCTCGCCGTGTGCAGCGTGGTGGCCTTGGTGTGCGCCGGTTCGTCCTGAGGTGACGCCGCCCGGCCCGAAAGGTGCAGATCGATCCGCCGGGCCGCCGCGCGGACGGTGCGTTTGAAGGACGCGGCGGACACGAGAGGGGAGTGCGGCGCCGGAAGCATCAGCTGCGCGAGAAGTTCCGTGCCACCGTCGGGGGTCTGCCGCAGTTCGACCGAGACCCAGATGCCGTCGTTCTCGACGCCGCACCACACGACGTGCTCGCCCGGCCGCCAGACCCGCGCCTCGATCTCGCCGACGACGAGCGTTCCCGGCCGCGGTTCCAGCCGGACAAGGCATTTCGGGCCGCGTCCGCGTTCGGCGGGACGCTGGATCTCGCACCAGCTGATCTCCGCGACGAACCTCGAGTAGGACTCGGGATCGCCGATCACTTCCCAAACCTGGCCGGGGGAATGCCCGAGAATCGAGCTCGCCTGGACCACATCGTCTCGCATGCGATTCGCCTCACCACGCGCGTTCGGGTGTTGACCGGGCCGCTGCCGGCGCCTCCTTCGTCGTTCAAGTTCGGCGAACCTACCAGCAATCGGCCGAACGCAATACTCCGAACGACCGCGGGTTCGCGTCCGCCCAAGGGAACCGTCTCGGATGAGGGTAAGTGTTCGGACGGCGCGACGCCCTCCGCCGACGGTGTTGATCGCGACGTCCGATTCTCGCCAGCCTCCCGCACGCGAGGCGGCGATGCTGACGAACGTGACAGTTTCCACGACGGCGGCCGAGGCCGCACACACCCGTATCGAGCCCGGAATCCTCTACTTCGGCACCCCGGTGGTGCTCCTCTCGACGGTCGACCAGGCGGGCACCGTGAACCTGGCCCCGATGTCGTCGGCGTTCTGGCTCGGCTGGCGGGGCATGCTCGGGCTCGGCGCGAAATCCAAGACCGCGCAGAATCTCATGCGCAACCGCGAATGTGTTCTGAATCTCCCTTCCGACGCGCTGGCGGCCGCCGTCGACCGGCTGGCGCTGACCACCGGATCGGATCCGGTGCCGTCCCGCAAGTACGAGCGCGGCTATCGGCACGAACCGGACAAGTTCGCCCGTGCCGGGCTCACCCCGGTCGCTTCGGAGACGGTCCGGCCGCCCCGTGTCGCGGAATGCCCGGTGACGATGGAGGCCGTCGTCGAGGCCGTGCATCCCCTCGCCGAAGACGATCCGAAACAACGCGGCGGCGTGCTCGTGTTCGAAGTGCGCGTCCAGCGTGTCCACGTCCACGACGACGTGCGGATGCCGGGTACCGAAGACCGGATCGACCCCGACCGGTGGCGGCCGCTGATCATGAGCTTCCAGAAGCTCTACGGCCTCGGCCCGCAGGTCCATCCGTCGACACTGGCGAAGATCCCGGAGCGGCTCTACCGGGGGCCCGACATCGAGCGGTCGCGGGCGAACGAGAACCGGTTCACCAACGGCAGCCAGCGCTGATAGGACCCGGCCAGCACTGGCCACGCTTCGCCGGACAGGCCTCGTTCGAGCTTCGGCCGCAGTTCGTGGTCGTTCATCGAGGACACGATCTCGACGGCCTTGTCGTCGGGGTCGGTTCCCTCGATGGAGGCGAACCACCGGACGGCGTCCGGATGTCCGACGTGGACCGCGAGCAGCACCAGCACCGCGCGGAACGGCGCTTCACGGTCACCGTCGGAGAGGAACTCCGCGAGGTCTTCTCCGGCGAACCGTGCCCGCAGCAGGCGGTACAGGTTCAGGAGCCGTTTCGCGGCCCGAGGGGACCGGACGAGCGGGGCCAGTGTCGGCAGGAAGTCCAGTTCCTGCGCCGAGATCACCAAGCGAGGAGGGCGGACGTCTATTGTGGACTGTTCGGACGACGGTCGCGGTGCTTCCGCGCGAGGACGAGAACCGATCGCGACCGGAGAGCGGTCATCGGTGGCCTGATCCGTTCCGGCGGGTGCGGGCGCAGGGGTGGAGTCCTGGACCTCGGTGTCCGCGAGCCCGCGCACGAGCCCCGCGAACCCTGGATCGTCCATGGGGGACAACGTGAACGGCACCTGGAAGATCTTTTCGAGGTAACTCTCGGCGAAGGTTTCCGGGTCGTCGCCGAGCATCTCCTCGTAGTGCTGCTCGACGGCCTTCTTGAGCCATCGGGAGTCGACACCCACCACGACGACGAACACGGGCAGGGCCAGCAGGAGATGGATGGCTTCGAGGACCTGGACGACGACCTTGGGCGGGCAGCGGTCGAGGTCGTCGATGTAGAGAACGGTCCGTTCGATCTTGCCGGAACCGTGCGGGACCTCCGCGAGCATCGTCGCGAACGTTTCGAGATCCTTGCGCAGCAAGGAGACCACGCCCAGATGCTCGACGTAGTCCGAGACCCGGGACTCGGCGAACGCCACGAGGTCCAGCCCCGGCGCGAGTTCGGTGACCGCTTTTTCGAGCCGGTCGGATTCCGCGTCCAGTTCGGCCAGGCGCCGCTCGGTTTCTTCGTCCTCTTCGGACGGACCGCCGAGTTTGTCGAGCGCCTGGTGGATCCGGTCCGCGCTGGCGCGCATCCGCAGGACGACCGTCAGCGCGGAACTCACCAGCGTGAGCCCGCCGAGCACGCCGGAGACCTGTGACCGGCCGACGAGCAAGGTGACCACCAGGACCGTCACCAGCCCACCGATCAGGATCAGGAGCGGAACCGGATCCTGCCGCAGGCGTCGCCAGAATTCGGCGACGTCCGAACGCAGCCCGCCGGTCTCCTGCGCGAGGCGTTCGAGATCCTCGGCGGTCGGCTGGTCGACGCCGATCCTGGACGCGATCCACGCCTTGTCCGCCTCAGTGAGGCTGTCGAACACCGCGAGGACGTATTCGCGCGGCTTCCGTCGCCTCCGCTTCGCTTGTTTCTGCTGGGCCGTCAGGGTTCTGCGTTCGAGGCGGACCGCGCTGAGCCTGCCGAGCAGGGTCTTCTCGGTCTTGCGGCGTTCGGCGAGCAGGTCGGCCTGGCGCTGAAGATCGTTCTCGGCGCCGCTCGCGGCGAGGTTGTCGAAGATATGCGTGGCGAGGCTGGCGAGGAGGTTCGCCTCGCTGTAATGCCAGGCGTTGAAACTGATCTGGCGGACACTCGAACAGTAGGAGGACACGGACTTCCCGTGCGCGCCCGCCTCGGTTTCGGCCGTCCGCGCGGAATCGGCGAGCTCGCGGACGCGCAGCTGCATCTGCCGCATGAAGAAGCTCTTGCCCGAACCCCAGCTGCCGAACAGGCCGATGGACAGGGGAGGGGTGATCATGCGTGAGACCACCAGGTCGGCGAGCATGCGCACGTCGGTGCCGATGCCGAGGCGGTCGACGCCGTCGTCGGTGTCGGGCCGGTAATCGGCGACGTGGGCGGCGAACGGATCCGGATCGGCGTGCTCGGACGCGGCGGGATTGGACGCGGCGGCGATCTCGTCGATCGTGCGGATGGGGCCCATCCCGGGGAACATCTCCTCGGCCCGCATTCGTTCCCGGGTGGAGAGGTCAGGTCCGATACGGAGGACCGTCGGCGCGAGCTGATCGATCGCCGCGCGGAGTTCCGGGTGGTCGTACTGGCTCGCGTCGATGAGGCCCAGCACCCGGCGCCGGTGATCGATCTCCAGCCATTTGGTCACCGCGACGGGGGCGCGTCCGAGGGTCTGGGGCAGTTTCTGGTCGAGCCAGAGCGTCGCCGGTCCGTGGTACCGGTCCGACATGAGGTCGTCGATCTCCGGCTCGACGATCAGTTCCATTCCGGGGTACGTCACGGTCAGGGCCTGCAAAGCCGATCGCCTCGCACCCGAGTAGACCTCGTGGACGACGAGGGTGAACCGGCTGTCGGACGTGAGCGCCGCGATGAGCTGCTGGTCGATGTCCCGTGGCAGGTAAGGGCCAGGCTTCGTGCCCGGCGCCTTGTTCATCAGCAGGATCGACGGATTGACATCGCGTACCAGCACCATTCGTGGTCCCCTCCCAAGGCCGAACGGAAGGGCAGTCTAGAGGGCGAGTGCTCAGCTGTGGGTGAAACTCCGCATCCGTTCGGTCACCGCTCGCTACGTTGGATCTCATGACGGGGGAGCGGCTCGACGGCAGGTACGCGAAGCTCTGGGCGGCGAGTACGACGTCCGCGCTGGGCAGTGGTCTCGCGACGGTGGCGGCGCCGCTGCTGATCGCGTCCCGCACCGACGAACCGCTCGTGGTCTCGGGCGGATTCGCGGTGGCGTGGTTGCCCTGGCTGCTCTTTTCGCTGCCGGGCGGGGTGCTGGTCGACAGGGTGGACCGGCGGAAGCTGATGATCACCCTGGACTGGATCCGCGTACCCGCCGTCGCGCTGCTGGCCGTCGCGATCACGGCGGGAAACGTCGGCATCGCCCTGCTCTACGCCGTCCTTTTCGTGATCAACGCGAGTGAGGTCGTGTTCCGGACGGCGAGCGGGGCGATGCTGCCCGGGATCGTCCCGAAGTCGTTGCTGGAGCGGGCGAACGGGCGGCTGTACGCGGGGACGACGCTGGCCCACGGCATGCTTTCCGGTCCACTGAGCGGATTCCTGTTCGGCGTCGCGGCGAGTATCCCGTTCTACGTCAACGCCGGCACGTACGCGGTCAGCGCCCTGCTGCTCGGGCTCATCGCCGGTGCCTATCGCTCACGGCCCGGCGACGAACCCGGCGAGCCCGTGGTGCGTCGCTCGATGCGGGCGGAGGTGGCCGAGGGATTCCGGTGGCTGGCCGGTCAGCGTCTGCTGCGGACCATGGTCGGGCTGATCGGCATGCTGAATCTGACGCTGGTCGCGGCCACGTCCGTGCTGGTGTTGCTGGCGAAGGAGCGGCTCCAGCTGGGTTCCGTCGGCTACGGCCTGCTGTTCACCTGCATGGCGGTGGGCGGGCTGCTCGGCTCGGTCACCGGCGACCGGCTGATCGCGTGGTGCACACCGACCTGGACGTTGCGGATCGGTTTGCTGATCGAAGCCGCGACCCATCTGGTGCTGGCGACGAGCACGAACGCGCCGGTCGTCGGGGTGACGTTGTTCCTGTTCGGGGTGCACGGCGCGCTGTGGGGCATCGTCGCCAGCTCCCTGCGTCAGCGGCTCACCCCGCCGGACATGCTCGGCCGGGTCGGCAGCACCAGCCTGTTCATCATCGCGGGCGGCAACTGCGTCGGCGCGTTGCTCGGCGGTGCGGTGGCGTCGAAATTCGGGCTGACGACGCCGTACTGGGCCGGTTTCGTGGTGGCGGTGCTCGTTTCCGCGCTCACCTGGCGGGTGTTCGACCGTGCGGTCGTCTCCGCGGCCTACGCGGAAGAACCCGCGGTCAGCCGTTGATACCGGTAAGAGCGAAGAATTCCTGCCGCGAACGGGCGTCTTCGCGGAGCGTGCCGAGCAGGGTGGAGGTGACGGTGCTCGACCCGACGGCCTGGACACCGCGCAAGGTCATGCACGAGTGCTCTGCTTCGATCACCACGCCGACGCCACGGGGTTCGAGCTGCTCTTCGAGCCAGTCGGCGACCTGCTTCGTCAGACGCTCTTGAACCTGCGGACGGCAGGCGAAATGCTCGACGATCCTCGCCAGCTTGGACAGCCCGAGGATCCGGTCGCCGGGCAGGTAACCCACGTGCGCGACGCCGACGAACGGCAGCAGGTGGTGCTCACAGACGGACCGGACCGGGATTCCCCTGGCGAGGACGAGTTCGTCGTAGCCCTCGTCGTTGGGGAACGTCGTGAGGTCGAACGGGCGAGGGGTGAAGAGCTCGGCGTAGGCGCGCGCCATCCGGCCCGGCGTGCCGCGGAGGCTCTCGGAGTCCAATGAGATGCCCAGTGCGGTGAGGAGATCGGCGGCCGCGGCCTCGGCGGCCGCCAGGTCCGGCCCCGGCCCGGTTTCGTGCACGACGCGCAAGGCGGGAGTGGACATTGGGCCTCCTAGGCTGAACGCGATCCCCAGTGGTTATTTAACCAAGACTTTTGGGTGTTTTGCCACCCGCGGGCTCATCTTACATGGTAGATCCCTGATCCAGAGTGTTCCGTCGGTTGAGATAGGCGATATCGTGGTGTACGTGACAGTGCCCGATCCGGACGGCCTCGACGTCCCCGCCATCGCCGCGGTGGCGGCTCTCGACGACGACCTTCGCCGGGGTATGTACGCCTACGCGCGGCGCGAGCGGCGCCCGGTCACCCGGGACGAGGCGGCGGCCGCGGTGGGGATCTCCCGCAAGCTCGCCGCCTTCCATCTCGACAAACTCGTGGACGCCGGGCTGCTCAGATTCGGTTTCGCGGCGGGCCCGGTGGTGAAGGTGGGGCGCAGGCCGAAGGTCTACGAACCCGTCGACGACACCATCCAGGTGCAGCTTCCCGCCCGGCGGCACGAGGTGCTCGCGGACATCCTCGCCGAGGCCGTGCTCGCCGAAGAGAGCGGCGAGACGGCGAGGGAGGCCGTCCGCCGCGTCGCGGGGGAGCGGGGCTTCGCGGCGGGTGAGGAGGAACGCGCGCGGACACGGCCCGGCAGGCTCGGTGCCGAACGTGCGCTCACCGTGGCCGAAGGGATGCTTCGCCGCTATGGCTTCGAACCGAGCCGGGACAGCAGGACCTGCGTCCGGTTGCGGAACTGTCCGTTCCATCCGCTGGCCGAGAAGGCCCCGGACCTGGTCTGCGGGATCAACCAGGCCTTCTTGGCCGGTTTCCTGAACGGCGTGCGCGCCGGGAACGTGGAAGCGGCCCTCGTTCCCGGCGCGGCCGAGTGCTGTGTGGAGCTACGGCAGGCCGAATAGCCCGTCAGGCGGCGCCGGCGATCTGCCGGGTGGCGACGTTGAGCCGGTTCCAGGTGTTGATGGCGGCGATCGAGAGGACCAGGCTGGAGAGCTGCTTTTCGTCGTAATGACGAGCCGCCTCGTTCCAGACCGCGTCGTCGACCGGGTCGGCCCGGTCCGCGATCCGGGTGAGGGCCTCGGCCAGCGCGAGCGCCGCGCGTTCGGCGTCGGTGTAGTAGGCGGTGTCGCGCCACGCCGCCACGGTGAAGATGCGCTCGTCGGACTCGCCTGCCTTGCGCATTTCCTTGGTGTGCATGTCCAGGCAGCCGCTGCAGCCGTTGATCTGGCTCGCGCGGACGTGCATGAGGTAGTGCGTGGTGTTCGGGACACCGGTGTCGCCGGCCGATTCCGACAACGCGATCAAGGCTTTCAGGGTGGCGGGGTTCGACAGGGCGGGGTTCGGGATGCGGGTTTCCATACCGGTCTGACGGATCCCGAAGCGGAGATGTGACCTACCAGGGCACGATTTCGCCGTAGAGATCCAAGAACTGCAGACCGGGTGCACCCGCCTGCGCTTCGAGGACGTCGACGACGGCAGGCATGCTCTCCGCGGCGGTGAGAGGAGCGCCGGAGCCGCCGAGCGGCGTCTGGTTGTGGCCGGGGTGGATGAGGAGCTTGGTGTGCCCGTCCTCGGCGTACCGGGTCGAGTAGCTGCGCATCAACTGGTTGAGCGCGGCCTTGCTGGCCTTGTAGGCCTCGAATCCCGGCCTCGTGTTCAGCGAGATGCTGCCCTGCCTCGACGACATGACCGCGACGGTGCCACCAGGTACGACCAGGTCGCGAAGTGCCTCCAGGGTGCGCAGCGGGCGCAACGCGTTGGTGATCATGACTTCGGCGAAGGTCTCGGTGGAGACCTCGGTGATCGGCAGATTCCCGCGGTCGATCGCGGCGTTGACGAAGAGCAGGTCGAGCTTGGTGCCGTCGAGCCGTTCACGCAGGGCGGCGAGCTGCTCGTCGCTGGTCATCTCCAGTGATTCGACCCGCAGCCGCCCGTTCGAGGCGTCGGCCTTCTCCTGAAGGTCGCCTCCGCTCTGGCGCGTGGTGGCGACGACCTGCCAGTCGCGCCGGGTGAGCTCCTCGGCCAGAGCCAGTCCCAGGCCGCGTGAAGCGCCGATGACGAGAGCCTGGCGCTCGGTTGTTCGAGACACGAAAACTCCTTGATGAAGAGATTTGTCTAGACGAGACGTTGCGTCTCGACAATAGCGCGGTAGGGTGGCCGCATGCCAGCGGTGAATTCGCAGCCCCGCAGGGCGCGCTCCGGCAACCAGCGCGACGAGGCCGCCCGCCTGGCCGTGCTCCATGCCGCGGACGACCTGCTCGTCGAGCACGGTTTCGCGCGGTTGACCATCGAGGCGATCGCGCGCCGGGCGGGGGTCGCCAAGCAGACGATCTACCGCTGGTGGCCGTCGAAGGTCGAGATCCTGCTCGACACGCTCATCGAGGACAGTGAGAAGCGCTTCGCGGTCCCGGTGGACAAGCCGTCCGAGCTTCGCGGCTACTTCCGCGGCTACGCGCGGTTCGTCACCCGCGACCCGGCGGGCAAGGTCCTGCTCGCGCTCATCGCCGAGGCCCAGCACAGCCCTGAGACCGCCAAGAGCCTGCACGACCGCTATCTCGGCCCGCGCCGGGAGCTGGAACGAGAACTCCTCGCGCGCGGGATCGAGACGCGGGAGGTCTCGACCGCGCTGGACCTCGACGCCGCGCTCGACGCCGTCATCGGCCCGATCGTCTACCGGGCGCTGACCGGAGCGAGCGTCCCCCGCGCCCTGGTGGACGCATTGTTCGACGGACTGCTCAAGGCTTAGGCGGGCACCGAAGCACGGTCGCGGAGCGAGACCTCCAGCTTGAAGCCCTCCGGCTTGAGGGTGAGCAATTCCTGCACTTTCAGCCGGTAGGACGGGTCGCTCCGCAGGTCGTACCGGCTCAGCAGCATGCCGAGCACCAGCGTCGCCTCGTGCAGGGCGAACTGCCGCCCGATGCAGGCACGCTCGCCGGTGCCGAAGGGTTTGTAGACGTGCGCCGGCCGGGCACGGTTGCGTTCCGGAGAGAAGCGGTCCGGATCGAAGGACTCGGGATCGTCTCCCCAGACGGGATCACGGTGCAGCGCCGGGATGAGGACCAGCGCCCACTGCCCCTTCCGCATCGGGTACTCGCCGCCGACGTCCACCTGGGCTTGGCGTGCGAACGCGGGCGCCGTCGGCCAGAGCCGGAGCGCTTCGTCGAGCACTCGCCGGACGTAGCGGAGCTTGGCGACCTCTTCGTAGGACGGATCCGGGTTCTCGCCCCAGACCTTGTCCACTTCGGACCGCGCGCGGGCCAGGACGTCCGGGTTGCGGGCGAGGTAGTACAGGGCGAACGACAGCGCGCCCGACGTGGTTTCGTGGCCTGCCACGAGGAAAGTGATGATCTGGTGCCGGATGTTGTCCTCCTCCAGTGCCGCGCCGGTGCTCGGTTGCGTGGTGTTCAGCATGAGCCCGAGCAGGTCTTCGGTGCTCGGATCGTTCCGGCGTGCCTCGATCACGTCGGCGACGACGGAGTGCAGGAACGCGAGGTCGGCTTCGTTGCGCTGGTTGGCTTTCCGGCTCAGGAGCGGGCCGATGACCGGCGGCTGGATGGCCTTCCGCTGCGCGTGCCGCAGCGTGCGGACCATCGCGGCGACGAACGGATGCGGTTCGGCGCGTTCGAACGACGAGAAGCTGTAGCCGAAACCCGTCCGGCCGATGGTCTCCAGCGTCAGCTTGGTCATGTCGTCCGCGACGTCGACTTCGCCGCCTCTGTCCCACGTGTCCAGCAGTTCGCGGGTGATCGCCAGCATCGTGGGGTGGTAGCGCTGCATGGCGTTGCGGCTGAACGCGGGCGCGAGGATCTCGTGCGCACGCCGCCAGTTCGGCTCTTCGTTGTGCGCGGTGAACAGCCCGTCGCCGCCGAGCGGGCGGAGGTTCGAGATCGCGGGAGTGACGTGCTTCGCGAACCGCTTCTCGTCGGAAAGGTCGGCGACCATCTGAGCGCCGTGCACGAACACGATGCTCCGGCCGAACACCTTGCGCTCGAAGACCGGGCCCAGCTCGGCCGCGTGCCGCATCGAGTCCTGGACCGGCGTCTTCGGCGAAACGCCGAGCACGTCGCCGATCAGCGGAATCCGTCGCGGGGGATGGGGGAGAGCGGTGGCCATCGAGCCCCTCCAGGGTGAGCGCTGTTGAACCGGCATCCAATAGCGAGCGTGGCCTGTTACTGAACCCGTGTCAAGTAAGTACGATGCCCGGATGGCGCCGAGTACTTCCGGGAAGCCCCGCAGCAGGCTGTCCACCGCCGAGCGGCGGGAACAACTGCTGCGGATCGGTGCCCGCCTGTTCGCGGAGCGGCCGTACGACGACGTGTGGATCGAGCAGGTCGCGGACATCGCCGAAGTGTCCCGAGGGCTGCTGTACCACTACTTCCCGACGAAACGGGACTTCGTCACCGAGGTCATCAGGTCACAGGGCGAGCGGCTGCTCGAGATGACCAAGTCGGACCCCACGCTGCCGGTCGAGGAGCAGCTGACGGCCGGCCTCGACGCGTACCTCCGCTATGTCGAAGCCAACGAGGACGGGTACCGGGCCCTGCATTCGGGCACGTCCATCGCCGTCGACGGCGTCCGCGAGGTCCTGGACAACAACTTCGCCGAACAGGGCCGCCGCATCCTCGAGGTGCTGTGCCCGGACAGCGAGCCGCCGGAGGCCCTGCGGGTGCTCGTCCGCGGCTGGCTGGCGTTCGTCGTGGCGGTCTGCCTCGACTGGCTCAAGTACCGGAGGCTGACCCGGGAGGAGATCCGGGATCTGTGCGCGAAGGCGTTGCTCGACATCGTCGACCTGCCAACATGACCTCGGCTCGTTCCTCGATCAGTTTCATCCGCGCGAGCCGCTCGCCGTCGTCGTTGTGTGCCGCGGACTTGGTGACCTGTCCTGGCCACTTCCGGTAGTACATGCCGCACGTGGCGATGAAGTAGCCGTGCGAGCAGGCGTTGGCGGCGAGGATCAGCCCGGTGTCCTCCGACGCGGGCAGCGCCATCCAGCCGCCCAGCTCCAGCAGAAGTTCGCGGCGGATGCACAAGGTCCCGGCCACCACCGACGACACGTAGCCGTTGCGCTGCCAGTGCCGCAGGATCGCGCCGCGCTCGATCGGCCCCTCGTCGGGGTCACTGTCGAAGCCGGCCGTGGTCCCGTCCGGGAGGAGGTCGAGGACCCGGCAAGTGGTCCAGCCGATGGCGGGATCCGCGAGCGCGGCGATGTCCCGCGAGAGCGCGCCGGGGGTGAGGAGGTCGTCCGCGTCGAGGGCTTTGATCAGCTCCCCGGAGGCGCGTGACAGGGCCATCATCCGCGCGACCCCGGGACCGCCCCGGCGGCCCGAGCCGGGCAGCACTCGTGCGTCCGCGGGGAGGGCGCCGTCGAGCAGGCCGGTCTCGCCGTCTTCCTGCACCAGCCATTCCCAGCTCCAGCCGGGCGGGAGTTCCTGCGCGGCGAGGGATTCGTAGGCCTCGGTCAAGTACGGCAGGCTCGGGGCGTGGACCGGCGTGATCACGCTGATGGTCGGCATGATCAGCCCGGGCGCCGAGCGGTGATCAGGAGATGCTCCTCCGGCGGGGTCCCCGGCTCGTCCGCGGTGAAGACCTCCGAGTGCGTGCCGGTGACCTCCAGCCCGGCCGCCTCGACCCGCCGGACGAGGTCGTCCGGCGCGAAACTGGTCACGAGGAAGGAGCGGCTGAAGAACTCCGCCGGCGCGTCCTCGGCGTCCCGCGGAACGGTGACCAGCGCGAAAAGGCCACCCGGTACCAGCCAGCGCGCGATGTCGGCGAGCACGGCTTCGGTGTCCTTGCGTGGCATCTGGAGGAACGGGAAGAAGGCGCAGACGGCCTCCCAGGTCTGGGGTGGCGAGGCCCATTCGCGCACGTCGGCGTGGACGAAGGTGGCGGCCGGAACCCGCTCGCGCGCGATGTCGATCATCACCGGCGACACGTCGAGCCCGGTCACCCGGTGGCCCGCGGCGGACAGATCCTCGGCGACCGGCTTGCCGGTACCGCTGCCGATGTCGAGCACCCTCGACGACGGCGGCAGGGTGTCCAGCAGATGCCGCACCGCCTTGTCGACCGCCGGAGCCCGCCCGAAGACGTCTTCGTAGTCGGACCCGATGGCGTCGAACAGCTCCGCCGCGGTGACGGGTCGGTCCATTGCGCAGCTCCCCGGATCGAGTGGATCTCCCTCGGCGAATCTACCGTTCCGCCGTCTCGCGTTCTCAACGGAAGTGGCTGTTTAGACTGGGGCGGACGGAGTTCCTGGGGTTTGGGGTACAGATGAGCGTGTCGAGTGACGAGTTCCACCGGATGCTGAAGACGCTCGCCGACGTCGAGCGCTCCGACGCGAAGGAGTGGGAGTCGTTCAGCGTGCGCGGGAAGCGGTTCGGCTACTACTGGCCGCGGACCCAGACCGTCGGACTGAAGCAGACCCTCTCGGAACAGGAAGCCCTCGTGGCCGAACGACCCGATGTCTTCGAGGTGCAGTTCACCGCCGGGGGATTCGGCTGGGTGGTGGTCTACCTCGACGGTATCGAATCCGACGAGCTCACCGAATTGGTCTACGAGGCATGGCGGCTTTCCGCTCCCGAAGAACTCGTCGCGCAGGTTCCACCGCCGTGCTGAGCGTTAGCGCATTCGTGTGTTGACGCGCGTCACTCTTTTCCTGGGGAACGTTTTCGGGGGCGTGGCGTTGTAGAGGGTGTCGGTACGGATGGTGCCCCCGGGCCTCACCCTTCGCCTTCATGGAATACCGGTTCGGCCGGAGCCATGTCGTGCCTTTCGCCGAGAGGCGGCCCACCGTATCGGCCTTTGCTCCCGCTTCCGCTCGCAGGTAACCCCCAGGCCTTCGCTGAGCGGGAGCGGGTCTTTTTATTCCGTCCGTTGACGTGGGTCACTCTTTTGTTCGTGTAGACGCGGGTCACATCGATTCGGGCTCGTCGGCGGGGAACATTTCCGGCGGTGGTGCGTTGTAGAGAGTGTCGGTACGGATGGTGCCCCCGGGCCTCACCCTTCGCCTTCGCGGAATACCGGTTCGGCCGGAGCCGTGTTGAGCCACTCGCCGAGAGGCGGCCCCCGTACCGGCCACAAACTCCCGCTTCCTGCTCGCAGGAACCCCCAGCCTTCGCTGAGCGGAAGCGGGACCTTTTCTTTTCTGCGGTGGATTGATTTCGCGGGCTCGGTACTTTCGTCGCCGAGGTGCTGCGGGGCTCCGCTCGGTCTTTGGGTTCGTGACCGGTCCGTTGGCGAGGGAATGTGTGGATTTTGGGGCGTTGGATGACCCGAAATCCACACAGTCGTGCGTGATCGGACCGGTCGCGGTCGTTCGTTAGGGAGGGCTCGGGGCCCGCATGGATGTTCGGCCTCGTGTGCGGGTGCCGGGCCTGGCAATGCTTCGGTCGTCGATGAATCTTGGGGAGGCGCAGGCCCTCAGTCGCGGATACGGAGGGCTTTGTCGCCGAGTGGCGAGTTCTGGGGATCAGCGCGATGGACTGTGTGGGTTTTGGCACGTCAGATGTCCCAAAACCCACACGGGCATGCCGAAGGGCCCGTCGCCGGCGTGGCCGACGGGCTCTTCGGGGTTCAGACGTGGTGCAGGGTGTTGCGCCGAGGTTTTCGGAGTGGGTCCCTGTACTGGGGTGGAATGAACTCCGGTAGGCCATCGGCCGCCATGCGTACTTCCCAGTCGCCGTGGTGAATCAGCCGATGATGGAAGCCGCAGAGCAACACGAGATTCCGGAGATCTGTCGGCCCGCCGTCTGCCCAGTGCTCAATATGATGAGCGTGGCAATTCTTCGGCTTCCGATGACAGCCCGGGAATGCGCAACCGCCATCTCGGATGTTGAGCGCTCGTCGTTGGCCGGGGGTGACGAACCGTCTCAGGCGCCCCATATCCAGCGGCTCGCCCGAGGCACCCATCACGACCGGCACCATCAGGCAATCACAGGCCGCTAGCCGGGCTTCCCGCGCCGTCATCGTCCCCACGAAGTCGAGACACGCGGTGCCGAGACCCGACTTCAGTTCCTCAAGTCCGACGGTGACATGCACGAGCGTGCGGTAGCCGCTGGTGCCGGGCTGGTCCGGGCACGCGATCGCCAGATCGAGGAGCTCGGCCCAGGCATCTCCCATGCGTTCGCACTTCATCCGCAGATCCGCCTGCCCGAACTCATCCACCGGCCGCGGCTGCGCGTGCGCCTCCAACGCGGCGGCGGTCCGGGCCCCGGTCTCGTCATCGAGAAGACCGGTCAGTTTCCAGAACCCATCCTTGCGCCGTTCCAAGGTGATCTCGCGGCGCGGTTCCTTGGGTTCGGGGTCTTTGGGTTCGTTGCCGTCGGGGTTGAGCAAGTCCTGCAGGTTCGCCTCGGCCTTGGCGAGCTGGCGAGGTCCGGCGTTCGGGGCGAGGTTGCCGAGGATCTGCTCCGCACCGGCCCGGTCCTCGGCTGAAATGTCGGCGGGGAGGTTTTTCAGGATCTCCAGGATCTGATCGATCCGCTCATCCCCGACCAGTCCCTGAGCGGCGACGGCGGCAGTGGCGGGAGCGAGAGGCGGAACCTCCGTGCCATCCAAGGCTCGGGTGGGGTTCAACGCGATCGCGCGCTTCACGATCGGACCCGCCTCACCGCGTGACAGCCCCGCAATCTCCGCGAACCAACTGGCCGTACTCCCATGCCCGTACAAGTCTTTGGCGCCCCGAGACTCGATCTCCGCCAGGAACCGGCCTAGACAGGCGGTCGCGATCCGAATCACCTGCAACGACTGCTGCACACCATGAGCAAGCTCCAGCTTGCCGGCACGCCACAGCTCCTGCGGCAACTCGGGAAGGAAGGTCTCGGACACTCCTTCATAATACACCCTTAAATCGAACACCTGTTCGTAATTTTAAGCAACAAACGAAACGCGCGAACAACACTGAAGAGTGACGCCACCCCACGCGAAGATCACGCAAGGAAAACGAGCCGCAGTTAGTCCTCCAAATGCGAAACCGGACACCCCAAAGCGCGGATCAGGACTCGACAAGGGCCCCATCGGTCAACCGAACCCGCCGATCCACCTTGATCTCCTTCAGGAACCGCTCATCGTGACTCACCACCACGAAAGCCCCCTGATAAGCACCCAGCGCACTCTCCAACTGTCCGACGCTGACCAGGTCCAGATTGTTCGTCGGCTCGTCCAGCAGGAGCAATTGCGGCGCGGGCTCGGCGAACAGGACGCAGGCCAGGGTGGCTCGAAGGCGCTCGCCACCGGAGAGCACTCCGACGGGAAGCTGGCTTCGCGCGCCTCGGAACAGGAAGCGGGCGAGCAGGGTCATCCGCTGTGACTCGGGGAGGCTCGGGGCGAAGGTGGCGAAGTTCTCGGCGATGGTCCGGTCGAGGTCCAGGAGGTCGAGCCGTTGCGAGAGGTACGCGATTCGGCCCTCCGCCCGCTTCAACACGCCGCTGTCCGGCGTGAGGTCGCCGTTGAGCACCCGCAGGAGCGTCGACTTCCCCGTGCCGTTCCCGCCGGTCAGCGCGATCCGTTCGGGGCCGCGGATCGTCAGGTCGACGCCATCGCCCGCGAAGACGTTCCGGTCCCCGTAGCGGACCTGGATGTGCTCGCCGTGGAACATCGTGCGCCCGGCGGGGACGTTGGTGCCCGGCAGGATCAGCGCGATCTTCTGGTCGTCGCGGAGGGAGCGTTCGGCCTCGTCGAGGCGGTTCTTCGCGTCGCTGACCCGGGCCGCGTGCGTCTCGTTCGCCTTGCCGGCGGACTCCTGGGCGTTGCGTTTCATGGTACCGGCGAAGATCTTCGGCAGCCCGGCGTTGCCGAGGTTGCGGGCCGCGTTGCCCGCGCGCCGCGCCGCCCGTTCGCGTGCCTGCTGCATCTCCCGCTTCTCGCGTTTGACCTCTTGCTCGGCGCTGCGGACGTTGCGCTCGGCGACCTCCTGTTCGGCCTTGACCGCCGCTTCGTACTGTGTGAAATTGCCGCCGTGGTAACGGAGGTCGCCGCGGTCGAGTTCGGCGATCCGGTCCATCCGGTCGAGCAGTTCGCGGTCGTGACTCACCAGCAGCAGGCAGCCGGACCAGTCCTCGAGTACGCCGTAGAGCTTGCGCCGGGCGTCGAGGTCGAGGTTGTTGGTCGGTTCGTCCAGCAGCAGGATGTCCGGCCGTTTCAGCAACTGTGCCGCCAGGCCGAGGGAGATGATCTGCCCGCCGCTCAACGTCCGCAGGCTCCGGTCCAGCGAGATGCCGTCGAGACCGAGCCGGTCGAGCTGCGCGCGGGTGCGCTCCTCGATGTCCCAGTCGTTCCCGATGGTGGTGAAGTGTTCTTCGCTCGCATCGCCGGACTCGATGGCGCTCAGTGCCGCGAGCTGCGGCGCGATGCCGAGTACCTCGGCCACATTGAGGTCGGCGGTGAGCGGTAGCGACTGCGGCAGGTAGCCGAGGACTCCCTGCGCGGAGACGGATCCGGACACCGGCCGCAGTTCGCCGGCGATCAGTTTGAGCAGCGTGCTCTTGCCCGCCCCGTTCGGCGCGACCAGGCCGGTGCGGCCGCCGGGCACGGTGAAGGACAGGTCGTCGAAGACCGGGGTGTCGTCCGGCCAGGCGAAGGACAGGGCGGATACGACGACGAAGGCGTCTGACATGGAAATGACCTCGTGGAAGACAGCGGGCGCCGCAAGGCCGCACCGCGGTGGACGTGGCTGTGAAGGGACGACAAAGTGGCCACGTCGGCGTCAACGCCGGTGGCCTGCCAACTCCGGCTCACCCGGAGATGTCGTCTTCACCTGCCACGTCTGGTCTCCCTGTTCGTCGATCAGGTCCGTCCCCACGATAACAAGACCTGCCGGGACTCGGCCACCGCATTCCCACCGCGCGACCGTGATCCGGTACGACTTCCGCTTTATATTCGGTTTTTCGCCACGATTCCCGATAATCGGTAATCGTGTGATGTGGATCATATCCATTGAAGAGCCGGATTGGCACTTCTAATGTTCTCGGTGCGACGTTTTCGCGACTGGGGAATTCCGCGAAAACGTCCTCATCCGATTCCTTGACCTGAGAGGTTCTTCGATGACGCCGAGTGCCGGATGCCGAAGACGAATCGCGACCACGGCCATCGTGCTGGGGACGTTCGCCCTGGTCGCCCAACCGGCGGAAGCCGCCGAAACCGCCGTTCCCTGTGATCCCGCCGCGCTGGTCCAGGCGGTCGCCGACGCCAACGCCACCGCCGAGCCGGACACGCTGACCCTGGCGGCGAACTGCGTCTACACGCTCACGGCGGTCGCCGACTCCACCTGGAATTCCGGGCTGCCCTCCATCGAGGGAAAGCTCACCGTCCAAGGCAATCACGCCACGATCGAACGCGCCAAGGACGCGCCCCGATTCCGGATCATCTCCAATTGGGGGGACCTGACACTGAACGAGGTCACGATCGCCGGTGGTCACGCTTCCGACGGAGTCGGGACCAACTCCTATGGCGACGCGAATCCGGGTGGATCCGGCGGTGGTATCCAGAGCTGGGGTCCGCTGACCATCACCGACAGCGTCATCAGTGGCAACACCGCGGGCTCGGGGGCTCCCGGCGCCGACGCGACCGCGACCGCCTACGCCGGACGTGGGGGCGGCGGCGGTTTCGGCGGCGGCATCTCCTCGTACTCTTCGTCGCAGATCTCGTTGACGATCACTCGTACCAAGATCACCGGGAACGTCGGTGGGGCCGGCGGGCCGGGTGGAAACGGCGTGGCCGCCAAACCGGGCGGCCGAGGCGGGTCCGCCGGATTCGGCGGGGGCATCGACGCTCTCAGCGGCACCGTCCTGCGGATCACCGGTGGCATCATCACCGGTAACAGCGCCGGGGCCGGTGGCAAGGGCGGCACGGGAGGTGCCGAGGGCGGCGGAGCCGGAGACGGCGGCAGCGGTGGCGTCGCGGGCGGCGTGTTCGTGTCGTCCAGCGGGGGAGTACTGCTGAATCCCGCCATCGTAGGCGCGACCGTGGCGAGCAACCAGTCGGGCCGAGGCGGTGACGCCGGTGTCGCGGGGCCGGGCGGATACTCCGGATACGCCGGCTACGGAGGCCGAGGCGGCGGAATCGGCGTATTCGACGACACTCTCACGCTCGACGACGTGAAGGTCAGCGACAACGTCGCGGGCGAGCCTGGAGCCGGCTCGTACCCGCTTCCGGCGTCCGGTGGTGGCATCCACACGCTCGACGCGCACGTCGCGCTGGTGAACGGGGCCGCGGTGAGCGGCAACCTGCCGGACAACTGTGTCTACCCGGCGGACGTGCCCGGTTGCGGCGACGACTTCCGGACCGCCGAGGCCCGTGGTTCTGACCAGCGGGCCGTCGCCGAACGGGCCGCGGTCATCCGCCGGTAGCCGTCAGGCAAGGGTTGTTCGGGACGAAGAACCGCCCGAACAACCCTTGCCGTCAGCTCAGCCCGTTCAGGCTGATCGTCCGGGCGTACCAGAGCGCGCTCCGCTTCGGCGTCCGCCGCTGGGTCGCGTAGTCGACGTGCACCAGGCCGAACCGCTTGGCGTACCCCTCCGCCCACTCGAAGTTGTCGAGCAGCGACCAGTAGAAGTAGCCGCGCAGGTCCACGCCCGCCTCGATCGCCTCGTAAGCGGCGCGCAGATGCGAGTCGAGGAAGGCGATCCGGTCGGTGTCCGCGATATCCCCGCCGATCAGCGCGTCGGGATACGAAGCGCCGTTTTCGGTGATGTACAACGGGATCGGCCGATAGTCGCGGTGAACCTGAAGCAGGCATTCGGTGAGCCGCGACGGCTGGACTTCCCAGCCCGAGTCGGTGCGTGGTGCCGCCTCGTCGGGGACGAAATGGACGTCGGGGGAGCCGAGCCAGTCGGCGCCCGCCGGTTCGCTGCCGGGCAGGGGAGTGCCCGCGACCTGGTAGCCGCGGTAGTAGTTGATGCCCAGCCAATCGATCGGGGTGGCGATGGTCGCGAGATCGCCGTCCCGCACGAGCTCCTCGATGCCGAGCGGCGCCAGGTCGGCTCGCAGGTCCGCCGGGTAGGAGCCACGAAGCACCGGGTCCA
The DNA here is from genome assembly GCF_001905755.1 of Amycolatopsis sp. CB00013. NCBI lineage: Bacteria > Bacillati > Actinomycetota > Actinomycetes > Pseudonocardiales > Pseudonocardiaceae > Amycolatopsis > Amycolatopsis sp. CB00013. The sequence continues at coordinate 1,414,249 of NZ_LIWC01000001.1, read as the reverse complement.
GGAACAGCCGGTTCTGCAGACCGTCGATCCGGCGCGCGGCCTCCACGTCCACAGTGGACGATGGGTCGACCGCCGACACCGGATACAGGTTCAGTGTCACCCCCGACGACGCGGCGGGCGCGTGTCGCCGCAGGACGTCCATCGCGAGCCCGTGCCCCAGCAGCAGATGGTGCGCGGCCGCGACGGCGGCGCGGGGCTCCTGCCTGCCGGGCGCGTGGATCCCGCGCGCGTAGCCCAGCATCGCGGCACACCACGGCTCGTTCAGGGTGGACCAGCGCGGCACGCGGTCGCCCAGGTGCGCGACGACCGTTTCGGCGTATTCGGCGAACCGGAAGGCGGTCTCGCGCGCCGCCCAGCCGCCCTGGTCTTCCAGGGACTGGGGGAGATCCCAGTGATACAGCGTCGCCCAGGGCTCCACTCCGGCTTCGAGCAGCTTGTCGACGAGCCGGTCGTAGAACGCGAGCCCCTGGGGATTCGGGGCGCCGCCGTCGGGCCGGATCCGCGGCCACGACAGGGAAAACCGGTACGCGCCGAGCCCGAGCCGCCGCATCAGGTCGACGTCTTCGGCGTAGCGCCGGTAATGGTCGGCGCCCGGTTCGCCGGTGTCGCCGCCGACGACGGCCCCGGGGCGGCGGGCGAAGACGTCCCAGATCGAGTCCGTCCGGCCGTCGGCGGTCGTCGCCCCTTCGACCTGGAAGGCCGCGGTGGCGGCGCCCCACACGAATCCGGGCGGGAACAGCAGCGCGGTCTTCGCCCGGACACTGTCGGGATGAGCGGACATGGTCACCCTTTCACGGCACCTTGCATGATCCCGGCCACGATCTGGCGGCCGAGGAGGAGGAAGACGATGAGGATCGGGATGGTGGCCAGGGTGGTTCCGGCCAGCACCAGCGAATAGTCGACGTAGTAGCCGCTCTGCAGCTTCTCCAGCGCCAGCTGGACGGTGGGGTTGCCGGCGTCCAGCACCACGAGCGGCCACAGGAAGTCGTTCCACGACGTCATGAACGTGAACATCGCCAGGATCGCCGCCGCCGGGCGGACCGCGGGCAGGCAGACGTTCCAGAAGATCCGGATCATGCTGCAGCCGTCGACCCTCGCCGCCTCGATCAGTTCGTACGGCACCGCGTCCAGCGTGTACTGCCGCATCCAGAAGACACCGAACGCGGTCACCAGGTTCGGCACGATGACCGACTGCAACCCGCCCGCCCAGCCGAATTCCGACATGGCCATGAACAGCGGGATGATGCCGAGCTGGGTCGGCACGGCGAGGGTGATGACGATGAACACGAACAGCCCGTTCCGGCCGCGGAACCGCAGTTTGGCGAACGCGAACCCGGCGAGCGCCGAGAACAAAACCGTGGTGAGGGTGACCGTGCCGGACACGATCAGGCTGTTCCCGAGCGCCTTCCAGAACGGCACCGTGTCGAACACCCTCGCCGCGTTGGCGAAGAAGTTCCCGCCCGGCAGGAAGGGCGGCACCCGTTCGGTGAGCATCCCGCTGTCCCGGCTGGCCACCAGGAACGACCAGTAGAACGGAAAGAGCGAGCCCAGCACGAAGATCGTGAGCACGACGTAGGTCGCCCGGCGTGGTTTGCCCAGCGCCGAGACGCCCCGCTTGAGTCCCTTGTGGATCGTGGTCATTTCTTCTTCACCGCCGTGAGCCTGCCGGTGAGGAAGAAGTTCACCAGCGCGATCAGCACGATGATCACGAACAGCACCCACGCGATCGCCGAGGCATAACCGAGTTCGTAGTTCTCGAAGGCCGTTTGGTAGAGGTACAACGTCACGGTCTGGAACTGGTTGGACGAGCCGCCGTTGTTCGAGCCCGGCATGGCGTCGAACAGCTTGGGCTCGGTGAAGATCTGCAGGCCACCGATCGTCGAAGTGATCGTGACGAAGATCAGCGTCGGCTTCAGCAAGGGCAGCGTGATGCTGAAGAACCGGCGCGCTGTCCCCGCGCCGTCGATGAGGGCGGCCTCGTGCAGTTCCTTCGGGATGGCCTGCATCGCCGCCAGCACGATCAGCGCGTTGTACCCGGTCCAGCGCCAGTTCACCATGATCGCGATCGCGACATGGCTGCTGAACCGGCCGGCCTGCCAGTCGACCGGGTCCAGCCCGATCGTCTGCAGCAGACCGTTGACCAGCCCGTACTTCGGCCCGAACAGGTTCGCGAAGATGATGCCGAGTGCCACCAGGCTGGCGGCGTACGGGAGCAGGACGCCGACGCGCCAGCCGGTCGCCCCGCGGATCCTGGCGCTGAGCAGCGCCGCCAGGAGTACCGCGATGATCAGCTGCGGAACGCTGGAGAGCAGGAAGATGCTGACGGTGTTCTCGAGCGCGTTCCAGAACTGCGTGTCGGCGAACAGTTCCTTGAAGTTGTCCAGCCCGATGAAGGTGGGATCGTCATCACCCGCCTCCCAGCTGAACAGGGACACGTACGCCGTGTAGAGCAGCGGGAACAGCCCGACGATCCCGAACACCACGAAGAACGGGGCGATGTAGAGGTACGGCGAGACCTTGACGTCCCACCGGCTCAGCCGATGGCGGAGGGTGGGCCGGGGCGGCGTGCGCGCCCCGGCCTTCGCCTCGTCCGGTGCGATCTTGTCGACGACGGTCATCGGTCAGCGCGTGATCTTCTTCGCGGCGTCGAGCAGTTGCGTCCAGCCCTCGGCCGCGGACTTGCCCTGTTCGACGGCCTGCAGCGCCGGGCTCGACGCGTTCTCCTGGATCTGGCCGTCGCCGGGGCCCTTGTACTGCGGCTTCGCGACCTTCTTGGCCTGCTCGGCGAACAGCTGCCCGATCTTGGCGCCACCGAAGTAGGCGTCGGTCTCGCTCAGCAGCGCCGGGTCCTCCAAAGCCTTGACCTGGCTGGGGAAGGTGCCCTTCGCCTTGAACGCCTTGATCTGCTGCTCGGGCGCGGTCAGCCAGGCGGCGAGTTCGGCCGCCTCCTTCGGGTGCTTCGACTGGGTGGGCACGGTGAGGTACGAACCGCCCCAGTTCCCGCCGCCACCGGGGAAGGCCGCGGTGACCGCCCACTTGCCGGCGTTCTCCGGGCCGGAGTGCTCCTCGATCACGCCGAGCATCCAGGCGGGGCACACCTTCGTGGCGAAGGCGCCCTGCTTGAACCCGGAGTTCCACTCGTTGCTGAACGCGGTCAGCTTCGCCGACTGTCCTTTCGCGACGGCGCCGGTGACCTTGGTCCAGGCGTCCTTGATGCCCTGGTTGGATTCCACCGCGAGCTTGTCATCGCTGCCGATATAGCCGGTCGGGAGCTGGTTGACCATGGCGTTGAAGTTCTGCGCGGCCGAGTCGAACCAGGCCTTCCCGCCGGACTTGGCGACGTACTGCTCGCCCGCCGCGAAGTAGCTGTCCCAGGTCGCGAAGAGCGGTTTGACCGCCTCAGGGTCGGACGGCATTCCCGCCGCTTCGAGCATGTCCTTGCGGTAGCACATGGCCAGCGGGCCGATGTCCGTCCCGTAGCCGATGACCTTGCCGTCCTTGGTCTTCGCCGCGTCGTACTTCCAGCCGAGCCAGCGGTCGGGGGACACCTCCGCCGGACCGATCTTGGTGAGGTCGTTGAACTTCGAGCCCTTGTCGAGGACGTTCGACAGGTGCCCTTCCTCGACGGCGGTGACGTCGGCGAGCCCGGAACCGGCGGCCAGTTTCGTGATCAGGTCCTGGTGGTACGGGCCGCCCTGGCCGGTCTTGCGGTGGGTGATCTTGATGTTCGGGTGCAGCCGCTCGTACTCGGGGATGAGCTCCTCGTAGCCGAACTCGGTGAACGTCGCCAGCGACAGCTCGACCTTGGCGTTCGGGTCGGACGCGGCGGGCGCCCCGCCGTCGTCACCGCCGCACGCCGCGAGTCCGAACGCCGTCATCGTGATACCCAGTGCCAGCACCAGGCCGTTCCGGATGCTTCTCACGTCATTGTGTCCCTTGCTGATGGGGGTGAGGAGAAAATGGGAGCGCTCCCAGGATGCGCAGAGTCTGTCGCCAAGGTATGGCCGTGTCAAGGGCTTGTAATGAGAGCGTTTCCATCAGGGGAGCGCTCTCAGGGCGGCGGCCCGCCGGACACTAAGCTGTCGGTGTCCGGATGGAGCTGAAGAGTGAAGGTGGCGCTGGTGGGGCCTCGACCAGAGGAAGACGGCAGGCCGACGCTGGAAGACGTCGCCGCGTCCGCCGGGGTCAGCCGGTCGACGGCGTCCCGTGCGCTGAACGACGACGGCTACGTCAGCGCGCGCTCCCGCGAGAAGGTCCAGGCCGCGGCCCGCGAACTCGGGTACTCCCCGAACCAGGCGGCCAGATCCCTGGTCACCAAGCGGACCGGTGCGGTCGCGGTCGTGCTGTCGGAGCCGGAGGCGCGGCTGCTCGACGACCCGTACCGCACCGCGGTCATGCGCGCGGGCTATCGCGAGCTCGCCGACATCGGCTGTCAGATGGTCTTGATCTTCAGTGACACGCGCGAAGACCTCGACCGCACCGTCCGGTTCCTCGACGGCGGGCACGTCGACGGCGTGCTGGTGTTCGCGCCGCATCGTACGGATCCGTTGCCCAAGGCGTTGCGGCAGTTGAGGATCCCGGTCGTGTACGGCGGGCAGGCGGCCGGGCTCAAACGCGGTGTCCACGTCGTCGACTTCGACAACGAGGGCGGCGCGAAGCTCGCCGTCGCGCATCTGGTCGAGGCCGGCCATCGGCGGATCGCCACGATCGCGGGCCCGCAGGACCAGAGCGCGGCGATCGACCGGCTCTCCGGCTGGCGCAAGACCCTTCTCGACGCCGGTCTCGACCCCGCGGACCTGATGGAGGAGGGCGACTTCACCCTGACCGGCGGGGCGAAGGCGATGTCGAATCTGCTCGCCCGACGCCCCGACCTCGACGCCGTCTTCGTGGCCAGCGACATGATGGCGCTCGGCGCCCTCCGCACGCTGCATTCCGCCGGACGGCGGATTCCCTCGGACGTCGCCGTCGTCAGCTTCGACGACAACGCGACCCTCGCGCCGGAGATGGACCCGCCGCTGACATCGGTCCACCAGGACCCTCGGGAACAGGTCCACGCGATGGTGGAGACCCTGCTCGCGGTGATGGACGACCGGGATCTCAAGCCCCGCCAGCGGATCTTGCCGGTCTCGCTCACGCATCGCGCCTCCAGCTGAACCCGGGGGTGGTCGTGAGTGGCGTTTCGGGTTCTAGTCCGAATTGCCGCTCACGAGGCTCCTTGTGCGGAGCCGGCCGTTTTCGCGTGACTGGACGGACGACACGTGTGACCCGACGGACGACACGCGTGACTGGTTGGACGGCATGGCGAGTCGTCCCTCTGGACGCATGTGTCGTCCGTCCGGTCACGCGTGTCGTCCATTCGCGCGCGGCGATAGGCGCCCTTGGCACGCCAACCTTGGCTCATGGAGCCGGTCCGTGACCCGACTGTGACTCGGGGAGCGCTTGACCCGGCTCGTGTTATCGCTAACACTTGCGGCACTCGTCACACGGTACTGGGATTGGGAGACAGGCGATGGCACGCGAAACCACCGAGAGCAAGCAGGCCAGTCTCACCGACGTGGCCGCGCTCGCGGGTGTTTCGCATATGACGGTCTCGCGGGTCATCAACGGCACCGGCCCGGTCCGCGCCGAGACGCGGGTCCGCGTCAACGCGGCGATCGAGCAGCTGGACTACCGGCCGAACTCGGTCGCCCGCGCGCTGGTCACCGGCCGTTCGGGCACGCTCGGCGTGGTCGCGCTGGAGGCCAACCTCTACGGTCCGGCCAGCACGTTGAGCGGCATCGAGCACGCCGCCCGCGAGGCCGGCTACGCGACGACCATAACCAGCATCAGCCGCCCGGGCCGGTCGTCCATCACCGACGCCGTGGAGCGCCTCCGCCGGCAGGCCGTCGAGGGCATCGTCGTGATCGCGCCGCATGTCACCGCCGCCCGCGCCCTGGAGGCGGCGCCCAGCGACGTACCGCTCGTCGCGGTCGGCGGCGGCGAGAAGGCGCCGGTCCCGGTGATCTCGGTCGACCAGTTCGACGGCGCGCGCCGCGCCACCGAACACCTTCTCGGCCTCGGGCACGAGACCGTCTGGCACGTGGCCGGACCCGAGGACTGGCTGGAGGCGCTCGACCGCGAACGCGGCTGGCGCGAGACCCTGCAACGGCACGGCGCGCCGATCCCGCCCGTCATCCGCGGCGACTGGAGTGCGCGGTCCGGGTACGCGGCGGGGCGATCCCTCGTCGGCGAAAAGGGCCTGGACGCGGTGTTCGTGGCCAACGACCAGATGGCCCTCGGCTTCCTTCGCGCCTGCACCGAGGCGGGCGTGAACGTGCCGGGGGAGATGCGGATCGTCGGCTTCGACGACGTTCCCGAGGCGGCGTACTACACGCCGCCGCTGACGACCGTGCGCCAGGACTTCGTCGAAGTCGGCAGGCGCACGTTCGACCTGCTCCGCCGCCGGATGAACGGCGGTGAGGACCAAGATCGCGACCTGGTGGTCCCCGAACTGATCGTCCGGGAGAGCACCGGTCTTTCGTAGCTCCGAGAGCCGTTTCCCTCGGCTCAAGGCACGAATGTTAACGCTAACTCAATTGATCAGTGCGGATCTAGGAGTCGATGTGGCAAGAAAACCGTGGACGGCGATCGTGGCCGGAGTGGCCGGGCTGCTCCTGCTCTCCGCGTGCGGCGGTGGCGGCGGAACGGGTGGCGGCGGCGCCCTCACCCTCGGGTTCGCCCAGGTGGGCGCGGAAAGCGGCTGGCGCACGGCGAACACGAAGTCGATCCAGGAGTCCGCGAAGGCGGCCGGGATCGAGCTGAAGTTCTCCGACGCGCAGCAGAAGCAGGAGAACCAGATCGCCGCGATCCGGTCCTACATCCAGCAGAAGGTCAAGGTGATCGCCTTCTCGCCGGTCGTGGAATCCGGCTGGGACACCGTGCTCAAGGAGGCGAAGACGGCGAACATCCCGGTGATCCTCACCGACCGGGCCGTCGACTCGGCGGACAAGTCGCTGTACAAGACCTTCCTCGGCTCGGACTTCGTCGCCGAGGGCAAGAAGGCGGGCGAGTGGCTGGCCAAGGAGTTCGGCTCGGCGGCTGGCGACGTCAGCATCGTGGAACTGCAGGGCACCACCGGTTCCGCACCGGCGAACGACCGCAAGAAGGGCTTCGCCGACGTCATCGCGTCGAACCCGAAGTTCAAGGTCGTCGCGTCGCAGACCGGTGAGTTCACCCGGGCGAAGGGCAAGGAGGTCATGGAGGCCTTCCTGAAGTCCCAGCCCAAGATCGACGTGCTGTACGCGCACAACGACGACATGGCCCTCGGTGCCATCGAAGCGATCGAGGCGGCGGGCAAGGTGCCCGGCAAGGACATCAAGATCGTCTCGGTCGACGGCGTCCGCGACGCCCTGCAGGCGCTGGCCGACGGCAAGATCAACCACGTCGTCGAATGCAACCCGCTGCTCGGCCCGCAGCTGATGGATCTGGTGAAGAAGGTCGCCGCCGGGGAGCAGGTGCCGCCGCGCATCGAGACCACCGAGACCGAATTCGACCAGGCCGCGGCCAAGGCCGCGCTGCCGCAACGCCAGTACTGAGCCGATGACGGAAACCCCTCCGATGCTGCGGATGAGCCATATCCGGAAGGAATTCCCCGGCGTGGTCGCCCTCGACGACGTCTCCTTCCGGATGTTCCCCGGCGAAGTGCACGCCCTGATGGGCGAGAACGGTGCCGGCAAGTCCACTTTGATCAAGGTGCTCACCGGCGTCTACGGGGTGGACGCGGGCACCATCGAGCTCGACGGCGCCCGGGTCGCGTTCAGCGGCCCGGGTGAGGCACAGCGCTCCGGCGTGAGCACCGTCTACCAGGAAGTGAACCTCTGCCCGAACCTGTCGGTGGCGGAGAACATCTGCCTCGGCAAGGAGCCGCGACGGCGCGGCCGCATCGACTGGCGCGAGACGCGCCGCCGGGCGGCCGCGCTGCTGGCCAGGCTGGACGTCGACGTGGACGTCTCGGCTGAGCTGGGCGGCTGCTCGATCGCGGTGCAGCAACTGGTCGCGATCGCCAGGGCGCTCGACGTCGAGGCGCGGGTGCTCGTGCTCGACGAGCCGACGTCCAGTTTGGACGCGGGCGAGGTCGAGCAACTGCTGAACGTGGTGCGCTCGCTGCGGGACCAGGGGATGGCGATCCTGTTCGTCTCGCATTTCATCGAGCAGGTCTTCGCCGTCGCGGACCGGATGACGGTGCTGCGCAACGGGAAGCTGATCGGCGAGTACCGCACCGAGGAGATCACCCCGGTCGACCTGGTGACCAGGATGATCGGCAAGGAACTCGCGGCGCTAGAAGACATCGAGGACGCCGGGCACAGCCGGTCGGACGTCGCCGGAGCGCCCGTCTTCCTCGAAGCGGGCGACGTCGGCCGCAAGGGCGGTGTCGCGCCGTTCTCGCTCGACATCCGGTCCGGCGAGGTCGTCGGGCTCGCCGGGCTGCTCGGTTCGGGCCGCACCGAACTGGCGCGGCTGCTGTTCGGCGCCGATCACGCGGACAGCGGTTCGGTGCGGATCGACGGCGAGCCGGTGTCGCTGAAGACCCCGCGGACCGGCCTCGACCACCGCATCGCGTTCTGCTCGGAGAACCGCAAGACCGAAGGCCTCGTCGAGGAACTCACCGTGCGCGAGAACATCGTGCTCGCGCTACAGGCCTCGCGTGGCTGGGCCCGGCCGATCCCGCGGCGGCGGCAGGACGAGATCGCCGAGCGCTACATCAAGGCGCTCGACATCCGGCCCGCCAACGCGGAGGCGAAGGTCGGCGACTTGAGCGGCGGCAACCAGCAGAAGGTGCTGCTCGCGCGGTGGCTCATCACCGAACCGCGGCTGCTGATCCTCGACGAGCCGACGCGCGGTATCGACATCGGTGCCAAGACGGAGATCCAGCGGCTGGTCGCGCGGCTCTCGGGCGAGGGGATGGCCGTGGTGTTCATCTCCGCCGAACTCGAGGAAGTGCTCCGGCTGAGTCACCGGGTCGTCGTGCTGCGCGACCGCGCGGTGGTCGCCGTGCTGGACAACGAAACGCTGACCGCGGACCAGGTGATGGCGACGATGGCCGAAGGAGTCGCACGATGACCAAACATCGGTTGTTCTGGCCGGTCGTCGCGCTGCTGGCGCTGCTGCTCGGCGACCTCATCGCGCATCCGGCGTTCTTCGCGATCGAATTCCGCGACGGGCATCTGTACGGGAACCTGATCGACATCCTCAAGAACGGCGCCCCGCTGATCCTCATCGCGATCGGCATGACGCTGGTGGTGGCGACGCGGGGGATCGACCTCTCCGTCGGCGCGGTCGTCGCGATCAGCGGCGCGCTCGCGTGCCTGCACCTCAGCGGACTCGGTGATCAGAACAGTGTCGGCGGGACGCTCGCGGCGGTCGGGATGGCGCTGGGGCTCGCCCTCGTGCTCGGTCTGTGGAACGGCTGGCTCGTCGCGGTGCTCGGCATCCAGCCGATCATCGCGACGCTGATCCTGATGGTCGCCGGCCGAGGCATCGCCCAGCTGATCACCGGCGGCCAGATCATCACCGTCAACTCGCATCCGTACGAATGGATCGGCAGCGGGTTCACCTTCGGCCTGCCCAGCGCGATCCTCATCGCGCTGGCGGTGTTCGCCATCGCCGCCGTGCTGGTGCGCCGGTCCGCGCTGGGGCTGCTGGTCGAATCGGTGGGCGGCAACCCGGAGGCCGGCAGGCTCGCCGGGCTCCGGTCGGCGCGGCTGATCTGGCTCACCTACGTCTTCTGCGCGCTCTGCGCCGGTATCGCCGGCCTGATGATCAGCGCGAACGTGCACAGCGCCGACGGCAACAACGCCGGGCAGTTCATCGAACTGGACGCGATCCTCGCCGTCGTCATCGGCGGGACGCAGCTGACCGGTGGCCGGTTCTCGCTCACCGGCTCGGTGATCGGCGCGCTGCTCATCCAGACGTTGACGACGACCGTCTACGCGCTCGGCATCGCGCCGCAGGCGATCATGCTGTTCAAGGCCGTGGTCGTGCTGGCGGTCTGCCTGCTGCAGTCGCCGGTGTTCCGCAGGAAGCTCGCCCGGCGGCGGAAACCGGCCCCGCCGTCGCCCGCCGTCCTGCCGGAGAAGGTGGAGGCCGGGGTATGACGACACTCGACCGCATCAAGGGTTATCGGCCGCGGCAACGGCATCTGCCGATCCTGGCGACGATGGCGATGCTCATCGGCGCCTACGTCTACGGCGCTTCGAGCTACACGGCGTTCGGCTCCGGGCAGGTCGTGCTCGACCTGTTCATCAACAACGCCTTCCTGCTGGTCGTCGCCGTCGGGATGACGTTCGTGATCCTCACCGGCGGGATCGACCTCTCGGTGGGCTCGGTGGTGGCACTGTCCACTGTGGTCTCGGCGGACCTGCTGCAGAACCAGGGCTGGCCGGTGCTCGCGGTGATCCCGGCGGTGCTGGCGATCGGCGCGGCGCTCGGCTTCGGTATGGGCGTGCTGGTCCAGGTGTTCGAGATCCAGCCGTTCATCGCGACGCTGATCGGGATGTTCTTCGCCAGGGGGCTCTGCTACACGATCAGCACCCAGGCGTACTCGATCGACGATCCGACGGTCGCGAACCTCGCGCAGACGCAGATCCCGCTCGGCGGGGAACTGCACATCTCGATCGGCGTGGTCGTCGCGCTCGTGGTGGTCGCCGCGGCGGCGTACGTCCTGTACGGGACCAGGTTCGGGCGGACGGTGTACGCGATCGGCGGGAATCCGAAGTCCGCGCTGCTGATGGGCCTGAACGTCGGCCGCACGCGGATCACGGTCTACACGCTCAGCGGGTTCTGCTCGGCGCTCGGCGGGCTGCTCTTGGTGCTGTACAAGTCTTCCGGCGATCCGCTCAACGGTGTGGGGCTGGAGCTCACCGCGATCGCGGCCGTCGTCATCGGCGGCACGCTGCTCACCGGCGGCTCCGGCTACGTCCTCGGGACGGTGCTCGGGATCATGGTGCTGGGCATCATCCAGACCCTGATCACCTTCGACGGCACCTTGAACTCCTGGTGGACCTCGATCATCACCGGTGCGCTGCTGTTCGCCTTCATCGTGCTGCAACGCCTCGTCGGGAGGCGGTCCACGTAAGACGGAACACGCGTGATCAAGGCCGTAACCCGCGTGATTGGAGCCGGACCGGCTTCAAACACGCGAGTTCCGGCTCCAAACACAGGTGATCGTGGTTTTCGACCAGAAATGTGAACGCTAACAGTTGGAGAAGAAGTGAGTACAAGGGAGCCGCTGGTCGTCGGCGTCGACTTCGGGACGCTGTCCGGCCGGGCCGTCGTGGTCCGCGTCCGCGACGGCGCGGAACTGGGCAGCGCGGTTTCGGAGTACCGGCACGGCGTGATCGACCGGATCCTGCCGCGGACCGGCCACGGTCTGCCGCCGGACTGGGCGCTCCAGGTGCCGTCGGACTACGTCGACGTCCTCCGCACCGCCGTGCCGGAGGCCGTCCGTGCCGCCGGGGCGGATCCCGCCGACGTGATCGGCATCGGTACCGATTTCACCGCGTGCACCATGGTGCCGACGACGGCCGACGGCACGCCGCTGTGCGAACTGCCCGAGTTCGCCGGGAATCCGCACGCCTACGTGAAGCTGTGGCGTCACCATTCCGCTCAGCCGCAGGCCGACCGGATCAACGCACTGGCGCGGAAGTGCGGCGAGTCTTGGCTGGCGCGTTATGGCGGACTGATCTCTTCCGAGTGGGAGTTCGCCAAGGCGCTGGAGGTCTACGAAGAGGCGCCCGAGGTCTACGCCCGGATGCGCCACTGGGTCGAACTCGCCGACTGGATCGTCTGGCAGCTCACCGGAACCTACGTCCGCAACGCCTGCACCGCCGGGTACAAGGGCATCCTGCAGGACGGTCGCTACCCGAGCGCGGAGTTCCTTGAGGAGCTGGCCCCCGGCTTCGGGTCCTTTGTGGACGACAAGCTCGTGCATCCGCTGGGCGCCCTTGGTGCCAAGGCGGGGAGCCTGAGCGCTCAAGCGGCGGAATGGACCGGGCTTCCCGAGGGGATCGCGGTCGCCGTCGGCAACGTCGACGCGCACGTCACCGCGCCTGCGGTCCAGGCGGTCGAGCCGGGGCAGATGGTCGCGATCATGGGCACCTCCACCTGCCACGTGATGAACGGCGCCGAACTGCGTGAGGTACCGGGCATGTGCGGCGTCGTCGACGGCGGGATCGTGTCCGGGAAATGGGGCTACGAGGCGGGGCAGAGCGGCGTCGGCGACATCTTCGCTTGGTTCGTCGAACACGGCACGCCCGGGTCCTATGTGGACGACGCCAGGGAAGCGGGGATCTCCGTCCACGAACTGCTCACGCGGCTTGCCTCGATGCAGGAGATCGGCGAACACGGACTGGTCGCGCTCGACTGGCACAGCGGGAACCGGTCGGTACTGGTCGACCACGAACTGTCCGGCGTCGTCGTCGGCCAGACCCTCGCGACCCGCCCCGAGGACACCTACCGCGCGCTCCTGGAGGCGACGGCGTTCGGTACCCGGACGATCATCGAGACCTTCGAACGCGCCGGGGTACCGGTCACCGAACTGATCGTCGCCGGTGGCCTGGTCAAGAACCAGCTCCTGATGCAGATCTACGCCGACGTCACGAACCTGCCGCTTTCCGTGGCCGGTTCGGCCCAGAGCCCCGCGCTGGGCTCGGCGATCCACGCCGCCGTCGCCGCCGGGGCACACGCCGACGTCCCGGCCGCCGCGCTCGCGATGGGTTCGGTCCGCCGGGCCGTCCACCGGCCGATCGCCGAGAACGTCAAGGCCTACAACGACCTCTACGCCGAGTACGCCGCGTTGCACGACTACTTCGGCCGTGGGGCCAACGACGTCATGCACCGGCTCGCCGCCCGGCGCCGTTCCGTCCGGAAAGGACTGCACCGATGAGCCTCGCCGTGGAGATCACGGACACCTTCGAAGAGCTGCGCGACACCGTCGCCCGCTTGCACAGCGAGCTGACCCGCTACGAACTGGTCATCTGGACCGCGGGCAACGTGTCGGCGCGGGTCCCCGGGCACGACCTGATGGTGATCAAGCCGTCCGGGGTGTCCTACGACGAGCTGAATGCCGACACGATGGTCGTCACCGACCTGTACGGCGAGGTTGTCCACGGCGACCTCGCGCCGTCCTCGGACACGGCCGCGCACGCCTACGTCTACCGGCACATGCCGGAGGTCGGCGGGGTCGTGCACACGCATTCGACCTACGCGACCGCATGGGCCGCGGTCGGGGAACCGATCCCGTGCGTGCTCACCATGATCGCGGACGAGTTCGGCGGCGAGATCCCGGTCGGGCCGTTCGCGATGATCGGTGACGACTCGATCGGCCGGGGCATCGTCGAGACGCTGCGGTCCAGCCGGTCGCCCGCGGTGCTGATGCGCAACCACGGCCCGTTCACCGTCGGCCGCACCGCACGCGACGCGGTCAAGGCCGCCGTGATGGTCGAGGACGTCGCCAAAACCGTCCACATCGCTTCCGCGCTGGGCAGGCCGGAGCCACTGTCCGAACAGGACGTGGACCGGCTCTACGCGCGCTACCAGAACGTCTACGGCCAGCAGGGAGAGAAGTGAGCACACAACGCAAGACCGAGGTCTGGTTCCTCACCGGGAGCCAGGCGCTGTACGGCGAGGAGACCCTCGAACAGGTCGCGGGCCAGTCGTTGCAGATCCAGCGGATGCTGGCCGACACCGGGCGGATCTCGGCGGAGATCGTCGCGAAGCCGGTGCTGACGGAGCCGTCGGCGATCCGGCGCGTGATGCTGGAGGCGAACGCGGACGACGCGTGTGTCGGGGTGATCGCCTGGATGCACACGTTCTCGCCGGCGAAGATGTGGATCACCGGCCTCGACGCGCTGCGGAAACCCTTGCTGCATCTGCACACCCAGCTCAACGAGGCGCTACCGTGGCAGTCCATCGACATGGACTTCATGAACCTGAACCAGGCCGCGCACGGTGATCGCGAGTTCGGCTACATCCAGACCCGGCTCGGGGTACCGCGCAAGACCATCGCCGGGCACGCCGCGGATCCCTCGGTCGCCGACCGGATCGACGCCTGGGTCCGCGCGGCGGTCGGGCGCCAGACGATCGGCTCGCTCAGGCTCGCGCGGTTCGGGGACAACATGCGCGACGTCGCGGTCACCGACGGGGACAAGGTCGAGGCGGAGCTGAAGTTCGGCGTCTCGGTGAACACCTACGGCGTCAACGAACTCGTCGCGCTGGTCGACGCGGTGCCCGACACCGAGGTCGACGCTCTCGTCGACGAGTACGCCGAGACGTACGCGCTCGCGCCGGAACTCGCCAAGGCGGGGGAGCGGCACGAATCGCTGCGTTACGCGGCCCGGATCGAGCAGGGGCTTCGCACGTTCCTGACGAGCGGCGGTTTCGGCGCGTTCACCACGAATTTCGAGGACCTCGGCGGCCTGCGGCAGCTTCCCGGCCTCGCCGTGCAGCGGCTGATGGCCGACGGCTACGGCTTCGGCGGCGAGGGTGACTGGAAGACGTCCGCGCTGCTGACGGCGGTGAAGGCGATGGGCCGCGACTCCGAGCGCGGGACGTCCTTCATGGAGGACTACACCTACCACTTCGGCCCCGGTGAACCGAAGATCCTCGGCGCGCACATGCTCGAGGTCTGCCCGAGCATCGCCGCCGCCAGGCCTTCGTGCGAGATCCACCCGCTCGGCATCGGTGGCCGTGAGGATCCGGTCCGGCTGGTGTTCGACGCCGCCGCCGGCGACGCGGTCGTGATCGGCCTCGCCGACCTCGGTGACCGGTTCCGCTTGGTGGCCAACGAGGTCGAGGTCGTCGCGCCGGACGAGCCGCTGCCGAACCTGCCGGTGGCGCGCGCGGTGTGGAAGCCGGCGCCATCGCTGGCGACGTCCGCCGAAGCGTGGATCACGGCGGGCGGACCGCACCACACGGTGCTCACCCAGGCCGTCGGCGCCGAAACGATCCGGGATTTCGCCACCATGCTCGACGTCGAACTGCTCGTGATCGACCAGGCCACGACGCCCGCCTCGATCGCCGACCGGATGCGCTGGAACCAGGCCTACTACCGGCTCGCACAAGGATTCTGATCGGTCCCCACCGGAGAGAAGGAACAATGAAGTTCACGAAACTGGCCACATTGGCCGTGGCGGTCGGCCTCGGTGCCGCGCTGACGGCCTGCGGTTCGAGTCAGAAGTCCGTCGATCAGCAGGCGGCCGCGGGAGGCGCGGCGGGCGGACTGGTCGGCGTCACCATGCCGACCAAGTCGTCGGAGCGCTGGATCCACGACGGCGACAACATCAAGGCGGCGCTGGAGAAACTGGGCTACCAGGTCGACCTGCAGTACGCCGAGGACGACATCCCCACCCAGGTGAACCAGATCGAGAACCAGATCACCAAGGGCGCGAAACTGCTCGTGATCGCGTCGATCGACGGCACCGCGATCACCACCCAGCTGCAGGAGGCCGCGGACAAGAAGATCCCGGTCATCGCCTACGACCGGCTGATCCGCAACACCCCGAACGTCGACTACTACGCGACCTTCGACAACTTCAAGGTCGGCGTGCAGCAGGCGACGTCGCTGCTCACCGGGCTCAAGGTGCTCAAAGAGGACGGTTCGCCGGGTGACGGCAAGGGACCGTTCAACATCGAGCTCTTCGCGGGTTCTCCGGACGACAACAACGCGACGTTCTTCTTCAACGGCGCCATGTCCGTGCTGAAGCCGTACCTCGAAAACGGGACGCTGGTCGTCAAGAGCGGCCAGACCGCGTTCAACGTCGCGGCGATCCTGCGCTGGCAGGCGGCGACCGCGCAGCGGCGGATGGAAGACCTGCTGACCAAGACCTACAGCTCCGGCGACAAGGTGCAGGGAGTGCTCTCGCCGTACGACGGGCTCTCCATCGGCATCCTGTCGGCGCTCAAGAGCAACGGCTACGGAACGCCCGGCCAGCCGTACCCGGTGGTCACCGGCCAGGACGCCGAGGTCGCGTCGGTGAAGTCGATCATCGCGAACGAGCAGTACTCGACGATCTTCAAGGACACCCGCAAGCTCGCCGAGACCACGGTCAAGATGGCCGACGCGGTCCTCAAGGGCGGCAAGGCCGAGACCAACAACACGACGGACTACAACAACGGGCAGAAGGTCGTGTCGGCGTTCCTGCTGGAGTCGGTGATCCTCAACAAGGGGAACTACCAGAAGGAACTCATCGACTCGGGCTACTACAAAGCGGAACAGCTGAGGTAGCGACGTGACCGACGAAATCCTTCGGATGCGGGGGATCACCAAGACCTTCCCCGGCGTCAAGGCGCTGCAGGACGTCAACCTGTCGGTGCGCCGGGGAGAGATCCACGCGATCTGCGGCGAGAACGGCGCGGGCAAGTCCACGCTGATGAAGGTGCTCTCGGGCGTCTACGCGCACGGCTCGTACGACGGCGAGATCGTCTTCGACGGCGAGCCGTGCGCGTTCTCCGCGATCCGCGACAGCGAACGGCGCGGCATCGTGATCATCCACCAGGAACTCGCGCTGTGCCAGCAACTGTCCATCGCGGAGAACATCTTCCTCGGCAACGAGAAGGCGCGCGGCGGGCTGATCGACTGGAACCGGACCAACGCCGAGGCGGGCGAGCTGCTTCGGCGCGTCGGCCTGCGGGAGAACCCGGTGACGCCGGTGCTGGACATCGGCGTCGGCAAGCAACAGCTGGTGGAAATCGCCAAGGCACTGTCCAAAGAGGTCAAACTGCTGATCCTGGACGAGCCGACGGCGGCGCTGAACGACGACGATTCGGCGCATCTGCTCGACCTGCTGCGCGGCCTGCGCGACGACGGCGTCACCTGCGTCCTGATCTCGCACAAGCTCAACGAGATCGCCGCGATCGCCGACTCGATCACCATCCTGCGCGACGGCAGGACGATCGAGACGCTGGACGCGAGCACGGTGACCGAGGACCGCATCATCGCCGGGATGGTCGGCCGGAAACTGGAGAACCGGTTCCCGCCGAGGGAACCGCGGATCGGCGACGAGGTCCTCCAGATCGAGGACTGGACCGTGCACAGCCCGACGCAACACGGCCGGGTCGTCGTCGACGGCGCGAGCCTGACCCTGCGCCGCGGCGAGATCGTCGGGCTCGCGGGGCTGATGGGCGCCGGGCGCACCGAGCTCGCGATGAGCGTGTTCGGCCGCTCGTACGGCAAGGACATCTCCGGCCGCCTGATCAAGGACGGCAAGGAGATCGAGGTACGCACGGTCGGCGACGCCGTCGCGAACGGGATCGCCTACGCCACCGAGGACCGCAAACGCTACGGGCTGAACCTCATCGAGGACATCCAGCGCAACGTCTCCGGTGCCGCACTGGGCAAACTCGCGCGCCGCGGCTGGGTGGACGAGAACGAAGAACACCGTGTCGCCGAAGAATTCCGCAAGAGCATGAACATCAAGGCACCGGACGTGCGCAGCGTGACCGGCACGCTCTCCGGCGGCAACCAGCAGAAGGTCGTGCTGTCCAAATGGATCCTCACCGATCCGGACGTGCTGATCCTCGACGAGCCGACTCGCGGCATCGACGTCGGCGCGAAGTACGAGATCTACACGATCGTGAACCGGCTCGCCGAGGAGGGGAAGGCCGTGCTGGTCATCTCGTCCGAGCTGCCGGAACTGCTCGGGCTGTGCGACCGGATCTACACGCTGTCGGCGGGCCGGATCACCGGTGAGGTCGACCGGGCCGAGGCCACCCAAGAGGTCCTCATGCGGGCGATGACCAGGGAACAGGAGTAAGACATGAGCACCGCCTCCGCCGACACCGTCACCGGTGTCGGTGATCAGCAGGGAGCCGCGCCGGCCAGGGCGCCGCGCCGGATCTCGTTCAACCCGCGCGAGAGCGGCATCTACGTCGCGTTCGCGCTGATCGTCGTGTTGTTCTCGATCCTCACCGGCGGCGCGCTGCTGGAACCGCAGAACATCTCGAACCTGATCGTGCAGAACTCGTACGTGCTGATCCTCGCGATCGGCATGATCCTGATCATCATCG
Organism: Amycolatopsis sp. CB00013; assembly: GCF_001905755.1. Lineage (NCBI taxonomy): Bacteria > Bacillati > Actinomycetota > Actinomycetes > Pseudonocardiales > Pseudonocardiaceae > Amycolatopsis > Amycolatopsis sp. CB00013. Next base: position 1,396,207 of record NZ_LIWC01000001.1, on the reverse strand, counting down.
CCGGGCACATCGACCTGTCGGTCGGTTCCGTGGTGGCGCTGACCGGCGCGATCTCGGCCGTGCTGATGGTGAACCTCGGTGTGGCGTGGCCGGTCGCGCTGCTCATCACGCTGGCCGTCGGCGCGGTGATCGGGGCGTGGCAGGGGTATTGGGTCGCGTACTTCGGGATTCCAGCGTTCATCGTGACGCTGGCCGGGATGCTGATCTTCCGCGCGCTGACGCTCACCGTGCTCGGGAACCAGGGGATCGGCCCGTTCCCGGACGAGGTGCGCACGCTGGCGAACGGGTTCACCGGCGGCTATCTCGGCAACATCGGGCTGGGCCCGCTCGGCGGCGCCGACGTGGTCAGCCTGCTGGTGGGTGCACTGGCCATCGCGGGCGCGATCGTTTCGCGGTGGCGCAAGCGGACGGCCCGGCTGAACTACCTGCAAGAGGTCGATCCGCTGCCGATGTTCCTGCTGAAGATCGCCGCGGCGGCCGCCGTCGTGCTGTTCGTCGTGGTGCAGCTGGCGCGGTACAAGAACCTGCCGTGGGTGCTGATCCTGCTTTCGGTACTGGTGATCGGCTACTCGCTGGTGACGACGCGGGCGGTGTTCGGCCGCCACATCTACGCCATCGGCGGGAACCTGCAGGCGGCGACGCTGTCCGGCGTGAAGGTCAAGAGCGTGACGTTCTGGATCTTCGTCAACATGGGCGTGCTCTCCGCGCTCGCCGGGATCATCGTGGCCGGACGGCTCAACCAGGCCGGGCCGACCGCGGGCAACATGTTCGAACTCGACGCGATCGCCGCGGCGTTCATCGGCGGCGCCGCGGTGCAGGGCGGGGTCGGCAAGGTGGTCGGCGCGATCACCGGCGGGCTCATCATGGGCGTGATCAACAACGGCATGTCCCTGATCGGCGCGCCGACCGAGAGCGTGAACCTGGTGAAGGGGTTCGTGCTGCTCGCCGCGGTCGCCTACGACATCTGGACCAAACGGCGGGCCCGTACCGCCGCCTGATGGTCGTGAGCTGAAGGGGACTTTCCCCGCATGCCAAGCGGTGAAGGGCGCTTTTCCTGCATCGTATGCGGGGAAAGCGCCCTTCAGCCCCCGGCGCCACCGCGGTCCGATATCCCGTACTCGGGTGGATCCCTGGGCCGTGTCGCGAAAGCCACTTTCGAGACATCAGACGTCCCCAAAGCGGCTTTCGCGACACCGAAACACACTGCGGAACGCCGGATCGCCATACCCGGCAGAACACGAAAAACCTTCCTAACTCAGGTTCCTCGCAATGTCGCGAAAGGAAGTGCTGTGCGCAGCAGATCAGTCCGGCTCGGTGTGCTGTCCTTGACCATCGCCGCCGGTGTCCTCGTGCCCGTTCAGACCGCTTCGGGCCAGACACCGACGACCGACTACACCCTCGCCGTGGACGCGGCGGGACGTGGTGCCACGATCGACCGTTCGATGTACGGCGTCTTCTTCGAGGACATCAACCGCGCCGCGGACGGCGGCCTGTACGCCGAACTCGTGCAGAACCGCTCCTTCGAGTACGACAAGGCCGACAACGCGTCGTACACCCCGCTGACCTCGTGGGCACCCACATCGCTCAACGGGGGAACCGGCACGGCGACGGTGGCCGACGACGACCAGCGGCTCAACGAACGGAACCGGCGCTATCTCAAGCTCGAACTCACCCGTGGCGAGTACGGCGTCGCGAATTCGGGCTACAACTCGGGGATCCGGGTCGAGAAGGGCAAGCAGTACGACTTCTCGGTGTTCGCCCGGACGGATCGCGCGGCGGGCACCCCGCTCACGGTGGCCGTCACCGATCCGGCGGGGAAGGCGCTCGCCGATCCACTGCGGGTCCAGGTCCGCGGCGACGGTTGGGCGCGCTACACCGGCACCGTCCGGGCGCGGGAGTCGAGCGCGCTGGGCAGGCTCGCGCTGACCGCGTCCGGCGGTGGCACGCTGCGGCTGGACATGGTGTCGCTCTTCCCGCGCGAAACCTACAAGAACCGTCCCAACGGCATGCGGGCCGACCTCGCGGAGAAGATCGCCGCGCTCAAGCCCGGTTTCGTGCGCTTCCCCGGCGGCTGCCTGGTCAACACCGGCAGCCACCAGGGCTACGAGGCGCCGAACTGGGAGCGGAAACGCTCGTACCAGTGGAAGGACACGATCGGCCCGGTCGAGCAACGGGCCACGAACGCGAACTTCTGGGGCTACAACCAGTCTTACGGCATCGGCTACTACGAATACTTCCAGTTCTCCGAGGACATCGGCGCGATGCCGCTGCCCGTGGTGCCGGCGCTGGTCACCGGCTGCGGGCAGAACAAGGCGACCGACGATCCGGCGCTGCTGCGGCGGCATATCCAGGACACCCTCGACCTGATCGAGTTCGCCAACGGCCCGGTCACCTCGACGTGGGGCAAGAAGCGGGCCGAGATGGGACATCCGGCGCCGTTCAACCTGACGCATCTCGGTGTCGGCAACGAGGAGAACCTGCCCGACGAGTTCTTCACCCGGTTCACCGAGTTCCGCAAGGCGATCGCGGCGAAGTACCCGGGGATCACCGTGATCAGCAATTCGGGACCGGACGACACCGGCACGACGTTCGACCGGCTGTGGGACCTGAACCGGAACGCGAAGGTCTCGATGGTCGACGAGCATTACTACAACAGTCCACAGTGGTTCCTGCAGAACAACCAGCGGTACGACACCTACGACCGCAATGGCCCGAAGGTGTTCCTCGGCGAGTACGCGTCGCTGGACAACAAGTTCGGCAACGCGCTGGCGGAGGCCGCGTACATGACCGGGTTGGAACGCAACGCCGACGTCGTCAAGCTCGCGTCGTACGCGCCGCTACTGGCGAACACCGACTACGTGCAGTGGAAGCCGGACATGATCTGGTTCGACAACCAGCGCTCGTGGGCTTCGGCCAGCTACGAGACGCAGAAGCTGTTCATGACCAACGTCGGTGATCACGTGGTCCCGAGCAAAGCGTCGGCCACGCCTGCCACGGTCGCTCCCATCTCGGGTGCGATCGGCCTCTCCACCTGGGCGACGAGCGCGGCCTACGACGACGTCAAGGTCACCTCCGCCGACGGCGCGCAGCTGTTCGCGGATGACTTCTCCGGAGACGATCCACGCTGGTCGAAGGTGGCCGGACGGGGATCGTGGGCGGTGTCGAACGGGGCCTACGTCCAGTCGGATCAGGCGGCCGAGAACACCCTCGTGACCGCGGGCGATCCCTCGTGGAGCAACTACGACTTCTCCGTGAAGGCGACCAAGACGGGCGGCAAGGAAGGCTTCCTGGTCGCGTTCGGCGTGAAGGACACCGGCAACAACTACTGGTGGAACCTCGGCGGCTGGAACAACACCGTCTCGGCCGTGGAGAAGACCGAGGGCGGCGGCAAGCAGACCCTGCTCCAGAACGGCACGAAGATCGAGACCGGCAGGCAGTACGACCTGCGGGTCGAGGTCCGGGGCCGGCAGGTGACGCTGTTCCTCGACGGACAGAAATGGGGCTCGTTCACCGACGACAAGGTCGCCGAGCCGTTCCGCCAGGTCGTCACCCGCGACGTCAAGACCGGGGAACTGGTGGTCAAGGTGGTCAACGCGCAGGCTTCCGCGGCCCGGACCCGCGTCGACCTCGGCACTCGCGTCCAGCCTGGCGCGACCGCCCGCGTGACGACGTTGCAGGGCTCGCCGGACGACGTCAACACCGCCTTCACCACGCCGATCGCACCGCGCGAAACCCGCTTCTCCGGCGTCTCGAACACCTTCACGTACACCTTCCCGCCGAACTCCGTGACCTTCCTGAGGTTCCCGGCCCGAGTGAGGGGATGACCATGACCATCGACCGTCGTGACCTGTTCAGAGCGGGTGGCGGACTGCTGGCCGCCACCGCCGTCGGAAGCCTGGCACCGGGTACGGCCCAGGCAGCCGAAGCCGCTCCCGTGCCGTTGACCACGCGGAACCCGTTGGTCGAGCAGCGGGCCGATCCGTTCATCACCCGGCCGGTGAACGGGATGTACTACCTGACCGGTTCGGTGCCCGAGTACGATCGCATCGTCGTCCGCGGTGCCGCCACGCTCGACGGCCTGGCCACCGCCAGGGAGACGACGATCTGGCGACGTCCGTCGTCCGGGAAGATGGGCGGCCATATCTGGGCGCCGGAACTGCACCGGATCGACGGGCGCTGGTACGTGTACTTCGCCGCGGGCGATTCGGACGATGTGTTCCGCATCTGGACGTACGTGCTGGAGTCCACTTCGGACGATCCGCGGGCGGGCACATGGGTGCTGCGCGGGCAGATGGTGACGAAGTGGGACACCTTCACCCTGGACTCGACGACGTTCGAGCACCGCGGCAAGCGGTACTTCGCCTGGGCGCAGAGCGAGCCGGGGATCGCGACCAACAGCAATCTGTACCTCGCCGAGATGGCGTCACCGCTCGCGCTCAAGGGCGACCCCGTCCGGCTCGCGGTGCCGACGCTGCCCTGGGAGATCCAGGGGTTCAAGGTCAACGAAGGGCCGGCGGTGCTCGTCCGCAACGGGCGGGTGTTCATGACCTACTCGGCCAGTGCCACCGACGCCCGCTACTGCATGGGGCTGCTCACCGCCGACGAACGTTCGGATCTGCTGGACCCGCGCTCGTGGACGAAGTCGCCACAGCCGGTGTTCACCACGAACGAGGCGACCCGGCAGTACGGGCCCGGGCACAACTCGTTCACCGTCGCCGAGGACGGCTCGGACGTCCTCGTGTACCACGCCCGCGACTACCGCGACATCACCGGCGACCCGCTGTACGACCCGAACCGGCACACCCGGGCGCAACGGCTGTACTGGAACGACGACGGGACGCCGAGTTTCGGTGTCCCGGTCGGCGAAGGCGGCCCGTGCGTACGACTGTCCCCGTTGGACGATCCCGCGTTGCACGTGCGGCATTACGAGTACCGGCTGACCGCCGACGGCAATGTCCGCGAGCTGGCCGATTCCCAGTTCCGCATCGTCGCCGGGTTCCGTGGCGCCGGCACCGTCGCATTGCAGTCGGTCAACTTCCCGGACCGGTACGTCCGCGTGGTGGACGCGGCGACCGTGCGGATCGATCCGTACGACGAAAGCGACGCCTACGGCCGGGCGGCGAGTTTCACCCAGGTGCCGGGCCTTTCCGACCGGCTGGCGGTGTCGTTCCGCCTCCCGGGTGAGCCTGCCACCTATTTGGCCCACGACAAGGGAAGGATCTTGGTCTTCCGTCCCGGTGCCGCGGTGCGGGATCGTCAACGGGTCAGCTTCCGGCTCAGCTGAACTCCCTGGGAGGTTGAACGCAGTGCTGCGAACACGCCCCATCGTCCTGGTCCTGGCGATGCTCGCCGGGACGCTCGTCGCGACCGGCTCTCCGGCGGCCGCCGACGTCCAGTCCTATCTCGACGATCCACGAAAAGTCTCCGAAGGACAGGAGCCACGGCACGCCCACCTTCGTCCGTACGCGGACGTCTCCGCCGCGGCCCGCCGCGACGAACGCGGTCCCTACACGATGTCGCTCGACGGCAAATGGCGCATCGCCATGGCGGACAACCCCTCTCAGGTGCCGAAGGGATTCCACGACGACGGATACGACGCGTCGAGCTGGCGTGAGGTGTCGGTGCCGCACACCTGGCAGACGGACGGTCTGGACCATCCGATCTTCCGCAACATCGCCACCGAGATCCAGCCCGACGACCCGCCACGCGTCCCGCGTGACGTGAACCCGACCGGCGCCTACGTCCGCGATTTCACCCTGCCCGCCCAGTGGTCGGAACGCGAGACCTTTCTGCGCTTCGAGGGTGTCACGTCGGCGTACTTCGTCTGGGTGAACGGGACGTACATCGGCTACGACCAGGGCGGCTACACGCCGGCGGAGTTCGACATCTCGTCCGCGCTGCGGCCGGGTCCGAACCGGATCGCCGTGCAGGTGCACCGCTGGAGTGCGGGTGCCTACCTGGAGGATGTCGACCAGTGGCGGTACTCGGGCATCTTCCGCTCGGTGACCCTGCACTCGACGCCGGGCACGTTCATCCAGGACGTCGGGCTGACGACCGACCTCGACGCGACCTACACCGACGCCATCCTCAAGGCCGCGGTCGAGGTCGCCACCAAACCCGGCGGAACCGCGGGCAAGCACCGCGTCGGGCTCAGCCTGCGCGACGCGGCGGGCAAGGAGGTCGGGACCACGAGCGGGGAGGTCGACGCGGGCGGCAAGACCGCGTTGAGCCTGCCCGTCCGCAACCCGGCGAAGTGGACCGACGAGACGCCGAACCTGTACACGGCCGTCCTCACGCTGACCGCGCCCGACGGCCGCGTCACACACATCACCAGTGAGACGACCGGGTTCCGCGAGATCGAGATCCGCGACAAGCAACTGCTGGTCAACGGGAAACGGGTGCTGTTCAAGGGCGTCAACCGCGCCGAGACCGACCCCGACCACGGCAGGCACGTGCCCCGGCGCGCGCAGGAGCGCGACGTCGCGCTGATGAAGCAGCTGAATGTGAACGCGGTCCGCACCTCGCACTACCCGTCGGATCCCTATTTCTACGAACTGGCCGACCGGCACGGGCTCTGGATCGACGACGAGATCGACATCGAGACCCACAACCACGAGAACTGTGCCCGCTATTGCCAGGCGAACGACCCGGCCTGGCGGGACGCGTTCTTCGACCGCATGATCGGCATGGTCGAACGGGACAAGAACCATCCGAGCGTCTTCCTGTGGGACACCGGCAACGAGGCGGGCCTCGGCGCGCATCACTTCGCGCTGGCGGAATGGCTGGACGCGAACGAGCCGACCCGGCCGATCTACCACCAGTCGAACAGCCCGGACGGCGACGCGCCGTTCGCCGACGTCTGGGGGCCGCGGTATCCGTCGCCGGAGAAGTTCGCCGAGCAGGCGAAGAACACCACCAAACCGCTGATCTTCGGCGAGTACGCCCACGCGATGGGCAACAGCCTCGGCAACTTCCGGGAGTTCTGGGACACGATCCGGGCGAATCCGCAGACCCAGGGCGGGTTCATCTGGGACTGGGCGGAGCAGAACATCCGGCAGCCGATCCGGCTCACGCCCGATTCGTCGGGCAACGCCATCTCCGCGCATCTCAGCGGAAAGCCGGATCTGGTCGAAGGTCATCGCGGCAAGGCGCTGGCGTTGTCGGGCCTCGACGATTTCGTCGAGGTCTACCGCGACCGGAAACTCGACATCACCGGGAAGGCGCTCACGCTGGACGCCTGGGTGAAACCGGGGAAGTGGACCGGTGACTTCCGCATCCTCGGCAAGGGCGACCACCAGTACGCGTTGAAGATGAAGACGCAGGACACGCTGGAGTTCTTCATCCACAGTGGAACGTGGCAGGCGGTGCAGGCGAAGGTGCCCGCCGACTTCTACGGCGACTGGCACCGGGTGAGCGGTACCTACGACGGCACGGCCCTGCGGCTGTACCTCGACGGCAAGGAGATCGGGAGCAAACCGTTCACCGGCGCGATCGACTCGTCCTCGGCGGAGGTCAACATCGGCCGCGACTTCGAGACGTCGTGGAACGACCCGTCGACCATCGGCTGGATGGGCCGCGGAGCCGTCGACGACGTCCGCATCTACGACAAGCCGTTGTCCGCCACGGAGTTGTCCGGCACGGCTCCCGCGGACGGGGCCGTGCTGGCGCTGGACTTCGACAGTGTCACCGAGCGGGGGAGCCACCTGTCGTACGGCTCCAGTCTGTCCGGTGTGGACGGTCTGATCGGCTCGGATCGGTCGGTGCAGCCGGAAACCGCGCAGATGGCGTGGGCGCATCAGCCGCTGCGCTTCGCCTACTCGGGCGGCACGGTCTCGGTGACCAACGAGCGGCAGTTCAAGGGCACCGACGAACTGAACCTGCGGTGGCGGATCCAGGAAGGCTCTCGGGTGGTCGCCCGGGGCGAGCAGCCTTTGCGGGTCGGTCCCGGGTCGACCGGAAAGGTAGCGGTTCCGGTGCCGCCGAATCCCGCGGACCGCGAACGGTTCCTCACCGTCGAAGCGGTGACGACCCAGGGCGAGCCGATGCCGGCGCGAGGACATGTCCTGGCGCACGATCAGTTCTCCCTGAGCGGCAAGCGGGTTCCGGGCTTGGACAGGACTCCGCTCGACGGGAAGTCCGTCGGAGTCGTCGAGGACGTCGCATCGGTGACGGCGTCGGCGGCAGGCGTCACGTATCGGGTCGACAAGGCCGGCGGCACGCTGACGTCCATCCGGTATCAAGGCAAGGAACTGCTGAGCGGCGGGCCGAAGCTCGACGCGTGGCGGGCACCGATCAGCAACGAGACGTTCGCCTGGGGCAGGGCCGAGGGCGAGGACTGGCGCAAGGCCGGGCTCGATCGGCTGAAGACCACGGTCACGGGCGTCCGGGTCGAGAAGGACGGCTCGCGCGCGGTTCGGGTGATCGTCGACAGCCGGGTCGCGGCGCCGGACGTCGCCGGGGCGTGGTTCGACCAGACGATGACCTACACCGTCGACCGGACCGGGACGCTGAGCCTCGCCAATCGGGTGATTCCGCAGGGGAGTGTGCGCACTCTGCCGTATCTGCCGCGGATCGGTGTCTCGCTGGCGGTACCGGACCGGTATGACCGGTTCGCCTGGTACGGACGGAAAGCCGAGAGCTACGTCGACCGCAAGGACGGGACGCCGATCGGCGTGCAGTCGAGCACGGTGGACGAGCAGTACGTGGAGTATCACCGGCCGCAGGACCACGGCAACCACACCGACAGCCGGTGGGCGCTGCTCACCGACGGCCGGACCGGTGGCCTGCTGGTCGGGGGCGCGAACGACGTCAGCGTGACGCCGTTCGACGATCTCGACCGGGCGGCGTACCCGTTCCAGTTGCAGCGCAACAAGGGCTGGTTCACGCTGCACGCCGGTCACGCGGTGACCGGGGTCGGGGACACGCCCAACCCGGTGCGGGAACGCAGCCAGGTCCAGCCGGACAGCACGTACGAGTACACGCTGTCGTTGCGTCCCTTGACCGCGCAGGAAGCGCGGGCGGGGCTGCCGACCGGCGGCTGAACCTTCGGCCTCGTGAGTGGTGAAGGCCTCCTTGCCTACCCGGAAAGTAGGGAAGGAGGCCTTCACCGCTGTCCGGTTAGAGGCCCGAGCGATTGGAGGCCGAATTGCTTCCGTCGAAGTGGAGGTCCATTTCGCCATTGAGGCCTGTCGTGGATGTCTTCCGCTCGCACTCGCGAGACCCCGGGTGATCCGGTCGTAGGACCAAGCGGTGTCGAAACACATACGGGCGGCCGCTGTCCGGGTGATGTCAAGCGTGGGTCAGGCTCTTCGTCCTCGCAGTCGCTAGTCTTGATCTTCGACTGCGAGGGAGACTGAATTCATGGCGGAATGGGCCGATCTGGTCGCGTTCGTACGGCACGAATATCGGGTGGTGAAGGACGAACCGGACGAAATTCGCATCCGGTTGTCCTACGGTGACGACGACTACGAAGAGCGGGCCCAAACCGTGGTCATCGCGCGGGAGATCTTCGACCGCCGCGAGGACTGGGTGCAGATCGCGACGCCTTTCGCCCGGGTCGACGAGGTCGACCTGGCGACCGTGCTGACCGAGATCGGCAACACCATCGTCGTCGGGGGATTGGTGGTCATGGGAGAGCATCTGGTGCTGCGCCATTCCCTGCCGTTGGTGAATCTCGACATCAACGAGTTCACCGATCCGCTCGAACTCGTCGCGGGTTCGGCGGAGCTGCTGGAACAGCAGTTCACCGGACGCGACGACTACTGATCCCCGGGATCTCCTCGAAGGAGGTCACGCGTTCGCATTCCTCCTCGGTGAGCTTGTCGATGGCTGCCCGGTACGCCTGCGCTTGAGCCGTGCCGGGCAGCTGCCCGCCCAGGAGAAGCGGAAGCCCGAGCTCGAAACCGCAGCGGGCCCGTGCCCCGTGGCGGTGCCGGGCGCGGGCGACCGCGGTGGCGACGCGGAGCCCGTGCTCGGTGCCCGGCGGCGTCGCGGGACGGTCGGTTTCGATGGCCGCGAACCGGAATCCGTCGGCCTGGTCGCATTTGTCGCAGCCGACGGGACCCGATCCGAGGCGGCTGCCGCAGTCGGCGCAGGTCAACTTGTCGTATGCGGCGTCGACGATCCGCCACTCGAACACGGAAGTGTCGTCGACGACCGATTCGGCGAGGTCGGTTTCCTCCGTCGTCCCAGGGGAGACACCGTATTCCGCGAGGAACAGCCGCCAGCGGTCTTCGATGCTCGCCTCGACGGCCGCCAAGGCCTCGGCGGGGCGCCCGCCGCGTGGAAGAGCGGTCATGGGCGGATTCTATTTCGCGCGGATGAGAGTGTCCGCGTCGATGCAGAGGCGACCGTCGTGGGGGACGACCGTCAGCTCGTGCGTTTCCGTGGGGGAGGGGCGGCCGTCGCGATAATGCAGGGTGATCCGGACCCGGACGGTGGTCGCGGAGGTGGCGGACGCGCTGTGTACGTCCACCGCGCTGATCCTGCCCCAATGGGCTTCGTAATCGCTCTGGCCGCGGCGTTGGAGGTTCGGGCCGATCAGCGGCCAGCCTGCCCGGGTGTCCGGCATCAGGCGGTAGTAGGCGGTGACGAACTGGGCGATGTCCTCGTTCGTGGCGGGCTGGGGCACCGTGGACGTCGTGCTGGTCGTGGTGCTGGTCGTCGGGCTCGGCTCGATCACGGCGGGAATCGGTGTCCCGGCCGTCTGGAACGACCCCGCGAAATGGACGCCCACGAAAATGGCCGCCAGCAACGAACCCGAGATCCCGAGGATCAGGAACACCAGCCAGGCGTTGACCTGTGAGTGCCGCACGTTGTAGACGTTCGTCGTTCCGGTGGTGCTCGGGCCGCCGTCGCGGCGGACGAGTACCTGCGAGATACCGCTGATCAGCCCGGTCGCGAGGGTGAACGCGACCACCAGACCCCAGGCCAGGAAGTTGGTCTTGAGGTCGGTCGCGAAATTGATCGCCGTGCCGAGGGCGGCCGCGATGCAGGCGCCGAGCAAGGACCAGAACCATGTCGAACCCGCCCGGTTCAAGATCTTCTCCTTTGCCGAAGCCGTCGGCTTACAACTCGCGAGGCGGCGAGGCCTTGTTACGACGGGTGCCATCCGTGGCCCTATCGTGATCGGCCTACGCGGTTTGGGGGGCGGATGACATCGTCGCGATGGGGTGGCCTCGCGGCTCTGCTGGCGGGATTCTTCGTGCTCCTGCTCGACACGACGATCGTCGCCGTGGCGAGCCCGAGCATCCAAGCCGACCTCGGCGGGGACGTCTCCGCGCTGTTCTGGGTGACGGCGGGCTATCTGCTCGCGTTCTCGGTCCCGTTGCTGGTCGCCGGCAGGCTCGGCGATCTCTTCGACCCCAAGCGTGTCTACCTTTTCGGCATGGGAGGTTTCGCCGTCGCCTCCGCGCTGTGCGGGCTCGCGCCGTCGATCGGCTGGCTCATCGCCTTCCGGATCCTGCAAGGCCTCGCGGCGGCCGCGATGTCGCCTCAACCGCTCACGTTGATCCGTCGTCTCTTCGCCGACGATGAGCGAGGCCGCGCTTTCGGTATCTGGGGCTCGGTGGCGGCGGCCGCCACCCTGCTCGGTCCGGTGCTGGGTGGACTGCTGACCGCGAGCCTGGACTGGCGCTGGATCTTCTGGGTGAACGTGCCGCTTTGCGCCGCGGCCGTCGTCATGGGTGTTCGCATGATCCCGGGAAGCCGGGGAGGCACCGCCCGTTTCGACCTGCTCGGCGCCGCGTTGAGCACGGCCGGCCTGAGCCTTCTCGTCTGGGCGCTGCTGTCGTGGAGCCCGCTCTCGTTGCCTGCCGCCACCCTCGCCGTCGTGCTTTTGGTCGGTTTTTGGTTCCAAGAACGCAGACAAGGCGCGGACGCGCTCGCGCCCTTGCGCCTCTATCGCTCGTCCGGGTACTTGTCCGCGAGCCTCGCGATGGCGTCGCTCGGCGCGACCGTGCTCGCGATGGCGCTTCCCACGATGCTGTACATCCAGGAAATGCGAGGCTTCGGCCCGATCGAGGCCGCACTGGTCCTCGCGCCGGACGCCGTCGTCGCGATCCTGCTGTCGCCACCGGCCGGCCGCTGGGTCGACCGGGTGGGCGGGCGCCGACCGGCGATCCTCGGCATGAGCCTGCTCGCGACGAGCCTGCTGCTCATCGGGCTGGTGGTGGTGCTGAACCTGAACCCCTGGTGGATCTCCGTGGGTGCCGCGCTGCTCGGCGCCGCCAACGCGATGGCGTGGTCGCCGTTGTCCGCCATCGCGATGGCGTCCGTCGATCCGGAGGCCGCGGGTGGCGCCTCGGGTCTGTTCAACACGGTGAGGCAGGTGGGTGCGGTGGGCGGCGTGGCGGTGACCGGAGCGATTCTGGCGGGGTTGGAATCTCGGCCGGGGTTGGGTTTTGGTGTCGTCTTCGGGTTTGTGGGCGTTGTCGCTGTGGGTGGGGTTGTGGCGGCGTTTCGGCTTCCTGGGGTTGTGCGGGTCGAGGTTGGCTGATTCGGTTTTCGCCGAGGGGTGAGCGGGCTTTCTTGCCGCAGGAGCCGGGGCGGGTGTGGCAGCAGTTGTGCGAGCTGCCGTACCACCGTGGCTCGAACGCCGGAATCAACGGCTCCGCCAACCCCAGAGCTCATCCGGCAGCAGCAGCAGCGACAACCGATCCGCCACGGCCAAGTTCGTCGCTGACGAGCAATCAATCACCACTTAAGACACGCTCTAAATCACTCTCCAGTGTTGTTCGTGCGTTTCGCTGGTTGCTTAAAATTACGAACACGTGTTCGATTTCTTCGGGTATTATGGAGGGGTGTCCGAGACCTTCCTTCCCGAGTTGCCGCAGGAGCTGTGGCGTGCCGGCAAGCTGGAGCTTGCTCATGGTGTGCAGCAGTCGTTGCAGGTGATTCGGATCGCGACCGCCTGCTTGGGCCGGTTCCTGGCGGAGATCGAGTCTCGGGGCGCCAAAGACTTGTACGGGCATGGCAGTACGGCGAGCTGGTTCGCGGAGATTGCGGGGTTGTCGCGTGGTGAGGCGGGTCCGATCGTGAAGCGCGCGATCGCGTTGAACCCCACCCGAGCCTTGGATGGCACGGAGGTTCCGCCTCTCGCTCCCGCGACTGCCGCCGTCGCCGCTCAGGGACTGGTCGGGGATGAGCGGATCGATCAGATCTTGGAGATCCTGAAAAACCTCCCCGCCGAGATTTCGGCGGAAGACCGAGCGGGCGCGGAGCAGATCCTCGCCAACCTCGCCCCGAACGCCGGTCCCCGCCAACTCGCCAAGGCCGAAGCGAACCTGCAAGGCTTGCTCAACCCCGACGGCAACGAACCCAAAGACCCCGAACCCAAAGAACCACGCCGCGAGATCACCCTAGAGCGGCGCAAAGACGGCTTCTGGAAACTCACCGGCCTCCTCGACGACGAGACCGGCGCCCGGACCGCCGCAGCACTGGAAGCACACGCCCAGCCACGCCCGGTAGATGAGTTCGGGCAGGTGGATCTGCGGATGAAGTGCGAGCGCATGGGAGATGCCTGGGCCGAACTCCTCGATCTGGCGATCGCGTGCCCGGACCAGCCGGGGACCAGCGGCTACCGCACTCTCGTGCATGTCACCGTCGGGCTTGAGGAACTGAAGTCGGGTCTCGGGACCGCGTGTCTCGACTTTGTGGGGACGATGACGGCGCGGGAAGCCCGGCTCGCGGCCTGTGATTGCCTGATGGTGCCGGTCGTGATGGGTTCCTCGGGGGAACCGCTGGATATGGGACGCCTCCGAAGATTCGTCACTCCAGGCCAGCGACGCGCACTCAACATCCGAGATGGCGGTTGCGCCTTCCCGGGTTGTCATCGGAAACCCAAGAATTGCCACGCCCATCACATTCATCACTGGGCAGACGGAGGACCCACCGATCTCCGGAATCTGGTCCTATTGTGCGGTTTCCATCATCGGCTGATTCACCACGGCGACTGGGAAGTACGCATGGCGGCCGATGGGTTACCGGAGTTCATCCCACCCCAGTACAGGGATCCGCTCCGAAAACCTCGGCGCAACACCCTGCATCACGTCTGAACCCCGAAGAGCCCGTCGGCCACGCCGGCGACGGGCCCTTCGGCATGCCCGCCGGACAGAACATGAGTGGTTATCGTCTTCCGAACATGAGCCCTTGCGTGGTGATCATCTACTCCGTGAGGGTCCCTGCCTGAAGGAAGCATTGAGTCTCAGGGGCTCTGACACAGATGAAGTGCTACCGCCTTCGAGCACCTTTACGTTGGGGCGCGGGTCACTCTGTGTGGACCCGAAGCGGCGCTTATCGAGTCCCTGTGTCCGGCCCGCAACCCAACCTAAACCGCCGAATCCCAGCCAACTCGAAGGCCCACCCGCCGCGACATCGACCTCGAACCACACCTGCCCGGCTGCCGCGCGGCACGGATGCACGACTGCCTCGGCAGCCGGGAGTTCCGGTGAATCCGGCCAGGAAAGAACGCGCCGCGCGCCGAACGGTCACGTTCCACCTGCCAGCGCAGGGCAGAGTCGAGCAGCCACGAGAGCATGCCCAAAGACCCTAGGCTTGATGCCGTCGCGCGAGCGCCTCCGAACCTTGGGCGAGCAGCGTGACGTCCGCGCCGACCAGGACGAACGAGGCGCCGGCGTCGAGGTAGCGCTGAGCCTGCGCCCGGTCGAACGCGTTGACTCCCACTGGTTTTCCCAAAGCGAGGACGGCCTCGAAGGTGCGCAAGACGGCCGCGGTGACATCAGGGTGCGTCTGCTTCCCGAGCAGGCCCATCGAGGCGGCCAGGTCGGACGGTCCGACGAACACCCCGTCGACGCCGTCGACCGCGGCGATCTCGGCGGCGGCTGCGACCCCCGCCGCCGACTCGATCTGGACGAACAGCGACGTGAACTCCTCGGCCTTCGCGAGGTAGTCCTCGACCCGGTTCCAGCGCGCGGACCGGGAGAGGGCACTGCCGACACCGCGCACGCCTCGCGGCGGATAGCGGACGGCTCGCACGACGGCTTCCGCCTCCTCGGCGCTGTCGACCATGGGCACCAACAGATTCTGGGCGCCCAGGTCGAGCAGTTGCTTCAGCGCGACCGCGTCGCCGGACGGAGCGCGCACCACCGGCGTGATCGGGTAGGCGGCGATCGTCTGCAGCAACGACTGCACGGTCTCCAGACCGGCGGGGGAGTGCTCGGTGTCGACGAGCAGCCAGTCGAGCCCGGAACCCGCGCAGATCTCGGCGACGACCGGACTGCCCGACGTGACCCACATGCCGATCCGCGGCCGCTCACCGAGCTGATCCCGGAACGGCGGATCTAGACGAAGCGGCATGTGATCGCCCCCAGATCCCGGTAATCGGCGGTCACGGTGTCCCCGGGGTGCACCCACATCGGCCGTGTGAACGACCCGGCCAGCACGATGTCGCCCGGGTCGAGCTTGTCACCGTGTTGAGCGAGTTTGTTCGCCAGCCAGGCGACACCGTTCGCGGGGTGGTTCAGCACCGCGGCGGCGACACCGGACTCCTCGATCGTCTCGTTCCGGTACAGCAGCGCCGAAACCCACCGCAGGTCGACTGCGTCCACGGCGACCGGGTTGCCGCCGTAGACCATGCCGCCCATGGCCGCGTTGTCGCTGATCGTGTCCACGATGGTCCGGCCAGCCATCTCGATGCGCGACGACAGGATCTCCAGCGCGGGCACCACGTACTCGGTCGCCCGCAGCACGTCGAACACCGTGGTGTCCGGTCCGGCGAGGGAATCACGGAGCACGAAGGCCAGCTCGACCTCGATGCGCACGTTCGAGAACCGGCTGTGTTCGATCACGGAACCGTTTTCGAACACCATGTCCGCGAAGATGGCGCCGTAGTCGGGTTCGGTGATCCCGGTCGCGGCCTGCATGACCTTCGACGTCAGCCCGATCTTGCGGCCGACCGGACGACGACCCGCCGCGATGCCTCGCCGCCGCCATTCGTTCTGCACGGCGTACGAATCCTCGACGGTCATGTCCGGATAGCGCGCCGTCAGCAGCGGGATCGTCTCCCGTGCCTCCTCCGCGGCCGCCAGTTCGTCGGCGATCGCGGTGATCGTTTCCTCTTCGAGCATGTCCCCTGCCTCAGAGCTGGTTGCCGAGTTTGTACTCGCCCTGTTTCCACGCCGGCAGTTCGCCTTCGTCGTCACCCTTGCGGGTGTAGGAGAAGCCGTCGGCGCCGATGGTGACCTCCAGCTCGCTGTCATCGGTCCGCGCGACGACGGGCTGCGGCTTGCCGTCGAGGTCGAGCACCAGCGAGGCGTCGGTGTACCAGGACGGGACCACCGGCGTGCCCCACCAGTCGCGGCGCTGGTTGTCGTGCACGTCCCAGGTGACGACCGGGTTGTCCGGGTCGCCGGTGTAGTAGTCCTGCGTGTAGATCTCGACGCGATGTCCGTCAGGGTCGCGCAGGTACAGGTAGAAAGCGTTCGACACGCCGTGCCTGCCCGGTCCGCGTTCGATGTGGTCCGACATCCGCAGCGAACCGAGTTTGTCGCAAATGGACAGGATGTTGTGCTTCTCGTGCGTGGCGAAGGCGACGTGGTGCATCCGCGGCCCGTCGCCGCCGGTCATCGCGGTGTCGTGCACGGTGGGCTTACGGCGCATCCAGGCCGCGTAGGTGGTGCCCTGGTCGTCCTGGATGTCTTCGGTGACCCGGAAGTTGAGATCTTCCATGTGCTTCACCGCGAGCGGGACGTCCGGGGTGACCTGGTTGAAATGGTCGAGCCGCACCAGCGCGCCCGGCAGGTGCAGGTCGTAGCGCCAGCCGAGGCGCTCCACGTGCTGGACGTCGTGGAAGAACTCGATGGGGAAACCGAGCGGATCCTGCACCCGCACCGAGTCGCCGATGCCCTTGGTGTAGCCGTCCGCGCGGCGTTCGACCCGGCAGCCCAGTTCCGTGTAGAACGCGACGGCCTTGTCCAGGTCCTCGGGCGACCGCACCCGGTACGAAAAGGCCGCGACCGCCGCGACCGGTCCCTGGCGCAGCACGAGATTGTGGTGGATGAACTCGTCGATCGTGCGGAGACTGACCGTCGTCTCGTCCTCCTCGGTCACCGTCAGGCCGAGCACGTCGGCGTAGAAGGCCCGCGAACGCGCCAGATCGGTGACGACGAGTTCCATGTACGCGCAGCGCAGGACGTCCGGCGGCGGCGATTTCGGGGTGGGGATCGGCTTCATTGCGTCATCCTTCGTGGACAGTGGAGTGGGCTCAGCCCTTGCCGAAGGCGGGGTTGTGCACCTCGCCGAGATTGATGTGCACCGCCTGCTGGTCGGTGTAGAAGTCGATCGAGCGGTAGCCGCCCTCGTGCCCCAGCCCGGACGCCTTCACCCCGCCGAAGGGCGTGCGCAGGTCGCGGACGTTGTTCGAGTTGAGCCACACCATGCCCGCCTCGACGGACTGCGCGAAGTTGTGCGCCCGCTTGAGGTCGTTGGTCCAGACGTAGGCCGCGAGCCCGTACATCGTGTTGTTCGCGAGTTCGAGCGCCTCTTCCTCGCTGTCGAACGGCGTGATCGCGACGACCGGGCCGAAGATCTCCTCCTGGAAGATCCTGGCGTCCGGCTTGACGTCGGCGAACACCGTCGGCGCCACGTAGTTGCCGGTCGGGAAGCCGTCCGGACGGCCGCCGCCGGCGACGAGCCTGCCCTCGGTCTTGCCGATTTCGATGTACTTCATGACCTTGTCGTAGTGCTCGGGGTGCACCAGGGCGCCGACTTCGGTCTTGGGGTCGCTCGGGTCGCCGACCACGACGCGCTTGGCCTGCGCGGCGTAGCGCTCGACGAACTCGTCGTAGATCGCGCGCTCGACCAGGATGCGGCTGCCCGCGGTGCAGCGTTCGCCGTTGAGCGAGAACACGCCGAAGATCGTCGCGTCGATCGCGGTCTCCAGATCGGCGTCGGCGAAGACGATGGCGGGCGACTTGCCGCCCAGTTCCATCGACAGTCCTTTGAGGAACGGAGCCGCGTTGCCGAAGATCAGGCTGCCGGTGCCGCTCTCTCCGGTGAACGAGATCAGCGGGACGTCCGGATGCTTCACCAGCGCGTCACCGGCGTCCTCACCGAAGCCGTTGACGAGGTTGAAAACGCCCGACGGCAGCCCGGCCTCCTCGAAGATCTCCGCCCACAGCGATGCGGAAAGCGGGGTGAACTCCGCGGGCTTGAGCACGACGGTGTTGCCGGTCGCCAGCGCGGGCGCGAGTTTCCACGACTCCAGCATGAACGGCGTGTTCCACGGTGTGATCAGCCCAGCGACACCGATCGGCTTGCGGTTGACGTAGTTCACCTGGCGGCCGGGCACCTTGTAGGTGTCGTCGGCCTGCGCGACGATCAGGTCGGCGAAGAACCGGAAGTTCTCCGCGGCCCGCCGTGCCTGGCCCAGCGCCTGCGAAATCGGCAGGCCCGAATCGAAACTCTCCAGTGCGGCCAGCCGCTTGTCCCGCGACTCGACGAGATCCGCGATGCGGTTCAGCACACGCGAGCGCTCGCGCGGCAGCAGCTTCGGCCAGGGGCCTTCGGTGAACGCTTTCCGCGCGGCGGCGACGGCGCGGTCGATGTCGGCCTTCTTGCCCGCGGCGGCCTGGACGTAGACGTCGTTGGTCACCGGGTCGAGTACGTCGAAGACGGCGCCGTCGGCCGAATCGACGAGTTCGCCGCCGATGTAGTGCCGGATCCGCTCCGGGACACCGTCCGGGATCGGCCGGGGAGTCGTGCTGGTCAAGATTCCTCCTCAGTCAGCGCTTGGCGCGCTCTCGAGCGTCCAGGAAGGCCTGCATGGTGGCCCAGCGGTGGTTGCGCGCGGCGAATTCGATGTCGAGCGGGTCGGCTTTCTCGGAGATCAGCCGCAGGATCTCTTCGTGTTCCTCGACCGACCGGTGCGCGCGGTCGGGCACGAACGCGAACGTGGAGTCGCGCAGCCCGGACAGCCGGGTCCAGCCCTGGTGCACGAGGTCGAGGATCTGCGGGTTGGGGCAGCATTCGAAGAGCAGCGAGTGGAACTGCTGGTTCAGCGCGGTGAACTCGTGCGCGTCGAAGTGGTCCAGCAGGGCGATCATGCGCTCATTCACCCGCCGCGCCCGCGCGATGTTCTCTTCGGACAGCTGCGGCGCGGACAGCGCGGTGGCGACACCTTCGACGACGCCGAGGGTCTGCATCGCGTGGACGTACTCGTTCTGGTCCACCATCGCCACGCGCGCGCCGACGTTGCGTTCGAAGGTCACCAGCCGTTCGGCTTCCAGCCGCCGTATCGCCTCGCGCACCGGGACGACGCTCATGTCGAGCGCGCCGGCGATCTCGGCGAGCACCAGCCGGTAGCCGGGTCCGTACTCGTGCCGGGCGATCCGCTCACGCAGCCATTCGTAGGCGAGTTCGGATTTGCTGGTCGTCTTCACTGCTTCTTCTGCCATGCCTCATACCTTTCCCGCCACAACGGGTTCAGCGGGAAGAGCCCCTCGATCGGGCGGCCCTGTCCGACCTGCTCGGCGATCCAGGAGTCTTCGTCCTCCTGGACGAGCGCCGCGTCGGCGATCTCTTCGGCCAGCGACGGCGGGATGACCACCACGCCGTCGTCGTCGCCGACGATGATGTCCCCGGGCAGGACGGTGGCCCCGCCGCAGGCGACCGCGACGTCGGTGTCCCACGGCACGTGCTTGCGCCCGAGGACCGCCGGATGCGCGCCCTGGGAGAAGACCGGGAGCCCGGTCGCGGCGACGGCGTCGAAGTCGCGGACACCGCCGTCGGTGATCACCCCGGCGGCGCCGAGGTAGCGCGCCCGCAACGCCAGGATGTCGCCGAGCGTGCCGGAACCCTTGTCACCGCGGGCTTCGATGACGATGACCTCGCCGGCGCCGACCGAGTCGAAGAGCCGCTTCTGGGCGTTGTAGCCGCTACCGTGGGATTTGAAGAGGTCCTCGCGGTTCGGGACGAAACGCAGGGTCCGCGCGGTGCCGACGACCTTGGAGCCGGGCAGGTTGGGGCGCACGCCGTCGATCGCGACGTTGTTCAGCCCGCGCTTGCGCAGCTGGGCGGACAGACCCGCGACAGGCGCACGAAGAAGCTTGGCGCGCAATTCCTCACTGAGCGCGGGGGCGTCCTCCTCGACAGATGCTTCGACGGGCGTGCCCCACGCTTCGGCGCGCTGCCTCTCGTCGACCTCGGGCAGGCTGCCGATGTCCGAAAAGGACCGGATCCCCTGGGAAACCGTGGTGTGGAGCCGTCCGCTGCTGGCGGAAGTGCCGGGGACGTCCACTTCGACCACGACGACGTCGCCGGGGGAGACCACGGTCGAGCCGGCGGGGGTTCCGGTGAGGATGACGTCGCCCGGTTCGAGCGTGAAGTGCTGGGAGAGATCGGAAACGAACTGCCGCAAGGGGAACAGCAGCCCGGCGGTGGTGTCCTCCTGCACCAGGTCGCCGTTCACCCAGGTGCGGATGCGCAGCGACGACGGGTCGACGTCACGCGCGTCGATGAGGCCGGGACCGAGCGGGGTGTAGCCGTCGCCGCCCTTGGACCGGACGTTGGAGCCCTTGTCCGCGGCGCGCAGGTCGTACAGGCCGAAGTCGTTCGCGGCGGTCACCGCGGCGACGTGGTCCCACGCCTGGTCCGGTTTGACCCAGCGGGCCGTGGTGCCGATGACCAGCGCGATCTCGCCTTCGAAGGCCAGCAGCTCGGTGCCCGCCGGACGTTCGACCGTGCCGCCGGACGTGCCGATCGAGCTCGACGGCTTGAAGAAGTACGACGGGTTCGCCGGACGGCGTCCACGCTGCTCCGCGCGGGAGGCGTAGCTGAGATGGACGGCGATGATCTTGCCCGGCCGGGTCTCCAACGGACCGGACGGCGATGTTGCCTCGTAAGTGCCCATGTTCCCCTGAATCCTCGACCCTTGCTTCGTATCTAATAACGTATATGATTCCGTGCCACAGTGGCAAGGTGGCCGACGACAAAGGAGTCCACGTGTCGAACCCAGCCCAGGATGAACGCATATCCGGCCGGACCGCCCCACCGTCCTCCGACCGGCGGCGGGTCGCCTTCGCGACCGTCGTCGGTACCACCGTCGAGTGGTACGACTTCTTCGTTTACGCGTCCGCGGCCGGTCTCGTCTTCGGCAAGCTGTTCTTCTCCGGTCTCGGGGCGAACAGCACGCTCGTTTCCTTCGCCACCGTGGGCGTGAGCTTCCTGTTCCGTCCGCTCGGCGCGTTCCTCGCCGGGCATTTCGGCGACAAGTACGGCCGCCGCGTGGTCCTGGTGCTCACCCTGATCCTGATGGGCGCCGCGACCACGCTGATCGGTGTGCTCCCGACGTTCGACCAGATCGGGGTCCTCGCGCCGGTACTGCTGATCCTGTTGCGGATCCTGCAGGGGA
The DNA here is from genome assembly GCF_001905755.1 of Amycolatopsis sp. CB00013. Taxonomy (NCBI): domain Bacteria; kingdom Bacillati; phylum Actinomycetota; class Actinomycetes; order Pseudonocardiales; family Pseudonocardiaceae; genus Amycolatopsis; species Amycolatopsis sp. CB00013. Next base: position 1,374,840 of record NZ_LIWC01000001.1, on the reverse strand, counting down.
TTTCGGCGGGCGGGGAATGGGGCGGCGCCGTCCTGATGGCGGTCGAGCACGCGCCGCCGAAGCGACGGGGCCTCTTCGGCGCCTCGCCGCAGATCGGTGTCCCGCTCGGGCTGCTGCTGGCTTCCGGTGTGCTCGCGCTGACCAGCCTGCTCGTCCCCGGGCAGGCGTTCCTCGACTGGGGCTGGCGGATCCCGTTCCTGCTCAGCGTCGGGCTGATCCTGGTCGGCCACTACGTGCGGCGCCGGGTCGAGGAGAGTCCGGTCTTCCGTGAGATCGCCGAACGCCGTGAGCGGACCCGGACCCCGATCATCCAGCTGTTCCGCAAACACGCCGTGCTCGTCGTGGTGGCCGCGCTGGTGTTCGCGGGCAACAACGCGGTCGGCTACATGACCACCGGCGGCTACATCCAGAATTACGCGACCAATCCGAAGGGCCCGATCGGGCTCGACCGCGGCCCGGTGCTCTGGGCGGTGACCGCGTCCGCGGCGACCTGGCTGATCTCGACGTGGGCGGCGGGCGCGGTCTCGGACCGCATCGGCAGGCGCCGCACCTACGTCGTCGGCTGGATCGCGCAGCTCGCCGGTATCGCGGTGCTCTTCCCCTTGGTGGACACCGGGAACATCTTGTTGCTGGCCCTGGGGTTGATCATCCTCAGCGTCGGGCTCGGGTTCACCTACGGTCAGCAGGCGGCGTTCTACGCGGAGCTGTTCCCCGCGTCGATCCGGTTCTCCGGTGTTTCGATCTCGTACGCGCTGGGCGCGATCCTCGGTGGCGCGTTCGCGCCGACGATCGCCACCGCACTGGTCGACGCGACCGGTACTTCGGTGTCCGTCGCCGTCTATCTGGCCGGGATGACCGTCGTCGGTCTCATCGCCACGTTGTTGTTGCGTGACCGGTCGGGGATCCCGCTCGGGCCCGACCACGAAGCCGAGCAGGCGGTCAGCCCGCTCCGCTTCTCCAAGTGATCCCGCCGTCCGTGACGCTCACCCGCCGAGAGCGTCACGGACGGCCTTCGCCGCCGCCTTGAGCCGCTCCGCGAGCTCGGCGGAGGTTCGTGTGCTGGACAGGTAGACGACCGCGAGCGCTGCCGGGGCGTGCCCGCGCAGGGGGAGCGGCACGGCCACCGAGCTGAGATTCTCGATCACCTCGCCGTGGCTGTCCGCGTAGCCGCGGTCGGCGACTTCCCGGACGTCAGCCGGCCGGTCCTCTTCCGGAAGCTGGGAGAGAATCGCGCGGCCGGGGGCGCCCGCGGTGAACGGATGCCTGGACCCCGGGCGCTGCGCGACGGACGCGACGGCGTGCCGGGGTTCCACGCTGACCAGGGTCACGCATTCCTCGCGGTCCATCACCGCCACGAAACACGTCATGCCGAGTTCGTTCGCGACCGCGGTCAGCTCGGGCAGCGCCGCGGCCTGCAGATCGTGTTTGATCCCCGCCGCCAGCGCGGCCAAGCGCGCGCCGAGTTCGTATTTCCCGGCGGGTTCCCGCGTGAGAAGCCCGTGCTCTTCGAGGGTGCGGATGAGCCGGTACGCGATCGACCGGTGCACCTCCAGTCGTTCGGCGATCCGGTCGACGCTGAGCGGTTCTTGGGCGTCGGCAAGGACTTCGAGGACGCGGATGCCGCGGCTGAGTGTCTGGGACGTGCTCGCGGTCTTGCGGGAGTCCGAAACCATCGTATACGATCCATTTCGATAGTTGAACTGGCTGTTCGATTATAGAACAGGAACCGACGATGATGTCACGCGAAACCAGTTTTCCGCCGGGTTCGAGCCTTTACCGGCCGCCCGCGCAGTTCTTCCGAGGCTGCCTTGGCCGGTTCGCGACGGGCGTCGCGGTGGTGACCTTCGACGCCGCGACGAAACGGCACGGTCTGACGGTGAACTCCTTCACCGCGGTCTCGATGGATCCGCCGCTCGTCCTCGTCTCGATCCAGCGCACCGTGAAGAGCCACGATCTGCTCAAGGACCGCCCGTTCGCGGTCAACGTCCTCGGCGCCGAGCAGGAGGCGCTCGCGATGAACTTCGCCGGCCGTCCGACTCCGGAAGGCGCGCCGACGTGGGTCGAGGGCGGGCACGCGCCGAGGCTCGGCGGCGTCCTGAGCTGGTTCGACTGCACGCCGTGGGCCACCTACGACGGCGGTGACCACACCTTGTTCCTCGGTGAGGTGCGGGAGTTCGACTACCGCTCCGGTGACGCGCTCGGCTTCGTCGACGGGCGGTTCTCGACGATCCACGAATCCGCGCAAGGTCACGAATCCCTGTTCTGACAACGACGTCCACCCGAGAAGGAGCACGACATGGGAGCCCGTACCGGACAGCAGTACCTCGACAAGCTCAACGCGATGACACCGGAGCTGTACGTCGACGGCGAGAAGGTGACCGCCAAGGTCGCCGAGCATCCGGCGTTCCGCAACAACGCGCTGACCTACGCGAAGCTGTTCGACCTCCAGCACGATCCGGCGCACCGTGACGTCCTGACCTACGAATCGCCGACCACGGGGGAGCGGGTCGGCATGTCGTTCCTGGTGCCGCGCGGCGAGGAAGACCTCAAGCGCCGCCGCGCCGCCTTCTCCGTATGGGCCGAATACTCCAACGGTTTCCTGGGCCGCACCGGCGACTACATGAACTCGTCGCTCACCGCCCTCTCGACGGCGAAGAAGTTCTTCTCGCAGGCCGACCCCGTCTACGGCGAGCGCATCGAGAAGTACTACGAGATGGCGCGCGAGAACGACTTGCTGGCGACGCACACGTTGATCCCGCCGCAGGTCAACCGTTCGGTTTCGGGCAGCCAGCAGGGCGGTGGCAACCTGTCGGCGAAGGTGGTCGAGGAACGGGAAGACGGCATCGTCGTCCGCGGCGCCCGGATGCTCGCCACGATCGCGCCGATCGCCGACGAACTCCTGGTCTTCCCTTCGACCGTCCTGCGCGGAACGCCTGAGGACGCCCCGTATTCCTACGCTTTCGCCGTCCCGAACGACGCGCCGGGGCTGAAGTACTTCTGCCGCGCCGGGCTCGACCACGGCCGCTCGCATTTCGACGAGCCGCTCGCCTCCCGGTTCGAGGAGATGGACGCGGTCGTGGTGTTCGACGACGTCTTCGTCCCGAACGAGCGGGTCTTCCTGCTGGGACATCCGGAACTGTGCAACGCCTGGTACTCCGAGACCGGCGCCGGCGCGCTCATGACCCACCAGGTCGTCACGCGCACACTGGCCAAGACGGAGTTCTACCTCGGGCTCGCCAGTGAGATCGCCGCCGCGATCGGCATCGGCGGCTTCCAGCACATCCAGCAGGACCTCTCGGAGCTGATCTCCTACGTCGAGATCGAGAAGGCCGTGCTGCGTGCGGCGGAGGCCGACGGGAAACTCAGCGAGGACGGCGTCTTCCTGCCCAAGTGGGAAGTCCTGAACGCCGCCCGGAACTGGTATCCCACGAAGGTCTCGCCGCGGCTGACCGAGATCATCCGCAAGTTCTCCGCCTCAGGCCTCATGGCGCTGCCGGGCGAGGCTGACTTCGAGGCGGAGGGCCGTCCCGACATCGACACCTACCTCCAGTCGGCCACCCTGCCGGCCAAGGACCGCGCGCGGCTGTTCAAGCTGGCGTTCGACGCGTCGGTCTCGAGCTTCGCCGGACGGGAATCGCTGTACGAGTACTTCTTCTTCGGCGACCCGGTGCGGATGGCCGGAGCGCAGGTGAACGCGTACCCGAGGGAGGCACTGCAGGAACGGGTCCGGGAACTCTTGGCACGCGAAGGCCGGTGAGTGCGGATTTCGCCGAAATCGCCGTGAATTCGAACGGATAGCGACAGTCGGAAAGCGTCCGTCATCCATCGGGTGGCGGACGCTTTTCACGTCGTGCGGCAGACGAGTATGTATCGACCACGATGTGTCCTGCTTTTGTCCAAATTCCCGTCATCACGAATCCGTGAGCCGGTTACGACGTTCGAGTTAATCTCCGCATTGGCCGTTCAAGTCCGCCATGACCGTGCGCAAAAATCCAGGTGCTCTGCTCGGCGAAGGCCAGGACGAAGCGAGGCGGCGGGGGAGACATGATCGAAACCATGCAGTGCGCGGGCGCGGACTTCTGCGAAGAGCTTTCGGGTTCGGATGACACTTCCTTCGCCCGTTTCTACAAGGGAGACCCACCGTCCCGGCTAATACATTCAACAGAAAACTTGACGCTGCTGGCCGATATGTCGCCGCTCGTACTCGGGCATCTCCTGCTCCTGCCGTCGAACCATCACTTGTCGTTCGCGCAGGTGCTTTCCCGTCACCAGGACGAGGTGTGCGGCCTCGTCGACGACTTCGTGCCGCTGTACCGCGAGACCTTCGGCGAGCCACTGATCCTCGAACACGGTTCGAGCGCCGGACAGGAGAGCCACGCGTGCATCACGCACGCGCATCTGCACTTTCTCCCCGTCGACGGTGACGCCGTGGACGATCTCCTGATCGGAGACGGCCTGTTCTACCGGGATCTGGATTCACTCGGGGAACTCGCGCTCGCACCGTGGCCGTCTTCCGCCTATTTTCTTCGCGTGTACCGGGAGAAAGTGCGGGTATACCTGCCGACCGGCGCGCAGAAAAGGCAGTATCTCCGCTCGATCGTCGGCGCGGTGCTGGCGATCGAGGATCCGGAATGGGACTACGCGGTGGTGATGCGGAAAAGGGATCTTCGCGAGACCGTGCGAATGGTGGATTACTGGCCCGGGAAACTCAGCGGCGATGAGGTGGAGCTGTCCTGTGGTGAGTGAGAAATTCTCGGACGAACCGACCAGACTGGCCACGACGATCGTGCCGTTGTTCGCCGGGCAGGCGCGCGAGTTCGTCCCGGTTTCGTCCCCGGACGGCGGCCGGGTGGAACTGACCGCGGGTGCCGACGCCCAAGACGACTGCGCGGTCTTCCGGCTGGCCGGGGAGCACGACCTCGTGGTGGGGACCGATTACGTGCGGGGCCCCAAGTTCAGGCTCTACGAGATGGGACATCTGGACGAATACGACCTGGGGTACTACCTGGTCGCCGCGAATCTGAGCGACATCGCGGCGATGGGCGCGAAGCCGATCGGGCTGCTTTCCGTCGTGCGGTATCCGGCCGGAATGGACGACGCGTTGTTCGGTCTCGTCATGCGCGGCATCCGGGACGCGTGTGCCGCGTTCGGCTGTCTCAACGTGGGTGGCGACATCGGCGGCGCGGAACGCCTGATCCTCTCGGCGTCGGCGCTGGGGGTGTGTCCGGCGGGCCGGGCGCTGCTGCGGTCCGGCGCGAAACCCGGCGACGTCGTCTGCCTCACGGCGCCGACCGGACCCGCCGGAGCGGCGATGGCGTATCTGCGTTCCGGTGTCCCGGACCTGGTCATCGACAGCCTGGTGCCGTCGCTGCTTTCCGCATGGAAGCGACCGGTGGCCAGAGTGGACGAGGGACTCGCGCTCGGCGCCAGCGGGATGGTCACGAGCTGTCTGGACACCTCGGACGGCCTGAAGGCCGCTTTGCTGAGCATCGCCGAGTCGAGCGGGGTCGGGATCGACGTCGACGAGCGGTCCATCCCCGTTCCCAAGGCGGTGGCCGCGGTGGCCGCTCACGTGGGTGTCGAGCCGTTGAGCCTGGTCATGGGCGACTCGGTCGACTTCGAACTCGTCTTCACCGTGCCGTCCGCGAGGGTGGACGACCTCGCCGAAGCGGTGAGTTTCCACCGGATCGGCGTGGTCACCGAACGGACCGAGGTGGTCATGACCGGATACGACGGTGAGCGGGCGGACCTGCCGGGCGAGGCATGGCGGCACCAGCGTGACGGAAAGGCATGAGCCGGAAGGCGGCCAAGTTCGCGGACAAGGCGATTCTGCTGTCGGCGACGCTCTTCCTGGCGGGTAAGGCGTACAACGTACCGGCGAAGGCCTTCTGGGACGATCTCCTGAACGACCGCTCGTACCTGCTGTTGGTCGCACTCGTGACGGCAGGGGTGTTCGGCGCCTTCGCACCGTTCGAAAGCTGGCAACGACGGGCCTTCGTGGACCGGAACGTCATGATGCGCCGACGTGTGCTGTCCACGTTCGGCAGATTGCTCGAGATCAGCGCGAAGATCGACCCTCCACTCGACACCGGCGACCTGGCACTCCACGTGTGGCGGAAGACGCGCACGCTGAGGCATCCGATCCACGGTGTGCTGAAAAGACTTTCCTCCTATCGGATGTCATCCTTTCCGGCGACGCGGAGTTTCGCCCCGGTGCGGGGCATCGGCGCGGTGGGACTCTGCTGGCAGCACGATCGTGAAGTGACATTCGACGTCGCACCGTTGGCGGCCCGCCTCACCGACGAGGCGAAGTTCGACGATCACGTGGCGCACTTCGGTAAGGAATCGGTCATGAATCTGAAATGGGAGGAGTTCCAGGCCCTCAAACATCGCACCGCGCTGTTCGTCACGCCGATCAGAAGCGGGCGTAACAAGTTCGTCGGCTGCGTGAGTGTCGACGCCGGCCGCGGCTACGAGGTGCTCGACCGGCGGGAACTGCTGGAGGAGATGACCAATCTGGGGATGGCCATCGGTCGCGAGGACTTCGAATGCACCTGAACGACACGAACCTGCGCGGCTTGGTGTCGAGTACTCGACGAGCCTACGACGAGTGTGCCGAGGTGTACGTCCGGTCCACCCGCACGCTCGACCTGTTTCCCGGCCTCGACCACGAACTGGACCGCTTCTTCGACACCCTGCCCGGAAGCTCGGTGCTGGACCTCGGCTGTGGTGGGGGCCGGGACGCCGAATACCTGATCGGACGCGGCGCGACCGTGGTGGCGGCCGACCTCAGCGAGGAGTTGCTCCGGTACACCCGATGCCGTTGTGCGGTGGCCGGCGCGGTGCTCTGCGATCTCATGGCCTTACCGCTGGCCGCTGGAGTGTTCGACGGCGTCTGGGCCTGTGCCAGCGTCGTGCACTTGCCGAGTGAGACGCATCCGCACGTCTTCTCCGAAATCCATCGAGTGCTCGCGCCCGGCGGTGTCACGGCGATCAGCCTCAAGGAAGGGAACGGCGAAGGATGGGCGCGAAGCGTCCGAATGCCGTCCCCGAGGTGGTTTTCGTTGCGCAGCCCCGAAGCCGTGCTGGAGGAATTGGCGGCCGTCGGGTTCGTCTCGGCCCAGGTGTGGCCGAGCGGACGCGGCAGCTGGTTCGTGGTCGAGGCGAGGAAAGGGCTACCGACCGAGCCATTCGTCGGGATTGGTGCCCGGTAGTACGTGACGGATACCGCCTCGCGGATCCGCCACATCGCCCTCGTACCGTGGGATCAGGTGGATGTGCAGGTGGTCGATCGTCCGGCCCGCCGCTTGCCCTTCGTTCACGCCGATGGTGTAGCCGTCCGGCTGGAACTGGTCCTGGATCCGGCGCCATGCCCGCTTGATCAGCGCATAGACTTCGGCGTGCTCGCTCGCCGTGAGCGAGAAGTAGGACTCCACGTGTCTTTTCGGGACGACCTCGACATGCCCCTTGGCGGCCGGGAAGTTGTCCCACCGCACATAGATCTCGTTTCCTTTGAACAGTACGTCATTCACCGAGGTGTCATCGAAATGACAAAAGAGGCAATCGGCGTTCACCGGTTCGGCTTCGTTTTCCTTCGCCATCGCCGGTCTCATAACCGATACTCCTCGTCATTGATCGATCACTTGAAGTCATACCCATGGTCAACTTAGCTTCGTCGCAGACAAAGCAGAAGCGTACTCGCACTAACGGTTGATCTCTAAGCCTCTGTCGCGACACGCCGAGGTCATCAGCCGTAGTACCTGCTCGACGGTGAGCTCGGTGGTGTCGATTCTGATGGCGTCCTCGGCGGGGACCAACGGCGACGTCGTCCGGGACATATCGGCCTCGTCGCGGCGGACCACGTCGTCGAGAACGTGTTCGTAGGACGCCGCCCGCTCTTGCCGTACTCGCCGCATCGCCCGCACTTCGGGCTTGGCGGTCAGGTAGAACTTCACGGTCGCGGCGGGAAAGATGGTGGTGCCGATGTCCCGGCCTTCGATGACGCATCGCGGCTGCGCGCCGGCCCAAAGCCTGATGAGGCTGGTGACCCGCTGGCGGACCTCCGCGATCTTGGCGACGGCCGAAACGGCGACGTTGACCCGGGCCGCGCGCAGTTTGTCCTGGGCGTAACGGTCGGAGGTCAGCAGGCTCACGGATCGGCTCGCCGTGATCAATTCGTCGCAGAGTCCGGTGACTTTCGTGGCGTTTTCGACAGGAATATCACGTTGCAGGGCCTCGAAAGCGATAATGCGGTAAGTCCTGCCGCTTTCGAGGTAGCGTAGATCGAACGATTTCGACAGTGCCAGACAGGTGGTGGTCTTGCCCGCCGCCGCCGGGCCGTCCACCGCCACGACGGTGCCGAGACCTTGTTCGGGCATGGTTTTCCCTTGCTGGTGAACGATGAGTGGAGCCGGACTGTGGGGAACAGGGCGCAGACGCTACCACGGGGGAAGCGTGCCGTGGACGGCCGTGCGAGTGGCCCTGTAGCTGCGGAGACTTCGAGAATCATGCGCTGGCAAGGGATTGCGTCACTCGGAGGGACGTGAGCGCGGCCGCTTCGGCAACGCTCCGGCGCGGCCTCTCACTCGTCCAGGGTATCGCGGGGGCACCGGTTTGTGTTTGGAGTACGCGGAAAACCTGCTGTGGCGGTGGAGATTCCCTTTCGTGTGTGCAAGTTTCATCCGAATTTCGCACCTTCGGGTGGGCGGGTGGTTATCGCGCGGCACTTCACAGCGCGTTTTCATCCGATTGTTGACGAAGGGCGAAATTCTTGACGAGAATCCGTAACGAAAGTCACGGAGCCGACGTCGTCAACGGTGACCGCCCTTCCCGAACTCGCGTCGGAGTGAGATCCGTCCCGGATCACGCGAGTTCCGGCTTCGAGCACGCGAGGTCCGGCCCGGGACACGCGTGTGCGGTGGGCGAGCACGCGAGGGGTGACACGCCCGGGATCCTGCGAACTTGATTCATTCCAGAAAATGGGCCAGACTGCGGCCGTGCCCACGACCCCGGAGTTCGAGCGGATGCTGCGCGGGGCCTCCCTGCGCGTGACGCGTCCCAGGGTGGCCGTGCTGACAGCGGTACGCGACCATCCTCATGCCGACACCGACTCGATCATCGGTGCCGTGCGTACGGAGCTCGGCGAGGTCTCTCACCAGGCCATTTACGACGTGTTGCGGGCACTGACCGCCGCGGGTCTCGTACGGCGGATCCAGCCGTCGGGGTCCGTGGCACGCTACGAGTCCCGGGTCGGGGACAACCACCATCACGTCGTGTGCCGATCCTGCGGCGCCATCGCCGACGTCGACTGCGCCGTCGGCCCCGCACCCTGTTTGACCGCGTCGAACGACCAAGGCTTCCTGATCGAAGAGGCCGAGGTCATCTACTGGGGCCTGTGTCCCGACTGTGCGATCGAACCCCGTTCCTGAGCCCTGCAGTTCTGATTCCCGGAAGGATTCCCGTGTCTGACAGCCCGGACGCCGTCATCGGCGAAATGAACGAAGAGAGCGCGGGCGGCTGCCCCGTCTCGTCGGGCCGCCGCAACCACCCCACCGAAGGCGCGGGCAACCGTGACTGGTGGCCGAACCAGCTCAACCTGAAGATCCTCCGGAAGCACTCCGCCGCTTCGGACCCCATGGACGCCGGGTTCGACTACGCCGCCGAGTTCAAGACCCTCGACCTCGGTGAACTCGCCAAGGACGTCGACGCCGTCCTCACGACTTCGCAGGACTGGTGGCCCGCGGACTTCGGCCACTACGGCGGCTTCATGATCCGCATGGCGTGGCACAGCGCCGGCACCTACCGGATCGAGGACGGCCGCGGGGGCGCGGGCGCGGGCATGCAGCGCTTCGCCCCGCTCAACAGCTGGCCGGACAACGGCAACCTCGACAAGGCCCGCCGCCTGCTCTGGCCGGTCAAGAAGAAGTACGGCCGCAAGATCTCGTGGGCCGACCTGATGATCTTCACCGGCAACCGCGCGCTGGAGACCATGGGCTTCAAGACCTTCGGTTTCGCCGGTGGCCGCGCCGACGTCTGGGAGCCGGACGAGGACGTGTACTGGGGTCCCGAGCGCACCTGGCTCGGCGACGAGCGCTACAGCGGTGACCGCCAGCTCGAGGGTCCGCTGGCCGCCGTGCAGATGGGTCTCATCTACGTGAACCCGGAAGGCCCGAACGGCAACCCGGACCCGCTGGCCGCGGCCCGCGACATCCGCGAGACCTTCGGCCGGATGGCGATGAACGACGAGGAGACCGTCGCGCTGATCGCCGGCGGCCACAGCTTCGGCAAGACCCACGGCGCGGCCGACCCGGACAAGTACGTCGGGGCCGAGCCCGAGGGCGCTTCGATCGAGGAGCAGGGCCTCGGCTGGAAGAACAGCTTCGGCAGTGGCAAGGGACGCGACGCGATCACCAGTGGCCTGGAGGTCACCTGGACGCCGACCCCGACCCAGTGGAGCAACTGGTTCTTCCACAACCTCTTCGAGTACGAGTGGGAGCTGACCAAGAGCCCGGCGGGCGCCCACCAGTGGACGCCGAAGGACGGCAAGGCGAAGAACACCGTGCCGGACCCCGAGGACGGCAAGCTCAACCGCGCGCCCGGCATGCTCACCACCGACCTGGCGCTGCGTTTCGACCCGGTCTACGAGCAGATCTCGCGCCGGTTCTACGAGAACCCGGACCAGTTCGCGGACGCCTTCGCCCGCGCCTGGTTCAAGCTGACCCACCGCGACATGGGCCCGATCCAGCGCTACCTCGGCCCGCTGGTGCCGCAGGAGACGCTGATCTGGCAGGACCCGGTGCCCGCCGTCGACCACGAGCTGATCGACGACGCGGACATCGCCTCCCTCAAGGAGAAGCTGCTCGCTTCGGGCCTGTCGGTCTCGCAGCTGGTGTCCACCGCGTGGGCGTCGGCTTCGACCTTCCGCGGCAGCGACAAGCGTGGTGGCGCGAACGGTGCCCGCATCCGGCTCGAGCCGCAGCGTGACTGGGAGGTCAACGACCCGCAGACGCTGTCGCAGGTGCTGCGGACCCTCGAAGGGGTCCAGGAGGCGTTCAACGGCGCCCAGACCGGCGGCAAGAAGGTCTCGCTCGCCGACCTGATCGTGCTGGGTGGCGTCGCCGCCGTCGAGCAGGCCGCCAAGGACGCCGGGCACGAGGTCACCGTGCCGTTCACGCCGGGCCGCACCGACGCGACGGCGGAGCAGACCGACGTCGAGTCGTTCGCGCCGCTGGAGCCGACCGTGGACGGGTTCCGCAACTACCGGGGCAAGGGCCACCGTCTCCCGACGGAGTACCTGCTCATCGACCGCGCGAACCTGCTGGACCTGAGCGCGCCCGAGATGACCGTCCTCGTCGGCGGTCTGCGTGTCCTCGGCGCCAACGCCCAGCAGTCCCAGCACGGCGTGTTCACCGAGAAGCCGGGGGCGCTGACCAACGACTTCTTCGCGAACCTGCTCGACATGGGCGTGCAGTGGACGGCCACGTCCGCCGACGCGGAGGTCTTCGAAGGCCGCGACCCGGCGACCGGCGAGGTCAAGTGGACCGGCACCCGGGCCGACCTCGTGTTCGGGTCGAACTCCGAGCTTCGCGCGGTGGCTGAGGTCTACGCCAGCGACGACGCCAAGGAGAAGTTCGTCCGCGACTTCGTGGCGGCGTGGGACAAGGTCATGAACCTCGACCGCTACGACGTGGCGTGATCAAGGTCTGAAAGAGTCCGGGCCCGTCGCTTCCGCGGCGGGCCCGGACTCTTTTCTAGACGTCGCCGGACGCCAGCAGGGTCAGCAGTTCGGCGTGCCCGGCCTGGGTGATCAGGCTGGCGGCGTCGAAGTAGATGCGCTCGTTGGTGATCCGGTCCTCGTCGAAGAAGAACACCGCGATGATCGGCACCCGGAACGCCTTGCCGGTCGGCGGGCGTCCGTAGAACTCGCCGAGGTTGGTGCCGAGCAGGTCGAACTCGACGATGACCGACTCGTCGGCGAAGTGGTACCGGACGTTGTCGTGCCGCTGATCGGGGAACGCCGTCCGGGTCATGCGGTAGTACGCCATGACCTCTTCGTCGCCGTCGAAGATCTGCCCGGTCGCCATGATCTCGTAGTGCGGATGACCGTTGAAGGTGCCCAGCGTTCGGTCGAACTCGTGGGCCACCTCGGTGTCCATGTGCTCTTCGATGATCTTGTGGCGGCGCTCGCGCAGGTCTTCGCTGATCACTGGTCCTCCGGGTCGTTCCTGGTCGCGATCCGGAGCCTACCGCCCGCCGCCTCGTCGTCGGTGCCGTAAAGCAGGCTGCCGCACGAGCGCGAAAGGCAGGTCATGGCCTCGATCTTGTGGCCGGGGAAGTCGCCGATCCGCACCGGAGCGGGGGAGAGCGCGATCGAACCGTCGGCGCGGAGCACGCCCGCCGCGTAGACGGCCGAATCGAACGGTCCCTCGTCACCCGGGTCGGAGGCGGCCGAGACCAGGACGCGGTCGTCCGCGGTGATCTCGACGTCCGACGTGTGCCGGACGTCCGTGGCCGGGTACGGGACCCGGAACGGGATCGACTTCGGCTTCTTGAAGGACAGCTTCGAGACCGAGAACTCCGCGGAGTAGAGCGTGGCGGGCCGGGTGTCCTGACCGCGATCCGCCCAGACCGCGAACAAGCGGTCGTTCACCTTCTTCAGCGCGAAACCCTCGTAATTGTCTTCCGGATCGCCTTTCGGTACCTGGAAAGTGCCGAGCACTTTCAGGTTCCGGTCCTTCAGTTTGAAATGGAAGCCCTTGCCGTCGCTGGCCAAAGCGATGAACTCGCCGCTCTTTCCCGGCACCGCTTCGGCCGCTTCCAGGTCGACCGGGAGCTCGCCCGGCCAGTCGATCGAGTCCACCTTGGACACTTTGCCGCGATCGAGCCGGACCCGGACCGCCCGGTTCTGGCCGGGTTTCTTGTTGTCCCGCAGAACAAGAGCGTCGATCCGGTCGTCGTCCCGGTCGAGGACGGCGATCCCGCTGGCGCCGGAGGTCATACCGGTGCCGATGGATTCCCAGCCGTCGGCCGCGAGCGCGGCGGACGGCAGGAGCAGGGGAAAGACCAGGGCAGGCAGAATCGCGAGGGAGGCGAGTTTCATATCGCGCCCCACTCAGCCGCAGGAGAGGGTGCCGGCGCGGAGCGCGTGGCCGCTTTCGTTCCCGTCGTCGGCCCAGACCACCTGCTTGGTTCCGGAGGCACACGTGGCCGAAATCGCGAAACCTTCGTTATTGTAGTCCGGCATTCCGCTCGGCCGGTCGTACGTGGCCGTGACGGCGAACGCGCCCTGCGCGTCGACGGCGAGCGTCGCCGAGTCACCGCCGCAGTTGTCGTCGCAGACCGCCCACAGCTTGCCGGTGGAAGCCTCGTACTCGAGTTCCATGATCGAGTCGAGCCCGCTCGCGAAGCTCGCGACGCGGGTGTACTTCCCGCCGGCCTGGTCGAGCGCGTAGGCGTAGATCATCCCGTTGCTTTCGAGGCCGACCAGGTAGAGGCCGGTCCCGTGGCCGGGGTAGCTGCCCGGGTTGTACGGCGCCTTCGTGCGCTGGTCGACGAACCCCTTGGCGGTGAGGGCGCTGTCCGGGATCCACGAGACGGCTTCGAGACCGTCGTTGGCCGACACCTTCGGCAGGTCCGCCGTCAGATCCCATTCGGCCTTGGCGCTGAGGGTCTTGGCCGTGCCGGAGACGTCGTACCGGAGCACCTTGAGCGCGCTCGTCTTGCTGTTGTCGCCGTCGCGTTCGGTGGCCGCGACCACGCCGTCCGGGGTGGCCACGACGGCTTCGGCGTCCGGGTCGCCCTTGCCGCCGCGGTAGCGCAACTGCTTGCCCGACGACCAGCCGTTGGCGGTGTCCGGCTGCCATTTCGAGCCGTTGCGCACGAGGCGGTACAGCGTGCCGGGGCCGTTCTTGACCGCCCAGAGGACGTCCGGGCCGCCGAACGACAGGCCGCTCATGTTGCCGCCGAGGACGTTCGACCCGTCGGCGTTCGTGACGGCCGATCCGCCCGGCCACGGGCTGTTCGCCGTCGTGGACGCGGTCGCGGTGGCGGCGGGCAGGACCAGCAGTGCCGCGGCGACGGTGGCCACGGCGGCGGGTCGGATCCGGCGTGATGATCGGGGCATTCGCGCTCCTTCGGGGCGGACGAAGTGGGTCGCGGCGTGTCGTCACAAGTTAAGTAAGTTTCCTTACGAATACAAGATATCGCCAGATTCTCACGAAATGAAGCAACGCTGGGTTTACAAAAGGTGGCCTCTTGTCAAACTGGGTGTACATCACCTATGGTTTTGTAAACCCAGCCAATGGAGGAGGGTGCGATGAGCGAGATGACGGGCACGATCCCGGCGGGCTCGACCGAACGCTGGACCGACGGCAAGCGATATCTGTGGCTGATCGGCCTGGTGGTGCCTTCGCTCGCGTTCCTGGCCATCGGCCTGCACGCGGCCACCGGCTGGGGGGTGTGGTTCTGGATCGGGCCGATCGTGATCCTGGTGATCGTGCCGCTGATCGACCTGGTGGCCGGGCTGGACCGCAGCAATCCGCCCGACGACGTGATCGAACGGCTGGAGCGGGATCGCTACTACCGCTGGATCACCTTCGCTTTCCTGCCCATCCAGTACGCGGGCTTCATCGTCGCGTTCTGGCTGATCGCCCGCGGTGACCTGTCCGTCGCGGACAAGATCGGCCTGGCGATCTCGATCGGCTGCATCGGCGGGATCGGCATCAACACCGCGCACGAACTCGGGCACAAGAAGGAGAGCCACGAGCGCTGGCTTTCGAAGATCGCGCTGGCGCAGAGCTTCTACGGCCACTTCTACATCGAGCACAACCGTGGCCACCACGTCCGGGTGGCCACTCCCGAGGACCCGGCCAGCAGCAGGGTGGGGGAGAGCTTCTACCGGTTCTGGCCGCGCACCGTGTTCGGCTCGCTGAAGTCCGCGTGGGGGCTGGAGCGCAAGCGCTACGCCCGGCGCGACCGGCATCCGTTCCGGATCGGCAACGACGTGCTCAACGCCTGGCTGATGTCGGCGGTGCTGTGGGCGGCGATGGCCGTGTGGCTGGGGCCGGGGATCCTGCCGTACCTGGTGATCCAGGCGGTGGTCGGGTTCTCGCTGCTGGAGGTCGTGAACTACATGGAGCACTACGGCATGCGCCGGCAGATGGTCGGCCCGCCGAACCGCCGGCGGTACGAACGCGTGGACCCCAGCCACAGCTGGAACTCCAACAACATCGCCACCAACGTGCTGCTCTACCACCTGCAGCGGCACAGCGATCACCACGCCAACCCGACCCGCCGCTACCAGACACTGCGCGATTTCGCGGAATCGCCGGTGCTCCCGACGGGCTACGCCGGGATGATCGTGCTGGCGCTGGTGCCGCCGGTCTGGCGGCGCGTGATGGATCCGCGGGTGCTCGCGCATTTCGACGGCGACATCTCCCGCGCCAACATCCAGCCGTCGAAGCGGGCCAAGGTGCTGGCGCGGTACGGAACGCGCGTCACCGCGCCGTCGCGGCACGCCGCCGACACGCACGGCGACGCGACCGAAGGCGGGATGTGCCCCGGCTGTGGCTATGTGTACGACGAGAAACTCGGCGACCCGCGGGAGGGTTTCCCCGCCGGGACTCCGTGGTCGGCGATCCCGGATTCGTGGTGCTGTCCGGACTGCGGCGTGCGGGAGAAGGTCGATTTCGTGGCACCGGGAAGGGTCGGAGCATGATGAAGATCGAGGCGGACCGCGCGAAATGCGACGGGCTGGGCATGTGCGAGGCGATGGCACCCGACTTCTTCGAAGTGGGCGACGACGGCACGGTCGTGGTGCTCGACGAACAGCCCGGTGAGGAACACCGCCAGGACCTGTCGGCCGCCGTCGACGCCTGCCCGGTCCTCGCCCTGAAGCTGCGGGACTGATCATGGCACTGGTCGTCGTGGGCGCGTCGCTGGCCGGCTTGCGCGCGGTGGAGGCGGCGCGCCGGGACGGATACCGGGGGCGGATCGTGCTGATCGGCGCGGAAGACCACCCGCCGTACGACCGGCTGCCGCTGTCGAAGGCGTTCCTCGACGCGGAAGGATCCGGCGAGGTGGAGCCGTTCCACGGCGAGGACGCGTTGCGCGACGAGTTCGGTGTCGAGCTGATGCTCGGCGCGCCCGCGGACGGGCTCGACACCGCCGCCCGCGAGGTTTCGGTGGCGGGGACGACGGTTCCCTACGAGGCATTGGTGATCGCGACCGGCGCCACCGCACGGCGGCTGCCCGGCAGCGAGGGAATCGCCGGAGTCCACACGTTGAGGACCGCGGAGGACGCGTTGGCGGTCCGTGCGGCGCTCGACGCCGGGGCACGGACGGTCGTGATCGGCGCGGGCTTCATCGGCTCGGAGGTCGCGGCCGCTGCTCGGAAGCGCGGGCTGCCGTCGACGATCGTCGAGACGCTCGACGTCCCGCTCGTCCGGTCCGTCGGCGCCGAGGCCGGCGCGGTGTGCGCCTCGCTGCACCGGGAGGCGGGTACGGAACTGCGGTTGTCCACCACGGTCACCGGCCTGGAGTCCGACGACGGCGCGGTGACCGGTGTGCGGCTCTCGACCGGCGAGGTGCTGCCCGCCGATCTGGTGGTCGCCGGCATCGGCGTCGTCCCGGCCACCGGCTGGCTGGCCGGAAGCGGGGTACCGCTGCACGAGCGCGACGGCGGCGTGGTGTGCGACGCCACGCTCGCGACCGGAGTGCCCGGCGTGTACGCCGCCGGGGATGTCGCACATGCGGCGAATCCGTTGTTCGACGGCGAGTCGATGCGGCTGGAGCACTGGACGAACGCCGCGGAGCAGGGTGCCGCGGCCGCTCGTCACGCGCTCGCCCCGGAAGCGGCGAAGGCGTTGTCGCCGGTGCCGTACTTCTGGTCGGACTGGTACGACCATCGGATCCAGTTCGTCGGCACCCCGCGTGCGGACGAGGTGGTGGCCGCCGTCCCGGAGTCCGGTGGTTTCACCGCGCTGTACCGGCGCGGGGACCGGATCGTCGGGGCGCTGACCGTCGACCGGCCGCGGGAGATCATGAAGTACCGTCGGCACATCGCCGGGCGGGCGCCGTGGCCTGAGGCGCTGGCGTTCGCTGCGAGAATGGCGGCTTAGAATGACGATCATGAGTGAGGCACCGGTTACGGGAGGTCCGTACCGTCAACCGATCGTCGCGTCGGCGATCGAGCTGACCGTGCGTTCCGGCTGGTCCTCGGTGACGATGAGCAAACTCGCGGAGATCGTCGGCGTCAGCCGCCAGACCGTCTACAACGAACTCGGCTCGAAGACCCAGCTCGCCGAAGCGATGATCTCGCACGAACTCGCCCGGTTCCTTTCGGTGGTCCGGGATGCCTTCGAGCGGCACCCCGAAGACCTCGTCGAGGCGATCCACGACGCCGTCCGCGGCGTCCTCGAACTCGCCGACGACAATCTCCTGCTGCGTGCCATCGTCTCGGCCACGCACGGCGCCGACACCGAACTGCTGCCGTTGCTGACGGTGCGGGCCGGGAGCCTGTTGAGCGAAGCGACCGTCATGCTGCGCGGCCGTGTCCGCGCCTACGGGCCGCCACTGGACGCCGCGCAGCTGGACGTGGCGATCGACGTCGTGGTCCGGACCGTGCTGAGTCACATCATGCAGCCGTCGGACACCCCGGCACGCACGGCCGACGCCCTGGCGTGGATGGCTTCGCGTGTGCTCGGCGCGACGACGACCCGCTCATTGCGGCATCTCTCGGAGAATTAGGGCCGCGGTCTCCGCCGGGCTCAAGCGGGTGTTGTCGATGCGCACGTGATCGTGCCGCTCGATCAGGTCCTGGGCGTGGGTGCGCCGCGTGTCGTCGGTGTTCATGACGTAGTCGCGGTCGAGTTCGAGTAGATTGGCGCGGGAGAAGTCGAGGTCGCGCTTGCTGGGCTTGCGGTCGAGGCGGAGCTCGGTGGTGTTCCGCTCGAGGCGTTCGTCGAGATCCGCGTACAGCTCGACGAACCGCGGCCTGCCGCCGCGCGACCGGACGATGTCGACGTACGAGGCGATGAGGTCGGTGTCCTCGGGGAGATCGAGACCCCATACGTAGGTGAAGACGAGGCCGGGCAGCGCGGCGTCGGCCGCCTCCTCGATGACACGGCGGCGGAACTCGTTGACGAGCCTGCCGAACGGCGGCGAGCCGAACGGGAAGATGCCGAGCACCGGCTCGACGGTCATGTGGTTGTGGAACAGCTTGAACCCGGTGAGCTTGCACAACTCCTCGCCGACGGTCATCTTGCCGACGGCGGGTGGTCCGAAGATCACGACGAAGTCCACGTGGCCACGGTAGCGGGCTCACGAGTCGAGGCGCGGGGAATTGTCGGTGCCGTGTGCGACGCTCCACCGATGATCGTCGTGTTCGATGCCGAGCTCTGGGTCTGGGACGCCCGCCGTGGGGAGACCTGGACCTTCGTCAGCCTGCCCCAGGACATCTCCGAGGAGATCCGTGAGATCGCCGACGGGCCGCGCCGCGGGTTCGGAGCGGTCCGGGTCCAGGTCGGTATCGGCGGCAGCAAATGGAAGACGTCGATCTTCCCGGACTCCAAACAGGGTGCCTACGTGTTGCCGGTCAAGAAAGCGGTTCGCAAGGCCGAAGGGATCGAGGAAGGTGATAGGGCGAAAGTGACCGTCGAGCTGATCGATCTCTGACCAGGGCTCCGGCAAATTCGCACAAGCGCTGGTCAAGGCCACTCCTGACGATTCGGACTGGATGTCCGAACGGGGCAGATGTCAGGAGGCTTGACCGGCCATTGTCCACAAAGGACGACTATTTAGTCGTTAGAACGACACAAAACACTCACGACCCACTCGCAAAACGCTCACATCGGGCACGATCGCCTCGGAATTGTCCCCTATGGACAGTCGCGAGGGCGCGAGGCCGCTGGGACGAGCCCCTCCGTCACCGCTTGACCGGCGGATGGCGGCTTTGCCGGGCCCCTGGACCTCTGACCGTCAGAGGAGGCGTTCACCGAGCGGCGTCGTCAGGTAGAGGACGCCGCGGCCGGAGCGTTCACGCGTGACGAGTCCGCTGTCCCGCAGGACCTTGAGGTGCTGGGAGACGGCGCTCGGCGTCACGCCCAAAGCACGCGCGAGGTCGGTCGTGGTCGCGGGGGAGGACAACGCGGTCAGGAGAGTGGCTCGCGTCCGGCCCAGTAGCCGCACCGTGCCAGGCCCGGGGGATCGAGTCCCGGTCGCCCAGAGCGCGCCGGTTCCCCGCGCCGGATAGCGGATCGTGGTCTGGGTCGACGTGTTCTTCTTGATCAGGACATACGGCGAGCCGAGGACGACGGGGATCAGCACGAGACCGCCGGGGCCTCGTGTGACGACACTGTGCCGATTCCGCCAGCGCTCGCCGGCGAGCGTCACCCGGTCGGCGCACCAGCGGAGATCCGGATGCAGATCCGCGAACAAGCGCTCGGCACCGCCCGCGGTCAGTTGCCGCGCGCGGAACCCGACGTCGGCGTCCAGTACCGCTCGCATCCGCGGCCAATGCGGTGCGACGAGGCGGTCGTGGGCTTCGCGCAGTTCGTCGGCGATTTCTCGCAGGCCGGATCGAGGGTTGTCGGCCAGTGCTGCCGCGGCGCGGGGAAGCTTCGCGCCGAAGACCCGGTCGAGGCTCGCCCTCACCCGGACTTCGGGGGTTCGCCGCACCGCCTCCAGGTCGTTTTCGAGCGACGCTCCCGAACTTCGCGGAGCAGGGACGAGGAATTCCGGCCAGCTGAGCCTGCCGTTGACGAGCAGTGGCCAGGTCCGGGGAAGATCGAGCGGCGCGCGATCGAGTTCCTCCCGTGCCCACCGCAGCCAGGGCAGATTGACCGGATTCCGGTCGAGGCCGGCGATCTGCAACAGACAGGCCACGGTCTCGGACAGCGGCGAGATCGCGAACCGGGTCGCGGCCAGTTCGGAGACGCCCAGCTCGATGGTCATCGGCATCGCCCGAGTATGTAGGCATGAGCTAAATGGTGTCTCCGGAACACCGGACGCCGCCACGATCCGACCCATGCCCGACCTACCCCGCGCCTACCGGCGGCTTTGGTGGGCCACCGGGATCGACAGCCTCGGCAACGGCGTCTTCGCGGCGGCGCTGCCCCTGCTGGCGGTGACGGTGAGCCACGACGCCAGAGACGTCGCCCTGGTCTCCGCCGCGACGTACCTGCCGTGGCTTCTGCTGTCGCTCACCGCCGGCTCCGTCGTCGACAAAGTCGACCGAACGACCCTCATGTGGCGAACGCAGACGCTCCAAGCCCTGATCGTCGGTGTGCTCACCGCGCTCGTCGCGGCAGGAGCCGTCACCGTGCCCGTGCTCGTCCTGCTCGCGTTCGCGCTCGGGGCGTGCGACGTCTTCTACGACAACGCGGCGCAAACGGCGGTTCCGGATCTCGTCCCGAAAGGCCTACTGCACCAAGCGAACGGCAGACAGCAGGTGGCGATGATCGTGGGCAGGCAGTTCCTGGGCCCGCCTCTCGGGAGTCTCTTCTTCGCCCTCGCCTGGACGTTGCCGTTCGCCGTCGACGCCACGTCGTTCGTCCTCGCCGCGGTACTCCTGGCGAAGCTGCCCAGACGAGGTGGCCAGGCGGAAAGCGCGAGGGTCCTCGATGGCGTCCGGTGGCTGATGAGGCACCGCCTGCTTCGCACTCTTGCGGTGCTGTTGGGCATCAACACCTTCTGCGGTCAGCTCGGGAACGCGACGCTCGTCCTGTTCGTGACCGACGTGCTGCATCTCGGCGCGGGGGTGTTCGGTCTCCTGCTCGCCGGTGCGGCGATCGGAGGTGTCGTGGGTGGGCTGGTGATCACCCGGCTGGTCGCCTGGCTCGGCGACCTCCGCGCGCTGCTCGTCTCGCTCGCCGTGAACGCCGTCGTCTTCCTCGGGATGGGGTTCAGCCCGAACGTCGCCGTACTCGGCGGGTTCTGGGCGGTGAGCAGTTTCGTGACGACCATTTGGAACGTCGTCACCGTCGGCGTCCGGCACCAGGAGGTGCCGTCGGCTCTGCTCGGCCGCGTCAACAGCGTGTACCGGCTGCTCGGCTGGGGACTGATGCCGCTCGGCGCGCTGACCGGCGGGCTGCTCGCGCACAGGTTCGGGCTTCGCGTTCCCTATCCCGTCGCGGGCGTCGTGCGCGGCCTCGCGCTCTTGGCCGCGCTTCCGGTGATCGTCCCGGCGATGCGGGGCGCTACTCCTCGGTGAGCTCGGCCAGCTGATCCGCGGCGTCCTGGTTCCCGGCCGCGGCCAGCCGCCGCAGCTCGTCCAGCGCGCCCAGCTCGGTCGCCGTTTCGATCAGCTGGTCCGCCGCGTCGCTGCTGCCGCCGTCGGCCAGCCGCCGGAGTTCGGCCAGGTCGCCGCTTTCGGCGGCGGCCTGGATCCGTTCGTCGATGGC
This sequence comes from Amycolatopsis sp. CB00013, assembly GCF_001905755.1. Taxonomy (NCBI): domain Bacteria; kingdom Bacillati; phylum Actinomycetota; class Actinomycetes; order Pseudonocardiales; family Pseudonocardiaceae; genus Amycolatopsis; species Amycolatopsis sp. CB00013. Next base: position 1,353,442 of record NZ_LIWC01000001.1, on the reverse strand, counting down.
GTCCCGGTCAGCGCTCATGGTCACCAGGTTACGGGCAAGGCGTACACCCCATAGACGGAACCGTCGTGCTTGAAGTCGATTTCCGACAGGTCGGTCGCGAGCCGCAGTGTGGGGATACGCCGGTACAGCGTGCCGTAGACGACCTGAAGTTCCATGCGCGCGAGCGGCTGGCCGAGGCACTGGTGCACGCCGAAACCGAAAGCCACGTGACGGCGGGAGTCGCGGCGGAGGTCGAGCCGGTCGGGGTCGGGGAAGACGTCGGGATCGCGGTTGCCGATGTCGTTCGCCAGGATGATGCCTTCACCCGCCCGGATGACCTCGTCGGCGATCTCGATGTCCTCTAGCGCGACCCGGCGGCGTCCGTTGTGCGTGATGTGCAGGTAGCGCAGCAGTTCTTCGACGGCGGAGGCGATCAGCTTCGGGTCGTCGGTCTCGCGGAGGAGGGTGAGCTGGTCCGGGTGTTCGAGCAACGCCAGCGTGCCCAGCGCGATCATGTTGGCCGTCGTCTCGTGTCCGGCGATCAGCATGAGAACGCCCATCTGCGCCGCCTCCTGCCGGGTCAGCTCACCCGCACGGATGCGTTCGGTAAGACCCGACAGGAGGTCTTCGCCGGGGTTTTCGAGTTTCTCGCCGATCAGCGTGTCGAGGTACTCGCCCAGCGCGGCACCCGCGGCGGCCTTCGCCTCGGGGCCGGTCTCACGGTTGATGAGGACGTTGCTGTTGTCCTGGAAGAACTCGTGATCCGCGTAGGGGACACCCAGCAACTGGCAGATCACCAGCGAGGGCACGGGAAGCGCGAACGCCGTCACGAGGTCTGCGGGATTCGGACCGGCCAGCATCTCGTCGATCAGGTCGTCCACGATCTTCTGCACGCCTGGCCGCATGGCCTCCACGCGTTTGATGGTGAAGGGCGCGGTCACCATCCGGCGCAGCCGGGCGTGTTCGGGGTCGTCCATCAGGATGAAACTGATGGAGCCACCTCGCAGTGGTGTCGGGCTCGGATAGCCGGGCCGGGTGATGTCGGCGCTGACGCGGGGATCCGAGAGCAGTTTCCGCTGATCGGCGTACCGGGTCGCGAGCCACGGCGTGCTGTCGTCCCACAACCGGACCCGCGCGAGCGGGGTTTCCTCCTGCAGCGACCGGATGACGGGTGGCGGGTCGAACGGGCAGCCCGCCGCCCTGGCGGCGGGAAAGGACGGTGTGGTGGTCAAGGCTTTCCTCCAACGAGAACACCGGTGAGGTCCGGGCGGCGCAGGCGGGCTTGTTTGGGCATGTTCCAGCCGAGGACACCGGTCACCACGCCGTTTCGCCGGTATTCGGCGACGAACCGGCGTTCGGCAGGAGATCCCTCCACAAGGGATACTTCCGCGTCCGCGAAGAGGGTGCCGTGGACGTGGATCTTGGTGTCGAACTGGTCGGTCCAGAAGTAGGGGATCGGCAGGTAGGGCCGGTCTTCGCCGAGGATGACCGTCGCCACGTGGGCCGCCTGCTCGGTGGCGTTGGTCCGGTTCTCCAGCCGCAAGGTCACGTCGAGCGCTTCGTGATGCCAGCGGGCCACGTCGCCCACGGCGTAGATCCCTTCCGCCGCATGGCATCGGGAATCGCAGACGACGCCGTTCGCCAGTGCCAGCCCGCTGCCTTCGAGCCAGTCCGTCGCCGGTGCGGCGCCGAACGCCACCACGACGACGTCCGCGGGGAGTACGTCGCCGGTTTCCAGTCGTACGCCGGTGACATGCCCATCACGCGAATCCAGCCCGGTGACCGCCGCGCCGAGGCGCAGGGTCACGCCGCGGGACGTATGCAGCTCCGCCAGCAGACCGGAGACGGCCGGGCCGAATTGCGCGGCCAGGGGTGCCGGCTGGGGACCCGCCAGGGTGACCGGGACGTCCATCCCCGCGACGCAGGCGGCGATCTCGGTACCGAGGACGCCGTCGCCGACGACGACCGCCCGTGAACAGGACAGCAGGTCCGCCCGCAAGGCCAGCGCGTCATCGAGGGTGCGGAGAACGTGAACGCCGCTGAGATCGCTCTGGCCGGGGAGAGTGCGCGGTCGCAGCCCGGTGGCGAGCACGATCTCGTCGGCGGTCAGTTCGCGCCCCGAGGCCGTGCGGACGGTCCGCTCCCGGACGTCGAGCGCGACGGCCGCGTCGCCGAGCAGGAACTCGGCGTCCAATGTGGACAAGCGTTCGACGGTGCGAAGCTGGGTTCGAGCGGGTTCCCACTGTCCGGAAAGGACCTGTTTGGACAGTGGGGGCCGGTCGTAGGGGAGATGCGGCTCGGCGCCCAGCACCGTGATCCGGTCCGTATAGCCCTTGCGGCGCAAGGCCTCGACGGTGGCGAGGCCGGCGGCGGAGGCGCCGACCACGAGCAGGGTCACTCGCTCACCGTGATGGCGGCGCCGGGACAGACGTCGGCGGCTTCGCGGACGATGTCGTGCGAGTCCGGGCCAGGCGTTTCCTGGAGCAGGAGCACGATGCCGTCTTCCTCCCGCTGGTCGAAGACGTCGGGGGCGAGCAGCACGCAGGTTCCGGCGCCGCAGCATTTGTCCTGGTCGACGGTGATCTTCATGGTCCTTTTCCTTCGTCCGGGCCGGGAGTGACCGGTGCGAGCCAGATCCCGGCGAGTGCGTCGATGAGCCCGGTCGCGGCGTCCTGCCAGGTGGACCGGGGAGTGGAGGTGCCCTCGGCGAGGGCGCGTTCGCGTTCGGCGACCATGTGGACCAGCAGCTGGCGGGCCATGTCGCCGCGTTCGGCGCGGACGTCGGCCGGTAGATCGGGCAGACAGCGGTGGAGTCCTTCGACGATCCGCACCAGCGACGGCGAGGTCAGCGATTCCTCGACCATGATCGGGCGGAGCGCGGGGTCGGTCATCACCTGCGCGCCGAATCGCGCGAACCAGGTGGGACTCCCGAGCGTGGCCAGATGCTCGGCCACGGGGGTGACCAGGCAGCCGATCCATTCCCGCAGATCCGTGCCGTCGCCGACGTCGGCGAGCATCCGGCGGCGGATCTCCTCGATCGGCCCCGAATGCCGCCGGGCGATCGCGCGCACCAGATCGGCCTTGGTGCCGAAGTGGTAGCCGACCGCGGTGTTGTTGCCCTGTCCCGCCGCTTCGCTGACCTGGCGGTTGGACACCGCGAACACGCCGTGTTCGGCGAACAGCCGTTCCGCCGCGGTCAGGATCAGTTCCCGCGTCGCGTGCGCCCGTTCGGCGCGGGCACCGGTGATCTCACTCGTCATGGGCATCACCATCGCACGGGCAGTTCCCGCAGCCCGCCGACGGCGAGCCCTTCGACCTTGCGCAGGTCCGCCGCCTCGACGGCGAGTTCCAGCGTGGGCAGTTTGTCCAGCAGGACACCGAGGACGACCTGGAGTTCGGTCCTGGCGAGCGGCTGCCCCAGGCACGCGTGCGCGCCGGCACCGAACGCCAGATGCGGGTTCGGGCTCCGGTCGAGCGCCATTTCGGCGGCGGCTTCGAACGCGCTCTCGTCCCGGTTCGCCGCGGCCATGCTGCACATCGCGGTGGTGCCCGCCGGCAAGGTCGTGCCGCCGACCTCGAAATCCTCGGTGAGGTAGCGGGACATGCCGATGCCCGCGTTGGCGTCCATGCGCAGGGATTCCTCGACGGCGGTGCGGATCAGCGACCGGTCCGCGAGCAGCGCTTCCCAGCGGCTCCGGTCCTCCAGCAGCATCGCCACCATCTTCGCGATCATGTTCGCGGTGGTCTCGTGCCCGGCGATGAGCAACCCGATGCCGGTCGCGACGAGCAGCGCGTCGGACCAGCGCTCCCCGTCGACATCGGTGTCGGTGATGAGCGCGCTGAGGATGTCCTCGCCGGGCTCGGCTCGCTTCGCCGCGATGTGCCCGCCCATGTACCGGCCGAATTCCGCCTGCGCGACGTCGAATTCGGCCTGCGTGTAGCGGGTCATGCTGAGCATGACGTCGGACCAGTGGGCGAAGCGTTCCCGGTCGGTGTCCGGGACGCCGAGCATGTCGCAGATGACCCATACGGGGAGCGGAAACGCCAGGCCCGCCTTGAGGTCCGCGGGCTCGCCCTTCGCGACCATTTCGTCGATCAGCTGGACGGCCATCGCCTCCATCCGCGGCCGCAGCGCGTTCATCCGCTTGGCGGTGAACCACTTCCCGAGCATCCGGCGCCATTTCAGATGCGCCTCGCCGTGCTGCGGGATCACGCCCGCCATCTCGCTGTTGAAGACCCCGCCCGATTCGGTGTCCGCGACCCGCGCCGCCTTGTCCGCGGGAGTCGGCCGGGTGAACCGGGGGTCGGAAAGGACGCTTTTCACGTCCGCGTAGCGGGTGATCAGCGTCGCCTCGTCGCCACTCGCGAGGGTGACCTTGGCGACCGGGCACTTCGCGCGGAACTCGGCCCATTCGGCGGGCGGTGCCAGGGCCGCCTCGGTCGGAAACGGGAAGCTCGGCAGACGCTCCGTCATCGAAGGCTCCTTCAGCGTGGCGGGGGTTCGGTGATTCACACAGTGCCCGGGTTGTTGGCATAAGTCAATCAACTGACTTAAGTTGGAGTCGTTCGCTCCCCATGCCCTCCGGAGGCCTTGAATGACTCAGCCCGTGCCACGCCCCCAAGTGGTCGTGGTGGTGTTAGCGCTGGGCGGGATCGTGGTCTCGCTGATGCAGACCCTGGTCATCCCCCTGATCCCGAAGCTGCCGGAACTGCTGGACGCGTCGCCCGCCGACACGGTCTGGGTGATCACGGCGACGTTGCTGGCGAGCGCCGTCGCGACGCCGGTCGTCGGCAGGCTCGGCGACATGTACGGGAAGCGGCGGATGCTGCTGCTCAGCCTCGGCATGCTGATCGCCGGTTCGATCGTCGCCGGGCTCAGCGACACGCTGGCGCCGATGGTGGTCGGCCGGGTTCTGCAGGGTTTCGCGGCCGGGGTGATCCCGCTCGGGATCAGCATCATGCGCGACGAACTCCCCGCCGAGAGGCTCGCTTCGGCGACGGCGACGATGAGCGCCTCACTCGGCGTCGGCGGCGCGCTCGGCCTGCCCGCGGCCGCGTTGCTCGCCGAGAACGCCGACTGGCATCTGCTGTTCTGGACGGCGGCCGGGCTCGGTGTCCTCGTGACCGGTCTCGTACTGGCGTTCGTCCCCGAATCGAACGTCCGCACCGGCGGCCGGTTCGATCTCGTCGGCGCGGTGGGTCTTTCGGCCGCCCTCGTCTGTCTCCTGCTGGCGATCTCCCAAGGGGCGCGGTGGGGCTGGGCGAGCGGGCGGACGCTGGGTCTGTTCGCGGCCGCCGCGCTGGTCCTGCTGCTCTGGGGTGCTTGGGAACTGCGGACGGCCCGGCCGCTGGTGGATCTGCGGACGACCGTCCGGCGGCAGGTCCTGCTGACGAACCTGACGTCGATCGTGTTCGCGTTCGCCATGTTCGCGCAGTCGCTGGTGCTGCCGCAGATCCTCCAGCTCCCGGCGGAGACCGGCTACGGGCTCGGGCAGACCATGCTGGTCACGGGGTTGGTGCTGGTGCCGTCCGGTGCGGTGATGATGCTGACCGCGCCGCTGTCCGCCCGGATCACGAAGGCCCGCGGCCCCAAGGTGACGCTGATGCTGGGCGCGCTCGTCGTCGCCGCCGGTTATGGCCTGGGGACCGTCCTGATGGCGAGCGTGTGGCATCTCGTGCTGGTGTCGGCCACGATCGGCGCCGGCATCGGGCTCGCCTACGGCGCGATGCCGGCGCTCATCATGGGCGCCGTCCCGGTATCGGAAACGGCGGCCGCGAACAGCCTCAACACCCTGATGCGCGCGATCGGCACGTCGATCTCCAGCGCGGTCGCGGGCGTGATCCTGGCGCAGCTGACCGTCTCCTTCGGACCGGTGCAGGTGCCGTCCCAGGGCGGATTCCGGCTGATCATGGGACTCGGGTCGGCGACCGCGCTCGTCGCACTGGCGATCGCCGCCTTCATTCCCGGCCGGTCTTCGCCAGTTGCGACGGCCACCAGATCTTCCGTCCGACGTCCACCGCCAGCGCCGGTACCAGCAGCGAACGCACCAGGAGCGTATCGAGCAGGACGCCGAACGCGACGATGAAAGCCAGCTGTGCCAGGAAGAGGATGGGCAGGACGGCGAGGGCGGCGAAGGTCGCGGCGAGTACGACACCCGCGGACGTGATCACGCCGCCGGTGACGCGCAGACCGCGCAGCGTCCCTTCCCTCGTGCCGATCTTGCCCGCCTCTTCGCGGACCCTGGTCATCAGGAAGATGTTGTAGTCGATCCCCAGTGCGACAAGGAAGACGAAGCCGAACAGCGGGACGACGGGGTCCGCTCCGGGGAAGTCGAAGACGTGGTTGAACACCAGCGCCGAGACTCCCATCGTCGCGGCGAACGACAGCACCACCGTGCCGATCAGCAGCAGCGGTGCCAGCAGTGACCTCAGCAGCAGCGCGAGCACGAGGAAGATCACGACCAGGACGATCGGGATGATCACCATCCGGTCGTGCTCGGAGGTCTCCCGCGTGTCGAGCAGCGTGGCCGTGGGCCCGCCGACCTTGGTGCCGTCGACGGTGTGCACGGCGTCGCGGATCCGTTGCACCGTCGCGACGGCCGCGTCGGAGTCCGGGGGATCGGCGAGCACGGCATCGATCTTCGCGAGCCCACCCGCTTCGGTGCTTTGGCGGACGTCCGAGACGCCGGGGACACGCGCCAGCGCGGTGACTGCCTGGGCTTGCCCGGCGGGAGTGATGATCACCGTGGGCGAGCCGGAGCCGCCGGGGAAGTAGCGCGAGAGGACTTCCTGCCCCGCGACGGAATCGACCGGCGTGAGGAAGACGTCGGACTGCGCGGTTCCGGAAGCCTTGAGCTGGGGGAGGAACGCGCCGCCCGCGAGCAGGACGACGGTCGTGACGATCCAGATCGTCCGCGGTGCGCGGGAAACCAGGCCGGAGACGCGCGCCCAAAGCCCGCCGGTCTCGTCGCGGGGCGGGGCCACCGCCGGGCGGAAGGGCCAGAAGGCGTTGCGCCCGCACAAGGCCAGGACGGCGGGCAGGAACGTGATGGTCGTGAGGAAGGCGGCGCCGATGCCGATGGCGGCGACCGGGCCGAGTCCCTTGTTGGAGTTGAGATCGCTGAACAGCAGGCACAGCACGCCCAGGATCACGGTCCCGGCGGAGGCCGCGATCGGCTCGATGGTCGACCGCCAAGCCGTACGGAGCGCGGTGCGGGCGTCGTCGGTCGTCCGGAGTTCTTCGCGGTAGCGCGAGATCATCAGGAGCGCGTAGTCGGTGGCGGCGCCGAAGACGAGGATGAACAGGATCCCTTGGCTCTGCCCGTTCAGCGCCAGCACGTCGTGATCCGCGAGCAGGTACACCGCGAGACTCGCCGTGCCCAGCGCGAACACCGCCGACAGCAGCACGAGCAGGGGGAGGAGCGGGCTCCGGTAGACGATGATCAGAATGAGCGCGACCACCGCGCCCGCGACCAGGAGCAGCAGCCCGTCGATCCCGCCGAACGCCTCCTTGAGGTCGGCGACCTGCGCGGCGGGGCCGGTCACGAGCACTTTCAACCCGTCCGGGGTGTCACGGGCGAGCGACTCCCGCAGCGCCTCGACGCCGTCGCCGGGGTCGGTCGTGGCGTCCAGGAGCACGACCACCTGCGCGCCCGCGTTGCTCTGCGGGGCCGGGACGAGCCGGGCGTTCGACGTCCGGTCGGCGAGGAACCGCTTGTCGGCCTCGGTGAGGCCCGACGGCCGCTCGGCGACGACGATCGCCGGGATGACGGCGGCGCTGGAGAACTGCTTCTGGAGTTCGCCCACTTCGGTCGCTTCGGCCGACGCGGGCAGGAAACTGCTGCTGTCGTTCTCCGTGACCTGGCTGAGCTTGCCCGCGTACGGCCCGCTGAAGCCGCCGAAGATCAGCCAGGCGACCGCCACCAGGGCCGGGAGCAGCCACCGCAGACGTGACCGCGTGCGGGCGGGGCGTTCGACTTCCGAGATCATGGACGGATGGCTCCAGTGCTACTTCGACAAGTGAATAGTTCGACCATCGAAATACTAGAGTGGTCACCCGGGCGGGGCAATGTGAGGGGAGCTACCCGACATGGCTGAGGACGCCGAACAGGTCACGGACGACCTGCTCGTACTCCTGCTGCGGCAGCTGACCGTCGAGTCGGACCGGTTCGCGGAGCTGTTCGGAGAGAAGCACGGCCTGCACCGGACCGACCTCAACGCGCTCGCGGTGATCATGGACGCCGCCAGGATGGGCGCCCCGATGAGCCCGAGCACGCTCGCGAGCGCGTTGCACCTGAGCGCGTCGGCGACGACGGCGGTGCTGGACCGGCTGGAGCGGGCCGGCCACCTCCATCGGGACCGGAGCGCGACCGACCGGCGCAAGGTCGAGTTGCGGATGCACGAGAAGGCGCGGGAGATCGGTGCCGAGTTCTTCCTGCCCCTCGGCCGGCGCTACGCCGAAGCCTGGCGGGAGATGGGGGAGGACGAGCGGCGGACGGTCGCCCGCTTCCTCCGGAGCAGTATCGCCGCGACCGTCGAGGTGCGGGGCCGGCTGGCACCGTGAACACTCGGGAGCATGCGATGTGTGGTGCTCGGGGCGACGGGATATGTCGGCGGGCGGCTGGTGCCGCAACTGCTCGAAGCGGGTCACGAGGTCCGCGTGGTGGCCCGTTCGCCGGAGAAGGTCGCCGAGGAACCGTGGCGTGACCGGGTCGAGGTCGAACGCGGCGACGTCACGGATCCGGCCTCGATCGAGACGGCGCTGACCGGCTGCGAGGTCGTCTACTACCTCGTGCATTCGTTGGCACGCAAGGACTTCGTCGACGTCGACCGCGAGGGGGCGAAGACGGTCGCCGAGGCGGCCAAGACGGCGGGCGCGCGGCGCCTGGTGTACCTGGGCGGCATCGTGCCGGACGACGAGGAGTTGTCGCCGCACCTGGCCTCGCGCGCCGAAGTCGGCCGGGTCCTGCTGGACTCCGGGGTGCCCGCGATCGTCCTGCAGGCCGCGGTGATCATCGGCTCCGGCTCGGCGAGTTTCGAGATGCTGCGCTACCTGACGGAGCGGCTTCCGGCGATGGTCACGCCGCGCTGGGTGCGCAACCGCATCCAGCCGATCGCGATCCGGGACGTGCTGCACTACCTCGTGCACGCGGCCGAACTGCCGTCCGAAGTGAACGGTGCCTTCGACATCGGCGGGCCGGACGTGCTGACCTATTTGGACATGATGCGCCGCTACGCCGTCGTGGCGGGCTTGCCACGACGTGCTGTCGTCCCCGTGCCGGTGCTGACCCCGTGGCTGTCCGCGCAATGGGTCAACCTGGTCACGCCCGTGCCGAAGGCGATCGCGGTGCCGCTGATCGAGTCGCTGGTGCACGAGGTCGTCTGTCACGACCACGCGATCGCCGAGCACATCCCCGACCCGGAAGCGGGGCTGACCCACTACGAGCGCGCCGTCGAACTGGCGCTGTCCCGGATCCGCAACGCCGACGTGCCGACCCGCTGGTCGGACGCGTCGGGCGACGCGGCACCCTCGGATCCGCTGCCGAGCGATCCGGACTGGGCGGGCGGGACCGTGTACGAGGACAAGCGTGAGCAGCGGACGGACGCCTCGCCGGAGGCGCTGTGGGACGTCATCGAGTCCATCGGCGGGGAACACGGGTGGTACTCGTTCCCGCTGGCCTGGTCGGTGCGCGGCTGGGCCGACCGGCTCGTCGGCGGCGTCGGGTTGCGGCGCGGCAGGCGGGATCCGCGACGGCTGCATCTCGGCGAGGCGCTGGACTGGTGGCGCGTCGAATACCTCGACCGGCCGCGGTTGCTGCGGTTGCGGGCGGAGATGAAGCTGCCGGGCCGCGCTTGGCTCGAACTCGGCGTCGAGTCCGATGAGGACGGTCGGACGATCTACCGGCAGCGCGCGGTGTTCGAGCCGCACGGGCTGGCCGGGCACGCGTACTGGAAGGGGATCGCGCCGTTCCACGGCGTCGTCTTCGGTGGCATGGTCCGCAACATCACCGGTGCGGCGCAGAAGGCGGCCGGTGTACCCGGGAGCTGACGGAGACTTCGAACCGGTGCGGCGTAGCGGCCGCTGGGTGGGCTGAAGGCTCCCTTCGCCGCGTCTAATGCGATGTAGGGAGCCTTCACCTCGGGTTCGGCCCCCTTCAGCGAGCCGGTGAGGCGGTACTCGAGCGCACGACGAGTTCGGTCGGGACGCTGATCGCCTCCGCCGCCCCCGCCTCGGACATCCCGGCCAGAAGGGCCGCGACGGCCCGCTTGCCGACCTCGTCGAACGACTGCCGGACCGTGGTGAGCGGCGGCCAGAAATGGGCGGCCTCGTCCATGTCGTCGAAGCCGACGACGCTCACGTCGCCCGGAACGGACCGGCCCTTCTCGTGGAGCGCTCGCAGCAGACCGAGCGCCATCTGGTCGTTGGCGGCGAACACGGCGGTGACCGTGGGATCGCCGGCCAGCCGGACGCCGTGTTCGTAGCCGGACCGCGACGACCAGTCGCCGGTGAGCGGCGGCGGCACCTCCCGGCCTGCGTCTTCCAGCGTCTCCTGCCACGACTTCCGGCGGCGTTCGGCCGCGTAGGACTCGGGCGGTCCGGCCACGTGCCAGACGGTCTCGTGGCCGAGGTCGAGCAGATGCCTGGTCGCGGCGGTGGCGCCGGAGGCCTGGTCGAAATCGACCACCGGATGGTCGCGCCGCCCGCCCGCGTCGATGACGACGACCGGGAGCCCGTGGGGGAGTTCGATCTCGCTCTGGTCCAGTTCGTGTTGCTCGATCAGGATGATGACGCCGTCGACGGCCTGTTCGTCCAGCCTGCTGAAGGCCCCCGACACCTCGCCTTGGGACGGCCTGGTCACCGGCATGAGGATGATCGAGAAGCCTTCGCCGGCGGCCGCGGACGCGACGGCGTCGAGGGTTCGGCTGTTGCCGAACGTCGAGAGCGCGGAGATGATTACGCCGATACTGCGGAAACGGCCGTTGCGCAGCGCGCGGGCGGCACTGTTGGGCCGGTAGCCCACCCGGCGCATGGCGGCGAGCACGCGTTCGCGCGTCGCCTCGTCGACGTTCGACCTGCCGTTCGCGACCCGGGAGACGGTCTGGCCGGACACTCCGGCTTCCCTGGCGACGTCGGCCATCGACGGCCCGCGGCCGCTCCTGGACATGTTCACGTCAACACGATAGCCTCCGCCGGTCTGATGTTGACGTAAACATCTCGCGAGCCGCGCCTTCGCTCGGAGAATCCGGAGGGACGATGACGTCCACAGCGGTCGCGCCCATGCCGGCGCCACCCCGCCGTGCGGCCACCGCGCGCCGCGCCCGCCGCGACTGGCGTGGCTGGCTCTTCGTCGCCCCGTTCATGCTGGTGTTCGCGCTGACGTTCCTGGCCCCGATCGGCTACGCGTTCGTCCTGAGCCTGTTCCGCGAACAGGCATTCTTCGGCGGCACGACCTTCGTCGGAGTGGACAACTACGCGCAGGTGCTCGCGGACCCGAAATTCTGGGACTCCTTCCAGCGGGTGCTGGTGTTCCTCGCCGTGCAGGTGCCGATCATGCTGGTGCTCGCGCTGATCGCGGCGCTGGCGATCGACAGCGCCCGGCTGCACGCCGTCGGTTTCTTCCGGGTCGTGATCTTCCTGCCCTACGCCGTGCCCGCCGTGGTCGCCGCGCTGATGTGGGGCTTCCTCTACGGCGACCACTTCGGGCTGGCCGCCGACTTGAACCACCTGCTCGGCCGCGACGTGGTGAAACCGTTGTCGGACAACTGGATGCTCGCCTCCATCGGCAACGTCGTCACCTGGGAGTTCGCCGGGTACAACATGCTCATCTTCTATTCCGCGCTGAAAGTGATCCCCAAGGAACAGTTCGAGGCCGCGGCGATCGACGGCGCCGGCGCGTTCCGCACCATCCTGAGCGTGAAGCTGCCCGCGCTGCGCGGGGCGATCGTCATCGCGACGATCTTCTCGATCATCGGCAGTTTCCAGCTGTTCAACGAGCCGAACATCATGCGCACCCTGGCGCCCAACGTGATCGGCACCTTCTACACGCCGAACATGTACGCCTACAACCTTTCCTTCGGCGCGCAGCAGTACAACTACTCCGCCACCGTGGCGATCGTGATGGGCGTCATCACCGCGATCATCGCCTACGTCGTGCAGCTGCGCGGCTCCCGGAAGGGGATGTGATGGCGACGTTCTCGGTGACGAGGCCACGGAAGTCCCGTGTACTCACCGCTGTCATGGCGTTGTACCTGATCTACACGCTCGTGCCGCTGGTGTGGCTGGTGATCAACGCGACCAAGACGCAGCCAGCCCTGTTCACCACGTCGGGTCTGGCGTTCGGCGGGCCGTTCGCGTTGTTCGACAACATCGGCGAGACCTTCAACTACGACAACGGGATCTTCCTGCGCTGGCTGAGCAACACGCTGCTCTACGTCGTGGCGGGCGCCGGGGGAGCGACCGTCCTGGCCACCGCGGCGGGATACGGTCTGGCAAAATACCGCTTTCCCGGCCGCCGTGCGGTGTTCGCGGTCGTGCTCGGCGCGGTCGCGGTCCCCGGTACGGCGCTCGCGGTGCCGACGTTCCTGATGTTCAGCGAACTCGGCCTCACCAACACGCCGTTCGCGATCATCATCCCGTCGCTCATCAGCCCGTTCGGCCTGTACCTGATCTGGGTGTACGCCTCCGACGCGATTCCCGACGAACTGCTGGAGGCGGCGCGGATCGACGGCGCGGGGGAGATCCGGATCTTCCTCACCGTGACGCTGCGCCAGCTGGCGCCGGGGATCGTCACGGTGGCCCTGTTCACCGTGGTGTCCACTTGGAACAACTACTTCCTGCCGCTGATCATGCTCAGCGAGCCGAAGTGGTATCCGCTCACCGTCGGGCTCAACCAGTGGAGCGCGCAGGCCTCCGGAGCAGGCGCCCAGCCGGTGTACCACCTGGTGCTGACCGGTTCGCTGCTCACCATCGTCCCGCTCGTCATCGCCTTCCTGCTCATGCAGCGCTACTGGCAGTCCGGCCTGAGCGCGGGCAGCGTCAAGCAATGATCACCGTCCCGAAAGGACCTTCGATGTCGCGAATCCACAGACGCGTCAAGGCAGCCGTCGCCGTCGCCTTGGCCGCGGCACTGGCCGTCGGCTGTTCGTCCGGCACGGACGGCCCGGCCGCCGGGTCGCAGGACTCGGTCGACGCCGCACTCAAGGCGGGCGGCACGATCACGTACTGGAGCTGGACGCCTTCCGCGAAGGACCAGGTCGCCGCGTTCGAGAAGGAATTCCCGAACGTCAAGGTCAACTACGTCAACGCCGGTACCAACAAGGAGCAGTACACCAAACTGCAGAACGCGATCAAGGCGGGCTCCGGCGCGCCGGACGTCGCGCAGATCGAGTACTACGCGTTGCCGCAGTTCGCGCTCACCGAGTCGCTGGCCAATCTCGATCAGTACGGCTTCGGGGCCTTCGAAAAGGACTACGCGCCCTCGACCTGGTCCAGTGTCCGGGTGAATAACGGCCTATACGGCCTCCCGCAGGACTCCGGTCCGATGGCGCTGTTCTACAACAAAGAAGTCTTCGACGCCCACGGCATCGCCGTGCCGAAGACCTGGGACGAGTACGTCGCCGCGGCCAAGAAACTGCACACGGCCGACCCCGGCAAGTACCTCACCTCCGACACCGGCGACCCCGGCTTCGCCACCAGCATGATCTGGCAGGCGGGCGGGAAACCGTTCACCGCCGACGGCCGGAACGTTAAGGTCGACCTGGCCGACCCGGGCACCAAGAAGTGGACCGCCACTTGGAACCAGCTGGTCGAAGGCAAACTCCTCGCCCCGATCAAGGAGTGGTCCGACGACTGGTTCCGCGCACTCGGTGACGGCACCATCGCCTCGCTGGTCACGGGCGCCTGGATGCCGGGCAACTTCAAATCCTCGGTCCCCGGCGGCGCGGGCAAATGGGCGGTGGCGCCGATGCCGACCTACGACGGGCAGCCGGTCACCGCGGAGAACGGTGGCAGCACGCAGTCGGTGCTGAAGCAGAGCGGCAACCCGGCGCTGGCGGCGGCGTTCGTCCGGTGGCTCAACCACGGCAACGGGGTCAAGCCGTTCATCGCCAGCGGCGGTTTCCCGGCGACGACGGCCGACCTGAACTCGCCCGCCTTCCTCGACCAGGCCGATCCCTACTTCGGCGGCCAGAAGATCAACCAGGTGCTCAACGACGCGTCGAAGAACGTCGCGAAGGGCTGGAGCTACCTGCCGTACCAGACCTACGCCAACAGCGTCTTCAGCGACACCGTCGGCAAGGCCTACCTCGGCGGCACCTCGCTCGACGCCGGCTTGAACGCCTGGCAACAGGCGATCGTCGACTACGGCAACCAGCAGGGCTTCACCGTCAGCGCGAGGTGAGGCGTGGGCATCGAGATCGAAGCCGACGTTTCCGATGTGATCGGACCGGTACCGCGACGGCTGTTCGGCACCTTCGTCGAGCACATGGGCAGGTCCGTGCACACCGGGATCTTCGAACCCGGTCACTCCACTTCGGACGGTCGGGGTTTCCGCGGCGACGTCCTCGGGCTGATCCGTGAGCTGGGTCCGTCCGTCGTCCGCTATCCCGGCGGGAACTTCGTTTCCGCGTACCGCTGGGAGGACGGCGTCGGGCCGGTGGACAGCCGGCCTGTGCGGCTGGATCCGGCGTGGCACAGCATCGAGTCGAACCGCTTCGGGCTGCACGAGTTCGCGGCGTGGGCGGAAGCCGCCGAGGTCGAGGTGATGTACGCGGTCAACCTCGGCACCCGCGGGATCCAGGAGGCCGCCGACGTCCTCGAGTACTGCAACCACCCCGGCGGCACGGAACTGAGCGAGCGGCGGCGCGCGAACGGCGCCGACCGCCCGTTCGGCTTCCGCCTGTGGTGCCTCGGCAACGAGATGGACGGACCCTGGCAGGTCGGGCACAAGACCGCCGACGAGTACGGCCGTCTGGCCGCCGAGACAGCGCGGCTCATGCGGATGGTCGACCCCGGCGTCGAGCTCGTGGCCGCGGGGAGCTCGAACCGCGAGATGCCGACCTTCGGCGAGTGGGAGCGGACCGTGCTGGAGCACACCGCGGGGCTCGTGGATCACCTCTCGCTGCACGCCTACTACCAAGAACACGACGGAGACGTCGCCAGTTACCTCGCCAGCGCCGCCGCCCTGGACGACTACATCCGGACCACCGGCGGGATCATCGACGACGTCCTGGCGAAGGCCGGGCTGGACAAGAAGATCGGCATCAGCGTCGACGAGTGGAACGTCTGGGATCAGCGACGCTGGAACGACGTCGAGCAGCGGGAACTGATCGACGGCGGCTGGCGTGAACATCCGCGGATCATCGAGGACGACTACACCGTCACAGACGCGGTCGTCGTCGGCTCGCTTCTCGGCTCTCTGCTGCGCAACGTCGACCGCGTCACGATGGCGAACCAGGCGCAGCTGGTGAACGTCATCGCGCCGATCCGCACCGAACCCGGTGGCCGGGCGTGGCGGCAGTCGACGTTCCACCCGTTCAGCCTCACCTCGGCTTTGGCGGCGGGGAAAAGCCTCCGGCTCGCCGTCACGGGTGACACCGTCCACACAGGACTTCACGGCCGCGTGGACGTCGTCGACGCGGCGGCGACCTTCGACGAAGACGGCCGCTGTGCCGTGTTCATGACCAATCGGGCGACCGAGTCCGCGACCGGCGTGCGGCTGCGTATCCGCGGCGCGCGGCTCGCGCTCGCGGACGCCTGGACGGTCGCGGTCCCGGACGGGCACGACCGTCATCTCACGAATTCCGTCGACGCGGAGCCGGTCCGGCCCGTCCCGTTGCCCGGCGCGACCGCCGCGCACGATCCGGAAGGAACCATCATCACCGTCACGCTGCCACCCCACTCCTGGACCGCGCTCCGGCTGACCGCGGAGGTGGTCCGGGATGCCTGAGTTCGTCATCGGGGACACCGACTTCCTGCTCGACGGGAAACCGTTCCAGATCATTTCCGGGGCACTGCACTACTTCCGGGTGCATCCGGACCTCTGGGCCGATCGCATCGACAAGGCCCGACGGATGGGGCTCAACACCATCGAGACCTACGTCGCCTGGAACGCGCACTCACCGGAACCGGGCGAGTTCGATGTCTCCGGTGGTCTCGATCTCGACCGGTTCCTCCGGCTGATCGCCGAGGCCGGGATGTACGCGATCGTCCGTCCCGGCCCGTACATCTGCGCGGAATGGGACAACGGCGGCCTGCCGACCTGGCTGCTGCGGGATCCCGAACTCCGCGTCCGTGAGTTCGAACCGCGCTACCTCGCCGCCGTCCGCGGTTATCTGGACGACGTGTACCGCGTGGTGGCGCCGCACCAGATCGACCGGGGCGGCCCGGTGCTGCTCGTGCAGGTGGAGAACGAGTACGGCGCCTTCGGTTCCGACAAGCGGTATCTGGCCGCGTTGACCCACTACACCCGAGCCGCCGGAATCACCGTCCCGCTGACCACGGTGGACCAGCCGACCCACGAGATGCTGGCGAACGGCGGTCTCGACGGGGTGCTCCACCGGACGGCGTCGTTCGGTTCGCAGAGCACGGCGCGGCTGAAGACCCTGCGCGAACATCAGCCGACGGGGCCGTTGATGTGCAGCGAGTTCTGGAACGGCTGGTTCGACCATTGGGGCGCGCACCACCACACCACCTCCGTCGAAGGCTCGGCGGCGGATCTCGACGCGCTGCTCGCGGCCGGTGCCTCGGTCAACCTCTACATGTTCCACGGCGGCACCAACTTCGGGCTCACCAACGGGGCCAACGACAAGGGCGTCTACCAACCACTGGTCACCTCTTACGACTACGACGCCCCGCTGGACGAAGCGGGCGACCCGACGCCGAAGTACCACGCCTTCCGAGAGGTGATCGCGCGGTATCACAAGGTCCCCGACAGTGTTCCGCCCGAAGCGCGACCGGCCCCGACACCGGTCGCGGTCCTGGGAGATCCCGCGTGGCTGCTCGACTCGCCTCGCCGCTGGGGGACCGCGCAGGAGCACGAGAACCTGCCCACCTTCGACGAACTGACCCCGGCCCCGCGCCTGGCGTTCCTGCGGACGGCGGTCGACGTCGGAGCGCCGGGTGTGCTCACCTTCGGCGAGGTGCGGGATCGGGCGACGGTGTTCTTCGACGGGGACCGCCTCGGCACCCTCCTCCGCGAACATCGCGATCGCGCGATCCGGTTGCCGCGGGCCCGCGGCGAGCTCTTGGTGCTGGTGGAAGACCTGGGAAGGGTGAACTACGGGGAGCGGATCGGCGAGGCCAAGGGGATCATCGGCGGCGCGCGTGTGCACGGCGAACCCCTGACGGGCTGGGAGGTCGTCCCCATCGACGTGCCCGCGCTGCCGGATCTCCTGCCGGAGGTCTCCGCGGCCGAGCGTCCGTCGGGGCCGCTGCCCGGCCCGGTGGCCGTGCGGGGCGGCTTCGATCTCGACGAGCCCGCCGACCTCTTCCTGGACACCGGACACTGGGGCAAGGGGTTGGTCTGGATCAACGGGTTCCTGCTCGGCCGTTACTGGCGGCGCGGTCCACAAAGGACGCTGTACGTGCCGCGGCCGGTGGTCCGGGCGGGGCGCAACGATGTCGTCGTGCTGGAGCTGGACACGATGCTCGAACCCGAGGCGAGGTTCGTGCCCCGGCCGCTGCTGGGGCATACGGAGGCTTGAGCCTCGCGAGGGACCGCCCGCGACGCATGCGCGGTGTGGCCGGGTCGTGTGGGATCGTGAGCGGATGAGGATCTTGCTCGTGGAGGACGAGCGACGCCTGGCCGAGTCGCTCCGGGCGGGATTGAGCGCCGAGGGCTACGCCGTGGACGTTGCGCACAACGGCCGCGACGCGCTCTGGTACGCCGCCGAACATCCGTACGCCGCGATGATCCTCGACATCATGCTGCCGGGGCTGAACGGGTACCGCGTGTGCCGGAGGTTGCGCGAACGGGGCGACACCACCCCGATCCTCATGCTGACCGCGAAGGACGGCGAGGACGACGAGATCGAGGCGCTCGACACCGGCGCCGACGACTTCCTCCCGAAGCCGTTCTCCTACGGTGTGCTGCTCTCCCGGCTGCGGGCGCTGATCCGGCGCGGGGGACCGACCCGGCCGGGCACACTGCGGCTCGGCGACCTCGAACTGGACCAGGCGAGCCACACCTGCCGTCGCGGCGGCGCCGAGATCCCGTTGACCACCAAGGAATTCGCCCTGCTGGCGTATCTGATGAAACGGCAGGGCGAGGTGGTCACCAAGGCGGAACTGCTGGAGAACCTCTGGGATTTCGCGGCCTCGGCGACCGCGAACCTGGTGGAGGTCCACGTGAGCGCGTTGCGGCGGAAGATCGACCTGCCGTTCGGCGCGGAGACCATCCGGACGGTGCGCGGTGCCGGCTACCACGTGGTCGGCTCCGGTGCCTAAGGCGTGGCGGTCGACCCGCTTCCGGGTCGCGTTGACCGCTTTCCTGGCGTCGATCATCGCCCTGTCGGTCGTTTCGGCGTGGTTGGTGCTCGATGCCCAGAACCGGCTGGGCAGCGGCGCCGCGCAGGTGGCGAGGGAGCGCGCGGCCGCCGTCGTCCAGGTACTCAACACCGGCGCCGCCCCGGCCGACCTGCGGCTCCTCGTGCGAGCTTCGATCTACGAGGTGACCACCCAGACCGGTGAGCGGGTCGCGTCCTGCCCCGGCCTGCGGTTCGGGACGATCGTCCCGAACGGAGACTTCGAGTACGGCGACAGCGTCCAGGACCTCAAGCCCGGCGCCGTCGATCTCGCCGACAGGGAATCCGTCGGCTGCGCGCGTGAGCTCGGGGACGATCCGGAGCGGAACGGACTCCGGCTGCACGTGGCGGCCACCGTGAGCGGCGACAGCAAGTACCGGGTCTACGGTGCCTCCATCATCGACGAGTCCGGACAGGCGGCGCTCGATTCGGTGCGCGTGACGCTGCTGGCGGGTGTGCCGGTGATCGCCCTGTTGATAGGGGCGATCGCGTGGTTCGCGGTCCGGCGGTCGCTGCGTCCGGTCGAGGCGATCCGCTCGGAGGTCGCGGAGATCGGCGCGCACGACCTCTCCCGCCGGGTCCCGGCGCCGGACAGCGCCGACGAGATCGCGAAGCTCGCCGAAACGATGAACACGATGCTCGCGCGCCTGGAAACCGCGGTCAGCAGGCAGAGCCGGTTCACCTCGGACGCGTCGCACGAACTGCGTACTCCGCTGGCGTCCCTGCGGACTCAGCTGGAGGTGCTGCTCGCCCATCCGGACCGGCTGGACTGGCGCGACGCCTGCCGTAACGCGCTCCTCGACATCACGCGGCTGCAGGACCTCGTCGGAGACCTCGTCCTGCTCGGCAAGCTGGACAACGCCGAGCCGGACCGGTCCGCCCCGGTGCGACTGTCCGAAGTGGTCGAATCCTGCCTGTCCGGGCGGCAGGGAGTCCGCGCCGTGATCGAGGAGGATCCGACGGTCCTCGGCGACCGCGGCAGGCTGGAGCGGCTGCTGCGGAATCTGGTGGACAACGCGCAACGCCATGCCAGGACCGGGGTCGAGGTACGCACGTCCATTGTGGACGAATTCGCCGTGGTGACGGTGACCGACGACGGACCCGGCATTCCCGTCGCGGACCGTGAGCGGGTGTTCCACCGGTTCGTGCGGCTGGATGACGGACGTGCGCGTGACGAAGGCGGCGCGGGTCTCGGGCTGGCGATCGTTGCCGAGATCGCCCACGCGCACGGTGGCACTGTCGAGGTCGCCGAGTACGACGGCGGCGCCCGTCTCGTCGTCCGCCTGCCGGTGGCGGAAACGCGAAGCTGAAGACGTCTTCAGCTTCCTTAAGCTTCGGTTCAGCGTCCGGGCCCGAATCTTCGGGCCATGTTCGCTCCTTCGCTCCGTTCGTGGTGGCGGCCCCTCGGCCACGCCGACTATCTGGCCTCGTCGTGGTTCCCCGGCCTCACGGGCGTGCGCGCGCTCGCCGCCGTGGCCGTCGTGTTCTTCCACTACGGAGGTCCCGTCGTGGACCGCCTCCAGGGCTGGATCGCCGTGCAGTTGTTCTTCGTGCTGTCCGGTTTCCTCATCACGACACTGGCCCTGCGCGAGGAGGACCGTGACGGCCGGATCTCGCTGCGCGGGTTCTACCTGCGCCGGATCTTCCGGATCATGCCGGTGTACTTCCTGCTCCTGGCGCTGACCACGGTCGCGGTGACGATCGCCGGGACGTATCAGAGCAGCAGGCTCGCCGACGCCATGCCGTATTACCTTGTCTTCGGCAACGAACTCGTCGACTTCAACACGCCGTATCCGACCTCGTGGTCGCTGGGAGTGGAGGAGAAGTTCTACCTGGTGTGGCCGGCGCTGCTGGTGCTGACGTCGTTCGCGAGAAGCGGGAGGGCCGCGTTGCGTCTGCTGCTGGGCGCGTCGGCCGTTCTCGGGGTGGTGCTGTTCGCGCTGCCGCTGGCGCCGTCGCATACCTGGGCGAGCCTTTCGGTGCACTACTGCTCGCTGGTCGTCGGCTGTCTCTTGGCGATGACGCTCCACCATCCGCGTGGGTTCGCCCTGGTCCGGCCCTTGACCAGCCCGGCCGTCGCCACGGTGATCGGCTGCGGGTTCGTCGTGCTGCAGTTCTCCGTCGGTCCCCTGGCGAAGGCGCTCGGCGGGCATTGGCAGTTCGTCGTCCCGGTCTACGCGGTGGGCTCGGCGCTGCTGCTCGTCGCCGTCGTCTCGCCGGGCCCCGTGCGGGCCGTGCTCTCGAGCAGGCCGTTGACGTTCGTCGGAGATCGTTCGTACGCGCTCTATCTCGCCCAGACCGGCGCCGCCGGGGTCACGGGCTGGTTGCTGCCCAGCGGACTCGCCAAGGCCGCCGCGACCACCGGTGTCGCGCTGGTGTTCGCCTGCGCGCTGCGCCGCTGGGTCGAACAGCCCGCCATCGCCTACGGCCGGAAGGTGCTCGAACGACGTGCGCCCGCCGAACCTCCTGTGGAGGCCACGGCGGGCGCACGGTGAAGCGGTGGATCAGTGGTGAGCGGCGGCCGGGGTGCCGCCGGCGCTCTTCTTGACGAACAGCGAACCGGCGAACGCGGCCAGCCCGATGCAACCGGCGACCATGAACGTGGTGCGGATACCCGCCGAGTCGGGGCTGGTCGCCCCGGCCGTGGTCGTGCTCGCCGTGGCCACCGCGATGAACATGGCGGTGCCGAGCGCGCCGGCGAGCTGCTGCAGGGTGGCGAGGATCGCGCTGCCGTGTGAATAGAGGTGCTCGGGCAGCGACCCGAGCGACTCGGTCATCAGCGGGGTCATCATCAGGCCGAGCCCGCCCATCAGGAGGACGTGGATGGCGATGGCCGCGATCAGCGGTGATTCCGGGCCGAGCAGCGCGAACAGCCACAGGGAGACCGCCATCGCGGCCGCGCCGGGGATGACCAGGGGCCGGGGGCCGAGGCGGTCGTACAACGCGCCGACCGGGCGGCCGAGCAACCCGAGGACCAGACCGCCGGGGAGCACCGCGAGCCCGCTGACGAACGTGCTGGTGCGCAGGACGGTCTGCAGGTACAGCGGAAGCAGGATCGCCGCGGCACCGAGCAGGCACATGAACAGCAGCGCCGTCAGCACCAGCGAGACGACGAAACTGCGGTGGGTGAACGGGCGCAGGTCCAGCAGCGCGCGATCTTCCTTCTGCAGGCGCAGCTGGCGCCAGATGAACACCGCGAGCGCCGCGGCCCCGACGACGATCGGCACCCACGGCGGCACCGGCTGGTGCCCGCCCGCGGACTCACCGGACACGGACAGGCCGTACAGCACGCCACCGAAACCGACGGCGGACAGGATCACCGACAGCACGTCCAGCGGAACCTTGCGGGTGTCGCTCCCGAGCCGCAGCTGCAGCATGCCGACCACCAGGGCGGCGAGCGCGAGCGGCAGCACGATCCAGAACATCCAGCGCCAGCCGAGCGAGGAGAGCACGGCACCGCCGATGGTCGGGCCGATCGCCGGGGCGACCGCGATGACGATGGTGATCGTGCCCATCGTGGCGCCGCGTTTCTCCACCGGGACCAGGCGCATCACCGTGGTCATCAGCAGCGGCAACATCACCGCGGTACCGCAGGCCTGGATGACCCGGCCGGTCAGCAGGAGCGCGAAGCCCGGGGCCAGCGCGCTGACCAGGGTGCCGGTGCTGAACAGGGTCAGCGAGGCGAGGAAGACCTGGCGCGGGGTGAACCGTTCGAGCAGGAAACCGGTGGTCGGGATGACGACCGCCATGGTCAGCAGGAAGCCGCTGGTCAGCCACTGGACGGTGGTGGTCGGGACCTTGAGGTCGACGGTCAGGTCACGCAGCGCGACGCTCAGGATGGTCTCGTTGAGGATCATCACGAACGCGGACAGGACCAGGACCCCGATCAGGAGCCCGGCTTTCGCCGGTGCCCGTTCCTGGTCGTGGGTGGTTTCGGGCAGGGTCTCGGTCATCAGTGAAGGGCTCCTGGAAGGGCGCGGGTCCGCGTGGGCCGCCTTCGACGACGGCAACGGTGACAGCGAAGGCGAGGGTGAATTCGTCCTTCAGTCTGCCTGTGCCGGTCCGTGCCTGTCACGTGAATTTCCGTAGTGAGTACGGTCACTGCCCTTTCGGGCGGCCTCGGACCGCACGTCGGCGGAACGGATTTTCCGTGGTGGCACGATAAAATCGGCCCGTGACCAGAGCGATCACGGCGGAACGATGGCATTCGGTGCGGCGAGCCTATCGGGTGACGGGTGCGCGATTCGCGGAAATGGTGGGGCGCGTCCGGGATCCGGCCGCGATGGTCACCGCGGAGTGGACGGTGGCCGAAACGGTCGCCCACGTCGCGATGATCGCGAAGATGTACACGGCGCTGGTGCGCCCGGACGGCGCCCCGGTGCTGGACGCCCGCGGCCAGAGCCAGGTCGAAAAGACCACTGTGGACACGGTTTCCGTCTTGAACGGCTTGGTGCTGCGGGAGTTTCCCGAACGCGACCTCGGCGTGCTGGTGACCGGATTGCTCGCGGACATCGAAGAAGTACTGCGCGTGACCGAGGACGCCGACCCGGCGACCTCGCTGGACTGGCTCGGGGATTCGAAGGCGCCGCTGGCCGGTGTGCTCGCCCATCTGGTCAACGAACTGCAGATCCACGGCTGGGACATCGCCAGGGCGCTGAAGCTGCCGTGGACGATTCCGCCGTCCGACGCGGCTTTGTTCTTCGATCTCTTTCTGGTCGGTGTGCTGAGCCATGACATCGGGCATCTCCTCGACACCGACGAGCCGCCGCGAGAACGACGGATCGCCGTGGCGTTCCGGTCGGCGTACACGTCGCCTGTCGTGCTGGTGCTGCATCGGGGACGGGTGAGCGTCGAGGAGCCCGGAGGCCCGGTCGACGCGCGGATCTCGTTCGATCCGCCGTCGCTGAACCTGATGCTGTTCCACCGGGTCGGCAAGGTGCGTTCCGCGCTGACGGGCAAGGTCGTCGTCGGTGGTCCGCGACCGTGGCTGCTGCCTGCTTTCCTGCGTGTCGTGCGGCTGCCCTGAGTGCACGGCTAGGCTTTCGCGGTGCCGAAGGATTCCATCGACCGCATGGTCGACGAGTGGGCCGTCAGCGACGGCGCGCTCGACGTCAGCGCCCTGCAGGTGGTCGGCCGGTTGTTCCGGACCGCCGGGCACGGCCAGGCGGCCGTCGTCGAGGCACTTCGGCCGTTCGGTCTCAGCTATGCCGACTTCGACGTCCTGAACACCCTCCGGCGCCGCGACGATCCCGGCGGGACGCATCCGCGGGATCTGGCGGAGACCGCGCTGATCACCTCCGGCGCGATGACCGCGCGGCTCGACCGGCTGGAGCGGAGTGGCCTGGTGAAGCGCCACTCCGATACCGAGGATCGCCGCGCGGTCCGGATCCGGCTCACCAAGGCCGGGGCCGAACTGGCGGCGAAGGCGCTGGACGCCGTCCTCGTCGCCGACGAAGACATCCTGTCGCCGCTCAGTCCGGCGCAACGGCGGACGCTGGCCACGCTGCTGAAGAAGCTCCTCCTGCACGCCGAAGCGGACTAGACGTTTTCCGCCTCGAACTCCGCCTTGTACGCGGCCGCGCGCTCGATCGAGTCGACCGGCCAGGCCACGAGGCTCACCGGCACTCGGTCGCCGACAGCCGCCGCGACGTCGCGGGCGATTGTCAGTGAAGTGCCACCGCAGATCTCGATCGCCTCGGTCCCGGCGTCGGCCAGCTCGCGGGCGATCCGGACCGCGGCGGGGGAGTCCGGCACCGAGACCACTGTCGTCCTGCCGCCGCCCGCGTGCTCGCGGACCAGGCGGTGTTTCGCCGGATCGGCGCTCGGATGCCCGACGAAGACGGTGGCGGAATCGCGGATCGGCCGCGAAGCCGGTGCCCCGTACCCCGCGACGCCGACCGCGGCCCGGCCGCCGACGGCCTCGATGACCTGAGCGGCCGAGGCGAGGTCGAAACCGCGATACAGCTCCATGAGTCGGGCGCCGTCGGCCACCGCTTCGGCCGCGACCTTCGCGGCGGCGGCGCCGTCCGGAACCCCAGACGAGCAGAGCCTCCGCGTCACCGAGGTCTTGTGTCACCCGGTCGGTTCCGGGGTCGGAACCCGGCTCGAGAAAGAGGAACAGATCGATGTTCTCGCTCATGACATCCACCCAGTTAGCTTGGTATTGAACTACTTGATACCAAGGTTAACCGGGCGGGATCGCCGTGTATTCCGGAAAGCTCAGGCGGGAGCGTCGAACCGGCGCCGCGAGTTCTCGATGTGGCCGAGGAACCGGTGGGTCCAGTCGCACATCCCGTCGACCGTCGCGCGCAGACCGTGGCCCGCCTCGGTGAGGGTGTAGTCGACGCGCGGCGGCACCGTCGGATGCACGGTTCGCTCAAGGAGGCCGTTGCGCTCCAGCATGCGCAGGTTCTGGGTCAGCATCTTGTGGCTGATGCCCTCGATGTCGTCGCGTAACTCGGTGAACCGCCGCGTGCGGTCGCCGACCGTTTCGATGATCAGGAGCGCCCACTTGTTGGCGACGTCGGAGAAGATCTCGCGCGCCAGTGAGTCCGCCCGCAGGAGATCGGCGTCGTCCGAACCGTTGAGCTGCTTGGTCACCATGAGGTTCCCCAGTCACGAAAAAGTGCGTTCTTCCAGGTCGTCGCACACTCTCCTACAGTTCCTGGGTAACCACAAGTGACCTACGAGGGAGTACGGATGAGCATCACCCTGGTGAATCCCGCGGGACTGCCGGAGATCCCCGCCTACCGGCAGGTGTCGATCGCGACCGGGTCGAAGCTGGTCTTCATCGCGGGGCAGGTCTCCTGGGACGCCGATGGCGCCCTTGTCGGCGAAGGCGACCTCGCCGCCCAGGTTGAGCAGTGCTACCTGAACATCAGCACCGCGCTCGCCGGGGCGGGCGCCACCTTCGACGATGTCGCGAAGATGACCGTCTACGTCGTCGACTGGACGCCGGACAAACTCGCGCTGTTCCTCGAAGGCGTGGACCGGGCCGCCGCGAAACTGGGCGGCACCCCGGTCCCGCCGGGAACGCTGATCGGTGTCGCGGCACTCGACGTGCCCGAGCACCTCGTCGAGGTCGAGGCGACCGCGGTCATCGACTGACGCTCACTGACCGCGCGCGGCGCGCCAGATGGGGCTGTCGACGTAGTGGTTGTCGTACTGCTTCGAGGACGCGGCGATCTCCGAGGGGTCCGCTTCGCCGCGCGCGACCCGGTCGAGGAGCCGGTAGTAGTCGAAGCGGGCCATGCCCGGCGTGAAGGTGACCAGGACGTCCGCGTCCGATCCGGCGGCGGGCCCGAACGCGTGCGGCACCTTGGGCGGCACGGCGAGGAAGTCGCCCTTTTTCAGGGTGTGCAAGGTTTCCTCGACGAGGACCTGGAGTTTCCCTTCGAGCACGAAGAAGAACTCGGTCGCGCGGGTGTGGAAGTGGGCCGGGGTGCCGAAGACGCCGTCCTTCAGGGTCGCGCGGTTCGCGGTGAAGCCCCCGTCGGTGGTGTCCGAGTCGGCCAGCAGCGTGATCTCGCTGCCCGGCGCGTCGCTGACGATCTCGGCGTCGGCGGCCCGGAGGAGGATGGGGTCGAACATGGTGGCGTCTCCTTGGTTCTTCGTGTTCAGCAGGCTCGCTGACAGAACCCAGCCTCTCCCGGGGGCGGAAGGTGATCAACGCGGAAAGCCGCACTGATCGATAATGCGGAGGTTATCGATGCGGGCTGGCTGTCCGTGAAGGCCTCCTTGAGGGACTCTGGGTCCCTCAAGGAGGCCTTCACGGACTTGCGCGCCCCTCGGTCAGGCGGCGAAGACCTGCGAGTCGTCGGCGAAAGCCTTGAACTCCAGCGCGTTGCCCGCCGGGTCCAGCAGGAACATCGTCCACTGCTCCCCGGTCTGGCCCTCGAAGCGGACGTAGGGCTCGATGACGAACGAGGTGTCCGCGGCGCGCAGCCGGTCCGCGAGCTTCTGGAACTCCGGGACGGTGAGGATCAGGCCGAAATGGGGGACGGGCACGTCGTGACCGTCGACCGGGTTGTGGATCCGCTGCGGCCGTTCCGGGGCGAGGTGCGTGACGAACTGGTGGCCGTGGAGGTTCCAGTCGATCCAG
Organism: Amycolatopsis sp. CB00013; assembly: GCF_001905755.1. Classification (NCBI taxonomy): domain Bacteria; kingdom Bacillati; phylum Actinomycetota; class Actinomycetes; order Pseudonocardiales; family Pseudonocardiaceae; genus Amycolatopsis; species Amycolatopsis sp. CB00013. The sequence goes on along the minus strand of NZ_LIWC01000001.1, from coordinate 1,326,840 downwards.
GTGTCAGAGCTGCGGCCCTGTTCGAGGCCGAGGACTTCGCCGTAGAAGGTGCGCGCGGCGGCCAGGTCGTCGACGGGCATGGCGAGGTGGAAGCGCGGGATGGGGGAGTCGAGGACGGTCATTTCGAGGGATCCTTTCCGGCGGAGCGAAGCACTTGTCGCAATGTTAACATTAGGACAAAGTGCGAGGGTCGCTACGATCAGCCGTTCCGGCGGAAGGATGAGGATGAGCGAACCCGGCAGGGTGGTGCCGGCGCGTCGTCGCGGGCTGGCGGACGAGGTGGCCGACAGGGTCAGGGACGCCATCTTCGGCGGCGCCTATCCGCCCGGCGCGCAGCTGCGCGAGGTCGAGCTTTCGGCGGCGCTCGGCGTCAGCCGCGGTCCCGTGCGCGAGGCGTTGCTGAAACTGGAGCGCGAGGGCCTGGTCCGCAGTGAATGGCATCGCGGCGCGATCGTCACGACGCTGTCCGATGTGGACGTCGCGGAACTCGACAGCCTGCGTTCGGCGCTGGAACAGCTCGCCGTCCGGCTCGTGGTCGCGAACGCGCCGGAGGCGGATCTGGCCGCGATCGACGAGGTCGTCGACCGGATGGACCGGGCGCGCGACGAGCACGAGATGGTCCGCTGCGACATCGACTTCCACGACGCGGTTTATGCCGCGTCCGGGCATCGGCGGCTCGTCGAGGCGTGGCAGGCGATCCGGTCCCAGGTGTACCTGTTCCTGCTGACGCGGATCGGAGTGAGCTCCGACGGCTACCTCACGAGCATCCCGGCCGAGCATCGCCGGCTGGCGTCCGCGCTTCGTGCCCGTGATGGCGAGAAGGCGCTCGAACTCTTCGCCGTCCACCGCGGGGAAGCCTTCGACGTGCTGACCGGGAAGTGACCGTGCTCAATATCCGGTTCAACGACCTGGCCGCCGCCGCACTCGGCCCGGCGGATGCGCTACCGCTCGACCGGTTGGCGACGGGGCTGCGGGAGATGATCGCCGACGGGGTCGAGCTTGCCGGTGAAGTGGTCACGCTCGGAGGCGTCCCCGCTTGGGCGGGACGGCCGCCGGGAAGGCAGGCCGACCTGACCGGCTGGGAGTGCTTCGTCAGCAGCTTCCATCTCGAAGACCACCTGCCGATCGAAGCGGGAAGCCTGCCCGACGGCGAACCGGTGATCTCCGAAGCGGATCAGATCCTGATGTTGCGTCACGGCCTCGGGTTCGCGCTCGAGATCGCCAAGGTGGCGCCGGTCCCCGTCCGGTGCGTCGTCGGCGCCAACAGCACGAACGGGACGTTCCGGTTCCACCGTGCCCGGCCGGGGGAGTCCTGGCTTCACAACGATCTGGACGCCTATCGTAGGGAGAAGGTGATCACCGTCGATCACGGTCCCGCGACCCTGGGCGGAACCCCCTGGTGACCGATACGGCGGCGAGGTGGACGAAATGGTGCCCTGGGTCTTGACGCCAAGGTGGGCCACGGCTTAACTCAAGCCCTGAAATAAGGCGTGTCCCGGGTCACAGGCTCCGGACGCGGCTTGGCCACTCACCCCGAGGACCATCGATGCGAATCGGAAAGATCGCTCCCGCGCTCGTCCTGGCGCTGGCGGCCGCCGCCACGACGGCGTGCGGCGGCGGCGACACGTCGTCCAGTGCTCCCAAGGAGCTCGTGTACTGGGCGTCCAACCAGGGCACCAGTCTCGACAACGACAAGGCCGTCCTGCAGCCCGAACTGGACAAGTTCGAGAAGGCCTCCGGGATCAAGGTCAAGCTCGAGGTCGTCCCGTGGACGGATCTGCTCAACCGGATCCTCGCGGCCACCACGTCCGGCAAGGGGCCGGACGTGCTCAACATCGGCAACACCTGGTCGGCCTCGTTGCAGGCGACCGGGGCGTTCCTGCCGTTCGACGACGCCGCGCTGGAGAAGGTCGGCGGGAAGTCGCGGTTCCTCGGCCCGTCGCTGGCGGCCACCGGGGCGAGCGGGCAGCCACCGGTCGGCGTACCGCTCTACGGCCAGGCGTACGGCCTGTACTACAACAAGAAACTCTTCGCCGAGGCCGGAATCACCAAGCCGCCGGCCACCTGGGAAGAGCTCGTCGAAGACGGCAAGAAGCTCACCAAACCCGACAAGGGCCAGTGGGGGCTGTCGCTGCAAGCCGGCCAGGTCACGGAGAACAGCCACCACGCGGCGATCCTCGGCGCTCAGCAGGGCGCGCAGTTCTTCACCGCCGAGGGCAAACCTCAGCTCGCGTCGGATCCGTCGGTCGCGGCCGTGCAGCAGTTCGTCGACCTGATGCAGAAGGACAAGATCGTCAACCCGGCCAACGCCGAGTACGCCGACACCGCCAAATCCCTCAAGGACCTGTCCGACGGCAAGGCCGCGATGTTCATGAACCAGGCTTCCGCGGGGTCGTTCAAGAACATCGGGATGGACATGGCGAACCTCGGTGTCGCGCCGATTCCGCTCCCCGCCACCGCGCCGCCGAACGGGCGGAAGGTGACCAGTTTCGTCGCGGGCATCAACATGTCGGTCTTCAAGAACACGAAGAACCCCGACGCCGCCCTGGATTTCGTCAAGTTCATGGTCTCGGCACCGGAGCAGGCGCTGCTCAACAAGACCTACGGTTCGCTGCCGACCGTCCAGGACGCCTACAGCGACGCGGCGTTCCAGACCGAAGACGTCAAGGTGTTCCAGAACGTGCTCGCGAATTCGGCCGAGCCGATGCCGCAAGTTCCGCAGGAATCGCAGTTCGAGACCCTCGATCGGCACCGCGATGAAGGGGATGTTCGCCGACGTCGCGGCGGGCAAGCCGGTCGACGGGGCCAAGATCCGCGACCAGCTGAATCAGGCGGACCAGCAGATCGCGGCCGGTAGTTGATGCCGACCGCGCTCGACGACGCCCCGGCCGTGAAGGCGGCCGGGGCGCCCGGCCCCCAGGGTGTCCGGCGCAAGCGGCGCCGGGTCGCGCTGCCGTATCTGCTCCTGCTTCCCGCGATCCTGCTCGAACTGCTCGTCCACCTCATCCCGATGGTCGCCGGGCTCGTGATGAGCTTCTTCAAGCTCACCCAGTTCTCCATCCGGGACTTCTCGTCGGCCCCGGCGGCGGGGCTGGACAACTACAAGTTCGTCCTGGACTTCAACGCGGCGGCGGGGAAGTCGCTGCTCGGCTCGTTCTGGATCAGCATCCTCTACACCGTCCTTTCGGTCGGGTTCTGCTGGCTCTTCGGGACGTCGGCGGCCGTGCTGATGCAGAAGGACTTCCGCGGACGCGGTCTGCTCCGGACGCTGTTCCTGGTGCCGTACGCGCTGCCGATGTACGCCGCGGTGATCACCTGGTCGTTCATGTTCCAGAAGGACACCGGCCTGGTGAACGACCTGCTGGGCACCGATTCCTTCTGGCTCATCGGGGACAACAGCTTCTGGTCGCTGGTGGTCGTCTCGCTGTGGCGCAACTGGCCGTTCGCGTTCCTGATCGTGATGGCCGGGCTGCAGAACATCCCCGGCGAGTTGTACGAGGCGGCCGCCATCGACGGCGCGAGCTGGTGGCGCCAGTTCCGGGCGATCACCCAGCCGATGCTGCGCCCGGTCAACCAGGTTCTGCTGCTGGTGCTGTTCCTGTGGACGTTCAACGATTTCAACACGCCTTATGTCCTTTTCGGAGCGTCCGCGCCGAAGGAGGCGTCGCTGATCTCGATCCACATCTACCAGAGCTCCTTCGTGACCTGGAACTTCGGCCTCGGCTCGGCGATGTCGGTGCTTCTGCTGCTGTTCCTGCTGATCGTCAGCACCGTCTACTTGGGACTGACCGCGCGCAGGAGGAACGCCGTTGTCTGAGCCTCGCTGGGTCCCGTGGGCCCGCCGATTCGTCCTCGGCTTCCTCGCCCTGTTCACCCTGATTCCGCTGTACGCGATGGTTTCTTCGTCGCTGAAGCCGCTCGGGGACGTGCAGGGCACCTGGGAATGGATCCCGACGACGCTGACCATCCAGCCGTTCTTCGACATCTGGGAGACCATCCCGCTCGCCGAGTACTTCGTGAACAGCCTGGTGATCTCCGGTTCGGCGGCGATCCTCTCGGTGGTGATCGCGATCTTCGCGGCGTACGCGCTGAGCCGGTTCCGCTTCCGTGGCAAGAACTTCTTCAAGATGACCGTGCTGTCCACGCAGATGTTCCCGGGCATCCTGTTCCTGCTGCCGCTGTTTCTGATCTTCGTCAACATCGGCAACACCACCGGCATCGTCCTGTACGGCTCCCGGCTCGGGCTGATCATCACGTATCTGACCTTCTCGCTTCCGTTCGCCATCTGGATGCTCGCCGGCTACATCGACTCGATCCCCAAGGAACTCGACGAGGCCGCGATGGTCGACGGCACCGGGCCGTTCGGCGCGCTGATCCGCGTGGTCGTCCCGGCGGCCATGCCGGGCATCGTCGCGGTGGGGATCTACTCGTTCATGACGGCCTGGGGCGAGGTCCTGTTCGCGTCGGTGATGACCGACTCGGGCACGCGGACCCTCGCCGTCGGTCTCCAGGAGTACTCCACCCAGGTCCAGGTGTACTGGAACCAGGTCATGGCCGCGTCCCTGATCGTCTCCGTCCCGGTCGTCGCCGGATTCCTTCTGCTCCAGCGCTATCTCGTCGCCGGGCTCACCGCCGGTGCCGTGAAATGACCCGCCCGTCGCTCCGTACAGAGAGGTCCGTCTTGAATCTGCACCTGCCCGCCGATTTCCTGTGGGGTGCGGCCACCGCCGCGTACCAGGTGGAAGGCGCCGTCGACGCCGACGGCCGTCTCCCGTCCATCTGGGACGACTTCGTCCGGGTCCCGGGTGCCGTCCTGAACGGTGACACCGCCGACGTCGCGTGCGACCACTACCGGCGCTGGCCGGAGGATCTCGCCATCATGAAGCAACTGGGCCTCGACGCCTACCGCTTCTCCGTCGCTTGGCCGAGGGTGATCCCGACCGGTCGCGGCACGGTCAACGCGGCCGGTCTCGACTTCTACGACCGGCTGGTCGACGCGTTGCTCGAAGCCGGGATCCGGCCGTTCGCCACGTTGTTCCATTGGGACCTGCCGTCGGCGCTGACAGGCGGCTGGCCGGAGCGCGACACGGCCTACGCGTACGCCGATTACGCCGCCGTCGTCGCGGCTCGGCTGGGAGACCGGGTCGCGGACTGGAACACCGTCAACGAACCCCTGTGCTCGGCTTGGCTCGGCTATCTCGAAGGCCGGTTCGCCCCTGGCGTCAAAGACCTCAAGCAGGCCATCGACGCGTCGCACCATCTCCTGCTCGCGCACGGCCTCGGCGTGCAGGCGATCACAGCCAACGCCGCGCGGGCCGCCAACGTCGGCCTGGTCGTCAACCTCAGCGGGATCGAGCCCGCGTCGGACTCGGCCGCGGACGTCGAGGCGGCGAAGCGGATGGACGGACACGTCAACCGCTGGTGGCTCGACCCGTCGAACGGCCGCGGCTACCCGGCGGACATGATCGAGGTCTACGGCGTCGAACCACCCGTGGTCGGGAACGACCTGGAGGTGATCTCGACGCCGGTCGGCTTCCACGGGCTGAACTACTACTTCCGGCAGATCGTCGAGGACGATCCGGGCGGTCCCGCGCCCCGTGCCCGGCAGGTGCCGGTCGAGGGCGCGGCGACCACGGCGATGGGCTGGGAGATCCACGGACAGGGGCTCGCGGACCTGATCCACCGGCTCGCCAACGAGTACGGCGCTCGCGCCATCTACGTCACCGAGAGCGGCGCGGCCTTTGACGACAAGGTCGGTGAGGACGGTTCGATCCACGACGCCGACCGCATCGCCTACCTGGAGGAACACCTGGGCGCGGTGGCCGGGGCCGCTGAAGCCGGGGCTCCGGTGAAGGGCTACTTCGCGTGGTCTCTGCTCGACAACTTCGAATGGGACAGCGGGCTGAGCAAACGGTTCGGGCTCGTGCGGGTCGACTACGACACGCAGGTCCGCACGGTCAAGGCGAGCGGTCACCGGTACGCGGAGATCATCGCGGAACACCGGAAACGCTGACGGGTGCCGGTATGCGGTTCGTGCGGGCGGATGGACCGAGGGGTCCGGATTCGTCGCGCGGTACGAACGGACGTCCGCCGAAACCTCCTAGGGTCGCCATGAACGAGGCGATCCTAGGAGGCGAAGTATGCGGACACTCTTGCGTGGCGGTCGTGTCATCGATCCGGCGACGGGCTTCGACGGTACGGCCGACGTGCTGGTATCCGACGGGGTGGTCACCGCCGTCGGGGAGGGTTTGACCGCCGAGCCGGGCGACGTGGAGATCGACGTCCGCGGGCTCGTCGTCGGACCGGGTTTCATCGACCTGCACAGCCACGTGCACACCATCGCGGGCCAGCGGCTGCAGGCGATGGACGGGGTGACGACCGCACTCGACCTCGAAGCCGGTTTGATGCCGATCGAGCGAGCGTATGCCGAGGCGGCCGCGGCGGGACGGCCGCTGCACTACGGGTTCTCCGCGTCCTGGGGCGCCGCGCGGGCGCAGGTGCTCGCCGGGATCGAGCCGGACGCGAACATCGACAGCGGCTTGGCGGTCCTCGGAAACCCTGTCTGGCAAAGGACGTCGTCACCGAAGGAGCTCGCCGCTTGGCTGTCCCTTGTGGACGGTGAGCTGGCCGCCGGCGCGCTCGGCGTCGGTGTGCTCCTCGGCTACGCGCCCGACACCGATCCCGGTGAGTTCCTCGCGCTGGCCCGGCTGGCCAAGGAGGCCGGGGCGCCGACCTACACCCACGTCCGTGAGCTGGTCGAGGTGAATCCGGAGACGCCCATCGACGGCTCGGCGGAGATCGCGATCGTCGCGGCCGAGACCGGCGCGGCGATGCACCACTGCCACGTGAACAGCACCTCCGGTCACCAGATCGAGCGAGTGCTCGCGGCGCTCGAAGCCGGGCGCGCGGCCGGGTCGCGGGTGACCGTCGAGGCCTATCCGTACGGGGCGGGCAGTACGGGGATCGGCGCGGCGTTCCTCTCACCCGAACGCCTGAAGATGAAGGGCCTCTCGCCGTCCAGCGTGATCATGCTGGAGTCGGGGGAGCGGATCGCCGACGAAGGCCGTCTGCTCCAGGTGCGTGCCGAGGATCCCGGCGCGCCGTGCATCCTGGAATTCCTCGACGAGAGCAGCCCGCACGACCTCGGTCTGCTGCACCAGGCGCTCGCCTTCCCGGACGCCATCGTCGCCAGTGACGCGCTGCCCGTGTACTGGAAGAACGGCACCAGTGAGAGCACCGAATGGCCGTTGCCGCCCGGCGGGGCGACGCATCCGCGCACGTCCGGGACGTACAGCAAGACGTTGCGGCTGATGGTGCGGGAGAGCAAGGCCTGGACGTGGCTGGAGGCGTTCCGGCGCTGCTCCTACCTGCCCGCGCGGGTGCTCGACGAGGTCGCTCCCGGCGCGGTGGCGAAGGGACGGCTGAACGTCGGAGCCGACGCCGACATCGTCGTCCTCGACCCGGAAACCATCACCGACGCGGCGACCTACTTCGACTCGACTCGGCCTTCGGTCGGCGTCCGGCACCTGTTCGTCTCGGGGGTCCCGGTCGTCACAGACGGGAATCTGCGCACGGACGCGTTCCCCGGGAAGCCGTTGCGGGGTGAGCCTCGATGAGCGACCTGCTCGCCGACATCGAGACGCTCGTGCGCTGCGAGTCGCCGTCGTCGGATCACGCGGCTGTGGCCCGCAGCGCCGAAGTGGTGGCCGAGGTCGGCCTGAGGCTGCTCGATGCTGAGCCCGAGCGGATCGTCGTGGACGGGGTCACCCATCTCCGGTGGCGATTCGGCGACGGCCCGCCCCGGGTGCTGCTGCTCGGTCACCACGACACGGTGTGGCCCCACGGTTCGCTGGAGACGCATCCGTTCTCGGTGCGGGACGGGGTGCTGCGCGGCCCCGGTTGCTTCGACATGAAGGCGGGCGTCGTGATGGCGCTGCACGCCGCGGCGACCGTCCCCGACCGCGACGGACTGTCCATTCTGGTCACTGGTGACGAGGAGATCGGTTCGCCCTCGTCACGCGCGCTGATCGAGGAGACCGCGGCGGGCTGTGACGCGGCGTTCGTGCTGGAGGCTTCGGCCGACGGTGGTGCGCTGAAATGCCGCCGCAAAGGCGTTTCCCACTACCGGGTCGAGGTCGTCGGCCGCGCCGCGCACGCCGGGCTCGAACCGGAGAAGGGCGTCAACGCGGGAATCGAGATCTCCCACCAGATCCTCGCGGTGGCCGCGCTCGCCGACCCCATGGCCGGGACGAGCGTGACACCCACCGTCGTCTCGGCGGGAACGACCGTCAACACCGTGCCCGCCGCCGCGAGTGCGGCCGTCGACGTCCGCGTCTGGGACGAGGCCGAGCAACTCCGCGTCGACCGGGCCATGCGGGCACTCCCTCCGGTACTGGAAGGAGCCGAGGTCCGGGTGACCGGCGGGATCAACCGGCCGCCGCTCGAAGCGGGCTCGTCGGCCGGATTGTTCGCGCTGGCCCAGGACCTGGCGGGCGAACTCGGCCTCGGGGAACTGACCTCGGCGTCGGTCGGTGGCGCCTCGGACGGCAATTACACCGCGGGTATCGGGATTCCCACTCTGGACGGTCTGGGCGCCGTCGGGGGCGGGGCGCACGCGGATCACGAACACGTCGTCGTCGCGGAACTGCCGCGCCGCACCGCTTTGCTGGCCGCGCTCGTGGAGAACGTGCTCGCGAAACGGGATCCGTCCGGTGCGACGAATCGCGCGGGCGAATCTGGTACGGCACGACGGTGACTCGGCCGTCGTGCGGGGAAAGGATTGTCCCGTGACGAATCTTGCGACGAACGCGGAAAGCCTCGCGTCGGCGGAGGTGCGCGACGAAGCCGTCGCGGCCGCGCGGGCCGCGGCCGCGGCTTCGGGCGTCGAAATCCGCGAACTCACCGAAATCGCCGAGCTGGCCGCGGTGGTCGGCCTGTTCGAGTCCATCTGGCGATCGGCACCCGGCGCGCGGCCGGTGAGCACGGAACTGCTCCGCGCGATGTCCAGCGCGGGCAACTACGTCGCGGGCGCCTTCGAGAACGGTGAACTCCTGGGGGCCTGTTTCGGGTTCTTCGGGAATCCCGGAAAGGCGAGCCTGCACAGCCACATCGCCGGCGTCGCCAAAGCGGGGGTGGGCCGCGGGATCGGGCACGCGCTCAAACTGCACCAGCGCGGCTGGGCGCTGCAGCAGGACGTCTCGGTGATCACCTGGACCTTCGACCCGCTGGTGCGCCGCAACGCCTATTTCAACCTGGGGAAACTTGGCGCGCGTCCGATCGGCTACCTGCCCGATTTCTACGGTCCGATGGAGGACAGCATCAACGGCTCGGGCGACACCGACCGGCTGATGGTCGGGTGGGACCTCGAAAGCCCGGAGGTCCGTGCCGCCGCGTTCGGAGAACCCGTCCTCATCGACGCGGAAGCGCTGGGCGCGGCGAAGGCGCTCACGGTCGACTCCGACGGCGGTCCGAGTATCGGATCGGCCGACGCGCCGACCGTGCTCGTCGCCGTCCCGCCCGACATCGAACGGTTGCGCCGCACCGACCCCGGTCGCGGCACCGCGTGGCGCGCCGCCCTGCGTGAAGTCCTCGGTGGACTGATGGCGGACAACGCCCAGGTCACCGGTTTCGATCGTGCCGGCTGGTACGTGATCTCGAAGGAGCAGTCGTGAAACTCAGCGGTGTGGAACTGCGCCGGATCCGGATGCCGCTCGTGGCCCCGTTCCGGACGTCGTTCGGAACGCAGTCCGAACGGGAACTGCTGCTCGTCCGCGCGGTGACCCCGGCGGGTGAGGGCTGGGGCGAATGCGTCGCGATGGATGCGCCGCTCTATTCGTCGGAGTACAACGACGCCGCCGAGCATGTGCTGCGCACCCACCTGATCCCCGCCCTGCTGGCCGCGGAGGACGTGACCGCGCACAAGGTGACGCCGTTGCTGGCGAAGTTCAAAGGGCACCGGATGGCGAAGGGGGCGCTGGAGATGGCGGTCCTCGACGCCGAACTCCGCGCACACGAACGGTCCTTCGCGGCCGAGCTCGGGTCCACACGCGACTCCGTGGCCTGCGGGGTCTCGGTCGGGATCATGGACTCGATCCCGCAGCTGCTCGACGTCGTCGGCGGCTACCTCGACGAAGGCTATGTCCGGATCAAACTGAAGATCGAGCCGGGCTGGGACGTCGAGCCGGTCCGTCAGGTGCGCGAGCGCTTCGGTGACGACGTGCTGCTCCAGGTCGACGCGAACACCGCGTACACCCTGGGCGACGCGCCCCTGCTGTCCCGGCTCGACCCGTTCGGCCTGCTGCTGATCGAGCAGCCGCTCGAAGAGGAGGACGTGCTCGGCCACGCCGAACTGGCCAAGCGGATCCGGACGCCGATCTGTCTCGACGAGTCGATCGTCTCGGCCAAGGCGGCCGCGGACGCGATCAAGCTGGGCGCGTGCCAGAGCGTCAACATCAAACCGGGCCGCGTCGGCGGTTACCTCGAAGCCCGCCGGGTGCACGACGTCTGCGCGGCGCACGGCGTGGCGGTGTGGTGCGGCGGGATGATCGAAACCGGACTCGGCCGCGCGGCCAACGTCGCGCTGGCTTCGCTGCCCGGTTTCACGCTGCCGGGTGACACGTCGGCCTCCGGCCGGTTCTACCGCACCGATATCACCGAGCCGTTCGTGCTGGATGCCGGACAGCTGCCGGTGCCGACCGGGCCAGGGCTCGGCGTGACTCCGATTCCCGCCATCCTGGACGAGGTCACCACGGAGAAAACGTGGATCGGTTCGTAGCGCGCCACGAAATCCGGGGTTAGATTTGGTCGGATCGAACCAGTCGGTTCGGTGAGACCGGGTTTAACTTCGGGGGGTGCTGACACCGGTGCCCAGCAAGCCGCATACGAGCTTGGGACGCGTCCTCGAAGACCTCGGGGACGTGCTCCTGGAGCCGGTCGCGGTCGGCCGGACCACCCGCAAGCAGCTCGGCGGGGTGGTCATCCACGATCCGCACGACGAATCCGAAATCCCTGGCGGGGCCGTCGTGCTCGGCGTCGGGGTGCGGGATCAGGACGAGGTCGTCCGCCTCTTGCACGACGCGGGTGCGAGAGGCGCGGCGGCACTCGTCGTCCGGTCTCCCGTCACCCCGGCGCCGGAACTCCGCCGCGCCGCGGACTCGTCCGGGGTCGCCCTCCTCGGCCTCGCGCGCGGCGCGTCCTGGACACAGCTCGCCGCCATGCTCCGGACCTTGCTGGCCGAAGAGGACGTCGGCGAGGTCTCGCCCCAGACGCTCGGCGGAATGCCGTCGGGTGATCTCTTCGCGCTGGCCAACGCGATCGCCGCGCTGCTGGACGCGCCGGTGACCATCGAAGACCGCAACTCGCGTGTCCTCGCGTTCTCCGGACGTCAGGACGAGGCGGACCCGTCCCGCGTCGAGACCATTCTCGGCAGGCAGGTGCCGGAGCGGTTCACCCGCGGCCTGGAACAGGACGGCGTCTTCGAGCGGCTGTACCGCGACCAAACGCCGGTCTACGTCGACCCGCAGCGGTACGACGACATCGAGATCGTCCTTCCCCGGGTGGCGCTCGCCGTCCGCGCCGGCGACGAGGTGCTCGGCTCGATCTGGGCCGCGGTGCGGGAACCGCTCAGTGAAGAGCGGACACAGGCATTGATCGACGCCGCCAAACTCGTCGCACTGCACATGCTCCGGCTGCGGGCCGGCGCCGACGTCGAACGACGGCTGCGCGCGGACCTGGTGAGCACGGCGCTCGAAGGCGGCGCCGGCGCGCAGGAAGCGATCGCCCGGCTCGGCCTGCTCGGCCAGCCGTCGATCGTGCTCGCCATGGGCCTGCTCGGCGCGCCCGATCCCGAGGACGACCTGAGGCTGGTCGCGGACCGTCAGCGGGTCGCCGACGCGCTGGCCATGCATCTGAGCGCCGTCCAGCCCCGTTCGGCCGTCGCGCTGGTCGGCGACGTCGCCTACGGCATCCTCCCGATGCCCGGCGGGCACGCCGACTGCCAGGAGCGTTCGGTGCGGGTCGCGTCGACCTTCCTGGAGCGCACGGGACGCCGGGCGGCGGCCGCGATCGGCATCGGACCGCTCGCGCTCGACGCGTCCGGACTGCACGCCTCCCGCGACGGCGCGGACCGGGCGTTGCGGGTGCTGCTCACCAACGGCGGCGCCAAACGTGTCGCCACCGCGGACGACGTCCACGTCGACGCGCTCATGCTCGATCTGGCCGACCTCGCCGCGGCGAGGGGAGACGTCGCGACAGGACCTGTCGCGCGGTTGCTCGCCTACGACGCGCAGCACCAGTCACAACTGGTGCACACCCTTCGATGCTGGCTCGACGCCTTCGGTGACATCGGAGCCGCGTCCGCGTCGGCCTACGTCCATCCGAACACCTTCCGCTACCGGCTGCGGCGGCTCGCCGAGGTCGGCGAGATCGACCTCGACGACGCGGGGGAGCGGTTCGCGGCGATGCTGCAGTTGCGGCTGCTGCCCCGTGACGCGCGGACCGGACCGCCGGGCGCCGAAGACTGACGTTGGTCTTCCGGCCCGAAACGACGGCGGATGTTCGTGTGATCGCACGAACTCCGCTCGCCGGCCGCGTTTCAGAATGAGTGATCGGCGCCACGCTCGCGTCGTTCTCCTTCTCTCCCAAAGTTTCCGCGGAGGCGCCATGACGGCAGTGGTCAACGAGGACACCTGGACAGCACGGCGGATCAACCGGACGGCGCTCATCACGATGGTGGTGATGGTGTTCGCCTGGGCGGTCGACTACATCGACCGGTTCTCGATCGGGATGGCGCTGCCGATGATCGGCGCCGAATTCGAGCTCAGCAAGACCCAGCAGGGCTGGCTCGTCACCGTGTTCGCGCTGGTGTACATGGTCTGCCAGATCCCGGCGGGTTTCCTCGCCGACCGGTACGGCTCGCGGGGGCCGATGCTGGCCACGCTGCTGCTCTGGTCGGCGTTCACGGCGATGACCGGGATGGCGGGCACGTTCGGCATGCTGCTCGTCGTCCGTGGCCTTTTCGGCGTATGCCAAGGACTTTTCCCGGCCGCATCGTTCAAGGCGATCGCCGAACGGACCACCCCCGGCAACCGCGCGACGGTGACCGGCGTGATGTTGTCCGCCGGCGGGATCGGCGCGGGGCTGGCGCCGCTGATCGTCGGCCCGCTGCTGATGGCGGTCGGCTGGCGGCACACGTTCTTCTGGATGGCGGGTGTCGGCGCGATCATCGGCGTGGTCGTCTGGACGCTGCTTCCCAAGGCACTGCCCGAAAGGCTGAGCAGCCTTCCGCGCGACGAGGCGAAGACCCCGGAGGTCTCCCGCAAACAGGTGCTGAAGTCCTTTGTGGTCTGGAAGTTCACGCTGTTGTTCTGCGCCACCAACATGCTGAACTACGGCCTGATCACCTGGGTGCCCAGCTATCTGCTCGAGGCGCGGGGACTGACGCTGAACCAGACCGGTGTGCTCGCGGCGATCCCGATGCTGGTCAGCATCGGCACCACCATCCTCGGCGGCTGGCTGTTCGACCGCTACTTCCACGACCACGGCCGGTGGTACCTCAGCTCGATCGCGCTGGTGACCGTGGTGCTGCTGATCCTGATGGTGTCCGCGGAGACCACGGCGGAGTTCACCCTGTACGAGACGCTCGCGCTCGCGGTGTTCGGCATGGCGACGATGGCGGTCTTCGGTCTGCCGCTGCGCGTGCTGCCCACGGCGGTCACCGGGATCGGCATGGGAGTGATGAACTTCGGCGGCCAGGTGGCGGGCGCGGTCGCGCCGGTGGCCATGGGGTGGCTCGCCGACGCCTTCTCGTACACCGCGGCGTTCGGATTCCTCATCGGCACGACGTTCCTCACCGCCGTGATGGCGTTCTGGGTGCCGCAGAACCCGGCGCAGTTCACGTTCTCCCCGGCGAGTCCCAGCTCGGCGTCGTGAGTGGCGTTTCGGGTTAGAACCCGAAACGCCACTCACGACCCCAACGCAGACAAGGAGTTCCATGCCCACCGCGTCCCAAGTCACCGAAACGATCACCGAGCGCGCGAAGGAGGTCGGCGTCCGGGTCCGGCTGCACGCGGCCGAAATCGACGGCACCCGGCGGATCGGCGTCGACGAACACACCCCGGTCGTCACGGCGTCGGTCTTCAAGGTCCCGATCGCGTTGGAACTGGCGAAGCAGGGCGCCGAGGGCGCGCTCGACCTCGGCGAGCGGATCACCGTACCGCCGGGGCATCCCACGCCCAGCCCGTACGGTCTGGCCACCTTCCGGCACGAGATCACGATGTCCTGGTATGACCTCGCGATCCTGATGATCGGGATCAGTGACAACGTCGCCACCGACCTGATCCTCGATCGCGTCGGCAAGGAAGCGACGGAGAAGACGTTGCGAGATCTCGGTTTCGAGCACACCACCGTTTCGCAGGACTGCGGTGAGGTGCTCGGCGGTATCGGGGAGGACCTCGGAATCTCCTACGAGGACGACGAAAGACTGCTGACCGAGCTCCCGATCGAACGGATCAAGTCGTTGCGCGCCCTGCAACCGGAGCACAGTTGCGCCACGACCGCGGAGGAGATCACCCGGCTGCTCGGGCTCATCTGGCGCGACGAGGCGGCGGCTCCGGCGGCGTGCGCGGACGTCCGGCGCTGGATGGACCTCCAGGTGTGGCCGCACCGGCTGCGGTCCGGCTTCCCGGACGACGGGATCCGCGTCGGCGGCAAGACCGGGACCCTGCCGTCGGTGCGCAACGAGGTCGGCGTGGTCGAGTACCCGGATGGCGGCCGTTACGCGGTAGGGATTTTCACCGACGCGGTCGACGGGCGGTCGCGGGTGCCGGAGCGGGACGCGTTCATCGGGTTCGCCGCGGCACAGGCCGTCGAATGGCTCAGGCTTCCCGAGGCCGACCGCGAATGATTCGTCCGCCCGGATGAATTTTCCCGCCGCTCTCGTCGTTCCGCACGAACCGGTGACGCCCGTCACCGGCCTAGCATTCCGGGAACCGCCGGACCACCCTTTCCACGGACAAGAGGTGCGCATGTCGAAACTTTCCGAAATCGATACCTGGCTCGCGGAGAACTTTTCCGCCCTTCTGGAGAAGCATCAGGTGCCCGGCGCCGCCGTGGCGGTCTTCGCGAACGGCGAGGTGATCGACCACGCGGCCGGAATCCTGAACAAGAACACCGGCGTCGAGTCCACAGTGGACTCGGTATTCCAGATCGGGTCGATCACCAAGGTGTGGACGACCACCCTGGCGATGCAGCTCGTCGACGAAGGCAGGCTCGACCTCGACAAGCCGGTCCGCGACTACCTTCCCGAGTTCACCCTCGCGGACGACGACGCGGCGTCGCGGATCACGGTGCGGCAGCTGACCTGTCACACCTCCGGATTCGAAGGCGACATCTTCACCGACACCGGGCAGGGCGACGACTGCGTCGCGAAGCTCGTGGCAACGCTTTCCGACGTCCCCCAGCTGTTTCAGCCGGGGGAGATGTTCTCCTACAACAACGCCGGGTACTGCGTGCTCGGCAGGATCGTCGAGGTCCTGCGCGGCAAGTCCTACGACGACTGCCTGCGCGACCATCTCTTCACACCGCTCGGTCTGACCCACGCCGCGGCCGGGCCCTACGACGCGATCCGGTACCGCGCGGCGATCGGGCACCTCCAGCCGAAGCCGGACGACGAGCCGGTGGCCGCGCCCGCCTGGGCGTTGACGCGGTCCAACGTGCCGGCGGGTTCGCATCTGGCGATGCGCCCGCGCGACCTGCTGACCTTCGTGCGCATGCACCTCAACGAAGGCCGCGCGGACGACGGCACCCAGGTCCTGAAGCCCGAAACCGCCCGCGCCATGTGGGAACGCCAGGTCGAACTGCCCTACCTCGGCCTGATGGGCGGGGCGTGGGGACTCGGCTGGATGATCTTCGACTGGGACGGCGGCCCGGTGATCGGCCACGACGGCGGCACCATCGGCCAGTCCGCGTTCCTGCGCGTGGTGCCGGGCAGCAACGTCGCGGTGGCCCTGCTGACCAACGGCGGCAAACCGCTGCACCTGTACCTGGACGTCTTCCGGAAGGTATTGGGCGACCTCGCCGGTGTCGAGGTCCCGCCGCTGCCGGAGCCGAACGCCGCGGAGGCGCCGGCGGACCCGTCGCGGTACGTGGGCGAGTACTCGTCGCAGGTGGCGGACATCGTCGTCACGCAGGACGAAGAGGGCGGCCTGTGGCTGGAACGCACGATGAAGGGCATGTTCGCCGACCTCGGCTCGGCGCCGGAGAAGAGCAGGCTGCTGGGCTACAAGGGCGACACCCTGGTCGCCGAGCACGACGGCCTCGGCCTGCACATGCCGCACGCGTTCGTCGGTGACGACGGCACCGGCCGCGCGTTGTTCGTCCACACGGGACGAGCCGACCGCCGGGTGGCCCGGTGACGGCGATCGCCGACGAGATCGAGGCCGTCTTCGCCAAGGCGGGGGCGCGCGGATTCGTGCACGCGCGCGAGATCGGCGTCCCCGACGGTCCCGAAGTCGGTGTCGGCGCGGACGATCCGGTCGTGCTGGCGTCCGTGTTCAAGATCCCGGTGGCGGTCGCCTTCGCCCGTGAGGTGGCCGCCGGGCGGATCGACGAGACCGAGCGGACCCGCGTCACCGCGCGGTACCGGATCGGCGGGATCGGGACCGCCGGCTGCGCGGACGACGTCGAGATGAGCTGGCGCGACCTGGCGCAGTTCATGCTGACGATGAGCGACAACGCCGCGACCGACGTCGTCTATCACCGGGTCGGGCAGGAAGCCGTCGACCGGGTGCTCACCGACCTGGGCCTCGCCCGGACGCGGCTGGTCGGCTGCTGCGAAGACCTGTTCGCCTCCGTGATCGCCGATCTCGGCGCGAAACCGGACGACGACCTGGAAGCCGTCTTCGCCGCGGCGACCGAAGAACAGATGTGGAAGCTCTCGGTGCTCGACCCGGAACGCACGACGTCGTCGACGCCGAGGGAGATCACCGCGTTGCTCGACGCGATCTGGACCGACCGCGCGGGCGACCCGGCCGCCTGCGAACGCGTGCGGACGATCATGGCGCAGCAGATCTGGCCGCACCGGATCTCGTCCGGTTTCCCAGCGGGTGTCGCGATCGCGGCCAAGACCGGGACGCTCCCCGCCGTCCGCAACGAAGCGGGTGTGGTGACCCATGTGGACGGTCGCCGGTACGCCGTCGCGGTGTTCACCCGCGCCGAATCCCTCGCCGACCGCCAGCCCGCGGTCGACTCCTCCCTCGGCGAGGCCGCCCGCCTCGCCGTCGATCACCTCCGTGCGCAGACCGTCGGGTCGTGAGTGATTCGTGAGTGATACGGGTCGTTATTGAGGAGTAGGTCAAATGTGTCGTGGTCGCGGGCAAGTCGGTGGTGGGGTGAAGGCTCCCTTCGCCGCGTCTAATGCGGTGAAGGGAGCCCTCACCCCACCACTCGCCCGCGCCGGCCACCTCCCCACCGGCGCCCATGTCGCGAAAGCCACTTTCACGACACCTGATGTCCCGAAAGTGGCTTTCGCGACACGCTCGACAAGCGGAAAAGTGACTCTCTACGCCACGTTCGCCTTACCCCTCGTTAGAACGGCCCAAATCACTCACGACCCCTGGCACCGTCGACCGCCCCTCACCTCACGCGATGAAGGGCGCTTCACCCGCGTCGCATGCGGTGAAAGTCCCCTTCAGCCACCCCACGACCAGAAGTACTCAAGACGCGAACCAACGACTCGGGACAGTAGGAGAAACCGCATGAAGAAAGCCCGGCTCACCGCCGCGATCACGAGCGTGGTGGCCTTGACCGTGAGCGCGTGCGGGGGGACGTCGCAATCCGGGCAGGACCGGACCGCGAACCAGAAATTGACCGAGGGCAAGACCTTCACGATGGCGATCGGCACCGATCCGGGAGCGCTGGACCCGGCGATGACCGTGCTCTCGGTCGCGCTCGACATCGGGCGCTACCTCTACGACAGCCTGATCAACCTCGACGAGGCCGGCAAGCCGATCGCCGGTCTCGCCGAGAAATGGGAGGCCTCCACGACCACGGCCTCCTTCACCCTGCGGAACGGGATCACCTGCGACGACGGCACTCCGCTGACCGCGAGCGACGTCGCCGCGAACGTCAACTTCGTCGGCGATCCCGCCAACAAGTCGCCGATGTCCGGGCTCACCGTCGCGCCGGGGACCAAGGCGACCGCCGACGACGCGGCGCGGAAGATCACGCTCACCAGCGGTGCGCCGGACGCGTTCCTGCTGCGCAACGTCGGCGGCCTGCCGATCGTGTGCGGCAAGGGCGTGACCGACCGGCAGGCGCTGGCCAAGGGCAAGTACGGCACCGGCATGTTCACCATGACCGAGATCGTGCCGAACGACCACTACACCCTCACCCGGCGCAAGGATTACGCGTGGGGGCCGGGGGACTGGCAGCGTGAGCAGCCAGGACTGCCGGAGAAGGTGACCTTCCGGGTCATCCAGAACATGACGACCGCCGCGAACCTGCTGCTGTCCGGTGAGCTCAACGGCGCCCGGATCACCGGCCAGGACCAGCAGCGGCTGCGTGCCCAGAAGCTGTTCCACGGCGAGCAGGTCGTGCCGATGGGCGAGATGTTCTTCAACCAGGCGCCCGGCCGGGCGGGTGGCGACCTGGCCGTGCGTCGCGGACTGGTGCAGGCACTCGACCTCGTCCAGATCGGCAAGGTGCTCACCAGCGGCTCCGGGGCGCCCAGCCAGGGGATGGTCACCACCGAACCCAGGGCGTGCGCCGGGGACGCGGTGGCGGGCAAGCTCCCCGCGTTCGACGTCGCCGCCGCGAAGTCGGCCCTCGACGCGGCCGGCTGGAAGCCGGGAGCGGACGGGGTGCGGGTCAAGGACGGCAAACGGCTCGCGCTGACCGCCATCTACGGCACACAACTCGGGCCGACGATGGCGCCCGCCGCGGAACTGATGCAGCAGTCGTGGAAGGCCGTCGGCGCCGACGTGACGCTCAAGGGTCTCGACAGCCCGGGGACCAGCCAGGTGCTCTTCAACACCGGTGAGTGGGACATCTCGCTGGCACCGGTGACCTTGCTGCTGCCGAGCCAGGTCGGCCCGTTCGTCTCGGGACCGAAACCGCCGGCGGGCACGAACTTCGCCCACATCGAGAACGAGAAGTACACGTCGCAGGCCGCGCAGGCGGCGCAGATGTCCGGTGAGTCGGGCTGCGCGACCTGGCTCGCGGCGGAACAGGCGCTGATCGAGCGGCTGGACGTCGTGCCCTACGTCAACTCGGTCATCCCGACCTTCGGCAGCAACGCGCGGTTCAAGGTCATCTTCGGTTCGGTCGAGCCGTCGTCGATCCGGATGTACAGCTGATGGCCGTCGCGGTCGCCCCGGCCGGATTGCGCGGCAGCCCGTGGCTGTCGTTCGCCGTGCGCCGCCTCGGCCGGTTCGCGATCTCGTTGTGGGTCCTGATCACCACGGCGTTCCTGATGATCCAGCTGATCCCCGGTGACCCGGTCCGCGCGGCGCTCGGACTGACCGCGCCGGTCGAGCTGGTGAACGCGCGGCGGGCGGCGCTCGGCCTCGACGATCCACTGTGGCTGCAGTACGTCCACTACCTCGGCGGGCTGGTCACCGGTGACTTCGGGACATCGATGACGAGCGGGCAGCCGGTCTCCGAGGTGATCGGCGACCGGCTGCCCGCCACCCTCGAACTGGCGTTGCCCGCCTTCGCGGTGGTCATCGCGGTCGCGATCCCGCTGGGCCTGCTGTTCGCCGTGCTGACCCGAGGTGGACGACGGCGGGGCGGCGAGCTGGCGTTCACTTCGACGACCGTGCTGCTCGCGGCCATCCCGGAGTTCCTGCTCGCGGTGGCGCTCGTCGCGTTCTTCTCGGTCCAGCTGGGGTGGTTCCCGGTCGCGGGGAACGCGGACGCGAGTTCGTTCGTGCTCCCCGTCATCGCGTTGGCGCTCGGCCCGGCGTCGGTACTCGCCCGTATCGTCCGGGTGGAGACGCTTTCCGTGCTGGGCAACGACTTCATCCGCACCGCGCGGGCGAAGCGGCTGCCCGCGCGGCTGGTCTACCTGCGCCACGCCTTGCCGAACGCGTTGACCGCGACGCTCACCATGGGCGGGTTGATGCTGACCGGCATGGTCGCCGGGACGGTGCTGGTGGAGAACGTCTTCGCCTGGCCGGGCCTCGGTTCCACCATCGCGCAGTCGATCCTGCAGAAGGACTATCCGCTGGTGCAGGGGATCGTGCTCGTCTACGGCATCGGGGTCCTGCTGGTGAATCTGACGGTGGACGTGCTGCTGGCCGTCCTCGATCCGCGTTCGACGATCCGGGAGACCTGAGATGGCGAAATGGTTCGCGGCCCTCCGCACCCCGGTGGGCGCGTTCGCGGCGGCCCTGCTGACGCTGGTGCTCGCGCTCGCGGTGTTCGCCCCGATCCTGTGGCACGACAACGCTTTCGCGATCGACACGAACGCCATCGGGCAGGGACCGTCGGCTGCGCATTGGCTCGGTACCGACGACCTCGGCCGCGACATCCTCTTCCGCGTCCTGGTCGCGACCCGGCTTTCGGTCCTGCTCGCGGTGCTCGCGACGGTGATCGGAGTGGTGACCGGGCTTGTGCTCGGCACATTGCCCTCGCTGCTGCCGCGTCCCGCGGCACGGCTCGTGACGTCGGCGGTGAACATCGCGGTCGCGTTCCCCGGGCTGTTGCTGGTGTTGTTCTTCTCGGTCATCTTCGGGGTCGGGACGCACGGCGCGGTGTTCGCGGTCGGGTTCGCGCTGGCACCGGCGTTCGCGCGGCTCGCGCAGACACTGTCGGCCTCCGTCGCGGGGCAGGACTTCGTGTCCGCCGCCCGGATCTCCGGGGTCGGCCGGATACGGTTGCTGCTCCGGCACATCCTCCCCAACATCGGCGAACCGCTGGTGGTGAACGCGACCATCGGCGCGGGTGCCTCCCTGCTGGCCTTCTCCGGGCTGTCGTTCCTCGGCATCGGCGTGCAGGCACCGGATTACGACTGGGGTCGGCTGCTCGGCGAAGGGCTCAACGGGATCTACGTCAACCCGGCGGCCGCGCTCGCGCCTGGTGTGGCCGTGGTGCTGGCCGGGCTCGCCTTCAACCTGGTCGGTGAGACCGTCGCCGGGGTGATCGGCGTCCGCACGGGGCTGCGCAAGCTCGCGCCGCGGCCGGTCACACCCGCCAGGGAGGCCGCCGCCGACGCCCGCGACGACGCGGTGCTGGTGGTGGAGAACCTCCAGGTGGCGTTCCCGCGTCCGGCGGGCTGGACCGTTCCGGTGCGCGGGGTGAGCTTCACCGTCCGCGCGGGCGAGGCGATCGGGGTCGTCGGCGAGTCGGGCTCGGGCAAGAGCCTGACCGGGCTGGCGGTGTCACGGCTAGTCGAAGCGCCGGCCGTGGTCACCGCGGACAAGCTCGAATTCGCCGGGAAACCGGTGCTGACGACGCCGGAACGGGAGTTGCGCGGGTTGCTCGGCACCTCGCTGGCGATGGTGTTCCAGGATCCGATGACGTCGTTCAACCCGACCAGGCGGATCGGCCGTCAACTGGCCGAAGTCGCCGAGCAGCACCAGGGACTTCCGCGTGCCAAGGCCTTCGAGCGGGCCGTGGACCGGTTGCGCGCGGTGCGGATCCCGGCCGCCGAACGCCGTGCGCGGCAGTATCCGCACGAGTTCTCCGGCGGGATGCGGCAGCGCGCGATGATCGGCATGGGCCTGATGGGCGACCCGAAGCTCATCATCGCCGACGAGCCGACCACCGCACTCGACGTCACCGTGCAGCGGCAGTTGCTGCGCCTGCTGGCGCGGACCAGGGCCGAGCGGGACACGGCGATCATCCTGATCAGCCACGACATCGCGGTCGTTTCCCAGACGTGCGAACGGATGTTGGTCATGTACGCGGGCCGGGTGGTGGAGGACCTGCCGTCCGCCGCGACGCCGCGGCATCCCTATACGCGGGCCCTGATGGCCGCGACGCTCGACCTCGAAACCGATCGTGAGGCTCCGCTGGCGGTGATCCCCGGTCGCCCACCGGAGCCGGATCGCGTGCCCAACGGCTGCGCTTTCGCCGACCGGTGTCCGGCGGCGACCGACCGCTGCCGTCTCGAAGACCCGGTGCTGGAGCGCGTGGAGACCGACCATCGGGTCGCGTGCTGGTATCCCGCGTCGCTTTCCCAGCCCGCCAAGGAAACCGTGACCGCCGGAGGTGCGGAGTGAGCGATCTCGTGTTCGACGCGGTGAGCGTGCGGTACGGCGGCAGGCGCGGGCTCACCGCTGTCGACCGGGTCGGCCTGACCGTCCCTTCCGGACAGGTCGTCGGGCTGGTCGGCGAATCGGGCTCCGGGAAGTCGACGCTGGCCCGCGCCGCCGTCGGGCTTTCGCCGATCAGCGCCGGACGGGTCCTGCTGGGCGGCGTGGACGTGCGCAAGCTACCTCGGCGTCCTCCGTTGCAGATGGTGTTCCAGGATCCGTATTCCTCTTTGGACCCCCGGATGAGCATCGGGGAATCGATCACCGAAGCGATCCCGCCTGGCGTCTTGCCCGGCCGCGCCGCGCGCCGGGACGAGGTCGCCCGGCTCCTGGAACTGGTCAATCTCGACCCCGAGCGGGCGGCCCACCTGCCGGGGCAGCTTTCCGGCGGTCAGCGGCAGCGCGTGGCGCTCGCCCGCGCGCTGGCCGGACGGCCCGAGGTGCTGATCGCGGACGAGATCACCTCCGCGCTGGACGTTTCGGTGCAGGGCGCGGTGCTGAACCTCGTCCGGTCCGTGCAACGGCGGCTGGGCCTGTCGATGCTGTTCATTTCGCACAACCTCGCGGTGATCCGCTATCTCAGCGACATCGTCGCCGTGATGTACCTCGGGCGGATCGTCGAGGTCGGCCCGGCTGAACAGGTGCTCACCGACCCGCAGCACCCGTACACCCGTGACCTGCTCGCCGCGGCGCCGTCGGCGACCGGTTCGCTGCTCGACGTCGGTGACGCGAGCGAGACCGCCGACGTCGAACCCGCCGACCCGCACCAGCCGCCGGCCGGATGCCGCTACCACACCCGCTGTCCGGTCGGCCCGCTCGTGCGGACCGGCCGCGAACTCTGCCTCCAGGCGGACCCCTCGAAAGACTCGGCACACCGACGTCATTCGGCGGCCTGCCACTTCAGCGAAAACGAGAGCCACCAGCTCACGATCTCCAGAGGAGCAAGCGCATCATGACCCGACGTCTCGGTCTCGACGACCTGTACGACATCGCCGTCCCCAGCCAGCCTTCGCTTTCTCCGGACGGCGACCGGATCGTCTACGTCCTGCGCACCGCCGACCGCGACGAGGACCGGAACGTGTACACGCTCTGGGAGGTCGGCGCGACCGGCGGCGAAGCGCGTCAGCTCACGCGCGGAACCGCCGACATGGCACCGAAATGGGCGCCGGACGGCACACGGATCGCGTTCCTCCGTGCCCAGGACGGACCGCCGCAGGTGTGGTTCCTGCCGTCGTCGGGTGGGGAGGCCGAACGGATCACCGAACTCCCGCTGGGTGCGGGCGCCCCGGTCTGGAGCCCGGACGGCGCCAAGATCGCGTTCTCGGCCGCGGTCGACCTGGCGGGCGGGGAACTCGCGCCGAACGCCCCGGTGGTGGCCGACCGGCTGGACTTCAAGGCCGACGGCGCCGGACTGATCAAGACCATTCGCAAGCATCTGCACGTCCTCGACGTCGCCACCCGGGAAGTCCGGCAGGTGACCTTCGGCGATTGGCACGCCGGCGAACCGGCCTGGTCGCCCGACGGAACCCGGCTGGCCTTCTCCGCCGGGCGTGACGGTGACGCGGATCTGACGTTCCGTTCCGGTGCCTACGTGCTCGATGTGACCACGAAGACCTCCGAGCCGCGGTTGATCGGCTCGGGCGAAGGGATGGCGGGCACGGTCGGCTGGACCGCCGACGGCACCGCGCTGCTGGTGGTCGGCAGGCCCGATACCGAGGTCGGGCACCTGGGGCTGTGGCGGGTGCCGCTGGACGGCGGCGAGCCAACCGATCTGGCCGCCGCGCTGGACCGCAACGTGATGTCCGGCGGCCCTGGCTATCCGGGAGCCCTCCCGCAGGTGACCGAGGACGGAGCCGTGCTGTTCGGCGTCCGGGACCGCGGGTGCACCCATCTGTACAAAGTGGACACCGCGGGCGGGACGCCACGACCGGTGCTGGCCGGCGCGGACCGCGTCGTGTCCGGAATGGACATCGCGGGCGGCAGGGCCGTGGTCGTCCTGGCCACGGGCACGTCGTTCGGCGAAGTCACCGTCGTAGACCCGGCCACCGGTGCGGTCGACGTGCGGACGAAGCACGGCGAGTCCGACATCGAGCTTTTCCGCCACGAGGAACGGGAATTCACCATCGGCGACGGCACGGTCGTCCACGGCTGGCTCCTGCGGGACCCGTCACGATCCGGTGCGGCGCCACTGCTGCTCGACATCCACGGCGGACCGCACAACGCCTGGAACGGCGCGGCCGACTCGATCCACCTCTATCACCAGGAACTCGTGGCGCGAGGCTGGGCGGTGCTGCTGCTCAACCCGCGTGGTAGCGACGGCTACGGCGAGGACTTCTACACCGGCGCCGTGGGCGCGTGGGGGGTCGCCGACGCGGCCGACTTCCTCGAACCCCTCGACCAGTTGGTCGCCGAAGGCGTCGCCGACGTGGATCGGCTCGCCGTGGCGGGTTACAGCTACGGCGGGTTCATGACCTGCTACCTGACGAGCCGCGACGACCGCTTCGCCGCCGCTGTGGCCGGCGGTGTCGTCAGCGACCTCACCAGCATGGGAG
The DNA here is from genome assembly GCF_001905755.1 of Amycolatopsis sp. CB00013. Lineage (NCBI taxonomy): Bacteria > Bacillati > Actinomycetota > Actinomycetes > Pseudonocardiales > Pseudonocardiaceae > Amycolatopsis > Amycolatopsis sp. CB00013. The sequence continues at coordinate 1,302,035 of NZ_LIWC01000001.1, read as the reverse complement.
GCACGTCCGACGCCGGGCACTACCTGGCCGTCGGTGAGCTCGGCGGTCCGGCCTGGGACAAGGCGAACGAGCGCTTCTCGCCGTTCGCCCGCGTCGCCGACGTGCGGACGCCGACGCTCGTCGTCCAAGGCTCGAACGACGACCGGTGCCCGGTCGGTCAAGCCGAGCAGTGGTTCGGTGCCTTGCGCGCACGGGGTGTCCCGTCGCGGCTGGTGTTGTACCCGGACGCCTCGCACCTGTTCATCCTCGACGGGCCGCCCTCGCAGCGCATTGACTTCAACCGGCGCGTTCTCGAGTGGGTCGAGCAGTACGCCGCGCCCGCGGACGGAGTGTCGCGAGTGCCGATCGAAGCGGCACACTGGCGTCGCCGTCTGGCCGAGTTGGCACGCAAGCATCGCGTTCCCGGTGCGGCGCTGGGCATCGCACGGGTCGGCGACGACGCCGAAGTCTTGGCCTCCTACGGCATGCTGAACACGAAGACCGGGGTCGAGGTCACCGAGGATTCGGTGTTCCAGATCGGTTCGATCTCCAAGGTGTGGACCGCGACCGTGGTCATGCAGCTGGTCGACGAGGGCCTTCTCGACCTCGACGCGCCGATCGCCGACGTCGTCCCCGAGCTGCGGCTCGCCGATCCGGACGTCGCCAAGCAGGTGACCATGCGGCATCTGCTGACGCACACCAGCGGGATCGACGGCGACGTCTTCACCGACACCGGCCGGGGCGACGACTGCCTCGAACGCTATGTCGAAATCCTCGACCAGGCCGCGCAGAACCATCCTCTCGGCGAGACGTTCTCTTACTGCAACTCGGGTTTCGTGCTCATGGGCCGGGTGATCGAGAAGCTCACCGGGCAGACCTGGGACGCCGCGATGCGGGAGAAACTGTTCGCCCCGCTCGGTCTCACCCACACGGTGACGCTGCCGGAGGAAGCGCTGCTGCTCCGTGCCGCCGTCGGGCACGTCGGTGGCGCCGACGAAGACCCGAAGCCCGCGCCGGTCTGGGGCCTGCCGCGGAACATGGGCCCGGCGGGCCTGATCACCGCCACCGCCAAGGACGTGCTCGGCTTCGCGCGGCTGCATCTGACCGGAGGGCTCACCCCGTCCGGTGAGCGGATCCTGACCACGGCGTCCGCCACCGCGATGGCCGAGAAGCACGCCGACCTCCCCGACAAGCACTCGCTCGGTGACTCCTGGGGCCTCGGCTGGATCCGTGACGAGTGGAGCGGACGACGGGTCGTCGGCCACGACGGCAACACGATCGGGCAGTCTGCGTTCCTGCGGCTGCTGCCCGATCAGGGGCTCGCCGTCACGTTGCTCACCAATGGTGGCAACACGCGCGACCTGTTCGAGGAGCTGTACCGGGAGATCTTCGCCGAACTGGCGGATGTGGCGATGCCGCGGCCGCTGACGCCGCCCTCGCCTCCGGTCACCGTCGACGGTTCGAGGCACGTCGGCGTCTACGAGCGGGCCGGGGTGCTGATGGAGGTACTGTCCGAAAAGGACGGACTCCGGCTGCGGCAGACCGCCACGGGCCCGCTGGCCGAGCTGATGCCGGAGAAGACGATGGAATTCGACCTGGTCCCGGTGACCGACTCCCTCTACGTCTGCCGTGAACCGGGCGCGCAGACCTGGATGCCGGTCACGTTCTACACGTTGCCGACCGGTGAGCCGTACATGCACCACGGCGTGCGCGCGACGCCGAAGGTGTCCTGAAAGCGCTCGGCCCGCCCGGACTTCCGGGCGGGCCGAGCGCTCAGGCCCTGCGCCGGGCGACGTAACGGACGATCAGCAACACGATGCACACGACCGCGACGGCGCCCGCGATCGTGCGGAAAGTCCAGTCCAGCCCCGCGAACTGGCCGATCGCGTTGGTGGCCGAGCTGACGAGGAGGACCAGCCAGAGGGAGGCGGTGACGAGCGCGCCGCCGGCGTTTTTGGTGTCGTTCATGGGAAAGACGCTATGGTCCGGCGGATCGGGGGACCAGGGGAGTGACCCCCGTCGTGGGGTGGTGCCAGCGCTACCGCGCCTGGCGGACCGAGGCGCTGACGTTGCGAAAGTGGCTTTCGCAACCTTCAACGTTGCGAAAGTGGCTTTCGCAACACCCTCCGCTTCGGGACCTTACGCGGGCGTCGCCAGGATGTCGCCATGCTGCGGATTCCGGGCGGCCCTGGGTGGGGCGAGCTGGCGAAGTTCCATCGGCCGAAGGCCATAGTGCCCGAGCCTGCGCGACCTCCGGTCCACTGCGCTCGGGTACCCGGCAAGACCTTGATCAACGGAGGATTTGGGACGCTCAACGTCCCAAATCCTCCGTTGATCAAGCTCCGAGACCCGTGTGGCCCTCGACGATGCGGGAATCGGGACATTCACGTCCCAATCCTCCCCACTCGACCTTGCCACTTACGAGGGCCTCAGCCCTTGCCGCCCAAGTAAGCCAGCACCGCCAAGACCCGCCGATGCCCGCTGTCCTCCGGCAATCCGAGCTTCGCGAAGATGTTCCGGATGTGCTTGTGCACCGCGCCGTCGCTCACCACCAGCAGTTCCGCGATGGTCGTGTTGTTGTAGCCCTCCGCCATCAGCCCGAGCACCTCGCGTTCGCGCGCGGTCAGCCCTTCGAGCGGATCGGTCGCCCGGCGGTGCGCCATCAGCTGGGTGATCACCTCGGGGTCCATCGCCGTCCCGCCCTTGACGACCCGGTCCAGCGCGTCGAGGAACTTCTCGACCTTCCCCACCCGCTCCTTGAGCAGATACCCGACGGCACCCTTGCCGTCGGCCAGGAGCTCCGCCGCGTAGCCGGTTTCGACGTGCGCGGAAAGCACGAGCACAGGCAGCCCGGGATACATCTTCCGAGCCTTGACGGCCGCGCGGAGGCCTTCGTCGGTGTGGGTCGGCGGCAGCCGGACGTCGGTGATCACCGCGTCGGGCCGGTCCTTGGTGACCAGTTCGAGGAACTCGTCCACATCGTCCACCGCGGCGGCGACGTCGATGCCCGAGGTGTTCAGCAGCATCACCAGGCCTTCGCGCAGTAGCGCGTCGTCCTCGACGATCACGACCCGCATGGCAACTCCACTTTCAGTACGGTCGGCCCACCGGATGGGCTCGACAGTTTCAAGGTCCCGTCGAAGGCCTCGGCGCGTTTGCGTATCCCGGACAGGCCGCTGCCCGCGGCTTCGTCGGCGCCGCCGTAGCCGTCGTCGCGGATTTCGATGAGCAGGGTGTCGGCGGTGCCGTCGAGGGTGATCCAGGCGTGTTCGGCGCCGGAATGCTTGGTGATGTTGGCCAGCATCTCGGCGACGACGAAGTAGGCGGCCGCTTCGACGGCGGCGGGACGGCGACTGCGGCTGCGAACGTCCACAGTGCACGGAACCGGGCAGCGGTCGGCCAGCGCGGTGACGGCGCCGTCGAGGCCGCGGTCGGTCAGCAGCGGCGGATGGATGCTGCGCACGACGGTCCGGAGTTCGGCGAGCGCGCCGGTCGCGGTGTCCTGCGCCTTGCCGAGCAGCTCCCGCGCCCGCTGCGGATCCTTGTCGAAGAGCGAATCGGCGATCCCCAGCTGCAGCACCACCGCGGCGATCCTCGCCTGGGTCCCGTCGTGCAGGTCGCGTTCCAGCCGACGGAGTTCGGCGCCGTGGGCCTCCAGCGCGGCGGCCCGCGACGCGGCCAGTTCGACGACGCGGTCGGTCAGCACCACCCCGGGCGCCGGCGCGAGCAGCCTGCGCGCGATGGCGGCCTGCCAGCGGGCCAAGCGGGGATACAAGAACAGGAGCGCGATCATGCCGACGCCGGTGACCGCGCTGAGCGCCGCGAGCGGCCACGACGTGACCATGAACCCGAGCGAGCTTTCCACTCCGCCGGGCACCATGGGCCAGATGAACGCCGTGAGGATCTGGCGGAGCCCGCCGAGCGGAAAGGCGATGGCGAAGATGCCGACGATGAAACCGGTGGCGGCGTGGAAGACGAGCCAGGCCAGATCCCGTCGCGAGGCAGGGTCGGTCACCGGGTTCCCGGATCGGTACGGCTCGGGGATGGGCTCGTCCAGCAGGCGCGCCGATCGCCGTCGTTCGAAGTTGACCGGGTACCTGATCAGCTTGAGCGCGTGCGGCACCGCCGGGATCCCGACACCGAACGGGCACATCATCAACACGAACAGCATGCCGACGAGGACGAACCAGGAGACGATGGACGAGGCCGCGCCGACCGCCAGGTACCGGATCGCGGACCAACTGGACCGGAGCCGGGTGATCACGCCGCCAGTCTTTCATCCGGCCGTCGGCGGCCTCGGAGCGGAGCGCGTGAAGGCCCGCTTTGCGATACTCGGACCATGATCCTGATCGTTCTCAAAGCACAGATCCGTCCCGAAAAGCGCACCGAATGGCTCGCCGGTATCGACCGCTACACGCAGCAGGTGCGTAGCGAACCTGGCAACATTTCGTTCGACTACTACCAGAACGCCGGCGACGAGAACGAATTCGTCCTCGTCGAGGTCTTCGCCGACAGCGCCGCCGGTGACGCGCACGTCGCGACGCAGCACGCCCAGGAGTTCTTCCCGTTCATGGCGACCGTCGTCGCCGAGAAGCCCCGGATCAACTACCAGAACCTCGACGGCGACGCGTGGTCGGAGATGGCCGAGGTCACACCGGTCGACTAGCGGCGTCCGTGGCGGTGCGGTCGATGATGGCGGCGAGGGTCGTGGCCGCTTCCTCAGGCACCCAGTGGCTGACGCCGGACAGGATTTCGAGCCGGTAGGCGGCGTCGACGTACTGGCCGGCGAGTTCGGCGCTGCGCCGGGACAGGGCGGTGTCGCCGTCGCTCCAGACGTGGGTGGTCGGCACGGTGACCCGGGCGCGGAGGGCGGCCGGGTGGTTGAAGACCATCGCGCGGTACCAGTTCAAGCCGCCGGTGAGGGCGCCGCCGCGAACGATGTCCTGGCGGACCTGGTCGATCTGGGCGGGTGTCATCCCGGTGCCGGCCAGCGTGCGTTCCAGTACGCGTGGCCGGCTCCGGATGGCGAGTTCGGGCAGCCAGGGGACCTGGAAGAGGAACATGTAGTACGACCGGACGAGCTGGTCGCTGCCGAGCATCGCGCGGAGGAACGCCCCGGGATGAGGGACCGACACGGTGGTCAGAGAGGTGACCAGGTCGGGTCGCCGGGCCGCGGTCGACCAGGCGGCGACGGCACCCCAGTCGTGTCCGACGAGGTGGACCGGCCCGGTGCCGAGGGTGTCGATGAGGGCGACGGTGTCGGCCACCAGACGGCTGGATCGGTAGGCGAAGCGGCCCCGCGGGCGTGCGCGGGGTGAGTAGCCGCGCTGGTCGGGCACGATCGTGCGGTATCCCCGCTGGTGGAGCAGGGCGGCGGTGTCGGCCCAGGAGGCGCCGGTCTGTGGGAAACCGTGCAGCAGGACGACGACGTCGCCGTCGAGCGGTCCGGTGTCCCGGACATCGAAGACGAGTCCGTCGTGGTCGAAGGTGGCGATGCGGCGGGGCGCGGTCATGGGCGGATTTCCCCTTCTTTCGTGGACTGCTCGTATATGTTACCTTGAGTAACAGTGAATCGCGGTAACAGGTAGCCGCGCACTCTGTCGACGTCGTCAGGGAGGTCCGTATGACCAGCACCGATGTGCCACGAACGGCCGGGGCAGGCCGCCACGAGACCGCGCAGCGGCTCCTCGATTCGTCCGCGATGCTGTCCTACGACCCGGCCACCGAGGTGGACTGGGAGACACCGCTGGACAAGGACTTCCACGGTGCCAGCCCGGAGTGGAGCACGCTCTACGGCACGAGCTACTGGGCCGAGATGAGCACGGAGCAGCAGAAGGAGCTCACGCGCCAGGAAGCCGCTTCCGTGGCGAGCACCGGCATCTGGTTCGAGATGATCCTGCAGCAGATGGTGCTCCGCGACTTCTACGCCAAGGACCCGACCGATCCGGCGTTCCAGTGGGCGCTGACCGAGATCGCCGACGAATGCCGTCACTCGATCATGTTCGCCCGCGGCGCGGCGAAGCTCGGCGCGCCGCCGTATCGCCCACGCAAGCTCGCTGTCGAACTCGGCCGCATCTTCAAGGCGACGGCCAGCGGCGAAGCGGCGTACGCGGCGATCCTCGTTGCCGAGGAGGTCCTCGACGTCATGCAGCGCGACTGGATGCGCGACGAGCGCGTGGTCCCGTTCGTGCGCACCATCAACAACATCCACGTGGTCGAAGAGTCCCGGCACATGAAGTTCGCCAGGGAAGAGACGCGTGAGCAGCTGGAGGGCGCGGGCTTCCTGCGCCGCCGGATCGACGCGCTGGTCATCGCGATCGCTTCGTACTTCATCGTCAGCAGCATGATCAACCGCGACGTGTACAAGAACGCGGGACTCGACACCAAGCGCGCGTTGCGCGAGGCGAAGGCCAACGAGCACCACAAGTCGATGATGCGGTCGAGCTGTGCCGGACTGATGGAGTTCCTCGGCTCGTGCGGCCTGCTCACCCGCCCCGCACTGGTGTTCTACAAGCGGGCGAACCTGATCTGACATGGCCTTCGCGATCACCCAGACCTGCTGCAACGACGCCACCTGCGTGTCGGTCTGCCCGGTCAACTGCATCCACCCGACGCCGGACGAGCCCGATTTCGGCACCACCGAGATGCTCTATGTCGATCCGGACACGTGCATCGACTGCGGGGCGTGCGCGGACGCCTGTCCGGTGGACGCCATCTTCCCGGCGGACTTGTTGACCGGACCGCTGCAGGTCTACGCGGGAATCAACGCGGCCTTCTACGCCGACCGCGAGCCCGTCGCCTCGGTGGATCCGGCGCCGAACTTCCACCGGTGGAGCCCGCCGACGTTCGACCGGGCCATCCCGAGCGACTTCGCGCCGCCGGACATCGCCGTCGTCGGCACCGGCCCGGCCGGGATGTACGCGGTGGAGGACCTGCTCCTCCACACGAACGCGCGGGTCACGCTGATCGACCGGCTACCGGTCGCGGGCGGGCTCGTCCGCTACGGCGTCGCCCCGGACCACCCCGCCACGAAGCGGATCGGCGAGACCTTCTCGCGTCTCCACGAGCATCCACGGCTGAAGATGCGCCTGGGCACCGAGATCGGCCGCGACGTGTCGGTGGACGAGCTGGCCGAACGGCACGACGCCGTCGTCTACGCGGTCGGTGCCTCGTCCGCGCGCCGGCTGGGCCTGGACGGCGAGGATCTGCCCGGCAGTATCGCCGCGACCACCGTCGTCGCCTGGTACAACGGCCATCCGGACGTGCCCGCGAACGCGGTCGACCTGTCCGCGGAGCGTGTCGTGCTGGTCGGCACCGGGAACGTCGCGCTGGACGTGGCCCGGATCCTCACCGCCGACCCCGATGACCTCGCCGGCACGACGATCGCCCCGCACGCACTGGAACGCTTGCGTACCAGCAAAATCCGGGAGGTCGTACTGCTCGCCCGGCGCGGACCGGAGGACGCCGCCTACACGTCACCGGAGCTGCTCGCGCTGGCGGGACGCGCCGGTGTGCCGCTCGTCGTCGATGACGCCGACCCGCGCACCACGGCCGCGATCGACGCGGGCACCGGCAAGGCGGCGCTGCTGCGCGACCTCGGCCGGGAGTCCGTCGACTGGACCGTTGCGCCGGGTTCGGACGCTCGCCGGATCGTCCTGCGGTTCCACTCCGCGCCCGCCGAGATCGTCGGCGACACCCAGGTGCGCGGCCTGCGCGTCACAGGGCAGGACGGGCCGGTGGAGATCGCCGCCGGTCAGGTCGTCCGCGCCGTCGGCTATCGAGGTGTCCCGGTGCCCGGGCTTCCGTTCGACGACGACCGCGGCACGATCCCGAATACCGCGGGTCGCGTCGACGGGCGCAGTGGCGCGTATGTGGTCGGCTGGATCAAACGCGGTCCGTCGGGCGGGATCGGCGCGAACCGCACTTGTGCGCGGGAGACCGTGGCGACTCTGCTGGAGGACATCACCTCCGGCGCGCTTCCGGTGCGGGCGCGGCGATCGCCGGTGGCCGCGCTTGCCGCACGGTTCCGCGGACGGTGACGCTGCCCGCACTCGCGTGATCAGGCGCGTGACTCGCGTGATTGGGGACGTGACTCGCGTGATTGGGGACGTGACTCGCGTGATCGGGGACGTGACTCGCGTGATCGGGGACGTGACTCGCGTGATTGGAGGCCGCACTCGGTGTTCCGTCTCTGATCACGCGAGTTCCGGCTTCGATCACGCGAGTGCGACACCGACCTGACCGGGTTCGACAAGACTCGCTCGACATCTGGCGGAATCGGCCACATCATGGGCGGATGGATCCACTCGACCTCCGCATCATCGGCGCCCTGCAGGTGGACGGCCGGGCGTCGTGGCGGCGTATCGCCGAAGCGCTCGGCGCCCCCGAACGCACCGTGGCCCGGCGCGGGGTGCGGTTGCTGGAAACCGGGATCGTCACGGTGATGGCGGTGACGCCCTACGGCGTGCCGATGCTGGTTCGCGCCAAATGCGCCGCCGGGCTCGCCAGGACGGCCGCGACCGCGCTGGCCCGCCGCGCCGAGGCGAGCTTCTGCTATCTGCTCACCGGGCAGGCCGAGGTCGCCGCCGAGGTGTGCTGCTCGCGCGAGCGGCTCGCGGCCTACCTGTCGGAGGACATCGCCACGACCCCGGGACTCCACGAGCTCACCGCGGATCCCATCACGAAGTACTACCGCACTGTGCACGAATGGCAGCCGGGGATCCTGACCGCGGCGGAAGTGGCCGAACTCAGCGAACTTCCCCAGCTGACGCCGCAACCCCGGCATCCGGACGGTGACGTCTTCACCCCGGACGAGCGCGCGCTCGTCCGGGCGTTGCGCGAGGACGGCAGGCGGACCCACGAGGAGCTCGCCCGGCTGGTCGGGGTGTCGGAGTCGACGGTGCGCCGCCGGGTGGAATCGCTGCGCCGGAGCGGGGAGATGTTCATCCGCGCCGTCGTCGAACCGGCGGTGCTCGGCCTCCCGATCGAGGCCTTGCTGTGGATCCGCAGCCGTCCGTCCGATGTGGACGAACTCGGCCGGGAGCTGCTCGCCTCGCCGTACGTCCGGTACGCCGCGGCGACCATGGGGGAGCATCAGCTGATGGCCGACGTGACGCTGCCCGATTTCGAGACCCTGCACCGGTTCGTCGCCGAATCGGACTGGGCGCGGCTCGCGGTTTCCGTGCACACCGGGCTGGTGACGAAGGGACTGAAGCGGAGCAGCGTGCTGACACCCGAACTACGAGTCTGAACTCGGGTTCTTGAGCCGGACAGGCAGCGATCGATGGCCGTTGGAGATGAACGAGTCGAGATGCCGTAAGGCGTCCGGCGACGCCGCGAGGGTCATGTCCGGGAAACGCTCGAACAGGGCCGGAAGGGCGATCGCCGCCTCCAGCCGGGCCAGCGGCGCGCCGATGCAGAAGTGCGCGCCGTACCCGAACGCGATATGCGCTTTGTCCTTCCGCGTGACGTCGAACGCGTCGGCGTCGTGCCCGTGCAGTGCCGGGTCCCGGCCGGCGGCGGCGTAGCCCGCCAGAATCGCGTCGCCCTGCCGGATGACCACATCGGCGACGGCGATGTCCTCGACGGCGTAGCGCAACGGCAGGTTCGCCACGGGAGCCTGCCACCGCAAGGTTTCCTCGATCGCGTCGGTCCAAGAGACCTGCCCCGCGCGCAGCAGTGCGAGCTGATCGGGATGGGTCAACAGCGCCGTGATGGCCTGGTCGAGGAGATTCACGGTGGTTTCGTGACCGGCCGAGATGAACAGGATCAGGGTGTCGATCAGTTCGGTTTCGTCGAGCCGGGCGCCGTCGTCCTGTGCGGCGATGAGCGCGGTGGTGAGATCCTCGCCGGGGTTCTCCCGCTTGGCGGCGACGAGCTCGGTGAAGATCGAATGGATGTCCTGGTACGCGGCCAGCATCGCCTCCTGGCTCGCCGAAGTCCGAAAGAAGACGTCGACCGAGTGCCGCAGTCTGCCGCGGGCCGAGTCCGGTACGCCGAACAGGTGGCAGATCACTTCGATGGGCACCGGATAAGCGAAGTTCTCCCGCAGATCCACGGGTTCGTCGGCGGGCAGGGCCGCGAGCCCGTCCAGCAGATCGGTGACGATCCGGGTGATCCAGGGCTCCAGCGTGGCGATCCTGCGTGCCGTGAAGGCCTGCGTCACGAGCGAGCGGAGCCGTTTGTGGTCGGCGCCGTAAGCGGTGAACATGTTCCGCACGTTGACCCACACCAGCAACGGCCAGTCCGCGCTGACCTCGGCCAGCGCCGGCCAGTGCTGCCGGGCGTCCTTGGACACACGCGGGTCGCTGAGCAGGTCACGCAGGAGTTCGTAGCCGGTCACCGACCACGCCACGACACCGCCCGGCAACTCGGCCCGGGTGATCGGGCCTTGTTCGCGGAGTCGTTCGTTCTCGGCGTGGATGTCTTGGCCGTTCGGGTCCAGAACCAGGGGACGCGTCACCGGGGATCACCCTTTCTCGGCGGAGCGGACCGGGCCCAGCCTGCCAGCGGCGCCCGTCGCCCGGCTATTCGCCAAACGGTGGTCGCCCAAACGGTGGTCGCTCAGTACAGCTCGATGACGAGCCGGTCGGTGAGCGCGCGCGAAACGCAGAGTGCCATCTGGCTTTCGCGGTCGGCCGCGGTCAGGCAGTTGTCCCGATGATCCGGGGTGCCTTCGAGCACGCCGGACACGCACGAGCCGCAAATCCCTTCCTCGCAGGACTTGAAGACCTCGATGCCGTTGTCCTCGAGCACCGCCAAGATCGATTTCCCCGCCGGTACCTCGAATTCCTCGCCGGTGTCGAGTTCGACGGTGAGGGGACGGTCGCCGGAAGTGTCCACCTCGGCGGCTTCGAAATGTTCGACGTGCACGTGGTCCGCGCCGACGACCGGGCCGAGCACGTCGCCGACCTGTCGCATGAAACCGTCGGGGCCACAGGTGTAGACGTGGGTCGACGGGGTCAGCCCCTCGGCGATCGTCCGCAGCACGGCGGGATGTCCGGCGCGGGGGACGCCGAACTGCGGCCGGATCCGGTCGGCGAACTCGACCCGTTCTTCCAGCAGTTCCACGAACGCCGCGGTTTCCCGCGAGCGCGCGAAGTAGTGCAGCTCGAATTCGCTGCCCCAGGTGTAGAGCTCGTAGGCCATCGAAAGCAACGGCGTGATGCCGATACCGCCGGCGACGAGGACGTGCCGGTCGGCGTCTTCGGCGACGGCCAGCAGATTGCGCGGCTCGCTGATCTTGAGGTGGTCGCCGACCGAGACCTGGTGCATCGCCACGGATCCACCGCGCGAGGCCGGTTCCCGTTTGACCGCGATCAGGATCGAACGCGGGTCGTCGGGGGCGCCGCACAGCGAATACTGCCGCAGCACCCCCGTCGGGCCGACCACGTCGACGTGCGCACCGGCCCGGTAACGGACGCGCAGCGGCTCGTCGTCCTGCCGGACCAGCCGCAGGGTACGGATTTCCGGTGTCTCCTCGGTGATTTCGACGACGCGGAAGAGGACGTTCGTCATCTGGATGCCTCCTGGTCAGCGCATGAACAGGCCGCCGTTCGCGTCCCAGCAGGCGCCGGTGACGGAGGCGGCTTCGGGGGAGGCGAGCAGCGCCACCATCTCGGCGATGAACGTCATGCTGCCCAGGCGTCCGACCGGGATGCCCGCCGTCAGCTTCGCGAGGTTCTCCTCACCGACGATCCGGTGGACCATGGGGCTGTCCTGTGGTCCGGGGGAGACCGCGTTCACGGTGACTCCCCGTGCGGCGAGCTCGCGGGCGAACACCTTGGTCGCGGTCAGGATCGCGCCCTTGGAGGACGCGTAGTGCCCGCCGGTCGAGGTGCCTCCGTTCTGCCCGGCCAGCGAGGCCAGGTTGACGATCCGGCCGTATCCGGCTTCGGCCATGTGCGCGCCGAACAGCTGACAGGCGTGGAAGGTGCCGTTGAAGTTCACCGCCATCACCTCGTCGAGCTCCTGCGGCGTGATCTCCAGCAACGGTCGTGCCTGGGTGCGGGCGGCGTTGTTGACCAGCACCTGGACGCCGCCGAAATCGCCCAGTACCGACGCGAGCAGCTGGTCGATGTCCGGGCGGCTGGCGACGTCTACGCGATAGCTCTGGGCGTGCGCCCCGGTCCGGTCCAACTCGGTCGCGAGCCGTTTCGCGGCGGCCTCGTCGAGGTCGGCGATCGCCACGCGGTGGCCGCCGCCGTGCAGGCGCCGGACGATCTGCTCGCCGAGCCCGGTCGCCCCGCCGGTGATCACGGCGACCGGCGCGGAGCCGCTCACAGCAGGAATCCCGCGGCGGGAACGGCTTCGTCGGCGTTGACCAGCCGGACGACCTTGCGGGCAAAGCGGTCTTCGTCGCCGCTGGCGCCGAGACGGACGACGTAGTCGACGTCCGCGGCCCAGAGGTCGTGACGGCCGCGTTTGTACGCCACGATGATCTGGGCGGCCTTGAGCGTGACCGACCGGTCGTCGACGTCCGTGGGGATGAAACGCGAGACGGTCCGCACGGTGATCGCCGAGTCCACCGCGGCGATCGCGTAGCCCTCGGTCATCCGCCGCACGCGCAACCCGCGCATCCGGGCGTCGTCGTGGACCATGTTGAGGACGTCGTCGAAATCCTCGGCGTCGCGTTCGATAGGGATGACGTACCGCGCGTCGTCGGCGTAAAGCCCTTGCCAGGCTTCGTATTCCTTGGCGTCCAGCAGCGCGGCCTCGCGCCAGGCCAGCTCGATCGCGCGGACCACCCGCGGATCGGTGAGGGTCTCAGTCATCGCTCATCATCCGCTTCCATTGGGCGTACGCCGCCCGCATCCCGGTCTCGTCGGTGACATGGCTGGTCGGCCAGCCCTCGGGGGAGGGCTTCTCGCGCCCCAGACCGCGGTTGACCATGATCGGCAGTTCGGGCGCGCCCTGTGCGCCGCGCTGCACCCGGTCCCAGCCCTCGGAGTCGTCCGGGGTGCCGAACCCGAACGGACCCTGGAAATGTTCGTGGGCGCGCAGCCGCTCGCGGTTGACCGGCCCGACGATCTCGGCCGGGCCGTCACTGCCGAGGGCGACGTGCTCGATGACGGTCTCGTCGACGCTGATCGGCCGCAACACCCGGAAGAACGAGATCGACATCGACACGTTCGGGAACAGGTTGAGGTTGAACCCCGTGCCGTGCACGGCACGGACGAGCCTGCGGATCTCGGCCCCGTCCGCCCCGGCGGCTTCGAGTTGGGCGACCAGGCCGTCGAACCGCGGCTGGAGCGGTTCGCTGCCGTCGTCCGCCTCCAGATCGGAGTGTTCGGGAACCATCTGCATCACCGAGTGGCCGTTCCCCAGATCGTGGGTGACCGCCGTCGGATCGGTCATGAACGACATCATCTCGGCGGTTTCCGCGTCGACCGAGGCCATCCAGGAGCGGTGCACGATGGGGAAGTGGTACCCGTCGGTGGTGTTCTCCAGCTGGATCTTCCAGTTGCCCCGGTAGGTGAACCGATGGGTGCCGAGTACCTTCACCGGATAGCCGCCGCCCTGCGCCATGAAGCGATCGATCCACGGCTTGACGTCGCCGAGGAAGTCGACCAGCGGCTCGGCGTCGGCGTCCAGGGTCGCGAAGATCATCCCGCCGTAGGACTCGGTGCGCAGGGTCTTCAGGCCGAGATCCGCCTTGTCCATCACGCCCTCGTACCCGTCGGGGTACGGGATGCCGCGCAGTTTGCCGTCCAGCCCGTAGGACCAGGCGTGATAGGGACAGGTGAATCCGTTGGCGTGGCCGCTCTTCTTCTCGCAGAGCGACGCGCCCCGGTGGCGGCAGCGGTTCACGAGCGTTCGGATCTCGCCTTTGCGGTCCTTGGTGACGATGACCGGATGCCGTCCGACATGGGTCGACTTGAAACTGCCGGCCTTGGGCAGTTCCGATTCGTGGGCGACCCAGATCCAGGACCGCTCGAAGATCTTCGTCATCTCCTGGTCGAAGATCGCGGGGTCGGTGTACATCCGGCCGGCGACCCGGTCGCCGAGGACGAGGTCCGCGGGCGGCAGGTCGTACACGGTGGCGGCGGTGAAGTCGGTCATCGCGATCAGCCCCGGTATTCGCGCGGAGTGAGGGCGCGACCGATGCGCGCTTCGATCTTGGCGTACTTCCACAGCTTCCACGGGCTGTCGCCGACCGGGGTGGTGCGCAGGAAGTCGCACGCCTTCTTGACGGTCTCCTGCGTGTCGACGTCGCAGAGCAGGTAACAGGTCCACGGCCACCCGTCGGACGGGCCGACCATATGCGAGTCGTCGTCGATGTCGCCGATGAAGTCCACGCCGGGCAGGCCCTTGATGCCGTCCATCAGCGCGACGAAGGCGGTCCAGACGTCGCCGGCGGCGACGCCGCCTTCGGGCAGGTCGAAGAAGTTCTGGTTGATACCGATGCAGAACAGCACGCGCAGCGGGGTATCGCTCATGGTGGTGGTCCAACTCCTCGTCAGCGGTCGGTGGTGGGTCACTGGAAGCCGGGAACGGTGGGCGGATGGCCCATCAGCACGGCACCCGCGGCGTCGTACATGGCCGGACCCAGGAAGGCGTGCTGCTGCGGGACGAGGGCGTCGCCGAGCAGCCATTGCAGCGGGTGGTCGTTGGCGATGGCGCCCGTCCCGGACAGGCCGATGACCCGGTTGACGGTGTCGGCGGCCGTCTTCGCGAGATGGGTCGAGGCCAGCCGGAGGTGGGCGTTCTGGTGCGGCGCCACGGGATCGCCGCTCAGCACGGTCTGCCACGCCTCGTCGGTGACCTCGTAGAAGTACGCGCGCGCCGAACGCATCGTCGCCTCGGCTTCGGCCAGTCCCGTCCGGTAGTAGGCGCGGTCGGCGAGTTTCGGCGCGCCCGTGACACCCGAACGTCCGCTGCCGACCTCGATCGCGAAGTCGAGCGCCGCGCGGGCGACACCCGCGCCGACGACCGCCAGCACCTGGGAGGCGTAGGCGAGGGTGGGGTAGCGGTACAACGGCTCGTCGATGGTGGGTTCACCGCCGCGGATGAACGTCCATTCGCGTGGCACCTCGACCTTGTCGACGACCAGGTCGAAGGAACCGCTGCCCTTCATCCCGACGACGTCCCACTCCTGGACGATCTCGACCTGCTCGGGCCGCACCAGGGCGGTGCGGGGCTTTCCGGCGGTCGTGTCGTCGCCTGGGATCCCGACGCCGAGGATGTCCGCACCCATGCAGCCGCTCGCGAACTTCCAGCGTCCGTCGACCAGGAAGCCGGAGGCGGTGGGCTCGGCTCGTTGGACGGGGAAGAGACCACCGGCGAAGCACACGTCGGGACCGTCGGCGTAGAGCTCGGCCTGCGTCTCGACGGGTAGCGCCGCGAGGTAGACCAACGCGGAGCCGAAGCTGGCCACCCATCCGGTGGATCCGTCGACGACGGAGATCCGCTCCACCATCCGCAGGAATTCGGCCGGGGGCAGGGGCCTGCCGCCGAACCGTTCGGGCGTCGCGGACCGGTAGACGCCTGCCGCCTTGAGCCGCCCGACGAAGTCGCGCGAGACGTACCTCTGGTCCCGGAACTCCTGACGGCGCTCGAGGAGTTCGGCCAGGACATCGTCAAGTGTCACGGCCGGGCTCTCCTGGATCTGGGCCATCGGGCGCTCCTCGCGTCGTAGGGAAGATGTCTCCGACGCTAGGGATCACCGCCGCGTGTGGCCATTGGTCATTGCCTGCCGACGGCCGGGGATTCCCACGCAGACGGGTAGGGGAAATCCTTACCGGAGGGCCCGGCGGCGAACTCCTATGCTGAGGCCGTGGAGGTCGACCCGATCGCGCCCGAGCTGGCCACCGGCGACTTCGTGGCGATGATGAACGCCTCGAAGGCGTGCGTGCTGGTCCACGACGCGGCGACCAAGAACATCCTGTGGGCCAATCCCGCCGCGTGCGAGATGCTCGAATTCAGTCTTTCCGAGCTGCGCCCGCTCAAGGCCAACCACATGAGCAGCTCCGCCCAGCAGTACGACCGGGTGATCGGACGGGCGTGGCTCCAGGCGGCGGTGGAACACGGTTCGAGCCGGATCGTGTGGCACTACCGGAGCAAATCCGGCCGGGTCATCCCCACGGACGCGGTCGCCATCCGGGTCGAACTGGAGCGCGGGCCCGCGGTGATGGTCCAGTTCCGCGACATCCAGCGCGCGGAGGAGATCGAACGAGAACTGAAGCTGACGACGTCGTACGTCGACGCGCTGGCACGGCACACTTCGACCGTGGCGTTCATGCTCGACGCCGCCGGCGCGGTGCGGTTCGCGACGGACAGCGCCCTGACGTTCCTCGGCCTGACCGGCGACGACGATCGGCTGGCGGGGGAGCCGCTGACCGCGTACGCGCGGCTGTACCTGGGCGGCAGGCCGGTGCGCTGGGCCGAGGTGGTCGCCGGTGCCGATCCGGTCGGGCCGGTGCAGCTGGAGTTGCCGGGGGAGAGCTCGACCTGGCTGGAAGGGAGCCTGGAGCGGCTTTCCGAGTCCGAGGTCGACGCGTATCTGATGATCCTGCACGACGTGTCCGAGCGTGTCCGCGGCGAAGCACGGCGAGAGCTGGAACTGCGGCACGAGAACTACTTGGCGCGCTACAACGCCATGGGGGACATGGCGATGGCGATCGCGCACGAACTCGGGCAGCCGCTGGCCGCCGCCGCGAACTTCATCGCGGGGATCCGCGCGCGGGCCGCCACGATGGCGGACGGCGGTGACGTCCGCGAGCAGATGGGCTACGGCCTGGACAGCGTCGCCCGCCAGATCGACCGGGCCAAGGACATCGTCGGTTCGCTGCGGTCCTTCGTCGGGCACCTGGAACAGGTCGAGCAGGTGGTCGACCTCAACGAGATCGTCCGGGAGTGCCTGTACTTCATCGAACTGAGCGCCGCGCCGAACTCCGTCGCCGTCGAGGTCCGGCTCGATCCGGCGCCGGTGCTGGTGCGGTGCGAACGCGTCCTCACCGGGCAGGTGGTGATGAACCTCTGCCTCAACGCGATCGACGAGACCACCGAATGCGAACCCCCGCAGCGGCGGATCACGGTGGGCACTCAAGCCAAGGAGGGGGTCGGCGTTCTCACCGTCGACGATCACGGCCGCGGCGTCGCCAGGGATCCGTTCGCCGAGTCCTTCACCAGCAAACCCGGTGGCAGCGGGATCGGGCTGGCGCTGAGCCACCGCATCATCACCCGGCAGCACGGGAGCATCTGGGCCGAGCGGCGGGACGGCGGGGGCTCGCGGTTCGGGTTCGCGCTGCCGTTGGACACGTAAGGGAAATCCTCAGGCGGCGCGGTGGAAGTCGGGATATCGCCGGTTTCGGCCCCGGCTCTAGCGTCGAGGTATGCCCGATGAGCTGACCACGACCCAGCGACGGTTTCGCGCGGCGATGGCGAACCTTTCGACGGCTGTCAACATCGTCACCACCGACGGCGTCAGCGGCCGCGCCGGCATCACGGTGAGCGCGGTCTGCTCGGTCACCGACTCACCGCCGACCCTGCTGGTCTGCGTCAACCAGTCGAGCTACACGCACGACATCTTCCGGACCAACGGCAGGATGGCCATCAACGTCCTGGCCGCCCAGCACGAGGACCTCGCCCTGCAGTTCGCCGGTGCGACGGACGTGCCGATGCTCGACCGGTTCCGGTTCGAGGTCTGGGACCACGACAGGTTCCGCATCCCCGTCGTCCGCGACGCGGCCGCCGTCCTCATCGGAGGAGTCGGCGCCGAGTTCACCCAAGGGACGCACACGGTGCTCTTCGTCGAGGTCGAGGACGTCTTCGTCGACGAGGACGCAGGGGGACTCGCCTACTTCCGCCGCGAATTCCACCGGATCGCGCCATGAGCGAGCGCACCACGTTGATGTGTTACAACGACAACCACGGGTACGGCTGGCGCCATGTGGATCTGTTCGTGCACGACGCCGAGGGCCGCGAGCTGAACTGGGTCCATTGGCAGGCCCCGGCCGACGGTCCCGACGCCGCCGACGAAGTGACGGCGCGGGTCGAACCCAGGCTGAAGCGGACGTCCGAGTGGCGGCACGCGGTCAGCGCCGGCGGCGTCGACTACTGGGAAGCGGACGCCGCTTGGGAGGACGAGTGAACCTCAGGCGCCCGTGGTCGCTGCGGGAACTCGTCCAGGACCTGCGGCAGGGGCGCACCACTCCGGAGGCGGCTTCGCGACGCGCGCTCGCCCGGATCGCCGAAACGGACGCGGAGCTGCGCGCCTGGGTCGACCGGACGGACTTCCTGCCGGGCGCGGGTGTGCCACTCGGGGTCAAGGACATCATCGATCTGGCGGGTGTGCCCACCCGTTGCGGTTCGACACTGCGCGCGGAGGCCGCTCCGGCGACCTCGGACGCGGCGATCGTGACCGCGTGGCGCTCGGCCGGAATGGCTCCGCTCGGCAAGACGGTCACCACCGAGTTCGCGTTCTTCGCGCCCGGCCCGACCCGGAATCCCGCGGCCCTCGGCCACACCCCGGGCGGCTCGTCGAGCGGGTCGGCCGCCGCGGTCGCGTCCGGGCAGGTGCCGTTGGCGCTCGGTTCGCAGACCGCCGGATCGGTCACCAGACCGGCGTCGTACTGCGGGGTCGCGTCGCTGGTGGTGAGCCACGGCAGGTACCCGTCCACCGGGGTGACGGGATTGAGTCCCAGCCTGGACAGCCACGGCGTCTTCGCGGCCACGGCCGCCGACCTCGCGCTCGCGTGGTCCGCGCTGACCGGCGATCCCGCACGGGAACCACGTCCGCCGCGGATCCTGGTGTGGTCCGCGGACGCGCTCGACGTCGTCGAAGCACCGATGCGGCATGCGCTGACCCAAGCGGCGAAGCGTCTGCAAGACGCCGGGGCGACCGTCGAGCCGTTCCGTGACGAACAGTTGATGGTCGAGCTCACGGCCGCGCATCCCGTGGTGATGGCCTATGAGGCAGCGCGTGAACGGGCCGCCGAACTCGCGGTGGCCGAGCGGTTGAGCGCTCCCTTGGCACAGCTGCTCCAGGCCGGCGCCGCGACCTCGGTCGACGAATACGAAACCGCCCGCGCCACCATCGCCGAGGGCTCAGACCGGCTGGCCGACGTGTTCGACGTTGTCCTCGGCCCGGCCGCGCCCGGCGCGGCGCCACACGGATTGGAGGCGACCGGGAACCCGGTGCTGAGCCGAGGCTGGCAGGCGCTCGGCCTGCCCGTGGTCACCATTCCCGGATTCACCGACGCGGCGGGTCTGCCGCTCGGCCTGCAACTCGTCGGCCGTCACGGCGGGGAGAACGAACTGCTCGGGCACGCGTGCTGGGCGGAGCGGGTGCTCGCCGGGGATTCATGATAGGGAGCTCTTCATGGTCACCACCGATTCCGCGTCCGGCGGCGAGACGTCGCCGGTGGTCTACATCGTCGACGACGACGAGGCCATCCGCCAATCCCTGGTGTTCCTGCTGGAGAGCGTCGGGATTCAAGCGCTCGTCTACCCGGACGGGCCGACGTTCCTGGAGGAGTTCGACCCCGACGAGCCGAGCGTGCTGATCATCGACGTCCGGATGCCGGGGCTCAGCGGCCTGCAACTGCAGGAGAAGCTGGTCGCCCGTGAATTCCCGGCCCCGGTGATCTTCTGTTCCGCACACGGCGACATCCCGATGTCGGTGCGGGCGCTGCGCCTGGGTGCCGTCGACTTCCTCGAGAAGCCGTACGAGCCGCAGCGGATGCTGGAGGTCGTCCAGGCGCAACTGGTGGTCGCGGCGGAACGGTTCTCGGAGGCCGCGTGCCGCAAGGCCGTCGCCGAGCGGATCGCGACGCTGACCCCGCGCGAACGGGAGGTGCTCCGGCTGGTGATCGACGGCCTGCCCAGCCAGCTGATCGCGCGGCGGCTGGGCACGAGCGTGAAGACCGTCGATGTGCACCGGGCCCGGATCAAGGCCAAGACCGAGTCGGACAGCCTCGGCACTCTGGTGCGCGATGTCCTTCAGCACCAGGTCACCGTCTAGGTGCGAGCGGGAATTCCGGACTGCGCGGCGTGAGCGGAAAGGCGTGACTCGCGTGATCAGGGACGTGACTCGCGTGATCAGAGGCGGCACTCGGGGTGTTCCGCCTCTGATCACGCGAGTTCCGGCTTCGATCACGTGAGTGCGGTGCCAGGTCAAGCCATCAGTACGGAAGTCGCGGGGAAGTCCGAAGCGAACCCCGCGGGCAGCGGCGCGATGAAGACGTTCTCGGTCCGCGTACGGGTGATCAGCCAACGCCCGTCCTCACGCCGGAACGCGTTGTTGAGCCTGCTCGACCGCAGCAGCCCCGTCCCGTCGGCGTACAGCCACGGCTGGACGTGGATCCATTGCCCGTCGGCCCGGTCGCCGTCGACGTGGATCTGTTCCGAGGTCAGGTAATGGGCGTTGAGGACCAGCGCCGGGTCGCGTTTCTCGCCCCAGAACCGCTGGAAATGCGCCCGGATCGCGTCCTTGCCCACCGCGCGGCCGAACTGCCCGTCGTAGTGCTCGCCGACGCCTTCCCAGACGGCGTCCTCGGCGTAGAGCTCGAGGATCAGGTCGATGCGCCGGTCGTCGTCGGTGACGCCGTACTCCGGGCAGGGCGTGTCGCAGAGGAACATGTAGCGGGCCTGGACACGGCGGATCTCGGCCTCGGCCTCCAGCACCTCGACGCGGCGCCGGAGTTCGGTGAGTTCGTCGTTCATCGGTGGGTCCTCACGGGTGCGGTTTCGGGAAGGGCCAGCAGGCAGACGACGGTCAGCGCCATCCCGCCCGCCAGGTAGTAGCCGACCGACGTCGAAGTGCCCGTCCATTCGATGAGCCGGTTCGCCATCGACGGCGCGAGGCCGCCGCCGAGTACCGCACCGATCTGGTACGCCAGCCCGGCACCGGACTGCCGTTGTTCGGGCGTGAACAGTTCCGTCAGGTAGGTGATCAGCGGGCCGAACAGGAACCCGGTGAGCGCGAAACCGACGGCGATGGCGAGCGCCCAGGCGGTCAGCGTGCCGACCCGCGCGATCGGGAAGAGCGCGAACATGTACGCCAGCACCGCGACGGACGCCGCGAGCATCACCGGTTTGCGGCCCAGCCGGTCGGAGAGCCGGGCACCGAGCACGACCGTCACCGCGTGGATCGCGAGGCCGGGCAACGTGCACCACAGCACGTCCTGGATGTCCAGTCCGAGGCCCTTCGGCGCGGGACCGGCGGCGTAGGAGAGCATGAATCCGGCCAGGACGAACATGACGCCGTTGAGCCCGGTGTTCGCGCCGGCGGCGAGCAGCAGCCTGCCCCAGTTGTCCCGGATGACGTTCCAGATCGGGATCTTGACGATCTTCTCGTCCAGCTTGCTGGCCGCGAGCTCGTGGAACACGGGCGATTCCTCGAGCGCGCGCCGCGCCCAGACACCGATGGCGAGGACGACCGCGCCCGCGATGAACGGGATCCGCCAGCCCCAGCTGGTGATGACCCCTTGCGGTAAATAGAAGATCAGCACGAAGGCGAGGTTCGCCAGCAGCGCGCCGAGCGGTGAGCCCAAGGCGACGAAGGCGCCGAACGCCGCCCGTCGTGACGGCGGCGCGTGCTCGACGGCGAGCACCGACGCCCCGCCCAGCTCACCACCCCGGGAGAAACCGTGCACCAGGCGTAACAGGACGAGCAGGAACGGCGCCGCGACCCCGATGGTGGCGTAGCCGGGCAACAGTCCCATCAGGACGGTGGCCGCGCCCATGAGGTAGAAGGTGATGAGCATGGCGCGACGGCGGCCGTAGCGGTCGCCCACCCAGCCCATCACGACCGCGCCGAGCGGCGCGACGACGTAGCCGATCGTGTAGGTCGCCAGGCTCATGAACGAGGCGAACCAGGGATCGGTGTCGCCGGAGAAGAACACCTTCGGGAAGACCAGCGCGGAGGCGACCGTGTAGATGGAGAAGTCGAAGAACTCCAGCGAGGTCCCGGCACCCGCGCCGATCGCGAGCCGGCGGGTCTGGGACGAGGTGGTCCTGGATGGAGCGGTGGATGCTGTCATGCGCGCTCTTCCTTGAACGGTGACGGGCGGTCGACGTTGCGCCCCTCCCCGGCAACGTTCGTCCCAAGGTAGGAAGGCGGGGGTGCCGCGCCTATTGGAGGAACCTGTTGGCGCACTGAAGGATTTCCCTACCGTGGTCCGTCTGGAGCCAGAATCGGCCACGGATGTGGCGATAACGAGCAGTTCCCCGCCGCTTCTTGTCCGAAAGGGCCATCGGGTGCGATGGTGTGCGTCGTGAGCGCGATCAACGATCTGCCGGCCACCGTTCAGGCCGAACTGCTGGCCTCCGGAGAGTTGTCGGCGAGGGAACTGCTCGACGCCACCCTCGACCGCGTGGCGGCGGTGAACCCGGTGCTGAACGCCGTCGTCAGTATCGACGAGGAGCGGGCGTGGGCCGCCGCGGCGGCGGCCGACGAGGCACGGGCCGCCGGTCGGTCGCTCGGGCCGCTGCACGGGCTTCCGCTCGCGATCAAGGACCTCCATGCGACGGCGGGGATGCGCACCACCTTCGGCTCGCCCGCGTTCGCGGACAACGTTCCCGACGCCGACGAACTCGTCGTCGCCCGGATGCGCGCGGCCGGGGCGATCGTCTTCGGCAAGACGAACGTGCCCGAGTTCGGCGCCGGTTCGCACACCTTCAACCCGGTGTTCGGTGTGACCCGCAACCCGTACGCGCCGGACCGTTCGGCGGGCGGTTCGAGCGGAGGCGCCGCCGCGGCGCTCGCGGCCGGGATGACGTCGCTGGCCGATGGCAGTGACATGGGCGGATCGCTGCGGAATCCCGCCTCGTTCTGCAATGTCGTCGGCCACCGGCCGAGTCCGGGGCGAGTGCCGACCTGGCCGGCCAAGGACGCCTGGTTCACCCTCGGCGTGCAAGGCCCGATGGGACGCACGGTCGCCGACACGGCACTGCTGTTGTCCGTCCAGGCAGGCCCCGACGATCGCGCGCCGCTGTCGCTGGCCGAGCCCGGCAGCGTGTTCACCGCCGGACTGCCGACCCGGTTGCACGGCCTGCGGATCGCGGTCTCGCCCGATCTGGGCGGCCTTGTGCCCGTGGACGCCGACATCGCGACGGTCGTGGAAGGACAAGTGGACTTGCTGCGCCGGCTCGGCGCCGAGGTCGTCTCCGGCTGCCCGGATCTGACCGGGGCCGAGGAGGTGTTCCAGACCTTCCGCGCGCTGAACTACGCGCAGTCCGCCGGCGACCTCGTCGACAGCGAGCCGGACAAGGTCAAGCAGACCGTCCGCTGGAACGTCGCGAAAGGACGCGCGCTCACCGGAGCGGACATCGCGACCGCCAACCGTCTGCGCACCGAACTGTTCCACCGCGTACGTGCCTACTTCGACGATGTGGACGCCGTCGTTCTTCCCGCCAGCCAGGCACTTCCGTTCGACGCGGAGCTGGAGTACCCGAAGACCGTCGGCGGGACCGAGGTCGAGAACTATCTGGACTGGATGCGCGCGGCCTACCTGATCTCGGCCACGGAATGCCCGGCCACGGCCGTCCCGGCGGGGTTCACCGCCGACGGGCTGCCGATCGGGGTCCAGGTGGTCACCCCGCATCACACGGATCTTCGCGCCCTCGGGATCGCGCACGCGCTGGAGAAGGCGAACGGTCACACCGG
The DNA here is from genome assembly GCF_001905755.1 of Amycolatopsis sp. CB00013. Lineage (NCBI taxonomy): Bacteria > Bacillati > Actinomycetota > Actinomycetes > Pseudonocardiales > Pseudonocardiaceae > Amycolatopsis > Amycolatopsis sp. CB00013. Next base: position 1,278,448 of record NZ_LIWC01000001.1, on the reverse strand, counting down.
TCGCAGACCGGCCTGACCGTCTCATGGTGGTGCCAGCGCTACCACGAGTCTTCCCTCACGCGGGATCGATCACGGCCCTCGCCGCCCGTAGGTTTTGGCGAGAGAGATCACCACCGCTAAGGGGAAACGATGAATTCAGGGGGCGCGTGCGCCTTGTCGCTGGACTCCGTGAGCAAGGTCTACGGATCCGGTGACGGCGCGGTCACGGCTTTGAACGGGGTGACCGTCGAAGTGCGCCGGGGCACGTTCACCGCGGTGATGGGACCGTCGGGCTCGGGCAAGAGCACCTTCCTGCACTGCGCGGCCGGGCTGGACAAGCCCAGCTCGGGCCGGGTGTTGCTGGGGGACACGGAACTGAGCAGGATGCGGGAGAAAGCGCTCACCGAGCTGCGGCGGACCCGCATCGGGTTCGTCTTCCAGGCCTACAACCTGCTGCCGTCGCTGAACGTGCTGCAGAACATCACGCTGCCACTGCGGCTGGCCGGGAAGAAACCGGACCCGCAGTGGCTGCGCGAGATCGTCGAGGGCGTGGGGATCGCGAAGCGGCTCGAACACCGTCCGTCCGAACTGTCCGGTGGCCAGCAGCAGCGGGTCGCGATCGCCCGCGCGCTGGTCACCCGGCCGGAGGTCGTCCTCGCCGACGAGCCGACCGGGGCACTGGATACCCGCACCGCGAAGCAGGTCCTCGACCTCCTTCGCTCCATTGTGGACGGCATGGGGCAGACCGTGTTGATGGTCACCCACGACCCGGTCGCGGCGTCGGCCGCGCACAGCGTGCTCTTCCTCGCCGACGGCAAGCTGGCCGGCCACCTCCCGGCGCCGACGCCGGAACGGGTCGCCGAGCGCATGACCCACCTCGGGGAGTGGTGACGTCATGTGGGATTTGGCCTGGCAGACGACGAAAACCCGCTTGAGCGGTTTCGTCGGTGCGTTCGTCGCGATCCTGTGCGGGACGGCGCTGGTCGCCGGCTGCGGCGTCCTGATGGAATCCGGACTGCGCGCCGGCGTCCCCACCCAGCGGTACGCCGACGCGGCGGTCGTCGTGGGCGGCGGGCAGACGGTCGCACCGCCCGGGACCGGCGCGCTCGACGGCCAGCAGGTCGCCGAGCAGGCGACGGTGCCGGTGACGCTCACCGGTGCGATCACCGCGGTGCCCGGCGTGCGTGGTGTCGTGGCGGAGCAGAGCTTCCCGGCCACCGTGGTGACCGCCGACGGGCGGCCGTTGACCGGGCCGGAAGGCGGCCAGTCGCTCGGTCACAACTGGGACGCCGCCGTGCTGGCGCCGTTCTCCTTGCGTGACGGCCGCGCGCCCGCCGGTGCCGACGAGGTGGTCCTGGACGCGGACCTCGCGTCACGGAGCGGCGTGACCGTGGGGCAGCGGGTGAAGATCGCCGTCCGTTCGGCGCCGGTCGAGTTCCGGGTCTCCGGGATCGCCGCCCCGAAGACGGGCGACGGCCTCACCCGGCAGTCCGCGCTGTTCTTCTCGCCGGAGAAGGCCACCGAACTCGCCGGGATCCCCGGACAGGCACACGCGATCGGCGTGCTGGCGGAGCCGGGTGTCACGCCGGGCGACCTCGCCGAGAAGATCAGCGCCGCGGTCGGCGACAAGGTGACGGTGGCGACCGGGGTCGAGCGCAGCACGGTCGAATTTCTCGACGTCAGCCAGACCCGGATGCTGCTGATGGCGCTCGCGGGATCGTTCGGCGGGTTCGCGCTCCTCATCGCGGTGTTCGTCGTGGCCAGCACCCTGGCGCTCGTGATCAACCAGCGCCGCCGGGAGTTCGCCCTGCTGCGGGCGATCGCGGCGACACCGCAGCAGATCCGCAAGCTCATCGGCGCCGAGACGATGATCGTCGCCTCGGTCGCGGGGGTCCTGGGCAGCGGTCTCGGGGTCGCGGTGGGCTTCGGCCTGCGGAACGCCTTCGGTGCCATCGGAGTGATCCCGCCGGACTTCGAACTGGCGATCAGCCCGATCCCGCTCGTCGCCGCGCTGGTGCTGGGCCTGGGCACGGCGCGGTTGGCCGCCTGGTCGGCTTCGCGGCGGCCGTCGTCGATTCGCCCGGTGGAGGCACTCGGCGAGGCCGCGGTGGAGCGGCGCGAACTCGGCCGGGTGCGCCTCATCGTCGGCTGTGCGCTGGTGGTGACCGGTCTCGCCGGGTCGATGGTCCCGATTTTCGTGCGCGGCGAGGCGGGATTGGCGGCTTCGGGCAGTTCGGCGCTGGTGATCGTGATCGGGCTGGGCGTGCTCGGCCCGAAGGTGGTCGCCCTCATGACGCGGCTGGTCGGCCCGGTGCTGAACCGGACTTCGCGGATCAGCGGCTACCTGGCCGCCGCGAACAGCCAGGCCAATTCGCGACGGCTGGCGGCCGCGGTGACGCCGGTGATGCTGGCGGTCTCGTTCGCGCTGACGATGTTCTACAGCCAGACCTCGGCTGCCGCGGCACGCCAGGAGGAGACCGTCGAGTCGACCACGGCCGACTACGTGCTCGCCAGTGGTACCGGCGGACTGTCCCCGGAGGTCGCCGAGGCGGCACGGCGTGTCCCCGGTGTCTCCGCCGCGACACCCGTGGTGCGCACCGAGGTGCTGAACACGGTGCAGGAGCAGGACAAACTGCGCGTCGAGCGGTACGCGGCGCAGGGACTGGACGGCGCGCAGGTCCGCGGGAACGTCGATCCGGGTGTCGTGTCGGGCAAGATCACCGACCTGACCGGGAACACCGTGGCGATGAGCGAATCGGAAGCGGACTGGTACGAGAAGAAGGTCGGCGACGAGGTCGAGTTCTTCTTCGGTGACGGCGCTCCGGCGAAACTGCGGCTGGTCGCCACTTACACCCGCGAGCAGGCTTTCGGCCGGTACGTGCTGCCCGCCGATCTCGCGAGGGCGCACACCGGCGACCGGATGGACGATGCGGTGCTGGTGCGGCAGCAACCCGACGCGGATGCCGCCGCCGTGACCGCCGCGCTGAACGAACTCGCGGTCCGGTATCCGGGGCTGGCCGTGACACCGGGATCGGCGGTGGCCGCACCCGCGAACGGGCAGCAGGACGCCCAGTTCTATGTGAACCTGGTCGCCGTCGGGGTGATCCTCGGCTACGTCGTGATCTCGGTGGCGAACACGCTGGTGATGAGCACGGCGCAGCGCTCGCGGGAGTTCGCCCTGCTGCGCCTGATCGGCACGACGAAACGCCAGGTGGTGCGGATGATGCGCTTCGAAGCACTGGCGACGGTCGGCGTGGCGGCCCTGCTGGGCACCGTGGTGGCGGGGATCCCCCTGGTGCTGCTGAACCTCGGCCTGCGCGGGACACCGCTGCCGTCGGGCACGGTCACCGTCTTCGGCGGGGTCATCGCCGGGGCGATCCTGCTCGGGCTGGTCTCGCTCGGCCTCGCCACCCGCGTGGCGCTGCGGTCGAAGCCGATCGAGGCCATCGGTCTCCGCGAATAGCGCGTTCCCGTCGTCCGGTCAGCTCTCAGCGGCGGGCCGGACGGCGGGGATCTTCCCGCCGCGGAAGGCGTCCACGAACAACCGGTGGTCGTCGCGCGACTGCTCGGCGTAGGCCATCCCGAATTCGGTCAGCGTGCGGACGAACTCGTCCTCGCGGTCGCCGATGACCGCGGCGATGGCCTCTTCGCTCTGGAAATCGACCAGCGTCTGCTCGGAGTCCGAATCGGACACGCAGTGCATCTTCGCGGTGGCGCGGCCGAGATAGTCGAGGACCGGCCCCATCTCCGACGGTTCGGTCAGCTCGGACCAGTCCAGATCGTCGACGTAGGGCGACAACTCCGAGACGACGAACCCGGTCCCGTCGATCTCGGTGTACCCGAGCCACGGGTCCGCGTGCGCCTGCAACGCGCGCTGGGAGACGGCGGTGCGGTGCCCCTCGTTGGTGAAGTAGCCGCGGATGCGCTCCTCGGCGACGATGCGGCTCGGCGCCGCGACGTTCCCCTGTTTCATCGACAGGACGACGTCGTTCTCGAGCGCCTGGGTCCGGCCTTCGACGAGGATGTTGTACGCGGGCAGCCCGGCGGAGCCGATCCCGAATCCGGTCCGGCCGACGATGTCCTTGACCCGGTAGGTGATGCTGCCGAATCGCTTGTTCTCCGGGATGGTGTCCAAATAGGACTCGAAGGCCTGGATCGCGATTTCGCGTTCGGCCTGGTCGAGGACGCGGACGCCCGGCCCGTGCCGGAACCTGCGGTCGTAGTCCTCCACGGTGGTCAGCTCGTCGAGCAGATCGATCCGGGTTTTGAGCCGGGCCCTGAGCAGGACGTTGTGCAGGACACCCTCGGTGCTGTCCAGCTGGAGCCGGACGAGTTCGTCGCCGGGTCGCTCGGCGTACTCGCGGACCTGCTTGACGTAGGCGCGCAGATAGGTGCCGATCAGCGCCTCGATGTCGTCGTCGGAGATCGCCTTGCTCCACGCCAGCAGCGCGACACTGGCGGCCAGCCGTTTGAGGTCCCAGGTGAAGCAGCCGAGATAGGCCTCGTCGAAGTCGTTGACGTCGAACACGAGCGTCCCGGACGAATCCATGTAGCTGCCGAAGTTCTCGGCGTGCAGATCGCCCTGGATCCACACGCGGCCGGTCTCGGCGTTCGACCACGGATCGTCCTCGTGCGCCATGTCCGCGTAGAACAGGCACGCCGAGCCCCGGTAGAAGGCGAACGGGGCGGCGGCCATCTTGCGGAACTTGCGGCGGAACGCGTCGGCGTCCGCGCGCATGAGATCTTCGAAGGCCTCCACCAGCACTTCGACGATCCGCGCCTGACGAGCGTCCTCGCCCTGCTCGCGGATCGACTCGACCACACCTGCCATCACGACCTCCCGACGTCGTTCACGGTGCCACAGGTCGCTTCGCCGGGCAGATCAGATCTTGCGGAAACGAGCGTCCAGTAGCGCGAAGGCACCGAACGCGGCGATGCCCGCCGCGAGCGTGAGGAGCATCGGACCGCCGTACGGCTGAGCGGAGAGCGTCTTCAACGCGGCGTCGAGGCCGCTCGCCTTGGCCGGGTCGAAGGTGATCGCGGCGACGACGGTCAGCACGCCGATGGTGCCGTACGCGGCGGAGAGCGCGATCCAGCCGATCTGCCCGAGCCGGATCGTCACGGTCCTGGCCGTCCCGGTGGCACCGCCGAAATCGAGCTCCCGCACGAAGGTCTTCCGGAAGCCGCGTTGGGCGAGGAACACCGCCACCGCCACGACGGCGACTCCGGCGAGGGTGATGAGGAGAGGCCCGTAGGACTTCGCGAGGATCCCGGCCACGAGAGAGCTTTGGCCGTCGTCGGCGCCCGCGAGGGCGATCTTCACCGCGCTGTAGGAGACGAGGCCGTAGAGCACGACTTCGATCCCGCTGACGATCCTGCGCACGGTCCGCCGGCGCGTCTTGACGTGCCGGTGCCCGGTGATCGCCTCGCCGAGCTGCCACATCGCCAGTACGGCGAGACCGGCCGCGATCAGCCACAGCAGCCACGCGCCCCCTTCGGCGACGACCATCTGCAGGGCGCCCGCCTTGTCGGCCTTCGCGTGGTCGCCGAGCGCGACCTGCGCCGCGAGCCAAGCGACGAGCAGGTGCACGACCGCGTAGCAGACCAGCCCGCCCCGGGCGATGAGGCCGAACGTCTTGCTGTCGCGCATCGGGCGATCCTCGCCGAGCCGACGTCCGCCCACCAGGCCCGGCCGGAGCAATGTGCCCGAAATGTCGGGCAGGTCACTCTTGATCTCCACCGAGGTCGAGGGTGAAGGCTGGGTTCATCATCGGCTTCGAGGAGTGAACATGAGTGAGGACAAGGGTTTCTACTCGATCATCGAGTACGCGGTCGACGGGCCGGAGACCCAGGCGGCGTTGGTGGAGGCGTTCGCCGAGATCCAGGACCGCTGGGTGCGGTTCTACCCGGGTTACGTTTCGGCCCGGTTCCACGCGAGCGTGGACGGGACGCGGGTCGTCAACCTGGTCAGCTGGGCGAGCGAGGCTGACTACCGGCATTTCGAGGAGACTTCCGACACCGAGGGCCGGCTCGCGGCCATCCAGGCGGCGCTCGACGGCCTGCCCGGCGACGTCGAGTCGCGGGTGAGCGCGAACCCCCGTTACCGCGTCGTCCGGGAGACCGGCCCCGGCCCGCGGGCGGGTGACTGAGGGCCGAAGGTCCCGATCCGGAAAGGACCACGGCCACTTCCGGCCCCGGCTCCCGCGCGAAAGGCTGAGGTGACCTCCACGGGCTAGGGAGCCGCGATGATCCTCACCGAAGCACCGGTCGTCACCGCCGCGCTGGAGGCCGCCGTCCGGGCACCGTCACCCCACAACACCCAGCCGTGGCTCTTCGAAGTCGGATCGGACGTCATCGGCGTAGTCCTCGACGAGGATCGCGTACTCGAGGTCTGCGACCCGGACCGTCGTGAGGCGCGGTTGTCCTGCGGCGCGGCGTTGCTGAACCTCGAACTCGCGATCGCCGTCGCGGGACGCTCCTGCGACGTGGAGTTCCTGCCGGAGAAAGACCGGCCGGAACTGCTGGCCAGGGTGGGGATCGGGCCCCGGCACCGGGCGAGCGCGGCGGAGCAGCGGCTGGCGGCGTCGATCCGCGTGCGGTACAGCAACCGGCGGCCGTTCGCCTCGACCCCGGTGCCCGCCGGAGCCCGGCACGCGGTGCGGCGGGCCGCCGGGGACGAGGGCGCGAAACTGGTCCTGCTCGACGAGGTGGGTCTGCTGGAGGCCGTCGCGGGACTCATCCGGCGGGCGGATCACCTGCAGACCCTCGACGACCGCTTCCAGGCGGAACTCCGGGCGTGGACCAGGGAAAGTGGCGGCAACGACGGCGTCCCGGCCTACGCGGGCGGACCGCGTCCGTCGGGCGGCCTGCTGCCCGTCCGGCATCACGGGGAGAGCGAGCAGGCCCGGGAGTTCGAACGCGATCCGGTCGTCGCGGTGCTGACGACACCGACCGACGGGCCGCTCGCCCAGATCCGGGCCGGACGGGCGATGCAGCGAGCGTTGCTGACGGCGACTTCGCTCGGCCTCAGCGCGTCGTTCTACTCGCAGCCCATGGAGATCCCGTCCGCTCGCGCCGTCCTCCGATCGCTGCTCGGCGAGAACGCGCACCCGCAGGCCGTTTTCCGCCTGGGCTACGGCTTCCCGGGGTCCACCACCCCTCGCCGCCCGGTCGGCGACGTCCTCCGGATCATGCGGTAGAGGGCTCGGATCCCGAAGGCCACGAGCAGCCCGAGGACGGCCAGCCCGAACGGGCGCAGCGTGATCGTCCACGGCCACGCCTCGCCGTCCAGCGCGAGATGCCCCGTCTCGTACTCCAAGGTCCTGGCCGTCCACCGCGTGGTCGCGGCGTCGGTGGTGTGCACCAGGTCTTCGAGCACGGCGTCGAACGGGAACCCGGGCCCGGCGTGCAGGTACACCGGTGAGAGCGCGGAGTACCGATCGGCGGCGTGACTCGCGGCGGCGTCCGCGCCGGGCACGACGAGCCGGTCTTCAGCCGTCGGCGTGCCGCGTGGGACGAAGGTCAGGCCGTGCCGGGACCGGATCGGCGCGCCGTCGAGACCGACGGCCGTCGTCTCGACCGCCAGCGACTGGCCGTAGGTGTCGAACACCGCGGCGAGTTCGAGCTCCCGGACCCCGGGAGTCAGCAGGACCCCCAGCATCGGCTTGTCCCACCGGAACGCGGTGTTGAACCCGACGACGGTGTCCGCCGCGTCGAAGCTGTTCTGCGTCATCGGCCGGCTCGAACCGGGGGAGTAGTGGGCCCAGCCGACGGCTTCGGCCGCCTTCCGGGCGGTCTCGGTGCCGGCGAACCGCTCGGTGACGTGGAGCGCCCCGTCGATCCCGGAGAGGATGCCCGCCGTGGTCACGATGTTCCCGTCGTCGACGTAGCGCGTGCCGCGGATCCAGTTGACGGCGGGGAATTCGTCGTCGAACCCGCCGATGCGGATCCAGTGCGCGGTGGCCTGCCGCCCGTTGAGGAGCCCGGCCGAGGCGAGGACGCCCGAACCGTTGCAGACGCTCATGATCAGCGAGCCCCGCGACGACTGCCGCTTCAGCCACTCGGTCACCGGCCGCGTGGTCGGCTCGCCGAGATCCGGCAACGCGGGTACCACCACGACGTCCGGGGCTTTCGACGAGAGCAGCCGATCGAGATCGGCGAAACCGAGGTCCGGGCTCAGATCGAGCCCGCCGGTCAAAGTGACCGGCCGGGCCTGCGGCGCGACCGTGTAGACGTTGAACGCGCCGGACGCCGCCAGGACTTCGTACGGTGCGAGCGCGTCGGAGACGACGGCGCCTTCGTTCCCGACGACGACCACCGCGGTCGGCTTGGCGGGATCGTGCGCCTTGGGTGTCGGCGGCGGCGCGACCCCGTCGGTTCTCTGCGTGTAGCGGTTCTCGAAGCTGGCGCTGAGCGTGACGGCACCGAGTGTGACCGGCAGGGCCAGCGCGGCGACGGTGAACGCCAGCACGGTCAGCGTGACACGGACGAAGGATCGCATGGTCAGGCTCCGTACTCGGCGCGACGGCGGAACATGGCGGCGAGCATCGCGGGCACCATCAGCACGTGCCCGGCCGTCATCAGGGTCGATCCCGAGACCAGGCCGGTCCAGAAGAACGGCAGGAACAGCAGATAGGGCACGTACATCGCGGCCGACATCTCCGCGATCGAAGCCCAGCCGTGGCGCCGGATCCGCATCCACAGCGCCATGCCGAGTGACATGTTCGTCGCCATCACCAGCGCGTTCGCGGTCACGTTCCCGGCGAGGCCCGGCCACAGGAACGACCAGACCGGTTCGAGGACGATCATCCCGGCCACCATCGAGATCAGCATCTCCATGGCGTGGCGCGTGAAGTGCAGGACAGCCTGCTTGCGGGTCTTCTGTTCGGTCGTGTGGTTCATTTCCGGCTCCCTCGGTCGTTGCGACGGGAGCAATGTTCGGCCGCGGCGGGGCACGAGGGCAGGTGCCGGAAGTCATGCGCGAGGTCATGTGACCGGTGTTCAGTCACGCGAGTCACGTCCCTGATCACGCGAGTCACGCCTTTACTCACGGACTTCCGACCGGAGTAGGTACGCAACGCTCAGAACAGGCCGAGTTCCTTCGCGCGCAGGGCGGCCTGGGTGCGATCCCGTACCTGGAGTTTGGACAGGACACTCGTCACGAGGTTCTTCACCGTGCCCTCGGCGAGGAACAGCGTCTTGGCGATCTCGCGGTTGCTCCGGCCGTCCGCGAGGAGCCGGACGACCTCCAGTTCCCGTTCCGAAAGCGGTGTCGCCGACGGCCTGGGTGTCTCGGCGGGGAGCCTGGCCACCCTCGCGACGAGTTTCGCCGCGACGGAAGGCTGCAGCACCGATTCGCCCCGTTCGGCCGCCACCAGCGCTTCGACCAGCCGCGTCGACGAGACGTCCTTCAGCAGATAGCCGACGGCGCCCGCGCGCAACGCGGCGAACACGTCTTCGTCGTCGTCGAACGTCGTCAGCGCCAAGACGCGCACGCCGGGCTGCTCGGCCCGAAGCCGCGCGGTGGCCGCGATTCCGTCCAGCACGGGCATCCGCAGATCCATCAACGCGACGTCGGGGCGGAGTTCGGCGCAGAGCCGCACGGCCTCCTCGCCGTTCGCCGCCTCGCCGACGACGTCGATCTCGGGCTGGACTTCCAACAGGGTCGCCAAGGCTTCGCGGAACAACGCCTGGTCGTCGACGATCAGCACGCGGACGGTCATCCCGGCACCTCCACGGTGAGTGTCAGGCCCTGGCCTTCGGTGGAGTCGACCGAGACCCGGCCGCCGAGGCCGGCGACCCGCTCGCGGAGCCCGACAAGACCGAAACCCTTGTCCGACGGGGAATCCGGGGCGATCCCGAGACCGTCGTCGCGGACTTCGAGGCGGACGAGATCGGCGACCGCGTAGTCGAGCACCACGGTCGCGGCCTTGGCACGCGCGTGCTTGCGCACGTTGGTCAGTCCCTCCTGTGCCGCCCGGAACAGCGACTCCTCGACGTCGGGGCGGGTGTCCCGTGCGGTGCCCTTGACCTCGAACCCGGTCGGCACACCCGCCGCGGAAGCCTCGTCCGTCAGCGTCCGCAACGCGTCCGTGAGCGGCTCGGAGCGCGGCTCCCGCAACGCCGACACCGAGCGCCGGACCTCCGCCAGCGCCTCGCGCGACTGATCCTGTGCCTTGGCGAGCATCCCGTCGGCCCGCTCCGTGTCGCCGGTGCCGATCACCGCGCGGGCGGCCTGCAACATCATCTGGACGACCGTGAGGTGATGGCCGAGCCCGTCGTGGATGTCGCGCGCGAGCCGGTTGCGCTCCTGGATCGTCGCGAGCTGTTCGGCCTGGGCGGCGTGGTCGCGAAGACGTTCGTGCGCCTCGGCCAGCTCCTCACGCGCCCGCTTCTCCCGCACGACCAGTTCGGTCACCACGGCGGCGAAGACCATGACCGCCAGCGTCCCGAGCCCCTCGCGGAGGCCGTCCATCGGCGCCATCGGCAGGTGGATGAGCGGGATCACGACCGCGACCCCGAACGCCACCGGCAGGGGCAGCAGCAACACGGTGTGGCAGACGAGGACCACGAGAAGCAGGACCGCCCCGACGGCGGCGCCCGAAAGCGAGAACAGGGTGAAGCCGAGCGGTAACTGAACGCAGACGTACGCGATCGCCCACGCGCGTCCGTGTTTCTGCACCCAGGGGAAGCCCACGATCGCGATCGCCGCGTAGACCAGTCCGGCGAGGAGCGTCGGCAGCACGAGCGTTTCGTACTTGGCCGAGCCGAGCGGCAACGTCACGTACGCGACGAGGGTCAGCACCGCCAGGGCCCGGTTCACGGACACACCATGCCACGCCTCCCGCATTTCGTCCTCTGAATGCGGTCCTTGTGCACGCAACTACCGCATTCAGAGGACGAAATGCGGGGGTCAAGCGATGGTGCTGTTCCGGATTTCGAGCGAGAAGGGGGTCTGGACGTCTTCCGGTTCGAGGTCGCTCCCGCCCGCGATACGACGGCGCAGCAGATCGACGGCGGCCCGCGCGATCGCAGCCTTGTCCGGCGCGATCGTCGTCAGGGACGGCAGGCTGTACGCGCTCTCCTCGTTGTTGTCGAAACCGACGATCGCCATGTCCGACGGCACCTGGACGCCGCGTTCGGCCGCGGCGCGAAGGGCGCCGATGGCGAGGAGGTCGTTGAAGCAGAAGACAGCGTCGGGCGGCTCCGGCAGAGCGAGGAGATGCGCCATCGCTTCGGCGCCGTTGGCGCGGTGATACCGCAGCGCGGGCAGGACCAGTTCCGGGATGGGCGCGAGCCCTGCCTCGGCGAGCGCGGAGTGGTAGCCCTCAAGCCGCTGCGCGGCGGTATGGCGTTGCGGATGCGCACCGATCGCGGCGATCCGGCGGCGGCCGAGCGAGATCAGATGCCGCACCGCGATCCGGGCGGCCTGGACGTTGTCGATACCGACGTGGTCTATCGGGACGTCGACGACGTGCTCGCCGAGCATCACCAGCGGGACACCGGGTGCGAGATCCTCGAAGTCGTTGGTGTGCAACGCCTCCGGGCTGATGATCGCGCCGTCGATCAGATGCGGGCCCAGCGCGGACAGCGCGTTGCGCTCGCGTTCCCTGGTGCCGAGGGTCTGTTCGATGAGGACGTTCCACTCGTGCTCCTGCGCCGCCTGCAGCACCAGACCGGCCAGCTCGCCGAAGTACGGGATGCTCAGCTCGGGCAGCATCAGCCCGAGGAATCCGGTGCGCCCACGGCGGAGGTTGCGGGCACCGAGATTGGGCCGGTATCCGGTCGAGGCCAAGGCCTCCTCGACGCGTTTGCGGTTCTCCGGCTTGACGAAGTCGTAGCCGTTGACCACGTTCGACACGGTCTTGACCGAGACGCCCGCAAGCTTGGCGACGTCCTTGAGCGTGGCCACCCTCGCTCCCCTCCGCAGTGCTCCGGTACAGATCCGGCACAGCCTAGCCGCGCGAACGGCGGATTTACAACGTTGTACCAACGATGTAAATCTGGCATCGTCCCTACGAGTGACATGGGTCACCGCAGATCCGTGTACTCGACTTCCCCGAGGAGCGATCGATGTCCCTGCCCATCCGCCGCACCCTGCTCCTGGTGACCGGCCTCGCGCTCGCGCTGACGGCCTGCACCAGCCGTGAGACCCAGCAATCCGCCCCGTCGGGGGCCGGTCCCGCCGCCTCGGCGGCGCCGAACCAGGCCGCGGGGCCGGGCTGCGCCCGCGAGAAGACCGGCTACCCGCAGGTGGACGTGAAGAACGCGGTCATCGGCTTCTCCCAGTCGGAGAAGGAGGCGAACCCGTTCCGGATCGCCGAAACACAGTCCATCAAGGACGAAGCGAAGAAACTCGGTGTCCCGGACGACAAACTCCTGGTCACCAACGCGCAGAGCGATCTCAACAAGCAGGTCAGCGACATCAAGTCGTTGCTGGACCGGGGTGCGCAGCTGCTCATCGTGGCTCCGCTGAACTCCGACGGCCTCCAGCCCGCCCTCGACGCGGCGAAGGCCAAGAAGGTCCCGGTCATCACGATCGACCGCAAGGTGACGTCGCAGCCGTGCACCGATTACCTGACCTTCATCGGCTCGAACTTCGTCGAGCAGGGCAAGCGAGCGGCGCAGGAGATGGTGAAGGCCACCGGCGGCACCGGCAAGGTCGCGATCCTGCTCGGCGCGTCCGGCAACAACGTGACCACCGACCGCACGAAGGGGTTCAAGGACGAGATCGCCGCGACCACGGGCATCCAGGTCGTCGCCGAGCAGACCGGCGAGTTCGACCGGTCCAAGGGGCAGGCGGTCATGGAGCAGCTCATCCAGAGCAACCCCGAGATCACCGCGGTCTACGCCGAGAACGACGAGATGGGCATCGGCGCGGTCACCGCGCTCAAGGCCGCGGGTAAGACACCGGGCAAGGACGTCAAGATCGTCTCGATCGACGGCACCCGCAACGCCGTCCAGCTCATCGCCGACGGCAGCTACAACGCGGTGATCGAGTCCAACCCGCGTTTCGGTCCGCTCGCCTTCTCGACACTGCAGGACTTCGCCGCGGGCAAGGAGATCCCGCCGACCGTCGTGATCTCCGACGACCAGTACGACTCGGCGAACGCCGCGCAGAAGCTCGGAAACGCGTACTGACGATGGAACCGGTTCTCGAGGTCGAAGGCGTGACGAAGACGTTCGCCGGGGTGCGCGCGCTCGACGACGTGTCGTTCGCGCTGCGGCCGGGCGAGGTGCACGCGCTGGTGGGCGAGAACGGCGCCGGCAAGTCGACGCTGATCAAGGTGCTCACCGGCGTGCACAAGCCGGATTCCGGCACGATCCACGCGCGAGGCGCGATCTCCACGATCTACCAGGAGGTCAACCTCATCCCGCTGATGAGCGTGGCCGGCAACGTGTACCTCGGCCGTGAGCCGAGGAAGCGGTTCGGGCTGGTCGACTGGGCGCGGATGAACTCCGACGCGGCGGCCCTGCTTGCGGACTACGGCATCGACGCCGACGTCCGCCGTCCACTCGGGACACTCGGCGTCGGCGCGCAGCAGATGGTCGCGCTGGCCCGCGCGGTCTCGGTCGACGCCGACGTCGTGATCATGGACGAGCCGACGTCTTCGCTGGAACCGCGTGAGGTCGAGACGCTGTTCGAGGTCATCGGCAGGCTGCACGAACGCGGGATCGCGATCGTGTACGTCAGCCACCGCATGGACGAGCTGTACCGGATCTGCGAACGCGTCACGGTGCTTCGGGACGGCAGGCGAGTCCACACCGGACCGCTCGCCGACCTGCCGCGGCTGGAACTGGTGTCGATGATGCTCGGCCGCAGCGTCGGCGACATCCGCTCGCACGGCGCGACGGCCTTCGAGGGCGACCATGAGGCGGGCCGGGAACCGGTGCTGCGCGCGGAGAACCTCACCAGCGGCAACCGGCTGGGCGGTGTCTCGGTGGAGATCAAACCCGGCGAGATCGTCGGTCTCGCGGGGCTGCTCGGCTCCGGCCGCACGGAGACCGCGCGGGCGATCGTCGGCGATCTGCCACTCTCGGGCGGCACGGTGCTCGTCGGCGGAAAGCAAGTGCCGCAAGGGAATGTGGCGGCCGCGATGCGCGCGGGCGTCAGCATGCTCGCCGAGGACCGCAAGACCGAAGGCATCATCCCGCATCTGTCCGTGCGGGAGAACATCGTGCTCGCCGCGTTGCCGAAGCTGTCCCGTTTCGGTCTGGTCAGCCGGGCCCGGCAGGACAGGATCGTCGACACGTTCGTGAAACGCCTGCGGATCAAGGTGTCGAGCCCGGACCAGAAGGTCGCCGAACTTTCCGGCGGCAACCAGCAGAAGGTACTGCTGGCCCGCTGGCTCTGCACCGAGCCGAAGGTGCTGCTGCTCGACGAGCCGACCCGGGGTATCGACGTCGGCGCGAAGGCCGAGGTGCAGGCGCTCATCGACGAACTCGCGAAAGAAGGGCTCGCCGTCCTGCTGATCTCGTCGGAGATGGAAGAGCTCCTCGACGGAGCGGACCGGCTGGTCGTGCTCAAGGACGGTGCGGTGGTCGGGGAACTCGCGGGGGAGCAGCTGACGCAGGACCACGTACTGGCCGCGATCGCTTCAGGTGGCGCGGAATGACCAGTACCCAGCGGAGAACGGAGGAACCGGGACCCACCATGACGGACACGGCGAAAACGGTGGACCGGACCCGGGTGGCGCGGTGGCTGCAGGAGTACGGCGTCTACGTCGCCGTCGTCGCGCTCGTGCTGTTCAACATCGCGTTCACGGCGAACTTCCTGACCGTCGGCAACTTCCGCACCCAGCTCATCCAGGCCGCGCCGGTACTGGTGGTCGCGCTCGGGATGGCGCTGGTGATCGGCACCGAAGGCGTCGACCTGTCGGTGGGCGCGGTGATGGCGCTCTCGGCCGCGCTCGTCCCGCTGTACCTCGGCGCCGGGACCCTGCCGGCGGTGGCGGTCGCGCTCGCGGCGGGGCTGGCCGCGGGGACGCTGAACGGGGTGCTCGTCGCCAAAGTCGGGATCCAGCCGATCGTGGCGACACTCGCCTTGCTCGTCGGCGGGCGCGGGCTCGCGCTCGTCCTCGCCGACGGTCAGCTGATCCAGTTGCACGATCCGGATTTCCTCGCGCTCGGCAACGGCGAGGTGCTCGGGATCCCGGTGAGCGTGCTCATCGCGGCCGTACTGGCCGTGCTGGTGGCGGCACTGGTCGGGAAGACGGCGTTCGGCAGGCGGCTCGTCGCCATCGGCGGCAACCGGCGGGCCAGCGTGCTCGCCGGGCTGCCGGTCAACCGGGTCCTCATCGGCGTCTACGCCATCTGCGGCTTGCTGGCGGCGTTGGCCGGGGTGCTTTCCACCGCCAGGCTCGGCGCCGGCGACCCCGCGGACGCCGGATTGCTGATGGAACTGTCCGCGATCACCGCGGTCGTGGTCGGCGGCACCCCGCTGACCGGCGGCCGTGTCCGCATCCTCGGCACGGTGATGGGTGTCCTGCTCATGCAGCTCGTCCGCGCCACGCTCATCAAGCACAACCTGCCGGATTCGACCGCGCAGATGATCCAGGCCGCGATCATCGTCGGCGCGGTGTACGTCGCACGGGAACGGAGCAGCCGATGACCGCGGCGCCCACGATGGCCGCCCAGGACTCCACCCGGCGCGAGCTCATGACCGGGGTCCTGCAGAAACAGGGCGCGGCGATCGCGCTGGTGCTCATGGTCGCCGTCGCGTGGCTGCTGTTCCCGCGTTTCGGCAGCCTGGACAACCTGCGCGACATCGCGTTGCAGAGCTCGTTCCTCGCGATCATCGCGCTCGGGATGACGTTCGTGATCATCACCGGCGGGATCGACCTCTCGGTGGGGTCGGTCTACGCGCTCGGCGGGGTCCTCGCGGCTTACGGGTCGCAATGGGGTTTCCTCGTCGCGTTGCTGCTGCCTCTGGCGGTGTGCGGGCTGATCGGCCTGATCAACGGGTTGCTCGTCGCGAAGACCGGGATGGCGCCGTTCATCGTCACGCTCGCATCGCTGCTGTTCGCCCGCGGGCTGCTGCTCGCGATCACCACGGAGGGTGCGACGACGTACAAGATCCCGGAGGGCGAGGCGTTCGTCGAACTCGGGCGCGGCACGCTGTTCGGGTTCGGCTATCCGGTGTTCATCGCGGCGGCGCTGTGCCTGATCGGCGGGCTCCTGCTGCGGCGGACCCGGTTCGGGCAAGCGGTGTTCGCGACCGGCGGCTCGGAGCAGTCCGCGAAGCTGATGGGGCTGCCGGTGGCGCGCACCAAGGTCACCGTCTACGTGATGAGTGGGGTGCTTTCCGGGCTCGCGGGCGCGCTGACCGCGGCCTACCTGCAATCCGGTGTCACGGTGATCGGCGTCGGCCTCGAACTGGACGCCATCTCCGTCGTCGTCATCGGCGGCACCCTGCTGACCGGCGGGATGGGCACGATTCTCGGAACGGTCATCGGCGTGGGCATCCGAACGGTCATCCAGAACGTCATCAACCAGATAGGAACTCTCGACAGCAACTACCAGTCGGTGGTCAGCGGTGCGTTCCTGCTGGTGGTCGTTGTTCTGCAGCGGTCACTGGCGCGCACGACCGCCAGGAGATAGGGGAGATCGCATGCACCGAAGAACCGCGCGCGCACTGAGCGTCGTGGCCGGTCTGCTGGCCGCCGCGACGACACTCGTTCCCGTCGCTCAAGCCGCTCCCGTACCGCTACCGACCCCGTGGACGGACCAGGTCTCGCCGTCGAACGCGCTGCCCGAGTACCCGCGCCCGCAGCTGGTGCGCTCGGAATGGCTCAACCTCAACGGAACCTGGGGTTTCACCGGCGCGCAGAATCTGAATTCGCCGCCGATCGGCAGGCCGTTGAGCGAAAACGTACTCGTGCCTTACCCGATCGAGTCGATGCTTTCGGGGATCAAACGGCATGAGGACAACATGTTCTACCGGCGGACGTTCACCGTTCCGTCCACTTGGGACGGTCGCCGGGTGAAGCTCAACTTCGGCGCCGTCACCTGGGAGACCAAGGTGTGGGTCAACGGGACGTCGATCGGGAGCCACACCGGTGGTTTCGACGCCTTCTCCTTCGACATCACCCCGGCGCTGAAGGCGGGGGAGAACGAGATCGTCGTCGGCGTCGCGTCGCCGGTCGACGGCAGCCGGTACCCGGTGGGGAAGCAGCGCAAGTCGCCCAGCGGCATCTTCTACACGGCGGCGTCGGGGATCTGGCAGACCGTCTGGCTGGAACCGGTCCGGACCGAGCACATCACGCGGCTCGACACCACTCCCGACGTCCCCGGCGGCGCGCTCGCCCTCGTCGTCCAGGGCACTCCCGGGCAGCAAGCGACCGCCGAAGTGCTTTCAGGCGGCCAAGTGGTCGGCACCGCGACCGGTGCCGTCGGGTCTCATCTGCGGGTCCCGGTGCCGAACGCGCGGCTGTGGTCGCCCGACGACCCGTTCCTCTACGACCTGCGCGTGCGGCTGCCGGGTGGCGACGTCGTCACCGGATACTTCGGCATGCGTTCGCTGGGCAAGGCGATGGTCGGAGGCGTGATGCGGCCGCTGCTCAACGGCAAGTTCGTCTTCCAGCTGGGCACGCTCGACCAGGGCTACTGGCCGGACGGCATCTACACCGCGCCGACCGACGAGGCATTGCGGTTCGACCTCGAACGCCAGAAGGCCTTGGGCTTCAACATGGTCCGCAAGCACATCAAGGTCGAGCCGGCGCGATGGTTCTACCACGCCGACAAACTGGGGCTGATGGTCTGGCAGGACATGCCGTCGCTCGACTCGATCGACGAAGTCCCGAACGGGCACGTGAGCTACGAATCCGAGCTGCGGCGGATGATCGAGCAGCACAAGGGCATCACCTCGATCGTGCAGTGGGTGCCGTTCAACGAGGGCTGGGGCGAATACGACGCCGGCCGCATCGTGGATCTGGTGCGCTCGATCGACGACACCCGGCTGATCAACCACAACTCCGGGTCGAACTGCTGTGTGTCCGATCCGGATCCGGGCAACGGCGACGTGATCGACGACCACGCGTACCAGGTCTCCACCGGCACGAGGCAACCCGACGCGCGAAGGATCGCGGTGCTGGGGGAGTACGGCGGCCTCGGGCGACGCGTCACCGGGCACGAATGGGAACCGGGCAAGGGTTTCGCGTACGGCGCGCTGTATCCGGACGAGACGTCGCTGACGAACCGGTACGTCGAGATCACCAAACAGGTCGGGCGGTTCGTGCACGGACGGGGGCTTTCCGCGTCGGTCTACACCGAACCGTACGACGTCGAGAACGAGGTCAACGGCTTCTACACCTACGACCGCCGTGTGCTGAAGATGACCGAAGCGCGGGTGCGCGAGATCAACCAGAAGGTGCTCGCCATCGCCAAGGGCACCGAGGTCGGCCGGAGCGAACTCTTGTCGCTTCGGGTCACGACGGCCGGATACACGGATCGCTATCTGCGGCATCAGGACGACTTCGTCCGCACGGACGTCCTCGGTGAAGGCAGCGCGGACCTCGGGAAGAAGGACGCGACGTTCTGGGCCCGGCAGGGACTGGCCGACGCGTCGTGCCTGTCGTTCGAGTCGCGGAACTACCCCGGGCACTTCCTGCGCCACGCGTCGTCGCGGATCCGCAAGGACGCGAACGACGGTTCGGCGCAGTTCGCCGGGGACGCGACGTTCTGCGCGAGGGAAGGCGCCGGGGGAACAGCACTGGAGTCGTTCAACCAGCCCGGTGCCTTCATCCGCCACTACGCCGCGACCGTCTATCTCGCGCGCAGCGGCGGGCCGAACCCGTGGGACACGCCGTCGAGCTTCGCCGCGGACACGACGTGGGCGGCGACGATCCCGCTCTGGCGTAGTGGCGCCGATCTGCCGCTGGACCAGGCACGCTCGTTCAAGGTGACCACACCCGGCTTCACGGACCGCTTCCTGCGGCATCGTGACGGCCTCGCGCGGACGGACGTGGTGAACGCGGGGAGCGCGGCTCTGCTGAAGGCGGACGCGACGTTCGTCGTACGGCGCGGTCTCGCGGATCCGTCGTGCTACTCGCTGGAGGCGCGCAACTATCCGGGCAATTTCCTGCGGCACGCGGACTTCCGGGTGCGGCTGAACGGGAACGACAACACCGACCTGTTCCGGAAGGACGCGACGTTCTGCGCCCAGCCCGGCGCCGGCGGCGTGCGGCTGGCGTCGGTGAACGAACTGGGGACGAACATGCGGCACTACGCCGAGGAGGTCTACGTCGCCACCAGCGGCGGCGGCCACCCGTTCGACAACCCGGTCTCGTACGACCAGGACGTCACGTGGGCGGTCTCCGCGCCCTGGGCTCCGTAGTGGGTCTCGTGCGTGGCGCAGACGGTTAGCGCCACCGCGTCCTCTTTCGCTGGTCCGAAGTCCGTGAAGGCCTCCTTGAGGGACTCTAGGTCCCTCAAGGAGGCCTTCACGGACTGGACACATAGGCGCGGCGTGAGCGGAGGCGTGACTCACGTGATCAGAGACGTGACTCGCGTGTTTGGAGGCCGCACTCGGGGTGTTCCGCCTCTGATCACGCGAGTTCCGTCTTCGATCACGTGAGTGCGGTGCCACCCTTAAGTACTTACTGGACATTTGGCTGTGGCTGATCGCGGGTCGGGGTCCGTGAAGGCCTCCTTGCCTACCCTGAAGGTAGTGAAGGCGAACCAGCATTTGTGTACTTACGTCCGACCTGCGTGGGAGCGAGAGTCCGGTTGTCGTGGGATGACGATGAAGGAATTTGGACGTTGAGTGTCCCGATTCCTTCATCGTGGCGGTGGCCGTCCTGGTCTTGAACCCTTGATCGTGCCGGTTACGCCCCGGGGTGGACGACCGAGTGGGGAAGATCCTGGACGTTGGACGGCCGGAATCTTCCCCACTCGCCCAAGACGACAGCCGGCACTAGCTTCACTGCCCCGTCTCCCTCACCAACGGGGTCGACTGTGGAGGATTCAGGACGCACAACGTCCCGAATCCTCCACACTTGGCCGCGGCCACACCAGCGGGTCAGCAAATACGGGTTTCCCAAGGAGGCCTTGACTACCTCTCCAAGTACATGAAGGCCCCCTTCACTGCGTCTAGCGCAAGGAAGGGGGCCTTCATGTACTTCAGGTGCCCAACCCTCGGTAACCTTGCCTCCATGACCGGCCCGGACACCCCCGCCTCCTTCAAGCTCGCGTACGTCCCCGGCGTGACGCCCTCGAAGTGGGTCCGGATCTGGGACGAGCGGTCACCCGACGTCCCGCTCGAGCTCGTCCAGACGACGGCCGCCGAGGCGGTCGGGCTCGTCCGGGAGCGTGAGGTGGACGCCGTCCTGCTGCGGCTCCCGATCGACCGTGAGGGCCTGCACGCGATCCCGCTCTACACCGAGACGACGGTCGTAGTGGTCCCGAAAGACCACCTGGTCGCCGCCGCGGACGAGGTCTCCGTGGACGACATCGCCGACGAAATCGTGCTGCACCCGCTCGACGACACGCTGGACTGGGACACGCCGCCGGGGAAGCCCGCGCTGGAGCGGCCGGCCACCACCGCGGACGCCATCGAGCTGGTCGCCGCCGGGGTCGGGCTCCTGATCGTCCCGCAGTCGCTCGCGCGGCTGCACCATCGGCGTGACCTGACCTACCGTCCGATCTCCGGCACTCCGGAATCCGGGGTCGCGCTGTCCTGGCCGGACGACGAGACCACCGACCTGATGGAGCAGTTCATCGGGATCGTCCGCGGCCGGACGGTCAACAGCACGCGCGGTCGGCAGCAGGCCCAGGAAAAGCAAGCGCCGGCGAAGAAGGCCCCGGTCAAGGGCAACCGTCCCCAGGCCGGCGGCCGGAAGCCGCAGTCGGGGAATCGCCGCGCTCCCCAGGGCGGGAAACGCGGCAAGCCCCGTCGTCGCGGCTAGCCTCCGCCCGCGCCGGGTCACGGAGGGTGTCGCGAAAGCCACTTTCGGGACATCAGACGTCGCGAAAGTGGCTTTCGCGACGCGATCGCCGAACTAGCGGGGCCGACCGAAGAAGAGGTTGCGAAAGCCACTTTCGCAACCTTCAACGTTGCGAAAGTGGCTTTCGCAACCCCTGCCGGCTCGGCAAGCCCCGTCGTCGCGGCTAGCTTTCGGTGCGGGCGGCCTTGAGCCGCGCCTCCTCCTTGCGGACCTCGGCCTGGGTCTCGCGCTCCCGCTGCAGCCAGTCGGGGTTTTCGGACTTGACCGCGTCGATCTCCTCGGTGGTGAGGGCGCCGGTGATCCCGCCGCGCGCCAGACCGCTGATCGAGACGCCCAGCTTCGCCGCGATGACCGGACGCGGATGCGGACCGTTGCGGCGCAGGTCCCGCAGCCACTCGGGCGGCTCGGTCTGCAGTGCGTTCAGCTCGTCGCGGGAGACGACACCCTCCTGGAACGCCGCCGGGGTTGCCTCCAGGTACACACCCAGCTTCTTCGCCGCTGTCGCGGGCTTCATCGTTTGAGGGGTTTTCTGCGACGTCATTGCTTCAGGGTAACGAGCGGCCCCGGCACCACCGATCACACCCGGTGATCAGCCCTCGGCCTGGTCTTCCAGAAGGTTCGGCAGTGGGCGCCGCGGCTCGCGGACGCCGGACGGGTCACCGCCGCCGGTGATCCAGACGGTCACCACGCTCCACCGCGGCAGTCGTGTCCCGGCGGCGGGCACCTGCGCGACGACGAGACCGTTCAGGAGGGGATGCGGGCTGTCCGGATCGGGGCCCTGCAGCGACAGTCCCGCGTCGTGCCCGGACAGCCAGGCGTCGAGCGCCTGCTTTCCCACGAAGTCCGGCACAACGGCCACGGTCCCTCACCCACGGCCAGGGTACCGTCAGCCGCCCTTCGCCGGGAGGGTCACGACGCCGAATCCGGTGAGCACCGCGGCCACGGCGACCGCGGCGAGGACGACCCACGCGATCGGATGCCCGAGGTTGAGCGTCCAGTACGTCCCGACCCGCCGGTGCACCAGCAGCGCCGGATCGTTCCGGTTCAGGTAGACCATCCCGGCCGCGTACCAGTGGCGGTCGTCGTCGCGTTGTTCGTAGCGGGTCTCCGGTTCGTCGCCGGCGCGCGGCAACCGGTGCCCGGCGTCGCCCGCCCGCACGGTGAAACCGATCCACGCGATGAACGCGGCGGCGAGGGGAAGGTACGCCACGATCGTCACCGGCACCGTCGTATCGACGACACCCCACAGCTGAAGCGAGACGACGAGCAGGGTCGCGTTGACGCAGCCCGCCGAGATCAGCAGGAGTGCGAGCACGCCGTGCAGATACTCCCGGTACCGCGACGCCGACACCGACGGCTGCGCGGCGTCGATCTCCGGCCTGGCCCGTGAGATCGCGACGGTCATGAGCGAGGTCAGCACGATGACCAGGATCTGCGCGAAGACCGTCGAGAAGTCCGTCGCCCCGGTGAACCATCCGCCGGCCACGGTGGCGACGGCGAGCACGACGGCGGGCGTCAGAAGGATCCACTGTGGACGGACCGGATCCGAGCGCAGCGAGGTGTCGGTGCCGACTGCCTGCCGCGTGCCGGAATACCAGCCTTCCTCGCGTTTCGCGGTGGCGATCGAGCGGTGGGCCAGGCAGCCGAGCAGGGAGTAGATGCCGGCGAGAACGAGCAGGACGACCTCGGGCGTGAGCCAATCGAAGAGAATCGCGACGCAGGCCACGATCGCTCCCGTGCCGATACCCCGGTTGTAGCGACGCCGGGCGAGGAGGACGACGGCCTCGCCGGAACGCCGGGCAGGGATCCGGACGCCGAAGGGGAGTGTCGGCCGGGCGAGCGCGGGCGCGGAGGCGAAGGCCGCCGCGGTGAACGCGATCAAGGCCAAGTACAGCCAGGTCATCGCCGCGCGCTCACCGCGAAGGAGTCCAACACCGTTTCGCAGCGGCTTGTCACTTCGCGCGGGCCCACGCCGAGAGCGACGGCCTCGGCGAGCAGGGTGCGCAGGCGCTCCTGCCACTCGTCCGCGTAACCGTCCTCCGCCGGACCGGAGGTCGCGTCCCGCCGGACGACCGCGCCGGTCTTGCGGTTGATGCGGATGAACCCCTGCGTCCGCAGCAGGTCGTAGGCCTTGTTGACGGTGTGGAAGTTGATCGCCAGGTCGGCGCCGAGCTGACGGGTGGAGGGCAGGGCGCTGCCCTCGGCGAGCGTGCCGTCGGCGACGGCTTCGACGATCCGATCGCGGATCTGCTGGTAGATCGGAACCTCGCTGTCGAGGTCGAGAGTCAGCAACACCCGGTCAGGATATCTGCTATACAGTTACTATAACAACTACATCAGCTGGCTATGCAGGGGAAGGTGGTCATGATGGCGACGATCGACATCGCCGATGGCGGAGTGCGGGTGAGGTTCTCGTCCTGGGAGCGGCTGGCCGTATGGCGTGACGAAGTGGTCGTGCCGTCGTCGGCGATCAAGGCCGTCGAGCTCGTCGAAGAGCCCGTGCGACGGACGCGCGGGGGACGGGCCGGGGTGCTGATCAGCGGAGTGCTGAAGGTGGGTTACTGGGGGCTGGGGACAGGGACGCGTCAGCTGGTGGCGGCTCGCCGGGGTGTGCCGGGGCTGCGGATCGAGATCGATCGCGCGGTCGCCGGGCTCCCCTTCGACGAGGTGCTCGTCAGCGCGCCGAACGCGGCGGATCTCGTCGGCGTGCTCGTCTAGAGGTAGTCGAAGAACCGGTCCCACCAGGAAGGTGGCCTATCCGGCGGATAAAGCGCGTCGAATCCGCTGATCCCGGTGTACTTGGTCCACAGCGGGTGTTCGGAGACGGGCAGGTAGCCGAGCGCTTCCAGCTCGTCTTCGACCTGTCTTCGCACCTGTGCCGGGAAGAACTCGCGTTCCTCGTCTTCGTCGTAGCTGCCCGGGTTTCCCAGTGTCACCGCGACGAGACCGCCGAAGTTGCTGACCGTCACGGTCACCTGGTCCAGCGCGGCGGTCGCGTCCGCCGGGATCACGATCCGGCCGAGGTGGCTGGCGTCCTGGACATGGCGGTCGACTTCACAGGAACAGTCGAACAGTCGCTCGAATCGTTCGGCCAGCCGCTCGAACCGGGCCCGTGCTGCCGGTCCGTCGAAGTCGTGCGGCACCTCCCAGTGGCCGGGTTCGTCCAGCTCTCGCAGTAGTGCCCAGGTCTGCTGTTCGTCGAGGGGCATCGTCGCCTCCCGGCCTCGGGTGGTCTAGTCCACTTACCGGACTGACCTTAGCCCAGCCACGTCCCGCGCGGACAATGGTGGGACGAATTCGGGTCGAAAATTTTCGTGGGGTAGCGCCAGCACCACCCCGGATTCGGGAGCCTGCACTGCTGATCTTCGCCTCCGCATCGGCCAATGTTGTCAGTGTCGATTTCGTCGGAGAGGGAGTGCGAATGACGGTACGCAAGGGTGTGGTGGTCCTGACAGTGGCGGGGCTGATGGGCGCCGCGTGGACGACGGCGGCGGACGCGGCTCCTGCCAAGGGCGCGGAGCTGCGGAAGAGCCTCGACTCGTTGGTGCGTCAGGAGAAATTCCCCGCCGCGCTGGCCGCCGTGTCCGACGGCAGGCGGACGACGTCGCTGGTCGCGGGCTCGTCACGGATCGACCGCCAGGTCCCGGTCCCGCGTGACGGCAGGGTGCGCGCGGGCAGCAACACCAAGACGTTCACGGCGGTCGCGGTCCTGCAACTGGTGGCCGAGGGCAAGGTCGAACTGGACGCGCCGATCGAGAAGTACCTGCCCGGGATCGTGCGCGGAGAGGGCATCGACGCCACCAAGATCACCATCCGGCACCTCCTGCAGCACACCAGCGGGCTGCCGAACTACACCGAGTACCTGGGACTTCAGGATTTCGAACAGGTGCAGCACCGGTATTTCCCCACCCACGAGCTGCTCGCCGCGGCACTGAGCCACCCGGCGAAGTTCGCGCCCGGCACCAAGTGGGAGTACAGCAACACCGGGTACCTGCTGGCGGGAATGGTGATCGAGAAGGTCACCGGACGCCCGCTCCACGAGCAGATCACCGAACGCGTGATCAAGAAGGCGGGCTTGAAGAACACCTACTGGCCGCAGGTCGGTGACCAGACCATCCAGGGACGGCACCCGCAGGGCTACGCCATCGGCAACGCCGCCACCGGCAAGGTGATCGACGCGACCGAACTGGATCCGTCCTGGGGCGGTGCCGCCGGTCAGCTGATCTCGACACCCAGTGACCTCGGCGAATTCTTCCGCGTGCTGCTCGAAGGCAGGCTGCTGCCCGCCGCGCAGCTGGCCGAAATGCGGAAGACGGTCGACGCGCCCTTGTTCCCGGGGACGAAGTACGGGCTCGGCCTGATGAGCAACCCGCTCAGCTGCGGCGGCGTGTACTGGGGCCACGGCGGGGACATCCACGGGTTCGAAACCCGCGGTGGCGCCACGGAAGACGGCCGCACCGTCGGTCTCGCGGTTACCGCGATGCCGGGGACCTTCGGCGACGGGGAGAAGGGCTCGAACGCCGTCATGGCCACTGTGGACACCGCGTTCTGCAAGTGACGACGCGAAGGCCACTTTCGCAAGGTTGTGAAAGTGGCCTTCGCGACGCCTCACCCCTCTAGATTCCCGATCGCGGTGCGGAATCCCTCCAGTGCCGCGCGATAGAAGCGCGGGCCGTACGACACCCGCGCCACACCGAGGTCGCGGAGTGCGGCCAGATCCAGTTCCTCGCCGACGTTCCCGTTCGCCGGGCACGCGAGTTCGGTGACCAGCGCGGCGAGATCGTCCCGGCGCCGGACCCCGATCGGGTACACGCAGTCGGCACCGGCTTCCCGGTAGAGCCTGCCGCGCCGGATGGCCTCGGCGAGTCTGTCGCGCTCCGGGATCCCGCGGTCGCCCAGGAACGTGTCGACCCGCGCGTTGACGACGATCGGGACCCCGGCGCCGGTCGCGGCCGAACGGATCTCCGCGATCCGCTCGGCGTGCTCGTCCGCGTCGGCCAGTCCGCCCGACCGGTGATCGGTGTCCTCCAGATTGCAGCCGACGGCTCCCGTCTCCAGCAACCGTTCCACGAACTCCCGCGGCGCCAGGCCGTAACCGGCTTCCGCGTCCACGGTGACCGGGACCGTTACCACGCGGGCGATCCGCGCCGCCGCCGCGAACATCTCCTGCCACGGCGCGCCTTCGCCGTCGGGGTACCCGAGCATCGCCGAGACGGCGGCGCTCGCCGTGGCGACCGCGGGGAAACCCGCCTCCGCGACGATTTCGGCGCTCGCCGCGTCCCAGACGTTCGGCAGCACGAGCATTTCCCCGCCGTGAAGGCCTCGCAGTGTTTCGGCCTGCGTCTTCGGATCGGTCATCGGCTTCCTCCTCGATCGGTAGTGGACAGGGCGGCCGGCATGCGTAGCGCGACGAGCATGCCGACGAAGGCGAACGCGACGACAGCGGCCATCGCCGCCGTGAAGCCGCTGCCGAACTCCTCGGGGGACAGATGGCTTCCGGCGCCGGCGAAGACGGCGACCCCCACCGCCACCCCGAAGACCCCGCCGAAGATCCGCAACGTCATGAACGCGCCAGACGCTTGGCCGATCTCGGCGGGCCGCACCGCTCCGACGGCCGAGCGCTGTGCGGCGGGCATGGCCGACGTGATCCCGGCGCCGCTGACGATCAGCCCCGGCAGCAGGACGGCATAGCCCGCGCCGGGTTCGGCGACCAGCACGATCCAGCTCATACCGACCGTCTGGAGCAGCAATCCGACGGCGACGAACATCCGCGCGCTGTACCTGTCCGCCAGCTTTCCAGCGAGGGGAGCGCAGATCATCAGGGTCGCGGTCCACGGCATCATCCGCAGCCCCGCCTCGAACGGCCCGAGACCTTGCGCGGTCTGGAAGTACCGGGGCAGGAAGAACAACGTGCCGTACAGCGAGGCGAAGACGCAGAAGTTCGCCGCGTTGGCCGTCGAGAAGGCCCGCAGCCTGAAGAACCGCATCGGCAGCATCGGCGCTTCGCTGCGTCGCTCCCACGACACGAAGGCGATCACCAGCGCGACGCCGAGGGTCAGCGAGCCCAGGACCTCGGCGCTGTCCCAGCCCGCGAGGTTTCCGCGGACGAGGCCCCACACGATGCCCAGCGATCCCAAGGACACCAGGACGACGCCGCCGTGGTCGAGCCGGTGACCAGGGCCGGTGCTCTCGTCGACACGCCGGAGCGTCAGCAGGACCGCGGCCACGCCGACCGGCAGGTTGAGCCAGAAGATCCACTGCCACGCCAGCCCTTCGGCGATGACACCGCCGATGAACGGGCCGCTGAACGTCGCCAGCCCGGTGAGCCCCAGGTAGAGCCCCATCGCCTTGCCCCGCCGCTCGGGCGGGAAGATCGCGCTGATCAGGGTGAGCGACAGCGGCAGCACCATCGCGGCACCGGCGCCCTGCACCGCCCGCGCGACGATCAGCGTGCCGATGTCCCCGGACATCGCGCAGCCCACCGAAGCGAGCGTGAAGACCGTGAGACCGGTGACGAACATCCGGCGGCGGCCGAACCGGTCGCCGAGCGCCGCCCCGGTGAGCAGCAGGACGGCGAAGCTGAGGTTGTAGGCGTTGACGATCCATTCGAGCTGCTCGATCGACGCGGACAGATCCTCGCGGACCGTGCTCAGCGCCGTCGTCACCACCTGGCTGTCCAGCGCCATCATGAACGACGCCACTGAGGCGAGCGCCAGGACCCACGCCTGTTTCGGGGTCAAGATTTCTCCTTGGTGGAAGGGTTTCCGGGCATGACGAGGCACACGCCCCGCGGGGCGTGGTCAGGGAAGTGCGGGTGTCAGCCGCGCAGCGAGCGGGGCAGCCCGAAGGCCGCGAGCAGTGAGTTGTCGAGGAACCGGGTCACCGCGGTGACCCGATCGCCCGCGAGTTCCAGCACGAGCACGCCGTGCGCGTGGCCGATGGGCGTCCTCGGGTCGCGGAGGTAGCAACCGAAAGCGGGTTGACCGTTGGCGCGGGTCGGGATCAGCGAATACCGGCGGCCATCGCAGAGCGCCACGGTCGCCAGGAAGTGCCCGACAGCCTCCGGGCCTTGGTACTCCAGGGGAAGCGGGGGCATGGTCAGCCAGGCGTCGTCGGTCAGAAGCGCCACGATGGCCTCGACGTCGCCGTTCTCGAAGGCGCGGGTGAACTCGTCGACGATCCGGCGTTCCCGCGGGGAATCGGGCAGGGGAGCGGACTCCCGTTCACCCGGCGGCATCTCCTCGGCCAGCGCCGACCGCGCCCGGTGCAGCGCGCTGGTCACGGAGTTCTCGGTGGTGTCGAGGATCCCGGCCACTTCGGCCGCGCGGAACCCGAGGACGTCGCGCAGGACCAGCACGGCCCGCTGCCGGGGAGGAAGCCGCTGGAGCGCCGCCAGGAACGCGAGCGAGATCGACTCCCTGGCCTCGTAGCGAGCCTCCGGGCCGGGCACCCGGTCGGCGATCTCGGCGAGCAGCAGATCCGGGTACGGCTCCAGCCAGCTGGGTTCGGGGCGGCGGCGCGTCGGCTCGGGCAAGGGGACCTCCGGTCGGTAGGCCGCGTGGTCGTGCGGGCGGCGGGCGCCCGCCCGGAGCGCGTTGAGACAGCGGTTGGTCGCGATCCGGTACAGCCAGGTCCGGATGGACGCGCGTTCCTCGTACGCGTCGATCCCGCGCCACGCGGCCAGCAGCGTCTCCTGCAGCAAATCCTCGGCGTCCTGCACCGAGCCAAGGATGCGGTAGCAGTGCACCTGCAGTTCACGGCGGTACGGCGCCACGAGATCACGGAACGCCTCGCCGTCACCGGTTTTCGCCAGGGCCAGCAGTTCGTCCACCCGCATACCGGGTTCCCTCCTCTTGTGGTGTCTCTCGAAGGGATGGACACCGCCATCGCCGGAAACTTGTCGGTCGCCGACCAGTTTCCCCCGGATTCGCGGAAAACCGGTTCGCGGTCCACAGCGGAGTGGCTACACTCGCCACGAAATCACCCCGGCGAGGAAGGACAGGACCGTGCGTCATCACCACGCCGTCGTCGTCCCCTCGGCTCGCTACGAGGTGATCCTGGTGTCTCCGCGCACCCGGTGCCAGCCGCGCGGCTAGCACCGGCCCGTCTCACGAACGCCTGACCTCTTCCCGTTGCCGCGCAACGGGGGTACCTGCCTGTCCGCGTTCGCCGAATCGCGCCGTCGGAGTTTCCACCAGTTCAGCTCGAAAGGCCTGCGCCATGCGCACCGTCCCGCTGTCCGCCGTCCGCAACCTGGGCATCCTCGCCCATGTCGACGCCGGCAAGACCACCCTCACCGAACGGATCCTGTACGTCACCGGCACCACCTACAAACGAGGTGAGGTCCACGACGGCACGACCGTCACCGACTTCGATTCCCAGGAGCGAGACCGTGGCATCACCATCTTCGCCGCCGCCGTCAGCTGTTCGTGGGACGGCCATCGCGTCAACCTGATCGACACCCCCGGCCACGTCGATTTCTCCGACGAGGTCGAGCGGTCGCTGCGGGTCCTCGACGGCGCGATCGCCGTGTTCGACGGCGTCGCCGGGGTCGAACCGCAGAGCGAATCGGTGTGGCGACAGGCCGATCGACACGGCGTGCCGCGGATCGCGTTCGTCAACAAACTCGACCGCGCTGGTGCCGACCTCGACGCGGCCGTGGCGTCCATCCGGGAGCGGCTGCATCCGCGTCCGCTGGTGGTCCAGCTGCCGATCGGGGCGGAAGACGGTTTCGTCGGCGTCGTCGACCTGCTGCGGATGCGGGCACTCGTCTGGACCGATGGCGCCGAGGCCGCCGAGGAAGGGCCGATTCCGGAGTCCCTTGTGGACGAAGCGAACCGGCGACGGCGCCTGCTCGACGAGGCCGTGGCGGAAGCTCATCCTGGTGCGCTGGAGGAATTCTGCGCGTCGTCGGCGGTGTCGACGGACACGCTGGTCTCGGCGCTGCGCGAGCTCACCCGGACCGGCGACGGCGTCGTGGTCCTGTGCGGCTCGGCCTACCGCAACCGCGGGGTGGAGCCGTTGCTGGAAGCCGTGGTGGCGTACTTGCCCGCGCCGTCGGATGTTCCGCCGGTCCGAGGTGAGTACGAAGGCACGGGCCAGGAACGTCCCGCCGATCCGTCGGCACCGTTCGCGGCACTGGCGTTCAAGGTGACCTCGACCGCCACCGGGCGGTTGACGTTCCTGCGGGTGTATTCGGGCACGATCCGGACTTCGGAGGCGGTGATGGACGTGGGCAGCGGCCGTAGCGAGCGCGTCGGCCGCATCCTGCGGGTTCAGGCGGACCGGCACACCAGGGTCGACAGCGCCGTCGCGGGCGACATCGTCGCGGTGGTCGGGCTCAAGACGGTCCGTCCCGGCGCGACGCTGTGCACGCCGTCGGCGCCGATCCTCCTCGAGCCGCCCGTCGTGGCCGATCCGGTCGTCTCGGTCGCCGTCGAACCGCGGAAGGGCACCGACACGGAACGCTTGATGTCGGCGCTGGCACGGCTGGTCGAGGAGGATCCGTCGCTGGTCGTCCGGACCGATCGTGAGACCGGTCAGACCCTGTTGTCGGGGATGGGTGAACTGCATCTGGAGGTGGCGGTGGAGAAGATCCGGCGCGACCACGGGCTGGACGTCGGCGTCGGACGGCCTCGGGTCGCCTATCGCGAGACGGTCGCGCGCGGCGTGTCCGGTTTCGTCCACCGGCATGTCAAACAGGACGGCGGCGCCGGGCAGTTCGCCTACGTCGTCATCGACACGGAACCACTGGAGGAAGGAGAGTTCGCGTTCGAGTCCACTGTGGTCGGTGGCCGGGTGCCGCGGGAATACGTCCGTGCCGTCGAAGCGGGTTGCCGTGACGCGCTGGCGGAAGGCCCGCTCGGCGGGCATCCGGTGACCGGTGTCCGGGTCACGCTGACGGACGGGGCGACCCACCCGAAGGACTCTTCGGAGCTGGCGTTCCGGGCTGCCGGACGGTTCGCGCTCCGGGCCGCGTTGGCCGCCGGTGCGATGACGCTGCTGGAGCCGATCGCCGAAGTGACCGTCACGGTGCCCGAAAGCGCCGTCGGCGTGGTGCTCGGCGACCTCGCCGCCCGGCGTGGCCGGGTGCTGGGATCGGTGGTGCGCGCCGGAACGACCGTGGTCACCGCGACGGTGCCGCTGGCCGAGTTGTTCGGCTACGCGACGCGGCTGCGGAGCCGGACCCAGGGCCGGGGCACGTTCACCGCCCGGCCGGTGGGTCATGCTCCGGCACCGGAAGGCCTGCCGGTTCGGTAGTTCGCACCATTCTGGTCTCGGGGTGAAGGGCGCTTTACCCGCATACGACGCGGGTAAAGCGTCCTTCACCCGGTGAGATGAGGGATCGGCCGACGCCTGTGTACAGGAATCACGAGTGGCGGTTCGGGTTAGCGCGGGGCTGATGCGCGAGGTGGCGGTATCGCGTGACTGGATGGCCGGCGCGTGTGATCAGACGGACGACACGCGTGTCCAGGCGGACGGCTCGGGGGCCGACCCCATCGCGAATCGGACATACATCCATCAAGCAGGCAGTAGTCCGACGATGGCCCGCCCACGACACTGTGGGCGGGCCATCGCCCGAACCGCTGTCACCCGGCTATCGGGCGCCGGGCGGCAGCCGTCTTCAGCCGGTCACACCGAAGGCCACGGAGGACGGCAGTTCTGCCGCGGCAGCGCGTGCGATCCGTTGGTGTACACGCCGTCCGCGATCGTGTCCTCCATGATCGAACGGTGATCGGTGGGACGGGCCCACTGGTAGCAGAGGTGCTGGGCGAAATAGCCGCCAGGCGCCTCGATGGTGTCGAAGTGGCAGACACCGTCGGTTTCGATGCAGTAGCGGATGAACGGGATGCCGCCGAAGTCGGTGCGGCCGGGCCCGAACGACACGTAGCCGCCGAACGGCGACGGTGCCCCGGTTCCCGCCGGGAGCACCGCGCTGATCCCGCGTCCCGGAGGACCGACGGGCTGCATCGGGTCGGCGAAGATCTTCGCCCGGAACCGTGACTTGTCCACGGCCAGTTTCCCGTCGGCGATGTCGTTCAGCACCAGGTTCGCGACGAGGGCGCCCTGCGAGTAGCCGACGACGGTGAATTCCGCCCCGGGGTTCTCGTCGAAGGAGCTCTGGACGACACGGCGGGCCTCTTCGTGCCCGCGGGCGACGCTCTGGTCCATGGGCGTCTGGTCGCAGTTGGGTGCTCCGGCGGCCCCTGCCGGGTAGTGGACCACCTTCTTGATCCCGCCTCGCAACCAGGCGTCGTTGTACACGGTCGCGGCCCCGTCGCAAGTGCCGCCGACGAGGATGTAGTAGCGCGCCTGGTCGGCCTGGGCCGACGGCGCCATGACACTGATCAAGCCGGTGGCCAGTGCGGCCGCCGCCAGGACCCCCCTGAGTTTCTTCACATTCATCGTCCTTTCGTTCGACTACGGTGCGTGGTCGAACGCTAGGGACGAGTCATGAAATTTTGATGAAACCCCCTTCGGACGTCAGCGATGGGACAGGACGTTGACCACGTGCCCGCTCGGATCCCGGACGAAGAACCGCCGGACACCCCACGGTTCGTCGGTCAGTTCGTGCACGATCTCCGCGCCGGAGGCCTTGGCCGCGGCGTAGCGCGCGTCGACGTCGTCGACCTCGATCGAAGCGATCGGCACGACGGGCGCAGTCTCGTCATGGGTCATGAGGCTCAGCTGGACATCCGGCCGCTCCGGATCGGCCAGGGTCACGATCCAGCCGTGATCCATCACCACCTCGAAGCCGAGAACCTGTACGTAGAAGGCCTTCGCTTCCGCCAGCGTCTTGGTCTCGAGGTCGGTGACCACTCTCTTGATCGACATGCCCGGATATTGGCACAGGGGTCCGACGGTTTCGGGGGAGCAGGAGCGGCGTCGCCAGCATGAGCGCCCCCGCGATGCCGACCGCGGCGCGCGGGCCGGTGAATACCGCGAGCAGGCCCCACAGCGCGGTCAGGCCGGCGGTGGTGAGCTTCCCGGCGATCGACCAGGCCGACAGCGTGCGGGCCGCGCGGTCGAGGGGCACCTGTTCGAGCCTGCTGGTGGCGAGTACCGGGTTGAATACACCGATACAGGTGATCAGGCAGAGTTCGACGACGATGACCAGGATCAGGCCGGGAACACCGGGCTGGATGAAGACCAGCCCAACGGGCCAGCAGACCCGCAGCCACCCGAAGACGAAGAGGACCTTGTCCCGGCCATACCGGGCGACCAACGGCCGGGAGAGCCGCGCCCCGATCAACCCGCCGAGACAGGGCACCGCGAAGGCGACCGCGTACTCCCAAGGCGCGAAGCCGAGTTGCCCGAGCATCAGCACGGCGAACAGCGGCGCGGTCGCCATGATCAGGCCGTTGACCACGATCGTGTTGACGAACAGGGGCCGCAACAACGGATGGGCGAGGATGAATCGCCAGCCTTCCCGCAGGTCGCGGCCGGTCAACCGGGCGCCTTCCGGCTTCGCGGGCGGCGGCTCCGAACCACCGACGGCACGGATCCCGAGCGCCGAAAGCAGATAGCTGACCGCGTCGGCGGCGATCGTGATCACCGGCCCGAACAGGCCGACGGCGAAACCCCCGAGCGGCGGCCCGAGCACGGTGGCCGTCCAGGTGGTCGACTCGAACCGGGCGTTCGCGACCAGCAGATCTTCCCGGGGCAGCAGGGTTTTGAGGAAAGCCCCACTGGCGGCCAGGAACGTGATGTCGGCCGCCGCGACGACGACGGACACCGCGAGAAGCTGGCCGAATCCCAACAACCCGAACGCGTACGCCACCGGGACGGTCAGCAAAGCCACGCACCGGACGAGGTCCATCGCGATCATCACCGGCCGTTTGCGGCGGAACTCGACCCACGGGCCGAGCGGCAGCGCGACCACCGCGCCCACGACGAGACCGGCGGCCGCCAGCAACGAGACCTCGGCGGTGCCCGCGCCGAGTACGACGATGGCGATCAGGCTGAACGCGTCGAACGCGAACCTCGTCCCGAACGCGCTCGCCGCGTATGCCGCCCACAGCCAGCCGAACCGTCGCCCCAGCGATCTCCCAGTCACGCGCGAGATCAAAGCAAGGCGGAGCCCCGAAGTCGAACAACGGGTCGTTGGCGGGTCACAACCGTCGGTTGTGCGACCCGCTCAGAGGTCCCCGAGCGCGGTGATCGGCGACTCGACACAGTCCGCGACGAACCGCAGGAACCCGCCCGCGGTCCCGCCGTCGCACACCCGATGGTCGAACGCCAGGGTCAGCTCGCAGATCTTCCTCGCCACCAGCTCGCCGTCGACCACCCAAGGGCGGTCGATGATCCGGCCGATGCCGAGGATCGCCGCCTCCGGGTGATTGATGATCGCGGCGGAGCCGTCCACCCCGAACACCCCGTAGTTGTTGACCGTGAAGGTTCCGCCGGTGAGGCCTGCCGGGCCGAGCTTCCCTTCCCTGGCCTGCGTCGTCCGGTCGCCGATCGCCGCCGAAAGCTCCCTTGTGGACAGTGAGCCCGCGTCGCGGACCACCGGCACGACGAGACCGCGGTCGGTCTGCGCGGCGAAACCGAGGTTGATGTCCCGAAGCTGGACGATCTCGTCGCCTTCCACCCGAGCGTTCAGCTCGGGGAACTTCCGCAGCCCCGCGACGGCGAACCGGGCGACGAGACCGAGCAGGCTGACCGGACGATCCGGCGCCGAGGCGTTGAGCGACTTCCGCGCGGCGACGAGCCCGGTCGCGTCGACGTCGACCCAGACCGTCGCCTCGGGGATCTGACGCCGCGAGGTCGTCAGCTTGTCCGCGACCGCCTTGCGGACGCCGGTCAGCGGGATCCGTGTCTCGCCGTCTCGCTGCTCCGGGACGGCGAGGGCCGCTTCGACGTCGGCGCGCCGGATGATGCCGCCCGGACCGGTGCCGGTCAGCTTCGTCAGGTCGATCTTGTTGTCCACGGCCATTTTTCGGACGAACGGCGAGATCACGCCCGGCGCTTTCGACGGCTTCTCCGGGGTGGCGACGACGGTGCGCGTCCGGCGGCGCCTGGTCGTGGTGGTCGTGCCGTAGCCGATGAGGACGTTGCCGCTGCCCTCGCTCGCGGTCGTCACGCCGGGTTCGCTGAACCCGGGTCCGATGGTGAGCAGGGGAGCGCCGACGGGCAGCGACTGGCCGGGTTCACCGTGGAGGCGGGTGACGACGCCGGCGAACGGCACCGGCACCTCGACGGCGGCCTTCGCGGTCTCGACCTCGACGACGGTCTGGTCGACGCCGACGGTGTCGCCCTCCGCGACGAGCCAGGTGACGATGGTGCCCTCGGTCAGGCCCTCGCCGAGGTCGGGGAGCAGGAAATCAGGCACCGGCCACCACCGGTTCGTCGTTCCACTGCAGCCGGGCGACGGTGTCCAGGATCCGGTCGACGTCCGGAAGCTGATGGCGCTCCAGTTTCGGCGGCGGGTAAGGGATGTCGAGCCCGGTCACGCGCAGGACGGGCGCGTGCAGCTGATGGAAGCACTGCTCGGTGATCCGGGCGACCACCTCGGCGCCGTAGCCGCCGAACCCGGCCGCCTCGTGGACGACGACCGCACGGCCGGTGCGGCGCACCGAGGCGGCGACGGTCTCGTCGTCGAACGGACTCAGCGACCGGAGGTCGACCACCTCGACGTCCCAGCCTTCGGCGGTCGCGGCCTCCGCGGTCTCCAACGCGGTGGCGACCATCGGGCCGTAGGCGATGAGCGTGACGTCCTTGCCCTCGCGGCGCACGATCGCGCGGTCCATGGCCGCGCCTTCCCGGGTGAAGGACACGGGTTCCTTCGACCAGTAGCGGCATTTCGGTTCGAGGAAGATCACCGGATCCGGCGAGTCGATCGCGTCGCGCAGGAGGTCGTAGGCGTCCTGGGGCGTGCCGGGTGTGACGACGCGCAGGCCGGGCGTGTGGGTGTAGTAGGCCTCGCTCGAATCGCAGTGGTGCTCGACGCCGCCGATGCCGCCCGCGTAGGGGATCCGGATGACCATCGGCAGCGACAAGGCGCCGCGGGTGCGGTTCCGCAGCTTCGCGACGTGCGAGGTGATCTGCTCGAACGCGGGGTAGGCGAAGGCGTCGAACTGCATTTCGACCACCGGACGGAACCCGCCCATCGCCATCCCGACCGCGAAACCGACGATGCCGGACTCGGCCAAGGGCGTGTCGAAACAGCGTTCCTCCCCGAAATCGGCGGTGATGCCGTCGGTCACCCGGAACACGCCGCCGAGCGGGCCGACGTCCTCGCCGAAGATCAGCACGCGGTCGTCGTCCTTGACCGCGTCACGCAGGGCGGCGTTGAGCGCTTGTGCCATCGAGAGCTCGGACATCAGGCCTCCAGTTCGGCCGCGACCAGCGCCCGCTGGGCGGCCAGCTGACGGGTCGGGACGGCGTACACGTGCTCGAACAGCGACAACGGATCCGGCTCCACGTCGGCGTTGAGGGTGTCGCGCACTCCGGCGGCGAACGTCTCGGCCTCGGCCCGGAATCGCTCGATGTCGTTGTCGGACAACAGGTTCTCGGTCGTCAGATAGGTCTGGAGACGGCGAACCGGGTCGGCCGCTCGCCACTTCTCGACCTCGGCCTGGTCGCGGTAACGGGTGGCGTCGTCGGCGTTGGTGTGCGCGTCGATCCGGTAGGTGTGCGCCTCCACCAGGACCGGCCCGCGACCGGAACGCGCGTGCGCGACGGCGTCGTCCAGTACGGAAAGGACCGCGAGGGCGTCGTTGCCGTCGACCTGCTCGGAGCGGACGCCGTAGCCGACACCCTTGTACGCCAGGGCGGGCGCGGCGCTCTGCTTCTCGAACGGGACGGAGATCGCGAACCCGTTGTTCTGCACGAAGAACACCACCGGCGCCTTGAACACGGCCGCGAAGTTGAGCGCCTCGTGGAAGTCGCCCTCACTGGTGGCGCCGTCGCCGATGAGCGCGAACGCGACGGCGTCCTCGCCCCGGCGTTGCATCGCGTGGGCGAGCCCGGCGGCGTGGAGGGTCTGCGTCGCCAGCGGCGTGCACTGGGGGGCGACACGGGTCTTGGCGGGGTCGTAACCGCAGTGCGCGTCGCCGCGGAGCAGCGTCAGGATCTCGCCCGGTTCGAGGCCGCGGGCGACCAGCGCGACCGAGTCGCGGTAGGTGGGGAAGAGCCAGTCGGCGTCGGTGAGGGCGAGCGCGCTCGCGACCTGGCAGGCCTCCTGGCCGGCGCTGGACGGGTACACGGCGAGGCGGCCCTGCTTGGTCAGCGCGGTCGCCTGCGCGTCGAACCGGCGGCCGAGCACCATCAGCCGGTAGGCCTCGACGAGCCGTTCGGCCGGCGGCACGGTGTAGTCACCGTGCTCGTCGACGCGCGTGCCGTCCTCGGCGAGGAACCGCACCGGGATCCCGGACGGCAGCAACGCGGCGGCAGGGGTCCCCCGCGACATGGCGCAGCACCACCTTTCACAGACATATGATGCTGAGATCGTGGTTTCCGGAGTCCTAGTGTTCAAGAGGTGCGCGAAATGAGCGACAAACTGTCGGCAGAATCGGTTCAGCCGGGCCGACCGTCCGGTAGTGGCGTGGCTCACGGGCCGGATCCGGGACGAACGGTCCTTGCCCTCGACGACATCGATCGCGCCATCCTCGCCGAGCTGACCGCGGACGGCAGGCTCGCCGTCCGGGCGCTGGCGGAACGGCTGCACATCTCGCGCACCAACGCCTACGCGAGGCTGGACAGGCTGATGTCCGAAGGCGTCATCACCGGCTTCGGCGCCCGGATCGACCCTCGGCGGGCCGGGCTCGGAACGAGCGCGTACATCCTGATCACCGTCGAGCAGACGTCGTGGCGCACGATGTCCGCCGAGCTGCGGCAAATTCCGTTCGTCGAGCATGTCTCGCTCGTCGGTGGCGACTTCGACATCCTGCTGCTGGTGCGGACACCGGACAACGCTTCGCTGCGGGATGTCGTCCTGGAACGTTTGCAGGCGCTGGACGGCGTGCGCTCGACGCGGACTTGGCTGATCTTCGAGGAGCAGCCAGGCGTCGCCCCTCGTGAGTGGTGAGGACGTGGCGCCGCACTCACGTGATCGAAGGCGGAACTCGTGTGATCAGCGGCGGAACACCCGAGTGCGGCCTCCAGTCACGCGAGTTACGTCCCTGATCACGCGAGTCACGCCTTCACGGACTTCGGACTGGTAGGTACATAGGGGACGGTTCACCCTCACCGCTCACGAGGCGGTGGTGGGCAGCGGCCGGTCGTTGACCACCTGCTTCATCACGAGCGTCGAGTTCAGCCGCTGCACCCCCGGCAGCGCGGACAGCGCGTCGTCCTCGAGCCGCTGATATGCGGCGAGGTCGGCGGTGACGATGCGTAGCAGGTAGTCGGGGTCGCCGAAAAGACGCTGCGCGAGCAGGACGTTCGGGATCCGCGTGACGGCGTCTTCGAAGCTCAGCAACGTCTCGCGGTCCTCTTGCCGCATGGTGACGAACACGAGCGCCTCGAAGTTCAGCCCCAGCGCGGCGGGATCGACCACCGCCCGGTACGCGCTGATCGTGCCGTCCCGTTCGAGCGCGCGCAGCCGGCGGTGACACGGCGACGCGCTCAGCTGGACCCGCTCGGCGAGTTTGGTGAGGGTCAGGCGCCCCTCCTCCTGGAGGATGGCAAGAATCTTCCGATCGACAGCGTCCATGGGGAAGATTCTTCCACGCTCAGCGCAGTAGGGAGCAGAAGTTGGAAGCACCTTTGGCCTGATCGCGAATAGCTTTTCGAGCATGCCTCTCGGATCCGTCCTCGCCTTCTGGGGCGTCGCGGCCCTGCTCATCGCGGTGCCCGGCGCCGACTGGGCTTTCGCGATCAGCGCCGGACTTCGTCGCCAGGTCCTGCCGGCCGCCGGCGGCATCGTTCTTGGCTACTTGGCCATGACGCTGGTGGTCGCCGCGGGACTGGGCGTCCTCGTCGCGTCGACGCCGATCGCGTTGCTCGCGCTCACCGTCGCCGGCGGGCTCTACCTGATCTGGCTCGGATTCAAGACGGTGCGCCATCCGTCGACGCCGGGTAGCGCTCCTGGGGAAGTCGGGAGCCGGGGTGGAACGCTGCTGGAAGGGATGGCGGTCAGCGGGCTGAATCCCAAGGGACTGCTGGTCTTCGTCGCGATGCTGCCGCAGTTCACCGACCCGGCCGCGCGCTGGCCGATCCCGGTCCAGCTGGCCGTGCTCGGGCTGACCTTCGTCGGCACCTGCGCGATGGTCTACCCCTGCGTCGGCGTGGGAGCACAAGCCCTGCTGCGCGCCCGCCCCGCCGTTTCCCTTGTCGTTTCCCGGGTTTCCGGAGTCTCGATGATCCTGGTGGGAGCACTCCTGGTCGTCGAGCGACTGGTGGCGTGAGCCGAATGGTCCATTCCACCGGACAGGTCGCCGAACAAACCTGGCCGCACCGTTGGAAAATCTCATACCCTCCGAAGCAGGCCGAAGGGAGCTGACCTGATGCGGTGGACCTGGGTGCGAACAGCGGTGGCCTTGGTGGTCGCCGCGTCGATCGTGCAAACGAGTCAACCGGATACGGCCGAAGCGCAGGTGAGCCCCGCCGCGGCCGGCCGGTCCGCGATCTATGGCGGGGGTCCGTTCTATCAGGACGGTCAGGGCGTCATGGACGTCCTGCGGTCGTCGGGTTTCACCACGGTCATCCTGTGGAGCATCCACGTCCACGACAACGGGGATCTGTACTACAACGATC
The DNA here is from genome assembly GCF_001905755.1 of Amycolatopsis sp. CB00013. Classification (NCBI taxonomy): domain Bacteria; kingdom Bacillati; phylum Actinomycetota; class Actinomycetes; order Pseudonocardiales; family Pseudonocardiaceae; genus Amycolatopsis; species Amycolatopsis sp. CB00013. The sequence goes on along the minus strand of NZ_LIWC01000001.1, from coordinate 1,238,828 downwards.
ACCTCGTTGTGAAAGACGGTCAGTACGTCGGCGACGCGGGATGGCCGGCGCGGCTGCGGACGCTGAAACAGGCGCCGACGTCGGTCGATCGCATCGAGGTCTCCGTCGGTGCCTGGGGCACCCCGGACTGGGAAGCCATCGACAACCTGATCACGCGCGACGGCACCGGCAGCGGCACCGTGCTGTACCGCAACTTCCTGGCGCTGAAGAACGCCACCGGCGCGGACGCGATCAACAACGACGACGAAGCGCATTACGACGTCGACTCCACCGTCACGTTTGCGCGGATGGCGAACGTGATGGGCTACCGGAACTTCACGCTCGCTCCGTACACCGCGGTGTCGTACTGGCAAGGCGTGAAGAACGGGCTCGGCGGCCTGGTCGATCGCGTGTACCTGCAGGCGTACGCGGGTGGCAGCGGCAACGACCCGGCGACCTGGACGCGGTCGCTCGGCATGCCGGTGGATCCGGGACTCTGGAGCAAGAACGGCTCCGGCTGCACAGCGGGGGATTCGCCCCCTCAGGTGGAGAGCAAGATGCGGGCGTGGAAGTCGTCCGCGGGGATTCCGGGTGGCTTCATGTGGTTGTACGACGACATCAAGAAGTGTTCGGCGCAAGGCACGGCCGCCGACTACGCGCGGGCGATCAACACCGCCACCACGGGCTGACCTCGGAGACGCTGTAACGCTCTCCGCGCTTCCGCCGAATACAGGCGGGTTCGATGGCGGAGGCGGAGGAATCGTGGCGCGTGTGCTGGTCCTGTTCGCGGTCGCCACGAGCGTCGAACCGGTCTTGACGGACCTGCCGAGCACTGAGGTGCCCACGACGGTCGAAGGCGGACCAGCGGGGAGCGGCCCGCTGCAAGGACGAGAACCAGTGCTACGAGCCAGGGACGAACACCAAATGCCAGACCGGCGGCTGCGTCAATGCCGGACGCGGGATGACGCAGCGCGACGTCGAGAAACAGCGCGACAAGTGGCTCCGCGAGCATCCGGGTTGGTGCCCCACGGGCGAGACCGGAGCGGTGGCACCCTGTTGACCGACACACGCCATTCGGGTGATAACGGTTCGGCATTCGATGTATCTGCCGTACACCCCATTGACACCTTCCTGCGATCACGGCGACTGGGTGGAGGAATGCGGTGACGGTGGAGGACGCGGGTCAGGACTACCTGACGCGGCAGATCGGGGCGCTGCTCGAGGCGATTCGCGAGGAGGGGCCGGTCGGCGAGGGCAGACGCAGTTTCCGGATCGCCGGGCATCTCGCCGCGGAGGGCGGGTTCCACCTCGGCGACATCCTCGCCGCGACCGCGCAACTGCTGGCGGTCCACGCTTGGAACAACGGCTACCTCGCCGCGGCGGAACTGCTGACGCGCCGCATGCGGGAGTTCGGCGCCGAGTCGGCGGAGCTGGTGCGCTACCTCGTGCGGCTGGAGACCGGCTGCGAGCAGGGCTGGCTCCCGCACGCGGATCGCGACGAACTCATCGCCTACGCCAGGCGCGTCCAGCGCGCGGACATCGAGGAGCGCGCGCAGGCCATCGAAGCGTCGCTGCCCGGGGTCACCGATCCCGAGCGTCCTGATCGGATGGCGAGTGAGTCGTGAGATGGTGCTCGGGGTCCGCGAGGATGCCGCGGATCACCGAGCCGGCGGCGCCGCGGACGGCGGCGCCCGTGCCGAGCGCCGAGCGGACGACGCGCACCGGCGACCACGCCGTGCTGGGCACGCGGCGTTCCAGTCCGGCGAGGAGTGGCTCACGCAGCCACGGCTCCAGCCGCGCGTAGGTTCCGCCTAGCACCACCGCCGGGACGTCCATCAGGTTGACCACAGTGGACAGTCCGACGCCGAGATGCCCTGCGGCAGTGGTCACCGCGGAGAGCGCGGCGGCGTCGCCGGATTCCAGTGAGGAAACCAGTTCGTCCACCGTTTCCGCGCCGGCGAGCCGCAGGATCTCTTCCTGGCCGGCCATCCGTTCCAGGCAGCCGTTCGCGCCGCAGGAACACGGTGGGCCGTCGGGCGCCACGGGCAGGTGGCCGATCTCGCCGCCCGCGCCGCGGACGCCTTCGAACAGGGCGCGGTCCAGCACGATGCCCGCCCCGATCCCGATCTCACCCGACACGTGGACGAAATCCGGCAACGCCGAGCCGTGCCAGAGTTCGGCGAGCGCCGCGAAGTTCGCTTCGTTGGCGACGGTGAACGTCCCGCCGAGCCGGTCGGCGAGATCGACGTCGCGCCAGCCCAGGTTGGGGGCGAGCCGCACGAGGCCGGATTCGACCAGGCCCGGCACCGCGATACCGACGCCGCCGACCGGGACGCCCAGCGCGTCCGCCTGCTTCCGGGCTTTACGCAGGAACGCCGACACGCGCTGGAAAACCCGCGGGGTCCGGTTGTCCGCGTATCGGACCTCCTGCGCTCGGACGGCGCCGGTCAGATCGACGAGACAGGACGCCAGGTAGTCGACGCCGATCTCGATGCCGAGTCCGTGCGGGCCGGTGGGGGAGAGCGAAACGACGGTACCGCGCCGCCCGGGGCCGACGCGTTGTTCCGGCTCGCCTTCGGCCACCAGATCCGCGGCGATCAACCGGTCGACCACGCTCGACACGGTCGCCTTCGTGAGTCCCGTGGCGGCGGCCAGGCCTGCCCGCGACGTGCCGGGACCGTCCGCGATCGCCCTGAGGACGAGCGCGGCGTTGTGCTGCCGCACGGTGTGCTGTCCCGCCGGGCGCGTGCCGATCATCGCGCGATTGTATTCGTTCGATGCCTGAACGAAAGCCTTGACCCGCCGGGCCGGGCGTCGATAAGTTCAGGCATCAAACTAATAGGAGGCGAGATGGCTCAGGCACCGACGCGTGAGGACAAGTTCAGCTTCGGGCTGTGGACCGTGGGCTGGCAGGCGAACGACATGTTCGGTCCGGCGAGCCGTCCTCCGCTCGACCCGGTCGAAGCCGTGCACCGCCTCTCGGACCTCGGCGCCTGGGGGATCACCTTCCACGACGACGACCTCGTTCCGTTCGGTTCGGCCGACGACGACCGCGCGCGGCAGCTGAAGCGTTTCCAGGGCGCGCTGGCAGAGACCGGTCTCGTGGTCCCGATGGTGACCACGAACCTGTTCAGCCACCCCGTCTTCAAGGACGGCGGCCTGACCAGCAACGATCGTGACGTCCGCCGCTACGCGCTGCGGAAGGTGCTGCGGAACCTCGACCTCGCCGCCGAACTCGGCGCGTCGACGTTCGTGCTGTGGGGCGGCCGCGAAGGCAGCGAGACGGACGCCGCGAAGGACGTCTGCGCGGCGATGGACCGCTACCGCGAGGGCATCGACTTCCTTGCCCAGTACGTCCTCGACCAGGGCTACGGCCTCCGGCTCGCCCTCGAACCGAAGCCGAACGAACCGCGCGGCGACATCCTGTTGCCGACCATCGGCCACGCGCTCGCGTTCATCTCCACCCTCGACAACCACGAGATCGTCGGCGTGAACCCCGAGGTCGGGCACGAGCAGATGGCCGGGCTCAACATCGTCCACGGCATCGGGCAGGCCCTGTGGCAGGGCAAGCTGTTCCACATCGACCTCAACGGCCAGCGCGGCCCGCGGTTCGACCAGGACCTCGTGTTCGGCCACGGCGACGTGCTGTCGTCGTTCTTCCTGGTCGATCTGCTGGAGCACGGTGGCTACAACGGGCCGCGCCACTTCGACTACAAGCCGCTGCGCACGGAGAACATGGACGGCGTGTGGGCCAGCGCCGAGGCCAATATGGCCAGCTATGTGCTGTTCGCCGAACGTGCCCGCGCCTTCCGTGCCGATCCCGAGGTGCGGGCCGCCCTGGACGCCGCACTGGTCCCCGAGCTCGCGACGCCGACGCTGAACGAGGGCGAGACGGCGGCGGATCTGCTGGCGGACCGGTCGGCGTTCGAGGACTTCGATCCGGACAAGGCGGCGGAACGCGGTTACGGCTTCATCCGCCTGTCCCAGCTGGCCCTCGAACACCTCACCGGGGCCCGCTAGAACCGGTCGACGTCGATGACGGCCTTGGCGAACTCCTCCGGCGCCTCTTGCGGCACGTTGTGGCCGATGCCGTTCAGGACGCGGTGCTCGTACTTGCCGGAGAACTTCGACCGGTACGCCTTGCCGTCGGTGTTCGGGCCGTCGAAGTCGCTGCCGATCGTGATGGTGGGCACCGAAACCGCCGGCCCTTGCGCGAGCTTTTGTTCGAGGGCGTCGAGTTTCGGGTCGCCCTCGGCGAGACTCAGCCGCCACCGGTAGTTGTGGATCACGATGGCCACGTGGTCCGGGTTGTCGAAACAGGCCGCCGAACGGTCGTAGGTCGCGTCGTCGAAGGTCCACTTCGGCGACGCGATCTTCCAGATCAGCTTGTTGAAGTCGTGCCGGTTCTTCGTGTAGCCGAGGATGCCGCGCTCGGTGGCGAAGTAGTACTGGTACCACCAGCCGAGTTCGGCGGCGGGGGAGAGCGGCTGCTTGTTCGTCTCCCGGTTGGTCACCAGGTAGCCGCTCACCGACACGAGCGCCTTGCAGCGCTCGGGCCACAGCGCGGCGATGATCACGGCCGTGCGGGCGCCCCAGTCGAAGCCGCCGAAGACGGCCTTCTCGATCTTGAGCGCGTCCAGCAGCGCGACGATGTCGGCGGCGATCGCGGACTGCTGGCCGTTGCGGAACGTGTCCTTCGACAGGAACCGCGTCGGCCCGTAGCCGCGCAGGAACGGCACGATCACCCGGTACCCGGCCGCGGCCAGGCGCGGGGTGACGTCGACGTAGCTGTGAATGTCGTAGGGCCAGCCGTGCAGGAGGACCACCACCGGGCCGTCGGCGGGGCCGGTTTCGGCATAACCGATGCTCAGCTCCCCGGCGTCGATCTGCTTGAGCGGGCCGAACGAGGTGTTCCCGCCGGTCGTGGCGGGCGCGGCCACCGGTGCCGCCGCGGGCTGGGCCGAGCAGCCCGCCACGGTGGCACCCGCTGTCGCGGCGACGACGGCCTGCGCGAACCTTCTCCTGCTGAGCATCCCTGATTCCTCCCGCGAAACGCCTGGTACGGGACGAAATTAAGGGGGCGGCTCCGGCCGCGGCGACCGTCGGACGACGTCACCGGTGTAAGTCGCCCTAGGCCACCTCGGGGTGGGCGGCCACGAAGGCCTCTTCCAGCCGGTGTATCCGCGCCCAGAACTCGGCCTCTCGGCCGGAGTCGAGAACGCCCAGGTAGCCGCCGGGGACGACACGGCCCACGAACGGACCGGAAGTCCACACCCGCCAGCCGCCCGTGGCGTCGTCGCCCGAAGCGGTCGCGGGATCGTCGGTGCCGCGGATCGCCGCGATCGGGCACAAGAGCTGGGTCCTGGCGGGCCCGCGGTAGGCGTTCAGCAACTGGAGATCGCCGAGTAGCAGGTCCAGGGCGTACTCCCAGCTTTCGGGCGAATCGCGGTAGCCCGCGACGGGGGTGAGCCCGGTGCGGCCGAAAACCCGTGCCATCGCCGAGGCCCCCGCTTTGGCGTTCTTGTCCGGTGAACGCCGTTGCGGGGCGCAGGCGTCCACGACGATCAGCGCGCGAGGCGACACACCCAGCCGTTGAGCCGTTTCCAATGCGACGAAGGCGCCCATGCCGAATCCGATCGTCACGCAACGGCTGAACCAGGCCGCCGGCATCGCGGCGGCCGACTGCGCGGCGAGTTCTTCGACGGCGGAAGCCGGGGGCTCCGCGAGCCTTTCCCCGTGTCCGGGGTATTCGACGCCCCGAACGTCCGCATCGGCCGCGCCGGCGAGCGGGTCGAACGCGCGCAGCGTGCCGCCGGCGGGGGGAAACACCAGGTAGCCGCGGCCACGACTGTCTGATGTGGACAGTGGAACGAGTGCGGCCGTCATGATCCGAAAGATACGCGCCATTAACCCGAATGGGGTAACGGTTCGGATTCGACCAAGATCAATTCACCCACGAGGGGGAGCTCTTCGGGAAAAGATGCCCGGCCGTGTCGTATCTGGCACTCCCTGTTCGACGTCTTGATAAGAGCCGGAAGGAGAAAGCGATGAACACCACGACACTGGCCTCGACCACGCGGCTGAACCCGGTGAGCCGCACCCTGCCGGTTCTGCTGGCGATGGAGGACGACGCGGAAGACGTCGGCCGCCTGTCCCCGGACGACCGGCTGACCTGTCACGTGCACGGCCGCTGGATCCACCAATGCGTGGCTTCGCCGCTGCACGTCAACCCGATCACACGGCACCGCTGGTGCCGTTCGTGCGCGACCGCGTTGACCGTCTCCATCGACGAATTGTCCGGCGACGTCACGATGTTCTGCCCTCGGTGCGGTCACGGCGAAAGCGCCGCCTCCGCCCGGCTGATCGCCGCGTGCCGGGCCAGCCTGGCCGCCGCGCGCCGCCGTTTCGGTGCTCAGGCCGCTTAACCGACCCGGCCGAGGACGCGCTCGATGATCCGGTCGCGATCAGGCGGGCGGAGATAGAGATAGTGACCGGCGTCCGGCAGGATTTCGACGTCGGCATGGGGGATGAGGCTTTCGAGTCGTGTAGCGGCGCTGACCGGATCGTGCACGACGCTGCGTCCGCCGAACAGGGCGAACGTGGGCACTTCGATGGACCGTAACGCGGCTTCGCTCGGGCGAACCTGGAACGGCACCCGGGCGCGATAGCACCGGATCCCGGCGAGGATCAGCCGCGCGGCGGGCTGGTCGAGGACGTCCTCCCCGGCGGTCCACGCCACGAACCGCCGCCACAGGCGGTCGTTGTCGAGTACGGCCACGGGCAAGCCGTACCAGGACACGCGCCGGGAGAACGGCGCCGAAACGGTGGTGGCGTCCAGCAAGCCGATGGACGCGAGCCTTCCGGGCGCGTGGATCGCCTGGTTGACCGCGTGCCAGCCGCCGGTCGAACCGCCCACGAGATGTACGTCGGTCAGTCCCAGGTTCTCGAAGACGTCGTTCAGAGCGCTCGCCCGGTCGCGGATGTCTCTGAACGTGGCCTTATGCACGCTTCGGCCCGCTTCGCCGAGGGTGTCGATCGCGTAGACCGAGTGCCGCTCCGCCAAAGCGGGGATCAGGGTCGCGAAACAGGCGGAAGTGGCCATGAGCCCCGGCAAGAGGACGATCGGCGTGCCGTCGTTCCCGTAGCGGTAGACCCGCGTGGTGCCATGGTGCGTTTCGACGTCGAAGACCGCGTCCGGGTCCGGGCACTCGGCCATGGCGCGGTCATAGGCGGCGAAGTAGTGCTTCTCGGCCGCCGGATTTTTGAAACCCCCGATTTTCTGCATGAGCCGAACGCTAAGCAAAGCCGCGTTTCCGGTCTTGAACGAAAGTAAGCTGAAGGCATGGGCGGGTGGGGTCTCGTGGTGCCGCGGCGGGATATCGCCCGCGCACCCGGCGAGCGGGTTCTCCGGTGGCCCCATCCCGCGCTTGCCGCCCACGTGGCGAGCTACGTCGCGCACGACCTACCCGACGTGGGCGCGAACTCCTGGCAGATCACCCCGTTGTCAGTGCTCACCTGGATGATCGACCTCGACGCCCCGGCCCGCGGTGCCGGGGTTCCCCCTTCGCCGGTGCTGGGGCTGCGAGACCGGCCGTTGCGTGTCGAACAGACCGGAGCTTCGCGCGGGATCGTGGTCACCCTGACCCCGCTCGGTGCGTACGCGTTGTTCGGGATTCCGTTGCGGGAACTGACGAATTCGGTGGTCGCGGCGTCCGCGCTTCTGCCGGTCAGGGCGTTGACCGAGCGGCTGGCCGGGGCGGCGGACTGGGCGGAGAGATTCCGGCTGCTGGACGAATATCTCGCGGCGAAGCTGGCTCGCGGCCCCGTGCTGGCCGCCCCGGTCCGGCACGCGTGGGACCGGCTTTCGGCGGGCCCGGTCCGCATCGACGCTCTCGCGGACGAGGTCGGCTGGAGCAGGCAACATCTCAACGCCCGGTTTCGTGAACAGATCGGGCTGAATCCCCGCACGGCCGGGCGGATCGCCCGGCTCAATCGGGTGCTGGCGTTGATGAGCCGGGCGTCGTCCCTTCCGTGGGCCGAGGTCGCGCACCTGGGCGGCTACAGCGATCAGGCGCATCTCGTCCGGGAGTTCCGGGCGTTGACCGGATGCAGCCCGACCGAGGCCGGGAAACCGGCGGGGCTATTTGTTCCGCCACGTGACGGCGCGTGAATCGGCGCTTTCGTAAGGCTGCGAGGTGTACGACAGCGACGTGATCGGATCGGACGCGACCCCGAAGTGCAGACGGCAGGACTCGAAGACCGCGCCCTTGGTCGAGAAGTCCTTTGGCGCGAAATTCTGGTCCTCGCACCCGGTGACGTCGGCGTCGCCCATGCCCAGAAGCGAACCCGGCCAGCCGCCGCTCTTGGTCTTCGCACTGAGGATCGGGGTGTACACCTCGGCCATGTTGGAGCCGTCGACGTTGGTGAGCTTCTCGCGGACGAAGAAGAAATTCTTGCCCCGCAGCTTCGCCTTGTCCTCGTCCTTGAGCGGCAGGCCGTCGATGTCGGCGTCGGGCGCTTTGACCGATTCCACGGTGACCGTCAGCCCGATGACGCCCTTCGCGTAGTGGCTGTAGAACGGGATGATCGCCTGCTCGCCGAATTTGAGCTTCGTGCCCGGTTTGACCGCCTCGCCGGTGACCTCCAGGGTCGGCGTGGTGGTGAGATACGGCTTCGGCGTCGTCGTCGGTTCACTGGCCGACGTCTCGCCGGAAGTGGTGGCGCCGGCGCTCCGGGCCTGACCAACGTTCTGCGGTGCTGTGCAGCCGACCAGCGCGGCGCCGAGCATCGCGGTGACGACGGCATGACGAACTCTCGGACGTGTGGGCACGACCGATCTCCCCTCGGAAAAGTGAAAACATTTGGATTTCCCCCGAAGTGCACTTTAGCCAACGAGCGTTCACCCGATCGGCGGAGGTAGGTTGCGGACATGACCCAGGTTTCGCCGCCTGCCGAGGCTGCCACGAGGATCACCGGACGCGCTGTCTCCGGGCAGAGAAGCCTCTCGAGCGGGGTGACCGAAGTGGTGCTGGACAGCGGCGACACCGTGGTCGTCAAACGGGGTCATGCCCGCAACGCGATACCCGCGGAGGCCGCGGGCCTGCGATGGCTGGGGGAGCCCGGTGCCGTGCGGGTGCCCGAGGTGCGCGGCCACGACGACGAGTGGCTGGTCACGGATCTGGTCGGCGGAGGGCGGCCGACTCATCACGCCGCGGAGCGGTTGGGGCGGGGGCTCGCGGCACTGCACGCGGCGGGCGCGCCCGCGTTCGGCGCGGCGCCGCCGGACGGCCTCGTCGACGCGTGGATCGGCCTGGCCCCGATGAAGAACACGCCAGGAAACGACTGGTCGCGGTGGTACGCCGAGTATCGAGTCCTGCCCTATGTCCGTCGCGCGGTCGACGAGGGCACTCTGAACGCTGACGAGGCCGCAGTCATCGAGCGGGCCTGCGCGCGGCTCCCGGAGGTGGCGGAACCTCCGGCGCGTCTGCACGGCGACCTGTGGAACGGCAACGTGCTGTGGGGGCCTGTCGAAGCCTCGCTCATCGATCCGGCGGCGCATGGCGGCCACCGCGAAACCGATCTCGCCATGCTGCAGTTGTTCGGCTGCCCGTTGCTCGACCGGGTGCTCGCCGCCTACCAGGAGGTCGCCCCGCTCGCCGACGGCTGGACCGACCGGATCGGCGCGCACCAGCTTTTCCCGCTCCTGGTCCACACCGTCCTTTTCGGACGGTCGTACGCCGGTCAGGCGGTCGCGGCGGCGAAGGCCGTCGGCCGGTAGGTCACCGGGCGAGGCGGTCGAGCCATTCGGCGAGCATCGCGTGCTCGGCGGGGGTCAGCGCGTCCCCGGGTTCCTTCTCCAGCGCGGCTTTGAGTGCGATCGCACGGCTGGGGATGTCCGACGCCTCGTCCGCGCTGTCGGTGGTGATGGCCGCGATGACGTGTTCACGCGCGGCGACGATCAGGTCCGGGTCGCGTTGGTCGGGCGGGCTGGAGAGGAACGAGAGGATCACGCCCATCCCGGTCGCGTGCACCAGCTGCGCGGCCTGTTCGACCGGGACGCGCAGCCTGCCGGCCTCGGCGATGCGGCCGACGATCCGGCGGAGGATCGCGTCCGCCTCCAGGCGGGCTTCGCGGACGCGGGGCTCGCCGTACATGAGCATGTAGAAGGCGGGCTGCTGCAGGCCGAACTCGACGTGCAGGTCCCAGCCTCGCCGCAGGTCGCCCACCGGGTCGTCGGTTTCGCCGAGAGCGTGTTTCCCCTCCAGATAGCTCTTGAAGCCATACGTGGCGACTGCGTCGAGCAGCCCGTCCTTGTCGCCGAAGGTCCGGTAGAGCGTGGGCGCCTGCACTCCGGCGGCGGCGCTGACCGCACGCGTCGACAACGCCTCACGCCCGCCCTCCCGCAGAAGCTCCGCGGCCGCGCGGACCAACCGGTCTTTCGTCGTCAACGTCATGTACCGACGATAACACTCGACTGGTAGCAGCGGTTCGGTATCGGTGATACTGTGATGCCGTTACCAATGGAAACGCCTGATGGGAGCAAGTCATGGCACGCGTAGCGATCGTCACCGGCGGGTCGCGGGGCATCGGCAGGGAATCCGCGGAGCGGCTCGCGTCGGATGGGTTCGCGGTCGTCGTCGTGTACGGCGGCAACAAGGACGAGGCGCAGGCCGCGGTCGACGCGATCACCGGCAGGGGCGGCCAGGCGATCGCGGCCCAGGCCGACGTCGCCGACGAGCAAGCCGTCGCGGCCGTCTTCGACACCGCGGAGAAGGCGTTCGGCGGTGTCGACGTCGTGGTCCACGCGGCGGGAATCATGTATCTCGCGCCGGTGGCAGAACTGGATCTCGACCGGCTGGACCGGTTGCACCGCACCAATATCCGCGGCACCTTCGTGGTCGACCAGCAGGCCGCCCGCCGCGTGCGCGACGGCGGCGCGATCATCAACTTTTCGACTTCGGTGCTCGGTCTCGCCCTGCCGGGATACGCCGCCTATGCCGCCACGAAGGGCGCCGTCGAAGCCGTCACCCTGGTCCTCGCCCGCGAACTGCGCGGCCGCGACATCACCGTGAACGCGGTCGCCCCCGGCCCGACCGCCACGGCACTGTTCCTCGACGGCAAGGACGAGGCGACCATCGCGAGCATGGCGGCGCAGCCCCCGCTCGAACGCCTCGGCACCCCGTCCGACATCGCCGAGGTCGTGTCGTTCCTCGCCGGTCCGGCGCGGTGGGTCAACGGGCAGGTCCTTCGCGCCAACGGCGGCATCGTCTGAGGCCCTCGTGAGCGGTGACGACGGTTGGGCAGGTTGCGAAAGCCACTTTCGCAACGTTGAAGGTTGCGAAAGTGGCTTTCACAACGTCAGCGGAGGTTGCATCGCCGACGCTCGGGGCTCCCTTGGTCCGCAACTTGTCCTTTGTGGACAGATTCAGACGACGGTGCCCTCGGCGTCGTCGTCCGAGTCGGTCTCCTCGATCTTCCACTTCAGCTGGAACTCGACCTCCTCCTCACCGTCACCGCGCTCGTGCTCGATCGAGAACTGCGCACGGGCGGGGACGCGGAAACGTTCCCCGGCGATCTGGATGCGGAACGAGGTCTCGGACTCGAGCGCGTCGGCGAGCCTGCGCAGTTTCGCGACGACGTCAGCGGTGGAGTAGACGCGTTCGACGTCTCGGGGAGCGGTTCCGGTCACGGTTTCCTCCAGAGGTCCGACACCCTGGCCGGGTGTCCTGGCGTCATTCAATCGGGTGATCGACACGTGCGAGAGGCCGGGGTCACAGTGACCGGGCGAGGCGGAAGCCCACGTCGTCGACGCGGAACGTGGGGTGGCTGCGACGCCGCACCGAGGCCCGGCAGCTCCACTGCTCGTCGAACCAGCCCCCGCCCTTCAACACCCTGTACTCGCCGTACACCTCGGCGTCGTAGACGTCCCAGCACCATTCCCAGACATTGCCGAGCATGTCGTGCAGGCCCCACGCGTTGGGCGCCTTCCCACCGACGTCGTGCACGGACTCCGCCGAGTTCTCGCGGTACCAGGCGATCTCGTCGAGCGGTCCGTAACGGGGGCCGGTCGTGCCGGCGCGGCAGGCGTGTTCCCATTCCGCTTCGGTGGGCAGGCGGTAGCCGTTCGCGGACCGGTCCCAGGTCGGCGAATCCAGCTCATAGACGGGAGTCAGACCCTCGCGTTCGGACAGGGCGTTACAGAACAGGAGCGCGTCCTGCCAGGAGACGTCGACGAGGGGAAGCCGTCCGGTCTCCTGGGTGACCGGAACCGGGGCGAGCAGGAACGACGCGACATCGACGGTCCAGTTCCGCTGCGTCCGCCGGTCCGCCAGCGTCGCCCGGCCTGCCGGGACGGTGATCATCTCCATGGTCCGGCCGATGTTACCCAGCCGGACCCGCCATGATGGGCGCGTGCCTCTGCTCATCGAGCCCGCCCTCCCCGCCGGTACCTTCCGCTCGGCCCGGCAGCCGTGTCTGATCGTCGACGACAGGCTGGTGTTGCGGCCCTGGTGCGCTGACGACGCCGAAGACGTCGAAGCCGCCTTCGCCTGCCCCGTCATCCAGCGCTGGCACGTCCGCCGCATCGACGGGGCGGACGAGGCCCGCGAGTGGATCGCGAGCTGGGAACGGCGCTGGACGGACGAGACCGACGCGAGCTGGGCCGTGGTCGACGCGCGCGAAGACCGGCCGGTCGGGCAGGTCGGTCTTCGCGCGATCTCGCTCTTCGAGGCGTCTGCGCAACTGTCCTACTGGGTTCTCCCGGCTGCCCGCGGCGCGGGGATCGCGGGCGACGCGGTGGCGGCGTTGACGCGGTGGGCGTTCGAAACCATCCGGCTGAACCGGCTGTTCCTCCTGCATTCCACCGCGAACGCCGCCTCGTGCCGCGTCGCGGGCAAGGCCGGATACGAACTCGAAGGCACGCTGCGCTCATCGATGTTGCACGTCGACGGGTGGCACGACGTCCACCTGCACGCGCGGCTCAGGAACGGACCGGCGACCTCTTCCGCAGAACGAACGGAAGCGGCACAAGCGCGATCGCCGCGCTGATCCAGATGGCGTAGCGGTAGTCGGCCGTCGACTCCGTGACGAAACCGGCGAGCACCGGCCCGAGGAACGCGCCGACGTTGAGCGCGACCGTCGCGAACGAACCCCCGAGCGTCGGGGCTCCGGGAGTCACGTGCATGACCCGGGCCACGAGCGCGGAACCGCAGCCGAACGACAGTCCACCTTGGACGGTCGCCAGGACGAACAACGCGATCGGGTGCGCGCCGGTGGCCGCGAGAGCGGCCCAGCCCACCGGCAAGGCGCACAACGCGAGCACCAGACCGCGCCGGAGTTCGCCGTCTCCCGTGCGGCCCGCCACCGTGACACCGAAGAACGCGCCGACGCCGAACGCCGCCAGCAGCGCGGAGACCGCTCCGGCCGGAAGATCCGCGACGTCCGTCGCGATGACCGCGAGGAAGGCGAACGTCGCGAAGGTCGCACCATTGACCAACGCGGCCAAGAGCATCGCCTGGCGGACGGGACGTGCTTTCAGTTCGCGTGCTTCGCGCCTGATCGAGACTTCGGGCGGCGTCGCCGCGCCGGTGGGCGCCGAACGGAACACCAGCACCAGTGCGGGAAGGCACAACGCGGCCACCGCCCAGAACGCGGAGCGCCAGCCCGCGAGATCACCGAGCACGGCACCCGCGGGTACTCCGGCCACACACGACAACGTGATGCCCGCCAACAGGAGCGCGGTCGCCCGCGCCTGTTTCCCTTGCGGCGCCAGAGCGACCGCGACCGGCATCGCCACGGCGAGGAATCCGGCGTTGACCACCGCCGCGACGACCCGGGTGCCGAACAGCAGCGGGAAGCTCGTCGTGACCGCGCCGATGACGTGCACGACGACGAAAGCGGCCAGGAACCCGGCCAACGCCCGGCGCCGGGGCCAGCGCGCGCTGAGCACGGCCATCGCGGGAGCGCCGACGATCATTCCGACGGCGTAGGCCGAGGTCAGCGTGGCGGCCGCGCCCACCGGCACGGACAGCTCGCCGGCGATCCCCGGTACGAGACCGGAGGCCATGAATTCAGAGGTGCCTTGCGCGAAAACGGCAAGGCCGAGGACATAGACGAACAGGGGCAACGGACGACTCCCATGGGAAAGTGAGCAGGAGGAGCCGTGCGCTGGACAGGAGGAAACCCGGCCGGGCGCACGGAACAGCGCTCCGGTCACCGGGAGGCGAGAGGACCTAACGGCAGGACAGGAAGACTCGCCGCCGGATGACCGGCGGCGGGGTTCTGTCCGACTCGGGGCTCGTCACGAGAGCGCACACTACACAGACGTCGTGCGACCGGTCCAACGGATATCGCCGGTCAAGGGAAAACGGCGCTCGTTCCGCGTACCGGAACGGTTTCGTTGCCCACTCGAATGAACCCGAGTAATGCGCTTTGACCTGCGGTTTTCGTGATTGTTTCGGTACTGGGAACCGCACTTGGATTCGGTTAACCTCGACTTCATGATTCCCACGGTTGTCTGGGGTACGGGCAACATCGGCCGTGCCTCCATCCGGGCCGTCGACGCGCATCCGGCGCTGGAACTGACCGGAGTGCTCGTGCACGATCCCGCGAAGGTCGGCCGTGACGCGGCCGCGCTCGCGGGGATCGACGGCGAACTGGGTGTGGCGGCGACCGATGACGTCGAAGCGGTCATGGCGGCGGGTCCACGGGCGGTGGTGTACGCGGCATCGGGTGACATCCGGCCTGCCGAAGCGCTGGCCGACATCGTCCGCGCGGTCCGGGCCGGGGCGGTAGTCGTGACGCCCGCGCTCTACGCGCTGTACGACCAGCGCAACGCGCCGGACGAACTGCGTGAGCCTGTGCTCGCGGCGATCGCCGAGGGCGGCGGTTCGCTGTTCGTGTCCGGCGTGGATCCCGGCTGGGGCAACGACATCCTGCCGTTGCTGATCAGCGGGCTCGGCACCACCGTGGACGCGGTCCGCTGCCAGGAGATCTTCGACTACTCCACCTACGACCAGCCGGATTCGGTCCGCTATCTGGTCGGGATGGGGCAGCCGATGGACTATCAGCCGCCGATGCTGGCCCCGTCGGTGCCCACGATGGTGTGGGGTGGGCAGGTCCGGCTCATCGCGCGCGGTCTGGGCGTCGAACTGGACGAGATCCGCGAGACACTCGAGCGCCGCCCGCTCGAGGAAACCGTGACCACACGGGCGATGGGGGAGTTCGAGGCGGGTACGCAGGGCGCCGTCCGATTCGAAGTGCAGGGGATCGTGGACGGCGAACCCCGCATCGTCGTCGAGCACGTCACGCGGATCCATGCCTCGTGCGCGCCGGACTGGCCGATGCCGCCCAGCGGCGACGGCGCGCACAAGGTGATCATCGAAGGCCGTCCCAGGATCGAGGTCTCCGTCGAGGCCACCGACGAGGGCGAGAACCGGTCCGCGGGCGGCAACGCGACCGCGGTCGGGAGGCTGGTCGGCGCCATCGACTGGCTCGTGGACGCGAAACCGGGCCTCTACGACGCACTCGATGTCCCCTTGCGACCGGCCACCGGCAAGCTCGGAAGGAGCGCGCGATGAACATCGACATTCCCGAGGGCAAGGACCCGATCGGTTACGTGTGGGGTGAGATGGTGCCCGGGATCGGCGTCGCGGCGTCGAATCTCTCGCTCGCGGTGTACTCGCACACCACGCTGGGGCTGCGCGAGTTCGAGGCGGCCCGGCTGCGGATCGCGCAGATCAACGGCTGCGTCTTCTGCCTGGACTGGCGGACCGAACGCGACGGGGTGAAGGTCGAGGAGGAGTTCGCCGACGCGGTCACCGAGTGGCGCACCACCGACGCGTTCGACGAGCGGACCCGGCTGGCCGCGGAGTACGCCGAACGCTACGCGCTCGACCACCACGGCATCGACGACGATTTCTGGAAGCGGATGGCCGAGCATTACAGCCAGAAGGAGATCGTCGAACTGAGCATGAGCATCGGTTCTTGGCTCGCCTTCGGACGGCTGAACCACGTTCTGGGGATCGACACCGTCTGCGTTCTTCCGAAGATATAAGAATAGGCCGGGGTGGCGGCCCCGGCCTATTAAGGATCGTCGTCACAGATCGGTGGCGACGATCTTTTCGATGTTCCTTTCCGCCAGCGCGGTAATGGTGACGAACGGGTTCACCGACGTATTACCCGGAATCAACGCGCCGTCGATCACGTAAAGGCCCGGATAGCCGTGGAGCCTGCCGTAATTGTCGGTCGCCTTGCCGAGCACCGCGCCGCCGAGCGGATGGTAGGTGAGGTGGTCACCCCAGATCTTGTACGTGCCGAAGAGGTCGGTCCGGTAGATCGTGCCTTCCTTCGCGTTGATCTTGTCGAAGATCGTCTTCGCCATCTCGATCGACGGCTGTTTCCAGGCGGTCTGCCAGTTCAGGTCGACCTTGTTCGCGCTCGGGTTCCAGGAGAACGTCGCGCGGTTGAGGTTCTTGGTGATCGACAGGTAGAACGAGGCGTAGGTCTCGATACCGGTCGGCAGCGGCGCGACCTCGGCGAACGCCCCGCCCGCCGCCCAGTTGTCGATCCCCGCGGTGGGGATGGACGACTGCAGGGCCCCGGTGGCGTCCCACATGTGGTTCGCCCGGCCGCACATGACGTTTCCGTTGTCGCCCCAGCCTTTTCCGACCTCGTTGTTGAGGTTGGGCAGGGCGCCGGTCGCCTTGAGCTTGACCAGCAGTTTGCTCGTGCCGACGCTGCCCGCCGCGAAGAAGACCTTGTCCGCGGTGACCGACTTCGTCGCCGTCACCGTGCCTCCGGTGTCGAGTTGTTCCATCGTCACGGTGTATCCGCCGCCGGACGCGGGCGTGACCGACGTGACGCGGTGCAGTGCCGAGATCGTCACCCGCCCGGTCGCCTTGATCCGCGGGAGATAGGTCTGCTGCAACGACTTCTTGCCCGCGTTGTTGCCGTAGAGGATCTCCCCGGCCAGCGCGGACCTCGGGACCGTGCCGGCCTGTTCCTTCTTCATGTAGTCCCAGTCGTACACGTCCGGGACGAACAGGAACGGGAAACCCGACCGCTGCGCGTGTTTCCGGCCGACTCGCGCGTACTGGTAGCACTCGGCGGTCTCGAACCAGTCCGGGTCGATGGTGGCCACACCGAGACCCGCGTTGGCGCGCGGGTAGTAGACGCCGTACATCTCGTCCGCGTTGACCGTCGGTAGAACCGACCCGAAGTTCTCGCGCTTCGGCGTGACGGCCATCCCGCCGTTGACCAGTGAGCCGCCGCCGACACCTCGGCCCTGGTAGACGGTGATGCCGCTGAACTCTTCGGCGTCGAGGATCCCGGTGTGGCGCGGGACGTCCTTGTCGAGCGGGAAGCCGAGGAAGTTGCTCAACGGCTGCTTGGTCCTCGTCCGCAGCCAGAAGGAGCGATAGTCGGGCTTGGTGGTGTTGGCGAAGATCTTGCCGTCCGTGCCCGGGGTGTCCCATGCCATGCCGAGTTCGACGAGGTGGACGTCGACGCCGGCTTCGGCGAGCCGGAGCGCGGCGACACAGCCGCCGTATCCGGAGCCGATGACGAGCGCCGGGATTCGGGCGGCGTCGGCGATCGAACTTTTCGCGGAAGCCGTCCCACCGAGGGCTGCGGCCCCCAAGATAGAACCAGTTCCAGCAATAAAGAGGCGACGTGATAACTGTCCGGAAGCGCTTCTCCACATGGTTTCGTCGCTCACGTGATCTTCCTCACCGTTGAGGGATTTAGAACAAGTTATACCTGCGTCTATACCGAGTGGCAATAAAGTCGGCCGATAGGCCACTATGTACTGCTGTGGAGTCCACTCGAGTTGATCGTTGGCTGTGGGCCGTCCGGCTGACCAAGACGCGTCCGGACGCCGCAGCGGCCTGCCGTGGCGGCCATGTCCGCGTGAACGGCAAACCGGCCAAACCCGCGACCACCGTCGTGGCGGGGGACGAGGTCCGTGCGCGGGTTCACGACACGACGCGGATCTTGGAAGTCACGCGGGTGATCCAGAAGCGGGTCGGTGCCGCCGACGCGGCGACCTGTTTCATCGACCGGACGCCGGCGCCGCCGCCCGAGGCCGCCGTGCCGGTCGCGCGGCGGGAGCGGGGCGCGGGGCGTCCGACCAAACGGGAACGCCGGGTTCTCGACCGCTTCCGCTCAGGAGAGCACTGACCGTTCACATACGTGGACGTGATTCACATCCGTTGACGGACGCCAGGGACGTGAACTATAAAGACGGGGTCCGGGTGTACACGCCGCAACACCTTCCGTCAGTCCGTCACGGAGGTTTCGGGTGTCCCGAAAAAGTCCTCTTCGTCGTGCCGTCCTACCGGCGGTCGCCGCCGTGGTCGCCACCGTCGCGCTCCTGCAAGTACCGCCCCCGGCGGCGGACGCGGCGCCGGGACCAGGCGCGCTGACCGGCCTTGACCTCGGCGCGGCCAATCGCCGCGCGCCGGTCGCCGGCCTCTACGACTGGTCCAAAGCCGGGTATCGCGGTGGTGCCGCGCTCCCTGGCGCCGGTGAAATGAATCCGAACGCCGCCTGCCAGGTCACCGCGGCCGAGCTGGCGAGCCAGTACAACGTCGAACCGGACGACGGCGCCGACGACACGAACGGGATCCAGGCTGCGATCGACGGGATCAAGAGCGCGTGCTCGCCGTCCGGGAGCTACACGAAGCTGAGCACGATCACCTTCCCGGCCGGCCGGTTCGACGTCACGCACGAGATCCACGTCGACGCCGACTACCTGATCCTGCGCGGCGCGGGCAAGGACGCCACGAAGTTCGTCTACAAGCCGGACGCGAACACCCTGTACGACGCCCTCACCCCGGACGGTTCCGACTGGGACGAGGACGGGATGACCTCGGGCGCGGGCAAGGGCGGCTGGTTGTGGCCCGGCCGCGGGCTGTTCCGCGTCCAGTCGAGGGGAGTGCACACGTCCTACGCGAGCGACTACGCCGCCGCGCCCGCGAACCGCAAGGACATCTTCGAGGGCACGATCAACGTCCATTGGAAGGCCGGGGTGAAGCTGCGGGGCAAGCCGGGTGACACCGCGTTCGCCGCGAGGACGGGGGACAAGGTCGTCCACCTGGCGAGCAGCGGTGCCCTGACCTCGCTCGCCGCCGGGAACCTGGTCAACATCCGGGCGGCCAACTCGCAGAAGTTCTACGAGCAGCAGCAGGCGACACCGACCACGTTCCCGTTGCTGAACATGCACATGCGCCAGCAGATCTTCACGATCGCCGCGCTCGACACCACGGCACGCACCATCACCCTCGACAAACCGCTCGAGTACGACGTCCCGGTGAACTCCACTTCGGACGGTTCGGCTCCGATCGACGGTGCCACCTACGATTCGAAGGCGGCGCCACTGGTCGACCCGGTGCTCGGTGTCGGGTTCGAGAATCTCGGGTTCACCCAGGACATGCCGGGCCTGAACCCCGCGGACGCGAACAACAACTACGGCAACATGGCGCCCGCCGCGGAGATGCACGGGATCGTGTTCAAGTGGGCGGCGAACTCCTGGGTCCGCGGTATCCGCGCGGACATGACCGGCTCGCACCCGATCGTCACCGAGGAGGCGAAGAACCTCCAGATCGTCGACAACGAACTCAACGGATCGTGGAACAAGGGCAAGGGCGGCAACGGGTACTTCCGCGGCTCCCGCGTCTGGGATTCGCTCTACGCGGGCAACACCTCAACCCTGCTGCGGCATTTCACCTTCCAATGGTCCGCCGCGGGCAACGTGGTGATCGGCAACTCGTTCGACTCCGACCTGAACCTCCACGGCGGCTGGGAACGCAACAACCTCTTCGAACTCAACACGGTCAAGGTCCCGTACGCGCACCGGTCCGGGAACTGCCGTGCCAACTGCGGCGAGGAGGGCGGCGGCGGACCCGACGACTCGAACTGGTTCCCGATCTGGTGGGGCGCGGGCAAAAAGGCCGTCAAGTGGTCGGGTGCCTCCGGCTACCGCAACGTGTTCTTCAACAACGCCATGACCAAACAGCTCGCGGACAACGGCCCGTATAACGACTTCTACGCCGACCGTCACCGCGTTTACTCCTTCGGTTGGGACGGCACCGCCTACAAACACCTCGACGTCGGCGGGACCCCGATCGCCGACTGGGCGAAGAACGAGCAGCGGGACTACACCGGTGGGCACGGTGTCGACGCGTCTAAGACCGATGCCGCGTCGTCGCTGTTCCTGAAGGCCGTCGACGGGACGCCGCCGTCTTCCCCGACCAGCCAGAGCCCCACCACGACCACCCCCACTTCCACTACGACGACACAGAACCCCGCTGCCTGCCTGAACGCGACCTTCACCCGAAAGTCGGTGTGGGACAGCGGCTACGGCGCCGGCTTCACGATCAGCAACACGTGTTCGGCCTCCGTGGGTTCGTGGGCGGTCGAGTTCGACCTGCCCGCCGGGACGACGATCACGAGTTCCTGGAGTTCGGTGCTGACCAAGAGCGGGCAGCACTATCGATTCGGGAACGCCACGTACAACGGGAGCGTCCAACCCGGCGGCACGGCGACGTTCGGTTTCAACACCGCCGGCCAGGGGCTGCCGTTCGCCTGCTCGATCGCCGGAACGAAATGCGGAGGCACGGAATGACGAGGAAACGACTGCTCGCCGCGATCGCGGCCACGGCGTCGGCGGCGGGACTGTTCGGCGCCGTCGTCACGGCGGAAGCCGCAGCCCCGAGCCTGACCGCGACGTTCGCCCAAAGCTCGGCCTGGGACAGCGGATACGGCGGGAAGTACACGCTGACCAACGCCGGGGACGCGAACAGTACACAGTGGACGATCGAGTTCGATCTGCCCGAGGGCACCGCGATCACCACGTCGTGGAGCTCGGTGCTCACCAGGAGCGGGCAGCATTACAAGGTGACCAACGCCGCCTTCAACGGCACGATCAAACCCGGCGCCATGGCGTCCTTCGGATTCAACACCACCGGGCTGGGCCTGCCGACCGGATGCACGGTCAACGGCAGCCCGTGCGGGGGAGGAGCGCCGACCACGACCACCACCCCGCCGTCCCCGACCAGCACAAGCACTTCGCCGACGACCACCACCAGCGTGCCGTCCGGGGACGTCGTCGACGTCGGCACCGCGGCGGAACTGCAGGCCGCGTTGGCCGCGGCGATCCCGGGCCGGACCATCCGGCTGGCCGCGGGAACGTATCGGGGTTCGTTCGTCGCGACGAAACCCGGCACGGCGGACGCGCCGATCACGGTGACCGGACCGTCGACGGCGATCCTGATCAACGACGGCCCGTCCGGTGAGGCACCGTCCTGCCCGGCCCCGACGGCGGGCTGGGATTCCGGGTACGGGTTCTGGCTGTACGGCGCGCCGTACTGGCACCTCCAGGGCTTCACCGTGCAGGAAGCCAAGAAGGGGATCGTGGCCGACAACTCGCACCACACGGTGATCGAAGGGCTGCGGGTCCACCGGATCGACGAGGAGGCCGTGCACTTCCGCCGTTCCTCGGCCGACAGCGTCATCCGTGACTCGACGATCAGCCACACCGGGCTCGTGCAGGCCGGTTACGGCGAGGGCGTCTACCTCGGCTCGGCGAACTCGAACTGGGCCTGCCACGGGAACTCCGGCGGGGTCGACCGCAGTGACCGGATCCAGGTGCTCAACAACCACATCGGACCGTACGTGGCGGCGGAGGGCATCGACGTCAAGGAGGGCACCGAAGGCGGCGTGATCCGCGGCAACACCTTCGACGGTCAAGGGATTTCCGGGCAGAACTCGGCCGATTCCTGGATCGACGTCAAGGGATTCGGATACGTCATCGAGGGGAACACCGGCACCTTCGCCTCGCCGGGAACCTTCGCGAACGGCTACGAGACGCACAATCCCGCCACCACCCCGTCGTTCCCGAACGGCTGCGGGAACGTCTGGCGGGACAACAAGTCCGATCTCGGCGGCGTCGGCCAGTACGCCATCAAGATCACGTCGACGTCGAAATGCTCGGAACGGCCGAACGTGGTCTACGCGTCCAACACCGTGTCCAGGGCGGTGAACGGGCTGACCAACGTCCCCGTCACGCCTTGACGGACGCCGGTGACGGGAGCGGCGCGGCTCCCGTCACCGGCGGGTCAGTCCCGGACCGCGGTGATCGCGACGGTGGCGTAGCGCGTGGTGAACCGGCCGCCCATCCTGTCGATCGCCGCCCCGACTTCAGCGAGGATCTCTTGTCGCACTGTGGATTCGACCCAGGTCAGCGAGCCGAACGTCGGAAGCTGGTCCAGCCATTCGTCACGGGTGTAGACCCGGTCCCAGTCGTAGCGGCTTCGTTCCGGCTCGCCGAATCCGCCCGCTTCGCGCAGGCCGTCGGCGACCTTCACGATGAGTGGCCCGTACGGGTCAGAGGGCTGTTTCGGCACGCTCTTGAGATCGATCGGGGCGTCCGGCACGAGCCGCCGGTAAGCGTCCGCCAAGGCGTCCGCGACCTCTTCCGGCGGTTCGGGTACGTGCCAGAACGCGGCGAAGAGTCCTCCGGGCCGTAGGACTTCGGCGGCCTTGGCGGCGCCGGCCACGGGGTCGACCCAATGCCAGGCCTGTCCCGAGACGAGCAGGTCGAACCGGCGTCCGGCGGGCTCCCAATCCTCGAACTTCGCGACTTCGACGTCGATTCCGCTCTGCCGGGCGAACTCGGCCATTCGCTCGTCCGGCTCGACGCCCAGCACGTGACAGCCCGCCGCGTGGAACTGGCGGGCTTCGATGCCGGTGCCGACGCCGACGTCGAGGGTCTCGCGGCCGGGAGCGGCGGCGATGAGGTGTTCGACGAGTTCCGGGGGATAGGAGGGGCGGGTCCGGTCGTAGCGTTCGACGTCCACGCCGAAGGATTCCGCGGCCTGTCGATGACGATGAGGCTCTTGCCCCGAAGGTAGAGTGGGCATGCGCCCACCTTAAGTGGGCACGTGCCCACTCGTCAACGCAAGGGAGCCGTATGCCGACAGGAGTGGCTTTGCGTGCCGTCCGCGCGCAGTTGTTCGACGCCGCCGAACGGGTCCTGCTGCGGGACGGGCCGAGCGGGCTCACCAGCCGTGCGGTGACCACGGAGGCGGACTGCGCGAAAGGCGTGCTGCACCGGCATTTCGACGATTTCGACGGCTTTCTCGCCGAGTTCGTGCTGGACCGGATCGAGAAACTCGACGAGAAGGGACTGCGGGAGGCCGTCGGCACCGGGACGGTCGTGGACAACCTCACCACGGCGCTCACGGCGGTGTTCGAGTCGGTCGCCGTCGCGATCGTCCCGCTCGTGATCTTCCGTGACGAGCTTCGTGCCCGGTTACGCCGCGAATGGCCTGCCGGGGTTCCGGTGCTGACCCAGGCCGCCGTCATGATCGGCGGCTACCTCAAGGCGGAGCGGGATCTGGGCCGGGTCGCCGAGGGCGCCGACGTCGAGACTTTGGCCGCAACGCTCATCGGTGCCACGCATCTGCTGTACGCGGACCGCACCGCGCCCGCGCCGGAGACCGCCCAGGTGCGGAAGGTGGTGGAGACGGTGATCGGGACCTGACGACGTTCGCCCGGCGGTGCCGGAGGCGTGACTCGCGTGATCAGACTCCGCACTCACGTGATTGAAGGCGGAACTCGCGTGATCAGAGCCGGAACTCATGAGTTCCGGCTTCAATCACGCGAGATCCGCCTCTGCTCACGCGAGTGCGGAGTTCGATCTCGGTGGATCAGGACTGCGCGGCGGTGACGGTGTGCCGCAGCAGCAGCGACGTCGTGACGGGGCCGACGCCACCGGGGACCGGCGTGATCGAACCCGCGATCTCCTCGACCGCGGCCTGGTCGACATCGCCGACGAGCCCGCCTTCGGGAGTCGGGTTCGTGCCGACGTCGATCACCACGGCACCGGGTTTGACGTGGTCCGCGCCGAGGAAGTGCGCGCGGCCGACGGCCACGACTAGGACGTCCGCGGCCTTGGTGACCGCCGCGAGATCCTTGGTGCGGGAGTGGCAGATGGTCACGGTCGCGTGCTCGCCGAGCAGCAGCAGCGCGGCGGGCTTGCCGACGATGGTCGAGCGGCCCACGACGGCGACCTGGGCGCCGGACAGGGCGACCTGCTCGCGCTTCAGGATCTCCAGGACCGCGGCCGCGGTGGCGGGAGCGTAGGTCGGGAGGCCGGCGGTGAGGCGGCCGAGGCTGACCGGGTTGGCGCCGTCGACGTCCTTGCGCGGGTCGATATGCGCGCCGACGTCGTCGAGCGTCACGCCTTCGGGCAGCGGGGTCTGGCAGATGATGCCGTGGACCGACGGGTCCGCGGACAGCTTGTCGAGCTCGCGGGTGACGTCCGCGCCGGTCGGCTTCTCGAGCTGGACCACGCGGCAGTCGACGCCGACCTTCTTGGCGGCGCGCTCGATCGAGCGCACGTACCAGGCGGTGGCGTCGTCGTCGGTCGGCACGAGCACGGCCAGCGTCGGGGCGGTGCCCGATTCTCGAAGCTTGGCGGCGGTCTCGGTGACCTCGGCGGTGATGGCGGCGGCGATCGCGCGCCCGTCGATCAGGGTCATCGGGCGAGCCTTTCGCGAACCTGGGCGATCAGGGCGTCGGCGCGCCCGGCCGCGGGGGTGTACTCGGTGAGGCGGGCCTCGGTCTCCTTGCGGAGCTGCCCGTCCGACATGGACGCGAGGTTGACCTCGACGTTGACCACTCCCGATTCGAGCGCGGACTTCGCGGACGAGGCCGCGACCGCGATGTCGGAGATGACGTTGGTGTTGGCGCCTTCGAGGATCGAGGCGGCGACGTCGATGACCTCGGCGGCGAGGGCGGCCGTGCGCAGCGGCACCTCGGCGGCGCCGACCAGCGCGGCCTGGATCGCGGCCGTGCGGGCCTGCTTCTCCTCGTCGGTGGCCTTGGGGAGCTTGTACGCGGCGACCACGGCGTCGAACGCGGCGGCGTCGTCGGCGGCGAGGCCGAGAGCGCGTGCACGGAGGTCTTCGGCCTTGGCTAGCGCCTCGGTCATGGTGGCCTCGTGCTCGGCGTACTTCGGCTTGCCGATGGTCAGGTTGCACACCATGGAGACCAGGGCGGCACCGACGGCGGCGTTCATCGCGGCACCCGCGCCACCACCGGGCGTCGAGGCCTTCGATGCCAGCTCGTCGAGCCACTGACCGACCGGTTGAGCCTCCACGCGATGTTCCCTTCCCGCTGGTTTTGCCGTCGCGCCGAAGCCTACCTGGGCGTTCCCGGACAGCCCGAAGGCCACCTTCGCGACGATCTACGTCGGTGAAGGTGGCCTTCGGTGAGGGTGTTCAGGAACGCAGGTACTCCTCCCAAGTGAGCTTCGGCGACACGGCGGGGCCGTCGTCGGCACCGCGACCGGCGAGGCCGTTGTAGCCGAGGTAGTAGTCACCGGCCTGGTGCTGCGCGCCGGACGACAGGTCCGGATCGGACAGCGCGATGGCGTGGATGTGGTAGGCGAAGCCCTGGGCCGGGGTCCGGACCCAAGCCGCGAAACCGACCTGACGCAGCTTCCGCGCGACGTCGGTCCGAGTGGTCGAGGACATGCCCTCGACGCCGATGTCGAGCGCGCCGCCACCGTCGTGCGTCCCGGCCGAAGCACCGACGCCACCGGGGTTGTACGAGCCCTGCGTGATGGTGAGCTGCCTGCCGAGCAGACCCTCGGCCTTCACCAGCATCGCCTTGGTCCGGGTGTTCATCGTCTTGCCGTGGTAGGTCAGGCGGCTACCCGCCGAGACCACCGCGGTGACGGTGTAACGGTTCTCGCCCAGCTTCTCGAGCGACGTCTTTCCCGGCAGGCCGGAGGCGTCGATCCCGGTGTAGCCCAGCGACTTCTGGTAGCTGGAGTACGCCGTGATCGTCGACGTGCCGAAGTGGCCGTCGACGTATTGCTGGTCGAGCAGTCCCTTGGCGGCCAGTGCCTGCTCCACCAGCAGCACGCTGTCCTTGGCGCCGGGGGTCAGCGCGCTGTCCGCGCGGCGCGGGTCGATCTGCGCGGCCTTGAGCACCGCTTCCATGCTGGCGGTCGGCAACGCGGTCACTTCGGCGCCGGCCGGTGCGGCCACGCCGAAGGAGAGCGCGGTCGCTGTCGCGAGCACGGCTACCTTGGTCAACAATTCCTGCCTCCTGAACGGGTCCGGTTGGTCCGGGAAGCATGGGCAGCGGGAATACAAGGGCCGTACAAACGGATCTTCTTCAGGTTTGGTCGCGGCCGGTGACGAACAAGGTCACCGCCTCGGACAAAGTCCAGCAAGCGGCGTCATCGGGGTGTTTGGCGGCTTCTCGCTCAAGCGGGCGCAGCCGGTCTTTCGTGCGGACCGATTTGACCGTTTCGGCGCTTTCGATCGCTTGGATGCCGACGGACAGCGCCTGGTCGCCGTCTCCGCCGAGAACGTGTGCCGTGGCCAGCATGGCCAGGCACAGGGAACGGCTGCGCGCCATTTCCGGACCGTATCCGCGTACGGCGTCGGTGAGCGCGGCGATCGCCTGTCCGACATGGCGGCCACCCCTGCGCAAAGCCAGGTCGGTGTGTACCGAGCCCGCCATCGCGGAAACGTCGACCTCCGTGAAGAACCTCGCCCAGTCGGGTGGCTCGGCGTCACCCTTCTCGGCGAATTCCTCGCCTGCTTGGCCCATCAGCCCGACGGCGAGGTTCGCGTCGCCTTTCTTGGCGTAGGCCCAGCCTTGGTTCGCGCTCAGGATGCTCGCGGCCAGCTTCGAACCGGCCCGCTTCGCGGCGAGCCTGCCCAGTTCGAATTGTGCGAGGGCTTCGTCTATCACTCCGTAATGCAGATCGATCCGGCCTCGCCGGTAATGGATGTTCGCGATCAATTCGGCGTTTTCGCCATCGGCGGCGAGCCTCAGCGCGACATCGAGATGATGCTGCGCGGCGCCGACGTGACCGCTGTCGAAACACGTCCATCCGGCGAGGTTGTGGAGATCCGCGACCGCGGAGAAAAGCCTGGCCCGCAACGGTTCGGAGATCGGCATCGCGAGCATCCGATGGCCGCGGCGGATCCGGACCACGACCGCGTCGCGGCACATCCCACCCCCGCATTGGTAGTCGACGGCACGAAGCGCTTTCGTCTGTGTTTCCAGCGCCTCGACATCATGGTCCCGCACCCGGTCAGGAATGAGGTGGTGGCGAGAGGCGGCTTCAGGATCTGTCATGGTCATTAACCCCTGACGTAACCCCAGCGCGATTTCGTGGCTCAAAGCGTAGCTCGGAGGGAGCGCCGCCGCGACTGTCTCACCTCGAAACTCAAAGTGCGCTCAGGTAAGAAGACAGGTAGTTGTACGGGTGTCGCCCAGGCGGAACGAGAGCAACCTGGTAGGACTTCCAGTGGATGCCGAAAGGTCGAGACCCACATGGTGCTAAGTGCTACACCGCCCTCGCGAGCCCGTCTCCGGTTGGTCTCCTCGGAGGATGCGCGTACGACACCCCGGGCGGGCGGTCGTCTGGATCGGTACGGCGAGCTCGCCGACCGCCGGCTGGCCGCGATCCTCGCCGCCGAGGACGTGGCGGAGGAGCACGGGTTGAGCGCACACGCGCGCACGACCTGTTACGTGCACCGCTGCTGGGTGCACCAGTGCATCTCCGATCCGTTGCACGTACTGGTCGTCACCGGGCATCGCTGGTGCCGGCGCTGCGACCGCACGGTCGACGTCGAGATCGACGAGACCTTTCCGGGATCGGTCGAACTCTCTTGCGACGGCTGTGGTGTCCCACCGGACACGGTCGCGAACCGCGAGGTGCTCTTCGCTTGCCGGACCAGCCTCGTGGCCATGCACGGAGGCGACGTGTCGACGCTCTATGTGGTGCCGGACTAACTGAATCCGGATTGGGCTGACCGAGGGAACGGGCCACCGGCCTCGTTGACCGCCGGTCGCGGGCGTCCGTACGGTTCTGGGGTGGGCACCGCGGCCGCAGCAGACCGGCCGGGCAGCCTCCCCGCCGGGACCACGAGTTTCGTAGGTCGGAAAAGGGACGTCGCCGAGGTCAAAAGACTGCTGTCCAAGGCGAGGTTGGTGACCTTGACCGGGGTCGGCGGCGTCGGCAAGACGACGCTGGCCTTGCATACCGCCGCCGAACTGCGCCGGGCCTTCCCCGACGGTGTCTGGTTCGTCGAACTCGCGGATCTGTCCGACCCTGCTTTGCTGGCTCACACGGTGCTGGAGGCGCTCGGCGTCCGCGACGACACGGGCCGTGACCAGGCGGACGTGCTCGCGGATCACTTGAAGGAGCGCCGGATTTTGGTGATCCTGGACAACTGCGAACACCTGATAGGGGTCTGTGCGGCGTCGGCGGATCGGCTGCTGAGGGTGTCGCCGGGACTCCGCTTCCTCGTCACCAGCAGGGAACGGCTCGGGATCCCGGGAGAGCATCTCTGGCAGGTCGCGCCGCTACCGCTGCCCGCGCCCCGGATCCCGCTGCGATCGGGGGCCTGGCGTGACTATCCGGCGATGGCGTTGTTCGCCGAACGGGCGGCCGCGGTCGAGCCGGGATTCGTCGTCACCGACGAAAACCAGGCTTTGATCGCGAACGTGTGCCGGATGCTCGCGGGGATACCGTTGGCGATCGAGCTGGCCGCGGTCCGGGTCCGGGCGCTGTCGCTCGACGAGCTGGCGAACCGCCTGGCGGACAACTTCCACTTGCTCGCCAAGGGGGAACGCGGCGGACTGCCCAGGCATCAGACGCTGCTGGCGGCCGTGGAATGGAGCCACGACCTGTGCGGTGCCGCCGAGCGGGTCCTCTGGGCGCGCGCATCGGTCTTCGGAGGCGGGTTCAGCCTGTCCGCGGCCGAATCCGTCTGCGCCGGGGAAGGGCTGTCCGCTCGGTCGGTGCTCGGGCACCTGGCCGGGCTGGTGGACAAGTCGGTCCTGCTCTTCGAACGCGACGGCGACCGGACGAGATACCGGCTGCTGGAGCCGCTTCGCCAGTTCGGCAGGGCGAAGCTGCACGGCATGGGTGACGAGGACGCGGTCCTGCGCCGCCATCGGGACTACTACCTCGCGCAGGCCGAGCGGAGCGAGCGGGACTGGTTCGGGCCGAAGCAGGCGGAGATCTGCGCGCGGACCAAACTGGAGCACGCGAACCTGCGCGCAGCGCTCGACTATTGCCTCGCCACGCCGTCCGAAGGCAGGACCGGGTTGAAGCTCGCGGGCACGCTGTGGTTCTACTGGGCGGGCTGCGGTGTGCTGGGGGAGGGGAGACACTGGCTCGATCACGCGCTCGAAGCCGTCCGCGAAGGCGGCAAAGACCGCTTGAAAGCCCTGTGGGTCAACGGATACGTGTCAACGCTGCAGGGTGACGTCGCGCGCGCGGTGACTCTGTTGGGGGAGTGCCGCACCGAAGCGGGCAGGGTCGGGGACGAGGCGGCGCTCGCCTACGCGATCCACCGCCTGGGTTGCAACGCGCTGGTCGGCGACGACGTCGGCTACGCGAAGGACCTGTTCCAGGACGCCCGGATCCGCTATCGACGGCTGGGCGAGCTGAACGGCAACGTGATGCTGGCCGGAATCGAGATGGCGATCGCGTCGATATTCCTCGGCGAGTTGGACGAGGCCGCGGAGCTGTGCGAAGAGGCGCGGGCGATCGGCGCCGCGCATGGCGAGGAATGGGCCTATGCCTATGCGATCTACGTGCTGGCGCTCGTGGCGCTGAACCGGGGCGAATTCGAGCCGGCGATCGGTTACGCGCGCAACTGCCTGAGGATCAAGCGCACCTTCAACGACCTGCTCGGTATGGTGTTGTCGATCGAGGTGCTCGCGTGGATCGAGTCGTCGCTGCGGCAGTGGGCGCGTGCGGCGACCCTGCTCGGCTGCGCCGGGCGGATCTGGCAATCGGTCGGCTACCCGATGTTCGGCTCGAAGTATTTCGGTGCCCCGCACGGTGACTGTGAGGCGCGGACCCGTGAGGCGCTCGGTGACAGCCGGTACGCGGTCCTGGCGCGGTACGGGAGCGAGTTCACCTTGGAAGAGGCCGTCGCCTTCGCGCTCGACGAAGCCGAGGGCACGGAGAGCGGTCCCGTCGCCGAGGTCGAGACCGTGCTCACCGACCGAGAGCACGAGGTCGCGCTCTTGATCACCGACGGCTTGTCCAACCGGGAGATCGCCGATCGGCTGGTGATCTCCCGCCGCACCGCCGAGGGGCACGTCCAGCGAATCCTGCGGAAGCTGGACTTCGATTCCCGTGCGCAGATCGCGGCCTGGGTGACCCGAACGGCGGTGCGAGGCGAGCGGAACGGCGGTACCCGGAGGGACCGTCCGGAGTAGTCAGTGGTTTGGACCACCAGTGTTACCGAAGCGTGATCTGGACATATCGCACGGACGGCTACTTTGTTGTGGCGCGCAACGAATCGCTTCGCCCGTGGATTTCCAACGCCGGAGGTGTCACGACGTGAACCGGATCTTTGTGCAGCCCGAACGGCGGAAAGGGTTCCGGGGCGCGCTCGCCCTCGGCCTTTCCGCACTCCTGATCGCGGCAGGGCTCGGTGGTGCCACCGCCGCGGCCGCCGACTACAGCCAGAGCGCCGCGTCCTTGAACGCGACCCAGGCGCAGTTCTCCTTCACTCCGGCGAGCCCCGCGCGCTACGTCGACATCCACTACACCGGCGTTCCGGGAGTGGGGCAGCAGAACGTCCGCATGACCGACAACGGGGGCACGTGGCGGCACACCGTCGGCTCGCTGTCGGCGGGCACGGTGCTCGACTATTGGTTCACATACGAGAAGAGCGGGCCGCAGTACGACACCCCGCACTTCACGTACACCCACGGCGGCAGCGGCACGACCGTCGCGTCACCGACCTTCGATCCGCCGGGCGGCAGTTATCCGAGCGCGCGTTCGGTGACGCTGTCGAGCGCGACCTCCGGCGCGACGATCCGGTACACAGTGGACGGTTCCACGCCGACGGCGTCGTCCACTTTGTACACCGGGCCGATCACGGTCTCCGCGTCCTCGACGATCTCCGCGATCGCGCTCAAATCCGGCTCGGCGAATTCCCCGGTGGCGTCGGCGAGCTACACGATCGGATCGACACAGGCGACCTGCCCGGTGCAGGCCGAGGTCCCGGACTTCGGCCCGAACGTGCGGATCTTCGACCCGGGGATGTCCGCGGCGTCGATCCAGTCCCGGCTCGACGCGGACTTCAACGCGCAGAAGGACACCCTGACCGCGCAGTTCACCGAGCGCCGGTACGCGCACCTGTTCAAGCCCGGTGTGTACAACGGCATCCACGACAACGTCGGCTACTACACCTCGGTCGCGGGGCTCGGGCAGAACCCGGGCGACGTGGTGATCAACGGTGACGTGACCGTCGACGCGTTCAACGAGTCGGACAAGGGTGTGGCGCTGCAGAACTTCTGGCGCTCGGCGGAGAACCTCGCCGTCGTCCCGAGCAGCGGCTCGACCCGCTGGGCCGTCGCGCAGGCCGCGCCGTTCCGCCGGATGGACATCCGTGGCGGGCTCCAGCTCTACCCGGCCAGCTACGGGTTCGCGAGCGGTGGCTACACCGCAGACACCAAGGTCTCCGGACAGGCCGCGTCGATCTCGCAGCAGCAGTGGTACACCCGGGACAGCAGCTACGGCAGCTGGGACGGCGGCGTCTGGAACATGGTCTTCTCCGGGACGAGCGGCGCTCCCGCGAACACCTTCCCGAACCCGCC
The DNA here is from genome assembly GCF_001905755.1 of Amycolatopsis sp. CB00013. Taxonomy (NCBI): domain Bacteria; kingdom Bacillati; phylum Actinomycetota; class Actinomycetes; order Pseudonocardiales; family Pseudonocardiaceae; genus Amycolatopsis; species Amycolatopsis sp. CB00013. Next base: position 1,207,193 of record NZ_LIWC01000001.1, on the reverse strand, counting down.
GGAGACGACGCTCGGCACCACGCCGGTGTCCCGCGACGTCCCGTATCTCTACCTCGACGGCTCCGGCAAGTACCGCGTGTTCCTGCCTTCCTTGCGCACCAACGCCTCTGGGCCGAGCTGGGCCAACGGCGGCACCCAGGGCTCCTCGCTGCCGATGAGCCAGTTCTACGTCGTGAAGGCGGGGGACACGGCGTCGTCGATCAACACCGCGCTTTCCCAGGGCTGCAACCTGTTCTTCACGCCGGGCGTCTATCACCTGAACCAGACGCTCAACGTGACGAAGGCGAACACCGTCGTCCTCGGCGTCGGCTACCCGACGCTGGTGCCGGACAACGGCGTCGACGCCATGAAGGTCGCGGACGTCGACGGCGTCCGGCTCAAGGGGCTGCTGTTCGACGCCGGCACGACCAACTCGCAGTCGCTGCTCACGGTCGGACAGGCGGGCTCGACGACGAACCACGCGGCGAACCCGACGACCTTGCAGGACGTGTTCTTCCGGATCGGCGGCCAGATCGCGGGGAAGGCGACGAACAGCCTGATCGTCAACAGCCGTGACACGATCATCGACCACATCTGGGCCTGGCGGGCCGACCACGGCAACGCGGGCACCTACGGCTGGACGATCAACACCGGCGACACCGGTGTGGTCGTCAACGGTGACAACGTGCTGGCGACAGGCCTGTTCGTCGAGCACTACCAGAAGTACCAGGTGATCTGGAACGGCCAGAACGGCAGGACGATCTTCTTCCAGAACGAGATCCCGTACGACGTCCCGGACCAGGCGGGCTGGAAGAGTCCCAACGGGCTCAACGGGTACGCCGCCTACAAGGTGGGGGACAACGTGACTACGCACGAGGCGTGGGGCCTGGGCAGCTACTGCTTCTTCAACGACAACCCGTCGGTGAATCTGTATCACGCGTTCGAGGTGCCGAACCGCTCCGGCGTCCGGTTCCACAATCTGGTGACGGTCTCGTTGAACTACAAGGGGACCATCACCCACGTGATCAACGACGCCGGGGCGGTGACGCCGCCGGACACGCGGCCGAGCAACCTGGTGAGCTACCCGTAACTCCCGACCGCCGGGTTGAGCACCGTGAAGTACATGAAGGCCCCCTTCCTTGCCCTAGACGCAAGGAAGGGGGCCTTCATGTACTTGGGGAAGGTAGTGAAGGAGGTGGAACGTCCCGAGTGCGGCCTCCAGTCACGCGAGTCACGTCCCTGATCACGCGAGTCACGCCTTAGGCTTCTTGTATAACGCCCTATACCGCGCGGCAGTGACCGCCCACGGTTAGGCTCAGAACCATGATCAGCAGCGATGCCCCCGCCGTCGTCGAAGAACTGCGCACCCTCTTCCGCTCCGGTGTCACGAAACCGGTGGAGTGGCGGCGAACGCAGCTCACGGGCCTGCGGACCCTTCTGTCCGAGCAGGCCGACGTCTTCCTCAAGGCGCTCTACGCCGATCTGCGCAAGAACACCGCCGAGGCGAAGCGCGCGGAGATCGCGCTCGTACGGAACGAGATCGACCACACGCTGGAGAATCTCGACTCCTGGCTGAGCCCGGAGCCCGCCGGCCTGCCGTATCCGCTGCGACCGGCCGACGGCCGCGTCGTTCGCGAGCCGCTAGGGGTCGCGCTGATCATCGGGCCGTGGAACTACCCGCTGCAACTGGTGCTCGCGCCGCTGGTCGGCGCGCTGGCGGCGGGCAACTGCGCGGTCGTCAAGCCGAGTGAGCTGTCGCCGAACACCTCGGCCGCGATCGCGGAGCATCTGCCGAACTACGTCGAGGGCGTCCGTGTCGTCGAAGGCGCGATCCCCGAGACGACGGCGTTGCTGGAGCAGAAGTTCGACACCATCTTCTACACCGGCAACGGGACGGTCGGCCGGATCGTCATGGCCGCGGCGGCGAAGCATCTCACGCCGGTCACGCTGGAGCTGGGCGGGAAGAGCCCGGCGATCGTCGAGCCGGGGGCGGACCTCGCCGTGACCGCCCAGCGGCTGGCCTACGGCAAGTTCGCCAACGCGGGCCAGACCTGCGTCGCACCCGACTACGTCCTCGCGATCGGCGACACCGGCCCAAAGCTGGCGGAACACCTGGCCGAGGCCGTCCGAGCGATGTTCGGCGACGACCCGGCCACCAGCGAAGCCTACGGCCGGATCATCTCGACCCGGCACCACGACCGGCTCGCCGCCTTGCTGGACAACGGAACCGCGGTCGTCGGCGGCCAGACCGACCGCGACGAGAAGTACATCGCGCCGACCGTGCTCACGGATGTCTCGCCGGACGCCCCGGTCATGCGGGACGAGATCTTCGGCCCGATCCTGCCGATCATCGACGTGCCCGACGTCAATGCGGCGCTGGCGTTCGTCAACGAACGCGACAAGCCGCTGGCGCTGTACGCCTTCACCGAATCGGAGGAAACCAAGCGCAGGATCGAGACGGAAACCTCGTCGGGCGGGCTGGTGTTCGGCGCGGCGATCATCCATCTCGCGGCGCCGGAACTGCCGTTCGGCGGGGTGGGGGAGAGCGGGATGGGCCGCTATCACGGGCGCTACTCGATCGAGAATTTCAGCCACGTGAAGGCGGTGCTGGACAAGCCGATCGCGGGATGAGTCAGCGGCCTTCGCGGCTGCCCTCGTAGGCGCGCTCGCGCAACCCGGTGAGCCAGCGGGGCCGCAGTTCCCAGCCGGGGGGAGCGTTCAGCATCGGATCGAAGGCGGGGCGCGAGGCGTCTTGGTCCACCTCGTGGAGGGTCAGCGTCGCGCAGGGTTTCCGATGCCCGTTCGCGCGGACGGTTTCGACGAGGTAGGTCACCGGTCCTTCCTGCACCAGTCGGCTCAAGGCGTCGAGTGAGGCTTCGGCGCGCCGCGGCGTTTCCGCGCGGGCCGACAGCCAGACCAGTTCGCCGTTCACGCGATAGGGCAGCAGCGAGCTGAAGCGGCCGGTGGTCCAGGATCGCGCCGGCCGCGGCACCACCCGGACGGCCGAAGTGGTCAGGGTGAGATCCCACGGATCGCCGTCGGCGGTGGGGACGCGGATCGCGAGCCCCAGCGCGTCGGGAATACGACCCGGGAGACCGGCCCCTTTGGACATTCGCACGGTGACGGTCACCGGTTCCGGCGGCAACGCTAGATCGTCGCGCCTCAAAGCGTGCAGCTCGCCTTTGAGCAGTAGGCCGTTCGGGTGGAACGCTCGCGCGCCGCGAAGTGCGGAGAGCGAGTGGAAGCCGGCCCGGAAAAGCCTGCCGACCGGCCCTGCCTGCGGTGCCTCGTGCTCGGCCACGATTTCCGCCTCCTTGCCAGGTGAGTACTGGGCGGTGGCTACCCCGGCGGCATCGGATTACACGGGAATTCCCACGAATTCGAAAACACCGATTCCCCGGTGTGACCGGCTCCGGCACGGGTACTCGACGCTCCAGAAGCTCATTCCACCTGGATCGGAGGAAATCATGACTGCATCGCCGGCCACCGTTCGGCGGGCTCCGCGCCAGCTCATCGCCCTCGGCGTGGGCGCGGTCTTCCTGCTCGTCGGCATTCTCGGCTTCATTCCCGGCGTCACGACGAATTACGAGCAGCTGAGTGGGGCCGGGCACGAGTCCGGCGCTTTGCTGCTGGGCGTGTTCCAGGTTTCGATCCTGCACAACATCGTCCACCTGGCGTTCGGTGTCGCGGGCATCCTGCTGGCCCGGACGGCAAGCGGCGCGAAGGCGTTCCTCGTCGGCGGCGGGGTGGTCTATCTCGTGCTCTGGCTGTACGGACTGCTGATCGACCACGGGTCGGCGGCGAATTTCGTGCCGGTCAACAGCGCCGACAACTGGCTGCACCTCGGGCTGGCCGTCGGGATGATCGCGCTCGGGCTCATTCCGCTTTCCGGTTCGAAGGCGCCGATCGCCGACTCTCGCTGATCCGTTTTTACCCAGTATTCGGAGGTAATCAGTGTTCCGTCACACCAAATCGCTCCAGTTCGAGGCCAAGCCGGAAAAGCCGGACGCCTTGTACGCCCGAAAGCTGCAGGAACTCATCGGCGGCGCCTACGGTGAAATGACCGTGACCATGCAGTACCTCTTCCAAGGCTGGAATTGCCGGATCGAGGGCAAGTACAAGGATTTGATCATGGATACGGCGACCGAGGAGATCGGGCACGTCGAGATGCTCGCGACGATGGTCGCCCGGCTGCTGGAAGGGGCGCCTGCCACCACGGTGGCCGAGGCGGCGAAGGATCCGGCCACCGCGGCGATCCTCGGCGGGATGGACCCCCAGCAGGCGATCATCTCCGGTGGCGGGGCCACCCCGAGCGACAGCCAGGGCTACCCCTGGAACGGCCGCTACGTCGTCGCGTCGGGCAATCTGCTGGCCGATTTCCGGGCGAACGCCGCGGCCGAGGCGCAGGGCCGGTTGCAGACGGCCCGGCTGTACAACATGACCGACGACCCTGGCGTGAAGGCCATGCTGCAGTTCAACCTCGCCCGCGACACGGTGCACCAGAAGCAGTGGCTCGCCGCGATCGAGGAACTCAAGGCCGACGGCCTGGAAAGCGACATCGCGCCGACGGCGTTGTTCGACGAGGAGAACCAGGACCACAACAACACCGTGTGGCATCTGTCCGACGGGCCGGACGGCGCGAAGGGCGGCTGGAGCTTCGGCGAAGACGGGATCGAGTACCTGATGGACCCGGAGCCGCTCGGCGGTCCGGGCACCGCTCCGAAGCCCGATCCCGCGTTGTTCGGCACCTACGCGCCGCTGCAGGACGCCGTCGGGACGGTCAAGGGCAAGGCCAAGGACGCGAAGAAGAAGGCCACCAAATCGCGCAAGAGCTAGCCCTCGGCGCCGCACTCACGTGATCGAAGCCGGAACTCGCGTGATCAGCGGCGGAACTCCCCGAGTGCGGCTTCCAATCACGCGAGTCACGCCTCCGCTCCCACCGTGCCTGTGTGCCCCAGTGCGTGAAGGCCTCCTTGAGGGACTCTGGGTCCCTCAAGGAGGCCTTCACGGACTTCCGACCAGGAGGTACAGAGGACGCGGTGGTTCTGATGTCCTTACCGCTCACGAGGGGTGCGTGGAGTAGGAGGCGGCGGGACCGTCTTCGCCAGGACGATGTCCGCCAGCCGGATCGTCGCGAGTCCGCGTTTGGTCTCCACCGTGCATTCCGTGTCGTCACGGGAGCGCAGGTAGCCGAGGGCGTCGGTGAACCCGCCTTCGATCCGATACCGCACGACGACCCTCGTGCCGACCGGGACGTCCGGGAGGGTCACCGGTTCAGGTGCGCGGTGAGCTCGTCGTCGCTCGGCTCGACCAGGTGGGTGCCGTCCGGCCAGACGATGGTCGGGATCCGCCGCTCACCGTTCTGCAGCGCGCGCACCGTCTCCTCCGCGCCGGAGTCCGCTTCGACGTCGATGTAGTCGTACTCGACGCCCTTCGAGTCCAGTAGGGCCCGGCTGCGTTTGACGTCGGGGCACCAGCCGGCGCCGTACACGGTGAGGTCGCTCATGGCTCACAGCATGCCAGGTCGCGGTCCGGCGGCGTGTTCGGCGAGGGCCGCACGGTCGGCGAGCCCGGTCTTGGCGAGCAGGCTCGCGACATGCTTCTCGACCGTCCGGGGCGAGATGTGCAGACGGGCGCCGATGTCCTTGTTCCCCATCCGCTCGGCGAGCAGCACGAGCACCTCGTATTCACGCACGGTGACTCCGGCCGCGCGCAGGCCGCCAGGCACCCGGTCGACCCCGGAGCGCCGTTGCCGGACGGGCGCGCCGAGCTTGCGGAGCAGGGTCCGGCAGGCGGCCGCCACCGCCTGGATGTCCCTGCCGTGGAAGTATTCTTCGGCCTCCTTGAGCCAGCCCGCCGGATCGCCCCAGCCGTCGGCCGCGGCCGGCTCGGCGATCAGCCGGAGCCCGAGGTGGCGGGCCAGGGGATAGGGCGCCGACGTCTCCAGCGCGGAGGCCACCGCTCGTTCGGCTTCGGCCGCGTCACCGCGCCTGCCGTGCTCGACGGCGCGCGCGAATTCGACGAACTGCCGGTTCCACCGCATCCCGCTCACCGCGGAGCCGTCCTCCGGGCAGGGCGCGCCGCCGAGGGTGTCGACGAGCGTCCGGAGCCCGTGCTGGCCGGCGAGATGGAACCGGCTCGGCCGCCGGTCCTCCAGCTCGATGACCTGGCCGAGTTCGCGGCGGGCCCGGTCGAAGTCCTCCTCGAGCAGCGAGCAGAAGACACGCGCCAGCCCGATGCTGAGCACCATCTCCTGCGCGTTCTCGCCGCCGCTCTCGCGGAAGTCGTCGAGTGCCTGCTCCATCGCGGGACGGTCCGCCCGGTGCCCGGCCGACATCGCCCTGGTCATATGCGCGTACTGCAGCAACGCGGTCAGCCGGAGCCTGCCCAGCACGGCGAGGTTCTCCGCGAGCAACGTGTGCGCGGTGCCGAAATCGCAGCGCAGGATCGCGTGCATGGTGCGCACGGAATCGACCGCGCAGTGCAGCGTGATCGACCCGGTCCGCTGGGCGTCGGCGCGAGCGAGCAGCAAGGTCTGCTCGTCGCCGTTCATCAGCACGCGATGCCCGCCGAGCCGGACCAGCGCCTGGGTGCGGAGATGGTGCAGATGGTTGTCCTCGGCGGTCCGCCGCGCGAGTTGCATGTAGTGCTCGGATTCGCTGAGATCCCGCGACAGGGCGAGCATCCCGAGCACTTGCAACGCCTGGCAGACGACGAACGGCTGCTCGGTCGCCTCGGCGACCTTCCACGCCTGACGCGCGAGCCGCTCGGCCGTGCCGGTCTTGCCGGGGACGTCGAGCCAGAGGTTCGCTTCGACGGCGTCGAGTGCCGCCTGCTGAGCGGGGGTGATCGCCGAGCCGAGGGGAGCACGGGCGCGTTCGATCTGGCCGAGGCATTCGTCGTGCCGCCCCGCGATGTAGGCCGCCCAGGCCAGCTGGGTGCGCAGTTTCGCAGCCCGTTCGAGCGTGCCGATCTCACCGAACGCCGCGGAAAGCTCGACGGCCCGGTCGAACTGGCCGGTCTGCCCGAGCGCGTGCACCAGCGTCTCCAGCACCTCGGCCCGATCACCCGCGTCGGCCCCGGCGAGCAGGTCGAGGGCCTTGGTGAGCATCGTGACCGCGGAGTCCGCGGCACCCGCGTCGAGAGCGCGACGGCCGGTCTCCGCGAACAGCCGGCCCGCGGCCCGCTCATCCAGGGCGGTCAGCCGGAGCGACGCGACGAGCGCGCACAGGTCGCCTGGCAGTCCCGGGTACAGCTCCTCGACCGCGTCGGCGGTTTGCCGGGCGAGTTCCGCCTTCCGCGCCGGTGACTGGCGCGCCAGCAACGCTTCCGCGGTCAGCGGATGGCGGAAGGCGTACCAGCCGGGCGTCATCTCGTCGGTGGTCACCAGGTTCGCGGAGACCGCGGCGCCGAGGTGGTTGTGCAGCGTCCGGTCGTTGGTCCCGGTGACCTTCTGCACCACCGTCAGCGGGAAGCGGCGGCCGATGATCGCCGCGACCGAAAGCAGCTCGCCGGCCTGCTCGCCGAGTTGCTCCATCCGAGCGCCGATACTGGTGACCAGCGCGGCGGGGACGCGGGCGCGGAGTTCGCCGATGACGCGCCAGCCGTCGCGGCCTTCGACCAGCAGACCGTCGTTCACCATGCCGTGGAGCAGTTCTTCGACGATGAACGGAAGGCCGGCGCTGTTGCGCCACAACAGTTCCGTCGCGGCCGATGGCAACTGCCCAGGTTCGGTCTCGAGGCAGGCGGCGGCGAGCGCGTGGGTGTCGGCGAGGCCGAGCCTGCCGAGTTCAGCGATTGTGCAACTCATCCGCTGTGCTCCGGAGGTCGCCAGGCGCAGCGCGTCGGAGGGCTCGTTGCGGAGCGTGCCGACGAACAGGGTCTGCGCCGCCGGCAGGTTGTCGACGAGGTATTCGAGGATGAACAGTGTCTCGGCGTCGGCGTCCTGGAGATCGTCGAGGACCAGGAGCGCGCCGCGGTCGCGGCTGGTGACGGCCAGCAGCCGGAATACCGCTTCGGCGAGCACCAGCAGGGAGCCGGACTCTCGTGGCCGGTCCCCTCGACTCCAGTCGGGGATGAGCTGAGCGAGTACGGGAATGAACGGGTCGAGTTCGGTCGCCTCCGGCGGGCCCCCGCCGCGGAAATGCGACAGCAATGCCTGGGTGAGCGGACGGAACGGGACGAGCGGGCCGATCGAACTGGCCCTGCCCTGCAGCACCGGGATGTCGGCGGCGACCGCTCGCGAGGCGGCTTCGACGGCGAGCCGGGATTTGCCGATGCCGCCTTCGCCCACGAGAAAGATCGCGCCGCCGCGGCCCGCGATGGCGCGATCGAGAGCTCCGGAGAGCTCGGCCAGTTCGGCGTCGCGGCCGATCACCCGCGACGAACGGATACCCACCGCCGTGACTATAGCGAGCGGATTCCGCTGTCACGGCCAAAAGTTGATCACGAAGGCGGGCGGCGCGAGCCCGCCTCCGTGAGCCTGTCTTTAAATCCAGCCGCCGGTGAAGACGCTGACGACGGACGGCGAACCGGTGTCCGTGGACAGGGTGGCGAGCGGGTTGGCGCTCAGCCGCGGCTTGCTGCCCGCCAGCGCGTGGTTGCGCGAGCCGACCTCGAGGGCGCGCGGCAGGTTCACGGCGCCGAGGACGTCTTCGGTGGCGGGCAGATCTCTTTCGTACATGTGGTTCTTCTCCTCATACTCGGTTTACCGGCGGAAAAACGGTGGCCGCGGGATGCGGCCGGTCGGGGCGGAGCAGGAGCGCGGAAGGGACCCGGTCGCCGAATCCCAGCCGCAGCAGGCCGTAGCCGATCCCCGCCAGGCCACTCAGCAGCCCTGGCGAGGGGACCGCGCCGGGTGTCCCGCAGCGGGCACCGCGCTGGTCGATGGCGGCGAGCAGATGACCGGTCCGGCGGCGTACCGCGGCCGCGGCGCCAGTGTGCCCGTTCTCCGCCAGCACGCACAACACGTCCAGCACTCCGGACTCGCCGTGGCACAGGCTGAGATCCTTGAGCGGTGCCCCGTCGGTCAGCCGTCTGATCGTCCGGTCCAGGTCCCTGGCGTGCTCGGGATCGGGCAGGTGCGCGGCCATTCCGAGGGCGTCGCCCGCGAGTCCGTCGCACCAGCCGCCGGTGCTTTCCGCCCGATCGTCCGCCTTTCCGGGTGGTTCTTCGCCGGGACGGTCGTGTGCCCGGAGGACCCAGTCGATCCCGGCCGAACCGCGGGCGAAGGCCTTCTCCGACGGACGTTCGCGTTCGAGCAGTTGTGCGGCGTAGCGGTCGGCTCGCGCCAGCGCCGTCTCCAGTCCTGTTTGGACATACACCGAACGCATCGAGGCGACACCACCCGCGAGCCCGGTCGTGAACCCGGATGGCGTTTCGGAGGTGGCCTCGGGCATCAGCTCGACGGCCTGCTCGATGAGGTCACCCGCGGGAAGCCCGACCAGGGTGCTGAGCCGGGCGATCGTGTACGCGACACCGCCGAGTCCGAGAAGCCCGCCGCAGCCGGCGGTGGCGGCCAGCTCGCGATCGGCTCGGAGGGTGGCGAAGAGGCCGGGAAGCGGGCTGATCGCGTACGCGGCCAGATCGCGGTACCGCGCGATCCCGGTCAGCTCGGCGAGCTGTGCGAGGAACAACGCGACACCGCAGTAGCCCTCGCCGAGGCCCGCACCCATCGGGAGAACGGTCCAGTAGCGGTCGTCGACGAGTTCGATCCCGAGCCAGTTGGAGCGATGCTCGTCGGAGAAGGCGTTGGCGACGATCTGGTCGGCGATCCCGCACGCGGTGACCAGCAACCGCTCCGCGTCCGGCGCCTGATTCGGCACCGCCGTTTCCGCGGTCTCGCCGCCGCCGTGGTGGCCGTCGGCCGCCGTGCTGATGGCGAGGGTGGCCGAGATCAGCCACTCCTGATCACGCTGGTCGAGCGGATCCATGTCGGCGACCTTCGCCAGCACGGTGTCCAGCGACGGCTGTTCGACGACCCCTTCGACGCTGTCGCCGCGCGAATCCAGCAGCGACGTCGAACCGGGGTTCGACGTGAACATCGGTACGTCTCCCGCCCACAGATCGTCCCGCTCGTGCGGCACGAGCCGGAGCAGTTTCTCCTCCCGCACCGAGTCTTCTTCGAGCAGGTCGAACGCGTGGTCGCGGTCGGCGGCGTCGCGAAGCAGGTCGGGATGGGTGGTCTCGTCCAGCAGGCGGGAGTAGAAGTTCGTCGGCCGGATGAGCACCCGGATGGGATCCTCGGCGCAGCGCCGGAGAAGCTCGGCGAGTTCGTCCCGTCCGGTGGAGATCGCGTCGTAGCCGAGCCGGAATCCGGCCAGCAGCGCCGCGCTGTGTTCGGCGGGGGCGACGTCGCGGCCGTCGAGGCGGGGCAGGTTGTTGCTTCCGGCGAGTTCGCCGGGCACCCGGGCCAACCGCATCCGGTCGGTTCCCGCGTCGGCCCAATCGACCCGGTCGGTGGGCAGCTTGCCACCGCGGCCGGCGAGGCCGGAGATGTCGACGGCACCGTGCTCGCCGGCGAAGAGCTGGGGAAGCAGCAGTGTGCGCTGCACCGAACGCGCGAGCATCGCCGCCGCGGGGTCACCCTCCGGCGGGACGGGCGGCGACGGCTGAAACAGGGTCTCGATGTCGATCAGCACCGGCTGGTCGCCGCAGGCGATGATGTTCTCGTAGTGGACGTCGGTGGCGTCCAGCGCGTGCAGGAGTGCCAGGAGGATGCCCTGCCTGCGGTAGAAGCGGTCGACGTCGCCGAGGTCGGCGCACGGCTGATGTTCGACGAACCGGAGCCAGCCGTATCCGTCACGCGTCAGCGCGTCGGCGGTGCGCAGTTCGAGCCCGGGCAGCCGTTTGTTGAGCTGTTCGACGACGTCGGTGAACCGCTCGTGCAGGATCAGCGAGCGCGGTTTGTAGATCACCTTGGCGCCGCTGGAGAAGCGGAGCAGCTTGACCGAACGTCCGCGGGCGTGCGAGTCACCGAACCCGCCCGCGACCTCGACGAGCGTGCCGAGTTCGCCGTCGATGACCGAGCAGGGCAGCAAGGCCGCGTCGGCCGAGAACCGGGCGAGCGTTTCGGCGTGGGCCTCGGCGGCGTACAGGCAGGCCTGGGCCAGGAGCCGGGCCAGCACCGGGTACTCGCCGAACAACCGGACCAGCCCGGCCGGAGTGGACTGCCGGCGCACGAAATCGGAGAAGCGCTCTTCGGGCGTCTCGCCCTGGAGGGCTCCGGCCTTGCGGGCGCGGTGGAGTTCGAGGACCAGCGTACGGACCGAGAGGTTGAGCAGGTGCTGGTCGAGTTGCGCGGCGAAGCCCCGACGAAGCGCGTCGACGTCGGCGCCGGGGAGATCGTCCGGGACCGCGTCACGCGAGGCTGCGTCGACGAGAGACCTGAAGACCCCGGCGAACCGCACACGCCAGTCACCGACTGGGGGGCGCTCCGGCAGAAGCGTGGTGACAGCGTGTTCGGCGAAGTCGGCCCAGAGGGGCTTGTCCGCTGTCCGTTCGCGCGGGGTCCGGCCGTGCTCCCACCACCTCGGCGGCAGGGACGTCGCCGATGGTGGGGGCGTCACGGCGGTAATGCTTTCAGTCCGGCGCGGTACGCACATGGGGGCGGCACCCCCACATTCAGCGCACACACGAAGATGTCCGGAGAGTGACCGCCGGGCACGGACGGTGGCCGTTCGACGCCGCACCGGAATATGGGGTCCCGGCACCCATGCGCGGGCACCGGTCCCGGTCGCACCATGGTCGGGCGGGGCCGGCGCGGGCCGGTTTCTGGGGGTCCGGCCCGCGCCGGCGAGGGGCTCCTCGGGCATGATCGGCTCATGCGCGTCTTGTCGGAGAGCCAGCTCGGTTCCGTTCTCGCGGGCGTGCCCGCCTCGCGGCCGCGAGTGGTGGTGAGCGGGAACTTCGCCACGCCGATGCGGGCGCTGAAGGTGCTGGACGCGGCACTGGCGGAGTACCGCTTGTTCGCGTTGAACGCGCAGGCCGGCATGCCGGACCGTGAGGGTGTCCTGCTGGAAACGCCGTTCGTGGGCGCGGGTATGCGCGGCCGCCCCGGGCTGCGGTACTTCCCGTCCCGGCTTTCGCTGGTGCCACAGCTGCTCAAGCACTCGCTGCCGCCGGACGTCGTCCTGCTGCACACCTCGGCCCCGGTGGACGGCGTGGTGTCGCTGGGCACGGAGGTGAACATCCTGCCGGCCGCCATCGAGGCGGTGCGGGCCCGCGGCGGCCTGGTCATCGCGCAGCTCAACCCCGAGATGCCGTTCACCTATGGCGACGGCCTCGTGCCGGTCGACGAGATCGACTACGGCATCGAGGTGGTGGAACCGCTGCTGTCGCCGGTCCCGCGGCCGGTGGGGGACACGGCGCGGACCATCGGTGAGCGGGTGGCCGGGTTGGTCGAGGACGGCGCGACCCTGCAACTGGGCATCGGCGGGATCCCCGACGCGACCCTGGCGGCGGTGACCGGACGGCGCGGGCTCGCGATCTGGTCGGAGATGTTCAGCGACGGCGTGCTCGCGCTCGATCGAGCGGGGGCCCTCGATCCGGCGGAACCGGTGACGGCGTCGTTCGTGTTCGGCAGTGCGGACCTGTACCGCTGGCTCGACCGCAATCCGCGGATCCGTTTGCTGCGTACGGAAAAGACGAACGATCCCGCCGTGATCGCCCGCCAGCGAGGTCTGGTCTCGGTGAACAGCGCCCTCGAAGTCGACCTGTACGCACAGGCCAACGCGAGCCGGGTGAGAGGGGCGATCTACTCGGGGTTCGGCGGGCAGACCGACTTCGTGGTCGGGGCGTTGCATTCACCCGGTGGCCGGGCGATCATCGCGCTGCCGTCGTGGCATCCGAAGGCCGACGTTTCGACGGTCGTGCCCCGGCTGACCGGTCCGGTGACGTCGTTCCAGCACAGTTTCGTGGTCAGTGAGCACGGTGTCGCGACCATCTGGGGCAACGACGCGAGCGAGCAGGCGCGGCAGATCGTCGACCAGGTCGCGCATCCCTCGGCTCGGGAAGAACTCATCGCGCGGGGCAGGGACCTGGGATTCGCGCTTTAGCGGTATTTCTTTCGGCTCGAAAAACCGGAACCCGGTAAAGGGACACGAATGTGTCCCTTTACCGGGTCGCAAACACGAGGGGCCGACCCGCGCCAACAGATTGGCCCCCGTCAATCCCTGTGCTTAGAGCGTCAGACCAGCCATCCGAGCACGTGGGCCAGGTGCGCGAGCAGACCCGAAATGAGGTCGTGACCGTGGTGCACGTGCTGGGTGAACATCTGCATTGAGGGGCTCCTTGTTCGGATTTCGTGTTCGGTTGTGCTCTCGCGAGGAGCGATCGAAGATTTTCACCACGTTGGCGACCTGTCAAAAAACGATTTCCCGGGCGTTCGGCGGGTCGTGAATCTTCCTACGATAAACATGTAAGTCTTTCGTGTTTTAGGCCAGGGGTGGGTTTCGCGGGCGCTGACACCGTGTGTAGCGGGGTTGCGGTGCGCCGATGTGGACGCCGAGCCTCCGCTACGGCAAGTGGGCGGCGGGGTGACACGAACCGGTGATCCACATGCCACGAATGGTGAGTCGGCGAGAATCACCGGTACGGGTGACGGACCCAGGGGGAATCTGGGCGGGGTGGCCGATCTCGCGTGATTGGAGGCGTAACTCGTCACGGATGGATGGGCGCGCCCCAGTCGTAGAGCTCCAAGGGAATGGCCTTGACCGCTCGGGCCTTGGAATCGAGGTAGCGGCACGAGATGCCGGGCATGTAGATCCACTCGCCGACGACTGACGACCCGGATGGCCGTCGCCGGGTGGAGTCGAATCCGAAGCGCACGTGCTCGGGCATGTCACAGGCCGTGTATTCGGTGCTGTTCTGATAGCGCAGCACCGACTCGACCTGGTCGCGGATGATCGGCCCGGCGGTGAGGTCCGCCTTGTAGGAGACGGTTCCTTGTTCGGTGCGGCCGTTGGTCAGCCCGGTGCCCTGGAACTTGATGTCGCGCAGCACGTAGTCGTAACCCTCACCGAGATAGGTGACCGTGCAGGTCGCCGTGGTGGTGCGGCCGGGGTCGAACGCGGGGCAGGACGAGCGCGCCGCGGGGTCGAGGCGATGCGCGAATCTGGTCACTTTTTGCAGTGCTTCCCAGGCGATCCGCTCCCGCAGCGGTGCGGAGTCCGCGGGCTTGGGTGGCAACTTGCTCATATCCGGCTCGGGGTACTTCGCCGGGACCGCGCCTTGACGCAGGGACGAAAGATCGACCGTCGGCGTCGTACTCGTGGGTGCGGTGGTCGCCGGAGCCGACGATGGAGTGCTGGGCGGGGGAGTCGTGGGAGTACTGCAGGCCGCCGCGAACAGGAGCAATACCGCCCCCGCCGAGCGCCCGAGGACGGTGCCTTTCACGCCGGGTCATCTCCGATCTCGCTGATTCGATGACCAGTTCCCCCGGTCCCTTCGGGAAGAAAACTAGCGGCGAAGCAGCCGGGTCATGAGCGTAAAAATGCCGTTCCCGGTGAATTCGTTCATCGGCGTCGGTGATCGCGCCAGCGTGCGCCGGTTTTGTCGGTGGCCTTCAGCAGTTCGTCGGGGTGTGGTGTGTCCGGCCAGATTTGGATCAGGTGATGTTCGATCGGGTCGTTCGGTCCGCGGTCTTCACCGGCGTCGCGGTGGCGTACTGAGTCCCGTACTCGAAAGTCGCCGTCCGGAGCCGGTGGCAGCTCGACCGCGACGAAACCCGGCGCCGTGGCGAGCAATCCCGTGGTGTCGGGGGTGGGGAAGGCTCCGGCGATGTGCAGAGGGCTTCGCGGGTCGTCGCGGTGCCCGAGGGAGAAAACGTTGTCCTCGATGAAAATCGTGCCCGTGGACCGGTGGAGCATCAGCAGAAGACCTCGGTGAGCAGCTTGACGAACGCCGGGTTCGGATCGCCTCCGGTCGGCGCGCTCGTGGCCGAAAGCTCCAGCCGCTTCCGGGTGTCCGGGGTGGTCAGCAGCTGCGAGGAATAGCCGGGGATACCGCCGCCGTGGCCCCACACCCGGGTACCGCACGGCAGGGTCTGCACCTGCAGGCCGAGACCGTATTCGGGGCTGACCGTCGTGGTCTTGGTGATCTCCTGCTGTTGTGCGGGTTTGAGCAGCCTGCCGCTCGCCAGGGCCACGCCGAAGGTGTCCAGATCACGGGTCGTCGAGATGATCTCGCCCGCGGCCCACGCGACCGAAGGGTTGAGGCGGGTGATGTCGGTCGGCTTGCCCGCCACGGACACGTAGCCGTGGGCGTGCGGGCCGCTGATGTCGACGTCGTCGCCGGGAACCTCGGTGTCGTGGAGGCGCAACGGCGTCAAAATCCGTTGCTCGACCGCCTTTTCGTACGGCCTGCCGGTCAATCGTTCCACCAGCAGACCCGCGACCACGTAGTTGGTGTTGGAGTAGCTCCACCGGGTTCCGGGCTCGAAGTCGAGCGGCTTGCCGGTCGAGATCTTGAGCAGTTCCTGCGGTGTCCAGTGCTTGTAGCGGATCTTCTCGAACTCGGCTGGGTCGAGCGGCAACGCGTCGGTGTAGTTGTAGAGGCCGCTCGTGTGCTGCAGGACCTGGCGCACGGTGATGCGGCCGTCGATCAGGCCGGGCAGGTAGCGGACGACCGGCACGTCCAGGTCGAGCTTGCCCTCGCCGGCGAGTTGCAGCAGCACCGTCGATACGAACGTCTTGGTGATGCTGCCGACGCGGAACCGGCCGTTCTCCGGGACCGGCCGGTTCGAACCCAGTTCCGCCTTGCCGGAGCGCGCGGTGAAACGCTGGTGACCATCGGTCACCCTGGCCTGCGCGCCGAGCGCTCCTCCAGTCGTGGTGAGCTGGTCCAGCGCCGTCTGCACGACCTTGCGATCGGCGTCGGCGTCGGCCAGCGCGGTGCCCGTGGTGGCGATCAGACCGGCCGCGGTGAGCGCGGCGACGAGCCGGATTCTCAGCGAAGCCCGCGAGAGTTTTCTTTGCATGATGCGAAAATCCCCCTTAGAAGCCCGAAGGCTCTCCCCGAACGACGTGAGCCGACGCTAGCGGCCGGCGTTCGCCACCCGCAGTACCTGAAATCACAACCACTCGAAGAGAGCAGATGGCCGGGGCACGCGGGGGAGTGGGCCGTCACACGACGTCCACCACGCGGTGGCAACGGGTCGGCGGGCTCCACCAATGGTAGGAATGCCTGGTGACCGAACCGAATTTGATCGAAGCAGCAGCCGAAGAGGCAGTCACCCTCACCAGTGAACTGATCCGCATCGACACCACCAACACCGGTGACCCCGACACGCTGGTCGGTGAACGCGCCGCGGCCGAGTACGTCGCCGAGAAGCTCACCGACGCGGGCTACGAGATCACCTATGTCGAGTCCGGCGGCAAGGACCGCCACAACGTGATCGTCCGGCTGCCGGGCGCCGACCCCTCGCGCGGCGCGCTCCTGATCCACGGTCACCTCGACGCCGTCCCCGCCGACGCCTCGGAGTGGTCGGTGCACCCGTTCTCCGGCGCGATCCAGGACGACTACGTCTGGGGCCGCGGCGCGGTCGACATGAAGGACATGTGCGGGATGGCGCTCGCGCTGGCCCGTCACTACAAGATCAACGGCATCGTCCCGCCGCGTGACCTCGTCTTCGCGTTCCTGGCCGACGAAGAAGCAGGCGGAAAGTACGGCGCGCAGTGGCTGGTCGAGAACCGGCCGGAGCTGTTCGAGGGCGTCACCGAGGCGATCAGCGAGGTCGGCGGCTTCTCGATCACGCTGAAGGACAACGTCCGCGCGTACCTCATCGAGACGGCCGAAAAGGGCATCCGCTGGATGAAGCTGCGCGTGCGCGGCACAGCCGGTCACGGCTCGATGATCCACCGCGACAACGCCGTCACCAAGCTGTCCGAGGCCGTCGCCAGGCTCGGCAACCACCGTTTCCCCCTGGTCATGACCGACTCCGTCCGCGAGTTCCTGGACGGCGTCACCGAGATCACCGGTTGGGACTTCCCCGAGGACGACATCGAGGGTTCCGTCGCGAAACTCGGCAACATCTCCCGGATGATCGGCGCGACCCTGCGTGACACGGCGAACCCGACGATGCTCACGGCGGGCTACAAGTCGAACGTCATCCCCTCGGTCGCGGAGGCTTCGGTCGACTGCCGGATCCTTCCCGGCCGTCTCGAGGCGTTCAACGCCGAGCTGGAGGAGATCCTCGGTCCGGACATCGAGAAGGAGTGGATGGAGCTGCCGCCGGTCGAGACGACCTTCGACGGTGCCCTGGTCGACGCCATGACCAACGCGGTCCTCGCCGAGGACCCTGGCGCCCGCACGCTCCCGTACATGCTCTCCGGCGGCACCGACGCGAAGTCCTTCCAGTCGCTCGGGATCCGCAACTTCGGGTTCGCCCCGCTGCAGCTGCCCGCGGACCTCGATTTCTCGGCGCTGTTCCACGGAGTCGACGAGCGCGTCCCGGTCGACGCGCTGAAGTTCGGCGTGCGCGTGCTCGACCGCTTCCTCCGTTCGGCCTGATGCCCGGTCTGCTGGCCGCCGACGGGACACCCCTGCATTTCGAACGCTGGGGTGATCCGTCGGCGCCGGTGACCGTCGTCCTCCTCCACGGGTACGCCCTCGACAGGCGAAGCTGGCGCGCCATCGCGCCGGTGCTGGCGGAAGCCGCGGAGAAGCCGGTCGCGGTGCTCGCCTACGACCAGCGCGGGCACGGCGAATCGGGCGAGGTCCGGGCCGCGTCGGCGACGATGGGACACCTCGCCGACGATCTGGCCGAGGTGCTGGAGAAGGTGATCCCCGACGGCAAGGTCGTCCTGGTCGGCCACGACATGGGCGGGCTCGCGATCCTGTCGCTCGCCCAGCGCCACCCGGACGTCTTCGCGGCGCGAGTGGCGGGAATCGGGTTGCTCGCCATGTCGGCGGGCGGTGTCACGCCGGACGCGATCTGGCCGAACGCGCTCGGGAAACTCGGCCGCGACCTGGAGATGGTCTTCGGGACCAAACTCATCGGCCTGGTGCGTGAGCACACGAGCAAGGCGGTGACCGCCGGGCTGCGGTGGTGGCTCTTCGGGGACGACCCGGTGCCCGCCGACGTCGAACTGACGGTGCGGATGATCCGCGGCAACTGGCCGCAGACGGTATCGGCGTTTCGACCAGCGCTGGACGCCTACACGCGGGAATCCGCGTTGTCGCAGGTCGGCGCGGTGCCGGTGATCGCGATCGTGGGGGAGCGCGACAAGCTCGTGCCGACGGCGGACGTCGAGGAGCTGGCCGGTGCGGTGCAGAACGGCACGTCCGTGGTGCTCCCCGGGGTCGGGCACGTCGTCCCGCTCGAGGCGGCCCCGCAGGTGGTGCCCCGCTTGCTGGCACTCGCGAACCGGGCGCACCGACAAGACTGACCTTCTTGACAAAAACTCTTTTCGGTGACACCTTCTTGGCATGTTCTCCGTTGCGGTGATCGAGGACGCGGAAGCGGCCGAAGTGTCGCTGGATCCGGTCCGGGCCAGGCTGCTCGCCGAACTCGCCGAGCCGGCGTCGGCCACGATGCTGGCCGCGCGGGTGGACCTGCCGAGACAGAAGGTGAACTACCACCTTCGCGCACTGGAGAAGCACGGGCTGGTCGAGCTCGTCGAGGAGCGGCGGAAGGGCAACGTCACCGAGCGCATGATGCGCGCGACGGCGTCCTCGTACGTCATCTCACCGACGGCGCTCTCGGCCGTGCAGCCCGATCCGGCGCAGTCACCGGACCGGCTGTCCGCACGCTGGCTGCTCGCGGTGGCCGGAAGGCTCGTGCGCGACGTCGGCTTGCTGATCACCGGTGCGACCAAGGCGCGCAAGCGGGTCGCGACCTTCGCGATCGACGGCGAGGTGCGGTTCTCCTCTGCTGCGGACCGGGCCGCGTTCGCCGAAGAGCTCACCGTCGCGATCACGAATCTGGTGAGCAAATACCACGACGAGGGCGCCGAACAGGGCCGCGATCACCGGATCGTCGTCGCCGTCCATCCGAGTGTCAGAACCGAGCCCGAGGAGCGCTGAGTGGGCCACGAATTCGAGATCACCGACCGCCTCGAGGTCGACGCGACGCCCGAACAGGTCTGGGACGCCATCGCGACCGGACCGGGGATCACGTCGTGGTTCATGGGCCGCAACGAGGTCGATGGCGGCGTCGGCGGAACCGTGAAGACCGCGTTCGGCGGCTACGAACCCACGTCGGCGATCACGTCGTGGGACCCGCTGGAGCGGCTCGTCTACGGCACGGAACCCGCGCCGGACGGACGGTTCGTCGCGTACGAGTTCCTCATCGAGGGCCGCTCCGGCGGCAGCACCGTGCTGCGGACCGTGACGAGCGGCTTCCTGCCCGGCGACGACTGGGAAGACGAGTTCGAGGCGATGACCGCGGGTGGCGAGCTGTTCCTCCGCACCCTCGTCGAATACCTCAACCGGTTCGCGGGCCGGAAGGCCGTGCCGGTGACGGTGTTCGGGCCGATGATCGGGGACTGGGACAGCGCGTGGCTGAAGCTGGGCCGGGAACTCGGCCTCGCGGGGCGGCCGGAAACGGGGGACCGGGTACGGCTTTCCACCGACTCGGTGTCCACTGTGGAGGGCGAGGTCTATCTCGCGAACGCGCAGACGGTCGGCATCCGGACCTCGGACGCTTTCCTGCGCTTCGTGCGCGGGTTCGCCGGGCCGATGGTCGCGATGCATCACCTGTTCGGCGATGTCGATCCTGTGGAACAGGACGGGATCTGGGCCGGCTGGCTGGGCCGGGTCTTCAAGAGCTGAAGGGGCCTTTCGCCGCATCTCGTGCGGTGAAGGACGCTTTCGTCGCGCGTGCCAAGTACGTGAAGGCCCCCTTCACTGCGCTAGACGCAATGAAGGGGGCCTTCACGTACTACAGCGACCACCCGACGGCACGGAGCCGGTCGGGAGGGCCCACAACATCGGCTGCTTCTCAGGTGATGAGGCCGGGCAGCGGCGTAGCGGTGCGCTTCCGGCGCAACCACACCCTCCGGGTCCCGTCCGAGTAGAGCCGGACGGTCGAAAGCTCCCAGCCGGCGAACTCGGCGTGGATCGACAGCTGCGTCGCCGCCGCCCGCCGGGAAACACCAGGAGGCAGCTGCAGCCGCCGGTACTCCCAATCCCCTTCGACCACCGCCTCGTCCACCACTGTCATGGCGTGATCACCTGGATCCCTTCTCCGATGGCCGAGCCGACGACCACACGGCCGCCCTGCTCGTCGACGGTGACCGAATCTGGCTGCCGCACGGTGGGGAACCGGTGCTTCTCGATCGGCTCTCCACCGCGGACGTCGAAACCGACGACCTCGTTGCGTTCGGTGAGCGTGACCCAGGCGAGGCCGCGCGTGCGGTCGTAGGCGATGCCGTACGCCCCGCCGGGCACGGGATAGCGCTGGCGCAACAGCAGCGGCGTCGTGGAGAACGCCAGCAGAGCGCCCGCGCGCGCGTCGGTGACGAAGACGCGGCCGAGATCGTCGGTGACGGCGTTAGCCGCGCCGTCGCCGGCGCGCAGGCCCTCGCCGATCTTGCCCTCGGCGAGGTCGACGGCGAACAGGGCGGTGCGGAGCTTGTCGAGCACGACCACGCCGTCACCGGTGTTCAGCACGTCGTCGGCGCTGTAGATCTGGCCGGTGATGGTCCTCGGTCCCGCGTTCTTCGACAGCACCTCGACGGCCTTGCGGTCCCGGACGGACACCAGCGTCGCGTCGCCGTCGACAAGGCCGGCCGACGGCTGCCCCGCGACCGGGACCGTCTCCAGCGTGCCACCGGGCAGGGAGACCTTTGCCAGGAGACTCTTGCCGGGAACGCTGGCGAGCACTTGGGAGCCCGAGACCGTCAGGCGCTCGGCAGGACCGGGCAGGGCCACTGTCGTCTTCGGGGTGTCCAAGGCGGCGAGATCGTAGATACGCAGCGACGGCGGCTCCGAAACGGCGACGACCAGCGACTTGCTCGCCTCGTCGGTCACCAGGGCCCGCACCCCCGGCACCGCGAACACCGAACCGGCGGGTTTGACGGTCACGGCGGGAGAGACCGCCGCCGTCGCCGCGACGGGGTTCTGCACGATCTGCAAGGAGTCGTTCGGCGTGTCGTCCGTACTGCAGGACGAGAGCACCAGGACACCGGCGAGCGGGATCGCGATCCGGGAAACGGCGGACAGCCGACCCACCTTGGTGCCTCCACCTGCTATTCGTCGAACGGACTTGT
This sequence comes from Amycolatopsis sp. CB00013, assembly GCF_001905755.1. Taxonomy (NCBI): domain Bacteria; kingdom Bacillati; phylum Actinomycetota; class Actinomycetes; order Pseudonocardiales; family Pseudonocardiaceae; genus Amycolatopsis; species Amycolatopsis sp. CB00013. The sequence continues at coordinate 1,186,005 of NZ_LIWC01000001.1, read as the reverse complement.
CCAGCATCCTCCTGGAACTCCACCACGTCACGTCAGCGTCACCCAACAGTCACCTAATCCAGTATTCGAGACGGCTCAGAGGCCGCGTTCCGGGTACCCGACCTCGATCGCGCTGACGTCGTCGAGCGCCGAGCGGATGGCGGGCGGGAGCGTGATGTCCTCGGCGGTGAGCGAGCCGGTCAGCTGACCGGTGTCACGGGCTCCGACCACGGGCGCGACCACTCCGGGCCGGTCGCGGACCCAGGCCAGCGCGACCGCCAGCGGCGAGGTGCCGAGGCCGTCGGCGGCCGTCGCGACCGCCTGCACGATCCTGGCCGCGCGATCGGTCCGGTGATGTTCGACATAGCCCGCGAAAACGCTCGAAGCGCCGCGCGAATCGGCGGGCGTCCCGCTGCGGTACTTGCCGGTGAGCACGCCCCGGCCGAGCGGCGCCCACGGCAGGAGCCCGATGCCGTGATGCTCGGCCGCGGGGACGACCTCGCGATCGACCCCGCGCTCCAGCAGCGAGTACTCGACCTGCGTCGAGACGAGCGGGGCGACGGCCGAACTGCGGGCCGCGGCGGTCGCCAACTGCCAACCCGAGTAGTTGGAGACGCCGACGTAGCGGGCCTTTCCGCTGGTCACGGCGTATTCGAGGGCCGCGAGTGTCTCGTCGACCGGCACGGTGGTGTCCCAGGCGTGCAGTTGCCACAGGTCGATGTGGTCGGTGCCGAGCCGTCGCAGCGAGCCTTCGAGCGCGCTCAGCAGGGCACCGCGCGAGGCTCCGCCGCCGAACGGGCCGTCGGTGCGGCGGGCGACGGCCTTGGTGGCGAGCACGATGTCGTCGCGGGGGACCAGGTCGCCGAGCAGCGCGCCCAGGACGCGTTCGCTCTCACCCTCGCCGTAGATGTCGGCGGTGTCGACCAGGGTGCCCCCGGCATCGACGAACGCGACCAGCTGGCTGGCCGCCTCCTCCGAGTCGGTGTCGCCACCCCACGTCATGGTCCCGAGGGCCATCCGCGAGACCCGAAGTCCCGACCGGCCGAGCTGTCGCTTTTCCACGACGGGCGAGCCTAGCCGGAAGGCAAGTGCGGGTCGCGGAGCAGGTGAGCGTGTCGTGATCGAGTACCACCGTGCGGGTCATCGGCTGTCAACACCCTGAACGGACGAGTGACACTCCGATGGATACATTCACGCCGTGCGACTCGGACTGAACTTGGGCTATTGGGGCGCGGGGAACGACGCGGCCAACCTGGCATTGGCGAAGAAGGCGGACGAACTGGACTACGCGGTCGTCTGGGCCGCGGAGGCCTACGGTTCGGACGCGCCGACGGTGCTCTCGTGGGTGGCGGCGCAGACCTCACGGATCGACGTGGGCAGCGCGGTGTTGCAGATCCCCGCGCGGACACCGGCGATGACCGCGATGACCGCCGCGACCCTGGACACGCTTTCCGGCGGCCGGTTCCGCCTCGGCCTCGGTGTTTCCGGTCCGCAGGTCTCCGAAGGCTGGCACGGCGTGAAGTTCGCGTCGCCGCTCGGCCGCACTCGCGAATACGTCGAGATCGTCCGCAAGGCGCTCAGCCGCGAGCGGGTCCGGTACGACGGCGACCACTTCCAGCTGCCGCTGCCCGGCGGGCCCGGCAAGGCGCTGACCCTGACCGTGCACCCTGTGCGCGAAGAGATCCCCGTGTACCTGGCCGCCATCGGCCCGAAGAACCTCGAACTGACCGGTGAGATCGCGAACGGCTGGCTGCCGGTCTTCTACTCGCCCGAGCACGCCGGTGAGCAGCTGAAGCTGATCCAGGCCGGGGCGGACAAGGCCGGGCGCTCCCTCGACGGCTTCGACGTCGTCCCCACCGTCCCGCTCGTGGTCGGTGACGACTGGAAGGCCTGCGCCGACGCGGTCCGCGGGTACGCGGCGCTGTACATCGGCGGGATGGGCAGCCGGGAGAAGAACTTCTACAACCAGCTCGCCTGCCGGATGGGTTTCGAGCGCGAAGCGGCCGACGTCCAGCAGAAGTACCTGGGCAGGGACTACGAGGGTGCCATGGCGGCCGTCCCGCTGGAGTTCATCGACGCGACGTCGCTGCTGGGGCCCAAGGAGCGCATCGCGGAGCGGATGCAGGCCTTCGCGGAGTCCGGTGTCACGACGCTGACCGTCGCGCCCGCCATGCCGGATCCCGAGGGCTCCGCACACGCCCTCCAGGTCGCCGCCGAAGCCGTCGAATCGGCCGGTGTCGCCTGATGGGATGGTTCGAAGCACTGGTCCTCGGGCTCGTCCAGGGCCTCACGGAGTTCCTGCCGATCTCGTCCAGCGCGCATCTGCGGATCACCGCGGCGCTCGCCGGCTGGGACGACCCGGGCGCCGCGTTCACCGCGGTGACCCAGATCGGTACCGAACTCGCGGTCATCCTGTACTTCTCGTCGAAGATCGGGAAGATCCTCCGCGCCTGGTTCTTCTCGATCTACAAGAAGGACTGGCGTCAGGATCCCGACGCCTGGCTGGGCTGGCTGATCATCGTCGGCTCGCTGCCGATCGTGGTGCTGGGCCTGCTGCTGCAGGACGCCATCGACGAAACCTTCCGTGACCTGCGGATCACCGCGACCACGCTGATCGTGTTCGGCCTGATCCTCCTGGTGGCCGACCGCATCGGGAAGCAGGAGCGCACCCTCGACCACCTGACGGTGCCGCACGGTCTCGGCTTCGGGTTCGCGCAGGCGCTGGCGCTGATCCCGGGTGTCTCGCGCTCCGGTGGCACCACGAGCGCCGGGCTCCTGCTCGGCTACACCCGCGCCGAGGCGGCTGAATACTCCTTCCTGCTGGCGCTGCCGGCGGTGTTCGGCTCGGGGCTGTACAAGCTGACCGACATCGGCAAGGACGGCGCCCCGGCGCAGTGGGGGCCGACGATCCTGGCGACGCTGGTCGCGTTCGGGGTCGGGTACGCGGTCATCGCGTGGCTGATGTCGTACATCAAGACCAAGAGCTTCGTGCCGTTCGTGATCTACCGGCTCGTGCTCGGCGCGCTGCTGTTCGTCCTGATCTTCACCGGCGTCCTGGACCCCCAAGAGGGCCCGCACCTGTAACCCCCCCGCGCATTTAGTCCTCTGGATGCGGTCCTTGCACGCGCAAGTACCGCATCCAGAGGACGAAACGCGGGAAGGGGGCAAAGCACGACACGTAGGGTGGGCCACGTGAGTACTGTGATCCTTCTGCGCCACGGCAAGTCCACGGCGAACGGTTCGGGTGTCCTGGCCGGGCGCACGCCCAAGGTCGGCCTGGACGACACCGGCCGGGCGCAGGCGGCCGCGCTCGTCGAGCGCCTGGCGCCGGTCCCGCTCGCCGAGCTGGTGGTCTCGCCGATGCTCCGGTGCCGCCAGACGGTGGCGAAGCTGGCCGAGGCACGCGGTCTGGACAAGGTCAAAGAGCCCGGTTTGTCCGAAGTGGACTACGGCGAATGGACCGGGCGCGCGCTCAAGGATCTGGTCAAGGAACCCCTCTGGCGGGTCGTGCAGGCGCATCCGTCGGCCGCGGTCTTCCCCGGCGGCGAAGGGCTGGCCGAGATGCAGGCGCGGTCGGTCGCGGCCGTCCGCGCGCACGATGCCCGGATCACCGAGAAGTACGGCGAAAACGCGGTATGGCTCTTATGCAGCCATGGCGATGTGATCAAGGCGATCCTCGCCGACGCGCTCGGCCAGCATCTCGATTCCTTCCAACGGATCGTGGTAGACCCGGCGTCGGTTTCGGTCGTCCGGTACACCGAGACTCGTCCGTTCGTGTTGCGCGTCAACGACAACGGCGGCGACCTCGCCGGTATCGCCCCACCGCCGCCCAAGGCGAAGACCAAGCGTGGCAAGGGAAAACAGAGCTCCGACGCGGTGGTGGGCGGTACCACCGGAGCGTGACCACTCCCGTCCGCGGTGTCACGCCACGGACGGCATCCACCGGCCCCTCACTGCCCGTAAGGTGGCCAGAACAGCAGATTCGACGACCCGGGAGCAACACCGATGATTTCGCAGGACAACCCGTTCGCCGCGCCGAGTGAGCTGCCCTACGCCCTTCCGCCGTTCGACCGGATCGCCGACGAACACTTCCTTCCCGCCTTCGAAGCGGGCCTTGCCGAGCACGCCGCCGAAATCGAGGAAATCGCCAACTCCGCGGAGCCGCCGACCTTCGAGAACACGATCGTCGCCCTCGAGAAGTCCGGCAGGCTGCTGTCCCGCGTGTCCAGCGTGTTCTTCAACCTCGCCGGATCGAACGCGAACGACGAGATCCAGCGCGTGCAGGCCGAGATGGCGCCGCGGCTGGCCGCGCACGCCGACGCCATCAACCTGAACCCGGCGTTGTTCGCCAGGATCAACTCCTTGTTCGAGCGCAAGGACGAACTCGGCCTCGACACGGAGTCGCTCCGCCTCCTGGAGCGGCACCACACCGACGTGCGCCGGGCAGGCGCCGGGCTGCCCGAGGCCGACCAGAAGCGCCTGCGCGAGTTGAACGAGCAGCTTTCGACGCTCTCGACCCGCTTCCAGCAGAACCTGCTCAAGGACACCAACGAACTCGCCGTGGTCGTCGACGACGTCGCGGAACTCGCGGGACTGGGCGAGGACGAGATCGCCACCGCCGCCGAAACCGCCGGCGAGGAAGGCAAGTACGTCCTCAAACTGACCTTGCCGACGGCGCAGGCAGCGTTGGCCTCGTTGGAGGATCGCGCGCTGCGCGAGCGGATCTTCACCGCGTCGGTTTCGCGCGGCAACCGGGGCAACGAGTCCGACAACAACGGGGTCGTGGCCGAACTGGTCCGCCTGCGGGCCGAGCGGGCCGCCGTACTCGGCTTCCCCGACCACGCGTCGTACGTCATCGAGGACGAGACCGCGAAGACCGCTCAGGCCGCCGTCGGGCTCCTGGAACGTCTCGCGCCGGTCGCGGTCGCCAACGCCAAGGCGGAGGCCGAAGAACTGCAGCGCTACCTCGAAGCCGACATCCCCGGCGCGGTCCTGCGCCCGTGGGACTGGGCGTTCTACGCCGAGCGCGTGCGCAAGGACCGGTTCGAGGTCGACACCGCGGCGCTGCGCCCGTACTTCGAGCTGAACCGTGTGCTGACCGACGGCGTCTTCTTCGCCGCGTCGAAGCTCTACGGTCTGAGCTTCACCGAGCGGGAGGACCTGCCGAAGTACCACCCCGAGGTCCGGATCTTCGAGGTCTTCGACGCCGACGGCTCGGAACTCGGCCTGTTCCTGCTCGACTACTACGCCCGCGACTCCAAGCGCGGCGGCGCCTGGATGAACAACTTCGTCGACCAGACGAAGCTCCTGGGCACCAAGACGGTCGTGGTGAACGTGCTCAACGTCGCCAAACCGCCGGCGGGCGAGCCGACCCTGCTGACCTTCGACGAGGTCGTCACCGCGTTCCACGAGTTCGGGCACGCGCTGCACTCGCTGCTTTCCGACGTCGAGTATCCGATGTTCTCCGGCACCAACGTCCCGCGTGACTTCGTCGAGTACCCCTCGCAGGTCAACGAGATGTGGATGCTGTGGCCCGAGGTGCTGGCCAACTACGCCAAGCACCACGTGACCGGCGAGCCGCTGCCGCAGGAGCAGATCGACAAGCTCCTGGCGTCGCAGCAGTACGGCGAAGGTTTCTCGACCACCGAGTACCTCGCGGCGTCGCTCCTCGACCAGGCGTGGCACGCGCTGGGCACCGAGGACAACGTCGACGACGTCCAGCGGTTCGAGGCCGAGGCGCTGACCAAGGCCGGGGTCGCGCTGGAAGCGGTGCCGCCGCGCTACCGCACCACCTATTTCGCGCATATCTTCAGCGGCGGCTACAGCGCCGGGTACTACTCCTACATCTGGAGCGAGGTCCTCGACGCCGACACCGTCCAGTGGTTCCGCGAGAACGGCGGGCTCTCCAGGGAGAACGGCGACCACTTCCGCCGCGAACTGCTCGGGCGGGGCGGCAGTGTCGACCCGATGGCCGCCTTCCGCGCGTTCCGCGGCCGTGACCCGGAGATCGAGCCGCTGCTGAAGCGCCGCGGCCTCGCCGGGGCCTGACCCTCCTGACGGTCTCCCCGCCCGGACACCCCCAGTGCCCAGGCGGGGAGACCGCGTTCAGGCGGCGAGTTCGGCGACGGCCGCGGCGACGTCGTCCACTTCCCGCTCGGTGTTGTAGTAGTGCGGACTCAGCCGCAGGCACCAGTCGACGTCCTTGTCCCCGAAGTCGAACTGCGCGAACTCCCGGTAGCTGAGCGCCGAGTTGATCCGCCTGGCATCCATCGCCGCTTTGAAGGGCACGGCCTCCCAGCCCTTGATGGAGAACGTCACCAAGGCACCCAGTTCCGGGCCACGGTCGAGCACTTCGACGCCCGCGATGGCGCCGAGACCTTCCCGCAGCCTGGCCGCGAGCGCGGGGGTGCGCCGTGAGATCGCCTCCAGGCCGACCTCACGGGCATACCTCGCCGCCGTCGCGCAGCCGAGCACGGTGGCGTAAGGGAATTCCCATTCCTCGAACCGGGAAGCCGACTTCGCGGGTTCATACGTGCCGGGCGCGCTCCAGCGGGCGCCGTGCATGTCGATGAACAGCGGCTCGTGCCCGGCTTCGAGGAACCGGTCGGACACGAACAGGAACCCCGAACCGCGCGGGCCACGCAGGAACTTGCGGCACGTCGAAGTGAGCAGGTCGGCGCCGATCTCTTCGACGTCGATGGGGTACTGGCCGATCGACTGGCAGGCGTCGACCAGATACAGCAGGCCGAGCTCTCGGCAGTGCCGTCCGATCTCAGCGACCGGCTGGACGAGTCCCGAGTTGGTCGGGATATGCGTGGCGGCGACCAGTTTCGGTTTCCTCGTGCGCATCAGGGCCGCCATGGCCTCGACGTCGACACCGCCTTCCCGCGTGTCCGGTGCGTGCACGATCTCGACACCGAACCGCTTCCGCAGCGACAGGAACGCGATCTGGTTGGAGATGAAGTCGTTGCGGGTGGTGAGCACGATGTCGCCAGGCTCGAACCGGATCGAGGAAAGCGCGGTGGAGTAGGCGTGGGTGGCGCTCGCCGCGAAGGCGATGTTGCGGGGCCGAGCGTTGATCAACGCGGCGATCTCGCGGTAGAAGCCGGCGACCTGATCCGACCGTGCCGCGGCGGCCTCGTAGCCGCCGAACTCGGCTTCGAGATTCAGATGATCGAGCATGGCGGCCAGTACCGGCTTCGCCAGCAGTCCGCAGCCCGCGTTGTTGAAGTGGACGACCTTCTCGCTGCCCGGCGTATCGGCCCGCAGCGCGGGAATGTCCAGTAGTGATTCCGCGCGATTTCCAGTAGCACTATCATTGTCTTTCATGTCGGATAGTAGCACTTCCGCACTCGTTCTCCAGCTGCGTTCCCTGATCCGCGCGGCGGCCGCGGGGGACCGGTTGCCCAGCAGCCGCGAGCTGATCGAGCGCTACCGAGTCGGCCCGGTGACGGTGTCGCGCGCGATCGCTCTGCTGGCCGCCGAGGGCGCTGTCGTGACCCGCCCCGGAAGCGGGACGTATGTGGCGGCCAGGCCGTCGACGGCGGACGGGCCACTCGACACGGCGTGGCAGACCGTCGCGCTGACCGATCGCAGCGTCGACACCACATCGCTCACCGGCGTCCTCGGCCCGCCACCGGAGGGCGCGATCCTGCTCGACGGCGGATATCCACACCGATCACTGCAGGCGACCCGTTTCCTGAGCGCGGCGCTCGCGCGGGCGGGGCGCCGTCCGGATTCCTGGGACCGGGCACCCGCTGCCGGGCTGGCCGCGTTGAGGTCGGTGTTCGCGGGGCCCGCCGGTGCGTCACCGGACGACGTCCTGATCACCGCCGGCGGCCAGAGCGGGCTCTCCATGGCGTTCCGGGCGATCGCGGCGCCCGGCAGCCCGGTCCTCGTCGAATCGCCGACCTATCCGGGAGCGCTCGCCGCCGCACGGGCTGCGGGGCTCCGCCCAGTGCCGGTTCCCCTCGACGACGACGGGGTCCGGCCGGATCTGCTGGCGGAGGCGTTCGCGATGACCGGCGCCCGGCTCTTCTACTGCCAGCCCACTTTCCACAACCCGACCGGGACCGTGCTCACGCCGGAACGCCGCACTCAGGTCCTCGAGGTGGCGCGCGCGGCGGGCGCTTTCGTGCTGGAGGACGACTTCGCGCGGCACCTCTCGCACGGAGCCACGGCGCCGCGTCCGCTGATCACCGACGATCGCGACGGCACGGTCGTGCATCTGACGTCGGTGACCAAAGCCGCCGCGCCGAGCCTCCGGATCGGGGCGCTGATCGCGCGTGGACCCGTTCTCGACCGGATGAAGGCGATCCGGCGGGTCGACGATTTCTTCGTCTCCCGTCCGCTGCAGGAGGCGGCCCTCGAACTGCTCAGCGCGCCGTCCTGGGAACGTCACGTGCGGAAGCTGGGCTCCGAACTGCGGCAGCGATGCGGAAAGGCGGCCGCCGCGCTGGCAGGGGAGTGTCCTGAGTGGACTGTCGCGCGGTTGCCCGAGGGCGGATTGCATCTGTGGGTGCGGTTGCCGGCGGGGAGTGACGCGAACGCGGTCGCTCGCGCGGCGAGGGAACGGGGAGTCGTGGTGGGGGCAGGGGACCGGTTCTTCGCCGCCGAGCCGGCCGGACCGTTCCTCCGGCTCGGCTTCGCCGCCGCGAACGACGTCGCCGAGCTTGTCGAAGGCATCAAGCGGCTCCGTTAAGTGTATAACGACCTATACGGTGGGGCTCAGGTCAGAATCGCGTCAAGCAACAGGTAAACACCACCGCCGAGGACTACACCGGCGGCCATCCCGGCTGTGACCTCGGCTTTGGTGTGATCCCCGAGTTCGACGCGGGACCAGCAGACCCAGCCGACGCCGAGGAAGACCAAGGCGAGCCAGGGGCCGTAGACGCGGATCAGCATCACGGCCGCACCCGCCGCCACCATCGCGTGCATCGAGATCTTGAACTCGAGCCCGAAGGTGATCGCGAGCGCGGCGACCAGGCAGACGAGTTCGGCGGCCGCGAGCGCGATCATCTCGTGCGGGGCGCCGCCGGCGATCAGGACGACGAAGCCGGCGGTCAGCGAGCCGATGCAGACCGCGAACGGGACGAGCCGTCCGGCGCGATCGGTGACATGGTGGCTGTCCCACTTGCCCTTCCTGGCGCCGCGCACGATCACGGCCATCGGGATCAGCGATCCGGTGACGCCGACGACGAGACCCCAGAGCACCGTCTCGCCGACGTGGTATCCGGTGACCTTCCAGGCGACGATCAGCGGGAGACCGAGCACCCAGACCCAGGGAGCGAGCACCTCGGTCGCGATCCGCGCGAGCCGTCGGCGGGTCCCGGTGGCTTCCGTGGTCTGGGTCGGCATCGCGCGTGGTCTCCTCGATGATCGTGGCCGGAGCGGCTCCTGCCGGACTCGCGCCCGGCAGGAGCGGTGATCATCGTTCCAGACCTCGGCGGCCCGCCCGCGCGAGGATGTCCGCGCCCGCCGGGTCCGCCCGGACGGCATCGTCGAAACTCTCCTTGGGCAGCACCGTGTTCCCGGCCACGGTCACCGTCTCGGGCGGGGTGTCGTAGCCGTCGGGCAGGGCGTCCCAGAAGTTGCCGATGAAGGCGACGTTCTCCATCGGCGGGCCCACCTGGAGCACGATCGGGGTGTCGGCCCGGTGGACGATGTTGCCGAGGACGGTGATCCACGCCGCGCCGTAGTCGGTGTAGAGGCCGAAGTTGTACGAGGTGAGGACGTCGCGGATGACGTTGCCGCGGACCAGCGCCCCGCCGGCGAACGACGAGCCCTGTGGTGCCGACAGGTAGATCCCGCCGCCGTCCATGAGCTTGCCCATGCTGCGCTCGACGAGGTTCGAGATCACCTGCGTGCCCTTGGCGCGCTCGCCGCCGGTGATCACGATGCCGTTGTGCGGGACGTCGTGGATCTCGTTGTGTGCCACGGAGGTCTCCGCGGACTCGACGACGAGGACGGCAGGCGAACCTCGGTACTCGGTGCCGATGTGATGGACGAGGTTGTCTTCGACCGCGACCTGGGTGCTCGCGTGGACGGCGATCCCGCTGCCCGAGATCTCGTCGAAGACGTTCGCCAGAATCCGCACGTCGGTGGCGTCTTCGATCAGCAGGCCTCCCGCGCCGAGTCTGGTGAAGTGGTTGCCTTCCAAGGAGACCCGGCTGACCGACGTGAGGCTGACGTTGGCGGGCAGCTGGACCGGCTCGGCGGGCACATGGACGTAGCCCACGTCCGCGCCGAGGTCGATCTTCTGGAAGTCGCCCCGTTCGTAGCGTGCGTTGCCGTGATAGTGCAGGTAGCCGCCAGTGCGGTCGGGACCGGACCAGGTCGCGTCGGTGAAGGTGAAGCCGCGTAGCACGAGGTCGTGGACGCCTCGTCCGTTGATGAGCGTTTCGAGCATCGGAGCGACGACACTGGTCTCGTTGATCTTCTCGCCGGGCCGCGGGCGGTAGTGCAGGACGTGATCGCCCGTGTCGGTGCGGCGGACGGCGAAGGATCCCGGTTCGGTCAGGAAGGCTGCGTTGTTCTCGAGCGTGGACGGCGCGGCGAGGCCGTCCCAGGCACCGTCGCCACCGGCGCCGTACCACTTGGCGTCGTAGAGGGATTTGGCGTTGTCGAAGGCGGGCTGAGCCATCGTGATCGTGGTCGAGGAGGCGTCGCCGGAGATGGACGCGACCGCGAGCCGGGCTTCGGACCACGGATAGACGCCCGGGTACACGAACTCCAGCCCGGAGGGGTCCGGCCACGATTGAGGCTCCACGCTGTCCGTGACGTAACCAGTGGCTGTTTTCGTCACGCTTCCCGGGAGCCCGTCCGCGCGGGCTGCCCGGGCCGCGGGCTTGCCGTCGACGGTGAGCCGTCGCGGTGCCAGGTCGCCGATCGGCGCGGTCCAGGCGCCGTCGTCGCCTGTCGACCAGCCGGTGATCTCGCGGCCGCCACTCAGTTCGACCTTTGCCTGGTCGGCTGTTCCGTAGCCGTGTGCCTGGTAGATCACGCGGAAGCCGTTCGAGCCGGAATCGGCTTGTGTGTCGGCGAAGGAAAGGGGTTCGTCCAGTCGGTAGACGCCCGTCGTGAAGGAAACGATGACGTCACCGGTCATGGTGGCCGTCGCGGCGCGGACCGCCTTCTGGGCGGCTTTCGGCGTGGCGAACGGCCGGTCGGCGGTGCCAGGCCAGTCGTCGCTGCCGTCCGGAGATACGAAGAACCTGATTTCGGGCATGCTGAAGCGCTCCTGCGAGAGGTATATGGGATATACTGAGGTTTATCAGCTAAACACGAACGAGCGAAGAGCGTCAAGGGAGTAGCGGGTGGCGGAAGACGACGCGCAGCCGGATCCGGAGCGCGCGATCGAACTGCTGTGGGGGGCGTCCGAGCCGGAGCGGCCCGGATTGAGCCTCGGCCGGATCGTCGCGGCGGCCGTCGAGGTCGCGGACGCCGAAGGGCTCGCGTCGCTGTCGATGCGCAAGGTCGCGGAACGGTTCGGCACCACCACCATGTCGCTCTACCGGTACGTCCCCGGCAAGGCGGAACTGGTGGAACTCATGCGTGACGCGGTGTACGGCGAGTTCCCAATGGGGTCTTCGGACGGGCTCGGCTGGCGAGCGGGCCTCGAACGTTGGGCGCGACTGGCCTGGGAGAGGTATCACCGGCATCCGTGGCTGGTCCACAGCGCCGGGTCCCGCCGCCTGCCGGGGCCGAACATCATGGCCGGCTATGACCATGCGCTGGACGTGGCCTCGCGTAGCGGTCTGGCGCCGGCGCAGGTGATCGCGGTGGTGAACCTGGTGGGCGGATTCGTCGAGTCGGCCGCGCGTCAGGCGGGGGAGGCCGCGGAGCTCCAGCGGCGCACGGGGGTGACCCATGAGCGCTGGTGGAGCGAACGCGAGTCACTCTTCGAGCGTCTGGACCGCTATCCGGCGCTGGAGCGGCTGTGGAAGGCCGGGGGAATGGATGCTCCGCTGGACGCCTTCGAGTTCGGGCTACGGCGGACCCTCGACGGTGTCGAGGCGCTCATCCAAAGCCAGGGGAGTGAGGTAATCAGTGACGAAACCGGGGGAGGGGAGTGCGTCGTCTGCGGTAAGCCGTTGGACGGGGGAGGGCGGGGCCGGCCTCGGGATTACTGCTCGCGGGCGTGCCAGCAACGCGCCTACCGGCGTCGTCAGTCTCAAAGTGTATAACGACCTATTCAGCCGGGCATAGAACAAGATCAACTTCAGGTTCATTGCAAAACCCGCAAAGACTGTCGGGACCCCTGGCTAGGGTTGTCCGGTGATCACCGAGGTCTTGCTGGAGCAGCTGGAAGAGGACGCCCCGACGTCCGTGCTCTTCCAGGGTTTTCTGGAGCCCGGAGCACAGGCGGCCCAGGCGCTGCTTGTGCTCGGGAAGGTCGCCCGCACCCGGTTCTGGATGCCTCCGTCCATGGTGAACCGGCTGATCGCCGAGTCCGATCCGGTGTTCACCGCGGACCGGACGACGTTACGCGCGGAGGCTTTCTCGCCGTGCTGTGGCCTGTACGCCAGGCTGGATCTGCTGGAAGCGGGTGACCTCGGCGAGGGTTGCACCAATGTGGACCTGTCTGAGGCGACGCGAACCGTTCTGGCCGGGGTCGTCGCCCAGGATCCGTTGCACTTGACCGTTCGCGGCGAGGGGATCCGGCTCCGCACTCTCGACGGGCAGAACGACGAGTCCGTGGTGCCGCTGCCGGATCGCTGGGTGTCGGGGTTCGCCGAGGTCGCCGCCGTCACGGCGGGAGCGATCGAGAAGGCGGAGCTGGACAAGGCGGAGACACGGAACTTCTTGCGGAGGCTGCCCACGTCGGTCGGCAAGTCGTGGGCGGTGGCGTCGGGCCGTGGGTTGCGGCTGACGTCACGGCCGGGGCGGGATTCGATCCCGGCGACCGGGCTCCATCGGTTGCGGGTCGTCGAGCCGCTCGTCCGGTTCGCTCAGGGGCTGACCGTCTACACGCGACCGGACAGCGAGGTCGCGACCTGGGTGCTGCGGTTGGAGCGAGCGCGGCTCGTGGTCACGTTGTCCCCGGAGCCGTCCCGGGGTTTCTCGGGTGAAGGCGGTTGGCTGAACGCGCTGGCGGCGGGTCTCGATGCGCCGGAACTCGTCGCGGGTCGCGCCGGTCACGACGTCGTCGACGGCACGTGGTTCCCGCGCGAGCTGCCGAGCGGGGCCGCTCCAGCGAACGGTCGGCTGACGAAAGCCCGTGAGCTCCTTGCCGCCGGAGCCGTCCGGATGTTGCCGGACGGTGGCTACGAGATCACCCGCGCCGGCTCGGTGCAGCGCGTCCGGCTTTCGCCCGCCGGATGCACGTGTGCATGGTGGGCCAAGCATCAGGAGAACCGAGGGCCTTGTTCGCATGTGCTGGCGGCCCGGATGTCAGCCGCTGAGTCGTGACGCCGCCTTCGCCGCTTTCGAACTGCCCTTGAAGCCGGTGAGCCACTCCTTCGTTTCGGCGCTGATCGTGCCCGCGCCGCGGTCCACGAGGTCCGCGGCGAGTTCCAGCAGCGCGAAGATGCCGCGGTGTGAGGGCTCCAGCTTCGGCAGCAATGTGTCCAGTGTGGACAGTACGGCGATCGGGTGTTCGTTCGCGATGACCGAGAGCCGGGGCGCCAGTCGCGTGATGATGAGCTGCGGGCCGAGTGCGCCCAACGCCTCGCCGAGCGCGCGGGGGCCGAGCATCCGACGGTCCAGCAGGGTCAGCACGGCGTCCGTGCCGAGCTGGACGGCGGCGGGGCGTTTCAGCGCGAGGGTGGTGGCGAGGAGCATCGTGCCGGGGATGCCCGGGACCGAGGGGCTGTCGAGGAACGGAGGCAGCGCGGCCTTCTCCACGGGATAGCCGACTTCGATGTCGTTGAAGTACAGGTTTCCGGCGACGGTGGCTTCGAGGTGGTCGCGGTCGTAGGGGGAGGAGACCGCTTCGTGGCATTCGGTGAAGCCGAGCCACTCGGTGGCCCGGTTCTCGAAGGGCGTGCCCAGCCAGGGAACCTCCTGCGCGGCGGGTTCCGGGGTTCGTTCGATGTCCAGTGTGTTCGAGCCGTAGTCGGTAAGACCGGCTTTCAACGTCCAGGTGGTCGGTGGTCCGGGTTCGCCGCGGAGCGCGGCGGCGGGGTCGGCGGATTCGGGGTGCCGGGCGCGGGCTGCGGCGAGGGCGGTCCAGCCTGTGTCGTCGATGGGCGGCCCGCCGAGGGCGTAGCGGATGGTGTCGGCGTGCGGTCCGGTGAGTTCCGTGGCGAGCGCGAGGGCCGCGGGCCTTGTGTCGGGGGCGAGACGGAGCAGTGCGTCGGCGACGTCGTCTTCGGCCGCGTCGGGATGTTCGAGCATGCGGGCGACGAAGACGACGGGGTCGAGCCAGCCGCCTTGGTGGGTGGCGGCGGAGACGGGGACGGCGGTGCCGTCGAGGAGGGCGGTGATCCGGTGGTGGAGGGGGCGGCGCCAGCCGTCGACCTGCGGTAGAGGGGCGACGTCGCGGCCGGTGAGGCCGAGGACGAGCGTGGCGATCATCTTCGGCACCGCCGCGCTGTATTGCTGGGCGGCGATTCGCGCGGCGCGTTTCACCAGCGGTTTGAGGGCGTCCTGGAGCTCGCCGGCGACACGGTGGGCCCCGTCGAGGGCGGCCAAGAGGAGGTCGGCCTGGTCGGGGTCGGCGAGCAAGGAGGAGAGGGCTTCGGCGACCGCGGCGGGGGTGTCGGGGACTTCGAGCGGGACGGTCAGCGTTTTGCGCTGGTCCCACGGTGTTCGGGTGGGTTCCGGGTACTCGGCGGTCTCGATGACGGGCGGCGCCTCCGGGGTGACACCGAGCCGGGTGGTGGCGATGGCGCGGACGTCGGAGGCTTCGTGGGTGAGTGCCGCTTCGAAGACTTCGTTGGCGAGGTCGGTGAGTTCGGGTCGCCGGTCGGCGATGCGGCCGGCGAGTTTGAGTGCGAGTTTGGCGGTGGCGGCGCCGCGTCCGGCCGCTGCGGCGGGGAGGTGCTGGAGCGCGATTTCGTCGTCGAGCGTGCCTTGTTTGTCCACAAGGGACAGTGCTTTGACGGCGAAGGAGACGGTGCGGGGGAGGCTGCTTCCGCACAGCCGGGCGTAGCGGTGCTGAGCCGCCGTGCGTTCGTCCGGGGTGGGGGCGAGCGCTTCGTGGAGTGCGGCGTACCACTGGGCGCGGAAGGCGGCGAAGTCGCGGGCGAGTACGTCCAGGGTGAGGTCGAGGAGCCGGGTGCGGTCGAGTTCGCCGGTTCCGGTGAGTTCGAGCAGCGCGGTGGACCATTTGTCCTGGTCGCGGACGTACTTGTCGAAGGCGGCGAAGCTGCCGTCGGCGTTGCCTTCGATCGTGAGCAGTTCCCAGATCTCGGTGAGGGCTTCGCGTTCGGTCCGGAGCCGTTCGGCCAGCGATTTCCCGCGGAAGCGTTCGGCCCAGCGGAACCAGCCGGTGTGGTATTCCGGTGTCCGGATGGGTTCGAGGTCGCCGTCGAGGACCATGCGGCGGATGGCTTCCCAGGCGGTGTGGTGGCCGATCATGCGTAACGCGATCGTCTTGCGTTCGGTGAGCGAGCGGTCCTGCAGGACGCGTTCGAGGATCGTGGGCGAGGCGATCCAGAGTTTGCGCAGCAGGGGGTCGCTCGCGGGGAGGGCGGTCCAGAGGGCGGTCGCGGCTTGCTGGGCCCTGAGCGGGTTGCGGGCGCCGTAGGTGTCGGGCTTGATCTCGACGAACTCGCGGCTGTCCTTGAACGTGGCCAGTAGTTCGGGGACGAGGGCTTTCCGCTCGGCTTGGGAAAGCTCGAGGGCCCTGGTGAGGACTTCCGAGGGCTGGCCGGTGAGGAGCGCGTCGAGGTGCACGGGCCCATTGTGTCGTGTGTGGTGAGGCCGGTTCTAACCGTCCTCACCACACACGAGACCAGGCCAGTTCGCCCTGGCTCTCACGGAAGTGCGGCGAGCCTGCCGAATCCGTCTTCCCCGTGTCCGGCGTCGATGGCTCGCCGGACTTCGGCGCGGGCGGCGGACAGGACGCCGTTGTCGAGGTCTTGCGCGCGGATCGCGTCGAGGACGTGGTCCATCGTCGCGGCTGTGGAGTGGAGGGTGCCCGCGTCGCCGGAGTAGTTTCCGGTGGCGACCTGTTCGGCGAGCAGGTCGATCATGGCGGGGAAGAAGCCGAGGAGTGCCTTGGCGTGTTCGGCGATGTCGGCGGCGGGGATGCCTTCCGCCTTGGCGAGCGTGAACATGTGGATCACGCCGCTCATGGACGTCCAGAGCATGTCCTGCAACGACGCGTCGAACGCGGCGGCCCGGCCGGGGGAGTCGCCGACGTACAGCACGTTCTCGCCGAGCGCGGCCAGTGTGGGCCGGTGTGTTTCGTAGACGTCGGCGGGGCCGCTGAAGAACAGGGCGGCGTCCGGGCCGCCGATGGCGTCGGTGGTCGCCATGATGACGCCGTCGAGGTAGTCGATGCCGTGCCCGGCGGCCCATTCCGCCATCGCGCGGGCCTGTTCCGGTGAGCCGCCGCTGAGGTTCACCAGGGTGCGGCCTTTGAGTGCGTCGGTGTCGAGGATCGATCGCGCGACGGCGTAGTCGCGCACGCAGACGATCACGAGCGGGCCGGCCGTGATCGCTTCGGCGGCGGTCGCGGCGACGGCGGCGTCGAGGCCGTTTTCCTTGCCAGGGGTGCGATTCCAGACGGTGGTGGGGTGGTCGGCGGCGATGAACGCGGCGGCGAGGGCGTGTCCCATGGGGCCGAGTCCGAGGACGGTCACGGTGGTCATGGCGGCTAAGCTAAACCTTGACATCCACGTGAGAGTCAAGTCGGGAGTGCGGATGCGGATCGGGGAATTCGCGCGGCGGACCGGCGTCAGCGAGCGCGCGTTGCGGTACTACGAGGAGCAGGGTCTGCTCACCCCGGGGCGGCGTCCGAGTGGTTATCGCGTCTATGGGGACGCCGACGTGGCGGCGGTGCGGCGGATCAGGATCCTGCTCGGGGCGGGGCTGAACACCGCGCAGATCCTGGAGATCCTGCCCTGCATCGTCGACGAGGACGGCTGGTTGACCCCCGATTGCCCGGAGCTGGTCGAAGCCCTGCGGGAGCAGCGTGCCCGGATCGACAGCGCGATCGGCGAGCTGGAGAGCACGCGCGCGAACCTCGACACGATCATCGGCCGCGAAAAGGCGGCCGTGTCCCGGGGGACACGGCCGCCTTCGTGAGGTGGTTCAGGCTCAGATGAGGCCGAGCTTCTTCACCGCGTCGCGCTCTTCGGCCAGCTCGTTGACCGAAGCGTCGATGCGGGCGCGCGAGAAGTCGTCGATCTCCAGGCCCTGGACGATCTTGTACTCGCCGTTCGCGGCGGTGACCGGGAACGAGGAGATCAGGCCCTCCGGGACACCGTAGGAACCGTCGGACACGACCGCCGCCGAGGTCCAGTCACCCTCGGGGGTGCCGTTGACCCAGGTGTGGACGTGGTCGATCGCCGCGGAGGCGGCCGACGCCGCGGAGGACAGGCCGCGGGCCTCGATGATCGCCGCGCCGCGCTTGGCGACGGTCGGGATGAAGTCGTCGGTGAGCCAGGCCTGGTCGGTGATGACCTCGGTCGCGGCCTTGCCGGACACCTCGGCGTGCGCGATCGACGGGTACTGGGTCGCGGAGTGGTTGCCCCAGATCGCGACCTTCTTCAGTTCGGTCACCGGTACGCCCAGCTTCTTCGACAGCTGCGCGAGGGCGCGGTTGTGGTCGAGGCGGGTCATCGCGGTGAAGCGGTCGGCCGGGACGTCGGGCGCGTGCGCTTGGGCGATGAGGGCGTTGGTGTTGGCCGGGTTGCCGACGACGAGGACCTTGATGTCGCTCGCCGCGCCGGCGTTGATGGCCTCACCCTGCGGCTTGAAGATGCCACCGTTGGCCTCGAGCAGGTCGCCGCGCTCCATGCCCTTCGCGCGGGGACGGGCGCCGACGAGCAGGGCGACGTTCGCGCCCTCGAAGGCCTGCTTCGGGTCGTCGAAGATGTCGATGCCCGACAGGAGCGGGAACGCGCCGTCTTCGAGTTCCATCGCGGTGCCCTCAGCCGCCTTGACCGCCTGCGGGATCTCCAGGAGCCGCAGCTTCACCGGGGTGTCCGGGCCGAGCAGCTGACCGGACGCGATGCGGAAGAGCAGCGCGTAGCCGATCTGGCCGGCCGCACCGGTGACGGTGACGTTGACAGGGGCTTGGGTCATTGCGGTTCTCCAGCTTGAGGCGACATCGACTTGTACCGCGATGCTAGTCCTGTCCCGAGTCGCCGTTCGGGTGCGTCCAGTCACTGTTTTCTTGATCGATGCCGTCGGCGGCCACGTTCGCGGCGAGTCGCGAGAGCAGCCCGGCCAGCGTGGTGATCTCTTCGTCGCTGAACCCGGCCCGGATCCGTTTGTCGTGCGCGATCGCCGCCTTCGCCAGCCGGTGGAAGACCGTTTCACCCTCGTCGGTGAGTTCGACGACGTGCACCCGCCGGTTGTCGGGATCGCGCCGCCGGGTGATCAAGCCCGCACTCTCCATGGCGTTCAGGTGATGGGTGAGCGTGGCGCCCTGGATGCCGACCGCGGCCGCGAGCTCTCGCTGGTTGGCGACGCGCCGGGTCTTGAGCGTGATCAGGATCTGCCAGACGGGCTGTGAGCCGCCGTCGGCGGCCAGTGCCTGATCGAAGGCACGCCCGACGGACTTGGCGGTCTTGGCGAGGACGACCCCGATGGGTGCCGCGGTGGGTTTCTGCACGTCCCGGAGCATAGCGCATCACTCTAAGGGTTTGACATCGAATCATTCGATATCTAACGTTGAAGGCGTCGAACGAAACGGAGGAAACGCCATGCGCAGTACGGAGAACGAGATCCGCGACCTTGGGGCCCGCTGGGCCGACGCCGAGGTCCGCGGCGACACGGAGGCACTCGACGCGATGACCACCGCCGACTTCACCCTGGTCGGGCCGCTGGGATTCGTACTCGGGAAACCGCAATGGCTGCAGCGCTATCGCGGCGGCGACCTGGTCACCGAGAAACTCGACTGGACCGAGGTCGACGTCCGCGACCACGGCACGGCCGCCGTGTCCGTCGGCGTGCACACCCAGGAGGGCACTCATCAGGGGAACCGCGTCGACGGCCGGTTCCGCGTCACCCACGTGTTCGTCCGCGACGACGACCGCTGGCTCATCGCCGGCATCCACCTGAGCCCGATCGGCGGGCCGCCACCCTTCGCTCGCCCCGAAGCCCCCGGAAGATGAGGAAGATCATGCGAATCAGCGTCAGCGTCACCGACTTCTCCTGGCCCGGCGGTCTGGTCGACAACCTTCTCGACATCGCCCGGACGGCCGACGCGACCGGGCTCGACACCTTGTGGGTCGCGGACCACCTCCTGCAGACCGCGCCGGGCAGCACGCCGGACTCGGAGATGCTGGAGGCGTACACGACGCTGGGTTTCCTCGCCTCGGCGACGTCCCGGATCCGGCTCGGCACCATGGTCAGCGCCGCCACCTTCCGGGCTCCCGCCCTGCTGGTGAAGGCGGTCACGACCCTCGACGTCCTTTCGCGGGGCCGCGCCTGGCTCGGCATCGGCGCCGGTTATCAGGAGGACGAGGCCCGCGCGATGGGACTGTCGCTTCCGCCGGTCGTCGAACGGTTCGAGCGACTGGAGGAGACCCTCCGCATCGCCGGCCGGATGTGGGACGGCGACACGTCGGAATTCGTCGGCAGGCACTACCGGCTGGAGCGGCCGGTGAACAACCCTTTGCCGGTGCGGCGGCCGAAGGTGCTCATCGGCGGCACCGGGCCGAAACGGACCCTGCGGCTGGTCGCCGAGCACGCCGACGCCTGCAACCTCTTCGACATTCCCGACGGAGGCAAGACCGTCCGCGCGCAGCTGGACGTCCTCGCCCGGCACTGTGCCGATGTCGGACGGCCCGTCGAGGAGATCGAGAAGACCATCGCGACCCGGCTCGCGCCGGGGGAGTCCTCAAAGGACTTCGCCGGCCGGTGCGACGAGTTCGCGTCCTGGGGGCTGGACCACGTCGTGGTGATCACCGCCGGCGCTTGGGAACCCGGCGCGGTGGCCGTGCTCGGTGAAGCCGCGAGCCTGCTGGCAGCCTGAACCGGCTTGTCTCCGCGAAATCGTCAACGGTGAAGCCGCGAAAGCATTTTTCATATCGTGCGAATCGAATGGTGTTTTCCGGGGCCGATGGTGTTCCCATTGGCCCCGGAAAACGGTTACAGTCCATAATATCTTTTCATGAACCGATTGCCGAGACGGTTTCGTCCGATCGGCGGGCGGCATCGTGAAGATCGACTCGCTAGCATGAGTCCGCCCAGTTCCCCGCCCCCCGTGTGGAAGTTTTGGGAAGGACCCCATGCTCAATGCAGTGGTTGCCGCCGTATCTCTTTTCTCGTCGATAATAACGCCGAACAGCATGTCCCCGCCGCCCGGACCGCCGCCCGACCGGGTCGTCATCGACGTCATCACCGTCAACGGGTCCGGTTGTCCGCCGGGTTCGTCCGCCGTGGCCGTGGCCAGGGACAACAGTTCCTTCACGGTCACCTACAGCGAATACACCGCGCAGGTCGGCGTCGGCGCGAAGCCCACCGACTTCCGGAAGAACTGCCAGCTGAACCTCAACATCCACGTGCCGCAGGGATTCACCTACGGCATCGCCAGCGCCGATTACCGCGGTTTCGCATCGCTCGAATCCGGCGCCAAGGCATTGCAGCGGGCGAATTACTACTTCCAAGGGAATTCGCCGACCGCACAGGTGAGCCATCCCGTCAACGGGCCACTGTCGGACAACTGGCAATTCCGTGACGAAGCCGAAGGTGGCGTCATCATCTACAAGCCGTGCGGCGAGGACCGGAATCTCAACGTGAACACGGAACTGAGGGTCGGCGCGGGTTCGTCGGATCCGAAGAAGACCACCAGTTTCATCACGATGGATTCCACCGACGGCGCGTTCAAGACCACCTACCACTTCTCGTGGAAGACCTGCCCGGCCTCCTGACCTCTCCTCCAGGGTGACGGCCTGCTTCCCGGTCCGGAAGAAGGCCGTCCCACCCATGCCCGGTCAGGGCCTTGGCCGCTCTGAACGAGGACTTCACCGCTCGTCGCCGCCCTGCCCGGCGGCGACGAGTCTTCTCGACGACCCCATTTCCGGCGGGCGGCAGGGAGAAATCGTCTCGCTGAATCCGCCGATCCCGCCGTGTCGAAGCTTTGGGAAGGATCCCATGCTCAACGTGCTGGTCGCTGCCGTAACGCTTTTCTCCTCGGTCGTCACCCCGAACGCGTGGGTGCCGCCCCCGTTGCCGTCCGACAAGATAGTCATCGACGTCGTGACGGTCAACGGAACCGGATGCAAACCCGGTACGGCGGCCGTTTCCGTATCGCCGGACAACACCGCGTTCACCGTCACCTACAGCGAATACACCGCCCAGGTCGGCGTCGGCGCGAAACCGACCGATCTGCGCAAGAACTGTCAGCTCAATCTCTACGTCCACGTGCCGCAGGGATTCACCTACGGCATCGCGGGCACCGACTACCGCGGCTTCGCCTCCTTGGCCGCGGGAGCCACCGGACTGGAACGCGCCAACTACTACTTCCAAGGCAATTCGCCGACGTCGTACGTGAACCACAGTCTCAAAGGCCCGTTCGAGGACAACTGGCAGTTCACCGACGACATCGAAGTCGGTGCCATCGTCTACAAACCCTGTGGTGAGGACCGGAACTTCAACATCAACACGGAACTGCGGGCCGCGGTCGGCACTTCCGATCCGAAGAAGACCACCAGCTTCGTCACCATGGACTCGACCGACGGTTCCATCAAGACCACGTACCACTTCTCGTGGAAGAACTGCCCGAAACCGAAGAACTGACCCCTGAAAACCTTGTGAGTGCTCGCGGATGGTTTGAAGTACATGAAGGCCCCCTTCCTTGCGTCTAGCGCAAGGAAGGGGGCCTTCATGTACTTGGGGAAGGGGTCTTCACGGACCGACCTGGGACGTCACGGCTTCCCGGACGGCTCCGGATCGGTGGCCTCCACCCCGAACACCCGCCCCAACGCGATCACCGTCTCGTCCAGATGCCCGAGACTCGTCAGCACCGAACGCGCCCGCGGATCGTCGATCCGGTCCGCCACCGGCGTCCCGTCGTCCCGGACCAGCGTCCCGTGCCCCGAACCGCCGGGATCACCGATCGCCTCCCGCAGTACGGCGGTGTTCGCCCGGATCCGCCCGGTGTACAGCAGCAGCCGGTCCGCCTCGTTGAGCAGCAGCCCCGCCTGCGACCGCGCCGCGACGTGCCGGGCGCGGAACGCGATCGTCTCCACCGTCGTGAGCACGTGCCAGCCGTAGTCCCGGCGGCTGCTGAGGTTCACCGGATGCGTCAGCGGCTCGATCGTCGTGCGGACCTTGTCCACCGCCCGGTCCAGGTCACGCGACTTCTCGATGACGCTCACGTTCTCCGCACCGGACAACAGACCCGCGGTCTTCTCGACGAACTCGTCCAGTTCCTCCAGCAACGCCGAGACGTCGTCGAGCATCACCGCGCGCGTGCGCACCGGCACGATCACCACCGCCGCCAGCACCCCGGCCGCCGCGCCGACCGCGGTCTCCGCCACGCGGATCCACAGCACCTCGAGGCTGAACGTCCCCAACAGGCTGTACAGCAGCCCGAGCATGCTGGTGATGAAGAACGCCATGATCACCTGCGACACCCGCGCCATGTAGACCATGCCGAACACGCACACCAGGATCAGCGCCAACGTCGCCGGCACACTGCCCGACACGAGCAGCGTCAGCACCAGCCCGCCCACGATCCCGATCAGCGTGCCGCCGATCCGCCGGACGCCCTTGACGAACGTCGCCCCCGCGGTCGACGAGCCGATGAACACCACGAACACGGTCAGTACCGCCCAGTACCACCGCTGGCTCGACACCAGTTCCCCGCCGAGCACGGCGAGCCCGCCACCCACGACGGCCTGGATGGCGCTGCGCGTCTGGTTGTCGTAGGCGAACGCCGACGACTTCTCCTCGTCGGGGTCCTCGGGATCGTCGACGGCATCGGAGACGTCGTGTTCGGCGACCCGCTGCGCGCGCACGTCGGCCAGCGCGAGTTCGGCGAGCGCGCGCCGGACGCCGTCACCGGGCGCGGCGTGCTCGTCGATCCGGCTGCCTTCCACCAGCATCTTGCTGAACTCTTCGGTCTCGCTGATCAGCGGCAGCTCCCGCGGATCGCGCTCGATCAGCGACCGGAACCGCCGCATCCGCGCGATCAGATCGTCGCGGACGACGTCGTCGAGATCCTCGGCGCAGGTGCGCTGCACCGTGATCGTCAGCCACTGCACCGCGAGCTCGACCTCGATGGCCCGGCGGCGCAGCCGGTTCACCGAATCCGCGCCGGTGACCTCCGGCGCCGTGTCCTCGATGAGCAGCACGGACTCGTGCATCCGGGCGTTCGTGGTGCGGAGCCGCTTGCGGGTGCGCTCGCTGCCGCCGACCGCGAGGTGGTCCTCCGCCGCGCGCACCACGGCGGCGAGCCGGGCCCGGAACGCCCGCCGGATCCGCAGGAACTCCGCGTCGGTATGCCGGCGCAGCAGGACGAACCGGACCACCGCGTTGGCCGCGATCCCGATCGTCAGCGCCAGCAGCAGCACCGGGACCTGCTTCAAATGGGTCTGCAGGAACATCGCGAAGAAGAACAGGAAGAACGACAGCGAACCCAGCGCGATCCCGCGTGCACCGAATCGCTGCGCGTAGACCGCGACGAAGATCAGCAACACGAACACGATGCTGTCCAGCGGCGGCACCGCCGAGCCCACACTCGCCGCGGTGAGCGACGCCGCACCGAGGACCAGCCCGAGTATCAGCGTCACCGCCTGCTTCCCCGGGGTCTCGTCGTTGACGGTGAAGGCGGACGTCATCGCAGCGATCGCGGCGACGAGGATGACCGTGAGCGGCTGGTGGAACGGCAGGATGGCCAGCACCGCGACCACGATGCTGAGCACGGCCGAGAAACCGAGCCGGAGCCGGACCAGGCCGGGATCGGAGGCGACCAGACGGTCGGTCGTGGCCTGGGTGATGCGGGAGATCATCGGGCGAGCAGCTCTCCTTGGGCGAGGGTGACCCGCCGGGCGGTGGACGAGGTGACGCGAAGACGGTATCGGGCGTGCCTCACCGGCCCGGCGAGGGCGAACGGCCGCGTCTGACGCCGCCAGCGGAACCGCTCACCTTCCCGCTGGTCCAGCAGCGTCCACTGCTCGCCGTCGTCGGAGCCCTCCAGCACCCACGAACGCGGGTCACCCCGCCGGCTTCCCGAGGTCAGCGTGTACATCACGACCTCACGCGAGGCGTCCTCGACCGGGAACTCGATGACGGGTTCGCGCACGGGGAAGGTGATCTCGGTCTTGGTGGTGTCGTCGAACAGGGGGCCGTCGGCCACCGTGATGTCCGTGAGCGGGCCCGGGGCGGCGGGCTCGGCGGGGGAGCGGCCCCATTCCGACGGCTGCTCGCCCATCGCGAACTTCAGCACCGCGCCCTCGGCCAGCACGGAATGCGACAGCGCGCTGCTGTCGTGGGGTCGCCCGTCGATCGTCAGCCCCTGGACGTACACGGTGTCCTCCGTGTTGCCGGGCGCCTCGACGACCAGGTCCTTCCCGTTCTCCAGGTGGACGGTCGCCTTCGTGAACAGCGGCGAGCCGATCACGTACCCGGGGCTGCCCATCGCAAGCGGGTAGAACCCGAGCGCGGCGAAGACGTACCAGGCGGACATCTCGCCGTTGTCCTCGTCGCCCGGATAACCCTGGCCGAGGTCGCTCCCGACATAGAGCCGCCGCAGGACTTCCCGCACGATCCGCTGCGTCTTCGACGGCGCGCCCGCGTGGTGATAGATCCAGGGAATGTGGTGCGACGGCTGGTTGGAATGCCCGTACTGTCCCATCCGGACGTCGCGGGCCTCGGTCATCTCGTGGATCAGCCCGCCGTAGGAACCCGGTTTGCGGCCGGTCTCCGGGGTCGCGAAGAAGGTGTCCAGTTTGGACTCCAGCGCTTCGGTGCCGCCGTGCAGCGCGGCGAGCCCGGCGCCGTCGTGGGGGACGGAGAACGCGGTGTTCCAGGAATTCGTCTCGGTGAAGTCGCCGCCCCACGCCTCGGGGTCGTAACCCGCGGCACCGAAATGCCGGCTCCCGTCACGGTTGCGGCCCTGGAAGAACCCGATCAGGTGGTCGAAGTGGTTCGCGTACTGCTGCGAGCGCTGCCGGAAGTACGCGGCGTCGTCGCTCCGCCCGAGCGCCTCGGCGAAATTGGCGAGGCCGAAGTCGTTGACGCAGCCCTCCAGCGCCCACGACAGGCCTTCGTGGACCGACGTCGGCGTGAACCCGAGGAAGATCGACTCGTGCAGCCCCTTCCGTCCGACGCTCTGGCCGCTCGGTGTCACGGTCGCGTTCTTCAGCGCCGCTTCGTAGGCGGCCTCGACGTCGAAGCCTCGCACGCCCTTGAGATACGCGTCGGCGAACGCCACGTCGGAGCTGGTGCCGGTCATGAGGTTGGCGTAGCCGGGGGAGGACCAGCGCGAGATCCAGCCGCCCTCGCGGTACTGCTGGACGAACCCGTCGATCATCCGCCCGCACCGGCCCGGGGTGAGCAGGGCGTACGCGGGCCACGTGGTGCGGTAGGTGTCCCAGAAGCCGTTGTTGACGTACATCTCGCCGTCTACGACCTTCGCGCCGGTCTTGGTGCGCGTGCTCGGCCACCACCGGCGGATCACCGGACTCGCGTGACGGACGCCCTTCGGCGTGTCCTCGTGCGCGGAATTCGGATACAGGAAGAGCCGGTAGAGGTTGGAGTAGAACGTGGTGCGCTGATCCTCGGTCGCGCCCTCGATCTCGATCCGGTCCAGCACCTCGGACCACCGGGCGCGGGCTTGGTCACGGACCTGCTCGAAGGTCGTCCCGGCGGGGATCTCCTGGTCGAGGTTCCGCTTCGCCTGCGCGAGGCTGATCAGCGACGTCGCGATCCGCATCGTCACCTCACCCGCGGCGAACTCCACGAACCCGGTCACCGTGCGCCACACCGGACGCCGGATCCTCCCGCCGCGTTCGGCCGGGACGTCGAACTCGGCGTACACGAACATCTGCCGCGCCCCCGCCGACAACCGGCTGCGGACCCACGTGTGCCCGGTGACCACGCCGTTCGCCGCGTCGAGGCGCACACCGCCCCGGTTGCGGGCGTTGTCGAACAACAGCCAGCCGCGATCACCCGGGAAGGTGAAGCGGAACAGCGCCGCGTGATCCGCCGGGGCGATGTCGGTGGTGACGCCGTTGGCGAACCGGACACCGTAGTAATGCGGCCGGTCGATCTCGTCGTCGTGGGAGAACGCGAGCGCGCGGCGGGACCGGTCGGCCTCCACCGGGCCGATGCCCGGCATCACCTGGAAGGTGTGCCGGTCGCCCATCCACGGGCTCGGCTGATGTGACAGCGCGAACGCCTGCAGCGCCGGACGGTTCTCGGCGTCGTTGTGCCCGTGGTAGCCGTAGATCCAGTTGGTGGCGCTCGCGTCGGTGACCGGGGTCCAGAAGTTGAAGCCGTGCGGGATCGCCGTCGCGGGGAAGTTGTTGCCCCGTGAGAACTTGTCGCTGGAATGCGTGCCGCGTGTGGTGCGGACGTGGTCGACCGGCTCACGGATCTCGATCGTGCGCTCGGCGAGCCGGACGTCGTCCACCCAGCCCGCGCTTTCGCCGTCCGGCGGTTCGCTGACCAGGACGATCCGGGTGATCCGCCGTCCGGCGAACGCACCCAGCCGTCGGCGCACGAGATTCCACTGGTCCACGTACAGCGTCTTGCCCAGGCCCTGCTCCGTGGCGCTGAACCCGGCCGACGTCCCGTCGTCGAACTCGACGTCCAGCGCCACGAAGGTGCCGCGATAGCCGGGCACGTCGGACTCGGCCTCCGGGAAGACCACATAGGACAGTTCGGTGTGGCCGGTGACCTCGACGTCCACTTCGAACACCGTCGCGCGCAGCGTGTTCTCGTAGCGGAGCGCGTGCGCGCCGGTGAACCCGACGCCGGGCTTCGCCGTCGGCGACGAACGCGGTCCGGTGCCGACACGCAAGGCCGGATCCACCGGCTGCGGATCACCCGTTTCGAAGGAGGAGAAGAACCCGGTGATCGTCACCAGGCCACCGTAACTCCCGCGCGTGAGCCCGGCTCGGTGCGCCGCATCCAGAGGACTAAACGCGGGTAGAGAGGAACTCCTCGAAGGTGCCCACACCGGTCGCGTTCTCCGGGGTCAGGTTGCCGCCCGCCCGGAACGCCCTGGCCGCCTTACCCGGCACCCACAGCGAGACGATCGGCTTCCGGCGCCCCACCGAGCGCTGATACGCCTCCGCCAGGTCACGCGCGCTCCGCACCTCCGGGCCGCCCATGTCCGCCACCCGCCCCGACGGCTCACCGGACGCCAGCGCGACCAGCCGGTCCGCGACATCGCCGGTGCTGACCGGCTGGAACCGGAAGCCCGACGGCATGATCGTCACCGGCAGCCGCCGCTGCGCCGACGAGGCTCGCGCGACGAGTTCGTGGAACTGCGTCGCGCGCAGCACCGTCCACGGCAGACCGGACTCCTCGATCACCTTCTCCGAGGCCAGCTTCTCGTTGTAGTAGAAGAACCGGATCACGTCGATGCCGACGATCGAGATGTACACCACGTGCGGACGTCCCGCCCGCTTCGCCGCCTCGACCAGGTTCCTCGTCACCTGCTCGTCCCCGCGGCCCAGCGTGGACGCGCAATGGATGATCGCCGACACACCGTCGACCGCCTCGGCGAGACCGTCACCGGTCTTCAGGTCGCACCGCGCCCACTCGTGCCGCACGTCCGCCGGCCGCGGGCGCCTGCTCATGACGCGGACCCGCCGATCTTCGGCCGCCAGCCGCCGCACCACCTCGCGGCCGAGATCGCCGGTACCGCCGGTCACCAGAATCGGGTTCGCCACCTTGATCCTCCTTCTCGAGAGCTTTCACCCTCAAGAACCAGCGGGCCATCCGGAACGTGACAGCTGCCCCGACAGGAAGGCGAGCTTGTCCGGATTGCCGACCGCGCGCAGCCCGCGGATCCGGCCGTCCACCACCTCGAACCCGAGGATGCCGAACAGGGCGTCACCGGCCGTCGCGACCACCGCCGGGCCGCCGTTGACCTCGAGGATCTCGATCGACACCTGGCCGGCGCCGGCGAACATCCCGGCGTACAGCCGTGCGACCTTGGCCGCGCCGTGTACGGGACGCCGCGCCGCGGTGACCTTGCCGCCACCGTCCGACCACGCCGTCACGTCGGCGGTGAGCAGACTCTCCAAAGCGGGCAAATCGCCGTCCCGCGCCGCGGACAGGAAGCTCTCGACCAGCTTCTCGTGATGGCGCGGGTTCGAAACCCGTCGCTCATCCGTGCGGTCCAACGCCTTTCGCGCACGGCTGTGCAGCTGACGCGAGTTGACCTCGGAGACGTCGAGGATCCCGGCGATCTCCCGATGGCTGTAGGCGAAGGCCTCCTTCAGCACGAAAACCGCGCGCTCCACCGGGCTGAGCTGCTCCAGCAGTACCAGCATCGCCAGCGACACCGAATCCCGCTGCTCCGCCGTCTCCAACGGACCGAGCACGTCGGTCGAGGTCAGAACCGGCTCGGGCAACCACGGCCCGACGTAGCGCTCGCGCTGCGCCCTGGCCGACGTCAGCCGGTTCAGGCAAAGATTGGTGACCACCTTCGCCAGCCACGCCCGTGGTGAGCCGATCGACTCGCGCTCGGCGCCCGCCCATTTCGGATACGCGTCCTGAACGGCGTCTTCCGCCTCGGCGGCCGAACCGAGCAGGCGATACGCGAGCCCGAACATGGCGGGCCTCAGCCGCTCGAATTCCGTCGCGCTGTCCATCGTCCCCTACGAATCCCTCTTGAATCCACTGTGGACACCATCCTGCCAGGGGTACCGCTCACCGGGATTGCCGTACCTGATCGGCGCTGACGTCCACTGTGACTGTATCGGTACGAATGGAACGTCTGCGTCACCACCGAGAGAGGGGTCTGGAGTGACGTCACGTTCGTCGCGTTCGCGTGCCTCGCTGTGCGCCGCGACCGCCATCACCGTATTAGCGCTGGTCACGGCGCCCCAAGCCGGTGCGGCACCGGCACCGGGCGCCGTGCACACCACACCGGACAGATCAGGGAAGGACGTCGATGTCCGTGACACGGCGAGAACCAGTCCGCGCGTCCTGGCCGCGCGAGACCGGCTCGCGGCGTCGCGGGCGAACTCCGTCGCGACCGCGCGGGCGGAACTGGGCAACCAGGCCCTGCTCGACTTCGACGAGCTGACCGGCACACCCCGGATCCTGGCCCGCACCGACGGTTTCCTCACCGGACCGAGCGGCAGGTCACCCCGCGACATCGTGCTGAACTACCTGCGGGACAAGGAAGACCTCGTCGGTCTCAGCGCCGCCGACACCGCGAAACTGAACCTGCGCAAGGACTACGTCGACGTCGAAGGCACACACCATCTGTCCTTCACCCAGTCCGTCGGCGCCGTTCCGGTGTTCGGCAACGGATTGAAGGCACACGTCACCAAGGACGGCAGGCTGATCCAGCTGGACGGCGCGCCCGTGCGCGACCTTCCCGCGTCACTCGGCGCGGCGACGCTGGCCGCGCCCGGCCCCGACTCGAAACAGGTCGCGTTCCTGACCGGCGACGGCATCCGTCCCGCCTGGTACACGCTGACCAAACCCGCCGTGGACCAGATGTTCCAGGAAGTGACCGACGCCGGCACCGGGAAACTGCTCTACCGCAAGAACCTGGTGAACCACGCCAACGACGCCGACGGAGCCAAGGGCCTCGCTTGGGAGGCTCAGCCCGGGCCGCAGAAGCAGGTCAACCTGAGCCAGAAGGGCTGGCTGCCCGCCGACGCCAAGACACTGGACGGCAACGTCGCGCACGTCGCCGCCGACGTCAACGGCGACCAGAAGTTCCAGCCGCAGGAAGAAATCGGCCGGAACACCGACGGCACCTTCCGCTACAAGTTCAGCGACTTCAACGCCGCCGTCGGCCCGCCGTGCTCGACGGCAAGGCCCTGCTCCTGGGACCCGAAGACACCGGGTTCGTGGGCGAAGAACCGCGAACAGAACGCCGTACAGGCGCTGGCCTACGTCGGGAGCTTCCACGACCACCTCGCGTCGTTCCCGATCGGCTTCACCCGCGAGGCGGGCAACTTCGAGAAGGTCGACGGTGACGCCGTCCAGGTCCACACCCTGCTCGGCGCGCAGACGCCGGGCTACTACAACAACGCGTTCATGGGCACCCCGCCGGACGGCCATGCGCCGACGATGGGGATGTTCCTGTTCCGCGACCCGAGGGACCCGACCGACCCGTTCCTCGCGGCGAACTCCGCGGACGACGCCACGATCATCCACCACGAGTACACCCACGGCCTGTCCAACCGGCTCGTCGTCGACGCACAGGGCAACTCCACCCTGAGCTCCCTGCAGTCCGGCTCCATGGGCGAGGCCTGGAGCGACTGGTACGCCTTCGACTACCTCGTCGGACGCAACGCGATCAAGGACACCTCGGCACCGGGTGAGCTTCTCGGCGGGGACTACGTCAGCAACGGCGTTCCTCTCGCCCGCACCCAGCCGCTGGACTGCCCGGTCGGCGCCGGTGCCCCGCAGTGCCCCGGCACGCCCGGTGCCGGTCCCGGCGGTTACACCTACGGCGACCTCGGCCGGATCATCGGCTTCCCGGAGGTCCACGCCGACGGCGAGATCTGGGCGAGCACGCTGTGGGACGTCCGCTCGGCGCTCGGGGTGCAGCTGACGCGGGCGCTGGTCACCCGCGCGATGGAGCTTTCGCCCGCGGCGCCGTCGTTCCTGGACATGCGGAACGCGATCCTGCAGGCCGACACGGTGATCAACGGCGGCCGCGCGCACGCCAAACTGTGGAAGACGTTCGCCGCCCGCGGCATGGGTTACTTCGCCGCGTCGATCACCGGCGCCGACACCGCGCCCGCGGAGGACTTCTCCACCCCGCCGCCGGCAGGCACCCCGACCGGAACCGTGACCGGCAAGGTCACCAACCGCGACAGCGGCACCCCGATCGCGGGCGTCGCGGTCCGGTTCAGCGGGCACGACTCCGGTTTCGCCGGTTCGCTGGCCGCCGTCACCGACGCCGCGGGCGGCTACACCATCCCCGGCGTGCTCCCCGGCACCTATCCGAAGGTCTACGCCTCCGGAGGCGGCGCGGACAGCGAAACCCGCGCGGTCTCGGTGCGGTCGGGAACCACCAAGGTCGACTGGGCGCTGCGGTTCAACTGGGCGTCCGGCGACGCGGGCGCCGGCGTCACCGCGTTCAACGGTGAGGACTTCACCCCGTACGGCTGCGGTCCTGGTGATCTCGTCGCCTCGTCGGCGCTCGGCGGTGGCGGCTGGTCGACCGACAAGGTCGTCGGGCCCGACGGCAAGATCGAGACGCGGTTCGTCACGATCAAGCTGGGCAAACCGGTCAACGTCAGCGCCATCGAGATCGATCCGACCAATGTCTGCGGCGACGACCCGCCCGCCGCGGCCAAGGACGTCACGGTCGAGACCTCGGCGGACGGCACGACCTGGGTGAAGGCGGGCACCGGCGACTTCAAACCCGCCGACCTGAACAAGCTCACCGCGCTCCAGCTCGCTCCGGGCAGCGCGACCGGGGTGCGGTTCGTGCGGCTGACCGTTTCGTCCAACCAGCTGTCGTTCTATCCGGACAGGCCCTGCTCGCCGCAGCCGACGACGGCCGGGTGCCTGTACATGGACGTGCAGAAACTGGCGGTGCGGGGCGCCGCGGCCTGACTCGCCCACCGGTCTCGTGAGTGGCGAGGACGGTTCTAACCCGAATCGCCACTCACGACCGCCGCGCCGCCGCCCTTGCTCACCCGAAGTACATGAAGGCCCCCTTCCTTGCGCTAGACGCAAGGAAGGGGGCCTTCATGTACTTCGGGAAGGTGCCCTTACGCGTCACTGCTGAAGCTGGTGGTGTTGTCGAGCCGTGGGTGGCGATCGAGAAGTCCGTGAAGGCCTCCTTGCCCTAACCGTCCTCACCACTCACAAGGACCTGGCACCGCACTCACGTGATCGAAGCCGGAACTCGCGTGATCAGAGGCGGAACACCCGAGTGCGGCCTCCAAACACGCGAGTCACGTCCCTGATCACCCGAGTCACGCCGTTGCTCACGCGCGGCCGCTGGTGTTGCTGAGGCTGCGGATGGCGGACTTTGACCAGTAGGTGCGTTGGCCCTAACCGTCCTTGACACTCACGAGTGCAGTAGGCTGGAGCCATCGGGGTAGAAACGTGCTCACCTCGCTGAGCACGCGCATACGCGGGATCGAACGAACCGTCACTCCTTCATTCCGAAGGAGTAGACCCTTTGCGTACCCCCGCTCTCGCCGAGAAATGGCCCGCGCTGGCCGGGCTCTCGGCCGTGTTCCTGTTCGAGATGCTCGACAACTCGATCCTCAACGTCGCGCTGCCGACCATCGGCCGCGAACTCGCCGCCTCGACGACGACCCTGCAATGGATCACCGGCGCGTATTCCGTCGTGTTCGGTGGTCTCATGCTCGCGTTCGGCGCGCTGTCCGACCGGATCGGCAGGCGCAAGATCATGCTCACCGGTCTCGTCCTGCTCGGCGTGGCGAGCCTGGCCACGATGGTCGTCACCGCCGCGTGGCAACTGATCGCCGTCCGCGCGCTCATGGGTGTCGCGGCCGCGATGACGACGCCGGGTTCCCTCGCCCTCGCCTTCCGGCTGTTCGACGAAGACGTCCTGCGCGTCCGCGCGACCACGCTGATCTCGACGGTGGGCCTGATCGGCCTCGCCGTCGGCCCCACCGCCGGCGGGCTCGCGCTCACCGTGGCGCCGTGGCAGGCGCTGCTGCTGGTGAACGTGCCGGTCGCCGCGCTCGCGTTCCTCGGCATCCGGACCGGTATCCCCGCCGACGATCCCGCCGGCCTGCACCGCGAACCGATCGACGTCGCGGGCGCCGTCCTGGGAACCGGGACGATCGTCCTCGCCTTGCTCGCTCCCACGTTCTTCGTCGAAGCCGGAACCTCCTCGGCCCTGCCGTGGGGCGCCGCCGCAGCCGCCCTTGTCGCCGGAGCCTGCTTCGTCGTCCGTGAGAAGACCGCCCGGCATCCTCTGCTCGACCTGGCACTCGTCGCCAGGCCACTCGTGGCCAGCGGCCTGGCGCTGAAGGCGGCGGCCGGATTGGCGACCGCCGGACTGAGCTACCTCGTGACGCTGCACCTCCAGTTCGGTCTCGGCTGGGCGCCGGCCGAAGCGGCGCTGGGGATGCTGCCCCAGGTCGTCGTCCTCATCGCCGGCGGCGCCGTCATCAGCCCGCTGATCACCCGCGTCGGGCTCACCAAGGCCGCCTGGCTCAGCGCCGCCGCCGTCGTGTGCGGGCTCGCGGTCTACACCGTGTTCGGCGGACTCGGCTATGCCTGGATCGCCGTCGCGCTCGCCCTGGTCGCGGCGGGGATGCGGGTGGTCGGCGTCGTCGCGGGTACCAACGTCATGCGAGGCCTGCCCACGAACCGGACCACCATCGGAGCCGCGCTCGTCGACACCGCCGGCGAGGTCACGACCGGGATCGGCATCGCGTCGAGCGGCACCATCCTGGCGCTGGCCTTCCCCGGAGCGCTGACCGCGGCCCTGCACTCGGCCGACTTCCTGACGGCGACCACTTACGCGGGTCTCGCCCTCACGGTGCTGTCCGCGGCCCTGGTCGGGTTCGGCATCCTGCGTTCCCGAAACGCGTGAAGGCCTCCTTCCCTCGGCTCAGCCGAGGGAAGGAGGCCTTCACGCGCATACCGGAGGACTACAGCTTCGCGCACTGCCCGGCGGCCGGGCCGCGGACGGTGTTCTGCAGGTCGTAGTCCGTCGGAGCGGGGGAGTTGGCCGCGCACGCCAGGGGGCCGCCGATCGTGCTGGAGGTCAGCACCGGCCCCTTGTTGCCCGTCAACGCCACCGGCCCGCCGATCTCGGTCAGCTCGATCGACACCGGCCCGGTCGTCCCGGTGATCGCCACCGGGCCGCCCACCTTCGTCCGGTCAAGCACGACCTGCGCCGCACCGTTCGCGGTCACCGGCCCGGAGATCGAGCCGCCGCGGACGATCAGGCTCGCACCCGCCGCCACCGACACCGGACCGGACACCGTCGCACCGTCCACACAGGTCACCCCGCTCTGCACGGTCAACGGACCCTTGCGCTCACCCGTGATCGTCTGGGTGCACGCCGCGTCGGGCTTGCCCAGCACCTCGAACTCCGACAGCGACGCCTCGCCGCCCGTGGTCGCGGTGACCTCGAGCCGGTAGTAGGCGTAATGCGCCGGGTTCGCGATCTTGAACGCCCTGGTCTGCTGCCGCCACGAGAACTTCTGCTCGGTCCGCTGATCCGCGACCGCCCAGCTCTTCCCGTCGTAGGAGCCCTTCAGCACCCAGCTCTTCGCGTCGCCCGCGCCCTTGCCCGAAGTCAGCGTGTAGAACGAACCCGCCTCGTTCGTCGAGGGCACCTGGTACTGGATCGGCGCCTTGACCTTCGCCTCGGTCCGCGACGTGTTGTCGAAGAACGCCGCGTCCCCGCCGGAGACCGGCTTGGTCAGGTCGTGCACCGGCGTCGGCACCGCGTCGCCCTTGGTGATCGACTTCGGCGCGTCGTCCGGGCCCGTGCCCCACGACGACGGGTTCGGACCCATGTCGAAGTCGAGCGTCCCGCCGTTCGCGATCGCCGCATGTGCCAGCGACGTCGACGTCTGCGCCTTGCCGTTCACCTTCAGGCCCTGCACGTAGACGTTCTTCGCGCTGTTCTTCGGCGCGTTGACCACGATCTTCTTGCCGCCGGGCAGGTTCACGGTCGCCTTGGTGAACAGCGGCGAGCCGATCGCGTAGTCCGAGCTGCCGACCTGCAGTGGGTAGAAGCCCAGCATGCCGAACAGCCACCAGGCCGACTGCTCGCCGTTGTCCTCGTCACCGCCGTAGCCCTGGCCGAGCTCGCTGCCGACGTACAACCTGGCCAGCGCCTCGCGGACCTTCGCCTGCGTCTTCGACGGCTGACCCGCGTAGTCGTACATGTAGAGCGTGTGGTGCGCGGCCTGGTTCGAATGCGCGTACATGCCCATCCGCACGTCCCGGGCCTCGGTCATCTCGTGGATGACGCCGGGATAGGTGCCGAATTTGAGCCCCTGCTCGGGTTTGGCGAAGAATTCGTCCAATTTGGACGCCAGCCCCGCCTTGCCGCCGTAGAGGTTCGCCAGACCCTGTCCGTCCTGCGGAACCGAGAACCGCATGCCGTACGCGTTGGTCTCGGTGTAGTCGATACCCCAGACCTCCGGGTCGAACTGCTCCTTGCTCCGGGTGAACTTGCCCGCCGCGTCACGGCCCTGGAAGAAGCCGACACTCGGGTCGAACACGTTCACGTACTGCGTGGCCCGCTCGGTGAAGTACCCGTAGTTGTCCAGGTACTCCTGCTTGCGCGGGTCGTTCGCCGGAGCCTCGTCGTAGAGCTTCTTCGACATGTTGGCGATGGCGTTGTCGTTGACGTAGCCCTCGATCGCCCAGGAGAACCCGTGGTCCGCGGTGTTCGGCGCGTACCCGAGGAACGTGCCCTCGTCGATGCCCTTCCGCCCGACCGCGCCGTTCGGCGGGGTCACGGTGGCGTTCTTGATCGCCGAGTCGTACGCCGACTGGACGTCGAACCCCTTGACTCCCTTGAGATAGGCGTCCGCGAACGCGGCATCCGAGCTGGTGCCGGTCATCAGGTCCGCGTAACCGGGGGAGGACCAGCGCGAGATCCAGCCGCCGTCGCGGTACTGCTGCACGAAACCGTCGACGAGCTTGCCGGTGGTCTCCGGGCTGAGCAGCGAATACGCCGACCACACCGTGCGGTAGGTGTCCCAGAACCCGTTGTTGACGTAGAACTCGCCGTCGACCAGTTTCGCCCCGGTCTGGGTCGGAGTGTCCTGACCGGCCTTGGGTGACACCGGGCTCGCGTACTTCTTCACCGGCTTCTCCACCGTGCCGACGTTCTCGAAGCCCGAGTTCGGGTACAGGAACAGGCGGTAGAGGTTGGAGTACAGCGTGATCAGCTGGTCCTTCGAGGCCCCTTCGACCTCGACGACCTTGAGCTTCTGATCCCACGCGTTCTGCGCGGCGTCGGCGACGGATTCGAGGGTCGCGTTCGGCGCGAGCTCCTGCTCCATGTTCTTCTTCGCCTGGTCCACGCTGATCAGCGAAGTCGCGATCCGCATGTTCACCGTCTTGTCGGCGCCCGCGTCGAACTTGAGGTAGCCGAGGACGTTGTCCCGCTTCTGGTCACCCGAACCGGTGGACAGCTTCGAACCGGCCGTCACCGGCTTGTCGAAGGTGGCGTAGACGAACATCCGGGTCGCACCGGCCGACAGCCCGCTCTTCACGTCGCTGTACCCGGTGATGGACCGGCCGGCCGGGTCGAGAGTGAGCCCGCCGTTGTTGTTGACGTTGTCGAAGATCAGGTTCGAGTCCGCACCGGGGAACTTGAACCGGTACAGCGCGGCGTGATCGGTCGGCGCGACCTCGGTCTTGATCCCGTTCTCGAAATCGACGCCGTAGTAGTGCGCCCGCGCCGTCTCGTTGGAGTGCTTGAACGGCAGTTTCCGCGCTTCGCGGTCCGGGTTCGGCACACCACTCGCGGCCGAGGGCAGGAACTGGAAGGTCTGCCGGTCGGCCATCCACGGGCTCGGCGCGTGGCTCGCGGAGAACGCCTGCAGTGCCGGGAGGTTCTGCTCGTTGTTGCGCGAGTGGTAGGAGTACATCCAGCTCAACGTGCCCGCGTCGGTCGTCGGGATCCAGAAGTTGAACCCGTGCGGGACCGCCGTGGCGGGCATGTTGTTGCCGCGGGAGAACGACCCGTTGGACAGCGAACCGCGCGTCGTCAGCACGTTGTCGGACGGGCGCAGGCTCGCCGGCGGCGTCGGCGTCGCCGAGACCTTGATGTCGTCCAGCCAGCCCTGCAGCGAACCGGGCCCGTCGGCGTTGTCGTAGCCGACCAGGATCCGGTCGATCGTCTTGCCCTTCGCGACCACGCCGATCTGCGAGCGCACCAGGTTCCACTGGTTGGTGTAGAGCACCTTGCTGGCGCCCTGGCCCTGCGGGGAAAGCCCGAAGCCGTACTGGTCGACCGCGCCGAGCTGGCTCAGATAGGTGCCGTCGGTGAACGCCAGGTCCACCGCGACGTTCGTGCTCGGGTACTTCAGATCGCCGCGGATGAACTCCGGCTGCACCTTGTACGACAGCTCCGAGGTCGCCGCCACCGGGATATCGACGTCGAAGATCTTGTTGTACGACCAGCCGTGCCCCTGCGCCTTGTGGCTGCCGGAGTAGCGGAACGCGCGCAGGCCGGTGAAGCCGACCCGGTTCTTGTTGGTGTAGCCGCTGCCCGGACCGCTGTCGGTGAAGCTGCGCATGTTCGGCAGCGCCGGCGGGGCCGGGTCCTCGTTCGCCAGGAGCAGCTCGGAGAGCTGCATGATCGGGCCGCCGTTGTTCTTGGTGACGTCGAGCCGGAAGAACTTGTACGCGGCACTCGCGGCGGCGAGGCGGTACTCCTTCGTCTGGAACGGCTCGCTGAACTTCTGCCCGGTCTGCTTGTCCAGATCGGTCCAGGTCTTGCCGTCGGTGGAGCCCTGAAGCGTCCAGTCCTGCGGGTTGCGGTTGTCGAAGTCGTTCGCCGAGGACAGCGCGTACCGGGTGATCGACGTCGGCTCGGAGAGCGTGACCTGCGCCCAGCCGGTCGGGGTCCAGGCCAGCCATTTGGTGTCGGTCGAACCGTCGACCAGGTTCGCCACGCCCTCGTTCGGGGTGTTCTCGCTGTTGGCGGAGACCTCGGTGACCTTGCCGCGGATGTCACCGGGGATGGTGGTGGCGTTCGCGCCGTCGACACCGAACGCCTTGGGCTTGCCGGACGGGTCGACGTCGACGGTGTCGCTCCACGTCGGCTCCGGTTCGCCTTGTTCGAAAGAGGAGTAGAAGTCCGGTGGGAGCTTTTCGGCCGAGGCGGTGGCGGGGAGGGCCACCAGCCCGGACGCCACCACCGTGGCACTCAGGAGGCCGCAGACCCAAGGTCTGACGCTTCGGGGCATCGTTGCACCAATGCTTTCTCGCGGGGGCATGCTGGGCGCCGACCAGGCAGGGGGACCGGTGGCGCCCAGAGAGAAAAGCCCGGCTGTGACATCGATGTCAAGACACTCGGACAAACCTGGCCCGAACTGGACAACCCGGATGCCCGGAAACCTGGTGGACAACGGACAGAGCCGGGGCCAGGGTGAAGTGACGGCTGAAGTCGATCCCGGAAACTGGGGTGGGGACATGCGGCGGTTGTCCATGCTCGGCGTGGCGGCGCTCATCACGGCAGGCTCGATACTCACGGCTCCGGCGGCCACCGCCGGCGAAACGACGTTCCGCCCGGTGCGCACCTGCGCCGACCTGGTGCGGACCTACGACGTTCCCGGCGCGACCACACACGTCGAGACCGCGACCGTCGTCCCGGCGACGGCGACCGAACCGGAGAACTGTGACGTCCGCGGCTACGTGGAGCCGGCGGTGCGGTTCCAGCTGCGGCTGCCGACCAAGACCTACGCAGGCCGGTATCTGCAGTTCGGCTGCGGCGGGTTCTGCGGGGTGGTCACCACGCCGCCGTTCGCCGACTGCGGTCTCCCGCACGGCGGCGACGTCGCCGTGGCGGCCACCGACGACGGGCACGTCGGCAAGACCCCCTCCGTCGTCGACGACGGCAAGTGGGCCGAAAACGACCAGGCCGCCCGTGACGACTTCGCGTTCCGTGCGCCGCATGTGGTCTCGAAGGCGTCCAAACGGCTGATCACGGCGTTCTACGGCGCTCCGCCGAGGAAGTCGTATTTCAGCGGCTGCTCCGACGGCGGCCGTGAGGCGCTCCTGCTCGCGCAGCGCTATCCGCACGACTTCGACGGCATCGTCGCGGGCGCACCGGCCGGATACTGGGGGCCGCTGCTCGGCGTGTATCAGACCTGGCTCGCCAAGGCGAACACCGGCGCCGACGGCAAGCCGATCCTGACCGCCGAGAAACTCCCGGCGTTGCACGCCGCCGCACTGTCCTCTTGCGACAAGTCCGACGGACTCGGCGACGGCGCCATCGACGATCCCCGCACCTGCCGCTTCGACCCGGCCACGATCACCTGCCCGCCGGGTACCGACAACGCGGGCTGCCTCACCCCGGCGCAGGTGGCCGCCACGAAGAAGATCTACGCGCCGCCGACCGACGAACGCGGCCGCAAACTGTACCCGGGCGGCCAGACCGTCGGCTCCGAACTCTCGTGGTACGGCTGGATCATCCCGTCAGCGGAAACCGGCGGCATCGCCTTCGCGCAGGCACTCGCCGACAACTACCTGAAGTACATGGCCTACCCGATCGGCACACCGCATTCGTCGGTCGAGAAATTCGCCTTCACCTCCCGTGAGTTCGACCGGCTGACCCCGGAAGGCATCCGCTCCAACGCGATGTCGACGGATCTGCGCGAATTCCGCCGTGCTGGCGGGAAACTCGTGATCTGGCACGGCTGGGCGGACCAGGCGATCCCCGCCGCGGGCAGCATCGACTACTACGAGCGGCTCACCCGCGCCAACGGCGGCCCCGCCGCGACGCGGGACTGGGCCCGGCTGTTCATGGTTCCCGCGCTGTACCACTGCGCGACCGGCGACAAGCTGACCGAGTACGACCCGCTGAAGGAACTGGTTTCCTGGGTCGAACGCGGCACCGCACCGGACCGGACGATCGCCACCGGCCGCGACGCCGACGGCAAGGTCTTCCGCACGCGGCCCGTGTTCCCGTATCCGCTGCAGGCCAAGTACGACGGCACGGGAAGCGTCGACGACGCCGCGAACTTCGTGCCGGCTCCGCCTTCACGGCCTTCGCACGATCTCGTGAACTGGGCGGGGAATGGGCTGTACGGCAAGCCGGGGCCGGTCGCTCCCTAGC
The DNA here is from genome assembly GCF_001905755.1 of Amycolatopsis sp. CB00013. Lineage (NCBI taxonomy): Bacteria > Bacillati > Actinomycetota > Actinomycetes > Pseudonocardiales > Pseudonocardiaceae > Amycolatopsis > Amycolatopsis sp. CB00013. The sequence goes on along the minus strand of NZ_LIWC01000001.1, from coordinate 1,146,005 downwards.
CGCGCCAAATGTCATGAAAGGGTCGTTCAGGACGAAAAACGTCCTGAACGACCCTTTTATGACATCCGGAAGCTACGAAAGGACGCCGTCCAGCAGCCGTACCCGCCGGTCCGCGATCCGGTGCACCTCGTCGTCGTGCGTCGCCACGATGACCGCGGCACCTTCTTCGGCGCAGCGCCGCAACAGCCGCAGCACCCGCGGCGTGCTCCCCGCGTCCAGATGCGCCGTCGGCTCGTCGGTGAGCAGGACCCGGGGCCGCCCGCTGACCGCCCTGGCGAGCGCGACGCGCTGCTGCTGCCCAAAAGAGACTTCCAGCGGGTAGCGCTCGCCGAGGTCGCCGATCCCGAGATCCTCCAGCAGTTCCGAAACCCGCGCGTGGATGTCCTTCGCGCTGGGCTTGGGGATGTCGGACCGGAGCCGCAGCGGCAACGCCACGTTCTCCGCGATCGTCAGTTCGTTCGCCAGGCCGAGCGCCTGCGGCAGGACGGCGCAGGTGTGCCACGGCGGCGCGCCCGCTATCGGGACGCCGTCCAGCAGGACACTGCCCGAATCGGGCGAGTCGAAACCGCACAGCAGGGCCAGCAACGCGCTCTTGCCGGAGCCGGAGCGGCCGGACACGGTGACCAGCTCACCCGCGGCCACTCGCAGTTCTAGCCCGCGCAGGACTTCGACGTCCCCGCTGGGATGGGGGAACCGGCGGCGCAACCCGACGGCCTCGAGGGCGGGTTCCGCCATCACGGCACGACCTCCCGTTCTTCGACCTTTTCCAGTCTGCCCTTGTGCATCCGCGCCACCCGGCTGCCGAGTTCGATGAGCCGATCGTCGTGCGAGGCGACGATGACGGCGAAATCCTGACCCGCCAGGTATTTCAGGGTGTCGAGCACGCGGTCGGCCGAGGCTTCGTCCAATTGGGACGTCGGCTCGTCGGCGAGTACGACGGTCGAGCGGCGAGCGAGCGTGCAGCCGAACGCGAGACGCTGCTGCTGCCCGCCCGACAGCGCCGAGATCCGCCAGCTGCCGGTCCCGCCGAGCCCCAGCTGATCGAGGATGTCGTCGGGCAGGCATTCGGTTCCGGCCGATTCCGCCGCCGCGCGGAGGTTGTCGGCGACGCTCAGATACCCGAGCAGGTTGTCGGTCGGGTTCTGGAACACCAGGCCGAGGTGGTGCCGCCGCAGCGCCCGCCGGTCGCGATGCCGGAGCTTTCCGGTTTCGGTTCCCTGGAACGAGATCGTGCCCCGCACGGGCTGTTCGAACAGGCCGAGCGTCCGCAGCAGGGTGGACTTCCCGGAGCCGGACGGTCCCGCCAGCACGGTGATGCCGCGCGCGGGGATGTCGATGGTGACGTCGTCGACGCCGGTCACGGTGCCCGCCGGGGTCTGGTAGTCGACGCCGATGCCGCGGAGCCGGAAGATCGGTTTCTCAGGCACGGATCAACTCCGCGGTCCGGGCGGTGCGCACCGAGCGCATCGCGATCCAGCCCGCCAGCGCCACGACGAGCACACCGACGGCGAGCACGGTCAGGGCGAGCGGGGTCGGGTCGGGCAGCGCCGATTGCGGTGGGAGGAACGTCGCCGGGTCGAAGCGCGGCACCGAAAGTCCCGCGACCGACACACCGCAGACGACGCCGATCACCACGGCGAGCCCGCTGAGCGCGCCCAGTTCCATCAGGTGACTCGCCAGCAGGGCGCGAGGCCGCATCCCCATCCGCAGCACCAAGGCCCCGGCCAGCGCGTTCTGGCGACGGCGGACTTCGACCGCGACCAGGAGCGACAGCACCGCCACCACACCGAGGACGGCACCGAGCAGGGCCATGAACGAGAACGTCCACGACACCACGTAGAACGGGAGCGCGTCGAGCGCGGACTCGCGGGTGACCCGGTTGACCGCGGTCATCACCCCCACGGAGGCCAGCGCCTCGGTCACCTGCGTCATCGAGGAGCTGGACAGCAGGCTCCACTTGGGTATGGAGCGCAGCTGCGCCTCGCTGAGCGAATCCCGGGAGACCACGTACCCGGCCTTGGTGCCGATGATCGGGAACATCGGCAGTTCGCCGACCGCCCTGGCTTCCCCGAGACCGGCGGGCAGCGTGGCCTTCTGGGCGGGGTCGTTCCCGATCCGGATCGCGGGAACACCGGCGCCGGGGCTCGACAGTTCGCCCAGCAGCCGGTCGACCTCCGCCCCATCGAGTGGGCCGAACGTGGCCGCCTGCCGGAACGTCCGCGGATCCACGACCAGCACGACGTTGCCCGCACCGGTCAGCTCGCCGACGATCGCGGCGCTGCCGGTGATCGAGTCGGGCAGCGCGACCTTCCCGGTGCCGACGACGCTTTCGGTGTCGACCCTGGTCTCGGCCCCGACGAAGATGGCGGACTTCGTCTGCAGCGCCTCCTCCTGGCCTCGGGCGATGCCGATCCCCGTGGCCAGCGTCCCGATGGCCAGCGTGCCGATCACGAGCACGCCGGTGACCGGGGCGCGGGCGCTGGCGAGCCGCCGGATGGCCAGTTGCAGCGCGGGCCGGGACCACAGGCGTGCGCGATGCGACGCGTGCAGCGCGAGCCAGGCCAGCCGCGCGGCGACGAGCCCGACGGTGAGCACGACGAACACCGGATACGTGAGCGCGAGCGGATCGACCTGGGGGAGCGGGTTGCCGATCCGCGATCCCTTGCTGTAGTCGACGAGCCGGTTCCAGCCGAGCAAGGCGACAGCGGCGGTGAGCAGCTCCCACGGGAAGAAGGCCAGGAGCTTCACCTTCTTGCGCCGCCCGGAGCGGACCCGGCCGAGTTCGAATTCCCGATGGGTGCGGACGGAGATCACGCCGGCGAGCAGCGCGAGCGAAACAAGCAGGATCGCGGCCGCGACGAGCGACCCCCACAGTGTCGCCCCGTCGTTCAGCTCACCCGGTGGTCCGTACACGCCGAGCAACAGCCGGGCCAGTACCGCGCCGGCCGCGCCGCCCGCCACGATCGGGAGCCCGAGCTCGGCCACCGCGAGCAGTCCGAGCGCCCCCGGGCCGCTGCCTCGGGCCGACAGCAGCCTCAGCTGAGGATGCCGCCGCTGGTACCACTGCAGGGCCACCGTGCCGATCCCGGCGCAGCCGACCAGGATGCTGATGGCCGCGAGCGGCAGGATCGAGACCAGGACGTTCGATTCCGCCTGGTTGCTGATCTCGACGGAGCGCTCGAACGGCAGCGACCCGATGATCGCGTCACCGAGTCCGCGCGAACCCAGATCCGCCTTGACCGCGGCGATGAGCGCTTTCCCGCGTTCCTGGAGGTCCTCGGCCTCGCCCACGGTCTTGGGCGGGGCGTCGTAGAACGACATGTGGAGCGTCTTGATCGTCGGGAGGTTCAGCGCGCGGACCGTGTCGTCGAAGGTCTTGCCGTCGTTGGCGAACATGACCGAGTCGAGCGGGTCGTTGGCGAGCCTGCTGACGACCGCGTTCCGCTGTTGCGAGCACCACCAGCGCGGCGCGGGATCGGGCAGGTCGCGATACAGCCCCGTCACCGGGGGTATCGGGGTGCCCTTGATGCTCGGGGTGGCGCCGGGCTTGATGTTCTCCGCCCCGGCCACGACGGTGCCGAGCAGGAATCCGGCGCCCGTCGAGCCGCCCGCCAGATCGAGATGGCCTTGAAGCGCCTGATCCCGGTGAGCGAGGACGACCTTGTAGTTGGGGTCGCCGTTGAATTCGGTACCGAAGAGATACGGCGTGTAGCGGGAGGTGACCGGCGCGGGGAAACCGTGCGCCGGCGCGTTCCGGCGGACCGAATCGATCACCTGCGGAGCGACCGCGGCGGGGACGTTGTCCTTGCTGAACACGGGCCCGTAGTAGTCCGGGCACACGATGTCGGACTGATACGTGACGGCCGCACCGCCCGCGGCCGAGGCCTGCAGGACCGCTGCCGTGCCGAGGAAACAGGCCAGCAACGCGGTCACCGCGGCGATGATCAAAGTCAGGGGACTGGTCAGTGCCGCCCTTGGAGCCGCTCGCCACGGCATTGTCACCCTGGGCCCGCCGGGAGCCCCCCACCTCACCCGCATGGATACGCACGCTACCGGTCGAGGCGCCCGGGCGACAGAAAGAAATCACCGTTTGTTGCTGACGTGAAGTAAGGGATGGTCCATTGTGGTGATACGGGTGCATGCCTACTGACTGTCCGTCACCAACTGATCGATCGGTAAGGCCTCACCCGCCTCGCACTCCGCCGAGAATGCGGTTTCTCCGAGCGCCGCGACGACGACGCCGGTGATCCGGTCGACGTCACCGCGTTCGGCCTTCGGCAGGGGAGCGCCCACCGAGCGGCGGGAAGCCGCCGCCGCACCCAACAGTCGCGCGGCCAGGCGATACGCGCCGGCCGCCGCTTCCGCGCCGGCGAGACCTTCGAGGCCGAGCGCGATCGCACGGGGATCTTCGCTGTGGCGTGCGATCGCGAGACCGTCGAGCTGGAGTCGTTTCGCCGCCACCGCGTCTCCGCGTTGTTCGGCGATGAACCCGAGCTCGGCGAGGACGAGGGTGCTACCCGCTTCGGACTCCACGCGGCGATGCCAGTCCAGTATGGACAGCAGGCGCCGCTCGGCCTCGTCGAACAACCCCTGGCGTCGCGCGCCGAGCGCGAGCCCGGTTTCGGCGTAGACCTCAGCGGGTTTGAAGCCGTGTTCGACGGCCAGCGTCCTTGCCCGCTCGTGGTACTCCCTCGCCTCGTCGAAATCGCCCATGAGCAGCGCCGTCCGGCCCAGCCACGACAGTTTGTAGGCGACTTCCGGCCACAGCCCGAGTTCCTCCGCGCGGCGAAGACTTTCCCGATGGACGCGGAGGGCGTGCTCGTACTCCCCGGCGATCGAGGCCAGCATGCCGAGGACGAACGACGCCTGCAGCCAGCCCCAGCGTTCGCCGAGTCCGTCGAAGATCGCGGCGCTCTGCGCGGCGACCCGGCCTCCTCCGGTGAGGTCACCGCCCGAGATCAGATGGGACGCCCGGTCGCTCAGCGCGGCCGCGGTGCTCCAGTCGTCGCCGATGTCGCGGGCGGTTTCCAACGCGTCGAGCGTGAGTTTCTCCGCGCGGCACAGGTCGCCGACCGTCGACCACGCGTAGCCGAGGAACCACGACATCCGCGCCCGGGCACCGGGATCGGCGATGCCCCGCACGGTCTCGTCCACGGCGGCGTCCGTGCCGGTGCCGTCGAGCACGGCGATCCCGGTGCGCCAGCCGAGAGCCTGGGCGTACTCGTCTCCGGCGTCGATCTCCATCCCGAGCACGAGGTCGAGCGAGCGCCGGGCCTCGGTGAGCCGCCCGCGCAGGAACCAGAACCAGGTCGTCGCGTTCACCAGCCGCGCCGCGAGCCGGTGTTCTCCTTGCCTCAGCAGCGTTTCCAGCGCTCGCCGGGTGTTGGCTCCCTCGGCGTCCAGCCTGTCGAGCCAACGGCGCTGCTCCCGGCCGCGCAACCCCGCGTCACCGCGTTCGGCCAGCTCGACGTGGAAACGGGCGTGCCGCAAGTACAGATCGTCGAGTTCGCCCGCTCGCTCGGCGTGCTCCAAGGCGTACGCCGAAACGGACTCCAGCAGTCGGAACCGCGGCTCGCCGGACTTGCCCGGCCTGCTGACCACCAACGACCTGTCGACGAGGCGGGACAGCAGATCCAGGACGTCCCTGGCGGCGATCTCCCCGCCCGCGCAGACCGACTCGGCGGCGTCGAGCCCGCACCCCTCGGCGTGGACGGCGAGCCTGCGCAGCACGATCTGCTCGGGCCCGCTCAGGAGGCTCCAGCTCCAGTCGATCATCGCGCGGAGGGTCTGCTGACGGCGCGGCCCGCCTCGTCTGCCCGAGGACAGCAGGCCGAACCGGTCGTCCAGGCGGGCGAGGAGCTCGTGCACGCCGAGCGTCCGGACCCGGGTGGCGGCGAGTTCGAGCGCCAGCGGGATTCCGTCGAGGGTGCGGCAGATCCGGGCGACCACCGCCGCGTTCTCCGCGTCGAGCGCGAACCCCGGTGCCGCCGCCTCGGCGCGGGCCGCGAACAGCCGGACCGCGCTCGATTCCCGCACGGCGGCGAAATCCGGGTGCTCGGGCAGTTCGAGTGGCGGCACCGCCCAGACGTTCTCCCCGGGCAGCCCGAGCGGTTCCTGGCTGGTGGCGAGCACCCGCAGCCGAGGCACCGCCGCGAGCAACCGCTCCACCAGCGCCGCGACCGGCTCGACGACCTGCTCGCAGTTGTCCAGGACGAGCAGGATCTCCTTGTCCCGTAAGGCGGCGGCCATCGACTGGGTCAGTGTTCCGGTGGACGTCGCCTCCTCGTGAAGGTCCAGTACGGCCGCGACGACCACGGCGACGAGATCCTCCGGCGGGCACGTCGGGCACTCGACGACGTCCAGACCCGCCAGCTCGACGAGCCAGGTGCCGTCGGCCATCGTGAGCCGCGACGCGGCCTCGATGGCGAGCCTGGTCTTGCCCACACCGCCAGGGCCGGTGAGGGTGACCAGCCGCGCGTCGGTGACCAGCGCCCCGACCTCCTTGACCGCGGTCGTGCGGCCGATCAGCTCGGTCAGCGCCTCAGGAAGGTTTCCGCGCACCGGCTCGGCGGCGCGAGTGGTCTCGAGTTCCGGGCTGCGGGTGAGGATCGCCTGGTGCAGCGCCGCGAGGTCCGGGCCCGGTTCGAGGCCGGACTCGTCGCGCAGACGGGCCCGCAGCTCGGCATAGGTTTCGAGCGCCTCGCTGTGCCGCCCGGCCGCGTACAACGCGCGCATCAGCAGGCCGCGCAGCCGCTCTCGCAGCGGATTCCGTGAGACCAGACCGGCGAGCTCCCCGGTGAGGACGCCGTGTTCGCCGAGGGTCAGCCGGGCTTCGGCACGGTCTTCCTCGGCGAGCAGCCTTTCCTCCTCCAGCCGCTGAGCGGCGGCGACGGCGAAGGGCTCGTCCTCGAATCCGGCATAGGCAGGCCCTCGCCACAACGCCAGCGCGTCGGCCAGCAGGGCCGCACGAGCACGCGGGTCGACCGCGTCGCGGCCGCGGGCGGTGAGCGCGCGGAACCGATGGACGTCCAGCTCGCCGGGCTCGACGGCGAGGACGTAGCCGGCCGGTTGGTGGGTCACGAGCTCCCTGGCGCCCGGCTCGGCCCGATCCATGGCACGACGCAACTGGGAGACCTTGGTCTGCAGGGTGTTGCCGGGATTGCCCGGCGGGTGCTCGCCCCAGAGATCGTCGGTCAACGACGACACCGACGCCGCCCTGCCCTCGCGCGACAGCAGCGCGGCGAGCAGGAGGCGGACCTTCGCCTCGGGCACGACGACGGGCTCGCCCGCGGTCGTCCACGCGGCGAGCGGCCCCAGCACTCCGAATCGCACGAAACCGACGTTAGCGCGGACCACCGACAAGACCGTGCGTGAACCCGCAGCGATCCGTGCGCGGGCCGCGTCACGGTGGTCCCATGAGCGAACACGGAAAGACCCCGGTGACGGTGCTGGGGCTGGGCGCGATGGGAACCGCGCTCGTAGAAGCACTACTGGCGGCGGGCCATCCGGTCACCGCCTGGAACCGGACCGCGAGCCGGGCCGAGGCGGTGGCGGCGAAGGGAGCTTCGGTCGCTTCGACCATCTCGGAGGCTCTCGCGGCGAACACGATCGTGATCGCCTGCCTGCTCGACTACGACTCGGTGCACGAGGTCCTGGACCCGGTGGCGGCGGAGCTCGAGGGACGGCAGCTGATCAACCTGACCAACGGCACCCCCAGCCAGGCACGCGAAATGAGCGCTTGGGCGGAGGGACTGGGGGCGGCCTACCTGGACGGCGGGATCATGGCCGTCCCGCCGATGATCGGCACGCCGGCGGCGTTCATCTTCTACAGCGGATCGGGCACCGTCTTCGGCCACGCCCGCACCGCGCTCGACACCTTCGGCGGCGTCAACTACCTCGGCGCCGACCCCGGACTGGCGCCGCTGCACGACATCGCGCTGCTCAGCGGGATGTACGGGTACTTCGTCGGCGTCATCCAGGCGTACGCGCTGGTCGGCTCGGCCGGAGTCAAGGCGCGGGAATTCGCGCCGCTGCTGCGCGGCTGGCTCGACGCGATGGGCGGCTTCCTGGAGCGCTCGGCCGAACAGATCGACGACGGCGACTACGTGACCGACGTCGTGTCGAACATCGGGATGCAGGCGGCCGCCTACCCGAATCTCGCGCAGGCGGCGGAAGACCAGGGCATCAGCGCCGAGTTGCTCACGCCGCTCCAGTCGCTGATGGACAAGCGGGTCGCCGGCGGACACGGCGCCGAAGACCTGATCGGCGTCATCGAACTCCTCAAGAAGTAAGGAAAAAACAATGATCACACTGATCGGGCTCGGCCCGATGGGACAGGCCATGGTCCGGGTACTCCTGGAGAACGGCCACGGAGTGACCGTCTGGAACCGCACCGCCGCCCGCGCGGACGGCGTCGTCGCCGCCGGTGCCGTGCGTGCCGAGACCCCGGCGGACGCGGTGTCGGCGTCGGAGCTGGTGCTCTTGAGCCTCACCGACTACGCCGCGATGTACGACATCCTCGGCAAGGCCGAAGACGCCTTGGCTGGCAAGGTGATCGTCAACCTCAGCTCCGACACCCCGGAGAAGACCCGCGAAGCCGCCGAGTGGGTCGAGGCCCGCGGGGCGCGGTTCGTCGCCGGCGGAGTGATGGTGCCCGCCGAACTGGTGGGCAAGGACGAGGCGTACGTCTTCTACAGCGGCCCCACCGACGTGTTCGACAAGCACCGCGACACCCTGGCGCTGATCGGGCGGCCGGACTACCTCGGCGAGGACGTGCGGCTGGCACAGCTGTTCTACCAGGCGCAGCTGGACGTCTTCCTGACCTCGCTTTCGGTGTTCATGCACGCGAGCGCGCTGGTGCGCTCGGCCGGGGTGCCGGTGGAGAAGTTCGTCCCGTACGCCAAGGACAACTTCAAGATGATGGATTTCTACCTGGACGCCGCGGCCGAGCAGATCGAGAAGGGCGAGCACCCCGGCGACGAAGCCAACGTCACGATGATGGGCGCGACGGCCGACCACATCGTCGAGGCGAGCCGGGACGCGGGGATCGACCTGGTCCTGCCGGAGGCGATCAAGTCGCACTACGACCGGGCGATCGCCGCGGGCCACGGGCGTAGCTCGTGGACCAGCCTGTTCGAGATCATCAAGGCGGACGTCAAGTAGGCGCTCGCGCTCGCATCTGTAGTACGTGAAGGCCCCCTTCACTGCGCTAGACGCAATGAAGGGGGCCTTCACGTACTTCAAGCGAGCAAAGGCGGCGGTGACGTGGTGGGGCGCGTCTCGTGACGATTCTATTGAGGAGTAAGTCAAATGTGGCGCGTGTGCCACCCCAGGCCGCTGTCCACAGTGGTCACTTTCCAGGCAGCATACGACTGCTTTATGCCTGTAAGTCCGATTTTGCAGGGAGTCGTGAGTGATAAAGAGGGTTAGAACGACCATCGCCACTCACGACCCCCAGGCAATACTGCGCAAAGTGCCTAAAACGGCCACTCTGATCTCGAAGTGTGTCCTTTTTGGACAGCCTCCTCAAGAATCGTCCTTACCGCTCACGACGCCCAGCACCTCCAGAAAGGCCTTCGCCGCCGGAGTGACGGTGAAACGGTTCCAGACCAGGTGCTCGATCCGCGCGGGCGCGTCCCGCACCGGCACGGTGACGACGTCGGTCAGGTTCGGCACGTATTTCGACGGCAGCAGTGCCACCCCCAGTCCCTGATGGATGAGCCGCGCCATGAAGTCGGCGGCGGTCACCTCGAACGCGACCTCCCGTGTCACCCCGGCCGCGGCGAACGCCTGATCCGTCTGAGCCCGCCCCGCCGACCCCGACGGGAAGTCCACGAACACTTCGGACGAAAGCCGCTTCAAGTCCACTTCGGACTCCGCGGCGAGCGGGTGCCCGGGCGCCACCACGGCGATCAGATCGTCGCGCCCAAGTTCGCAGGTGGCCACGCCGTCCGGCCGATCGGTCACCGGGAGGCCGAGGAACGCCACTTCGATCGCGCCGTCCTTGATCTGTTCGACCAGTTGCCCGCTCGCCCCGACCCGCAGGCCGATCCGGACGTGCGGGTACCGGCTGCGGAAGGTCTGCAGGGCGGCCGGGACGTCGACCGCCGCGACGGTCGGGATCACCCCGACGGTGAGCCGCCCGCGGATCTCGCCGACGGCCGCCGCGACCTCCGAACCGGCCCGTTCGGCGGCTTCGAGGCATTGCCGGGCGGCGGGCAGGAACGCCTCGCCCGCGGCGGTGAGCCGCACCCGGCGGCTCGTGCGTTCGAACAGCTTCGCGCCGAGTTCGCGTTCCAGCCGGGCGATCTGGTGACTCAGCGCCGACTGCACGACGAGACACCGTTGCGCGGCCCGCGTGAAGCTGTTCGTCTCCGCCACGGCCACGACGTACCGCATCTGCTGAAGCTCCATGGATCCATCTTGAATCACGATGGATCAAGTGACAAACATGTGTTGGACTCATTGATTCGCACCGTCGAAGCTGAGAAGCGTGAAAACGCTGACGACCACACCGCTCGCTGCCGGTCTCACCGGCACGGCGCTGACCGCCTTCGCCCCCATGGTCTGGGGGTCGACCTACGTGGTCACCACCGAACTCCTCCCGCCGGGGCACCCGCTGTTCGCCGGGCTCATGCGCGCCCTGCCCGCCGGACTCATCGCGCTCGCCATCACCCGCACCCTCCCGCGCGGCACCTGGTGGCTGAAGGCCGCCGCGCTCGGTGTCCTCAACATCGGGATGTTCTTCCCCCTGCTGTTCGTCGCCGCCGAACGGCTGCCCGGCGGAGTCGCCGCCACACTCGGCGCCGCCCAGCCGCTGCTCGTCGCGATCCTCGCCGTGGCCGTACTGCGGCAGAGCCCGTCCGCGTGGCGGTTCGCCTGGGGGATCGTCGGGATCGTGGGTGTCGGGCTGGTGGTGCTCGGGCCGGCCGCGGGCTTCGACGTCCTCGGTGTGATCGCCGGACTCGGCGGCGCCGCGACGATGGCGCTCGGCGTCACGCTCACCAAACGCTGGGGACGCCCCGCGGACGTCGGGCCGACGGCCTTCGCCTCGTGGCAGCTCACCGCGGGCGGATTGTTCCTGGTGCCGGTGACCTTCCTGTTCGAAGGAGCCCCGCCCGCCATCGACCTGGACGCGGCTCTCGGCTACCTCTGGCTCGGCCTGATCGGCGGATTGCTCGCCTACGTCCTGTGGTTCCGCGGAATCACGTCGCTGCCGGTCACCTCGGTCGCCGTTCTCGGCCTGCTCTCGCCGATGGTCGCCGCGCTGCTCGGCGCCGCGCTCCTCGGTCAGTCGCTCGGCCCGATCCAGCTCGCCGGGTTCGCGCTCGCCCTGGCCTCGATCGTCGCTGGCCAGATCACCCCGAAGGGTGCCGTTCGATGAAGATCGCCGTCGTCGGAGCGTTGGGGATGGCGGGTTCCCGCGTCGTCGCCGAAGCCGTTTCCCGTGGACACCACGTCACCGCCGTTTTCCGCAGTACACCGCCGAAATCGCCGCATCCGGGTGTCGAGGTCGTGCGCGGTGACGCCACCGACGTCGATCGGATGAGCGCCGTCTTCGCGGGAGTCGACGCCGTCGTGGGCGCGACGAGACCCCGGCCCGGCGCGGAAGACACCGTCGCCGCCACGGTCACGGCGCTGCTCGACGCGGCGGCCGGTACCCGTGTCCTGGTCGTCGGCGGCGCGGGGCCGCTGCGCTCGCCGTCGGGCGGGCTCGTGATCGACGATCCGGTGTTCGTCCCGGCGGCGTGGCGGACCATCGCCTCGGCCAGCATGACGCAGCTCCAAGCCTGCGAAGCGCACACAGGCGACTGGGTCTACCTCAGCCCACCCGCGCACCTCGAGCCCGGCGTCCGGACCGGGGCCTACCGGCGAGGGACGACGACCATCCTCGCCGCGGCGGACGGGTCGTCCCGGATTTCGGCGGAGGATCTCGCCGTCGCCATCGTCGACGAACTCGAGAATCCGGGACAGGACCGCCATTTCACCGTCGGATACTGAACTCGGGTGGATCGCCGGGGGAGGGCGTCTCCGGACTCCGCTCGGCCTCGATCTGGATCTCGATGTTCGTCTTGTGCGCGATCGGATCCCAGATCTCCTCGATCGGCGCGAGCAAGGACTGGCTGACACCGCAACGCCGGGCCCGCGCGGCGTACCACGCGAATCCGGCCAGGAAGAGGGGAAGGCTCAGAAACGCCGCCACCGGTGCCAGGAAGTCCATGCGGACGACGGTACAGTAACGTCGCGTTTCCAGAAACACTCTGTTACTGAATGCGAGACGATGACCAGGCTGACGCGGGCCGAACAGCAGCGCCGCACCCATGAGAACCTGCTGGCCGCCGGACGCCAGGTCTTCCTTCGGCGCGGTTTCCTCGCGGCGACGGTCGAGGAGATCGCCGCCGACGCCGGGTACACCCGCGGCGCCGTCTACAAGCACTTCGGCGGCAAGGAAGGGCTGTGGCTGGCGATCATCGAAGCCGATGCGGACGGCCATCTGCGAGGACTGCGCGAAGCACTCGCTCAGGCCACCTCGCGCGACGAGGTGATCGCGGCGCTGAACCCCGTCGACGTCGCTGACAAGGATGCGGCGAAGTGGAGCGCGGCGGCCGCGGAGGTGCTCGCCGCGACGGCGCAGCAACCGGAAACCGCCACGCTGGTCGCGGCGATCCAGCGGCGCCACGACGACGAAGTGGTCGCCCTGCTCGCCGAACACACCCGTCGCCTGCGTCTCGAACCCGCCCTGCCGCTGGATCAGGCCGTCGTGATGCTCGGTGCCCTGGGCATCGGCCTTGCGCTGCGTCAGACGGTCGCGCCCGCCGCGGATCCCGCCGCCATCCTCACCCACGCGCTGGACACGCTCTTCCCGCCCTACACTCGGGAGCCGTGATCGATTCCTTCACCACCGCCGACCTCGTCGACGAACACGGCGACCGGCTGCGCGTCTGCGACACCCAGTTCCGGCAGTTCGGCGGGCACCGGACCTTCTCCGGCCCGATCCGCACCGTCTCCTGTCACGAGGACAACGGCTTGGTCAAGAAACTCCTGGCCACTCCGGGTGACGGCGCCGTCCTGGTGGTCGACGGCGGCGGTTCCCTGCACAGCGCGCTCACCGGCGACATGATCGCGAAGTCCGCCGTCGACAACGGCTGGGCCGGCATCGTCGTCAACGGCGCGGTACGCGACAGCGCCGAGCTCGCCGGGCTCCCGCTCGGGGTGAAGGCGCTCGGCACCAACCCGCGCAAGAGCTCCAAGGCGGGTGTCGGCGCTGTCGACGTCCCGGTCGGCTTCGGGGGAGTGACCTTCACTCCCGGCGACACGCTCTACTCCGACGACGACGGCGTCGTGATCCTTCCCGCCGCCTGACCTCGCTCAGACGACGATGACCCGGCGGCCGCGGGTGTGCCCGGCATGACTGTCGGCGTGTGCCGCCGCGGCATCGGCGAGCGAATAGGACTTCTCGACGGGGATGTGCAGCTTGCCCCGTGAGATGAGGTCGACGGCCTCGGTCAGCGCGTCCGGCACGCTTCCGGCCACGCCGGAGAAACGGACGCCGAACTCGGGCGCGCCGAGATCGGCGATCGAGAGAACCTTCCCCGGATCCCCGGTCAGCTCGACCAGTTCCGCGATCACGCCTGACCCGGCCAGGTCGAGGGCAGCGTCGACCCGGCCGAGCCGCCGCACACGGTCCACCCAGCCTTCGCCATAGGTCGTGGCGAGCGCGCCCAGATCCCGTAGATAGCCCTGGTTCGCGGCGCCCGCCGTGCCGATCACGGTGATGCCGCGTTCACGAGCGATCTGCAGTACCGCCGAGCCGACCCCGCCGGACGCGCCGCTGACCAGCAGTGTCTCGCCGGGGCGCACATCGGCTTCGCGGATGAGCCGTAGTGCGGTCTCGACGACGGACGGATATCCGGCCGCCTCCTCGAAGGTGAGCCCGTCGGGCATGACCGCCCAGGCCGACAGCACGGCGAACTCGGCATAGGTGCTCGCACCCTCGCCGAACACGGAGTCGCCGATCGCGACCCCGTCGACGCCTTCGCCCACCTCGTCCACCACGCCGGCTGCGTCGAGGCCTACGCCGGACGGCAGCACGGTCGGATGCGCGCCGAGAACCTGGCCTTCGCGGATTCTCCAGTCGACGGGGTTCACTCCGGCCGCTCGCACGGCGATGCGTACCTGGCCGGGGCCCGCGTGCGGCTCTTCGGCGTCGACGAGTTGCAGAACTTCCGGTCCACCGAACTCGGTGAAGATCACTTGCTTCATGCGACGACCGTAGCACTAACGGTTAGTGTTTTGAAACGGTTGTTGTTTCGTATCTGGTAGCTTCACCGCATGACAGCGCCGACCGGACGTCGCGAGCGGAAGAAGGCCGCGACCCGTCAGAAGATCGCCGAGACCGCCTTGCGGCTTTTCCTGGAGCGCGGATACGACGCGGTCGGCATCCGCGAGGTGGCCGCGGAGGCCGACGTCGCCGTCACGACCCTCTTCTCCCATTTCGCCTCGAAAGAGGCTTTGGTGTTCGAGCAGGACGCGAACTTCGAGCAGGGCCTTACGCGGGCGGTCACCGAACGGCCGGCTGGAGACCCGCTCATTCCCGCACTGTGCCGTGAGGTGCACGCGATGGTGCGGCATTGCACCGCGGAGGGCGCCGCCCCGATCTGGCGCATGATCGACGGATCGCCCGCTCTGCGGGAGTACGAGGACGCGATGAGGCTGCGCCACGCGGAGTCGCTGGCGGCGGCGATCGCGGCCGATCCGGAGTCGGCGCGGTCCTCGACCGCCTGCCGGACTATCGCGAGGTTCGTGCTCGACGCCTACTCGATCGGCAGGGAGGCGGCCGATCCCGAGGCCGCGGTGGACGAGATCTTCCGGATGATCGAAGCAGCCTGGGAGGTCACCGCGGCATGTTGACCCCAGATCGCGAACGGTGTGCTGGTCCACCAGAGCGCGCTGCTCCGCAACAACACGGTCATCGTCGATGGCGAGGAAGGCGTGCTGCTCGTCGATCCCGGGATCACCGAAGGCGAAATGGCCTGCCTCGCGAACGACCTGGCCGAGTCCGGCCGGAGCGTGGTGGCGGGTTTCGCGACCCATCCCGATTGGGATCACGCGCTCTGGCACGCCGCGTTCGGCGACGTGCCCCGCTACGGCACGGATCGCTGCGCCGCCTACCTGCGCGATCTTCGGTCGAAAGAGGACTGGAAGGCCGACTTCGCCGAAGGGCTGCCGCCGGAGATCGCCGGTGAGGTGCCGTTCGAGCTGTTCGGCCTCATCACCGCTCTGCCCGCCGGAAGCACGCGGATTCCTTGGGACGGCCCGGAACTGCGGATCGTCGAGCATCCGGCTCACGCTCCCGGCCATGCCGCGCTGGTGATCGAGAAGCACGGTGTTCTCGTCGCCGGCGACATGCTTTCCGACGTCCTGGTGCCGATGTTCGACGACACCGCCGATCCGCTCGGCGACTACCTGACCGGGCTCCGGCTGCTCGAAGAGGTGGCGGACGACGTCGAGGTCGTCGTGCCCGGCCACGGGGCCGTCGGTGGCGCCGGCCAGACGCGCGCACGGATCGACCTGGACCGGGCGTATGTCCACGCCGTGCGAAACGGCCGCACTCCCGACGACCCGCGGATCGGCTCGTCGGCCGAACCCGGATGGGAGTGGGTGAGCGATCTGCACGCCGGGCAAGTGCAGCGCCTTACTCAGCCCTTGGGCATGACGCAGAGTTCGCGCGACTGCCCCGAAGTGAAGTCGTAGACGACGGGGTTGCCGTACTCGTAGCCGGGCACGGCGTTGCAGTCCGAGCCGGAACTGCTCGAAAGCTGTGCGATCACCGTGTAGTTCGCGGAACCGTCCGAACAGTGCACCCGCACGGCGCTGGAGCTGAACGCGCCGTTGGAGCCGGCGTCTTCGTCGGCCGACAGGCAATCCCCGGCCTGTGCGGAAAACGGGTCGGGGTCGACCTCGGGGGCACTGCCGCCGGTGGCGAGCGCGACGGTCACCGCGATCGCTCCACCGGTGACGACGAGCGCCCCGGCGGCGATGCCGACGATCAGCCCGGTGTTCGGCGTCTTCTTCGGCGGTGCGACGGGGTACTGCTGCCAGAGGGGCGACTGCTGCTGAGGGAAGGTCACGTCCTCAGGATCGTCCGCGTCGATGAAATTCGGATGACACGGCTCATTTGCGGGCGACGAGCCGTTCCACCAGCCCGAGTTTGAACCGCTCCCGCTGTTCGACGGCCAGGCCGAGATCGCCGATCTTGTCGAACGGCCGCCGGAGGAAGTGCTCGCCCGCCATCGGCACGGTGATCTTCTCGGCGATCCATTGCAGACCGCGGACCGCGCGGGACGAACTCACGATGTGGTCGAGCAGGATGAGCCTGCCGCCGGGCCGGAGCACCCGGGCCATCTCCCGCAACGCCTTGCCGTCGTCGGGGATGGCGCAGAGTCCGAGGGTGCAGACCACGGTGTCGAACGAATCTGCGTCGAAAGGCAGGTCGTGCGCGTCGGCGCGCCGTAGCGTCACCGGATGGCCGAGGCGTTCGGCGCGGCCGCGGGCGATGGCGAGCATCCCGTCGCTGAGGTCGATGCCGGTGAGCGTGACCCCTTCGGGATAGAGCGGCAGGTTCAGGCCGGTCCCGACGGCGACTTCGAGGACGTCGCCGGTGGCCTGTCCGCAGGCCCACGCCCGCGAATCACCGAAGAGCTTCCGGTCCATGAACTGCATTTCCCGGTCATAGTTGCGGGATTTGCCGTCCCAGTACCGGTTCCACCGTGCGGGCGGAGTCATGGGGCTCCTTTCACTCCATCGAGGAGGGAGACCAGGGTTCGGCACCGATTCGGGTCGGCACGCGCGGGACAGTACAGCCATCGCTGATATGTCAGCAACGGCTGAGCATGACCCGACGGAGTGTCCCGACGCAACCCTCTGTTTCGTCGCTGTCTGTCAAGCCAGTGGCGAACGACGATGCGGAGGCGACCCGAAAGAGTCCGGTGGGGCCACTCAAACGGCCGTGCCGCGGGCACGGCGGGGAGTTTCGGCGCGGCCCCGCGTGACACCTCAGAACAATTACTGGCCCGATTGCGTGGCGGCCATAAAGCGCCGAGTGACGCTGGCAAAAGCTTTCCTGCACAATGGGAAAATCGGCATTCGGGTGGCCTTGTCGTATTACCTGAAAGTGCGCTTGTGTGGGAAAAACCCCTTGCTATGTTGATCCTGCGGGGCCGCACTTCGGGGCATGACCGGCACGCCGCGATTTGTGGATCTTGTTTGTTCACACGACTATCGAAGGGTGGACCTTGCTGTGACCGTGACCGAATCGGGCACTTCCGCCGAAGGTGTCCAGGGGTCGGAAAACCCGCAGCTGAGTTTGGGTCGCGCCGCCGCGCGAAACCTGGCGACGACGACCAAATCCGTTCCGCAGATGCAGGGAATTTCTTCCCGGTGGCTGCTGAAGTCCCTCGAATGGGTTCAGGTGAACGGCGGTGCCTACCGGGTCAACCGGCGGCTCAATTACGCGGTCGGCGACGGGCGGGTGACCTTCTCGAAGGCGGGCACCGAGGTCAGCGTGATCCCGGCGGAACTCGGTGAACTGAAACCGCTCAAGGGATACGACGACGAAGAGGTCCTCGCCGAACTCGCGCGCCGCTTCGAACAGCAGGAAGTGGCGGCCGGCGACGTACTCGTCGAATTCGGGCACCGCGCCGATCGGGTGTTCCTCATCGCGCACGGCAAGATCAGCAAGACCGGCCCCGGTCACTACGGTGACGAGACCGCGCTCGGCGTCGTCAAGGACGGCGACTACTTCGGCGCGCAGGCCCTCGTGGACGACGACGGCATCTGGGAGTTCACCGCCAAGGCGTCCACCGCCTGCACCGTGCTCACCCTGACCCGCCAGGACTTCGAGCGCGTCCTCGAACAGTCCGAATCGCTGCAGGCGCAGATCGAGCAGGCGTCGCAGGACTCCGGACGCTCCAACGACTTCGGCGAGGCCGAGATCGACATCTCGTCCGGACACGACGGTGAGCCGCTGCTGCCGGGTACGTTCGTCGACTACGAGACCTCGCCGCGCGAATACGAACTGAGCGTCGCCCAGACCGTGCTCCGGGTCCACAGCCGGGTGTCCGATCTCTACAACCAGCCGATGGACCAGACCGAACAGCAGTTGCGCCTGACCATCGAAGCGCTGCGTGAGCGGCAAGAGCACGAAATGATCAACAACACCGACTTCGGCCTGCTCCACAACGCCGACTTCACCCAGCGGATCGCGACGCGCACCGGCCCGCCGACGCCGGACGACTTCGACGACCTGCTCGCCCTGGTGTGGAAGGACCCCGGCTTCTTCCTCGCGCATCCGCGCACGATCGCCGCGTTCAGCCGTGAGTGCAGCAAACGCGGCATCTACCCGACCGGCACCGACCTCGGCGGGCACAAGGTGCCGTCGTGGCGTGGCGTCCCGATCCTGCCGTGCAACAAGATCCCGGTGAGCCAGACCAGCACCAGTTCCGTGCTGCTGATCCGCACCGGGGAGAAGAACCAGGGCGTCGTCGGCCTGCGTCAGATCGGCCTGCCGGACGAATACGAGCCAGGGCTCAACGTTCGGTTCATGGGTATCTCGGAGCAGGCGATCATCTCCTACCTGGTCAGCACCTACTACTCCGCCGCCGTGCTCGTACCGGACGCGCTGGCCGTCCTCGAAGCCGCCGAACTCGGCCGCGAAGGATGACCGCCGCGACGCCGGAGGCCGACCGGCGGCTCAGTCTCGGCCCAGCCGCCGCGCGGAACCTGGCGACGACCACCAAGACGCGGCCGCAGATGCAGAGCATCACGCCGCGCTGGCTGCTGAAGATGCTGCCCTGGGTCGAGGCGACCGGTGGTACCTTCCGGGTCAACCGGCGGTTGACCTACGCGATCGGCGACGGACGGGTGAGCTTCACCAACGTCGGCACGGAGGTCCGGGTCGTCCCGCAGGAACTCGCGGAATTGGCTCTGCTGCGGGGTTTCGACGACGAGGACACGCTCACCGCGCTCGCCGACCGGTTCGTGCAGCACGAGTACCAGCCCGGCGAGACGATCGTCAGCCACGGTGCTCCGCTCGACGAGGTCGTGCTGGTCGCGCACGGCAAGATCGCCAAGGTGGTGCCGGGTGAGTACGGTGCCGAAGCCTCCGTCGGCAGCATGGCCGATGGCGACCATTTCGGCGACGAGATGCTCGCCGGTATCGACCGGAACTGGCCGTTCACCGCCAAGGCCGTCACCCCGGTGATCGTGCTGACCCTGCGCGCCGAAGACTTCGCCGACCTCAACGGCCGGTCGGAGGCGATGCGCCGCCATGTGCAGGACATGCTGTCGCACAAGGGAAAGCCGCAGAACGCCAAGGGCGAGGCCGAGATCGGGATGTCGTCCGGACACGACGGTGAGCCGTTGCTGCCGGGTACGTTCGTCGACTACGAGATCTCGCCGCGCGAGTACGACCTGGCCGTCGCGCAGACGGCGCTCCGGGTGCACACGCGGGTGACCGATCTCTACAACGGGCCGATGGACCAGTTCGAAGAGCAACTCCGGCTGACCATTTCGGCGCTGCGTGAGCGGCAGGAGCACGACCTGATCAACAATCGTGAGTTCGGGTTGCTGCACAACGCCGATCTCAAGTCGCGGTTCCAGACCCGGTCCGGTCCGCCGACACCCGACGACATGGACGAACTCGTCAGCCGCCGCCGCAAGACGAAGTTCTTCCTCGCCCATCCGCGCGCGATCGCCGCGTTCGGGAGGGAATGCACGCGCCGCAGCCTGTATCCGGAGGGCACCACCGTCGACGGCAAGGTGGTCGCCGCGTGGCGCGGGGTGCCGCTCCTGCCCTGCGACAAGATCCCGATCACCGAGAACGGCACGTCATCGATCCTCGCCATGCGGACCGGTGTGGAGGACAACGGCGTGATCGGGCTGCACCAGACCGGCCTGCCCGACGAGTACGAGCCGGGACTGAACGTGCGGTTCGACGGCATCTCGGATCAGGCGGTCGCCAGCTACCTGGTCAGCACCTACTACTCCGCCGCCGTGCTCGTGCCCGACGCGCTCGGTGTGCTGGAGAACGTCGAGGTCGCGCGGTGACCCCTCGCCCCGCGACGACAACGAACAACAACGCTCCAGAAAGGACCACGCACGTGACCATCGCCCGTACTCCCGCTCCCGCCAAGGTTCTGCGCACCGAGTATCAGAAGTCGGTGGCGTCGTACTGGAACAAGGAGAAGGACCCGGTCAACCTGCGTCTGGGCGATGTGGACGGGCTCTATCACCACCACTACGGGGTCGGCGAGGTCGACTGGTCGGTGCTGGAAGGCCCCGAAGAGACCCGCGACGAGCGGATCATCGCCGAAATGCATCGCCTCGAGACGGCGCAGGCCGACGTCCTGCTCGATCACCTCGGCGACGTCAAACCTGACGACCACCTCCTCGACGCCGGCTGCGGCCGCGGCGGGTCCAGCATCATGGCCAACGCGAGGTTCGGCTGCCACGTCGACGGGATCTCGATCTCGGAGAAACAGGTCGAGTTCGCCAATCACCAGGCGGATATCCGCGGCGTCGCCGACCGGGTGCGCTACCACTTCCGCAACATGCTCGACACCGGCTTCGAAAGCGGCTCGCGCAAGGCGATCTGGAACAACGAAAGCACCATGTACGTGGACCTCCACGAACTGTTCGCCGAGCACGCGCGACAGCTGGAGTTCGGCGGCCGCTACGTCACCATCACCGGGTGCTACAACGACGTGACCGGTGGCCGGTCGAAGGCCGTCGCGCAGATCGACCAGCACTACACGTGCAACATCCATCCGCGCAGCGAGTACTTCAAGGCCATGACGGCCAACGACCTGGTGCCGATCTCGGTGGTGGATCTGACGCCGGACACGATCCCGTACTGGGAGCTGCGGGCGAAGTCTTCGGTGGCGACCGGGATCGAAGGACCGTTCCTCGACGCCTACCGCGAAGGCAGCTTCCACTATCTGCTCATCGCCGCGGACCGCGTCTGAACCTGGAGAGCGAAGCGATGACCGAACAGGGTGCGCTCGCCACGCTGCTGGCCGGTCCGAGCGGGCTGGGCACGTCCGCCGCCCGGCTGGCGGCCCGGCTGACCGCGGTTCCTCAGGAGGCTCCGGCACCTGAGGAACCCGGTCTCGACCCGGCTTACGCGTACCGGCCGTGGGGTGACGGGTCGGCACCGCCGCTGTATTGCCCCGTCACCGAACGGATCAACGACCCGCTCGCCGTGGAGGTCGACCGGCGGCTGGTGCTGTGGGCGGGGGAGTGCGGGTTCGACGAGGACGAGTGCGAGCAGATCGGGAATGCGGGCTTCGGCAGGCTCGTCATGCTCGCCCATCCGGACTGCGAGGATCCGGAGCGGCTGTTGATCTCGGCGAAGCTCAACGCCGCCTGGTGGGCGGCCGACGACCTCTACGCCGACGACACGTCGCTCGGCGCGGTGCCGGCCGAGCTGCCGCCGAAGCTCGCGCTGGCGATGGCCGCGATGGACCCGGTGCCGTCGCTGGGCGAATTCAGCCGAGACCTCGACGAAACGCTGCGAAACGACCGGGTCCTGGTGGCACTGGGCTCGGCGACGGATTTCCTGCGGCGATCCGGGACGGCCGCGCAGGTCCAGCGTGTCTGCTACTCGACCTTCGCGATGTTCGTGAGCTGGACGGCCTACGCGGCGTGGCGCCACAGCGGGAAATACCCGCCCGCGTGGGAGTATCTCGCCGCCAGGCAGCACGACAGCTTCTACACCTCGATGACGTTGATCGACGTCCTCGGCGGGTACGAACTGACGTCGAACCTCTACTACGACCCTCGGGTCCGCGAGGCGGCGATCCAAGCGGGCACGGCGGCAGTGCTCGTCAACGACGTGCACTCCGTCACCAAGGATCTGGAGGACGAATCGCCGCCCTGCAACGCGGTCCTGCTGATCGCCGACGACCGGAAATGCACGATCGAAGAGGCCACGGCGATCACCGTCGAGCTGCACAACGACGTCGTCCGTGACTTCCAGGCCGCCCACGAAAAGCTGAGCGCGGTTCCTTCCGTGGAGCTGCAACGGTTCCTGCGCGGATTGCGGGGCTGGATGGGCGGCGGTTTCGAATGGCACTCGACGAGCCCGCGCTACCGGACGAAGCCCAGCGTTTAGTCCTCTGGATGCGGTGGTTCGCGACACGAACTTCCGCATTCAGAGGACTAAACGCGGGAGGAGGTCAGACGACACCGGCCTCGATCAGCTGGCCCCAGATCACGCCCTGGTCCACGACCTCGACTTCGAGCTTTTCGGCCTTGGTGAGCTTGCTCGCGCCGACGTCCGCGCCGGTGATGAGCAGGTCCGTGTTCGCCGAGACCGACGACGCGATCGTCGCGCCCGCCTTTTCGCACAGCCGCTGGAAGGTCGGGCGCGGCACCTTCTCGCCGGAGCGCGGGTCGCTGATCGATCCGGTGACCACGACCGTCTTGCCTTCCAGCGGAGCGCCTGCCGCGACGACCGGCGGGAGGTCTTCTTCACGTACGTCCAGCGAGACTCCGACTTCGCGCAGCCGCTCGAGCTCGGGACGGAGGCGGGTGAGGTGCTCGATCAGGGACGCGGCGACCTTCGGACCGATGTCCTCGACGGCTACGAGCCCCTCTTCGCCCGCGTCCACGACGGCTTCCAGCGAACCGAACCCGGCCCGGCACAGCCGCGCGGCGGTGCCTTCGGAGGCCATCGGGATCGCGAGACCGATCAGCGCGCGGCGCAGGCCGACGGCCCGGCTCGCGTCGATCGACTCGATCATGCGGGTGGCGGAGATGTCGCCGATGCGATCGAACTCCAGCAGCCTTTCCTTGGTGAGCCGGTAGAAGTCCGACGGGTGTTCGAGAATCCCGGCCTCGGCGAGCCGCTCGATCCAGACGCCGCCGATCGCGTCGATGTCGGCGGCCGCGCGCGACGCCCAGTGGATCAGCCGCCGGACGGTCTGGGCGGGACAGGCGACGTTGGTGCAGAACAGTTCCCGGCTGTTGCCCTGTTCGGTCAGCGGCTCTTCACACGACGGGCACACCGACGGCGGCACGATCTCCCGCTCCTCGCCGGTCCGCTTGGCGGCGTCGAGGACACCGGCCACGAACGGGATCACGTCGCCGGCACGCCGCACCAGCACGGTGTCGCCGATCTTGATCCCGCGGGCCTTGATGACCTCCTGGTTGGCCAACGTCGCCCGCGTGACGGTGGTCCCGCCGACGAACACCGGCTCCAGCCACGCGACGGGCGCGATCTTGCCGGTCTTGCCGACGTCCCAGACGACATCGGCGAGCACGGTGGTCTTCTCCTCGGCGGCGAACTTGAAGGCCAGCGCCCCGCGCGGTGAACTGGACCGCGTTCCGGCGGCGGCGTACGCGTCGCGATCCGCCAGGCGCAGCACCGCACCGTCGAGGTCGTAGTCGAGATCGTTGCGCTGCTGCTCGATGGTCGTGATGACGGCCTGCGCCGACTCGGCGTCTTCGCAGTGCCGCATGTCGGCGGCGGCGAACCCGAGCGTCCGCAGCGCGCCGTCGAGATCGGTTTCCGCGCTGTCGGGCTCCGTGGAGAGGTCGAACGCGAAGAACTGTAGACGCCGTTCGGCGACGGTGGCCGGATCCTTCGCGCGCAGGGTGCCGGCGGCGGCGTTGCGCGGGTTGATCAGCGGCTTGTCCGGGTGGACCTTGTTGTAGGCGGCAAAAGTGGAACGCAGCATGACGGCCTCGCCGCGGACCTCGACCCGGCCGGGGGCGTCGACCTTGTCCGGGACGCCGTCGGTCAGCGCCCGGACCAGCATGGTCACGTCGTCGCCCGTGGTCCCGTCGCCGCGGGTGACCGCCCTGGCGAGGCGGCCGTTCTCGTAGACGAGGGCGAGCGACAGTCCGTCGAGCTTCGGCATGACGACCACCGGCTGCCCGGGGAACCGGGCGAAGAACGCCTCGACCTGCTCCGGTTTGGTCGCCTTCTCCAGCGACAACATCGGCCGTGAGTGGCGGATGGGCGCGTGCAGGACGGCGGGCGCGCCGACCTGGTCGAGCGGGTTCGGCTCCGGGGCGAGCTCGGGATTCGCCTCGATGAGCCCGCGCAATTCGTCTTCGATCGCGTCGTAGTCGGCGTCGGCCACCTTCGGCGAGCCCCGGTAGTAGGCGTCGCGAAGGACGACGATCTGATCGGCGAGTTCTTGGATGCGGTCCCGAGCGTTCACGGGGCTGAGATTACCCGGGACCCCCGACAGAACCCGGTCCGAAGAGGACTCGTGTCACGGGTTGATGGCGAGCACCAGGAACGAGGCCAGCAGGACCAGGTGCACGCCGCCCTGCAGCCGGGTCGCGCGGCCGGGGACGACGGTGAGCACGCTGACCGCGATCGTCAGCGCCAGCAGCACGATATGTGTCGCGCCGAGGCCCAGCAGGAGGGGCCCGTCCAGCCAGATCGACGCCAGCGCGATGGTCGGGATGGTGAGCCCGATGCTCGCGATCGCCGAACCGTAGGCGAGGTTGATGCTGGTCTGCATCCGATCGCGCCGCGCGGCCCTGGTAGCGGCCAGCGTTTCCGGCAGCAGCACCAGCATGGCGATCACGACGCCGACGAACGACTGCGGGAAGCCCGCCGCGCTGACCCCCGCTTCGATGGCGGGGGATTCGACCTTCGCCAGGCCGACGACGGCGACCAGCGCGACGAGCAGCAGGCCGAGGCTGGTGAGCGCGGCCTTGTTGGTCGGCGGCTCGGCGTGTTCCTCTTCCTTGACCGAACCCTCGCTGTCGACCGGCAGGAAGAAGTCGCGGTGGCGCACGGTCTGTGTGAGCACGAAGAGGCCGTAGAGCAGCAGCGAGGCGACGGCGGCGAAGGTGAGCTGCGTGCCGTTGAACGCCGGCCCCGGGGTGCTGGTGGTGAAGGTCGGCAGCACGAGACTGACGGTGGCCAGCGTCGCCACCGTGGCGAGCGCGCCGCCGCTGCCTTCGGGGTTGAAGTGCGTCTCGCCGTACCGACGGGCGCCGACCATGAGCGAAATGCCGGCGATGCCGTTCATGGTGATCATCACCGCCGCGAACACCGTGTCGCGGGCCAGCGTCCCGGCCTCGGGGCCGCCGGAGGACATCATCGTCACGATCAGCGCGACTTCGATGACCGTGACCGCGATCGCCAGCACCAGCGAGCCGAAAGGCTCCCCGACGCGATGCGCCACCACTTCGGCGTGGTGCACCGCGGCCAGCACCGTCCCGCCGAGCGCGAGCGCGACGATGATCACCGGCACCGCGCCCAGGTCGCGGCCCCAGCTCAACGCCAGCACGACTATGGCGAGGACCGGCATGACGGTGGTCCAGGACAGGGGGAATCGCCTTGGGGAAGCGGCCATGCCGCCACCTTCGCACACTCTGCGTGACGTCGCCGCTCCATGTGGGTCGAGGGGTGACGAAGTTCTTAGCGAGCGCCGACCCCGTTCAGGAAGGTCTCGACGAGCAGATCGGCGGCGCGCGGGGGGTCCATGTCCTCCCGCGAAGCGAGATGGAGGAGCTGGATCAGCAACCGGCCGGACCAGCCGTCCGGGACGTCCGCGCGGAGAAATCCTTCGTCGGTGGCCCGCTGGAGGAACGTGTCCACCTCGGCGGAGAGCCGGTTCCGGCGGTCCTGGATGGAGGGTTCGGCGCGCATCCGGGTCAGCTCGACCGGCCAGGCGCGGTTGACCTCGATGATGCCTTCGACGTACCGATGCAAGGCCACGGGGACCGCCGTCTCGGTGAGCCGGGCGGCGCGGACGACCTGCTCGACCGCGGTCAGCCGCGAGTCGTAGATGGCGGACAGGAGTTCCTCGCGGGAGGCGAAGCGCCGATAGACGGTGCGCCTGTCGACACCGGCTTCGGCGGCGATCGCGCTGATGCTGGCCGACGGGTCGTGAGCGAGCATGCGCGCGCCGGTGGTCAGGACGGCTTCGAGATTGCGCGTAGCGTCGGCTCTCATTCCGGGAATGTATCACGCTGCTGTGTCGTTAACCGTCATAAGTGCTACTTCACTGTGACAGTTAGAGAGGCGGAACGATGATCACGAACGACAGGCTCTTCATCGGAGGCGAGTGGACGGCACCGAGCGATCCGACGCGGCTGGACATCGTGTCCCCGCATGACCGGTCGGTTCTCGGACGCGTCGTCCAAGCTCTTCCGGCCGACGTCGACCGCGCCGTCGCCGCGGCCCGGCTCGCCTTCGACGAAGGTCCGTGGCCACGGACGCCGCCGGAGGAGCGGATCGCGGTGCTCCGGCGCCTGAACGCGCTGAGAGAGGCCCGAGCGGACGAGATCGCCGAGCTCATCTCGGCCGAGAACGGTTCCGCTCTCTGGTTCACGAGGGCCGGACAGCCCGGAGTGGGACGTCTCGCCGTCTCGTACCTGAAGGCGGCGGAGGAATTCGGGTGGGAGGAGACGCTCACGCCCTCGGACCCGTCCGCGCCGTTCCGTTCGATCGTGCGACGGGAGCCGATCGGCGTGGTCGCCGCGATCATCCCGTGGAACTCGCCGTTCTCGGCGTCGATGGCCAAGATCGTCCCGGCGCTGCTGGCGGGGAACACCGTCGTCCTCAAGGTCTCGCCGGAGAACTCGCTCAGCATGACCCTGCTCGCGGACCTGCTCAAGGAGGCAGGGCTGCCGTCCGGAGTGATCAGCGTGCTGCCCGCGGATCGGGAGACCAGCGAATACCTGGTGAAGCACCCCGGCGTCGACAAGATCGCGTTCACCGGTTCGACCGCCGCCGGCCGCCGGATCGCGTCGCTGGCGGGGGAGCGGCTGAAGCGGGTCAGCCTGGAGCTGGGCGGGAAGTCCGCGGCGGTGATCCTGCCCGACGCGGTCATGGCGGACGTGATCGCCGGGCTGAAGTTCGGATCACTGCTCAACAACGGCGAAGCCTGCATCGCGCAGACACGGATCCTCGCGCCGCGCGATCGGTACGACGAGGCCGTCGCCGGGCTCGAGGAGATGATGGAATCGCTCGTGGTCGGCGACCCGGCCGACGAGAAGACCTTCATCGGCCCGATGGTGCGGCCGGACCAGCAGCGGCGGGTGCGCGACTACATCGAGATCGGAATCGCCGAGGGCGCGCGCCTGGTCACCGGAGGCTCCGGAATCCCGCCAGGTCTGGACAAGGGCAACTACGTCACGCCGACGTTGTTCGCCGACGTGGAGAGCACGATGCGCATCGCCCAGGAGGAGATCTTCGGGCCCGTGCTCGTCGTCATCCCCTATACCGACGAGGACGACGCGGTCCGCATCGCCAACGACTCCGAGTACGGGCTCTCCGGCGGTGTCTGGTCGGCCGACGAGGACCGCGCGCTCGCCGTCGCACGACGGATGCGCACCGGGACGGTCACCGTCAACGGGGCGCCGATCGGCTTCGACGGTCCCTTCGGCGGCTACAAGGCCAGCGGCATCGGCCGTGAATACGGCGCGGCCGGCCTCGCTCAGTACGTCGAGCTCAAGACCGTCACGAAAGGCGAGCGTCCGGGATCTTGACCGTGATCCGCTCGTCCGCGGCCAGGATCCGCTGCAGCCGGAACCGGCAGAGCGTATGGAACATCTCGCCCAGCTCTTCGGGGTCGATGCGGCCTTCGAGGTCGCGCTTGCTCGCGTTGAGCACCCGGCTGATCACGTTCGCGGGCAACCGGCCGCCGAATTCGCCCATCAGCCAGACACCGATTTCGCCGATCTCGTCCGTGATCGTGCGCTGCGCGGTCATCAGCCGTACCCCTCTGCTTCGGAGTGTCGCCGGTTCGCCCCGGCGACACTCCGACGGGCGACCGGATCACCCATGACGGGGATCCCGCGAGATTGCTCTGCTCGGCCTAATCGCCGACGCCGGTTGCACCGAACCGTGCAGTGGGCGGGGCGATCTCCGGGGAAACCCCGATGTGATCGACATCCGGGTGTGCCAGCCTCGATGGTGACCATTGTGGACAGTCGGAGAGGAGGGCACACGCGTAGTGGCCCCGGCAAGTGATGAACAAACCGCGCGGTGGATCGCGGAACTGATGACCCTGACGGAGCTTTACCGATCCTCGGGATCGGCGGGTCAGGTGTCATACGAGGGGTGGCACACCGGAGCCCGGATCGGGACCGGCACCGGGGACGGGCGGATGCTGGCCTACCAGGACTCGGGCGTCGAGGCGGAATGCGTCTTCCGGGCGGGAGAAAGCACACTGTTCAACATCATGAGCACCGGATACGGGAGTGACACCACGGAGCGCGGTTTCGCGGTGTGGAGCGCGCGGCCGGGCGCGCTGGGAGCGATCGACCCCGGGGTGACCCGGCTGGACGTGACCGACGCGGACGGCGTCGTCGTCCAGGCCGAGATCGTGGCACACACCTTCGCCGTGGACGTGGACCTGGGGCCGGCGCCCCGGACGATCGACGAGGTGTTCGCACCCTGGGAGCCGCCGGAGCTGACGGTCCGGGTGTACGGCGAGGACGACGCGTTGCGCTACGAAGGTCCCTTGCTGACCAGGTGACGCGAAGGCCCCCTTCACCGCGTCCGCGACGAAGGGGGCCTCCAGTTACTGGCGAGATCAGCCGTTCGGAGTCGTGATCACCGCGAAGGTGGATCCCTGACTGGCGATCCGCTCGCTGAGATCGGTCGTGATCGTCTCGATCGGCGCGTAATTGTTGAGCTCACCGGCCTGGCAGGGGCCCGAGCGGGACTGCTGGTTGCCGACCAGGATGCCCAGTGCCGCGTGGTCGGCCTGGCTGAACAGAGGCCCGCCGGAGTCACCCGGACGAGCGCACAGGTCGGTGTTGATGCCGACGTCCGTGGACAAGACCCGGCCACAGCGGGTCCCGACGAGGTAGCCGGCACCCGCTCCGCTGTCGACGGAATCGGGGTAGTTCACCTTGCTCGACGCCGTGCCGGAAGCGCAGACGACATACCCGGCCTTGATCTCGGCGAGCTTGCGCGCGCCGGTGATGTACTCGTCGACCGAGGTGGCCTGCGCACCGCACGGGGTGTCGCCGTTGCTGTCCATGCCTCCGTTGCGGCAGTACTTCAGCACACGGTTGCGGCCGGTCTGGCCTTCGAGCCACTTCGTCGACGCCGCGTCGTTGACGTACGGCAGGGCCGCGTAGTCGTACGGATACGAGCTCTTCTCGATGCCGTGCTGCTGCAGGACGTCATTGCCGTTGTGCTGGGTCGGCGTGTTGTTGGTCTTCGTCCGCATGCAGTGCCCGGCGGTGAGCACCCAGCCCTTGCCGGGGAAACCGCCACCGGTGGACCGCAGGTTGAACCCGCTGGTGCAGCCGCCCCAGGTGCCGTCGTCCCGCTTCATGTCCAGCCGGAGACCACCCCGCATCGGACCGTAGTTCGTGCAGTAGAGCGGATGACAGAAACCGAGATCCACGTTCGGCGTGGCCAGCGCGTTCGGATTCTTCAGCACCCGGGAGACGACCATGCCGGATTCCTCCGCCGTGGCCCGCTGCGCGGTGTTCGTCTCGGTGGCCACGGCAGCCTTCGCCCGCGCCACCCAGTCGCGTTCCCAAAGCACGACACGGTTTTCCGACTCACTCACCGACGGCAGGTAGACCGCGTCCGGTCCCGCGCCGACCTTGGCCGCGACGCGTTCCTTGGCCGCCGTGAGCTGCTGCAACGAGTGCTGGACCTGTTGCGTGCGAACAGCGGAACGGGAGGGCATCGCCCTCAGATACGGCTCGGCCGCCGCGGGTTTGGTCATCGCGACGACCAGCTGCCCCCGGTCCTGGTCGAGCCACATGCCGCCGTACTCGGCGCCGCGGTCGCGTCGCAGCAGTTCGTCCAGCTTGCCGCCGTCGGTCTGCAATTCCAGGCGGCGCAACGCCTCCTGTTCGCTCACTCGGTAGTTCTCGACGAGATAGCGCACCGACTCCCGCACCGAAGCGGGGTCGAGCGAGGTGTGGAACGACTGCACGGTTTCGGCCGACGCCGAGCCGCCCAGTGCCGTGGCCGCAGCCAGCACCGAAACGACCAGGGCCCCCAGTCTTCTAGCTCTCCGCACGAGATCTCCTCACATGTCGGGACTTCGCGATCATTTAACCGGAGGGCACCGAACGGGCGTGGAGATTTTCCGACATTGCCGCGCCCCGTGCCCGCGACGAGGCGGGCACGGGGCGGAATTCGTTTACAGACTCGGCTCTCGCCGCGATTTACCTTGTCGGGACTTGACAATCCAGGCGCCGAAAAGAGTCAGGAGACCGATGCTGGTCCCCGCCGACACCCCGACTTTCGGAGTGCTGATCTCGACGACGCCGACGACTATGGCGCCGCCGACCGTCAGCAGAAGGCACATCCGCAAGGTCGGCGCCCAGCCGGCGAGGACCGCCATCGCCAGGCAGAGCCAGCTGTCGCGGCTCTGCACTTTGCGATGGCGTCCCGGCGTCCTCAGCAGCGGCCGCGCCGCGCGGATCATCTCCGCGGACGTCGCGACCCGCCGAGCCGGCTTTTCGACGTGTTCGATGACGACCTTGACCCGTTGGGGCGGTCCGTTGTCTGGTGTCTTCGCGTTATCAGGCTGTATGGTCACGACCGTCCTGTCCTTGTTCTAGCGAGCTTGCGAATGGACATCCGCGTGGCCTCCTGTGACAGCAGGGGGCCACGCGTGCGTTACCGGTTCTTGACCGGTGCGGCTGAGGACATCTTGGCGAAAGCGGACTGTGACCGTTCAGTAGTACAGCGTGTGTCGCGCTGAACGGTATGCACGCGTCGCTCAACGGTCTGGGTGACCCGGAAAACTACTAAAAGTAGCGGGAGGGGCCGAATGGAGCAGCGCCGTCGGCAGCTCGGCAATTTGCCTTTCCCGGCGTCGGCGTGAAAGTGCAGCTGCGGTTCTCTTCGCAGGTGACGACCAAGATCTTCCCCTGCGTGCGCGCCTTTTTCGCACGATGCGAAATGCTGATCGCAACTGCCGGGTACGGTCGAACTTCGGTCAAGCTCGCCGAGATTCGAGCAGTCATGCTCACGTTGGGTTCACTCGTTCAGGCGCTTGGTCGCCCGTGGCCGACCCGCTCGGCTTACCAACAGCGAGTGACTGGTCTGATTGGCTGAAGGTCCGTGAAGGCCTCCTTCCCCAAGTACATGAAGGCCCCCTTCCTTGCGCTAGACGCAAGGAAGCGGGCCTTCATGTACTTGAGCTGCGAGCGAGCGTGACAGTGGCGTGGTGGGGCGCGAGGTCATCTACGATGCGGAAGTGGACGAACGACCGATCACCACGGCGCAGCGCAACTTCCGGAGGGTCGCCGGCGAGCTGGAGAGCATGGGGACCCAGGATCGTTTCACCTACATCTTCCGCTCCCGGCTGTGGAGTTCCTCGTCGGCCTCCGGGCCCGGCTCCGAGTCCGTCCAAACGCGGGAGCTGAGCGATCAGTTGCCTCTGCTCCTCGATCGCTTCGGGGTTCGGACGCTGCTCGATCTCCCGTGTGGCGACTACGGCTGGCTCAGCCAGGTGGATCTCGACCTTGACCACTACATCGGTGCGGACATCGTGCCCGATCTCATCGAGCTGAACGCGGAGCGATTCCGGGGCGATCCGGTCCACGAGTTCCAGGTGCTCGATCTGACCGCCGACCCGCTGCCGAAGGCCGATCTCGTGCTGTGCCGGGATTGCTTGGTACATCTCAGTTTCGCCGACATCGAGCGGGCGTTGCGCAACCTCCGGCGGAGCGGCTCCCGATACCTGCTGACCACGACGTTCACCGAACTCGGCACCAACAACGACATCGTGACCGGAGACTGGCGGCCGCTGAACCTGTGCCGGGAACCATTCGGGTTCCCCGAGCCACTGGCCGTACTGGTCGAGGGGTGCACCGAAGAGGGCGGCGCCTACGCCGACAAGTCCTTGGGGCTCTGGGAGATCTCGGCGATCGTGGACTAGCGGAGCGGGAACTCCTCGCCGTGTTCCTCCTGAGGGCGCGGGCCGAAGATGCGTCGCTCGGTCTCGGAGATGGCGACGTCGTTGATGCTCGCCTCGCGGCGGCTCATGAGGCCGTGCTCGTCGAACTCCCAGAGCTCGTTGCCGTAGCTGCGCCACCACTGTCCGGCCCGGTCGTGCCATTCGTACTGGAACCGGACGGCGATCCGGTTCTCGGTGAACGTCCACAGGTTCTTGCGCAGCGCGTAACCCAGCTCTCGCTCCCACTTCGCCGTCAGAAACGCGGCGATCTCCTCCCTGCCCTGGATGAAGGTGTCGCGGTTCCGCCAAACGGAGTCCGGCGTGTAGGCCGACGCCACCTTCCGCGGATCGCGGGTGTTCCAGGCGTCCTCCGCCGCTTGGACTTTCCGCAGCGCAGTCTCCCGGGTGAACGGCGGGTAGGGCGGGCGATCTTCCGTCATGTCGAACCTCCTCGTGTTGAGAACGTGCGTTCTCTACGTCCGAGGCCTACGATAGGGAACGACCGTTCTCGACGTCAAGGGAGTACCGATGCCGGCCGCCGTCACCGACGAGCAGAACCGCGTGGACCGCGAAGCCCTGCTCGATGCCGCCGAGAAACTCTTCTACGAGAACGGCATCCAGGCGGTCGGCATGGATCAGGTCCGTGCGGCGTCCGGCCTCTCGCTCAAGCGGATCTACCGGTTCTTCGAAGCCAAGGAAGACCTCGTGGTGGCGATGCTCAAGCGCCGTGATCAGCGCTGGCGGGGCAGCCTGGCCGCTCGAGTGGAGCAGGTCCACGATCCTCGGGCGCGCGTGCTCGCGATCTTCGACTGGCTCGCCGACTGGTTCGCCGAACCCGGCTTCCGCGGCTGCGCCTGGATCAACGCCCACGGCGAGTTCGGTCCGTCGTCCGCGGCCGTACTGGCCGAGGTGCGGGCCCACAAGCAGGCGTTCCACGAGCAGATCGACAACTGGGTGCGGGCCACCGGACGGCCGGTCACGGAACCGGTGTACCTGCTCGCCGAAGGGGCGATCGTGACGGCGGGGATCAGTGGCGACCCGGCGCCTGCCCGTCAGGCGCGCGAGGCCGTCAAGACGCTGCTCGGTCTGTGATCACCAGCTGAGCGCGCTGATCATTCCTCGTTCCAGCACCGGGGAAAGGGTGGTCATGAAGCTGGCCGTGACGTGGTTGTCGTCCATGTACACCAGCACGTTCCCCACGACCGGACGGCAGAGTCCCCGTCCGCAGAAGTAGTCGCTGAAGTCGAGAAAGGAGACGTTCTCGGGTACGTCCTTCAGCTTCGCGTACGGCGGCTCGGCGAGCAGCTTGTTCCGCGGCACGGTGCATTCCGGTGCTTTGATTCCGTGAGTGTCGATGCAGGTGGGCGGGGAGAAGCCGGGGCGGGGACTGTCGCGGATCGCCACCACCGGGATCCCCGCGCGATCGAGGACCTTCCACTGGTCGACGAAACCCTGCGGGGTCTTCTCGGTGGGGCCGACCCGGACGTCCCGAGTGGACAGTGCCACCACGGCGTCCGGTCGCATCGCCAGGATTTCCTTCTGTGCCGCGGAATTCCACGCGAGACAGCCCGGGTCGCCCGGCATCACGTCCGACGTCGTGGAGAACGGGCACGCCCCTTTGAGCATGAACGTGACCTGGTAGCCGTTCTTCTCCGCCATCGGTTTGATCGCCGCCAGGTATTGCTGCATATGGGAGTCACCGACGGCGACGATCGTCTTAGCCGGGGCACCCTCCGGCCGAGAGGTGCAGACTTCGAGGATCTGGTCGAACCGGGACGGTGTGCACCGCGCGTCGGGGATACCGCCCCAGTCGTTCGGGACGGCGATCAGCGGCGGTAGCGCTTCTTTGCCGGGGACGGTCTTCTTCGGCGTTTCCGGGTCGCGGGCCATCGCGCCGGGATGATTTTCGTCGTCGAGCGCGATGGTGAAATCGGCCTTCTTGGTGCTCACCACCTGCCAGGTTCCGGCGACCAGGAGCACCGGCAGCAGCGCGAGCACGGCGAATCGATACGCGCCCCAGGGCGTCCGCTCGCCGATCGAGGACTTCCGCACCGGTTCTTCGACGAACCGGTAGGTGGCGGCCGCCAAGACCAGGGACACGCTGATCACCACCGCCCCACCGAGCGGTCCGACGGCTTCGCGATGCCGAGCGACCAGGTAGAACAGCAACACCGGCCAGTGCCACAGGTACAGCGCGTAGCTGAGGTTGCCGAGGTACACCAGCGGCCGGGACGACAGGAACCGATCCGCGCCCGCGCGGCTGCCGGTCACACCGGCGACGATCACGAGCGCGGCGGAGATGGTCGGCCACAAGGCCGCCCAGCCGGGGAAGACCTCGCCCACGTCCAGGATCATCCCGCAGGTCACGAGCCCGGCCACGCCGATCCAGCCCAGCAGGATCCGGACGAGCCGAGGCAGGACGAAGCGGTCGATGGCCAGCGCGAGCAACCCGCCGAGGGCGAACTCCCAGACCCGGGTGATGGAGTGGAAGTAGGCCAGCGGCTGGTTCGTCGCGGTGAGCCGGATGGAGAACGCCAGCGACACGGCGAACAGCACACCGAGAGTGATCGCGACCGAGCCGGTCAGGGAACGGCGCAGCCGGGTGGCGGCGAACGCCACGAGCCCGATCAGCAGCGGCCACACGAGATAGAACTGCCCCTGAATGGACAGCGACCAGTAGTGCTGAACGACACTCGCCGTGTTGTGCTGGGCGAAGTAATCGACCGAATCCGCCGCCAGCCGCCAGTTCTCGACGTAGAGCGCGGCCGCGAAGACCTCCTTGATGGTCTGGAACCAGCGATCCTGCGGCAGCAGCCACATCCCCAGGAAGAGCACCGCGAGCAGAACGGTCAGCGCGGCGGGGAACAACCGCTTGAGCATCCGGCCCCACAGCGGCCGGAACGCGATCCGGCCGCGGCCGGTGGCCCGCACCAGCTGGCCGGTGATCAGGAACCCGGAGATCAGGAAGAAGACGTCGACGCCGCCGGAGATCCGGCCGAGCCACACGTGGTAGACCACGACCAGTAGCGCCGCGAGGGCGCGCAGTCCCTGCAACTCTGGCCGATAGCGGCGGCGCGTTTCCGCTGCTTCGGCGGCTGGCATACGCGATTCCTCACTGACGGTCGGACGTCCTGGCAGCCTAGGTGGTGACCCAGGGTGATTTCGTTCCCACCGTCAGGGGAGTGTCACGTCACACCGCGCCCGCCGGCGGTTCACCGTCGTCGAGCCGCTCGGCGATCTCGTCGAGGATCTCGGTGACGCTCGCCCAGCCGGAGTCGTAGATCCCTTCACTGGCATACCACTCCATGACCCGGCCGTGGTGCTCGCCCTGCCGGAGATCGACGCACAGCAGGCCGCCGTCGATGGCCCGGCCGATGGGCAGAACCGCTGTGCAGTACGGGAATCCGTTCGCGCCCGCCTGTTTGAGGTGCGTTCCTTCGGGAGTGCAACAGCCAGGGTCGGGGTACTGCGACTGTCGGGCGTACTCCTCCTCGGCACGCGCCACTGACAGAGGCAGGTAGCCCTTCGGGATCAGCTCTACGGATCGGTTCCCCGTTCCGTGATCGCGCTGGTCGTCGACACCGTCCATGAGGGCCCACCAGGTGAGCAGCTCGGGCGGGAGTTCCAGGCCGACGCGAGTTTTCAGGCGCTCGAGGTGCTGCCACGTCGCTTCCACTGGTGCACCCTAGCGAGCGTCGGCGGCTCCTGACCGAATGCCGGTCGGAAGACCCCAGGCTTCCGCCACCCGCTCCGGAGTCAGCACAGAAGCGGGCGCGCCTTCACCGACTAGGCGGCCGTCCTGCAACAGCAGGCAGTGATCGGCCCGGCCCGCCACCTCGAGATCGTGCGTGACTCTCAGAACCGTCGTGCCCTCGGCGAGTGCGGCGCGCAAGGCTTCGTCGATCAAACGGCGGGCGTGCAGGTCGAGACCGGCTGATGGCTCGTCGAGCAGAAGCAACCCAGATCGCTGGGCGAGTCCCTGCGCCACCAGCGCGCGTTGCCGCTGCCCTCCGGACAGCATGCCGATCGGCCGGTCCGCGATCGACGTGATCTCCAGTAGCTCCAGGCATTCCCCGACGATCTTTCGGTCCGACTTGGACAGTCGTCGCCAATGACCCCGGTGCGCCCAGCGGCCCATCGTGACGGTCGCGCGCACGGTGATCGGCAGCGATCGCGACACCTCGCTCTGCTGGGTCACGTAGGCGACGCGGCCCGGATCCCGGCGGGTCACCGAACCGGTGGTCGGCGGAAGCACGCCCGCGACGAGATTGAGCAACGAGGACTTGCCCGCGCCGTTCGCGCCGGCGACCGCCGTGAGCCGCGCCGACGGGACTTGGGCGGTGATCCCGCGCAGCACCTCGCGGGAGCCGTAATGGGCGTGCGCACGGTCGATCGTGAGCGCCGTTGTGTCCGGGGTCATCCCACCCTCTTTCAGATAATGACAATCATTACCACTATAGTGTGACGCGTGGAGTGGTTGCTGATCCCCTTCGAGGTGTCGTTCGTGCAGCGTGCGCTGGTGGCGGGAGTGCTGGTTTCGGCGGTGTGCGCGGTCGTGGGCACCTGGGTGGTGTTGCGCGGGATGGCGTTCATCGGCGACGCGATGTCGCACGGCATGTTGCCCGGCGTGGCGATCGCCTCGCTGACCGGCGTGAACCTGCTGATCGGTGCGGCGATCAGCGCCGGCGTGATGGCGCTCGGGGTGACGGCGCTCGGGCGGTCGCGGCGGCTTTCCGAGGACACCACGATCGGGCTGTTGTTCGTCGGCATGCTCGCGAGCGGCGTGATCATCGTGTCGCACTCGCGGTCGTTCGCGGTCGATCTCACCGGATTCCTGTTCGGTGACGTGCTCGCCGTCGGCTCCGGCGACCTGGTGGGCCTCGCGATCACCCTGCTCGTCGTGGGGGTGGTGGCACTGGTGGGACACCGCTCGTTCACCGCACTCACCTTCGACGTCCGCAAAGCGCACACCCTGGGGCTGCGGCCACGGCTCGCGAACGCCGTGTTGCTCGGGCTGGTCACGCTCACGATCGTCGCGTCGTTCCGGGTCGTGGGGACGCTGCTGGTGTTCGGCCTGCTCATCGCCCCGGCCGCGGCGGCGCTCTTCTGGTCGCGGCGGATCACCACGATCATGCTCGTCGCGGCGCTGCTCGGCATCGCCGCCACGGTCGTCGGTCTGCTCGTGTCCTGGCATTGGGGCACCGCGGCGGGCGCGACCATCGCCGCCGCCGCGGTCCTCCTGTTCTTCCTTTCCGCGTTCCTGTCCTTCGTACGACAGCGATTCCGTTCCCTGACACCGGAGATCGAGTGCTCACGATGAAACTGAAAGCAGTGACGGCGGTCGTCGCGGCGCTGACCTTGGCGGCGTGCGGCGGCGAGCAGCCGAAGGAGGTGACCGCGGAAGTCCCGCACGGTTATGTCGAAGGCGCCGAGGAAGCGGCCGAGGCGCAGTCACGGCTGATCGTCGCCGACTCGGACACGGGCGCGGTGCGGGTCGTGGACCTCATCACCGAGGAGGTCCACGAAGTCGGGCGCGTCGACGGTGTGCAAGCCGTGACCGGCGATGGCCGCTTCGGCTACCTGACCGCCGGTGACGGCACGATCCGGGTGATCGACAGCGGATCCTGGATGGTCGATCACGGTGACCACGTCCACTACTACCGGGCGAAGGTCCGTGATGTCGGGGTGGCGCCGGGAAAGCAGCTTTTGGCGGCCTACAGCGATCCCGCCGTCTCGGCACTGTCCTATTCGGACGGAACGGCGACGCTGCTCGACCGTGCCGTGCTGGACAAGGGGACGGTCGCCGAACTGGGGAAGATCCCACGTGAGCCGCATGCCGGCGTCGCGATCCCGTACGGCGAGCACATCATCGCCACGGTGGCGGACGCCGGAAAGCCGTTCGCCCGCGGAGTGCGGGTTCACGACCGCCAGGGCAAGGCCGTGGCCGAGATCGACCAGCCGTGTCCGGAACTGCGGGGCCAGGCGGTGACCCGGCGTGGTGTCGTCTTCGGATGCGCGGACGGCGCTCTGCTGGTGACCGAAAAGGACGGCGCGTTCGCCGGGGTGAAGATCCCGTATCCGCGCAGCGTCACCGCTCAGGAACGTGCCACCGCTTTCTTCCATCGGCCGGGTGGCGCCACGCTGGCCGCCAGGGCGGGCGAGTCGGCCGTGTGGTCGCTGGACGTCGGACGCCGCAGCTGGCAGTACGTCGAGACCGGGCCGGTCGGCGCGGTGAACGCCGTCGGTGAGGGCGGTCCACTGCTGGTCCTCAACCGCGACGGGAAGCTTCGCTCCTTCGACGGCGCCGGAAAGGAACAGACGGCGATCCCGCTCCTGGCTCCGGAAGCGACGGCCGCCGCCTCGATCCAGGTCGATCAGACGCGCGCCTACGTCAACAACCCGCTGTCCGCGGACGTGTACGAGATCGACTACAACGACAACCTCCGGCGTGCCAGGACCCTGAAGGTCGGCGGCAAGGCGGGCCACATCGTGGAGACCGGCCGATGAGGCGCCGGGCGCTCGCACTGGTCGCGGTGGCGTTGCTGGCGGCGGCGGGGTGCTCCGGAAGCGGTGGGGGCGGCAAGTCGGTCGTCGTCACGACGAACATCCTCGGTGACATCACCCGCGCCGTCGTCGGCGATCAGGCCGAAGTGACCGTGTTGATGAAGCCGAACGCCGATCCGCACTCGTTCGGTATCTCCGCACAGCAGGCCGCTCAGGTCGAGCGGGCGGGCCTGATCGTCTACAACGGACTCGGGCTCGAAGAGGGCATGCTGCGCACCGTCCGCACGGCCGAGGAAAACGGCGTACCGGCGCTGCCCGCCGGGGAGCGGGTGAACCCGATCAGTTACGCCGACAACAAGCCGGACCCGCATTTCTGGACGGATCCGGCACGGGTGCGCGACGCGGTGAAGACGATCGCGGACGAGGTCGTCGCCCATGTCGGCGGCGTCGACGAAACGGTCATCCGCGCGAACGCCGACCGCTATCGCGGGGAAATCGAAGCGCTGGACCGCATGATGACCGAGAAGTTCGGCGGGATTCCCCGTGAACGCCGGAAGCTGGTGACGAACCATCACGTGTTCGGCTACCTGGCCCAGCGGTTCGGGTTCGAGGTAGTCGGTGCGGTGATCCCTGGCGGGACGACGCTCGCATCACCCAGTTCGTCGGATCTGAAATCCCTCGCCGACACCGTTCGCGCCGCGGGGGTGCCGGTGATCTTCGCGGATTCCTCCCAGCCGGACCGGCTCGCGCGGGTACTGGCCGAGCAGGCGGGGCTGCACGTCCAGGTGGCCCCGTTGTTCTCCGAGTCGCTCAGCGAACCAGGCCAGGGCGCGGCCACCTACCTGGAAATGATGCGCGCCAACACCGAATCGATCACCACCGGTTTGACCCGTTCCTGATCGGAACAGACGAAAGGCACAGTGAAATGGCACGGAAGACCCGATATCTCGCGCTGATGGCGACGACGGCGAGCACCCTCGCGCTCGCCGCCTGCGCGACCGAACAGCCGGCGGCGGAACCCGGGAAGGACGCGGCTCCGGCTCCCGTCGTCGCGAATCCGGTGGCCGTCACCTATGACGGCGGAATCGTCCTGCTCGACGGGAAGTCCCTGCAGGTCGCGAAAAACCTTCCGCTGGAAGGCTTCAACCGGCTCAACCCGGCCGGCAACGACCGGCACCTCATGGTCTCGACCTCCACCGGATTCCGGGTCCTCGACGCCGTCGGCGCCGTGCTGACGGACAACGAGGTGAAGGCGGCCAAGCCGGGCCACGTCGTCCGTCACGCCGGCAAGACGGTGCTGTTCGCCGACGGGACCGGCGAAGTGACCGTCTTCGACCCGAAGGCGATCGGTACCGCGGCCTTCCCCGCGCCGAAGCACAAGACGCCGGAAGCGCATCACGGCGTGGCCGTCGAACTCGAGAACGGCGAACTCGTGACCACCGTCGGGAACAAGGACAAGCGGTCCGGGATCGTGGTGCTGGACAAGGACAAGAAGGAGATCGCGCGCAACGAGCAGTGCCCCGGTGTGCACGGTGAAGCCGCCGCGCGCGGGGAGGCGATCGTGGTCGGTTGCCAGACCGGCGCGCTGATCTACCGGAACGGTGTGATCACCAAGGTGACCAGCCCGGATGCTTACGGGCGTATCGGCAACCAGGCGGGTTCGGACGTCTCTCCGATCACCTTGGGCGACTACAAGGTCGACGAAGCGGCCGAGCTCGAGCGCCCGACCCGGATTTCCCTGATCGACACCGAGAAGGCCACGCTCAAGCACGTCGACATCGGGACCAGCTACACCTTCCGCTCGCTGGCCCGCGGTCCTCAGGGCGAGGCGCTGGTGCTGGGCACCGACGGTCAGATCCACGTGATCGACCCGGTGAGCGGTGCGGTGACGAAGAAGATCGCCGTCATCGGCACCTGGCAGGAGCCGATCGAGTGGCAGCAGCCGCGCCCGGCGATCTTCGTCCGCGGCGGGACCGCGTACGTGACCGATCCTGGCAAGAAGGAGATCCACTCGGTCGACCTCGCGTCCGGCGCGAAGACCGCGACCGGCACGATCCCGGGAACGCCGAACGAGGTCAGCGGCGTGCTCGGAGGCTGATCAACTCGTGAGTGGCGAGAGACGGCTAGA
This sequence comes from Amycolatopsis sp. CB00013, assembly GCF_001905755.1. Taxonomy (NCBI): domain Bacteria; kingdom Bacillati; phylum Actinomycetota; class Actinomycetes; order Pseudonocardiales; family Pseudonocardiaceae; genus Amycolatopsis; species Amycolatopsis sp. CB00013. Next base: position 1,105,460 of record NZ_LIWC01000001.1, on the reverse strand, counting down.
ACCGTCCTCACCACTCACGAGACGTGCCCCATCACGCGGCCGAGCCTTTGCTCCGCTTGCGGTACAGGAAGGCCCGTGAAGGCCTCCTTGAGGGACTCGTTTGCTTACCCACTGGTATGGATCAAGCCTGAGGGGTTCGGGGCGCCGAACGTCCTGGCCCCTCCGCACAGGGATTCGTTGATGAAGGATTTGGGACAGTGAACGTCCCAAATCCTTCATCGACAACGCTTGACCCCCGGTCCGGAACGGAGCGAATCCCGCTCACGCACAGGTCAGACGTAGATCAACGAGTACCTGTCCGTGAAGGCCTCCTTGAGGGACCCAGAGTCTCTCAAGGAGGCCTTCATGGACGGAGCCGAAACCTGCCGCAGCAGGCGGTCAACGGCGGATGAGGCCCAGGTCGGTCGCGGTGGCGACGGCGGCCGTGCGCGAGTCGACGCCGAGTTTGGTGTAGCTGCGCGCGAGGTGGGATTTCACGGTGCCTTCGGTCAGGTGGAGCCGTTCCGCGATGGCCCGGTTGGACAGGCCGTCGGCGACCAGGACCAGGACTTCGATCTCGCGCAGTGTCAGCGCGGTGGTGGGCATCCGCATCCGGTTCATCAACCGGTCGGCGACGGTCGGGGCGAGGGTGGTGCGTCCGGCGGCGGCGGTACGGACGGCGGTCACCAGCTCCTCGGGTGGGGCATCCTTGAGGAGATAGCCGGTGGCGCCCGCTTCGATGGCGGGCAGTGTGTCGGCGTCGGTGTCGTAGGTGGTGACGATCAGCACGCGCGGAGCGTCCGGCCGCGCCGTGATCACCGCGGTGGCTTCGGCGCCGGTCATGCCGGGGCCGAAGCGCAGATCCATCAGCACGACGTCGATGTCGCCTTCGGCCGCGCGGGACACCGCTTCCTCCGCGGTCGCGGCTTCGGCGGAGACGATGAGACCGGGTTCGGTTTCCAGCAAGGCGCGGAGGCCCGCCCGGACGATCGGATGATCGTCGGCGAGCAGGAGCCGGATCGCGGGTTCGGTCACGGACGTTCCTTGGTTTCGACGGGCAGCCGCACGGACAACTCGGTGCCGTGGCCGGGGGAGGACTCGATGGCGAAGGTTCCGTCCAAGGCTTCGACTCGGGTCCGCATCGCGGTCAGACCGAAGCCGCTGTGTTCCGGATCGAAGCCGACACCGTTGTCGACGACGTCGAGGAGGACGTGCTCGTCGAGGTAGCACAGGGTGACTTCGGCGGTGGACGCGTCGGCGTGACGGACGGTGTTCGCGAGGGCCGCCTGGCCGATGCGCAGCAGGGTGACCTCGTACGCGGTCGGCAGGGGAGTGGGCGTACCGGTGAACCGGAACCGTGCGGTGATCAGGTGCCGGGCGCTGGTGGTGGCACACAACCGTTCCAGCGCGTCGGTGAGCGTGGTGTCGTCGAGCGCCGGCGGGGACAGCGCGACGACGAAGCGGCGGGCTTCGGCCAGGTTGTCGGCGGCCGCCTGCCGGGCCTGCTCGACGTAGCGGGCGGCGTTCCCGGCGGTGTCGGGCAGGGTTCTTTCCGCGGCACGCAACAGGAGTTGAATGCTCGACAGCCCTTGGGCGAGGGTGTCGTGGATCTCGTGGGCCAGCCGTTCCCGCTCGGCGAGCACTCCCGCCGCGTGCTGGGCTTCGGCGAGATCGGCGCGGGTGGCGGTCAGCTCCTCGATCAGGTTTCGGCGTCGTTCGCTTTCGCGGTACAGCGCCTGGTATCCCCAGACGACCGCGACCGCCACGGCGGCTCCCAGCGCCGGGCCGATCGCCGCCGCCGGGACGAAGGAACCTTGGTGGGCGGCGAACGCGGTGATCGCCGCCAGCGCGGTCGCGATCACCGCGACCAGGCCCTGACGGCGCGGCAGCAGATGCAACTGCAGGAAGTACAGCGGGAAGGCGACCCAGACGCCGTCGGCGGTCAGCACCAGCAGGACCAGCCACACGACGCCCACCGCGATCAGCCACCACTGGGCGGCCTGCCGGGACGTCCTGACACGCGGCAGGAGCGGGCCTGCCGCGTACACGACAGCGCACGCCAATGCCGTCGCGACGACCGCTCCCGCGTCGGACGAACCGTCCGCCACCGCACGGACGGCCGCGAGTGCGAGCAGGGCGATGAGCAGCAGGTGCAGACACCAGGTCAGCACCCGGCTGGTCGGGGTCAAAGGGGGCGCGGTGGTCACAGTGCCTCCAGATTACGGAGCGCGACCGGCGGGCGCCTCTATCCAAAGGTAGAACCGGCGTGCCGTCTTCCGGCGGGCGAAGTGCCATCTCCGGCCAGATGTCGTCGCGGTCTCCGGCCGCGATCGTGGAGAGGTAACCAGCCCACCCGCCGGAGAGGACAGACCGGAACCGTGTTCGTCGCCTGGAGAGATCTGAGATTCGCCAAAGGGCGGTTCGCCCTGATGGGAGCCGCGGTCGTGCTGATCACCCTGCTGGTCGGCCTGTTGTCCGGGCTCACCGCCGGGCTGGGTGAGCAGAACATTTCCGCGATCACCGGCCTGCCCGCCGACAAGATCGTCTTCGCCGCTCCTGGTGACGGGCAGAGTCTGTCCTACGCCAACTCCGCGATCACCGAGACGCAGCGGCGGCAGTGGGCCGAAACCCCAGGCGTCACCGGCGCCGAGCCGTTGGGCATCTCCACCACCAAGGCCACCGCGGGAAACCGCAGTGCCGGGATCTCCGTCTTCGGAGTCCGGCCCGGCTCGGCGCTCGCCCCGGACGGCGGAAACGTCACCGGCGGCTCGGTGGTGCTGTCGACGTCCGCGGCCGACGACCTGGGTGTCCGGGGCGGGGACACCATCGCCGTGGCCGGGCGTCAGCTGACGGTCTCCGCCGTGACGGGGGACGCCTGGTTCAGCCACACCCCGGTGGTATGGGCAGGCCTCGACGTCTGGGCGAAGACGGTGCCGCCCACCGGCGGTGAGCCGAGCGCGACGGTGCTCGCGCTGACCACCACTGCCGACGCCGATCTCGCGGCCACCGATCTCGCCGCCGGCACGAAGACGGTCTCGAAGAGCGACTCGTTGTCCGCGATCGGCTCCTACACCTCGGAAAACGGCTCGCTGCAACTGATGCGAGGCTTCCTGTTCGCGATCTCCGCGCTCGTGATCGGCGCCTTCTTCACCGTCTGGACGATCCAGCGCAGCGGCGACATCGCCGTCCTCAAGGCGCTGGGAGCGAGTACGGCCTTCCTGCTGAAGGACGCGCTCGGCCAGGCTGTCGTCCTTCTCGTCGGCGGCACCGCCGTCGGCACCGCACTGGCCGTCGGCCTCGGCGCGGTCGTCGCCGGATCCGCCGTGCCCTTCCTGCTGACGCCGGCCACCGTGCTGGTCCCGGCCGCCGTGATGATCCTGCTCGGCGCTCTCGGGGCCGCGCTTTCCGTCCGCCGCATCACCTCCGTCGACCCGCTGACCGCATTGGGGAGTGCCCGATGAGCCTGAACCTGACCGACGTCACCCTCACCTATCCCGATGGCGATTCCCGCCTCACCGCCCTCGACGGCGTCACCCTGGACGTCCCGCCGGGCACGATCACCGCCGTCGCCGGGCCCTCCGGCTCGGGCAAGTCCAGCCTGCTCGCCGTCGCCGCCACCCTCATCACCCCGGACCACGGTTCCGTCACCATCGACGGCACCGAGACCACCGGGCTGAGCCGCGGTGAACTCACCGAGCTGCGCCGCCGCAAGATCGGGATCGTTTTCCAGCAACCCAATCTGCTGCCCGCCCTCACCGCCGCCGAACAACTCCAGGTCATGGCCAGGATCGACGGCCGCTCGCCGTCCGCGGCACGCGGCGTGGCCCTGGATCTGCTCGACGCCGTCGGGCTCGGGCCGCAGGCCGGACGTCGCCCGCACCAGCTCTCCGGCGGCCAACGGCAGCGGGTGAACATCGCTCGTGCGCTGATGAACGAGCCCACCGTGTTGCTGATCGACGAACCGACGAGCGCCCTCGACCACGACCGCGGCGCCGTGGTCATCGATCTGATCACGCGCCTGACCCATCAGCGGGCCACCGCCACCGTCCTGGTCACGCACGACCGCGCCCATCTCACCGCGGTCGACCGGATCGTCGAAGTCCACGATGGACTGTTGGGCAGCCCCGCACCGGTCGGCTGATCCGGCTCCGGTCATAGGGACTTTCGCCCCTTCCTCGTGGGCCGGTCGGCGACGCGACCGGGACTCGGGAGCAGGTGCCGGGGGACTTCGTCCTCTGCGATCGGGCGGTGCCGCCATTCGAGACTGGGACCGGCCCACAACAGCGGGTCCGACCTCGAAAGGAGCCGGGATGCCGATCGCCACGGAAGGTTCGATCGTCGCCGGGATCGACGGATCCCGCTCGGCGAGGACGGCGGCCCTTTGGGCGGCGGGCGCCGCTTCACGACGGGGTGTGCCGCTCCGGCTCGTCCATGTCTACGCCGTGCCGCTCGCGAAGGTACCGAGTGTCCTTCCGCCGGCCGAGACGATCCGAGCGGGGTTCGCCGGTCTGGGGGAAGAGTGGGTGTCCCAGGTGCGGGAGGCGGTGCTGGCCCGCTTTCCGGGCCTGGTCGTCGAGACCGCGGTCCGGGAGTGGAGCGCGGTGCCCGCGCTGGTCCAGGAGTCCACCAGGGCGACGATGCTGGTGCTGGGATCACGGGGGCTGGGCGGGTTCACCGGACCGTTGATCGGTTCCACCGCGGTCGCGCTCGCCAAACACGGTCATTGCCCGATCGTGGTGGTCCGCGGCGCGTGGCGCGACGAGGACCGGATCGTGGTCGGCACGGATGGTTCTCCGGCGAGCGAGGGCGCCCTCGGGTTCGGCTTCGACGAAGCGAATTCGCGGAACGCCGGGCTGACCGTCGTCCGGACCTGGTCCGACCTGTCGGATCGGGTCGAGGACGACGAGCGGAAGTCGATCGAAGAGCAAGTGGCTCCGTGGCGGGACAAGTACCCGGAGGTGCCGGTCGAGGTCGTCCTGCGGCAGGGGCGCCCCGTCCGCGCCCTGCTCGAACTCGGCAAGCGGGCGGGCCTGCTCGTCGTCGGCTGCCGTGGCCGCGGCGGGTTCGAAGGGATGCTCCTGGGCTCGACGAGCCAGGCGTTGATCGCCCATGCGGAGTGCCCTGTCGCCGTCATCCGGCCCGCTGTACCAAGCGACGACCCTTTCGAGGCGCGCTGAGCCGGACCGGCTCGATAGCGACTTCCAGCTGAAACTCCACAAAGGACATACGACGACTCGGTCCACGATATGGGACCGCGCGTCGTCATGTCCTCTTTCCGAACAGTGGGAAAAATGCTGGGTTTCGGCCGCCGCGCGCGGCATGGTCATTTTGACGGGTTCCTCCTCGGCTTCGGGCGGGTAAAAGGATCTCGTAATCTCCGGCGAGTGGGGAAATTCGTTCCGTTTTGTCACGCCGTCGTTCTCTCGAATTTCGAAGTCACTGCGAATACGTCATTCGTCTGCCCTAATTCCATCGAACTCGGCTGTTTGCCGTCATAACCTTGCGCACTGTCGTCGGGTTATGGCCTGGGAGAAACGGACGACCGATCTTTCGTACTTACGGAGGTACCCGTGGAAAGTGTCCCGCACTACTTTCCAAACCTGTCACCTCCGCCAGGGCATCTTGTCCGGCAGGTACTTCCGAACTCCGCCTTATACCCCACCGCGAATGCGGCCACTGTGGCTACCTATTAAGGAAAATGGTGAATTTTTCCCCGAAACTCGATGTCAGCCCGAACCCGCCCCTGTCGAAGACACGAAACGAAGGACTGGTCATACGAAAATACGGAGGCTCGTCGCTGGCCACACCGGAAATGGTGAACGACGTGGCCGCAGAAGTGGCCGCGATCGCCGAAGCGGGAGATCGGGTCGTCCTGGTCGTGTCGGCGATGGGGGACAGCACCGACCGGTTGATCGCGCTGGCGGGCGAGTTCGCCGAACCACCCGCGCCCCGGGAACTCGACCAGTTGATGGCGACGGGTGAACAGGTGTCCGCGTCGGTGCTCGCGATGGCGTTGGCCGAGCGCGGGATCGAGGCCGTCTCGTTGTCCGGTGACCAGGCGGGGATCGAGGTCGCGGGCGAACCGGGCGCGGGGACCATCGTGCGGGTCGATCCGGGCAAGATCGTCGCCCGGCTGCGTGACGCGCGGGTCGTCGTGGTCGCCGGGTTTCAGGGGCGCGACGCCGACGGAGAACTGCTGACCTTGGGCCGAGGCGGTTCCGACACCACCGCGGTGGCGCTCGCGGCCGCGCTCGGCGGTTCCGAATGCGAGATCCGGACCGATGTGCACGGCGTTCGCACGGCCGATCCTCGGATCGTGCAAGACACCCGGGCTGTCCGGACGATCTCGTACGACGCCATGGTGGAACTCGCCGGGCTCGGCGCGCGGGTGCTACATCCCAGATCCGTCGAGCTCGCGCGCCGTCACGGAGTGGCGGTGCGGGTGACGCACGCGTCGGATCCCGGCCCGTCGACCGTCGTGACGGCGGAAGAACCGTCGCTGGAAGGCACTCCCCGCGTCATCGGCATCGCCCACGAGCGCGACGTGCGGCTCGTCCGCGTCGAGGTTTCGGCCTCCGGCCCGGACCACTACGCGCGCGTTCTCGCGACGCTGGCGGGCTGCGGGGTGCGGCCGGACAATCTGAGCTGGCCCGATCCCGGCGAACTGCGGTTCACCGTCCGGGGGACCGAGCCGCTCGGCTTGCCGATCACCCGGCTCGCGATGGAACTGGACGCCCGCTCCACGGTCTTCGAGGAACTCGGCTCGGTTTCCGTGGTCGGCACCGCGCTGCTCGATCCGCCCGGGTTCCTGCCCGAGTTACTGCGGGTCCTCGCCGACCACCGGGTCACGGTGCCCGCGATGACGACATCGCAGTCGCGCCTCACCGCCGTGATCCCCGCCGACGCCGTGGACACGACCGTCCGCGCCCTGCACGACTCGTTCGGCTTGTCGGCGGACAGGACATGAGCCCCTACGGACTGCCGTCGGGCCAGTTCACCACCGATGGCCTGGTCCTGACCTGCGACGGACACGACCAGCGGATTCGATGGCGGGTCGGCGATCGGCTGGAAGAGTTGTACGAGCGGCTCTGCGACCGGCTGCGAGCCGACGGCCTCGGCGACCGCCTCGCGGTCGACGCCGAAGGCGAGAAGCTCACGTTCGACGGCTTGGACGAGCGGGCGAACCGGCTCGCCCGGCATCTGCGAGCCCACGGGGTGCGACCCGGCGACCGGATCGGGTTGTTGTTCGGCGAGCCGGTTCACCCCTACGTCGCGATGCTCGCCGTGCTCAAGGTCAACGCGGCGTATGTGCCGCTGGACGCGGGGTTTCCGGACGACCGCCTGGCCTACATCGTCAAGGACGCCGGCGTCCGGCTCGTGGTGTCGACCGCCGACCTGCGTAACCGGTTCGAGCCGGGCAGTGTCGAGGTGGTCTGTGTCGACGAGGACTCGGATCGCATCGCCGGGTTTTCGGGCGAGCGGCTCACCGCAGTCGAAAAGGGTGCACCGGCCGACGAACTCTGTTACGTCGTCTACACGTCCGGCTCGACCGGGCGGCCGAAGGGCGTGACGATCGACCATGCCTCGATCTGCAATTTCGTCCAGGTCGCCGCCGAGGTTTACGGCATCCAGGACACCGACCGGGTCTACCAGGGCATGACGATCGCGTTCGACTTCTCGGTCGAGGAGATCTGGGTGCCGTTGCTCAGCGGCGCGACGCTCGTGCCGAAACCCGGCGGCGCGGCGCTCGTCGGTCACGACCTCCTCGAATTCCTGCGGGAGAACAAGGTCACCGCGCTGTGCTGCGTCCCGACCCTGCTGGCCAGCCTCGACGAGAACCTGCCGCTGCTGAGATTCCTCCTGGTGTCCGGTGAAGCGTGCCCCGAAGACCTCGTGCGCCGCTGGTATCGCCCGGACAGGCGGTTCCTCAACGTCTACGGCCCGACGGAGGCCACCGTCACCGCGACGTGGTCGGTGCTGCGGCCCGATCGGCCGGTGACCATCGGCGTGCCCCTGCCGACCTATTCCGTGGTCATCCTCGACCCGGATGAGCCAAGGGCGCTGGCCGCGGGTGAGCTCGGCGAGATCGGCATCGCCGGGATCGGGCTCGCCGGCGGCTACCTCAACCGGGCCGACCTGACCGAGCGCGCGTTCATCCCGGACTTCCTCGGCATCGGGCACAATCCGTCCCAGCGCATCTACCGCACCGGTGACCTGGGCCGGATCACCCCGGACGGCGAGATCGAATACCACGGCCGCGCCGACACCCAGGTGAAGATCCGTGGCTACCGGGTCGAGCTCACCGAGATCGAGTCGGTCCTCCTGCAGATCCCCGGAATCGCCCAGGCGGTGGTCGAAACCCACCATCCGGAACCCGGCACCGTCGAACTGGTCGCCTACTACAGCCTGCGCCGGGACCAGGCGGATGTCGATCCCGGTGAGCTCCGTGGTCGCCTGGCGGAACTGCTGCCGGGCTACATGGTGCCCGCCTATCTCGAAAGGCTCGATCACATCCCGCTGACCCCGGCGGGCAAGGCCGACCGCAAGCATCTCCCTGCGCCCAGCGGTCCGCGAAGAGCCGGAAACGACGTCGGCTACGTGGCACCGGCCACCGAGACCGAACTCCGCTTGGCGGAGGCGTTGGGCGGTGTCCTCGGGATCGAGCGGATCTCGGCGACGGGACACTTCTTCGACGACTACGGGGCCGACTCCCTGCTGCTGGCCAAGTTCTGCGCGGTGATCCGGGAACGCGGAGATCTCGCGCCGTTGTCGGCCAGGGACGTGTACCTCAACCCCACCGTTCGCGGTCTCGCCGAGTCGACCGCTGCCGCGGCCCACGTGACGGTCGCCCGCGCCGAGGAGCCACGCCGCGCGTCGACCGTGTCGTACGTCCTTTGTGGAGTGTTCCAGCTCTTGGCGTTTCTGGCGTATGCCGCCGGTTCGGGCTGGATCCTGGACACGGGATTCGCCTGGATCTCCGCCGCGACGGGTTTCGTCGAGAGCTACGCACGCGCCGCCGGGCTCGGGCTCGTCGTCTTCGTCATCCTGTCCGTGGTGCCGATCGTGGCGAAGTGGGCGATCGTCGGCCGGTGGAAGCCGGGGGAGATCCCGTTGTGGAGCGTCGGTTATCTGCGCTTCTGGACGGTCAGGACGTTGGTCAGGTTCAGCCCGCTGATGCTGTTCATCGGTACGCCGCTGTACTCGTGGTACCTGCGGGCGCTCGGCGCGGACATCGGCAAAGGCGCCGTGATCCTGTCGCGGAACCCGCCGGTGTGCACCGATCTGTTCAGCGTCGGCGCCGGGGCGGTCATCCGGAAGGACGCGTACTTCTCCTGCTACCGCGCCAGGGCGGGGCGGATCCAGGCCGGGCGGGTCACCCTCGGAGACAACGCCTTCGTCGGTGAGATGACCGTGCTCGACATCGGCACGGCGCTCGGCCACGACTCGCAGCTCGGCCACTCGTCGTCGTTGAACTCCGGGCAATCGGTCCCCGACGGCGAAAGCTGGCACGGGTCGCCCGCCCGCCTCTCCACAGTGGACTACCGGGCGCTGGGAACGGTCCCGCGCGGCAGGCTCAGGCCGATCGTCTTCTGCGCGTCCAGCCTGCTGCTCCTGCTCTCGGTGACGCTTCCCGTGACCCTGGGCGGGGCCGACGTGTTCGTCGACCGCTGGCTCACCACGACGACGGACTTCACGAGCTGGGCCTTCTACCGCGGCCGGATCCTCGACTCCGCTCTGCTGTACTTCGGGGCGTTGCTCGCCGGACTCGCGGTCGTCCTCGTGATCCCGCGCCTGCTCGGCCTCTTCCTCCGGCCGGATCGTGTCTATCCGCTCTACGGCAGGCATTTCGCCATCCAGCGGTTGATCGCGCGGCTGACCAACATGCGCGCGTACACGTACCTGTTCGGCGACAGCAGCTACATCGTGTACTACCTGCGCGCGCTGGGATACGACCTGTCGAAGGTCCAGCAGACCGGATCCAACTTCGGGGTCGAGGTCAAGCACGAGACGCCGTTCCTCAGCACGGTCGGCACCGGGACGATGGTCTCGGACGGTCTTTCGCTGCTCAACGCCGACTTCTCGTCCTCGTCGTTCCGGCTGCGCAGGACGTCCGTCGCGCCGGAGGCGTTCCTGGGCAACGAGATCGCCTTCCCGCCGGACGCGCGGATCGGCCGGAACTGCCTGCTGGCCACCAAGGTCCTGGTTCCGCTGGACGGGCCGGTCCGGGAGAACGTCGGCCTGCTGGGGTCGCCCGCCTTCGAGATTCCCCGGACCGTCCGCCGCGACACCGGATTCGAGCATCTCGGCAGCGGGGACGCGCTGCGCCGGGGCCTGCGGGCGAAGAACCGCCACAACACCGCCACTATCGGCGTCTACCTGCTCGTGCATTGGCTGCACCTGCTCGGAATCCTGTTGATCGGTACGGCGGCCGGCGCCCTGCACGAGCGGATCGGCCCGCTCGCGGTCGGTGTCGGCATCGTGGCGACACTCGTGTTCTCGGTCGCGTTCCTCGTGGTGGCGGAACTCGCCGTGCAGGGCTTCCGGGCGCTGCGGCCGAGGTTCTGCTCGATCTACGATCCGGTCTTCTGGCGGCACGAGCGGTTCTGGAAGCTCAGCCCGGCCCGCTACCTCGCGCTGTTCAACGGGACGGCGTTCAAACCGTTCCTGCTGCGTCGCCTCGGCGTCCGAATCGGTCGTCGGGTCTTCGACGACGGCTGCGCGATCCCGGAACGGTCGCTGGTGAGCATCGGCGACGACTGCGTGCTCAACCTGCACACCGTCGTGCAAGGACATTCGCTCGAGGACGGCACGTTCAAATCCGACTACATCGACATCGGCGCGGGGTGCACCCTCAGCACCGGCTCCTTCGTCCACTATGGAGTGACGATGGCGGACGGGGCGATCGCCGAAGCGGACGCGTTCCTGATGAAGGGCACCTCGGCACCGGCCCGGACCCGCTGGTACGCCAATCCAGCGGTCGAACTCGACACGGCGGAAGAGATCACCGCGGCAAGGAGGCTGCCATGACCCGGACTCCCACGGCGAGACCGGCACTCGCCCCTCGCGTCGAAGGTGCCCTGCCCGGGCCGCGTTCGGCCGAGTTCCTCGAACACCAACGACAGTGGGAATCCAGTGCGCGGGCGTATCCACGCCATCTGCCGATCGCCATCGCGGGCGCGGAGGGCAGCTACCTGTGGGACATGGACGGGAACGTCTTCGTCGACTTCCTGGCGGGCGCGGGCGTACTCTCCCTCGGCCACAACCATCCCGAACTGGTGCACGCGGCCACCGAACAGATGCACGTACTCACCCACGGCCTGGACTTCCCGACGGCGGCGAAACGCGAGTTCGTCGACGCCCAGCTGTCCATGCTGCCGCCGGGCCTGAGCTCACGGATGCGGATGCATTTCTGCGGTCCCGGTGGCGCCAACGCCGTGGACGCCGCGATCAAACTGTGCAAGACCGCGACCGGACGCGGTGACCTGGTGTCCTTCCAGGGCGGGTTCCACGGCTCGAGTCACGCCGCGATGGCGTTGACCGGGCTCGTCGCCCAGAAACGGCCGATCGCCAACGGCGTGCCCGGCGTGCATTTCTTCCCATACTCCTATTGCGCCCGGTGCCCGGTGGGGCTTTCGCCGGACACCTGCGCGACCAACTGCGTCGGCCTGCTGGAACGGTCGCTGCGAGATCCCAACGGCGGCATCCCCCTTCCCGCCGCGCTGATCCTGGAATTGGTGCAGGGCGAAGGCGGGATCATCCCGGCGGACCGCGACTTCGTGCGCCGGGTCCGTGCGCTGACCGCGGAACTGGACATCCCGCTCGTCGTCGACGAGGTGCAGACCGGTTGCGGCCGCACCGGGACCTGGTTCGCGTTCGAGCACTACGACATCGAGCCCGACGTGATCATCGCCTCGAAGGCCTTGAGCGGGATGGGACTCCCGGTGGCGGTGATCTTCTACGACCGGCGGTTGGACGGCTGGGCACCCGGCGCGCACACCGGGACGTTCCGCGGCAACCAGGCCGCGTTCGCCGCCGGCGCGGCGGCGGTCCGCATCATCCGGCGGGACGACGTGCTCGGCAATGTCCGGCAGCGCGGGCGACAACTCGCGCAACGGCTCGGCGCCCTGCACGGCGACGTCTGGGTCCGCGAAGTGCGCGGCCTCGGCCTGATGTGGGGGATCGAGCTGGCTGATCCGCGCGACGGCCGCCCGGCCGGCGGATACGCCCGCGCCGTGCAGGCGTACGCGTTGCAGCACGGGCTGATCGTCGAACTCGGCGGCCGGGACGACAGCGTGATCCGGCTGATGCCGCCGCTGACCGTGACCGCCGAGGAGATCGACCTCGCCTGCGCGATCCTGCTGGACGCGATCGAGCGCTGTGGCCCGCCGCAGTAGGGAATCCGCAGGTCCTGTCCGGTCTGGAGGTGTGCCGCGAAAGCCACTTTCGCAACCTTCAACGTTGCGAAAGTGGCTTTCGCAACCCCGGGGCCGAGGGCAGCACCGGCAAGAGGTGCGCATCTGGTGATGATCGCCTCAGGGGGAGCGACCAAAACTCCGGATACGGCCCGTGATCGATACCCGGCCGTTAGAGTGAACAGTCGCTGTAGTCGTCACCCTTGAGGAGTAGCAGTTCATGATCGCCGAGAGCGCGAACCAGCAGAGCGTGACCTTCCCGCAGGAAGCTACGCCGATCTTCGATCTGGTCGCGAAGATGGTGTCGCGGACGCAGACCGAGGACGAGCACGAGTTGGACCGCGAAGCCGGTCTCGCGACGTCGGTGTAGCTTCCTGTCGCGGCAGGTCATTCAGCCGGCGTCCCGGCGTGGCCGCGCAGTTCCGCGGCCGTGCGACGGGCGTGGGCCAGTCCGTCGAGTATCCATTGCGGGGGCTGCCGGTCGTTGGTCGCGATCCGCTCGTAGGCGGCGACGAGCCGTTCCGCGATCTTCAGGCGGGCTTCCACGGCAGGCGGTTCGGGGTCGCTCTGCTCGGCCGGGATCGTGACCAGGGCCAAGTGTCCGGCAGGCGCGCGAGTCGTGGGCTCGGTGGTCGTGTCGGACCGCTGTTCCACCGTGGGCAGGCGTCGAAGGCGGAGGGTCGTCTGCTCGGTGTTTCCCGGCACACCCTCGCGACGGGAGCCCTGCGCCGGGAAGGGGTCCGCCCGGAACCGTGCGACCGAGGGCCAATACCGGGTTCGAGCCGACTTCGGTGTCTCCCCGTCGAGACCGCCCGCGATCTCCTGCCAGGTCTTTCCGTCGAGTCGCGCGGCGACCACCGCCGCCTCGACGATCTGCTGCGCCATCCCGATCAGGCCGGAGTGGTCCGGCGGGGTGGACGCGTCCACCCTGGCGGCGTTCGCCGCGAGATCGGCCAGTTCCGCCGCGTGCGCGGCGAGGACCAGATGAGCCCGGGTGGCCGCGGCGGGGATGGTGTGGCGTGTGGTCACCGTCCGCTCCTCGTGGCAGGCCGGAGGCTCGACAAGAGGCTCGCGGAATCCCGCATGCCGTGACTCACAGGTGTTCTCACCTTCTCTGATATGCAGACTTGCATAAATATGCAATTAATGGATATGCGGTGCTGCTCAAGAACCGCGAGTTTGTGCCCTGATCGGGTGTGGTCGTGCCCGTTCCGTGTGAGGTGACGTTCGGCCGCCCTCGATGTCGGGCACGATCAGGGAGGTGCGGACGGCTCTGCGGGGAAGGGATGCCGATGAACAGCCCCCTGTATCAGGCGACGGCGGAGTTCTTCAAAACGCTGGGGCATCCCGTCCGGATCCGCGTGCTCGAACTGCTCAGCGAGCGGGACCATCACGTCTCCGAGCTGCTGGCCGACCTCGGTATCGAGCCCGCCAACCTGTCCCAGCAGCTCGCCGTCCTGCGCCGGGCCAACCTGGTGGTGCCGCACAAGGACGGCACGACCGTCTCCTACTCCCTGACCAGTCCGTCGGTCGCCGAACTGCTCGCCGTCGCGCGCGGGATTCTGACCGGGGTCATAACCGGCCAGCTGGGACTGCTCGACGATCTGCAGAGTTCCACCGGTGCGAATTCACCTGAATCAGGATGAAAAGTAATTTCGGATATTCATGGCCTCGCTGCGACCGTCATTTGTTTTCGTTGTCGGAATCGGCGTGCTTCCCATTCGATTCGGAATGGTCCTCGCCGTCCCGGGTCCGCCGTGTCTCCTCGACCAAAGAGTCGAAGATGGGGGTTCCGCACAGCTCCACATGGTCCTCCGTCGCGCCGGTCCTCGTGCCCGATCATCTTGCCCCGGAACGGCTTCTTCGATCCAGTTCCGCCGGGCAATGCACTCGATTGAGCTCACCCTCGGGGGTGAGTTATTCATCGATGTGAAAAGCGAAGTGTAGGACATGGCCCTTTCGGCGGCTTCGCCGGGTTTTGCGGAAATGATGATTCCACTTTCCCGCCGTGTATGAGAAATGGATTGCTCACTCGTCTCGCGGCTGGTCAGCGCGGGGCGGAGAACTCGACCCGGTAGCGGGTCGGCGTCGTGCCCAGCGCGGTGGCGAAGTGCTCGCGAAGCCGGGCGGGCGTGCCGAAGCCGGACTGTGCGGCCACGGCGTCGACGCCGAGCGAGGTCGTCTCGAGCAGGTGCCGCGCCCGCGCGAGACGTTGCGCGACAAGCCAGTTGTGGACGGTGGTCCCGGTGCGGGCGCGGAACGAGCGGGTGAACGTACTGCGGCTCATATGCGCCCGGGCGGCGAGGCCGTCGATGCTGTGTTGCGTGCCCAGGTGGGCTCGCGCCCAGCTCATCACCTCGGCGAGCGGATCCTCTTCCGCGGCGGGTACGGGAAGTTCGATGAACTGGGCCTGGCCGCCGGGACGGTGCGGCGCCGCGACGATCCGGCGGGCGACGCGGTTGGCGACGACCTGGCCTTCCGTGCGGGCGAGCAAGTGAAGACAGGTGTCGATCCCGGCGGTCGCACCGGCGCCGGTCACGACGTCGCCCTCGTCGACGTACAGCTCCTCGGGGCGCAGCTCGACCGACGGGAAGCGCCGCTGGAACGTCTCGATCCATTTCCAGTGGGTCGTCGCGGCGCGGCCGTCCAGGATGCCGGCGTCCGCGAGGGCGAACACCCCCAGGCAGAGCCCGACGACGAGGGCTCCGCGTTCGTGCGCGGCCCGCAGGGCGGCGGACACGGGCGCGGGCGTCGCGGTTTCCGGAGCGGACCACCAGGGCACGACGACGATGTCGGCGTCCGCGAGGGCATCGAGCCCCGCGGAGACGTCGATCGTGTATCCGGCGCTCGTGGTGAGCCTGCCCGGTTCGGTGGCGACGACCGTGAGCGGCCACGGCTCCATGTCGCCCGCCGGGGATTCCGGGCCCCACACCAGCGACGGTACGGCGAGGTGGAACGGGCTGATCCCCTCGAACGCCAGGACGGCCACCCTCGGAGCAC
This sequence comes from Amycolatopsis sp. CB00013, assembly GCF_001905755.1. NCBI lineage: Bacteria > Bacillati > Actinomycetota > Actinomycetes > Pseudonocardiales > Pseudonocardiaceae > Amycolatopsis > Amycolatopsis sp. CB00013. Next base: position 1,090,068 of record NZ_LIWC01000001.1, on the reverse strand, counting down.
TCATCGATCCCTCTTTCCGCGGATGTCGGCCGATCTCGACCCTGTCTGACCCGATTCCGTATCTCGATATCGAATCGGGTCAGCCAAGATGGTAGCCGTACCGACGGAAAGCGAAGGAAACACGATGACCAGCACCACTCTCCGCGAAATCAGCACCCTGCCGACGACCCCCGCCGTACTCTCGAACGCGACGGTGATCCTCGTCGACTACCAGAACACCTACACGCGCGGCGTGATGGAGCTCGACGGCTGGGAAGCGGCGCTCGACGAGGCGGCCACGTTGCTGGCGCGCGCCCGATCCGCGGGCGCGACGGTCGTTCACGTCATGCACGACGGCGGCGAGGGCAGCCCGTACGACCTCCAGCAGGACATCGGCCGGATCCACGAGCGGGTCGCCCCCGCTCCGGGCGAGGAGGTCGTGGTGAAGACCGCGCCGAACTCGTTCGTCGGAACCCGGCTGGGGGAACTGGTCGACGCCGCTGGGCACCAGGACGTCGTCGTGGCCGGGTTCATGACGCATATGTGCGTCACGTTCACCGCGGAAGGCGCGTTCCTGCGCGGGAACAACCCGACCGTGGTGGCCGCCGCCTGCGCCACGCGCCCGCTCCCGTCCGTCGCCGGACCGGTGACCGCCGCCGAACAGCACCGCGCGGCGCTCGCCACGATCGGTGATCTCTACGCGGTGGTGGTCGGCACGGCGGCCGAGCTCGGCTAGGACCTGCGCGGCCGCGCTCGCACGTGGATCATGAAGGTGTTGCCGCCGCCGAAGCATCGAAGGGGTCCTGATGGCCAAGCCCAACGTCGCCGAGCAGTTCGTCCAAGTCCTGGTTCAGGCCGGGGTGGAGCGGATCTACGGCGTGGTCGGAGACAGCCTCAACCCCATCGTCGATGCCATCCGCCGGACACCGGGTATCGAATGGGTGCACGTGCGCAACGAGGAGGCGGGCGCGTTCGCGGCGGCGGCCGAGGCCCAGCTGACCGGACGGCTCGCGGTGTGCGCCGGCAGCTGCGGTCCCGGCAACACCCATCTGGTGCAAGGACTTTACGACGCGCACCGCACGGGAGCCCCGGTTCTCGCGCTCGCTTCGCATATCCCGTCCGGTCAGATCGGGACCGGGTTCTTCCAGGAGACCCATCCCGAGCGGCTGTTCGTCGACTGCAGTGGCTACTGCGAGCAGATCAGCAGGCCGGCCCAGATGCCGAGGGTGCTGCGGATCGCCATGCAGCACGCGTTGTCCCGCGGCGAGGTGTCGGTGCTGGTGTTGCCTGGTGACGTCGCGCATCTCGACGCCGTCGCTCCCACCGGGAACGGAGTGCCGGTCACCGAGCACGGGACGGTCGTGCCGCCCGAGCCGCAGGTGGCCCGGCTCGCCGAGCTGATCAACGACGCCGAGACCGTCACCTTGTTCGCCGGTGCCGGAGTGCGCGGCGCGCACGCGGAGGTGATGGAGCTGGCCGGGACCGTGCAGGCGCCGGTCGGCCACAGCCTGCGCGGCAAGGAGTGGATCCAGTACGACAACCCGTTCGACGTCGGGATGAGCGGTCTGCTCGGCTACGGCGCCTGCTACCGGGCCATGAACGACGCGGATCTGCTGGTCCTGCTCGGCACCGATTTCCCTTATGACTCCTTCCTTCCCCAGGCGCGGACCGTGCAGGTCGACCACGACGCGACCCGGCTGGGCCGTCGCACACCGCTGGAACTGGCGGTGCACGGCGACGTGCGGGAGACCCTGCGGGCCGTGCTGCCGCTCCTGCGGCGCAAGTCCGACCGCACGTTCCTGGACCGGATGCTGCGTGATCACTGCAAAACGCTGGAGCAGGTCGTCGACGCCTACACCCGCAACGTCGAACGGCACGTGCCTATCCATCCGGAGTTCGCCGCGGACCTCCTCGACGAACTTGCCGCCGACGACGCGATCTTCACCGTCGACACCGGCATGTGCAACGTGTGGGCGGCCCGGTATCTCACGCCCAACGGGCGCCGCCGGGTCATCGGGTCGTTCCTGCACGGCACCATGGCCAACGCCCTGCCGCACGCCATCGGCGCGCAGTTCGCCTACCCGGGGCGCCAGGTCGTGTCGATGTCCGGCGACGGGGGACTGGGCATGCTGCTCGGCGAACTGCTCACCGTGGCCCTGCACGACCTTCCGGTCAAGATCGTGACGTTCAACAACTCCTCGCTCGGCATGGTGAAGCTGGAGATGCTGGTGGACGGCCTTCCCGACTATCAGACCGATCACCGCCCGGTGGACTTCGCCGCGATCGCCAGCGGCGCCGGACTGCGTGCCGAGCGGGTGACCGATCCGACCCGCCTGCGCGCGGCGCTCAAGGAAGCCTTGAGTCACGACGGACCCGCGTTGGTGGATGTCGTGACGGACGCGAACGCGCTGTCCGTCCCGCCGCACATCACCGCCGGTCAGCTCGGTGGATTCGCCTTGGCCGCGAGCAAGGTCGTGCTCGAAGGCGGGGTCGGCCGGATGATCGATCTCGCCCGGGCCAACCTCCGCAACATCCCGCGGCCGTGAGACCGCTGCGCCGACTTTGCGTGTGAAGGCCCAGCTCCAGCAGATATGCCCGTTCGTCACTGATAGTTCGCCGACGACGGTTGATGGGTCCGTGAAGGCCTCCTTCCCTACTCTCAAGGTGGGGAAGGAGGCCTTCACGGACTCGATAGGCGCTGCCGCTTATTGGTGGGTAAGGCAAACGTGGCGTAGGGGTCACCGCGCTCTTCCGCCTGTCGAACGTGTCGCGAAAGCCACTTTCGGGACATCAGACGTCGCGAAAGTGGCTTTCGCGACACGGGCGCCGGCGGCGACGTGGTCGGCGCGGGTGAGCGACCACGACACCTTTGCCTTACCGCTCAATAAGTTCCTGGCATCGATTCCGAATATGGCGTCCACTGTGGATGGTCAGGCTCGGCCGGTGCCCATCCCGCGCCAGAGCAGGTCGAGAAGGCTCGCGACGTCGCTTCGCCATTCGCCCTTCGGGTCGAGGTAGAGCAGCCCGCCGAGGCCGCGCAGGATGGTCTCGGGCTTCAGGTCCGCGCGGACGGTGCCCGCCTCGACATTGGCCTGCAGCAAGGTGGAGACGGCCCGGACCATGTCCTGATAGGCGCCCGCCGGCAGCTCTCCGCGTGAGGCTCCCGCGGCGCGCAAGGCGTCGGCCAGGCCGCGTTTGGTCATCATGTAGTGCGCCAGGTGATCGGTCGTCCAGACTCGGAAAGCCTGGTCCGGCGGGTACTTCTCGAGCAGGCTGGGCACGATCTCGACCAGCTGGCGCACCTCGCGCCGGTACACCGCCAGAATGAGGGCTTCCGGGGTGGGGAAGTGCCGGTACACCGTGCCGACGCCGACCTCGGCCTGCTTCGCGATGGCGTTGAACGACACTTCACCGGAGCAGGCGAGCGACTTCGCGGCGGTGGCGAGGATGCGCTCGTGGTTGCGCCGGGTGTCCGCACGCCGGGGATTGACCGAACCCGTCGTCATCTGCCCTCCTGTCCACCGATCCCGTTCTCCGTGAATGTAGCCGAGGGAACCGGGAAACCTGGAGCGACTCCAGGAGTGGACACCGACCTTGCCGGGTGGATCGCGATCCGCTAACTTGAATCGAAGCGGATGAATATCCGTTTCGATTCACGAACGGACTCCCACCACCTCAACCTACGCCGTCCTGGCCGCGGCCAGGACGATCTGCGGAAAGAGTTTCAGTGGACATCTCACTCGAAGTCAATGGCAGGACGGAACACCTGAGTGTCGATCCCGGGGTGACCCTGCTGGACACGCTGCGAGAGCGGCTCGCCGTCACGGGTCCGAAGAAGGGCTGCGACAGGGGGCAGTGCGGCGCCTGCACGGTGCACGTCGGCGGACGGCCGGTGCTGTCCTGTCTCACCTTGGCCGCCACCGTGAAACAGCCGGTGACCACGGTCGAAGCACTGTCCACTGAGGACGTTCTGCATCCGGTCCAGCAGGCGTTCGTGGACCAGGACGCCCTGCAGTGCGGATTCTGCACGTCCGGGCAGATCATGTCGGCGGTCGCCGCCGTCGAACAGGACGTCGAGGACGTCCGCGAGTTCATGTCCGGCAATCTCTGCCGGTGCGCGGCGTACCCGAACATCATCGCGGCGGTCGAGCAGGCGAGGAGGGCCGATGCGTCCCTTTGAGCTTCTCGCACCCGAGACCGTCGAAGACGCGGTCGCTTCGCCCGGCACCTTCCTCGCGGGCGGCACCACCCTCGTCGACCTGATGAAGCTGAACGTCCTGACACCACGACAGGTCCTGGACATCAACGCGGTCCCGCTGCGCGGCATCGACACCACCGACGGGCTGCGCTTCGGCGCGCTGGAGCGGATGGGCGACATCGCCGGACACGCCGGGGTGTACCCGATGATCTCCCGGGCGCTGCTGCTCAGCGCGTCCCAGCAGATCCGGAACATGGCCAGCATCGGCGGAAACCTCATGCAGCGCACGCGCTGCTCGTACTTCCGTGACGTCGCCATGCCGTGCAACCGGCGGGTGCCGGGCAGCGGCTGCCCGGCGATCGAGGGCGCCAACCGGATGCACGCCGTGCTGGGCACGAGCGATGCGTGCGTGGCGACCCACGCCAGCGACGTCGCCGTCGCCCTGGTCGCCCTCGACGCGCGGCTCCGGCTGGTCAGCGAGAGCGGGAGCCGCACCGTCGACCTGGCCTCGTTCTACCGGCAGCCCGGTGAGACCCCCGAGGTCGAGACCGATCTGCGGCCCGGCGAGCTGATCGCCGAGGTGGTGGTCCCTCGGCTGGACTGGGCGTCGAACTCCACGTACGTCAAGGTGCGTGACAGGCAGTCCTACGAGTTCGCGCTGTGTTCCGCGGCGGTCGCGCTGCGGGTCGAGGACTCGCGCATCGTCGATGCCCGGGTCGCGGCGGGCGGTGTGGCGACCGTGCCGTGGCGGCTGCCGGCCGTCGAGGAGGCCCTGCGGGGCGCGCCCGCGACCGTCACCGCTTTCGAAGAGGCGGCGTCGCTGGCCGCCGTGGGCGCGCGCCCGCTGTCCGCGAACGCGTTCAAGCCGTCGTTGCTGCGGCGGACCATCGTCCGCGCGCTGCTCGAACTGACCGAAGGGAACCGCTCATGACCAGCAGGGTGGACGGGCCGCTGAAGGTCACCGGCCGGGCCGAGTACGGGGCGGACTTCACTTTTCCCGGGCTGGTCCACGGCTACGTCGTACTGAGCACCGTCGCCCACGGTGAGATCGACCTGATGGACGTCACGGCGGCGAAGGAAGCTCCGGGCGTGGTCGGGGTGTACACGCCGTTCGACACGCTGCAGTTGCACACGCCCGCGACGCCGGTCATGGGTGAGACCTGGGTTCCTTTGCAGGACAAGGAAGTCACCTACTACGGCCAGCCGATCGCCTTCGTGGTCGCCGAGACGTACGAGCAGGCGCGCGACGCGGCGATGCTGGTCGAGGTCTTCTATCAGACCCGGCCCGCCCTGACTTCGCTGCAGGACGGCCTCGCCTCGGCCGAAGACGCGCCTGACGGGCGGGGCGGTCCGTCGTCCCTCGCGATCCTCGCCGAGGGGGTCGAGTCGATCGAAGAGGCGCTCGCGGAGAGTCCGGTGGTCGTCGAGGCCACGTACACCACCGCGACGCAGAATCATGCCGCGATGGAACCGCATTCGGCGGTCGCGGTCTGGGGGCCCGACGGACTCACGATCCACAGCGGCAACCAGGCCTCCGATCTGCAGGCGGCGGAACTGGCGATGGCGCTCGGCGTGGAGCCGACCGAGGTGCACGCGGTGAACCCGTTCGTGGGCGGTGCGTTCGGTGGGAAGGGACACACGTCCACCCCGGCGTTCCTGGCCGCGGCCGCGGCGAGGGCGCTGGGCAGGCCGGTGAAGGCCGTGCTCAGCCGGGAACAGGTCTTCACCGCGACCGCGGGCCGGGCCGCGACGGTGCAGAAGATCGCCCTCGGCGCGGAACACGACGGCACGCTCAACGCGCTCCAGCACGACTCGTGGTGCAGCACGCCCATGGACCGGTCGTTCGTCGAGCCGACCTCGCACGGCACCTCGCGCGAGTGGTACGCCACCCGCAACCTGTCCATCAGCCAGAAGATGGTGCCGCTCAACATCCCGCCGACCACCTTCATGCGGGCACCGGGAGAAGCGCCCGGGTCTTTCGCGCTGGAAAGCGCGATCGACGAACTCGCGGTCGCGCTGCGCATGGACCCGATCGAGCTGCGGCAGCGGAACAACTCGACCGCTCCGCCCGGCAAGGACCTGCAGTGGTCGAGCAAGCATCTCGACGAATGCTTCCGGGTCGGCGCGGAGCGGTTCGGCTGGGCCGACCGCTCACCCGAAGGGCGGACCGACGGCGACTGGCTCGTGGGCATGGGCACGGCCACCGCCATGTTCCCCGCGCTGCGATTCCCGGCCACGGTCGAGATCACCCTGCTGCCCGACGACACGGCCGCCGTCGCGACCAGCGGGGCCGACCCGGGCACGGGCCTGCTGACCGTGCTCTCCCTGGTCGGCGGGGAGTCGCTCGACATCTCGCCGGATCGGGTCAAGGCGCGGCTCGGTGACTCGCGCCTGCCGTCCGGAGGTATGTCCGGCGGTTCGACGGCGACCGCGAGCGCCGGGACGGCCATCATGATCGCCGCCGCCAAGGCGATCGACGAGCTGCTGGCGCTGGCGTCGGCCCCGGGTGCGCCGTTCGAAGGCATGGAGGTCGCCTACGCGGACGGTCGCGTGCAGGCCGGCGAGCGGATGATGACCTTCGGCGAGCTGTTGCGCGCTCTTGGCCGGCCGGCGCTGTCCGTGACCGGTTCTTCGGCGCCCGGCGAGGAGCTGACGAAGCATTCGTTCAGCTCGTTCGGAGCACAGTTCTGCGAAGTCCGCGTGCACAAATGGACACGCGAGATCCGGGTGTCGCGCATGCTCGGGGTGTTCGACGCCGGTCGGATCATCAACCCGAAGGCGGCGCGAAGCCAGATCATGGGCGGCATGATCTGGGGTGTCTCGGCCGCTCTGCACGAGGGGCTGGAGATCGAGGAGAACGGGCGCTTCGCCAACGGGGATTTCGCGAGCTACCTGATCCCGGTGAACGCGGACATCCCCGAGGTCGACGTCCACTTCGTCGAGTACCCGGACACGTTGCACAACTCGGTCGGCGCGAAGGGTCTCGGCGAGATCGGCACCGTCGGGATGGCGGCGGCGGTCGCGAACGCCGTCCACAACGCCACCGGCATCCGGGTGCGGCACATCCCCATCGTGATCGAAGATCTCCTCGACGAGTCCTAGAAGGGTGTGGAGATTCGGGACACGTCACGTCCCGAATCTCCACGCTCGCGTCCGCCGTGCGGCATCATGTCTCCCTGATCGCGTCTTCTCTACGGAATCAGGAACGAGCATGAGCGGCTTCGGCAAGTGGAATCTCGGCATCGGTGCCGTTCTGATGGCGGCGGCGGTGCTGTGCTCGAAGCTGGACCTGATCCCCGCCGCGGTGATCGTCGGCATCCTCGGCCTGCTCGGCCTCTGCATCGCGGGTTACGACCTGATCGACGGCTGGTCGGAACGGGCCGACCTGCGCCGCCGGGAAGCCCGTGTCCTCCGCGAACGTGAAGGCCGCCAGGACCACTGAGTTTCGCGGCCTGTCCGTCCGAAGTGGAGAGACCAACCCGGCGAAAGACCATGTCCTCCCGCGATTTGACAATCCCGGCGCGACCGAACGGTGGTTGCGCCGGGATCGGGCGTGGCCAGACTGGAAAGATCGGGACACGGGCACTGTCGCCGTCGTGCCCGCGCCGGTAGGCCGTTTCGTTCGGTCTGTGGATGTCCACTCGTTGAATCGCGAATCTCTCGTTCGTCCCCTCGTGCCGGGCGGGAGTGAAGGAGGACGGATGAGACTCGACAGAAAGGTGGCCGCCGTCGTGGCGGCCGTCGTGCTGATGACGCCGTTGGCAGGCTCGGCGTCCATGGCCGGTGATCTGCGCGAAGCGAAGCAACCCACACCGGCCTGTTCGCCGGGTACCACGGTGACGACCGATGACGGGCCGGTGTGCGGTGTCGCCGGCGCCGCGGTCACGTCGTGGCAAGGGATCCGTTACGCCGCACCGCCGACCGGCGAACTGCGGTGGAAGCCGCCGCGGCGGCCCACCCCGTGGACCGAGCCGTTCGTCGCGACAACCGAGGGAAACCAGTGCGCGCAACCGGCAGGCGCGGGGCCGGGCTCCGACGACGAGGACTGCCTCAACCTGACGGTCCGGGTGCCCGCCAAGCGCGGCCCCGGCCCGCTCGCGGTGATGGTGCAGCTCCATGGAGGCGGGTTCCTGCTGTGGAAACCGCAGGACGCGAGCCGCTTGGTGACGGCAGGCAACGTCGTCAGCGTGGAGGTCAACTATCGGCTGGGGATCTTCGGTTTCCTGGCCCACGAGGCGTTCGGCGCGCAGGCCGGGAACTACGGACTGCAGGATCAGCAGGCCGCGTTGCGCTGGGTGCAGCGCAACATCTCGCGGTTTGGCGGCGACCCCCGCAACGTGACGATCTACGGTGCTTCCGCCGGCGGGTCGAGCGTCTGCGCCCACACGATTTCGCCCGCCTCGGCGGGGTTGTTCCAGCGCGGTATCAGCGAAAGCGGCGAGTACAACTCGCTGCTCGGCGTCGACACCGTGTGGCAGGCGCAGGACTGCAAAGCGAAGCTGCCCACCGAAGCGCAGGCTCAGCGCACCGGGGCACGGTTCGCCGCGGCCGTCGGTTGCGGCGACGTCGCCGAAGCAGCCGCCTGCCTGCGTAAGACGCCTGCCGCGGTGTTGCTCAAGCAGGCGGATCACGGGAGAAACCCCGACAACGGGACGGTCGCGCCGATCGTGGACGGGAAGACGTTGCCGATGTCGCCAGGGGAGGCCTTCGCCACCGGGCGCGTCAACGACGTCGCGCTGATGCACGGCGTCGCTCGCGACGAGACACAGTTGCCGTCCGCCTCGACTCCGGCCGACTACGAGAAACTGGTGCGCCAGCAGTACGGCAAGCACGCCACCGCGGTCCAACGCCTCTATCCGCTGACCCGGTTCCCCGCGCCCGCGCCGTTCCTCGCCTTCCGGACGATCGTGGCCGACTCCAACTCGGTCTGCCCTTCGATGATCAACAACGAACGGCTGGCCGAACACCTCCCGGTCTTCGCCTACCAGATGGACGATACGGACGTCCCGCCGCAGTTCTTCCTCGATCCCACCAAACCGAACGGCGCCTACCACATCGCCGAATGGCTCCTGCTGTTCCCGGACGGCGTCGAACTCGCGCCGAATCAGCAGGTCCTGTCCGACCAGCTCGTCGCGCAGTGGACCGGGTTCGCCCGCACCGGTGATCCGACCGTGGACGGCACTCCGCGTTGGGATCGTTTCACTGCTGAGAATCCCGTCGTCATGTCGCTCAACGCCGCGGGGGACAGCAGGCTCACGACCGACATCCCGCGTCAGCATCATTGCGGATTCTGGAAGAAGCTGACCCCGTTCGCCGAAGGACGCTGACCGGAAACGATAATCCGGGAAAGTCCACGGGGAGGATCATGTCCACCAGGCACGACGGAGACAGCTGGGATCTGGTTTCCAGCGTCGGCACGACCGCGACCATGGCCGCGACGGCGCGGGCGATGGCCACGCGCGCGGATCGTTCGCTCATCGACGACCCGTTCGCCGAACCCCTCGTCCGGGCGGTGGGCGTCGACTCCCTCACCCGGCTCGCGTCGGGGGAAACCGCCCCCGGCGAACTCGTCGAGCAGGTGTGGATCGACGTCGCCAAGGTCCGCACCAAGTTCTACGACGAGTTCTTCCTCGACGCCACCGAAGCCGGGATCGCGCAGGTCGTGATCCTGGCTTCGGGGCTGGATTCCCGGGCGTACCGGTTGCCTTGGCCTGCCGGGACCGTGGTGTACGAACTCGACCAGCCGCAGGTCATCGAGTTCAAGACACGCACGCTGGCCGAACTGGGCGCGGAGCCCACCGCCGACCGGAGGGCGGTCGCGGCCGACCTCCGCGCCGACTGGCCCGCTGCCTTGGGCGCCGTCGGTTTCGATCCTGCTCAGCCGACGGCGTGGAGTGCCGAAGGTCTTCTCGGCTACCTGCCACCCGAGGCGCAGGACGACCTGCTGGACCGCATCACCGAGCTCAGCGCACCGGGAAGCCGCGTGGCCACCGAAAGCAGGCCGAACCCCCGGCCGGGCGAGGAAGACGAGACGAAGGAACGCCTGAACCGCATGTCCGAACGCTGGCGCGAGCAGAGCGTCGACACCGACATGGCGAGGCTGCGTTACTTCGGCGAGCGCAACGAGGCCGGTCCGTACCTGGCCGATCGCGGCTGGACCCTGACCGGAATCACCATCCGGGAACTGTTCGCCGTCAACGGTCTGCCCGCGTTGACGGACGACGGCATGCGGATGGGGGACATGCGCTACGTCAGCGGGATCCTCTGACTTGCCTGCCTGGCAGCGAGAAGACGCGCGATCGCCCAGTCCTGCATGGCCACCCCGACGGACTTGAAGACCGTGCGGCCTCCCGAGTTCACGACTCCGTCGGTCAGCGCGGTACCCAGTTCGACGAGGTCGTCCTCGGTGATGGCCCCCGCCGCGAGAGCGTGGATGATCTCACCGGACTCCTCGAGGATCGCGTCTCGTTCGTCGATCACGACGGTCGCGTCGGCGAGCAGTTCGTCGGGCAGTTCTCGCATGGTGGGGCGGTACGCGCCGATGGCGTTGACGTGGGCGTGTTCGGCCAGCGATTCGAGGGAGAACAGGGGTGTGGTGGACGTCGTCGCGCAGCAGACGATGTCCACGTCGCGAACGGCCTCGTCGGCATCGGTGAGGACGACGGCGCTGATGTCCAGTTCCGCGCCGAGTGCCTTGCCCAGCGCTTCGGCGCGTTCGAGTCCGCGGCTGACGATCCTGAGCTCGGTCAGCGGCCGGACGGTGTGCACGGCGCGGATCTGGTCGGCCGCCTGCCCGCCCGCGCCGATGAGGGTGCACGTCTTCGCTTCCGGCGGGGCCAGCAGATCGGTCGCGACGCCGGTGATGGCGCCGGTGCGGAGGCGGGTCACCTCGATGGCGTCGGCGACGAGCTGACGGCTGTGGCCGAGTTCGCTCCAGACGACGGTGCCGGCGATGGCCGGGTCGCGGTCGAAGTCGAGGCTCAAGGTCTTGATCATCGCCGACGCGGTCGGACGGTGGTGCGCCGACATCACGAGGAATCCGCCGTCGCGCAACACGGTTCGCGTCGGCATTTCGAACTCTCCGCGGTGCAGGGCGAGAAACCCGTCCCGGACCGCGTCGATCGCGGCGGGCATGGACACGGCGGACCGGATCTCGTCCGGGCCGAAGGTCACGACGTCCACGAATCCTCCTTGTCAGCGCAGTACGAAGCCCGGGACCAGGTCGTCGTCGGGGTCCACGACGAACCGGTGGTGACCGGTGCGGAACGCGCGACCGGTCACGATGGGCAGCACCGCGTTCCGGCCGGCGACCACGGTCGTGTCCGCGATCCGGGCGGACCACGTCGAACCGACGATCGACGAGTGGACGAGGGTGCCTTCCGTCGCCAGCCGTCCGGACGAGTGCAGAGCCGCGACGCGGGAGGCGGTCCCCGAACCGCAGGGCGACCTGTCCACCTGCCCGTCGGCGAAGACGGTCACATTGCGCTGGCGGACGTCTCCGTCCTCGTCGCCGAGTTCGTCGAAGAAGATCACGCCGTAGACGCCGCTGAGACGCGGATCGAGCGGGTGCTCGGCGTACGCGGTCGCGTTGATCTCGTTCTTGATCTCCCGCCCCAGCGTGATCAATTCGGGTAGCGAGGCCGTGTCGACGGAGAGGCCGAAGGTCGCCGCCGTCACGTGGGCGTAGATGGCGCCGCCGAACGCGACCGTGCAAGAGGCGGCGCCTCGCGAGGTTTCCACGACGACCTCGTCATGGAGCAGGTAGCCGGCGACGCTGACGAAGTCGACCGCGGTGACCTTCGATTCGGCCGTGGAGACCCGCGCGGTCACCCGTCCGGACGGAACGTCGATCACGACGTCGGTGACGCCGCCGGGATCGACGGGCACCAGCCCGGTCTGGACCGCCCAGGTGCCCAGGCACATGGTGCCGTGGCCGCACGCGGCGGAGAAGCCGTCCTTGTGCCAGAAGAGAACGCCGAAATGGGCGCCCGGATCGTCCGGCGCGACGATGAAACCGCCGTACATGTCGGCGTGCCCGCGAGGCTCGGAGCAGAGCAACTGTCGCAAACCGTCGACCTCGGGATCGACGGCGGCCGCGACGCGCTTTTCCGCGACCGTCGCTCCGGCCGGCCCGGCCGTCGCCGTGACGATCCTGAACGGTTCGCCACCGCAGTGGTAATCCACCGCCTCGATCCCGTCGTCCGTCATGGTGAACGAACGTAACATGTGACATTGTACTGAGACAACGCCTGGTGAAGGGGTCGATGATGGGTGCGGTCGAAGGACTGTCGTCGATCGGTGGTCGTCGCAACCTGCGCGACGAGGTCATCGAGAACCTTCGCGGTGCGGTGATCTCCGGCGAGATGCGCCCCGGTGTCGTCTACTCGGCGCCCACGCTGGCCGAACAGTTCGGTGTGTCCGCGACGCCGGTGCGGGAGGCGATGCTCGACCTCGTCAAGGAAGGGCTCATGGAAACCGTGCGCAACAAGGGTTTCCGGGTCACCGAGCCAACCGAACACGAACTCGACGACTTCACCGAGCTACGTGCCCTCATCGAGGTGCCCACCGTGCGCCGCATCGCCGAGACGGGCGCCGACGCCGACGCTCTGAAGCGACTCCGCGAGCTCGCGGCCGGGATCGAGCGCGCTTCCGTCGAGCAGGACCTGATCGGGCACGTCAGATTCGACATGGAGTTCCATCTCGCGCTGCTGGGACTGGCAGGCAACGAACACCTCGTCGAAATCGTCCGGTCGCTGCGTGCCCGATCACGGATCTACGGCCTCAAGGTCCTGGCCGAACGCGGACAGCTCGTCGCCTCGGCACGCGAACATGCCGAACTCGTCGACCTCGTCGAGGCTCGTGACGCCGACGGTGCGGAGGCGCTGATGCGTCGTCACATCGGGCATGTCCGCGGTATCTGGGCGGCCGAGCCGTAGCCGTCCGGGCAGGAGACCTCCACCGGAATCGAAGGCTGCGGGTCGAACGTCCGGATCCAGACCGAGTCGAGCCACTCGACGACCGTGTCCACGATGAGGTCCGCCGAAAGGCCTCGTGGGAGCGGCGGTACGTCGGGTTCCCAGCCTGTCTCGTGGTGGACGACGCCGAACAGGTGGCGGTGCTCGTCGATCGGTTTGTTGATGACATAGGAGTCCGGGCCCTCGAACCGGGCCCAGACATCGAAGGTGCCCTCGCCGTCCTGGTCGGGGAACACCTCGATCCGCACGCTCTCGACGCTGTCGCCGATCGCTCCGACGATCACCCTCAGCCGCGCGGCGACGTCGTCGGAATGCGCGTCGAGGACGCGGCGAAGTCGGCGGCGGTACTCGTCTTGGTCCACACAGGACAATCTAGCGTCGGCTCGGTGTCGTGACGTGGGCGTCGTCGAGGATGAGCGGTCGCCACTCGTCGGCACCAGTGCGGCCGTGCCCCGGATCGATACCGGTGAACACACGCCCTCCGATCCGTACGCGAACGTGGCGGGCCCGCCAGTCGACCGTCGCACGGTGCCGGATTCGGCCCGCGCATCGCCAGGTCCGCTCGGCGAACCGCACGACCGTGGAGTGCCCGTGGACCTGGCCGAACGGTACGACGCCGAAGTAGCCCATCCACGGTTCGTGCAAGGCCGCTCCCGATTCGGCCCACAAGGGCCCTGCGTCCTCGTCGCGGCCGTGTTCGCCTCTTTCCCAGATCAAGTCCGGGCGCTCATTGAGGATCGCCGCGGTTTCCGTCGCCGACGTCGGTCCTCCCAGACGCTGCCAGCAGGCGAGCGTCAGACCCGCGTGCGTGACCAGAAGTTCTTCGCCGTCGGCGGTCCGTAGCCGGTCGTCAGGGCCCAGGTTACGGAATCTCGCGCCGGGAGACGCTAGCCTCAGTCGGCGGCCTCCCGATGCCGACCGTAAGGCTTGGCGTCCAGCAACGTGACGTGGACCGACCCGCCGCTCGGCACGAGATATTCCCGCCGGTCACCCGGTTTCGCGCCGTGCAGCGCGCGCCCGAGCGGCGAATCGGGCGAGTAGACCTCCAGGGCGCCGTGTCCCGCCTCGTCGCGGGTGCCGAGCAGGAAGGTCTCGGTGTCGCCGTCGTCGTATCGGACGGTGAGCACCATGCCGGGTTCGGCGATCCCGTCATCGGGTGGATCCTGCCCGACGACGGCGCCGCGCAGCATGTCCTCGATCTGCCGGATCCGTGCCTGCCGGTGGGCGTTGTGCGTGATTTCGTCGTCGCCGTACCGGTCGTCGGTGCCGGGGCGCCGCAACGTCGCGAGCTCCCGCACCAGCCGAGCGTGCGCTTCCTTGGTCAACCAAGGGCCTGACGAGACGGTGGACATGGTGGTGATCGCCTTTCGGTGGATACGTCTGTGAGGGCCGGGCGCGGAAAGGACCCAGCCCCCACAGACCTTCGATGAGTCCCGCTTCGGTCAGCGGGTCTCGGGTTCACGGGATCGTCGTTGGAAGGCGCCCGCGTCGGTGGCGAACCCGATCGCGGCCTTCAGCAGAAGATCCTTCTCGGTGCGCAGCAGGGCGTTCTCGGCGCGGAGCCGGTCCACTTCGGACTGTTCGCCCGGTGGGATTTCGTTCTCTGGGAGCATTTCCGTCCGAATCAGCGAAGGGGGTCGAAGGGCCGCAGCGCCTCCGGCTGTTTGCCGGTGGTGATGTGCTCGGCCAGAAGGCGTCCGGTGATCGGGCCGTGGGTCAGTCCCCACATCCCGTGTCCGCCCGCGACGTAGAGCCCGGGTGTGCTCGTCGCGCCGATCACGTGCCGCCCGTCGGTGGTGACGGGGCGGGAGCCGACCCATTCGTCGGTGCGCCGCTCCCAGTCCAAACCGGTGAGGTACGGCCGCGCCGAGGCGATGATCGCGGCGATCCTGGCCGGATCCAGCCGAGCGTCCGGTTTCCGGAACTCCATCGTCCCGGCCACGCGGAGCCCTCCGCGGTACGGCGTGCACGCCACGCGGATGTCCGGCAGGTAGAGCGGTCCGGGTACCGGTTCGTCGGTCGGCACGGTGAAGGAGTAGCCGCGTCCGGCCCGCACGGGGACCTTGACGCCCCACTTGCGGCCCAGGTCTCCGAGCCAGGCCCCGGTCGCCAGCACGACCGCGTTGGCGTTCACCGTCTGCCCCGTCTTCGAGCGCACGCTCAACGCGTGACGGTACGCACGCAGGGAAGCGACCTCGAACTTGTGGCGGATCGTCCCGCCCCGGCTCACCACCGACCGTGCCAGCGACTCGACGAACCGGCCAGGGTCCACGTAGCGCTGCCCGTCGATCCGGACACCGGCGCCGAGCCTGGCCGTGGCCTGGGGGAATCGTTCGGCGAGGTCGGCCGCGGTGAGACGGGTGTAGGAAATGCCCTGTCCCACTTCCTCGATCCGCCGAAGTTCGCCGATCAGCCCGGCGGCGTGGTCGGCGGTCTCGAACGCCGCCGTGATCGGCGCTTCGATGGTCGGCGC
This sequence comes from Amycolatopsis sp. CB00013, assembly GCF_001905755.1. NCBI lineage: Bacteria > Bacillati > Actinomycetota > Actinomycetes > Pseudonocardiales > Pseudonocardiaceae > Amycolatopsis > Amycolatopsis sp. CB00013. The sequence continues at coordinate 1,074,443 of NZ_LIWC01000001.1, read as the reverse complement.
GTCCACGCCGTTCGTGGTGAGGACGTCGAACGCTTCCAGGCATTCGTCGTTCAGCGGCGCGTTCGCCTCGACCGCGCGGGTCCACGACCGGCCGGTGCAGTTCGCGGCGAACCGGGCGAGGAACGACCACAGGCGTGGGTCGGGCGACGGCGGAACGTGCAGCGGGGCTTGCCGGTCCAGCAGCGTCCGCAGCCCGTAGCGCAGTACGCCGGGTTCGTTGAGCGGGATCGAGAGCCCGGGGGAGAGCCAGCCGGCGTTGCCCCACGACGCGCCCGCCGCGATACCCGCGCGGTCGACCACCGTGACACTGACGCCGCGTTCCTGCAGGAACCACGCGGTCGACAGGCCGACCACGCCGGCTCCGATCACGATCGCCGAACGCGGGCCGCCGTCGATCCGGTCGAGATCGCCCATGAGTTCCTCCGCTACGAGTGGTGCTGTCGCGGTCAGGATGGCTCGGATTCAGGCGGTGTCGATTGTCCGGATCCGACAACGTGGGCAGATCGTTTTGGCCGGAACGGTCAAGGGGCGGGGTCGGACACGGCCAGCTCGATGATCATCGCCAGCCGTTTCGCGGGCTGGTCGAGGCGTAGTTCGGTCACTTCGGCCATCTTCCGGAGCCGATAGCGGATCGTGTTGGGGTGCACCTCCAGCCGCTCGGCGGCCTCCGCGAGATCCCCCTGCGCCTCGAGCCAGGCGCGCAGCGTCGCGACGTAGCTGGTGGCGTTCGCACTGTCGTGCCGCCGAAGCTCGGTGATCGGGCCGCGGGCGGGTGCCCGGCCGGACGCGGCCGCGGCCCGCAACCGTTGCACCAGGATGTCGTCCCAGGCCTCGTCGTAGGCGATCGCGGATTTCGTGCCGGGACGCACGCCGTGCAGCGCGAGACATTCGTCGGCTTCCAGCCTGCTGGCGGGCAGCTCGGCCGACGTCGCACCCGCCCCGATGCCGGCGAGCATCGTCACCTGCCGGGGCAGCGCCTCGCGGATCGAACCGACCCACGCCCTGGCCGCTTCGACGTCGTCCCCGGGCAGGACGGTGTAGACGGTGTTGCTGAACAGCGTGCTGCGGCCGGGGCGTGACCAGCCGAAACCGGTGGTCGCCCGCTCGAACGCGAGCAGCAGTGCGGCATGGCGCTCGTCGCCGATATGGGCCTGCAGCGCGATCACCCGGAACCGTCCGGGCGGCAGGCCGAGCCTGCTGAGCACGGCCGCCGCGTCCGGTGTGCCCTCCACCAGCCGGATCACCAGATCGGATTCGACCTGCCGCTCCAGATCCGCGCTCGCACGTGAGCGCAGCAGGTGGAGGCCGACCGTGCGGGAGCTGTCCCGCAGGACCGCGCGCCGGGCGTCGGAGAGCGGACGGTCGCATTCCACCCAGATCGAACCCAGCAGCTCCCGGCCCGCGCGGACCGCGACGACCATGCGTCCGGTCAGCCCGTGTTCCGGATCGGCCTCGACGAACAGCGGCTCGTCGGATTCGGCGAGGTGCCTGAACACACCCCGCCGTTCGAACAGTTCGCGGACCGGCTCCGGGACGAGCCTGCCCAGGATCGTCTCCAGCCGTGCCCGGTCGGCCAGATGCTGGCGGCTGGAGTAGGCGAGGACGCGGGACAGCCGGTCTTCGATGGTCACCGCGCTGCCGAGCGCGTCCGCCAGGCTGTCGGCGAGCGCGAACAGGTCGGTCGGCCCGCGGCCCGACTCGGTCTCGCGGCCCTCCAGCACCAGGCCGTACACCACGCCGGCGAGCTGTCCCCAGGACACGTCCGGGTCCACCAGCAGCACCGCGACGCCGCCGCGTTCCGCCCGTTCGGCCGCCTCGGGATCCGGCGACGAGCCGCGGACCAGGACGACGGAGGCGTGTGCCGCCGCGGCCAGCTCGACGGCGGCCGTGACCGACTCCGCGCCGACGGCGAGATACACGTCCCCGCGCAGGTCGCGGGGGTCGGCGGCGTCGTGCATGACCACGTCGCGCAAGGCCACCTCGCGCGACACCGGGCAGCACCACAACCGCGCCCCGTATCCACCGAGGACGTTCACGAGCCGATCCAGCGTCACCATGGCCGCGACCCTGCCATCAAATGGTGCCGGGCACCGCGCGATCACCCGTTGACTGTGAGTTTAAGAACCTTTTACACTGCGATCGTTAGGAAACTTACTTAACTAAGCGACTCCGGCTGACAGTCGCCGCCCACCGCCGGTACTCGCCGACTCCGCAACGTCGAGGAGTTCGCATGAAACGGAGAACACCCCTGGCCGGTGTCGCGGTGGCGACCCTGGCCCTGCTGGGGCAGACCTTGATCTCTTCGGGTACCACCGCGCAAGCGGAATCCCTGCTGTCAGCGGGCAAGCCGACGACCACGTCGTCGGTCGAGGCCGCCGAATTCGGTGGTGGCAACGCGGTCGACGGCAGCACCACGACCAGATGGGCCAGCGAGGAAGGGGTCGATCCGCAATGGATCGCAGTCGACCTCGGCGGGACCTCGACCGTCACCAAGGTCAAACTGAACTGGGAAGCCGCCTACGCCAAGACCTACAAGATCCAGGGCTCGGCCGACGGCCGGACCTGGACCGACATCAAGTCGGTCACCGGCGGCAACGGCGCCATCGACGAACACCTGGGCCTCAACGCGTCCGCGCGCCACATCCGTATCCACGGCACGGCCAGGGGAACGTCGTACGGCTATTCGTTGTGGGAGCTGGAAGTCTACGGTGACCGCTCCGGCAGCGGAGACACGCAGGCACCGACGGCGCCGACCGGTCTCGCCGCGACGGGCACCACCACCAACAGCGTCTCACTCGGCTGGACCGCGTCCACCGACAACGTCGGGGTCACCGAGTACGAGGTGCTCCGCGACGGGAACGTCGTCGGAATCACGGCGACGACCACCTACACCGACTCCGGGCTGGCGTCCGGAGCGGAGTTCGGCTACTCGGTGCGGGCACGGGACGCGGCCGGGAACGTCTCCGCGGCGAGTTCGGTGGTCAAGGCCTCCACCCAGCCCGGCGGAACCGGTCCCATCACCATCGCGGTCGGGGGTGACATCGCCAACCCCGAGCTCTTCTCGACGCATCAGGCGACCGCGAACCAGGTCGCCAGGATGAACCCGCAGTACGTGCTGACCGTCGGGGACAACCAATACCACAAGGGCACCATTTCCGAGTACCGCGCCCATTACGACAAGACGTGGGGCAAGTTCAAGAGCATCACCAAGCCCACGACGGGCAACCACGAATGGGACGACCAGCTCAGGGGGTACAAGGAGTACTTCGGCGCGATCGCGTACCCGAAGGGCTTGCCGTACTACAGCTACGACATCGGCGAGTTCCACTTCGTCGCGATGGACTCGAACCCGATCTACGGCGGCGGCGGTTCCGAGCAGGTGGCCTGGCTGCGCGACGACCTGGCGAAGAACACCAAGGCCTGCGTCATCGGGTACTGGCACCACCCGCGGTTCAACTCGGGCGAATACGGCGACAAGAAGCAGATCGCGCCGTTGTGGAACGAGCTGGCCAAGGTGAAGGCGGACATGGTGATGTCCGGGCACGACCACCATTACGAGCGGACGAAGCCGCTGGACGTCAACGGGCACGTCGACGAGGCCAACGGCGTGCGTTCGGTCATCACCGGTATCGGCGGGGACTACCTCTACACGAACTACAAGGAACGTGAAGGGGTGGAGAAGATCTTCGCCAAGCACGGCGTCATGAAGCTGATGCTGAACGGGAAGTCCTACTCCTGGGAGATCGTCGACACCAACGGGAACGTGCTCGACAAGGCGGGTCCGTACACCTGCCGCTGACAGCCGAGGTCCGGTGCCGTCCGCGGCACCGGACCCGGTCCGTGGTTCACGACGACGTAAGCACATCCAGGAGTACAGGTGAATCGAATGGTGAAGCCGGGCACCGCCGCGATCGCGGCGATCGTCCTGCTCGCTCAGCCCGTGATCGCTTCCAGCGCCACGGCCGGACCGGTGGAATCACTGCTGTCGGTCAACAAACGGACCACGACGTCCACCGTCGAGAACGAGAGTTTCAGCGGTGCTCTCGCCGTCGACGGCGATTCGACGACCCGCTGGGCGAGCCTGGAGGGCGATCCACAGTGGATCGCCGTCGACCTCGGCGGCCCGGCGGACATCAGCCGGGTCAAGGTCTTCTGGGAATCGGCCCACGCGAAGGACTACCAGGTCCAGGCGTCCGACGACGGCCAGAACTGGCGTGACGTGAAGACCGTGGTGGGGAGCGACGGCGGACTCGACGAGTTCACCGGTCTGAACACCTCCGCCCGGCACGTCCGGATCTTCGGCACGGCACGGGCGACCGTTTACGGATACTCGCTGTGGGAACTGGAGGTCTACGGCGTCCGGACCGGCGACGGCGACATCCAGCCGCCGTCGGTGCCATCGGGACTCCGGCAGGCGTCGTCCACCACCGAGAGCATCACGCTCGGCTGGAACCCGGCGAGCGACAACGTCGGAGTCGTCGAGTACGAGATCCTGCGCAACGGCAACGTGATCGGCAGGTCCGCCACGACGTCCTACACCGATGCGTCGCTGGCTTCGGGCTTCGACTTCCACTACGCGGTGCGGGCGCGGGACGCGGCAGGAAACCTGTCCGGGTCGACCGCGCCGGTGAAGGCGTCCACCCGGCCGACCCCGTCCGATGGCATCGTCATCGCGCTCGCCGGCGACATCGCCAAACCGGAACTGCCTTCCGAGCACCAGCAGACCGCGGAGCTCGTCTCGAAGATCAAGCCTCGATACGTGCTGACGGTCGGAGACAACCAGTACGTCGACGGCACCATCGAAGAATTCCGGTCCTACTACGACAAGACGTGGGGCAAGTTCAAGAAGATCACCAAACCCACGCCGGGCAACCACGAGTGGAACAACGAGCTGGCGGGGTACAAACAGTACTTCGGCAAGATCGCGACGCCGAAGGGTAAGCCGTACTACAGCTTCGACGTCGGAGCCTTCCATTTCGTCGCGCTCGATTCGGACCCGGTGTACAACGGCGGCGGCGCCGAGCAGGTCGCCTGGCTGCGCAAGGACCTCGCGAAGACGAAGAAGTCCTGTATCGCCGGCTACTGGCACCACCCGCGCTTCAACTCGGGGAATTCCGGTGACGCGAAGAGCGTGGCGCCGTTGTGGAACGAGCTGGCCAGGGCGAAGGCGGACGTCGTGTTCGCCGGGCACGACCACCATTACGAGCGGACGAAGCCGCTGGACGTCAACGGGCACGTCGACGAGGCCAACGGCGTGCGTTCGGTCATCGCCGGTATCGGCGGCGACAGCCTGTACCTCGATTACAAAGCCCGCGAAGGCGTCGAGAAGATCCTGGGCAAGCACGGGGTGATGAAGCTGGTCCTCAAGGGAAAGACCTATTCCTGGGAGATCATCGGCACCAACGGCGAACTGCTCGACAAAGCAGGCCCGTACCGCTGCCGGTGACGGGGAAGGAGACGGGATGAAGCTTCCGGTGAAGTTCGTCGTCGCGCTGGCGGGTGTCGCCGCGCTTGCCGCCGCCTCGGTGGTGTACGTGGTGCAGGCCAAGGCGAAGAGCCCCGAGCGACAAGCGGCCGACGCGACGGTCGCCGTGGATTCCGCGGGGCAGGTCGGACTGGGGGAGCAGGGCAGACTGCTGTTCCGCAACGGCGCTTCGGGGCCGGGGTACGGCAACGTCGCCTCGGTCCCCGTCTCCGATCCCGGAGGGCCGCGACGGATCAGCTCGCTCACGTGCGAACGGTTCTACACCGTGGCGAACGGTGGCCTGTGCCTGGCGAAGGACTCCACGCCGATGGCGGGTGCGGTCGCCCGGTTCGTCGATGCCGCGCTCGGCGAGGTCAAACGAGTCGACGTCCCCGGAATCCCCAACCGCGCGAAGCTCTCACCCGGCGGCCGGATGGGGAGCTGGACCACCTTCGTCACCGGTGACTCCTACTCGACGCCCGGCACCTTCTCGACGCGCACGGCCATCATGGATCGCGAGCTGAACGAACTGTCGAGCAACATCGAGGGCATCCCGTTGCGGATCGGGGACGTGCCCCATCGTGGCGAGGACGTCAACTACTGGGGCGTCACGTTCGCCGCGGACGAGCGGACGTTCTATGCCACGGTCGCCACCGGCGGGCGGACTTATCTGGTGCAGGGCGACAACACGGCGTGGAACGCCCGCACGCTGCGGGAGAACGCGGAATGTCCTTCGCTGTCGCCGGACGGGAAGAAACTCGCGTTCAAGAAGCGGGTGGTGGAGGGCGACGTCAACCCGTGGCGGGAACACGTGCTGGATCTGGCCACGATGCGTGAGACCCCGCTGGCGGAAACGCGCAGTGTGGACGACCAGGTGGTGTGGCTCGACAACGACACCATCGGGTACAGCCTGCCGCGCGGGAACGGGAAGGAAAGCGACATCTGGGCCGTGCCCGCGGACGGCAGTGGCGCGGCGCGGCTGCTGGTTCCGCTCGCGTCGTCGCCGTCGGTCACGGGTGGTCTCGGCAAGACCTCGTCGTGACTTACTGAGGGGTCCCGTCACGAGTCGTCCGCCTGGACACGCGTGTCGTCCGTCTGATCACGTGTGTCGTCCCCGTGGTCACGCCGAAGGCCCCCTTCAGCCCAGCTGACGACCACGACACCTTCGCCTTACCCCTCGATAGATTGGGTTGGTGGAAAACGACTACGACACCTTCGCCGAGGCGTATGCGGCCGAGAACGAAACCAGCCTGATCAACGCGTACTACACGCGGCCCGCCATCCTCGATCTGGCCGGCGACGTGACCGGCAGGCGGATCCTCGACGCGGGGTGCGGGGCGGGTCCTCTTTTCGAGGCGCTGCGCGATCGGGGCGCCATCGTGACCGGGTTCGACTCCAGCACCAAAATGCTGGAGCTGGCCCGGAAACGCCTCGGTGACGACGCGGCATTGCGGGTCGCCGACATCGGTGAGCCGCTGCCCTATCCCGACGGTGCCTTCGACGACGTCATCGCCGCCCTGGTCCTGCACTACCTCGAAGACTGGACGGCGCCGCTGGCCGAGATCCGGCGTGTGCTGAAACCCGGCGGCAGGCTGATCATGGCCGTCAACCACCCGATCATCTTCAAGCTGGTCCACCCCGAAGGCGACTACTTCAAGACCGTCAAGTGGTCGGACGAGTACACCTTCAGCGGCCAGAAAGCCGTTCTGACGTACTGGCATCGGCCCCTGCACGCGATGACCGACGCCTTCACCGCGGCGGGTTTCCGGACGTCCGTCGTCAGCGAGCCCCACCCGGCGCCGGGCGCGCGAGAGCGTTTCCCGGAAGAGCTCGCGGGCAAGACCGCCTTCCTGAGCTTCCTGTTCTTCGTTCTCGAGGCGGATCAGGAGCTGGGGTGCCAGGCGTCGGCGACCAGGTCGACCGCACTGCGGGCAGGGTCGCGGGCCGCGTGGTCGTAGACCGCGCTGGTGGTGTCGATGCTGGCGTGGCCGACGTCGGCCTGGACATGTTCCAGTGACGCACCCGCCTCCACCGCCGCGGTCACGTAGAAATGCCGCAGCGCGTGCGGATGCATCACTTCGGCGACACCGGCCAGCTCCGGGCCCGCGGCCGCGGCGACACGGCGTAGCAACTGCCAGATCGCCTGCCGGGCGAAACGGCGTCCGCCGCGGGTCACCAGCAGCGGCCGGTCGCCGCCACGACCGGCCCGGCCGACCCCTGCCACGATCGCGGTTCCCGCGCCGTCGCCACGCAAATTCGCGTATTCCAGCACCGCGTTCTCGGCAGGGACACTCAGATACACGACACGGACCTTCCCGCCCTTGCCTCGCACCCGTAGCGCCCGCCGCCCCCGCGTGACGTGCAGATCCGCCTCGTCGAGCCCGCACAGCTCGCTCACCCGCAACCCCAGGGTGAAGAGGGAGACGATCGCGACCGCGCGGGCGACATCGCACGCGCCGGCACCACGCCGCGGCGCACCCGCCGCCCGGTGCAGCGCCGCGACCTGCCGTGAGGTCAGCGTGATCGTCGCGGATGTGCTCGCCGCGGCCGCTGTCAGCCCAAGCCGACGGCGGTCCAGTGCCGCGGGGTTCGCCGCCACGAGTCCCGCGTCGGCCAGGAACGCGTACAGGGTCTTCACCGTAGCGAGCATCCGGTCCCGCGTCGACGGCGCGGCGCCCGCCTCGTCCAGTTCTCCCAGCCAGGCCTTCACGTGCGCCGACGTCGCCGCCGTCGGGTCGACACCGCGCGCGGCGCACCAGCGCAGCCAATGCCAGGACCGCAATCTGCCGCGACCCGCCGGCGGAGGCCCCGTCCGCCCGGACGCGGGTGCGGTGACCACGGCGTCGGCGTAAGCCGCCACCGCGGCGCTCCATCGAGCGTCGCTCGGAGTGCCGGTCGGCGTCCAAGCCGCGGCGATGTCGGCCGCGCTGACCGGCAGCCCGAGTCCTTCGGCGTAGGTGCGGCGGGTCTGGCGGTTGCCGTAGCCGGTGAGCCAGTCGGTGATTCCCGACAGCAGCCCCGCCGGATCCGCCAGTCCCGGCCAGACCTCGTCGGTGAGTGCGCCGGCGGGGGATAGCCCGGTCCTGGCGACGCTGTCGTCCTGCGCCACACCAGTCACGATCATCGGCACACCGTATCGGCGTTGATCGCTCGCCCAGTTTTCGGCAGCCCCTCAAACGCCCCGATTCTTCGTCTCCGGACGCTCACACCTCCAGATCCGACCTCCGCGAACCACTTAGCTACAAAATGTATCTTCTGTAGCTAAGTTAGGTTGTAGTTGTAGTTACCCATACCTCAGTTATAGGTTATGCAACTAACAAGGTAAGCTCCAGACATGGTCGAGAACGCGAGCGCGGTAGCCGAGGAAAGTGCGCCGGAGCAGGCACGATGCGGGTTTCGCAAGTGCCGGGAGCCGCTGCCGCCGCCCGGACCGCGTGGAGGCAGGCCCTACGAGTTCTGCCCAGACCGGACATGGCCCGGCGGAAAAAGCTGCAAGCAACTGGCCGCGGCCGAACAGGCGCTACGAGAGGCTCTGGGCGACGAGGGTGTGCCGTCGGCGGCGCTGGCGGATGCAGGGCAGGCCTTCGACCAGGCCGCCGCCGCGCTGACCGACCCTCTCCGCACGTTGAGCAACGCGCTCGACGCGGTCACCGCCCATCTGCGCGCTGAGATCGCGGCCACCGTCGGTCAAGCCGACGCCGCCCACGAGGCCGCCGCGGAAGCCGACCGGCAACGGGAGGCCGCGCTGGCACGAGCAGCCGAGGCCGAAGCCGCCGCCGAGGAAGCGCAGGAAGCCGCCCGGACGGCTCAGCAGGCCGAGCTTCTGGCCAAGGCGACCACGGACGAGGCGGTCGAGGCCCGGGCGGCGGCCCAGCTGGCTCAGGCGAAAGCGGAGTCGGCCACCGCGGTGATCACCCAACGCGCGAAGGAAGTCACCGAGGAAGCGGAGGGACAGCGAGCCCGCGCCGACAAGCTGGCCGCCACGCTGTCAAGCCTCAACGAGCAACTGGCCACACGGACCGCGGAACGTGACGCCGCCCGCGACGCCCTCCGCGCATCCGATGAGCAACGCAAGACATGGGAACGGCTCGTGGACACGCAGAAAGCCGAACTCACCGCGGAGTCGGACGCCGTGCGGGAGCAGCTACGAGCTCTCGATACCCGGTATCAGAAGGCCGTCGCCGAGCAAACCGCCCACGAAGCCGCATCCCGAGCACAGGTCGCCGACGTCCAGGCAGAACTGACCGCCGTGCGCGGGCAGCTCACCGCGGCCCAGGAACAGATCGCCCGAACCCAGGCATCGAGCGAACAGGCCGCGGGGACACTGGCCCTCATCCGTCAGCGTGCTCTCGCCGCGACAGAGGAACCTTCGACGCCGCTCCGACACGATCTGCTGGAGATTCTGCTCGGCGACGGCGTCGCGGCGCCGAAGAAACCCGAGTGATCGCGAGCTACCTGAACAACCCGCCGAGCTTGTCCAGCCCTTCCTTGACCCCGTCCTCGACGCGCCGGTACGTGTCCGCCCCGGTGACCAGGCTGTCCGCGATGCCGCCGACCGTTTCCACTCCCGCCGTCAGCCGGTCGCCTGCCGCCGTGACGTGCTTGGTCAGCGCGTCGCTGAAGGTGGTCGCCGCGGGCACGTCGCCGAGCAGATGCGGCACGAGTTGCAGCCGCGACATCGCGCCGGCCGCGGTGCTCAACGTCGACGTCGCCCCGTCCAGGACGCCCGCGGCACCGACCAGCGAGTCGGGATCGGTTTCGTATCCGGCGTCGCCGGGGGAGAGCGCGCCGTCGGGGTCGAGGCCGAGTTCGTCCAGGGAGATCCTGGTCAGCTCCGGTTCGTCCCACTTCGAGCCTGGGTTCTTCTGGTAGCCGTAGGCGCCGGATTCGTGCGCCAGCACGATTTCCCCGTCGATCTCGACGGCCTCCTCGACGCCGTGGGAGTCGTAGCCGTCCTCGTTGCCCGGCTCGCCGCCCTTCAGCTCGATCTCTTCGCGATCGTTGAAGTCGTACCACTCCGGCGTCCGGTCCTGCCGGTAGAACTTGCCGCTGTGCCCGTCCGAGGACGAAAAGATGAACTCGTCGTCGCGCACCACGACACCCTGGACGTTGTTCGGCGTCTCGATCGGATCCCCGGCTTCGTCCGGCCGGGGTGAGCCGTCCGGGCCGACCGGGACTTCGTAGAGCCGGTTGTTGGTGTAGTCGCCCACGAAGAGTTTGCCTTGCGCGTAAGTGACGTAGCTGTGGGCAGGTGTGTCGACCACGTCCACGGCGTTGACCGGTTTGCCGCTGTCCTGCGCGGCGTCGAGTTCGGCCTTGTCGTAGACGTACACGTAGCCGTTGGACGACACCCAGACGTGCTCGCCGTCCGTCGCGACGCCGCCGGTGTGCGTGGGCGCGCCGACGTCGCCGTTGCCGTTGAGGTAGACGTTCCCCGTTTCCACGCCGGTTTCGTAGTCGACGTAGGTCAGCCTGCTCGGGGTCAGGCCGGGTCCGATGGGGCTGTCGCCGGAGCCGTCCCCGTCACCGTCGTGGTACGAGCCCACCAGCAGGTTCTCGCCGTCGTAGGCCAAGCCCTGCGAAGTCCACGGCTCGCCTGGGTTGACGCCGCTGATGTCGGCGTTGCCGTCGCTGTCCCAGCCTTCGCTTCCGCCGCCGTCGGTCGTGGCCGCCAGCGCGGTGAGCCGGCTCTCGTAGGTCTGCTGCGCGACGGTCAGGGCCCGGATGGTCTTCATCGCGATCTCCGGCGCTTCGAGGAGGTCGGTCAGGCCGAGCTTGCGCCAGGGGCCGATGGCGGTGTCGGCCGAGGTCCGCAGCGCGGTGTACGCCTTCGCGGCGCCCTTGACCGCCGCCTCGGCGGTGTTGAGCTGGGTGTACACCTCGGCGACGGTGCGCGAGGACTGTTTCGCCTTGCCGACGAACTCCGCCGCCGCTTTCCCGCGCCAGGACCGGGCCGCTCGCAGGGCGCCGTCGGAGATCCGGTCCGCCACGGTCTGCAACGACGTCTTGGCGTCGGCGATGGTGGCGCCGACCTCGGCGATGCCCGCCGCGTCCCCCGACGTGAGCTTGGCGTAGAGCGGTTCGGGATCCAGGAACGGCATCGGCTTCTCCTCGGGCAAACCCCTGGTCAGGGCGGGTCGTGCGCGTTCAGACGTCGGAAGGCCGACGCCGGTTCCCCCGCATCACCCACCCCCTCCCCGGGGTCAGGCCAGCATGCCGCCGTCCACTCGCAGGACCGCTCCGGTCACGTAGGAGGCGCGATCGCTCAGCAGCCACGCCGCGGCCTGCGCGATCTCCTCGGGCTCGGCCACCCGCCCCAGTGGGGTCTGGGCGTTGAGCCGCTGCAGGATGTCCGGCGAGCTCTCGACCCACTCGGAGAACATCTCGGTCAGTGTCGTGCCGGGAGCGACGGCGTTGATCCGGATCCCTTCCGGGCCGTAGGTGGCGGCGGCCGAGGCGGTGAGGCTGTTGACGCCGCGTTTCATGGCGCCGTACGCGGGGAGTTCCGGGTTGGCCATCAGGCTGCCGACGCTGGTGTTGTTGACGATGGCGCCGGTCTTCGCGGTGGCGCGGATGGCCTCGATCTCGGCGACCATGGCCAGCCACGGACCCTTCAGGTTCACGGCATAGATCCGGTCGAAATCGGCCTCGGTCACCTGATCCATCGGGCCGGGCGGCACATTGGTCGCGCCGTTGTTGAACGCGACGTCGAGCCTGCCGTGCAGGTCAACCGCGCGGTCGACGGCCGCGCGGATGCTCGACGCGTCGCCGAGGTCGCATACGACATGGTCCGCGATCCCGCCCTCCGCGCGGATCTCCTCGGCCACGGTCTTCAGCTGGGACTCGGTGCGGGCGGCGAGCACGACGCGGGCGCCTTCCCTGGCGAACAGCCGTGCGGCGGCGGCGCCGATACCTCGGCCGGCACCGGTGACGAAGGCGACCTTGCCGTCGAGCAGGCCGGAAACAGTCGTTGTGGTGGTCATGAAACCGAGCGTTCACCCGCTTTCGGCGCCTATCCAGGCATCGGCGGTACCTGGTTGACGGGCCGCGATCGTCCACACTGGAGTGGTGGACAGACGACAACTGGCGGACTTCCTGCGCAGCAGGCGCGAGCGGATCACACCCGCCGACGTCGGCCTTCCCGCCGGGCCCCGCCGCCGTACTCCCGGTCTGCGGCGCGAGGAGGTGGCACAGCTGGCGTACATCTCGACCGAGTACTACACGCGGCTGGAGCAGGCTCGCGGTCCGCGGCCCTCGCGTGAGGTACTGGGCGGGCTGACCAGGGCACTCCGGCTGTCGGATGTGGAACGGGATCACCTCCACCACCTCGCCGGCGCGCCGCCGGGACCACCGTCCGGACCGTCACGCGAGGTCCGGCCGAGCATTCTCGCGCTGCTGCACCGTCTTCCGCAGGCGGCGGCGATCGTGCTGTCGGCGACCTACGAGGTGCTCGCCTGGAACGACCTCGCCGCGGCGTTGATGGAGGACTTCTCCGCGCTGCCCCGGCGGGACCGCAATCTCGTGCGCCGCGCGTTCCTCGGGCCGCTGCCGGAGGGGCGGCGGCTGTACGGGGTGTCCGATGTGGACGAGTTCGCGGCGAGCGCGGTCCGGAATCTGCGGGTCACCGCGGGCCGTTATCCCGACGACCCCGAAGTCGCCGGGCTGATCCGGGAACTCCTCGACGGCAGTGAGGAATTCGCCCGGCTGTGGGCCGCGCACGACGTCTGTGCCGCGCCCACGCTGTGCAAGACGTTCCAGCACCCGGTGGTCGGCCCGGTCAGCGTGAACTGCGACGTCCTCGACATCAGCGACCGGGACCAGCAGGTCGTGATCTACACCGCCGATCCCGGCACTCCGTCGGAGAACGCGCTGCGGCTGCTATCCGTCGTCGGGACGCAGCGGATGGACGCTCCGCTCTGATGGTTTTGTAGGTTCCCTCGATACCAGCGGGTCGATCCTGAGCGCGATCGCGAGCGCGAAGCGGCCTGCCGGGTCGTCGATCGTGCCGCCGAACAGCGTCCTCAATTGCCGGATCCGGTACCGGACGGTCTGGACGTGGACATGCAGTTCGACGCCGATCGCCTGCGGCTGGTCAGGCCGCGCGAGCCAGGCGGCGAGGGTCGTGGTGAGCCGTTGCCGTGCCGGTTCCGGGAGACCGGCCAACGGCGCGAGGACGTCTTCCGCGAACTCGGCGGCCAGTTCGGGATCGGCGGTCAGCAGCAGATCGATGCGGTGATCGGTGGTGTGGACGAGGGGACTGTCACCGAGCGCGCCGGTGCGGGTCAGCCGCCAGAGCGCGCTCGCCCGGCGGGCACCGAGCGCGGCCGAGCGGAGCGGCACGACCGGGCCCACGCCGGCCTGGTCGTCGCCGAGCAGGTCCCGCAACCGGCCGAGGTACCACTCGAGCCGGTCGGCAGGCATGACCACCGCGGTCAGGTCGTGGTGACGGCCGACCAGCACCCGCCCCGGCATCCGGTCCAGCAGCTGGGGTGCGACATCGGCGCTGGTGACCGCGACGACGAGCCTGCCGGGCAGGACCCACATGGCTTGGCTCGCGGCGTCTTCGAGTAAATCCCGGCTGGCGGCCGGCTCGGCGAGCAGGAGACCCAGGAGCCGGTCCCGCCGCGCTTGCCCGGCCCGCGCCGCCTGTGAGCGTGCTTCGGCGTATCCGTCGGCGGCCGCCGCCGAAAGTTCCGCGATGAAGGCGAAAAGCGCCTCGCCGAGTTCGACGATCGCCTGGGTCGGCAGATCCACCGCCGGTGCCGCCGAGGTCAGCTGCCGCCACACGCCCAGCGCCGCGGATTGGTAGAAGCCGAGCATCTCCTCGAGGCTGCGGCCCGCGGTGTGCTGAGCGCGGCCCTGCGCGCGGTAGACCTCCCGGTCGGTGGTGATGTCGGGATGGCCGATCTCGCTGAAGAAGGCGTGCAACGCGACGTCGAGGGTGACTTGGAGGTTCGCCGCCGTCCGGTCGTCCAGCGGGGTCCGCAGCCCGGCACGGACCTGGTCCATCGCGGCGGACGCGATCGCGGCGGTGTCGGGCTCCAGGCGGGTCAGCACCGAGGCGTCGAGCCTGCGCCAGGGCTGTGCCGACGCCTTCGTCATAGAGGGAACCTACAAAACTCCGATCAAGAACGCGCGCCTCCGTTCTAGTGGTTCTCCCCGCTCCGGCGGACGCTGACCGCAGCATTCGACGACGCATGCAGGAGGCGGCAGTGACACGCTGGGGAAGAATCGCCCGGATCGCCGCGGTGGCGGGCACCGCACTGACCCTCGTCGGAATCGGGACACCGGCCCTCGCCTCGGCGGAGCGGCAGGTGTACGTCGCGATGGGTGACTCGTTCTCGGCGGGCTCGGTGGTGCTGCCGCAGTCCGATCTGTTCACCTGCGCCCGGTCGGCGATCAACTACGCGGGGCTGTTGGCGAAGCAGATCGAGGTCGACGAACTGCGCGACGTCACCTGTGGCGGCGCCACGACGACCCATTTCACCAACCCGCAGAAGGGGATCATCTCCGGCACGAACCCGCCGCAGTACGACGCGCTCTCGGCCGACACGACGCTCGTGACCGTCGGCATCGGCGGCAACGACATCGGTTTGGTCGGGCTCGCGACCTCGTGCGTGAACCTGCTGCCGGTGGGTGCTTCGTGCAAGGCGGCCAACACCACGGGCGGGGTGGACAAGTACGCCACCAAGATCGACGCCTTCGCCGCGACCTACGGCACGGTGATCGAGACGATCCGACAGCGCGCGCCGAAGGCCGAGATCGTCATGGTGGGCTATCCGACCGGGATCAAATCCGGTGGCTGCTGGCCACTCGTCCCGGTCCTGCCGCAGGACGCCGACTACATCCAGGCCAACATCGACCGGCTCAACGCGCGGATGGCCGAGCAGTCCGCCGCGCACGGCGCGAAGTACGTCGACATCCGTACGCCGAGCATCGGTCACGACGCCTGCCAGCCGATCGGCGTCAAATGGATCGAAGGGCTGATCCCGTCGGTGGTGAACAACAGTTTCGCCCCGCTGCACCCGAACGCCGCCGGTCTCGCGGCCGTGGTGCCGAGTATCCGGAAGGTGCTGTAGCGCCGTCGACGGGGCATGTCTCGTGAGTCGTGGCTCGCCACCGAGGCCTAGCGCGCCCCCTCGGACTTTTAAAAAGGGTCACTTTTCGAGATCAAAGCGCCCGAGTTGGGTACTTTGCGTAGTACTGGCCGCGGGTCGTGAGTGGCAATGGTCGTTCTAACCCTCTTTGCCACTCACGACCCCGCGCGAAACTGGACCCGCAGTCACACCAGCAGTACGTGAAGGCCCCCTTCACTGCGTCTAGCGCAGTGAAGGGGGCCTTCACGTACCTCAAGCAGGTCAGGCGGTCGGCGACCAGTACAGGAGCCGGTTCGGCGAACCGGAGCCCGGGTTGGTCACCTTGCCCGAGGTGGCCGCGTTGATCAGCGCGGTGGCCACCTGCGCGGGCGTGGCGCTCTTGTTGTTCTGCAGGTAGCGGGCCGCGACGCCGACCACGTGCGGGGTCGCCATCGAGGTGCCGCTGATGGTCTTCGTCGCGGTGTCGTTGGTGTTCCACGACGACGTGATGTTCGTGCCCGGCGCGAAGATGTCCACGACGCTGCCGTAGTTGGAGAAGCTGGAGCGCGCGTCGGTGTTGGTGGACGAGCCGACGGTGATCGCCTGGGTCACGCGGGCGGGGGAGAAGCCCGACGCGTTCGAGTTGGAATTCCCGGCGGCCACGCCGTAGGTGACGCCCGCGGCGATCGACCGGCGGACGGCGTCGTCGAGCGTGCTGGAGGCGCCGCCGCCGAGGCTCATGTTGGCCGCGGCCGGTTTGACGTGGTTCTTGGTGACCCAGTCGATACCCGCGATGACCCCGGCGGTGGTGCCGCTGCCGGAGTTGTTCAGCACGCGGACGCCGTAGACGGTGGCGCCCTTGGCGATGCCGTACTGCGAACCGGCGATGGTGCCGGCGACGTGGGTGCCGTGGCCGTTGCCGTCCTGCGCGACGGCGTCGTTGTCGACGAAGTCGTAGCCGTTGCGAGCGCGGCCGCCGAAGGTCTGGTGGCTGATCCGCACGCCGGTGTCGATGACGTAGACGTTCACGCCCGCGCCGGTGCTGGTGTAGCTGTACTTGTTGTCGAGCGGCAGGTTGCGCTGGTCGACGCGGTCGAGGCCCCAGGACGGCGGGTTGGTCTGGGTCGCGTCCGCGTGGACGACCTGGTTCTGCTCGACCGAGGCCACCGACGGGTCGGCGGCGAGCCGCTTGGCCTGCCGCTCCGAAAGTGTCGCGGAGAAGCCCTTGAGCGAGTTGCTGTAGACCTGCTCCACCTTCGCGCCGAAGCGGTTCGCCAGCGCGCCCACGACGCCGGTGTCCTTCAGCGTGACGATGTAGCTGTTCGGGATCGCTTCGGCGGATCCCGCGGCGAGGATCTGTCCTTCGGCGGCTTGGGCGGGAGCAGCGGTCACGCTGATCGCCACCGCGACCGCGCTCGCCATCCCGGCACGTGACAGCCAACGCGCTTGTCTCGTCTCTCGCATGTGTTCGTCCTGTCGTTCGCAGGGGACCGGCCGGTCAAGACCACAGCGGCGGAAAGGCGGTCCAGCTCGACCGCATGGGACGGCACCTGCCGATTCCCACGGGGATCGAGGTTATTGAGCGCATGACATGTCCGAATCGACTGAATGGGGCAGGACCCGACCTTCGTCTGGCGGCCATTGGCGGCGGGTGCCCTGCACGGAAAGTGTGCTCCGTACCCTGTGGCTGGAACACCTTGCCGAGCTTCTGGAGTCCGAACCACCGTGCCAGCCCTTTCCAGCCTGCGAGCCGACTGCGAGAACTGCTTCGGCCTGTGCTGTGTCGTCCCGGCCTTCGCGGCGTCGGCCGATTTCGCGATCACCAAACCGGCGGGTCAGGCGTGCCCGAACCTGCGCGAGGACTCCCGGTGCGGCATCCACGACAAGCTCCGCAAGAAGGGCTTCACCGGCTGCACGGTCTACGACTGCTTCGGCGCGGGCCAAAAGGTCTCCCAGGTCACCTTCGACGGCGAGGACTGGCGCAAGTCACCGAAGACGGCCAAGACGATGTTCGCGGTCTTCCCGGTGATGCGGGATCTGCAGGAGCTGCTCTACTACCTGACCGAGGCGGCCTCGCTGCCGACGTCCGCGCCCATCCGTGACGACCTGGCCGAGATGATCGACCGGACCGAGCGGATGACGCTGGACACGCCCGGCGTGCTGCGAAAACTGGACGTCCATTCGCATCGGGGCGCGGTGAACGGGCTGCTGCTGCGCGCGAGCGAGCTCGCCCGCGCCGCCGTGCCGGGCAAGAAGAAGGACCGGCGCGGCGCCGACCTCATCGGCGCGAAGCTCAAGGGATCGAACCTGCGCGGCGCGCTGCTGCGCGGGGCGTATCTGATCGGCGCGGACCTGCGGGGAGCCGATCTCCGGCAGGCCGACGTCACCGGGGCGGACCTGCGTGACGCCGACATCCGCGGCGCGGACTTCCGTGACATGCTCTTCCTCCTCCAGTCGCAACTGGACGCGGCGAAGGGAGACGCGACGACGAAACTGCCGGACTCGCTTTCCCATCCGGCGCACTGGTAGGCCTGCTACGCCGTGTGGACGATCTCCTGCTCCCAGTCTTCTCGCGGCTGCGTGTGCAGCCGCCAGTAGTGCTCGGCGATGTCGTCGGGGTCGAACGGGGTTCCTTTCGCGACGGGTCCGGCGACGGTCACCGTGGCGACGTGTACTCCTGAGGGGCCGAATTCCTTGTCCAGCAGGGAAACCAGCGCCCTCACGCCCGCTTTCCCGAGCGAGAGGCTCGTGTAGGCGGGCACGGCTTCGGGCATCCCGCCGGTCACGATGATCGTGCCCGATCCGCGCTTCGCCATCCCGGGCGCGACGTGCGCCGCGGTGGTGATCGCTCCGACGACGTTGACCGACCACGCCGCGAGATGCCGTTCGACGGACAGCTCGCCGGGGGCGTCGGCCTGGATGATCGCCGCGTTGTAGACCACGACGTCAGGCTCGCCGTGTTCCCGCGCGGCGGTGTCGAGAGCGGCCTTGAGGGAAGCCTCGTCGGTGACGTCGGCGGTGAGTGCCAGCGCGGTCCCGAATTCGGCGGCCAGCGGTTCCAGGGTCGCCGAACGGCGGGCCAGCAAGGTGATCGGCAGCCCTTCCTTGGCGAAGCGGTGCGCGACCGAGCGGCCGATACCCGGTCCCGCGCCGATGATCACTGCGCCTGCCATGTGCTTCTCCTTCTGAGTGAGGTGCGCCGACCGTAGGGCCTTACATCGATGTGAAGGTCAAGTCCGCACCGCAAAGTGTTCACCGGATGAGCGGTTTGCCTGCGAGACTGGGCGCCATGCGTGCCGATCGCCTGGTGGCCACCCTCCTGTTGATGCAGGCGCGTGGCCGCGTCACGGCTTCCGAACTGGCGGACGAACTGGAGATCTCGGTCGCCACCGCGCGACGTGACCTCGAGGCGTTGTCGTCGGCGGGTGTCCCGGTGTACCCGCAGCCCGGCCGGGGCGGCGGCTGGTCGCTCGTCGGCGGCGCGCGGACCGACCTCAGCGGACTGTCCGCGTCGGAGGCCCAGGCGCTGTTCCTGCTCGCCGGTCCGGCCGCGTCGATCTCGCCCGAGGTGAAATCCGCGCTGCGGAAGCTGGTCCGGGCCCTGCCGGACACGTTCCGCGCCGACGCGCAGGCCGCCGCGGACGCCGTCGTCATCGATCCGTCGCGGTGGGGTGAGCGGGAGAAGGAACGGCCCGAGTTGCTCACCGTGCTGCAGGCCGGGATCGTGCGCCGCCGCAAGGTCCGATTCGGCTACGCGAAGAAAGGCGCGGAGCCGGTCGAGCGGGTCGTGGATCCGTGGGGGCTCGTGGACAAGGACGACATCTGGTACCTCATCGCGGGCACCGAGAAGGGGCAGCGCACCTTCCGCGTCGATCGCATGTCCGATGCCGAGGTCAGCGACTTGCCCGCGGGGCGGCCGGACGATTTCGAACTGTCGCGGGCGTGGGAGCAGGTGGTCGACCGGGTCGAGCAACGGCGTTCGGGGCTGGACGCGACCGTGCTCATCGCCGAGCGGCATCTGCCGATCCTCCAGGACCACTTCGGACGGCAGGCACGGGTCGAGGAAACACTCGAAGACGGGCGAGTGCGGGTGACGGTGTCTGCGCCGGTGGCGTGGATGATCGCGCAGCAGCTCGCGGGCTGGGGTTCGATGATCGACGTACTGGGCCCGGAGTCGGTCCAGGAGGAACTCGCGCGGATCGGCGCGGAACTGGTCGAGCGTTACGCGACGCCGGCGCGGTAACCCTGCGGGCTGACACCGTGTTCGCGTTTGAACGCGGTGCTGAGCGCGA
Source organism: Amycolatopsis sp. CB00013 (assembly GCF_001905755.1). Lineage (NCBI taxonomy): Bacteria > Bacillati > Actinomycetota > Actinomycetes > Pseudonocardiales > Pseudonocardiaceae > Amycolatopsis > Amycolatopsis sp. CB00013. The sequence continues at coordinate 1,054,611 of NZ_LIWC01000001.1, read as the reverse complement.
ACGAACTGCCGTAGCCGACCTGCCGGGCGACCGCGCCGATGGTGACGTCGGGGTGCTGGCGCAGGAGATCCGCGGCGAGCGCGATCCGCCAGCTCGCGAGGTAGGCCATCGGCGGTTCGCCGACGGCGGCGGTGAACCGCCGGGCGAACGCGGCCCGGGACACGCCGGTGTCGGCCGCGAGGCTCGCCACGGTCCACGGTTCGGAAGGCTTGTGCTGCAACAGTTTCAGTGCGCGTCCGACGACCGGATCGCTATGCGCGCGATACCAGGCGGGTGCGGCGGCGTCGGGCCGGTCGAACCAGGTCCGCAGCGCGGCGACCAAGAGCAGGTCGAGCACGCGGTCCAGGACGGCTTCCTGGCCGGGCGTGTCCTTGACGATCTCGCCGGCGAGCAGTGTCACCAGCGGGTTGTCCCACTCCTCGTCCCGGACGACCAGCAGCGACGGCAGCGCGTTGAGGAGCCGTTTGCTGATCTCGCCTTCGAGCGGATAAGTGCCGGTGAGCAGGACGACGGGGCCGTCCGGGTCGTCGCCCCAGGTACGGACGCCGAGATCCGACAGCTCGGTGAGGTGTTTCCCGTCCGGCGTCAGGCATTCCTGTCCCGGCAGGATCATCGCCTGCGGTGGGGTGGCCGGGTCGTCCGCGACGAGATACGGGTCCGGACCGCGGGCGATGGCGATGTCACCGGTGCCGAGGCGGACCGCGTCCCCGCGATCGGGCACCACCCACGACTCACCACGGACCTGCGCCATCACCGTCAGCGGCGCCTCGTCCTCGATCCGCAGCGACCACGGCGGGGTCATGACCGACTTCAGCAGGAACGCGCCGCGGGCGCGGGGTCCATCGAGCAGACCGGCGAGGGGATCCATAGCGCAAGTGTAGACGATGAAACATGGAACAGAGCCTTTGAACTATGTTCCGTCTCATTCGTAGGCGCTTGACTAGTGCCATGACAAACACGAAGAACAACGAGACGGTCCTGGTCCTCGGCGCGACGGGCAAGACGGGGAGCCGGGTCGCGCAGCGGCTGACCGATCTGGGGATCGACGTCCGGAAGGCTTCACGGCCGGTGTTCGACTGGGACGACCGCTCGACCTGGACGGCCGCGGTCACCGGGATCAGCGCCGCCTACCTGACCTACTACCCCGACCTGGCCTTCCCCGGTGCCGCCGAAGCGATCCGCGACTTGTCCAAGCTGGCCGTGGAACACGGGGTGCGGCGGCTGGTCCTGCTGTCCGGCCGCGGCGAGGAGGAGGCCGTGGTCAGCGAACAGGGTGTCCGGGAGTCCGGTGCCGAGTGGACGGTCGTGCGGGCCAGCTGGTTCGCGCAGAACTTCAGCGAGCACTTCCTGCTGGAACCGGTGCTCGCCGGGGAGATCGTGCTGCCCGCCGGGTCGGTGACCGAGCCGTTCATCGACGTCGAGGACATCGTCGATGTGGCCGTCATGGCGCTGACCACCGACGGGCACGACGGCGAGGTCTACGAGCTGACCGGCCCCCGGTTGCTGGGTTTCGCGGACGCGGCGGCGGAAATCGGCAAGGCTTCCGGGCGGGATGTCCGGTACGTTCCGGTCTCCGCCGCGGAATTCGCGGCGGGAGCGGCCGAACAGGGCGTGCCGGAGGAGGAGATCGAGGGCCTGACCGACCTGTTCACGCGCATCCTCGACGGCCGGAACTCCTCGCTCACCGGTGACGTCGAGCGGGTGCTGGGCAGGCCCGCGAGGGACTTCTCCGAATACGCCGCGAAAGCGGCGGCCACTGGGGTCTGGAATCGATGAAACGAGCTGGAATCGGAAGGGAGGCGACAGGAATGGCCACACTGAGCCAAATCGTCCTGATCGCGGCCGTCATCACGGCGGGGTTGATCGCCGGCTTGTTCTACGCGTACACGTGCTCGGTGATGCCGGGGTTGGGGCGGGCGGACGCCCGGACCTACGTGACGGGGATGCGGGAGATCAACATCGCGATCCTCAACGGCTGGTTCGCGCTGAGCTTCGGCGGCGCGCCGTTGCTCGCGGCGGCCGCGGCGGCACTGCATTTCAAGGCGGAACTGCGGCCCGCGCTGCCGTGGCTCATCGCGGGGTTCGCCCTGCTGCTGGTGATGCTGATCGTGACGATGGCGATCAACGTGCCGCTGAACAACGCGCTCGAAGCGGGTTTCGACGGCGACAGCACCGACTTCGAGGCGCTGCGGGCGAAGTTCGAGGGTGTCTGGGAACGGTGGAACCTGGTCCGGACCTTGGCCGCGATCGGCGGTTTCGGGGCGCTGGTGGGCGGGCTGATCGTGCACGTCCGCGCCTGACGTGTGTCAGGAAAGGGTCGTTCAGGACAAAAGATGTCTTGAACGACCCTTTCCTGACATCAGGCGTCGAGAAGCGCCAGAAGCTGCGGCGCGAACGTGACGGCCTCGGCCGCGAAACCACCGTGGTCACCGGGGAAGTAGACCGGCTCCACGCCGAGCCGGGCGGCCGCGAGCACCGCCGCCTCGTGCGCGGGCTGCCCGGCCGAGTCCTTCCCGACGCCGACGACGATCCGGGTCTCCGACGCCTTCAGCGCTTCGTAGTCCGGAGTGAACTCCCCGATCATCTTCATCAGATGCACGACGAAGAATTCCATGTTCATCCGCACCTCCGGCGGGAGCGCGCTCCAGTCCATCTCGAAACCGGCGTCGGCCATGAACTTGGCCATCGCCGCCTCGATGCCCTGTTCGCGGTGGAGGCGCTGCAGTTCGTCCGGGTCACCATCGGGTTGACCGGGCAGCAGGCTCGTCAGCGGGGGTTCGTGCGCCAGGAGCGTCTTGACCCGCCCGGGATGACGGGTGACGAGGTCGAAAGCCTGCATGCACCCACCGCTGGACGCGAAGATCACCGCCGGTTCCGTGCTCAAGCTGTCGAGCAGGCGCAGCACGTCGCCGGTGTGGGCCTCGATCCGTTGCTCCCCGTCCGGATCGTCGAGCGTGCTGCGGGAGATCCCGCGCGGGTCGTAGGTGATCACCGTGTAGTGCTCCGCGAGCAGGCCCGCGATCGGCGCGAACATCGCGGAATCGGCCGCGCCACCGGGAACGCACAGCAGAACCGGGCCGTTGCCGGTCACGGTGTGGTGCAGCCGGGCGCCGGGGACGTCGAGAACGGCCATCGGATGACCCCTTCCTCTTTTCGGACTTGTCGCCCACCGACGAACGGTGACGCCACGGACAGACAACCGGGCGTCAGGAGATTTCGGCGAGTTTTCCCGACAGGTAGGCGCGCTCGGCGTCGGTACCGGCGAGCGCGAGTGCCTCGCGGTACGCGCCGGCGGCCTCGGCGAGCCGGTCGAGCCGCCGGAGCAGGTCCGCGCGGGTGGCGGGAAGCAGGTGGTATCCGGGGAGAGCGCCGTCGGCGGTGAGCTTGTCGACCAGTTCGAGCCCGGCCTCGGGACCTTCGGCCATGGCGACGGCGACCGCGCGGTTCAGTTCGACGACGGGCGAGGGCACGAAACGCAGCAGTTCCCCGTAGAGGGCGGCGATCTGTGCCCAGTCGGTGTCGACGGCGCGGGCGGCCGTCGCGTGGCAGGCGGCGATGGCGGCCTGGATCTGGTACTGCCCGGCGACACCGCGACGGAGTGCGGTCTCCAGCAGTTCCGTGCCCTCGGCGATCTCGGCGGTGTTCCAGCCGTCGCGGTCCTGGTCTTCGAGCGAGACGAGCGTGCCCTGGTCGTCGACGCGGGTGGCGCGGCGGGCGTCGTGCAGGAGCAGCAGGGCCAGCAGCCCGAGGACCTCCGGCTCTCCCGGCATCAGGCTCACGAGGATCCGCGCGAGCCTGATGGCCTCCGCGGACAGGTCGGGCCGGAGCAGATCTGTACCGGCGCTGGCCGAGTAGCCCTCGTTGAACAGCAGGTACAGCATCCCGAGCACCGCGGCCGTGCGTTCGGGCAGCAGATCAGCCGGTGGGACCCGGTACGGGATGCCCGCCGTGCGGATCTTCCGTTTCACCCGGACCAGGCGCTGCGACATCGTCGCCTCGGAGACGAGGAAGGCGCGCGCGATCTCGGCGGTGGTGAGCCCGGCCAGGGTCCGCAACGCGAGCGCGACCTGCCCTTCGAGCGGCAGCGCGGGGTGGCAGCAGGTGAAGATCAGCCGGAGCCGGTCGTCGTGGACACCGCTCTCGTCCCACTCCGGCTCGGCGGGGACGTTCAGTTCGGCGGCTTCGCGTAGTTTCGCCGCACCGACGGCCTCTCGCCGGATCCGGTCGGTGGCGCGGTTGCGGGCAGCCGTCGTCAGCCAGGCGCCGGGTTTCGCCGGGACGCCGTCGCGTGGCCAGGTGCGCAACGCGAGCGCGAACGCCTCTTGGAGGCATTCCTCGGCGAGGTCCCAGTCGCCGGTGACGCGGATCAGGGTGGCGATGACCTGTCCCGACTCCTCACGGAATGCCCGCGTGATCGCGGCGTCGAGTTCGGTGGTCACCTGAGGAGTCCTTCCAGCAGCGGCACGATCTCCTCCGGCGCCGGATACGCGGTGATCTCGTCCCGCAACCGCCCTGCCGCCTCCCGGTAGGACGGTTCCCTCAGCACCGCGGTCACGGCGTCGCGGATGTCCTGCGGTGTCGCGTCGATGACGTCGAGGACGGTGCCGAGCCCGAGTTCGGTGACCCGATCGCCGTTGTGGGGCTGGTCGGCGCCCATCGGGAGCAGCACCATCGGCAGACCGTGGGCGAGCGCGCCGAGCAGGCTGCCCGAACCGCCGTGGCTGAGGACCGCGTCGCAGTACGGGAGGACGTCGTCCTGCGGCAGGTAACGCGTGAGGTGGAGGTGCTCGGGCTGAGGGCCGAACTCGGCGGGATCGATGAGGTTCCCGACGGTCACCACGCAGGTCGCGTCGACCTCCCGCAGTCCTGCCAGTGCCCGGGCGAACAGGTCGCCGGATTCGGTGTTGAAGATGGTGCCGAGGGTGAAGTAGACGGTGGGGCGGTCTTCGACGTGCCACTCCGGCGCCGGTCCGCGGGCGGGAAGCGGGCTGTGGAAGGGGCGTGCGGTCGGCGGCAGCGGGAACCGGGGATCGCGGAAGCTCGCGGGGAACGGCGAAAGCACGAGGTGGCGGTATGCCATCTCCAGATTTCGCTGCGGCGGGAGGTCGTGGACGGCGCGGATCTCGTTGAGCGCGTCGTCGATCAGTTCGGCGCGGATGAGCACGCCCGCCGCGATCACCAGGACGGTGGCGTGCGGGAGGCCGAGGCGTTCGGCGGCGATCATCGCGCCGTGATCGGCTTCGTCGCACACGAGCAGATCCGGTTCCCAGTCCTCGCAGAGCGCCGTGACGTCCTTCGCCCGCTGGGGCGCGGTGCGGCGGACGAAACCGTCACGGAGGTCGCTGTCCTCGCGGTCCCTGTCGACGGGGAGCAACGGGCGAAGTCCGCCGCCGTCGCTGCCGAGGTTCGGCCCCGACGGGAACGCGGTGAACCCCGTCGCCTCGACGACCGGGACCATCAGCGGCTCGCCGGTGAACGCGATCGTGTGGCCCGCGCCGGCGAGCGCGTGGGCGAGGGGGAGCAGCGGCCGGAAGTGGCCGTTGCCGCCGGCGAAGGTGAACAGGACACGCATGTCAGCGACCCTATCGGCGGGGTGGCGGCGCTACCCTGCTGCGGTGATCGATACGGACGCCGACGAGGTCCGGCTGTGCGCGCTGGAAGGCTGCGAGAATCCTTTGCCCCCGCCCGCGGTGGACGCCGAGGGGAAACGCAAGGGTGGCCGTCCCTCGGCCTATTGCGGCAAGGCCCACGCCGACGCCGCCTCGCGGGCCCGGCGGGCGGCCGCGGTGGCGAGCGTGGCCGATCCGCTGCTGGAGGTCCGCAGGATCGCCGACGAGTTCACGCCGGCGGCGTCGTCGCTCGTGGAACTGCTGGACGCGATGCGTTCGCGGTTCGACGACGCCGGAGAGGCGGCGCTGGGCCGGGTGACCGAAGCGGAGACCGACGCGGCGGCGGCCCGGCGCGAGGCCGAGGACGCTCAGCAGGCGGCGGCGAGGGCCGACACGGCGCGCGCGACCGCGGTGGCCGCGTCCCGCGACGACAAGGCGGCCAAGGTCAAGGCGGAACGCGCCGCCGAACAGGCCTTGAAGGACGCGGAGGAGACCCGGCAGCGTTCGTGGGCCGAGGTCGCCGCGCACGAACGGGCCCGCGGTGCCGCAGAAGCCGCGACCGTCGCGGCAGAACGTGCTCGTGACGAGCTGGTCGCCGAGCTCCGGACGCTGCGTGAGGAGAAGACCCGGTTGACCACGGAGCTGGCCGAGCGCGACACGGCATTGGCCCGGGCGGCCGCGGAGCGCGCGGCCCTGCAGGACCGGCTCGACGAGGCCAAGGCGCGCGCGGCGGTGTCCGAAAAGGACTCGGCAGGGCTTCGGGCGTCGCTTGCGGAAGAACACACGGCCAGGAGCCTCGCCGAAGCCCGGGCGACGGCTCTCGCCGAGGAGCTGGAGCGGGCACACGCCCGCGCGGCCGCCGATCAGGCGCGGTACGACGACGTCGTCCGGCGGCTTGCCACCCCTTCGCGCGAATCGGCTGTGGAGCGTTCCGAGCTGACGTAGAGTGCCGCTCACCATCCAGGGTTGGGGGCACGGGCTGTGAGCGGGTACGAGGTCGAGATCGGTCAGCTGCGGGCCGCGGCCAAGGCGGCGGGTTCCGCCGCGGACCAGGCCAGAGCCGTCGAACCGGGCACCGGCTTGGGGTCGATAGCGACGGCGTTGCCGGGCGGGGAGGCCGCCAAGGGCGCGCCCACGCTGGCGTCGACGTGCACCGAGCGGGCGAAGGGGTGGGCCGGCGAGATCGACCGCTGGAGCGAATCGATCACCAAGGCCGCCAAGGCGTACTCCGAAAACGAGAACTCCGCGGAGGAGGCGTTCGGAGGATGACGGTCGGCTACGGCGACGTTCGCGCATGGGACGCCGAGGCGCTCCATGCGGCGGCCACTGATCTGGGTGGCCGCCGGGACAAACTCATCGGGCTGCAGGACGAACTCGACGACGCCAGGAAACTGCCCGACTGGCGTGGCCCCGCGGGCGAGCGAGCCCGCGATTCGCTGGGCGACACCCGGAACAAGGCCGAGATCCTGATCGCCGAGCTGTCCGCCGTCGAACGTGCCCTGCAGAACGCGTCGGACGACGTGTCCGCGCTGAAGACCAGGGTCGCCAACAACGATTCCCTCGCCGGCACCTACCAGTTCAGCGTCGCCGCCGACGGCGCGATCGTGGACGGCAAACCCGCCGACCCGCCGCCGAAGTCACGGTTCGAGGCCGAAGAACGCGCCGAGTCCCAGCGGCACCGCGAGACCATCCGGAAGCAGCTGGAGCAGGAATCCAAGGCGATCCTCACGACGGCGAACAGCATCGACGCCGCCCTCGCCCGGGTGATGCGGCTCGTGCAGGACGGCCAGATCAGCGACCACGAGGCGACCGACCTGGCAGGCGCCAAGAAGGCCGGGCAGATCGACGCCGGTGTGGTCGAGATGGAGCAGGCGCTGCGCGACGCCGGGCTGCTGAGCGGGCCACCCGCGTCCGGCCACTACCGGCAGTGGCTCGAGAACGCCGTCCGCCGGGGCGTATCGATCGACACCATCAAGAAGATCGCCGACGACCACGACATCACGCCGGAGGACTTCAAGGTCCTCGACGGGATGGAAGAGATCCGTGAGGACGAGGACGGCGACGGGACCTACAAGTCGTACTTCCTGATGCCGACCGACGTCAGCGGGGACGACGCCGCCAAGGCGGTGCGGATGACCTACATCCTCAACGCGGGCACCGATTACGGCGCCGGAGGCGAGAAGACCGACTTCGCGCCGACACCGTACGGATCCGAGGAGCTGCGACGGATCACCGACCGGCAGCGGGAGAACTCCTGGAGCTACGACGACGACGTGGGTTTCGTGCACGGCAACGGCGGTCGGCTGATGACCACCCCGAACGGCATGATGATGGGCCTGGGCGGGAACTTCATCCAGGACCAGTTCAGCCAGCAGGGCGGGACCGCCTGGGGTGACACGTTCATGCTGAACATCGACGACGCGAAGGATCCGGCGCAGCAGCTGCGCGAGGTGGCGAAGTCGGGGCACGCCTGGTACGAGGACGACAACGGCGCGTCCCAGGGCTCGCTCGACCTGGATCGGTTGCTGCATCACGAGGAGCGCCACTCCCAGCAATGGGCTCGCGAAGGCTATGCCGGATTCCTCGCCTCCTACGCGTGGGAGAAGGTCACCGGCGGCAACGAAACCGAGGAAGACGCGGGACTTACCGATGGCGGATATCACTAAGCGGGTCTGCGCCGCCTTGCTCGTGGTGGCGGTGACCGCGGCGTGTGACACCAAGGCGCAGTTCGCGCCGTCGCTGCCGCCGGAGGCCGGGTTCCGCGTCGATGGCGGGGTTTTGAAACTGTGGACGGGCACCCCCTGCGAGGGCGTCACTGGTCTGCGCCTGACCTTCGACTCCGGTACGCAGAACAGCACGGAGCAGGTGTGGGCCGCGCCACGGCCGGGCGTGCGGGTCGAGCGGCTGGACTTGCTGGGTGGTTCCTCTTCGGACGCCGGTGGTCTCCAAGTCCGGACACCGTTGCCCGCGGCGTACGACTGGACGAAGGCGGGCTCGGTCAACATCGCCGTCGACGGCCCGAAAGCGTTCGGTGCCAAGGCCGACGTCGCCCAGGTGCTGCGTGAGTCGGCCGGGCATCCGGCCGGGAGCTACCTGTTCGGCCGGAGCGGGTGGATGGACACGGCGGCGGTGCAGCGCGAGAACCGGAAGTCGTTCCTGACCGTCTGCACTCCCGATCCGGCATGACGGCCTCGCGGACGGTGGTGCGACGCGTCGTGCTCGGCGCGTTCGTCGTTGTCGCGGCGGTGATCGTGCTGCTCGTCGGCAGCGCGGTGCTCAGCGCGACGGGGCTGTCGTCGGATCCGCACGGGTACGGGATGTTCGCGGGAATCCTGTTCGGGGCGGTCCTGACGCCGGTCGCGCTGGTGCTGTGGCTGCTCTACCGCCGGCTGCTCAGGAGGGAAGCTCGGTCCCCGAGGTACCGGAACCGCCGGTGACCAGTTGCTCGACCCCGTCCAGGATCCGCGCCAGCCCGAACCGGAAGGTGTGCAGCGGCGCGCTCGCCGCACCGTGGGTCTCCCCGGCGGCCTGCCCGATGCGTGCCGCCAGCGGGAAGAGGCCGGCGTCGGCTTCGGGGATCTCCGCGAGCACGGGCGCGCTGGCCGTCCACCACTCCATGTCCGTCAGGCCGGAGCGCCGCACGAGACTCGCCGATTCCACCGAACCGCGTGCGATGCCCTGGACGAAGCCGTTGACCATCGCCACGACGGCGTCCATCTCCAGGTCGGTGAGCCCGATCGCGTCGACGGCCTTCAGCTCGCGTTCGTGCTTCGCGAAGGTGTGCGGGCCGAGCGGGAGACGGCCGGTGGTGAGCTGGAGCATCCAGGGATGCCGGTGGTACATCTCCCAGGCGTCCTCGGCGAGGATCGTCATCGTGACCCGCCAGTCGTGACTGGCCGGGGGATCGGTCAGCTCACCATGAACCCGGTCCATCATCAGGTCGAGCAGCTCGGCGCGGCTGTGGATGTAGGTGTAGATCGTCATGGGGGAGACGCCGAGCTTTTCCGCGCCCCGGCGCACCGACAGCGAGGTGATGCCCTCGGTGTCGGCGATCTCGATCGCGGCGGTGACGATCTCGTCGACGGTGAGCTTCGGTTTGGGGCCGCGGCGGGGTTTCTCACGCACGCCCCAGAGCAGTTCGATGGTCCGCCGTGGGTCGCCCGCCCCGGTGTGGTCCGCGTCCGTCATCACGTTCTCTCTACGGTGTACAGAGTTGTGTTATCCTGAACTGTACACCGTACAGAGATTGGGGTTGAGTGGCGTCTCACGACGGCTTCGGCAGTGTCGCTTTCGAACCGAAAAATCCCCCTCGGACCAGCGGATTCGTCTTCTGGAACGCCGAGGGGAACACGCCGGGGGCCGGGGAGGTGACGGTCGCTCTCCCCGAGATCACCACGGTGCCGTGCGTCCGGCTGCCGATGGCCGAGGCGCTTCCGGCGCTGCTGCGTCTCAATGAGAGCGACGACGACTCCGCGCGTTTCTGGAGCACGGCCGCCGCGGCGGCGTTGAAGCTCGCCGAGGCGGGCAGGCTGCTTCCCGGGCTCACGGAGTCCGATGTGGACGCCTGGCGCGCCGGCCCGCTGGAACCGGCCGACGCCGCTTGGCTGCGCGAGCTGTCCGAAGCGATGCCCGCGCGAGCGCGGGCGATCCCGAGCGAGGGAAACCTCCTGCCGGCGCGGTATCCGTTGCTGCGTGCGTTCCTCGACGCCGTGGCCGACACCCTTCCGCGCACGCCCGCCGCCGCGCAGGCGGCCGGGGTGAAGGCGTTCGCCGCCGCGCCTTCGCATCGTGTTCCGCAGTTGCGGGACTGGGCGGCCGAGGTCGCGGCCGGGCTGGATTCCGGGGTCCGGGTCTCGATACGGATCGAAGCGCCGGGTGACGACTTCACGATCGGCCGGTTCAGCGGGGTCGTCCAGGTGCACAGCCTGGCCGATCCCGGTGTCCTGGCCGACGCCGCCGCGCTCTGGGCGGGTGACGACCGGTTCGGTCCGAGGGCGCGGATCGACGTGATGCTGGCGCTGCGCCGGGCCGCACAGTTGTGGCCGCCGCTGGAACCGCTGCTCGGCGCGGCGGTCCCCGACGAGGTCGGGCTCGGCGACACCGACATCACCGAACTGCTCACCACCGCGGCGCCGCTGCTGGCCACGGCGGGTATCGACGTGCACTGGCCCGCCGATCTCGCCCGTGACCTGAGCGCGAAGGCGGTGGTCGGCGGCGGTGACGCCCCGCCCGCCGATCTTCCCTCGTTCTTCGCCGGCGGCACGCTGCTGCAGTTCGACTGGCAGCTGGCCCTCGGCGGTGCGCCGCTCACCGCGGCCGAGATGGACGCGCTGGCCGAGGCCCACCGCCCCGTCGTGCGCCTGCGCGATCAGTGGGTTCTCGTCGACCCGGCTCTCGCGGCGAAGGCGCGGGATCGCGCGCTCAAGCCGCTCACGCCGATCGACGCGCTCGGTGCCGCCTTGAGCGGGACCACCGAGATCGACGGTGAACGCGTCGACGTCCTCACCGACGGCTGGCTCGCCGCGTTGCGGGAGCGGCTGCTCGCCCCGCCGGAGCCGCAGGCGCCGCCGCGAGGCCTGGCCGCGACCTTGCGCGATTACCAGATGCGCGGCCTGCAGTGGCTCACCGCCATGACCTCGATCGGGCTCGGCGGCTGTCTCGCCGACGACATGGGTCTCGGCAAGACGATCACGCTGATCTCGCTGCATCTGCATCGCGCGGACGGTCCGACGCTGGTCGTCTGCCCGGCCTCGTTGCTGGGGAACTGGGAACGCGAGATCACCAAGTTCGCCCCTGGCGTCCCGGTGCGGCGGTTCCACGGCACCGAACGCTCACTCGACGACCTCGGCGACGGCTTCGTGCTCACCACCTACGGCACTCTGCGCGTGGATCCGGAACCGCTGGGGTCCGTCCACTGGGGACTGCTGGTGGCCGACGAGGCCCAGCACGTCAAGAACCACCGCTCCGGCACGGCGAAGGCGTTGAGGACGCTGACGTCGTCGGCGCGGGTGGCGCTCACGGGCACCCCGGTGGAGAACAACCTCGCCGAACTGTGGGCGATCCTCGACTGGACGACACCGGGCCTACTCGGCACCATGGCCGATTTCCGTCGGGTCTGGGCGAAACCGGTCGAGTCCGGAAAGGACCCGGAAGCGGCGGAGCGCCTGTCCCGGCTCGTCCGCCCCTTCCTGCTGCGCCGCCGCAAATCCGACCCGGGGATCGCGCCGGAGCTGCCCGCCAAGACCGAGACCGACCGGCCGGTGACGCTCACGGCCGAGCAGGCGGCGTTGTACGAGGCGACGGTGCGCGAGCTGATGGCCGAGATCGCCGGGAGCGAGGGCATCGCGCGCCGCGGCCGGATCGTCAAACTGCTCACCGGGCTCAAGCAGATCTGCAACCATCCCGCGCAGTACCTCAAGGAGCCCTCGGACGCGGTGCTGGACGGCCGGTCGGGCAAGCTCGAGCTGCTCGACGAACTGCTGGGCACGATCCTCGCCGAGGACGGCGCGGTGCTGGTGTTCACGCAGTACGTCGCCATGGCGCGGCTGCTGGAACGGCATCTCGCGCAGCGTGGGATCGGCACGCAGCTGTTGCACGGTGGCACCCCGGTGCCCAAACGAGAAGATCTCGTGCGCCGGTTCCAGGCCGGTGAGGTGCCGGTGTTCCTGTTGTCGCTCAAGGCGGCGGGGACCGGGCTCAACCTGACGCGCGCCGATCACGTCGTGCATTACGACCGCTGGTGGAACCCGGCGGTGGAGGACCAGGCGACCGACCGCGCGTACCGGATCGGGCAGACCCGGCCGGTGCAGGTGCACCGGCTCATCGCCGAGGGCACCGTCGAGGACCGCATCGCGGCGATGCTGCGGGAGAAGCGTGCGCTCGCCGACGCGGTGCTCGCGGGCGGCGAGGCCGCCTTGACCGAACTGACCGACGAGGAGCTGGCCGATCTGGTCGAGTTGAGGAGCCGCCGATGAGTACGCCTGAAGATCGCGTCCGCGGTTTCCCCGCTTTCGGCGCCCAGGGTGGACGAGGTCAGTTCGCTCGCTCGTGGTGGGGTCGCGCGTGGATCAGCGCGATGGAGGACACCGCGCTGGATCTGCGGCAGCTGAAACAGGGCCGCAAGTACGCCGCGGCGGGCCGGGTCGGTCCGATCACGGTCAGCCCGGGGCGGATCGCCGCGGTGGTCGACGATCAGGAAGGGCAGTACCGCACCGAGGTCCGGCTCGCGGAGCTGACCGGTGACGAGTGGGACCGGTTCCTCGACCGGGTCGCCTCGCGTGCCGGGCATCTCGCCGCGTTGCTGGACCGGGACATGCCGCACGACCTCGTCGAGGCCGCCGACGACGCCGGGGTGCATCTGCTGCCCGGGATCGGTGACCTCGATCCGGATTGCGACTGCCCCGGCTGGGAGCTGCCGTGCCGCCATGCCGCGGCGCTGTCGTTCCAGGCGTCGTGGCTGCTCGACGCCGACCCGTTCGTGCTGTTGCTGATGCGCGGCAAGGGGGAGCGGGAGCTGCTCGACGAGCTGCAGCGGCGCAACGCGCCCCGATTCGTGCGCACCGGGGACGACGACATCGACGCCGAGCGGGCGTACGCCGGCGAGCCCGGTCCGTTACCGGATATCGCCGCGTTCGCGCCCACCGGAGGTCCGACCGTGCCCGGGGCGCCCGAGATCCCGGCCGAGGCCTTCGCCCTGCTGATCGACAACGCGCGACAGATGGCCGGTGCGCTCTTGGCGTCGCAGCCGAAGCTCACCCGCAAGCAGGACGCCGTCCGCCTCGCCGCCACTCGCCCGGAGACCGTGGAGAGGCTGCGCCCGGCCGAGCACGGTGAGGACTTCGATCGCGCGGTGCTCGCGTGGCGGCACGGCGGCCGTGCCGGTCTCGACGTCCTGGAGACCGTATGGACGCCGCCGTCGCAGGCGATGGGCCGGGCACGGGCCGCCTTCGCCGAGGTCGTGGACGATCCCGGCGAAGGACTGGACGTCGAACGCAACCACTGCACCGTTCACGGGACAGGGGTGCAGGTGCGGCTGGGCAAGGACGGGCTCTGGTACCCGTACCGGGATCAGTGGCCCGCTGGTCCGCCCGAAGCCGATCCGGGCGCGTTGTTCGCCGCGTTGCTCGGCTGATCCCACTGCCGTCCTCGCCGCAGCTGCTCCAGGTGCGGCGAGGACAGGTGGAGGATCTGATACCGGACCTCGTCGGATTCCGGTGCCTCGTCCGCCCACAGGCTGTAGCGGACGACCTGCCAGGTCCGCGGGTCGACGGCCAGCGCGCCCGAATGCGCGCCGTCCTGGCGCAGGTGCTCGCGGAGCCCGTCGAGTGCTTCGCCGAGGAAGGCCACCGGGTCGGCCTCGTCGGGGATCCGCACGATGTGCTTTCCCGCCGCGACCGGGGACGAGCCGAACGCGGGCCCTTCCTCGAAGCCGAGCACGGTCCAGTGCTGCACGGCGGGACGCCCGAAGGATTCGACGATGCCGCTGAACGGTCCGCCGAACAGGAAGGCGTTCATCCCGGCTTCGTCGTGCCACAGATAGAACGGCGAGTACTGGTTCAGCGTCGAGCCGTCGACGCCGCGCTCACGGATCCCGTACACCTTCAGCCCCAGGCCGCCGAAGTCGTCGAGCAGATGCCCGCGGGTGGCGACGCGGTCGCGGATGATGCCCATGTCGTAGTCGGCGGGGAGGGTGATCTCGTACTGCATCGCATGCATGCCGTACATACTAGTAGGTACAGAGATCGTCTTCGCCCTAAACCGTGGTGCTGCCGAAACTTGAAGCATGACAACAGGAAACGAGCACAGACCCGTCCTGATCGTCGGAGCGGGCGTAGCCGGACTCGCGCTCGGCAACTTCCTCCTGCGCGAGGGAATCCCTTGTGTCGTGTTCGAACGGCGCGGCCGCGAGTACGTCGAGCGACGGCAGCGCGCCGGGGTCATCGACACCAGGGCCACGCGCGTCTTCCGGAAACGAGGCCTCGAAGACCGCGTGGTCGGCGGGACTCCCATCAAGCCCACGCTCGGCTTCCGCGTCGACGGACAGCCGAGGCCCCTGACGCTCTCCGTCGAAGAACACGGGGAAGGCAGGCTCTGCCCTCAACAGGTCCTCGTCCGGAACCTCATCACCGCATTCGAGGAGGACGGAGGCGACCTGCGGTTCGACACCGAGGTTTCCGTGGAGGACATCGGCGAACGCCCACGCGTCCGGCTCGGCGATGGGTCGATCGTCGAAGGAGCCTTCATCGCCGGATGCGACGGCAACCACGGCGCCTCCCGCGCCGCCATCCCCGAGGACAGGATCACCCGCCACACCCACGAATACGGCTACGCGTGGCTGGTCGTCCTCGCCGACGTACCCGCCACCCACCAGACCGTGATGGCGATCCACCAACGCGGATTCGCGGCCCAGTTCGCCCGGGGTCCGCGCGCGAGCCGGTTCTACCTCCAGTGCCCGCTCGAGGACACCACCGAAGACTGGCCGGACGAACGGATCTGGAGCGAACTCGAAACGCGCTTCGGTGAACCACTCGCCACAACGGGCGCGATCGTGGAGAAACAATTACTGCCGCTGCGTGGCGAAGTGCTCAGCCCGATGAGCCACGGCAGGCTCCACCTGCTCGGCGACGCCGCGCACATCGTCCCGCCGATGAGCGCGAAGGGAATGAACCTCGCGCTGTACGACGCGGACATCTTCGCCGACGCGCTGATCCACTACTACAAAGAGGGCGACACGGGTCCGCTCGATGCGTACTCAGACGACCGTCTGCGTGAAGTGTGGAACTACCAGGCCTTCGCGACCTGGTTCACCGACACCGTCCACGACGCCGGCGATCCGTCCCACCGAGGGGAGTTCCGGCATCGGGTGGCGCGCGCCGACTTCGACCGCCTGTACAACTCCGCGACGGCGAACCGGCTGCTGAGCGAATTCGTCGCCGGGTTGACCTGAGCGGCTATTTCCGGCTCAGCCGGACGATCCCTTCGTCGCCCTGCACCGCGACGACGACGATCACCTGGCGGTTGATCTGATGGGCCATCCCCGGCGGACCGGACACCGCGGCGCCCATCCCGCCCGAGGCCGGGGCGAGCCCCACCTTCCCGGCCTGGACCGCGACCGAGAGCGGTCCGGCGCCGCCGTCGTTGGGGATCTGGTCGCCGGTCCGGACGAGCACCTCGCACTCACCGTCGGCGCAGGACCGCAGGTCCCGTCCGTCCGCCGCCACGAACGGCGCACCGGACGGGGCCGCCGCCCCCAGCATCGGCGCGCTCTCCACGGAAGGCGTCGAACTCGCCGCCGCGAAGATCGGCGTCGGCGCGGCCGTCGCACAGCCGGCGGCGAACAGCGCCACGGGGACCAGGACCAGGCATCTTCGGCGATCGACCATGACCGAGGAACGTAGCCGACCCGAGAGCCCTTGCATGCACCCGAATTCCGCAATCCTGCGGCTGTTCGCAGTGCTCGGCGGCGGTCCGGCCGGGTGAATCGACCGGACCGCCGCAGCACGTGGTCATACGGGCACCGAGAGTCCCGGCCGTGTTCGCCGCCTGATCACGCGAGATCCGCCTCCGATCACGCGAGTGCGCCCTTCAATCACGCGAGATCGCCGATCGCGCACGCGTACGACGCGCTCAGACCTCCGCGCGCGAGACGATCGCCCGCGTGTCCACTCCGGACGGAAGCGTCCCGAACGCGACACCCCAGTCGCCGCCCAGCCGCGACGCGCAGAACGCGTCGGCCACGGCCGGCGTCCCGTGCCGCACCAGCAGCGAACCCTGCAGCACCAGCGCCATCGACTCGACCAGCCGACGCGCCCGGTACTCGATGTCCGACAGATCGGACAGCTCCTTGCGCAGCCTGCCCACCGCGTCGTCCAGCCGCGCGTCGGCACCGGAGGCCTGCTCGACCTCGGTGAAATACGCCGCCACCGACTCGGGTTGCTTCGCCATCGCCCGCAGCGCGTCCAGCGCCGCGACGTTGCCCGAACCCTCCCAGATCGACATCAGCGGAGCCTCGCGGTAGAGCCGCGGCATCCCCGATTCCTCGACGTACCCGTTGCCGCCCAGGCATTCCAGCGCCTCGACCGCATGCGACGGACCACGCTTGCACACCCAGTACTTCGTCACCGCCAGCCCCAGCCGCCGGAACGCCTGCTCCTGCTCGTCCTCCGGCCGGTCGGTGGCCGACGCCAGCCGCATCCCGACCGTCGTCGCCGCCTCCGACTCCACGACGAGGTCCGCCAGCACGTTGCCCATCAAAGGCTGATCCACCAGGTTCGCCCCGAACGCACGACGATGCCGCGCGTGGTGGATCGCCCGCACCGCGCCGTACCGCATCCCCGCGGCGCTCCCGACCGCGCAGTCCAGCCGGGTGTTGTTCACCATCTCGATGATGGTGCGCACCCCGCGGCCCTCCTCGCCGATCAGCCAGCCGATCGCGTCGTCGTACTCGATCTCCGACGACGCGTTGGACCGGTTGCCCAGCTTGTCCTTCAGCCGCTGCAACCGGATCCCGTTGCGCGAGCCGTCCGGCAGGACACGGGGGAGCAGGAAACACGACAGCCCACCCGGCGCCTGAGCCAGCGTCAGGAACATGTCCGACATCGGCGCCGAAGTGAACCACTTGTGCCCGACGATCACGTAGCTGCCGTCACCCAGCGGCCGCGCCGTGGTCGTGTTCGCCCGGACGTCGGACCCGCCCTGTTTCTCCGTCATCGACATCCCGGCGATGAGACCGCGCTTCGAACTCGGCTCACGCAGCCCGAAGTCGTACTCCGTCGCCGCCAGCAACGGCTCGTACCGCGCGGACAGCTCGGGATTGAACCGCAGCGCCGGCACCGCCGCGTACGTCATCGAAATCGGGCACGTGTGCCCCGCGTCGACCTGGCCCCAGACGTACATCTTCGCCGCCCGCGCCGCGTGCGCGCCCGGGCGGGGATCCCGCCACGGCGCCGCATGCAGCCCGTAGGACACCGCGACGTCCATCAGCTCGTGCCAGTACGGGTGGAACTCGACCTCGTCGATCCGGTTCCCGACCCGGTCGTGCGTCCGCAGCACCGGCTCGTTCTCGTTGACCAGCCTGCCCCACTCCTGCGCCTGCTCACTCCCGGCGAGCCTGCCGAGGGCGTGCACCTCGGCCACCGCCCAGCCCGCGCCCGCCCGCTCCAGCCCTTCCAGCAAGGCCGGATCGGCGGCGACGTCGTACTCCGCCAGCGGCGGGACCTGATTGGTGACCTCATGAGTGACCGGCATCGGAACCTCCCAAGGAACGCAGGACGAAAGTGCGCAGCCCGGACACCTCGTCCGCACTGCCGGTGGTCAACGGGCCGATCAGCACCTCGGCGGCCGCGCCGACGAGCGCCGCCGCGGTGACGTCCGCGTCCTGGGCGGGCAGGACCCCGGACCGGACACCGTCGGCCACGTGCTGGGCCACGACGTCACGGAACGCGCGCCGGAACACCAGCCGCTCGGCCTCGATCGGCGCGTCGACAGGCTCGGCCAGCAGCGCGTACGCCATCCGTGGCGTCTTCAACGCCCGGCTCGCGAAGGTGTCGAAGACTGCCACAACCCGCTCCGCGGGCGTACCGGGCCGCTCCGACACCTCGCGCACAGCTTCGACCTCGCGCGTGACGACCTTGCGGAACAGCTCCACGACCAGCGCGGCCTTGGTGGGGTAGTGGCGGTACACGCTGCCGACCGCCACCCCCGCCCGTTCCGCGACCGCCGACACCGAGCAGCCCGCGTACCCGCGCTCGGCCAACTGCTCCATGGCGGCGGCGAGGACGGCGTCGCGCTGGGCGTCCAGACGCTCCTGGACCTTCGGTGTACGTCGATACGGCACCCAAGAAGTGAAGCACCGATTCACACCTTCAGTCAACGCACCTTGGCGAGCCCTTCGACGGCCTTGGCGATGCCCTTCTTGTCATAAGCACTGGTCGGCATCGTCGCCGCATGCGCGTGACGAACCACACCGTCCCGGTCGAACAGCACACTGCCCGACTGCTGCAGCAGCTTCTTCCCCAGCCCGAAGGCCTCGTGCGGCGTCCCGCCCCGACCGGTCACCACCCGGAAGGGCACCCCGCGCTTCGCCCGCCACGCCTTGGCCTCCGCCCGCTCCTCGGGGACGGCGACCAGCACCCGCACGTCGGCGGCGGCCAGCTCCTCCGCGCGCCCCACGAGATCCTTCACATGGCCGTTGCACACCGGGCACGAGGTCGACCGCATGAAATAGATCAGCACGTTCCCCGTGCCACGGAACTCCGAAAGCCGCACGACCTGACCGGACGTGTCCTCGAGAACGACATCAGGGACAGCGGAACCGATTTCCAGCATTGAAGAACTCCTCAACAGAAGGGTCAGGAAGCAGGGTTGTCGAGAGAGGCACGAACCGCCGCCCGCGCGCGATGCAACCGGGACTTCATCGCGGCCGGGCTCAGCCCGAGCGCGTCGGCCACCACACGGCCCGAATGCCCCTGGATGTCACGCATGATCAAGACGCGACGCTGATCGGACGGCAACCCGGCGATCGCCGCGGCCACCCGCTGCGCCTCCAGCCGTTCCAAAGCGTCCTCTTCGGCCGACACCATCACCACGGAATCCGCCAGATCGTCACCACGCCACGCCCGGCGCGCCCGCCGGAGACACTCGTTGCGCACGATCCGGAACATCCACGACGCCAGCGCACCGGTGGCCCGCAGCGAGCCGATCTTCCGATACAGGATGATCAGCGCCTCCTGCGCCGAATCCTCCGCGTCCTCAGGCGAAGCGCACAGCGACCGCGCGAACCGCTGCACATGCGGATGGGAACCCGAGACCAGAGCGGCGATGGCGGACGCGTCCCCGCCCTGCGCCGCCACGATCAACGAATCCCGCGGCCAATCGGCCTCCACGACGAACCTCCTCCCGCGCCGAGCTTGTCCCGGCCCTTACAAGAGCCGAGAACCCCACGAAAGGATTCAGCCCCGCTCACGTGACCCCGCTCACCCCAGCCGGCGCACCACGAATCCCACGTCACCCGATGGCATGATCGCCGCTATGACATGGACCGCCCCCGAGGTCACCCGGCCGTCCGGCGACACCGCCGCCGACGAGCGGATCCTCCTGCCCTCCCTGCTGACCTGGCACCGCAGCACCTTCCTCCACAAACTCACCGGTCTCACCGGGGAACAGCTCGCCACGGCGTCGGTCCCGCCCTCCAACCTCACCCTCCTCGGCCTCGTCCGGCACCTCGCCAAGGTCGAACGCTTCTGGTTCCGCCTGCGCTACGCCGCACAGGACATCGAACCCCTCTACGACCCCGCCCTCGGCAAGGACCACGACTTCGAAGTCCTCGACGCGACCAAAGCCGAAGAGGCCTACGACATCCTCCTCGAAGAGATCCGGCTCGCCGACGAGGCGGCCGCCGGAGGATCGCTCGACGACACCTTCGACCTCGGCGGAAACCCGTTCTCACTCCGCATGCTCTACGTCCACATGATCGGCGAATACGCACGCCACAACGGCCACGCCGACCTCATCCGCGAACGCGTCGACGGCCACACGGGAGCCTGACCATGGACTACGGATTCATCGGCGCGGGGGAGATCACCGCCGCCATCGTCGAAGGCCTCAGCAAGGACGTCACCGACCCGCCCCGGATCTTCCTCTCACCCCGCAGCCGCAGTGTCGGGCAAGAACTCTCCGCCCGCTTCGCCAACGTCGAAGTCCGCGACAGCAACCAAGCCGTCGTCGACAGCGCCTCGACGATCATCCTCGCCGTCCGCCCGCCCATCGCCGAAGAAGTCCTCCGCGACCTCACCTTCCGCCCCGAGCACGTCCTGATCAGCGCCCTCGCCGGCGTCCCCCTCGACCGGCTGCGCGACTGGGCCGCCCCCGCCCGCGAAGTCGTCCGGAGCATCCCGCTGCCACCCGCCGCGCGCCGCCAAAGCCTCACCGCGATGTACCCCGACAACCCCGAAGCCCGAGCCCTCTTCGACAGCATCGGCGGCAGCGTCGTCCCCGCCGCCGAGAAGGACCTCGACATCTTCAGCGGCGCCACCGCCACCTTCGCCGCCCACCTCGACTACCTCGGCACCATCGCCGCCTGGATGACCGACCAGGGCATCGACGACACCACGGCGACCGCCTTCACCAGCCACATCTTCGGCCAGCTCGGCCAGTCCCTCGCCGAACAGAACGGCTCCCTCGAAACCCTCACCGGCAAGCACATGACCCCCGGCGGGCTCAACGAACAGTTCCTCACCGACCTGCGCACCAACGGCGTCCCCGACACCGTCCGCGAGGCCCTCGACGGAATCCTCACCAGACTGCGGGACAAGTGACCATCATCGACAAGCTGCGGGCGGCCGGGTGCGTCTTCGCCGAAGACGAAGCCCGGCTCCTCACCGCCGAAGCCCGCACCCCGGCCGAACTCGACACCATGGTCCAACGCCGCGTCGACGGCGAACCACTCGAAGTCATCCTCGGCTGGGCCGAATTCCACGGACTCCGCATCGCCGTCGAACCCGGCGTCTTCGTGCCACGGCAACGCTCCGAACTCCTCGTCCGCCACGCCGTCACCCTCGCCGGACCGGGAGCGGTGGTCCTCGACCTCTGCTGCGGAACCGGCGCGCTCGGCGCCGCCATCGCCGCCGAACTCGGCGACATCCGGCTCTACGCCGCCGACATCGAACCCGCCGCCGTCCGCTGCGCCCGCGAGAACGTCGCCCAAGCCGGGGGAGAGGTCTTCGAAGGCGACCTGTACGCACCACTTCCCACGTCGCTACAAGGCCGCGTCGACATCCTGGTCGTCAACGCCCCGTACGTCCCCACCGACGCCATCGCGATGATGCCGCCCGAGGCGAGAGACCACGAACCCCGCGTCGCACTCGACGGCGGACACGACGGCGTCGACGTCCACCGCCGCGTCGCCGCCGAAGCCCTCCACTGGCTCGCACCAGGCGGGCACCTGCTCATCGAAACCGGCGAAAGCCAAGCCGTAAGCACCGCGGAAGCCATGGCACACAACGGTTTGACCCCCGAAGTGATCACCGACGAAGACCTGTACGCGACGATTGTTGTCGGTGCCCGGGTCTAGGGTCGCCGCCGTGACCGACTACCTCCAAACCACCCGAACCGCCTACGACACGGTCGCGGCCGACTACGCCGAACTCCTCCGCGACCACCTCGCCGGTTCCACCTGGGACCGCGCCGTCCTCGGCGCGTACACCGAGCTCGTCCAGGCCGCCGGTGGCGGCCGCGTCGCCGAAATCGGCTGCGGAACCGGCCGCATCACCGAGTACCTCCACCAGCTCGGGCTCGACATCCGCGGCGTCGACCTCTCGCCGGGAATGCTCGCCGTCGCCCGGAAGTGGTACCCACATCTGGACTTCCAGCTCGGCGAGATGCCCGGATTGTCCCTTGAGGACGGTGCGCTCGCCGGCGCCGTCGCCTGGTACTCGATCATCCACACCCCACGAGAGCGGCTGCCGGAGATCTTCGCCGACTTCCACCGGATCCTCGCCCCGGGCGGCCACCTGCTGCTCGCCTTCCAGGTCGGCGACGAAGTACGCCACATCGAGCACGCGTACGGCCACGACATCTCCTGCGACGCGTACCGGTTGGTACCCGAGAAGATCGCCGCACAGCTGGGGGAGGCCGGCTTCAGCCTGCTCTCCACCCTCGTCCGTGAGCCGTCCG
Source organism: Amycolatopsis sp. CB00013 (assembly GCF_001905755.1). Classification (NCBI taxonomy): domain Bacteria; kingdom Bacillati; phylum Actinomycetota; class Actinomycetes; order Pseudonocardiales; family Pseudonocardiaceae; genus Amycolatopsis; species Amycolatopsis sp. CB00013. The sequence goes on along the minus strand of NZ_LIWC01000001.1, from coordinate 1,032,331 downwards.
AGGAATTCGAAAGCACCCCACAGGCCTACCTGATCGCCCGCAAGCAGTAGCTCAAGGACGCCGCGCCTCGACGAGCCAGGCCGCCGAACCGTAGAAAACGCCCTGGTCGGCCTGGTGCTCGGCGAGATCCGCCCGCAAGGCCTGGATGGCACCGTCGCGCGCGGTGTCATCCAGGTCGCTCAACCTGCCACCGTGCTGCTCGACGATGAACTCGGCCGCGTCGTCGACGTCCTCACCGAAGAACATCGGCTTGTTCACCGCGGTGCAGTCCACGTCGACGTACCCGGCGGAGGTCAGCAACTCCTCGATCTCCCGGGGATCGCTGAGCGCGAGATCCGCCGAGGGCACCTCACGACCTGCCGCGAAGATCGTCCGGAACGTGGTGATCCATTCGTTGAGCCGCAACGGCTGCCACGTCAGCAGGACCAGACGGCCACCCGGCCGGGTCGCCCTGACCAGATTGGCGAACGCGGCCAGGGGAGTACCGAAGAACATCGAGCCATGCCTGCTGATCACCACGTCGAACGACGCCTCGGCGAACGGATGGACCTGCGCGTCCGCCTGCTCGAACGAAACGTTGAGGACACGCTCCTCCTCAGCGAGCCGACGAGCGACACCGAGCATCTCACCGGAGAGATCGACACCCATCGCCGAACCCTCGGCAGCCAGCCGGGCCGCGTCCCGCGTCGTCTGACCGGCACCACAGCCGACGTCGAGAACCCGGTCCGCCACCTGGACATCAGCCGCGGCGAAGAAGAGATCCCGGTACGCCGCGACACCGTCGTTGAACCGCTGCGCACGCTTCGCCCAGAACGAGCCGTCGTCACCATCCCACGCCTTCAACATCCGCTCGTTGGACGGATCGACACGCACAGCCGTGCTCTCGGACATTTCGGCAACCCCCAGATTCGGTATCCGGAGACGACCCTAGCGCGACCCGTCGGCGGAACGCCGCGACATTCCTGGCAGCCCACTCGGCGAACGACCGCGGCGCGCGACCGAGTACCCGCTCCACATCCGGACTCACGCGCAACTCGGCCGGAGTCGGCGAACCGATGATGTCCAAGGTGTCGTCGGCCAGCTCCGCCGGCATGCTCAAGACCATCCCCGCCTTCGCCTCCTCCCGCGTGAGCTCCTGAAAAGCCACAGGCGAGCCCAAAACAGCAGCGAGCGCAGCAGCCTGCTCACGCGGCGTGATCACCGCCGGACCGGTCAGCTCGTACACCTCACCGAGATGCCGATCGTCCAGCAAACAGGCGGCCGCGACGTCGGCGATATCCGCCGGATCGACGATCGGCACCCCGGTGTCTCCGAACGGCGCCGCGACCACCTGCCGCGAGCGCACGGACTCCGCCCACCACAACGCGTTCGAGGCGAAACCACCCGGCCGCAGGATCGCCCCGTCCAAACCGGACTCCCGCACCACGTCCTCCAGCTCACGCATCGCCATCCGCGTCGTGCCGAAAGGTCTGGTCGCCACACCCAACGTCGAGAGCAGGACGACCCTGCGCACCCCGCTCGCCGCGGCCAGACCGATGATGTCGGCCGGGTTCGCCCCGACGGCGTGCAGATCGCCGGAAAGCAGCAGGAACAACGCCTTCGCCCCGGCCAAGGCGGGTTCGAGAGTGACGGGCTCCGCCAGATCGGCCACCACGTGCCTGCCTCCGGGCGGTGCCGCCGCGGCATGCCGCGACACCGCCGTCACCTGCTCGCCCGCCTCGGCCAGCGCCCTCGTCAACGGCTTACCGATGTTCCCCGTAGCCCCGGTCACCACGATCATGGCCCACTCCTTCGCTCGATCTTCCTGTGGCGACGACGCTAGGGAGCGCGGCTAACTTTTCGTAAGTACATACCCAGAGGTAAGCTCCTCCCATGGCAGGAGGCGCGCAGTTCACACCGGCCGACACCGAGCCGCGTTATGAGGTGTTTCACACTGACTGCGCCGCCCGCGACGTGGTCGGTCACGTCACCAGCCGGTGGGGGATCTGGGTACTGATCTCCTTGCAGCGCAACGATCTCCGCTTCTACGAGCTACGCGAGAGCATCCGGGGGATCAGCGAGAAGATGCTCGCGCAATCCCTGCGCGCACTCGTCGAGGACGGCCTGATCTGGCGACAGGTCGAGCCCACGACGCCGCCACAGGTGACCTACGGACTGACCGAGTTCGGCCGGGACGTCAGTGAGCCGCTGGTCGAACTGTTCGACCGGATCACCCGGCGAGTGGCTCCGGCTGCAGGGTGATGTTGAACATCCAGGAAATCCCGAACTCGTCCACGAGCGCGCCGGCTTCGTCACCCCACAGCTGTTTCTCCAGAGACATCGTCACGGTGCCGCCGACGGACAGCTTCTCGAAGTATTCGCGAAGTTCGCCGTCGCCGCCGAGGTAGACCGCGACGTTGTTGCCAGGGGAGTGGGGCACGTCCTCGACCTGGCCATCGACATCGCAGGCCATCAGCGTGTGACCGTTCGCGGTGTCGAGTTGAGCGTGCATGACCTTGTCGGCGGTGGGAGAGTCGGGCGCACCGAAATCCGCGATCGTGCCGATTTCCAGCTTGCCGCCGAAGACCTCCTGGTAGAACTCCATCGCCTGTCGCGCGTTTCCGTTGAACCTGATGTACGGGTTGAGTCGAGATTCCATGACAGGACCATTCCACCCAATATGCGACATCTTGTGTCGTGTATCAGCCGACGCCCCAGTAGGTCAGCCAGGCATCCAGCGCCGGCCCAGGAGGGTTGAGCCGACGAGCCCGGGCGACGTTGTCCTCATCTTCAGGGACGACCTCGACCAGAATCAGGACTTCCGCGCGAGCCTCGCCGACACCGAAGAGGCCTTCATCGGACAGCCTGCGCAACGCCGTCTCCATCGCACGCAGCCGAAGTTCGAACTCGGCATCGGACGCTTCGTCGTCGAGTTCGAAGACCGCCGGCCGGGCGGCGAACAGGTCGCGTACCGGCTTCAGATGTTCCTCACCCAAGATCGAAAACGGCGAATCGGCATAGGAGTAGCGGACCTCGTCGGCGTCGGCCCGCTGAGCCAGCGCCTCGTGCGACCACGCGGACAGCGCCGGACCGAACGCTTCGCCAGGCGTCGTCAGCGTGACGTAGTAGAAGGTGTGGCCGGGGTTGTCGCGGAACAGGTCTGTGACAGCCGCACGGGTGGCCGCGGTCAAGGCGTCAGAGAGGTCGGCTTCGGTCGGAGTCATCGGGGCATCGAACCACACGCCGCGGGGAAGACGCTCATGACGCTTACTTGACATAATGTACATTATCGGCACTTTGGCCGGCCTGGATAACGGCGGTCGAGAGGAGCCCTGACGTGGGCTGAAAGCGTCCTTCACCGCGTGTCACACAGCGAAAGCGCCCTTCGCTGCACGCGACGCGGGCATCGCTCCCTTCGACTCTCCCTGCGAGGCCGACCCTGAGGCTCCAGTACACCTCGGGACGCCCCCAGAGGACGAGGAACCGATGTCCGATCACCCGACCCCAATACGTCACTGTGACGAATTGATCCGGACGTCCCGGCCGATGATGATCAACGGAGGCGTCAGTCGCTGGCAGATCTTGCCGAGCCGACCTAGTCGGCGACCCCCGCGGGCTCCAGAGCACCTTGGCGGCTCGATGTGTCATGAAAGGGTCGTTCAGGACGAAAAACGTCAGGAACGACCCTTTCATGACACATCAGAGAGCGACGGGAGCGCCGAGATCCCCCGCGAGGAGTTTTCGGACCCATCACTCCGTTTCATGCATAATCACTATTATGCATGAAACGGAATATAACCCAGTGTAAGACTGTCGGTGCCATGCGGTACAAGATGTTCATGAGGGTTTCCGAGGCACAGCAAGCCTTTTTCGCCGCACGTCGTCCCCGTAAGGATTCTCCTCACACCACCGACGCCTACCGCCGCGACCTCGCCGGCATCACCGCTCTTCTGCTCCGCGAGCTGGACCGCTCCCCTGACGACCTCATGGTCGAGATGCTCACCGCCCAGGCGCTCCGCAACGCCTTCGGTGCCTTCGCGGACACCCACGCGAAGAGTTCGGTGCTGCGCGCGTGGTCGACCTGGAACCAGTTCCTCACCTTCTGTGTGTCCGACGGGCTGCTCGCGGGCAATCCGATGGGCGCCGTCGCCCGGCCGAAGGCGCCTCCGTTGACGCCGAAACCCTTGCGGGGCGAGGAAACCCCGGAGCAGTTGCTCGCGGCCGCCGCCGACGGTGCGCGCCGCGCGCGGGATCCGTGGCCGGAGCGGGACGTCCTGGTGATCGCGCTCGGGCTGGTCGCCGGGCTGCGCGCCGCGGAGATGCGGGCGCTGACGGCGCGGTCGCTGGTGGGCCGTCAGGGCGAGATGCGGTTGCACGTCCATGGCAAGGGAAGCCGGGACCGGTCGATCCCGGTGCAGCCGATCATGGAGAAGATCATCGAGGAGTACCTCGCTTCCTGCCGCCGCCGGTTCCCGCAGCAGCGGTTCGGGCCCTCCACTCCCCTCCTCCGGGATCGTGCCGGCGAGCCGATCGGCCGCGGGGCGCTGGAGTACCTGGTCAAATCCTGCTATCGGTGGGCGGGCCTGCACGACCGGGTGCCGGTCGGGGCGAATCTCCACGCGTTGCGGCACACCTTCGCGACCCGGCTGGCGGAGGACGGCGCGACCGCGTCGGAGATCATGGCGCTGCTGGGGCACGCGAGCCTGGCGACCAGTCAGAACTACATCGAGGCGACCGGTCGTGAGCAGCGGGCGGCGGCCGCGAGCAATCGGACGTACCGGGCGCTGGACGGGATCGTGTAGGTCAGCGGAGTTGTTCGAGGTCCTTGGCCGCCTGGGCGATTTCGCCCGCCAGGTTCCGGAGTTCGGCGACGGAGGCGCCGTCGTCGGCCGCGGTGACGACGTCTTCCGCGGCGCAGCGGAGCTGGAAGAGCCGGTCCTGGAGGGTGGCGATCTCGGTGTCGGAGAGGACGACGGCGTCTTCGGGGAGGCCGCTGCGCTGGAGGGCGGTCCGGCGTTCGTAAGCCCGCTGGCGGCACGATTGCCCGCAGTAACGGCGGCGTCTGCCGACGTTGCCGCCTTGTTCGAGGCGCCGGCCGCACCATCCGCAGTGTTTGGGTGCCCCCGCGCGGCGTAGCTCGGACACCTCTTCGGCGGACGTCTTCGGGTGTTCGGCCACTTCCCTCACGGTTCAGACCCTAGCTGGCCACCCGACGATCATGCCGGGGCCACGACCGAAGTGCACACTAGTGGGGTGCCGACACTGTTTCCGTACCTCGCCGATCCGCTTCCGCGCGCCTTCGCCCATCGTGGCTGGCACCTCGGTGACCTGGAAGGACTGGAGAACTCGTTGCCGGCCTTCCAGCAGGCGGTGACTGAGGGTTACCGCTATCTCGAGACGGACGTGCACGCGACGTCGGACGGCGTGGTGGTCGTGCATCACGACGCGTCGTTGGATCGGACGACCGATGGCGCGGGGTTGATCTCGCGGCAGACGTGGGCGCAGCTGCGGTCGGTCAAGATCGGGGGTCGTGCGCCCCTGTCGCGGCTGGAGGACGTGCTCGAGGAGTTGCCGGAGGCGCGGTTCAACATCGACGTGAAGTCGAACGAGGCGGTGGAGCCGTTCGTCCGGGCGATCGAGCGGACCGGTGCGCATGACCGGGTCGCGGCGGCGTCGTTCTCCGACGCGCGGTTGGCCCGGATCCGGAAGCTGGCGGGGCCGAAGCTGGTGACGGCGATGGGGCCGCGTTCGGTGGCGGTGATGTGGGCGAACGGGTTCTTGCCGCTGTTCTCGTTGCGGGCGTTGTCGCGGGGTGCGATGGCGCAGGTGCCGGTGCGGCAGGGGCGGTTGAAGGTGGTGGATCGGGCGTTCTTGCGGCAGGCGACGCGCGGGGGTTTCGAGGTGCACACGTGGACGGTGGACGATCCGGCGGAGATGCGGTTGCTGCTGGATCTGGGGGTGCACGGGATCGTGACGGATCGGCCGGATCTGCTGCGTGAGGTGCTTCGGGAGCGGGGTTCCTGGCCTTCCTGATCCCGCGTTTAGTCCTCTGAATGCGCTCACACGCATTCAGAGGACTAAACGCGTGGGGGTCAGCGGGGTGGTTTGCCGTTCCAGGCGGCGTCCCAGGTCTTGGGGCCGAGTCGTCCTGAGTCGTTGATGCCGTTGGCGCGCTGGAGGGCGAGGACGGCTTCGCGGGTTTTGTCGTAGTAGCAGCCGGTTCCGGTGAAGCCGTAGCCGAAGGCGTTCATCCGCAGCTGGAACTGCTTGAGCGCGACGGCGCAGTCGCCGTAGGCGTAGACGACGCCGGGCCAGGCGGGTTTGGGGCCGCCGGGCGGAGCGGGCGGAGTGGGCTTCGGTTTGGGTGCGGGCGGCGGGGCGGGCTGTCCTCCCCCGCCGATGTAGGCGGAGTCGGCGTAGGACGGGACGCGTTTGCTGCGGCCGTCGCTGTCGTTGCGGAAGCCGAGTTTGCCGGCGCATTCCCAGGGTTGCCAGCCGCGCATGCGGTAGAGGTAGAGGGCCCGGTAGTCCTGTTCGCGAGGGGTGGCCTGGTCGGGTCGTCCTTGGCCGCCGACGCTGCGCCAGGTGGGCAGGTCGAACTGGTAGGCGCCGTAGTAGCCGTTGCCGGTGTTGATGTTGTAGCGCCCGCTCGATTCACACATGCGGAGCTTGGACCAGTAGGTGCCGTGGGGATCCGCGGCGGCGGATCCGGTGGTGGCGATCTGCAGGCCCGTCACGGCGAGGGCGAGCAGGAGCGTTCTCGCCACTACGCGGTGTGCTGTGCGAAGGCGATGGGTCCTCATGAGCGGAACAGTAAATACCGGACACTTGCTTCACAAGAGTCACAGCTCGCTCACCAGCCTCACACGAAACACACGGGGATCGTGGCAGCGACACGCCGACGATGGTCGGGAAGGTGTCCGGCGAGAGTTCGTCTCGCGTCGAAACGAACACGGTCCGGACTCGTGCCGGACAGGCGGGTGTGATCACCAGTAGTCTCCCGCTGACCTCGACGTTCTCTACTTCAGGAGCTGTGCATGACGGTGGCCGTGACCCGTGAACGCAAGCGGGTGTGGCGGGCTTGGTACCTCTACGACTGGGCCAATTCGCCGTTCTATTCGTCGGTGATCACCGTCTTCGGAGCGCTCTATTTGAGCGAGATCGCGTCCGCGGACGCGAAGGCGAATTTCACCCTTAACGGGGACAGGGCGTGCACCGATTCGAGTGGAGCTTCGAGCACCCTGCAGAGCTGCGACGTCTCGTTGTTCGGGTTGGAGTTCCCGGCGGGTTCGCTGTGGGGATATCTGCTGTCGATCGCGACGGTGACCCAGGTGCTGGTGCTGCCGATCGCCGGCGCGATCGCGGACCGCAGCAGGCACAAGCGGCGGATCCTCGGCGGGTTCGCGTTCCTGGGCGCGGTGGCCTCGGCGCTGATGTTCTTCATCGCGGGGACGAACTGGGAGGTCGGTGTCTGGACGTTCATCCTGGCGAACATCGGTTACGGCGGCGCGCTGGTCGTCTACTACTCGTTCCTGGTGGACATCGCGGAGCCGGACGAGCGGGACGCGGTGTCGTCGAAGGGGTGGGCGTTCGGGTATCTCGGCGGTGGCCTGGCGCTGGCGTTGCAGCTCGGGTTCTTCATGGGGCACGAGTTCTTCGGGGTGAGCGAAGGGCTGGCGATCCAGATCTGCTTCCTGACGTCGGGGATCTGGTGGGCGGTGTTCACGATCCCGGCGGTGCGGGCACTCCCCCAGACTCATGTGCCGAAGTCGGGTGAGCGGGGTCTGTCGGTGCTGACGGCCGGGTTCAAGGAGCTGGGGCGGACGATCAAGGACGCGAAGGCGTATCCCCTGACGCTGGCGTTCCTCGGCAGCTACCTGGTCTTCACCGACGGGATCACGACGGTGGTGGCGGTGTCGGCGCAGTACGGGAAGGACGAGCTGAAGTACAGCACGCAGGTGCTGATCGTCACGATCCTGGTGATCCAGTTCCTGGCATACGCCGGCGCGATGATCCATGGCGCGATCGCGGCCCGGATCGGGGCGAAGAAGACGATCTTGGGCAGTCTGGTGGCCTGGGTGGTCGTGTTGTGCTTCGCGTACTTCATCGAGGCCGGTGAGCCGTTGCAGTTCTACGCGGTGGCGGTCGGGATCGGGTTGGTGCTGGGTGGGACGAACGCGTTGTCGCGGTCGTTGTTCGGGCAGATGATCCCGGAGGGCAAGGACGCGCAGTATTTCTCGCTGTACGTGGTCGGTGAGCGGGGGACGTCGTGGCTCGGTCCCCTGTTGTTCGCCGCGGTCGGGCAGATCACCGGTTCGTTCCGGTACGCGATCATCGCCCTGGTGGTCTTCTTCGTGCTCGGTTTCGTGTTCGTGTGGCTGGTCCCGGTGCGCCGGGCGATCGAGGCGGCGGGTAACCGACCACCGGCGGTGCTGTGACGGCGGAGTGTGCCGATAGGGTCGAGCGTCGTGACCGTACTGAAGGAGAGTGGCCCGGATCCCACGGACGCGTTGTCGTCGGTGCCGGTGGCGGGTTCACGGCGGGGTGTGCCGGTCGTCGGGAAGTTGAAGTTCTGCTACGGGCCGATGGACTGCGGGAAGTCGACGCTGGCGTTGCAGATCGACCACAACCACGCGAGGCAGGGTCGTCGCGGGATGGTGCTGGTGCGGCATGACCGGTCCGGGGAGCCGCAGATCACCAGCCGGATCGGGCTGACGCGCAAGGCGATCGAGGTGGGGAACGAGACCGATCTGCGGTTGCTGGTGCGTGAGCAGTGGGCGGCCGGGCGGCATGTGGACTATCTGATCGTCGACGAGGCGCAGTTCTTGTCGCCCGATCAGGTGGATCAGCTGGCTGAACTGGCCGATGACGTCCAGATCGACGTGTACTGCTTCGGAATCGCGACGGATTTCCGGAGCATGTTGTTCCCGGGTGCCGCGCGGTTGTTCGAGCTGGCGGACGAGTTGCAGCCGGTCCAGGTCGAGGTGTTGTGCTGGTGCGGGCAGACGGGGCGGTTCAACGCGCGGGTTTCCGATGGCGAGGTGCTGCGGGCCGGGGACACCGTGGTGGTCGCGGATACCGAGCAGGCGCTAGTTGAAACTTCATCGGCATCACGTTCCGAGGGTGAGCCGAACACTGTCCGTTATCAGGTATTGTGCCGTCGGCACTTTCGACTGGGCGACCTGGGGCCGACCTCGGCCCAACACGGTCAGTTACGGTTGACGTGACAGGCGTACTACTAGCCCATCTGGGGGATATCCGCACCAAGATGGCCGGATTGACGTCACGCCAGAGCGCGAAACCACTCCTACTAGGAGAAGCTGTTGCCACCGGGTGACACAGCTCATCGTGAGCAAGGACATGCTGTCCAGGGAATCTCCTGGGGCTCATCGTCGTTGCATAGGGTGAGCATCACCCTGGCTCCACCCGGAGCTGACTGAAAGGACCCCCATCATGGCCGACCGTGTTCTCCGTGGAAGCCGGCTGGGAGCGGTCAGCTACGAGACCGACCGCAACCACGACCTCGCTCCTCGGCGCACCGTGCGCTACGCCTGCCCCAAGAACCACGAGTTCGAGGTGCCCTTCTCCGACGATGCCGAGATCCCTTCGGTGTGGGAGTGCAGGCTGCACGGCAGCGAGTCCGAGATCGTGGACGGCGGGCAGCCGGAGCAGAAGAAGGTCAAGCCCCCGAGGACGCACTGGGACATGCTCCTGGAGCGCCGTTCGATCCCGGAGCTCGAAGATCTGCTCAACGAACGTCTCGCCGAGCTGAAGGGACGCAGGACCACCCGGTCCGCCTGACGCACGGCACAAGTAGCTAGCCCCACCACGAACCGGCGAAGCCCCCGCGACCTCCCTCCGCGGGGGCTTCGCCGTGTCTTGGGGTCCTGCTCGGCATAGGTACGTGAAGGCCCCCTTCACTGCGTCTAGCGCAAGGAAGGGAGCCTTCATGTACTTGGGGAAGGGGCCCTTCCTTGCGCTCGGCGCGACCACTGTTGCCACTGGGGCGCACGTGGCGATCTTCCAGTCCGTGAAGGCCTCCTTGAGGGACCCAGAGTCCCTCAAGGAGGCCTTCATTACCTACCGACGACCATCATTGAGGGGCCCGAGACGCTCCTCCTCGCAGCTCGATGCCCCCAATGTGGCATTGGAGGCGCTCGGTGTCCCCAATGCCACATTGGGGGCATCGAGCCCATCGCCCACGACCACACGACGAAACGGATCCCAGTCGGGGATCAGCCGCAGCGTAGGGGGCTAAGACACCGCGAGAGCCCCGGCGCCGAGGGATGCCAACGCGTCGCGAAGGCGCCGCAGGTGCTCCGGCGGCGATTCGAGCAGCGGGAGCCGGACCGTCGCGTGCGGGATGACGCCGAGTTCGGCCAGTGCGGCCTTGGCCATGATCGCCCCCTGCGACGTGCGCATGACGGCCTCCGCCAGGGGAAGCAACCCGGCGTTGAGCGAGCGCGCGGTCTCGAGGTCTCCCCCGCGTACGGCGGCGATGAGCTCGGCGTTGCGGTCGGCGAAGGCGTTGCCCACGACGCTGACCAGGCCGGTGGCGCCGGCGGCGAGATAGGGCAGGTTGAGCTCGTCGATGCCGCAGTAATAGGCCAGCGGTGTGTGCGCCATGACGGTCATCGCTTCGAACAGGTCGCCCTTGGCGTCCTTCACGGCCCGGATCCTGGGGTGGCGGGCGAGTTCGATCAGGGTGGCCGCTTCCATGGCCGTTCCGGTGCGGGCCGGGACGTCGTAGAGCATGACCGGCAGGTCGGTGGCGTCGGCGACCGCTTGGCAGTGGGCCACGATCCCGGCCTGGGTCGGTTTGGAGTAGTAGGGGCAGACGAGCAGGAGCGCGTCGGCGCCGGCCGCCTCGGCTTCCTTCGCGCGGCGGATGCAGGCGGTGGTGTCGTAGGTGCCGACTCCGGCGATCACGCGTGCGCGGTTCCCGGCGCGGTTCGCCACGGTGTGGACGAGCCGCGCGGCTTCGTTGTCGGTCAGGGTGGGTGACTCCCCGGTGGTTCCGCCGACGACGATGCCGTCGCAGCCGGTGGCGAGCAGGTGGTCGACCAGGCCGGTGAGGCCGGGTTCGCTGAGCGCGCCGCCGGGTTCCATCGGGGTGACCATCGCGACGAGGTTGGAGCCGAAGAGTGTTCCGGTCATGCGGTCGATCCTGTCCGCGCCGATACCTGCGGTCCAGCGATGGTTTTTGGATGGTATTGCGTAGCCTGGCTTCATGATCGAGGTCGGGGCCCTGCGGGCATTGCGGTCGGTGGCCGCGTTGGGGACGTTGGCGCGGGCGGCGGACGAGCTGGGCTTCACGGCGTCCGCGGTGTCGCAGCAGATCAAGCGGCTGGAACGCCAGATCGGGATGCCGGTGCTCGCTCCGGCGGGCCGCGGTGTCGTGCTGACTCCGGCGGGCCAGGCGGTCGTCGACTCCTCGCTGGAGGTGTTCCAGGCACTCGAACGGTGCGCCGAGGCCGCTCAGTCGGTCGCGGAGGGCGCGCCACGCGGGGTCCTGCGGGTGGCCGCGTTCTCGACCGGTATCCGCGGCCTGCTCGCTCCCGTCCATCCGCGGCTCCTGGCGCGCTACCCCGACCTCCGGCTGCACATCACCGAGCAGGATCCCGACCAGGCTCTGCATTCGGTCGAATCCGGGACGGCCGACCTCGCGCTCCTGCATGACGCCGACGGTCTGCCGGTGCCGCTGTCCCCCGCGCTGTCGCGGCGTCTGGTGCACACCGACCTCGGTGACGTCGTCATGGCCGAGACTCATCCTCTGGCCAGATCCTCGCCGCCGCTGGACGGCGAGGACCTGGCCGGGCACGCGTGGGTGACCAGTCCGCCGGGCACGGTCTGCCACCAGTGGTTCCGGCGTGTGTTCGCAGGCCTTCCGGAAGAACCCGACGTGCGGCATCTGGTCGACGACTTTTCCACGCAGCTGTCGCTGGTCGCCTCGGGCGAGGTCGTCGCGTTGATCCCGCGGCTGGCGCGCCCGCCCTTGGCCGAGGGGCTCGTCGCCCGGCCGCTCCGGCGCCCGCCGACGCGCGAGGTGCACGCCGCGTGGCGCCGCAGTGCCGAGTCGAGTCCCGCGATCCGGGCGGTGCTGACGGAGCTCGGGGCGGCTCGGTCAGCTGGGGTACATGCTGGTCACGTTGACGAACGTGCCGGTGATCCCCATGGCGTCGTCGGAGGCGAGGAACGCCAGCGTGGAGGCGACTTCGGCGAGGCGCGGTGAGCGTTTGGTCAGCCGGGCCTCGGCGAGTCCGCCGAGGACGTTCTGCACCATCTCGGGACTCGCCGGCAGCTGGTCGTTCACCGCGGAGAGCTTCTCGGGCGTGAGGGTCTCCGGGATACCCGCGACCCAAATGCCGAGCGCGCGGACGCCGTGCGGTCCGATCTCGACGGCGAGATTGCGGATGAAGGTGTCCAGCGCGGCGTCGACCGAGCCCGTGGCGCCCATCATCGGGCTGCCGTGGGCGGATCCGCTGTCGAGGGCGAGGATGGCGCCGGAGCCCTGGGCGGTCATGTGCCGGGCGGCGGCCCGTGCGGTGATGAAGTTCGTCGTGATGCCGACGGTGATCGGGCGAATGTAGTCCTCGATCGACATCTCCACGAGCGGGATGCCCTGGATGTCGCCACGCGGGACGAGGTTGAGCGAGATGTCGAGGCTGCCCGCCTCGGTGGCCACGGCCGCCGCGTGCTCGTCGACCGCGGTCTCGTCCAGGGCGTCGACCACCGCGACTTCGGCCAGTCCCCCGCTTTGTTCGATCTCACCCGCGAGCTTCGTCAACGCCGGCAGGTGCCGTCCGGTGAGGAAGACGCGGGCCCCGCGCGCGGCGAACTCCTTGGCGACGCCGTTGCCGATCGCCCCGCCGGCGCCGTAGATGATCGCGTTCTTGTTCTGGAGGCTCATGGGTTTTCCTTCCGCTTGGTCGGTTCGACCATTGAGACGCGGAAGGGGCGTGGGGCTCATCGGTCCTCAGGTGATCGTCAGCGGCAGCCCGAACGCGGGGAACAGATGCGGCTCGAAGGCGGTGATCTCGGCGACCTTCCCGTCTTCGATGCGCAGCACGTCGAGCACCTGCGCCCGGTAGACGCGGGTGCCGGGCCGCCGGACGTAGCCGCCCGCGGCGGGAAGCCCGTTGGCGACGGCCGGAAGGTGTTTCCACTCCCCGAAGTACATCGGCGAGGCGGGATCGAGGGATTTGGCGACGAACTTCAGGAAGACGTCGCGGCCGGAGAACCACAGCGGGTTCGGCGGCATCGTGACCAGCACGTCCTCCCTGAGCAGCTCGGCCATGACCCGGCTGTCCCCGTCGGCGGTGGCGGCGGCCATGTAGCGCCGCAGGATCGCCTGCTCCTCCTCGGTCGGCCGCACGGTCCGGGCCCAGTCGGCGCGGCGTTCGGGCAGGCGTTCGCGCAGCGTGGGGCGTGCGCGTTGCAGGGCGCTGGTGACCGACGCGACGGTGGTTTCCAGCAGGTCCGCGGTTTCGGCGGCCTTCCAGCCGAGGGCGTCGTTGAGGATCACCACGGCCCGCTGCTTCGGCGGAAGGTGCTGGATGGCGGTGAGGAAGACGAGTTCCATCGTTTCCCTCGTCTCGGCGATCTCCGCGACGTCGTCCGGGAACGGCTGCAACCAGGGCAGGAATTGAGGCGGTTCACCCAGCTGGTCGACACCGGGCATCGGGTCGTAGGGGCGCGGGACCCTCTTGTTGCGCCGCAGGAAATCGAGGCAGGTGTTGGTGGCGATGCGGTAGAGCCAGGCGCGGAAACTCGACCGGCCTTCGAACCCTTCCCGGCCGCGCCACGCTCGCAGGAACGTCTCCTGGACCAGGTCCTCCGCGTCGTCGTAGGACCCGACCATCCGGTAGCAGTGCACGCGCAGCTCTCGCTGGTGCTCTTCGAGACTCCCGGCGAAGGCGACCTCGTCGACGGTTTCCGTCACGGGCGCCGGTGTGACGTTTTCGTCTTTGGTCCGCTGCGCCAGCCGAGCGATGCGCCGCAGCTTGCCGACGTCGGAGGTGAGCGAGGTGAGATCGGCGAGGAACGCCTCCGGCGGTTGAGGTGTCAGCCGGTTCGCGACGCGGCCGACCTCGGCGATGAGGGCTTGCACGTCGGGGGCGGGTTCGCGCCGTGACCGGTAGGCCCGCTGGCGGCACGCGGCCGAGCAGTAGACGGCCGTGCGCCCGCGCGAATCCGCCTTCGACGGCAGCGGGCCTTCGCATATCCCGCAGACCTTCCCGGTCACGGCTCACCTTCCCTCAAAACGTCACATTCGATCAAGTCACGAATTATGCGGCTTGATACCCCGGGATGTCCTCGACGCGGTGGTAGACGTCGAGCCCGCGGGACAGGGCGATGGCGACGTCCTGGTCGGCGCCGGTGGATTCGCCAGGCAGCCGCAGGACGGCGTCGCAGTGGTGCAGCAGCCGGTCGGCCGTCGGGTACATGACCTCCTTGGCGACCGGATCGGCGACGGTCTTCCCGCCCGCGCCGCGCAGCACCGGCAGCGCGACCCACTCGCCGATCATCGGCACGTGCCCGCTGCGGAAGATCGGCCAGGCGGCCTCTTCGAGCCGGGCGAGGTTGCGGGCGAGAAGTTCGGGGTCGTCGCCGGTGCCGGAACGGAACGGTCCGGCGATGAGGATCATCAGAGGTTTGCTCATGCGACGAAGCATAATGTGCAACAATCGGCAGGAACAAGGAGGAACGTGCACATGTTGGCTGCGCAGCGTCGAGACCTGCTGATGGAACGACTCAAGACCGAAGGCCGGATCGTGGCCAAGGACCTCGCCGCCGAACTCGGCGTGTCGGAGGACAGTATTCGCCGTGACCTGCGAGAACTCGCGGACGCCGGACTCTGCCAACGGGTCTACGGCGGAGCCTTGCCGGTCTCACCCGCCACCGCGGACTACGCGACGCGCATGGCGGTCAGTGTCGCGGGCAAGGAACGGATCGCGAAACGTGCAGCAGCGTTGATCCGGCTCGGCTCGACGGCCATCCTCGACGGCGGGACGACCGCGCTCGCGCTGGCGAAGGCGCTCCCCGTCGACCTCGAAGCGAAGATCGTCACGCACAGCCCCACGGTCGCGGCCGCGCTCGTCACGCATCCGCGGGTCGAGGTGTTCCTCATCGGCGGGCGGCTCTTCAAACACTCCGCCGTCACCTGCGGGGCGGCCGCGGCGGAGGCCGCGATGGGGATCAACGCCGATCTGTTCTTCCTCGGCGTCACCGGGGTGCATCCCGAAACCGGGCTCACCACCGGCGACTCCGACGAGGCCGCGATGAAACGCACGCTCGCCAAACGGGCGGCCGACACCTACGTGCTGGCCAGTTCCGAGAAGATCGGCGCGGCCTCGCCGTTCACCGTGCTCCCCCTGTCCGACGTCGCGGGCGTGATCACCGACGCCGCGCCGGACGAGCCGACGGTGAAGGAACTGGGGAAACTCGGGGTGAGCGTGCTGGGCGTCAGCCCTTCTTGGCCAGCCCGCGAAGCTGCTGCCAGCGACGCTTGAGCCCCCACAGCCCGACCAGGACGATCGCCTCGCGCACGACCGAGCCGCTCATCTTCGACTGACCGACCTCGCGTTCGGTGAAGGTGATCGGTACCTCGACGACCTCGAACCCGGCGAGCGCCGTACGGAACGCCAGGTCGATCTGGAAGCAGTAACCGCGCGAGGCGATCTCGTCGAGCGGGAGCTTCTCCAGCACCGTGCGGCGGTACGCGCGGAAACCGGCGGTGATGTCCTTGATCTTCGTGCCGAGCGCGACCCTCGCGTAGAAGTTCGCCATCCACGACAGCGCCTTGCGCTGGAACGGCCAGTTCACCGTGCTGCCGCCGGGAACGTAACGGGAGCCGATGGACAGGTCCGCGTCCTCGAGGGCCGCCAGCACCCGGGGCAGATCCTCCGGCGCGTGCGAGCCGTCGGCGTCCATCTCGACGATGGTGGCGTAGTCGCGGGAGAGCCCCCAGCGGAATCCCGCGACGTACGCGGCGCCGAGGCCGGCCTTCTCGGTGCGGTGCATGACGTGGATCCGCTCGTCGGCCTTCGCGAGCTCGTCGGCGACGTCACCGGTGCCGTCCGGGCTGCCGTCGTCGACGACGAGGGCGTGCACGTCCGGGAGTGCTTCGAGCAGACGTTCCAGGATCGGGCCGATGTTGTCCCGCTCGTTGTACGTCGGGACCACCACCAGCACCGGGTCGATTCCCTGGGCCCCCCGCGGCGCCTGCGCCATCCGCTTTTCCTCCGTGTTCCGGCGGGTCAGCCCGCCGCTTCCCTCGTTGCCTTGGCGGCGCTCGCGCGCCGGGTGCGGAAACGGAGTACGTACCCGCCGGTAACCCCGGCGATCGCCAGGGCCAGCAGCCCGTACTCCGTCGTCACACCGAGTAGATCCGACAGCGTAGTCTGCTGCCTCAGCGGTACGCGCCCCACCAGGGAGTCTGCGGTGAACAGGCTGGTGGAGGCCTTGATCGAACCGTCGGGCGCGACGATCGCGCTGACCCCGCTGGTGGCCGAAACGATCACCGCGCGCCCGTGCTCGACCGCCCGCAGCCGCGACATCGCCAGCTGCTGGTAGCTCATCTCCCCCGGTCCGTACCAGGCGTTGTTGGTCGGCACGACGAGCAGTTCCGCGCCGTCGGCGACCGATTCGCGGGCCGGGTAGTCGAACGCGGTCTCGTAGCAGATGAAGACGCCGACCTTGGTCCCCGCGACCGACAGCGCGGCGTTGGCGCCGTCACCCGGTGTCATGTTCGCCACGCTGTCGACGAACGGCGTCACCAGCTTCGCGACCTCGCGGGCCGGGACGTACTCGCCGAACGGGACCAGCTGCTGCTTGGCGTAGCGCTGACCGGGGCCGGTCGCCGGATCCCAGACCAGCGCGGAGTTCTGGGCGGTGCCGTCGGGCAGCCGGACCAGCGCGCCGATGATCGCCTGCGTGCCGTAGTCGCGGACCATCTGGTCGACGCCGGCGTCACCGGTGCGCATGGCCATCGCGGTCTCGGGCCACACCAGCAGATCGACCTTGGTGTTGCCCGCCTTCAGCTTCTCCAGCAGGCGGGCGCTTTCGGTGAGGTGGTTGCTCCGCAGTTCGTCGCGGCGGCCTTCCAGCGCCAGGCCGATGTCCGGCGCGTTGCCCTGCACCGTGGCGACGGTGAGTTCGCCGTCCTGGGCTTCGGTGCCGATCGTCGGCCACACCGCGAGTCCCGCCACCACCGGCACCAGCGTCAGCGCCGACGTGGCGATCAGGGAACGCCGCGGATCGGCGCCCCTCAGCCGCAGGCACAGCGCCGCGAGCCCGAAACCGGTCAGCACGACGGCGAGACCGACCAGCGGAGCGCCACCGATCGAGGCCAGCGAGACGAAGGCGCCCTCGGGCTGACTGAACGCAACCCGGCCCCACGGGAAACCGCCGAACGGGAACCAGGCCCGCGGTGTCTCCAGCGCGATGATCACCAACGCGGCCCACAGCGGTCTGAGCGGAAGCCTCCACACCACGGTGGCGAACGCGCCGCCGAAACCGAGGTACACCGACAGCGCCATCGACAGCGCGATCCACGGCCACGGCCCGAAATCCGGGCCGAGGAAGTCCAGCAGCCACGTCAGCAGCGGGAGGAAGAACCCCATCCCGAACACGAACGCGTAGCCGAACGCGCCCCGGAACCTGCGTCCGTGCACCACCAGCGCGAAGCCGGTGAACGCCAGCGGCGCGAGCCACCACAGCGGACGCGGCGCGAAACTGAGGTACAGCGTGAAACCCGACGCCGCGGCGACGAGGAAACGCAGGAGCCAGGCGCGGGAGAACCGCTTCCGGGGCGCCGCTTCGGGGTCCGGATCGGTCACGGTCGAGGACACCCCTGAACCCTAGGCCGTGCGGGTGAACACATCGTGGATGACCTCTCCGTCGCGGACCGTGCGCAGGCACCGGGGCAGCGTCGCCCCCTCGGCCAGGTTCGGCAGCGGGGGCACCCCCGCGCGCGGGTCGGTCGACCAGCGCTGCACCCGCGAGTCCGGCGTCGCGACGACGAGATCCTCGGCGTCCCAGATCGCGTAGTGCGCGGGAGCGCCCGGGACCAGGCTGCCGGTGACACCGTCGTTCACCCCGGCGGCGCGATGTCCCGCGCGGGTGTGGGCAGTGAAGGACGCACGAGCGGACAGACCCGAACCCGGCGTGCGGTGATAGGTCCCGGCGCGGACGGTGGCCCACGGGTCGACAGGTGTGACGGGAGCGTCGGAGCCGAAAGCGAGCAGGAGCCCTTCGGCGGCCATGGCGGCGAAGGGGTTGAGCTTCGGAGCCCGTTCGCCGCCGAGACGGTCGACATACATGCCGTGCTCGCCGCCCCATTCCGCGTCGAACTGCGGCTGGACCGACGCGACCACGCCCCAGCCGGCGAGCTCCTTCGCCTGACCGGCGTCGATCATCTCGACGTGCTCGAGCCGGTGGTGCCGGGCCGCCAGCGCTCGACGGCCGACGATCTTCTCCGCGCGCCGGAATCCTTCGACGACCTCGGCCACGGCGGCGTCGCCGATGACGTGGAAACCGGCCTGCAGTTCGGCCTCGGTGCAGGCGGCGACGTGTTCGGCGATGGCGGCGGCGTCGAGGTAGAGCGTTCCGGTGGTGCCGTGGGCGTCGGCGTACGGCTCGTGCAGCGCGGCCGTGCGGGAGCCGAGCGCGCCGTCGACGAACAGATCGCCCGCGACTCCCCTGGCGCCGAGCGCGCGGGCGGTGTCGACTCCGCGGCGCTCACCCCAGTAGCCGACGACCTCCGGTAGACCGGGTTCGGACGCGAGCGCGAGCAGGTCGGTGAGATCCTCCGCGCCGGAGATGTCCGGGCCCGCGCATTCGTGGACGCTCACGACACCGCGCGCGGCGGCTTCGGCGAGGAACGCGCGCTGGGCCTCGCGGCGCTGCTGCGGGGTGATGGCGTCGCGCATCGCGGCGCGCACGAGGTGGTGGGCGTCCCGGGTCAGCGGTCCGTCGGGCGACCAGCCCGGCGCGTCGTGCACGCTGGCGGCCAGCGCGACGAGGGCGCTGGAGACGAGTGCGGAGTGGACGTCGACCCGGCTCAGGTAAACCGGGGTGCCGTTCGCGGCCTCGTCGATCTCGGCGCGGCTGGGCAGCCTGCCGTCGGTCCAGCGGGATTCGTCCCAGCCGTGTGCGACCAGCACCTGACCGGGCCGGACGGCGTCGCGGACCGCGGCCAGCAGTTCGCCCGCGCCGCGGACGTTCGCGAGGTTCAGGCCGGTGAGGTGCAGTCCGGTCGCGGTGGCGTGGACGTGCGCGTCGACGAAGGCCGGGGCGACGAAGGCGCCGTCGAGGTCGACCGGTTCGGCGTCGGGATGCAGTGCTTTGGCCGGGCCGTCCTGCCCCACCCAGACGACGATGCCGTCGGTGATCGCCATGGCGGTGGCGTCGGGAGCCGAGGGGCTGTAGATGCGCCCGCCGAGCAGGAGCGTCGTTCGCGCGTTCGTCACCCTCCTGAGTTTGCAGCGTGCGGAAGCCCACGTGACCGGCGGGTCGGCAAGATTTCGACACACCCCGCAGGACAGGAATATTTACGTCTTCCGAACGATGTGACAGGATATTTTCACGCGTTTCCGACGACGAGGAGTACAAGTGACTGCGATCCAGGAACCGACCTCGCCGGTGGCCGCCTACGATCAGCCCTACGACTACACCCGTGTCGAGCTGACCGAACCCGACTGGCGCCGCTTCCCCGGCTGGCACGACGTGACCGAGGCAGAGTGGCGCGACGCGCAGTGGCAGCGAGTGCACTGCATCCGTAACGCCAAGCAGCTGCGCGCCCTGATGGGCGATCAGCTCGAGGAGCGCTTCTACGAGGACATGCTCGCCGACCAGCGCGAGATGGCCACGATGTCGATGCTCCTGCCGCCGCAGATGATCAACACGATGGCGCCCAACGCGGGCACCGACCCGGCGAAGGTGACCGAAGCCTGGTACGCCGACCCGATCCGCCGCTACATGCTCCCGGTGCGCAGCGACCGCGACACCGAGTGGCCGAGCCACCCGCACTCCGAGCGGGACTCGCTGCACGAGGCGGAGATGTGGGTCGTGGAGGGGCTGACCCACCGCTACCCCACCAAGGTCCTCGCCGAGATGATCTCCACCTGCCCCCAGTACTGCGGGCACTGCACCCGGATGGACCTGGTCGGCAACTCCACCGAACAGGTCGAGAAGCACAAGCTCTCGCTCAAACCGGTCGACCGCCAGGACGCGATGATCGAGTACCTGAAGAAGACCCCCGGCGTACGTGACGTCGTGGTCTCCGGCGGCGACGTCGCGAACGTGCCGTGGCCGCAGCTCGAGTCGTTCCTGATGCGACTGATGGACATCGACACCGTCCGCGACATCCGGCTCGCCACCAAGGCGCTCGCCGCCCTGCCGCAGCACTGGATCCAGCCGAAGGTCGTCGAAGGTCTCGAACGCGTCGCCGGCACCGCGCAGCGCCGCGGTGTCAACCTCGCGATCCACACCCACGTCAACCACGCCCAGTCGGTGACCCCGCTGGTCGCGGAGGCCGCCAGGACCGCGCTCGACGTCGGCGTCCGCGACGTGCGCAACCAGGGCGTGCTGATGAAGGGCGTGAACGCGACCCCGGCCGACCTGCTCGATCTGTGCTTCGCGCTGCAGGGCGAGGCGAACATCCTGCCGTACTACTTCTATATGTGCGACATGATCCCGAACGCCGAGCACTGGCGGGTTTCCGTGCACGAGGCACAGGAACTGCAGCACGCGATCATGGGCTACCTGCCCGGCTACGCGACCCCGCGGATCGTCTGCGACGTGCCGTACGTCGGGAAGCGCTGGGTCCACCAGCTCGCCGAATATGACCGCGAGCTCGGGATTTCCTACTGGACCAAGAACTACCGGACCGGGATCGAGCACGAGGACCCGGAAGCCTTGCAGCGGCGGTACCCGTACTACGACCCGATCTCGACGCTGCCGGAAGCCGGTCAGCGCTGGTGGCGCGAGCAGCCTCCGATGGCCTGACCAGCAGGCTCCTCGGATAGGTCCCGGAGGGGGCGTTCAGGCTCATGCGAGCGTTGAACGCCCCCTCCGCTCCGCAGAACGTCAATCGGTTCACGCGAACGAGTGAAAGCTCATCAGCCTCTGTGAGGCTGCGGGGACTATGGGCGGCATCTTTGGCCGACGTGACGTGATCTGCGGAGGTTTCGTGTCGCCTGATGCGTTGCATCGCACTGTTCTGGTTGTGGACGTGGAGCGATTCAGCGGCCGGAAGAACCCGGAACAGAGGAACGTGCGCAGCGCCCTCTATGCGGCCTTGGCTCACGCGCTCGGCTCGCACTGGAACACCTGCTACCACGAAGACCGGGGTGACGGTGTGCTTCTTCTGGCACCGGCGGAGATTCCGAAGCGGCTGTTCGTCGAGCAGGTGCCCGGTCGTCTGGTGAAAGCGTTGAACAGGCACAACCGGGCGCACGGGACCGGCGAACAGATCCGGCTGAGGATGGCGGTGCATGCCGGGGAGGTTCTGCTCGACGCGCACGGCGCGACCGGCGTCGCGATCAACCACACGTTCCGGTTGCTCGACGCTTCGCCGTTGAAGGATGCCCTCGCCGGATCGGCCGGCGTGCTCGCGGTGATCACCTCCGACTGGTTGTTCCGTGAAGTGGTCTGGCACAGCGCCGCCGACGAGACCCGCTATCGGCCCCAACGCATCCGGGTCAAGGAAACGGAGGCGCTGGGGTGGATCTGCCTGCCGGACGACCCGTACCCGCCCGACGTCAGCCAGGCGGAATGGCCGGGAGACGTCTGCCCCTATCCGGGTCTGCGCGCGTTCCAACCTGACCAAGCGCGGTGGTTCTTCGGCCGCGAGGCGACCTTGTCGGTGTTGATGGACAAGATCGATCACCGCGGCGGGCCGGTCTTCGTCGTCGCACCGTCCGGCGTCGGCAAGTCGTCGCTGCTTCGAGCAGGCGTGACGACCGCGGTGGCCGGCAGCGGACGCCCATGGCTCTTGCTCACCCCGGCGAGGAAGCCCTGCGAAACACTGGCACAGCAGGTCGCGCAGCTCATCGGCGGCGACGTGGATGCCGTGCTCTCGGCGGTCGGATCCGATCCCGCCCTGCCGGCGAGCATGCTGCCTGACGGGACCGTCGTCGTGGTGGACCAGTTCGAAGAGGTGTTCACCCTCTGCGCCGGCGAGGCCGAGCGGCGGCGTTTCATCGCCGCACTGATCGCGATGCGTGCCGTTCTCGGGGTGCGGGGCGACTTCTACGACCACTGCCTCGCCGATGATCAGCTCGCGAAGTTCCTGCCGGCAAGCCAGTTCAACCTCCAGGCGATGACTCCGGCCGGGTTGCGAGCGGCCATCGAGCGGCCGGCTCGGCAGATCGGCGTCGACGTCGAGCCGAGCCTCGTCGAAGTCCTCCTGCACGAGATCGGGACGGACGCGGGCGGGCTCCCCCTGCTGGCCCACGCGTTGGCCGTCACCTGGCAGCGGCGCACGGGCGACAAGCTGACCTTGGCGGATTACGACCGGACCGGGCGGATCCACGGCGCGATCGCGGCTACCGCGGACGAGGCCTACGCGCGTTGCTCCACGACCGAGCAGCGCGTGATCTTCCAGCACATCCTCATGCATCTGGTCGTGGTCAGGCACGACGCACCGCCCGCCAGGCGGCGCGCGGATCCGGCCGACCTCGTCAAGGGTTTCGACGCACCGCGGACCGCCGAGACGGTGCTCGGCTGGCTGATCGAGAAACGTCTGGTCACGCTGGACGACAACGCCGTCGAGCTTTCCCACGAAGTGCTGCTGCGGGCGTGGCCGCGGCTCGGCACCTGGATCGAGACGGGCCGCAACGATCAGGTCATCCGGCAACAGTTGATCGAGGCCGCCGAACAATGGGAGAGAGAAGGGAAACCGGTCGGATCGCTGTATCGCGGCGATCGGCTGGCCATCGCGAGGGGGTGGCAGTCCAGGAGTGAGCACCGCGCCGCCCTCACGCCGCTCGGAGCGGCCTTCCTCGGCGCTTCGATCCGGCACGAAAGCCGACGGAGAAGAGTTCGTCGAACCGCGGTCACCATGCTGGCCGTTCTCAGCCTCGTCGCGTCCCTTGCCGCTGTGTACGCCTTCCAGCAACGCGACATCGCCCACGAACAACGTGACGCCGCGATCTTCAACAAGGTCACCGCCGAGGCGAACCGGATACGGGCCGTCGACGTGTCGCTCGCGGCCCAGCTCGATCTCGTCGCCCACCGGATGCGCCCGGCCGATCCGGACACGGGCACCCACTTGATCGTCGACGCGAACGCGCCGCTGTCCGCCATGTTGCCCTCGGGCAGCAAGGGCGCCGGTGTGGTGGCGTTCAGCCCCGATGGGCGAACGCTGGCCACCGGCAGCGGCAGCGGTGACAGACTCGTGCGGCTGTGGAACGTCGCCGATCCGGCCCGCCCGGTGCTGCTGAACGAAACCATCAGTCACGGCGAAGCGACCCGTGCGCTGGCGTTCAGCCCGGACGGCCGCACTCTGGGCACTGGCGGCGCCGACAACACGGTGCGACTGTGGAACGTCACCGACCCAGCCCGCCCGGAGGCGCTCGGCCCGCCGATCACGGGGCACACCAAGTCGATCCGGTCGTTGGCGTTCAGTCCTGACGGGCGGACGCTGGCCAGCGCGGCCGAAGACCGGACCGTCCGGCTGTGGAACGTCACCGACCCCGTTCGGCACTCGGCCATCGGCCTGCCGATGGCCGGGCACACCGACACCATCTACTCCGTGGCGTTCAGTCCTGATGGCCGGACTCTGGCCACCGGCAGCGATGACCGGACCGTGCGGCTGTGGGACATCGCCGCGCCGGACCGGGCCGAACCCTCCGGGTCACCGTTGACCGGACACACCGGGGCCATTCATTCGGTCGCGTTCGGTCCCGATGGACAGACGCTGGCCAGTGCGAGCAACGACCGGACGGTGCGGCTGTGGAACGTCACCGACCCGGCTCGCCCGGTGGCGCTGGGCCGGCCGATCACGGGGCATGCCGGCGCGATCTGGTCGTCGGCGTTCGGGCCCGACGGGCGGACACTGGCCACCGGCGGCGACGACTACACCGTGCGGCTGTGGGACGTCGCCGATCCAGCCCACCCCACACCCATCGGCGCGCCGATCACCGGACACGCCGACGGCGTGCGGTCGATAGCGTTCAGCCCGGACGGTCGCGCCCTGGCCACCGCCGGCGGCGACCGGGCGGTAAGGCTCTGGAACATCCCCGGCACTGTCCTGACCGGACATACGAGCGAAGTCAAAACGTTGGCGTTCAGCCCGGACGGGCGCATCCTCGCGACCGGCGGCGGCGACCGGACCGTCCGGTTGTGGACGACGGCCGATCGGCGGCAGCTGGGCGGGCCGCTCACCGGCCACCAGGGCGACATCAACACCTTGGCGTTCAGTCCGGACGGCCGCGTCCTGGCCACGGGCGGCGGCGACCGGACCGTGCGGCTGTGGAACGTCGCCGATCCAGCCCACCCCACACCCATCGGCGCGCCGATCACCGGGCACACCGACGGCGTCCGATCGGTGGCGTTCAGTCCGGACGGCCGTATTTTGGCCACCGGCGGCGACGTGAAGGACGAGAACGCCGCGCGGCTGTGGGACGTCGCCGACCCGGCCGAACCCGTGCTGCTGGCCAGGATCGTGATCGGATCGGACGCCAACGCCTTGGCGGTGGCGTTCAGCCCGGACGGAAGAACCCTGGCGACGGGCACCGAATACAGCGACGTCGCGGTGTGGTTGTGGAACGTTTCCGATCCGGCCAAGCCCACGTTGCTGACCGGCCCCCTCAAAGGGCACAAGGACGACGTCCGCCGGGTCGCGTTCAGCCCGGATGGGCGGACCTTGGCCAGCGGCAGCGACGACGAGCAGGTGCGGCTGTGGGACGTCACCGATCCCGCTCACGCCATACCGCTCGGCGAACCCCTTGCCGGCCACACCAACCCCGTCTCGGAGGTGGCGTTCAGCCCGGATGGACAGACGTTGGCCAGCAGCAGCAGTGACAACACCGTGCGGCTCTGGCGGACAGCCGAGCGGACGCAGTCGGGTCAGCCGCTCACCGGGCACCAGGCCGACGTCGACACGGTGGCGTTCAGCCCCGATGGCGCCACCCTCGCCACCGGCGGCCGCGACCACACCGTGCGGCTGTGGGACATGACCGTTCCCCGAGCCATCCACAGCATCTGCGCCATCACGGGGAACACACTCACTCGCGAGATGTGGGACAAGTTCGTGTCGGCCGAGCTGCCGTACAGCCCGCCGTGTTCCTGAGATGCGACGCGTGTGGGGAGGATTTCGGACGCTCAGCGTCCCAAATCCTCCCCACACGGCCTGCTCCTCACCGGCGAGACCGCGATCAGCTTGAAGGCACCGCCTTCTTCACGGAACACCTGGTAGCCGGCCGCGTTGGTGACCGGTTCCCAGGCGATGTCGAGCGAGTCCGTTGTGGACAGTGCGGCGGGGCCGGTGGTGATCTCGCCGGGGTCGCTCGCTTTGGCCTGCTTCTTCGCGCCGTCGATCATCACGTACGACGCGACGACGTAGCGGTAGGTCTTGTCCGCCGCCGTGGCGCCTTCGTGCAGTTTCACCGTCGGCGCGCCGACGGTGCCCAGCGGTGTCTTGCACAGGGTGTCCACGGTGACCGTGTCCGGGTTCAGACCCGCAGCGGCGAGCTTCCCGCCGAGCTGGTCGTTGACCCAGCCGCGCACCGCCGCCATGTCGGTGAAGTGGCCGTTCGCAGGCAGCTGTTCCAGCGCGGTGTGGATCGCGGCGCGCAGTTTGCCGATGAAGTCCGCGCCCTGCTGGAGGTCGTCACCGAGCAGCGGCAGCTTGCCGCCGAAACTGGCCGTGTTGAGCGCCTGCTCCACCAGGTTGAGGTAGCTGTCGAGACCGTCGAGCCTGCCGAAGTCGATCAGCTTGGCCGCGAGCGCGTCCGCCAGCAGCGCCGGATCCGGGGTCTCCAGCCGCGGATGCCCGTCGATCGCCGCGCCGCCGAGGTTGAAGTAGTCGTCGGCCGCGGTCGATTTGGGCAGGCGCAAGGCGAAGTTGTTCGACTTCGTGGCGTCGGTGATCACCTTGCTGTAGGTCGCACCGCCGTCTTCGCTGATGTACAACGGCAGCTTCGCGCACAAGGCCAGCGGTGTCCCGCCGTCGAGGCCGCAGCCCACGGCGGTGCTCCCGGCGTTGATCGTCGGGCCGACGGCGCCGAGGAAGTCGGTGAAGCTGACCGGCGCGCCGGTGCCGCCGCCTTTGGCGAGGTCGATCGAGTAGGACGCCTTCGCGGTCGCCTTGTCCGCCGACTTGGGGTCGCCGAGTGACACGCTCAGCGGGCCCAAGGTGGTCGCGATGGTGGCGTTCTCCACGGTGGCGTCGAGTTTCACGCCGATCTTCGAGTCGTCGAGCACGCGCAGCGCGTTCGCGTCGGCCGGGCCCGCACCGGGCTGCAGCGGGACGACCAGGCCCATCTTGACCTGACCGCCGACGCCGAGCGAGACCGAGCCGTCGCCCTGCACCCCGGCGACCCGCTGGCCACCGGACGGCAGGCTGAAGTCGAACTGCACCGGTGTGCTGGTGTGGTACGCGCGTTTCCAGTCCAACCGGATGATCAGCGACGGCGTTCCGCCGGGTTCGGCGTACTCGAACGTCACCGGGACACTGTCCTTGAACCGCGTGTTGATGGTCTGGACGAGGCGCTGCAGGTTGTCGGACGGCGCCGCCTCCAGCAACGAGATCACGTCGTCCAGCTCGGACCGGATCACGTACGACGTCGACGGCGAGGGCCGGCTGGCCCACGGTCCGGCCAGGACGAGCGTGTCCGGCGTGACGCTGCCGACGATGCCCACCTGGGTACCGGCGACGACCGTGCGGCCGACGAGCGAGGGCGGGAACGCGTTGCCCTTCTCGACGGTGCGCGCGATGTCCTTCACCGAGTTCGGGCCGTAGCTCACGGTCGGGCCGGAGCCGGATTCGTCGGCCCGCAACAGGTCCTTGAGCGAACGGCCGACGAGCGGGATCTTCGTGCCGAACACCGCGGCGCCCGACGGCGAGGCGTCACCGAGGGAGGCATCGAGGGTCTGCAGCGTCTTCAGGAGGATCGAGAAGAGCGCCTTCGGATTGGCCGGGTCGAAGTCGAAGTTCACCAGTTCCGACAGGTCGCTCGTGCTGAACTGCGGCCCGTCGGGACCGGTCGTCTTGGTCAGGTCGTTCCAGGTGAATCCCGCGTGCGCCGAGGCGCCCTTCAGGAAGTCGCCGGTACCCGGTGCGCTGGCGTCGACGCCGCCGGCACCGCGGAC
The DNA here is from genome assembly GCF_001905755.1 of Amycolatopsis sp. CB00013. Taxonomy (NCBI): domain Bacteria; kingdom Bacillati; phylum Actinomycetota; class Actinomycetes; order Pseudonocardiales; family Pseudonocardiaceae; genus Amycolatopsis; species Amycolatopsis sp. CB00013. Next base: position 1,005,034 of record NZ_LIWC01000001.1, on the reverse strand, counting down.
ACGCACCTGGAAGTCGAGCAGCGCACCGGGGTCGTGCAGCAGTTTGTCCACGACCGCGCCGAAGGTCAGGTCACCGAGGTCCTTGAACTTCACCTGTGCCATGTGGTCGTCCGCGCCCGGTGTCCCGGCACAGTCGGCACCGGCGTTCGGGTGGCAGACGTGCGCCACGCCTTTCAGCTGCACCTGGAGGAATCCGGCGTTGGCGAACAGGTCGATGCCCGCGTCCATCGGGAAGTCGGCGGTGAACAGCGACGGGGCACCGGAAGTGCGCAGCAGCACCCGGTCCGGCCCGGTCGGGGTCGCGCCGACGAGGGTCGTGCTGCCGTCCGGGTTCTTCTGCTCGATCGGCGGGTTGTGCACGGTCGGGTTCTGCAGGTCGAGTACGAGGGTGACCGCGGCGTCGTAGCTGGGCTTGACCTTCGCGGTGGCGTTGACGGCGTTGGCCTCGCCCACGCCGCGGCCGCCGCTCTTCAGGTCGTTGCCGAGCTGGACGACGCCGACGTCGCCCTGCATCCCGGAGATCGTGTACGGCGCGTTGGCGGCCGGGATCACCGGCGTCCAGCCCGGTGCCTGCAGGAAGAGCGTGTTCCCGTCGTTGTTCTCGACGGTCGCCCCTGCCGCCCCGGCGACGACGCGCCGCCCCGCGAACTCCCCCGGCTTCCAACTCTGGTTCTCGTCCTTGAGGGTGGTCTGCGTGTAACTGGTCTTCGCCGGGTTGCCCGCCGGTCCGGACGCCGCCGCGGCGGCCGCATTGAGATCCACCGCCGTCGCCGGGGCCTTGCGGGACAACGTGATCTTGAAATCGAGCTTGGTCGAACCCGGCGGGAAGTGGACGTCGGAGATGCCGATCTTGCCACCGCCGGGCAGGTTCGCCGCGGTGTTGAGCTTGTCGAGCATCTGCTGCAGCGAAACGAACAGCGGTTCACCGGCCTGTGTCGGGTCCGCCGCGGTCTTCGTGTTGTCCTGCAGGAACTTCTTGATCGACTCGTTGAGCTGGATCGCGTCGGCGAGGGTGCCCTTGAGGAACGGCAGGTCGAGGTTGCCGATCGGGTTCGCCGCGTCGCCCCACTTCGCGCGCTGGATCGACGTCAGCGTCGTCGCCAGCTGTGCGAGGCCGGTGGCCAGATCACGCGGGGTCAGGTTGAGGAACGGGCCGACGGTGCCGATGCCTTCCGGTTTGATCTCCGGCGTCCCGGTGGCGATGTCCGGCCAGCTGAGGCCGATCTTGGCGTCCACCGAGGGAAGGTTCAGCGAGAAGGAAGCGGCGGGCGCGGCCACGAGGTGCAGCGAACCGTTCAGCGATCCCGCCGGGCCGGCGAAGCCGAAGCTGACCAAACCGGCCAGCGAACCGTTCTGGGCCAGCTCGCCCGCGGTGCCGTCGTTGTTGAGGAACGCCAGCCGCCCGTCGTTGTCCGGGTCGTTGATCGTGGCGGCGAAATGCGCCTTCAGGTCCAGCGAGGTGTCGGTCTCGACGAGCTTCACCCCGAGGACACCGATCGCGGCGTTGACGGCCTTGATCGCGTTCGCGTCGGGGAAGTCGGCCGAAGCGTCGACGGTGAACGCCGGAGTCGTGCCGTCGTTGAGGATGTAGGCCTTGTCGTGCGCCTTGTCCCAGATCAGGGTCAGCTTCACCGTGGTGCCGACGGTGAGCCGCACGCCGCCGGTGGAGGAGAACGCCGACTGCGGGGCGTTGCCGCCCTCCCCGATCGGGACCGGGATGTTCAGCGCCTGGTTCAGCAGTACACGGGAGACGGACAGGGTGAGATCGAGTCTCTTGTCCTCGCCGACGGTGCTCAGTGTGGTCTTGAGCGTCCCGGCCCGGTCGGCCGACAACGTGATCGGCTGGTCGATGTCCAGATCCGCGTCGTCGACCGCGGCGGAAAGCTTCTTGGCGCCGGTGTTGAACGCCTCCTGGGCCAGGGTGTCGAACCCGAGCGCGGCGCCGGGACTGGTCTGCACGGCCGGCAGCGCCTTCGCCAGTTGCCCGATCGTGCCCAGGCCCTTGCTCCAGGTGGCGAAGCTGTTCGTGGGCCCGGCCAACGCGTTGACCAGCGTGCCGACGCCAGGGCTCGCCGCCCGTGCCGGAGGTGGGGTGATGACCACGCCCACCCCGATCGCGACGGCGAACGCCGTCGCCGATGCGAGCCACCTTGAGCCGGCACGTGAGCCCATCGGGCACCTCCCCGTTCACGGGCGCGCGACGACGCGCCGTTCACTCGGAGAAGGCTGACCAAAGGTGAAATCCACGTGAAGAGGGCGGTCCGCTCAGCGGACTGGTGACTTCCCGGCCATCAGTGTGCGGATTCGGTCAACTCGTGACCGGCCTCCAGCGCGGCGGCGTCGACCAGCCTCCGCATCACCGCGAGGTCGCTCGCCGGGGCGGTCAGGAGGCCGATCGCGGCCACGATGCGGCCTTCCGGGCAGCGGATCGGCGCGGCGGCACCGTGCGCGGCGCCGCCGAGCAGCACCCCGGCCACCGCGGCCGAGGACGGCAGCACCGTGCCCGGCGAGACGGCGGGCACGCTGGCGGAGTGTCCCGAGACCGCCGCGACGACCAGGACGTCGGACCCCGCCAGCACGCAGACCGCGACGTCGGTCCTGGTCAGTTTCGCCAACCGGATCGCCGGTTTCCCCGCGGCGGCGCGGATCCTCGCGTGCAGCCGTCCCCGGCCCTGGACGAGCCTGCCCGCCAGCGGGCCGACGACGTAGCCACGCAACAGCCGTTCGACCGCGCCGATCCCGCACATCTGTTCCAGCAGCCGGTGCGCCGTCGACTTGGGCAGGCCCGCCCGGTGCGCCGCCTCGGTCAACCCCAGACCCGCACCGGCGTCGGCGGCGGCGAGCACTTCGAGCAACGCGAACGCGCCCTCGAGCACCGAACGGCCGGGCACGCGCGCCATGCCCATCGGAATACCTCCGACGGTGCCGGTCACATCGTCCGTAAGCATCAGTGACCTCCACCGCGGTCGCGTGCACCGATCGGCTCTTCGTGCCTGAGTTGTCGTCCGCCCACGACCAGGCGTTACGGCGAACGGCGTATCGGCACGCTTCGTGCTCAGCGCGCCGGAGAACCGCCCTGGCGGCTCGCGGCGACGGTCAGCTGCAGGGTCACCTTCGAGCCGACCATGAGCCTGGTGGCGAGGTTCTCGTTCACACCCCAGCGGAGGCGGTTGAGCGAAACTGCGCCCGTGAAGCCGGTACGGACACCGTCCGCGCCAGGCCTGGCGTCGACCAGCTCGACGGCGACGCGGACCGGTTTCGTGACACTTCGGATGGTCAGGTCGCCGGTGACCTCGAACCCGCTGCCGCCGACGTGCCGGACGGCGGTCGAGACGAAGGTGATGACCGGATGTCCTGCCACGTCGAAAAAAGCGGTGCGCAGGTGGTCGTCGCGCTTCTGGTTGCCGGTGTCGATGCTCGCGGCCTTGATGGTGAGCCGGACGCTGGACCTGGCCGGATCGTCGCCGTCGAGGTGGGCGCTGCCGTCGAATTCGTCGAAATGACCCGGCACCCGGCTTCCCATGGTGTGCCGGGCGATGAAGGCGAGCGTCGTACCGACGGCGTCGAGCGAGTAGTCGCCGGTCAGTTCGCTGAGCGGGGTCACGGTCGTCATGCTGGGGCTCCTGGCGGGATGAGGGAAAGCGTTCTCGGTACTACGACGAAACCGCCCCGCCGGATGTGAGCCGGGCGGGCCGCCGAAATCTCGATTGCGTGCCCGTTCCTCGCCTGGCTAGGGTCCGGCCGACCGCATCAGGCCGGACCATCGCGGAAAGGGAGGTGTGCAGCACATGCGCACACATGTCGAGCTGTCGCACCCGGTTTCGGCGATCCGCACTTCGCGATGAGCCACAGGGTGTCTCGATCCTGAGCCGCCACGCGACGCCCCTCGTGGGTGGTCGACAACGAAACCGGGCATGACCCGACCCAGCACCGAACCCGTTGTCGAAGGAACCCACACGTGAACCGCGAACAAATCTCCCGTATCGCCCATGCCGATCACCCGATCAAGTCGCCATTGGACGACGCGTCGGTCGGCCGGCTCCTGAACCGAAGCCTTTCCCGGGGCGACGCGCGCGTCCTCGATCTCGGATGCGGCACCGGGGAATGGCTCTTGCGCGCCCTGGCCACGCGGCCACATCTGCTCGCCGAAGGCGTGGACATCTCCGGCGGCGCCTTGGAAGACGCGCGTCGCGCGGCGAACGATCGCGGCGTCGCCGATCGCCTCGTCCTCCACCACCGCGAGGCCGACGGTTTCGTCTCGGCACAGCCGTTCGACCTGGTACTGAGCGTCGGATCCTCGCATGCCTTCGGCGGACTGCTGCCCACCCTGGCCGCGGCCCGGCGTCATCTGGCTCCAGGAGGCCGTGTCCTGATCGGAGAGGGCTTCTGGAGCCGCACGCCCTCCCCTGAAGCCGTCGAAATGCTCGGGGACTTCGCCGACCTGGCCACCACAGTGGACCGCGTGGTCGCCGACGGATGGACCCCGATCCACGGACACGTCAGCACACGCCACGAACTGGACGAGTACGAGTGGGCATGCTGGGGATCACTGGCGTCGTGGGCACTTGACCATCCTGAAGGCCCGAACGGCAAGGAAGCGCTCTCGATGGCGACCATCCGCCGGACCGAATGGCTGCGTGTCTACCGGGAGACCTGGGGATTCCTGTCGCTCGTCCTCCGCCGCACGCCTCGTGAGTGGCAAGACCTAGGGTGCTATTGATAACCGCTGTTTATCAATAGACCGCAATAAAGTCTTTGTCTTCGATGATTTTGCTTCCTACCGTGAACGAATCGGCGACAGAGGCAGGGAGGAGACGTCTCATGGAGCTTCGTCACCTGCGTTACTTCGTCACCGTCGCCGAGACATGCCACTTCGGCCGGGCGGCCGAGCAGCTGCACGTCGCACAGCCGGCGCTCTCGCACACCATCCGGCAATTAGAGGACGAACTGGGTGTCGTCCTGCTGGCCCGGACCACCCGGCAGGTCCGGGTGACGCCGGCTGGTGAGTTCTTCCTGGCCGAAGCCCGGCGCGTGCTCGCGGGGCTGGACGTGGGTGTCCGCGGGGTCCGGCGCATCGGCGAAGGCAAACTGGGCCTGCTCCGGGTCGGGTTCACCGGCACTGCGGCGTTCTCCCATCTGCCGCATCTGGCCAGGGCGCTCGCGCAGCGGGTGCCACAGGTGGAGCTGGAGATCCGCGCCGATCTGCTGACCGCCGAGCAGTGCGAACGCCTGCGCACGGGCACGCTGGGGATCGGGGTGCTCCGCCCGCCGGTCACCGGGGACGACATCGACTTCCGGGTGATCGAGAGCGAGCCGCTGATCCTCGCCGTCCCGGCCGACCACCGGCTGGCCGTCGAACCCGTCGTCGCGATGGCGGATCTGCGGACCGAACCGCTCGTGACCTACGACCGGCGCAATTCGGTCGTGTACGAAGCCGTCGCGCGCAGCTGCCGCGAGGCCGGGCTCACGCCCCATCAGCTGCACGAAGCCTCCGGGACCGCGGTCCTGCTGGCACTGGTCGCCGGCGGGCTGGGGGTCGGCGTGGTCCCCGCCTCGGCCCGTGCCCTCCCCCTGGCCGGTGTCGTGTTCCGCGACCTCGCCGGAGCGGCGACCGTGGAGCTGGCGCTGGCCTGGCATCGCGAGACCCCGTCCCCGCTCGTCACGACCGTCCTCGACGCGCTCGAGGACGTCTTTCCTTCCACCGCACCGTCCACAGGGGGCACCTGATGAAGATCACGCGAATCGAGGCGATCCCGTTCGCCATCCCGTACCGAAAACCGCTGAAGTTCGCTTCGGGAGAGGTGCACGTCGCCGAGCACGTCCTCGTGCGGGTGCACGCCGACAACGGCATCGTCGGCGTGGCCGAGGCACCCCCGCGGCCGTTCACCTACGGCGAGACCCAGGCGGGCATCATCGCGGTGATCGACTCCCTGTTCGCCCCGCAGATCGTCGGCCTCAGCCTGCTCGACCGCGAAACGGTGCGCACCCGGCTCGCCCGCACGGTCGGCAACCCGACCGCCAAATCCGCCATCGACATGGCCATCTGGGACGCGCTCGGCCGCAGCCTCGACGTGTCGGTGACCGAACTGCTCGGCGGCTACACCGATCGCATGCGCGTGTCCCACATGCTCGGCTTCGACGAGCCGGCCGCGATGGTCGCCGAAGCCGAGAAGATGCGCGACACCCACGGCATCAGCACCTTCAAGGTCAAGGTCGGCCGGCGTCCCGTGTCGCTCGACACCGCTGTCGTGCGCGCACTGCGGGAGCATTTCGGCGACGGCGTCGACCTCTACATCGACGGCAACCGCGGCTGGACCGCCGCCGAATCCGCCCGTGCGATGCGGGAGATGGCCGACCTCGGGCTGCTCTTCGCCGAGGAACTCTGCCCGGCCGACGACGTTCTCGGCAGGCGCTGGCTCGTGGGGCAGATCGGCGTTCCGTTCATCGCCGACGAATCCGCGGTGACGCCGGCCGACGTCACCCGTGAGGTGCTCGGCGGCTCCGCCACCGCGATCAGCATCAAGACCGCCCGCACCGGCTTCACCCGATCGCAGCGCACGCATCACCTCGCCGAGGGACTCGGGCTGGAGGTCGTGATGGGCAACCAGATCGACGGCCAGCTCGGCTCGCTGTGCACGGTCGCGTTCGGCTCGGCCTACGAGCTGACGTCCCGTCGTCCCGGCGAGCTGTCGAACTTCCTCGACATGAGCGACGACCTGCTCACCGAGCCGCTGCGCATCACCGACGGCGAACTCACCGTCCGCCCCGGTGCCGGCCTCGGCGCCGAGATCGATCCCGAAAAGCTCCGGCGTTACCGCCAGGACCACTGACGCCCCACCACGAATCAAGGAGGATTCATGACCGCCATCCACGAGACGGCCACCGCGGCCGCGTCCGGCGCCAACGCGACCGAACGGTTCAAGAGCGACAAGTTCGCCGGGGTCGCCGGAACGCCCAAGGAGCGGGTCAGCCTGCTGGCTCGCGAGGTGCTGGAGGCCGTGCACGGCACGATCCGGAAGCACAAGGTCACCTACGACGAGTACAACGCGCTCAAAGCGTGGCTGATCAGCGTGGGCGAGGACGGCGAGTGGCCGCTGTTCCTCGATGTGTGGGTGGAGCACGTCGTCGAAGAGGTCGCGACCGAGCACCGTGAGGGCAACAAGGGCACCATCGAAGGCCCGTACTACGTGCCCGACGCGCCCGAGCAGGGAGCCCGCGGTTCGGTCCCGATGCGTGAGGACGAGTCCGGTACGCCACTCGTCTGGACCGGCCGGGTCACCTCGACCGACGGATCCGCGCTGGCGGGCGCGAAGGTCGAGCTGTGGCACGCCGACGCCGACGGCTTCTACTCCCAGTTCGCGCCGAACATCCCGGAGTGGAACCTGCGCGCGAGCTTCACCGCCGATGACGGCGGCCGGTTCGAGATCCACACCGTGCGTCCCGCCCCGTATCAGATCCCGACCGACGGCGCCTGCGGCAAGCTCATCGCCGCGGCGGGCTGGCACGCGTGGCGTCCGGCGCATCTGCACGTCAAGGTTTCCGCGCCCGGCCACGAACTGCTCACCGCGCAGCTGTACTTCCCCGGCGACGAGCACAACGACGACGACATCGCTTCGGCGGTCAAACCGGAACTGGTGCTGGACCCGCGTCCGTCGGGCGACGGCGAGGCCATCGAGTACGGCTTCGTCCTCGACCCCGAACGTTCCTGACCCGAATGTCCTTTTTGGAGTGATCGATGCTTTACCACGTTCGCATGGACGTTCGCCTTCCGCCGGACCTCGATCCGGCGGAACGGACCGACATCATCGCGCGAGAAAAGGCGTACAGCCAGCGCCTGCAACGCGAAGGGAAGTGGCCGCAGATCTGGCGGATCGCGGGCGAATACGCGAACTTCTCGATCCTCGACGTCGCGGATCACGACGAGCTGCATACGCTTTTGTCCGGTTTGCCGTTGTTTCCCTATATGGACATCGAAGTCACACCCTTGGCGGCGCATCCGTCGAAAGTCACGGGCTGACGGTGCCGGACCGGCTGCGGACGGTCACGCGGCGGCCGGATCGGCCCGTTTTCCCCTGTCCCGCAGTGAAAGCGGACTAGCCTGCCGCAGTGGACGGTCAGCCTGGGACGAACCTGCTCGGAGAATTGCGGCGTGTGGCCGGACTGACGCAGGAGGAGCTGGCGGAACGCACGGGGCTGACGGTGCGCGGGATCAGCAACATCGAACGCGGCCGCGTCGCCCGGCCGCGGCGGCGGTCGCTGGAGGCCCTGGCTCGCGGGCTGGGGCTGCGGAACGACCAGATCGCCGGATTCGTGCGGCATTATCTGCCGGACGCCGACCCCGCTCCGCGGCCGGCCAGTCCGCCTCCTTCGGCTTCCGTGCCCGCCCAACTGCCGTCCGGCAGCACGTCGTTCACCGGACGGCGTGACGAGCTCGCGATGCTCGACGACCTCGCCGCCCACCGTGACCGGGCCGTGGTCGTCACCGTCCTCGAAGGCATGGGCGGGGTGGGCAAGACGTCGCTGGCCGTGCACTGGGCGCAGTCGGTCCGCGCGGAGTTCCCGGACGGTCAGCTGTTCGCGAACCTGCGCGGCTACGGCCCGGGCGCGCCTGCCGACCCGGCCGAGGTGCTGCATTCGTTCCTGCGCGCGTTCGGCGTGCCGGGTGCGGAGGTGCCGACGGACCTCGACGGCCGTTCGGCATTGCTGCGCAGCGTGCTGGCCACGCGTTCGGTGCTCGTCGTCCTCGACAACGCGCGGTCGGCGGACCAGGTCCGGCCGCTGCTGCCCGGGCACGCCGGCTGCGTCGTGGTCGTGACGACCCGCTCGACGTTGCAGGGGCTGGCGGTCAGCGACGACGCGCACCGGGTCACCGTGCCGCCGCTCGACGAACACGAGTCGGTCGCGCTGCTCGGCCGGTTCACCGGCAAGGCCCGGCTCGGCGCCGACGAGACCGCGCTGGCCGAGGTCGTGTCCGGCTGCAGCGGGCTGCCGCTCGCGCTGCGGATCGTCGGCGAACGGCTGGCGCACGACCGCGGCCTGGCGGAGGTGGCCGCGGCGATGCGGTCGACGAGCGACCGGCTCGACGCGTTCACCACCGAGGAGGCGAGGACGTCGCTTCCGGCGGTGCTGTCGTGGTCGTACGAAGCACTGCCCGGCGACGTCGCGAGTGCGTTGCGGCTGCTGGGTCTGCACCCCGGGCAGCACTGGGACGCGACCGCCGCGGAGGTGTTGCTGGACGCCGACGCGGCCGAGACGCGGCGGCTGCTGCGGGCGCTGGTGGCGGGGCATCTCCTGGAGCACCGCGTGGACGGGCGTCACGAATTCCACGACCTGGTCCGCGACTACGCGCGCAGCCTCGCCGACCGTCGGCGGCCGGCCGCGATGCGCCGTCTCGCCGGGCATTACCTGTCCGGCGCGGCCGCCGCCGCGGACGCGATCGCGGCGAGGGACCCGAACCGGCGACCACTCCTGACCCCGGAGGTCGGCGTCCGGACGTTCGAGGGTTCCGAGGAGGCGGCTTCCTGGCTGGCGACCGAACTGCCCACGCTGCTCGCGATCGCCGAGGAGTCCGCGGGCGCGGGCGGCACCGCGTACGCCCGCGACCTGTCCACCGTGCTGTGGCAGGCGCTGCGGCTCCACGGCCACTACGACGCCTTGCACACACTGCACGGCTTCGCGCTCGCCGAGGCACGACGGGCTGGGGACCCGTTCGGCGAACAGCAGGCGTTGACCGACGTGGCCGCCATCTGCGCCCGCGTCGGCCGATACGACGAAGCCGTCGAGCGCCTCACCGCCTGCCTCGAAGTACCGGGCAGCCGGACGGCGACCGCCCGCGCGCTCACCACGTTGGGCACGGTGTACGCCCAACTGGGCCGGTACCCGGAAGCGGCCCAGCACCTCCGGGAGGCCGTTGAACTGGCCCGCGAGGTCGGCGACACGCTCAACGAAGGCCGGGCTTACGGCAATCTCGGGTTCGTCCACGAGCATTTGGGAGAGCTGGATGCCGCGCTGGGGAGCTATCAGCGGGGATTGGACATCGCGGAGCGGATCGGCGACAACGCCGCCGTCGCGATCTCCTTGCACAACCTCGGCGACGTCTACCGTGCGCTCGGCCGCTACGAGGAGGCTCGCGAGCACCTCGACCGGTCGCTGATCGTGAGCCGTGCGGCGGGTCACCGCGAGGCCGAGGGCTACGCGCTCGTGTATCTCGGGCTGGTGCACCTGCACCTCGGCGACCCGGTGACCGGGCGCGAGTACGAGGAGAAGGCCCTCGAAATCGCCGCCGCGACCGGTATCCGCCCGCTGGAAACACTGGCGCACAACGGCTTGGGCGACAACGCCCGGGCAGGCGGCGACCGTGCGGCGGCTTTGGCGCACTACCTGCGTGCCCGCGACGTCGCCCAGCTGACCAGCGAGCAGCACGAGGAAGCGCGGGCGCTGGACGGCATCGCGGCGACCTACGAAGACGCCGGCGAGACCGAAAAGGCCCGTCCGTACCGCCATCGCGCACGGGCCCTGTACGACGCCATGGGCATCTCGGGCTGAGCAATAAGCGATCACACGTGATCAGAAAGCGCACACGCGTGATTGGAAGCGGAACTCGCGTGATTGGGCGGCGAACACGATGATCGCCGCCCAATCACGCATGATCGCCGTCTAATCACGTGTGATCGTCGTTCAAGCACGCTGCTCGATCGCGGTCCGTGTGCCCGCGGTTCCGGTTGGTGAGCGCGGTTCGCCGACCGGAACTTCCGGCGTCGAAGTTCCGGTCGGTTGTTCATGGACCGTGCCGGTCCGGCCCCAGTTGAATCGGCCGAGGTCCACTTCGGACCGACTGGGGCGTAAAGGAGTTCGGCGGAGTTGCGGGCAGAACTGGGCAGGGCCGGCCGGGTACACGAGGCGTTCGAGGACCAGGCGGGCCGGACCCCGCACCGCGTGGCGGTCGTCGCCGGAGACCGGCGGACGACCTACCGGGAGCTGGACGAGGCCGCGAACGCCGTGGCGCACGCGCTGCTGGAACGCGGGATGTCGTGCGGCGCCCTGGTCGGCGTGCGCCTGCGTCGCGGACAGTGGCTGGTGCCGGTGCTGCTCGGGGTACTGAAGGCCGGTTGCGCGTACGTGCCGCTCGACCCGGCCGCCCCGCGTGCGGCGGTCGCCGAGATCGTCGAGGACTCCGGGCTGCGGCTGGTCGTGGTGGACGAACCCGGCGCGGACGAACCGGCACCGGTGCTCGCCGTCGCGGACATCGACGTCACGCGCACCACGTCCCCCGGCGTCACCGGCGCGGGTTCGGACCTCGCCTACGTGATCTACACGTCCGGCTCGACCGGACGGCCCAAGGGCGTCGAAGTCGAACACCGCAACGTGCTCGCGTTGCTGCGCTGGGCGGCCGCCACCTACTCCGACGACGAACTGCGGGGCGTGCTCGGCGCCGCCTCGGTGTGTTTCGACGCGTCGGTCGCGGAGTTGTTCCCGCCGTTGGTCACCGGCGGCAGCCTCGTCCTCGCCGAGAACCTGCTGGCGCTGCCGGGTCTTCGCGACGAAGTCACGTTCGTGCAAGGCGTCCCGTCGGTGCTCGCCGTCCTGACCCGCACACCGCTCCCGCCTTCGGTGCGGACCGTCGCCATCGCCGGCGAACCGCTGAGCCGCGCGCTCGTCGACCGGATCCACCGCAACGACGGCGTCCGGCGGATCGTCAACTGCTACGGCCCGACCGAGGCCACCGTCAACTGTTCGTCCTACGAGGTCGGCCGCGACGAACGGACCGACCCGCCGATCGGGATCCCGCTGCCCGGCGCGGAATTCTCCGTACGCGACCGGGACGGCCGTCCACTCGGTGACGGCGAAACCGGCGAGCTGTGGGTCAGCGGCGCGCTCGTGACCCGGGGTTACCTCGGACGGCCCGAGCTCACCGCGAGCAAGTACGTGACCGAGAACGGCGTCCGGTACTACCGCACCGGTGATCTCGTCCGGCGGCAGGACGGCGTCCACCACTTCGCGGGCCGTGTCGACGATCAGGTGAAGGTCCGCGGGTTCCGGGTCGAACCCGGCCAGGTTCAGGCGGTGCTGCTGACCCATCCGGCGGTCGGCAACGCGGTCGTGCTCGCCCCGGCCGACGAATCCGGGGAACGACGGCTGATCGGGTTCGCCGAACCGGACGGCGACCGGCCGACCGAAGCCGCGCTGCTCGCCTGGCTGCGCGCACGACTGCCCGGACACCTCGTCCCTTCCCGGATCGCCGTACTCGACGCGATCCCGCTCGGCACCACCGGAAAGGCCGACCGGGCGGCTTTGGCGGCCTGGGTGTTCGATCGCGACGCCTCGGCCGAGTTCGTCGCTCCGCGCACCGACACCGAACGGTTGGTCGCCGAAGCCGTCACGGCGGCCTTCGGGCTGACGGACATCGGCGTGCACGACCGGTTCACCGACTCCGGCGGTCACTCGCTCGCCGCGGCGCGAGCGGTGGCGCGGCTGCGCGAAACGACCCACCGAATGATCAGCCTGGAGGACTTCCTCACCGACGGCACGGTGGCCACCGTCGCGCGGCGGCTCGACGAAGCCCCGGTCGTCGAACCGGCGGCGGAACCGGTCAGCGACCCGCGCCGCGAGGTCTTCCCGCTCACCCACACGCAACGCGACCTGTGGACCCTCGCCCAGCTCAGCCCGACGGGCACCGCCACGACGGCCGCCTGGCGCCTGCGTCACCATGGCCAGTTTTCACGCGAGGCGATCCAGAGCGCGGCGGACGCGCTGGTGGCCCGGCACCACGCACTGCGCGGCACCGTCCAGGATCACGACGGCGAGCCGGTGCTCGTCATCGGTCCCCCGGCCCGGGTTCCTCTCGACGTCCTCCAGGCAGGCGAGGGATCGGCCGCGGCACGGCACGCGTTCGATCTGCGCACCGAAACGCCGTTGCTGCGGATCACGGCGCTCCGGGTCGCCGACGAAGTCACCGAGCTGATCGTCGTTTCCGACCACATCGCCACCGACGGTGTCTCGATCGGCGAGCTCATGACCGGTCTGGCGGGTGCGGACGCGCCGGAGCCGGGGGCGCAGATCGGCGACGTCGCCCTCCGCGAACAGGCACTCGAGCGGGACGACCGGCTGACGCGGTACTGGGCGGCCGAACTGGCCGGAGCGGTCCCGCCCGACGCGCTCTTCGACCGGCCCGCCCCCGGAACACAGCGGTTCCTCGGCGAGCGGGTGACCGTTCCCCTGCCCGAAACCCTGCGCGCGGCGGTGGACCGGCTCGCCTCGGCCTCCGGGGTCACGCCCTTCGCGGTCTACCTGTCCGCACTGGGTGTGCTGACCGGTTCGCTGGTGAACGGCTCGGACGTCCTCCTCGGGACGGCCGCGGCGCGGCGGGATTCCGCCGATCTCGCCCATACGGTCGGCCCGCTGGTGGACGTGCTTCCCGTCCGGCTGCGCCCGGATCCGGCCGGTTCGTTCCGCGACCTGCTGCGCACCGCCATGACGACCACCGTGCGGGCCATCGACCACCGCGGCCTGTCGTCGGGCGAGCTCACCGAACTCTGGGGCGGCGACCGTCCGGCGGGGATGCCGCTCGCCCCGGTGTCGCTTTCGGTGCAGCCCGCCGGGCTGCCGGTGTCGGTCCACGGGCCGGGCACCCGGCTGGACCTGCTCGGCGAACTGCCCACCGGCGGCAGCCACGCCCCGCTGACGGTCTTCGTGAACGAGCACGTCGATGGTGGTGAGCTGATCCTCGAGCACGATCCGGCGCTGCTCTCTCCCGCCCGTGCGCAGTGGTTCACCCGGTCTCTGTTGCACATCCTGCGGTCCGCACTGTCCACTCCGGACGCCGAATTGTCTACTTTGGACCTGATCGGCGACGAAGAACGCGCGAAGCTCACGGAATGGGGCACCGGCGCCCCGCTACCGCCGTCCGAAGCGATCAGCGTCCCGGACGCGGTCCTGCGCCACGCCGCACGCGTCCCGGACGCGCTCGCGGTGTCGACGCTGACCTATCGCGAGCTGGTCGCGCGTGCCGACCGGGTCGCCCGCGCCCTGGTCGCGGCGGGCGTCCGGCGAGGGGACGCGGTCGGGGTGTGCCTGCCCCGCGACGAACTGCTCCCCGCGATGCTGCTGGCCGTATGGCGGGCAGGCGCCGGGTATCTGCCGCTGGACCCCGACCTGCCACCCGCCCGGCTCGCCCAGCTCGTCACCGAGGCGGGTGTGAACGTCGTCCTCACGCGCGGCAGCACGCGCGACATCGCCTTGCCTGGCACGGTGCTCGACGCCGATTCGGTCCCTGACGCCGAGGCGGAGCTGGTCGTGCCGAGCGGTGACTCGCTGGCCTACGTGCTCTACACGTCCGGCTCGACCGGGCGGCCGAAGGGCGTCGAGGTGACGCACGCGAACCTGCACGCCTTCGTCCAGTCTCGTCAGGTGTCGCACGGCATGGCGCCGGGCGACACCATGGCGGCGATCGCGCCCTTGGCGTTCGACGTCTCCGTCGAAGAACTGTGGTGGCCGCTCGCCTCGGGCGCGCGGTGTGTGATCGCCGACCGCGACCAGGCTGTCGACGGCCACCAACTCGCCCGGTGGATCGCAGAAAACGGCGTCACCATCGCGGATTTGACGCCGACGAGCCTGCGGATGCTGCTCGCGGCGGACTGGCCGGGCGACCCGTCCTTGCGGCTGCTGCTCGGCGGTGAGGCACTCGATCCCGACCTCGCCGCACGGGTGTTGCCGCTGGTGAGCGAGCTGTGGAACGGGTACGGCCCGACGGAGGCGACAGTCGCGGCGACCGCGCACCGGGTCACGCCCGGCGACACCTGGGTGCCGATCGGCGAACCGACGCCCGGCGCCCGCCTGTCCGTACGCGACGTCGGCGGCAGGCCTGTCCCGGCAGGCGCGATCGGCGAGCTGTGGATCGGTGGGAGCGGCGTCGCGCGCGGCTACCGCGGGCACCCGGAGCCTGCCGCGTTCGTCACCGAGGAGGACGGCCGCTGGTACCGGACGGGCGACCTCGTCCGGTGGCGGCCGGAGGGCACGCTGGAGTTCCTCGGTCGCGCCGACGACCAGGTGAAGGTGCGCGGCAACCGCTTCGAGCTCGGCGAGATCGAGGCCGCCCTGCGGTCACTGTCCGATGTGGACGACGCGGCGGTCGCGGTGATCGCGGACGGCGTCGACGCCCACCTGGCCGGCTACCTCACGCCGGCGTCGGCCGACCCGTCGGCCGCCCAGCGACACGTCGGACGGCTGCTGCCGGGATACATGGTGCCGAGCCGCTGGCTGACGCTCGACGCGCTTCCGTTGCTGCCCAACGGGAAGCTCGACCGGCGCGGGTTGCCTCCGGTGCCGTCCGCCACGACCGCCGCGGCGGCCCCGCTCTCAGCGGACGAGGAAGTGGTCGCCGAGGTCTGGCGATCCTGCCTGGACGTCGGCGAGATCGGCCCGGACAGCGATTTCTTCGCCCTCGGCGGCCGGTCCCTGGCGGCGACGCGGGTGGTGGGGACGCTGCGTGAGCGGGCGGTCCACCGGGTCACCGTGCGGACGCTGTTCGACCACCCGGTGCTGTCGGACTTCACCGCCCAGCTGGGCGGCCTGCGCGCGGAACCGGCGGGTCCGGTCGAAGAACTGGTGGCGGTCGTCTGGGCCCAGACACTGGGCCACGACCGGGTCGGCGCGCTGGACGACTTCCCGTCACTCGGCGGCGATCCGGCGAAGGCCGCCCAGGTGGCGGACCGCCTGTCGGCGGCGCTCGGTTTCCCGATCCCGGCGGGGAGCGTGCTGGAGCACCCGGTCTTGCGCGAGTTCGCCAAGGCACTGAACGCCATGGCCATGACGGCCCTCGAATCCGTGCCCACGGGCGGCACGGCATGACCATCGACCAAAGGCACCACATGACCGCGGCACCGCACCTTTCCAGCCTTCTCGCGCAGCGCGCCGCAGCCGCCTTGCGCGGCGACACCACTGAGCGCCCCACGCCGCTCTCCCCCGCGCAAGCCCGGCTGTGGTTCCTCGCCCGCTTCGAACCCGACGGGCACGCCTACAACATCCCCGTCACCCTCGAACTCACCGGACCCGTCGACACCACGGCGCTTCTCGCCGCCGTCCGGGACGTCGCACGGCGGCACGTCGTCCTCCGCAGTCTCCATCGGGAGATCGACGGCGAACCCCGCGCCGTTCCCCGGTCCGCCGACGAGATCCCTGTGTCCACTGTGGACGTCCTCGGCACGGGAACCGACCGGCCTTTCGCGCTCGCCGACGAGCCGCCCATGCGGGCCACGCTCTTCCCGGCCGCGGAAGACCGTCACCTGCTGGAACTGACCTTCCACCACATCGCCATGGACGCCGCCTCGGTCGACGTCGTGCTCGAAGATCTCGCCGCCTGCTATGCCGCCCGGCTCGGCCTCCGTAACGCACCTGAACCGCCGGACCGCCAGTACGCGGACTTCACGCCTCCCCTGCCGCATGAGGACGATCTGGCCTGGTGGTGTCGGCAGCTCGCGGGGACGGGGGTGCTGGAACTGCCCGTCGACCGGCCGCGTCCCGTCGTCGCCTCCGGCGAAGGCGCCGAGGTGCCCGTCGAGATCCCGCAGGGGCTCACCGACCGGATCCAGGACGTCGCCAGGGAGACCGGCTGCACGCCCTTCGCCGTCCTTCTCGCCTGCTGGCAGGCACTGCTCGGACGTCTCGCGGGCACGGACGACGTCGCGGTCGGTGTCCCGGAATCGGGACGACGGCAGCCCGGATCGGAACGGGTCGTCGGCTGTTTCGTCGACACCCTCGTGCTGCGCACGGATCTCTCCGGCGTCACCACCGGCCGCACCCTGCTCGCCGCCGTCCGCGACACCGTGCTCGACGCCTTCTCGCACCCGGACGTGCCCTTCGAGCGCATCGTCGAACGGCTCGCGCCCAAGCGGAGCCTCGACGCCTCACCGATCTTCCAGGTCATGCTCAACGTCCTCGACGACCCGCCGGGCACGCCCGAGTGGCCCGGGCTCGACGCTCGGGTGCTCCCGGCGCCGGTGCGCGGCGTCAAGTTCGATCTGAATCTCGCACTGTCCCGAGTGGACGGTGCCTACCGCGGCGGTCTGTCCTTCCGCACGGACCTGTTCGATCCCGGCACGGCCGAACGGATCACCCGGTGGTTCGTCGCGCTCCTCGACGGCGTCACCGCCGACCTCGACCGGCCGGTCGCCGCAGTCCCCCTCGAAACGGTGACCGGCCCCGTTCTCGCCGGGCCCGCGCCGGAGACCACCGAATACCCGCCGGTGCACGTGCTCATCGAGCGGACCGTCGACCGCGTCCCGGACGCGGTCGCGGTGGTCGGCGGGACCGGTTCGCTGACCTACCGGCAGCTCGACGAGCGGGCCAACCGGCTCGCGCACCGGCTGCGTGAACTGGGCGTGCGCGCTGACGAGCCGGTCGGGATGTTGCTGGAGCAGGGCACCGATGTCGCGGTCGCGGTGCTGGGCATCATGAAAGCGGGTGGCGCGTATCTGCCGATGGACACCACCTACCCGCCGTCGCGTGTGGCGGCCATCCTCGCCACCGCGAAGGCCCGGATCCTGCTCGCCGAACCCGGCCTCGACATCACCGTTCCCGATGTCACCGTCCTGACCATCGACGACGCCGTCGCCGCCCAGCCCAGCACCAGGCCGGACGTCCCGGTCGCGGGGCACGACCTGATCCACGTCATCTTCACGTCCGGTTCGACCGGCGCTCCTAAGGGTGTCGCGGTCGAGCACCGCAACGTCGCGCACTACCTGTCGGGCATGCTGCCCCGGCTCGGCGACGTGGCGGGCGCGTCGTTCGCCGTGGTCTCCACCCCGGCGGCCGACTTCGGCCTCACCTGCGTCTATGGCGCGCTGACCACCGGCGGCACGGTGCATCTGGTCGAGCGGGACACCGCGATGGACCCGGAATCCTTCGCCCGCTACCTGGCCGGGCATCCGGTCGACGTGCTCAAATGCGTGCCCAGTCACCTGGAACTCCTTGCCCGGCATGGGGATCTGGCCTCGGTGCTGCCGCGTGCGTTGCTCATCCTGGCGGGCGAGGCCTGCCCGTGGTCGCTGGTCGAACGTGCCGAAGCGGCCCGTCCGGGGCTGCGGGTGCAGAGCCACTACGGGCACACCGAAAGCACGATGATCTCGATGACGTGCGACGTGGCGACCGTCCCACCGCACGAACGCACCGGATACGTACCGCTCGGCACCCCGCTGCCCGGCGTGGTCGGCTACCTCGTCGACCGCACCGGTGCGGTGGTGCCGCCCGGGATGACCGGCGAGCTGGTGATCGGCGGACCGCAGATCACGCGGGGCTATCTCGGCGACGACACCCAGACCGCCGACAGGTTCAGGCCGGATCCGCTCGGCGCGGGGGTCCGGTGCTTCCGCAGCGGGGATCTGCTGCGTGTGCGCGCCGACGGCACTGTGCAGTTCGGTGGCCGGGCCGACGACCAGGTGAAGGTGCGCGGCCACCGGGTCGAGCTGGGTGAGGTCACCGCGGCGCTGCGGGACGTCGACGGAGTGGCCGAGGCCGTCGTGCTGCCGGTCGGTGACGGCCTCGACCGGCGTCTGGCCGCGTGGCTCGTCGGGCCGGGGCTCGACGTGGCGACCGTGCGCCGGACACTGCGCGAACGCCTGCCGGACTACATGGTGCCCGCCTCGCTGACCGTGCTGGAACGCTTGCCGCTCAACGCCAACGGCAAGATCGACCGCGCCGCGCTCCCTCAGGCCTCCGCGCCCGCCCCGGCGGTGCGCCGCCCGATCGCCACCCCGGCGGAACGGCTGGTCGCCCGCGTCTGGACGGAGGTCCTCGACCGGTCCGACGTCGGCGCGGACGACGACTTCTTCGCCGTGGGCGGCCATTCGTTCGCCGCGGTCCGGGTCGCCGGACGGCTCGGCGAGGCGCTGCTCCGGGAGGTGTCGGTGCGGACGCTGTTCGAGTATCCGGTGCTCGCGGATCTGGCCGCGGTGCTGGAGGCCGACACCGGCGGGGTGTCCGGCGGCGCGCCGATCCCCGTGCGCCCCGATCCCGAGGCGCCTGCTCCGCTGTCTTCCGCGCAGGCCCGGCTGTGGTTCCTCGATCTGCTGGAGCCCGGATCCGCCTACAACAGGGACATCGTGCTGCGCCTGCGCGGCGAACTGGACACCGACGCCCTGGCCCGCGCGGTGCGCGAGGTCGCGGCCAGGCATGTGGTGCTGCGCAGCGTGATCGAAGACCGCGACGGCACCCCGATGGCCGTTCCGCTGCCCCCGGACGTGATCGAACTGTCCATTGTGGATACGGATGACGCCATGGCCGCGTATCAGGCCGAGGTGGAACGGCCCTTCGCGCTCGACCGTGAGCCACCATGGCGGGCGAAGCTGTTCCGTGTCGCCGAGGACGACCACGTCCTGGCGATCACCATCCACCACATCGCCACCGACAACTGGTCACGGGGCATCATCGGCACCGACCTCGCGGCCGCCTACAGCGGCCGGGTACAGAACCCGGTTCCCGTGCAGTACGCGGATTACGCGGTCTGGCAGGCCACGCGGCAACGTCCGGAAGACCTCGACTGGTGGTGCGAGCGCCTCGCCGGGCTTCCGCCCCTGCTCACCCTGCCCACCGACCGGCCCCGGCCGCCGGTGGCCGCCTGGTCCGGCGGGCACGTCCGCTACACGCTGCCCGCCGGTCTCACCGCGACGCTCCGCCGTGTCGCCGGCGAGACGGGCACGACCCCGTTCATGGTGCTGCTCGCCGGCTGGCAGGTCCTGCTCGGCAGGCTCGCGGGCGCCGACGACGTCGCCATCGGCGTGCCGGAGGCCGGACGCCATCACTCGGGCGTCGAAGCCACTGTCGGCTGCTTCGTCAACACGCTCGTGCTCCGCACCGATCTGGGTGGCGACCCGACCGTGCGCGAACTCCTCGACCGGGTCCGGGAGACCGTGCTCGGCGCGTTCGCGCACGCGGAAACGCCATTGGAAGCGATCATCGAGCGGCTCAGACCGGACCGAACGATGTCCGCGACGCCGTTGTTCCAAGTGCTGCTCAACGTCCTCGACCAGCCCGCGCCGGAGCCGGTCATCCCCGGCCTCGACGTCACGCCGCTGCCCTCGGCCACCGAACGCGTGAAATTCGACCTCAGCATGGCGCTGGTCAACGTCGGCGACACCTACTCGGGCGAACTCGCCTACCGGACCGATCTCTTCGACTCCTCGACCGCAGAACGGATCGTCGCGGACTTCCAAGATCTGCTCGAAGTTCTTCTGTCCGATGTGGACTCCACGATCGGCATCACGGTCGTCCCCGGCGAAACGGCCGTCCCCGCCGCAGCGAAGCGAGGAGGCGGCGTCCCGGCGACACCGTCCGAACAGCGGGTCGCCCAGGTGTGGGCGCAGGTGCTCGAGGTGCCCGAGGTCGGCGTCGACGACGACTTCTTCGCGCTCGGCGGGCATTCGTTCACCGCGGTGCGCGCGGTGCGGTTGCTCGACGAGCGGTTGCGCGTCATCGACCTGTTCCTGCGCCCGACCGTCCGCGAACTGGCCGCCTACCTCGACGCGGGCGAGGAGACCGGCGGCATGCTCCACCGTCTTTCCCCGGCGCGGGCGGGCGCGGCGGAGGCGACATTGATCTGCGTGCCGTACGGCGGTGCCTCGGCCGCGGTGTTCCAGCCCCTGGCCAACGAGCTGGACGGCGTCGACGTCCGCGCGGTCGAACTGCCCGGCCACGACGTCGCCCGCCCGGACGAGGAGTTCGGCACGATCGACGAGATCGTGGCCGCCCTCGCGGACGAGATCAGCCGGACGGTCACCGGGCCCGTCGCGGTGTACGGGCATTGCGTCGGTTCGGCGGTCGCCACGGCGCTGGCCGCGCGGCTGGAGGCCGACGGCCGGACCGTCCTGGGCGTGGTCGTCGCGGGCAGCTTCCCGGCCGCCCGCCTGCCTGGCCGTCTTTCCGCCTGGCTGCAACGGAAGTTCCCGCGCGAGCGGTGGGTGTCCGACCGGCTCTACCGAGACACGCTCCGCGCGGGCGGCGGCCTCCTCGACGACATGGACGAGAAGGCGAGCACCGCGATGCTGCGGGGCCTGCGGCACGACGCCGCGCAGGCGCAGGCCTGGTTCGGCCGCGAACTCGGTACCGAGACCCGGCTGTCCGCGCCGATCCTGTGCGTGGTCGGAGCGAGCGATCCGGCGACCGAGCTGTATCGGGAACGCCACCGGGAGTGGGGTGCCTTCGCCGACCGCGTCGATCTCGCCGTCCTCCCGAAGGCGGGCCACTACTTCCTTCGCCACCAGGCTGCGGAGGTCGCCGGCATCTTGCGGACGCGGCTTACCCAGTGGGCCGCAGGGGAACTGCCGCCGCGGGTGAACGACGTCCCGGTGGCCGACGGCCGCCGCGGGTTGCGCGCGTTCTACACCGTCGCCGGTGGCCAGGCGATGTCGATGATCGGCAACGAACTCAGCTCGTTCGCACTCGGTGTCTGGGCCTACCAACGCAGCGGTCGGGTGTTCGACCTCGCGCTCGTGGTGCTCCTGGCCCGGCTGCCGAGCATGCTGCTGACCCCGGTCGGCGGCGCGCTGGCCGACCGGTTCGACCGCCGACGGATCATGCTGGCCTGCGATCTGGTGAGCGGGGCGGCGATGGTCGCGCTCGCCGTCCTCGTCGCGCTGGGGCGGCTGGACCTGCCGACGGTCTGCGTGATCGTCGGGGTGACGTCGCTGGCGTCGGCGTTCCACCGGCCCGCGTACCTCGCCGCGATCGCCCAGCTGGTGCCGAAGCCGTACCTGCCGCAGGCGAACGCGCTGGCCGATATCGGGATCGGGCTCGGTACCGTGCTCGGACCGATCCTCGGCGGTGTCCTCATGGGACTGTCCGGTCTCACCTCGGTCGTCGTGGTCGACGCCGCCACGTTCGCCGTCGGCGTGGTGACACTCCTGGCCGTGCGCTTCCCAGACCGGCTCTTTTTCACCCGCCAGGAGCCGTTCCGCAAGGCCCTCACCGGCGGCTTCCTGTTCGTGCTGCGTCGCAAACCCCTGTTGGCGATGGTCGGCTATTTCGCCGTGGTCAACTACTTCACCGCGCTGATGTGGGTGGTCATCACGCCGCTGGTGCTGTCGATCGGGAGTCCCGGCGAGCTCGGGTTCGTCAGCGCCGCCGGTGGTGTCGGTGCCGCGGTGGGAGCCGTGGTGGTGATCTGGTGGGGCGGAACGAAACGCCGCGCCACCGGGATGATCGGGTTCGTCATCGGCTCCGGTCTCGGGGTGCTGCTGATGGGGATCTGGCCGTCGGCTCTGGTCATCGCCGCGGGCCTGTTCATCCGGCTGGCCTGTATGAGCATCGGCAACGCGCACTGGCTGTCGATCATCCAGACGAAGGTGGGCCAGCATCTGCAGGGCCGGGTGCTCGCCATCAACGTCATGCTGGCCACGGCCATGTCGCCGCTCGGGTTCCTCACCGCCGGTGCGCTGTCCGACTGGTTCGGTCCGCTCGCCCGCGGGATCGGCGCGCTGGATCCGGTCACGGCCAACGATGCCCACGCCGGGGTCGCCGCGCTGATGGTGTTCTCCGGGATCGTCCTGGTCGTCTGGGGTGTGCTCGGGCTGCGGTACCGGCGGCTGCGGGACATCGAGGACCTCCTGCCGGACGCCGCCCCGCCCACCGAGGTCGACGCCGACCTCGACCGTGTCCAGGCGCTCGCCGACCGGGCGGTGGCCCGATGACGCGCCTGGTGACCGGGGACGACGTCGCGCGGGCGGCCGACCGGATCCGGTACTCCGTGCGCCGCACCCCCGTACTCGGGCCGGTCGACGGACTGTGGATCAAACCGGAGAACCGGCAGCGGACCGGTTCGTTCAAGGTCCGTGGCGCGCTCAACGCGGTCGACGGGTTGACGGGCCACGTGCTGGCCCAGTCGTCCGGCAATCACGGCCGCGCGGTCGCCTACGCCGCGGCCCGCCAAGGGGTGAAGGCCACGGTGGTGCTGCCCGAAACGGCGCCCGCGTTGAAGGTCGACGCGGTCCGCGCGCTCGGTGCCGAGGTGGTCGTCGTGCCACCGGGTGAACGGGAATCCGCGACGGCCGAACTGCTGGCCCGCACCGGTGCCACGCTGATCACGTCGGCCGATTTCGCGGTGATCGCCGGCCACGGCACGGTCGGCGCGGAGATCGTCACGGATCTGCCGGACGCGGGCACCGTCCTGGTCCCGGTCTGCAACGGCGGCCTGCTCGCGGGCGTCGCCGTCGCGGTCAAGGCGTACTCGCCGGGGACGCGGGTCGTCGGCGTGGAGCCCGAACTCGCCGCCGACGCGGCCGACTCGTTCCGCACCGGCCGCCTGGCGCGCTGGCCGGTCTCGCGGACCTACCGGACGATCGCCGACGGCTTGCGTGCCCCGGTGCTCGGCGAGCTGGCGTGGGAGCACGTCAAGACGCTCGTGGACGACGTCGTCACGGTCGACGAGGAGAGCATCGTCGCCGCGCAGGCGTTCTTGTTCGACCGGTTCGGCGTGGTCGCCGAGCCGAGCGGTGCGGTGGCGACCGCCGCCCATCTGACCGGGCGCGCCGGGTCGTCGGGAAGGGCGACGGTCGCCGTCGTCTCCGGCGGGAACGTCGCCGCGCCACCACTGGGGGCAAGGAGAGAGCAGGTGTCCGTTGAGCACGGCTGAAATCGGCGGTGTGCTCGCCACGATCGGGAACACTCCCTTGGTCGCCCTGGACCGGGTCGTCCCACTGGCGGGTTCCCGGGTGTTCGCGAAGCTGGAGAAGTTCAATCCCGGCGGCAGCGTGAAGGACCGGACCGCGCTGAACATGCTGCGCGGCGAGATCGGCTCCGGCAGGCTCGTGCCGGGCAGATCGGTGGTCGTCGAGTCCACGTCGGGCAATCTCGGCGTCGGCCTCGCCCAGATGTGCGCATATTTCGGGCTCGACCTGGTGTGTGTTGTCGACACCCGTACGACCGCGCAGACCCTCGCGCTGCTGCGGGCCTACGGCGCCACGGTCGAGGTCGTCACCGCCCCGCTGGACGGCGACCTGCTCGGCGCCCGGATCGCCCGGGTGCGGGAGCTCCTCGCGCTGCTGCCGGACGCGTTCTGGCCCGATCAGTACGCGAATCCGCTCAACCCGGCGGCGCACGAGCACACGATGCGCGAGATCGCGGACGCGCTCGACGGCCGCGTCGACTATCTGTTCTGCGCGGTCAGCACCGGCGGCACGATGCGCGGCTGCGCCGACCACATCCGGCGCGAAGGGCTGAGCACGAAACTGATCGCGGTCGACGCCGCGGGCAGCGCGATCTTCCACGTGCCGACGGAAGAACGCCGGATCCCGGGCCACGGCGCCGGACGGCGGCCGCCGCTGGTCGACACGTCCGCGGTGGCCGAGGTCGTGCACGTGACCGATCTCGAATGCGTGCGGGCCTGCCGGACGCTCGTCGCGCGCGAAGCCATCCTCGCGGGCGGTTCCTCCGGCGCGACCGTGGCCGCGCTCGCGAAGCTGCGCGACCGCATCCCGCCCGGCTCCCGGTGCGTGCTCGTCTTCCCCGACGACGGCAACCGCTATCTCGACACCATCTACTCCGACGCGTGGGTCCGCGGTCACTTCGGCGAAGTGCCTGACGTGACCGCCCGCGCCCTGGCCACCATCTCCTGAGGAGCCTTCCCTTGCGTCACCTCATCTCACTCGACGACCTGACCGACGACGACCTGCGCGCCATCGTCCGCCGTGCCGTCAGCCTGGCGGAACGGCCGCGCGCGACATACTCCACTTTGGACGGTGCGGTCGTCGGCATCCACTTCCGCAAGACCTCCACCCGCACGCGCACCGCGTTCTCCGCGGGCGCGCTGCGGCTGGGCGCCCGGATCATCGCGTACGGCCCGAACGATCTGCAGACCAACACCGGGGAGTCGATCGAGGACACCGGACGGGTGCTGTCGTCGATGCTGGACTTCCTGGTGGCGCGCACCGCGGCCGATCCGGCGGAGCTGCGGGCCATCGCGGCGCAGGACCGGATGGCGGTCGTCAACGCGATGAGCGCCGACGAGCATCCGACCCAGGCGCTGGCGGACCTGACGACGATCGTCCAGCGTTTCGGCCGCGTCGACGGCGTCCGCATGCTGTACGTCGGCGAGGGCAACAACACGGCGGCGGCCTTGGCGCTGGCGCTGAGCCGGTTCCCCGGCACCGAACTGCACCTTCGCACCCCGCCGGGCTACGGCGTCGACCCGGACGTCCTGGAGCGCGCGGGCAAGCACGCCGCCCGCCATGGTTCGTCCCTTGTGGAGCGACACGATGTCCACGATCTGCCCGGCGGCGTCGACATCGTCTACACCACCCGATGGCAGACCACGGGAACGGCCAAACCGGATCCCGATTGGCGCACGGTGTTCGCGCCGTTCCAGGTGACGGCGGACCTGTGGCGGACCAGCCCGGACGCGGTGTTCCTGCACGACCTGCCCGCGCACCGGGGCGAGGAGGTCACGGCCGACGTGCTCGACGGGCCGCGGTCCATCGCCTTCGCCCAGGCGGAGAACAAGCTGTACAGCGCGATGGCCGCGCTCGAGTGGTGTGGCGGAGAGGACCTGGCATGAGCTGGTTCGACGTGGCCGACAGCGGCCTGTCCGGTGCGGGCGAGGTGACGATGCTGTCCCGCGAAGAGGTCCGAAAATGCCTGACGAACCTCGACCCGGTCGACGTCGTCCGCGAAACCCTGGCCGACCACGACCGCGGCGTCGGTCTCCTGCCCGCCGAGGCGTACTTGCGCTGGGAGAACTCGCAAGGCGCCTACACCCGGTCGATCGGGATGCCGGGCGCGGTGCGGTCGTCGTACGGCATGAAGATCATCAACGCCAGCGTGTCGAACCCCGCCCGCGGGCTGGAACGCGCGGGCGGGATCGGCCTGTGCTTCGACGCGGAGACCGCCCGTATCACCACGATCCTGGAGGCCGGTCTGCTGAGCGCGGTCCGGACGGCGGCGGTGAGCGCGGTGGGGGTGGACGCGCTCGGGTACGGCGGCGCGGTTTCGCTGGCCGTCGTCGGATGCGGCGCGCAGGGCCGGATGCACGCGGCGCTGCTCACCGAACGGCTGCCGTCAGTGCGGAAGATCATGCTGTACGACCGGTCCCCGGAGGCCGCGCGGGCCTTGGCCGCCACCCTGCCGGGGATTTCGGCGCAGGTCTGCCCGACCGCGCGGGAAGCGGTGTCCGCGGCCGAGATCGCCGTGTTCACGACCACGATGGACGTGGGTTACGTCGAGCCGGACTGGGCGTCGCCGAGCGCGTTGCTGATCAACGTCTCCCTCGGCGACCTGACGGACGCGGCGTTCCGCGACGCGGCGGCGGTGTACGTCGACGACGTGGACCTGGTCGCCGACAACCCGCGCCGGCCGCTGGGCCGCCTGATGGCGGAAGGCATGTTCGGACGCCCCGGTTCCGCCGGGTCCGCACGTCCCCTCGACGGCACGCTGGGCGGGATCCTCACGGGACGGCACAGCGCGGACGGGGTCGCGTCGCCGTACGTGGTGCTGAACCCGTTCGGCATGGGAGTCCTCGATGTCGCGCTGTACGCGGCGGTCTCCGCGAAGGCCCGGGAGGAGGGGCTCGGTACCGTTGTCCACCTCGGCTGAGCACACAGGGGAAGCCATGAGCGAGCAGCTGTCCGAACCACTCCACGGTGTGCGCGGTGCCGCGCTGATCGTGCGGTTCCTCCTCGAACTCGCCATGCTGACCGGTGCGGCGGTCGTCGCCTGGCGGCTGGGGCCGGACGGATGGCGGTGGGTGGCCGTGGTCCTCGCTCCGCTCGCCGTCGCGGTGTTCTGGGGACTGTTCCTCGCCGAGAAGGCACGCGTCGTGCTGGCAGAGTCGATCCGGTTCGTCCTGGAAACGGCGCTGTTCCTCGGCGTCGGGGCCGGGTTGATCGCCGTCGGGCTGACCTGGCCCGGCGTCATCGGCGTCGCGTTGTGGGCCGCCGACCGGATTGTCCTCGCCGTGACCAAGAACGAGTGAACAGGAGCGGGTATGACTGACGATGTGGCCGGCCGGGTGATCAAGGCCGAGCGGGATCGGATCCGATGTCTCCTCGACGTGGATCGCGGCACCTACGATCGCTTGCACACCGAGGAGTACCGGTTGTGCAACCCGACCGGCACGGTGTGGACGAAGGCCGAGTACCTGGATCTCCTGACCACCGGGCGGGTCGTCTACCGGGAACTGGAGCTGACTGGTGACGTGGACGCCATCGTCGGCACCGACGTCGTCGTCCTCCGCTACCGGTGCTTCGTCGAACTCACCGTCGACGGCGCGGACATCCCGCGGCACGAGGCCTGGCACACCGACGTGTACACCGACGCCGGCGGCACGTGGCGTTGTGTCTGGTCGCAGGCCACCGGCATCATGGATCTTCCGTCGGCCGCGCCCTGACCTAGCACTCCGCTGGGTGGTCGTGAGTGGCAAGGACGGTTCTGGTGGACCTGTATTTGCCCGCCCGCTGGGCGGGAGCTTGATCAACGGAGGATTCGGGACGTTGAGCGTCCCGAATCCTCCGTTGATCAAGCTTCGAGACCCGTGCGGCCCCCGACTATGTGGGAATTAGGACATTCAACGTCCCAATTCCCACATCGTCGACACCTGGCACGCCGAGCAGTCAAGTCGGACCGGTCAGGTGATTCGAGCGGGGAGGGTTTGGGGCGCTCAACGTCCCGAATCCTCCCCGCTCGACCGCGTCACGGAGAGATTGCGCTGTCGCCCAGAAGAACTCACGCCTTGAACGTGCTTTCAAGGAGGGCGAACAGCCGCTCCCAGTGGCGTCGCGATCCGGCGGCGTCGAAGGCGTCGGTGTCGGACATCGTGTAGCCGTGGACCGTGCCGGGATAGATCTCGCAGCTGTAGTCGACTCCGGCGGCGTCGAACGCGCGGCTGATCTCGGCGATCGCCTCGGGTGTCATGTCGCCCTCGGCGAGGCCGAGGTGCACTTTCGCGGTGAGGCCAGGGATCTGCCGGTGCGGGCTGTCGGGTTGGTCGGTGACGAGGGCGCCTGGGTGGAATCCGGCGATGGCGGCGACCCGGTCGGGATGGGCCGTCGCGGTGCGCATCGCGAGGACCGCGCCCATGCAGTAACCGATCGCGGCGACGGGTCCGGCGCCGACCTCGGGCTGAGCGGTGAGGAAGTCGAGGTAGGCGCCTGCGTCGCCGAGGGCGCGTTCGGTGGTGTGCGCCTCGATGAGCGGCATGATCTGGCCGAACAGCGCGGGTCGATGCTCGGCGGTGATGTGGTCGGGAAGGTCGAACACCGGCGCCGGGCGGTGCCGGTAAAAGACATTGGGAACCAGGACGTAATAGCCGTGGTCGGCCAGTTCGCGGGCCATGTCCCAGAGGACGGGGCGTGGCCCGAACGCGTCCGGGTACAGGAGGAGACCCGGATGCGTTCCGCCTTGCCCGGGGTAGGCGGCGAAGGCGTCGGACCGGCCGTCGGGAGTGGGGATGCTCAGCGTGGCGGAGGGAATGGCGGTGCTCGCTTTCTCGTCGGCGTCCCCCGAACGTAGACGATCAAGCCCGGCTCAGGCGCAGCCGATCGGCCAGCCCGGCCGTGGTGAACGCGGCCACCAGCTCGTCGCGGCCTTCGGTGAAGTGGTTCCAGCTGTCGATGTGCACGGGGACGACCGTGCGGGCGCCGAGGATGCGTGTCGCCTCGGCGGCAAGCTCGCTGTCGAGGACGAGCAGGGCGCCGTCGAAGACCGGCTTCAGACGCGGGGCCCCGGCGAAGAGCACGGCGGTGTCGACCGGCCCGAATCGTTCCGCGACCTCCCGGACGACGTCGAGCGAGGCGTTGTCGCCGCTGACGTAGACCGTCGGCAGGCCGTCGCCGGTGAGCACGAAGCCGACGACGTCACCGCTGACCTTGTCCGCTGAAGGTCCGTGGACCGCGGGTGCGGCGGTCACGGTCACGACTCCTCCGCCCGGCCGGTCCAGTTCGACGGTTTCCCAGTTCTCCAGCCCTTTCGCGGTGCCTCCAAGCCTTCCCGCCCCGCTGGCCGTGGTGAGGGTCAGCGGCACGTCGGCGAGCAGTTTCCGGCCGGAGTGGTCGAGGTTGTCCGGGTGCTCGTCGTGGGAGAGCAGGACGGCGTCGAGGTGGCCGAGGTCCGCGGGGTTCGCCGACGACGGCGCCGTCTTGGTGAGGCCGGGTCTCCCGTTGGGCCTCGGGTAGTGGCCGGGCTCGTCGAAGGTCGGGTCGGTCAGGAACCGCAGGCCGCCGTACTCGATCAGGGCGGTCGGCCCGCCGAAGACCTGGACGGAGAGCTGGTCGCTGATCTGGTTCATCATTCACCTCACGGATAGGTATTGTTCTTTCCGTGAGTGACCTTATCCAGTTGTCACGGAAGACCGCAACTACTTCCGTGAGAGTTCTCATGGATGAACTCAGCGCCTACCATGAGAACGTGGACGACACCGCTGCCCTTCCTCCTGCCCCGGGCGCCGAGCAGTACGTCGCGCTGGCGCTCGCCAACACCACGATCGCGCTGCCCGGCGGCCA
Organism: Amycolatopsis sp. CB00013; assembly: GCF_001905755.1. Classification (NCBI taxonomy): domain Bacteria; kingdom Bacillati; phylum Actinomycetota; class Actinomycetes; order Pseudonocardiales; family Pseudonocardiaceae; genus Amycolatopsis; species Amycolatopsis sp. CB00013. The sequence goes on along the minus strand of NZ_LIWC01000001.1, from coordinate 975,560 downwards.
GTTCACCGATTTGCTCGGCACTCCGGCGGCCGCGACGGACTGGCTCGCCGAACGGGGCCTCGCCCCGGTCGACGCCGGTCTTCAGGAGCTGTGCGCCGGCCTGGTCCGCTCGTTGCGTGAGCAGGTGCGGATCCTGCTCGCGTCGCGTTCCTGTTCGGATCCGGCTCCGCAGAGCGCGCTCAACGCCGTCAACGAGGCGCTGAGCAAGGCGCCCACCGCCGAACTGCTGCGCTGGGACCCGGCCCGGGGGCTGTACCGCACCGCGTCGCATCCGATCACCCAGATCGTCGAGCACGCGTTGGCGACCCTCGCCGCCAACGCCGCGGATCTGCTGACCGGGCCGGACGCGGAGCGGATCGCGGCCTGCGGTTCCCCGCCGTGCACGCGGTTCTTCCTGCGCAACGGGCGGCGCCAGTGGTGTTCCGTGCGCTGCGGCGACCGGGCCCGTGCCGCCCGCGCCTACGCCAGGCGCTCCCAGCCGGCGGGGTCGGCTCAGCGGTAGGACGCGAAGCGCTCCAGCAACGGCTTCGGGGAGTCTTCGGTGAAGCAGAGGACGAGGCTTTCGGCGGATTCCGCCGCCGACGCCTCACTGCGCGGGAACAGTTCCGTCTCGTAGGCCTTCAGTGCGGCTTCGACGTCGCCAGGATGCGCTGCGAGCGCGAGGCCGAGTTCGGCGCCGTCGAGCATCGCGAGGTTGGCGCCCTCGCCGGCGAACGGCGACATCAGATGGGCGGCGTCCCCGAGGAGGGTGACACCGGGTATCCGATCCCAGCGGTGACCGATGGGCAGCGCGTGGATCAGCCGAGGGATCAGTTCGCCGTCGGCGTCGGTGATCAGGGCGCGCAGACCGGCGTCCCAGCCGTCGAAGTGGTCCAATACGGTGGCCTTCGCGGCAACGGTGTCGCTGAAATCGATGGTGGAGATCCAGTCCTCGGCGATCTTGAGCGCGATGTACACGTGGAGGCTGCCGGTGCTGTCGTGGTGCCCCAGAAGTCCTTTGTCCGCACCGAGCGCGAAGAACATGCCGTCGCCGGCGAGCGCGGCGCTCGCGGGGTGGCGTTCCTTGGCGTCGTGGAGGTGGATGTCGACGAAGGAGATGCCCTCGTAGGCAGGTTCGGCCTCTGAGACCAGGCGGCGGACCTTGGACCACGCGCCGTCGGCACCGATCAGCAGGTCCGTGGTGAACGATGTGCCGTCGGTCAGGGTCACCTCGTGCCTGCCGTCGCCGAGCGGGCGTGCGCCGGTGCTTTTGGCGCCCCAGCGCACGGTGCTGTCGGGCAGGGAGCCGAGCAGCAGGTCGCGGAGGTCGCCTCGGGCGACTTCAGGGCGCCCGCCGTCTCCGTCGTCGGTCTCGTCCAGGTGCACGACCGCGTGCCGGTCGAGGATGCGCATGGCCTCGCCGCCGGTGTGCACCAGCGTGCGGAACTCGTCGTGGAGACCGGCGGCGCGCAACGCGACCTGTCCGGAATCCTCGTGGATGTCGAGCATGCCGCCCTGTGTGCGGGCGGACGGCGACGCGTCGAGGTCGAAGACCGCGGCTTCGATGCCGTTGACGTGCAGGACGCGGGCCAGGGTGAGTCCGCCGAGGCCGGCGCCGATGATCGCGATCGGGTGGTGTGTGGTCATGTCGGGTTCCTTTCCGGCGGCAGGCCGGTGTGCGTGATTCCGGTGATCAGCACCTGCAGTCCCCACGACATCCGCTGCTCGGGCCGTCCGGTGAGCAGGTCGGCCGCGTGGGCGGCGATCTGGGGGTGGGTCGTCTCGTCGGCGTCCCGCACGGCGCGGGCCAGTGCGTCCCAGTCGTCCGGCGAGTCCTGCTCGGCGTGTTCGGCCGCGGTCGACGTCGCGTGCTGCAGGAGGATGTCGATCCCCCAGGCGCGCCGCTCGGCGGGCACGTCGCCCTCGGCGAGCAGGGCGAGCAGGTTCTCGACCAGGCCGAGGTAGTTCTCGCCGCTCGGGCGGGCCACCAGCGCGGACAGGGCGAGACCGGGGTACTCCAGCAGCGTTTTGGTGTAGGCCGTGAGCAGCCGTTCGAGCCGGTCACGCCAGGAGCCTTCGGCCGGCGGCGGCGTGATGGTGCCGAGGAGTTCGTCCAGGATCGCCGCGTGCAGTTCCGTGGTGTTGCGGACGTAGACGTAGAGCGAGGCCGCGCCGGTGTCGAGTTCCTGCGCCAGGCGGCGCATCGTGACCTTGCGCAGGCCTTCCTCGCGCAGGATCGCGACCGCGGCGGCGACGATGCCGTCGCGGGTCAGCGCGGGTTTGGCCGGTCGCTCCCGGCGGCTCTTCGCAGGTGCCATGCCACCACTGTAGCGAACATGTTCGTTACGAACAAGTTCGTCACAGGTCACAGCGATGCCCTGCTGCCTCCAACGGGGGTTTGTCCGTCCACCGCGGACTGAAAACGACAACGGCAGAGAGATCGACTCTCCCTGCCACTTCTAACGTATAACGCACCTGGGGGCTTGCGGCAAGACCCCGGTCATGCCGCAGAATCCCCCGCCGGACAACACGAGCTCGACAATCGGGGGAACTCTTGATCGACGTGATCATCGCCGGCGGCGGACCGACCGGCATGATGCTGGGCGCCGAACTGCGACTGCACGGCGTGCAGGTCGTCGTCCTGGAAAAGGATCCGGAACAGTCCAAGGTCGTCCGCTCGATGGGCCTGCACGCGCGCAGTATCGAGGTGATGGACCAGCGCGGTCTGCTGGAGCGCTTCCTCGAACACGGCAAGAAGTATCCGGTCGGCGGCTCCTTCGCGGGCATCATCAAACCGGCGCCCGTGCTGGACAGCGCGCACGCCTACATCCTCGGCATCCCCCAGACCGTCACCGACCGCCTGCTCATCGACCATGCCGCCGAGGTCGGCGTCGACATCCGGCGCGGCTGTGAAGTGGTCGGCCTGACGCAGGACGAGGACGGCGTGGACGTCGAACTGGCCGACGGGACGAGGCTGCGTTCGCGCTACCTCGTCGGCTGCGACGGCGGCCGCAGCACCGTGCGCAAGCTCCTCGGGATCGACTTCCCCGGCGAGCCCGCCACCGCCGAGACACTCCTGGGCGAGATGGAACTGACCGAGGACTGGGAAACGGTGCTCGCCGTGATGACCGAGGTCCGCAAGACCCAGCTCCGGTTCGGCCTCTCCCCCATCGGCGACGGGGTGTACCGGGTCGGCGTGCCCGCCGAAGGCCTCGCCGAGGACCCGCGGATCCCGCCGACCTTCGACGAGATCAAACGACAGCTCAAAGTGGTCGCCGGAAGCGACTTCGGCGTGCACTCGCCACGCTGGCTCTCCCGCTTCGGCGACGCGACACGGCTGGCCGAGCGCTACCGGGCGGGACGCGCGTTCCTGGCGGGCGACGCGGCGCACATCCACCCGCCGGTCGGCGGGCAGGGGCTCAACCTCGGCGTGCAGGACGCCTTCAACCTCGGCTGGAAACTCGCGGGCGCGATCAAGGGCTGGGCGCCGGACGACCTGCTGGACACCTACCACACCGAACGGCATCCCGTGGCCGCAGCGGTACTCGACAACACCCGCGCGCAGATGCAGCTGATGTCGCTCGATCCGGGCTCGCAGGCGGTCCGGCGGCTACTGGCGGAACTGATGGACTTCGAGGACGTCAGCCGGTATCTGACCGAGAAGATCACCGCGACCGCGATCCGCTACGACTTCGGCGAGGGACACGAACTGCTCGGCCGCCGCATGCGGGATCTGGAGCTCAAGCAGGGCCACCTCTACGGACTGACCCGCGGCGGCCGCGGCCTGCTGCTCGACCAGACCGGCTCGCTCTCGGCGCGAGGCTGGGCGGATCGGGTCGACCACGTCGTCGACACCAGCGAGGAACTCGAGGTACCCGCGGTACTGCTGCGCCCGGACGGACACGTGGCCTGGGTGGGCGAAGACCAGGACGAGCTGGCCGAGGCGTTGCGCCGGTGGTTCGGAGAGGGCGAAGTCCTCTAGCGCGCCAGGTCCGGCGGTTATTGGCTGGTGGCGTTCCGAATCCGACGCCACGACAGGAGTTGATGACCATGGCCGGACGGGTCGTGCATTTCGAGATTCCGTTCGAGGACGGCGAACGCGCACGCGGCTTCTACCGGGAGGTCTTCGGCTGGAAGGCCGACACGATGCCCGGGATGGACTACACGATGGTCGCTTCGGGGCCGACCGCCGAGACCGGCATGCCCTCGGAGCCGGGCTACATCAACGGCGGCATGCTGGCGAAGGAGTTCAGCCCCGCGTCGGGCCCGGTGATCGTGCTCGACGTCGACAGCGTCGACGACACGCTCGCGGTCATCGAGAAGCAGGGCGGCGCGACGCTCGTCGGCCGGACCGCGGTCGGCGACATGGGTTTCTCCGCGTACTTCAAGGACACGGAAGGCAACGTCATGGGGCTCTGGGAGACCGCGTGATCCGCAGGGCCCGTGGCCGGTGCGGTCACGGGCCCTGCGGCCCGCGATAGGGCAACGTCTGGTTGTAGACGATGTTGGTGTTCGTGCTCCCGAACAGCGCGAGCTCGTTGACGATCTCCTCCAGCCGCCCCATCGACGGGGCCGCGATCTTCAGCGAATAGCAGTCGTCGCCGGTCGTGCGGAGGCATTCGAGGATCTCGGTCCGCTCGGCCAGGAGCTTGTGCAACGGCCCGTGCTTGCTGCCCGGATACTTCAACCGCACCACCGCGAGCACCACGTATCCGGCCTTCTCCAGGTCGACCTCGGCGCGATAACCGGTGATCACCCCGGCCGACTCCAGCCGCTTCACCCGTTCCGTCGTCGCCGACGCGCTCAAGCTGACCCGCTTGCCCAGCTCGGTGAGCGGAAGGCGTCCGTCCTTCTGGAGCTCCACCAGGATCGCCCAGTCGGTCGCGTCGAGAGTCTCGGCCATCCGGCCAGAATACCGGCAGATCCACGGCGGAAGCCGTCATACGCCGGGAAAGATCCCTTCCCGGGTTTCCGCCTCGCCGATAGCCTTGACCTGTGCGAATAGGTGTCAACGTCCCGAACTTCGGCCCGGGGACCGACCCCGGGATCCTCCGCGGCTGGGCCACCACGGTCGAAGGCCTCGGCTACGACCTGCTCATGGTGTCCGATCACGTCGCCATCACCCCCGACGTCGCCGAGCAGTACCCGGCGCCGTTCTACGAACCGTTCACGACGCTGTCGTGGCTCGCCGGTGTGACGACCCGGATCCGACTGGGTACCACCGTGCTCATCGTCCCGTACCGGCATCCGCTGCTGATCGCCCGCATGGCCGCGAATCTGAACCAGCTCAGCGGCGGACGGCTGGTGCTCGGCGTCGCGTCCGGCTGGGCGCGCCAGGAGTTCGAAGCACTCGACGTCCCGTTCGAGAAACGGGGACGGCTGACCGACGACCACCTCGACGCCGTCCGGAAGGCCTGGGCCGACGACGCCGACTACCGCGCCGGCGACATCCCGATCTGGGTCGGCGGCAACAGTGACGCCGGCATCCGCCGCGCCGTCCGGGTCGGGGACGCCTGGCATCCGCTGCGGGCCACCCTCCCCTGGCTCACCGAAGCGCTCACCAGGGTCAAGACCATCGCCGACGCACACGACCGGCCGGTCCCCGCGTTCACGCCGCGGATCCTGCTGAACGTCACCGAACGCCCGGTCACCACACCCGATCGCGCCGCTGGGGAAGGCACGATCGAGCAGATCGTCGACGACCTCGACCGGCTTCGCCACCTCGGCGCCGAGACGGTCGTCCTCGACCCGTTCTCCGGTGATCCCGAAGAGACCCTGCGGCCGGAATCCGCGTGGCAGGCTCTGGCGACCGTCGCCGCCCACTGGGAACTGGGCCGCTACCGAACCGAACAGGACTGATCATGACCGACGAAGACGAGAAGTTCCTCCGCCGCGCCATCGAACTGGCCGCGAAGTCCCGCGCCGACGGCGATCCGCCCTTCGGCTCATTGCTCGTCGGCCCCGACGGGACAGTGCTGGCCGAGGACCACAACACCACGGTGTCCCAATCGGACATCAGCCTGCACCCGGAGCTGAAACTCGCCGTGTGGGCCGCGCGCGAACTCGAACCCGCCGTCGCCGCGGCGACCACGATGTACACCAGCTGCCAGCCGTGCGGGATGTGCCAGGGCGCCATCGAACGCTCGGGCCTGGGACGGGTCGTGTTCGCTCTTTCCGGCGAACAGGTCACCGCGCTCAAACCGCCGGCCACGGCGCCGCCGGTTCGCCTGGAGGGTCCGGCGTTGTACGACGAGGCCCGCGTCCCGGTCGAGGGCTACTACACCTAGAGCGGGTGTTTGGTCGTTAGTACATGAAGGCCCCCTTCCTTGCGTCTAGCGCAAGGAAGGGGGCCTTCATGTACTGCAGAACTGAGCAAGGGCGGCACCTGCGACCGAACCGCCGATCCCTGTAGCCGACCGGGGGCGAAGGCTCCTTTCGCCGCATCAGACTCGGTGAAGGGAGCCTTCAGCCCACACCACTCCGCTAGTGCCTACCCGCGCAGGTTGGATCAGCCGCAACTGCGCACCGCGTAGGTGCTTAAGACACCCTTGGCTCTAACGACCAAAACACTCACGACCCCCTATCAGAGCCGAGCCGACCCCAGCTGCGACCTCGTCGCCCCGATCACCACACCGTCCACCCGCGCGAGCCAGCTCCCGCACAGACACCGGACGTACTCCAGCCTCCCCTGGGAGACCCGCTGAGACGTCGTCGCGCTTCCAGGCAGTTCGGCCAGCGGCCAGCCGCACCGCGGGCACTTGTTCGCTTCCATACCCCGATCGTGCTGTAATGAGTCAATGCACTTCAACCCTTACGGCGGGGCGGCCGCGCAGATCGCCGCCGAGCTGGTCAACCTGGGCGACGCCGCCGACCCGGCCACGCTCACCGCGATCTTCAAGGATCGCATGACCGTCTCCGCCGTACAGGACCACGAAGCGACCGAAATCGTCGCCTGGACCAAGAGACTCCGACGCGTCTTCGAAGCCGACCCGGACACCCGCGTCGACCTGGTCAACGCGCTGCTCCACGACTCCGCGTCCAAGCCCTACATCTCCACCCACGACGGCAAAGCACCCCACCTGCACTACGTCGACGCACAGGCCGGCACCGCACCCCGGGTCCGGGCCTACACCGCAGGCGGACTCGCACACCTCGTCTGCGACGCCCCGGACCGTTTCGGCGTCTGCTCACGCGAAGGCTGCGAAACCGTCTACGTCGACGTCTCCCGCAACGGCCGCCGACGGTTCTGCTCGACCCGCTGCGCCACCAGGGTCCACGTCGCCGACCACCGCACCCGGCAGGCGAGCTAGGGCGTGTTTCACACCTAGATCGCGTACCGCCACGCAGTCAGCGCGTGCGCCGAGAACCACGCACCCAGCACTACCCACGCCACCGCGGCCGCCACCGCCGTCACCGTCCGCCGCTTCGACAACCCGATCGCGATCGGCACCAGCACCGGGAAAGCGGGCAGGATGAACCGGATCTTCGCGTCCGGCAGCCCCCGCGTGCCGATGGCCAGCAACAGCACCCCGGCCCCGTAGAGCGTCAACGGCCACGGCACCCGGATGAACGCCGCCACCAGCACCAACGCCACCGCACCCAGCAGCAGCAACACCGTCAGCGTGCTGAACACCGACTCGTCCCCGGTCAACCGCGCCAGCACCGAATCCGCGGTCTCCGCACCGAAGTCGAACTCGGTGTTCCAACCCCGCAACTCGATGTCCTGCCAGCCGGTCCAACTCCCCGTCCGGTACGCGACGAACCCCAGATACCCCGCCACCCCCAACGGAGCGATCACCGCACCCGCGAGCGCCCACCAGCGCTTCTCACCACGCCGGAAGACCTCGATCAACGCCGCCACGACCACCACCGCGACCAGCACCACCGCCGTCGACCTCGACAACCCGGCCCCGAAAGCACACAAACCGGCCAGCAACCAACGCCGTTCCAGCACACCCACCAGCGCCCAAACGGCGAGCGCGCAGAACACCGCCTCCGTGTAGGCCATCGAGAACACGATCGCCATCGGCGCACCGGCCCACAACGCCACCAGCAGCAACCCGGTCCGGTCACCCCGATCCGGCGACACGGCCCGCCCGATCCGAATCAGCCCGCACGCCAGCACCAGCCCCGCCAGCACCGACACCGTCAGCGCCGCCGTCACGACATCGGGCCCGAGCCACATCACCGCACCGACGAGCTTCGGATACAACGGGAAGAACGCCATCGGCGCGTCCGGATACGGCTGCCGCGCCGCGTCCAGCGTCCCCGGCAGATCCGCGTACCCATGGACCGCCAGCCGCAGATACCACTGCCCGTCCCACGCTGTCAGCCGATCGGTCAACGTGGCGCCGCGCCGGGCGGCCAGCAGATCGAGCAACTGGACACTCGCCGTGCGGATCACGAGATACAGCAGGATCGCCCTCGGATAAGGCGACCGCGCCAGTCTGTCGAGGACTCTCTCGAACACACGCGCCGGACGGCCCTGCCGGGACGCCTCCTCGGGGGCAGCGGGCTGATCAAGGTCGTCGACTTCTCGGAGCACGATCAGAGTGTCCACAATGTGAAGTCATCTCGCCGTTCGATCCTGGAGATTCCCAGCTCCACGCAGGTGGGAAAGCCCACAAACCGCGCTTGTGACCCCACCTCGATCTTGTGTTTCCCAGCCCCCGCCCCTGGCTCCTACGTTCGAAGTCATGAGCGAACAGAACCTGAACGGAACAGTGGCGATCATCGCCGGCGGCGCGAAGAACCTCGGCGGACTCCTCTCCACCACACTCGGCGAAGCCGGCGCCAAGGTCGTCGTCCACTACCACGGCGACGCCTCCGCGGCCGACGCCGACAAGACCGTCGAGGCCGTCCGCGGTTCCGGCTCCGAAGCCGTCGCCGTCCAGGGCGACCTGACCAAGGTCGCCGACGTCCGCCGCCTCTTCGACACCGCCGTCGACACCTTCGGCGGCGCCGACATCGCGGTCAACACCACCGGCATGGTCCTGCGCAAGCCGATCCTCGAAACCACCGAAGAGGACTACGACCGCATGTTCGCGGTCAACGCGAAAGCCGCCTACTTCTTCATCCAGGAAGCCGGACGGCGCCTCTCCGACAACGGCAAGATCATCAGCCTCGGCACCTCCCTGCTCGCGGCCTTCACCGACGGCTACTCCACCTACGCCGGCGGCAAAGCCCCGCTGGAACACTTCACCAGGGCCGCCGCCAAGGAGTTCGCCGACCGCGGCATCTCGGTCAACGTCGTCGCCCCCGGCCCGATGGACACCCCGTTCTTCTACCCGCAGGAAACCCCCGAGCGGGTCGAATTCCACAAGTCCCAGGCCAAGGGCGGACGACTGACGAAGATCGAGGACATCGTGCCGATCATCCGCTTCCTCGCCACCGACGGCGGCTGGTTCACCGGCCAGACGATGTTCCCGAACGGCGGCTACACCACGCGCTGACCCTTACGCTGACCAAGACGCCGTAGACCGGAAACGAAGGGGAACCCCAGGGTGGGCCTGGACCTGTACAAGCTGAACCACCTCATCGCCGTCGCCGAAGAAGGCAGCTTCACCCGCGCGGCGACCCGGCTGCACCTGAGCCAGCAGGCGCTGTCGACCTCGGTGCGCACGCTCGAGCGGGAAGTCGGCGTCCCTCTCCTCGAGCGAAGCGCCACCGGGGTCACCGTGCTCCCCGCCGGCCAGGCACTGATCGCCGATGCCCACCTCCTCCACGGCATCGCCGACTCCGCCGTCCAGCGCGCCCGCCGTATCGGCCGAAGCGAACCGGAACGACTCCGAGTTGGCCACACCCCCGCCGTCACCGGCGACGAGGTCACCGCCCTGCTGCGCAAACACCAGACCGACCCCGACCTCGTCATCGACGTCAACCAGCGCTATCCCGACGAACTCGTCGCACAACTGCTCGGCGGACAACTGGACCTCGGCCTCGGCCGCGCGCTGACCCTCGCCCACGGACTGGTCGGGACCACCCTGATCCGGCAGCGGCTCAACGTCGCCGTCGCTGCCGGTCACCGCCTCGCCGACCGCGAGAATCTCGGGTTGAGCGACCTCGACGGCGAAGAGATCACCGTCTGGGGCCACCCCGGCCGGTCCGGATACACCGATCTGCTCGTCAACCTCTGCCGCGACGCGGGGTTCGAACCACGCGTCCGGCGCAACCCCATCCAGGGGACGCCACCGGTCACCGCCGTCCTCGACAGCGACGCGGTCGCGTTTGTGACCGCGCCACCCGGGCCGGCGGCGGGCGGCGCGGTCATGGTCAGGGAGCTGCACCCGGCCGTCCATGTACCGCTGCAGGCCCTTTGGCCGCAGCACAGCACTTCTGACGCCCGTCAGGCGTTTTTGGCTTCCGCTCAGGGGTTCTAGCCGGTCTCACCGCTTCGCCGGTCATGGTGATCCAGCAACTTCGACAGCAGATCGGTGAACCGCTTCCGCTCGTCGGACGAAAGCGGTGCCAGCAGTTCTTCCTGGCGTTCGGCCAGCTGTTTCTCCAGCCGTCGCAGCTGCCGCTTGCCCGCCGTCGTCAGCGAGACGACGTTGCGCCGCCGATCCGCCGGATCCGGGGCACGCTCGACCAGTTCGCGCTCGGCCAGCTCGTTGATCGTCGCGACCATCTCGCTCACGTGGATGCCGCTCCGCCGGCCCAGCGCAGCCTGGCTGGCAGGCCCGAACTCGTCCAGCGTCGCCAGCACGCGGTAGTGGTAGCCGCGGGCGTCGGCCGCGGAGAACCCATCGGTCACCAGGCGATGCGCGTGGTTCGCGGTCTGGGTGAGCAGCCAGCTGGGCAGCGTTCGCCAGCCGCCACGCGGTTCCGAGGGGTCGTCCATGTGACGAGTCTAACGAATCGTTGGGCGCCCGAACGATTGCGGTATCGTTGGGTCACCAAACGTTTAGCGACCCAACGAACCGAGGAGATCCGCCGTGATCAAGCCCTTCCACATCGACATCCCCCAGGCCGACCTCGACGACCTCGCCGACCGGCTCGCCCGCACCCGCTGGCCCAACGAGGTCGCCGACGCGGGCTCGGACTACGGCTTCCCGCTCGCCCGGCTCAGAGAACTCGCCGAATACTGGCGAACCGGCTACGACTGGCGCGCCCACGAGGCCGAACTCAACAAGCTGCCGCACTTCACCACAGAGATCGAAGGCCAGAACGTCCACTTCGTCCACGTCCGATCGGAGAACCCGGACGCCCTCGCGCTGGTCCTCACCCACGGATGGCCCGGATCGTTCCTCGAGTTCCTGGGCATGATCGAGCCGCTGGCGCGCGATTTCCACTTGGTGATCCCCTCGATCCCAGGTTACGGATTCTCAGGGCCGACCCATGAACGCGACTGGAGCGTCGAGCGGATCGCCCGGGCCTGGGCCGAGCTGATGCGCCGACTCGGCTACGAGCGCTACGGCGCCCAAGGCGGCGACTTCGGCTCGGGCATTTCGACAGCGCTCGGCGCAGTCGCACCGGAGCACGTCGTCGGCGTGCACGTGAACTACTTGCCGACCCGGCCCGATCCCGAAGCCGGCCTCGAACTGTCCGAAGAGGACGAAGCCCGCCTCGACAAGGTGAGGCAGCTCATGGCGAATCGCCCGCCGTATCAGGCCCTGCAGGTCGCCACACCGCAGACCATCGGCTACGCGTTGACCGACTCACCGGTCGGCCAGCTGGCGTGGATCGCCGAGCGTTTCGCGCAGTGGACGGACCCGCGCACGCCGGTCGACGACGACCGCATGCTCACCGACGTCTCGCTGTACTGGCTGACCGCCACCGCGGCTTCGTCCGCACGGCTGCACCACGACGCCGGAAAGGTGAACCTCCCCTGCCGCGTGCCGCTCGGCGTCGCCGTGCTCCCGTGCGACATCACGCAATCCGTCCGCCCACTGGCCGAGCGGTTGTTCGACATCAGGCACTGGTCGGAATTCGACCGTGGCGGCCACTTCGCGGCTATGGAGGTTCCGGATCTATTGGCTGCCGACGTCAAGGATTTTTTCCTCGGCATTGCCGAGTAGCTGCGATCTTTTACGCCGCCAGGCCGTATAGGTCGTTATACATTTGAAGAGGAGGACGAGCCCCGCGACAAGGGCGGCGATCAGGTACGCGTTGCCGATGACGGCCTCCACGCCGTTCCAGTCGCGTTCGGCTCCTCCCCCGTTCGGGACCACCGCGACCGTCCATCCGGTGAACAGGACGGCGACGACGAGCGCCGTCCTGTGGCCTCCCCTGGCGACGAGAAGGCCGAGCGCGGGCACCACCCACACCCAATGGTGGGTCCAGGAGATCGGGCTGAGCAGCAGAGAGCAACCCGCCGTCACCAGCAACGCGGCGCGGTCGTCCCCCTCGCGGTGCAGCCGATGCACCAGCCACATCGCCGCGGCCGCGCATAGCGCGCCGAACGCCACGATCACGACCGTGGCCGTCCGTCCTTCCGGGACGGTCCGCGCGACGAAACCTTGCCATGACTGGTTCCCCACCCAGCCCTTCATCTCGGCGAAGTGATCGTTGAAGATCGCCGAAGTCCAGTAGCGGGCGGAATCCGCAGGAAGGACGACCATCGCGAACGTCGTCGCGCAGAGAAAGGCGGCGAGCCCACGGACGGCGTCCGCGGTCCTCCTGACCACCAGGAGGTGGACGAGGAAGATCAGCGGGATCAGTTTGACGGCGGCGACGAGCCCGATGACGATCCCCCGATAGCGCGAATCACGCAGGAGGACCATGTCCGCGACCACGGCGGCCATGAGAACGAGGTTGACCTGCCCGAGGCCGACGGTCTGCCACACCGGTTGCAGCGCGAAAGCGCCGAGCAGCAGCAGCGGAAGGTGGGCCCGCTGGGCGAACGGCCGGAGCGCGACGTACAGCGACGGTGCGGCGGCCAGTGCGAGCAGGCCCCAGGACAGCTGAGCGGGCAACGCGGTCAGCGAGGTGAACAGCAGCGCGGCGAACGGCGGATACGTGAACGGGAGCTCCGGCGCCCATTCGGGGAGCGCGCGCAGCGGCGAATACAGGCTTTCCCCGTGCACCACGGCGAATCCGCCTGCCCGGTAGACCGCCGAATCGACGCCGAGCGGCGTATCCGAGAGCCACCAGACGAGTGCGACCACGACGAAAACGGCCATGGCCCCGCCGACGACGATCAACGCCGGGTCGGCGCGCGGCCCTCTTGACGAATGCATGGCGGAACGATCTCCCGAACCGCGTCGGAAGACATCGCCCCGCGGAACCGTCTTGGCACCACTACCCCGGTACCCGATCTCGCGCGGACCCCTACCCCGGTATCAGGGCGTGCTTCCCGGCACGACGAGCCCTGCCTCGTAGGCGACCATGACCGCTTGCGCGCGATCACGGACGCCGAGCTTCGCGAAAACCCTGCTGACGTGGGATTTCGCGGTCTGCTCGGCGATCACCAGCGCTTCGGCGATCTCCGCGTTGGAAAGGCCACGCGCGATCAGCCTGAGCACTTCCGTCTCCCGCGCGGTCAGCTCGGTCACGAGGGAACGCCCCGTGTGCGCCGAAGCATGCGTGCGGGTGAACTCGCCGATCAGTCGCCTCGTGATGGTCGGTGCGAAGAGCGCGTTGCCCGCGGACACCACCCGGACGGCGGTGACCAGGTCGTCCAGGGGCGAGTCCTTCAGGAGGAATCCACTGGCGCCCGCCCGCAGCCCGCCGAACACGTACTCGTCGATGTCGAACGTGGTGAGGATCAGCACGCGGACCTCCGGCCTGCCCGCCACGATCCGCCGGGTCGCCTCGAGACCGTCGAGTTCGGGCATGCGGACGTCCATCAGCACGACATCCGGTCCGAGTTCGGTGCACAGCGCGACGGCGGTGTTCCCCTCCGCGGCCTCCCCGACCACCCGGATGTCGGGCTGCGCGTCGAGCACCGCGCGAAAACTCTGCCGGACCATGGTCTGGTCGTCGGCGATGACCACCGAGATCACGGTTCCAGACGCCCCTCACGATCAAGCGGAACGGTCAAGGCGACGCGGAAACCGCCGTCCGTGCGCTCCCCTGCCTCAAGATCAGCCGCGAGCATAGCCGCCCGCTCCCGCATCCCCACCAGACCGTGCCCGCTTCGTGCCTGTTCTGTCCTTTTCGGACCGTCGCCGGGGCCGTTGTCGATGCGCAGCCGGACCGACCCCGGATCGGCCATGAGTTCGACGGAAATCGCCGCCCCTGGCGCGTGCTGGATCGCATTGCTGAGTGCCTCCTGCACGATCCGGAACACCGACAACGCGACCCCGACCGGAACGGTGTCGAGGTCGCCGTGCAGTTCGAGCTCACAAGCGGTGCCCGCGGCCTTGACCCCTTCGACGAGTTCGACCACCTTGCCCAATCCCGGTTGCGGAGCGATCGCCGGCGCGTGTTCCTCGGACCGGAGCACCCCGAGCAGTCTGCGCAGCTCGGTCAAGCCCTCGCGGGCGGTCCCGGCGAGGTCGGCGAACTCCTGCCAGATTTCGGCTTCGCGATCGGCCTTGCCGTGATCCGCGAAACGGAACCTCGCCGAGTCTGCGCGCAGAGCGAGCACGGACATGTGGTGCGCGACCACGTCATGCAGCTCCCGCGCGATTCCCGCGCGCTCCTCCAGCAGAGCCGCCCGGGTCTCCTCGGCGAGCCTGCGTTCCTGCTGCGCCGCGCGTTCTTCTTCGGCGAGTCTGCGCTGACGCACCGTGTTGCCGAGGAAGAACAGGATCCCGCCCAGCAGCACGAGCAACGCCGCGTCCCGCCAGTCACGGAGGAACGGGGCGGCGGCACCGAACGAGATCAGTCCCGCCCAGGCAAGCTCCGGCTGATCGTTGCTCTCCCCCACCAGGTAGAAGACGAGGGCCGCGGTGAGCGCGAAGCCCGGCGCCCACGGCCAGCCCCACGATCCGGCGATTCCGGGCAAGGTCAGCGGAGTGCTGACGATGCCGACGATCAGCAGGCGCCATCCCCACAGCGGCGAGCGCACCGCCAGCAGGCACGGCAGCACGGAGATGAGCACGTTGAACGTCTTCACCGGCGGCGGCACCGAAACGGTCGAGAACGTGACGAAACCCGCCCACAGTCCACAACCGACGATCGCGAGAGCGCGCAGCCAGCGCAGCCCCGCCGAACGCTTCGGCGGGGCATCGGTTCCGGCGTAGGCCGTGTAGCGCAGGGCGGCCAACCACAGCCGCTGTCGGTCGATCATCAGGTACGACCCTACCGATGGCACTGAGTGCCAGATGAGGCTTAAGACTCGTTCAAGGCGGCGTTGACCTTGGCGATGACGGCGTGGAGCGGCGTCGCCGTGGTCATCACCGCCACCACCGTCGTTTCGGCCGCGGGCTCCTCGACCCGGAACGCGTCGATCACCAGCGCGAAGGCCTCCGCCGCGCTGGCGGCGATGTCGTCCTGTCCGCCACTGCGCAGCCAGCGCCGCAGCACGTGGTTGTTCGCGGCCGCGATCGCCGCGGCGGCCACCGCCGCCCTCAGGCTCGCCGTCTCGTCACCCTGCTCGGTGAAACGCGCCCGCAGGTAGCGGGCGAGTACGCGCTGATAGCGGTCGACGGTCGCGACCTCCTTGTCCCGCAGGGACGGAACCGTTCGGGTCAGGGTGAACCGTTTGAGCGACACGTCGAGTTCGGCGGCGTAGGAGTCGAGGACCAGACCGACGGCCTCACAGGCCACTTCCACCGGATCACGCTCCGGGTCCGCGGCGGCGAACGTCTCCTCCATCTCGGCCACGATCTCGTCGTGGTTGGCGAAGAGCACGTCGTCCTTGGCGTCGAAATACCGGAAGAACGTCCGGCGGCCCACTCCCGCGGCGGCCGCGATCTCGTCCACCGTGGTGGCCTCGTAGCCCTTGGCCGCGAACAGGTCAACGGCCGCCGCGGCGAGCGCACGGCGCAGTTTGCGCCTCCCCGCGGGGGTTGCGCCGGCTCTGGTCACCGGCGCTCGGCGCGGCGAATCGGTCATAGCGGGACGGTAGCAGCCACTTGCTAGTGGCACTGAGTGCCGTTAGGCTGTGCCGAGTCCTCACTCCCCGCTCGGAAGGCGCCGACGATGTCGCTGGACCACCAAGTGCTCCCGGTCGAGTCTCGCTCGATCCGCCCCCGCGGCGACGCCTTCTACGGCCGTCTTTTCGGCTGGTCGCTGAAATGGCGGGGCCCGCAGCCGTTCCTGGTGCTGGAAGGCGGGATCTGCGCGGTCACCCTGCCCAAGATCAACGGCGCCCAGGTCCTCACCCGGCTCGCCGACACCGGCTGCGGAGGTCCCGCCTTGGCGGTGCTGACCCAGCAGGGCCCGCGTGTGGCCATCCTCGCGGAGACCGACGGCCTGATTCCCCCGCGGATCTCCCTCCCGCAGCACGTCGAAGTACTCGCCTGGGGCACACAGCTCCCCTTGCCCACCGACTCCGGGCGCGCCGAGGCCCACGCCGAATGGCTCTCGGCGCCGGACCCTCGGCAGCGCTGGCTTCCCAGCCTGGACGCGGTCCTCGCCGCCGTCCGGCCGCGGTAACACCCGCTGTTCACGCCGCCACCGACGCCTGCGCGGAAACGAGAAGCGCCCCACCGTCCGATTCGGACAGGGTGATCTCGAGGGTCGCGCCTTCGGCCAGCGGCGGCAGGTCGCTCAAGGTCACGCGGCCGATCAACCGCTGCCCGCGGCGCGCGTGCACCACACCGGAACGCCGGACCT
This sequence comes from Amycolatopsis sp. CB00013, assembly GCF_001905755.1. Taxonomy (NCBI): domain Bacteria; kingdom Bacillati; phylum Actinomycetota; class Actinomycetes; order Pseudonocardiales; family Pseudonocardiaceae; genus Amycolatopsis; species Amycolatopsis sp. CB00013. The sequence continues at coordinate 958,916 of NZ_LIWC01000001.1, read as the reverse complement.
CGATCCCCGACCGATGCCATACGCGGACGCTGCCCGCCGTCGCCGTCCGGCCTCGCCACCGGCTCGCGCACCAGGCCGCGAACGCGGCCCCCGCCGTATTGCACAGGACGTCGTCCAGCGAGCCCACGCGGCCGGCGTCCTGCCAGACCTGAAGACATTCGATCGACACGGACACCAGGAAAGCCGACAGGACGATCCGTGACACGGGTTTCGCCCAGCCGAAGCGCGCCGGAACCAGGATCGCGAGCGGCATCAACAGGAAGACGTTGCCCGCCAACTGGAACAAGGCGAGTTGCGGACGGTCGCTGAACACGGGCAGGACGTCCGCCAGCAGGTGAAGACTCACCGACGAACCGCGTGCCGCCGTCGGCGCGGGCACGAAGACGATCAGAAGTACCGCCGAAAGCGCTGCCAGCAAAGCGAAATCCAGGGCGACCACGAACGGGCCGCGCCGTTTTCCGCTCAGGCGCGCGATGAATTCGGCGACGCCCGCACCGGCCGCGGCGACGAGCAGCGACCACGGTGCGGCGGCCGAGAATGCCTGCCACCACCACCCCATGCACTCCCCTTTCGCCGATGATCGTCTTCGGCGAGGGTGGCAGCATCGTGAAGGCCAGACAAGAACCCCGGCTATTGTCGGTGAATAACTACCATCCGCGTTGATACTTCACGGACTTCGATTGTCACGGCCGTGCGGTCAGCGCGGGGCCGATCCAGCGGCGGACCATGGCACGCAGCCGCTCGTCCGTGTGCGCCGGCGTCGACGGGTACTGCAGGAACGACAGGAACAGCCGCATCAGCATTTCGGCGAGCCCCTCGAAGTCGTCGTCGGTCGTGACGCCCACCGCCGCCCAGTCGACCGGCACGTTCCGGAGGATCCGCGCGCCGAGCGCGAACGACTGCGCCGAAGTGACCGCGACGGTGAAGACGTCGGCTTCGCCCGCTTTCAGGAGCAGCCCCAGATACGGTTCGTCGGGGACCGCGCGGACGCCGAACACCACCGACTCCACGGCGACTTCGGCGGGATCGGCGAACGTGGCCAGATGCCGTTCCATCCGCCCGGCGAACTCCTCGACCCGGTCCAGCGCGACCGCGCTGAGGATGTCCGCGAGGCTCGGGAAGTAGCGGTAGACGGTCTGCCGGGTCACGCCCGCTTCCGCGGCGACGTCCGAGAGGCTGGTCTTGGCGAGACCGACCCGGTCGATGCATGCCGTCGCCGCCTCGACGATCCGGCGGCGCGCCTCGCGCTCGGTTCCGGGCGGGTTCCCCCGCCATCCATGGTGCCCCATACGGCTCATCTTCCCCGAACGGAGAATCTCAGACGGTGGCAGGTGCCGCACGGCGAACGCGGTACAGCGCGGTCAGCATCAGTCCGGCGGCCACGAAGCAGGCCAGCGCGTACAGGCCACTCCCGGTCGAGGTGCCGTTTTCGACGACGCCGCCTATCCAGAACACGGCCATCCCGCCCAAATAGACGGCGGGATAGAACCGGGCGAAGGGCGCCAAAGGCTCGTCGGGACGGCTGTACCGGACGAAGATCCAGATACCGGCCAGCCACAGCAGGGCCAGCTCGATGCCGAGAACCCAAGCCTGCGCGGTCACGTTCCCGTCGAGCAGGCTCGACGGGAGCCCGGCGATCGCCATGCTCGGCGGGGTGAGGACCCCAGCCAGCCCGATGCGTGCCGCCAGTGACCACCCTCTCCGCGCTCCGCCCGCCAACCGCACCACCAGATACGTCATGGCACCCATCGATACGGACGCGAAGAGCAGCATGCTGGTCATGGGAACCGAATCCAGCGCCGGATGGTTGACGATCCGGTTGTCGTCGTTCCAGGCCCACCATTTCAGTCGCGGGCCGAGATGGTCGAAGACCTCGTAGAAGACCTGGCAGGCGAAGGCCACGGCAACCGACCCGATCAAGGCTCCGCGGGCGCGGAAGATCCCGAGCGACCGGACGAGTTCATAGCCGAGCTGACTGATCATCGGGTAGAACGCCACGATGTAGAGCGGCAGCCGGTCCCACATGAACTGCACGGTGAACCGGTTGTGGGCGAAGATGAACCCGTACTGACGCTCCAGGCCGAACCACTCCGGGAAGTACAGCGGCGGTTCGATGACGAAGAGGTAGACCAGCGAAGCGCACCAGAGCGCCAGGTTCGTCGAGTCGCCCTGGCGGTGCCGTCGGACGGCGTGCACCAGCGCGAACACGGCTCCGCCGAGGACGAGCAGTTCCAGCAGCGGCATCGTCCAGTGCGCCTCAGCCCACGGTGCGCGGACCGAGAGCCACGGGGAGACGTCATGGCAGTCGAAGCCGAGTCCGCGGGTGACGGCTTCCGCGTCGGGCCCGCATCCGGCGCTCACCGGGCGACCGCCTGCTGCGCGGCGCCTTTCGGCGAGTAGTCCGTGACCGGTGGTTCGGCCCGGGCGTCGAAGTCGAACGGGACCCGGTGCCGCCCCAGCGCTGCCCGGATCCGGTAGCGCACGAGCCCCGCGATCACCCGCGGGTTCGTCATCATGTCGCGCAGCGATTCGTCGAGGTTGAACACCTTCGCGAAATGCTCGTCGACGACATCGTCTTCGCGGGCGGCGCCGACGATGAGCCTGAACGCCGGGCCGGACACGGCTTCGAGCAGCCGTCGCCTCCACTCCGGCGCCTTTTCGGTGCCCACCGCGCAGGCGTAGCCCTGGTCCCTCGCCATCGCCAGGCTCCACGGCACGTTGAGCAGTTTTCGTTGTGCCGCCAGGAACCGTGCGGAGAACTCGGGCCTTAACCGCTCGGCGCGGGAGAGATGCTCGCGCAACAGCAGCGCCGAACCCGCGGCGGAGCTGATGCCCTGCGCGTAGAACGGATTGAACGCGCAGATCGAGTCGCCGACGAACGCCAGGCGCCGCGGCGGGGTGCGGAGCCGGTCGTAACGGCGCCATTTGTTCCCGGTCGATCGCGTCAGATGCACCTCGGAAGTCGGTGTGGACCGGTCCATCGCGGCCGCGAACAACGGCGCCCGCACGCGGCGGGCGGACTCGACGAACGCCTCGGTGGTGCGCGGCATTTCGAGTCCCCACGAGCCCATGCACGCGATGACCCGGTTGTCCTCGATCGGGAAGAAGTTCACCAGGAACTCGTGCTCGTCCGGATGCGCACCCTTGTCCGGGGTCGGCATGATCACCAGATGCCGCCACCACCAGGAAGGTGGCCGTTCCTCGGGAGACGGCAGGCCGTACCAGCGCGAGGTGTAGGTGACCTTGGCGTCGAGCGTCCGGACTTCCGGTTCGGGCCAGCCCGCCGCCACCAGCCAGGCGGAGACGGAGGAACCACGGCCCATCGCGTCGACCACGAAATCGGCATCGATGTGCTCGTCGCGATCGGAGAGGGTGACCCCGGTGACTTCGCCGTCCCGGGTGGTCAAGCCGCTCACCGCGACACCGTCGCGGATCACGACGTTCGGCAGCTCCCGGACCTTGTCGCGCAGCACGCGTTCGATGAGGATCCGGGAGCCGTAGATCATCGTCATCGCGCTGCGTTTGCGCGCCGACCAGCCCTTTCCGTCGAGATACGCCGCGTCCATGGACGGCATCAGATGCAGCCCGCCGGCCGCGATGAGGTCGTCCTCGAATCCTGGGAACAGCGCGCCGATCGCGCGGCGGCCCGAGTTCAGCAGGAAATGCGGATGCTTGCTCTGCGGCACCCCGCGCCGATGTTCGGCCTCGGCGGGCAGTTCGTCGCGTTCGAGCACCACCACCTCGTCGAAGTACGGGGCGAGCGCTCCCGCGGTGCAGAGACCGGCGGCGCTGCCACCGAGGACGACGGCGGTCTTGCCGAGTCGCATGCGGACCAACTCCCGGCGTCATTCATACAGATTGACATTGGCTGTATGAATGTATGAATGACGCCGGGAACTGTCAAGAACTGGTCGCGTCGATCAGGTCCCGGATCGCGGCGATACCCCTCGCCACCCGGTACGGCGACTCCGTGCCCACGGAGACGCGGATGTGCCGGTCGCACGAATCGCCGTACGCGATGCCCGCCACCACGCTGACGGAGCTTTCCCTCAGCAGCCGGGTGGCGAACTCCATGGAGTCCAAAGTGGACCTGCCGAGCGAGGCGAACAGGTAGAACGTCGCCGAGCCCGGCAAGGTCTCGATGCCGATGTCGGCGAGCTGCCCGGCGACCTCGCGGCGAAGGTCCACGACCCGGCGGATCTGTGGCCGGGTGACGGCCAGGATGTCGTCGAAGTGTTCGGCGAGGTACCAGGACAGGATGGTCGGCGCGCAGGTGATCAGATGCTGGTTGATCTTCAGCACCTGATCGATCAGCGTGCGGTGTGCGATGAGATAGCCGATCCGCCAGCCGGAAACCCCGTAGTTCTTGGACATCGAGTTGATCGTGACGGTGTGCCGCAGTTCCGGGTCGAACGAACCGCAGGCCCGGAACGGGGTCTCCGGCGGCACGAACTCGTGGTACGCCTCGTCGGCGATCACCACCAGGCCCCGCGCGTCCGCCAGATCGTGCACGAACTCCAGCTCGGCGTCCGTGTGCACCCGGCCGGACGGGTTGTTCGGATTGTTGATCACGATGGCCCTGGTCCGCGGCGTGACGTAACGAGCGAGGTCGAACACGCTCACGTCGTGCGGGACCATCACCGGAACGCCACGGCAGAGCCGCACCTGTTCGGGGTAGCTCAGCCAGAACGGCTCCGGCACGATCACCTCGTCCCCCGGTTCCAGCAGCGCGAGCAGCACCATGTAGATCGCCACCTTGGAACCGGCGGTGACGACGATCTCCGTGTCCGGGTCGACCGGGACGTCGAAATCGGCCCAGTACCCGGCCAGCCGCTGCCTCAGCTCCGGCAGCCCCCGCGAATGCGAGTAGTGATGCAGGCCGTGCGCGGCCAGATCGTCGAAGCGGGGCAGCGGCAGGCCGAAGAACGCCTCGCCGAGCGAGAGCGTGATGATGTCCCGCCCGGCCGCGCTCAGCTCGTAGACCAGGTTGTTGTACTTGATGGACAGTGCCTGCGCCGTACTGTCCACAAGGGACGACGGGCGGATCGGCGACTCGGTTCGGACGCTGGACAATGGACTCGCTCCCCTACACGACCCGCGTCTGTCCGGTACCCCAGACGACGTTCTTCACGGTGGTCAGCGCGGTCAGCCCGATCGGACCGCGGATATGCAGTTTCTGGGTGGACACGCCGATCTCGACGCCGTAGCCGAACTCGCCGCCGTCGGAGTAGCGGGTCGAGGTGTTGACGAACACGCTGCCGGAATCCACTTCACGGGCGAACCGGCGCGCCACGTCGATGTCCCGCGCGACGATCGCCTCGGCGTTGGACGTGCCCCATCGGTCGATATGCGCGATCGCCGCGCCCACGTCCCGCACCACCCGCACGGCCAGCACCAGGTCGAGATACTCGGTCCCCCAGTCCTCCTCGCTCGCGGCCACCGCCTTGGGCCAGACCTCGCGCACGGTCGCGTCACCGCGGATCTCCACGCCGGCGGCGGCCAGCTCGTCGAGTACGCCCGGCAGCCAGTCCTGGGCGAGTTCTTCGTGGACCAGCAGGGTTTCCATGGCGTTGCACACGCTGGGCCGGGAGGTCTTGGCGTTGATCGCGACCGCGGTGGCCATCGCCGGGTCTGCCGAACGATCGATGTAGACGTGGCAGTTGCCCGCACCGTCGATCACCGTGGGCACCGTGGCGTGACGCTCGACCGACGCGATCAGCTCCGGGCCGCCGCGCGGCACCAGCAGATCGATGAAATCCTTGGCGCGCATCAGTTCCTGGGCTGCCTCGCGGGACGGATCGGTGACCAGCTGGACGGCTGCCGCGGGCACCGCGTCGTGCCGGGCGATCGCGCTGTCCAGCGCCGCCATGACCGCCGTGTTCGTCGCCATGGCCATCGAGGAACCGCGCAGGACCGCGCAGTTGCCCGACTTCACGCAGAGCGCGGCGACCTCGGCGGTGACGTTCGGACGCGCCTCGTAGATCACCGCGACCACGCCGATCGGCTCGCGGACACGCTCGATGAGCAGGCCGTTGGGCCTGGTCCAGCCTTCGACCACCTGGCCGACCGGATCGGGCAGATCCGCGATGGTCCGGATGGCCGAGACCAGGCCGGCCATCCGTCGGTCGGTCAAGGTGAGCCTGTCGACCAACGTCGCCGAGACGCCGTTCTCACGGGCCGCGGCGACATCCGCCTCGTTCGCCGCGATGATCCGGTCGCGGTGCTCTTCGATCGCGCCGGCCATGTCCAGCAGCAGCGCGTTCTTCCGTTCGGTCGTCAGCCCTTTGAGCTCGGTCCACGCCTCGGCCGCGGCGCGGCAGACGTCGGTCACTGACATGGCAGATCCTCCATGATCTGTACGTAGTCGCCGCCTTCGACGACGGGCGCGGCCGGTGCGCCGCCGGGCTCGACCGCGCGGCTCAGCGGGCCGCGGGCGAGCGGGCGTCCTTGCCGGTCACAGATGTCGACCACGTCGCCCGGCGCGGCGGCCCCGTGTACCGCCGCGACGTGGTGATGGCATACGGGCTCCCCGCGGAGGACGGCTTCCCTGCCGTCCGGGGTGCAGTGAAGCGCCCCGGACGGCGGGGTCCGGAACGCGCGCCAGAGCGTTCCGATGCCGGGAGTCGCGCCGGTGACCGCACGCGGATGGAACACCGTGCCGGTGGGACGGCCACCGTGCGCGGCGATCAGCACGTCGGGATCCGCGCTCTCCGCGATGACGGTGCGGACCCCGCTGAACGTGGCGATCCAGCAGGCGCCGAGCTTCGTCAGCATGCCGCCGGTGCCGCCGTCGCCGATCGCGCCGCCCGCCTGCCGCTCGGTCTCGGCCGTGAGCACGGGTACTTCCTGGATGTGCCGGGCGCCCGGGGCCAGTTTCGGGTTGCTGTCGTAGAGCCCGGGCACGTTGGTCAGCAACAACAGCAGTTCGGCCTGGAGACAACCGCCGAGCAGCGCGGCGAGCACGTCGTTGTTGCGCACGCCGAGCGCGTCGTTCTCGTTGACCACCGGCACCATGCCCAGCGCCAGCATCGTGTGCAGGGTGTGCCGGACACCGCCGCCCCGGTCGTCGTCGACGAGGTCGGGCGGCGTGAGCAGGAGCTGGCCGGTCTGCACGCCGCGTTCGGCGAACGCGGCGTGGATGGCCGAGTAGAGCTGCGACTGGCCCAGCGCGGCGGAAACCTGGAGTGCCACCGGATCGTCCACGGCCAGCGCGGGGTGCAGGTGACGGCCGATCGCGATGGCCCCGGAAGCGAGCAGCACCGGGCGCAGGCCCGCGAGGAGTCCTCTGTGGACGGTCTCGCACAGCCTGTCGAGCTTGACCGGGTCCAGTCCGCCGTCGGTGATCAGCGAGGACGTGCCTATTTTGAGCACCACCCGGCCCTCCTGCGGCACCAGGTCTTCGGCAGGTGTCGCGGTGACGGGCAAGCTGTTGGTCGACATGGGGAAGATGCTCGCCGCCGCCGATGTAGTACCGATGTGTTCGCGATACGCCGCCGGTGTACCCCGCCGTACTGTGTCGCGGCACAGCACGGCTGCATCCCCGGAACATCGCCGGTACATCGGATCCGGCGACTCTCTCGGCATGACAGCAGAACTCCAGCTGGCCGACACGGCGACCCTGCCGCTCACCGAGTCCCAGAAGGGACTGCTGGTGGTGGACAGCTTGGTGCCGACGAAGCAGATCTACAACCAGGTCATCCAATTCGATCTCGATCCGGCCAAATGCGTCGCCCCGCTGGCCGAGACGGTGACCCGGGCGCTGGTCGCCCTGGTCACCGTCCAACCGGCGTTGCGCCAGGTCTTCCGGCTGCATCCGGAGATGCACGCCGTGCTGCGTCCCCCGCCCACCGCCGACGAACTGCCCCTGGAGTCGGTCTCCGTGCCGCCCGCCGAGTACGCCGCGACCCTCACCGCGCTCGGCCGTGACATCGGCCGGGCGCCGTTCGATCTGGAGACCGGGCCGGTGCACCGGTTCGGCTTCGTGCGCGCGAACGACGACAGCGCCGCGGCGATCCTGATCTGCGGGCACCACCTCGTCGGCGACGGGGTGTCCATGGGTCCCATCGTGCGCGACCTGGACCGCGCCCTCGCCGGCCCGATCGACGTCGACACGGTGCGGGTGAGCCGGGAAGCCGCGCTGGTCAAGGAACTCAAGGCCCAGAACCGGGCGGCGGGCTCGACGCGGACGGCCGACCAGGTCACCGCGTGGGCGGAAAGCCTGCGTGAAGTCCCGCCCCTCGTGCTGTACCCGCGCCCCGACCGTCCACATCAGACCGAATTCGCCGGGCAGCGGATCTCCTGGACGCTCGGTGCGGTGGAATCCGAGCGGTTCCAGGCCACCTGCAAACGTCTCGGGGTCAGCCCGTTCGTGCTGCTGTCCGCCGTGTACGGCACGGTGCTGGCGCGGCACGGCGGAGTGCCGCGGGTGCTGATCGGCAGCCCGTTCACCGCGCGCCGCACCATCGGGTCGTACGACCTGTGCGGCTTCTTCGTCAACACGTTGCCGGTCACCGTCGACGTGGACTGGACCCGCACCGTCGACGAGCATCTCGACAAGACCGTCCGCGCGGCGGTGGACCACTGCCGCGCCTCGGTCGACGTCCCGTTCAACCAGCTGGTGGCGCAGGTACAGCCGGACCGGCCGAGTGACCGCAACCCCCTGTTCTCCTGCATGCTCGCCATGCAGGACACGTTCGATCCGGCGACCGGGACCGGCGCGGTGGTCGGCGCGTACGAGCCGGGCAACGGCACGGCCAAGTTCGACCTCTGGCTCGGTGCCACCCTGGTCGACGGCCGGTGGCTGCTCGAACTCGAGTACGACAGCGCGCTGATCCCGCCCGCGGTGGCCGACGGACTCCTGAAATCGCTGCGCACGGCCCTGTCCCGCGCGGTCACCGATGGCTCCCTGCCCCTGGCCGAACTGTTCGACGACGCCTCGGCCGTCCCGAGCAGACGTCACGACGGGTACCCGGCGCACGTACCGGCACCGACGCTGTACGAATGGTTCACCGAGACCGCGCGCCGGACCCCGGAAGCGGTCGCGGTCACCGAACCCGGCCGCACGCTCACCTATGCCGAACTTTCCCTGACCGCCGAGCGCATCGCCTCGGGGCTGGCGGGCCGGGGCGTCGGCCCGGGGGACGTCGTCGGGCTGCGGCTGGACTCGCTCACCGAGACCGTCACGGCGATCCTGGCGATTCTGCGGCGTGGCGCCACTTACCTGCCGCTCGAACCGAGCCTGCCCGCCGACCGGATGTCGTACATGGTGCGGCAGTCCCGCTGCCGGGTCGTGATCGGCTCCGGGGTCACGTTGCACGGGGTCGAGGTCGCACCGGCCGCCGATTTCGAGTCCGAGGTGGACACGGAGCTCGCCGCGACGGCCGACGCCCCGGTGTACGTGATGTTCACTTCCGGCTCGACCGGCCTGCCCAAGGGCGTGCTCATGGGCCACCGGCCGCTGCTCAACCTCGCCGCCTGGCAGATCTCCGCGCTCGACATGACCGCGGACAGCCGGTTCCTGCAATACGCGCCCGCCGGTTTCGACGTGTCGTTCCAGGAGATCGTGCCGACGCTGCTGGCAGGCGGGACCGTGGTGTCCAGGGAGCCCGCCGACCGGCGCGACTTCCCCGAACTGGTGCGCCGGGTCGCCGACACCGAGGTGACCCACCTCTATCTCCCGGTCGCGGCACTGCGTCCGTTCGTGTTGTCCGTGCGCGCCAGGAGGGAACATCTCCCGGCATTGCGGTTCCTGTGCGTGTCCGGCGAGCAGTTGCTGGCGGACGACGAGATCCGCGCGTTCGTCGACGACCATCCACAGTGCACGCTGGTCAATCACTACGGCCCGACCGAGACCAACGCCGCGACCACCCAGCGGCTGACCGCGGCCGACCCGCCGTGGGCACGCCATGTGCCGATCGGTCTCCCGTTGCCGAACGTGACGGCGTACGTCGTCGACGGCACCGGCCATCTCGCGCCGGCGGGGGTGCCGGGTGAGCTGCTGCTCGGCGGTCACGCCCCCGCGGCGGGCTACGTCAACGACCCGGATCGCACCGCCGAACGGTTCCAGCCCGGCACGTTCACGCCAGGCGAGACGGTCTATCGCACCGGCGATCACGTGGTGCGGGACGAACACGGCGCCCTGATCTTCCTCGGCCGGAACGACACGCAGGTGAAGATCCGCGGCTACCGGGTCGAACTCGGTGAACTGGAGGCCGTGGCGGCCGGCCTGCCGGACGTCCGGCAGGCGGTGGCGGCGGTGCGCGGCGACGGGATCGATCGGCGGCCGCTGTTGTTCCTCCTGCCCGAGCCGGGCGTGACACCGGACCACGAGCGGGTGCGGACCGTGCTCGCGGAACGGCTGCCGTCGTACATGGCACCCGCGGACATCGTCGACATCGAGTCGGTGCCGACCTCCCGCAGCGGCAAGACCGACCGGGCGGCGCTGGTGGCGCTGGCCGAGCAGGTGAGCGCGCGGCGCGCGGAGTCGCCCGCTCCCACCGCGGAGTACGCCGACGACCTGGAGCGGGAGCTGGCCGCGATCTGGGCCGAGGTGCTCGGCGTGCCCCAGGTCGAGCGGGACCGCCCGGTACTGGAGTACGGCGCGCATTCGCTGAACATCTTCACCGTCGTGGGTCAGGTGCAGGAGCGGTACGGAGTGGCCGTGCAGTTGGTCGAGTTCTTCCGCTCGCCGACCGTCGCGACCCTGGCGACGCTGGTGCGGCAATGAGCGCGCCGGTACGCGAACGGCTGGTCACCCTGGTGCGACGCAAGGACCGGCCGGTGTGCGTGATGCTGCCCGGAGCGGGCGGTGGCCTGAACCCGTATCTGCGGCTGGCTTCCCACCTGGGCAAGCATTACAGCGTCTACGCCGTGCGGGCGGCCGGGCTCGTACCCGGGGACACGCCGGAGGACAGCATCGCGGAGATGGCCGACTCCGCGCTGGCGGCGCTCGACGGCCGCTCCCCCGCCCTCGTCTTCGGCTGGTCGCTGGGCGGCACCGTGGGCTGGGAGCTGTGCGTGCGCCTGGCCGACCGGGGGCAGCGGCCCGATCTGGTGATCGTGGACAGTTCGCCGCTCCCCCGGCACGCCTCGTCCGACGAAGACGAACGGATCAGGAAGCTCATCCTGGCGGGCCTCGGGCCGCGACCGGACGAACAGACCGTCGCCAGGGTGGAGCGCGCGTTCCGGGCGCAGGTGCACGCGCTCGCCGAGTACGCCACCGAACGCGAATACCCAGGCCGGGCGCTGCTACTGATGTGCGCGGACGCCGACGACGGCATCTCGGGTCGGGCAGCCGCGCTGCGGCGATGGGAGGAACTCGCGCCGGACCTGCGGACGGCGGAACTGGACGCCGGGCACTACGAGGTGTTCGAGCCACGGCACCTCGACCGGCTCACCAAGGAGATCGACGTGTTCCTCGGCCGGGAGCGGGAATCGTGACCGCCGTCGCCGAGACGTACGACCGGGTCTGGTCTCCGTTGCTGGAGACCGTCCGCGCGGACGCGCTGGACTGCGTGCAGGCCAACCTCGCCGTGCTGGCCGACCAGCACGGTGGGGAGGGCACGCACCTGGCCCTCGGCGCCCCGCTGCGTTTCGACGTCGAACCGGGGCCACGGGTGGCCGCGTCGCTGTCCTATCGACTGGCCGCCGCGCACGAGCACTTGGGCCTGCGGGTCGCGGACCGATGGGAGGGCGTCGACGGCGCCCGGTTGCGTGAACTCGCCGACGAGGCCGATCCGCTGTACGTGATCGCCGACGCCTACGACCTGGCGTGGACACCGTACGCCGGCCGCCGTCACACCGAGCACACGTTTCTTCTGTCCACATCGGACACCGTCGTCGACGCCTACCACGACGAGACCCCGTGGGGTCCGTGCCGTCCCGGCGTGTGGCGGCTCTCCCCCGCCGAACTGGACGCCCTGCCGGCGTCGGCCACCGCGCTGCGGTTCACCACCGAGCCGGTCGCCGAACCGCCGGACGTGCTCACCGCCAACGCGCGGGCGATGGCCGACGCCGTCCCGGTGATCGACGCCTACCTTTCGGCGGACCACGGCGAAGATCTGGTGCTCGACATCTGGTTGCTCGGCCGGTCACGCCTGCTGCACGCCGCCTGGCTCGCCCGCCACGACCGGCCGAGCCCCGAGGTCGACGCGCACGTCCAAGCCTGGCTCACGCTGGCCTCGAAAAGCTTCGTGGCCGCACGCCGATCGCCTGACGGCGCACCGACCGCGGCGGTCCTGGCGGACCTCGGCCGCCTGCTCCACGAGGACGTCGCCCTCGCCGCCCGGCTCGCCGCCCGGCTCGCCGCCCGGGCGGCGGTGCTCGCCGCGATCCAGGAGGTGCTGCGGATCGACGACTCCACCGTCCGCGGCGCCGGCAGCCTGCGCGAGCTTCCGAACTACAACTCCTTCGGGCTGGTCGAGATCATCGAACGGGCCGAGGTCCGGCTGGGGGTGGTCCTCGGCGATGAGGATCTGACTCCGGAAGCGTTGCGGGACATCGACTCGCTGTGCGCGACCTTCGCCCGGCGAATGGCTGGTTGAGGGTCCTCGTGAGTGGCTAGGACGGTTATTGTTGGCTGGATTGAAGGCTCCCTCTCGCTATCCACAAAGGACATATAAGGCGCCCTGCGCGCCCGATATGGGAGATTTATTCGGAGGTCGTGAGTGATTTTGGTGGTTCTAACCCTCATTATCACTCACGACCTCCAAACAGAACGGATATATCGGGATCAATCGGGCATCTGATCAACGCGAGATGTCCCTTGTGGACACTCAGGATCGGCCTGCCCACATCGCTAGTTCAAAACTCACACCGCATAGGCATTCCTTCCCACCTGCAGGTGAAGAAGGCAAGGCCTCCGCAACCCACTCGTTACCGCGGCACTCGCCCTGCGGATGGCGCGTGAAGGCCTCGCTGGGGACGTTGGACGTCTCAATGGTGGCCTTCAGGACATCAGTGCCCCACAGGATTCGGGCGTGAAGGGCCCCTTCACGCGCGATCTGCGACCAGCCACCGCAGCGCTAGTGTCCCCAATGTGGCATTGGAGACGCTGATCGTCCCCAATGCCACATTGGGGACGCCAAAGCCCGTCACTGACCGGCCTCCCGCGCCTCGGCGGCCAGCCGCCGCCGGTCGATCTTGCCACTCGCGTTGACGGGAAAAGTGTCCACGTGGTGCACGAACGCCGGGACCATGTACTCGGGAAGGCGCCGGGCAACCGCGGCGGTCAGCTCGTCCGCGTCGACCGGCTCACCGGTGTGCAGGGCGTGCAGTACGGTCGGCCCACTCCGCGAGGGCACGGCGAGCACCACCGCGTCGCGCACGCCCGGATGTGTCCGCAGCGCGGCCTCGATCTCGCCGAGTTCGATACGGTAGCCACGGATCTTGACCTGATCGTCCAACCGTCCGATGTGGACGAGCTCGCCGTGTTCCCACCGGACCCGGTCGCCGGTGCGGTACCAGTCACCCGCCCGCGGCGCGCCGTCGGCCACGGCGAACGACGTTTCGCCGCGGAAGAACCGGCCGTGGTCGTCCGCCGGGTCGAGGTAGCCGTCGAAACGCTGGCCGCCACGGACGCACAGCTCGCCGTCTTCGCCCGCGCGCCCGTCTTCGGTGACCAGCACCGCGTCGAGCGCGTCGTGCACCTGGCCGATCGGCACGGTGCCGTTGGACGTCTCGGGCCACGACGCGGGATCGGCGGGCAGCCGGTACGCGGTGACCGTGACGGTGAGTTCGGTGGGACCGTACGCGTTCTCCACCACACTGTTCGGCGCTGCCGCGGCCCAGGCCCTGGCCTGATCCATGGTCAGCTGCTCGCCGGCGAAGACGCTCCAGCGCAGATCCGGCATCGCCCCGGGACGCAGCCCGCGCAGCCGCCCGGCGAGCGACACCACGGACGGAACCGAGTACCAGTGGGTGATCCGCTTGCCGGTGACGAACCGGGCCGGGGTGAGCACGTCGGCTTCGGAGGGCACCACGAGGGTCGCGCCGGTGCTCCACGAGACGAACAGATCGAACACCGACGGATCGAAGGTCAGGTCGAACGTCTGGGACAGCCGGCAGCCGGGCTCGACCGCGTACCGCTCGACGCAGTGCGCCAGGTAGCCGGCCACGTTCCGGTGCCGGATCGGCACGCCCTTGGGTGTCCCGGTCGACCCGGAGGTGAACAGCAGATACGCCACCGCGTCGGGATCGCCCTCGTAGGGCGGGCTCCACGGTTCGGGCAAGTGCTCGGGCCAGTCGCCGAGCAGGGGCAGCGCGACCGCACCGGTGCCGTCCGCCACCTCCGCCGCGCCGACGTCATCGGCCACCACGACGTCGACCCCCGCAGCCACGCACATGGCCCGGTTGCGCTCAGGCGGGAACTTCGGGTTGAGCGGGACGACGATCGCGCCGAGCCGCAGCGCCGCGAGGTAGCCGGCGTACGTGGCCAGGCCGCGCGTGGCGGGCAGGCCGACCGCGTGCGGACGTCCACCCGCCGCCCGCGCCAGCTCGGCCGCCAGCCTTTCGGCGAGCAGCCGGAGTTCGCGGTAACTCAGGGCGTGGTCCTGGACCTCGATCGCCGTCGCATCGGGGAATCTCCGCACGGAGTCGAGGAACCAGCCGTACATCGTCCCCTGTGGATCGATCACTTCCCGCTGCCTTCCGCGGCGGGAGCGTCGGCCTCGGCGACCGCGTCCGCGGTGATCACCCGCAGGAACGGATAGACCATCAGCAGGCAGACCACCGCGAAGACCCCGAACGCGATCTGGAAACCGAACAGTTCGGCCAGACCGCCCGCCACGGCCGCGGACACCGGGAGCATCCCCCAGGAGAGCAGTCTGCTCGCCGCGCCGAACCGGCCCAGCAGTTCGTTGGGTACCAGCGATTGGCTGATCACCCGCGAGTTCACCGTCCACATCGTCCCGCCGACACCGGCGAGGAACGCGGCGACCCCGACCGGCCAGACAGCGGCCGGACCGGCGGGGATCACCGCGGGGACCCCGACCATCAGCACCGTGCCGACGATGTCGACGAACATCGCCCAGCGCCTGCCGATCAGCCGGTTGACCGGGCCGACCAGCACCGTGCCGAGCACTCCGCCGGCGCCGAGGCTGGTCAGCAGGAACCCGTACTGTGCCGGGGTGAGGCCGAGCGGACCTCCGACCGCGTATGCCGGGATCAGCGCGTACCACGCGGCCCAGCAGCCGGCCATGCCCGTGATCAGCGCCGCCATCGTCCGCAGCAACCGGTGCCGCCACAGGAAGACCAGGCCCTCACGGATCTCCGCCCTGGCCGGACGGCGCTCCTTCTGCTGCTTCACCGTGAAGTCGCCGACCAGCAGCGTCAGCAGCAACGCGCCGAACAGGTACACCGCACCACTGGCCCCCAGCGCGACGGCGAACCCGGCGGCCACGAGGAATCCGCCGATCGGCGCGCCCAGGAAACTGAACGTGACGTACTCGGTCGCGGTGAGCCGCGCGTTCAACGCCTGCCATCGGTTCTTCGGGGTCACCGAGGGGATGATCGACATCGCGGACAGCTGCGCGACCACCTCGGCGACGCCCAGCACCAGTGCCACGGCGAGGATCAGCGGCAGGTTCACGACGTCCACCGCGACCGCGGCCAGCATCACCGCCATCGCGGCCATCCTGGCGAATTCGGCGCCCACCATCAGCGACCGCCGGTTCTTGCGGTCCACCAGCACACCGATGTGCAGGGCGGTGATCAGCCACGGCAGGGTCAGCATCATCGCCACGGCGGCGATCGACGCCGGTGAGTCGGTCACCGTGGTGGCCAGCAACGGAAGCGCCACGCGCATCACCGCGTCGGCGGTGTTGGTCGTGCCGGTGAACGAGATCAGCAGCCACTCGTTGCGCCGCGGCGACGGCCCGGTCCCGGTCGTGGGGGCGGGCACGGTCGAGGGTCGCTCGGACACAGCTCCTCCAAGATCACGCGGACGGTGTGGTGGTGGCCCGGAGCCCCACGATCGCGCGGGCGATCTCCGCGATCGCCGGGGCTCGGAGCATCCCGTAGTGGTCGGCCTCGACCTCGATCAACCGTGGTGGCGCAGAGAACCGGCCGGTCCACTGATCCACCTGGTGGTCGGCCAGCTCCGCTCGGACGAGCAGCGCGGACGCTTCGAGCGGGCGTTCGCTGAGGTACGAACCGACCGCGTCGGTGTGCCGGTTGAACGTCGTCCAGCGCTCGAGGAGCATCGCCACCGAAACCGGCTGACCGCTCGCCGTGGCCAGCCGAGCGGCCAGTACCCGCATCGCCAGCTCGGGATCCCCCGGCGTGGTCTTGGCGGGCGTGCCGTCGAGGGTCGCGCCGAAGGTCGCGGCCATGTTCTCGCTGAAGACCTCGTACACCACCGCGTCCCGCACTTCGCGCGGAATGTCATGCTCGACCGGCGGTGTCGAGTCGAGCAACACCATCGGTGGCGGGGTCCCGTGGCCGGTGGCCGCCATCTCGAACGCGATCTGCCCGCCCATCGACCAGCCGCCGAGCAGATCGGGGCGCAGGTCCTCGGCGTCGAGATCGGCGCGGAATCTCGCGGCCATGGCCGGGATCGAGTCCAGCGGAGCACGTTCCTGCGACGCCGTGACCCGCCAGTCCGACGGCAGTTCGGCCACCAGCTCGCGGTAATCCCGCGCGGTGCCGCCCGCGCCGGGCAGCAGATGCAGATGCGGGCCCTCGCCGTCCTGGAGGACGACCAGCGTGCTCCCGTCGTCGACGCCGGCGCCGCCGTCGAGCTGCTCGGCCGCCTTGCGCGGGGTCGGCTCGGTGAGCCATCCGGTGATGTCCAACGTCACGCCGCTTTCGGCTTCGAGGGCCGACGCGAACTGGACGACCTTCAACGACCGGCCGCCGGTGGCGAAGAAGTCCTCGTCGGCTCCGGTCGGCGCAGTGCCGAGCACTTCGGTCCAAACGCGGCGGACCTGGTCGAGCGACGCGGATTCCGGCATCTCCGTGGTGTCCAGATCCGCCGTCGTGATGGTGTGCTCCAGATAGGCGGGCGCCGTCCTGGACCCGACCTCGATGGTGCCCACCGGCAGCTCCGGGTCGAGGCCGCCCTCGGCGAGGACCCGGTCGATGTCCTGGAACAGCCGCCGCGCGGTCGAATGGTCGAACCGGCCGATGTTGTACTCCGACTCGACGATGTATTCGCCGTCGAAGTCGAACACCCCGAACCCGAGGTCGGTGCGGGCGGCCCGGTTCGGCGCGCGCTGCAGCGTCAGCTCGACATCGCCGAGCCGCAGCCCGACCCCGATCGACCCGTACCAGGTGACCAGGATCGGGATCGCGTCCCGCAGCCGTGCCTGCGCCGATTCGGTGAGCGCGCCGTACACCAGGGAGAAGGGCACCGTCTGGTGCGCGAGGCTGTCCCACATGCCGTCGCGGACCCGCTCGACCACCGTGCCGAACGAATCGCCGTCCTCGACGACGGTCCTGGTGACCAGGACGTTGGCCAGATATCCGACCAGCGCCTGGTCCTGGGGTGTCATGCGGTTGGCGCTGACCAGGCCCGTGCAGACCTCCGGCCCGGCGCCGCCCCGCGCGAGCACCGTCTGCAGCGCGGCGAACAGCACGCTGAACGGCGTGGTGAAGTACCGCTTCGCCAGGGTTCCGATGCCGTCGACGGCCTCCTTGCTGAAGACGAACCGCACCATCCCGCCCTTGTTGCCGGTGCCGGTGTAGGTGTGCCGGTCCGCGACCAGGGTCGTGGTCACCGCGCCGTCGAGCTTCTCGCGCCAGTACTTCAGGCTCGCGTCCCAGCGGCCGTCGGTGCGGGCGGCGTTCGAGGCGAGGATGTGCTCGCGGAACGACACCTGGGGCTCGCCGTCGAATTCCGGCTCCTCGCCCGCCACCGCGGCCGCGTAGGCCTTGGCGAAGTCGTCCATCAGCAACTGCATCCCCCAGCCGTCGACGAGGGCGTGGTGGACGGTGACCAGCAGCTCGTGCTGGTCGCCGACGGTCACCGCCACCAGCCGTGCCGCCGGGGCCACGTCCAGCGCGAGCGGACGCTCCTGGATCTCCCCCGCGATCGAACGGAGCAGGGGCTCCACCGGAACGGAACCGGGGTCTTCGATCTCGATCCGCTGCGGCTCGGCCTCGACATGGTCCACAATGGACACCATGATCGCGCCGTCGCGGTGGTGCAGGCTCGCACGCATCGCCTCGTATCGGTCCACCACGGCCTGCCAGGCGACCCGCAGGGCGTCGAAGTCCAGCGGCCGGTCGGCCTTCAGCGGCCAGGTCTGGTTGTAGACGGACTTGTTCTTGGCCCTCTGGTGGATCCACCAGAGCATCTCCATGAGGGCACTGGCCGGGAACATGCCGGTGTCCGTCGCGACGGGAGCGTTCAACGGAATTCCTTTCCGGTTATCGGCGGACGATCGGCAGGATCTCTTCGGTCAGTCCCTTGCGGTCGACCTTCCCGTTGGCGGCCAACGGAATGCTGTCGCGCTGGTGGTAGCCCCTCGGGCGCATGTAGACCGGGAGCTCGTCGAGCAGCCGGACGAACTCGCTCTCGTCCACGGGATCGCCCGCGTAGACCGCGTGCAGGTCCACCTCGCCGTCGGCCGCCGTGAGCGCCACCACGACCACTTCGGCGATCGACGGATGCCGCCGCAGCGCCGATTCGATCTCGCCCAGTTCGACCCGGTTGCCCCGGACCTTGATCTGGTCGTCGACACGGCCGAGGTGGACCAGCTCGCCGCTCTCCCGGCGCACCCGGTCACCAGTGCGGTACCAGTGCGCCGGGGTCAGCGGCTCGGAGCCGTCGTAGACCGCACCCCGCTCGCCGTCGAAGGACAGGAATCGCCCGGCGTTGTCGCCGGAGTCCAGGTAGCCGGGGAAACGCTGCGGGCCGCGCACGCACAGTTCGCCGTCCGAGCACTCCCGCAGGTCTTCGTCGAGCAGGACGTAGTCCAGATGCGGGAAGATCTCGCCGATCGGCATGGACCGGTTCGAGGTGACCGGCCAGTCCGCGCGCTCGGCGGGCACTTCGTAGCCGGTGCAGATGACCGTCAGTTCCGTCGGCCCGTAACAGTTGTGGATTTTCGCGTTGGGGGCGGCCGCGCGCCACACCTCGACCTGTTCGAGGTTCAGCGGCTCGCCGCCGAACATGCCGCGGCGGAGATTCGGCATGCTGCCCGGGGCTAGTGCGCGCAGCCTGCGGGCGAAGGAGATGATCGACGGCACGGAAAGCCAGTGGGTGAGCCGTTTTTCGTTCACGAAACGCACCGGTGTGAACACCTCGCTGTGCTGCGGGACGCACAGGGTCGCGCCGGTTCCCCAGGTGGCGAAGAGCTCGACGATCGAACCGTCGAAGAAGAGCTCGAAGGTCTGCGAAACCCGGCAGTCGTCGGCGAAACCGAACCGCTGGATGTTGTCCTCCAGCAACGAGGAGACGCATTCATGCGTGACCGGCACGCCCTTGGGGCTTCCCGTCGAGCCGGAGGTGTAGATGATGTACGCGACGTCGCCGTCGCCGGAACCGATCTCGGGCAGCGGCTCGCCACCGTCCAGCAGGGCACGCCACCGGTCACCGGTCAGGTCGACGATCGGGATCCCCGACTGCCGCGGGTACTCCGGCAACTGCTTGGCGGAGGTGTCGTCGACGATCGTCACGTCCAGGCCGGCGTCCTTGGTGATCACCAGGTTCCTGGCGACCGGCGCGCCCTGGTTGAGCGGCACCACGGCGGCGCCGAGCCGCTGGATCGCCAGGTAACCCACGTAGCTCGCGAGGCTGCGTGACGTCAGCAGGCCGACGCGGTCCGGCCGCCTGCCCGCCGCCGAAACCAGGCGTACCGCCATCCGCTCCACGGCGGCCCGCAGTTCGTCGTAGCTCAAGGTCAGCCCGGCGACTTCGATCGCCGTCGAGGAACCGGAACCCGCAACCGTGTCGCCGAACCAGTCGAAGAGCCTGCGTGTCGTCATCGCGCACCCCCGTCCTGGCCGGCGGTGGCCAGATCGGCCAGCCAGCGTTTCAAGTCGGCGACCGTGTGCAGATCGACCAGCCGGGTGGCGTCGATCTCGGCGTCGTCGTCACCCGCCACGTCGACCGCGAGACGCAGCAACGCCAGTGATTCCAGGCCCGCGTCGAGCAAGGGCGTCGAGTCGTCGAAGGTGAAGGTCGCGTACCGCGTGATGATGGCGTCGAAATCGACAATCGTGTCACTCATGGGCATTTTCTCCATGGGGCCGGGGCTTCGTCACCGAGACCATCGCCGTCGCGGCTGTTCTCTCGATGTACTCGGGTTCTAAAGCCGTTGTTGTTGCCCGGATTCGCCGCCTTTCACCTGGCGGCCGGACTTCCAGACGTCGGTCACGTGCGCCGGATCGGCGAGGACACCGATGTCCAGCACCGGATCCGCGTCCAGCAGGAGGACATCGGCGTCGTAGCCGGCCAGCAGCTGCCCCGAGCGCGGCGCCTGCGGGCCGAGCGTGTCGGGCGCGACGGCCGTGGCCATCTCGATCGCCTCCAGCGGGGTGGCGCCGCCCTTGACCATCAGCGACAACTCGATGCCGCCCTTCCCCCACTGCGTCGGCCGGTCGGGGCCGGTCATCGCGAGGTCTGTGCCCAGCGCGATGGTGACGCCCGCCTCGCGGGCCAGCGCGATCGCGTCGAGATGCCGACCGGCCACTTCTTCCAGCTTTCGCTTGGCATACGGCGGAACCAGGTCGCTGGTGAGGAGCAGATGCATGATCGCGCGGGTCGGCACCAGGATCGCGCCGGTCTCGCGCATCGCCGCGGCGGCTTCCTCGTCCAGGTACGTGCCGTGCTCGATGGTGCGCACCCCCGCCTTCAACGCCGCCATGATGCCCGGCTTGCCGTGGCAGTGCGCCGCGACCACCCGCTCGGCCTGGCCGGCCACCTCGACGATCGCCGCCAGTTCGGCGTCGGTGAACTGCTGGTGATGCGGATGGTCCACTTCGGACAGGACGCCGCCGGAGGCGAAGACCTTGATGAGCCTGGCGTTGTTGCGCAGCTGCTCGCGAGCGGCCCGCGCGCATTCGGCCGGGCCGTCGGCGAGCCGCAGTTCGCCGCCGAGATGTCCGAAGTCGTTGATCCACGGGACGGGGAATCCGTGCACGTCGCCGTGCCCGCCGGTGGTCGACAACGCCGTGCCCGCGCTGTAGATCGCCGGTCCTTCGATGGTGCCCTCGGCGACCGCGCGGGCCAGATGGATGCCGAGACCACCGACCTCGCGAATGGAGGTGAAGCCGGAGTCGAGGCAGGCCCGCAAGTCCGACACGCACCGCGCCGACCGCAACGCGATCGGCTCGTGCATCAGATCGTGCAGGTCCGCGCTGCGCAGACCCATGAAATGCCCGTGACAGTCCCACATTCCGGGCATCACGGTATGCCCGCGGGTGACGTCGGCGCCGGGAGTGGACGGCGCCTCGTCACGCGGACCGGCGTAGCGGATCCTGTCGCCTTCGACGATCACGACACCGTCGACGATCGGTGCGCCGCGTCCGGGAATCAGTTGAGAGGCTTCGATGCGTTGCTGCATGCGGGCCAGAGAAGCAGACCGCGACCGCTCCGGTCACGCGGCGACGATTGCACACCGCGAATCGCCGCTCACGGAAATATGATCGTCAGGCCCGCCGGAAATCCATGATCCAGTTGAGCTCCCACGTCTCGCCGCCGTCGACCGAGAAGGCCTGTTCCCAGCGGGCCGAATCCTCGGTGATGTCCGACCAGACGAACCGGACCCGCACGGGGGTGCCGCCCTCGGTGTCGTCGCCGTGGAAGACCCCGCGGCCGTCGCTGAAACTGCCGACGACAGGCGGGAAGAGCCTCCCGGTGTCGCTGCTCGACCAGTTCAGCGACCACTTCTCGGTCGCGGGGTCGAACAGGCGCAGGGTCAGGCCCCGCACGCCGTCCGGGAAAACGATCTCGTCGACATTCGCCTTTCCTTCGAAAAGGCTCCAACACTTCGCGGGTGCGGTGAATTCGACCCAGTCGTCGCTGCCGGCCAATCGCTTGGCGAGGCGGCGGTTGTGGACATTCCACGATCCTACGAGGAAATCGAAATCGCCCATGCGGAAACGGTATCACGCCCCGCGGCGAAGGCCTTGGGCTTTCGCGACGGGGCGTGCGGACGCGGTCTAGCCGTGCAGGGACACCGGTAGCGAGACGAGGCCGTGCATGATGGTGCTGGTCTTCCAGCGGAGCCGTTCCGGTTCGACGGCCAGCGCCAGGTCCGGAAACCGTTCCAGGAGCCTGCCGATGCCGATCTCGACCTGCAACCGGCCCAGCGGCGCGCCGGCGCAGTAGTGGATGCCGTGCCCGAAGGCGAGATGGCTGCCGAGCCCGCGGGTGATGTCCAGGCTGTCGGCGTTCGCGAACTTCTCCGTGTCCCGGTTCGCCGAACCCAGTGCCACCACCACGATCTCGCCGGCGGGAATGGTCACGCCGTCCAGGGCGATGTCGTCGGTGGTGAAGCGGAACGTCGCCAGGCTGACCGAACCCTCGTAGCGCAGCAGTTCCTCGACCGCGGCGGGTAGCAACGACGGATCCGCCCGCAACCGGGCGAGCTGGTCCGGATGGCGGAGCAAGGCGTACACCCCGTTGCCGACCATGCTCAACGTGGTGTCGTGCCCGGCCACCACGAG
Source organism: Amycolatopsis sp. CB00013 (assembly GCF_001905755.1). Taxonomy (NCBI): domain Bacteria; kingdom Bacillati; phylum Actinomycetota; class Actinomycetes; order Pseudonocardiales; family Pseudonocardiaceae; genus Amycolatopsis; species Amycolatopsis sp. CB00013. Next base: position 936,305 of record NZ_LIWC01000001.1, on the reverse strand, counting down.
CAGGAAGACCATCGCCACCAGTTCGTCTTTGCTGAGCCTGTCCCCTTCTTCGGTCGCCTGGACCAGCGCGCTGAACATGTCTTCGCCCGGGTCGGCGAGCTTCGCGTCGATCAGGTCCTCGGTGAACTTGGCGACCGCGGCCGAAGCCGTGGCCACTTCTTCCGGAGTGTGATTGGCGCCGACGAGCGTGTTCGTCCAGGTACGGAACACTTTGCGGTTCTCGGGTGGAACGCCGAGCAGTTCGGCGAGCACGGTGATGGTCAGCGGAGCGGCCAGATCCTCGATCAGTTCCGCCTCCCGCGCACCGGCCATCTTGTCGAGCAGCTCCTCGGTGATCTCCTCGATCCGCGGCCGGAGGAGCTTCACCCGGCGTTCGGTGAAGGCCTTGCCGACCAGTCTCCGCAATCTGACGTGATTCGGCGGGTCACTGTTGAGCATATGCGCGGCGAGCTCGTCGTCGACCGACGCGGGCGCCTTGTCGGGCGACTCGGCGTGCCGGGCGAACAACTCGTTGACCCGCCGCCCGTCCTTGCTGATCCGCGGGTCCGCCAGCAGGGCGCGGGCGTCGTGGTAGCGGGTCACCATCCACACCTTGATACCGTGCGGCATCATCACTTGCCGGGGCGGGCCCGCTTCCCGCAACCGCGCGTACAACGTGTAGGAATCCTGGACGAAGTCGGCCGAGAGCCTTTCGACGTTCGTCGTTCGACGGCTTTGCATCAACGTCCTCCACGCGTCCGGCGGGCCGGACACGGTGTCTTGTTCGAGGCAGGGTCATTCGAGGGGCGCCAGCACCTCGCCGGTCGCCACGTCCACGACGCGGATCGCCTCCCGTGGGCAGGAATCGGCCGCGGCGAGCACTTCCTCGTCGGCTCCGATCTCGGCGTCGACCGGCTGCGAGCGGTCGCCGACGATCCGGAACCGGTGCGGAAGATCTCCCACGCACACCCCGGAACCCATGCACGAGTCCTGGTCCACGACGATCCGCCAGCGGCGACCGCTCTCGGTCATGTCAGTCTCCTTGGATTCGACCGTTCAACTGCCGCTCCGGGTCCAGTTGAACGAAGGAGCCCGATGGTTCACGGGAACGGCTTGTGGCGCAAGGTGTTCTCTCCCTTGAACGCTGCCGGTCCGCGGTTGGCCGGGTTGGTCGTGAGTGGCGATTCGGGTTAGAACACGAATCGCCACTCACGACCGACCCGGCCGAATCGAGACCGGAACCTCCAGAGGTGATTTTCCTTGCTACGAAGACTTTGTGCCGGCCTGTGCGCCGTCGTCCTCGTCTCCGGCTTGACAGCCGACATCCCGGCCGCCACCGCGGCACCCGCGGTCGCGGTGACCGCCGAACCCCGTGGCGGGGACGACCTGCCCGGCCCCGGCGACGTCCAGCGCCGGAAACTGCGGCAGCAGGCCCTCGCAGAGGTGTTGAAGGGGAAGGAAGTCGCCGAACGACGCGGCGCGAGCACCGTCGCGAAGACGCGCCGCGGCGGTGTCGACGAGTACGTCGAGCTGGCGCGGGAATCGACCGACCGGATCTTCGTGGTGCTCGCCGAATTCGGCGACCAGCGGCATCCGTCCTACCCCGACGTCGACACCGACCCGGCCATTCCCGGCCCGGTTCGCTTCGACGGCCCGCGCCGCGACCAGATCCCCGAGCCCGACCGGCGCGTCGACAACACCACCATCTGGCAACCGGACTACGACCGCCGCCATTACCAGGACCTGTACTTCTCCACTGCTCCCGGCGACGACTCGGTCGCCAATTACTACCGGAAGCAGTCTTCCGGCCGGTTTTCGGTCGAGGGCATGGTCACCGACTGGACCACGGTGCCGTTCAACGAAGCCCGGTACGGACGGTCGAACGGTTTCCCGTGCGCGGGCGTCGTCTGCGCCAACGCCTTCGACCTGGTGACCGACGCCGCCAACGCCTGGTACGAGGGGCAACGCGCGGCCGGCCGGACACCGGAACAGATCCGGGCCCAGCTCGCCACCTTCGACGTCTGGGACCGTGACGACTTCGACCGGGACGGCGACTTCAACGAGCCGGACGGCTACCTCGACCACTTCCAGATCGTGCACGCCGGGGCTGATCAGGCCGATGGGGACCGGGTACACGGCGAGGACGCCATCTACAGCCATAGCGCCTACGCGTTCGCCAACACCACCACCGGCCCGCAGGGCAACCGGCGGGGCGGGACCCAGATCGGTGACAGCGGAATCTGGGTCGGCAACTACACCATCCAGCCGGAAAACGGCGGCATCAGCGTGTTCTGCCGCGAATTCGCGCACGACCTCGGGCTGCCCGATCTGTACGACACCAACGGCGGCGCCAACAACGTCAGCTGGTGGTCGCCGATGGCGCAGCAGCGCGTCTCCGGGCCCGGCGAGGTCATCGGCACGCGCATCAACGATCTGGACGCGTGGTCGAAACTCCAGCTCGGCTGGCTCGACTACGAGGTCGTGGTGGCGGGCCGGACCCGCACCCTCGAACTCGGCCCGCACGAATACAACTCGGCCAAGGCCCAAGGTGTCGTGGTCGTGCTGCCCGACAAGCAGAAGACGTTCCACTATGGACAGCCGTTCGCCGGGCCGAACCAGTGGTGGAGCACCAAGGGCAACAATCTGTCCACCACCATGACCCGGCCGATCGACCTGACGGGTAAGACGACGGCGTCGCTCAAACTGAAGGCCCGTTACGACATCCAACCGGATTTCGACTTCCTCTACACGCAGGTGTCGACCGACGGCGGCGTCACGTGGACCTCACTGGACGGAATCGCCGGTGACACACCGCTCCAGCGGGATTTCAGCGGTCAGCCGGGGTTGTCCAGCAGCTCGGGCGGGAACTGGGTGGACATGACAGTGTCGCTCGATGCCGTGGCGGGCAAGAAGGCCCTGGTCCGGTTCCAGTACCGCACCGACGGCGCTCTGGCGCGTAACGGGTTCTTCGCCGACGAGATCTCCATCGTCGCGGACGGCGCGCCGCTGCTGACCGACGGAGCGGAGAACGGCGCGAACGGCTGGCAGCTCGACGGTTTCCGGACCGCGGGCGCCACCGAGACCCGCTCGTTCGACAACTTCTACGTCGCGTCGAACCGTACCTACGAGTCTTATGGGCGGTATCTGCGTACGGGTCCCTACAACTTCGGGTTCCCGGACAAGCCCGCGTTCGTCGAGCACTTCCCGTATCAGACCGGGCTCGTGGTGTCCTATTGGGACACGTCCGAAAAGGACAACAACACCAGCGAGCATCTCGGCTCCGGGCTGATCCTCCCGATCGACGCGCATCCGGCGCCGATCTACAACATCGAGGGTGTGCCGTGGCGATCCCGGATCGCCGGCTACGACATGCCGTTCTCGCTCCGCAAAGCCGACTCGTTCACGCTTCACGTCAACGGAAAGCCCAGCTACATCCGCGGGCAGAACGCCGTGCCGCTGTTCGACGACACCGGGACGTTCCTGTTCCCCGAGCAGCCGAACGCCGGTGTGCTCCTGCCGGCCACCGGGACCACGATCCGGGTGCTTTCGCAGCACGGTACTTCGATGCGGATCCGGGTGGACCACAAGTAGCGAGCGTCTCGTGGGGCTGGTCCTTCACACCTTCCCAAGTACATGAAGGCCCCCTTCCTTGCGCTAGGCGCAAGGAAGGGGGCCTTCATGTACCGCCTAGAACCCTCGTGAGTACCCAGGACCAGAGCGCCTCGTGCAGTCCAACGGCCACCCACATTCCGTAGATACCTAAGACAGCCTTGGCCCTAACGACCCAAAACACTCACGAGGCCTGCGTGCAGGAAGCGTGCGCGTTGACCACTCGCCGCGCCGACGGCGGGTGACGTTCGAGCAGAGCGGCGGGCCGCACGGGACGCCGTACGAGTTCGCCCCCGCAGTTGGGGCACACGCCACCGAAGCGCTCTTCAGCGCAGCCAGGGCAAAAGGTGCACTCGAAGGTGCAGATCCGCGCGTCCACCGAAGGCGGCAGATCCCGATCGCAGCACTCGCAGTTCGGCCTGATCTCGAGCATGCCGCGGACTCTACCCGAGGCGCCTGCTCACCTGAGCGATGTCGGATCGGGAGGCGATCCACGAGACTCCATCCCCTGACCGCCGAGCAGGTTCTGGAGGGTTCAGTGAGCAGTGACGACTCGAACGAGGGCGGAATCTCCCGGCGCGGCTTCCTCGCGCGGACCGCGACCGCGTCCGCCGCGCTGGCCGTCGCCGGCCCGGACGCGGCGAGTGCGGAGCCGGACGGCCGGGCCGGCGACGGTCTCGTCGACGTGGAGTTGCGGGTCAACGAGCGCGTGGAGCGGCTGCGGCTCGATCCGCGGGTGACGTTGCTCGACACGGTACGCGACAGGCTCGGGTTGACCGGGACGAAGAAGGGCTGCGACCGCGGTCAGTGCGGGGCGTGCACGGTGCACGTCGACGGGCGGCGGGTGCTGGCCTGCCTCACGCTGGCGGGCTCGGTCACCGGCAGACGGGTCACCACCATCGAGGGGCTGGCGCGCGGCTCCGCGTTGCATCCGGTGCAGCAGGCGTTCCTCGACCACGACGGTTTCCAGTGCGGCTTCTGCACTTCCGGGCAGATCATGTCGGCGGTCGCCGTCCTGCGGGAAGGTCAGGCACGTTCGCCGGAGCAGATCCGTGAGCACATGTCCGGCAACATCTGCCGTTGCGGCGCGTACGGCCCCATCGTCGACGCGATCCGGGCCGTGGGAGCGGCGGACTGATGCGGCCCTACGACTTCACGGTCACCCGCGGCGTGGCCGAGGCGCTCGACCGCGGCGGCGCGCCGGGCGCGGCTTATCTCGCGGGCGGCACGACGCTGGTGGACCTCATGAAGCTCGAAGTAATGACACCGAGCCGGGTGGTCGACATCAACCGCCTGCCGCTGACCGGGGTGTGGACGGACCGGCACGGGCTGCACATCGCCGCGCTCGAGCGGATGAGCGACGTGGCCGCGCATCCGCTGGTGGGTGCGCGGTATCCCGTGCTCGCCGAGGCGCTGCTGGCCAGTGCCTCGCCTCAGCTGCGCAACATGGCCAGCATCGGCGGCAACCTGCTGCAGCGCAGCAGATGCGGCTACTTCCGGGACACCGCCACGCCGTGCAACAAACGAGCCCCCGGCTCCGGCTGCCCGGCGATCGCGGGCGCCAACCGCTCGCACGCCATCCTGGGCACCAGCGACTCCTGTGTGTCCACGCATCCGAGTGACCTCGCGGTGGCCCTAGTGGCGCTGGACGCTTCGGTGCGGCTCACCGGCCGGGGAGGATCACGCGACGTCCGGCTCGACGGGTTCTACCGGCTGCCCGGCACCACGCCGCATCTCGAGAACGACCTGCGGCCGGGCGAGCTGGTGACCGAGGTGACCGTGCCCCGGCTCGGCTGGGCCGATCGGTCTGCCTACGTCAAAGTGCGGGACAGGACCTCCTACGAGTTCGCGCTCGTGTCGGTCGCCGCCGCGGTGCTGGTCCGCGACGGCGTCGTGCGGGACGTGCGGCTCGCCGCGGGCGGGGTCGGCACCCGGCCGTGGCGGTTGACCGCGGTCGAGGACGCACTGCGCGGCAAGCCGTTGCGGCTCGAAGTCGTCGAGAAAGCCGCCGCGGCCACCGAAGGAGCCCGTCCGTTGGCCCACAACGCTTTCAAGGTGCCTCTGCTGAAACGCACGATCACCCGTGCCCTGATGAAGCTGGCGGACCGGCCATGAATTCGGTTTCCCGCGTCGAAGGACGGCTCAAGGTCACCGGGGCCGCCCGCTACTCCGCCGACTACCCGGTCGACGGCCTCACCAACGGCTACCTGGTGCTGAGCACGATCGGGCACGGCGCCATCCGCGGCATCGACACGACCGCCGCGCGCCGTTCCCCCGGCGTCCTCGCCGTGTACACGCACGCCGACCCGTTGCCGCTGTTCGGCGGGGCCGAATCCGGCATCGGCTACAACTGGCTTCCCTTGCGGGACGACCAGGTCCGCTACCACGGGCAGATCATCGGCCTGGTGGTCGCCGAAACCTTCGAGCAGGCTCGCGACGCCGCCGCGCTGGTCCGGGTGGACTACGCGAGTGTCCGGCCGCGTACGTCTCTGCAAGACGGGATCCCCGGCGCCACCCTGCCGGAGGACGTCAACGGCGAGCCGCCGCTGCTCGATCTGCTCGCCGACGGGGTCGCGTCCATCGACCAGGCCCTCGACGCGAGCGAAGTGGTCGTCACCGCCACCTACACCCAGCCGATCGAGTACCACAGCGCGATGGAACCCCACGCCGCCATCGCGGTCTGGCGCGACGGCTACCTCACCCTCTACTGCGGGGCGCAGGCCCCTCAGCTGGCCGCCGGGACGATCGCGGCGACGGTCGGCGTCGACCCTTCTCGTGTGCACCTGCTCAGCCCGCACGTCGGTGGCGGGTTCGGCAACAAGATCCTCACCTGGGGGCATCCCGTCCTCGCCGCCGCGGCGGCCAAGGCGCTCGGCCGTCCGGTCCGGATCGTGCTCACCAGGGAGCAGACCTTCGGCGTCACCGGCCACCGCTCGGCGATGTCCCAGACGGTCTCCCTCGGCGCCGACCGCGGCGGGCGTCTCGTCGCCGTCAAGCACGACGCCTACGCCGCCCTTTCGAGTGGCGGCGACGGGTACCTCTACGAAGCCGCGCCGCACACCACCTCGCGTTACTTCTACGCCTCCCCCAACATCCATGTCGGGCAACGGCTGGTGACGCTGGACGTCCCGCCCCAGACACCGATGCGGGCGCCCGGTCCGGAGGCCGGTTCGTTCGCGCTGGAAACCGCGATGGACGAACTGGCGATCCGGCTCGGCCTGGACCCGGTCGAGTTACGCCTGCGCAACTACGCCACCACCTACCCGGGACGCGGCGTGCCGTGGTCCGGCAAACATCTCGACGAGTGCTACCGCGTCGGCGCGGAGGCGTTCGGATGGTCCCGGCGGGCCCCGGTCCCGAGTGCGGTCGTCGACGGCGAATGGCTCGTCGGCACCGGGATGGCGACCGCCGCCTACCCGGCCGCGCGATACCGCACCACGGGCAAGGTCCGGCTGCAGGCCGACGGCACGGCGGTGGTGTCCACCGCGACCTCGGATCTCGGCACCGGGATGTGGACGGTGCTGGCGATGATCGGCGCCGACGCGCTCGGCATCCCGGTGAGCCGCGTCCGCTCCGCGCTCGGCGACTCCGCGCTGGCCGACAACCCCGGCGCGTTCGCCTCGGCGGGGACGGCGAGCTCGGGCCCGGCCGTCCACGCGGCCGCGCTGTCCGCGACACGTGCGCTGCTCGATCTCGCCGTGACGCACGAAAAATCCCCGTTCCACGGCATGGACCGGAATCAGGTGCGCTACGAACGCGGTGACGTCGTGGGCCCCAAGCGACGGATCGCTTTCGGCACCCTGCTCGGCATCACGGATCGCGCCGGGATCGACGCCACCGAAACCTCGGCGCTCGGGCCGGAACGGGAGCGGTTCGCCTTCACCTCGTTCGGTGCGCACTTCTGCGAGGTGGCGGTCAATCGCTGGACCGGGGAACCCCGCCTGCGCCGCGTGACGACGGTCATCGACGCCGGCACCATCGTCAACGAGAAGACCGCGCGGAGCCAGATCGTCGGCGGCGTCATCTTCGGCGTCGGCCAGGCCTTCCTCGAGAACACCCACGTCGAACCGGATACCGGCCGCATCGCCAACGCGAACCTCGCCGACTACGTCGTCCCGGTCGGCACCGACATCCCGCCGATCGACGTTCGCTTCCTCGAACATCCCGACACCGTCTTCAATCCCCTCGGTGTCCGCGGGATCGGCGAGCTGGGCACCGTCGGCATCGCCGCCGCCCTCGGCAACGCCGTTCACCACGCCACCGGACGGCGCGTCCGCGACCTCCCCATCACCCTCGACAAAATCCTCGACGCCTGACCGTCTGAATGCCTTAGGGTTCTTCGGGTGACGGACGTTATCGAGCTGCGGCAGTACACCCTTCGGCCGGGACAGCGCGAGGTGTTGATCGAGCTGTTCGACCGGGAGTTCGTCGAGACCCAGGAAGCCACCGGGATGCGTGTCCTCGGGCAGTTCCGCGACCTCGACCGCCCGGACCATTTCGTGTGGCTGCGGGGTTTCCCCGGCATGCCCGCGCGGTTCCAGGCCCTGACGAGCTTCTACACCGGTCCGACCTGGAAGGCCAACTCGGCGGCGGCCAACGCCACCATGATCGACACGGACGACGTACTGCTGCTGCGGCCGGTCCGCCAGGGTGTGTTGCCCGGCCTCGACCCGGCAGTCCGTGACACGCCCGCTTCGTCGGTGGTCACGGCCACGATCCACTATCTTCCTTCGTCGCCGGACGAAGAGTTCGTCCGGTTCTTCGACGAGACCGTTCTCCCCCTGCTGGCGAAGGCCGGCGCGACACCGCTCGCCTTGCTGCGGACGGAGTACGCGGAGAACGACTTCACCGGTCTGCCGGTTCGCACGGGTGAGCATGTGCTCGTCGTGCTCGCGTCGTTCCCCGGGCAGGACGCCTACGCCGAGCACACCGACCGGCTGGCCGCGCTCCCGGAGTGGCGGGACGACGTCGAGCCTCGCCTCCCTGACCGGATCGAGCGGCTGATGCTCACCCCCACCGACCGGTCGATGCTCCGCTGAGCTCCGAGGAGAGCCTGTTGACCAGGCCGGACAATTCGGTGCCCGATGCACGGGCGGCGAGCGCCCGCAAGGTCGGGCATTCCTCGCGATACCAAGCGAGGCCCGCCCCGCGGTTCTCCGCGAGCCGGGAAAGCTGATCGCGCACCGCGCCTTCGTAGTACCCGAGGACGCGGTGCGTCGCGGCGCGCTCCTCGTCCGCCGTGACGTACTCGCCGAGTGCGAACAGCCGCACGAGACCCGGCACCCGATACCGGTCCATCCGCAGCGTCTCGACGAGCCCGGCGTCGACGAGCCGCTCCGCGGCCGATTCGGCCGAGGCGACGGAAATGTCGAGCGCGGCGGCGAGCACGGCCGTCGAGACCACCGGCAGGTCCAGCACCCCGAGTCTGCCGAGGACGCGCGTCGGCAGCGGATCGCCGCAGTGCCGCAGCAAACGGACGCCGGCCCGCAGCGCGGCATGGACGCTGAGCCCGTCGCAGGTCAGCTGGTCCAACCGGCGCCCGGGATCGGCCAGCCTCGAAACGAACTCACCGACCGTCCACTCCGGACGCCGCGCGAGCCGGGTCGCGGCGGCCCGCAGGGCGAGCGGCAGATGGTCGCAGAGTCCGGCGAGCCGGACGGTGGCGGCGAGATCGGCGTCCACCCGGGCGGCGCCGGCGTAACGGCGGATCAGCGCCGTCGCGGCCGTCGCGGGGAGCCTGCCGAGACGAAGCAGCCCCGCCCCGTCCACCGCGGTGGAAGCCGGACGGCTCGTCAGGATCACCGCGCAGCCCGGCGCGGTGGGCAGCAGATGCCGGATTTGAGCGGAGTCGGCGACATCGTCGAGCACGAGGACCACCCGCCGATCGGCCAGTACGGTCCGCAGCAGCGCGCCCGCCCTTTCCTCCTCCGGCGGGATGTCCGCGGCCGGTACGCCCAGCGCGGCGAGCAGCCGCCCGACCGCGTCCACCGGTGACGCCGGACCGTGCGCCGCGGACGCTCCGAGCCCCAGATACACCTGACCGTCCGGAAAGGACCCGGTCATCCGGTGCGCGGCGTGCACCGCCAGCGCGGTCTTGCCGGTGCCCGCCATACCGTGCACCGCGCAGCGCTGCTCCCCGCTCGCCAACCGGCTGGTGATCCAGGCCAGCTCCCGCTCCCGGCCGATGAACGCGGGCACGTCAGGAGGAAGGGTGCGCGGCACGGCAGGCCGCAGGATCGCGGTCGCCGGGGTCGCGCGCCGCGGCGTCTCCAGCAGCAGCGGGTCGTCACGCAGGATCCGGCCCTGCAGCTCCCGCAGCGGTTTGCTCGGCTCGACACCGAGCTCCTCGACCAGCAGACCGCGCAGATCCCGGTACGCGCCAAGGGCTTCGGCCTGCTGGCCCGAGCGGTAGAGCGCGATCATCAGCTGCGCGTGCAGGCGTTCGCGCAGGGGGAACTGCGAGACCATCAGCTTCAGTTCGGGCAGCAGCGCCTCGTGTCCGCCGAGCCCGATCTCGGCCTCGATCCGCGCTTCCACCACGGCCAGGCGCGCTTCCTCCAGCCGCGCGGACTCGGCGAGGACGGACGGGACCATGGCCACGTCCGCCATCGGCGTCCCGCGCCACATCCCGAGCCCTTCGGTCAGCATGGCGACCGCCGCGGGCAGATCTCCTTCAGCGAGGCTCTTCCTTCCCGCCGTCACGAGACTTTCGTACTCGTCGACGTCGGTCGCGCCCGCGGGCAGCACGAGCCGGTAGCCGGGTGCTCTCGTGCTCAGCATCCGGCCTCCCGGATCGCCGAGGCCGTTGCGCAGCCGCCAGACGTAGCCCGCCAGCAGACCGGCCGCGCTCGGCGGTGGCCGCTCGCCCCACAGCTCCGCCATGAGCTGATCCGCCGAAACCACACGATTGGCGTTGATCAGCAGGACGGCCAGCAGTGCCCGTTGCTTCGGCGCACCGATCGAGGACCACTGCCCGCCGTCGAAGAATTCGAGCGGGCCGAGGAACCGGAACCTGGCCGGTGACGATGACTCGTTCGCTTCGCCGTTAATTGACGACCACCATTCTCCGGTGCTCTACTCGCCCTTCCGGAATACCGAGGGTGAGGTGCAGGATGGACAACGCTGAATCATGGTTGCTGGAGATCCGGCTGTTCAAGGTGAAGCCGGGAACCCGGGCGGAATTCGACCGGATCAGCCGGGAGGGCACCATTCCGCTGATGCGCAGCCTGGGGATCACGGTCCTCGCGCACGGCCCGTCCTTGAACAACGAAAACGGCTATTTCCTGCTGCGCGCCTTTCCGTCCGAGGAAGAGCGGGTCGAACGATCCCAATCGCTCTACACCACGGACGAATGGCTGGCGAAATACGACGGCCCGGTCTCGTCGATGATCGACGACTACGACACGTCGGTGTTCGCCGCGGGGCAGGACTTGGGCCCGCTCATCCGGTAGGGCGGCCCAGTCCGGCCAGCATGAGCGCCTCGGCGAGGCAGACCCGCGTGAACTCGCCGAGGTGCAGGCTCTCGTTCGGACCGTGTGCCCGGGTCTGCGGATCCTCGACGCCGGTCACTACGATCGTGGCGTCCGGGAACTCCGCCTGGAACGTCGAAACGGCCGGAATCGATCCGCCGACACCGATCTCGACCGGCGAAACCCCGTCCCATGCGGTACGCAACGCGGACCGGACCGTTCCATATCGTGGTCCGGTGGTGTCGATGACACACGGCGCACCGCCACCGTCCAGGGAGACCGAGATCGCGGCGCCCCAAGGACAGTAAGCCTCCAGATGCTCCCGGAGCGCGGCGAACGCCTTGACCGGATCGTCGCCGGGAGCCAGCCGGGCGCTGATCTTCGCCCTGGCCGCCGGGACCAGCGCGTTTCCCGACTCGAGGACCGACGGCGCGTCGACACCCAGGACCGACAGCGAAGGCCTGGTCCACAACCGATCCGCCAGCGAACCGGTGCCGGTGAACCGGACGCCGTCGACCATCCCCGCCTCGGCCCGCACTCGTTCGACGGGAAGCTCCACAGTGGACTCCGGCCCCACGGCGAGGCCCTCCACCGCGACGTCGCCGTCGTCCTCGTGCAGCGTCGCCAGCAACCGGACGAGTGTGGTGAGCGCGTCCGGCACGGCGCCGCCGAACATTCCACTGTGGACCGGGTCGCGCAGGGTGCGCACCTCGACCACGCAGTTGACGATCCCGCGCAGCGAAGTCGTCAGCGCGGGCACCCCGATGTCCCAGTTGGCCGAGTCGGCGATCACGACGACGTCGGCGAGAAGCCTGTCGTGATGCAGCCGGAGCAGCTCGGAAAGCGACGCTGAGCCGTACTCCTCCTCGCCTTCGACGAACACCACCACCCCGACCGGCAGGGCGTCGCCGAGCGCCCGTAGCGCCACGACATGCGCCATGAGCCCGGCTTTGTCGTCCGCGGCGCCCCGGCCGTAGAGCCGGCCGTCACACTCCACCGGCTCGAACGGGTCGCTGTCCCACAGCGCCTCGTCTCCCGGCGGCTGGACGTCGTGATGGGCGTAGAGCAGCACGGTCGGCGCGCCGGGTGGCGCGGGTTTGCGGCCGATGACGGCCGGTTGCCCGCCGGCCCGGACGACGCCGGTCTCCAGCCCGCAGCCGCGCAGCAACGTCGCCACCGCCTCCGCGGAACGGTCCACCTGCGCGTGGTCGAATTCGGGAAAGGCTATTCCGGGAATGCGGACCAGATTCTCAAGATCGGCCCGCGCCGGGGTCATTTCCCGTTCGACGGCCGTTCTCAATTCGGCCTCCGTCGGAAGATTGTTCTTCATGAATCGGATCGTACGGCGCGGCGGCCGGAAAAAGACCCGGTCAGCTGCACGGTGAATCGAACGCCGGGAGGCGGCGTCAGTAGGCGGCAGAGGCTCGCAGTGACGTTGTGACGGACGGGCGTCTGGCGTGCCCGAGAACAGCCAAGACGTCTACTGTCCACAAGAGACGCCAGTTCTCGTCAGAGTGTCCGCTCTGAGCGCTTCACTCGGGGTCGCGGGTGGGAGGCCTTCTTCTCTCTGGGGGCAGGAAGGGCATTCACAGGTTTCCGCCTGTCGAACGTGTCGCGAAAGCCACTTTCGGGACATCAGGCGTCGCGAGAGTGGCTTTCGCGACACGGGCGCCGGTGGCGAAGTGGCCGGCGCGGGCGAGTGGCCGGGGCGAAGGCTCCCTTCACCGCATTAGACGCGACGAAGGGAGCCTTCAGCCCACCACTGACCCGCCCGCGATCACGCCACTTTCGCCGTACCCCTCAACAGAACGCCGCAGGCGGCGTTAATCTCGGGCCATGTTGCTCGGTATCGACCACATCGGACTCGTCACCGAAGAACCCGCGGGGCTACTTCCCGCCATGGCCGCCCTCGGGATGTCCAAACTAGACAGTGGGTTCGCCACCACCTATCGGGTGGCGTGCGAGTTCTGGCAGCCGCCCGGACCCGGCGGCCGCCCCCTGATCGAGCTGGTCTCCCCGGCCGGGCCTGGTTCGGCGCTCGACGGCCACCTGGCCAGATCCGGCCCCGGTCTGCACCACATCGCCTTCGAGGTCGATCACCTCGAACCGGAGCTGGACCGTCTGCGCGACGCGGGGTTCACCCCGGTCGACCGCGAACCCTGCGCCGGCGCGCGGCCGGGCATGTTGGTCGCCTTCACCTACCTGGCCCGGCCCGCCGGTCTGCTGGTGGAACTGGTCCAGTACCGGGATGGCGGCTCATCGGAGCAACGCGGTGGCCGCCACCCGGCTCGCCGCGACCACGGTCTTCGCCGCACCGCCCGATCCGCCGGTGAAGGTGAACACCCCGGGCACGACCTCGCGTAGTTCGAGGCCGGGCGGATCGTGATAGCAGTCGGACGACACGGTCGTCCGATGTGGACAGTGCTCGGCGAGCGGATGCCCGAGCAAGCGACGGGCCTCGTTCGCGACCCGGTCGACGAGCGCGACGTCCGGCCGCGGACCGGCCGGGTCGACGTCCCACCGGTCGCCGGGCAGACCGAGCAGGAATCCCGCGTCGCCCGCCGGGCGGCCCCACATGCCGGTGCCCTCCCACACGAACGTGCCGAGCCCCGCGGGCCCTCCTTCGTAGACGGTGTACTGGATCTGTTTGACGCGCAGCCCGCCGGCAGGCAGCCCGCTCGCCGCCAGCAGGGCGGGCGTCCACGGACCGGCGGCCACCACGACCGCGTCGTAACCCGCGGTCGCGCCGTCGGCCAACCGCAACGCCGGAGCCGGGTCCACGGTCGCCACCGGCATCCGCCGGACCGTGGCGCCGCGGTCGGTGAGCCAGCCCAGCACGGCGTCCCGCAGCCCGGCGGGCGACACGAATCCCGCGTGCCGTTCGACCACCGCGGTCACCCCGGAAGGCAGGCCACGGAACGGATACCGGGCGGCCAGTTCGGGCGCGATGAGCAAGGTCGCCGAACCGGGCAGCGCTTCCTCGATCACCCGGACCGGGTCGCCGAGCCCGTCCCCGGAGAGCGCCAGGTACACCGAGCCGACCTCCCGGTAGTCCGACGCCGCCCGCAACGCCGGGTTGGCGCGCAGTTCGGCGAGACCGGTCGCGGCCAGCCGTCCGGCGGGTGCCAGCCGCTCGAAGCCGCGGACCAGCCCGCCGGACGCGCTCGTCGCGTCGCCGTCGTTTGACCGGGCGGTGTACACGTCGATCGTGCTGCGCGGCGCAGCCTGGCGCAGCCGCCAGGCGAGCAGCGCGCCCGCGACGCCGCCGCCGACGATTCCCACCCGCACGGTGACCTCCCTCAGCCGCTGACGCCAGTCCGGGCGGCGACGGCCCGGCGCAGGTCGCCGGTGAAGTCCGCGACCCGCCTGCGCAGAGGCAGTTCGACGTCGGGGCGGGCGAGCAGTTCGTCGGCCAGCCGCAAGGTCTCCGCCGAGGCGGCGTAGCGCGGGTAGAGGAACCGCACCAGCACGTCCAGGACGAGGTCACCGCGCGACCGGGCGGCCGCGGGCATCTCGGCGAAGAACCGCGGGACGTAGCCGGCGGTCAGCTCGGCCTGTTCCGGTTGCCAGAATCCTTCGGCCAGCGACCAGAGCCCGTAGCTGGACATCTCGGTGTCGCCGACGATCGCCTCCCACGCCGCCTCCTTGGCCGCCGGATCCGGCCTGGCCGCCCGGCATTTCGCCGCGAACTGCTCGCCGCGGGTGCTGGGATCCGCGTCGTGGGCCGCGGCGATCTCGTCCTCGGAGAGCGCGCCGAGCACAGCGAGCCGGTATCTGGTGCGCCAGGCCAGATCCGCGTCGAGGATGAGTCCCGCGGGCAGCCGGGTGCCGTCGAGCCAGCCACGCAGCTCGTCGACGTCCGTGCTGAACTCGACGAGTCCCCGGCACAGGCACAGCCAGATCTCGTCGGACGGCTCGACTTCAGCGATCCGGTCACGAAGGGCACCGGCGACCGCGGCGAGCGCGGCGGGCCGCCGCTCCGGGCGCAGGAAGCGGTCGGCGACGTCGATACGAGCCTGCTCCAGCACCTCGACGACGATGGACGGATCCGTTTCGACGGCGAGCATCCCGGTCACCAGTTCGAGGTGATCCGCGGCCGGGTACTCGCCGTCCTGCACCGCCATCAGCAGCGCGCACCACACCATCGCGCGGTTGACCGGGGACAGCCGGGGAAGGAACCCGGGCAGAGCCGCGCGGGAACGATCGTCGAAGCGGATCTTCGCGTAGGTCAGATCGCCGTCGTTGAGCAGCAGGAATTCCGGCGCCGGACGACCCACCAGTTGCGGCAGCCCGGTCCCCGGTCCGTCGATCGTGACCCGGATCGTCGTGGACTCCTCGCCGTAGCAACCGATGTCCAGGGTGTGCGGTCGCGGCACCGGATGCCCCTCCGGGACGTCCTGGCGGACGGCGGCCGCTGTGATCACCCCGTCGGACACCGTGATCTCCGGGGTCAGCGTGCCGACGTCGCAGGTGGAGAACCACACCCGCGCCCATTCCGTCAGATCCGTGCCGGCGGCCTCGCTCAACGCGGTGAGGAAGTCGGTGAACGTCGCCGTGCCGTACGCGTGGCGGGTGAAGTAGGTGCTCAGGCCCGCGCGCAGCGCCGGGGTACCGACCCGGGCCGCCAGCTGACGCAGGACCGACGAGCCCTTGAAGTAGGAGATCCGGTCCAGTTCGAGCAGCACCGTCCGCACGTCCGGCCCGGCCAGGCTCACCGGATGGGTCGACGGCCGCTGATCTGCCACGTAGGCCTGGGCCTTGCGCCGGACCGCGAACGTGGTCAGCGGGCCGGAAAACCTCGTCACGTCACCGGTCACCCGATGGGCCATGTAGTCGGCGAAGGCCTGCCCGAGCCACAGGTCGTCCCACCAGGTGTTGGTGACCAGACCGGCGAGCCACATCAGGGACAGGCCGTGCGCGATCACCACGGCCCTGGTCTCCCGTTCGCTCCGCGGCACCGCGGAGCCGAAGAGGTACAGCTCGCGCAGCAGCACACAACCGGGGTGGTCGAGCGAGAGCACGCTGAACTCCGGCACGAAGACCTGGTCGAACTTCTCGAACGGGTAGGGCACGCCGAACAGCCGCCGGTACTCGTCGAGGCATTGCCCGGTGATCTCGAAGACCTCCTCGACATCGGCCTTGAGCCCGTCCGCCAGCGAGGCACGGCAATGCAGGCCCAGCGGCACTCCGCCGTGCTCGGCGTGGAACGACTCGTACGGGCCGACGACCAGTGTCGTCAGATAGGTCGCGAGAGGCGCGGTCTCTGCCAGCCGCCAATGCCCCGGGCCGAGCCGGGTCGACGGCGCGTTGCCGAGCACCTGCCAGTCGTCGTCGGGAACCGTGACGTCGAAGGTGAAGGGCGCCTTGAGATCGGGCTGGTCGAAGCAGGCGAAGATCCGCGGCGCGTTGTCGATGAACACGTAGGCGTAGAGGTAGACGCGGCCGTCGGCAGGGTCTATGTACCGGTGCAGCCCTTCGCATTCCCGCGAGTAGGCCATGTCCGCGACCACGACGAGCTCGTTCTCCTCGGCGAGGCCGTCGAGCGGGAACCGGCCGTCGTCGAGTGCGGCCGGGTCCAGTTCCCGGCCGTTGAGGATCACCGAGCGCAGCTCGCGGGGACGCACGTCGAGGAACGTGGCACCGGGGCTCGCGTCGAAGACGATTCTCGTGGTCGATCGAAAGGTCTCGTCGCCGGTCGTCAGATCGAGAACCACCCGATACGACCGGATCCGCAGCAATGCGCCGCGCTGCTTCGCTTCGGCCTGCGTCAGACTGGGCATTTCCTCGGCCCTCCAAATAGCTGCATCGTGGCCGCCGAACAGCTCAGGCGGCCGCCGAATAGACAATCCCCCGGCCGCCGGACAGCGCATTCCCCGCGCAACCGTGCCGCCTGATCCAGTTGAACACCGCATCCCGCTCGGGCGCCGATACACCGGGGTTGGGGACTCACTTGAGCACCTAGTTCACCGCCGACCGACGACATACCCTCTGATCAGGAGCGCGGGGAGGGGAAACTTTGATCACGCAGTTCATGAGTTGAACGACGCCGGTCCAATGGGGACATTTCAGAGGGGACGCGGCGGTCGTTGATTCGACATCCTCGCACTGCCGTACAAATCGAACTTTCCGGCCTGAGGCGACCATGCCCGAAAACAGCGACGAGTCGATATTCGGTAATCGGTTCAGGCGCCTAGGACTCATTGAAGAGTAAGTCGCAGGTTTGCCGTACACAACCCGACGGGGGTGCCCATTGACCGGGCAAGCTGACCACGCCTCGAGCCAGGAACATTCGGCTGATTCGAATGACCAAGACGAACCGTCGACCGGGTATCCGAAGGCGGATCAGGTCACCTACAGCGTCCCGGTGGCCGCGTTGCGGCCGGCGGACTCGCCGCGGCTGATCGGTGAGGACGCCGAGCACATCCGGGTGCTGGCCGAACCGGACCGGGCGCTGCCGCCGATCCTGGTGCACCGGTCGACCATGCGGATCATCGACGGGATGCACCGGCTCGGGGCGGCCCGCCTGCGCGGCCAGAGCACCATCGACGTGGTCTTCTTCGACGGCAGCGAGGAAGACGCGTTCGTGCTGGCGGTCAAGGCCAACGTCGCGCACGGTCTGCCGCTGTCCTACGCGGACCGCGAGGCCGCGGTCGCCCGCATCGTCATCTCCCATCCGGACTGGTCGGATCGCGCCATCGCCGCGGCCGCGGGCCTCGGCCCCCGGACCGTCGCCGCGGTTCGCGGCCGGATAGACGGGCTGCCGCGGACGACGGCCCGGCTCGGGCGTGACGGCAGGGTCCGCCCGCTGGACAGCACCGATGGCCGTCGCGTCGCGAGCCAGCTGATCGCGGCCTTCCCCGACGCGTCGCTGCGCTCCATCGCGCGGGCGGCGGGGATCGCCCCGGCCACCGTCCGTGACGTGCGGGAGCGGATCCAGCGCGGCGAGGATCCGGTGCCGCCACGCCGTCCCCGCGCCGTCCGGGAGACCGTGGCCGACCGCCGCGACGCCGGCCCACCCGCGCACGACCACACCGAACGTCTCTCGACGAAGGAACGCAACGCGGTCCTTCGGAACCTCGAACGCGATCCGTCGCTGCGGTTCGCCCAGTCCGGCACCCGGACCCTGCGCTGGCTCGTCCACCGGGTGATCGCCGAGGAGGAGTGGCGCGAACTCGTCGACACCGTTCCGCCACACAGCGTGTACGTCCTCGCCGCATTGGCCCGCCGGTGCGCCAACGAGTGGATCGAGTTCGCGCGACAACTGGAACAGCGGGTCGGCACGCAGAAGTCATAACCCGGATACCGCGAGTGAATACGACCGGTGTTCAACCGCGCACCGGGGACGCAGTTGAACATCGAGCAGTTGTCGGCGCGCGAAGCGTGCGGCAATATTCCCGGTCACCACTCCCCGAGGATCCGAAACAGTTTCGGAAATCGCGCCGGGTCGTACCCCGGCAACCGACCGCCATTGCCCGAGAACGCCAGGTGGTTCTTGAATGGCGCTCGGCGGTTTTCGAATACGGACGCCCTCGAAATCGGCTCATGATTTCCCATCGGAAGACCAGGCAACCGACCGGCTCGGTATGAGGAGAAGAAATGGCAGCACCGCTCGCCGAATTCGGCATCGCCGGCTTCGGTTACGCGTTCGGCGAAGACCAGGACGTCGAACGCACCGCCGGTTCCTACGTCGCCGACCCGGAACGCGTCGTCGGCTGGGGTTACCGGACCTTCCACCGCGCCGCGGACGGCGTGACCTCGACCGCGCTGGCGGCGGAGGCGGCCGGCCACGCGCTGGCGAGGGCGTCGGTGGATCCCGCGGACGTCGATCTGGTGGTGGTGGCCAATTCCGAGCTGGCGGAGTACCCGTACTGGGACTCCTCCGCCGCACTGGCGAGGGAGCTGAAGATCCGGGAGCGGCAGACGATGCTGCTGACCGAAGGCTGCGCCTGCGGGGTCACCGGTCTGGGCGCCGTCGCCGGACAGCTGACGCTGCAACCGGAACTCGGCACGGTGCTGTTCACCGCCGTCAACCGGGTCAGCGAATTCCACCGCAACCGGATGAACGTCAACAACGCGGTGCACAGCGACGGCGCGGTCTCGGTGGTCCTGCGCCGGGACCACGACCGCGTCACCTGGCTGGCCACCGAACAGTTCACGGATTCCGACTTCTGCGACTGGTTCCGCACCGACGTCGGCGGCAGTGTCACGCCGGTGCCGCCGCCCGGCTGGTCGAGCGCGACCGCGCCGAGCGGGACCGAACGCGTGCAGGCCCATTTCCGGAAGGACCCCCGGCGGCTCGCGCATTTCAGCGAGCAGCTCAACGCGCGGGTCGTCGAGGTGATCGACCGGGCCTGCCGCCGGGCGGGCGTGCGGCGCGCGGATCTCGCGCGGCTCGTCTACATCAACGATCCGGACGGCATCGCCGAACTGGCAGGCCTGATCGATATCCCACTGGCGAAGACGAACCACGATCTCGCCGCCGAACACGGCCATATGGGGGCGGCCGACCAGTTGATCGCGCTCGGGACCTACCTCGACCGCGGTGAACTGAATTCTGGGGATCTCGTCGCGCTCGCCGGAATCTCCATCGGCATGCGCTGGTATTGCACGATTTTCCGAGTTTAGGCAGGGGTCGATGAACGATTTCACGGAATTGCTCGACGGCCTGCGAGCCGCGGTGGACGGCCGGACGGCACCGGCACCGGTGGTGAGACAGCTCCTCTCGGAGGTCGAGGACCCCGCGACGATGCGCCGTGCGGGCCACGTCCTGGCCGCTCTCCCCTCGGTCGTGCCGGATCTCCGGCCGATCAAGGTGACCGTATTGGCCACCTGCACGATCGGCCCGTTCGAACACCTGCTGCGCGCCGCGATGGTCGCCGTCGGCGCGCAGCCCACCTTGCTCCTCGGTGACTACGGCACGTTCGAACTCACGCTGGCCGCGGGTGAGATCGACGGCTCCCCCGACCTCGTCGCGTGCTTGATGGACGAGCGGTACTTCTTGCCGCGCGAGTGGAGCGCCGTCGATACCGAAGACCTGGCCGCGCACCTCGATGCCCGGTTCGCCGAGCTCCGGGGAGCGATTCTGGCCTGCCTGCGGCGCACACCGGGCACGTTCGTGCTGCACACCGTGCCGGTTCCGGCCGAGCTGCGCGATTCGCCGATCAGCTGGCGGGCGCGGGCCACGGCCGCGCGGGCCTGGCACCGACTCAACGCGGACCTCCTCGGTCTCACGGAGGAGGACGGCCGGATCACGGTCGTGGATCTGGCGGGCGAACTCGCCGACGTCGCGGTCGCGGCCAGGGACGACCGGCTGCACCGGTATGCCGACCTGCCGTACACCGACGGCGCGCTGCTCACGCTGGCGCGGCGGGTCGCCAGGGTGGCCGCGGCCCGCTCCGGGTTGTCCCGCAAGGTGCTCGCCGTCGATCTGGACAACACCCTGTGGGGCGGTGTGCTCGGCGAAGCCGGCGAGGCGGGGTTGCAGCTCGGCGGGTTGTACCCGGGGAACTGCTATCAGGACCTTCAGCGAGCCGTGCGCCGTCTGCGCGAACAAGGCGTCATCCTCGTGCTGGCCAGCAAGAACGACGCCGGGCCGGTGGACGAGGTGCTGACCCGCCATCCGGAGATGCTGCTGCGGCCCGAGGATTTCGCGGTCCGCGCGGTGAACTGGTCGGCCAAGGCGGACAACCTGCGGCACGCCGCCGAGACGCTCAACCTGGCCGCGAACGCGTTCGTCTTCATGGACGACTCCCCGTTCGAACGCGGGCACGTGGCCACCGAGCTTCCCGAGGTGGCCGTGGTGGCGGCCGACGGCGACCCCGCCCATCTGGTCCGCTCGCTGCTGCGTCCCGGCTGGTTCGACGTACCGGAGCTGACCGACACCGACCTGAAACGTCCGGCGCTGTACCGCTCGCGTGCGTTGCGCACCGGCTTCTCCACCGGGTTCGCCTCATCGGAGGACTACCTGCACGCGCTGCGGACGCGGCTCATCGCGCATCCGGTCACCACGTTCGAGATCGGCCGGGTCGCCCAGCTTTCCGCCCGCACCAACCAGTTCAACCTGACCGGGATCCGGTTCGACGAGGGCGCGACGACCGCGATGTGCGCCGACCCGGACCGGCTGGTCGCCTCGTTCGCGGTGTCGGACCGGTTCGGCGACGAGGGAATCGTCGGCGCGGCGTGGATCGAGAGCCGCGGGCGGGTGTGGTGGGTGCTGAACCTGGTACTGAGCTGCCGGGTGTTCGGCCGGGGCATCGAGTTCGCGATCGCGGACTGGATCGTGCGGCGGGCCCGCGAGGCCGGGGCCACCGCCGTGGCCGGCCGCTACGTGCCGAGCGAGCGCAACAAGGTGGCCGACGGCTTCTGGGAGAAGGCCGGCTTCACCCCGTCCGACGAGGACGGCACGTACACCGTGGTGCCCGCCACCGCGCCGACCTGCCTGCCCACCTGGATCGCCTACCCCGGAGACGAGTGATGACCGAACTGGATGACACGGCGTCCGTCGTGCTGAACACGCTGAGCGAAGTGCTGGGCAAGCCGATCGGCGAGCTGCGGGCCCGCGAGGCGCTCGCCACGCATGGCTGGGACAGCCTCTCGTCGCTGGAAGCCCTCTCCCGGCTGGAAAGCAGGCTGGCGGTGACGCTCGATCTGCGCGCCTACCACGCCGCTCACACGGTGACGGCCTTGATCGACCTCGTCGCGGCCGCCGCGATGAGCAACGCGGGCGCCGGACGGCGCGGATAACCGGGGAGGATTGCGGTGCGATTTCAAGAAGTAGAGCTGCTGGCGATCGGGGCGGGTCCGTCCGGCCTCGCCCTCGGCGTCGCCGTCGAAGAGCTCGCGAAGGCGGAGCTCGCGAAGGACACGCTCATCGTCGAGCAGCAGGACGACGTCGTCTGGCAGCGCGGCATGCTGATCCCGTGGACGCAGAGCCAGGTCTCCTTTCTCAAGGACCTGGTCACTCAGCGGAATCCGCGCAGCGCCTTCAGTTTCGTCAACTACCTGCACTCGGTGGGACGGCTGGACCAGTTCATCAACCTGGGCAGCTTCACGCCGTACCGGATGGAGATCTCCGGATATCTGGGCTGGGTGGCGAAATCCCTGCCGAACGTGCGGATCGACTACGGGCGGCGGTGTGTCTCGGTCCGGCCGTTCGGCGTCGCGGACGGGGCCGGTGAGTGGCTGGTCCAGATGGCCGACGGCAGCGCCGTGGTGTGCCGTCATCTGGTGGTCGCGGCTGGGCGGGATCCTTACATCCCGGACACTTTCTCGGCCATCCCGCGCGAGCTGATGATCCACAGCACCGAGTTCGCGGCCAGGATCGGCGAACTCGATCCCGAACGGACGCGCCGGATCGTCGTCGTCGGCGGGGCGCAGAGCGCGGCCGAGATGCTCTGGACGGCGCACCAGACGTTCCCCGGGGCACGGTGCACGATGGTGATGCGCTCGATCGGCCTCAACGCCTACGAGGCGAGCAAGTTCACCAACGAGCTGTACTACCCGTCCTTTGTGGACGAATTCCATTCGGCGCTGCCGGAGGCCAGGGCACAGCTGCTGCGCGAGATGCACCGGACCAACTACGCCGGCCTCGCCCCGGACATGCTCGACACGCTGTACCGCCAGATGTACATCGAGCGGCTCACCGGCACCGAGCGCATCGAGATGATCCCGATGGTCGACGTGGCAGGCGCCGAGATGGACGGTCGCGAGATCGTGCTCACCCTCGTCGACCGCAAATCCGGCCGCCGGTTCACGCAGCGCTGTGACGTGGTGCTGCTCGGCACCGGGTTCACCAAGCGGATGCCGGGGATCGTCAAGGATCTCGCGTCCGCGGTCGGGGTGGACGAGATCACCGTCAACCGCAGCTACCGGATGAGCCTGCCGCCGTCGTTCAGCGGGACCTGCCATCTGCAGGGGGTGAACGAGGCCACCCACGGCATCGCCGATTCGTTGCTCAGCGTGCTGGCCGCGCGGGCGGC
The DNA here is from genome assembly GCF_001905755.1 of Amycolatopsis sp. CB00013. Classification (NCBI taxonomy): domain Bacteria; kingdom Bacillati; phylum Actinomycetota; class Actinomycetes; order Pseudonocardiales; family Pseudonocardiaceae; genus Amycolatopsis; species Amycolatopsis sp. CB00013. The sequence goes on along the minus strand of NZ_LIWC01000001.1, from coordinate 913,270 downwards.
GGAGATCGTCACCGATCTGCTCGCCGACCGCCGGATGCCGCCGTTGCCCGCCGTCACCGAAAGCGCCGTACGCCCGCTCGCCGCAACTCAAGGAGCGCAGTGACCATGATGGAGATCCGCAAGTTCGACAGTTCGCGGCTCAAGCCGGACAACGGTCTGGCCGCCACGCGGCTGCTGCCGTGGCCGGAGCTGAACGCGCCTTTCGAGGGCTCCTGGTGCGTGGTGCCGCCGGGCGCCGAGTCCGGGGCGCACAGCCACCACGAGTACGAGATCTGGGTCGCCATGACCGGATCCGCGGAGATCGTCTGCGACGGGCGCCGGACGCCGTTCGCCGCCGGGGACATCGTGCATTTCCCGCCCCGCTCGAACCACCAGGTGGTGAACAGCGGATCCGAGGAGTTCCGGATGTACGCGGTCTGGTGGGACAAGGACATGGCCGGGCGGTTCACCACCCGCGACGAGGCCGGCGTGTAGATGTCCACGACCATCGTGGTCGCCGCGACGCCGACGTCCAACGGCGACCTGCACATCGGACATATGGCCGGGCCGTACCTGGCGGGAGACGTGTACGCCCGGTATCTGCGGGCCACCGGCGCCTCGGTGATCTACACGACCTGCACGGACGACAGTCAGAGTTATGTGGTCACGACCGCGCGCCGGTCGGGCACCACCCCGCGGGAACTGTGCGCCGGGTCGACCGAGGCGATCGCCCGTTCGCTCTCCGCGATGGGCATCTCGACGACCGGTCTCCCGCCGATCGACGACGTGTACCGGCGCGCGGTGCTCGAGTTCGTCACCGCGTTGTACGACGGGGGCCGGTTCCGGAAGCGGACGGTGCGGCTGCCGGTCGCGACACGTTCGGGGACCTGCCTGTTCGACGGACTGGTCAGCGGAACCTGCCCGGTGTGCCTGGCCGGCAGCAGCGGTGGGGTGTGCGAGGCCTGCGGGCACCCGAACAACTACGACGAGCTGCTCGACCCGCACTCCACAATGGACCCGGACGACCCGGTCGCCTACCGCGACACGGAGATCCTGGTGCTGCCGATGGAGGAGTACCGGGACCGGCTGACCGCCTACTACACCGCGCAGGCGGGACGGTGGCGGCCGCACGCGATGCAGCTCATCGGGGAGTTGCTGGCCAAGCCGCTGCCCGACGTACCCGTGACGATCCCGGCGGTGTGGGGAATTCCCGCGCCGTTCCCGGAGACCCCCGGGCAGATGCTGTACCCGTGGATCGAGGCGATGCCCGCGGTCATGTACAGCACCTGGTGGTCGGTCGGCGACACCACGCTGCCGCTCGACGAGCACTGGCGCGCCGAGCACGAGGCCGACGTCGTCTACTTCCACGGTTACGACAACGTCTACCACTGGGGCCTGATGGATCTCGTGTTCCTGCTGGCCCATGGCGACCGGTACGTCACGCCGTCGGCCAACGTCTGCAACGAGTTCTACGACCTGGCCGGCGAGAAGTTCTCCACCAGCCGCGACCATCTGATCTGGACCGGCGACCTGCTCGCCGAGGTCCCGCGCGACCTCGTCCGGTTCCATCTGACGTATACCGCGCCGGAGCTGTCGCGCACCGGGTTCACCCGGGAAGGCCTGCGCGACAACGGGTACCGGCGGCTCAGCACGCCGTGGAACGCGCTGGCGGAGGCGATCTCGGAGACGGCTCGCGGGCTTTCCGGCGCGGTGCCGGTGACTCCGGACGGGCGGCGGCGCGCCGCGGCCATGGTGCAACGGTTCCGCGGCTGCTACGAGTTGCCCGGCTACAGCATGAACCGGGCCGCCGAAACGGTGCTCACCCACCTGAACCGGCTGCGTGACCTGGCCGCCCGCTCGGCGATCGCCGCGGGCGACCTGATGCTCGAGGCGCGCACGTTGCTGGCGGGCGCCGCCCCGATCCTGATCGACGCGGCTGGAGCGGCGGCCGCGGCCGGGGCCGACCTGTCCCTCACGGCCGAAACGCCCACTTCCGTTCCCGTGTTCCGACTCCCGCGGCTGCCCGAGGAGGCTGGCCATGAAGCTGCTGACCATCGAGACCCGTCAGTACCTGACCTACTACCACTCCCGTTATCGGCAGGTGCAGGCGTTCGGCGTCGATCTGTACGTGATGAACGGTGAGGGGACGGCCGATTTCTGGCCCGCCGACCACTACCGGCTCGTCGGCTCGAAGAAGATCGACGAGATGATCACCTGTGCCGAGGAATGGCACGCCACCGAGCATTTCGACGGGGTGATCACCTTCTCCGAAGCGGCGGTGATCGCGGTCGCCTCCGTGGCCGAGGCGCTCGGGCTGCCGGGTATCGGTGTCGAGGCGGCGCGTCACAGCCGCAACAAACTGCTGATGCGCCAGGCCTACGAACGGGCCGGCGTGCCGATTCCCGCCTTCCGGTACGTCACCGAACTCGACGACGCGCTGGCGGCGGGCGCCGAGTTCGGCTATCCGGTGATCCTCAAGCCCACTCTGGGCGCCGGGAGTCATCTGGTCTATCGGGTGGACGGTCCGCAGGAGATGGCGCGGGACTTCGCCACGGCGAGCGAGGGCTTGCGGAACATGTTCTGGATCAACGCCGAGGCGGACGACGTCGACCTCGGTCCGATCGGGTTGCTCGTCGAGTCCTTTCTGGACGGACCCGAGTACCTGATGGAGGCGCTCGCCTGGGACGACGAGGTCTACCTCGGCTCGGTCGTCGACCGGATCACCGCGGAGGGCAGGAGTTTCGACGACGACGTGCACCACGCGCCGACCTCCCTGCCCGCCGAGGAACTGGCCAGGGTGCATCACGCGGTCAAGGCGGCCGCCCGCGCGCAGGGCCTGCGGCGCAGCGTGATGCACGCCGAAGTGCGCTACCACGAGGGCAAACCGCATCTGCTGGAGATCGCGGCCAGGGTGGGCGGCGGCGGGCTGGACACCATCGCCCGGATCACCGCGGACTACGACCCGATCCGGTCCGTGGTCGACGTCGGCCGCGGCGTCAAACCGCCCGTCCGCCACTACTGGCCGACCGGGACGCATATCACCGCGATGTGCCTGATCTGCGACGGCGGCGTCGTCGAGAACATCGAAGTGCCGCCCGAGGTGACCGAGTCCGACCGGGTCTTCCTCCAGCAGATCACCGCCCGTCCCGGCGATGTGATCCTCAGGCCTCCCGACGGCAACACCATCTTCGGCTTCCTCGGCACCACCGGAACGTCCAAAGAGGACGCTTACGGGCTGATGACCGAACTGGCCGGGAAGATCACCGTCACTTTGGAAGGTGACCGGTGAGAACAGCCCGTCCGCGGCGGTTCCTGATGTGCCCGCCGGAACATTTCGAGGTCAGCTACTCCATCAACCCGTGGATGGAGCCGGACAAACCGACCGACGCGCCGCTGGCGCTCGTGCAATGGGACCGGTTGCGGACCCGGCTGGTCTCGCTCGGCCACCTGGTCGACGTCGTGCCGCCCCAGCCCGGCCTGCCCGACATGGTGTTCGCCGCCAACGCGGCCACCGTGATCGACGGGCGGGTACTGGCGGCCAGGTACCGCCACCCGCAACGGTCCGGCGAGGAACCCGCGTATCAGGCCTGGTTCGCCGAGCACGGCTATCCGGTCCGGCAGGCCGGGTTCGTCAACGAGGGCGAGGGCGACATGCTGCCCACCGGTGCCCGGATCCTCGCGGGCACCGGCTTTCGCACCGACCATCGCGCGCATGCCGAGGCAGCGGATCATTTCGGGCTGCCGGTGGTCACCTTGCACCTGGTCGATCCGTACTTCTACCACCTGGACACGGCACTGGCGGTGCTCGACCACGAGGAGATCATGTACTACCCCGGCGCCTTCTCGCCGGACAGCCAGGCAGTGCTCCGGGAGCTGTATCCGGACGCGATCCTGGCCGACGAGGCGGACGCCGCCGTCTTCGGCCTCAACGCCATCTCCGACGGCGAGCACGTGCTGCTCCCCCAGTCCGCCGTCCATCTCACCGAAAGCCTGCGGGCGGCCGGTTTCACCCCGATCGCCGTCGACCTGTCCGAACTCCTGAAGGCCGGTGGCGCGGCCAAATGCTGCGCGTTGGAGCTCCGCGAATCCCTCCCCTCCACAGAAAGGCGCCGCGAGCCATCATGATCAACTACGAAGGACGGCGGTTCAGCCCGGTCGCCGTCGACGGCACCGACGACGGCAGCGAGGACCGGGTGGCGGTCTACCGGCAGAACGGCGACCTGATCTGGGGCGAGTTCTCCGGCGGCAAGGCGCGCCACGGTTCGCTGACCGGGACCTGCGGCCCCGACGGGAAACTCGACTTCGCGTACTGCATGGTCCTGGAGAGCGGCGAGGTGATTTCCGGCCATTGCACGAGCATCCCGCGGATCCTCGACGACGGCCGGATCCAGCTCGACGAGGTGTGGCAGCGCTACGGCCCGCATCAGTCCGTCGGGGTCTCCCGTCTGCAAGAGATCCGGTGACGGCGATGACCCGCACCAGCGCGATGCCGTCGGTCCGCGAAGGCGAGCCCCGCCGCGGCGGCACGGTCACCTGGGCCTGCGCGCCCGGCTTCCCGCCGGCGGTGATCTTCCCGTTCACCCCGGCGGAACGCATGGGCATGCGCAACGTCCTGGAGTTCCAGGCCCTCATGTACCGCACCCTGTACTTCTTCGGCAGCGACGGCACACCGGAGGTCGACTACGCCTCCAGCATCGGCGAGCCTCCCGTGTGGAGCGAGGACGGGCTGACCGTCACGGTCAAGATCAAACCATGGAAATGGTCGAACGGCGAGACGTTGTGTGCCGACAACGTGTTGTTCTGGGTGAACCTGCTCAAGGTCAAGGGCGAAAGGTACGGCGAATACACCCCCGGCTATTTCCCCGACAACTGCACGGACTACGGCAAGCTGTCCGAGGACACCTGCTACTTCACCTTCGACAAGGTCTACTCCCGGCGCTGGGTCCTGATGAACCAGCTCAGCCTGATCATCCCGTTGCCGAAGGCGTGGGATCGCACTGCGGCGGGCCCGGCGAACGCCTCCGGCGACCTCGCCGACGTCGAGGCGGTCTACGACTACCTGATGGCCGAGCAGGGCGACATCATCGACGAGGGCAACGAGCACCGCACCCGCTGGGCCGACAGTCCTGTGTGGAGTGTCGTGAGCGGGCCGTGGCGGTTGAAGAGCTACACCCTGGACGGGGTCGTGACGTTCGTGCCCAACGAGCACTACTCCGGCCCGAACAAGCCGTATCTCGACGAATTCCGGCAGATCCCGTTCTCCTCCGACGAAGAGGAGTACCGCAGGCTGGAGAACGGGCCGGACGGCGAGGACGCGGTCCAGGTGGGCTACCTGCCGCTGAGCTTCGCCACCGGGCACACCGACGATCCCACCAAGGGCGGCGTCAACCCGTTGGCGGAGCACTACACGATGGTGCCGCAGGTGGCGTACTGCATCCGGTACACCAGCCTGAACTTCAACAATCCCACCGTGGTCGGGAAGATGTTCGCCCAGACCTACCTCCGCCAGGCGCTGCAGTGCACGCTCGACCAGGACGCCGCGGTCCGGGACATCTACCAGGGTTACGCCTACCGCCAGAACGGGCCGATGCCGATGCTCCCGGTGACCGACCTGGTGTCGCCGCCGCAGCGCGGCGGGGCGTGGCCGCTGCCCTTCGATCCCGGGCGGGCCAAGAAACTGCTGAGCGAAAACGGCTGGGACACCAGCGTCACGCCCGCGGTGTGCGTCGACCCGGAGCTCGCGGGCGAAGGGATCCCGCTCGGTACGAAGCTGAGCTTCCGGCTGCGTTACGTCGAAGGACGGCCGGCGCTGACCCGGCTGATGACCCAATACAAACGTGACGCCGCCGCCGCGGGGATCGAGCTGAGGCTCGAAGAGGTCTACGGCTCGATCCTGGTCGCGGAGGACGCGCCCTGCTACCCCACCGACGAAACCCCGTGCACCTGGGAGATGTGCTGCTGGAACGGCGGCTGGGTCTACCACCACCCGACCGGCGAGATCCTGTTCAGGACCGACGCGGGTGGCAACTTCGGCCACTATCACGACCCGGTGGCCGACGAGCTGATCGAGCGCACGGTCACCACCGACGATCCGGACGTCCTCTACGAGTACCAGGACTACATCGCCGAGCAGGTTCCGGTCGTCTTCAACCCCAACTTTCCGATCCGGTTGTTCGAGGTCGCCCGCTCCCTGCGCGGCTTCGAACCGGTCAATCCGTTCGGCATGATCAGCCCGGAGAACTGGTACTACGTCGATGGCTGACCCCGTCGCTCCCATCAGCGCGCACGGCATGCTGCTGTTCCTGCTCCAGCTGGGACTGCTGCTCGGGCTCGCCTTCGCCCTCGGACGGCTCGCCATCCGGCTGAAGATGCCGGCGGTGGTCGGCGAGCTGACCGCCGGTGTCCTCATCGGACCGTCGGTGCTCGCGCATCTGGCGCCAGGTCTGTCGGCCTGGTTGCTGCCGCATGACGCCACCCAGCTCAATCTGCTCGACGCCGTCGGGCAGCTCGGTGTCCTGCTGCTGGTCGGGATCACCGGGATGCACATGGATCTGAAGCTGGTGCGCCGCAAGGGCGGGCCCGCCGCCTGGACCAGTGCGGGCGGTCTGCTGGTGCCGCTGGGACTCGGCGTCGGGCTCGGTTTCGTGCTGCCCGCGTCGCTGATCCCTGCCGGGACCGACCGGGCCGTGTTCGCGCTGTTCCTCGGCGTGGCCATGGGCGTGAGCGCGATCCCGGTGATCGCGAAGACCTTGCTGGAGATGCGGCTGCTGCATCGCGACATCGGCCAGCTGATCGTCAGCGCCGCGGCCGTGGACGACATCGTCGGCTGGCTGTTGCTCTCGGTGGTGTCGGCGCTGGCCGTCACCGGGCTGGTCGCCGGTCAGGTGGCGTTCTCGATCGCCGGTCTGCTGGTGGTCTTGGTCCTCACCGTCGTCGCCGGAAGGCCGCTGGTCAACGCGTCGCTGCGCCTGGCGAGCCGGTCGTCCGAGCAGGGGCCGGGCATCGCCACCGTTGTGGTCCTGCTCCTGCTGGCCGCTGCGGGCACCCACGCGATGGGGATGGAACCGGTGCTGGGGACGTTGCTGTGCGGCATCCTGATCGGGTCGTCCAAACACGTCGACCTCGCGCGGCTGGCCCCGTTGCGCACGATCGTGCTGGCCGTGCTCACCCCGATCTACTTCGCCACCGCCGGGCTGCGGATGGACCTCACGGCGCTGCGCGACCCCGCCGTGCTCGGCTCGGCCTTACTGGTGCTGGTGGTCGCCGTCCTCGGCAAGTTCGCCGGCGCCTACCTCGGGGCCAGGGTGGGCGGGCTCAGCCACTGGGAGGGGCTGGCGCTCGGCAGCGGTCTCAACGCACGCGGCGTCATCCAGGTGATCGTCGCGATCGTCGGCCTGCGGCTCGGCGTACTGACCACCGCCACCTACACGATCATCGTGCTGGTGGCGATCGTGACCTCGCTGATGGCGCCGCCGACCCTGCGCCGCGCGGTGGGCCGGATCGCCGTCACGGAGGAGGAACGCGTACGGGAGAAGGGGTTCCATGTCCAGTGAGCGACCACGACTACTGCTGATCGCGTCCGGCTGGCAGGTGTTCAGGGAGTACCTGCTGCGATCGATCGGTACCCGGTTCCGGGTGCACCTGTTCCACACCGCGGAGCCGACCTGGGAACGGGAGTACATCACCGGCTGGACCGTGCTGCCCAGCACCATCGACGGTCCCGCCATGGCCCGCGAGGCGCTCCGGCTGAACGACGCCGGGCCGTTCGACGGAGTGCTGTGCTGGGACGAGGGCCGCATCCACGCCACCGCCCACGTCGCCGAAGCACTCGGGCTGCGGTGCGGCGACCCGGCGATGATCTGGCGGCTCCGGGACAAGGCGCAGACCCGCGCCGCGCTGGCCGAGGCCGGTGTTCCCCAGCCGCGGTCGGTCAAGGTCGGCACCCTCGCGCAGGCATTGGCCGCGGCGGAAGAGGTGGGCTACCCGGCCATCCTCAAACCGCGCGGCCTCGGCGCCAGCCTCGGTGTGGTCCGGGTCGACGACCCCGAGCGGCTCCGCGAGATGTTCGCCTTCACCCGCGACACCAAGGCACCCGATCCGGTGGTCTACGCCAGTGACCATCCGGTCCTGGTCGAGCAGTGCGTGACCGGCGAGGAGGTCAGCGTCGATTCGGTCGTCGCGGACGGCAAGGTCACGCCGCTCTTCCTCGCCCGCAAGGTGGTCGGTTTCCCGCCCTACGCCGAAGAGATCGGTCATTACGTGGACGCGGACGATCCCTTGCTCACCGACACCGCGTTCACCTCGATCCTGCAAGCCACGCATACCGCGCTGGGTTTCCGCGACGGCTGGACGCATACCGAGTACATGCTGACCGGGACGGGCCCGAAACTCATCGAGGTCAACGGCAGGCTCGGCGGCGACCTGATCCCCTACCTCGGCGAGCTGGCGACCGGCATCGACCCCGGTCTCCTCGCCGCCGCGGCGGCCTGCGGTCACGAGCTGGACATCCGGCCCACCCGGCGGCGAGTGGCCGGGATCCGGTTCTGTTACGTCGACCGGGACGACACCACCATCGCGGCGATCCGCTTCGATCCGGCGACCCTGCCGTCGAACCTGGACCAAGCGGTCACCATCGCCCAGCCCGGCGCCGTGATGTCCCCTCCGCCGAAAGGGACGGTGTGGGGCCGGGTCGCCTATGTCACCGCGGTCGCCGATTCGATCGCCGAATGCGCGCGGACCCTCGACGCCGCCCAGGCGTCGCTTCGCATCACCACTCCGCCGCTGGAAGAGTCGCTCGGCAGGCCGGTCATTGCTCTCGGTGATGAGGAAAGACCGCTTGGGCGAAACGTCGGGTGAAGGCGTGTGCTCCGAGGGCATCGGTGCTGTCGACGAATTGGTCGATGGCCCCGGTCAACGGCAGGTCGCGCAGAGCGGGGTCGTCGATGGTCGCGATCAGGGCCGCTGCGAAGCGCTCGGCGTGCAGCACCCGGTAGGGCCGGTCGTGGAACGAGCGCGTGCGGTCGTCGACCGGTTCGGTGAGTCCGGTCTCGTTGTGCAGGGCTGCGATGGTTTCATAGGCGATGGCCAAGTGGTGCTCCCGCTCATGCCAGCCGGTCGCCGCCAGCCCTGCGGTGAGTATCGGTGTCAGCCGCGCCGCGCAGGGCAAGCGGGCGAAGGCGCTGCCGAGCCATTTGCCGTAAGGCGGATAGACCCGGCCGAGGAGCAGGCACAGGCGCATCAGATCGCGGCCGAGGCGCGCCGCGATGATCGCCGAGCCGAGTTCGTCGCCGACGTCGCCGCAGCGGCCGACGAAGGGTTCTTCCTGGCTGAGGCGTTGCCATTGGCAGGCCAGCAGGTAACGCCACACGTCGTCGGGATACCAGGCCAGCCGTCGTCGGACCGGGTGCAACCGGGCCAGACCATCGTGGAAGACCACGCCGGCGATGGCTCCGGCGAGAACCTGGGTGGGGGTGGCCAGCCAGTCGAGGGTGGTGATTTCGTCCCGGGGATCGAAGCCGAGGTAGCCCGTCAGCCAGGCACCGAGTTCGGCGACCACGACACCGTGCTGGATGCGTCCGTGCGCCGGCCGCATGTGCCGCGTCCCCTGGTCCCCGATCGGGACCAGGTTGGTGGAATATCCGGCGATTGTGGCGGGCAGTCGCTCGGCGAGCATGTCGGCGATCCTGGCGCCGTGTTCGGCGAGTTCGCCGGGGCCCAGGAACAATTGCAGGCGCGGGCCCCAGTCGTGGTCGGTGGAGCGGGCGGTGTCGAACCCAAGCACCTCGGAGCCGGGACCGATCAACGCCGCGGTGTGGGCCAGGCCGGGAAAATGCCGGGACAGCAGGGGATGCACCGCCTCGCCATAGAGGCGGCCCGACAGTTCCGCTCCGGAGACGAACGCTGGAGGCACGCGGAGCAGCATGCCCGACGAGATGCTCGTCCCGCGACCGGATTCAGCGACGACATACCGCGCCAGTAACATCAGGGCATGACCAACCGCTTAGTTTGTCTCGGTGATTCCTTCACCGAGGGTGTCGGCGACGAGGACCCGTCGTCCCCCCACGGCGTCCGCGGCTGGGCCGACCGCGTCGCGGGCACGCTCGCGGCGAACCACCAGGACTTCCGCTACGCCAACCTCGCGATCCGCGGCAAGCTCCTCGGTCAGGTCCTCACGGAGCAGCTCGACCCGGCGCTCGCACTGAACCCGGATCTCGTGACGCTCTACGCCGGCGGCAACGACCTGATGCGGCCGAAGGTCGACATCGACGCCCTCATCGAGGATTACGACGTCGCGGTCGGCAAGGTGGTCGCCACCGGGGCGCGAGTCGTCCTGTTCACCGGTGTCGATGGGGTCGAAGACGCGTTGTTCCGCAGGATCCGGGGCCGCGTCGCGATCTACAACGAGCACGTCCGCGGGATCGCCGCACGCCATGGAGCGCTGCTGGTGGACATGTGGGCGATGCGCCAGTTGCGGGACAGGCGACTCTGGGCGCCGGATCGTCTGCACCTGAACTCGTTGGGGCACAACGAGATCGCCATCGCCGTCCTCGACGCGCTCGGCGAGCCGCACAAGCTGACGCCCGCCACGCTCGGGCCGCGGCCGTCGTTGAGCCCGCAAGCACGGCGAATCGAAAACCTGCAGTGGGGCAAGGAGCACGCCGTCCCGTGGATCAAGCGCAGGCTGCGGGGCGAGTCTTCGGGCGACGCGCTCATGCCGAAACGGCCGACGATGGACCCCTACGCCTGACGCGGCCGAAGTCCGTCGAAGAGGATGCAGATCGTCCGGGCCCGGAATTCGGGTCCGGCATGCTCCGCCGCCTTCGCTGTTCCGATGATGACCGCGATCAGTTCTTCGACGCCGAGGTCCTTCCGGACGTCGCCGGTGTCCTGTGCCCGGCGGAGCAGCACGCCGAGCGCGTCCTTCAGACGGACACCGATGACCGACCCCGCGGACGGCACGCTGACGCCGGCCGCCGACAGGGCTTCGAAGTAGGCGTTCTTGGCGCCGGACATCTCGATCCAGCCGGTCAGGAAGCCGAAGAACGCGGCGCCCGGGTCGGACGAGTCGGCGGCCACCGTGGCCTCCGCTTCGTCGACGAAGCGGTGCAGGCGCGCGAAGAGCACCGCTTCCAGCAGCGCTTCTTTCGTCGGAAAGTGCCGGAACACCGTACCGACGCCGACGCCTGCTTCGCGGGCGACCTCTTCGGTGGGCGCACTGGTGCCTTTGGCCGCGAAGACGCGCTCCGCGGCCTCCAACACCCGTGTGCGGTTACGGCGGGCATCGGCTCGGAGCGGTTTCTCGTCCGTCACAGCGGGGATCCTAGCCCCGTTGTCGAGCGCCTAGTCGGGCATCTCGTCCAACACGCGCGCCAGGGCCTTCGGCACCCCGGTCCGCCAGCCGCCGCCCATGATCCGGCGCGACATACGTTGGAAGTCGTCGTCCGGGTCGAAGCCCTCGTGGCTCAGGAACAGCCTGGTCCCATGGCCCTCCGGCACGATCCGCCAGGTGACCGTCCACTCCGGACCCCAGCTGATGCTGAGCAGCCGCTCCGGCTCCACGGCCAATACCTCGCAGGCGACCGGGCCGCCCGCGAAACCCGCGGCGGGAACAGGATCCGCCAGCAGCTCGAATCGGTGTCCCACAACGGGTTTGATGTCGTTCGGCATCCGAAGCCAGCGTTCCAGCAGATGGGGTTCGGTCAACGCGCGCCACACCTTGCGCGGCGGATGCGCCAGGAACTGGTCGACGTGAACGGCCGTCGGATCGTCGTCGTTCAGAAGTCCTCCTCGTCCAGCAGGTCGCGCAGGTTCCCCAGCTTGCCGCGCCAGTACCGCTCGTAGGGCGAAAGCCAGTCGGAGACTTCTCGCAGCGGCGCGGCGTCCAGAGAGTAGACGCGATTGCGGCCCTGCCTCTCCTCCCGGACGAGCCCGGCCTCACGGAGCACCCGAAGGTGTTCCGACAGGCTCGGTCGCCGCATGTCGAACCGTTCGGCGATCTCCCCCGCCGCCCGCGGACCGTCGAGGAGGATGCCCAGCACTTCCCGCCGGGCCGGATTGGCGAGCGCGGCGAAGACGTCGTCGTTGACCGGCACTAGCGCGGCCAGTTCCCGTAGCCCGAAGCTTCGAGCAGCCCCATCGCGTTGCCGTCAGGATCCTTCAAGGACGTCACCCGCCCCCACGGCATCTCCTCCGCGTCGCCGACCTCGACGCCTTGGGCGCGGAGCTCCGCGATGTCGGCGTCGACGTCCGTGGTGGTCAGCTGGAAATGCACACGCGTGTCGTGATCCAGTCCGCCGACCGCGCGATCGACGAGGACGAGCCCGGTGTCCGCCCCCTTGGGGCCGACCATGACGAATGGACCGTGCGGGCCGCTGACGTCGACGAGCAGGTCGAAACCGAGCTTGCCGAGGTAGAAGTCCCGCGCCTCGGTCAAATCGGAGACCGGCACGGTGAGGAATTGGATGCGGTCGATGTTCATGGCCCGACCATACGTAGGAGATTTCCTACATGTCAACCTTCGGCGCCATCGACGGAGAGGAACATCTGGACGCCGAGAGAGTCGAGACCCGCGGCGGGATCGTCGAACGTCCCCGGCCGCCGGACCATTCCGGCCGCCTCCAAGGCGTCCATGAGACTCCAGATCAGCTCGTGCGCCGACGCGACCACACCAGCCTCCGGCAGATCCCGTAGCAACGCGGAGACGACCTTCTCCGCGATCCGCAGACCGATCCCGTGGACAGGATCGGAGTCCCGTCGCCTGATGATCGGAATCGTCGGCCTCCCTTCGTCGTCGACGAGCGTCCACATCTCCCCACCCTCGACCGCGAGCGCTGCCCTCGGCAGGCTTCCACGAGAAACCACGCGCAAGGCCGACCGCAGAGCCGGAGCATCGGCCACCCGGTTCAAGGACCGCACCGTCTCGTCGGTCCAGACCATCGTCAACCTGACGCCGGATTCCTCGATCTCGTTGGTCCCCATCGCGCCTTCACGTGGCGGGTAGACCGCCCAAAAGGCCCCGTTCCAGTAGGGGCGCTCGACACTCAGCTCACCAGAAGGGAGGAGGCCGTCCGACCGGAGACGGTCCCAGATCAGGCCGTCGATCACGTAGCCGAAGAGCACTCCGTAAACACAGCCGGCCAGTCCCTGTCCGGCCAAAACGTCGGCCAGGCCGGACACATCGACGGCGATCTCGGACGCGACCGCTTCGGCGAGCCCGGCCATCCGGGTGCGCAATCCCGCCGTCTCGTCCGATCCGAGTACGGGAAACGTCGTCGCCAGCCGATCGCCCTCGACGGCTATGAGGTGGTAAGCCCGCAACAGTGCGATCTGGCTGTCCGATGGATCGATTCCGTAGTGCCGCAGCTCGGTACGACTGACGCCCAGGCGTGCACGGAAGAGGAGGCGACCATTGTCGTCCATCTTCACAACGTGATGCGGGGTACTGCGCGCACCGAGACAAAAGCAGTGCAGGCCCCATTCGGCCAGGTCATCGGGATCATCGCCGAAGTCATCCATGAGCCAAGACCTATCACATCGGCGCCCGTACAACCTCGACATAGATAGAGGTCCAGGGTTCGTGACCAGCGCCGCAACGGCTTGAGTTCGCCTATGGACGAACTTTTAGCGTCGTCGCCATGAGCACAGAAACCACCACGCAGTCCCCCATCCGCCTCGCCGTCATCATCGGCAGCGTCCGGCACGAACGCTTCGCCGACGCCATCACGGGCTGGCTGCTGACCGAACTCGCCACGATCGACGGTGTGGAGGTCGATCCGATCGACCTCGCCGACATCGACCTTCCGTTGCAGGGAACGCGGCCCGGTGGCACCGAGACGGTGATCAGCGACAGGCTGCGCGACGCGGACGCCTTCCTCGTCGTCACTCCCGAGTACAACCACAGCTTCCCCGCGGCGCTGAAGAACGCGATCGACTGGCACTTCACCGAATGGGCGTACAAGCCCGTCGCGTTCGTCGGCTACGGCGCGGGATCGGGCGGGATCCGCGCGATCGAGCAACTGCGGCTGATCTTCCCCGAACTGCGCGCCACCACCATCCGCGACGCGGTCCTGCTGAACGCTCCGTGGACCCGCCTCGGCCCGAACGGCTACGAAGGAACCGAAGGCGAACGCGGCGCGCTGGCCGCCACGATGACCGAACTGGGCTGGTGGGCCCGCACCCTACGCACCGGACGCGTCGGGGCTCAGGTGAGTGCGTCATGAACCGCCTGACCGGACGGGAGCTGCGCATCGCGGCGGTGATCGCGCTCGGCGGGCTGATGGCCGTTCTCGACACCACGATCGTCGCCGTGGCGCTGCCGCGGTTCATGACCACCTTCTCCGCGTCGCTCACCACGATCCAGTGGATCGCGACCGGCTACGCGCTCGGCATGGTCGCGGCGATGCCGCTCGCGGCGACCTTCGCGCAACGGTGGGGAGCGCGCCGGGTCTATCTGGCCGCGTTGCTCGTGTTCGCGGTGGCGTCCGTGGCCGCCGGAGCGGCCGGTGATCTGGGCTGGCTGATCGCCGCACGGGTCGCGCAAGGTCTCGCGGGCGGCTTGATCAACCCTTTGGGGATGACCATCGGCTTCGGCGCGGTGGCCCCGGAACGCCGGAGCCGGATGACCACGATCACCGGACTCCCCTTGCTCGTCGGGCCGATCCTCGGCCCGATGCTCGGCGGGATCCTGCTCGACGCGCTGTCGTGGCGGGCACTGTTCTTCATCACCGTTCCGCCCGCCCTGCTCGCCGTCGCAGGGGTGCTCCGCTGGGTGCCCGCCGACGTCCCGTCGGCCGAACGCATTCCGATCGACGTCGCCGGTGGTCTCCTGCTCGTCCCGGGTGTCGTCGCGGTGGCGTACGGATTCAGCGAAGAGACGGCAGGTCTCGAGTTCCGGGTGGCGATCGTCGCCGTCGGGCTGGCGCTCATGGCGGTCTTCACGCGCCGTTCGTGGCGTCATCGCGCACCGCTGCTGAACGTCCGGCTCCTGCGCGACCGGACGTTCGGGCGCAATGCCGCCATTCTCGTCCTGTACGCCGGGCCGTACTTCGGTTCGATGCTGCTGATGCCTGCCTACATCCAGGTGATCCGCGGCGACTCGGCCCTGATCAGCGCGACGATGATGGTTCCGGGCACGATCGGGATGGGCATCGCCATCCAGTTCGCCGCCCGCCTTCTGGAACGCTTCGGCCCGCGGATCGTCGTCGGGACCGGGCTGAGCCTGGCGGTCGCCTCGACCGCGCTGACCGTCCTCGTCCTCGCGCCGGACACGTCGTACACGGTGCTGGCGATCTTGGGCGTACTCCAAGGTGCGGGCACCGGAGCGATCATGATGCCCACCATCGTGAGCGCGGGCCGCGACCTGCGGGGGCCGGATCTCGCGTCCGGTTCCGCGATCCTCCCGCTGGCCAGCACCATCGCGAGCGCGGTCGGCACCGCGGCGGTGAGCGCGGTGTTCACCGGGCTGATCGCGGGTGCCACCGGAGGGCAGGGGCTCGCCGCGGTGAACGTTTCGCCGGCGCTCACCGGGGAGATCGTCGACGCGTATCGTCTGACTCTCGTCGGCGTGCTCGCGGTCATGGCGCTCGCCCTGGTGGTCAGGCTGCGGACCCGGCCCACCACCCCGACAGCGGAACCCACGACGGTACGGAGCGCAGCATGACGACAACGACACTCGGAGCACACCTGACCATCGGCGAGGTCGCCGCTAAGGCCGGGGTCTCGGCCAACGCCGTCCGGTACTACGAGCGCTACCGCGTCATCACCGCCGAGCGCACCGCGGGCAACGCACGCCGCTTCACGGTCGACGCCATCTGCCGGATCCGCCTCGCGGTCGCCGCCCAGCGAGTCGGGCTCAGCCTCGCCGAAAGCGCGGAGATCCTGGCCGAGATCCCGCCGATGTCCCCCGATCTCGAGCAGTGGTCGCGCGCGGGACAACGGCTCATCGACGCCGGGCAGGCCCGCATCGCCGAACTCACCTCGGTGGTCGACGAGTACCGGACGCTCGAGTTCCTCAGGAACTGAACGGTGCTTCCGCGGGGTTCGTCCAGCGGAACCGGGGTCCAGCGGCCCGTGGACCAAGTCCGTGAAGGCCTCCTTACCTACCCTGAGGGTAGTGAAGGAGGCCTTCACGGACTTGCGGTCACCACGTGGACCCAGGTACACACCGACAGTCACAGGAGTCCTTCACACCTTGCCCAAGTACGTGAAGGCCCCCTTCACTGCGTCTAGCGCCAGGGTCCCCCACATTGCTCGACCGTTCACAGGGGACACTGTCAAGGCGGCCTTGCCCGGTTTGGGCGTTTTCGGGGGTGGTCGTGAGTGTTTTTGGTCGTTCTAACGACAATCGCCACTCACGACCCCACCCAGAAACCGTACAAATAAGAATCAAACGTACATTTACCCGGCTGTCGGCGTCCTTTGCGGACGGAAACAGGGTGAACCTCCTGTCATCCGCCATTCGCCGAGAGTGGTACTGGCCAGCACTTATGCGACTTTGCCGGGACCCTGACGTCAGACGCAATGAAGGACCCCTTCACGTACTCGCCGAGCTCCCGCAAGAAACACGAGAGAGGGCCGCCCCGAACAGGACGACCCTCTCTCACGTCGAAACGGCTCAGCGCTGCGGCGGCGGACCACCCTGCGGACCACCGAACGGACCCTGCTGCGGGAACGGCCCGCTGCCCGGCCCCTGCGACGGCGGACCCTGGTACGGGCCACCCTGCGGACCCGCGGGCGGCTGCGGCTGCGGCAGCCGCGAAGGCGGCGGGGCCTGCGGAGGCTCCGGAGCAGCCTCCGGCTCGGGAGCCGGAGCGGCCTTCGGGACCTGACGCGGAGCGGGCGGCTCCTGCCGCGGCGTCGCGACGCCCAGCGCCGGAACTTCCTTGCGCGCCACGGCTTCCGCGGCCGCGACGGCCTCGGCGACCTTCGGGTCGCTGGAGGTGTCGAACCAGCCCTGGACCTCTTCGTCCTCCAGGTCCGGCTTCTCGACCGGGTCTTCCTTCGGCGGCTCGTAGCGGAACACGCCGTCGTCGCCGGGGGCGCCGAGCGCGCGGGCGAAGCCTTCCAGGGCCTTGCCGTAGTCGCTCGGGATCATCCAGACCTTGTTCGCGTCGCCCTGCGCCATCTGCGGCAGGGTCTGCAGGTACTGGTACGCCAGGACCTCGGGCGTCGGGCGCCCGGCCTTGATCGCCGCGAAGACCTTCTCGATGGCCTTCGCCTGCCCCTGCGCCTGCAGGTACCGGGCGGCACGTTCACCCTGCGCCCGCAGGATCC
Source organism: Amycolatopsis sp. CB00013 (assembly GCF_001905755.1). Lineage (NCBI taxonomy): Bacteria > Bacillati > Actinomycetota > Actinomycetes > Pseudonocardiales > Pseudonocardiaceae > Amycolatopsis > Amycolatopsis sp. CB00013. The sequence continues at coordinate 896,020 of NZ_LIWC01000001.1, read as the reverse complement.
GCGACTGCCGCTCGGCCTCCGCGCTCAGGATCGCGGCCTGCTTGGCACCTTCGGCCGCGAGGATCTGGCTCTGCTTCTGACCTTCGGCGGTCTTGATCGCCGATTCCCGCTGACCTTCGGCGGTCAGGATCATCGCGCGCTTCTCACGGTCGGCGCGCATCTGCTTCTCCATCGAATCCTGGATGGAGGGCGGCGGGTCGATCGCCTTCAGTTCGACACGGGCGACGCGGATGCCCCAGCGGCCGGTGGCCTCGTCGAGCACCCCGCGCAGCTGGCTGTTGATCGAGTCACGCGAGGTCAGCGTCTGCTCGAGGCTCATGCCACCGACGACGTTACGCAGTGTCGTGGTGGTCAGCTGCTCGACACCGACGATGTAGTTCGAGATCTCGTAGACCGCGGCCCGCGAGTCGGTCACCTGGAAGTACACGACCGTGTCGATGGACACGGTCAGGTTGTCCTCGGTGATCACGGGCTGGGGCGGGAAGGAGACGACCTGCTCGCGGAGGTCGATCCGCGCCCGCACCTTGTCCAGGAAGGGCACCAGAAACGTCAGGCCGGGAGAAGCCACCGTCCGGAACCGGCCCAGCCGTTCGATCACGGCTGACTGCGCCTGTGGCACCACCATGATCGCCTTGACCACGACGACGACCACGAACAACGCGAGCAGTCCGACGACGATGAACACCACTGTCTCTGACAACTACCTTCCCCTTACGTAGAAACCTGTTGCGGTGCGGCCGTCCGGCTCACAGCTCGGCCGAGACGACCGCCGTGGCGCCCGAGATCTCGACGACCGTCACCGATGTCCCCGGGGCGATCGGTTCCCCTTCGGTCATGCATCGTGCCGACCAGACGTCGCCCGCCAGCTTCACCTGGCCCGCTTCGACGTCCACTGTGGACACTACTACCGCTCGCGCGCCGATCAGCGCGTCGGTGTTGGTCTTGATGTCCGGCCCCGAGAGGAACCGGCGCTTGAGGGTCGGCCGGACGAGCGCGAGCATCCCGACCGAGACGACGGCGAACACCGCGACGTCGATGAACGGGTTCCCGGTCAAGGCGGCCGAGCCCGCCCCGAACAGGGCCCCGACGCCGACCATGAGCAGGAACAGATCACCCGAGAGCAGCTCGGCGATGATCAAGAGGATGCCGGCGATCAGCCAGATGAGAGCGCCTGTCATGCGTTCATGCTCCCAGATCGCGTCGATTCATACCGAAGAAGCGAAACCGACGTGACCGACGCGTGACCTTGAGTGACCTCGCGCAAATCGGTCATTCAGGACTCTTCGCCGGGGTCGGAGACGAAGTCGATGAGCCGTTCCACCGCTCCGATCAGCGGCGTTTCCAAATCCCGGTAGCTGCCGACGGCCGCCAGGACCCGCTGCCAGCCCTCCCACGGCTCGCCCCAGCCCAGCGCGTCGCACACGCCCTCTTTCCACTCCGTGCCGCGCGGGATCTTCGGCCAGGCGCGGATACCCACCACCGACGGCTTCACGGCCTCCCAGATGTCGATGTACGGATGACCGGTGATCAGCACGTTCTCGTCGCGGACGGCGTCGACGATCCGGGACTCCTTGCTGCCCGCGACCAGGTGGTCGACCAGCACGCCGAGTCGCCGTCCTGGCCCGGTGCCGAACTCGTCGATACGGTCGGACAGCACGTCCACACCATCGAGTGGTTCCACGACCACGCCTTCGACGCGCAGATCGTGTCCCCAGACCCGCTCGACGAGTTCGGCGTCGTGCTTGCCCTCCACCCAGATCCGCGAATCGCGTGCGACCCGGGCCTTGAGTCCCTGGACCTGCACCGACCCGGACGCGGAGATCCGGCGGGCGGGGGTCTTCGGGGCCGCCTTCGCCGGCACCAGGGTGACCGGTTTGCCTTCGAGCAGGAAACCCGCGGGGTTGAGCGGGAACACGCGGTGCTTGCCGTGGCGGTCTTCGAGGACGACGTTGCCGTACTCGATCTTCACCACGGCACCGCAGTAGCCGCTGGCGGGGTCTTCGACCACGAGCCCCGGTTCCGCGGGCACCTCGGGGATCTTCCGCTTGCGCGGACCGGACAGCACGTCGTCGTACGAATGGGAGCGCACGGCGCCCGACGCTAGCGGCGCCCGGGGTCGGCGTCTCCCCGCCACGCCGGTCAGGCGGCCATCCGCAGCATCGCGTCGACGAACGGGGTCCGCTCGCCCCGCTCCAGCGGGCGCATCACGAACAGCGGTGCGAGCGCGACGCACCACGCGCGGACCCGTTCGGCGTCGAAACCCGGCAGATACGGCGCGATCGCGTCGAAACCGTCTTCGAGCGTTCCGCCGTCGCGCATCGGTAACGTGACCCAGTCGGCCAGATCGAACCACGGATCACCGACGCTCGGCCGCGGATCGATCGCGACCGCGCCCCTCCCGGGCCCGCCGTCGAGGACGTTGCCCGGATGCAGATCCCCGTGCACGATCGCGTGACCTCCCCCGCCGGTCGCCAACGCGAGCGCCCGCCGCCTAGCCCGATCGAGGGTCGCCAGCGAAAGCGTGGCTTCGGCCACCGAACCCCGCAGCCCACGCTCGGCGAGGTCGTACATGAAGACGACACGGTCTTCCAGCGTCGAGAACTCCGGCGGCGGGGCCACCGCGTGGATCTGGACCAGCAGGTCGCCGACCTCGGCCCACGGGACGTTCGCCCCCGCCTCCAGCAGCTGCGTGCCCGGGTCGATGCCTTCCAGCAGGATCGCCCCGTCGGCGAGTGCGGTGTCCAGCACCTGCACGACGCGCGAGCAGCCGTCCCACGCCCGCAGCGCGGCGGCCTCGGACGCGGCGATCGCGTGATCCGGCGTCAGCTTGAGGACCTTCTTGACGCCGTCGTCCCCGGCACAGATCAGGGTCCGCCCGGTGTTACCCGGTTTCGCGTCGACGACGGTGAGCCCCCATCGCGCCGCCAGCCGCGCCACGAGAGCGGGCACGTCGTCGCACCACGCCGCGACCTCCGCCCCGAACCGCGTGACCAGACGCGCACGCGCCTCGTCGTCGATCAGAACAACGGCCACGGGATGGCACGCCAGTCGTCGCCCGGCTCCGGGAACACGGCCTCGGCCAGGAGCAGTTCGGTGCGCTCGGTCAGCGCGCGGATCTCGAACCCGGTGAGATGCTCGCCGAGCGCGTCACCGAGTTCGCCGTCCAGCTTCTCGCGCAGGCCACGCAGCTTGCCGATCTCGTCTTCGGTCAGCCGCTCGCCGATCCAGCCCCAGAGCACCGTCCGCAGCTTCGGGTCGGTGTGCAGGCAGATCCCGTGGTCCACGCCGTAGACGCGGCCGTCGGCGCCGGCAAGTACGTGGCCGCCCTTGCGGTCGGTGTTGTTGACCACGATGTCGAGTACGGCCAGTTCCCGCATCCCCTGCCGGTTCGCGTGCGCGAGCACCGCGGGTTCGCCGTCGCGATCGTGCGCGTGCAGCACGACGCGCCAATCGTCCGGCACGCTGTCCGGGGACCGGACGTCGACCAGTTCCTCGTCGGTGGTCTCGATCCACAGCTGCACCATGCCGGGCCCGAACGGACCGTCGCGCAGCACCGTGGGCGGGATGGCGCCGAGCCCGGAGGCGTCGGCGATCATCGCCGTCGCGACCTCACGGCCGGCGAGCGTCCCGTCCGGGAAGTCCCACAGCGGCCGCTCACCGGAAACCGGCTTGTACACGACGTTGCCGGTGACGCCGTCGAGCTCGATCGTGCAGAACAGCGTGACGTTGGAGGCGTCGACGAGCCTGCCTTCGACGTCGATCTTGCCGCGCGTCACCAGGTCCCGCGAAGTCTCCGTCACCTCGTCAGTCCTCGAGGACGTCGACGTCGCGCCGGTACCCGTTCTGGCGCGGGCAGATGTGGCCCGCCGGGTCGAGCGGTTCCGCGCACAGCGGGCACGGTTTGCGGCCGGCGTTGACCACCCGGTCCGCCCGTTCCGCGAAGGCGCGCGCCGCGCCGGGGGTCAGGAAGACGCGGACGGCGTCCGGCCCCTCTTCGGTGTCGTCCAGAACGACCGTTTCGTCCACCTCGCCTTCCGTCATGGCGAGCAGTTCGATGACGACTGCGCTGCTATCGGCGTCCCAGCCGAGCCCCATCGTGCCGACGCGGAACTCCTCCTCGACCGGGACGGTCAGGGGGTCGACGTCGAGGAGCTCGTCGGGCGCGTCGTCCGGTACGTCCGCGCCGAACCGGCTGGCGACCTCTTCCAGCAGCGAGCTGAGCCTCTCGGCCAAGACCACGACCTGCTGTTTTTCGATCGTCACACTGATCGTGCGGACGTCCTCGGACGCCTGGAGGTAGAACGTGCGGTCGCCGGGCTCACCGACGGTTCCTGCGACGAACCGGTCGGGCTGGCGGAAGACGTGGATTACGCGAGACATGGCACCTTTGACCCTAGGCCACGGCCCCATGATCGGCATCCGCCGCCCCACGGTTCAGCCAAGGGCGAAACCGCTGCGCCCCGAGCCGTCATAGGCAAAGGGCCGAACCTAGGCTTCCCCTGTGGTTGAGATCGCCCCTTACGGCACCTGGACGTCTCCCCTGTCGGCCGCCGACGTCGCGGCCTCGGGAGTCAGCGCGCAATGGCTCGGAACGGCGGGAAACGAGGTCTGGTGGGCCGAAGCGAGAACAGGTGAAGGCGGCCGCGTGACCCTCGTGCGGTCCCGCGCAGACGGCACGGTCGAAGACGTCCTTCCCGCTCCCTGGAACGTCCGGAACCGGGTCCACGAATACGGCGGCCGTCCCTGGCTCGTCCTCGACGACGTCCTCGTCTTCACCCACTGGACGGATCAGCGCGTCTACCGTCGCGACCTGACCACCGGCGAGACGACGCCTCTGACCCCGGAACCGGCGACGCGGCACCAGATCCGCTACAGCGACCTCCGGCCCGGCCGGCCCGGCGAGGTGTGGCTCGTCCGCGAACGCAGCACCGGACCCCGGCGCGTCGACATCGCCCGCGACCTCATCGCGGTGCCCCTCGACGGCGGCCCGGAACGCGTGCTGACCGCCAGCCATCACTTCCTCACCGCGCCGCAGCTCTCGCCCGACGGGAAGCGTGCGGCGTGGCTCGGCTGGAACCACCCCGCGATGCCTTGGGACGGCACCGAACTGTGCGTCGCCGAACTCCGCGAAGACGGAACCTTCGGGCCGCACAGCGTGCTCGCCGGCGCGGCCGACGTCTCCGTCTGCCAGGTCGACTGGGAGTCGGCGGACAGCCTGCTGGCCCTGCTCGACCCGCACGGCTGGTGGAACCTGCATCGGATCGGGCTCGATGGCGGCATCACGAACCTGGCCCCGGCCGAACAGGAGATCGGCGGTGCGCAGTGGAAACTCGGCGCCCGCTGGTTCACGTCGCTCGGAGACGGCCGCTTCGCCGTCATCGCCTCGGGCAGGCTCGCCGTCCTCGACGAGGCGACGCGGGAACTCGCCCCGGTGGCGACCGCCACCGGCCTGACCGCGTGGTCCACCAACGGTTTGGCCGTCCACGAAGGCTGCGTCGTCGGCGTCGCGGCGGGCCCGAAGCGCGAAGCCGCCGTCGTGAAGGTCGATCTCGCCGGTGGGACGGTGACCGAACTCGCTTCGGCACCCGAACCGCCTTCGCCCGCCTACCTGTCGACGCCCGTCGAGCGGATCTTCAAGACCGACGGCGGCGACCGGATCCCTGCCTTCCTCTACCTCCCCGCGAACCCCGACTTCGCCGCGCCGGAAGGGGAACTGCCACCGCTGTTCGTGTACCCGCACGGCGGGCCCACCGGCAGGGACAGCGCGGTGCTCGATCACGAGATCTCCTATTTCACCAGCCGCGGGATCGCCGTCGTCACGGTGAACTACGGCGGCTCGACCGGCTACGGACGCGCCTACCGCGAACGGCTGCGGGAACAGTGGGGCGTCGTCGACGTCGCCGACTGTGTCACCGTCGCCGAAGCCCTTGCCGCCGAAGGCACCGTCGACGGCGACAGGCTCGCGATCCGCGGCGGCAGCGCGGGCGGCTACACCTCCGCCGCGTCCCTGACCACCACGACGACCTATCGCGCGGGCACTGTCATGTATCCGATCCTCGACCTCACCCAGTGGACCGGTGACGGCGGCGAGACACACGACTTCGAGTCCCGCTACCTCGACGGGTTGATCGGACCGCTGCCGGAGACCGAGCAGCGCTACCGCGACCGGTCACCGATCAACAACGCGGGCACTCTCGCCGGTCCCCTGCTGTTCCTGCAGGGGCTGGAAGACGAGATCTGCCCACCCGAGCAAGCGGACCGCTTCGTCGCCGGACTGGCCGGACGCGGCATCGAGCACGCGTACCTGCGGTTCGAGGGCGAACAGCACGGGTTCCGGAAGGCGGAGACGATCGTGGCCGCGCTCGAAGCGGAGTTGTCGTTCTACGGTCAGGTATTCGGCTTCGAGACACCCGGCGTGCCGAAGCTCCGGCTGAGCCGGTGAGGCCGCCGAAGACGCGACCGGGCGACACGATCGCCTTGGTCGCCCCGGCGGGCCCGGTCCCGCCGGACCTCGTCGAGAAGGCGCTGCCGGTGCTCCGCGGCTGGGGCGCCGAGGTCCACGTCGGCGAATGCGTCCGCGCGACCTCCGCCGGTTACCTGTCGGCTTCCGACGAGGCCCGGGCCGCCGAGTTCACCCGGGCCTGGCTGGACCCGGGAGTGACCTGCGTCCTCGCCGCCCGCGGCGGCTACGGCTCGCAACGCATGCTCGACCTGATCGACTGGGCGGCACTGAAAGCGGCCGGGCCCAAGATGTTCGCCGGGTCGAGCGACGTCACCGCGCTGCACCGGGCGGTGAACGTCCACTTGGGACTGGAAACGCTGTTCTCCCCGATGCCCGCGACCACCCTGTTCGACGCGGTGGCCGCCGAACACCTGCGGCTTTCGCTGTTCGAGCCGGAAGGCGTCCGGCTGATCACCTCGCCGACGTCGTCGCCGCTGGTGCCGGGCACCGCGACCGGGACGCTCATCGGCGGCAACCTCGCCCTGCTGACGGCCGGTCTCGGCGCACCGGAACAGGGCTCGGCGCGCGAGTCGATCGTGCTGCTGGAGGACGTCACCGAGAGCCTCTACCGGATCGACCGGATGCTCACCCAGCTGCTGCGTTCCGGCTGGCTCGACGGTGTCCAGGGCTTCGTGCTCGGTTCGTGGAAGTCCTGCGGTGATCCCGAGGAGATCCGCGCCCTGATGCTCGACCGGCTCGGGCCGCTCGGTGTGCCCATCGCGTGGGACTTCGGCGTCGGACACGTCCCGGCGTCGCCGACCATCCCCCTCGGAGCGCGGGCCACCCTCGACGCCGACGCGGGAACGCTCCAACTTTTGCCATAACGGCAACGGAACTTGCGAAGACGGCCGGACCGAGGGCATCTTGCGGTCATGGATTCGACACAGCAGTTCTGGGAAGACTTCTACCGGGACAAGGACCAGGTCTGGAGCGGGAAGGCGAACCCGATCCTGGTGAACGAGGTCGCCGCCCTCACGCCGGGCACCGCGCTCGACCTCGGTTGCGGCGAGGGCGGTGACGCCATCTGGCTCACCCAGCAGGGCTGGAGCGTCACCGCCGTCGACATCTCCGACGTCGCGCTCGAACGCGCCGCCGCCCACGCGGACGAGGCCGGCGCCGAGGGCATCACCTGGGAGCGCCACGACCTGGCGAAATCGTTCCCGGAGGGCCGTTTCGACCTCGTCTCCGCCCAGTTCTTCCACTCCCCTGTCGCGGTTGACGGCGAGCGGGACAAGGCGCTCCGCCGCGCCACCGAAGCGGTCGCACCCGGCGGCACCCTGGTGGTCGCCGGCCACGCGGGCTGGCCGACTTGGATGGAGGAACCGCCGCACAAGGACGTCCGCTTCCCGACGACCGCCGAGGTCCTCGAAGCGCTCGCCCTCGCCGACGGCGAATGGACGGTCGAGCGGCAGGAAGTGATCACGCACGACTTCCCCGGCCCGGAGGGGCAGCACGGAACGCGGTCGGACAACGTGCTCCGCGTGCGCCGCTCGGGCTAGGTACCGTCATGGCATGCGGATGTCGCCTGCCGAAGCCCGGTCACGGTTCGAAGGCGAGCGGATCGCGCGACTGGCGACGGCAGGCGCGGACGGCGTCCCCCATCTCGTGCCGGTGACGTTCGTCGTCGAAGGCGACTCGGTGGCCTTTGCGATCGATCACAAGCCGAAGAGCACGACGGCGTTGCGGCGGCTGAAGAACATCGCGGAGAACCCGGTGGTCAGTTTCCTGACCGACCGCTACGACGAGGACTGGGCCGGGCTGTGGTGGGCGCGGGCGGACGGCGTCGCCCGGGTGCTGACGGATCCCGACGAGCAGACTCTCCCGGTACGGCTGCTGCGGGAGAAGTACCCGCAGTACGAGGCGCAGCCTGCTCCGCACGCCGTGGTCACCACGCTCGTCCATTCTTGGAGCGGATGGCGCTCTTCTTGAGCTTCTTTGGCCGTGTTGCCGTTTTACGGCAACACGGCCTTCGCCACGCCGTATAGGCCGTTATACACTTTGGTGAACGAAGTCCAATCCCTTGCCTCTGGTACATGAAGGCCCCCTTCCTTGCGTCTAGCGCAAGGAAGGGGGCCTTCATGTACCAAAAATCAGGACGACCGAGGAGCCTCGACCGGCAGGAACTGCTCCACCGGCTTCCCCCGCCAAGCAGCGATGATCCCCAGCGGATCCGGCCGAAGCAGCGAAGCGGCCGCGTACACACTCGCCGCGACGACGCCGGCCATGAACCACCAGTCGTACAGCGCCTGCTCCCCCGTCGGGTAGTAGACCAGCGTCACGAACACGGACACCGCGACGACGACCGCGAGGTTCCGGCGACGCCATTCGAAGGCCGACAAGACCACGAAACCCCAGGTCAGGTACCACGGCAGCGAGGGCGGCGGGACGATCGCACCCGCCAGCAGGACGATCGCCATCCGGTGGATCGCCGGGTAGCCACCGTCGCGCGCCAGCCACCATTGCCAGCCGGCGAAGACGAACAGGCCGACCATCGCGATCGCCCTGAACACCGTGACGAACGGCGAGACTTCGACGTCGATCACCAGGTTCACCAGCGAGTAGAAGATCTCGCCGATCCCGGTCGGGAAGTTCATCCAGTTCGCGATCAGCGTCGGCGCCTTGAGGCCGGTCAGCCAGCCCAGGTTGACCGAGCCGAGCGAGAGCCAGGTGCCCGCGACGAACACCGGCAGGAAGATCCCGACCGACGCGGCGCCCGCGCGGAAGAAGTTGACCACCTTCCGGTCGCCGGGCAGGTGGTTCGCCCACACCCAGACCAGGAACGGCAGCGCCCACGCCGCGGTCGGCTTGATCAGCATGCCGATGGTGACCAGGACGATCGCGACGACGTGCTTGCGCTCCAGCGCGGCCAGCACGCCCACGGTGAGGAAGCCCAGCATCAGCAGGTCGTTGTGCGGACCGCCGACGAGGTGGATCACCGTCATCGGGCTGGCGATGGCGAGCCACAGGGTGATCGGCAGTTTGCCGCCGAGGTGCTTGACCAGGCGCGGCAGCGACCACAGCATCCCGGCCAGGCCGATCATCAGCACCAGCCGGGTCGCGATGACACCGGCGATCATGTCGTTGCCGGTAACCGAGACGATCCCCTTGGCGACCAGCAGGAACAGCGGGCCGTACGGCGCGGGCGTGGTCTGCCACAGCGGATGGACGTTCTGCACGACGTCCGGCAGCACGGCCAGCTCGGCCGGGCCGTTGGCGTACGGGTCGAGACCATTGAGCAGCTGCGCGCCCTGCGCGAGGTACGAGAAGACGTCGCGGGTGAACAGCGGCGGCGACACCAGTAGCGGCGCCATCCAGCAGGCGGCGGCGATGACGATCGGGCGGCTGCCGATCCGGCCGGCGAGCGCGTAGCGGCCCAGCCGGACCCACGCCCAGATGATCAGCGCGAAGCCGGTGTACAGCATCGTGTTGGCGAGGATGCGGCCGTGGCCGTAGCGGATCCACGACAGCGGCCCGTGCCCCAGGATCGGGTCACGGATGAGGATGCCACCGGCGCCGAGCGCCGCCAGCATCAGCAGCGTGCTGCCGATGGTCCCCATCGCGATGGTGCGGTACGGGAACCGGGAAGGCACCCGTAGCCGCTCGCCGAGGGAACCGGCCGAGGGCGTCTGCTGGGGGTCTGTCGTGGTCGCCATTTCGAGATTGGAGGTTACACACCGCGCCTGTGCGAGTGCGCGGCAATGGGGGTTTCCCGCGCGGTTCCACCGGGCAACGCGGCGAGCAGCGACTTCGTGTAGTCGTGCTTCGGGTCCAGCAGGACCTCCTCCACCGTGCCGACCTCCACCAGCTCCCCTCGGTACATCACAGCGGCCCGGTCGGCGATGTTCCAGGCCAGCCCGAGGTCGTGGGTGATCACGAGCCCGGCGAGACCGAGTTCACGCCGCAGGCGCAGCAACAGCGCGAGAATCTCCCCTCGCACCGACGCGTCGAGCGACGCCACCGGTTCGTCCGCCACGATGACGCCGGGGTCCAGCGCGAGCGCGCCCGCGATGACGACCCGCTGCCGCTGCCCGCCGGAAAGCTCGTGCGGGAGCCGGTCGAGGAACTTCTCCGCGGGCCGCAGTTCGGCCGCTTCCAGCGCCTTGACGACGATCTCGTGCTCGTTCGCGCCCATTCCGTGGATGCGCGGGCCTTCCGCGACGGCCTCGTACACCGTGTGGTTCGGGTTCAGCGCGCTCGTCGGGTCCTGCAGCACGAGCTGGACCTGCCGCCGGTACGCCTTGAGCCCGGCGCCACCGAGCGGGACCGGCTTGCCGTCGTAGCGCACCGTTCCGGAATCGGGTTTCTGCAGCCCGAGCAGCGTCCGGGCCAGCGTCGTCTTGCCGGAGCCTGACTGGCCGACGAGCGCGACGATCTCGTCCTTCCGCACCTGCAGGCTCACCCCGGCGACGGCGTCGATGCGCTTGCCACTGCGATCGCGGAAGCTGACGCGCAGGTCTTCGGCCTCCAGTAGCGCGGGCTGGTCGGCGCTGCGTTCCGGTTCGGGCGGCAGCGGTGTGCTGGTCGCGGGCGCGAACCGGGACACCGGATCGCCGACGGTCGGGAACGCGGCCGCCAGCGCCTTGCTGTGCTCGTGGTGCGGCGCGCTCATCAACTCGGCGCTCAGCCGCTCCTCGACGATCTCGCCGTCGTACATCACCGCGATCCGGCGGCAGGTCGCGGCGAGCACCGACAGGTCATGACTGATCATGATCAGCCCGATCCCCTGTTCGGCGACGAGCCTGCCCAGCAGGTCGAGCACCTGGGCCTGGACGACGACGTCGAGCGCGGTCGTCGGCTCGTCCGCGATGATCAGCCGCGGCGAGCAGGCCAGCGCCATCGCGATCATGACGCGCTGCTTCTGCCCACCCGACAGTTCGTGCGGGTACGCACCGGCCCGGCCGGCCGGCAGATCGACCTGCTCGAGCAGTTCCTTGACCTTGGCCTGGATCTCACCGTCCGACAGCGCCTTGCCGCCGGGCGGGTGCAGCCGGATCGGCTCCGCGATCTGCTCGCCGATCTTCCGCACCGGGTTGAGCGCGTGCATCGCGCCCTGGAAGACGACCGAGGCCTCGGCCCAGCGCACGGCGCGCAGCCTGCCCCACTTCATGGCGGTGACGTCTTCGCCGTCCAGCAGGATCTCGCCGCTGACCTTCGCCGAACGCGGGAGCAGCCGCAGCACGCTCATCGCGACCGTCGACTTCCCCGACCCCGACTCCCCCGCGACGCCGAGGGTGTCGCCGGGTTCGAGCACGAGGTCGACCCCGCGGACGGCGGCGACCTCGCCGCTGCCGGTGGCGTACGTGACGCCGAGGTTCTTCAGTTCCAGCAAGGGGCTCATGAGTGCTGTCCCTTCAGGCGCGGGTTCAGCACGGTCTCCAGCGCGCGTCCGACGAGGGTGAAGGCGAGGACGACCACGACGATCGCGACACCCGGCGGCAGCAGGTTCCACCAGGCACCCTTGCTGATCGCACCGTTGTTCAGCGCGGTCTGCAGCATGGCTCCCCACGAGACGGTGTTCGGGTTGCCGACACCGAGGAACGCCAGCGTCGCGTCCGCGATGACCGCGTTGCCCACGACGAGCGTGGTGTTGGCCAGCACGAGCGGCATGACGCCGGGCAGGACGTGCTTGCCGACGATGTGCAGGTGACCGCCGCCGAGCGCCTTCGCGCGCTCGATGTACGGACGGCCTTCGATCGTCAGCGTCTGCGCGCGGACCAGCCGGGCGGTGCTCGGCCAGGCGGTGACACCGATGGCGACGATCACCGTCATCGCGCCCTGCTCCAGCACCGACGCCAGTGCCACGGCGAGGACGAGCGACGGCAGCACCAGGAAGAAGTCCGTGAACCGCAGCAGCAACCCGGACAGCCAGCCACCGAAATGCGCGGCCGCGATCCCGATGATCGTGCCGATCAGCACCGAGAGGAAGGCCGCCGAGAACCCGACGAGCAAGGAGATCCGCGCACCCCAGAACGTCATCAGCAGCACCGAACGGCCGTCGATGTCGGTGCCCAGCCAGAATTCCCCACTGGGCGGGTTCAGCGAACCGCCGTGGGCCTTGGTGACGTCGAGGCCGGACTCGTCCGAGATCACCGGCGCGAGGATGGCCAGCACGGTGAGGATGCCGAGGAAGGCCAGTCCGAAGACGCCCGCCTTGTTCGTCGTGAACTCGTGCCAGCGCTTCGCCACGGCCTCGCGGCGGCGGCGCCAGACGATCGAACCGGGTTTTTCCGCTGTGGTCATGCCGTCCGCACCCTGGGGTCGAGCACGCGGTAGAGCAACTCCGCGAGCAGGTTCATCAGCACCACCGCGCCGGCGAGGGTGACGAAGACTCCTTGCAGGACAGGCAGATCAGGTCCGCGGAGCGCTTCGTAGAGCAATTGCCCGAGCCCCGGCCAGCTGAACACGGCCTCGACCGAGACCGCGCCCGAGACCACCATGCCGAACTGCATGAAGACCAGCGTCACCGTCGGCAGCAGGGCGTTGGGCACGGCGTGCCGTTTGCGCACCAGGTCGTCGCGCAGGCCCTTGGCCCTGGCGGTGGTGAGGTAGTCCGAGTTCATCTCGCCGATCAGCGACGACCGCATGACCAGCATGTACTGCGCGTAGAAGACCACCAGCAGGGTCACGCACGGCAACACCAGATGGTGGAGGACGTCGAGCCCCTCGCTGAAGAAGCCGGGCGCGACGTCCGGGGAATGCATGCCCCGGCTGGGAAAGAGCCCGTCGGTCGCCACGAGCAGCATGAGCCCGAGCCAGAACTGCGGGACCGACCACAGGGTCAGCGCGATCCCGGTCTGCGCCTTGTCGAACCCGCTCCCCCTGCGCCAGCCCGCGCGGATGCCGAGCCACAGGCCGAGCGCGACCGCGAGCACCGTCGCGCTGCCGACGAGCAGGATCGTCGGCCACAAGCGCTCGCCGATCATGTCGAAGACGGGGCGCCGCTGCAGGTACGAGACACCCATGTCGCCTTGGAGCAGACCGACGACGTAATCCCAGAACTGTTGCAGCAGCGGCTTGTCCACGCCCATCTGGGCACGCAGCTCCGCCATCATCTTCGGATCGGTCGGCCGGTCGCGGACCATGAACCGCACGGGATCACCGGGCAGCGTCCGGAACAGGAAGAACCCCAGCACGACGACGAGCGCGAGGCTCGCCAGCGCGCCGCCGATCTTGGAGAGCACGAACCGGGCGGTGCCGGTCCCGCCCCGGCGCTCGTCGGGATCGACGAGCGCCGAGGACTGGTCGAGGGAACTGAGTGCTTCGGTCAACGCTGCTCTTACTCCCGGTCCTCGGCCGACTTGCCGCGCCGCCCGAGCAGCACACCGCCGCCGACGAGCACCACGAGCACGACCGCGCCGATGCCGATCCACAATCCGGTGTTGCCGCTCTCCTCGGACCCGGCAGCGGCCGCGTCGGCCGGGGTGGCGCCGTAGACGCCCCAGTAGCCGGACTGCTCGAGGATCGCGCCGTCAGGCTGCGGCTGCTTGGTGAACGAGGAGAACTTGTCCGAGCGGTAGGCCTCGAGCACGTTGTCGTAGTCCAGGACGACGTCGACGTACTCGCCCGCCAGCACGGCCTGCGCCTGCTTGACGAGCTCGGCGCGCTTGGCCGGATCGAACTCCGTCAGCTGCTTCTTGTACAGGTCTTCGTAGCGCGGGTCGCAGAAGAACGTCGCCGAGCTGCCGCCGTTGCCCTCCGCGTTCGGGCGGCCGGCACAGGTGTTCAGGCTCAGTGCGTAATCCGGGTCGGGCGAGGTGCCGTAGCCGGAGATCGCGAGGTCGTAGTTGCCCGCCGTGGTGCGGTCGTCCAGCTCGTCGTCGGAGACGAGTTCCTGCTTGACGCCGATGCCGGCGTCCTTGAGCCAGCCGGTGACGAACTGCGCGACACGCTGGTCGAACGGCCGGTTCGCGTGCCCGGCGAGGCGGAACTCCAGCTTCGCGCCGCCGGGGGCGACGCGGATGCCGTCCGCTCCCTTGGCGTAGCCGGCCTGGTCGAGCGTGGCGTTCGCGGCCGCGATGTCGAACTTGGTCTTCTCGGCGTCGGACGGGGTCCAGGTGTAGGCCTTGTAGATCGCCGGCACGACACCGGTCCCGGCCTGGCCGTAGCCGTTCATCACCTTTTCGACGATGGTGCCGGTGTCGACGGCCTGCGCGATCGCCTTGCGGACGCGGAGATCCTTGAGGATCGGGTTCCCGTCACCGATCGGCTGGTCGAGCACGTTCTTGACGCCGAAGTTGATGATGAGCTCGTTGTACCGGCGGCCCGGCGCCTTGTTCGTGGTGATGTTCTTCTCGCCCTTGAGCGCGTCGAACTGCGTCGGCGTGAGGCGGTTGATGACGTCGACCTCGCCCTGCTTCAACGCGTTGACCGCGGCCTCGGCGTCCTTGAACTGCAGCAGCTGCAGTTCGTCGACCTTGGGCGCGCCGCGCCAGTAGTCCTTGTTCGCCTTGAACTTCACGAACTCGTTCTTCTTGTACTCGGTCAGCAGGTACGGGCCGCTGCCGACGCCGACGACGGCCATGTCGTCGGTCGAGGGGGCGTTGAGATCCTTGATCGGCTCCCAGATGTGCTTGGGCACGATCGGGACGTCGAGCGAGGTCATGCTCGATTGCGGGGCCTTGGTCTTGATGACGAGCGTCTTGTCGTCCGGCGCCGACACCGAGGCGAAGTTGGTGACGTAGCTGCCGTTCGCCGTGCGGGCGTTCTCGTCGTCGAGCATCCGCTGGAAGGTGTACGCGGGGTCCTGCGCGGTGATCGGCTTGCCGTCGGACCACTTCATCCCCTGACGGATGGCGAAGGTCCACGTGAGCTTGTCGTCCGACGTCTTCCACGACTCCGCGATCCCGCCCGTGGGCTGGGTGTCCTCGGCCGAAGGCAGGGTCAGGAACTCGTAGTTGAACCGGCCGACCTGGGTCGACGCCGCCAGCTGGGCGGTGAAGGGGTTCAGGTGGTCGATGCCGGTCGTGAGCGCCACCCGGAGAACCTTGCCCTGCTGCTGTGCCGCCGCGGCGGGCACGAAAGGCACCGTCGCGACCGCCGAAGCGGCGAGGACGGCGACCACGCGAAGACCACGCCGTCGCCTCGGAAAACGCTCTGTGCGCACGAAGACCACCCCATCGAAACTCGCTGTAACCCAACCCCCAAGGCGGAAAAGTAACCACATGTCGCGGTAACCGCGCAATGACTCGCCAATACCGATCGTGCACGGCGGATGTCGTCGCGTGGTCGACAGCTACTTTACGTCTCGCCGACATTGCAGTGCGTCACCGTTTCGGCGCGCGAAACGGCGACACGTGCAGTGTCCTGGGTATTCAAGGGAAGCGGGCTTGCAGAAGTCTTGCGCGCGATGATGCCCAATCGATACGTGCGACGAAGTGCGAGCAAAGCGTTTCGTCCTCTGGATGCGGTCGTTGCACGCGCAAGTACCGCATCCAGAGGACGAAACGCGGGGGGCGTCAGCCGACGGAGACCTCACGCCGCCGCGCGGTGGCCGCGGCCGCGTAGAGCCAAGCGAACAGCGCCCACATCCCGGCGAAGATGAGCCCGACGGTCACGTACGCGACCGTCCACAGCACCGCGGGCGTCTCCGACTTCCGCTCTCGTTGCAGGAATTCGATCTCCGACATGAACGGGCGCGTACCGGACGTCGCGTCGATCGACGGCGCGTTCGCGGCCGGGTCGGCGGGCGCGTAGATCGGAGCGAGCCCCATCACCCGGTTCGGGACGTGCACGCGGATCCCGGTCTTCCACTGGCCGAACACCGGCAGCGGCTGGGCCGTGCGGTACACCCCGTCGCCGATCTTCTCCAGCGGCGCGGTGAAGAAATCGCCGCCCTGCCAAGCGAAACCGTTCAGCCACACGGCGTCCTCGGCCAAGTCGGGCCGCGAGAGCGTGACGGTCGCGTCGACCCAGCGGGGCGTGCCGCCGCCGTGCGGGTTCGAGATCGGCAGCCCGGTCGCGGCCTCGGTCAGCCGGACGTCCGCGGTGAATCCGGGTTCCGGATCGGCCGGGACGGCGACCGCCGACATCAGCGCGACCGCACCCAGCGCGCCGACGAGCCCGACCGAGTGCCGGGGGCCGGCCGCGGGCACCCGCGTCGCCGTCTCCTCCACTCGCTGGTACTGCCAGACCCCGATGAACGCGCCCGCGAGCGCCGCGCCGGTCCCGAACAGGACGAACAGCGGCAGATGCGCCGTGGGCCAGGGGTTCGGCATCAGCCAATGGGTGAACGCCGCCTCGGCGAGCATCCCGGCCGTCCCCACGAGCAGACCGGCGACCGCGGCGAACGTGTAGCCCTGCCGGTTGCGCATCGCGAAGGCGACGACCTCGATGATCACCGCTTCGGCGACGTACGGCAGCAGCGACGCCACGTGCAGGTCGGCGAACAGCGGGATGACGGCGAACGAAGCGCGGGAGGCGAGGAAGACCGCGAGGACGATCAGCGCGCCGCCGGGACCCCAGGAAAGCCGGCCGTAGGTCAGCGTCCAGGCGCCGATCAGGCCGACGAGCACGACCTGCGACAGCATCGGGAACTGCGGGACGCCGAGATCGAACTCCATGAGGAACGCCGAAGCGCCCATCATCCAGGCACCGGCGAGGACGGGGCCGAGCAGGCGCACGACCGGTCCGGTCGCACCGACCTGGCGCGCCTCGCCGAGCAGCAGTTGCAGGCCCAGCACGACGCACACGCCGCCGCCGATCATCAGGACGTGCGTCGGCCCCCATTCGGTGACGTCCTGGCCGAACAGGCGGTGCCAGACGTCGTCGAGCGGGAAGCCCGCGATGCCGACCAGGCCGGTCGCCATCATCTGGATGGACCCCATCGGCGCCCGCCAGTGCGGGCCGATCTTGAACGTGCGCTTGGGCAGATCCTTCGTGGCCAGGGTCGCGCTGAGCACACCGCTGGCGAAGATGCCCATCAGTCCGAAGTAGATCGGATAGTGCGACGGGTTCGCGAGCGGGCCTTCGTCGCGGCCGAGCTCCATGTGGATCGGCACGTCCCAGTAGACGCCGATCAGCGCCGACATCCCGGACAGGAAGGCGACGAACATCGGCAGCGCGGCCCAGCGCGGCAGGCCGGTGAGCCCGGCCATCCAGTCCGCGACGCGACCGAAGACCGTTCGCTTCCCCGCGCGCTCGCGAAGCACGAAAAGGGCCAAGGGCAGGAAGACCGCCGTGAACATCAGGCCCGCGATGACGATCTGCCCGAATTGCGCTCCGCCGGCAGGCGGGCTCTCCTGAGCCATGAACACCGTTCTCGCCTTCCTGCTAACCTGAGTAACTGTTACCTTGGGGTAACACGATAGGCGCAAGGTCCCGGCCGGGCAAGCCGGGGCGTACGACTTGGAGGGACCTCGATGCGGAGGATCGGCGGGATCACCGTGGCCGCGCTGTTGGCCGTGGCCGGCTGCTCGGGAACGACCGGCCCCGAACCGGCCACCGGCACCCGGACGGTCAAGTTCTCGATCACCGAGGGCAAGCGCACGGCGGGCCCCGAGGAGGTCGCGGTGCGCACCGGCGAGAACGTCGCGCTCGAAGTCACCTCCGACCAGCCGGACGAACTCCACGTCCACGGCTACGACAAGGCGGCCCAGCTCTCCCCCGGCGTTCCGGGGACGGTCGCCTTCACCGCGAACATCGACGGGATCTTCGAGGTGGAACTGCACAAGAGCGGCGCGGCGGTGACCAAGCTCCGGGTGAGCGGATGATCCTGGCGCACGGGCTCGGCGGCCGGTCCGACCTGCCGGTCCCGCTGTGGCTCGCGCTCTACGCGGGAGCCGCGGCCGTCGTGGTCTCGTTCTTCGCGCTCACTGTGCTCTGGAAGAAGCCCAAACTGCGCGGCGCCGACGCCGGGAGGCCTCTTCCTCTTGGCCTGCAACGGTTCGTCGACAGCGCGTTCTCGCGGGTCGCGTCGAGCGTGCTGGGCGTGGTGTTGTTCGCGGGGTTTCTGGCAATGGCGTGGGCCGGTCCCGGCAGCTCGGCCGACAACCCGGCTCCCGCCTGGTTCTACGTCTGGTTCTGGGTCGGGCTCGTTCCGCTTTCGATCCTGTTCGGCCCGGTCTGGCGGCGATTGAATCCACTGAGGACGGTCGCGTCGCTCATCCCGTCCCGGCACCGCGAGCTCCCGGACCGGCTCGGCTATCTGCCCGCGATCGTCGGCCTCTTGGCGTTCTTATGGCTGGAACTGGTGTTCCCGCACTCGGATTCGCCTCGCGCGATCGCTCTTTTCGGCACCGTGTATGCCGTTATACACATCGCGCTCGGTGTGGTCTTCGGTCCGCGCTGGTTCGACCGCGGTGACGCTTTCGAGGTCTACGCGCGCCTGATCGCGGC
Source organism: Amycolatopsis sp. CB00013 (assembly GCF_001905755.1). Classification (NCBI taxonomy): domain Bacteria; kingdom Bacillati; phylum Actinomycetota; class Actinomycetes; order Pseudonocardiales; family Pseudonocardiaceae; genus Amycolatopsis; species Amycolatopsis sp. CB00013. Next base: position 877,185 of record NZ_LIWC01000001.1, on the reverse strand, counting down.
CCTCTCCCCGTTCGGCAGGCGTGCCGACGGACGTCTGGTGGTCCGGAATCCGCTGGACGGCCTGCTCACCATCTCCCCCGCGCCGTGGCTGACCGCGCTGGTGCTGGTGGTGCTCGGCTCGACGGCGTTCGACGGCCTGACCCGGCTCCCGTTCTGGACGTCGCTCGATGCCGGTGTCCTCGGCGGCACCGCCGGTCTCGCGATCTGTATCGCGCTCACCTACGGCGCCTACGCGGGCGCGATCAGTCTGACCAGGCCGTACCTGCGCCGCGGATTCGACCCGTATCCCGCCTTCGCGCCGTCGTTGATCCCGATCATGGTCGGTTACACGGTCGCGCATTACTTCTCGTTCGCCGTGTTCTCGGGGCAGCAGGGCTTCGGCCGCGCGATCGACTACACGGTCTTGTCGACCGGTGTGATCGCGCTGGTGCAGATCGCCGGAATCGTCGCCGGGCACGTGCTGGCCGTAACCTCGGCACATGACCGTTCCGTCGGCGTGCTGCGCGCGAACTACGTCAAGGTGGGCCAGTACCCGATGCTGGCGCTGATGATCGGCTACACCGCGCTCGGGATCGCGCTGGTCTCCGGCTCATGAGCATCGCGGCGCGGGTGGTGATGATGCACCAGGGCGGCTGGGACGAGATCCTGATCTTCGTCGGCCCCGTGGTGATCATCGGGCTGCTCATCTACGTGGCGCGGAAGCAGGTCCCGACCACTCCTGAGGATGAAGACGACTGAGGGGGACGTAGTCACCGCCGGCCAGCGCCGCGGTGAGATCAGGGTAGGTGGACGCGCTTCCCATGAAGCGACCTTGGACGACGCGGATGTAGGCACCATCCAGGGGAAAGACGACCACGAACTTCGACCCGGCGTTTCCCCGCAGCACCGCTCCCTTTCTCAGGTTGTCGAGGAACTCGATGATGTCGCGCTCGATCTCCTGCGCGAACTCGCGCTGATCGTCCCGCGTCAGGCCGTAGAGGTCGGTGTCGATGTCGTAGGTGGCGCACCTCGATTCCGCGACCTTCACCGCGTGAAGCTCGCGCAGGAAAGCGAGGAGCCGTTGACCCGCCTCAAATTCCATGACCGGGTCTGCCGCCCAGCAGCAGCGCTCCAGCCAGCTCGGTGACCTCGTCCCGCGACCGGCCGTCGTGGTCCGCGGCCATGAAGTGCTTGCCGATCAGGAGCGAGAACGCGAGCAGGCAGCGGGCTTCGACCTCGTCCTCGTCGGTGAAGATCTCGCGCATGAGGGAACGCAGGTAGTCCATCCGCTGGTTGTCGACCCGCCGGAGCCGGTCGGCCACCGCCTCGTCGCGCCGCGCCCAGTCCCGGATGGCGAGGTCGATCGGCAGCAGACGCTCGCCGGCGAGCAATCCCGCACGCCGGATCTTCGCCCTGGCGTCGCCGCCTTCGCTCTCGACGCTTTCGAACAGCAGCTCGGTACTCATCCGTTCCCAGGTGGCGAGCATTTCCTCCAGCAGCGTGCCTCGATCGGCGAAATGGCCGTAGAAGCCGCCTTTGGTGACGCCCAAGGCTTTCGCGAGCACCTCGACGCGGACCGCGTCGGGACCTCCGGCGGCGAGGGCGGTCAGCCCCGCGTCGATCCAGGCGCTCGGCGGGGTCCGGGTTTCGGCGGCCATGGGATCACCGTATCTCCCGTCACTTCAGCACCACGAGGACGATATATACGCTACCGTACAGATGGCGGAAGCACTGGGAGGAACTACGACGATGACTGTCGGATTCGTGGTGGCGGCATGAAACTCGCGGAAACGGCCCACACGACCCGCTCGTGGCGGATCCACGAGATCGCCGGGGACTTCGACCTCGAAGACGTCTGGGCGCTCGGAACACCCGGCGGACCGGACGATTTCGGCAAGCTGGTGAAGCAGTTCTCGTCGGGAAACTTCCCGGACGGGTCGCCACTCCCCGTCCGGGCGTTGTGGGCGCTGCGATGGAAGCTCGGCGGACTACTCGGGCTGGACAAGCGGAGTTCCGGCCTCGACACCCGGGTGGGATCGCTCCGCGGCAAGCTGCCGCCAGAACTCCGCGACACACCCACCGGCCCGGATGAGGACTGGTTGCCGTTCACCCCGCTCTACCGGCTCGAAGACGAGTTCGCCGCCGAAATGGCGAACCGGACCATGCACGGCGTCATGCACATCGCGTGGGTCGAGGACGGGCAAGGCGGATACCGCGGTCAGATGGCGGTACTGGTCAAACCCAACGGCCTGTTCGGCCGGGTGTACATGGGATTCATCAAGCCGTTCCGGTACCTGATCATCTACCCGGCGCTCATGCGGATGATCGCGCGGGAGTGGAAGGGCAACCCTTAGCCCAGCTCATGTCGGCGAGCGGGGAGGATCGGGGACGTTCAGCGTCCGGAATCTTCCCCGCTCGGCATGACCTTGATCAACGGAGGATTCGGGACACTCAACGTCCCGATTCCTCCATCGTCGACACCTGGAACGCCGAGCTTCCGGCGCCATCGACCCCGAGGTCCGCACGGCCCTCGACATGCGCCCCGCTCAGTGTGGGTGAACAAATACCGATCTGCCCTTACCGCTCACGAGGCGCTCAGGAGCGGCGCGTGCTCCGCACCAGCGTCATATCCTTCTCCCGCACCGGTTCATGGCAGTGCGCGCACACGGTCTCCGGCGCGAGCACCTCGCCGCACGAATGCCGCCACACCGTCGGCGGCGGTCCCTCGGTGACGTACGCGTCACCCCACGCCATCAGGTTCAGCAGCACGTGGTTGAGCGCGTGCCCCGCCTCGGTGAGCACGTACTCGTAGCGCGGCGGATGCTCCTCGTAGAGCCGTTTCTCGAGGATTCCCGTCTCGACGAGCTTCCGCAGCCGCGCGGTCAGGATGTCCCGGCTCGCCCCGGTGTTGCGGACGATCTGGTCGAACCGCCGCGCCCCGAAGAACACCTCACGCAGCGCGAGCAGGCTCCAGCGCTCCCCGATCACCTCCATCGCGTTGGCGATCGAGCAGTCCCTCGGTCCTTCGGTCATGCGACCAGCGTAAACCCGGTGAGTCTTGATTTCCAACCCACTCGGTGCCACAGTGAGTTGGAGCTCCCAACTCACCACTGGAGGCAGCCGTGCACGACGCGGTCATCGTCGACGCCGTCCGTACCCCGATCGGCAAGGGCAAGCCCGGTGGCGCCCTGCACGAGATCCACCCGGTCCAGTTGCTCGCCCACACGTTGCGGGCGCTCGTGGAGCGCAACGGGCTCGACCCCGAGCTGATCGACGACGTCATCGGCGGCGCGGTCGACCAGGTCGGCGAACAGGCCCAGAACGTCACGCGGTGGGCGGCGCTCGCCGCCGGGCTGCCGGAATCCGTGCCCGCCACCACCGTCGACCGCCAATGCGGGAGCAGCCAGCAGGCGGTGCACTTCGCCGCGCAAGGGGTGATGGCCGGCGCGTACGACGTCGTCATCGCCTGCGGCGTCGAGTCCATGAGCCGGGTCCCGATGTGGTCCAACGTGCTGCCGGGCACCGATCCGCTCGGCCCCGGCGTCGCGGAGCGCTATCCGGAAGGCCTGGTCCCCCAAGGGATCAGCGCCGAACTCATCGCCGCGAAATGGTCGCTCAGCCGGGAAGCGATGGACGAGTTCGCAATGTCCTCGCACCGGAAGGCGGCGCGGGCACACGAACTCGGGCGATTCGCGAGCCAGATCGTGCCGATCGAGACGCCGTCAGGCCGGGTGTCCACCGACGAGTCGGTCCGGCCGGGCACCGACCTCGAAACCCTCGCCAGACTGCGCCCGGCGTTCCAGGACGCGGACGTGGCCGCGCGCTTCCCGCAGATCGACTGGTCGGTGACCGCGGGCAACAGCAGCCCGATCAACGACGGCGCCTCGGCCGTGCTCGTCACCTCCAGCGAGACCGCGGCGAGGCTGGGGCTCCGGCCGCGCGCCCGCCTGCACAGTTTCGCCGTCACCGGATCCGATCCCCTGCTCATGCTCACCGGCGTCATCCCGGCGACGGAGAAGGTGCTGCGGCGCGCCGGACTGAGCCTGGCGGACATCGATCTGTTCGAGATCAACGAGGCCTTCGCCAGTGTCGTACTGGCATGGCAGCAGGAAACCGGGGCCGACCCGGCCAAGGTGAACGTCCACGGCGGTGCGATCGCGCTCGGGCATCCGCTCGGCGCGAGCGGGACCCGGCTGATGGGCACGCTGGTCAACGCGCTGCACCACCACGGCGCCCGGTACGGCCTGCAGGCCATGTGCGAAGGCGGCGGCCAGGCCAACGCGACCATCCTGGAGGCGTTGTGACCGACCGGCTCCCCAGGAAACTGAAGGATCACCCGTCGGTACAGGCGGTGCTCGCCAAACCGCGGGACAAACCGTCGCCGGTCATCGATGCCGCCTGGCTCAAGGAGATCTGCCTCGCCGCCGGCGCCGACGACGCGGCCGCGGTCTCGCTCGACCACCCGGATCTCGCGGGCGAACGCGAGCAAGTCCAGCGCGCGCTGCCCGGCACCAAGACCCTCGTCTCGCTCGTGGTGCGGATGAACCGCGACGACGTCCGCTCCCCCGCCCGCAGCGTCGCCAACCAGGAGTTCCATCGCACCGGCGAGATCATCAACGAGGCCGGGCACTCGATCGTCCGGACGCTGCAGGACGCCGGGTACCGCGCGATCAACCCGTCGGCGACGTTCCCGATGGAGATGGAGCACTACCCCGGCCGGATCTGGGTCGTCGCGCACAAGACGGTCGCCGTCGCGGCCGGACTCGGCGCCATGGGGCTGCATCGCAACGTCATCCACCCGAAATTCGGCAACTTCGTGCTGCTGGCGACCCTGCTGGTCGACGCCGAGGTGTCCACCTACGGCGAGGCGATCGACTACAACCCTTGCCTGGAGTGCAAGCTGTGTGTCGCCGCGTGCCCGATCGGCGCGATCTCGAAGACCGGTGAATTCGACTTCCTCGCCTGTTCGACGCACAACTACCGCGAGTTCATGAGCGGCTTCACCGACTGGGCGCAGACCGTGGCCGACAGCGAGGACGCCGCCGACTTCCGGTCCAGGGTGAGCGATTCGGAGAACGTGTCGATGTGGCAGAGCCTCGCGTTCAAACCGAACTACAAGGCCGCGTACTGCATGGCGGTCTGCCCGGCGGGCGAGGACGTGCTCGGGCCTTACCTCGAAGACCGGCGCGGCTTCCTCGGCACCGTGGTGAAACCCTTGCAGGACAAAGTGGAGACGCTGTACGTGCGAGAAGGTTCCCCGGCCAAGGCCTACGCCGAGCGCCGCTTTCCCCACAAACCGGTGAAGGAGGTCGACGGCGGCTACCCGCGGCGGTAGGGCCGCCCATGCCCCGCGCCCGAGGGCCTGTCACATCTCCGTTCCCCCACGCGTCAGGGTTACGACCGAGCGATGAAGGATGGGGACCGTGGACGAACACGACTGGCTGGCGCGGCGTTTCGAAGGGCACCGGACGCATTTGAGGGCGGTGGCGTACCGGATGCTCGGTTCGCTGAGCGAGGCGGACGACGCGGTGCAGGAGGCTTGGCTGCGCCTGAGCCGGTCGGATTCCGGCGAGGTGGACAACCTCGGCGGCTGGCTGACCACCGTCGTCGGCCGGATCTGTCTCGACATGCTGCGCTCGCGCAAGTCCCGGCCGGAGCAGCCGGTGGGCGCCCAGCTCCCCGACCCGATCATCGGCCGTGCGGGCGGGATCGACCCGGAACACCAGGCGCTGCTGGCGGATTCGGTCGGACTGGCGCTGCTGGTCGTGCTCGACACGCTGGACCCCGCCGAGCGGCTGGCGTTCGTCCTGCACGACATGTTCGCCCTGCCGTTCGACGAGATCGCACCGATCGTGGGCCGGTCGTCCGCGGCGACGCGGCAGCTCGCCAGCCGCGCACGCCGTCGTCTGCAGGGTTCGCCGACGGTCCCGGACGCGGATCTCGGCCGTCAGCGGGAAGTCGTCGACGCGTTCTTCGCCGCCGCGCGGGGCGGCGATTTCGACGCCCTCGTTTCGGTGCTCGACCCGGACGTCATCCTGCGCGCCGAGGGCGGCGCGGCGACGGCGGGGACGTCGCGTTTCGTGCGCGGGGCGGCCACGATCGCGAGCCAGGCGCTCATGTTCCGCGCCGCGGGCGAGGGCGCGGAACTGCGGCCCGCGCTGGTCAACGGCGCGGCCGGGATGGTCGTCACCAAGGACGGTGTCCCGACGACGGTCTTCGCGTTCACCGTCGTGGGCGGGAAGATCGCGGCGATCGACATCCTCGCCGACCCGGACCGCCTCGCCACGCTGGACTTCGAACCGCTCGGCTGAAATGTCAGGAAAGGGTCGTTCAAGACGTTTTTCGTCCTGAACGACCCTTTCCTGACGTGCGCGCTGCCGGGATCAGGAGGTCGGGAAGTTGTCCGCGGTGCGGATGCGGTCCCGGATCCAGACACCGGCGGGCTTCAGCGGAGCCGTGCCGGTGAACGAGCTGCCCGAGCAGGTCCCCGGCTTGAACACCGCACCCGAACGGCTGTCGTCGGAGAAGTTCCAGTTGGTCCAGCTGATCTTCTTCGACGCCAGGAAGTCCAGGTACTTCTGGGAGTTCGTGAAGTCGTTGCCACCGTCACCGCTAGCGGTCTGGGTGCCGAACTCGGTCACGAACAGCGGGATCTTGCTCGCGGCGCGGCTCAGCGCGTTGAAGTACTCCGTTTTGTGCGACGCCGCATAGAAGTGGAACGTGTACATGAAGTTGCTGGCGCGCACCGGGTTGTTGATGATGTCGGTCTCGTTGCGGCCGTCGGAGATGCCGAGCGAGCCCCAGCCGTGGGTGCCCACCAGCACGACGCCGTCGGAGTCCTGGGCGCGGATGACCGGGATCATCTGCTCCGCGTAGCTGCGGACGCGGTCCCAGCTGACGTTGTTGGGCTCGTTGGCGATGTCGTAGATGATGTTGGTCTTGTCCTTGTGCCGCTGGGCGATCTCGGTGAAGAACGTCTTGGCGCGGCTGAGGTTCGCGTTCGGGTCGCCCGGCGTGAGCTGGTGCCAGTCGACCAGGGCGTACATCCCGCGTTTGGTGGCCTCTTCGATGTACCCGTGCACCATGTCGGTGAACTTGCGCGGGTTGGTCTCGTAGCCGCCTTCCTGGATGTACATGGAGATCCGGAGGACGTCGGCCTTCCAGTCGTTGGCCAGCGCGTCGAGCGAAGCGGTCTTCACGCACTGGCTGAACCACTGGATCCCATGGGTGCTCATGCCCCGGAGCTGGATCGGCTTGCCGGCGGAGTTGCAGAGCTGGAGGCCGCAGACCTTCAGCTGTCCGTTGATCGCCGCCGGACTGCCCGGCGGCAGCGCGGCGGCGGCCTGCGTTGCGGGTTCTGCCGCGGTCTCGGTCGCCATCGAGGTGCTCGCGGCGGCGACCGGGGCCAGCAGCCCGGCGGCCAGTGCGGCCGTCACCCGGAGACGGATCTTGTCCCAACGCATTCGGCTTCTCCTCTCGCGTCGACGGCACCGACGTTGGCGCGCCGACGGTCAGGGCGGCGGAGTTAAATAGGAAACTTTCCTTACTATTGGAAAATAAAGGGAAGATTACCCACAGGGTCGACGGACGGTCAAGAGTCGACCACCGACGGTTCCGACGACCTCGGGCATGCTCGGAGCGTGACGACGATCGTGGCCTTCCACGCCCACCCCGACGACGAAGCCCTGCTGACCGGCGGCACCCTCGCCCGCGCCGCCGCGGACGGCCACCGGGTGGTCCTCGTGGTCGCCACCATCGACATGCTGGGCGCCGACGCGGCACGCCGGGCCGAACTCGAAGCGAGCGCGAAGGTGCTGGGCGTCGAGCGAGTGGTCCATCTCGGCTACGCGGGCAGTGGTCATGGCGCGATCCTTTACCCGGATCCGCCGGACTGGGTCCGGTTCGTGCGCGCGAGCACGGACGAGGCAGCGGCGCGGCTCGTGGCGATCCTGCGCGAGGAGAAGGCGTCCGTCCTGCTGAGCTACGACCGCAACGGCGGCTACGGCCACCGCGACCACGTCAAGGTGCACGAGGTCGGCAAGCGCGCGGCGGAACTCGCCGGCGACGTCCGGCTGCTGGAGGCGACGATCCCCCGCGACGTCGTCACACGCCTGGTGAGGATCGTGCGCCTGGCGCGGATCCCGTTCCGCTACGACGTCGACGTGCTTCTCCGCGCGTACAGCGCCCGCTCGGAGATCACGCACACCTTCGACGTCCGGCGTTTCGCGCGTCAGAAACAGGCCGCGATCGCCGCGCATTCCTCACAGGTGAAGGGAAGCGGCAGGCTGGCGCCGCTGATGCGTGTCGTGACCCGGCTCCCGGCGCCGCTCTTCGGCCTCGTGTTCAACCGCGAGTGGTACGTCGACGCGACACCGCGCGGCTCACGATTCTGACCGGCGGGCGCGATACGCGGCGGCCTTCACCCGGTTCTGACAGGCGAGCCCGCAGAACCGCTTGATCTGCGCCTGGCTCGCGTCGATGTACACCTGATCGCAGCGCGGCGCCGCGCACAACCCGACGCGATGCGGGATGTGCTCGCCGAACGCGGCGGCCACCGACACCGCGAGCCCGGCCGCCCACTGCTGGACGAGGTCGGCTTCGGGACCGTGGAAATGCAGGTGCCAGGACTGTTCGCCGTGGCGTTGCAGGGACGGACGCGCCTTGCTGTCTTCGAGCATCCGGTTGAGCAGCCCCGCCGCCTCGTCGTGTTCCCGCCGGGACAACGACTCGATGATCTCCCGCAGCCGCGACGCCAGATTCCGCAACCGCTCCGCGGTCAGCAGGTCGATCTGCCCGTTGCCGAGCGTTTCGGCGGCGACGCGGACGAGATCGTGGCCACCGAGCGCGGGTTTCGGCCTGCCGTGGACGTGGTCCCCGGTCAACGCGTTGATCAGCGCGACCCCGGTTTCCAGCCGCATCGCGTGATGCCCGTCGGGCTCGTCCACCATTCGACCCCTCCCCCGCGCGTCACTGGTTCGCAGGACGCCCGCGGTGACGCTATCAAAGGCGAGCGGGACCGCAAGGGCGATGAAGTCGTTCGGAGCAACGGAATCCTACGGACGGCGCAGCGCCGGTCCACTATGGACAGACGCGAGCCGCCCAGTACATGAAGGCCCCCATCCTTGCGCCTAGGTACAGGAAGGGGGCCTTCATGTACCTAGGCAACCGAGCGGCCGCTCACCACCGAGGCGGACCGGCGTCCACGATCTTCTGCGACAACTCCAGCGGGTCGAGATGCATCAGCGACTCCATCCACCAGGTCATCCCGGCCCGCCCGAGCGCGGGCAGATCGACCTTGATCGGCTCTTCCCACGCCGGGCTCGCGTTGCCTGCCACGGCGACGTCGAAGGGACGGCCCGGTTCCAGCCCGGCGAGCCCGAGCGCGCGGTGGGTCTCGGCGATCTCCTCGGCGGTCGGCGTGTGGTCCTCCGGGTTAGGGAAGATCCCGTCGCACAGCGCCGCCCGCCGGACGACACGCGGGTTGTCCGTGGAGCTCGCCACCCAGATCGGGATCGGGAACGGCTCGGGCGGCGCCTCGGCGAGCGCGACCTGGTAGTGCGCGCCGTCGTGGTCGAACCGCTTGCCGGACCAGATCGCGCGGATGACGTCGAGTCCTTCGTCGAACATCGCCGACCGGGTCAGCAGGTCGGTCTGTTCACCGAATCGGCTGAAGTCACCGGATTCGTCCGAACCCAGCCCGGTGCCGAGGATCAGCCGGCCACCGGAGAGGCGGCTGACGGTCGACGCGTGCCGCGCGACCACCCACGGGCGGCGCCGGGCGGGCGGCGTGATCATCGGGCCGAACAACAGCCTGCTGGTCGCGTGCGCGATGGCGCCGAGCGTCGTCCAGGGATCCGCGATGGGCATGGTGTCCGCGACCACGTGGTCCCACAGGAAGAACCCGTCCCAGCCCGCCGCCTCGGCGCGCACGGCGAGGTCGACGAGCACTCCCGGCTCACCGAACGGGCCGAAAGGCGGCAGATAGACGGCATGGCGGACCGTGCTGCCGGTCAAGTCGATCATCTCCCCAACGTCATCGTCGAAGTCCCCGGACGGCCGCTTGTTTACGCCGTTCACCCACGTTAGCGTCCGGAAGATGGCGGACGACGGTGAACGATCGACGAAGTGGCCGGAGCATCGGAGAAGGTTACGCCGGGTGTTGTCCTCGGCGGTCGCCGTCTCACTATGCGCGACACTTTCGGCCGTGAACGCGTCCGCATCGCAGGATGACGACTGGTCCCGGGACTTCTACTGGGGTGTCGCGTCGTCGGGCTACCAGTCCGAGGGCAACGCCCCGGACAGCAACTGGAAGCGGTTCGTGGACCGCTCCGCCGGCAAGGACGGCGTCGACGAGTACCGCGACTCCGTGGACTTCCGGCACCGCTACGCCGACGACATCCGCCTCGCGGCCGGTCTCGGCGTCAACACCTACCGCTTCGGTGTCGAGTGGGCACGTGTCGAACCTTCCCCCGGCCGGTGGGACGAGACCGAACTGGCCTTCTACGACGACGTGTTCCGGCAGGTCCGCGCCGCGGGCATGACGCCGATGATCACGCTCAACCATTGGGTCTACCCGGGCTGGGCGCTCGATCAGGGCGGCTGGGCCGAAACGCGGACGGCCGACGCGTGGCTGGAGTTCAGCCGGAAGATCGTCCAGCGCTACGCCGGGCAGGACGTCCTCTGGGTGACGTTCAACGAGCCGCTCATCTTCCTCCGGAACGAGCAGAAGGTCGGCGCCCTGGACGCCACGCGGTACTTCGCGGCGCAGTCCAACGTCGTCCAGGCGCACCGCCGGGCCTACGACCTCATCCACGAACTGGATCCGACCTCGAAGGTCACCAGCAACCAGGCTTACATCACCGGGGTCAACGGGATGGCCGACTGGTTCTTCCTCGACCAGGTCAAGGACAAGCTCGACTTCATCGGCATCGACTACTACTACGGCCTCAGCATCGACAACTGGACGGTGTTCGCGGCCGCCAGCGACAAGTTCTGGGATGTGAAGCTCCAGCCGGAAGGCATCTACTACGCGCTGCGCAGCTACCACAACCGCTTCCCGCGCATGCCGCTCTACATCGTCGAGAACGGCATGGCGACCGACAACGGGAAGCTCCGCGACGCGGACTACACCCGCGGCGATCACGTACGCGACACCGTGTACTGGCTCCAGCGTGCGAAGGCCGACGGGATGAACCTCATCGGCTACAACTACTGGAGCCTCACCGACAACTACGAATGGGGCAGCTACCGCGCCCGGTTCGGACTGTACACAGTGGACGCTCTCGCCGATCCCGCGTTGACCCGGCGCCCCACGGACGCCGTTCCCGCGTACCAGGATCTGGTGACCGCGGGCGGCGTACCGCAGGGCTACCGGCTCAACCGAGGGCCCGGCCTCTGCTCGCTCGTGGACGGGCTGAACAGTTGCCTCAACCCGGCCAAAGTGGACGGACCGCTCACGCCGCTGAAGTGACCAGTTCCAGCCGCCTGCCTTCGAACGTCCGCCGCATCCGCCGGTCGTGGGTGACGACCACGAGCGCGCCGGAGTACGTCGCGAGCGCCTGCTCCATCTCCTCGACGAGATCCGGGGCGAGATGGTTGGTCGGCTCGTCGAGCAGCAGCAGATCGGTCCTGGCCGTCACCAATCTGGCCAGTTCCAGCCTGCGCCGCTGCCCGATGGACAGTTCCCGGACCGGCTTACGCAGATCCGGCGCCCGGAACAGGCCCAGCGACAGCAACCTCTCGGCCGCCTCGTCTTCGTCGCCGTCTCCGGCGAAGACCGTCAGGACAGTCCGCGCGTCAGCGGCGAGCCCGCCGTTCTGGTGCAGGAACCCGATCCGGCCCGCCCGCTCCGCCGATCCCGTCGACGGCGCGAGCTCACCGGCGAGCACCCGCATCAAGGTCGTCTTGCCCGCCCCGTTGGGACCGGTCACGAGGACCCGTTCGCCGGGCAGCACGCTGAGCGACGTCCGCGGCAGGCGGCCGTCGACCGACACGCCGTCCGCCTTCACCACGTACTGACCGGCCTCCGTCTCCCCCGCGGCGATCCGCGCGGTGAACCGGAGCGGCTCCGGCGGAGGCGGGACCGGATTCGTCTCCAGCCGCTGGATCCGCTCGCGCGCCGACCGGATCCTGCTCATCGCCCCGTGCGCCCGGGAGCGGGCCCGGAACGCGCCCGCCCCGCTGAAGGCGGCCGGGGCCTTGCGCGGGATCGCCGAGAACCGGTCGATGTTGACGTCCGCCATCCGTTCGTAACGGGACTTCTCCAGCCGCCACTCCTCGTATTCGCGGACCCATCGGGCCCGCGCGGCCTCCTTCGCCGCGAGATAGCCCGAGTACCCGTCGCCGTGCCGCTGCACGGAACGGCGGTCGGCGTCGACCTCGAGGATCGTCGTGGTGACACGGCTGAGGAACGTCCGGTCGTGCGTGATCGCGACGATCCGGCCGCGATGCCCACGGAGATGGTTCTCCAGCCAGGCGACGGCGTCGTCGTCGAGATCGTTGGTCGGCTCGTCCAGCAACAGCAGTTCGGGAGACGCGGCCAAGGTTGCCGCGAGCACCAGACGGGACCGCTGGCCGCCGGACAGGCTGCCCAGCGCGCGGCCGCGATCGAGGCCCGGCTGCCCGAGCCCGTGCAGGGCGACCTCCACCCTGGCATCGGCCTCGTAACCGCCGCGGGCTTCGTACGCGGTCATGAGGTCGCCGTACGCGGCCAGGTCTTCAGCGGTTTCGAGCGACTTTTCCGCCGTCCGCAGCCGGGATTCGAGCTCCCGGATGTCGGCCAGCGCGAGGTCGATCGCGTCGCCGACCGTGGCGGTGTCGGGCAGGTCCAGCGTCTGCGGGAGATAGCCGACGCCGCCGGGCGCGGTGACGGTCACGGTGCCGTTGTCCGCCCGGTCGCGGCCGGCGATCAGCCTCAGCAGGGTGGACTTGCCCGAGCCGTTGTCGCCGATGACGCCCGCCTTCTCCCCCGGTTTGACGGTGAACGAGATCTGGTCGAGCACGACGTGGTCGTCGAAGCGTTTGGTGACACCGGAGAGCACGAGTTGTGTTCCCGGATTTCGATGCGGGGTACGCACAGGGGCGTCCTCCTGATTCTCGCGGGGAAGAAGAGCAACGAGGAAGGACGCGACCCGGCGGAGCGAAGGCTCTACGCCAGGGCCGCGTCGAAGGCGAGAATCACAGAGTGAAGAAAATCCCCATGCCGAAGACGGTAGCGGGAGAACCCGGACGGGCAAAACGAATAAAAGGTTGTGTACGGGTTCACAGAGTGTTCTGTGTCCCCATACCGCGACAGCGGCGCCCCGGTGAACGAGAATCGAGGATGGAGGTATTTCGCGGTCTGAGGGAATGGGGTTCCTCGTGCACGGGTCCAGTGGTCCGATCGCCCGCTTCCGGCGACGGCTCTTCCCTGGTCACAATTCGCTGGCTCGTGGCTCCGACCGGTTCGAAGCCCTTCTTCTCAAGCTCGTGATCCTCGCGGCGCTGCTCGCCGTCCCGGTCGCGGCCGCCGTCGGCTCGGCCAACCACGGCAGGCAGGTCGCCGCGGCCGCCGCAGACTCGACCGGACGCACGCCCGCCACCGCGTACCTGCTGAAGGCGGCGCCCGTCCGCATCGTCGACAGCGAGAGCGTCGGAACCGACACCTCCACCACCGAGGCGACCTGGACCGACTCGCGCGGCGCCCGGCACACCGGCGGCGTCCTCGCGGCGCCGGGCAGCCCCGCCGGATCGGCCATGCCGATCTGGATCGACGCCCGCGGTGAACTCACCACCGCGCCGAGGACCGCGTCGACGGCCGTGTTCGATTCCGTGCTCGTCGGCCTGTGGCTCTGGTTCGCGGTGGTCGCCGGGCTGGTCCTGGTGCAGCGGGTCGTCCGGCTGGTGCTCGACCGGCAGCGGGCCGCGGCCTGGGAGCGCGCTTGGGCGGTCTACCCGCGTTCCGGTTCCTGGCCCTGATCCCGGCGGCGAGGGCAAAGAGCCTCGGCTAGGGTGCCCCGCATGCGCATCATGATCTCGGCGGACATGGAGGGCGCCACCGGCGTCACCTGGACCGACGACGTCATCCCCGGCACCGAGCAGTGGCAACGATTCCGCCGCCTGTTCACCGGCGACGTCAACGCCACCATCGCGGGCCTGTTCGACTCCGGCGCCACCGACGTGCTGGTCAACGAGGCGCATTCCTCGCAACGGAACCTGCTGCTCGAAGACCTCGACGGCCGGGCGCGCATGCTCACCGGCAGGCACAAGCCGCTCTCGATGATGCAGGGGATCGACAGCGGCGTGGACGGCGTCGTCTTCCTCGGCTACCACGCCGGCGCGGGTTTCGACGGCGTCCTGTCCCACACGTACCTGGAGAATCAGATCACCGGCGTGTGGCTCGACGACGTCCCCGCCAGCGAAGGCAGGCTCAACGCGGCGATGGCCGCCGAGTACGGCGTCCCGGTGCTGGTCGTCTCCGGTGACGACAAGGCCTGCGACGACGCCCAGGACTACGCGCCCGAAGCCGAACTGGTCACGGTGAAGGAGTGCATCAGCCGCTACGCCGCGATCTGCCTGCCGCCCGCCAGGACGGCCGAACTGCTGTCGTCGGCGGCAGCGGACTCGATGAACCGGGCGGGCCGGGTCGAGCGGTACACCACTCCGCACCGGATCGAGGTCGAGTTCGACGCGAGCCATCTCGCGCAGGCCGCGGCGGTGATCCCGACGGTGGAACAGATCGGTGTGCGGCGGGTCGGCTTCGACGCGCCGGACATGACCGAAGCGATGAAGGCGTTCAAGATCGTCACGGCGATCGCGGCCGGGGCGGTGCAGGGTATCTATGGCTGAGTTGGATGTAGTCGAAGTCTGTTCGCGGTTGATCCGGTTCGACACCACGAACCGCGGCAACGGGGACTCCGAGGGCGAGCGCGAGGCCGCCGAGTACGTGGCATCGCTCCTGTCGGGGCTCGGGATCGACTCGAAGATCATCGAGTCCGCGCCCCGCCGCGCGAACGTGATCGCCCGGGTTCCGGGCACCGACCCGAGCCTGCCCGCGCTTCTCGTGCAGGGGCATCTCGACGTCGTCCCGGCGGACGCCGCCGACTGGTCGGTGGACCCGTTCTCCGGCGAGATCCGCGACGGGTTCCTCTGGGGCCGCGGTGCCGTCGACATGAAGGACTTCTGCGCGATGGTGCTCGCCGCCCTCGCCACCGGCGTCCGGCCGCGGCGGGACATCGTCCTGGCGTTCGTGGCCGACGAGGAGGACAAGGGCGAGTACGGCGCGCACTGGCTCGCCGCGGCGCACCGGGACCTGTTCGACGGCTGCGCGGCCGCGATCAGCGAGTCGGGCGCGTACACCTACCACGTCCCCGCCGCCGACGGCCGGATCGTGCGGCTCTATCCGGTGGCGACGGCCGAGCGCGGCACCGCGCACCTGCGTTTGACGGCCAAGGGCCGCGCGGGGCACGGCTCGCGGCCCAACGACGAGAACGCGGTCACCCGGCTGGTCACGGCGCTCGGCAAGATCGCCGCGCACCGCTGGCCGGTGCAGCTGACCCCGACCGTCCAGGCCTTCCTCGAACGCACCGGGGAAGCGCTCGGCGTCCCGATCGATCTGTCCGATGTGGACGGAACGATCGCGCGGCTCGGGCCCGCCGGGGCGCTGGTGGTGCCGACGGTCCGCAACAGCACGACGCCGACCATGCTCGACGCCGGCTACAAGGTGAACGTGATCCCGACTTCGGCCGAGGCACAGGTGGACGTCCGCGTCCTCCCCGGCGCCGAACCGGAGCTGCTCGCCGAGATCGACGCGATGCTGGGCGAAGGCGTCACCCGCGAGTTCGTCGCGCACCAGCCGCCGGTCCAGGCGCCGGTGGATTCGCCGTGGTTCGACGCGATGACCGACGCTTTGCGTTCGGAGGACCCCGAAGCCGTCGTCGTCCCGTACTGCATGGGCGGTGGAACGGACGCGAAGGCGTTCAGTCCTCTCGGGATCGACTGCTACGGCTTCGCGCCTCTGCTGCTGCCGGAAGGCTTCCCGTACCGGGCGATGGCGCACGGCGTGGACGAGCGGGTCCCGGTGGAGGGTCTGCGGTTCGGCACGCGGGTGCTGCGCCATTTCCTGGAGAACTGCTGAGCCACAGCTCGGTACCTGGCCGCTTTGGTCACCGGTCCGTGAAGGCCTCCTTGAGAGACTCTGGGTACCTCAAGGAGGCCTTCACGGACTTGGCCCGACCCGCCGAAGCCTTTCATTCGAATTTCATGAACGCCGCTTAGCGTCGCCACCGTGACGACGCCGGCACCGACAACGCCGACAGCGCCGTCCACGTCATCCGCGCCGGGCCTCGAACCCGCCGCGATCGACCGCGTGTTCCAGGTCTACATGAACGGGCTGGCCAATCACGACATGACCGCCTTGCGCAGCGGGACCTGCCCGCGCCTGCGGTCGACGCTGCTCGGCTTCGAACTCCACGGGCATTACGTCCAGCGCTGGGAGATGCTGCCGTACTCCGTCCCGTCAGGACAGGAGTTCGTGACGGTCCAGGCCAAGATCACCCAGCGGAACGCGCGCACCGGCAAACTCGCGGGCGACGTCGTCTATTCCTGGTACGTCGAGCGGAACGAGGACACGAACTACTACGTTTGCGGGTGGCTGGATTACGAATGACCACAGGAGGCCCCCGATGAACACGGTCGCGCGACTCGCCAGGGACGAGCGGGCGGACTTCGCCGCGTTCCTCCGGACTCTGTCCCCGCGACACTGGGACGCACCGACGTTGTGTTCGGAGTGGACGGTCCGCGAGGTGGTCGCCCACGTCGTCGACTACGACGCCCAGCGCTTCCGCGATCTCGTCGGCCAGGCCGTCCGCGGCGGGTTGCGGCTGAACCGGATGAACGCGCTCGGTGTCGCGCGAAAGCCGGACAGGACACCGGAAGAGCTGATCGCGAGGATCGAGCAACACCTCGAACCGCGCGGCCTGACCTCGGCGTTCGGCGGACGGGTGGCGCTGCTCGACGGGTTGCTCCATCACCAGGACATCCGGCGTCCCTTGGGGTTCCCTCGCGAAGTGCCGCCGGAGAGGTTGCGTCACGCGCTGGCTTTCGCCCGCTACGCGCCGCCGGTCAAGGCGGGCAAGCGCGCACGCGGACTCCGGCTCGTCGCCACGGACCTGGACTGGTCGGCCGGATCCGGACCGGAAGTCCGCGGCCCCGGCGAGGCGGTCCTGCTGTCGATCGCCGGCCGGGACGTGGCGCTGGACGAGCTTTCCGGTCCCGGAGCGGCGATTCTCGCGTCCAGAATGGACGGTTAAGCCCGCCCTCAGGGCATCACAAAGCCTTGGCCAGCGCGCCGAAGGCCGTGTTCAACCGTTCGCAATGGACAGCGGCGACTTCGGTGAGATCGTCCCCGGCGAGGCGTCGCCGCGTCGTGGCCACGGCGACGGTGCGGTACGCGGCGACGATCAGCGCGGCGGCCAGCTCACTGTCGCCCGAGAACCGGGTGTCGCTTTCGAGCTCGTCGGCCACCTCGGCCTCGATCTCGTGCTCGAACTCGCGCAACCGCGAAACGAGCGCGCGCGACCCGGCGACGGTGCGCGCGAGCGACTCGCCCGCCTCGCTCAGCCCGGACAACGGATGCCGCTCTTCCGCGAGCGCGAGGGTCATCCGCCGGAACGCCTCGACGACACCCACGCCGTCCGACCGGTCCCGGATCGTCGCCCGCGCGATACCGACGGCGTCGGGCAGCCGATCGAGCGCGAGATCCTCCTTGCGCTCGAAATGCGAAAACACCGTCACCTTCGAAACGCCGGCGGCGGCGGCCACCTCGGCGACCGTGACGTCGTCGAAGCCACGCTCCACGAACAGTCCTGTCGCGACCTCGGCGATATGCGCCCGCGTCTTCGAACCGCCCCGATCTCCTCGCTTCGCCATGTGACAAGCGTACCTTTACTCAGTAACCTTACCGAGTAAGTTTACCGAGTAAAGCTTGGAGTCATCATGGAGCGGACCGACGTGATCGTGGTCGGAGCGGGGCCCACCGGCCTGTTCCTCGCGAGCGAGCTCGCCTTGCGAGGCGTGCGGACGACCGTGCTGGAGCGGCTCGCGAAACCGGATCCGACGATCAAATCCGGTTCGATCAACGTCGCCAGTGCCGAGATCCTCGACAGGCGCGGCCTGCTGCCCGCCGCGGAGGAAGTGCAGCGCCGTCGGCTGGCCGAGGCCAAGGGCTTCACCGGCGGCCGCTCGAACCGGACCGTGCGCGAACTGACCGACGCGGCGGGCCAGGCCTCCCGGCGGTTCCCCGTCCTCGGGCATTTCGCGGGGATCATGTTCCAGCACGACCTCGTCGACCAGGACGATCCGGTATTGGCCGCGCATACGGCCGTGGCCAACGGGATCCTGGTGCCGCAGCACGATCTCGAACTGCTGCTCGGCGATCACTGCGCCCGGCTGGGCGTCGAAATCCGTCGCGGCGTCGAGGTGCGGGATCTACGGAGCGCCGGCGCCGGTCTCGACGACGATGCCGATGTGGTCGTCGAGACCAGCGCGGGCGAATTCGGGGCCGGATGGGTCGTGGCTGCCGACGGCGGCCGTAGCGTCGTCCGCAAGCGGCTCGGTGTCGACTTCGTGGGCACGGACCCGGAACTGGTGGGCTATCAGGCCATCGCCGATTTCGACGACCCGAGCGAACTGCACCGCGGGTGGAACTGGACGCCTCGCGGCATCTACACCTACGGCCCGGTGCCGGGGCGCATCCTCGTCGCCAGGTTCGCGCCCCAACCCGAGGACAAGAACGCTCCCGTGACCGTCGACGAGTTGCAGAGCGCGGTACGGGACGTCACCGGTGTCCCGGTCACGATCACGGGCCTGCGGGGGCGGGCGACGCGATGGTCGGACAACGCACGACAGGCGCGGGCCTACCGCCGCGGCCGGGTGCTCCTGGCAGGCGACGCCGCCCACGTGCACTCGCCGTTCAGCGCGCAGGGCCTGAACCTCGGCATCGGCGACGCGGTCAACCTCGGCTGGAAGCTCGCCGCGACCGTCCAGGGCCACGCCCCGGCGGGGCTGCTCGACACCTACCACGACGAGCGGCACCCGATCGGCGCGTGGGTCCTGGACTGGACCCGGGCACAGGTAGCGCTCATGCGCGGCGACGAACGGACCGCGCGGCTGCGCGAGGTCGTCGGCGACGAACTCTTCGCGGTCCCCGGCGCGACCAACCGCATGATCGCGCTCTCCTCGGGGATCTTGCAGCGGTACGACGTGGCCGACGACGCCTCCGACCCGATCGGCTCGATCGCCGGGGACGTCGAACTCGGGTCGGGGACCAGGCTCGCCGACCACGCTCACGACGGCCGCTTCGTACTCGTGGACCGCTCGGCCGACGGGCGCTACTCCGACGCGGCCGCCGGAATGGACGACCGAGTCGCCTGCGTGGCGGATCCCGATGTGGCACAGCCGAGTCTCTTCGTGCGCCCGGACGGGATCATCGCCTGGGCCGACGTGTCCGACCACGCGCGGAAGCTGCTCGACGTCGCGATCCAGCGCTGGCTCGGCTGATTCAGAGGGCGGTGGAGCGGCTCAGCTCTTCCCAGGCGGCCAGCTCCGCCGCCCTCACCTCGTGCGTGGCGCGCAGCCCGTCGACCGCGTCGTCGCCGAGCGCGAGCCGGAGCGGAGCGTCGTCGCTGTCCAGCACCTTCAGGATCGCGGCAGCGGCCTTCGCCGGGTCACCGGGCTGCGAACCGTCCATCCCTTCGACGAAATCCCGGATCTCGCCCGTGGATTCGCGATAGGCGTCGATCACTCGGGAACGGTGCAGCCGGCTGCCGCCGAACTCGGTCCGGAACGCGCCGGGCTCCACGATCAGCACCTTCACGCCGAA
The DNA here is from genome assembly GCF_001905755.1 of Amycolatopsis sp. CB00013. NCBI lineage: Bacteria > Bacillati > Actinomycetota > Actinomycetes > Pseudonocardiales > Pseudonocardiaceae > Amycolatopsis > Amycolatopsis sp. CB00013. The sequence continues at coordinate 857,348 of NZ_LIWC01000001.1, read as the reverse complement.
CGGCGCGACTTCCGCGGCCAGGGACTCCGACATCGCCTCCAGCGCGAACTTCGCCGAGCAGTAAGCCCCGAACCCGGGCGGGCTCTGCTGACCGCCCATCGAGCTCATCTGCACGATCGCACCGCTTTCCTGCGCCCGAAGATGCGGCAAGACCGCCTTCGTCACCTCGACGGCGCCGAAGAACATCACGTCCATCAGCGACCGCAGCTCGGCCATGGTCAGTTCCTCGACCGCGCCGACCGAACCATGGCCGGCGTTGTTGACCAGGACGTCGATCCGGCCGAACTCGGCGAGCGTCGCCTGCACGGCTGTCTCGACCTGCGCCGGGTCGGTGACGTCGAGCGCCGCGGTGCGCACCCGGCCCTGGCCGAGGGCTTCCAGTTCCGCCAGCGTCTCCGGACGGCGCGCCGTGGCCATCACGCGGTCACCCGCGTCGAGCGCGGCCAGGACGAGGTGCCTGCCGAACCCGGACGAGCAGCCGGTGATCAGCCAGACGCGGCCGTCGGTTTCCTTCGTCATTCCTGTTTCCTCCAGTGAAGTTCCTGCGACCCATCCTGCGAAGGCCGCGCCTGGACCGCCAACACCGGTTCCCTGGTGCGGCTACAGTCAGCGCCTGTGACCCCCGAGTTGCGGCAGTTGCGCTATTTCGTCGCCGTCGCCGAGGACGCGAGCTTCACCAAGGCCGCGCGGCGCCTGCATATCGCCCAGCAGTCCCTTTCGCAGCAGATCACCGTGCTGGAACGGGTTCTCGGCGCGAGGCTGCTGCGACGCGACAGCCGCGGGACCCGGCTCACCGAGATCGGCTCGCTGTTCCTTCCCGAGGCCCGAGCGGTCCTGGCTCGCAACGACGAGGCGCTGGCGGTACTGGACCGGGCGGTGCGCGGCGAACTCGGCACGCTGCATCTCGGTTTCCTCACCACCACGGCCAACTATCTGCTCCCACCGGTGGTGCGCGCGGTCCGCGAACGCCTCCCCGATCTCACCCTCACCACCGACGACACCCAGATCGCGCCGCTCGTCGACGGACTCGGCAGCGGCCGCTACGACCTGATCTTCACGCGGCCTCCGCTGATCGAGGGCTTCGAGACCCGCACCCTGATCACCGAAGAGGTCTGCGCCGTCCTCCCGGAGGGACATCGGCTCGCCGCCGCGACCGAGCTGAAGCTCTCGGACCTGGCGAACGAGCCGTGGGTGCTCACTCCACGAAGTTCCTGGGAGCCCTGGCATCGCCGCTATGACGGCGAATTCGAGGCGGCGGGCTTCACGCCGCGCGTCGTCCAGCGGGCCGCGACCGTACAAGGACTGCTCGGTCTCGTCGCCGCGGGTATCGGCGTGACCAGGCTGGCCCGGTCTTCGCGCAGCCTGCGCCGGAGCGGGGTGGTGTTCGTCCCGCTGACGGGCGACACCGCCCGGACAGTGGTGGCCTGGTCGCCGGAGAACGACAAGCCCGCGCTGCCCGGCGTACTCGACATCGTGACGGAACTGGCGGCCGGAACGGACCTGACGGAGGCGGGCTGACCGGGCATCGCGACCGTCACACCGCCATGATCACCCTCTCGGGCCACGGGGTCCGTAGAATCCGGTGACGATGCGACGTTTCCGGTGGTGGTGGGGTGCTCTCGCGCTCACGTTCGTGGTGGTTCTCGTCGGGTTCATTGCCTTTACCGGGTCGGAAAGCCGCCCAGGGCAACCGTCCCCGCGCCAAGGACCGCCGGGGACGGGGCCGCTGACGGTCGTCTCCATCGGCGACAGCACCGTTTCCGGTGAGGGCGCGGGTGACTACACGCCCACCACCAACGGGCAGGGCGGCAACTGGTGTCACCGCTCCCCCAACGCCTTCGTCGAGCAGATCAAGATCCCGGACGTCACCGCACGCGTGAACCTCGCGTGTTCGGGAGCGCCCTCGGAGCAGATCGCCTTGGGCGAGGCCAAGCAGTGGACGGAGCCGTCGCAGGCGCAACAGCTCGCGAACCTGATCAAGGATCACCGGGTCGCCGCGGTGGTGATCGCGGTCGGCGCGAACGACGAGCCGAAGTTCTCCGCTCAGGTCAACGAATGCTTCAAGGCCTGGTTCTCACCGCAGAACCCGCCGTGCAGCGCGGCGCTTCGCACCACCTGGAAGTCCAAAGTGGACGCCATGGTGCCGAAGGTGACCAACGCGGTCGCCGACGTCAAGAAGGTGCTCGCGCAGGCAGGCTACGTCCCGGCGGACTACCAGCTCGTGCTGATGTCCTACGCCTCGCCTGTCGGCCCGCAGATCCCGGAGGCGCTGCGCAGCCTGAACGGCTGCCCGTTCCGCACCGAGGATCTGGAGTGGATGCGCCGTGACGGCGTCTCCGTCCTGTCGGACGGGCTCAAACAGGCGTCGAGGGCGACCAGCGCGCGATTCCTCGACCTCTCGCGAGCAGGCGCCGGGCACGAGGCGTGCAGCAGCGAACCGGCGAACGAGTGGTTCAGCAGGCTGACACTGCAGTTACGCGACCTCGGCCAGGTCGACCGCGCGAGCCACGCGCTGCAGGAGTCCTTCCACCCCAACGCCAACGGCCACGCGCAGATCGCGAACTGCCTCAACGAGTTCCTCGCCGCACGCGCGGGCAACGCGTCGTGCCTCTCCGGCCCCGACGGCAAACTGCACGCGGCACCCGAAGTGGTCGCGCGCTAAAGATCGAGGGCGGCGCGCAACGCGATGTCGATGCGCTCCTGGACCTCTTGGTCGATCTCCGCGATCTTCTCGTCGAACCACGGCCGGTACAGGCGCGTGAGGTTCAGCGTGGAGACCCAGTACCGCGCGTCGACGGCGACACCGAGGATGTCCTGCGGATCACGGTCCAGCAGTTCGGTGCCGAGCAGCCACGGCCGCTCGGATTCGTTCACCCCGTCCGAGGACAGCAGGACGACAGTGCGCTGCCGTGCCGGTTCGGTCGGGGGGTGGTACGTCCAGACTTCACCCCTGTGCACGCAGATCCTTCTCCGCGGCGGTCAGCTCGGCCTCGTCCGATTCGGCGGACGGTTCGACCGGGGCGCGCTGCGGGGTGTATCCGGTGCGCACGGCCTCCCTGCGGGCCGCTTTGGACAACCACGACGAGACCGAGATCCCGTGTGCCTTCGCGGCCCGCTCGGCGAACTCGAGCGCACCACTGTCGAGTGAGAGAGTGACCTTACGTGTTGCCATACCTTTTATCGTACCAGCGCCGCGCAAGCCCACCCCTCCTCTCGTCTCACAGGGTGGGCGAGCGCCCCTCGAACGGCGTCGACAGCACCACCGTGGTCCGGGTCGACACCTTGGCGGACTCGCGGATCCGGCGGAGCAGATCCTCCAGGCCGAGCGGCGACGCCACCCGGACCAGGAGGATGTACGACTCGTCGCCGGCGACCGAGTAGCAGGACTCGATCTCCTTGATGTGCTCCAGACGCTGCGGATAGTCGTCCGGCGCGGCCGGATCGTTCGGCGTCAGCGAGATCAGCGCCGTGAGCGGCAGGCCGATCTGCTCGCCGTCGAGCCGCGCCGTGTAGCCGAGGATGACCCCGCGCTGCTCCAGGCGGCGCACCCGCTGGTGCACCGCCGACACCGAAAGCCCGACCCGTTCGGCCAGATCGGTGAAACTGCGCCGCCCGTCGGCGGCCAGCTCCTGCACGATGGCCTGGTCCAGCGGCTCCAGGGAACCGGTCATGCGTCGAGCACGATCAGGTCGTGCGGACGCTGGTTGACCGATTCGACGCCGTCCTCGGTGACCACGACGATGTCCTCGATGCGCGCGCCCCAGCGGCCGGGCTGGTAGATGCCGGGCTCGACGCTGAAGGCCATGCCCGGCTCGAGCGGCAGCGCGTTGCCCTTGATGATGTAGGGCTCCTCGTGCACGTCGAGGCCGATGCCGTGACCGGTCCGGTGGATGAAGTACTCGCCGTACCCGGCCTCGGCGATGATGTCGCGCGCGGCGGCGTCGATCGACTCGGCGGTGGCACCGGGGCGGACGGCGTCGACGGCGGCCTTCTGGGCGCGCTGCAGCACGGCATAGGTCTCGGCGACGTCGGCGTCACGCGGCTCGCCGACCGCGTACGTGCGGGTGGAGTCGGAGTTGTAGCCCTCGGCGATCGGGCCGCCGATGTCGACCACGACGACGTCGCCTCGCTCGATCACCCGCTCGGAGACGTCGTGGTGCGGGCTGGCGCCGTTGGGGCCCGAGCCCACGATCACGAAGTCGGCGTGAGTGTGGCCCTCTTCGACGATGGCGGCGGTGATGTCCGCGCCGACCTCGGCCTCGGTGCGGCCGGGGCGCAGCCATTCGTGCACGCGGGCGTGCACGCGGTCGATCGCCGCTCCCGCGTCGCGCAGCGCCTGGATCTCGGCCGCGTCCTTGCGCATCCGCAGTTCGCGCACGATCGGGCCGGCCAGCGTCTGCTCGGCGTCGCCGAGCGCGCCGCGGAAGGCGAGCACGTGCAGCGCCGGGGTGAAGTCGCTGACCGCCACGCGGCCCGGCTTACCCAGCCGGTCGGCGACCAGTTCGTAGGCGTTGTCGCCGTCGACCCAGGTGACGATCTCGATGCCGAGTTCGTCGGCCGGGACGTCGGCGTAGCCGGGGGCCTCCAGCTTCGGCAGGACCAGCGCCGGGACGCCGTCGGCCGGGATCACCAGCGTGGTCAGCCGTTCGAAGGAGCCCCCGGCCTGGCCGATGAGGTAGCGCAGGTCCGAGCCGGGTGCGATCAGCAGGGCGTCGGTGTCGGCGGCGGCCGCCGCGGCGCGGGCCCGGTCGAGGCGGGCGCGGAGGCTGGCGGCGTCGGGGGCTGGGTTGTGAAGGGAACGGCGCGACATGATGGCGAGCCTAGTCGGTCCGCGCCCCTTGGCTCACCGGCCGGTCACCCCCGATCGGGGCGGGATCGTCGAGGCCGCGCCAGACCCGGAAGATCGCCGGGAACGTGCCGGCGATCAGGTACAGACCACCGAACACGGCGAGCGCGCCGACGAGCCCGATCCCGTCCAGCAGCAACCCTGCCGCCATCGAACCGAGCGGCATCGCGGCGAGCACCCCGCCCACGAGAAGGCTGAGCACGCGGCCGCGGACGGCTTCGGGAACCCGTTCGTACACCACGGGGAGCAGGATCGGGTTGAGCGCGCCCGCCCCGATCCCGGCGACCACCAGACCGGCGAGCAAGACGGCCGGTGCCGGTTCCAGCGCGAGCAAGGCGAATCTCGGCGCGCCTTCGATACCGACGGCCACGAGGATCGCCGTCCGCCGCGAAAGACGGTGGCCCGCCCAGCCGTAGAGCGCAGAGCCGATGAGCGCGCCGACCGCGACCGCGGTGATCATGGCCCCGATGAGCGCGGTGCTGTGCAGGACTTGGTCGCCGTAAGCCGGATACAGGACGCCGAGCAGCCCGAAGTCGAGGCTGTTGGTGAGCATCAGCATGCCGACGATCGCCCGCAGCACCGCGTCGCGTTTGACGTATCCCAATCCTTCGCGCAGTTGCTTGAGATAGCCGCCCGACGGCGGCCTCGGCGGACCGGCCGCGACCGGGATGAGCGCGAACACCAGCGCCGAGGACAGCACGAGCGTGCCCGCGTCCACGAACAGGACCGGAATGGGCCCGATCAGCGCGATCAGCGCACCGGCGGCGGGTCCGCCCACCATCCTGCCGGTCCTCATCGCCGCCTCGACGGCGCTCGCCGCCCGGCTCACGCGGACATCGCCGAGTTCGGCGACACCGGGAAGCAGGACCTGCTTGGCTGTGTCGGCAGGGCCACGGGAAACACCCATCACGAACGACAACGCGACGAGTCCGGGCAGACTGAGCCCGGTGGTGGCCATCGCGAGCGGGATCAGGAGCACCGTCACCGTGGTCAGCAGATCGGCGCCGACACTTGCCCGGCGGGTGCCGACCCGGTCCACGACCGGCCCGCCCAGCAACGCGGCGACCATCAGGCCCAGCACCTCGGCCGCAGTCACGATGCCGGTCTTGGTGCCGCTCCCGGTGCTCTGCAGGACGAACCAGGGAATCGCGAGCAGCGTCATCATCACCCCGGCCGAGGAGAACCCCGACGCCACGACCAAGGCCCCCAGTGGCATCCGGCTCATGGCGTCTCCGGCCGGGTTTTCCTCGGGAAGGCGGCCCAATGCACCCGGACCGGGGTGTCGCCGTCCTTCTCCGGACGGCGATAGCGGCTGATCACCTCAAGGATCTCGTCGCTCAACGCGGCCGCCTCGTCGGGCGTCAGCGGGAGCGACGAGTCGTGGAAGTTGACCTTGTCGATCCAGTCGTCGGCCCAGTCCCGCACCTCGGCCACGAACTGCGATTCGGCGGCGTAACGCCGCTCGATCATCGTGTGCGCGTACGCGTTGAGCGGACCGGCCAAGTCGGGATCGTCGAGGAAATCCGCGGCGCTCATCTGATCGCCTTCGTGCACCGCCTTCCACCACCTGTCGCGCCTGCTGCCGCGTTCGGTGTCCTCGGCGATCAGCCCGGATTCGGCCAGCTGGCGCAGATGCCAGCTCGTGGTCCCGGAACTCTCCCCCACCCGCTTCGCCAGCCCGGACGCCGTGGCCGGACCGTCCTCTCGCAGCAATTCCAGGATCTCGACCCGCAACGGATGCGACAACGCCCGCAAGATGCGGCCGTCGACCCGCGCGAGATAGCGCTCGGTCTTCCCCATACCCGTCACCCTACGACTGCAGAGGACTCTTTGCAAAGACTTCTCTGCGATTAGTTACCACTATGCGGCGATTCTGGAGTTTGACTTCAACTTAACTCCAGGTTTTACGGTCTGTGCCATGACAACGAACTCGCCTTATCAGCTCGCCGTCGTGATCAGCAGCGTCCGCGAGGGCCGCTTCGCCCCCGTCGTCGCGAACTGGTTCCTCGACCGCGCCAAACAGCGCGACGACGTCACCCTGTCCGTCATCGACCTCGCCGAATCCCCCGGCGACCTCTCCCCCGGCGTCGCCGGCGCGGACGCCGTCGTCGTGATCGTCCCCGAGTACAACCACAGCTACCCCGGCCCGCTCAAGACCGCGCTCGACGCCACCGGTCCCGAGTGGCACGGCAAACCGGTCGCCTTCGTTTCCTACGGCGGTATCTCGGGCGGCCTGCGCGCGGTGGAGCACCTGCGCCCGGTCTTCGCCGAGCTCCACGCCGCCACCATCCGCGAGACCGTGAGCTTCCCGTACGCCTGGAACCACTTCGGCCCGGACGGTGAGCACGACGACTTCGAAGGCGCCTCGCTCGCGGCCACCACGCTGCTGAACCAGCTGAACTGGTGGGCCAACGCCCTCCGCAACGCACGCCAGGTGCGGCCCTACGCGGCCTGACGATGTCCGTGGAGGACTCGGCTGGGGGTCGGGTCCTTCACGGACATCCGGGGCGGAACATGGCAGGCTGTCCGCGTGACCGGACCACTCGCTCTCCTCGATTCCGCGAGCCTCTACTTCCGCTCGTTCTACGCACTGCCCGATTCCATGACCGCCCCGGACGGGACACCGGTCAACGCCGTGCGCGGGTTCACCGACACGATCGCGCGGATCCTCGTCGACCGGCGGCCTTCCCGGCTGGTCGCGTGCCTCGACGCCGACTGGCGGCCGAAATTCCGCACCGATCTGCTGCCCAGCTACAAGGCGCACCGGGTGGCCGAAGAGGTCCCGGAAGGCAGCGACGTCGAAGAGGTGCCGGACACCCTGACCCCGCAGGTGCCGATCATCCTCGAACTGCTGGAGGCCTTCGGCATCGCGACGGCCGAGGCGGACGGTTACGAGGCCGACGACGTCATCGGCGCCCTCGCGATCCGCGAACAGGAGTCCCCGGTCGAGGTCATCACCGGTGACCGCGACCTGTTCCAGCTGGTGCGTCATGAGCCGACGTCCACTGTGGTCATCTACGTCGGCAAGGGCTGGAACAAGGCCGAAGTCCTCGGCCCGGACGAGATCGCCGAGAAGTACGGGATCCCGGCGGGGAACGCCGGTCCCGGATACGCCGACATGGCCGCGCTGCGCGGAGACCCGTCGGACGGGCTGCCCGGTGTCGCCGGGATCGGCGAGAAGACCGCGGCGAAGCTGATCACCCAGTTCGGTTCGTTGCAGGAGCTGATCGAGGCGTCGAACGCCGGCGACTCGCGGGTTCCGCTCAAGACCCGGCTGCGGCTGACCGACGCCGCCGACTACCTCGCGGTGGCCCCGACCGTCGTCCGGGTCGCGGCGGACGCGCCGGTCGAGCAGTCTCGCCCGGACATCGTCCCGTCCGAGCCCGCCGACCCGGACAAGGTCGCGGAACTCGCGGAACGCTGGAATCTCGGCCGTTCGGTGGAGCGTCTGCTGGCCGCGCTCCCGAAGTCATGAGCAACACCGAGGCCGACCCGGCCGAGCTGCTGTGCTCAGAGCGGCCGGGCGAAGGCGTCACCGTGCTGACCCCGCGCGACGTCCCGCTCGGCGGCCCGCGCGCGATCCGGGTCCGCCGCACCCTTCCGCAGCGGCAGCGGTCGCTGATCGGCGCGTGGTGTTTCGCCGACCACTACGGCCCGCAGGACGTTTCGGCGTCCGGTGGGATGGACGTCGCACCGCATCCGCACACCGGATTGCAGACCGCGAGCTGGCTGTTCAGCGGCGAGATCGAGCACCGCGACAGCATCGGCACCCACGCCATGGTGCGGCCGGGTGAGCTCAACCTGATGACCGCCGGACACGGTATCGCGCATTCGGAAGTGTCCACACCGGACACTTCGACCCTGCACGGAGTCCAGCTCTGGATCGCGCTGCCGGACGAACATCGCGACACCGCACGGGATTTCCGGCACTACGCGCCGCCGCTGCTCGATCTGCCCGGCGCCACGGCGCGGGTGTTCCTGGGCAGCCTCGCCGGGACCACCTCGCCGGTCCCGGCGTTCACTCCCCTGCTGGGCGCCGAACTCACCGTCGAGCCCGGCGCGACCTTGGCCCTCGACGTCGATCCGGCCTTCGAACACGGTGTCCTGCAGGACATCGGCTCCGTCACCGTCGCCGGAGTCGCGCTGGACACGGGGGAACTCGCCTACCTCGCGCCCGGCGCCGGGCGCGTGGAGCTGGCGAACCCCGGCACCGAACCGGCTCGGGTGCTCCTGCTCGGCGGGACGCCGTTCACCGAGGAACTCGTCATGTGGTGGAACTTCGTGGGCCGCAGCCACGAGGACATCGCCGAGTACCGCGAGGCGTGGCAGGCGCAGGCGGACCGGTTCGGCCGGGTGGAGGGCTACCAGGGCAGCACGGCTTGGCTGCCCGCGCCCGCGTTACCGCAGGTACGGATCAAACCGCGGCGCAACCCGTCCTAGCCCCCGCTTCGTGAGTGTCTTAGCTACCTACTGGCCGTGGAGCCGTAGGTCGCAAGTCCGTGAAGGCCTCCTTGAGGGACTCTGGGTCTCTCAAGGCGAACCAGCATTTGTGTACTTACGTCCGACCTGCGTGGGAGCGAGAGTCCGGTTGTCGTCGAGGGATGACGATGAAGGAATGGGGACGTTGAGTGTCCCGATTCCTTCATCGTGGCGGTGGCCGTCCTGGTCTTGAACCCTTGATCGTGCCGGTCACGCCCCGGGGTGGACGACCGAGTGGGGAAGATCCTGGACGTTGGACGGCCGCAATCTTCCCCACTCGCCCAAGACGACAGCCGGCACTAGCTTCACTGCCCCGTCTCCCTCACCAACGGGTCGACCAGCGGGTCAGCAAATACGGGTTTCCCAAGGAGGCCTTCACGGACTACACGATCGCCATCCGCAGCCTCAGCAATAACACCAGTCTCAGCAGTCACAGCGGATGCGCGTGAAGGCCCCCTTCCCTCGGCTCAGCCGAGGAAACTCGACCTTCACACCTTCCCAAGTACGTGAAGGCCCCCTTCATTGCGCTAGACGCAAGGAAGGGGGCCTTCACGTACTGCAGGGGGCCCGAGTGCCTAGAAGAACGTCCCGCACCACGGCGAGCGCGCGGTGTGGAACAGGACGTCGGCCCGGGCGACCGCCGCCTCGTCCAGCACCTCGACCCGCCCGGACAGCGCCAGATCGCTGAAGAGACCATGGCCGAGGTACAGCGACGACAAGGTGGCCACGTCCAGCCGCAGATCGGCCTCGGCGGTCGTGCGTTCCACGCCGTCCGGGCCGACGGCGTAACGGCCGTTGTTGTCCGGAAGCTGCTTGTCGTGCACTTCTAGCACCACGGGTTCGGCGGTGCCGTAGGAGCGCGCCCGCAGCGCCGCGAGGACGTCGACGAGCCGCAGCCACAGGTCGTCGATGATCTCGGTGGTGTTCACCGCGCGCGGGTCGGTGAGCAGTTCGGCGATCGGCTCGTCCAGCGGGCGGCCCCGTCCGGAGACCTCCGAGACCAGGTCGACCGACAGCAGGAAACGCCACAGCCCCGCCCAGGCCTGTGGCGTGGCGGCATGGAGTTCGCGAATGTCCAGGATCGCCCCGCGCTCCGGCGCCTGCCGGTCGCGCGCGTCGATGGTCTGGTAGACGACGAAACCGTCGTCACCGTCCGGTCCACTGTGGACCGCCACCCGGTAGCCGCCGTCCCCCTTCACCACGCGCTCGAAGAAGCCCGGCCACCAAGCCGGCGGCCGGGAGACGAACCCCGGTCGTGCTCCCTCGAAGCGGTGGTACAGCGCGGGAACGCGCTCCACCGCTTCATCGGGGGTGATGAACCTGACCTCGCCGGTCCGGCCGACGCCGTCCCGAAGCCGGGCGCGCGGGCGTTCGATCGACACGCCTTTGCCGAACGTCGCCGCGCCGTACCCGAAGCGGCCGTAGATGACGGCTTCGGAAGCGTGCAACGCGGCCAGCGGGACACCTCGCGCCGCGAAATCCTCGAGCTGTACGGCCATCATCGTGGTGAGGATCCCGCGGCGGGTCCAGTCGGCACGGACGCCGACACCGTCGACGGCCGCCGTCACGAGCTTCTGTCCACCCGGGACGGTCAGCTCGACGTCGAACGAACTCGCGATCCCCACCGGGGCGCCGTGCTCGTCGAACGCGGCGAATTTGCCCGCGGCGGTCCAGGACGGAGCCATCTTCGCCCAGACCTCGTCCGTGGCGGGCTTGCCGTGCAACGACTCCGCCAGGACGTCGAGGCAGGCTCGCTGTTCGCCTTCGGCCACGGCACGCACAAGGAATTCGCTCATACCGTGGATCCTGCCGTCCGGCCCGGGGAGCCCCAACCGGTTTTTCAGGCGGGAGCGCCGACTTCGTAGCGGCCGTCTTCACCGGTGACGGTGATCGTGACGGTCTTGCCCTCGCCGGCGACCTGCACGGTGCAGGTGAACGTGCTGCCGTCCTCGACCTTCTGGTTCGACGGGCAGAGCACGTCGCCGACCTCGTTCACCTGATAGGTCTCGGTGAGGATCTTCCGCACGTCCGCCTGCATCGTCCTCGGGTCGAAGACCCTGCCCGGAGCGTTGGAGGACGAACCGCCGGAGGTCGCGGGCGCGCTCGACGAAGGTCTCGACGTCGGCGGTACCGTGACGGTCTTCGTCGCCGGCGCGGGCGCCGGGGTGTCCGAACACGCCACCAGCACCGCGAAAGCGGCACCACACAGACCGACCGTCGCGACGGCTCGCCTGCTCAAGCTTCTGCACCCCCACCTGTGTGATCATCCAACGTCAGAAGAAGGTACCGCACCAGGGGTTCACCCGCGTGCCGAACAGCTGGTCCGCTCGCTCCAGGGCGGTCTCCCCGGTCGCGCGGACGCGTCCGGCGAACGCGAGATCCGAGGGACGCCAGCCACCGAGGTACACCATCGACAGGGTGTCGGCGTGCAGTTCGAGATCCGCCGGGTCGGTGGTGCGGGCGGCGCCGTCCTCGGACAGGCGATAGCGGCCGGAGTTGTGCTCCAGGAAGGGATCGGTGACCTCGATGACGACCGGTTCACCCCGGTACGTGCGGGCGCCGAGCATCGTCTCGACGTCGACCAGCCGGAACCAGCCCTCGTCCTGGACCTTGTTCACCGCCACGTCACGCGGGTCGGTGAACAGCAGCTCCACCGGTTCGTCGAGCGGCCGCTTCTCGGCGGTGATGCGGTCGACCAGGTCCACGGACAGCAGGTAGCGCCACAGCCCGGCGAACGCGTCGGGACTCGCGTAGTGGAAGGACTGGACCTTAAGCAGTGCCGGTGAGCCGAACTGGGCACGCTCGACGGTGTAGGTGACATAGCCGTCGACACCATCCGCGCCTTGGTGCACCGCGGTCGAGATCGGGGTGGTCGCCCGGCGGACTTCCCGGACGTAGCCCGGCCACAGATTCGGACTCCGCGCGATCATGCCGGGCCGAGTGCGTGGGAGCGCGTCGAAGAGCGAAGGCCATTGCTCGATGGTGCTCTCCAGGTCGAGGACGGAGATCTCCCCACCGGCGGGCACCTCGGGACGGAACCGGGCGCGGCGCCGGTCGATCTCGATCGACTTGGCCCGCACGGCGACGCCGTATCCGAACCTGCCGTAGATGGCGCCCTCGGACGCGTGCAGCATCGCCGCGGGAACCCCACGGGCGGCGAAATCCTCGAACTGGGCACGCATCAACGCGGTCAGCACGCCACGGCGGGTTCGGTCGGCACGGACACCGACGAGGCTGACCGCGGCGAGCGGCGTGGTGGCGCCACCGGGCAAGGTCACTTCCGAATCGAAGGATCGGAGGGTCCCGATCAGCTCCGGATCGAACGCGCCGAACCCGCGGCCCGGCTGCAACGACACGGACGAGGCCGACCATTCCTCGTCGGTCATCTCCTTGACGTGCAAGGCCCGCCTGAACAGATCCGTCGCGGCTCGTTCCTCGTCGGACCGCAGCGGCCGCACTGAAAAGTCGCTCATGACACGATCATGCAGGATCGACCGTGTCAGGCGCCCGCGGTTTACTTGGTGGTGGCGGGTGGCGAGACCTCGTAGTTGCCGGTGTCACCCTTCACGGTGATCGGCACCTCCTGCGGCTTGCCCTCGATCGTGGCGGTACAGGTGAACTTCACCCCGTCCTTGACCTCCTGGCCGGAGGGGCAGGTGACCGCGCTGATCTCCTTGATCCCGTAGGTCTCGGTGAGCAGCTTCTGCACGTCGGTCTGCATCTGGGTGTTGTTGAAGACCTGGGTGTTGAACCAGCCCGGCGTGACGAACCCGAGGATGCCGACCGCGGCGATGATCACCACGAGCGCGCCGATGCCGATGAAGAGGCCCTTCTTGGACTTCGGCTTGTCCTGCGCCTCGCCCTGGGTGCCCGGGAACTGGCTCTGGCCGTAGTCGTACTGGCCGGGCTGCTGCTGCCCGTACTGGGGCTGCTGCTGCGGGCCGCTCTGCGGGTAGCCCGGCTGCTGCTGGGGCCCACTCTGCGGATAGCCCGGCTGCTGGCCGTATTGCGGTTGCTGGCCCCACTGCGGCTGCTGTTGCTGCGTCTGGGAGGGATCCTGCTGCGGATACCCGGGCTGCTGCTGGGACGGGTCGTACGGCGCGGGCTGCTGACCCCATTGAGGCTGTTGCTGCTGGGTCTGCGACGGGTCGTACTGCGGCTGCTGGCCCCACTGCGGTTGCTGCTGCGGGCCGCTCGGCGGTTGAGCGCCGCCCGGCTGTTGGCCGTAGCCCGGCTGCTGCCCCCATTGGGGCTGCTGCTGCGGGTCGTTGCCGCCATACGGCGTGCTCATCGTTCGCCTCCGCCTGTTCCGCCATCGTCACCGGCCGACCTGCATGGCCGTCGTGGGCGATCCAACCACAGGTCGGCGCCCCTGCCCACTGTTCCCGGGTGGTGTCGGGCCATCTCCCCGCGACCGTGCTCACACCGGAGGTGCGTCCGTTCCGCCGGTCAGCCCAACGCCGCACTCACGTGATCGAAGCCGGAACTCGCGTGATCAGAGGCGGAACACGCCGAGTGCGGCCTCTGATCACGCGAGTCACGTCCCTGATCACGCGAGTCACGCCTCCGGTCACGCGCCGCCGGCCGCCACGACTCCGCGGCGCAAAGCCTTCACCGCGTCCGAAGCCGCCGCGCCGACCGGATCCGCCTTGCCGAGGACGTCGCGGATCTGGTCGAGCAGGTCGATGACCTGCCGCGACCACCGGACGAAGTCACCGGCCGAGAGCTCCTGCCCGTTCGCTTCGGCGGCGGTGAGGACCTTCTCCAGCGATTCGCCGCGCGCCCACCGGTAGACGGGCCAGGCGAAACCGGCGTCGGGCTCGCGGGTGCGGTCCAGCTTGTGCCGCCGCTCGTCTTCGGTGAGCTCCATCCACAGGCGCGTGGTCGCCTGCCAGGCGTCGACCACCTTGCCCGCGGGCAGGCGAGGCTCTCCCGCGGTGTCTCGGCGTGCCTCGAAAACCAGCGTCGAGACGACGGCCGCGAGTTCGGCGGGGGCCAGGCCCTTCCAGACGTCGTGCCGGATGCATTCGGCGGCGAGCAGATCCGACTCGCTGTAGAGCCGGGTGAGCCGCTTGCCGTGTTCGGTGACCCGGTCCTCGCCGTCGCCCTTCGACGCGGGGCCGAGGTAACCGCGCTCGCCGAGCAGCCGCAGGATGCGGTCGAAGGCGCGCGCCAGCGAGTGCGTGGTCGCGGCGACCTTGCGTTCCAGTTGCTCGGTCTCGGCCGTGAGCCGCTGGTAGCGCTCGACCCAGCGCAGATTCGCCTCGCGTTCGGCCAGACCGTGGCACGGATGCGCCCGCAGCGCCCGCCGCAGCGCGGCCAGCTCACCGTCCTCATTGGCCCCGGCGCGCCGCTTTTGCCTGCCGGGCAAGGAGATTCCCGCGTTGCGCAGACTGGAGGCGATGTCGCGCCTTGTCTTGGGCGAGCGGAGCTCGATGTGCTTCGGCAGCTTGATGTTCCCCAGCGCCTCGACCGGCGACGGGAAGTCCGAGACCGAGAGTGGTCCGGACCAGCGGTCCTCGGTGACCACGACGGGCCGCGGCTCGCGGATCGGGTCGAGCCCCGGGTCGACGACGACCGCCAGCCCGGCGCGCCGTCCCGCGGGCACGGCGATGACATCACCCTTGCGGAGCTTCTCCAGCGACTCGGCGGTGCCCGCCCGGCGAGCGGACGTGTTCTGCCGCGACAGCGCCTTCTCCCGTGCCGAGATCTTCGCCCGCAGCTCGACGTACTCCAGCATCTCGTCGAAATCGCCGGTGATGGCGGAGGTATAGCCCCGCAGGGCCTCCTTGTTCCGCTCGATCCGCCGCGCCGTCCCGACCACCGACCGGTCGGCCTGGAACTGCGCGAACGACTGTTCCAGCAGGTCACGGGCTGCGTCGGCGCCGACCTGGGCGACCAGGTTGACCGCCATGTTGTACCCGGGCCGGAACGACGACCGCAGCGGATACGTCCTGGTCGAGGCCAGGCCGCCGACCTGCTTCGGGTCGATCCCCGGCTGCCAGACGACGACCGCGTGGCCTTCGACGTCGATCCCGCGCCGCCCGGCCCGCCCGGTGAGCTGCGTGTACTCCCCCGGCGTCAGGTCGACGTGCGCCTCGCCGTTGTACTTGACCAGCCGTTCCAGCACTACGGTGCGCGCGGGCATGTTGATGCCGAGCGCGAGCGTCTCGGTGGCGAAGACGACCTTCACCAGCCCCTGGACGAACAGCTCCTCGACGGTCTCCTTGAACGCCGGGAGCAGCCCGGCGTGGTGCCCGGCGATACCGCGTTCGAGCGCCTCGCGCCATTCCCAGTAGCCGAGGACGCCGAGGTCGCCTTCGGGCAGGTCCTTGGTGCGCTCAGCGACGATCCGACGGACCTTCTCGACCTCTTCGGGGCCGTTGAGCCGCAGACCCGACCGGACGCATTGACCGACGGCGGCGTCGCAGCCGGCGCGGGAGAAGATGAACACAATGGCGGGGAGCAGACCGGCGTTGTCCAGCCGCTCGACCGTGTCCGTGCGGGACGTGGGCCGGAACCGCGGCATCCGCGACGGCGCGCCTCGCCGCCCGCGCGGTCCGCGCAACCCGGCCGGGGCGAACCGTCCACCGATCTCCTCGGTGCGGCGCAGCAGGCCGGGGTTGATCCGCAGTTCGGCGCCGGGCGCGTGTTCCTCCTGGCCGGCGAACAGGTCAAGCAGGCGGTTGCCGACCAGCATGTGCTGCCACAACGGCACCGGGCGGTGCTCGTCGACGACGACGGTGGTGTCGCCACGGACCTCGACGAGCCATTCGCCGAACTCCTCGGCGTTGCTCACCGTGGCCGACAGGCCGACGACGCGGACGTGCTCGGGCAGGTGGAGGATGACCTCTTCCCAGACGGCGCCGCGGAACCGGTCGGCGAGGTAGTGGACCTCGTCCATCACCACGTACGCGAGCTCGCCGATGGTCGACGACCCGGCGTAGAGCATGTTGCGCAGGACCTCGGTGGTCATGACCACGACCTGCGCGTTGCCGTTGATCGACGTGTCGCCGGTCAGCAGCCCGACCGCGTCAACGCCGTAACGGCCGACGAGGTCGGCGTACTTCTGGTTCGACAACGCCTTGATCGGCGTCGTGTAGAAGCACTTGCGCCCCTCGGCGAGGGCGAGATGCACCGCGAACTCGCCGACCACGGTCTTCCCGGCGCCGGTGGGCGCGCAGACGAGCACACCGTGACCGTCTTCGAGCGCCTCGCAGCCGCGGACCTGGAAGTCGTCGAACTCGAACGACGATTCGGCCGCGAAGCGGGTCAGCTGGGGGTATCGAGCGCGGCGCTGGGAGGCCGCGTAGGCCTCGGCCGGGGTCTGAGAAGGGCTATTGACCACTTCGTCAGGGTTCCATACCCCACCGACAGTTCGCACTCGGTGTGACGATCTCGGGAACGGCCGCCACGCCTCTGTCATCCAAGGGGCGGATTCGTGATCGAGAGGGGACGGCATGGAGATCGCTTGCCCGCAGTGCGCGCAGGTAGACCAGGTGCAGAGTGTGCCGGCGGTGTTCCAGAGCGGGCAGACGACCTACCGGGTGCAAGGCGGTATGACGGCCATCCCCGCCGGTGACGGCGTGGTCTACACCGCGACGACGCACACGGGTGTGTCGGTGACCGCGACCGCGGCGTCGCTCAACCCGTATCCGGTACTTCGCGGCGGCGGGTGCTTCTTGACGCTCGCGTTGGTGCTGCTGATCCCCGCGTTCGCGTTCGTCTCCTTCGCCACCGACTCGCTCGCCGAGAACCCCGCGCCGACCGCGAGCGGCCGTGTCGGTGCGGCCATCGGCGCCTGGATCTTCCCCTTCGGCGCCTTCGCGCTGGTCGGCTTGTTCGCCATGCTGTTCGTACTCCGGTTACGGCGCAACGCGCGGATCCGGCGAGGTATCCCGGACGCCCTGGCGTACTGGCGGCAGGCGTGGTTCTGCCATCGCTGCGGTGGGGTGTTCTTCCCGCGCGGGGACCTGATGTCGGCCATGACGTTCCGCGGGCAGGTGTGGCGGGCGGGTGACTACGCCGGGCTCACCCGACGACGGTGAGCGCTCCGGGGACGCACGTGACGTCGAGCGGCAGCCTGCCCACCGGCTCACCGTCGGCGTAGACGGGCAGGTCGCTGCCCGCCAGGTGGATCTGGGCGGCCTTGAGGGTCCGGACCGCCGGATGCTCGATGTGCTGCCCGGAGCGGACACCGGGCAGCATGCGGAGCAGGTCGCGCCGGGTCGCGTTGCCCACGACGGTGACGTCGAACAGCCCGTCCTCCGGATCGGCTCCAGGACAGATCCGCATGCCGCCGCCGTAGAAGGGGGTGTTGCCGACGGCGATCATGGTGGCGTCGAGTTCGAGCGTCTCGACGTCCGTGCGGAGCACCACCGGCCGGGGCCGGAACGCGGCGAGTTCGGCCAGGATCGCGACGTCGTAGCGGCGCGGGCCGCGCGGCCAGGTCAGCCGGTTGGCGCGTTCGGTGACCAGCGCGTCGAAGCCGGAGCACAGCACGGTGGCGAACCATTCGCCACCGGCCCGTCCGAGATCGACTCGTCGCCGTTTCCCCTCCGCGATCCGCCTGGCGACGAGATCGGCGGCGGCGTGCGGCCGTTCGGGGATGTCCAGCGCCCTGGCGAAGTCGTTGCCGGTGCCCGCGGGGACGAGCCCGAGCGCGACACCGGATTCGGCGCAGAACTGAACGCCCTGATGCGCCGCGCCGTCACCGCCGAGCACGACGAGGACGTCCAGACCGGCCGCGCGGGAGTCGGTCATCAGCGCGCGGGATTCCTCGACCGTGTGCGCGACGAGGACGTCGAGCCGGTCGACGACGGGCCGCAGCCGCGCCGCGACCGACTCCATCAGCCGTTCCGCGGCCCCGTTACCCGAGGCGGGGTGGACGGCCAGTGCCGCGTGCATCCCCGGCTCAGGTGACGTCGTCGGTGCTGGTGCGCTTGCCGTTCGTGGCGGCCGACGGCTCCTCGTCGATCGTGCTCGGCGTGTAGTCGAACGGCGCGGCCTCGTCGTCGGCGAGCTGGTCCCAGCCCTCGGTGCCGCGTTCCTTGTCGAGCTTGCGGTCGTGGAAGCGCGCGATCTGGATGGACAGCTCCAGGAGCACCACCAGCGCGCCCGCCAGGGCGAGCATCGAGAACGGGTCCGAACCCGGCGTCGCGAAGGCGGCGAAGACGAACACGACCATGATCAGGCCGCGGCGCCACTTCTTCAGCGTCTGGTACTTCAGGACGCCGACGCGGTTCAGCATCACCACGAACAGCGGGAGTTCGAAACTGACGCCGAAGATCAGCAGCAGCGACAGGATGAACGAGATGTACTTGTCACCGGTGAGGGCGGTGATGAACTGGTCGCCACCGAAGTTCATCAGCAGCTCGAGAGCGTGCGGGATGAGCAGGTACGCGAGCACCGCGCCGAAGGCGAAGAGGATCGACGCGAAGAAGACGAAGGTGAGCGCGTACTTGCGCTCCTTCGAGTAGAGGCCGGGCGCGATGAACGCCCAGATCTGGTAGAGCCACAGCGGCGCCAGCAGCACCGCGCCTGCCGCCAGACCGACCTTCAGCTGGATCATGAAGGCTTCGAACGGCACCGTCTGGAGCAGCTGGCAATGACCGTCCGGTTTGGCTCCGAGCCTGCGCTCCCAAGGGATACCGCAGTACGGGCCGGTCATGATGTCGCCCAGCGACGGGATCGGGCCGACCCTGGTCTGGAACCAGATGAAGCCGATGATCCCGCCCGCCAGGATGGCGAGCAGCGCGAAGCCCAGGCGGCGCCGGAACTCGTAGATGTGCTCGATGAGCGTCATCGTGCCGTCGGGGTTCTTCCGACGGCTGCGCTTACGCCGCGTCGACCCGCGGCGCTCCTCACCTGAGGCGGAATCCGCCACTGGACAGTCCGTTCTCGTCAGGGTCCACCATGAGCGCGCCGTGATTTCGGCGCGCTCATCCGCGAACAGGCTCCGCTTGGCTTAGTAAGACCGCTCAGCTGGCGTTCTTCTGCGCCTGCTCGGCCGGAGCGGGCGTGGCGGCCTGCTGCTTCTTGAGCTCGTCGAGCTGACGCTGGAGGTCGGCGACCTGCTTGTCCTGCGCGTTCGCGGCGGGCGCGGGCGTGGTGGCCTGCGGCAGCTGCTTGGTCTCGACCTCTTCGGTCTCGGCGGCCTTGTCCTTGTCCCCGGCCATGTCCTTGGTCTCGGCCTTGAAGATCTTCATGGACTTGCCGATGGACCGCGCGGCGTCCGGAAGCCTCTTGGCGCCGAACAGCAGAACAACGACGAGCACCAGGATGATGATGTGCCACGGCTGCAGCGCGTTCATCGTTTGCGGCCTCCTTCTCGAGTCTGTCGTAGGTGATGTTACCGGTCTTCGGGCTCGCGTCGTTGCGCGATCGCCACGCGGAGCGCGGCCGACCTGGCACGAAGAAGCCCTGTCCGTTTTCGGGTGTTCGTAGCCACCATGCTCACCGTATGGGTGAGCACGCGCAAGACTCTGCGTAATTTGATTAGCAGAACGAAGAGCAGGATCAGCCCGGCGACGGCGAGCGCGATGCTCGGCAGGTACGACACGGCGTCACCCTACTGCTCGTAGGTTGACGTTAGGTGACGAACCCGGGCCAGTGCGTCGGCCGCTCGTCGACGAACTGCCTCTCCGAGCGCGGCCGGGCTCTCGACCTGCGCGTCCCCGCCGAGACCGAGGATCAGCCGGACCATCCAGGACTCGTCGGCGTAGCGCATCCGGATGCGCAGCCGCCCGCCGTCGAGCTCGTCGAGCTCCTCGCAGGGGTAGTACTCGGCTACCCAGCGTGTGTCGGGATCGAGGACGAGGACGGCTTCCTGCTGGTCGGGACGCGGCCGGAAAACACCATCGGAAATGTCAGTGGGCCGGGCGTGTGCCGGCGGGACGGCGGGTTCGTCGAGCACGGTCAGTTCGTCGATGCGGTCGAGCCGGAACAACCGGACGCCCTCGGCGCGGCGGCACCACGCTTCGAGATAGCCGACCGCCTGGACGATGAGCAGCCGCATCGGATCGACGGTCCGTTCGGTGATCTCGTCCTTCGACGCGGTGTAGTACCGGATCCGCAGCGCGCGCTTCGCGGTGAGGGCGGCTCGGACGGCTTCGCGCGTCCCGGCGGTCTTCTTGCCTTCGCGCACTCCTCCACCGACGACGATCCCCGACGGCTGCGCCTGACCCGCGGCGGCTTCGATTTTCGCGATGGCGCGGCGAACGGCGTCCGCGTCGACCACTCCGGGTGTCTCGGCCAAGGCCCGCAGCGCGACGAGCATCGCCGTCGCCTCGCCGCCGGTGAGCCGCAGCGGACGGTTCATCCCGGCGTCGTGCGTGACGACGATCGTGTCGCCCTCGAAGGAGAGGTCGATCAGGTCGCCAGGCCCGTAGCCGGGCAGCCCGCACATCCACAGCAGCTCGAGGTCCTTGCGCAGCTGCTTGGGCGTGACGTCGAAGTCGTGGGCGGCGTCGTCGATCTTGATGCCGGGCCGGGCGAGGAGGTAAGGCACGAGCGCGAGCAAGCGCGGCATCCGTCCGGTGGTGCTCATCGGGCACCACCGGCGTGCGCGATGGCTTCGAGACGGCTGAAGACCGACTTCGCGAGGACGTCGGGTTCGAGGACGAGGACGTCCGGGCCGTGGGCGGTGAGCCAGTCCGCGGCCGATTCCGGGTAGTACAGCTCGATCTCCACGAGGTCGCCTTCTTCTCCCCCGGCGTCGCTGCGGCCGACCACCCGGCCGCGGCGGCGGACCCCGGCGGCCCGGCCGTCGGCGACCCAGACACTGGCGATGGTCGGCGCGGACGGGTCCTCGCCACTGCTGGCGGAGACCATCTTCAGCAGGTTGACCCCTTCCGGGCGTTCGACGACGCCGGTTTCTCCGAAGGCGTCGACCTTCCCGGTCACGCGCGAGAGGCGGAAGCAGCGGGACGCGCCACGGTCCCTGTCATGCCCGACGACGTACCAACGGCCCTTCCACGACACCACGCCCCACGGTTCGAGGGTGCGAATCTTGCGCTCGGCCGAACCACTGCGCCGGTATTCGAAGCGCACCGCCTGTCCGGCTTGGACGGCGGCCAGCAGCGGACCGAACGCCGGTTCGGCCCGCACACGGGGTTCGACGACGGTCGGGGCGTGGTCATCGACCTCGACCCCGGCTGCGCGAAGTTTCACCAGCGCGCCTTGGGCCTCACCGGTCAGTTCCGGGGAATCCCACAGCCGGACGGCGAGCCCGACCGCGGTCGCTTCGTCGGGCGCGAGGTCGATCTCGCCGAGTTCGTAGTCGCGCCGCGCGATGCGGTAGCCGTCGATCGCGTCGAACGCCGAGTTGCGGCCGGTCTCCAGCGGGATGCCGAGCTCGCGCAGTTCGGTCTTGTCGCGCTCGAACATGCGGAAGTACGCCTCGTCGCTGGCCGCGTCGGCGTACCCGGGCACGATGCCCCGGATCCGCTCGGCGGTGAGGTACTGCCGGGTGGACAGGAGGGCCAGAACCAGGTTGACCAGACGTTCGGCGCGTGCGGTGGACACCCGGCTACCCTAGCCCGCGCCGTCCGACCCGATGGTGACAGCCGCCGATCGCGCGTCGTAACGATCCCTGGCCGTCTCGACCTCGTCGAACCGGGTCTCGGCCCAGTCCTTGATCCCGGCCAGCAGTTGCCGGAGGCTCCGGCCGAGTTCGGTCAGTTCGTAGTCCACCCGCACCGGCACGCACGGAGTGACGGTGCGGGTCAGCAGACCGTCCCGCTCCAGGGTCCGCAGGGTCTGCGTGAGCATCTTCTGGCTGACACCGGCGATCCGGCGGGAGAGGTCGCTGTAGCGCTGGGGCCCGTCGCCGAGCGCCACGAGGACGAGACTGACCCATTTGCCCGAGACCTCGTCGAGCAGTTTCCGGGCGGGACAGGCCGCGAGATAGGCGTCGTAGGCCCGTTTATCCTCGTCTCGCCGTTCCTGTGCCGTGCGCGTGACCACGTGCGCGTACCTCCGTGTGGGTTGGGCACCTCGAAGTGCGTACTTCCCGATGGAGAGTAACTCCCCATACGTTCGTGGAGAACGATCACCTGGAGGAGAAACGATGCGTGCAGTGGTGGTCCGCCGGTTCGGCGGCCCGGAAGTCCTGGAGTTCGCCGAAATCCCGGTGCCCGAACCGGGAATCGGGCAGGTACGGGTGAAAGTGGCCGCGGCCGGCGTCAACCCGGTCGACGCCGGGACCCGGTCGGGTTTCCTGACCGAGGCGGGGATCGTCCCGCCGCGTGAGGTGCTCGGGCTCGGGTGGGACGTGGCGGGAACGGTCGACGCCGTGGGCGACGGGGTCACCGGATTCGCCACCGGCGACAGCGTGATCGGCCTGCGGGACCGGCCGTCGGCGGCGCTCGGCACGTACGCCGAGTTCGTCGTCCTCGACGCGGACGCGCTCGCCGCGGCACCGCGGACGGCGTCTCCCGAGGAGGCCGCGACCCTGCCGTTGAACGGTCTCACCGCGGTCCAGTCGCTCGATCTTCTCGATCTCCCGCCGGGAGCGACGGTCCTGGTGACCGGTGCGGCGGGGGCCGTCGGCGGCTACGCGGTCACGTTGGCCAAGGCACGCGGCTTCCGGGTGGTCGCGGTCGCCGGTTCCGCCGACGAGGCACTGGTCCGCGGGTTCGGCGCGGAGATTTTCGTGCCCCGTGGGGATTTCCTCGCCGATCGCGTGCGGGCGGCGATCCCCGGCGGTGTCGACGCCGCACTGGACACGGCCCTGCTCGGGCTCGAAGCCTTGGACGCCGTGGCGAGCCGTGGCCGGTTCGTGGTGTTCGCGGCCGGAGCGGCGCCGATCCCCTTGCGCGGCATCACGGTCGAGCATGTCTGGATCCACGCCGACGGCGCCGCACTCACCGGATTGGCGGACATGGTCGACGACGGCACGCTCGTCCTGCGGGTCGCGGACACCCTGCCG
Organism: Amycolatopsis sp. CB00013; assembly: GCF_001905755.1. Classification (NCBI taxonomy): domain Bacteria; kingdom Bacillati; phylum Actinomycetota; class Actinomycetes; order Pseudonocardiales; family Pseudonocardiaceae; genus Amycolatopsis; species Amycolatopsis sp. CB00013. Next base: position 834,093 of record NZ_LIWC01000001.1, on the reverse strand, counting down.
TTGAGTGAGGCGATGAAAGCCCACGAACTCCTGGCGGCGGGCGGTCTCCGCGGACGGCTGGTTCTCATAAGTTGACGCTTAATTAAGTCCACGGTTATCTTCGCATCATGGACAACGACGTGACCCGGCTCGAACTCCGGCGCGAGTACCCGGACCCGATCGAAGACGTCTGGTCGGCGCTCACCGAATCCGACCGGACGGCACGGTGGATCGGCCCGTGGACGGGCGAGGCGGGGGTCGGCAACACGATCATGCTGACGATGACCGCCGAGGAGGGTTCCGAACCGGGGCCGGCCGTCATCCGCGAATGCGATCCGCCGAAGCGCCTGGTGATGGATCTGGGCGTGACCGATCAGCCCGCGTGGCGGGTCGAGCTGACCTTGACCGAACGCGGTGAAGGAACGGTGCTCGATTTCGTGCACCTATTGCCCAAGACCGACTGGGACACCTCGGACATCCTCAAGGGCTGGCATTTCTACCTCGACCGGCTGGGCGCCACGCTCGTAGGCGAACCGGTGCCGGATTGGGACACCTACACGCCGCCTAGTTTGGAGGCATGAACGATCGAGTACTGCTGATCACCGGCGCCTCCCGCGGTCTCGGCGAAGCCACCGCACGCCGGGCCGCGGCGGCCGGATTCCGCCTGGCGTTGCTCGCCCGCGATCGCGAGGCGCTGCTCCCGCTCGTCGCCGAATTCGGCGAGGATCGCGCGCTGGCGCTCGCGGCCGACGTCACCGACTGGGCTTCGCTGTCCGCCGCGGTCGAAACGGTGAAGGACACCTTCGGCAGGCTGGACGCGGTGTTCGCCAACGCGGGGCAGAGCGTCGTCGTCTCGTTCTTCGGCGACGGCGGCGCGGACCCCGAACAGTGGCGGGACATGGTGCTGACGAACGTCTACGGCACCGCCCTCACCGCGCGGGCGACCCTGCCGTCGCTCGCCGAATCGAAGGGGCACCTCGTGCTCACCGGCTCGGTCGCCGGGCGCTACCACCGGCCGGGCAACCTCTATTCGGCGACGAAATGGGCGGTGACCGGGCTCGCCGGCTCCATCCGCGAGGAGGCCGTCGGCACCGGCGTCCGGGTCACGGTCGTGCAGCCGGGCCTGGTCGACACCTCGATGATCCCCGAGGACTCGAAGTCCAAGCCGAAACTGGAGCCCGACGACATCGCGAGGGCGGTGCTCTACGCGCTGGAGCAGCCGCCCTCGGTCGACGTCAACGAGATCGTGGTCCGCCCGACCGGCCAGCTCCGCTAGCGCGGCAGCAGCGACTCGGCCAGCCGCCGCCAATGCGGCATGGCCGACTCGCCGGGTTCGACACCGATGACCTGGACGCCGACATGGTCGGCGCCGGCGTCGAGGTGCCCGTGCAGTTTCGCGACGATGGTGTCGAGGTCGCCCCAGAACACGAGGTCGTCGACGAGCCGGTCGCTGCCGCGGCCGCCGTCGATGTCGGCTTCGGTGTAGCCGAGACGACGGAACTTGGCGACGTTGTACTCCGACGTCAGGTAGTCGTGCAGGTGTTCACGGGCGATCTCGCGCGCCTTGCCCGGATCGGTTTCGAACAGCACGGCGTGCTCGACACCGAGGAGGGCCTTCTCCCCCAGCACTTCCCTCGCTTGGGCGGTGTGCGGCACCGTCACGTGGTAAGTGTGCGCGCCCTCGGACCGGTCGCGTGCCAGGCCGAGCATCTTCGGTCCGTACGCCGCGAGCAGCCGCTGGATCGGCGCCTCGGGCAACGGGTTCGCGCTGGTGACGGTGTCGAGTTCGTCGAGGTACTCGCTCATCGCGTCGAGCGGCTTGACGCCAGGCTGCGCGCCACCGAAGCCGAGCCCCAGGACATGCCTGCCGGGATACGCGTCGGCGAGCAGCAGCGCCGCGCCGTGGGTCCAGCGCGCGCCGCGGGAGCCGATGCGCGCGATCCCGTTGACCACGGCCATGCGCTCGGTGGACGCGAGCAGGAATCCGGCGTGGGTCAGCGCTTCGCGCCCGTCCCGTTCCGGGATCCAGATCGCAGGCCAGCCGAGTTCTTCCAGTTCCTGTACGGAATCCCGCAGCATGCTCGCGGGCTGATCCTCGAAGTCGAACGTCCAGATCCCGAAACGCCCCAGTTCCATCTGTCTCTCCTCAGGTCGAGTCCAACATATCGAAGTATCGCAGATTTTCGATATGTTATTCCCGGCGCGGTCAGATGGAGCGTCCCAGCAGGTCGACGAGCTGCGCGATCCGCCGCTCGTCGCGACGGTAGTGCGTCCACTTCCCCACGCGCGTGGACTCGACGAGCCCGGCGCGCTGCAGCAACGCCATGTACGCGGACACCGTGGACTGCGCGAGCCCCAGCTTGGCCTGGAGATGACTGACGCAGACGCCGACCTCGTTCTGGTCGGCGATCGCCTTCTCCGGCGGGAAATGGCGGTCCGGCTCACGCAGCCACCCGAGCACCTGGAGCCGGATCGGGTTGGCGAGCGCCTTCAGCACCTCGACCAGCTGCTCGGTGGTCTGCGGGACCGGTTCGGCTTGTGCGGTCATAGTCCTTCGAGCTTAGGTCGTCCCGAGGCGAGCGGCCCGCCCCTTCGCCCCGCTCGCCCAGCACGCACCGCGGGCACAGTCGACGGAGTCCAGCGAGCCGGTGTCGAACGACCTCCAGTGGCGTCCGCCATCCGGGCTCACGTCGCTTCCACCGGGGCCGACGGCGAGCACCGTGTTCCCCAGCCACGCCAGGCCTGAGCGGTACCCGACCGGCGCCTCGGACGGCGTCCGCCAGGTGCGGCCCTCGTCCGAGCTGAGCGCGACCGCCGGGCCGGGCGCGTTCGGCGCCGCGTAGTCGCCGCCGATCGCCACGCCGTGCCGCGGATCCCGGAAGGTCACCGAAAAGACGCCCGCGGACGCGCCGCTGGGCAACGGGGTGTCGGCCGCCTCCCAGGTCTTCCCGCCGTCGCCGGAATGCAGGACCCGGGCGCGGGCACCGCCGCCGGTGGCGATCCAAGCGTCACGCGGACCCGACGTCGTGAGGCATTGTCCACTGGCAGCGAAGCCGAACTCACCGTCGAGCGCAGGCACCATGCCCTCGGCGGGTACGGGCTTCCAGGTGCGGCCGCCGTCCGAAGTGGACTGCAGCCAGAACTTGCCGTCCACCGGATCGCTCATCGCGAGACCGCGCCGGTGGTCGAAGAACGCGAGACAGTCGTAAAAGGCTGCCGGTTCGCTGTTCTGGAAGGACAGTCGCCAGCTCGCGCCGCCGTCGTCCGTACGGTAGATCCGCGACGCGTCGCCGGGCCCGATCGACAGGGCCACCGCGTGCTCGGCGTCGAAGGCCTCGATGTCGCGGAAGTCGAGCGCCTCGGTACCGGCCGGAGCGACAGGCTTCCAAGTGCGTCCGCGGTCCGTGGTGCGCAGGATGGTGCCCCTGCTGCCACTGACCCACGCCGTACGGGAATCCACCGCGGAGAGACCGCGAAGCTGCGCGTCCGTGCCCGTCGGGGTCTCCACCCACGCGGGATCGGGACACTCCGGCGCGGCGTGCGCGACGCCGGTGAACGCCAGCGGGACGACCGCTCCCAGCAGGACCAGCAACGCACGGCGCATCGGCGCACCTCTCCCTCGAAGATCTGTGAAGGCCACCTTAGAGCGCGCGGCGCCCTCCAAGATGGCCTTCACGGAGTAATTCAGAGCGAGGAGATGAGCCTCTCGACGCGTTCGTCCACCGAACGGAACGGGTCCTTGCACAGCACGGTCCGCTGCGCCTGGTCGTTCAGCTTGAGGTGCACCCAGTCCACGGTGAAATCGCGCCCGGCGGCCTGCGCGGCGGCGATGAAGTCACCGCGCAGCTTCGCCCGCGTGGTCTGCGGCGGGGTGTCCTTGGCCAGTTCGATCTCGCCGTCGTCGGTGACCCGCCGCACGAGGCCCTTCCGCTGCAGCAGGTCGAAGATGCCGCGGCCACGCCGGATGTCGTGGTAGGCCAGGTCGAGCTGGGCGATCCGCGGGCTCGACAGATCGAGGTCGTGCTTGTTGCGGTAGCGCTCGACCAGCCGGTGCTTGATCGCCCAGTCGATCTCGGTGTCGATCTTGCTGAAGTCCTGCTGCTCGACCGCCTCCAGCGCCCGGCCCCACAGCTCGACGACGCGCTCGGACTGCGGCGACGAACCGGTCTCCTTGACGTGCTGGACGGCGCGGGCATGGTACTCGCGCTGGATGTCCAGCGCCGACGCCTCGCGACCGCCGGCGAGCCGCACCTGGCGGCGGCCGGTGAGGTCGTGGCTGATCTCGCGGATGGCCCTTATCGGGTTGTCCAGCGTGAAGTCGCGGAACTGGACGCCGGCCTCGATCATCTCCAGCACCAGGTTCGCCGAGCCCGCCTTGAGCATTGTGGTCGGCTCGGCCATGTTCGAGTCGCCGACGATCACGTGCAGGCGCCGGTAGCGCTCCGCGTCGGCGTGCGGCTCGTCGCGGGTGTTGATGATCGGCCGCGAACGCGTGGTGGCGCTGGAGACGCCTTCCCAGATGTGTTCCGCTCGCTGGGACAGGCAGTACACGGCGCCGCGCGGCGTCTGCAGCACCTTGCCCGCGCCGCAGATCAGCTGCCGGGTCACGAGGAACGGCAGCAGCACGTCGGCGATCCGCGAGAACTCCCCGGCACGGGTCACCAGATAGTTCTCGTGGCACCCGTAGGAGTTGCCCGCCGAGTCGGTGTTGTTCTTGAACAGGAAGATGTCGCCGCCGATGCCCTCGTCGGCCAGCCGCCGCTCGGCGTCGACCAGGAGGTCCTCGAGGATGCGCTCACCGGCCTTGTCGTGCGTGACGAGTTGGACGAGGTCGTCACATTCGGCCGTCGCGTACTCGGGGTGGGAGCCCACGTCGAGGTAGAGCCGCGAGCCGTTCGACAGGAAGACGTTCGACGAACGCCCCCAGGACACGACACGCCGAAACAGGTAACGCGCCACTTCGTCCGGGGAGAGCCTGCGTTGCCCGTGAAAGGTGCACGTGACCCCGTACTCGGTCTCGATGCCAAAGATCCGCCGCTGCATCCCACCAGAGTAGGCGGTGAGGACCCACTGAAGGTGCGCCGTTCGGGCGGCGACACGCGGTCGGTACGTTGCATTCGGTGAAAGGTGTGCGGGAAGTCCCGATCGGGTATCACGCGCATGACGTCCCGGCCCGGAAGTGGGGAACCCGTGTTAAAGCAGCTCAAACGCCCTTTCCGCAAGGTCGGACGGACCGATCGGCGGCTGATGGCCCGCAGTGCGGCCCTGCCGAGGACCAGGGCCGACGACGTGATCACCTCACTCTCCAAAAGTGCGGACAAGTCCAAACTCTGGTGGTGTGTCGCGATCGCTCTCGCCGCGAAGAAGGGTCCGACGCGCCGGGGTGCGCTCCGCGGCGTGGCCGCCATCGCCGGGGCCAGCGCGGCGGCGAACCTGATCGGCAAGCCGCTGTTCCCGCGCCGCCGTCCCGCCGCCGAGGAGGTGCCGATGCACCGGCGCCTCGTCCGGCGCCCGACTTCGTCGTCGTTCCCGTCCGGACACTCGGCGTCGGCGGCCGCCTTCGTCACGGCCGTCGCGATGGAATCGCCCAAGGCGGGTGCCGCCCTCGCGCCGCTGGCCGCCGCGGTCGCCTATTCCCGGATCCACACGGGCGTCCACTGGCCCAGTGACGTCGGGGTGGGGATCGGCATCGGCGTCGGCGCGGGCCTGCTGACGCGGCATTGGTGGCCGCTGAACGACGACGTCCCCGGCCGCACCGCGCACACCGCCGAGGCGCCCGAGATGCGCGACGGCGAGGACATGCTCGTCCTGGTCAACCCGCATTCGGGGATCGACGGCCAGGACCCGACCGAGGAAGCCCGCTTCGCCTGGCCCAAGGCCACCATCCTGTACCCGGACGCGAAACGGGACCTGCGCGATCAGCTCTGCGACGAGATCGCCGCCCGCGACAACACCGTGCGCGCGCTCGGTGTCGCCGGTGGCGACGGGACCGTGGCCGCGGTGGCCGCCGTCGCGGCCGACCACGACCTGCCGCTCGCGCTCATCCCGGCGGGCACCCTCAACCATTTCGCCCGCGACGTCGGCATGCGTTCGATGCCCGACGCGGACGCCGCGACCGAAGCGGGCAACGCCGTCGGAGTGGACCTCGGCGAGGTCGAGATCAACGACGACGATGACCACCGCTACTTCGTCAACACCGCCAGCCTCGGCGGCTACCCGGAGATGGTCCGCATCCGGGAAAAGCTGCAGAAGCGGCATCCGAAGTGGCCGTCCGCGGCGATCGCGCTCGCCCGCACCCTCCGGCGTGCGAAGCCGCTCGAAGTGACCCTCAACGGCAAGCACACCAGCATCTGGCTGCTGTTCGTCGGCAACGGCACCTACTCGCCGAAGGGCTTCGCGCCCTCACGCCGCCCGGCCCTCGACACCGGGCTTCTCGACGTGCGCTACCTGCGCGCCGACGTGCCGTACTCGCGGGCGCGGTTCATCCTCGCGACGATCACGAACAGCCTCAACGCCAGCCACGTCTACCAGGAGCTCGACGTCCCGGAGCTGCACGTCCGGCTGCTCAACGGCAACCGCCGGGTCGCCACCGACGGCGAGGTCGGCCCGCTCGGCAACGACTTCCGCTTCCGGTCGCGGCCCAGCGCGCTCACCATCTACCGGCTCTAATTACCGAGCAGCGCGGTGCCCAGGGGCGTCAGCGCGTGCAGCACGGCGTTGCGGTCCCGTTCGGTGGTGATCAGCCCCGCGCGCCGCAACACGGCGGCGTGCTTGCTGGCCGCCGACGGGGTCACGCCCAGCCGGGCGGCCAGCTCCGACGTGCTGCAGCCGACCGCCAGGACCGCCAGTGTCGCCGCCCGCGTCGGGCCGAGCAGGTCGGCGAGGGCGGTGTCCGGCGATCTCCGCACGTCGCGGCCGTATCCGGTCGACGGGGCCGCCTGCCGCACCGAGGGGTAGAGCAACCGCACCGGTGATCGTCCCGCCGCAGGGACGATCACCGGGCACACCGCGAAGTACGTCGGCGAGATGATCAGCCCGCCGCCGTCCGCGCCGCAGGAACCGACGATCCCGTCGCCGACCTCCAGCACCGGCGAAGCCCAGCGCACCAACGGCCGCAGACTCGTGAGCATCGCGTCGGCGCCGTCGTGCAGGAGCAGTTGCGCCCGCATCCCCCGGTCCGCGTCCACCTGTGCGCGCGCCGGCTCCCAGCCCGGCGCCAACGACAGTTCGAAATAGTCCTGCATCGCCTGGACGAGCTTCGGCAGCCCGGCCGTGTCCCCGTCCGGCAATCCCGCCGCCCACGACGGCAGCTCCCGGTTCACCGGGAAATCCCGCAAGGCCGATTTCAAGCACAGCGGGTCGGTGCGGGCGACTTCCGCGAGCCCCGCCTCCAAACCACTTTCGTCCACGCCCGGCACGAGGAACGCCGGAATCGGCGCGTACGGGCGGCACAACCACAACAGCACCGAAGCCGACTCCCCCAGCCCGAGCCGGACCCGATGCCGCCACCGGTTGAACAACGCCGAACCCGCGTCGCGCCGTTGCAGGATCTGCAGACTCGAAACCAGCTCGGCCAAGGGATCGGCTTCGGGCGCGAGCCGCACGCGCGTCAGGTCCTGCAACGTCAGCTCGATGCGCACGGGTGTCCTCGCCTTGCTCGAAGTCGTCGCCGTGTGATCGCGAGGCGCGCCATTCCGTTACATCGCTGAACAGCATTATTGCCGCTATCGGAAATCTCCTCGACGGCCGTGGTTCAGACCTGAATGATGTTCGGAGAAGGCCCGCTTCTCGGGGGTTTACGCGGAGCCTTCCACGAGGGGGATTCATCGGCTTGGCCTGCGGGCCGCGTTTCGTCGCGGCCTGTCGTCCTCTGCCGTTCCCCTTCACCTCACTGGGAGAAAACGCTTTCCACAAAGGGGAAAGAAAATGACGAAAATGAAGCGCCTGGCGGGAATCATCGCCGCCGCCGCGGGTGTCCTGACCCTGATCACCGCTCCGGCCGCGAACGCGGCCCCGAAGCCCGCCGGCGACGGATTCAACACGGTCACCGTGCACGGCATGAAGCTCATCCCGGTGAAGCGCACCTCGACCGGTGCGCGCACGCAGGCCGCGGGTGTCGCCGACGCGGACATGTACCTCATCCCGTCCGGGCTCAACCCGAACAAGTGCTGGGACGCCGACCTGAACACCATCAACCGCAACGGCACCAAGATGCAGCTCTGGGACTGCAACCTGAACGCGGACCACCAGGCGTTCTACATCACCGACAACCCCGAGGGCTACTCCCGCTTCCAGAACGTGGCCAGCGGCCGCTACCTGGACGCGGACCTCAACAGCATCAACCGCAACGGCACCATCGTCCAGCTCTGGGACTTCATCGCCGGCGCCAAGAACCAGTGGTGGAGCGGCACCGTCAACCCCGAGGGTTACGTCCGCTTCCAGAGCCCGGCCAGCGGCCGCTACCTGACCGCTGAAGGCAACTCGTCCACCAACGGCACGCGGCTCCAGCTGTGGAGCTTCATCGCCGGCGGCCGCAGCCAGTGGTGGGGCGACACCCCCGCCTGATCTCGGCTGATCGCTCCGTGAAGGCCTCCTTCCCTACTCTCAAGGTAGGGAAGGAGGCCTTCACGGCCCTCTGGCGTCCACGTCGCTCAAGTGATCCCTGATTCGCTGCCGAGGACCGAACCGCCGCTCCCGTAGCCGACCGGGGGGCGAAGGCTCCTTTCGCCGCATCAGACTCGGTGAAAAGAGCCTTCAGCCCACACCACTCCGCTAGTGCCTACCCGCGCAGGCCCAGTGGCTGCTGGTGGCGACCATCGCGTCCGTGAAGGCCTCCTTGAGGGACCCAGAGTCCCTCAAGGAGGCCTTCACGGCGTTCCACTGTGTACAAACGTCAGCGAGAACGCGAAGGGCCCCTTCCCAAAGTGGGAAAGGGCCCTTCGCGTACAGAGAGGCTCAGTCCTTCTTGGACTCACCTTCGGGCTTGTCGCCGTCGGCGTCGTCCTTCTTCGGCTCTTCGGGCTCGGCGGGCAGCAGCGCCTCCAGCGCCGCACCGGCGACCCGGCGGAACTTGCGGCCCCGCCGCTCCCGCTCCAGCACGGCGACCTCGAGCTTCACCGGGTCCGAATCGCCGTTCGCGGGTGTGGGAGTGTTGTCGCGCAACGCCTTCACCGCGACACCGAGCGCCACGCCCAGCTCCATGTCCGGCTCGAAGCTCTCCTTCAGCTTCGTGGTGAGCGTGTCGGCCTGACCGCCCATCACGACGAACTTCGGCTCGTCGAAGATCGACCCGTCGTAGGTCAACCGGTACAGCTGGTCCTCGGCGGCGGTCGCGCCGACTTCGGCGACGCAGACCTCGACCTCGAACGGCTTCAGCTGCTCGGTGAAGATGCTGCCCAGCGTCGCGGCGTAGGCGTTCGCCAGCGCACGCGCGCTGACGTCCCGCCGGTCGTACTGGTAGCCCTTCAGGTCCGCGTGCCGGATACCGGCGACACGGAGGTTCTCGAACTCGCTGTAGCGGCCGACGGCCGCGAAACCGATCCGGTCGTAGATCTCCGACACCTTGTGCAACGTCGCCGAGGGGTTCTCGGCCACGAACAGCACGCCACCGCGGTACTTGAGCACGACCACGCTCCGGCCACGCGCGATGCCCTTGCGCGCGATCTCGGAACGCTCCCGCATCAACTGCTCGGGAGAGGCGTACAACGGCATCGTCACTGTGGTGCTCCGCTCTTTCGGGCTCTCATCGGGAAGGGGACAGGGAGGTTGGCTAGCGTCCGCGCTCGGCTCGTCCGGCCACGACCGCCTCGGCGACCGCGGTCGTCTGCTCGACCGGCAACGCCACCGCACCCTGCTCCGCGGTGACCGTCACGATCGTCGGGAAGATCCGGCGCACCAGATCCGGTCCGCCGGTCGCGCTGTCGTCGTCCGCCGCGTCGTACAGGGCCTCCACCGCCGTCCGGATCGCGCCTTCGGCGTCCGCGTCGGGGTCGTACAGCTTCTTCAGCGAGCCCTTGGCGAACAGCGAACCCGAGCCGATGGCGTGGTAGCCGGCGTTCTCCTCGTAGCGCCCGCCCGTCGCGTCGTACGAGACGATGCGGCCCGCGTGCTTCGCGTCCTCGGCGTCGAGGTCGTATCCGACGAACAGCGGCAGCACGGCCAGCCCGGCCATCGCCATCTCGAGGTTGGACTTCACCAGCCCCGCGAGCTTGTTCGTCTTGCCGTCGAGCGAGAGCGAAACGCCCTCGATCTTCTCGTAGTGCGCCAGTTCGACCGCGTACAGCCGCACCATCTCGATCGCCAGCCCGGCCGAGCCCGCGATGCCCACCGCCGAGTACTCGTCGGTGACGTGGACCTTCTCCATGTCGCGTGAGGCGATCAGGTTGCCCGACGTCGCCCGCCGGTCACCGGCGATCAGCACCCCGCCCGCGAACTTGACCGCGACGATCGTCGTGCCGTGCGGCGCGTCCAGCCCGCCCGCGCCCGTCGCGACCCGCCGCTCCGGGAGCAGCTCGGGCGCCTGCGCCCGAAGGAAGTCCGAGAACGACGAGGTCGCCGACGAGAAGTACGCGGCGGGCAGCGCCGACTTACCCGAGGTGTGTTCCATACGTGCTCAAAGTTCCAATCTGTGTGATCCGCCGGCTCCGCACAGGCGGCCCCGGCCCGGGGCCGCCGGAAAACGAGCTACTCGCCGCCCTTTTGCACGTACGCGCGCACGAAGTCCTCGGCGTTCTCCTCGAGCACGTCGTCGATCTCGTCGAGGATCGTGTCGACGTCCTCACCGAGCTTCTCGCGCCGCTCCTGGCCCGCCGGACCGCCGCCCTCGAACTCTTCGTCCGAGTCGCCTCCGCCGTGCTTTTCGATCTTTTCCTGAGCCATCTCGCCTCCCGGTGTGGCCGATGTTTCCTAGCCTACCCAGCGGTCCCGACATTCCGTGGGATCCGTGATCGCTTAACCCCGATGAAAGGAAATCCCGCTAGTCCGAACCGGTGAGCGCCTCCACCAGCTCCTCGGCGGTCGCGGAGTCGTCCAGCAACTTCCCCACGTGGGCCTTCGTGCCCCGCAACGGCTCCAACGTCGGGATCCGCACCAGCGATTCCCTGCCGACGTCGAAGATGACCGAATCCCACGACGCCGCGGCGATGGAGTTGGCGTACTTCTCCAGCGTGCGGCCCCGGAAATAGGCCCTGGTGTCCGAAGGCGGGGTCGTGACCGCCTCCAGCACCTCCTCCTCGGTCACCAGGCGCTTCATCGAACCCCTGGTGACGAGCCTGTTGTACAGGCCCTTGTCCAACCGGACATCCGAGTACTGCAGGTCGACCAGCCGCAACCGCGGCGCGCCCCAGGCCAGCTGGTCCCGCGCGCGGTAGCCCTCGAGCAACCGCAGCTTCGCCGGCCAGTCCAGCCTGTCCGCGCATTCCTGGGGGTCCCGTGCCAGCGCGTCGAGGATCTCGCCCCAGACCCGCAGGACCTCCTTGGAGGCTTCGTCCGCGCCGGTGCGCTCCAGGTTCGCCGACGCGATCTCGTGGTAGGCGAACTGGAGGTCCAGCCCCGTGTACTTGCGCCCGTTGGCCAGCGACACCTTGGCCTTCAGCGTGGGGTCGTGGCTGATCTGGTGCACGGCCCGCACCGGCTCGTCCAGTTTCAGATCGTCGAACCGGATACCCGCCTCGATCAGGTCCAGCACCAGCGCCGTCGTGCCGACCTTGAGATACGTCGAGTACTCGGCCAGGTTCGCGTCGCCGATGATGACGTGGAGACGGCGGTACTTGTCCGCGTCGGCGTGCGGCTCGTCGCGGGTGTTGATGATGCCGCGTTTGAGCGTCGTCTCCAGGCCGACCTCGACCTCGATGTAGTCGGACCGCTGCGAGAGCTGGAAGCCCGCTTCCTCGCTCTGCTGCCCGACGCCGACCCGGCCGGAACCCGTGATCACCTGTCGGGAGACGAAGAACGGTGTCAGTCCCCCGATCACCGCGGTGAACGGGGTCGACCGCTGCATCAGGTAGTTCTCGTGCGTGCCGTAGCTCGCGCCCTTGCCGTCGACGTTGTTCTTGTACAGCTGAAGCGGGGGCTGCCCGGGAACGGTGGCCGCCTTGCGCGCCGCCTCCTCCATGACCCGTTCACCCGCCTTGTCCCAGATGACCGCGTCACGCGCGTTCGTCACCTCGGGCGCCGAGTACTCCGGGTGAGCGTGGTCGACGTACAACCGCGCCCCGTTGGTCAGGATCACGTTCGCCGCGCCGAGGTCCTCGACGTCCGGGTCGTGCCCTGGGCCGCTCGGGCCGGTCAGGTCGAACCCGCGGGCGTCGCGCAGGGGTGATTCCACCTCGTAGTCCCAGCGTGCCCGCCTCGCCCGCGGGACGTCCGCCGCGGCCGCGTAGGCGAGCACGACCTGGGTCGAGGTGAGTACCGGGTTCGCCGTCGCGTCGCCCGGCACCGCGATGCCGTACTCGACTTCGGTTCCCATGATCCGCCGCATACCCACCACCCTACGGGGTCTGAGGCGTGCGACGATGCCCCCCATGTCAGGCAGTGACGAACTCGTTGCGCTCTATGACCTCGACGGAACCGCGGTGGGTGCGGCCACGCGCTCCCGGGTCCGCGCCGAGGGACTCTGGCACGCGGCGGGCGTGGTGTTGGTCCGTTCGAGTGACGGAGAGCGTGTCTACGTGCATCTCCGTACGGCCACCAAGGACGTCTATCCCTCCACATGGGACTGCTGGGCAGGCGGCATCGTCGCCGCGGGCGAGACGCCGGAGGAATGCGCACGCCGGGAACTGGCTGAAGAACTGGGTGTTCACGGAGTGGAACTGCGCCCGCTTTTCGTCCACGTCACCGACGACGACACGATCCGGGCCCACAACTTCGCCTTCGAAACGCGCTGGGACGGCCCTTTCGTCCATCAGCCGTCCGAAGTGGTCGAAGGACGGTGGCTGACGCTGAGTGAGTTGCGTTCGTGGCTCGACGATCCGGAGAGCCGGTTCATCCCGGACGGTCGGCTGGGCGCCCTGGAGTGGTTTCGGCGACGAGACTCGCGCTAGGCCGAACGGAGGCGCTGCGCGACGATCGGCAACAGCCGCTTCGCCGCGTCCGTCGCCCGCGCTTCGGTTCCGGCGGTCACGCTGAGGGCGGAGACGAGTTTCCCCTTGGCGAGCAACACCGTGCACGTCGTGTCCGCGCACCAGGCGCGCTGGACCTCGATGCCGGTCTGCTTCGTCAGGGTGAGTTTCCTGCCTTCGCAGTCCGCCTGGGTGACGACGTCCGACGCGTCTTGGTCGGTGTATTCGGTGACCTGGTGTTCCAGCGTCGAGCCGCTCGGGTACGACCACGATGCCGAACGGCTCGTACCGCGGGTCAGACCGGTCAGACAGCCGGACACCTTGCTCTCACCGGGAACGACCTCTTCCTCGGCGACGTCCTCGTCGGTCAGCAACGCGGCGGAGACGGCCGCGGGGACGGGAGCCTGGGTCGACGACGGAGGAACCGGATTGGCCTGCGGCTTGACCGAAGGCTGTGCGGGCTCGACCGTGGGCGTCGGTGTCGGGTCGTCGTAGTAGGTGTCGAGGTCGTTGGGACGGTCGGCGCATCCCGACAGACCGAACAGCGCGACCGTCGCCACCGCGAGTACCTGCCGATGACGCACTCTCGAGTCCTCCCCGATGTCCCGCCTGACGTTTGCCGCGAGACTAGTCCAGCCCTTCACCGCCAGCCGAGGCAGGACCTGTGCCGCCAGTACGCGGACGGCTCCTCGGCGAGCGTGGCGAGTTCCGCGAGTTCGTCGGCGGTCAGCTTTACCTTCGCGGCAACGAGATTCTCCCGCAGCTGCGCCGTGCTCGACGGCCCGATGACCGCGACCGGCCGCCAGTCCTGCGCGAGCACCGCCGCGATGGCCACCGCGTCCGGCCCCGTCCCGCGCTCCCGCACGATCCGCGCGAGCGGCGACGGCGGCTCGACCACGAGCCGTCCGTTCGCGACGGTTTCCTTGACCAGCACCCGTTTCCCGGCGGCGTGCGCTTCCGCGAGCGCCGGGCCGACCGAGGGTTCGAGCAGGTTCCACGTCGACTGCACGGCGCTGAACACCGGCGTTCCGGCCACCTCCAGCTCGAACGCCCGCCGTACCGCGTCCGCCTGGGCGGGACCGGACGTGGAGAAGCCCACCGGGACACCGCCGGCGGCGAGTTCGGCGAGCGCGCCGATCAGCCGGTCGTCGGTGAACAGAGGACTGTCCACAGTGAGCGAGTGGACCTGGTAGAGCGAAACCGCCTTTCCCAGCAGGTCAACGGTTTCCGCCCACTGCCCGGCGAACCGCGCGGCGGTGTGCTCCTTGACCTCGTGCACCGGCGCGTCGAGCTTCCACTCCCCCACGTAGCGGTAGCCCCATTTGCTCGACACCGTCACGTCCGCGTGGCCGCGGTCGGCGAGCCAGCCGGCCAGGAACTCTTCCGAAGAACCATACGAACGGGCGACGTCGATCCAGCGGACGCCCGCGCCGTACGCGTCGTCCAGCACGGCGTAGGTCGCCGCACGCATCGCCTCGAACCCACGTCCCGACGGCAACGCCTCGGCCCGGCCGAGGTTGATGTAGGCGGGCCTGCCGAGTGCCGCCAGCCCGACGGCGATCCGGTCGCCGACGGGGATTTCCGTGTCCGTCACCGGGCTCCTTCGTTCTTGTGGCGGAGGATCGCGAGCCACTGGCCCGAATTCTGCGCCTGCCGGTGCAGCTTTTCGAGGCGGGCCGCCGGGGCCCGAACGTAACCCTTGCCGAACACCGGCGCGATCTGGCGGAGGCTGGCACCCTCCTCCCTCGCGGCGAGCAGCGCCCAGTCGGAGGCGTCGGCGCAAGCCGCGGAAGCGCGGCGCAACTCGCCGAGCAGCTCGATCAGTTCGGGCGCGCTCACCTCGCCCGACCGGACGGCGGCGGCCGTGGTTTCCAGCCAGGCCAGGACATCGGCTTCGGTGATCGGCGCGCGCGGGCGCCCGGAGGATTCGCTCACAGCCCGGAAGTATAGGTCGTTATACGGACGATTCGGCCGAGCGCCACGCGGGAGGCGTCGGACACATCGTCCGAAAACCGCTGGAGCGCAAGGGGGATGCCGGGATTCACTGAGCGCGGACTTGCGGAATCAGGAGAAGGACAATTGGGACGTTTCAGTATCGCGATTCGGTTCGCGGCGCTCGCGATCGTATGGGGTGCGAGTTTTCTGTTCATCAAGGTCGGTCTCACCGGCCTGTCACCCGCTCAGGTGGCACTCTCCCGCGTTTGCCTCGGCGCGGTGGCGCTGATGGCCATCGCCGCCTGGCGTCGTAAGCCACTCCCCCGCGATCCGGCGCTCTGGGGCCATCTCGCGGTCGTCTCCGTGCTGCTGTGCGTCATCCCGTTCCTGTTGTTCTCCTGGGCCGAGCAGTACATCTCGTCCGGGCTCGCCAGCATCTTCAACGCGACGACACCGCTGATCACCATGCTCATCGCCGCCGCGGCGCTGCCGTCGGAACGGTTCACCAAGGCCCGCACGACCGGCCTGATCCTCGGCTTCCTGGGAGTGCTCACCATCGTCGGGGTCTGGCAAGGGATCGACGTCTCCCACGAGCTGACCGCGCAGCTGGCCTGCTTGGGCGCGACGACCTGCTACGGGATCTCGTTCGTCTACGTGCGACGGTTCATCTCCTGGCGGAACCTCGACGCGCCGACCATCGCGCTTGGGCAGGTCTGTTGTGGCGCCGTCGTGATGCTGGCGCTGGCGCCGTTCATCGCGACGACGCCGGTGCGCCTCGACACGCCGATCGTGCTCAGCATGATCGCGCTCGGGGCACTCGGAACCGGTCTGGCGTACGCCTGGAACGCGTCGATCATCGCGGCGTGGGGCGCATCGAACGCCTCGGCGGTGACCTACCTCACACCCGTTGTCGGTGTCCTGCTCGGCGTTCTCGTACTCGACGAACCCCTGGCGTGGAACCAGCCCGTCGGCGCGCTGCTCGTCGTCCTGGGCATCCTGGCCGCACACGGGCGGCTGAGCCCGCGCAAGAAGGTCGAAGAAGCCGTGGCCGTGTGACGCGAAGGGGCCCTTCACCGCAACTTATGCGGTGAAGGGCCCCTTCGGTTCGAACTACAGGTACTGACCGGTGTTCGTGGCGGTGTCTATCGCCCGCCCCGAATCCTGGTTCTTGCCGGTGACGAGCGTGCGGATGTAGACGATCCGCTCGCCCTTCTTGCCGGAGATCCGGGCCCAGTCGTCCGGGTTGGTGGTGTTGGGCAGGTCCTCGTTCTCCGCGAACTCGTCGACGATCGCGTCCAGCAGATGCTGCACGCGCAGGCCGGGCTGCTTGGTCTCCAGCACCGACTTGATGGCCGACTTCTTCGCCCGGTCCACGATGTTCTGGATCATCGCGCCCGAGTTGAAGTCGCGGAAGTACAGGACTTCCTTGTCACCGTTGGCGTAGGTGACCTCGAGGAACCGGTTCTCGTCCGTCTCTTCGTACATCCGCTCGACGGTGTGCTGGATCATCGCGTCGAAGGTCGCCTTCACGTCCCCGCCGAACTCGGCGAGGTCGTCCGCGTGGATCGGGAGACCGTCGGACAGGTACTTGGAGAAGATGTCCTTCGCGCCTTCGGCGTCCGGACGCTCGATCTTGATCTTGACGTCGAGCCGGCCCGGCCGCAGGATCGCCGGGTCGATCATGTCCTCGCGGTTGGAGGCGCCGATGACGATGACGTTCTCCAGGCCCTCGACACCGTCGATCTCCGAAAGCAGCTGCGGGACGATCGTGGTCTCCACGTCGGAGGACACGCCCGAACCGCGGGTGCGGAAGATCGAGTCCATCTCGTCGAAGAACACGATCACCGGGGTGCCTTCGGAGGCCTTTTCCCGAGCCCGCTGGAAGATCAGGCGGATATGCCGCTCGGTCTCCCCGACGAACTTGTTCAGCAGTTCCGGACCCTTGATGTTCAGGAAGTAGGACTTCCCGTCCGCCGAGTCGCCGCGGGCTTCCGCGACCTTCTTGGCGAGCGAGTTGGCCACCGCCTTGGCGATGAGGGTCTTTCCGCAGCCAGGAGGCCCGTAGAGCAGCACGCCCTTCGGCGGACGCAGCTGGTACTCCTGGTACAGATCCGCGTGCAGGAACGGAAGCTCGACGGCGTCGCGGATCTGCTCGATCTGCCGGGTGAGGCCACCGATGTCCTCGTAGCGGACGTCGGGCACCTCCTCCAGCACGAGATCCTCGACCTCCGCCTTCGGCACGCGCTCGTAGGCGTAACCGGCCTTCGAGTCCACCAGCAGGGAATCGCCCGGCTTGAGGGGCTGTTCGGCCAGCGGGTCGGAGAGCAGGACGACCCGCTCCTCGTCCGCGTGACCGACCACGAGCGCACGGGGGCTGCCGCCCTCGACGTCCGGGGCCAGCACCTCGCGCAGCGCGCAGACCTCGCCGATCCGCTCGAAGTCACCGCCTTCGACGACGGTGAGCGCCTCGTTGAGCCGCAACGCCTGTCCGCGCTGCAGCGACGAGACCTCGACCGCGGGTGAGACCGAAACCCGCATCTTGCGGCCCGCGGTGAACACGTCCACCGTGTTGTCCTCGTACGCGGTGACGAACACGCCGTAACCGCTCGGAGGCTGGGCCAGCCTGTCGACCTCCTCCCGCAACGCGAGCAACTGGCCACGCGCCTCGCGGAGCGTCTCGACCAGTTTCGTGTTGCGTTCCGTGAGTTGGCTCACGCGTTCCGACGCCTCGGCGAGTCGCTGCTCCAGCACTCGGTTCTGACGTGGGGAATCGGTGAGCTTCCGGCGCAGCAGGGCGACTTCCTCCTCGAGGAAGCGGATTTGACGTGCCTGCTCGTCGGACGTGGTTCCAGCTCCGGTCGTTTCTGAAGGGTCGGCCTCCTCGCGCCGACCTCCGGGAAGGTCATGATGCATCGGGCACCTCCTCGGAGTGCTTTTCATTCCACGGTACCGGCGATCACCGACAATAAAAGGCCTTTCCGCATCACAAGATCGGCGCGTCGCGTTCCGGACGACCCACCAGCACGTACCTTCGCGACGCGCAAGGGGCCATCCCGGTGCCGGGTCCGGCGCACTCATGGTCACAATCCGTCCACCTGGCCTGACCTGCGACGGAATACCCGGCTCCGTCCGGGTGCAAACGGGTTTCGGGTCTCAGTTCGGCCCTAATCGAGCGGCGATCCGGCTCGATGGCTAGCATCGGGCGACGTTCGCCGGGGAGGCGGACCCGCAGGTCATGTTGAGCATTTTCGCGGAACAGCTAGGGGGCACCAGCCATGACATACCCGCCGCAGCAGCCCGGCGGCTACGGACAGGATCCGTACGGCCAGCAGGGCGGGTACCCGCAGAGCGGCCCCCAGCCGCAACAGGGATACCCCGGTGCCGGCCAGTACGGACAGCAGGACCCGTACGGCCAGCAGCAAGGTGGTTACCCGCAGAGCGGTCCTCAGCCCCAGCAGGGATACCCCGGTGGCACGCAGCAGTTCGGCCAGCCGGATCCGTACGGGCAGCAGGGCGGCTTCAACGCGTACCCGCAGGAAGGCGGTTACGGCGGCGGAGAGCCACCCAAGAAAAAGAAGACCGGCCTGATCGTCGGCATCGCGATCGGCGCGGTCGTGCTGGTCGGTGGCGGTGTCACCGCACTGGTCATCGCGCTGAACTCCGGCGACGACAACCCGGTCGCTGCGCCGCCCTCCAGCAGCGCCGCTCCGTCGGAGGCCCCGTCCTCGTCGCAGAAGCCGAGCTCGACGCGCACCAGGTCCAGCTCGCCGAGCACGTCGTCGACCAAGAGCTCCGGCCCGGCGCCGGGCGGCAAGGCCACGCCGCAGGAGGTCTTCGAAGGCGCCGCGACTTCCTATAGCGCGGGTGACAAGAAGACGTTCCTCGACCTGATCTGCCGTAGCGAGAACACCAAGGACGAGGGCAAGCCGCTCGACCCGATCAAGCTCGAGATCATCGAGCCCGCCAAGGAAAGCGGCGACCGGGCGACGGGGCGTTACCGCGCCACCCAGGGCACCAAGACCGCGGAAGGCACCATCACCGCGGCCAAGGAATCGGACCTGTGGTGCCTCAAGGACATCAAGGCCGACAAGAAGTGACCTACCCGTGACGGTGAGCCACAAGCTGACCGCCGTCGCGGTGGTTTGCGGCGCGGTCGTGGCCGGGGTCGTGGTGGGGCTGCTGCTGGTGGCCCCGTCCGGCTCCGACCCGGCCGCGTCGAGCAGTGTCACGCCCGAGCAGCGGCCGGGTTCGTCCCGTCCGGTGCCGGTGGATCCGGACGTGGCCGCGGTCGAGGTCGCCGGCAAGGCGATCGCCGCGGCCATCGTCAACCACGACGCGACCGCGTTCGGGAAGCTCACCTGCGTCCAGCAGTCGTCGGCCGATCTGGCCGAGCTCGGCCGGAAGTGGGCGGCTGCGGGGAAGGTCACCGCGACCGTCCCCGATCCGCCGTCGGTCAGCGGCGACTCCGCCTCGGTGACCGTTCACGTCGAGGGTGCGGGCGGCCAGAAGGACACGCCGTTCCCGCTGAAGAAACAAGACGGCAAATGGTGCGTGAAGTAGGCATCGGCCCGCGATCCGTGAAGGACCCCTTCCTCGCGCCTAGTGTCCTGCGTCAGAAGTTCGTGCCTTAAGTCCGTATCGGTGTCCAGTCGTGATGCGTGTGGGCTGGGTCGTGAGTGATAAAGAGCGTTCTAACGCGTTTTATCACTCACGACCCCTTCGACAAATCGGGCATGTAGACATCAATCGGACATTCAGCCGTCGAAGAGCGTCCCTGCGGGCATTCACGGCACGTCCCCCTCATCGCATGCGACGAAGGGCGCTTTACCCGCGTCCCATGCGGTGAAAGGCCCCTTCAGCCACCCCGAGGCCAGAAGAACCCAAGACACGACTGGTGTCCTTTGTGGACATAATCCGGTCGAGCCTCTGCCAACCGCCCCGTTCGAAGATCCGGTCCGAATCACCAAGAGTGGCACCGACCAGCGCTTATACGACTTTGCCGGTGCCCTGCGTCAGGTGCCGGGAAAGGGTCCTTCAGGCGAGCACGGCCACCAGTATCGATCAGCCCTTGCCGGAGCGACGGTGAACCCGCGGCGACACGGTCCCGTCCGCCAGACGGCGTGCCGTCAGCAGGAACGCGGTGTGCGCGACCATCCGGTGGTCCGGCCGCACCGCGAGACTCACGACGTGCCACGGCCGCATGAGGGTCTCCCACGACTCCGGCTCGGTCCAGCACTGCTGGTCCCGCAGGGCTTCCGTGATCCGCGAAAGCTGTGTGACCGTCGCCACATAGACCGTGAGCACGCCGCCGGGCACCAGATGCGCGGCGACCGTCTCCAGCTGGTCCCAAGGCGCGAGCATGTCGAGGACGACGCGGTCGACCTCACCGGTGTGCGTCGAAAGGTCCGCGACCGTCAGCGACCAGTTGTCCGGCTTGTGGCCGAAGAACTTCTCCACGTTCCGCTCGGCGTGTTCGGCGTGGTCGTCCCGGATCTCGTAGGACTGCACGGTTCCTTCCGAACCGACCGCACGCAGCAGCGAGCAGGTCAGCGCGCCGGAACCGGCGCCCGCCTCGAGCACCCGCGCGCCCGGGAAGATGTCGCCCCACATCACGATCTGCGCGGCGTCCTTCGGGTAGATCACCTGCGCGCCACGCGGCATCGACAACACGTAGTCCGGCAGCAGCGGGCGCAGCGCCAGATAATGGCTGCCGCCGGCCGAAGTGACGACCGAACCCTCCTGCGCACCGATCACGTCGTCGTGCGCCAGCGCGCCGCGGTGGGTGTGATATTGCTGTCCTTCGGCGAGCACCATGGTGTAGTGCCGCCCTTTGGAGTCGGTCAGCTGAACCCGGTCACCAACACGAAACGGCCCACGGACCGACACTGAACCTCCATAGCCGCAAACTGATCGACGACCGATCCTCGCAGGTGGCCTAGCCGCGCTACGCCGGGGGTCGGCTCCGGGTCATCGCGGCGCGCAGGTCCTCCCGCCGGAGCACCCCCGCGGGCCTGCCTTCGTCGTCCACGACGAGGAACTGCCACGCGGCGGTTTCCCTGACCCGCTCGGCGATCTCCTCCCCCGACTCCGAGGAGAGCAGCACGGTGTCGGCGCGGATCGGCTCCGCGGCCATCTCCGCGGGCGCGTGCGGTGACGTCCCGGCCAGTTGCGCGGCGGCCGTCTCGTCGAGAAGCCCGGCGGCGACGCCGTCGGCGCGCACCAGGACCACCCCACGGCCCGCCGAAGCGGCCAGCGCGTCCGAGACGGGGCTTTCCGCGGGAAGCTGGAGAACGGGCCGGATGAGTTCGCTCAGCCGTACGCCTTCCGGCCAGCCTCGGCGTGTTTCGGCGGCGAGTTCGCTTCGCGCGCCGAGGACCACGAACCACGCCGTCACGACGCAGACACCGAGGCGGAGCCAACGGTCCTCGCTGCCCGCCGCCAACCCCCACAACGCCCAGACGACCAGTCCCGCCGCGACGACACCGCCGCCGACGACCGCCGCGCGCGTGCCCTTCTCGCGGCGTCCCGTGGCGGCCCAGACCCCGGCGCGGACGAGCCGTCCGCCGTCGAGCGGAAGTCCGGGAAGGAGGTTGAAGATCCCGACGGCGAAGTTCGCGACGGCGCATTCGGCGATGAGCAGCCAGGCGGCGCTTTCCGGCGGGACGGCGAACATCAGCAGCCCGCAGAATCCGCCGAGCAGCAACGAAACGACCGGTCCCGCGGCGGCGACGAGCCCTTCCTGCCGAGGCTGGCGGGGAGTCCTGGCGACCTCGGAGAGGCCGCCGAGCAGGAACAGTCGGAGGCGCCTGACCGGGATACCGAGGCGCAGCGCGACCAGGCAGTGCCCGAGTTCGTGCGCGAGCACCGACAGTCCGAGTAGGACCGCGAACGCGGCGGCCAGCAGCCAGGAGGTCAGTGTGGTGACTCCGGGCAGGATCCGGCCGACCAGCGGCGTGTAGAGCACCACGATGATCAGGGAGCCGATCCACCACGAAGGGGCCAGCAGCACGGGGATCCCGGAGACCCGGAACAGCAGGAGCCCACCCTCTGGTGCCACGCCTCGTCGAGGCGGGCCCTGCTCACCCGTCACCGCCATGTGTCGAAGAGTAGATGCCCAGGTGTGGGGTGCCGGTAACCCGCCCTTCCCGTCCGGGTGGTGTCGGTCATGCCGCTCCGGTGCGTCGCGGTCCCGGAACTGTCGGTGCCCGGCGATACGCTTCCCCCATGCCCGACACCGACACGGTCACCGCCGATCCGCCGCCCGGCGCCGAAGTCCCGCGCCGTCGGCCGGCCCTGTCCCCGTCGCGTGCCAGCGACTTCAAGCAGTGTCCGCTGCTCTACCGCTTCCGCGCGGTCGACAGACTCCCCGAGATCCCGACGAAGGCCCAGCTGCGCGGCACGCTGGTGCATTCCGTGCTGGAGCGCCTGTTCTCCCTTCCGCAGGCCGATCGCACCCCTCCGCAGGCCAAGGAGCTGCTCGCGCCGGCGTGGGAGGAGCTTTCCTCGGAACGTCCGGAGTGGATCGACCTGTTCGATCAGGAGGACCCCGACGCCGTCACCTCGTGGCTCTCCTCGGCCGAGCAGCTCGTCGACACCTACTTCGGCCTCGAGGATCCGCGTCGCCTGGAGCCGGAAGCGTGTGAGCTGCACGTCGAGATCGAACTGGGCTCCGGAGTGCTGCTCCGGGGCTACGTCGACCGGCTGGACGTGGCGCCGACCGGTGAGATCCGCGTCGTCGACTACAAGACCGGTGCCGCGCCCCGCGAGATCGGCGAGGCCAAGGCGATGTTCCAGATGAAGTTCTACGCCGTGGTCCTCTGGCGGCTTCGCGGTGTCGTGCCGCGCCAGCTGAAACTGATGTACCTCACCGACGGGCAGTCCCTGGCCTACACACCCGACGAGGGCGAGCTGATCCGCTTCGAGCGCACACTGGAGGCGATCTGGCAGGCGATCCTCAAAGCGGGCAAGACCGGCGACTTCCGGCCGAACCCGAGCAAACTCTGCGCGTGGTGCGATCACCAGGCCCTCTGCCCGCAGTACGGCGGCACTCCCCCGCCGTACCCGGGCTGGCCGGAACCGGATCCCGGCGAGGAGTCCGTATTGGACCGTGCGGATTAGGGTGCGTATGTGACAGAAGCGTTTTACGTGCCGTCAGGTGACGGCGTCTTCCTCCCGACCCCGCACACCGCCGGCCCGTGGACCCCGGATGCGCAGCACTTCGGGCCGCCTTCGGCGTTGCTGGTCCGCGCGCTCGAAGAGGTCGAGGCGCCGCACGCGAGCCAGCTGGCACGGGTGACGGTCGAGATCCTCGGGCCCGCGCCGTTGAAGGAGCTGTCGGTACGGGCCCGGGTGGAACGGCCGGGCCGGTCGGTCGAGTGGCTGACGGCCGAGCTCTCTCACGGCGAGCGGGTCGTCGCCCGCGCCTCGGCGTGGCGCATCGCGACGTCGGACACCACCGCGGTGGCCACGGCGGATGCTCCCACGCTGCCGTCGCCGGACGGCCTGCCCGCGTCGAACTGGCCGGAGGGCTGGCACGGCGGATACCTGGAGGCCGTCGAGTGGCGCAGCGTCAAGGGCGCACTGGACGAACCCGGCCCCGCGACCGTCTGGGGAAGGCAGCGCGTCGCGCTCGTGGACGGGGAGAAGCCGAGCCCGCTGCAGCGGTTGTTCGTGCTGGCGGATTCCGGCAACGGGATCTCGAACTTCCTGGACCCGCGGGAGTGGTGGTTCATCAACTCCGAGCTGACGGTGCACCTCCGCCGCCCGCCCCTCGGCGACTGGATCGGCGTCGACGCGGCCACCCTGGTCGGCCCGAACGGGATCGGCACGGCGACCACGACACTGCACGACACGTCGGGGCCGATCGCCTCCGGGGCGCAGGCCTTGCTGGTGCGGCCGCGACAGGCGGGCTGATAGACGCGCTTTCTCGGCGGGTTTCCAATAGCCTTCCCGGAACAACAGACACAGGGAGCGCTTCGGCATGCAGATCACCTCGGTGGTCAACCAGAAAGGCGGGGTCGGCAAGACCTCACTCAGCGTGGGCGCGGCGGCCGCACTGGCCGAACGCGGCCGCCGGGTGCTGCTGATCGACCTCGACCCACAGGGCCACGCGACCACTGAACTCCTCGGCTTGGACGAGGTGGCACCGGACATGCCCAGCCTCGCGAAAGCCCTGACCAAGGTGTGGAAGGGCCCGATCGAGGAACTCGTCGTCCGGCATCCGCGCAGCAACCTCGGGCGGGGCGGCGCGTTCGACGTCATCCCGACCTCGCCGGGGATGTTCGACCTGATCCGGCGGCTGGACCAGTTCCGGGTGCCCGGCTGGCAGCTGGCCAGGGTCATCCAGTTCGCCAACTACGACCACATCATCATCGACTGCCCGCCCGCACTCGACGTGCTGACCAACAACGCGCTCGCCGCTTCGCACGGGATCCTCGTGCCGGTGCAGCCGGACCGGACGAGCATCCGCGCGCTGCGCCTGCTTTCGGACCAGGTGCGTTACGTCGAACAGACCGTCGGCCGTCCGCCGATCGCCTACTACGGTCTCGTGCCAGGGCTGTACCGCCGCCCGATCTCGCATTACGCGGCCGCGGCGTTGCAGGAGCTTTACGCGTTCGGGATCCCGATGCTGTCGCACGTCCCGCTCGGCGTCGTGATGAACGAAGCCGCCGCGCACGGCGTGCCGGTGACGACGTACGCGCCGGAAACGCTGCAGGCATTGTCGTTCCGGGAGATCGCGGAGACACTCGACGGCTACCTGCGGAACCATCCGGCCGCGGCGATCGTGCCCGCGGACGAGGAGTTCGT
This sequence comes from Amycolatopsis sp. CB00013, assembly GCF_001905755.1. NCBI lineage: Bacteria > Bacillati > Actinomycetota > Actinomycetes > Pseudonocardiales > Pseudonocardiaceae > Amycolatopsis > Amycolatopsis sp. CB00013. The sequence continues at coordinate 809,314 of NZ_LIWC01000001.1, read as the reverse complement.
CTTCGAGGATTTCATCACCGAGGTCTCGGTGACTCGCAGCGCGAAGGACAACGGGGCGCGCAAGAAGCTCTACGACCTGATGCCCAAGAAGCCCAACCGACCCCGCTAGCCAACGCCATGAAAGGTCCTTTCCTTGCAAAATTTGCAAGGAAAGGACCTTTCATGGCGTCTGGAGCGAGGTCAGAGGCGGCAGGCCCGGATGTCCGAAGCGAGGACGGCCTTGGCGCCGGTCTCGGCGAGTTCGTCCATGATCCGGTTGACCTCCTTGCGCGGCACCATCGCCCGCACGGCCACCCAGTCTTCGTGCGCCAGCGGCGCGACGGTCGGCGATTCGAGGCCCGGCGTGATCGCGATGGCCGCGTCGAGCAGCGACCGCGGGCAGTCGTAGTCCAGCATCATGTAGTGCTGGGCGAAGACGACACCCTGCAGCCGTGCCTTCAGCTGGTCCTTGGGCCGGGTGTGCTCGGTGCCCGCACGCTGCAGCAGCACCGCCTCCGATACGCAGATCGGGTCGCCGAAGGCCACGAGGTTGTGCTGGCGCAACGAACGCCCCGACTCGACGACGTCCGCGATCGCGTCGGCCACGCCGAGCTGGATCGAGATCTCGACGGCGCCGTCGAGGCGGATGACCTCCGCCTCCACCCCGTGCTGCTTGAGGTTCTCGCGCACGAGCCGCGGGTACGACGTCGCGAGCCGCTTGCCCTGCAGGTCTTCGGCCCGCCACTCCCGGCCCGCCGGCGCGGCGTACCGGAAGGTGGAACCGCCGAAGCCGAGGCCGAGGATCTCCTCGACCGGGGCGCCTGAGTCGAGCGCGAGGTCGCGGCCGGTGATGCCGAGGTCCAGTTCGCCGGATCCGACGTAGATCGCGATGTCCTTGGGACGCAAGAAGAAGAACTCGACCTCGTTGACTGTGTCGAGGACGGTCAGGTCGCGGGCCTCATGTCGCTTGCGGTAGCCGGCCTCGCCGAGCATCTCCGTCGCGGCGGCGGCGAGGGCTCCCTTGTTCGGCACGGCGACACGCAGCATTGCTTCTCCTTGGTTCTCCGGACGCGAACGCGTCACAGGTACCGGTACACGTCCTCTGTCGACAGTCCTCGGCCGAGCATGAGCACCTGTACGCGGTACAGCAGCTGTGAAATCTCCTCGGAGAGCCTGTCGTCGGATTCGTGCTCGGCGGCGATCCACACCTCGCCCGCCTCTTCGAGCACCTTCTTGCCCTGCGCGTGCACTCCCGCGTCCAGCGCGGCGACGGTGCCGGAACCGTCAGGGCGCGTGCGGGCGCGCTCGGCAAGCTCGGCGAACAGCTCATCGAAGGTCTTCACGGTCTGGAGATCCTTCCATCCGCGCCCGCGTCGCGCTGCCCCGGGCCGGTGTGTTGCCGCTCGCGTCACACTTCAGAACAGCGCGGCGCCGCCCCGTTCGAAGTCGAGCAGGTGCCGTTTCCGTTCGACACCACCGCCGTAACCGGTGAGATCGCCGTTGGAACCGATCACGCGATGGCAGGGCACGATGATGCTGATGGGGTTCTTCCCGTTCGCGAGCCCGACCGCGCGCGACGCGGTGGGCCTGCCAAGACGGTCGGCGAGCTGACCATAGGAAACCGTCTCGCCATATGGGATGCCGAGCAGGCCTTCCCAGACCATCCGCTGGAATTCGGTGCCGCCGAAGCTCAGTGAAAGATCGAATTCCTTCCGCTGTCCGGCGAAGTACTCCTTCAGCTGCTTCTCGGTGTCGGCGAAGATCGGCGCGCCCGGGTCCGGATGGCCGAAGCTCTCCTCGGCCGGGCGGTGCCGTTGCTGGACCATGTAGACCCCGCAGAGGCTTTCGCCGTCCGCGACCAGGGTCAGCTTGTCGTACGGGCTGTCGATGACGGTGTGCGTGCGCATGGCGCTCCTCGGGCTCAGGCGGCGGGCAGCCGGTTGATCGGGTGATCTCCGGTCGCCCAAAGGTGCTGGACGGCGTAGGCGCGCCACGGACGCCAGCGTTCGGCGTGCGCGGCGAACGCCGCCGGGCCGAGCCCGAACCCCTTCGCGGCGACTTTGACGCCGAGGTCGGTCGGCAGGAAGGCGTCGGGGTCGCCGAGCGAGCGCATCGCGATGCTCTCGACGGTCCACGGGCCGAAGCCGGGCAACGCGTGTAGCCGCTCCCGAGCGAACTGCCAGTCACTTCCCGCGCCGAGGTCGAGCCCGCCGTCGTTCAGTTCGGCGACGAGGCCGAGCAGGGTCCGCTTGCGGCTCTGCGGCATGGCGAGGCTTTCCGGGTCGATTCCCGCCAGCGCGGCGGCGTCCGGGAAGACGTGGGTGAGGCCACCGTCCGGATCGTCGACGGGCTCACCGTGCGCGAGCACCAGCCGGGCGGCATGGGTCCGCGCGGCCGCGGTGGACACCTGCTGACCGAGGACCGCGCGGACGGCGAACTCGTCACCGTCGACCGTCCTCGGCACCCGCCTACCGGGCGCCGCGGCCACGAGCGGGCCGAGCAGCGGGTCCGCGGCCAGGGCTTCGTCGACCGCGGCCGGGTCGGCGTCAAGGTCGAGCAGACGGCGGCAACGGCTGATGGCGGTCGAGAGATCCCGCAGATCCGACAACGTGAGCCGGCAGCCGATGTAACCGTCTTCCGGCTTGAGCGCGACGACGGCCGCGCCGTGCGGGAGCCGCAGCGTGCGGCGGTACGCGCCGTCGCGCCATTCCTCGACACCGGGGACACCGGTCGCGACGAGATGCCCGAAGAGGTTGTCCGGGAACAGCGGCTTCCGGTACGGCAGGCGCAGGTTGAGCGTCCCGGGCGCGGTCGCCGGCGCGGTGCGGACACGGGCGCGCAGTTCCGTCGGGGACAGGGCGAAGACCTCACGGACGGTGTCGTTGAAGGTCCGGACGCTGCCGAACCCCGCCGCGAGGGCGACGTCGATCATCGACAGGCCGGTCGTCTCGATCAGCAGCCGCGCCGTCTGCGCCCGTTGCGCACGGGCGAGGCTGAGCGGACCCGCGCCGAGTTCGGCGCGTACGTGCCGCTCCACCTGCCGGACGCTGTAACCGAGCCGGGCGGCCAGCCCGCTCACGCCGTCGGTGTCGACGACGCCGTCGGCGATCAGCCGCATCGCCCTGGCCACCAGGTCCGCGCGCTCGTTCCACTGCGGTGACCCGGGGCTGGCGTCCGGGCGGCACCGTTTGCAGGCACGGAACCCGGCCTCCTGCGCGGCCGCCGCGCTCGGGTAGAACGTCATGTTCTCCGGCTTCGGCGGGACGACCGGGCAGCTCGCCCGGCAGTAGATCCGCGTCGTCAGGACGGCGGTGAAGAACCAGCCGTCGAACCGGGCGTCCTTCGCCTGGACCGCCCGGACGCAGCGTTCGAAATCCTCATGCACCAGGCCAGCATCACCGACCGCACCGGGTGCGGTCTAGCGGAAATGCGACATGGCGGTCAGGGCAGGAGCGCGGTCAGCGCCGGCACGTCGAGCCCGACCAGCGACGAACGGAACACCCGCCGCTCTCCCGGTTCGACGTCGACGTCGTTCGGGATCACCACCACCGTGCAGCCCGCGGCGGCCGCGGAAGCCGCGCCGGGCGGTGAATCCTCGATCGCCACGCACCGGGAAGCCGGGACTCCCAGCAACTCCGTGGCCAGCTGATACGGCCTCGCGTGCGGCTTGTTCAGACCATCGACCTCGTCACCGCAGACCGTGGCGGCGAAGTACTCACGACCGATGGTGTTGAGCGCGAGTTCGGTCAGCGACCGTTCGGTGGAGGTGACCAGCGCCATCGGGACACCGTTGGCGCGCAACAGTTCGAGCAGCTCCTGCGCGCCGGGGCGCCACGGGAGGGGGCCGTCGAAGAGGTTGGCCGTGCGGCGGCGGATCCACTCCCCCATCTCGGCGATCGACTCGGGCGTCACGGGCCTGGCGCACACTTCGAGGAGGAACGCGGCCGTGTCGTCCATATTGGACCCGACGAGACTCAGGCGCTGTTCCTCGGTCAGGCTGCCGCCGAGGCTTTCGACGGCCTCGTAGAGCGCGACGTCCCACAGCTTCTCCGAGTCGACCAGCGTGCCGTCCATGTCCCACAGCACGGCGGCGAGTCCGTCCGGTGTGGACGGTTCGGTCACGGCTCCCCCTCACGTTCGGTCAGGCCTTCCGGAGCCCACGGTAGCCGAGACGGATTCACGTCGACGGCCAGGTGGTTGCCCGAAATGTCGCATTGCGTCGGCTCCGCGCGGTTCGCCGCCACGAAACGCCACCGGACATGCCCAACGGCGCACGGCCCCCTGGTCGTAGGCTGGTCCGGTGAGTGAGCCCGTCGACGAGACCCAGCGGCCCGGCCGCGACCACCCGGATGACACCAAGCCGATCATGATCGTCGCCTTCGAAGGATGGAACGACGCAGGTGACGCGGCCAGCCGGGCGGTCGAGCATCTCCAGCTCAACTGGGATGCGACCCCACTGAGCGAGCTGAGTCCTGACGAGTACTACGACTTCCAGGTCAGCAGACCGACCGTGCGCATGGTGGACGGCGTCACCCGGCGGGTCGACTGGCCGACCACGCGGCTCTCGGTGTGCCGCCCGGAGGGCTTCAGCCGGGACATCGTGCTGGTGCAGGGGCCCGAACCGAACATGCGCTGGCGCGCCTTCTGCGCCGAACTGCTGGAGCACATCCAGCAACTGGAGGTCTCCACCGTCGTCACCCTCGGCGCGCTCCTGGCCGACACCGCGCACACCCGGCCCGTCCCGGTCACCGGGACGGCGTACGACAAGGACACCGCTTCGCAGTTCGGGCTGGAGCTGAACAACTACCAGGGGCCGACCGGCATCGTCGGGGTCCTGCAGGACTACTGCGTGCAGGCGGGTGTCCCGGCGGTCTCGATCTGGGCGGCCGTGCCGCACTACGTCTCGCATCCGCCGTCGCCCAAGGCCACGCTGGCGCTGCTGCACAAACTGGAGGACGTGCTCGACGTCGAGATCCCGCTCGGCGCCCTGCCCGAGCAGGCGGAGGAGTGGCAGCGGACGGTCACCGAGATGGCCGAGGAGGACGAGGAGATCAGCGAGTACGTCCGGGGGCTCGAGGAGCGCGGCGACGCGGAGACGGAGTTCACGCTGGACGACGTCAGCGGGGACAAGATCGCGGCCGAGTTCGAGCGGTACCTGCGGCGTCGCCGTCCCGGCCAGGACGGCCCCGGACGAGGCTGAGCGCGTCCCTTCAAGCGCTATGAAAGGTCCTTTCCTTGCAAATTTTGCGAGAAAAGGACCTTTCATAGCGTTCGGGACAGGGCCTCAGAAGATGCGCCGCAGCGGGATCGGCCCCCGCGCCCGCTTCCGCCACTCACGCGGATAGCCGAGCGAGACCTCTTCGAAGCGCACGCCGTCCGCCTCCGTGGAGCGCGGGATGTGCAGATGCCCGTAGACGGCGACCTCGGCACGGAAGCGCAGGTGCCAGTCCTCGGTCTCGGTCGTCCCGCACCACAGCGCGAACTCCGGGTAGTACAGCGGTTCGGTCGGGTGGCGGTGCAGCGGCCAGTGCGACATGAGGATCGTCCCGTGGTCCTCGGGGATCGCCTCCAGCCGCTCCGTGCTGATCTTCACCCGGTCGGCGCACCACGCCTGCCTGCTGGGATACGGATCGGGGTGCAGGAAGAACTCGTCCGTGCACAGCACGCCGGCCTCACGCGCCTGCTCGATGGCCGCCAGCATCGGCAGCCCGTCGGCCAGCGGGGTCCGCCAGCTGTAGTCGTACAGGACGAACAGCGGCGCGATCGTCAGCGGCTTCTCCTGGTGCTCCCACACCGGATACGGGTCCTCCGGGGTGAGGACGTCGATCTCGCGGCAGCGTTCCACCAGATGCTCGTAGCGCGCCTGTCCGCGCAGCTGACATTCATCCTTCTGGGTGGTCCACAGCTCGTGGTTGCCGGGTACCCAGACGACCTTCGCGAAACGTTCGCGCAAGGTCTTGAGCACCCGGATCACGGATTCGGCGCGTTCGGCGACGTCACCGGCCACGAGCAGCCAGTCGTCGGGGGTCCGGGGGACGACCTCGTCGACGAGCGGGGCGTTGCCCTCATGGGTGACGTGGAGGTCGCTGGTGGCGAAGAGATGCGGCACTCCACCACCGTAGCTCCACCCGGTCCGGGGAATCGCCGGAATTGCCTTACCGCGCAGCCTTCCCGACGCCGACACGCCCAGCACGATCAACGCCGAAAGGGTGTGCAAACCCGCCTGGACGTTCAGCAAGACCCCCGTGCCCAGCACGTTCAGCAGCCAGCCGGTCAGCAAGGCGCCCAGCGCCGTGAACCCCGCGGTCCCGGCGAAGACGGTGCTCAGCACGCGACCGGAGCGGGCCGGCGACGCGGCGGTCTGGACCAGCGAGAGCAGCCCGGATCCGGCGAGCACCCCGGGGGCGCCGACCAGGCCGAAGAGCCCGATGAAGACGCCCAGCGAAGCGGTCAGCGCGGGTAGGTTCCAGATCACCGCCGACAGCACGCCGAGCGCGAGCCCGCCCCAGCCGAGCAGTGCGGCGGGTGCGACCTTGCGGGCGACGGTGGCGACGGCGAATCCAGCGGCCAGCCCGCCGAGCGCCTGTACGCCGCGCAGGAGGCCGACGTCGCCTTCGGTGCCGTCGAGGATGTCGAGCACGAAGACCACGAACAGCACCAGGAACATCCCTTGCGCCAGCGACGTCAGGACCACGACGACGCCCGCGAGGCGAAGGCGTCCTTCGCGGCCGATCTCGCGAAGCCCGTCGAGCCACGCTCGCCACACCGGCTCGTGCGGTCCGGCCGCTTTCGGCGCCGCGACACGATGGAACGGCCGCGCCAGCAGGGCGGAGCCGATCACCAGCACGCCGAGATAGGCGACCACGACCCAGCCCAGGCCGCCGAACCCGAGCAGGAGACCGCCCGCCCAGCCACCGGCGAGCCGCGCGACGCTGCCGTTGATGCTCATCAGGCCGTTGGCGCCGACCAGCTCGCCGGGCGGGACCAGTTCGGGGACGAGCGCGTTGCGCGCGGGCTCGAACAACGAAGCCAGGCCCGCCTGCGCGGCCATCACCGCGTAGATCACGTGGACCGGGCCGCCGGACGCGACGAACAGCAGCGGCAACGCCACGAACGCCTGTCCCGCGCACACCACGCACAGCACCAGCCGCCGGTTCCAGCGGTCCGCGATCACGCCGGCGACCGGGCTCAGCAGTACCGCGGGCACCAGGCCCAGGACGATGCTCAACGCCGTGGTGGCCGCCGAACCCGTCGCCTGGAAGACGAACACCGGCAGCGCGATCTGCAGCATCCACTCGGCGGTCTCGGAGAAGAACGCGGCGATCCACAACCGCGCGAACGCGGGTTCCCTCAACGGTTTCATCTGCCCGGTTTCCCCTCGGCGTCGATGCGGAGGAACGCCCGCAGTCCCAAGTGGACCGGGAGCGCCTCCGCGGGAGCGTCTTCACGGATCGCGCCGACGTAGGGCCGCACGAGCGCGTCGATCCGCTGGACCAGCTCTTCCAGCTCGGCGGCGGTCACCCGCAGCGAGTAGTTGTTGATCCCCGACGCGTCCCGCCACTCCTTGCCGAGCCGGTCGGCGGCGTCGAGATAGCGCTCGGTCAGCTCCTTTTCCCGCGCGAGGGTGGTGCCCACGACCGCCAGCTGCGCCCCGTGCAGCTCCGGGTCGTCACCGAACTCGATGCCGACCTGGCACGCCCGCCACGGCCGCTCCCGCCCGTCCTCCCCCTCGACCCGCTCCACGAGACCGTGCCGCGCCAGCTGACGCAGATGCCAGCTGCAGTTCGAGGCGGTCGAGCCGACGGCCGCCGCGCACTCGCTCGCGGTCCGCGGGCCGACCGCCATGAGGTGGTCCACCAGCGCCGAACGCAGCGGATGCGCCAACGCCCGCATCAGCTCGACGTCTTCGATCCGCTTGCGCGGCGGTAACCCGGCCATCGCCCGATCCAATCTGAAAGAAGTCTTTCGAAAGTTCTCTTTCAGATTCACAGGCGGCCGCCGCGCTGTCAAGCGAGTCACGTCTCGGCGCACAAAAGGGGGTTGACTAATGCTACTGGTGTTGCGTTAGACTCTCCGCATCATGGACAACTGACATCGCACCTTCACCGTTCCGAGGCGGCTCCGGTCGAGCACAGCTCCCGTAAGCCACGAAGCCCGGCGGGGTTCCCCCATGTCCGAAGAAACACGGTGATGTCGTATGTCTCTTTCCCTGATCGCCAAGGACCTCGTCCACTCCTACGGTGCCCGCGTCGTCCTCGACGGCGTGAACCTGACGGCTTCGGCCGGGCAGCGGCTCGGGCTGGTCGGCGAGAACGGCGTCGGCAAGTCCACGCTCCTGCGCCTGCTGGCCGGAGTGGAAGAGCCGCAGGGCGGCGAGGTGCTCCGCGGCGACGACCTCGGATTCCTCTTGCAGGAGTTGCCGTTCCCGTTCACGGCGCGGTTCTCCGACGTCATCGACGACGCGCTCGCCGAGATCCGGCGAGCGTCGGCGAGACTCGACGAGCTGACCGCGGCGCTCGCCCGGCATCCGGACGACGCCGCCGTGCTCGACGAGTACGGCACGGTGCTCGAATGGGCCCAGGCGCACGACCTGTGGGACGCCGACCGGCGCGCCGAGGTCGTGTGCGCGGGGCTCGGGCTGGCCGGGATCGATCCGGCGCGCGAACTGGGCACGCTGTCGGGCGGCCAACGGTCGCGGCTCGGCCTCGCCGCGTTGCTGATCCGGCGGCCGGGCACCCTCGTCCTGGACGAACCGACGAACCATCTCGACGACGCCGCGATGGAGTTCCTCGAACAGCATCTCGCTTCGCTGACCGGTGTCCTCGTGCTGTCGTCGCACGATCGCGTGTTCCTCGACGCGGTCTGCACCGACATCGTCGACCTCGACCCGGCGCTGGGCGGCCCGACCCGGTACGGCGGCACGTATTCCGACTACCTGGACCAGAAACGGGCCGAACGGGCGCGTTGGGAACAGCGTTACGCCGAGGAACAGGACGAGCTCAAGGAACTTCGTGAGTCGGTGGCCGTCACCGCGCGCAACGTCGCGCACAACCGGCCGCAGCGCGACAACGCCAAGATGCTCTACGACTTCAAGACCGGGAGGGTGCAGAAGCAGATCTCACGCCGGGTCCGCAACGCTCAGCTGCGGCTGGACGAGCTGGAACGCGATCAGGTGCGGAAACCACCCGCGCCGCTGCGGTTCCAGGGCGATCTGACCGGCGAGCCCGGTGAGGGGAAGACGGCGATCTCGGTACGGGACATCGAGATCGCGGGACGGCTGCGGCTGGCTACCTTGGATGTCACGACCACGTCGAGGCTCCTGATCACCGGCGGCAACGGCGCCGGGAAGTCGACGCTACTGTCCGTCCTCGCCGGCTCGCTGACCCCGGACTCCGGCACCGTCCTTTCCGGACGCGGTGTGCGGATCGGCCTGCTGGCACAGGACGTCGTGTTCGCCGAGCCGGAGAAGACCGCGCAACGGACCTACGCCGAAGCCCTCGGCGAGGACGCTCCCCCGTTGCGTGGGCTGGGTCTGCTGGCCCCGCGTGATCTCGGGACCCGGGTGGGCGCGTTGTCAGTCGGGCAGCGACGGCGGCTCGCGCTGGCACTGCTCATCGCCGACCCGCCGGAGGTGCTCCTGCTGGACGAGCCGACGAACCACATCTCGCTCACCTTGGCCGAGGAGTTGTTCACCGCGCTCGATTCCGCGCCGGGTGCCGTCGTCATCGCGTCGCATGATCGATGGCTGCGGCGCGATTGGGCGGGCGACCACCTTCGGCTGGAAGCAGGTCGCGTCGCCGTGTAGGGCGTTATACGGATGTCAGGAAAGGGTCGTTCAGGACGAAAGATGTCCTGAACGACCCTTTCCTGACGTTCCTCAGAGCTCGATGCCGAGGAGTGCGTCGACCGCGTTCCGGATCAGCCCGGGCGCGGCGGGGTCGGCGCCGGAGCGGTTCAGCGCCTGCTCCACCCAGGCGTCGACGGCCGCGAGCGCCTTGGGCGTGTCGAGGTCGTCGGTGAGGTGGTCACGCAGCCGCGCGACGGTGTCCTCCGCAGCCGGGCCCGTGGCGAGCGAGACCGCGTCACGCCAACGCGCCAGCTGTGCTTCGGCATCCGCGTGCAACTGTTCGGTCCACGGCCGGTCCTCGCGGTAGTGGCCGGCGAACAGCGCGAGCCGGATCGTGCCGGGGTCGACCTTGTCGGCGCGCAGCCGCGAGACGAACACGAGGTTCCCGCGCGACTTCGACATCTTCTCGCCGTCGAGGCCGATCATCCCGGCGTGCACGTAGTGCCGCGCGAACGGCCTGTCCCCCGCGACGGCCTCCGCGTGCGCGGCGCTGTACTCGTGGTGGGGGAAGATCAGATCCGAGCCGCCGCCCTGGACGTCGAAGCCGAGACCGAGCCGGTTGACCGCGATCGCGCTGCACTCGATATGCCAGCCGGGCCTGCCCTCGCCCAGTTCGGACTCCCACGACGGCTCGCCCGGCCGCGCCATCCGCCACAGCAGCGCGTCCAGCGGGTGCTGCTTGCCGGGACGGTCCGGGTCGCCGCCGCGTTCGGCGAAGAACTTCGCCATGGTCTCGGCGTCGTAGTTCGACTCGGAACCGAAATGCCCGGTCGCGTTGTGGTCGAAGTAGATGTCCGGGTACTCCGCGTCGTCCGCGCGGTAGGCGCTGCCGTTGGCCAGCAGTTTGGCGATGACCTCGACGATCTCAGGGATGCTCTCGACGGCCCCGACGAACTGCCGCGGCGGCAGCACCCGCAACGCGGTCATGTCCTCGCGGAACAGCGCCGTCTCACGCATGCCGAGGACGACCCAGTCGTCCTTGTCCCGTTCGGCGCGCTCCAACAGGGGCTCGTCGATGTCCGTCACGTTCTGCACGTAGTGGACTTCGTGCCCGGCGTCCCGCCACAGGCGGTTCACCAGGTCGAACGTCAGGTACGTGGCCGCGTGCCCCAGATGGGTGGCGTCGTACGGCGTGATGCCGCAGACGTACATCCGGGCGGTGGGCCCGGGCGCGGTGGGACGGATCTGTCCCGTCGCGGTGTCGTGGAGCCGCAGCGGACGGGGGGTGCCGGGGATACGGGGCACGTCGACCGATGACCAAGTCTGCATACTCCGACTGTAAGCGGAGCCGCCGCGCCGTTCCCGCCCGGTGGGAGACGAACACGGCCGGAGTAACCGGACCCGCTATCCGGCGGCCCGGTCCGCGTTGGCGTACACGGCGTCCCGGATGTACTCGCCGAGGCCTGGCCGCTGGTCCGGCTCGCGCACCAGGAAGCCGAGCTGGACCGGTTCGGTCGCGTACAGCCGGGCGAGCTCCCGGTGCGTCGTGAGGTCGCAGTCGCCCATGAACGCCGCGAGCATCCGGCGGTGTTCTTCGGCGAGGTCCATCGCCGGGGAACTGTCGGCGGGCGCGCCGGAGTCGAAGACGGCGAGCAGCCGCCGGACCCAGTCCTCCCGGCTCTTTTCCGCTTCGAGCCATTCCTCCTTGGACCGCGGCCTGGCCGCCGCCCGCCACTGCGGGGTATCACCCCAACGACGGACGGCCTCCTCCGCGTAGCCCTCCGGCTCACGGAACTCGCCGAAGACCTCGAACCGCTCTTCCGGGGTCAGCGCGTTCCCGGCCTCCTTCGCCGCGATCACCCGCTCGACGGATTCGGCCATCCGCGTCAGCTCGCCGATCCGGTCGGCGAGCAGCGCGCGCTGACGCCGCAGGTGCTCCAGCGCGTCCACGCCCGGGTCTTCGATCACCTTCGCGATCGTTTCGAGGCCGAAGCCGAGTTCCCGGTAGAACAGGACGCGCTGGAGGCGGTCGAGGTCGTCGTCGCTGTAACTCCGATACCCCGCGGCCGTCCGCCCGCTCGGGGACAGGAGGCCGATCTCGTCGTAGTGGTGCAGCGTGCGCACGGTGACGCCCGAGAGCGCCGCCACCTTCCCGACCGGATACCCCATCGGGCCAGCGTAGGCGAGTTCAGCGCTTCCTGGTCCGCAGGTAGTCGCCGACCACGGCGGCACCGAGCCCGTCGAGGTCGGGAGCGACCACCCGGCCGCCGGAGCGGCGGGCGAGCAGGTCGACGAACTCCGTCAGCCGCGGGTCGTCCCCGAGCCGGAACACCGTCACCGACGCGCCCAGCTTCGCCATCCGGTCCACTTCGGACAGGGTCTTCAGCAACGTCCTCGGCTGGGGCGGATAGTCGAATTCCGCCGATCCGTCCGGTTCCAGATGCGCGGTCGGCTCGCCGTCGGTGACCATCAGGACCACCGGCTGCGCGTCGGGATGCCGCCGCAGATGCCGCCCGGCCAGGAGCAGCGCGTGGTGGGCGTTGGTGCCCTGTTCCCAAGCGCCTTCCAGGCCCACCAATTCGGCCAGCTCGACCGATGTCGCGTAGCGGCCGAAGGTGATCAGCTGGAGAGCGTCGTTGCGGAACCGGGTGCTGATCAGCTGGTGCAGCGCGAGCGCCGTCCGCTTCATCGGCAGCCAGCGGCCCTCCTGCACCATCGACCACGAGGTGTCCACGAGCAACGCCACCGCCGCGCGCGACCGGTGCTCGGTCTCGATCACCTCGACGTCGGAGACGTCCATCCGGACCGATCGCTCCCCCACCGAAACCGAGCGCAGGACGGAGTTGCGGACCGTCCTGGACACGTCCCACGGCTGCATGTCCCCGAACCGCCACGGCCTGGTCGCGCCGGTCGGCTCACCCGCGGCCCCGGCGGATTCGGTCTCCCGTTGCCCGGTCTTGCCGCGCAGCGCGTGCACGACGTCTGCGAGCGCCGTCTCGCCTAGCCTTCGCAAAGCCTTGGGAGACAAACGAAGCGTGCCATCGGGAGCACGTTCGAAAAGCCCTTGCCGCCGCAGCTCGCGTTCCAGTTCGGACAGCCGCCGCGCGTCGACCCCGGCGTCCGGCCCGAGCTGGCGTTCCAGCGCGTCGACGTCGATGTCCTCCAGCCTGGCGCCGGGATACGACTGGCCGAGCTGCTCGGCCAGCGCGTCGAGTTCGGCGAGATCGGACATCGCCCGGGCACCCTCGCCGAGGCCCATCGGATCGTTGCCACGGAACCGTTCCGAAGACGTCCAGTCCTCACCGGGCCGCAACGCCCGCAGCTGAGCATCCAAAGTGGACAGTTGCTGCGCCAGCCGGGGGTCGCCGAACGCCTGCTGGGACAGTTCGGCCAGTTCGGCCCGCTGCTCGGGAGTCATCGAGTTCAGCATCCGCTGCGCGGCCGCGGCACGGGCGGCGAGGACGTCGATCAGCTCCTCGACGTTCTTCGGGTTCTCCGGGAAGAACTCGCCGTGCCGACGCATGAACTCCGCGAACCGTTCAGGGACGTCCTCACTGCCCTGGGCGTGCGCGGCCAGGAGGTCGTTGAGATCGGCGAGCATACGGTTCGCCTGCTCGACCTGTTCCGGCCCGGCGTTCCGCAGTGCCTCCTTCATCCCTTCGAACCGGGAATCCAGCAGCTCACGGCCGAGCAGGTCGCGGATCTTCTCGTAGTTCTCCCTGCCCTCCCGCGAACGCCAGTCGTACTCGGCGAGTTCGCGCACCGCCGCGGCCGTTCCCGGCGGCAACGCGTCCAGTTGCGCCTCGCGGAAACGGGCGTCGTCGTCCGGATCGGGGAACAACTCGCGCCGCTCGGCCTCCAGCGCCTGGTCGAGAAGCCGCTGGACCTCTTGAAGTGTGCCGTCGAGCCGGTGCCGCCGCTGGATCTCCGACCGGCGCTGCCAGAGCCGCCTGGTCAGCTCGTCGAGCCCCGCGGTGCGCGGGGTGCCACGCCGCAGCAGCTCTTCGAGCGCGGATCGGGGCGACGCGCCGGCCATGACGTCGCGGCCGATCTCGTCGAGCGCGTCCCGCAGATCGGCGGGCGGTGCCAGCGGATCGGGACCGTCGTGCCACGGCCCGTACGAATACCCCTCCGGCTGTGTCATCGCCGCCTCCGCGGGAAAAAGTACGTCGGCGGGAAACTCATCGGCCGTAGACGGTCGTCGAGTCGTCCGAGTCCTTGGCGAGTCTCCTCGACAGGAACAGGGATTCCAGCGCCAGTTCGACCGCCGCCGCGATGCGCCCGGCCGGTTCGTCCGGCGCGACGCCCGCACGCGCGGCGACGTCGTGCAGGACCGGCAGTTCCGGCAGCGCGGCGAGGACGTCCTTGCCGGGTACGCGTTCCCCGGTGGCGACCAGATGCCCGGACTCGACGGCGTCGGCCAGCGGCAGCAGGTCCAGGCCCGCGAACCGCGAGCGGGCCGTCTCCGCGACCGCCCTGCGCAGCAGGTGCACGAGGTGTTCGGTCTCGCGTCCCTCCTCCCCCGGCTCGAATTCGAGCTTGCCGCGCAGGACGGCGGGCACGGCGTCGAGATCGACCGGGCGCGCCACCGCGGGCTCCTCACCGGTCAGCGCGGACCGGCGCAACGCCGCGGCGCCGACCGTTTCCGCCGCCGCGACGGCGAACCGCGCCGAAACACCGGACCGCTGGTCGATCACCGGCGACTCACGCAGGTTCCGCACGAACCGGGCGAGCACCTCCAGCAGCGGCTCGCCGACCTCGGCGACCAGATGGGCCTCCTGCCGCACGACCGCGATCTCCGCCTCGACGTCGAGCGGGTAGTGGGTGCGGATCTCGGCGCCGAACCGGTCCTTGAGCGGGGTGATGATGCGGCCGCGGTTGGTGTAGTCCTCAGGGTTGGCGGTCGCCACCAGCAGCACGTCCAGCGGCAGGCGCAGGGTGTAGCCGCGCACCTGGATGTCGCGTTCCTCCATCACGTTCAGCAGCGCGACCTGGATACGTTCGGCGAGGTCCGGCAGCTCGTTGATCGCCACGATGCCGCGGTGGGCGCGCGGGACGAGTCCGAAGTGGATGGTCTCGGGATCGCCGAGGCTGCGGCCTTCCGCGACCTTCACCGGGTCGACGTCGCCGATGAGGTCACCGACCGAGGTGTCCGGCGTGGCCAGCTTCTCCGTGTACCGGTCTTCGCGGTGGCGCCAGGCCACGGGGAGGGCGTCGCCGAGTTCGGCGGCGCGGCGGCGCGACTCCGGGGTGATCGGGTCGAGCGGGTGCTCGCCCAGTTCGGCACCCTCGATGACGGGCGTCCATTCGTCGAGAAGTCCCACGAGGGTCCGCAGCAGCCGGGTCTTGCCCTGGCCGCGTTCGCCGAGGAGGACGACGTCGTGGCCGGCCAGGAGCGCGCGTTCCAGCTGCGGCAGAACCGTGCGCGAGAAGCCGACGATCCCGGGCCAGGCGTCTTCGCCGGCACGGAGCTTGGCGAGCAGGTTGTCGTGCAGTTCTTGGTTGATCGACCGCGGCAGGTGACCCGCCGCGCGGAGGTCCCCGGCGGTCCGGGGCAGGTTTGCGGGAACATCGTTCACCCGTTCGACGCTACGTCGCGGGCGTGGCCGCTGTCGACGTGAAGCAACTCCAGCTCCACAGCGAACGGCCGGCGCGACCCTTTCCTGGTTTCGCCGGAAGCACGACTAAAATCAGTCCGGTGTGCCGTCCTAGTGCGACCCTCGCGGTCTGGTCTTCGGCGTGGCTGAACGGAGCCGCGGCCTCCGACGACGTCCTTGACGCCCTGCAGGTCTGGGGCGAAGCCCACGACTTCGTCGCCGCGGACGCGGCCGCCGCCGAGGCGTTCGACCTGCCGCTCGCGTTCAACCGCGCCGCGACCCCGGTCCAGCTGCTGCTCGCCCTTCGTTCACAGGGGGCGAAGAGCATGCAGCTGGTGCTCCCGGTGCCCGGTGACGTGCGGGGGCTGGGTGGCGGCGGGCCGTTCGCCGAGGCGGC
This sequence comes from Amycolatopsis sp. CB00013, assembly GCF_001905755.1. Lineage (NCBI taxonomy): Bacteria > Bacillati > Actinomycetota > Actinomycetes > Pseudonocardiales > Pseudonocardiaceae > Amycolatopsis > Amycolatopsis sp. CB00013. Next base: position 793,554 of record NZ_LIWC01000001.1, on the reverse strand, counting down.
GCTGCGGACCGGCGAGGCCGTCGTGCTGCCGGATCTCGGCTACGGAGTGGTTCCCGAGGCGATCGCCGAAGGTCTCATGCGCTGGACCGTGTACTCGGTGCCCATGCCGGGTGTCCTCGAGTACCGTCCGCTGGGCGAGGCCGAACACGGCCTGACCGACGCGATCCGCGCGAGCGCGGGTGCGCTGCAGGCACTGGACGTCGCCAGCGAACGGCCCGGGGTGCGGGCCGAGCTCTCGGCCCGGCTCCGCGCGGCCACCGACGCGCCTTGGCCCGCCGGAATGCCCAGCCGGGCGTTGCGGGTGCTCCAGCGTTCCCAGGAGATCGCGGCGATCCTCGCCATCGCCGAATCCGACGATCCGGGCGGCGCGCTCTCGTCGTCGGCGGCGCTTCGGCGGGCGGCGGCCTTGCGGCCGCTGACCGAAGCCGTCCGCAACGCCCGGTGCGCGGCGATCAACGAAGCCGTGCGGGTGTTCGCCGAACAGGCGGACCGGCACCCGTAGGTCCCGACCAGAGCAACTCCACCGCACGAGGTCACGTGGTCCTGAACAGCCGGTCCAGGTGCACGTCGATCGCGGCGAGCGCGTCCTGGGGCTTGATCACGTCGAGTTCGATCAGGGACGTGAAGCCGGTGAGGGCGAGGAGCAGGTTGGCCTCGGCCGCCGGGTCGCGGCCGGAGTCGATGTGCCCGTCGGCGATCGCCTGGCGGACCAACTGCTCGACGAGGGCCCGCCCTTGGACGAGGCCGCGGCGTGCCTGCTCGTGCACGGCCTCGTCGTGCAGCGCCTCCAGGACGTAGGCGGCGCTCATCCGGCTGGTCGCGCGGGCGTCGGGATTCAGGGGCAGCATTTCCGCCAACGTCAGTCGCAGCACGTCACGGGGATGCGGACGGTCACCGAGTCTTTCGAGCCCCTGCTGTACGCGCGCCGAGGTCTGCTCGGACGCGAAATCCATGGCGAAGGAGAGCATGTCGGTCCTGGAGGCGAAGTAGTGCTGCAGCTGCCCGAGTGACATGCCCGCCTCCTGCGCCACCACGCGCATCGTCAGCTGGGTGACGCCGCGCTGCTCCACCACCCGCCACAGTGCGCGGGCGATCGCTTCGCGGCGTCCGCGGTGATCCACCTGTTTCGGCATCGCCGGCCTTCCCCTCGTACCCCGGGACTTTTCCAATACAGTTGACATAATACACCTGACCCATAATCCTGACGTCCGATCGAGGGGAAGGAATCGTCATGTCCGAACAGCCGAAGGTACGGACCACGGAAGGCGTGGTGCAGGGGCGCCGCCGGCAGGGCCACGCGGTGTTCCGCGGCATCCCCTACGCCCAGCCCCCCGTCGGAGCGCTCCGCTTCGCCGCGCCCGCGCCGCCGCACCGCTGGGAGGGGACGAGGCAGGCGGTCGAGTTCGGCCCCGTGGCGCCGCTGTCCCTGCCGATCGACGTGCCCCCGCAGGGCGGCGACTGGCTGACGCTCAACGTCGGCACTCCGGATCCCGGCGCGGCGGGACTGCCCGTGCTGGTGTGGATCCCCGTGGGCGGCTACCTCTCGGCGGCGTCGAGCGACCCGATGTACGACCCGGCGGCGCTGGCCGAGGCCGGAGTCGTCGTGGTGACCATCAACTGCCGCGTGGGCGCGGAGGGATTCGCCTTCCTCGACGACGTGCCGCCCAACCGCGGATTCCTCGACCAGATCGCGGCGCTGGAGTGGGTGCAGCACAACATCGCCGCCTTCGGAGGCGACCCCGGCCGGGTCACCGTGGGCGGGGTGTCCGCCGGGGCGGGCTCGGTCGCCGCCCTGCTGACGATGAAGTCCGCACGCGGCCTGTTCCGGCGGGCCATCGCCCATTCCGTGCCGGGGCTGTACAGCACCCCCGCGCTGGCGCGGCAGGTCACCGCCGCGTTCGCGGACCGGCTCGGCGCGACGGCCCCCACCGCCGAGGCCCTGCGCGACATCGACCCATGGCGCCTGGCCGCCGAGCTCACGTCCTTCAACTCCGGCCTCCACACGCACCGGGAGGGCTGGGGACGACTCACGGAGACCGGCACCGCGCTGTGCCCCGTCGTCGACGGCGAGGTCCTCCCGGAAACGCCTTGGCCCGCGCTGACCGGCGCGCGAGCGAGCGGGACCGAACTGCTCGTCGGCCACACCCGGGACGAGTTCCGGTACTTCAGCGTCGTCAGCGGACGGTACGGCACGTTCACCGAGGAGGACGCCCACGCGGCCCTGGAACTGCACGCCCCGCAGCCGGACGGCGCGCGGGCCTACCGCGCCGCGTTCCCCCAAGCAGGCCCGGAGGAACTGGTGGAGACCGTGTACTCCGACGCCCTCTTCCGCATGCCGTCACAGAAGCTGGCCGAGGCGAACACCGCAGCCGGCGGCACCTCCCACCTGTTCGAACTGTGCTGGACCGCCCCGGCCCTCGGCGGAATCCTGGGCGCCTGCCACAGCCTCGACGTGCCACTGGCGTTCGGCACGCTGAACAGCCCCGTCGGCACCCAGCTCATCGGCGAGGAACCCACTCCCGACGCCATCGCGCTCTCCCGCGAACTCCGGGAGGCATGGGTCCGCTTCGTCACCACCGGCGACGCGGGCTGGCCCGCCCACCGGCCCGGCGAGCACCTCACCCGCGTCCTGGACACCGAGTCGAAGACCCTGCCCTACCCCGAACACGCATCCCGCCAGATCTGGGAAGGCCACTCCCCTGCCCCCTTCGATCTCCCGTAGCCGGGTCACCCGGTCGCGGCGTGCTTCTCCTGGATTTTCCCGGCATACCGGACGGACCACAGCGAAAGCCCGCCGATGACCGCGAGCAGCAGGATCACGCTGAGCGCGTTCATCACGTCGGCCGACAGCGTGTAGACCAGCGGCACCCGGAGCGCGGCTTCCAGCAGCAGCGCCACTCCCCACACCGCCGACATCCGGGTGAACGCCCGCCGGAAAGCGGGAACCTCGTCGCCGAGGCGGTCGATCTCCGCGCGTTTCGCCGCGTTTGAGCCGGCCCGCACGGCGACGAGCACCATGGGCGTGCGGCTGAAGCAGCTCAGCAACAGCACGATCGCGGCGGTCGCGGTGGCGAAGGATTCCTTCAGCAGCAAGAACTTCGTGTCACCGGTGACCAGCGAGAGCACGAGCCCGACTCCGAGCACACCGGCCAGCAACGCGGCGAAGCCGTCGAACGACCGGTCGCGAACGGCGACCCACGCGATCCGTATCGCCGCCAGCCCCGCCCCGGCGAGCAGCGAAATCCGCTCACTCTGTCCGGCGAGCCGGAGCCCGTAGTACGCGGCCAGCGGGAGCGCCACGTCCCAGAGCAGCAACGACAGCGTGGGATTCTTGCCGCGCGCGGTCACGTGCCCGCTTCGCAGTCGGCCAGGAACTTCAGGACGCGCGCGTTGACCTCGGCCGCGGATTCACCGGCGATGGCGTGGGTCGCCGACGGCCACAGTTCGACCTGTCCCCGCGGCAGAAGCTCGCGGGCGCGGGCGGCGGCGCGGTCCGGATCGTGGATGACGCTGCGCCCGGCGATCAGGGCCAGCACGGGCATCCGCAGCGAGCGCAACTGCTCGTCGGTGAACAACCTGGGCGACGGCAGGGCGATGCGGTAGGTCCGCATCCCCTCGTCGATCACCCGCGCGACCGGATCCGTGGCGTCGACCTCCGCGCCACCGGAAATCCAGTTGAGGAACGACGGCCGGGCCCAGCGGTTGACGACGGGGATCGCGGTGAGGGTGGCGCGGACGACGAGTCCCGGGGTCAGTCCGCCGAAGGTCAGCACGGGGTCGATCACGGTGAGCGACTTCAGCCGTTCCGGCGCCCGCACCGCGAGGTTGGCGGCGAGCCAGCCCCCGAACGAGTACCCGATCAGGTGCACGGACGGCAGGTCGAGTTCCTCGAGCACTGTCGTCAACCACGCGGCCTGGTCGGCGCCGTCGCGGATCGGGACGGTCTGCTCGCTGCGGCCCGGCTCACCGATGAGGTCCACCGCGTAGACCTCGCCGTGTCCGAGCAGCGCCGTGAGGTTGGGCTCCCACATCACCGCGGTGCCCGCGCGACCGGGCAGCAGCACGATCGGCCTCCCGCCCGGCTGCCCGAACCGGTACACGCGCGCCACCCCGAACGCCGTCTGGATGTCGTACACACCGGCCGGCGGGGGCAAAGCCGCCAACCCTCGGTCATAGACGGCCTCGTACTCGGCTCGCGCCGCCGACGAGGCGAAACCGCCCACCTTCATTCGCACCCCTCCTCTTTACGGTACGATCGGATTGTAAACAGTTGGTGGGAAGTTTGCAATCCGATCGGACTGCCAAAAGGAGGAGCGGGTGCCCAAGCGTGTCGATCACGAGGACCGGCGGCGGCGGATCGCCGCGGCCGTTCGCCGCATCGCGGCCGACCGGGGACTCGAAGGGGTCAGCCTGAACGAAGTCGCGGCCGAAGCCGGTATCTCGAAAGGCTTCGTCCAGCACTACTTCGCGTCACGGGACGACATGCTGCGGTTCGCGGCGACCACCCTGCGAGGTGGGATCGAGGAGCGCATCGCCACCCCACTTCGTGTCCGCGACCTGCTCATCGCCTTGCTCCCCCTCGACGAGGGTGGACGGGACGACGCGCTGGTCGCCAACGCCTTCCTGGTGCGCGCGCTCAAGGATCCCGAGATCGCGGGTCACTTCCGGACCGGCCACGGACTGCTTCGCGACGCGGTGGCGGCCCTGATCGCCGCTGCCCAAGCGGACGGCGATCTCGCCCGGTCCGTCGACCCGGCCGCCGAAGCCGCCCTTCTGCTGGCGCTGGTCGCCGGTCTCGGTGACGCGGTGCTGCTCGGCTACCAAACCGGCGACGAGGCCATCGCGCTGATCGATCTGCACCTGTCGAGAATCGCCGCCTGACCTTCACACCTTCCCCAAGTACGTGAAGGCCCCCTTCACTGCGTCTAGCGCAAGGAAGGGGGCCTTCATGTACTTCAAGGCACTTACGGGCGCGCGGGCCTCTTCGCGGGCTCGCAGCAGCTCACCGCGCAAGGCGCCCCGTTGATCGTGCACCCGGCCGCCGGGAACGGCGACAGCTTCCGCGCCGGCGCCCCCTCGATGTGTTCCCGGATCAGCTCCACGACGAGTTCCGCGAACCGCGGGTCGGTGTCCGGAGTCGCGGCCCGTGCGAAGCCCATGCCGTGCTCCGCGGCCCGCTCGGCGGCCTCGTTGTCGAGGTCCCAGATCACCTCGAGGTGATCGGACACGAAACCCACCGGGCAGACGACCACCGAGGTGACGCCTTCCGCGTGCAGCGCGTCGATGTGGTCGACGATGTCCGGCTCCAGCCACGGCACCTGCGGCGGGCCAGAGCGCGACTGCCAGACGACGTCGTAGGTCTCGATCCCCACTTCGGCGGCGACGAGCCGGGCCGCTTCAGCGATCTGGCGCGAGTAACGCCGTCCGCCTTCCGAAGGCGGCCCGGACGCCTTGTCGGCGGACTCGGGCACCGAGTGCGCGCAGAACACCGTCCTGGTCCCGGGCTGGTTCCCCAGCTTGGCGTGCGCGGCCCGGACGGCGTCGGCGAAGGCGGCGATGAACAGCGGGTGGTCGAAGAACTGCCGCAGCTTCACCAGTTCCGGCGCACCGTCGCCGACCGACGCGCGGGCACGCTCGATGTCCTCGTCGTACTGGCGGCAGGCGGAATAGCCGCCGTACGCGCTCGTGGGGAACACCAGGACGCGCTGAGCACCCGCCTCGGTGATTTCGGCCAGGGTGTCCTCGACCATCGGCCGCCAGTTGCGGTTGCCGAAGTGGACGGGCAGATCGATCCCGGCGGCCGCGAGTCGCTTCTCGACCGCGGAGATCGCGTCCCGGTTCAGCCGGTTGATCGGCGAGACCCCGCCGAAATGCTGGTAGTGCTCGGAGACCTCGAGCAGCCGTTCCCGGGGGACCCCCCGGCCCCGCGTGACGTTCTCCAGGAACGGCATCACCTCGTCGGGTCCCTCGGGACCACCGAACGAAAGCCAAAGCAGCGCGTCGTAACCCACCCCGCCATCTTGCCGTTGTGGCGCTCCGCACGCTGACCCGACCCGTTTTGAACCGACCGATCCAAAACCTGGTACGGTCGCCTCCATGGCCAGGCCGAAGGAATTCGACGAGCGCGCCGCGGTCGGGCGCGCCATGGACGCGTTCTGGGCACGCGGTTACGAGGGCACGTCGACACAGGCCCTCTGCGAAGCCACCGGTTTGGGCCGCAGCAGCATCTACAACACCTTCACCAGCAAGCACGCGTTGTTCATGCGCGCGCTCGACCACTACGCCGAACGCGGGATCACGGCCAGGACCGCGTTGCTGGAGGAATCCGGGACCGGCGTCGAGCGGTTCCGCGCCCTGTTCGCGTACACGATCGACGAGGAAGTCGAGCATCCCGGCCGGGGCTGCCTCGTGGTCAACACGGTGGCGGAGTTCGGCGGGCGCGATCCCGAGATCAAGGCGCGGATCGACGCCGACACCCGGCGGCACATCGCCCTTCTTTCGGCCTGCGCCGAGGAAGGGCAGCTGGACGGGACGATCGACGCCCGCCGCGAGCCCGGCGCCGTCGCCGAGTTCGCGCACAGCACCGTCGCCGGGCTCCGGCTGATGTCCCGGCGCGGCGCCGGACGAGCGGCCATGGAGGCCGTCGCAGCCATCGCGGTGGACGCGATCGCCGCGAAGTAGATCGAACGAACCCCTTGTGCGCAACGCTGCCCACATTTTGGACTGAACGATACAAAACTGGAGGGATTTCCCGTGCCTTTGGCGGTCTGCGTACTCGGACTGAGCGTGTTCGCGCTCGGCACCTCCGAGTTCATGATCACCGGCCTGCTCCCGGGGATGGCGGCCGATCTGAACGTCGGCATCCCGGAGGCCGGGCTGCTCATCTCGGCCTTCGCGATCGGCATGGTCGTCGGCGCTCCCCTGCTCGCGATCGCGACGCTGAGGGTGCCGAGGCGCGCCACCCTGATGGCCCTGCTCGTCGTCTTCGGGCTCTCGCACGTCGTCGGCGCGCTGGGCTCGGGGTACGCCCTGCTCTTCGCGACGCGCGTCGTCAGCGCGGTCGCGTGCGCCGGCTTCTGGGCGGTCGCGGCGGCAACCGCGGTCGCGCTCGTCCCGGTCGAACGCCGCGGCCGCGCGCTGGCCATCCTCGTCGGCGGGCTCACCGTCGCGAACATCGCCGGGGTCCCCGCCGGGACCTTCCTCGGCCAGCACGCGGGCTGGCGGGCGGCGTTCTGGGCGGTCACGGCGCTGACCGTGATCGCGCTGATCGGGGTCTTCGCCCTGGTCCCGGAGACGCAGAACGGGGAGGACAAGACCGACGTCGCGACCGAACTGCGGCTCTACCGGGGCGGCCGCTTCTGGCTGGCGCTCGGCGTGATCGCGCTCGCGCAGGCGATGATCTTCGCGACCTTCAGCTATCTCGCGCCCCTGCTGACCGAGGTCGCCGGGCTGCCGGAAAGCTGGGTGCCGGGCGTGCTCTCCCTGTTCGGGCTCGGCGCGCTGATCGGGATCACCGCCGGCGGCAGGCTCGCCGACGCGAGGCCTTTCGCGACCCTTTACGGCGGCCTCGCCGTCGCCCTGCTCGCCCTGGTGCTGCTCGCGGTCTCCGGTCCGGCGACGCCGGTCGCGATCTTCGCCGTCTTCCTCTTCGGCGTCGCCGGATTCGGGGTCAATCCCGCCTTGAACGTCCGTGCCTTCGCCGTGGCGGGCAACGCGCCCACGCTCGTCGGCGCGAGCACGACCGCCGCGTTCAACGTCGGCAACACCGTCGGCCCGTGGCTCGGCGGCGAGTCGATCGACGCCGGTCTCGGCTACCCGAGCGTGGCGTGGGTGAGCGTCGGGCTCGGGGTCGCCACCGTCGTCGCACTCACCTTCGCCGCCGGTGTCCAGCGCACCGACGACAGCCGCCTGCTCCGCGAACCCGTTACCCAGTAAGGAGAATCATGTCCGAACGCACCAAGGCCACCCTCGACGAGTTCTTCCGCCGAATGTCCACAGGAGACACTGACGGCGCCACGGAACTCTTCGCCGACAGTGTCGCGTGGGACATCCCCGGCGCGACGGACCTGGTCCCCTGGATCGGCCCGCGCCGGAACCGGGCGGAGATCCGCGAGTTCTACGACCTGCTCGACAAGGGCCTGATCAAGGACCGGTTCGACGTCGAACGCGTCTTCGTCGACGGGCCGCACGCGGTCGCGGTCGGCCGCCTGCGCTCGACGATCCGCAGCACCGGCAAGGTGATCCAGACGGCCTTCAGCCTCGAGTTCGAAGTGGACGACGACGGCCGGATCACCAAGTACCTGATGCTCGAGGACTCCTGGCACGTCGCGAACGCCGTCCAGCCCTGAGGTACATGAAGGCCCCCATCCTTGCGTCAGGCGCAAGGATGGGGGCCTTCATGTACTCGCGAACTCAGATGCCGAGGGCGTGCACTCCGCCGTCGACCATGATCATCGAGCCGGTGGTGGCGGGCAGCCAGTCCGACAGGACGGCGCAGACGGACTTCGCCGTCGGGTCCGGGTCCGAGCTGTCCCAGCCGAGCGGCGCGCGGTCGCCCCAGCCCTCCTCCAGCTCGGAGAAGCCCGGGATCGACTTCGCGGCCATGGTCTTCATCGGACCGGCGCTGACCAGGTTGACCCGGATCCCCTTCGGGCCGAGGTCGCGCGCCAGGTACCGGTTCACCGACTCCAGCGCCGCCTTCGCCACGCCCATCCAGTTGTAGACGGGCCACGCGACGCGCGCGTCGAAGTCCATGCCGACGATCGACGAGCCGGGCGAGAGCAGCGGCAGCGTCGCGACGGCCAGGGCCTTGAAGGAGAACGCCGACACGTCGACGGCCACCTTCACGTCCTCGCCGGGGGCGTCCAGGAACGGCGCGCCGAGGCACGACTGCGGGGCGAACCCGATCGAGTGCAGCACACCGTCGAGCCCGTCGACGTGCTCACGCACGCGGTCGGCGAGCGAGTCGAGGTGCTCCTGGTTGGTGACGTCCAGCTCCAGCACCGGCGCCGGCTCGGGGAGCCGCTTGGCGATGCGCTCGACGAGCGACAGCCTGCCGAAGCCGGTGAGCACGACCTTCGCGCCCTCCTGCTGCGCGATCTTGGCCGCGTGGAACGCGAGCGAGGCATCGGTGATGACGCCGGTGATCAGCAGGCGCTTGCCTTCGAGCAGTCCTGGCACGGGACCTCCAGTCCGGAGTGGTTTGCGATCGGTACGGGAAACGGGGACGTCAGTGGCCCATGCCGAGGCCGCCGTCGACCGGCAGCACCGCACCGTTGACGTAACCGGCCTCTTCGGAGGCGAGGTAGCGGACGGCGGCGGCGATCTCCGACGGCTCGGCGTACCGGCCGGAGGGAACCTGGGCGAGGATCTCCTTCTTGCGGTCCTCGCCGAGCTCGTCGGTCATGTCCGTGGCGACGAAGCCCGGCGCGATGACGTTCGAGGTGATGTTGCGCGAGCCCAGCTCACGCGCGAGCGAGCGGGCGAGACCGACGAGGCCCGCCTTGCTGGCCGCGTAGTTGACCTGACCGGCCGAACCGGTGAGGCCCACGACGGACGAGATGAAGATGTAGCGGCCCCATTTGCCCCGCAGCATGCCGCGGGAGGCGCGCTTGGCGACCCGGTACGCGCCGGTGAGGTTGGCGTCGACCACGCGGGTGAACTGCTCCTCGCTCATGCGCATGAGGAGGGTGTCGTCGGTCATCCCGGCGTTCGCGACGAGGACCTCGACCGGGCCCTGGTGCTCCTCGACGAGCTTGAACGCGGCGTCGATCTGCTCGGCGTCCGTGACGTCGGCCTGCACCCCGAAGAGGCCTTCGGGCGCGCCGGAACCGCGGTGCGTGATCGCGACCTTGTGCCCCTGCGCCGCGAGGTCCTTCGCGATCGCCAAACCGATGCCGCGGTTGCCGCCGGTGACCAGTACCGACCGTCCCACAGAGCTCTCCTCGCCTCGTCCTGTCGCGCTGACGGCACTGAGGTTATCGGCTCGTCAGGTTCGCGCCGGAGCCGCGCCACCCCTACCTCCGGGTAACCACGACCGTCCTAAGCGGATGTTAGGAACCGCGCCGAAACCTTGCCCGGCGGTCACGGATTGTTCACCGTGAGCCGGAACACAGGAGGTCAAAGATGACAACCCGGATCGGCGAAGCGTCGCCGCCCGTGAGCGAACGTCGAGTCGTCGGCAACGTGCTGCGCGGCTCGATCGGCAACCTGGTCGAGTGGTACGACTGGTACGCCTACGCCGCCTTCACCACGTACTTCGCGAAGTCCTTCTTCCCCACCAAGGACACGACGGCGGCCTTCCTCGGCACCGCGGCGGTGTTCGCGGTCGGCTTCCTCATGCGGCCACTCGGCGGCTGGATGCTGGGCCGGTTCGCCGACCGGTTCGGGCGACGAAGCGCACTCGTGCTTTCCGTCACGTTGATGGCGACGGGGTCGCTGATGATCGCCGTGACGCCGACCTACGCCTCGATCGGGATCGCCGCGCCGATCCTGCTGCTGGTGGCCCGGCTCGTCCAGGGACTCTCGGTCGGCGGCGAGTATTCGACCTCCGCGACCTATCTGTCCGAAGTGGCCACTCCGGGCAAGCGCGGCTTCTACTCCAGCTTCCAGTACGTGACGCTGTACGGCGGTCAGCTGCTGGCGCTGGGTCTCCAGCTGCTCCTGCAGGCCGTGCTGACCGAGCAGCAGCTGACCTCGTGGGGCTGGCGGATCGCCTTCGTCGTCGGCGCGCTCGCCGCGGTCGTGGTGATGGTCCTGCGCCGCGGGATGGACGAGTCGGCCAGTTTCGAGGAGGCCAAGGCCTCCGGCACCGGCAAGGACGCGGGCGACAAGGGCACGCTGCGCGCGCTGATCAAGTACCCCAAGGAGATCGCGCTCGTCGTCGGCCTCACGCTCGGCGGCACGGTGTCGTTCTACACCTTCGCCACCTACAGCCAGAAGTTCATGGAGAACACCGCGGGCATCCCGCGCCGGACGGTCACGCTGATCCTGTTCTGCGCGATCCTCGTCGCCGCGATCCTGCAGCCGTTCGCGGGCAAGCTCTCCGACCGTATCGGCCGCCGTCCGCTGCTGATGTTCTTCGGGATCGCCGGCACGCTGCTGACCGTCCCGATCATGACGCTGATGGGCGGGACGAAGCAGCCGGCGCTCGCCTTCCTGCTGATGCTGGCCGGGCTCGTGATCGTCACCGGGTACACCTCGATCAACGCGATCGTGAAGGCCGAGCTGTTCCCGACAAAGATCCGCGCGATCGGCGTCGGTCTCCCCTACGCGCTCACCGTGGCGATCTTCGGCGGCACCGCCGAGCTCATCGCGCAGGCGCTCAAGGGGGCGGGCCACGAATCGGTGTTCTTCTACTACGTCGCGGGCTGTGTCCTGGTGTCGCTGATCGTGTACGGCACAATGCGGGAAACCTCGAAGACCTCGGAGCTGGACAAGAAGAAGCGGCCCGAGCCCGAGCTCGTGTCCGGCCGCGAAGGCTAGGCGGGAAGGTGTGGCCGTGCGGGTGCTGCTCGTCGAGGACGACGCCGGTGTCGCCGACGCGCTCGCCGAAGCGCTGCAGTCACGCGGCCACACCGTCTCCCACGCGATCCGCGGCAGCGACGCGCTGCACCGGCATCGCGCCGCCGACGTGATCCTGCTGGATCTCAACCTGCCCGACATGCACGGGCTCGACGTGCTCAGGAAGGTCCGTCAGGTGTCGCCGGTACCGGTGCTCGTGCTCACCGCGAGCGGGGACGAACGGTCCGTCGTGCGCGGGCTGCGGCTCGGCGCCGACGACTACCTGACCAAACCCGTCCGCCTGGCCGAACTGCTGGCGAGGATGGACGCGGTCGTCCGCCGTGCCTCCGTCTCCGCGGCCCCGCAGGACGGTGTCGTACGTGTCGAGGACGTCGAGATCGACCTCGGCGCGCGGCGAGTGCTGGTCGGCGGGCACGACATCGGGCTCACCGCCAAGGAATTCGCCGTGCTGGCGGTACTCGCCGCCCGGCCGGGAACCGCGGTGAGCCGCCAGCAGCTGATGGACGAGGTCTGGGGCGACGCGTACCTCGCCGTCTCCCGTTCGCTCGACGTGCACCTGACCCAGCTGCGCGCGAAGCTCGACCGGCCGGGCCTGCTGACCACCATCCGGGGTTTCGGCTACCGGCTGGGCCGGGACTGACCGGTGCGCACCCGGCTGCTGGTCGTCCTCGTCGCCCTCGCGCTGACGGTGGTCGCCGCGTTCGCGATCCCGCTGTTCGGGTCGACGGCCGCACAGCGCACGCAGCAGCTCGTGATCGCGCGCAACGCCGACGTCGACCGGTTCGTCGTCCTCGCCCAGCAGGCGGTCGACGCCGCCGACCCGACCGCGCTGGCGGTCGACGCCGCGCGGTATTCGTCGTTATACGGCGAAGCGGTCGTGGTGGTCGACGCGCGCGGCGTGCCGCTGGTCGAAACCGGCGGGATGACCGCCGCGGAACCGGTGGTCCGCTCGCTCGTCGAGGCGGCGCTGCGCAACCAGCCCGCGAAAGGGCCGGAACAGCTCAGCCCGTGGTCGGCGGATCCGGTCCATTTCGCCCGTCCGGTGGGCACCGGGACCCGGGTGGCCGGTGTGGTCGTGCTCCGCGCGTCGGTGACCACGGCGGCGGCCGACGTCGCCGCCCGCTGGGCCGCGATCGTCGCGGGCGCGGTGCTGGTCGCGGCCGTGTTCGTCCTGCTCGCGGTCCTGCTGGCCCGCTGGATGGTGCGGCCGCTGCACGAACTGGAGACCGGCGTGCAGGCGGTGACCGAAGGACATCGCGCGCAGGTCCCCGAGCGGGCCGGGCCCCGGGAGCTGCGGTCGCTCGCGACATCGTTCAACCGGATGTCCGACGCCGTCGTCGAGTCGTCCGAACAGCAGCGGCGGCTGGTCGCGGACGCGTCGCATCAGCTGCGGAATCCCATGGCCGCCTTGCGGTTGCGGGTGGATTCGCTCGCCGCGCAGGTCGACGGCGACGGCCAGCGGGCCTACCGGGCGACCGTCGCCGAGGTCGAGCGCCTGGAGTCCCTGCTCGACGGACTGCTCGCGCTGGCGCTCGCCGAAAGCGCCGCGACCCGGCTGGCCGCGGGCGAATCCGGCGACGAACCCTGCGATCTCCCCGCCGTCCTGGCGGAACGGGTCGACGCGTGGCGGCCCTCGGCCGAAGACGCGGGAGTGGGCCTCGCGGCGTCGGAAGGCCACGACGAGCCGGTGCCGGTGCGGTGCGAGGAAAGCGAACTGGCCCAAGTGCTGGATGTCCTGCTGGACAACGCGGTGCACTACGCGGGACGCGGCGCCACGATCACCACCGGCTACGAAACCGGCGAGACGACGGCGACGCTCTTCGTGTCCGACAACGGTCCCGGACTGTCCGAAGAGGACAGGGAACGCGCGACCGAACGCTTCTGGCGTGCCGGTGGCGACGGCGCCCCGCGCGGCACGGGTCTCGGCCTCGCGATCGCGAGCCAGCACGTACTCGCCAGGGGCGGGAAACTCGAACTGCGCGAGGCGGAACCGCACGGCCTCGAAGTCCGCGTCGAACTCCCTCTCGCGGCAAGGGAAAAACCATGACCGTCACCAGGCGCACCGCGCTCCTCGCCGGGCTCGCGACGCTCGCGGGCTGTTCGACCGCGGGCTACCGGGGCCAGGAGCGAGAGGTCGTCATCGCGGCGGGCGAGAGCGGCGGCTTCTATCTGGCCTTCGCGGAACTCCTGGCCCAGCAATTGAACCGGGCGGAACCACGGCTGCGGGCGAGCGCCGTCGCCACCGAGGCCAGCGTCGAGAACCTGCGTCGGCTACGGGACGGCAGAGCCGATCTCGGGCTCGTCCTCGGAGACGTCGCCGAGTCCGCTTTCCTCGGCGCGGAGCCGTTCTCCGTCCCGATCGCGTTCTCGGCCATCGGCCGCGTCTACGAGAACTACCACCAGCTCGTCGTCCGGGTGGACGGCGGTGTGCGGTCGCTCGCCGATCTGTCCGGGCGTCCGGTGGCGATGGGCGCGAGCGGGTCCGGCGTCGCGGTGTTCAGCACCCGTCTGTTCGCCCGAGCCGAAGTGCCCGTGAAGGCCAAGAACCTGCTCCTGGGCGAAGCGATCAACGCGCTGGCCGCGCACGAGGTCGACGCGCTGCTCTGGTCCGGCGGGATCCCGACCCCCGCGCTCACCGAACTGAACCGCACCACCCCGATCACGCTCCTCCCGCTCGACGGGCACCTTCCCGCCCTGCGCGCCGGCTACGGACCCGTGTACGACCAGGTCCACGTACCGGCGCAGGCCTATCAGGGCGTCGGCGAGCTGCGGACGATCGGCGTCGCGAACCTGCTGCTGGCCGCACCGTCACTGCCCGATGACGTCGCGGCCGCGGTGGCACGCGTGCTGGCCGCGCACGCCGCCGACCTCGTCCCCGCGGCCGCGGTGGGAACGCAGTTCCTCGACGTCCGGACGCTGATCGGTACCGGGAAGGTCCCGCTGCATCCCGGAGCGGCTTCGGCCTACCGTGCCCTGCACGGGTGATCACGGCTCCATCTCCAGAGGGATGCGCGTCGCACCCGGGCGCTGCCAGGGTCGGAAACAGGCGGCCATCGGGCCGCCCCGATCCGGAAGGACTCCAGCAGTGTCATTGAGACACACCAGGGTGGTGCGGGGTTCGGCGCTGATCGCGGGCCTCGCGCTCGCGGGCGGGCTCGCCACGGCGGCCCCCGCCGTCGCGGCCGACCAGGCCAAGCTCACCGCACCGGCCCTCACCGGCCCCTACGACGTCGGCACCACCGACCTCCACCTCGTCGACCCGTCCCGCCCCGATCCATGGAAACCGGAGCGGCGACGGGAGCTCATGGTCACCGTCACCTATCCGGCGGACCGGTTCGCCGACGGCCCGCGAGCACCGTGGCTCGCGCCCGGGGTGGGTTCCGTCCTCGACCAGGTGCTGGCGAGCGAGGACTACCTCGGTCTGCCGGCGGGCTCCATCGACTGGGCCTCGGCGAAGCGGCGGGCCGAACTCGGCGTGCCCGTGGCGCACGGCGCGCCGAAGCCCGTCACGCTCTTCTCCCCGGGCTTCGGCGGCCCTCGCGAGACGTACACGGCGATCGTCGACGACCTGGCCAGCCGCGGTTACGTGGTCGTCTCGCTTTCGCACACCTACGAGAGCGCCGCGGTCGAGTTCCCCGGCGGACGGCTCGAAACGGCCGTCTCTGGCGAAGGTCCCGAGTTCATGAAGAAGGCGCTCGACGCCCGCGTCGCCGACAGCCGGTTCGTCCTCGACCAGCTGGCGAAGATCACCCGCGGGCAGAACCCGGACGCGGAGAACCGGCCGCTTCCCCGCGGGCTCGGCTGGTCGCTCGACCTGTCCAGGGTCGGCGCCTACGGCCATTCCTACGGCGGGTTCACCGCCGGCGAGACGATGGTCCACGACCGCCGCGTCGATGCCGGGATCAACCTCGACGGCGCGATGGCGAGCGCGATCGGCTACCCGCCAGGCAGCGTCTACGTGCCAGGAGAGGTCACCAAACGCGGTCTCGACCGGCCGTTCGTGCTGATGGGCGCCGAGGGCACCGATGAGACCGGCAAACCGCTCGAACACACGCACCGGCATCCCGAATTCGACCGCAGCTGGGCGGATTTCTGGGCCAACCAGCGGGGCTGGAAGCGTGATCTGTACCTGCGCGGCGGCAGCACGCACATGGCCTACAGCGACCTGCAGGTCGTCGTGCCGCAGCTCGGTTCGCGTGTGACGCCGGAGAAGCGGGAGGCGGTCATCGGCACCATCGATCCCCGCCGTTCCGTGGCCGCGCAGCGGGACTACATCGGCGCGTTCTTCGATCTGCACCTGAAGGGCCGGGACCGGCATCTGCTCGACGGCGAGTCGCCGCGTCATCCGAACATCGATTTCATCGACTGACCGGACGCGCGTGAAGGCCCCCTTCCCTCGGCTCAGCCGCGGGAAGAGGGCCTTCACGTAGGTTGGAACCGTGACAGAGCCACGGAAACCGATCGTCGAGATGCCACTGCGCGTGCGCTACCACGAATGCGACGGGCAGGGCATCGTGTTCAACGCGCACTACCTCGCCTATGTGGACATGGCCATGTTCGAGGCGGAGAAAGCCCTTTTCGGCTCCCACCAGGAGGCGCTGGCCGCCGGTGTGGACGTCGTCGTCGCCGAATCGAATCTCCGCTACCGCGCGCCTTGCCGTTACGACGACGAACTGGTCGTCGCCGTATACCTGAACCACCTCGGTACGACGTCGCTGATCATCGACTTCGAGATCACTCGCGACGGTCGGCTGTGCGCGGAAGTCAAGACCCGCTACGTCTTCGTCGACCCGTCGACGCTCACGAAGGCGGCGCCGCCCGCGGCGGTACGCGAGGCGTACGCCGCCTTCGTGCCCGCTCAGGCGGACTGAACGCCGGGCCGCCGGTCTTCGACGACGTAACTGGCCCGCGTGCTGATCGGCGCTCCGGGGGTGTTGACGAACGGCACCACCCGGAAGTCACTCCGCCAGCGCTGCCGGTTGACGTTCACTCGGACGTAGCCCCGCTGGCTGTTGAAGAACTTCATGTGCGGGTTGGCCTTCAGCAGGGTCTCACCGCCGGGCGTCATGTCCGCGCCGTTGCCACCGCTGGTGATCGACGTCCCGACGAACTCGCTCGCCACGGTGGGCGAACCGGGGTCGTTGAAGTCGCGCTTGAGGTCCCAGGCGTAGTTCTGGTGCCTGTCGCCGGTGATGACCACCAGGTTCCGCACCCCGCGGTCCTGCGCCGCGGCGAGCACGCGGTCGCGGTCGGCGACGTAGCCGTCCCACGGGTCGAGGTAGACGTTCGTCGCCTCGCCCGCGTCGGTGTCGGTCTGGCCCATCGGCGCCTGGTTGCCGAGGATCTGCCACCGCGCGCGGGACCGCGAGAACCCGTCGAGCAGCCACGTCCGCTGCTCCGAGCCGAGCAGGGTGCGGTCCTCGTCGAACCGCTCGGTGCAGTTCGCCGACTGACCGTCGCCGCACGGCTGGTCGTCGCGGTACTGGCGGGTGTCGAGCATGGTGAAATCGGCCAGCGTGCCGTAACTGAGCCGCCGGTGAAGCCGCGCGTCCGGCCCCTTCGGCAGCTGGGCGATGCGGTACGGCAGGTGCTCGTACATCGCCTGGAACGCCTCGGCCCGCCGCTGCCGGAACACCGCGCGGTCCTGGTCCGGTTCCTTGTCGATCTGCGAGATGTCGCCGGCCCAGTTGTTCTCGACCTCGTGGTCGTCGTTGACGTGGATCCACGGGAAGGCGGCGTGCGCGGCCATCAACGGCGCTTCGGACTTGTAGAGCGCGTACTGGAGCCGGTAGCGGGCCAGGTCGAAGGTCTCGCCCTTGAACTGCGATCCCACCGGCGTCCCGCGGCCGACACCGGTGACACCGCTTTCGTAGAGGTAGTCCCCCAGGTGCACGACCAGGTCGAGGTCCTCGGCCGCCATGTGGTCGTACGCGGTGAAGTGCCCGGCCTCCCAGTTCTGGCAGGACGCGAACGCGAAGTTCAGCTCACGAGGCGACGACCAGGCGACCGGAGCCGTCCGGGTGCGCCCGACCGGCGAGATCACGCCGCCCGTGCGGAAGCGGTAGAAGTACTCGTGATCCGGCGCGAGACCGTGGACCTCGGGGTGCACGGAGTGACCGAGTTCGGGCGTGGCGACCACGGACCCACGGCGGACGACGGCGCGGAAACGCTCGTCGAGCGACACCTCGTACTCGACGCGGACCGGCGTGCGCGGCATACCGCCGAACCCGTCGGCCTCGTAGGGCTTCGGCGCGAGCCTGGTCCAGAGCACGACACCGCCGGGCAACGGATCGCCCGACGCGACACCGAGGGTGAACGGGTCGCCGGCACCGCGAGCGAGCGGCATCGCGCCGGCGGCGTTCCAGGCACCGGTCCCCAGCAGGACGGCGGCCGCGCCGGCGGAGCCATAACCGAGGAAGCGACGCCGCGACAGGGGGTGAGGGAGCGAAGGCATGTAAGCCCTCCTGTGGTGGGATGGTCACGGGCGGGCCTCATGCTCGTCCAGCTTGATGGCCGCCCGGCCGCGCTCAGGCGAAGCGCCCGTGAACGAAAGACGATCAACCCTCGTGTTCCGCATCCTGTTCTACCGCCCCGAAATCCCGCCCAACACGGGTAACGCGATCCGCTTGACCGCGAACACCGGCTGCGAGCTCCATTTGGTGGAGCCGCTCGGTTTCACGCTGGAGGACAAGCAGTTACGGCGCGCCGGGCTCGACTACCACGACCTCGCGCGCGTCCACGTCCACGCGGATCTCGACGCGGCGTGGGCGGCGTTGTTACCCGCCCGGGTCTACGCGTTCAGCGCTTCGGCGACGCGGCTGCACACCGACGTCGCGTACGAGCCCGGTGACGTCTTGATGTTCGGGCCGGAGTCGGCGGGGCTGCCCGCCGAGGTCCAGGAGTCCCCGCAGGTGACGGACCGGGTGCGGCTGCCGATGCTGCCGTCGAGCCGGTCGCTGAACCTTTCGAACACCGCCGCTATCAGCGTGTACGAGGCTTGGCGGCAGAACGGCTTCGCGACCCCGTAGCCGCCCGGTCCCGAATGCTATGAAAGGTCCTTTCCTTGCAAATTTTGCAAGGAAAGGACCTTTCATAGCACGCTCGGGGGCCGAATCAGGCAACACATACGGGCCGCCGGGTGGCAAGTCGTGCTCGACGATGGCGCGTCGCCGAGCCGCCCGCCGACGGCGTAGTGAAGGCCTCCTTGCCTACCCTGAAGTAGCGAAGGAGGCCTTCACCACGCCGTCGGCATGGCAGTTGGCGAGCCTGTGATCAGTCCCCGAGCCGGACCGCGTTGCGAAAGCCACTTTCGCAACCTTCAACGTTGCGAAAGTGGCTTTCGCAACACCGGCTTCGGCCCGAACTCGGTCGAAAAGCCCATCTAGGGCAATCGCTGCCCCAGGAAGAGCGAAGCCGCGGCCCCGATCATCAGCACCAACGTCCCCAGGATGACCCAAGGACGACTCGCGTCGGCGTCCTTGAGTTCGTACCCGATCTGCTCGCCGAGGTCGTCGTACACGCGTTTCAGCTCGTCCGCGCTCGCCGCCTTGTAGAAGTCGCCGCCCGAAAGCCGCGCGATCTCCTCCAGCGATTCGTCGTCGACCTTCACGTCCTGCGGTTTGCCGTCGATGTCGACCGAACCGTGCGTGGTGCCGAACGAGATCGACGAGATCGGGACCTGAGCCTGCTTCGCCGCCTGAGCAGCCGTATAGCCGCCACGCGGGGCGTACAGGTCGTCCGGGACGGTCTGCTTGCCGTCACTCATCAGGACGATCCGGGCGGGCGGCGGGCCCTCCGCGCCACCGACGATCGCCGAGAAGCTCTCGATCGACTGCAACGCGGCGAAGATCCCTTCACCGGTGGCCGTCGACTGGGCCAGCTTCAGGTTGTCGATCGCCTTCACCACGCCACCGCGATCGGTGGTCGGCGCGACCAGCACGGTCGCCGTCCCCGCGAAGGAGATCAGCCCGAGGTTCACGCCGGGAGTCATGTTCTGCGCGAACGACCGCGCCGACTCCTGCGCCGCCTTCAGCCGGGTCGGGGCGACGTCGGTCGCCTCCATCGACAGCGAGGTGTCGATCACCAGCATCACGGTGGCCCGGTTGCGGGGCACCTTCTGCTCGGCCGTCGGACCGGCGAGCGCGACGGTGAGCACCAGCAGCGAGAGCACGATCAGGATGGCGGGAACGTGCCGCACCCATCCCTGGCTCTTCGGCGCGACCTTCTCCAGCAGTTCCAGGTTGGCGAACCGCATGGTGCGCTTGCGCCGCGCACGCTGGGACAGCACGTAGCCGACGGCCACCGCGGCGACCGCCAGCAGCAGCAGGAACCACCACGGCGACGCGAATCCGGTGAGGCTCACGCGACACCACCGGACCAGCGGCGCTTGCGGGCCACCACGAACCGGACCATGTCCGCGATCCAGTCCGAATCGGTGCGCAGCACCAGATGCGCGGCACCGGCCCGGCGCAGCGCGGCCGCGACCTCCTGCCGGTGTGCGTGCGCCGCGGCGCCGAATTCCTTGCGCAGCAAGGCCGAAGCGTGCACTTCGCGCTGTTTCCCTGTCTCCGGGTCGGCCAGCACGACGGTGCCCACGTCGGGCAGGTCGATGTCGCGCGGGTCGAGGACTTCGATGGCGATGAGGTCGTGGTGCCCGCCGAGCGCCCGCAACGGACGCTGCCATTCGGTGTCGCCGAGGAAGTCGGAGATCACGACGGCGAGCCCGCGACGACGCGGCGGACGGCGTAGTTTCTCCAGTGCCGCGGCGAGATCCCCGCGGACACCTTCCTCGGCACGCGGGGTCTCGGCGATCTTGCGGACCAGCCCCCGCGCGTGCGGGAGCCCGCCGCGCGCCGGGATACGCGTGATGCTGCCCGCCCCGTTGGAGACGAGCGCGCCGATCCGGTTGCCGCCACCGCCGGTCAGATGCGCGACCGCGGCCGTCGCGCAGACGACCAGGTCGCGTTTCTCGCACAGCGCCGTGCCGAAGTCGAGGCTCGCGGACACGTCCGCCACCAGCCACGTCTCCAGTTCGCGGTCGGCGACGGTCTCCCGGATATGCGGGCTCGTCGTGCGCGCGGTGACCGCCCAGTCCATCCGGCGGACGTCGTCACCGGGCTGGTACGGCCGGGCCTCCCCCGGTTCCGAACCGGGCCCCGGCACCAGGCCGAGATGGTTTCCCTGCAGCAGCCCGTCGAGACGGCGGCGCACGTCGAGTTCGAGCGTGCGCAGGCCCGCCTCCATCCGCTCCCCGCGGAGTACCGGCGGAGCCCAGGAAGGACGTTCGCCCTTCTCGTTCTTCACGCTCGATTCCTTACCTGACCGGTGCGCCGGCCGGGACCGGGCCGCCCTGCCCGGCGCCGCCCTGCGGTCGGGCCGAGACCTGCGGCAGTGGCACGGTCTGCAGCACCCGCGTGATGATGTGGTCGATGGGGACACCGTCGGCCAGCGCGTCGTAGGACAGCACGAGCCGGTGACGCAGCACGTCGGGAACGACGTCGACGACGTCCTGCGGCAGCACGTAGTCCCGCCCGCGGACCAGCGCAAGCGCGCGGGCCGCGGCGATGATGCCGAGGCTGGCACGCGGCGAGGCGCCGTAGGACACCCAGCCCGCGACGTCGGCGAGGCCGTGGTCGTTCGGCGTACGGGTGGTGAGCACGAGGCGCACGACGTAGTCGACGAGCGCGTGGTGCACGAAGACCTGCGAAGCGACGTTCTGCAGCCGCACCAGCTCCGCCGGGCTGAGCACCTCTTGCGGGGTGGGCGGGGTGACACCCATCCGGTAGATGATCTCGCGCTCTTCCTCGGCCGTCGGGTACTCGACGACGATCTTGAACAGGAAGCGGTCACGCTGCGCCTCGGGCAGCGGGTACACACCCTCGTTCTCGATCGGGTTCTGCGTGGCGAGCACGAGGAACGGGTCGGGCATCGGGAAGGTCTGGCCACCGATCGACACGTGCCGCTCGGCCATCACCTCCAGCATCGCCGACTGCACCTTGGCGGGCGCGCGGTTGATCTCGTCGGCGAGCACGAAGTTCGCCACCACCGGGCCGAGCTCGACGTCGAACCGCTCGGCGCCCTGCCGGTAGATCCGGGTGCCGAGGATGTCGGCGGGGACCAGGTCCGGGGTGAACTGCACGCGCGAGAACGAGCCGCCGACCACTCTCGCGAAGGTCTCGACGGCGAGGGTCTTCGCGACACCGGGCACACCTTCGAGCAGAAGGTGTCCCCTGGCCAGAAGGCCGACCAGCATCCGCTCGACCAGCCTGTCCTGGCCGACGATGATCCGCTTGACCTCGAACACGGTCCGCTCCAGCAACTGGGCGTCCCGCGCCGGCGTTCCGGGCTGCTGCTGCGCGCCGTCGGCGTAGCCGGGCTCGGTCACTCGTGCCTCCTGTGTTCCCCGCTTGCGTTCTTGCGTCCGGATGTGACCGTAGTGGTCGGTGACACAGCCGTTCGTGACGGTAGCCAACCCGATCAGCGGTATGACGGCTGTGAAGGGGCCTCGCCGCGGAACTTCACCAGGTCGTCCCACGCCTGTTTCGGATGCATCGCCATCCGCTGCCGGACGACGGCGAGCCGGTGCAGGCGGGGCGTCAGCCGGTCGCCGGTCAGCGTGTCGTCGAAGACCTCCAGCACGGTCGCGCAGAACAGCACGAAACAGCCGCTGTGCCAGCGCAGATCGCTGATCGCGGCGGCGCCGGTGTCGCCGTCGGCCACCAGTCGTTCGGCGATCGCGGCCAGCGCTGCCGGCTCCTCCGTGCCCGGGATGCCGAGCAGTTCGGTGGTCAGCGCGACCAGTTCCGGCGAGCGGTCCAAGGTGGCCGCGGTGGCGATGAAGGCGCGGGCCTTGCCCGCCAGTTCCCCGGTGACGAGGCTTCGGGCGACGACTTCCAGCGACGGCTGGTAGACCTCGTTCGCGAGATCGACCATCTCGGTGGCACAGCGTTTGAGGTCGCGGGGCAGGCCTCCCGACAGACAATGCGCCAGGTAGCAGAACTGCTCGGAGATCCCCCGCAACCGCAAGGCGATCCAGAGCCTGCTTTCGTCCAAAGTGAACGGTTCGAGCCGCACCATCTCCGAGAACGCGCTGTCGAAGGCGTCCCGGACGCCGAGCCCCCGCTGTTCGAAGCCGAGGACGGCGTCGTCCGAGACGGACACGAAGAACAGGCACCCCGGAACGTCGAAGACGCCCTTCACGTCGTTGATGAACTGGTGCGCCTTGTCGGGCTCGCCGATCTTGTCCAGTTCGTCGATCGCGATCACGACCCGGCCGGCGACCCGCTCCACGTCGAGCCGCCGAGCCGCCTCCTCGGCGAACTCGCGGAACTTGTCCACGACCTCCGGATGGGTGAGCTGCTGTTCGGCACGCTGCGTCGACCAGGTGCGGCCCGCTTCCCCCTTCAGCGGCATGCTGAGCTTCCCGGACCATCCGGTCGTGTAGGTCTGCAGGAACCGGATCCGGTCGAGTTGCTGTTCGGTGAGGCGGCGGAAGCCTGCCAGGCGGATGTCCCGGCGCCGCGCGATCAGCAACCGGGCGACCGCGACCCCGGCCGCCACCACGCCGAACACCGACCGCAGCAGGAACAGCGACACCACCCCGAGGGCGACGAGCTTCGCTGTGGACTGTCCCGTCCATACCTGTTGAGGCGTCACGCGCCCATTGACGACATCGAGGGCGAGCGTCCAGAGGTCTTGCCACGGCGTCCCGCCCCACAGCAGCCAGACGGTCGACGCCGCCACTCCCCAGAACACCAGGAACGCCAACGCCTTCCGGAATGAACGCCCGAGCATCCGCCGCCGACGGAGCCGGCCGGACACCGTTCGCGAGCCCTTCGAGATTTTCGCCAGCACCGCCTTGCAGAGCAACGCGTGCAGGTGCAGCACGAAGTCGCGGGCCTCGTACGCGGCGGGCGCGGAGGCGACCACGACCAGTGGCGCCGCCCGGTCCGACCGGCTCAGCAGGCCCTGTTCCAGCGAGCGGATCGACGTGGTCTTGCCGGTCCCCCGGTGCCCGGCGAGCGCGACGGCCACCGAATCCGCCCGATCGACGATCCGCCGCAGCCGTTTCACCGCGGCCGTCCGCACGAGCCCCGCTTCCAGCTCCGCCGAGGCGTCCGGCTCTTCGAAGACGAGCTCCAGGCCCGAGCGGATCCGCCGGTGATCCCGCAGATGGTCCCGGAGGGCGGGCAGGACGATCTCCCGCAGCGCGAACTCCCACCGGTCGCCCAAGCCGACCATCTCCGGATGCGCCCATTCCTCGGTGCGTTGCCAGCCCTCGGTGACGAAGAGCCCGGGGATCCGGCGGCCGATGACCAGGACGGCCATCCCGATCACGCCGCCGAGCCCCAGCACGCCGCCGAGCCCCAGCACGCCGACCAGCTGGAACGGCAACGGCATCGACGACCACGTCAGCTGCAGGATCCGGAGGTACCCGACGAGAAGCGCGCAGGTCACGAGCAACCAGCCCACCTCACGGACGGTCACCCGCCGGAAGGGAAGGCGCCGGGGCCGTTCGACGACCACGTCCGCCCGTTCCCGCTCCATCCGGATCCGCGCGAGCGCGGTGACGTCGCCGAGCACGGCCGTGCGGGCGTCTTCGGCGCGCAGCCCCTCCCTGCGAAGTCCCGAAGCGATCTCCGGTTCGGTGAGCGCTTCGTCGAGCACGGCCTCCAGCGCGAGCAGCGCGGACCACGTGTCGAAATCCTCGATGAATCCCTGGCCGTCGCGCAGGAGGTCCGACTCGTACTCGTCCGGATGCAGGTCGCTCACCGGCTTATGATGCCGAACCACCCGCCCGCGTTCCCCGGCTTCGGTCAGGAAAACCGGTCCAGATCCTCCGGCGTGTCGATGTCGGCGCTCTCCCCGGGCTCTTCGGGCACGTCGACGATCTCCAGCCCGCCCAACGTCCGGCGAAGCGACGCGTTCTCCACCGTTTCCGGCAGGGCGTCGCGCAAGGCCTCCGCACGCCAAGCGCCGAGCAGCCACTGCCGCTCGCCCGAGGCGTCGACCAGCACGGCCCCCGAAGCCCGGCCGAGCCCTGACAGCAATCGGTCCACAGTGGACTTCCGGACGCCGGCGAGATCACCGGCCAGCACCACGACGAGCTCCGTGCGCACCAACGCGAGCCCGGCCGCCAGCGCGGCCACCGGACCGGTTCCCGGTGACGATTCCCTGGTCCAGACGACGTCGCCGAATCCCGGCCGTTCCGGCCCGACGACGATCACCGGATCCGCGTCCGCGAGGGCCGTCAAAGCCCTGGCCAGCAACGGTTTCCCGCCGACGGGGAGCGCGGGTTTGTCCACACCGGACAGCCGACGCGCGGCGCCGCCCGCCAGCACGATCCCCGCGTAGGACACGCTTAGCCGATCAAGCGGGTCGCATACGGCATGATGCCGCCGTACCGCACCGGCGCGATCCGGACCCGCAGGCCCGACTGCGGCGCCTCGACCATCTGGCCGTTCCCCAGGTACATCGCTACGTGGTGGATGCCCCGCGCACTGCCGCCCCAGAAGAGCATGTCGCCGCGGCGCATCTGGGAGAGCGGCACCTTCCGCCCGGCGTTGTACTGGTAGCCGCTGTAGTGCGGAAGCGACTTCACCCCGGCGAACGCGTAGATCATCAGGCCCGAGCAGTCGAAGCCGATCTTGTTGTAGTCGCCGTAGCGGTCGGCCGTACCACCGTCGCGGATACCGCGGGTGGGGCCGGAGGTGTTGCCGCCACCCCACGCGTAGACCACTCCGAGCTGCGCGAGCGCCCGCCGGACGACGGCCTCGACGCTCGCCCCGGCCGGAGCCGACTGGACGGGCCTGCCGGACGGACGGCCACCGCCGCCCTGGCTGGGCCTTTCCGCGGCGAGAGCGGCCTGACGGGCGCGCTCCTCGTCCTCGCGGGCCTTCTGCGCCTTCCAGTCTTCATAGCGCTGCCGCTGGCCCTGCAGGCCGTTGACCTTCTGCTGCGCTTCGAAGAGCTGCTTCTCGACGCTGGCCTTGTCGGCTTCGAGTTTCTGGTTCTGCGTGGCCTGGGTGTCCTGGGCGTGCTGCGCGGCACTCTGCGCGTTGTCGGCCTCGTGCTTGGCCGCCTCGGCCGCGCGCTTGCGCTCCTGCGCGATCTCCAGCTTCTTGCGCGCGGTCGCGTCCTTGTTGGACTTGTCCGTCTGCGCGCGCTTCATCGCGTCGAGCGCGTTGAGCCTGCTGCCGCCGACCGCGTCGAGCATCTGGGCGCGGCCGAGGAGTTCCTTCGGGCTGTTGGCGGTCAGATACGCCGACACCGAGCCGATCGTGCTGCCCTGCTGGAAACTCGCGGCGGCGAATTTGTCGAGGTCGGCGCGGGCCTTGTCGATGGTCGCCTGCGCGGCGTCGGATTCGGTGCGCGCGGACCGCGCCTCGCGATCGGCCTGCGCGGCTTCGTCCTGCGCGGTCTCCGCGTCGACCCTGGCCTTGTTGGCCTCTTCCATCTTCAGCTCGACGTCGTCGTTGAGCTGCGCGAGCTTCGACTCGGCCTGGGCCAGCTGATTGGTGAGCCTGCCGACATCGCCCGCCTTGGCGTTGGCGTCGGCCTTGCTGGAGTTGATCTCGGAGTCGCTCGGATTCGGCGGAGGCGGCGGCACCGCAACGGCGGTACCCGTCACCCCGAGCAACAGGGCGATGCCGAGGGCGCCGATGGTCATGCCACGGCGGGCACCGGTCCCCGACCCGGCTTCACCACGCACGATCCACCCACCTCCTGATCTTGAACAATGAGCTCACTGTGCCACTGCCGTCACAGCATTACCAGAAGCACCACCAGGAACTTACACACCGTAGGCACCATTTCCCCTCAACGGGGGACGAACAGACGAACGTTTCGTCACTCGAACGGCCGCAGGTCGATGAGACCTTCGCGACCCGCGTGTCGGCTTGCCAGCCAAAAAGGACAGGCGTACTGTTTGAAGGGACGAACGAGGTGTGCCATCCCGGGTCCGGACCTACGGTGGGGGTGCGCAACACTCGCTCCGGGTCGGCCCGAACGACCTGGAGAACACACCGAACTGACCCGCCACTGGAGTTAGAAGTGACCGCACCCGCCAGCAAGGACAGCTTCGGCGCCAAAGACACGCTGAAGGTGGGCGACTCCTCCTACGAGGTTTTCCGCCTGAACAAGGTCGAGGGCTCCCAGCGCCTTCCCTACAGCTTGAAGATCCTGCTCGAGAACCTGCTGCGGACCGAGGACGGCGCGAACATCACCGCCGACCACATCCGCGCGCTCGGCAACTGGGACGCCAAGGCCGACCCGTCGATCGAAATCCAGTTCACGCCCGCCCGCGTGATCATGCAGGACTTCACCGGCGTGCCCTGTGTCGTCGACCTCGCCACCATGCGCGAGGCCGTCACCGACCTCGGCGGCGACCCGGACAAGGTCAACCCGCTCGCCCCCGCCGAACTGGTCATCGACCACTCCGTCATCATCGACGTCTTCGGCCGCGCCGACGCCTTCGAGCGCAACGTCGAGAT
The DNA here is from genome assembly GCF_001905755.1 of Amycolatopsis sp. CB00013. Taxonomy (NCBI): domain Bacteria; kingdom Bacillati; phylum Actinomycetota; class Actinomycetes; order Pseudonocardiales; family Pseudonocardiaceae; genus Amycolatopsis; species Amycolatopsis sp. CB00013. Next base: position 766,540 of record NZ_LIWC01000001.1, on the reverse strand, counting down.
CGAGTACGAGCGCAACCGCGAGCGCTACCAGTTCCTGCGCTGGGGCCAGGGCGCCTTCGACGAGTTCAAGGTCGTCCCGCCGGGCACCGGCATCGTGCACCAGGTCAACATCGAGCACCTCGCGCGCACGGTGATGGCCCGCAACGGCCAGGCGTACCCCGACTCCTGCGTCGGCACCGACTCGCACACCACCATGGTCAACGGCCTCGGCGTGCTGGGCTGGGGTGTCGGCGGCATCGAGGCCGAGGCCGCCATGCTGGGCCAGCCGGTCTCCATGCTCATCCCGCGCGTCGTGGGCTTCAAGCTCACCGGCGAGATCCCGACCGGCGTGACCGCCACCGACGTCGTGCTCACCATCACCGAGATGCTGCGCAAGCACGGCGTGGTCAGCAAGTTCGTCGAGTTCTACGGCGAGAGCGTCGGCGCGGTGCCGCTGGCGAACCGCGCCACCATCGGCAACATGAGCCCCGAGTTCGGCTCCACCGCGGCGATCTTCCCGATCGACGAGGAGACCGTCCGCTACCTCAAGCTCACCGGCCGCTCCGAGGAGCAGGTCGCACTCGTCGAGGCGTACGCCAAGGAGCAGGGCCTCTGGCACGACCCGTCGCACGAGCCGGAGTACTCCGAGTACCTCGAGCTGGACCTGTCGACGGTCGTCCCGTCGATCGCCGGCCCGAAGCGCCCGCAGGACCGCATCGAGCTCACCGACGCGAAGAACTCGTTCCGCAAGTCGATCCACGACTACGTGGGCGGCGAGCAGGTTCCGCACACCAACGTGGACGAGGCCGTCGAGGAGTCCTTCCCGGCCAGCGACCCGGCCGCCCTGTCCTTCAAGGACGAGGGCGCGGTCGACATCCAGTCGGCGGCGAACGGCCACAGCGGCCGCCCGACCAACCCGATCAAGGTCAGCACCTCGGACCGCGGCGAGTTCATCCTCGACCACGGCGCCGTGGTGATCGCCTCGATCACCTCGTGCACCAACACCTCCAACCCGTCGGTCATGCTCGGCGCGGCGCTGCTCGCGCGGAACGCGGTCGACAAGGGCCTCGCGGTCAAGCCGTGGGTCAAGACCTCCATGGCGCCGGGTTCGCAGGTCGTCACCGACTACTACGACAAGGCCGGTCTCTGGCCGTACCTGGAGAAGCTGGGCTACCACCTGGTCGGCTACGGCTGCACCACCTGCATCGGCAACTCCGGCCCGCTCTCGGACGAGATCTCCGCCGCGATCCAGGAGAACGACCTCACCGCGGTTTCGGTGCTCTCGGGCAACCGGAACTTCGAAGGCCGCATCAACCCCGACGTGAAGATGAACTACCTCGCGTCGCCGCCGCTGGTCATCGCGTACGCGCTCGCCGGCACGATGGACTTCGACTTCGAGGCCCAGCCGCTCGGCCAGGACTCGGACGGCAACGACGTCTTCCTGAAGGACATCTGGCCGTCGGCCAAGGAGATCCAGGAGACCATCGACTACGCGATCACGCAGGAGATGTTCACCAAGGACTACGCCGACGTCTTCGACGGTGGCGAGCGGTGGAAGTCGCTGCCGACTCCCGAGGGCAAGACCTTCGACTGGGACGCGGAGTCCACCTACGTCCGGAAGCCCCCGTACTTCGAGGGCATGCAGGCGGAGCCCGCCCCGGTCACCGACATCGCCGGCGCGCGCGTGCTGGCGAAGCTGGGCGACTCGGTCACCACCGACCACATCTCCCCCGCCGGCGCGATCAAGCCGGGCACCCCGGCCGCGCAGTACCTGACCGAGCACGGCGTGGAGAAGAAGGACTTCAACTCCTACGGCTCGCGTCGCGGTAACCACGAGGTCATGATCCGCGGCACCTTCGCGAACATCCGGCTGCGCAACCAGCTGCTGGACGACGTGCAGGGCGGCTACACCCGCGACTTCACCCAGGCCGACGCCCCGCAGGCGTTCATCTACGACGCGGCGCAGAACTACGCGGCGCAGGACATCCCGCTGGTCGTCCTGGGCGGCAAGGAGTACGGCTCCGGTTCGTCCCGCGACTGGGCGGCCAAGGGCACGAGCCTGCTGGGTGTGCGCGCGGTGATCACCGAGTCGTTCGAGCGCATCCACCGGTCGAACCTGATCGGCATGGGCGTCATCCCGCTGCAGTTCCCGGCGGGCGAGTCGGCCTCGTCGCTCGGCCTCGACGGCACCGAGACGTTCGACATCTCGGGCATCACGAAGCTGAACGACGGCGAGACCCCGCGCACGGTCCACGTCACCGCGACGAAGACCGACGGCACCAAGGTGGAGTTCGACGCGGACGTCCGCATCGACACCCCGGGTGAAGCGGACTACTACCGCAACGGCGGCATCCTGCAGTACGTCCTGCGGAAGATGACCCAGGCGTAAGCACCACACGCGAAGGCCCCTTTCCCCGCACTTTCGGGAAAGGGGCCTTCGTGCGTTCTTCGGTAGCGTGGACGTATGACCCACGGTCGAATCCCGGTCGAGAACGGCGAGCTCGCGTACGAGATCCGAGGCGAGGGTGATCCCGTCGTCCTGCTCCACGGCGGCATGCTCGACTCCCGGATGTGGGATGCCGAGATGAGCGAACTCAGCCGGCGTCACACCGCCATCCGGTACGACGCGCGCGGACATGGCGAGTCGTCCACGCCGGCGGAACGGTTCAGGCACTACGAGGATCTCCGCGCGCTGATGACCGCGCTGGACCTCCCCCGCGCGTCACTGGTCGGTTTGTCCGGCGGCGGGCGGATCGCGGTCGATTTCGCGCTGACGTATCCGGCGCTGGTCGAGAACCTCGTCCTGGTCGCGACCGGCCTCAGCGCGATGGTGACGAAGGATCCCTTCGTCCTGGAACAGAACAAGAAACTCGAAGAGGCGGGCGCCCGGGGCGATCTTCCCGCCGCCATCGAGTGCATCCTGCGCATGTGGGTGGACGGGCCCCGGCGCGCGCCCACGGAAGTCGATCAGCGGGTCCGGCTGCTGTGCCAGGAGATGTACACGCAGACGATCGTGCGCCACGGGCTCGCCGGCTTCACGCTGATGGACGAGCTACGGGCCATCGAGCGCATCGGCGAGCTGACCCCGCGCACCCTGACCTTGGTGGGGGATCTGGATTCCTCGGACATCATCGCCATCGCGGACCAGATCGCAAACGAGGCACGCGACGCCCGGAAACTGGTCGTCCCCGGGGTCGCGCACATGATCAATCTGGAGAAGCCCGGCGAGTTCTCCGGGATACTGCTGGACTTCCTGTCCTGCTCGTGAGTCGTCCGTCTGATCACATGTGTCGTCCCTGCAGTCACGCGAAACCGCCCGAACGTAGGTAGCTGAGACACGATTGGTTCTCTTGACTCGTACGGCGAAGATGGCGCCGTGATCGGCGGCGCTCCGGCGCCCCGATGCGCCCAATGTGGCATGGGAGACGGTGTGCGTCCCCAATGCCACATTGGGGACGCGCTCAAATCGCCAACACGGGGCCCAGCAAGACGCGAAGGGTCCCATCACCGCATAAGACGCAGCGAAAGCCCCCTTATACCCAGCTGACGAGCACGACCCACCCTGCCATGAAGGACTCCTTCACGGACCCGAACGGGGACCGACCACAGCGAGGTCCCGTGGGCGCCCTTCGTTCTAACCGTCCTTACCACTCACGAGGTCGTCTTCCCGCTGTTCCGGGCGGCGGTCGACGACGCGGCCGAGCGGGCGCAACAGCACGTTGACCCCGACGATCACCGCAGTCCCGGCGAGTGCGACGACGTAAAGTCCCGCTCCCGCAAGGGATCCGACGGCGGCCGAGCACCAGAGGGTGGCCGCGGTGTTGAGCCCGCGCACGTTCAGGCCGTCGCGCAGGATCACGCCGGCGCCGAGGAAACCGATACCGGAGACGATCTGGGCGGCGACCCGCGTCGGGTCGGCGTCACCGCTGGTGTTCAGCCCGCCGAAACCGTGGGCGGACAACAGGACGAACAGCGTCGCGCCGACGGCGACGAGGGCGTTGGTGCGGAGTCCGGCCATCCGGGCGCGATACTGGCGCTCGATACCGATGACGGCGCCGAGGCCGACGCCGGTGCCGACCCTGAGCAGCATTTCGAAGGTGTTCATGATTCCGGCTCTTTTCTGGCGTGCGTACACAAAGCCAGACAGGGAAAGGAGACCGGAGAAGGTCAGCGCACCGCGCACACGGGTGAACGGCGACCACGTCCGGTCGGTCCAGAACTGTCTTCCGGCATGTGCCGCTCACCTCGCTTTCGTACTCGATCGGTGTTGATCAACCTTCGGGACTCTACCACCGGACCGCCCGAGCGCGGCGTGGATCGTGTCACGCAGCCAGCGCTGGGCCGGATCGGCGTCGAGCCGCGCGTGCCAGAGCTGGCAGACCTCGATGCGTGGAAGCTCGGCGGGGATCGGGAACCAGCGGATGCCGAGTGACCGGCCGTAGTGCTCGGCGAGCCGCTGGGGCGCGAGCCCGATGTAGTCGCTCGACGCGACCAGGAACGCGGCGACCGCGGAGGTGGGGACGACCGCAGCGACCCGGCGCTGGAGGCCGGCCGCCTCGAGCACGTCGTCGAGCGGGCCTCTGCCCCGGCCTCGCCGTGACGCGGAAACGTGGGGATAGCGGCAAAGCTGCGCCAGCGTCGGACGCCGCACACCGCCGAGCGGGCCGTCCGCCCTGACGATCGCGACCACACGTTCGTGGTAGAGCAGCTCCGAGTGGATGTCGGGGGCCGTGATGTCACCCGCGCCGATGTCCAGATCCACCGAACCGTCTCGCAAGGCTTCGGTACTTTCGCTGCCTTCCGCGACGAAGCGCAGGACGACGCCCGGAGCGACGGCGGCGGTCGCCTCGACGGCCACCGTCGCCAGTGTCGCGGCGACGCCGTCGTTGATGCGGATGGTGAAAGTGCGTTCGAGGTCGCCGAGCGACAACTCGCGATCCGCGCTGATCAAGGCCGACGCCTCGTCGAGCAGCGATCGCACCCGCGGGGCCGTGCGGAGCGCGAACGGCGTCGGCACCATCCCGCGGCCGGCGCGCACGAGGATCGGATCCCCCATCGCGCGCCGCAACCGGCCCAGCGCCCGGCTCGCCGCCGGGATCGACAGATGCAGGCGTTCGGCGGCCGCCGTCACGCTGCCCTCCCGCAGCAAGGCGTCGAACACCCGCAAGAGGTTCAGGTCCAGCTGATCGGCCATAGTTGCATCGTACGCAACTCTCTATTGCCAATGTTGCGTGGCGCGAAGAATCCGCAGGCCCATAGCGTCGTGGACATGCCACTCCGACTTCAAATCCGCGACGCTGCCGAAACCGCGGCGGACCGACGCGGCCTGTTGACCGCCATGTGCGCCTGTGTCGTACTCGTCGTCGGGATGGTCGCCGCGATCAACCTCGCCGTCCCGATGCTCGCCGCGAGCGACCTCCACCCGTCCGCGTCGGCCTTGATCTGGATCGTCGACACCTACGTCATTTTCTTCGCCTGTCTGGTGATCCCCGGTGGAGCGGCGGGCGATCGCTTCGGCCGCAAGGGGGTCCTGCTCGCGGGCCTGGCGCTTTTCGCGCTCGGCGCGCTGCTGTCGGCGATCGCGCCGAACGTGCCCTTCCTGCTGGCGGGCCGGGCGATCACCGGGATCGGGGCCGCCGCGGTCCTGCCCAACACGCTCGCCGTCCTGCTGCACGCCATTCCCGCCGAGCGCAAGGGCGTGACCATCGCGACCTGGGCGTCGATGACCGGGATCGGCGGTGTGGTGGGGAATGTCGGCGGCGGTGCCGTACTGACGAGCGGCTCGTGGCGCTGGCTGTTCGCTGCCGCCGTCCCGCTCTCGCTGGCGCTCGCCGCGCTCGTCGCCCGGATCGCGCCGGTGTCGCCGCGGCACGAGCGGCCGCTCAGCCCGCTCGGCGCCGTCCTGCTCGTCGGCGCGTCGGTCGCGCTGCTGCTCGGCATCGTCGAAGGGCCTGAAGCAGGGTGGACCAGCCCGATCGTCTTGGCCGGATTCGCCGGTTCGGTCGTGCTGTTCGCCTTGTGGACGTTCGTGGAACTGAAGGCCGAGCACCCGTTGCTCGATCCCCGGTTGTTCCGGGTGCCCGCGCTGCGCAGTGCCTGTCTCGGCATGACCGCGATCTTCTTCGGGATGTTCGCGCTGTTCTACGTCAACGCGTCCTTCCTCCAGTACGGCAAGGGTTTCGGGGTGCTGCCGACCGGGCTCGGGATCATCCCGCTCACCGTCCCGGTCGTCCTCGGCGCGCGGCACGTGGGCAAGCTCGTCCAGCGCTTCGGAGTCGACGTCGTCGTCGCCATCGCGTTCCTCTTCTGCGGCTGCGGCCTCATCGGACTGTCCACAAGCGACACTTCGACGCCGTATCCGGTCTACGCTGCCTGGCTCGTGGTGACCGGGATCGGTGTCACGTTGGCCCTGCCGACGTTGTCCGCCGCGATCTCCGGTTCGCTGCCCCCGGCGCAGGCCGGTGTCGGCGCCGGGCTGCAGGCCACCACGCGCGAATTCGGCAGCGCGCTCGGTGTCGCGGTCATCGGCACCGTCCTCACCGGACGCTTCGTCGCGGCGCTGCCGGAAGACATCCGCGAGGCCCACGATCCGCACACCGTCGCGCAGGCGCTGGCCGTCGCCGCGCCCGGCCGTTCTCCCGAAGTGATCTCCGCGTTCGTCACCGGCGCGAGCACGGCACTCCGGGTGATCGGGGTCAGCGTGCTCGTCCTCGGGGCGCTCGTCGTCCTGCAATCACGGCTTTCCCGTAACACCAAGTAGAAGGAGCATTCCCATGCACGTATTCGTCACCGGGGCGACCGGCTGGATCGGCTCGGCCGTCGTGGACGAACTGCTCGACGCCGGCCACGAGGTCACCGGCCTCGCCCGATCGGACGACTCCGCCACCGCTCTGGAGCGGAAGGGCGCCCGGGTCCGCCGCGGCGACCTGGACGATCTCGACGGCCTCCGTGCGGGCGCCGAGTCGGCCGACGCCGTCATCCACCTGGCGAACAAGCACGACTGGGCCAACCCCGCGGAGTCCGACCGGGCCGAGCGGGCGGCCGTCCAGACCTTCGCCGACACCTTGACCGGCACCGGCCGGGCCTTCGTTCTCGCCGCGGGCCTCTCGACCCTGGCCACCGGACGCCCCGCCACCGAGACCGACCTCTCCCCCGCCGTCGGCCCCGACTCCCACCGTGGCGGCGCCGAGAACCTCGCGCTGGAGTACGCCGAAAAGGGCATGCGGGTGATCAGTGCCCGCTTCGCGCCGTCCGTGCACGGCGTCGGCGACCACGGGTTCGTCGCCGCGCTCGTCGCGGCCGCCCGCAAGCACGGCATCTCCGGGTATCTCGGCGACGGCACCGCCGCCTGGGCCGCCGTGCACCGCACCGACGCGGCTCGGCTCGTCCGGCTGGGGCTGGAAGGCGCGCCCACCGGCTCGCTGCTCCACGCGGTCGCGGAAGAAGCCGTCACCACGAAGGAGATCGCCGAAGCCATCGGACGGACGCTCGACGTCCCGGTGGTGTCCGTGGCACCGGAGAACGCCGCCGAGCACTTCGGGTTCGTCGGCCGGTTCTTCGCGCTGGACATGTCCGCGTCCAGCGCGCGCACCCGCGAACTCCTGAAGTGGACCGCGTACGGACCGAGCCTGGCCGAGGACATCGAAGCCGGCGCTTACGCCTGATCGAGAGGAAGCACCATGTCCGAAGTGACCGCTTTCATGCTGGTGAAGACCACACCCGAGTGGCTCGGGCTCGCCGTCGAACAACGGGTGTCGGCCTTCAAGACCGAGGTCCTCCCCGCCATCGAGAGCAAGGTGAAGGGCGTCCGGTCCCGTTTCTTCGACACCGAGTTCTACTCCGCGCGAGTGACCGACGTGTGGGTGTGGGAGGCCGACGATCACCACTCGTACCAGCTGCTCGTCGAGGCGCTGCGCGAGACGCCGTTCTGGGACCGGTACTTCGAGGTGGTCGACCTTCTGGTCGGGGTCGAGAACGCGTATGCCACGAACTACGGTCTGGACGCCTACGCGAGCGTCGACACCTGAGGCCGATGGGTGAGCCAGGCGCACCGGCGGCCGCGACCAAGCCGAAGCCGGTGCCCTGGTTACCCACCCGGATCTCCTGGACGAGCAGTTCGTCCGGCCAATCCGGCCCTCCCCGTCCGGAACCCTAGGGCCGGGAGTTCGGGACCGGTCCCCGGACGCCGCGAAGGCCACCGCCGAGACGGTGGCCTTCGTGGTGTTCAGCCTGGGATCAGGCGGTTTCGAACGGCTGGACGTTCGGCTGGAAGACCTGGCCGTTGGCCGGGACCTTCAGATCGATCAGGTAGTCGGCCGTCACCTTGTCCACCCCGAGCGAGTCGCCCAGGATGCAGTGCCCGAAGGCGTCGACCGAGAGCAGCCGGGCGTTGCCCAGCTCGTCGGCCATCCGCTTCGAGAACAGGTACTGGGTCGCCGGGTCGTAGAAGTTGCCGACGACCAGGACCGGGGTGTCGGTCTTGGCCTGCCACGGGCCGCGGTAGACGTCCGGCTTCTTCACCGGCCACACCGGGCAGCCCGCCACGTCCGAGAACGCCTGGTAGCGACCGAAAGTGGGCGATTCCTTCTCCCACTTCGCGGCGATCTCGGGGACCTTCTCCTGCTTGATCGTGATCTTCTTGTCCGAGCAGTTCACGGCGAAGTACGAGTCGTCGCCGGTGTACGGGCTGTCCGGGTTCGCGTCCGCGCGCCCGTTCGCCCCGGACCGCAGCACCTTCAGCTCGACGGCCTGAGCCGTCTGCGCCTGCGCCGCGGGCGGGTGGACGACGTTGTACAGCGCCTGCAGGTCGTCGGCCAGCGGCGGGAACGACGTCGGCGAGTACAGCACCCCGGCCACCGTGCTGGTGAACGCGTTGATGTCGTAGCTGCTCCCGTCGGGCAGCTTGACCGGCTGCTGCCGCAGGTGGTCGCGGATCTCGTCGAACTTCTCCCGCGGCGTGCCCGCGCTGAAGGAGCACTTCGGCCCGACCTGCGCGCACTTGCGCAGGAAGGCGTCCAGCGCGATCTCGAACCCGCGAGCGCGCTCGCGGTCGTACTGCACGCCGTCGCTGGTGCGCAGCGCCGGATCGACGTTGCCGTCGATGACGATCGCCCGGCTCTGCTTCGGGAACATCGACGTGTACGTCGACCCGATCAGGGTCCCGTACGAGAAGCCGACGAAGGTCAGCTTCTGGTCGCCGACGGCCGCCCGCATCTTGTCGAGGTCACGCACGACGTCCTTGGTGGACATGTGGTTCAGCAGCGCGCCCGCGTTGTTCTTGCAGAACTGGCCGTAGTCGCGGTACGAGGCCAGCGTCCCGGAGATCTCCTGTCGCGACAGCGGCACGGGGATCTGCGCGGCGAAGACGTCGTCCGCGTCTTCCTGCGTGGTGAAGCATTTGAGCGGGTTGCTGGCGCCGACCCCGCGCGGGTCGAACCCGATCAGGTCGAACCGGTCCAGCACCTGCGGCTGGAAGTAGTTCGCCGCGCCGATCGGCATCCGGAACCCGGAGCCGCCGGGGCCGCCCGGGTTGAGGAACAGCGAACCGACCTTCTTGTCGGGCGTCTTCGCCGCCCGCTTCAGCATCGCGATGTCGATCGTGCCGAGCGCCGCGTTGTCGTGGTCGATCGGCACGCGATACCGCGAGCAGCTGTAGAACTTCACCTGATCGGCCGGAACACCGCGGAGCTGGTCCGCCGTGCAGGCACCCCAGTTCACCGGCGCCGTCGCACCGACCTGGGCGGCGGGCGGCCCGGCCTCTGGGGCGGCGACCGCCGTCCCGGACGCCCCGGTCAGCGCGGCGCCGGCCACGAGTGCCCCTACCAGTGCGAAACCGCGCACCGGCCTCCTTGTGGATCTCGGCAAAACGACTCCTCCCTCGGCTGGCGACGTGTCGGACCACGTCGCACGATGCGCCGCCGACGTCACGGCGCGTAACACCCAAGGAGCCTCGCACAGGCCGGTAACCCAGTCACCGGCCGAAAGGATGGTACGAACCTATCGAGTGGTTGTCTTCAACTCGAAAATCGGTAACACACGGCAAGCGGCGTTCTCCTCCATGGAGTAACCGGGCCAGAACTCCAGCAGCCGTTTCCACATCGCCTCGTACTCGTCTCCGAGCAGTTCCCTGGCCCTGACCGGGATCTCCTTGCCCGCCAGCGCGACGACCGCGTCGGGATGCGAGCGCAGGTTGTGCGTCCACGCCGGATCGTTCGGCCTCCCCCAATTGGAGCCGACGAGCACGAAACCTTCCCCGTGCGGAAAATACAGAAGATTGGTACTGCGGGGCAGCCCGCTCTTCCGGCCGGTCGTGGTCAGCCGCAGGGAAGGGAGCCCGGCCAGCGCGACCAGGCTCACCTTCCCCTTGAACAGCCGGTGGAGTCTCTTGTCCACCCAGATGATCCCGCCCGCGAGCCCCATCAGCCACGGTTTGGTGCCGAGCACACGGGCGAGCGACGTGAGAGGGTTAGCCACGGACAGATCTTGCCAGGCTCACCCCGAACCGCGATTCCGAGTCCGTCCACCATTTCTCCACCGAGAAACCGGCTTCGGCCAGTTCCGCCGCGATTCCCTCCCGCCGGAACTTCGCGGAGATCTCGGTGCGCACGTATTCGCCCTCGTCGAACTTCACGTGCATGTCGGCACCCGGGATGTCGACGGCCAGCGGCTCACGTGCCCGCAGGCGCATTTCGATCCATTCGTTCTCTTCGTCCCAATACGAGACGTGGTCGAACGCGGCCGGGTCGAAGTTCGCGCCGAGGCCGTTGTTGATCACGTGGAGCATGTTGCGGTTGAACTCGGCGGTCACCCCGGCGGCGTCGTCATAGGCGCGCTCCAGAGTCTCTCGGTCCTTCACCAGGTCCGTCCCGAGAAGGAACCACTCCCCTTCGTCGAGGACCTCCCGGACCGAGCGCAGGAAGGTGGCACGGTCGGCGGGGAGGAAGTTGCCGATCGTGCCGCCGAGGAAGACCACCATCCGCGGCCGGTCGCCCGGCAGCAGGTCGAGATGCTGGGTGAAGTCACCGACCACGCCTCGGACCTCGAGGGACGGGTAGTCGGCGGTGATGGCTTCCGCGGCCTCGGCGAGCGCGGTCTCGGAGACGTCGAGCGGGACGAACTCCTTCAACGTGCCGTGGCTCGTGAGCGCGTCGAGCAGGAGCCTCGTCTTCTCGCTCGATCCGGAGCCGAGTTCGACCAGGGTGTGCGCGCCCGAGCTTTCGGCGATCTCACCGCCGCGCGCGGCGAGCACCTCCCGTTCGCTCCGGGTCGGGTAGTACTCGGGCAGTGCGGTGATCTTTTCGAACAGCTCGCTGCCGCGCGCGTCGTAGAACCATTTGGGCGACAACCACTTCTGGTCCGCCTCCAGGCCGGCACGGACGTCCGCGCGCAGCTGCTCGGTGATATCCGATTCGCTGTGGTGTACGTCGAGGTCGAGTTCGGTCATCGTGCCTCAGGGCTCCGATCGGCTTCGAGGGGCAGGATCTCCACGCCGGCGCCGGTGACCCGGACGGCGTGGTGGTCGGGAACGGGAGTCCAGCCGGGTTCGTCGTCGCACGGTTCCGACGCGACGAGCACACCGTCTCCGATGTCCCGATAGGACAGGGAATGCGTCCACGCGGTACCGATGAGCGTCCGGCCGTCGGTCAGCAGGAGGTTGAGCCGCGAACCCGGCCCCGCCTCCTCGACGGCTCCGGTCAGCCAGGTGACGGCCGCGAGCGGGTCTTCGCCCGCCTCGAGCCGTTCACGCAGCAAAGCCCACAGCAGTACCGAATCCGTGGTCGCCTCCAGCGTCAGCAGCCGGGTGATCGGCAGCTTCGCGGCGAGCTCGGCCATCGAGTCCGGCCAGCCCCGCACCAGCCCGTTGTGGCTGAAGAGGTAGCCGCCGCCGGTGAACGGCGCGTTCGCCGCCTCGACCACGGGCATCCCCGTCGTACCGTTCCGGACCGCCGCCAGGAAGGCGTGCGACCGGACCGATCCGGCGAGGGCGGGCAGGTCACCGTCCGTCCACAAAGGAGCGGACCGGCGCAGGCGCAGCGGCTCGGGGCCATCGGCGTACCAGCCGAGGCCGTACCCGTCCGCGTTGACCGAGCCGCCGCCCCGCATGTCACGAGGGGCGTACGACTGCACGAGCAGCGAATGAGGGGCGTGAAAGAGCGTCTCGGCGGGCGAACGCGGCTCGCCGAGATACGCGACGTGACGGCACATGCCGCTCAGGCCACCTCGCTCGGCCGCGCGTCCCGGGCACAGCGGAACCCGGAGAAGATCTGCCGCCGGATCGGGTGATCCCAGTTGCGGAACGTGCCGCGGATGGCCGCCGCGTCCGTGCCGAACGAGCCCCCGCGCAGGATCCGGTAGTCCCCGCCGAAGAACACCTCCGAGTACTCCTTGTACGGGAAGGCGGCGAATCCCGGATACGCCTCGAAACCGCTGCTGGTCCACTCCCAGACGTCACCGATCAGCTGGTGCACGCCCAGCGGCGACACACCCGCCGGGTACGCGCCGACCTCCGCGGGCCGCAGATGCCGCTGCCCGAGGTTGGCGTGGTCGGGCGTGGGTTCCTCGTCGCCCCAGGGGAACCGGCGCGACCGGCCGGTCGCCGGATCGAACCGGGCGGCCTTCTCCCACTCCGGCTCCGTCGGCAGGCGCCGCCCCGCCCAGGCCGCGTACGCCTCGGCCTCGTGGAAGGAAACGTGGACCACGGGTTCCGCGGCCGGCACCTTCTCGTAGACGCCGAACCGTGTCCGCCACCAGCCGTCCTGCTCCCGTTTCCAGAACCGCGGCGCGTCGATGCCGTGCTCGCTGCGGTACGCCCAGCCGCGCTCGCTCCACCACTTCGGGTCCTCGTAACCGCCGGAGTCGAGGAACTCGGCGTACGCCCCACAGGTGACCGGCGCGGTGTCGATGAAGAACGCCTCCACCGCGATCTCGTGCGCCGGACGCTCGTTGTCCAGCGCCCACGGCTCGGCGGAGGTGCCCATGGTGAAGGCACCGCCGGGTACGAACACCTCCGCGGGCAGCGGCCCGGACCGCGACGACGGCGGGGCGGGCGCGTGCAGCACCGGATCGCCCTTGCGCAGCTGATGGGTGGCCAGCATCGTCTCGTCGTGCTGCTGCTCGTGCTGGGTGATCATGCCGAAGGCGAAGGCGTCCTCGGTGAGCCGCCTGCCTTGCAGCGGAACGGTTTCCAGGATGTCGAAGGATTTCTCCCTGACCTCGCGGACGTACCTGCGGGCTTCCTCCGGCCCCAGCAGGGGCAGCGCCGGGCGATCCGCGCGGGCGTGCTGGAACGCGTCGTAGATGTCGTCGATGTCGGGCCGGAGCGCCTCGCGGCCGCCGACGTCGCGCACCAGCCAGAGCTCTTCCTGGCTGCCGATGTGCGCGAGGTCCCAGACCAGCGGCGACATCAGTTTCGAATGCTGGCGGACGAGGTCTTCGTCGTCGACGCTCGTCAGCGCGACACTGCGCTCACGGGCCCTGGTGAGCGCCTCGGCCGCGTGAGCCCGCAGGTCTTGCGGGCTCAGCGCGCGAAGCGGGTTGGTCTCGGTGCTTTCCACGCTCATGACTGGTGGCTCCTCGAACCCCTCACGAGGGATTGCACGCCCTCGCTGATCTCGGTGATGGTCTCCGGCGGCAGACCGGTCGTGCCCAGCTCGGCACAGCCGAGGTCCACCACCTTGCTCGCGACGTCGGCGATCGCCCGGTCGGCGAGGCCGAACCGGGCCGCGCACTCCCAACGGCCCATGACCGGTTCGCACAGTTCGAGCACCTTGTCCGCTGTGGACGGACGCGTGAGCAGTGCGGCCAGCAGGGCCACCGGGTGCAGCCACCTGGCGGCGGGCTGGGCGTCCAGGTAACGGATCTCCAGATACCCCTGTGGACGGACCGGGGTGAAGAACGTCGTCAGGTGATAGGCCAGGTCGTCCTCGGTCGGCTTGCCGAGCCCGGCGCCCTCGCCCCGTCCGTCGATCCAGTCGGCGAAGGTCAGGGAATCGGGCGCGTCCCAGCGGCCGTCGGGGCCGGGAAGGACCATCAACGGGGTGTCCAGGACCCTGCCCGCCCACCCGGCGGCCGGATCCTTGCCCGGTTCCGCCGACCGGGTGCGGGCCTTCTCCGTTTCCATGACGGCGAGCCAGCGCGCGGACGCGTGGCCGGTGTCGCGTCCGGCGTGGATCCGGGAATTGGCGAAGGTGGCGAGCAGAGGCGGACCGAGCGCGTGGACGGCGGCCCAGCGGACCGGCAGATCGTGTGCCTCGCCGGTGTCCACACAGACCTGCAGGCCCGCGGTGCTGCACATCATCGTCGCGCCGCCGTCGCCCATCGGGGCGAAACGGCGTTCCATCGCGGCGTAGCGCGGGGTGCCCAGCTTGCGGGCGGGGGCGCGATGCCTGTCTATCCCGGTGTCCCCCAGGTACAGGCCTCGTGCGGCGAGAAGACTTTCGAGATGGGCCAGATCGGCCGAGACGACGGCGTCCAGGTGACGCAGCGTGGTCTGTGGTTGAGCGGAGATCTCCACCTGGCATCCGGGCTCGAGGCTCAGCGGGGAACCTGCCGGAAGCGGGAGGGCGGGGCTGTCGGGGCGCAATGTCCGCGGTGTGTGCGGACCGAGCGCGCCGGCGAGATCGTCGGGATCGAGGGGCCGGGCGGGTTCGTCGGCGTAGTGCACGGTGAATTCCAGCTCTACGCCGAGAAGTCTCGGTGGCCCGTGTTTGAAGCACACGGAAGCCACATACGCCTCACCTTCGGCGCGGTCCGAAAGGACCTTCGCCGTCGCGTTCGACGCGCTCCCGGACTTCTCGGGGAAATCATGAACAGTAGTCATTTTTCCGCCGTCCAGTCGGTTGTCCGATAACTGAGATACCTTGACTTCGGACGCTACACGCGGGGTCCGACAAAATCAGTCCGGTTCTTGCCGGGCAGGATCGCCGGACCACGTTCCGGGACGGACGATCAGGGCAAAGCGGGCTCCGTGCCCAGGCCCAGCGCGGCCGCCGCGTTCCGCACCGCCTCGATCACCAGCTGCAGCGCCGGCCGCCGCGACGAGGTCGTCCGGTAGGCGATCGAAACCGTCCGGAGCAACGGCGTGGTCAACGCGACGACGTCGATCCCCGGCGGCCGGAGCCCGAGCCCGAGGTCGGAAACGAGGGTCACCCCGAGCCCCGCCCTGACCATCGCCATCGCCGTGGACTGCTCCTCGACCTCGTGGTTGATCTTGGGCTCGAATCCGTGCCGGTGACACGCCGTGCGCACCGCGCGGCCGAAATGACTCTTCGGGCTGGCGAGGATCCAGGGATGCTCACCCAGTTCGAGTAAAGACGCACTCCCCGCGGGCACCGCGCCGGCGGGTACGGCGGCGTGCAGCCGTTCGACCGCGATCACCGCGCGCTCCAGGCCCGCGTCCCATGGCATCGGCGCGTCGGAATAGTCGAGGACGAACGACAGATCCAGTTCGCCGTCACGCACGGCGTCGGCGGTGTCCTCGGGAGCCAGCTCACGGGTCCGGACCTGGATACCCGGATGCTCACCCGCGAGCGCGGCCAGAGCATGCGGCAGCAGACCCGACGCGACCGACGCCCACACTCCGGCCATGAGGCGCACCGAAACGGTCTCCTGCGCCTCTTCCAAGGCCAGTGTCGCCCGTTCGACCGACCCCAGGATCTCCTCGGCGTGCTCGGTGAGCAGCAACCCCAGTTCGGTCAGCTGCACCCGTCTGCCGAATCGTTCGAACAGCTTCGCGCCCACGTCCCGCTCCAGCTGAGCCAGCTGCTGCGATACCGCCGAAGCGGTGTAATGCAGCGAAGCGGCGGCCGCGGTGACGGTGCCGCGCCTGCTCAGCTCGCGGAGCATCCGCAGGCGGTGCAACGAAAGCTCCATGGCCCCAACGTAATCGGGTGCGGTCGCGGACGCCCGGTGACGCGTTACACCAGTTTCTCTGCACATCATCGTTCAGATTCGGTAAATGGACGCGCGCGCCCGCGTGGGCGCACCCTCGGAAGTGGCGCAGGAACGACCCCGAATCCACGAAGGAGGTGGCCGCATGGCCGCGAGGAACGCCGAACCGCTGATGAGGCTCGTCTGGACCGACCCCGTCACCGGTGCCACCGGCTACCTCGTAGTGCACAGCCTGGTCTCCGGTATCGCGACCGGCGGGACCCGGATGCGCGCGGGCTGCACGATGACCGAGGTCGAAGACCTGGCGAGGGGGATGGCGAACAAGACCGCGACCTTCGGCCTGCCGGTCGGCGGGGCCAAGGGCGGTATCGACTTCGATCCGAAGGACGAGCGTGCTTTCGGTGTGCTGGAACGGTTCTGCTCGTTCCTGAGGCCGTGGATCGACAACCACTGGGTGACCGCCGAGGACCTCGGCGTGCCCCAGCACCTGATCGACGAGGTGTTCGCGAAGCTCGGGCTCGAGCAGTCGTACCACGCCGCGATCCGTCGTTCGGCCGATCCGGCGCACACCCTTCGCCGCGTGCAGGCCGGGCTGAGCACTCCGGTCCCCGGCGGGCTCCTGCTCGGCGACGTGATCGGCGGCTACGGCGTCGCACAGGCCTGCCTCGGTGTCGCCGACGCGTGGGAATGGCCCGCCGAGAAGACCACGGTCGCCATCCAGGGCATCGGCACCATGGGCGGCGGCGCGGCCTGGTACCTGCACGAAGCCGGGATGAAGGTCGTCGCTGTCGCCGACGCGGCCGGGACGCTGTACCGGCCCGAAGGTCTCGACATCCCCGCGCTGCTGGAACTGCGCGACTCCTACGGCGAGATCGACCGGAGCCGGCTCCCCGCCGACGTCCGGCTGCTCCCCCGCGACGAGATCGTGGCGACGGAGGCGGACATCCTCGTCCCGGCGGCGATCTCCTACGCGCTGCGCGCCGGGAACCAGGGCGTCGTCAAGGCGAAGGTCGTCATCGAAGCGGCCAACGCGGCGACCACGCCCGACGCCGAGGCGGGGCTGGCGGCCCGTGGCATCCCGGTGATCCCGGACTTCGTCGCGAACGCCGGCGCGGCCGCGTGGGCCTGGTGGCTTCTGCTCGGCGAGGTCGGCGCCGATCCCGCCGATTCGTTCCTGCGCCTGCGGACCGAGATGCGGGCGAAAGTGGCCCTGTTGCTGAGTTCGTGGAACCTCGACCGGATCGCACCCCGCACCACCGGGCTGCGGCTCGCCGAAACCACCCGTTCGGACGCCACCGCTCCCGAAACCTCCCCCGCGCTGGTCATCCCCTGACAACGCGCGTGAAGGCCTCCTTCCCTCGGCTCAGTCGAGGGAAGGAGGCCTTCACGCGCGATCCGTGGCTCAGGAAGCGAAGCGGTCCGTCGCGCCGATGAGGACTTCGCGCATCGGCTCGTCCTGGGTGCTGTGGCCGACCTCGTCGATGACCACCAGCTCGCTGCCGGGCCACGCGTGCGCCAGCTCCCACGGGGTGCCGATGAGGTTGCCCAGGTCGAGACTTCCTTCGGCGAGCACGGCCGGGATGTGGGCCAGTTTCCCGGCCTCCCGCAACACCACGCCTTCGTCCAAAAAGGACCCTTGGCTCCAGTAGTGCGTGACCAGCCTGGCGAAGGCGAGCCGGAACTCCGGCGTCTCGAAGCTCTTGTACGGCGGCGAGGTCGGGATGATCGCGTCCTCCCAGGCGCACCAGTCGGCCGCCGCCTTCTCGTGCACCGCCGGGTCGGGGTCCATCAGCAACTTGAGGTATGCCGCCGCCAGGTCACCGTCGCGATCCTCTTCGGGAACGCCGTCGCGGAACTTCGCCCACGCCTCGGGGAAGACGCCGCCCAGGCCGCGGGTGAGCAGGTCGGTCTCGCTCCGCCGTCCGGTCGCCAAGCCCATCAGGACCATCTCCGAGACCCGGTCCGGATGGCGCTCGGCGTAGACCAGCGCGAGCACCGAGCCCCAGGAACCGCCGAAGAGCAGCCACTTCTCGATGCCCAGATGCTCGCGAAGGCGTTCCATGTCCGCGATCAGGTGGTCGGTGGTGTTGGCGGAGAGGTCGGCCTCGGGCTCCCCCGCGTGCGGGGTGCTCCGGCCGCAGCCTCGCTGATCGAACAGCACGACGCGGTACTTGGCCGGGTCGAAGTACCGGCGCAGCCCGGTACTGCAGCCGGTGCCGGGGCCGCCGTGCAGCGTGACGGCGGGTTTGCCGTCGGGATTCCCGCAGACCTCCCAGTACACGAGGTGCCCGTCGCCGACGTCGAGCATCCCGTGGTCGTACGGTTCGATTTCCGGATACAGCCGTGTCACGTTCTCGTCCTCCCAGACCCCGCCAGAAATACAACAGCGCTGTCACAATAGCCGGGGTCGTGTCCTGGCGCGCGGGATTAAGCAGTGCGGGGACTTGGGCGAGCGTCCCGATCTTCCGCGAAATTCCCTTCACCGGGTGTCTGTTCCGGCGTGAGTGATTCGTGGACAAGGTGAGCGGCCGCCACGAGGGCGTCGCCACGAAGCCTCAGGGGATGAGATGCCGAACGCCCGCCGCATGTACGACCTGATCGAGCCCATCGGCCTGGTGCCCTACTTCGCCGACGAGTCGGACGAGGCCCTGATCGCGCTCGGCCTGCGCGGCCAATGGGACGCCTACTTCGCCGGGCGAGCCGCGCCGTTCGGGCGGTCGGTGCCCGCCGAGGTCGTCCACGCGATCTTCTACAACTTCGCCCCCGGCGAGGTGGCCCGCCACATCCCGAAGGTCTGGGAGCTGACCACCCCCGAGGCGGCCTTGGCCGCCCGCGAACGAGGATGCGTCGCGGGGATGCGGCGGATCCTCGGCGAACTCGCCGACGCCTCCGAGGTCACCCGCGCAGGCGACCTCCTGCTGAAGGCCGCGACCAGCGCGCCGGTGGAGGGACGTGCCCTCTACGCCGCCCTCCGCACTGTCCCGGTCCCGCAGGAGCCTGTGGCCAGGCTGTGGCACGCCGCCACTCTCCTGCGTGAACACCGCGGCGACGGCCACACCGTCGCCTTGCTGGCCGAGGGCATCGGCGGCACGGAGTCCCATGTGCTCCACGCCCTGTCCTTCGACATCCCCGCGAACGAGTTCGGCCGGGTCTGGCACCTCCCCGCCGCCCGGCTGACCGCGGTCGTCGACGGGATGCGCGACCGCGGTCTCGTCGGGGACGACGGCCGGCTCACCCCGGCCGGGCGCGCCACGAAGGAACGCGTCGAGGCCATGACCGACAGGCTCGCGGAGACGCCGTACAACGCCCTGAGCGACCAAGAACTCGAATGTCTCGTCGCCGACCTCGAACCGATCTCGGCCGCGCTCAGGGCGGTGTTCCCGTGGTGACGGTCTAGCCGGCCAGGGTGCTGGAGACGTGCCTGAGCGCGTCTGCCAGCTCCGCCGGGCCCGCCGGTCCGATGTGGACCACGGCGTCGTTGCCATGGCCGGTCGTGTAGCTCAGGTACCGACCCCAGTCCGTGTCGGCGAAATGGAGCGGATCCTCGGCGGCCACATGCCTGCCGACCTCGTCCCGCTTGCCGACGTAGAGCTCGCCGCTCCCCTCGACCGGTCGCTGCACGAGGCTGACGATGTCCGCGATCACCGGCGGCAGCGAATGCGTGTCCGGGCCGCGGCGGGCCGCTTCTTCGAGCTCGTACGCGCGGACCGTGCGCAGCCTGCCGCCGCCCGCCGGGACGGGCGGCAGCTGCTCGATCAGCGTTTCGGGCAACCGTCGCCGATCGATCTCCTGCAGCCCGACCCAGTCGCCCGACGCCACCGCCAGGACCGCCTGCAGCCCCAGCGAAGCGGCGAGGACGCCGTAGGTCTGGCCTCCCGTGTTCACCCAGCCGTAGTACTCGATGGCCGGTTTCGTGAGCACCGGAAGCCAGTCCAGGAAGTCGACCGACGCGCGGCCGCTCGAATCCAGCAGCCCGGCCTGCGCCAGCGCCGCTTCCACACGCTTGTCCGCCTCAGCGCGGGCCGTCCTGGACAGCCAGCGCGGTTCGGGACGCAGCGTGATGTGCAGGTCGCCGACGCGTTCGCGTTCGGCGAGCACCGCCAAGGCTTCGACCGGGACGTCCACCCGGCCTGTTCTCACGGTCATCCGCTACTCGCCGATGACCGGCGGACTGGTCCGCTGGTCGGTGCCGAAGATCGCGTCCGGGTCGGCCTCGATCAGGTAGTCGGGACGCTGGTGCTCGTCGTCCTCGTCGCCGTCGGCGCGCCGGCCGCCGGCTCCCATCGGACCCATCTGCCCGCCGCCACGACCGCCCGCTCCGCGACCGCCGGCCAGGTGGTCGGCTCCACCGATGCCACCGAGACCGCCCATGCCGGAGCCCCGGCCCGAGCCCAGACCGCCGGAACCGGGAGCGCCCGCCCGGCCGCCGGTGCCGCCCTCGCCACCGAGCAGCCTGCCCGCGGCGCTGTTGGGCGGGGGCACGTTGCGACCGCCGGTGCTTCCCGGCGGATTCTGCCCGGGACCGTTGGGGTTGTAGTTCTGGCCGGGGCCGTTCGGCAGGCCGATGACGTTGTCCGAGTCGCCGCCGGGACCCCGTCCGGGGATCCTGCCCGGGATCTCGGTCGTCGGCCCGGGCTTGCCCTTGCCACCGCCGGACGGCCGCGTGGTGTCGTCCCCGTCGCCCGGCTTGCGCGTCGTGGGCGGCGGGATGGTGGGGTCGGGCCGGTCCCTCGGGATCACCGGACGGTCGTCGTTCGGGCCCGGTTTGGTCGGCGTGCGATCGTCGCCGCCCGGCCTGTTCTGGTTCGGGTTGGTGCCGTTGTCGTCCGTGCCGCTGGTGTCAGTGCCGTCGTTGTCGTCCCCGCCACCGTTCCGGATGGGCTTGACCGGCGGGATGATGACCGGGGGCGTACCGCCGGGGGTCTTGACGCTGACGTCCGCGCCGTCGTTCTTCAGCACGCCGTAGTCGGTCGGCAGGCTGGAGCTCGTGCTGCTGGTGACCGAGTCGTACTGGTCCATCACGCGGACGTTGTTCTGGTTCGCCGCCTCGTGCTTCGCGACGCCCTCTTGGTAGTTCTTGATGTCGTTGTTGACCATGAACGGCCCGGCGATCGGGATCGCGCCCTTCAGGCCGGTGGTCCAGGGGTTGGGCTTGTCCGGCTTCGGCGGCACGGGGACGACCGTCTGCCCGGAGTCGTCGAAGCTGTCGGCCTGCGTCGTCACCGAATCCCTGGTCTGGAACAGCGGCTGCGCGGTCTCCTTGAAGGCCTGCTCCAGCGGGCCCGCGCCGGCGTTCGCCGCGTCGGCGGCGGAACCGGTCCAGGAAGACGTCATCCGTGTCTGCAGGGACTTGATGGCCATGCCGCGTTCGACATAGGCGTCCGAGAGTTCGGCGATGCGATCGGCCGCCGAACGCAGGTTGCGGGTGTCGCCCTGGGTGAAGTTCTCGAAGATCTGTTTGCCGTCCACTCTCATGCCCCCTTGAGTGTCTTGATCATGGCCGACGCGAGTTTCCGCGCGGTCCCGCACGAATTCTGTTCGTCGCCGTAGCCGGCGGCCAGGGTGTTGATCGTCAGGTCGTCCGCGACGCCCACCGCGAGATCGCAGTTACCCCGCGCCCGCCGGTCCTGGATTCCGTAATAGACGGTCGGATAGCCGTCGACCTCGGGGCCGGGCTCCAGAAACCGCAGCTGCCCGGATTCCTTGGCCTTGTACATTCCGGCCAGGCCGCCCGCGCCCTTTTCGCGGTTTCCGCTGCCGAGGATGATCTGCAGCGTCTCCCCTTTGCCCCTGATGAACCAGCCGCAGCTCGGATTGCTCGACTCGGACCTGGGCTCGCCCGGCTCGGTGAACCCCAGCTCCGCGGCCGCGGCGGCGGGAAGCAGCTTGCAGGCGTCGCCGACGTACGCCGAGGCGTCCAGCGGATTCGCCACCTTCGGAACGTTCGGATCCTCCGGTGCCGCCGACGAGTCCGATGACGGCGCAGATCCGCTGCTGGGCGACGGTTTCCCGGGGTTCTCCCCCGTGCAGCCCGCCACCGCGACGGATACGAGCATGAGCGCCGCCACCGCGGCGCGTTTCCTCAACACGTTCGGCATCCTCAGGTCGTGCGCATGGTGTTGGCTTGGTCGGTGACCATCGTCTTCGTCCTGGCGATCTCGAGCTTCGCGATGTAGCCCGTGATGTATTCCTTCATCGAGTCGTTCTGCTTCTGCAAGGCGAGCAGCGAATCGACGCCGGAATCGACGTAGCTGGAGCTGGCTTCGTCCTGGCCCGGCGGCCTCAGATCGGCGAGGATGTCCTCGATCTTCATACCGTCTTCGGAGACCTTCTTCAGCTCGTCCTGCCAGAGCCCGATGACGGTCTTCAGTTCCTCGGGGCTCATCTCGAACCCGCCGCCACCGCCGCCCCCACCGCCGTAGACGGTCGGTTCCTTCGGCGTGGTGAGGTCACCCCAGACGGCCTTGATCGCGCTCGCGGCGTCGCCGATGATGTTCACACCCGCACCTTCCCCTCAGCACTCACACACGGTGATGGACAAAGAGTAGCCAAGCGGCGGACGGCGTGTCAGCCGATCCGGCCGAGTGGTCGGACGTGTCTCGGAGCCGTCCGGTTCCCGGTGGGGCGGATCATCCCGCGAACTGGTCACAGTACGTACGTACGGATTGCATTAACCGGGTTCCCGGTGACAGGATCCCAGGATGCCACGGGTCAGCCAGGATCACCTCGACGCACGCCGGCGCCAGATCCTCGACGGCTCCCGCGTGTGCTTCGCACGCCACGGCTACGAGGGTGCCACCGTCCGGCGCCTGGAAGAAGCCACCGGACTGTCCCGCGGTGCGATCTTCCACCATTTCCGCGACAAGGAGTCCCTCTTCCTGGCCTTGGCCGAGGACGACGCGGTGCGCATGGCCGACATCGTCGCCGAGCAGGGTCTCGTCCAGGTGATGCGCGAGCTGCTGACGAACCGCAGCGAGCACCCCGCCGACTGGCTGGGGACGCGGCTGGAGGTCTCCCGGCGGCTGCGCACCGACCCCGAGTTCCGGGCCCGCTGGGCCGAGCGGTCCCACCAGCTGACCGCCGCGACCCGCCGCCGCCTGGAGCGCCAGCGCGACGCCGGGATCCTGCGTGACGACGTCGACGTCGACGTCCTGACCGCGTACCTCGAACTCGTTCTCGAAGGTCTCGTCTCCCACCTCGCGATGGGCCAGCCCGGAGACGATCTCGGCCCCGTCCTCGACCTGGTCGAGGAGAGCGTGCGACGGCACCGTGCCCACGCGGCCGGGGGAACACGTTAAGATTGTCCCATCGCCGCAGTACAGCGGCGGTGTCAGTGGATTCCGATCGAGGAGTGACTCTTTTCGTGCGCGACGCGCAGTCACCTGGTGACAGTATCGAGCCGGGTGGCACACCCGGCTGTTCCGCGGCTCTTCCCGCCGACCCCGCCGGCAGGAAATGATGGAAATCCTGCTCGCCGTTCTCGGCATTCTCCTGTTCCTCCTGCTGACCGTCGGCACCGGCCTCGCCGTCGCCGCCGAGTTCTCCCTCACCGCGCTCGAACGCAGCACGGTCGACGCGAACGTCCGTCAGGTCGGCGACAAACGTGCGCACACCGTGCAGAAGGCGCACCGCACGCTCTCGTTCCAGCTCTCCGGCGCGCAGGTGGCGATCACCATCACCACCCTGATCACCGGTTACCTCGCGGAACCGGTGATCGGTGATCTGCTGCACCCGCTGTTCACCGCCGTCGGGTTCTCCGAAGGCGTGGCGAACGGCGTCTCGCTGGCGGTCGCGCTGATCCTGGCCACGTCGCTGTCGATGATCCTCGGCGAAATGATGCCGAAGAACCTCGCGATCGCCCGGCCGCTGCAGACCGCGCGAGCCGTCGCGGGGTACCACTCGCGGTTCTCGTCGCTGTTCCGCTGGCTCATCACCCTGATGAACAACAGCGCCAACTTCCTCGTCCGCAAGTTCGGGGTGGAACCGCAGGAAGAACTGCGGTCGGCCCGGTCGCCGCAGGAACTCGGCTCGATCGTGCGGTCCAGCGCGGAAAGCGGCACGCTCGACACGTCGACGGCCGAACTGCTGGACAAGTCGCTGCGCTTCGGCGAGCGGACGGCCGACGAGCTGATGACGCCGCGCGTCCAGCTCGAATCGCTGACCGTGGACGACACGATCTCCGACCTCATCGAGATCTCGCGTCGCACCGGTTTCTCGCGTTTCCCGGTCTACACCGAGGATCTCGACGACGTGCAGGGTGCGGTGCACATCAAGCAGGCGTTCACCGTCCCGGCCGCCCAGCGCGCCACGGTACGGATCGGTTCGGTCATGCGGCCGATCCCGACGGTGCCCGAATCGCTGCCTGGCGACTCGCTGCTCAACCGGCTGCGTGATTCCCGCTTCCAGCTCGCGATCGTCGTCGACGAGTACGGCGGCACCGCGGGCCTGGTGACCCTGGAGGACGTGGTCGAGGAGATCATCGGCGACGTCCGCGACGAGCACGACGAGCGTGAAGCGCCGTCCTCCCAGCAGGTCGGCGCCGACAACTGGCTCGTGTCCGGACAGCTTCGCGCCGACGAGGTCACCGACGAGACCGGGTTCCGGATGCCCGACGGCGACTACGAGACCATCGCCGGGTTGATCCTCGAACGGCTGGGCCGGATCCCCTCCCCCGGCGACGCCACCGAACTCGACGCCTGGCGGCTCACGGTGACCAAAATGGACCGTCTCCGTATCGCCGAGGTCGAAGTCCGCCGGGTCAGCGAAACCGCGACCTCCGCCGAGCAGGAGCCCGCCCGATGAGCGACTGGTTCAACATCTTCCTCGTCGTGGTCCTGTTGCTGGCCAACGCGTTCTTCGTCGGTGCCGAGTTCGCGCTGATCTCGTCGCGGCGTGACCGGCTGGAAGCCTTGCTGGAGCAGGGAAAGACGCGCGCCAGGATCGTGATCAACGCGAGCAGGAACGTCTCGCTGATGCTCGCGGGCGCGCAGCTCGGCATCACCATCTGCTCGCTGCTGCTGGGACGGCTCGGCGAGCCCGCCATCGCCCACCGGCTGGCCGGGTTCTTCGAGCTGTTCGGGATCCCCGAGGTCCTGCTGCACCCGATCTCGTTCGCGATCGCGCTGGCGTTCATCACCATCCTGCACGTCCTCATCGGCGAGATGGTGCCGAAGAACCTCGCGATCGCCGAGCCGGAGCGGCTGGCACTGTGGCTGGTGCCGGTGCACGTGGCCTGGGTGAAGGTCGCCAACCCGTTCATCTGGCTGCTGAACTTCGTGGCGAACTCGCTGCTGCGGGTGTTCAAGGTCGAGCCGAAGGACGAGCTGGAGACCGCCTACACCTCCGACGAACTCGCCGAACTGCTCAGCGAGTCGCGCCGCGAGGGGCTGCTGGAGCATTCCGAGCACCAGCGTCTGAGCAAGACGCTGTCCTCGGTGGAGAAGACGGTCGCGGACGTGCTGGTCCCGACGGCCCAGCTGACCACGCTGCCCTGCTCGCCCACGTTGGGCGACGTCGAACGCGCGGTGTCCTCGACCGGGTTCTCCCGCTTCCCGGTGTGCACCGACGACGGGACGCTGACCGGCTACATCCACGTCAAGGACATCCTCGACCTCGTGGGCGAGGACCCGACCACCGTGGTGCCGTCGGACAAGACGCGGGCGCTCACCGAACTGCACGCCGACGCCCGGCTGGACGAGGCGCTTTCGGCGATGCGCAAGGAAGGCAGCCACCTGGCGCGGGCGCTGAGCCCGGCCGGGGCCGCGGTCGGCGTCGTCGCGCTGGAGGACCTCGTCGAGGAATACGTGGGAACTGTCCGCGACGGTACCCACGTCATGTCATGACCGGCCTGATCGTCCTTCCCGAGCCCGTGTGGCGGGCTCGGGAGGACGACCACGTCACGCGGATGCGGCGCTGGACGACGCCGCACCAGCGCCGCCGCTCGCGGGGCGAGAAGCATCCGGTGCTCGACTTCCTCTTCAGCTACTACTCGCACCGGCCAGGGCATCTCGAGCGTTGGCAGCCGGGCCCGGGTGTCGTGCTCGAAGGCGCGTCCGCGCGCCGGTTCCTGGAGCGGAAGGGCTACCTGGAGACTCCGGACGGCGTCATGCTCGACCCGGATGGCTTCACCGAGGGCCGGGCCAAGACCGCGGAAT
This sequence comes from Amycolatopsis sp. CB00013, assembly GCF_001905755.1. NCBI lineage: Bacteria > Bacillati > Actinomycetota > Actinomycetes > Pseudonocardiales > Pseudonocardiaceae > Amycolatopsis > Amycolatopsis sp. CB00013. Next base: position 740,519 of record NZ_LIWC01000001.1, on the reverse strand, counting down.
TCGTTCTCCGGCTGCTTTCCGCGACCGCGTCCCGCTCGCCGAGACTCAGTTGTTTCGGGCTTCACGAATGGGCAATGGTTTACCGGGAATCGGCGAATGAGGTTCGCCACTCACAACTTCCGCTCCGGCTCGGCTCGGCCGGGACCGACGGCGTCGTCGAGTCGCTCGAGATCCGATGCGGACATTTCGACGCGTTTCGGTTCTTCACCGAGCCCGCCCGGCCACTCAACACCCTGCGGCCGGCACGGGAAGACCAGGTCGACTTCGAGCAGCCGGGCTGCCTGCACGCCAACATGGACTTGTTCAAATGGGCGTACAAGCTCGATCCATTCGTCCCGGCCGACCTGGTCGGGGACTGCTTCGAGCTGGCCGCGGACATCCGTGAGCTGGACATGCGGGCCAGCCCGTACGATCTGGCGTCGTTCGGGTACTCGCCCGTGCGGATCGAGACCCCGGAAGGCCGTGCCGAGTACGCCCGCGCGCAGGCCGGGTTCGCCCGCCGGGCCGCGCCGCTGCGTGAGCACCTGATAGCGCATTGCCAACGGCTCCTGGCCGAGTTAAAGAAGGTTCCCGCGACACGCGGAAAACAACTGTGAGTCGTCGCATTCCCCGTAACATCCTCCCCTGTTAGAGTGATAACGGTTTGATTGCATACGCAGCGCGAGCGCGCACGTTTCGAAAGGACAACGATGGGGCGACACAGCGTGGCCGAGGAGCCGGTGCCGCATCCCCTCGACCCGCCGAAGCGGCCTCAGGGTCGCGGTGAGGCGACCGGTTCGCACCGGATCGTCGGGAAGAAGGCCCCGCGGCGGCGGATCGCCAAATGGCCCATCGCCTGCCTGGTCCTCGTGGTCCTGGTCGCGATCGGCGTGTTCGGCTGGAACTGGGCGGACGGCGAGCTCAACACCCGCGCCGAAGCCCAGGCCAAGGCGTGCAGCGCCGGCGACACCCCGATGCGGGTCATCGTCACCCCCAGCATCGAGAAGCCGGTCCGTGCGGCGGCCGAGCGGTGGAACAACGCCGCGACCGTGGTCCGCGACCACTGCGTGATCATCCAGATCGACGCGTTGTCCTCCGCTTCGGTGCTCGACGGCCTCGTCGGACGGACCAACCTCGACTCCATCGGCGGCCTTCCCGCCGCCTGGATCCCCGAGTCCTCCTACTGGGTGACCGAGCTGAACACCGCCAAGCCCGAGCTGGTCGGTTCGCCCGCCCAGTCCGTCGCGACGGCGCGTTCGGCCGACTACCCGCTCGTCGGGCTCGCCGGCAAGAACATCGACGAGGTCCAGATGCGCGCCGCGCAGACGTTCCGCCAGTACCTCCAGCAGCCCGCCCAGCAGGCCGACTTCGCAGCCGCGGGTATCAAGGCCACCTGAGGCCCCGAACCACGGGAAAGGCCCCTTCGCCGCTCGGGAAGGGGCCTTTCCCGTACCTCCGCCTCGTGAGTGTGGGGACGGTTAGGGCCAAGGGTGTCTTGGACTTCTGCTGAACTCGACCTTCACACCTTCCCAAGTACATGAAGGCCCCCTTCACTGCGCTAGACGCAGTGAAGGGGGCCTTCATGTACTTGGGACGCCAGTACCAGCGGGCCAAGTCCTCGTGAGTGGTGAGAACGATTAGCACCAACCGTGTCCGACGGTTTGGCGTGATCCGACGGACGACACACGTGACGGAACGGACGACACATGTGCCCAGACGGACGACTCGCGTGATGTCCCTCCAGACACGCGTGTCGTCCACCTGATCACGCAAGACTCCCGATTCGGTCTCGGCCTCGTGAGTGTTGGGACCGTTAGAACCCAACACTCACGAGGAGAAGGTGTCCGGGTCCGGACCGGTGCGCGTCCCGTCGTCGAACTCGGCGAGCGCGGCGAGATCGTCTTCGGCGAGTTCGAAGTCGAGGACGTCGAAGTTCTCGCGGATCCGGGACGGTGTCACGGATTTCGGGATCGCGACCGTGCCGAGCTGCAGATGCCAGCGCAGCACGAGCTGCGCCGGGCTCTTGCCGTATTTGGCGGCGAGGGCGGTCAGCGTCGCGTCCGAGAGCAAAGAGCCTTGCGCCAGCGGGCTCCACGCCTCGGTGACGATGCCGTGCTCGGCGTGGAACTCCCGCAACGCCTTCTGCTGAAGCCGGGGATGCAGCTCGACCTGGTTGACCGCGGGCACGATCCCGGTCTCGTCGAACAGCCGCCGCAGATACGGGACGTGGAAGTTCGACACCCCGATCGCGCGCACCCGGCCGTCCGCGTAGAGCTTTTCCAGCGCCCGCCAGGTTTCGACGTACTTCCCGCGGGCGGGCATCGGCCAGTGGATCAGGTAGAGGTCGACGTGGTCCAGCCCAAGCTCCGCGAGGCTCGCGTCGAACGCCCGCAGCGCCTCGTCGTAACCGTGGCCCGGATTCGGCAGTTTCGTGGTGATGAACAGTTCGTCGCGGGGGACGTCCGATGAGCGGATCGCCTCGCCGACACCGGCTTCGTTCCGGTACGACGCGGCGGTGTCGATGCTGCGGTACCCGGTCTCGATGGCGGTCCGGACGACCTTGGCCGTATCGCCCGCGGGCACCTGCCAGACGCCGAAACCGAGTTGGGGGATGGCTACCTCGTTGTTCAGGACGACGGAAGGCACGGCCATGGAAGGGAAATCCTCACTGGGTTCGGTGGCAGGGCTTCTTGCCCCGCATCATTCCACCCCGCGCGCGGCATACGCGCGCAAATACTCCGCCGTGTCCGCGTCGGCCGGGAAGAACGACTCGATCACCAGCTCGGCGACCGTGACGTCCAGCGGCGTGCCGAACGTCGAGACCGTGCTGAAGAACGTGAGTTCGGCGTCCTCGTGCCGCAGCTTCAGCGGGACGAAGATGTCGCCCGGTCCGGGGACCTCCACCTCGGGGACGGGATCCGCGCACGGATAGGTGAGCAGTTCCTCCAGCAGTTCGGTCAGCATCGGGTCGGCGGTCTGGATCACCTGACGCCGCAGCCTGCCGAGCAGATGGGCACGCCACTCCCCCAGGTTCAGCACGTGCGGCGCCATCCCGTCCGGATGCAGCGTCACGCGCAGCACGTTGACCGGCGGCGTCATCAAGGCGGGTGAGACCAGGTCGGTCATGAGCGAGATGCTCGCGTTGGCGTCGACCAGGTTCCACCAGCGGTCGACGACGGCTGCCGGGTACGGCTCGTGGCCGGTCATCAGCTGGCGCACCGCCTTGCGGACCGCCTCCAGCTCCGGGGCGGCGAGACCGGTTTCGGCGTACGCGGGCGCGTACCCCGCGGCCAGCAGCAGCTGATTGCGTTCCCGCAAGGGCACCTCCAGATGTTCGCCGAGCCGCAGCACCATCTCGCGGCTCGGCTTGGACCGGCCGGTTTCGACGAAGCTCAGGTGCCGGGTGGAGATGTCCGCCGAGATGGCGAGGTCCAGCTGGCTGATCCGGCGGCGGTCACGCCATTCACGGAGGAGTTCCCCGACGGGGCGGCCCGCGCGGCCCGCGGTCAGTGTGGTCGTCACGATCACGAACCTACGGCCACCGGCGCCGGGCCGCCATTACCTCCCGCGTAATCGACGGGACCCACCCTCGGCCGACAGAGTTGCGGCATCGGTTACCCCACAACGCAGTGACCCCAACGAAAATGAGGAGACACCATGTCGGACATCCAGCGCGTCGCCGAGCAGTACATCGCCGTGTGGAACGAGACCGACGCGGACAAGCGCCGCGCGCTCATCACCGAAGTGTTCACCGAGGACGCCGCCTACACCGACCCGCTCGGCGCCGTGACCGGCCACGACGGTGTCGACGGCTTCATCGCCGGCGCGCAGGCCCAGTTCGCGGGCCTGAAGTTCAGCCTGCCTGCGGCGCCCGACGCGCATCACGACATCGCGCGGTTCCAGTGGTACCTCGGCCCGGAAGGCGCCGAGGAACCGCTGGCGATCGGTTTCGACGTCATCACCGTCGAGGACGGCCGGATCAAGCAGGTGCTGGGCTTTCTCGACAAGATGCCCGGCTGACGATCAGGCGAAGGCCTCCGGCGGCGGACAGGAGCAGACGAGGTTGCGGTCCCCCGCGGCCCCGTCGATCCGCCGCACCGGGGGCCAGATCTTCGACGCGGTGAAGCCGGCCGGGAAGACCGCGATCTCCCTGCTGTACGGGCGATCCCACTCCCCCGCGAGACAGCGCGCGGTATGCGGCGCGTTCCGCAGCGGGCTTCCCTCCACCGGCCACTCCCCCGCGGCGACCTTCTCGATCTCGCCGCGGATCGCGATCATCGCGTCGCAGAACCGGTCGAGTTCACCGAGATCCTCGCTCTCGGTGGGCTCGACCATGAGCGTTCCCGCCACTGGGAAGGACATCGTCGGCGCGTGCAGCCCGTAGTCGGCCAGCCGCTTGGCGACGTCGTCGACGGTGACGCCGGTCCGTTTGGTGAGCGCGCGGAGATCGAGGATGCATTCGTGCGCGACCAGGCCGTCGTGACCGGAGTACAGCACCGGATAGTGCGCGGCGAGACGCTTGGCGACGTAGTTGGCGTTCGCGACCGCGGTCAACGTCGCCCGCTTCAGGCCTTCAGCGCCCATCATCCGGACGTAGGCCCAGGAGATCGGGAGGATCGACGCGCTCCCCCATGGCGCGGCACTGATCGGCCCCACTCCGGTGGCCGGGCCCGCGTCCGGCTGCAGCGGGTGGTTCGGCAGGTACGGCGCCAGGTGCGCGCGGACGCCGATCGGCCCGATCCCCGGCCCGCCGCCACCGTGCGGGATGCAGAAGGTCTTGTGCAGATTGAGATGCGAGACGTCCGCGCCGAACCTGCCGTACTGCGCCACCCCGATCAGCGCGTTCAAGTTCGCGCCGTCGACGTACACCTGGCCGCCCGCGTCGTGCACCAGCGCGCAGACCTCGCGGACGGTGTCCTCGTACACGCCGTGCGTGGAGGGATAGGTGATCATGATCGCGGCGAGGTCGTCCGCGTGCTCGTCCACAGTGGACTTGAGATGGGCGAGGTCGATGTTGCCCTCGTCGTCGCATTTCACGACGACGACCCGCATTCCGGCCATCACGGCGCTGGCGGCGTTCGTCCCGTGCGCGCTGGACGGGATCAGGCAGACGTCACGTGCGGAGTTCCCGCGTTCGCGGTGGTACGCGCGGATGGCCAGCAGTCCGGCGAACTCGCCCTGGCTTCCGGCGTTCGGCTGCAGGGAGACCGCGTCGTAGCCGGTGATCCCGGCGAGCCAGCGCTCCAGATCCTTCACGACGGTGAGCAGACCAGCCGCGTCCTCGGCGGGTGCGAACGGATGCAGACCGGCGAACTCGGGCCAGGTGATCGGCTCCATCTCGGCCGTGGCGTTGAGCTTCATCGTGCAGGAGCCCAGCGGGATCATGCTCCGGTCGAGCGCGACGTCCTTGTCGGACAACGACCTCAGGTACCGGAGCAGCGCCGTTTCCGAACGGTGCGCGTGGAAGACCGGATGGGTCAGGTAGTCGCTGGTGCGGCGCAGATCCGGCGGGAAGCCGTCCGCGGTGTCCGCGTCGAGCGAGTCCACATCGGACACCGCGACACCGAACGCCTTCCACACCAAGGAAAGATGCTCACGTGTGGTCGTCTCGTCGCAGGCGACGGCGACGTGGTCGGAGTCCACGAGCCTCAGGTTGACCCCGAGTTCCCTTGCGGTGCCGACGATCCCCGCCGCGCGACCCGGGACCGAAACCGTGACGGTGTCGAAGAATTCGCAGTGCACGACGTCGACACCGCTTTCGGCGAGGCCCGCCGCGAGCACCGTGGCCATCCGGTGTGCGCGGTTCGCGATCGCGCGCAGCCCTTCGGGACCGTGGTACACGGCGTACATCGACGCGATGACCGCCAGCAGCACCTGGGCGGTGCAGATGTTGCTCGTGGCCTTTTCGCGGCGGATGTGCTGTTCACGGGTCTGCAGCGCGAGCCGGTACGCGGGGGCGCCGTCGGCGTCCTTCGACACCCCGACCAGCCGTCCGGGCAACTGCCGTTCGAGACCCTGCCGGACGGCGAGGTACGCCGCGTGCGGTCCGCCGAAGCCCATCGGGACCCCGAACCGCTGCGTCGACCCGATCGCGACGTCGGCACCGAGTTCACCGGGCGACCGCAGCAGGGTCAGCGCGAGCGGATCCGCGGCCATCACCACGGCGGCGCCGAGCGCCTTGACCTCGGCGATGGTGTGGTCCCATTCGCGGACGACCCCCGACGCGCCCGGATACGACAGCAGCACGCCGAAGAAGTCGCCGCCGAGCCCGAGCCCGGTGATGCCCTGGGACAGATCCGCAGTCACCAGGTCGATGCCGAGCGGTTCGGCACGGGTGCGCAGCACCTCGACCGTCTGCGGGAGGGTGTCCTCGTCGACCACGAACCGGCTCGATTTCGCCTTGCCCGCCCGGCGGACCAGTGTCATCGCCTCGGCCGCGGCGGTCGCCTCGTCCAGCATCGAAGCGTTGGCGATCGGCAGCCCGGTCAGATCGGCGACCATGGTCTGGAAGTTGAGCAGCGCTTCGAGGCGGCCTTGCGAGATCTCCGGCTGATACGGCGTGTACGCGGTGTACCAGGCCGGGCTCTCCAGCACGTTGCGGCGGATCACCGGCGGGGTCACGGTGTCGTGATAGCCGAGGCCGATCATCTGGACCATCGGCCGGTTGCGCCCGGCCAGTGCGCGGAGTTCGGCGAGTGCGCCGGTCTCGGTGGCGGGCGGCGGCAGATCCGGCGGGGTCGCGGACTCCCGCAGCGACGCGGGGACGGCCCGCTCCGCGAGCTCTTCGAGGGAGGCGACGCCGACGACGTCGAGGATGCGCGCGAGCTCTTCGGGGCCGGGACCGATGTGCCGGTCGGCGAAGGGGGTTCCGGATTCGAGAGCGGCCAGTGAAACAGGCTCCATCGGGGACCTCCCAAGACGCGGGGGTGGGGCCGGGACGGATTGTCCTGGCCCTCCCCACTCTGTCCGTACCCCCGAGGGGGCGCCTGAGAGTTTCGCCCGAGTGTTGAGCCGGGCTTGCACCGTCGGCGGGGCCGCCAGGCTGTGACCTGGCGAACCACTTTCCAGAGGCGTCTCTTCCGCGCGGTCCAGGGTGCCTGAGAGGTTCCGGGGAGGACTTGCTCCTTCGGCGCCGAGCTCAACGGTTATCGGCTCGGTCTCTCCCGCGCGGATTCGTCGACCGCGGAAGTGAGCCTACCCTGCCGCTCGCGCGGCCTCATGATCAGCCGGTGCGACGGGCGTTGCGGCGCTGCGTGAGCTCGTCCGGCGTGACCGTTTCGATCACGCCGCCGTCGGCCCGTTCGGCCGGGAACTCGTGGATGGTGCCGCTGATCTCCTGCATCGCGCCACTGACCGCGATGCCGAAGACACCCTGCCCGCCCTGGAGTAAATCGACGATCTCTTCGGGCGAGGTGCACTCGTAGACGGTGGTGCCGTCCGAGAACAGGGTGACCTTGGCGAGGTCGCGGACGCCACGCAGGCGCAGGTGGTCGACGGCGACGCGGATGTTCTGCAGGGAGACGCCGGTGTCCAGCAGCCGCTTGACCACCTTCAGGACGAGGATGTCCTTGAACGAGTAGAGCCGCTGCGAACCGGAACCGTGCGCCGTGCGGATGCTCGGCGCGACCAGCTTCGTACGGGCCCAGTAGTCGAGCTGCCGGTAGGTGATCCCGGCGATCTGGCAGGCGGCCGGGCCGCGGTAGCCGACGAGTTCGTCCGGGAGGGAAGAGTCGGGGAACAGCTCGCCCTGCTCGCCGTCAGCGACCGGAACGAGCGGCTCTTGAGGGCTACCAGCCTCGACCACGCCATGCCTCCCCTCGCCCGACCTGGCGGCCGGCGAACAAAGCCGCGCGGACCCACGGGAGTCCGCACCGGAGTTCCTCGTCAAGACGAATGCCCCAGACATCCGAATCACACCTTGGCGATTCACCTTCATTGAAGGTAAGCGCGTCCGGCAAACCGGTCAACGCGACGCGCGGTCGGCCTCAAGCTCTTCTTGAGGCTTGTCGAGGACAGTCCCCCGTTCGGCCGCACACTTGCCGGATTTACTCAGTCGTGTTAATTTTTACTCATGCAAGTAAATCCCTCCACCCAAACTGCCCTGCAAGAGGTTCAGGCGGAGCTGGGACTCTCGGTCACCGAGGCGGCCCGGCGGGCCCAGATCGTCGGGGCCGCGATCGCGACGATCGCCGACTTCGGCTACCACAAGACGTCGTTCGCGAAGATCAAGGAGCGGGCCGGGCTGTCCAGCACCCGGATCATCTCCTACCACTTCACCAACAAGGCCGGCCTGATGCAGGCCGTGGTCACCACCGCGACCGGGATGAAGGACAAGTTCCTCGAGGAGCGCATCGAGGGCAGGACCGACCGTGCCGGACTGCTGCGCGGCTACATCGAGGCGGAGATCGCCTTCCTCGGCTCGTACCCGGAACTGGTGCGGGTCATGGTCGAGATGGCTTCGAGCGGCTCGGACGCCGAGGGCTGGTTCATGTCGGCGCCGCTCGTCGAGGAGTTCCGGACCGGGCGGCTCGAACGTCAGCTGCGCCAGGGCCAGCAGGAAGGTGCTTTCGGTGACTTCGCGGCGGACGTGATGGCGTTGTCGATCGCGCAGGCCATCGACGGCGTCGCGGCGAAGTTCGCGGCGGATCCGAAGCTGGACCTGGAGCGGTACGGCCGGGAGCTGGCCGACCTGTTCCTCAAGGCGACCGCGGCCTGACCCGCATTCAGAGGACTAAACGCATACGACGAAGGGGCGGCACCATCAGGCGCCGCCCCTTCGTCGAGTTCTCGGGATCAGGTGTCCGCGCCGCGGAAGTCCTCCGGCGAGACCGAGTCGAGGAACTCGCGGAACTTCTCGACCTCGTCCTCCTGCTCGTCGGGGATGATGAGGCCCGCTTCCTCCAGCACCGCGTCGACGGCGTGGATGGGCACACCCACCCGCAGCGCCAGCGCCACCGAATCGCTCGGCCGCGCCGAAACCCGGATGTCCCCGTCGAAGACCAGTTCCGCGAAGAACGTGCCTTCCTTCAGGTCGGTGATGACGACCTGTTCCAGCTCGCGGCCCAGCGCGCCGATGACCTCCTTGAGCAGGTCATGGGTCAGCGGACGGGCCGGGCGGACTCCCTGCTGCTCCAAGGCGATGGCGGTGGCCTCCACCGAGCCGATCCAGATCGGCAGGTAACGCTCGCCTTCGGTTTCCCGCAGCAACAAGATCGGCTGATTCGCGGGTAGCTCCACCCGCACGCCGACGACGCGCATCTCGCTCATCGGGCTTCGCCTCCCTCTCGTGCGCACGGGCTGCAACGCTTGTCTCGACGACCAAGCGACGGTAGTCCCGACGCTACCCGTCTTCCGAGCGCTGTGCTCGCTGTCTCCGACATTCTCGGTTCGCCCGTGGCAAACCCGACTCTCACGGTACGGCATAGGGTGCCGAACATTCAGGCATTGACAAGTGGCCATACAACGGCTCCCGGTCCCCTGGAACCGTTCAACCGCCCGTGACAGCCCGTATTCCGGCCTTCACCAAGAGCGTGTGCAACGCCACGGTCAAGGCGGCGAGCTCCCGGACGACTTCGTCGCCCCTCGCCTGGGCGTCCTCGTCACGATGCCGATACACCGGGGTCACGATCTGCTCCAGCAGGCCGACCTCGCGGTCGGCCGCGGCCCGGAAGGCACGCAGATGTCTCGGCTCTATACCGAATTCGGTCATCGCTTTCACGGTCTTCGCCACGAGGACCGCGTCGGGGTCGAAGAACCCCGCCGCGCCTGGGCGCACCAGACCGTATTGCCGCAGCTCAGCCAGGGTGGCGGCGTCGATGCCGGCCTGGCGGAGCAGATCTTCCTCGGTCAGCCTGATCTCGCGATCGGTCTCGAAGTCCCCGGGGGACGGCAGTCCGCCGTTCTCCCCGGGGGCGTCGAGTGAAACGAGTTTCCGCGGCAGCCTCGGCATCGCCGCTTCCGGCGCGGCGCCCCGATCCGCCGCGTCCAGCTGTTCCTTGATGACCTTCAGCGGAAGGTAGTGATCCCGCTGGGCGGACAGGACGAATCGCAACCGCTCCACGTCCGCCGGAGCGAACTGCCGGTACCCCGACGGGGTCCGGCCCGGCTGGACCAGACCCTCCGCCTCGAGGAACCGGATCTTGGAGATGGTGACATCGGGGAAGTCGCCGCGCAGCTGTGCCAGCACGGCCCCGATGCTCAACCCATCGCGCTGCGACGCATCCCGATCAGGCCGCCCGGCCGCCGTCACCGTGCCCCCTGGCCCCCGGAACCCGGGCCGGTCAGGAAGACCAGGCGGAACTTGCCGATCTGCACCTCGTCGCCACCGGCGAGGACGGCCTGGTCGACCGGCTCGCGGTTGACGTAGGTGCCGTTGAGGCTGCCGACGTCGATGACGACGAACTCGCCGCCCTCACGGCGGAACTCGGCGTGCCGCCGGGAGACCGTGACGTCGTCGAGGAAGATGTCGCTGTCCGGGTGCCGTCCCGCGCTGGTGGTGTCGCGGTCCAGCAGGAAGCGCGAACCCGCGTTCGGGCCCCGCTTGACGACCAGCAGCGCGGAACCCGCGGGCAGCGCGTCCACACCCTGGACGGGGGCCTCGGCAGCCGGAGGAGCCTCAGTGCCTTCGACGTCGGCCAGGAAGTCGGCCCGGAAGACAGAAGTCCGCTCCGGAGACTGCTCCGGGGGAACGCCGGGCCCGTCGTTCGTGCTCACCTGAGCTCTCCTAACGCATGTGTGTTGCCACTACTCAAGAACGTGTGGAGGTCAAACGTACCGTGCCTGATCGAATCTCCGGCCCGCGGCTCCCCCTACTCTTCCCGAAGGGCCACGGCCTGCGGCTATTCCTTGATCAGCGCCTGGTACGCCTCGGCCTCCAGCAGGGATTCCACCGAACTCGCGTCGTCGAGACGGAGCTCGATCAGCCAGCCTTCGCCGTACGGGTCGCTGTTGATCAGCTCGGGCGATTCGGTCACCGCGTCGTTGACCGCGACCACCTCGCCGTCGAGCGGGGCGAACAGCTCCGAGACGCTCTTGGTCGACTCGACCTCGCCGAACGCGTCGCCCGAGCCGACCTGCTTGCCGACCTCGGGCAGTTCGACGAACACCACGTCACCGAGCTGGTCCTGGGCGTACTCCGTGATGCCCACACGCACGAGCCCGCCGTCGCGCACGGAGACCCACTCGTGCTCCTCGGTGTACCGCAGTTCTTCTGGAGTGGACAACGCCGCTCCCCTTTCTGATGCCCTCACTCGAAACCGACGCGCGAAGTTTCGCATCCCGCCGGGTCACGCGCCCGGCGCCTCCCGCGACACGCCGGGAGCGGCCGAGCGCAACGCCCGAACGGTCTGGACGACGTACAGCACGCCTGAATAGACGTACAGGACCGCACCCCATGCCGTGAAGGCGTAGCCGATCGGCCGGGCGATCGCGGCGATGTCGGAGCCGCCCTGGGTGAGCAGCAGGAACGGGAAGGCGTACATCAGCACGAAGGTGGCGCCCTTGCCGATGTAGGTGACCTCCGGCGGGGCGAACCCCCGGCGCCGCAGCAGCAGGACGCAGACGCCGAGGACGGCCTCCCGGACGACCAGCGGGACCACCAGCCACCACGGGATGATGTCGCGGATCAGGAAGGCGATGAGGGTCGCGAGGATGTAGAGCCGGTCGGCGGCGGGGTCGAGCAGCTGGCCGAGCCGCGACATCTGGTTGAGCCAGCGGGCCAGTTTGCCGTCGAGCCAGTCGGTGAGCGCGCTGAACACGAGCAGCGCGAGCGCCCAGCCGTCCTCCTTCGGGCCGAGGAGCAGCCACAGGAAGACCGGCACTCCGGCGAGCCGGAGGATGGAAAGCATGTTGGGGACGTTCAGGGCCTGCCGCAGCAGGGAAGGCTCTTCGCTGGTCACGCTCGGTTCGGGGGGCGTACTCACCCGCTCAGCCTAGCCAGCGGCGGCAGGTCCTCCCGCGTCAGCTGGCCCGGGTGTGCGTCCAGCCGCGGCGTTGCAGGTCCGCGCTGGTCAGCGCCACGGGCCTGCCTCGGTGGTCGGTGCCCATCCAGCGATGGTGGCCCGCCGAGTTCTCCAGGACGTACGGGCGGCCGCCACACCAGACGACGGTGCACGGGGCCGTCGGGGGAAGCTCCGTGCTCGCCGGTGCGGTGGCCTGGGGTGACGCGGGGTCGGTCTGTTCGTCGGTCTTCATCGCTCTCACGGTTTCGGTGACGGGGACTGGGACACGCCGGAGCGCTACTTGTCTTTTCGGCAGAACGGGGCCGCGCGTTAACGGCTCGGCGCCGGATTCGTCCGATCGGTTCGCGACGACAGCAGGGTGTTGCCGCGCCGTGAACGGCATATTAATTGTCCACAGTGGACAGTGATTGGGCGGTCCTCGCGTATCGCGGCGGCGGGGCCGCGATAGCCTCCCGCGAACCGAACGTGGCTCAATGCCACGGCATCGGGCCCGGCCGGGTCAGAATGGGCCGGCCACGACCGGCCGACGAAAGGATCGCCTTGCCCGTCTCGACGACCACGGGAACGTGGCGGCGCCTGTTCGCGGTCTGCGCCGTCGCCGGATCGCTCGCCGCCTGTTCGGGCGAAGCGCCGCCACCGCCTGTCACTTCGACGCCGGTCTCATCGCCCGCGGTCCCCACGAGCGCGTCCAGCGTTTCGGTACCGCCGATCCCGTCGCAAACCGCGCCGAGTCCGTCCGCCGCCCCGACTCCCGCCCCCAAACCGAAACCCGCTGAACCGGTACAGGGTTCCTGCGGAACGGTGACCGCGGCGAGCGGGCTGACCTTGCAGGTACTCAACGGACCCGGTGTCTCCTGCGCGGAGGCGACCGGGATCGTCGACGCGTTCCACAAGAGGATCGCCGGCCGTCAGTCCGCGGGCTCGGACGAGCCGGTCAGCGAGACCGTGGACGGCTGGCTGTGCGTCTCCGGCGCCCCCGCCGCCCAAGGCGGTACCAGTTGCGGCAAGGGCGAGCAGAACGTGTTCGCCGCCGTCGTCCCCGTCGAATGAACCATCCCGAGAAGAAGGGCCCATGAAGAGCCTCGCCGTGCTTCCCGCCGCGTTCGCCGTCGTCCTACTGAGCGGCTGCGGCGCCGATCCCGCGCCCGCGGCCGCACCGCCCCCGTCCTCCCCCGCCGCCGACCAGGCCCTCGCCGGATCGCCGTGCGGAGAGGTCGCCGGATACCAAGGCGCGAAGAACAAGGTCGTCGTCCGAGGGAAGACCGACTGCGCCGAAGCGACGCAGGTGCTCAGGGACTACTTCGCCAAGCTGACCCCCGCCGAAGCGACGTCACCGCAGGGTCCGGGTCCGGTCGTGGTCGGGGCCTGGACCTGCGGCAGCGGGCCGAACGACCCGGTGACGAGTTGTTCGACCGAGGACGAGCGGCAGATCGAAGCCACCCGGAACTGAGCACGGCCGGCGGCGTCACTTCCCGCGACGCCGCCGGGTCCGGGTCTTCCGGTACAGGACACCGAGCCCGATCAGCATTCCCAGCAGGACCAGGCCGCACAACGCGACCATCACCAGGCTCAAGACCCGGTTGGCCCTTGATGGGTAAGCGAATCCGTCACCGGCGAAGATCCTGTCGCCCTCCTCGATCCTTTCACCGTCGACCTTCCCCTGTCCGGTGCGCCCGTCGTCGAACCGCCAACCGGCCTCGCAGTAGGGAAACCGGCCGCTCATCGGCGGCCCTTCCTCGACACATCCGGAGACGGCGGTGACCGTGACGTCCTCGCCGGTGTTCAGTTCACGCACGCGGTCACCGAGGGCTCCCCCGGTCACCCACAACAGGAAAACGAGCGGGATCCCGCCCAGCAGCACTCGCAACGGAACCCTGGAATTCCCCGGTTCACCTGACAAGAAAGTCCCTTCTTCTCGGCCGTTCCAGGCTATTCGCCAAAGCGACGGAGCGGCACGGGATTTGTACCCACCCTCTTGCCGACCGAGGTAAGAGTCGTCTAGACTCAAACTATGCTCACCAGGGAAGACGCCATGAAGGCGGTCGAGGACGCGGCCGACCCGGCCGCGCTGTTCGCCCGCCATCGCTACCGCGAACTGGCGGCCGTGCTCCACCCCGACCGCAACCCCGGCGACGCGCGGGTCCACCGCGCGGCCGCCATGCTCAACCGCCTCCACGACGAGTGGAAGCGGGCCCGGCGGCAAACGGTCACCACGGCGACGTCGGCCTACACCCTCGTCGCACCGCACGCGGTGGGCAGTGTCGCCACGACGTACCGGACCACCGGCCCGCATCTGGTCAAACTCGTCCGCGATCCGGCGCTCAACCCGTTGATCCACGCCGAATGGGAGGCGTTGCGCGCGCTGGACGGCTTCACCGAACGGCATCGGTGGCTCCGCCCCTACTACCCGCGACTGCTCGACACGTCGGGGCCGGTCGCGAGGGGCGATCGCGCGTTCAGCGTCCTCGATCCGCTCGTCGACGGCTTCCTCACCCTCGCCGACGTCGGGAAGGCCTTCCCCCACGGGCTCGACGGCCGCGACTACGCCTGGATGCACCGTCGTCTCCTGCGTGCCGTGGCAGGCGCGCACCGGGCGGGCGTCGTCCACGGCCATCTCACCGCGGACAACGTGCTCGTCCATCCCGGACAGCACGGCATCGTCGTGGCCGGCTGGTCGTTCGCCGTCGAAGACGGTGCGCTCCCGCTGGCGGCGGACAAATCCGTCCGCTATCCACCGGAAGTCCACAAAGGACAGCCGATGACCGCGGCCACCGACGTCCACATGCTCCACAGCATGATGCTGGAACTACTGGCACCAGGCGAAACCCGCCAGCGCGAATTCGCCAAGTGGTGTCTCCAGGAGATCCCGGCACAACGACCCGAGGCCGCCGATCTGCTCGACGAGTACGACGAACTGCTCGCCGACCTGTACGGCCCTCGCACCTTCCGACCGTTCATCATCCCCGAGACAGGAGCCTGACCATGGGACACGGACACTGGGACGACAACGCCTACGCCGCCGCGAAGACCTTCCGCGCGGCCAAGGGTGAGGACGATTTCGGCTACACCGCCGATCTCCGTTCCAAACCCGCGAAGGAATGGAAGGTCGCGCCCGCGCTGGACCCGCTGAACGCCGTGCGGGAATGCCGGGATTCGGCCGACCACAGCGATTCGACGCCGATCGCGGTGCTGTTCGACGTCACCGGTTCGATGCGCCGGGTGCCGCGGATCATGCAGGGCAAGCTCGGCAAGCTGCACGGCCTGCTGAAGCGCCGGGGCTATCTGGCCGACCCGCAGGTGTTGTTCGGCGCGATCGGCGACGCCGACAGCGACCGGGTTCCGTTGCAGGTCGGGCAGTTCGAATCGGACAACCGGATGGACGAGCAGCTGCGCACGATGTTCCTCGAAGGCGGTGGCGGCGGGCAGAAGAGCGAGTCCTACGAACTGGCCGCGTACTTCATGGCGCGGCACGTGGTGACCGACGCGTGGCAGAACCGCGGCCGCAAGGGCTATCTGTTTATCATCGGCGACGAGCTGAACAAGCCCGCGCTGGAGGCCCGCCACATCCGCCGGGTGATCGGGGACGACGTGCGAGAGGATATCGACCCGGCCTCGGTGTACCGGGAGCTGGCGCGCAAGTGGCACGTCTACTTCGTGCTGCCGAACCAGTCTTCGTACTACAACGACCCGCAGATCGGCGAGCACTGGAGCGAGCTGCTCGGCCAGAACTTCCTGAAGCTGGACGACCCGGGCGCGGTGTGCGAACTGATCGCCGCCACCATCGGGCTGGAAGAGCGGGTGGTCGACGTCGACCGGGCGCTCGCCGACCTCGCGGACGTCGGTTCGGTCGCCGAAAGCAAGGCGGTCGGCAAGGCGCTGGCGAAGCTGGGCACCAAATCGGTCGTCACGTCGGCGGTGCCCGAGGCCGGCGGGCCGAGCGACGTGGTGCTGCGATGACTCTCCTGGACGGTCACGTGGTGGTGGTCGGGCTCGGCTTCGGCGACGAAGGCAAGGGCGCGGTGGTCGACGCGCTCTGCGCCGCCCGGCCCACCACCGCGGTGGTCCGCTTCAACGGAGGCGCGCAAGCCGCGCACAACGTCGTCGTGGACGGGCGGCACCACACCTTCAGCCAGTTCGGGGCGGGCACGTTCGCCGGCGTGCCCACCCATCTGTCGCGGTTCGTGCTCGTCGAGCCGTTCGCGCTGGCCGCGGAAGCGCGGCGGCTCGAAGCGGAAGGCGTCCGGAATCCGCTGTCACTGCTGAGTGTGGACGGCCGAGCGCTGCTCACGACGCCGTTCCACATCCACGCCAACCGGGCCAGGGAGGAGGCCCGTGGCGTGGACCGGCACGGTTCGTGTGGCAAGGGCATCGGCGAGACCGTCTGGTACTCGCTGTTGCCCGGGGCCGCGCCGGGGGACGTGGTGGAGAGCCAGGAGGTGATCGGGACGCCCGGGGAAGCGCCCACGGTCGCCGACTGCGCCCGGCCGTCGGTGTTGCGGCGCAAACTGGACGCGCTCGCGCGGTTCTACGCGCCGCTGGCCACGCCGCCGCACAGCGTGGACGAACTGGTGGCGCTGTACCGCGATTTCGCGGGCGCGGTGCGGATCACCGACGGGGACGAGACGGGGCGGCTGGCGGATTCCGGGCGGCTGGTGTTCGAGGGAGCGCAGGGGGCTCTTCTCGACCAGTTCCACGGGTTCCATCCGCACACGACCTGGTCGACGACCACGCCGCACAACGCCCGCACCCTGTTGGGCGGGCGCCCGCACACCGTCGTGGGGGTGACGCGGACGTACCTCACCCGGCACGGCGCGGGACCGTTGCCGACCGAATCCGCCGCCGTACTCGCCCGGTTCCCGGAGCGGCACAACGAAACCGGCGAATTCCAGGGCGCTTGGCGGGCGGGGCATCTCGACGCGGCCCTGCTGGACTACGCGATCGCGGCCTGCGACGGCGTGGACGCGCTCGCGGTGACCCATCTCGACGCGACCGGGCTGAAGGTCGTGCCCCGTGACGGCTCCCCCGCCGTCGACCTGCCGGATCCGCTGGCGTGGTTCGGCGCGCGGCTGCCGGTGGCCGTCGTGGGGTACGGCCCGGACAGGGCCGGTTACCGGGTCGCGGAGGCACGGTCGACAATCAACGCGTGATCGATTCGACGCCGGTGTCCGTTGACGTGCTCGTGGTGCGGTTCGCCCCCGGCACCAGGAACGTCCTGTTGGGGATCGCGCCGCGGGCGGCCGAGCCGTTCGAAGGGGAACTCGCCCTGCCCGGGGTGCTGCTGGGGCTCGGGGAACGGCTGCGGGAGGCGGCGAGCCGGGCGGTGGTCGGCAAACTCGGCCTTCCGTCCGACGCGGTCTCGGCGACGGGACAGCTCGCCACCTTCGACGAGCCGAACCGTGACCCGCGCGGTCCCACGCTCTCCATCGCGTTGTGGGCCACCGTGAATCCCGCGCTCGATGTCCCGGGGAACGTCGTCTGGGCGCCGCTGGACGAGGTCCCGCCGCTGGCCTTCGACCACGACCGGATCGTCGCCGACTGCCGTCCGATGCTGGCCGAACGGCTGTGGCGGGACGTCGCCTTCACCGCCGGGCTGCTGGGACCGATCTTCACCACGGCACAGGCGCTGGACGCCACCGAAGCGCTGACCGGGGACCGCCCCTATCCGGCCAATCTCGGCCGGACGATGGAACGGGTCCCCGGTCTGCGGCGTACCACCGAACACGCGGCCGCCCTCCCCAAGGGAGGACGGCCGCCGTCGCTGTGGCGCTGGGAGTGACTCAGATCCCGCAGGAGGACGCCGACCAGAAGCGCGTCGACCGGTGTGCCACGTGCGTGTGATCGTTGTGGCCGGGGTAGCCCGGCCCGAGGATCTCGGCGAACCCGTGGTTACGGGCCTGCTTCGCCAATCCGCAGAAGCCCTGCGAGCCGGCGCCGAGGTCGACGGCGTCACCGTAGAGATGACGGCTGTTGGTCGCGCCGCCGACCGCGTTGTTGCAGGCGACGCTGCGGAAACCACCGTTGACGTCGATCGGCCGGTCGCCCATGGCGTGCCGCATCGCCTGCAGCTTCCACATCGAGACCAGCGCGTTGGCCTTCGCCGTCGCCGGTGGGACGTTGCCGCCCGACCAGTCGGAGTTGCACCGGTTCAGTTCCGCGTAGGTGAAGTTGATCGGCGTGCAGTCGTCGTCCTGCAACGCGTAGAGCTTCGAGAACGTGGCCGAACCGGCGATGCCGTCCGCGCCCAGCCCGTACGCCTGCTGGAAGCGGGTGACCGCGGCCTTGGTCCCCGCGCCGAACTGGCCGTCGAGGGCGAGCACGCCACCGTAACCGGGGTACCCGGCCACACGGATCTGCAGCTGCCGGACGTCCTCACCGGACGCGCCTTCCGACAACGTGCGTCCCCAGGAGTAGCAGGCATCGGCGACTGACACTTCGCCCGCTGTCACCGGGCCTGGATCGGCGGCGGCCGGGGTGGCCACCGCGGTACCGAGCCCGGCCACCAGGGCGAGCATCGGCAGGAGGAAACGAATGCGCATGACAGGAACACCTTTCAAAGCAGGGAAGGTGAGACCCGTGACCCCCACGGGTTGTCAACGATTCACTGCCGAGGATGCTAACGCGGTTCCGGTTACCGCGCTGTGGGTCGTTCGACCCACAGGCCCGAACCCGGAACTCGCGTGATCGGAGCCGTGACTCGCGTGATCGGAGGCGGAACGCGCCGGATCACGCGAGTTCCGCCCTCAATCACGCGAGTTCCGAGTCCAATCACGCGAGTTCGGAGTTCGGGACCGGGCTGTGTCAGCCCTTCAGCTGGGGGAAGTCCTCTTCGCGGAACTCCCCCGCCGGGCGGCCGTCGGCTTCGTTTTCGCGTCCGCGCAGTTCGACGCGCCGGATCTTGCCGGAGATCGTCTTCGGCAGTTCGGTGAACTCCAGCCGCCGGATTCGCTTGTACGGGGCCAAATGTTCCCGGCAGAAGGCCAGGATGGACACCGCGGTGTCGGCCGTGGGCGCGTGCCCGTTCGCCAGGACGACGTAGGCCTTCGGCACCGCGAGCCGGATCGGGTCCGGCGCCGGGACGACCGCCGCTTCGGCGACCGCCTCGTGTTCCAGCAGGACACTTTCCAGTTCGAACGGCGAGATCCGGTAGTCCGACGCCTTGAAGACGTCGTCCGTCCGGCCCACGTAGGTGATGTAGCCGCGTTCGTCGATCGAACCGACGTCGCCGGTGTGGTAGAAGCCGTTCGCGAACGCCGCGGCGGAGCGTTCCTCGTCGTCGGCGTATCCGGCCATCAGCCCGACCGGCCGCTTGGCGAGGTCGAGGCAGATCTCGCCCTCCTGCGCGCGCTCCCCCGTCACAGGGTCCACGAGCGCCACGGTGAAGCCCGGCAGCGGGCGGCCCATCGACCCCGGCACCACGTCCTGTCCGGGCGTGTTGGCGATCTGGACGCTGCTCTCCGTCTGCCCGAAACCGTCGCGAATCGTGACGCCCCAAGCCTTTTCGACCTGGTCGATCACTTCGGGGTTGAGCGGTTCGCCCGCGCCGACCACCTTGCCCGGCGGCGTCTTCAGCACGGTCAGGTCCGCTTGGATCAGCATCCGCCACACCGTCGGCGGGGCGCAGAAACTGGTGATACCGCACCGTTCCATCTGCGCCATCAGCGAGACCGCGTCGAACCGCGCGTAGTTGTAGAGGAAGACCGTCGCCTCGGCGTTCCACGGCGCGAAGACGTTGCTCCACGCGTGTTTCGCCCAGCCGGGCGAGGAGATGTTGAGGTGGACGTCGCCCGGTTCCAGGCCGATCCAGTACATTGTGGACAGATGGCCGATCGGGTACGAGACCTGGGTGTGCTGCACCAGTTTCGGCTTCGCGGTGGTCCCCGAGGTGAAGTACAGCAGGAGCGGGTCTTCCGCCGCCGTCGGGCCGTCGGGCGTGAAGGTGTCCGCTTCCTCGTAGGCGTCCACGAAGGACCGCCAGCCCTCGACCGGTTCACCGACGGCGATGCGCGTGTACTCGCCCTCGACGTTCTCGAACTTGTGCGCGTCGACGGACCGGATCACGACGTGTTTCGCCGCGCCCCGCTCGACCCGGTCGGTGAGGTCCGCCGGGCCGAGCAGGGTCGAGGCCGGGATGATGACGGCGCCCAGTTTGATCGCGGCGAGGATCGTCTGCCACAGCTCGCCCTGGTTGCCCAGCATCAGGATCAGCCGGTCGCCCCTCGCCACGCCGAGCGAGCGGAGCCAGTTCGCGACCTGATTGGACCTCCGCGCCATCTCCGGATAGGTCCAGCGGTTCTCGATGCCGTCCTCTTCGACGATCCACAGCGCGTACCGGTCCTGATTGGCCGGATCGGCCGCGACGACGTCGAACCAGTCGAGCGCCCAGTTGAACTCGGCGGGCCGGGGCCAGGTGAAGTCCCGATAGGCGGTTTCGTAGTCCTCGCGATGGGCCTGCAGATAGTCCCGTGCCTCGCGGAACGTGCGGTATGCCTCCGAAGCGCTCACGATCGTCCTCCTGGTCCGCTGATTGGGCCGCCGGTTCTTTCTACTCTCCCTTGAACTCGGGCGCGCGGCGCTCGAGGAAGGCCTGCACGGCCTCGCCCAGGTCCTTGCTGGGCAGGAAGGCCGCGTTCCAGGCCGAGACGTAACGCAGGCCGTCCGCGACCTGACGTTCGGTGTTGGCCGAGAGGACGTTCTTGGTGCCCTGTACGACCAGCGGCGGGTTCGTGGCGATCTCCGCCGCCAGCTTGCGGGCCTCGGCCAGCAGGGTGTCCTGATCCGCGTGGACGTCGTTGACGAGGCCGATCTTCTCCGCGCGGGCGGCGTCGATGTCCTTACCGGTCAGGGCCAGTTCGCGCAGGTGCCCCTCGCCGATGATCGGCGCGAGCCGCTGGAGGCTGCCGAGGTCGGCCACGATCGCGACCTTGACCTCGCGCACGCTGAACTTCGCGTCGGCGCTCGCCAGCCGGATGTCCGCGGCCGCGATCACGTCGACACCGCCACCGATGCACCAGCCGGAAATGGCCGCGATGACCGGTTTGCGGCATTCCGCGACCGAGGACACGCTCGCCTGGAGGGTGCGGACCTCGTCGAGGAACTTGGTGCGCGGGCCCGCGAGCGCGTCGCCGCCGAGCATTTCGCCCCAGCTGGGCATCATGGCGGGCAGGTCGAGCCCGTAGGAGAAGTGCTTGCCGCTCCCGGTCAGCACGACCGCCCTGACCTGGGGGTCCGCGTCGAGCGCGCGGAAGACGATCGGCAGCTCGCGCCAGAAATCGGGGCCCATCGCGTTGCCCTTGGACGGACCGAGCAGCGTCACTTCGGCGACGTGCCCGTCGATCTCCACCTTGAGCGAAACGAGATCGGGAAGACTGTCAGCTGTAGCGGTCATGGGGTCATCTTGACTCATGTGATTGACAGGCTGCCAACGGCCACTGTGCCCGGCCGCGCCTGAGATGCTTTCCTGGTACCAGCGAGTACTACCGGTGAGTACCGACGATCGACGAAGGACGGTGGGATATGAGCCCGGCCAGCAGCGCCACCGCGGTCGCCGACCTGCCCGCGCCGACGCCCGGACGGCGACGGGAACGATCCTCCCGGCCGATCGAGCTGTCGGGATCCTTCACCCATGAGGGTCACCGGCTCGCCTACACCGAGTTCGGCTCCGGCGACCGGGTGGTCGTGCTCACCCACGGCATCATGCTGACGAGGCGGATGCACGCCCCGCTCGCCCGCCGGCTGGCCCGTGCCGGTTTCCGGGCGGTGACCCTCGACCTGCTCGGACACGGCGATTCGGACCGGCCCACCGACTCCTGGCTGTACTCGATGCCCGCGTTCGCCGAGCAGACCGTCGCGCTGCTCGACCACCTGGAGATCGACGCCGCCGTCATCGGCGGGACGTCGCTGGGTGCCAACGTCGCGCTCGAAGTCGGCGTCGCCGCGCCGGAACGCGCGCTCGGCCTGGTCGTCGAAATGCCCGTGCTGGACAACGCGATCGTCGCCGGGCTGATCACGTTCGCGCCGCTGCTCATGGCCGCCCGGTTCCTGCCGGTGACCGTGCAGGGGGTGGCGCTGGCGGCGAAACTCGTGCCGCACGGCAACCAATGGGTCGACGTCGTCACCGACACGCTGTCCCAGCAGCCCGCGCCGATGGCCGCGCTCCTGCACGGCGTGCTCTTCGGCCGGATCGCGCCGCCCAAGTCGATCCGGTGCAAGATCGAGACGCCGGCGCTGGTCATCGGGCACGAACGCGACCCGATCCACCCCTTCGGCGACGCGGACACCCTGGCCGCGGACATGCCGGCGGCCGAGTTCGTCCAGGCCCGCAGCCCGGTCGAGCTGCGGTTCGATCCGACCCGCCTGACCGACACCATCGCCGACTTCTCCGCGCGCTGTCATGACCGTTGAGCCGGCCCCGACCCGGGACGTGGGCGCGGAAGAGCTGCGGACCGGGCGTCTGCGCCTGAGTCGTCCGGGCCCCGGCGACCTCGACGCGATCTTCGCCCTTCACACCGATCCCGAGGCCTGCGCGCACAACCCGTCGGATCTGCTGGAGACACGCAAAGACGCGGAGCTGCTGTTGCTCCGCTGGTCGCACCAGTGGGACCGGTACGGCTTCGGCTACTGGACGATCCGGCCCCACGACTCGGCCGAGACGCTGGGGTTCTGCGGGGTGAAGGTCGTCGGTTTCCGGCGCCGCCCGGTCCTGAACCTCTTCTACCGGCTGTTCCCCGCTTCCTGGGGTTCCGGGTACGCCGGTGAGGCCGCCACCGCGGCGGTGGACTGGGCCCGCGTCCACCGGCCGGACGACCTCGTGATCGCCCGCGTCCGGCCGGAGAACGTCGCGTCGCAGCGGGTGGCGCTCCGGGCCGGGCTGGTCCGCGCGGAGCACCTCGACACACCCGGCGACGACGGGGCCGACTGGTTCTACGTCTCGGACACCAGCGCTACGAGGGCTGAGCCAGCCCCGCCACCGGGCCGAAGACGATCACCGCGGGCGGCCGCACCCCGGCCGCCGCCGCGTCCTCGACCACCTTGTCCAAAGTGGAGCGGAGCACCCGCTGCGTGCGCATGGTGCCGTCCTCGACGATCGCCACCGGCGTGTCACCCGGCCGACCGGCCTGGAGCGCCTTGGCGAACAACGGAAGCCGCTCGACACCCATCATCAGCACGATCGTGCCGCGCATCTTCGCCAGCTGATCCCAGTCCACCAGCGACTTCTCGTCGTCCGGCGCGACGTGGCCGGACACCACGACGACCTCGTGCGCGACGCCGCGGTGGGTCACCGGGACGTCCGCCGCGGCGGGGACGGAGAACGCGCTCGTGATACCGGGGACCATGGTCACCGGGATACCCGCTTCGGCGCAGGCGAGGACCTCTTCGAAGCCGCGGCCGAACAGGTACGGGTCGCCGCCCTTGAGCCGCACGACGAACTTCCCCGCCTTGGCCCGCTCGATCAGGGTGGAGTTGATCACGTCCTGGCTCGCGGCGCGGCCGTACGGGATCTTCGCGGCGTCGACGATCTCGACGTGAGGCGCGAGTTCGTCGAGCAGTTCGCGCGGGGCCAGCCGGTCGGCGACGACGACGTCGGCCCTGGCGAGGAGACGGCGGCCGCGGACGGTGATCAGTTCCGGGTCTCCGGGGCCGCCGCCCACGAGGGCGACGCCGGGGAGGTCGTCGTGGGCGTCCGGCACCCTGCCGTCGGCGACGGTACCGGCCCGGAGGCCGTCGAGGACGCTGTCCCGGACGGTGGCCGAACGCAGCGGCTCACCGCCGGAGAGCACGCCGACCAGGAGCCCGCCGTGCCTGCCGGAAGCCGGGGTGACCGCGCTGCCGAAGTCCCCGTCGTCGGCGCGGACGCAGAACACCCGCGCGCGTTCGGCCTCGGCACAGACGGCGGCGTTGACGTCGGGATCGTTCGTGCACGCCAGCGCGTACCAGGCGTCGGTGAGGTCGCCCTCGGTGTAGCGGCGTTCGTGCCAGACGATCTCGCCGGCGTCGGCCATGGCGCTCACCGACGGCGTGGTGTGCGGCGAGACCAGTTCGACCCGCGCGCCGGCGCTGATCAACCGTGGCAGGCGGCGCTGGGCGACCGTCCCGCCACCGATCATCACGACACGACGGCCGGCCAGGTCGAGGCCGGAGAGGTAATGCGGGTCATCCATGCGGGGCAGTGTAAGGATTCAGCGCCCCGGACCGCGATCCGAGTGAGAACCGCCTCAGCGCTCGAGCAGTGCCAGCAGCTCGGTGTTGCCGAACATCCGGGCCGCGTCGATCGCCGACGGCTCCCCCGCCGTCGCGTCCGCGCCGCCCTTGAGGAGCGCTTTCACGACCTCGGGCTCGTTCTTGAAGACCGCGCCGGCGAGCGGGCTCTGGCCGCGGTCGTTCTCCCGGTTCGGATCGGCGCCGCGCTCGATCAGCGCCGCGACGGTCTCCGCGTGACCGTGGTAGGCGGCGAGCATGACCAGCGTGTCGCCCCGGTCGTTGGTGAGGTTCGCCGAGACCCCCGCGTCGACGTACGCGGCGAGCTCGGCCGTCGCGCCCGAGCGGGCGAAGCCGAACACCTTGGCCCACAACTCCAGCAGTTCGGGATCGAATTCCTCGGCCTGTCCGGGGTTCTCCGTCATGAGGTCGATTCTCCCACAGCGACGCGGTCCGGGCGGCGCGTCGCACCGCCCGGACCGGCGGCGTCAGCGCCCCGCGTTGGGGTAGGGCAGCAACGCCATCTCGCGGGCGTTCTTGATCGCCGTGGCGACCTGTTTCTGCTGCTGGGGCGTCAGCCCGGTGACCCGGCGGGCGCGGATCTTGCCGCGGTCGGAGATGAACTTCCGCAGCAGGTCGGCGTCCTTCCAGTCCACCTCGGTGATCTTGTTGGCGTGCAACAGGTTCGTCTTGCGCTTGTACGGACGGTCGCGGTTCGGCTTGGCCATCGTGCTCACCAGCTCGATTTCGTGACGCCGGGCAGTTCGCCGTTGTGCGCCATCTGCCGCATCCGGACCCGCGAGAGCCCGAACTTCCGCAGGTAACCGCGCGGGCGGCCGTCCGCGGCGTCGCGATTGCGGATCCGGGTCGCACTGGCGTCGCGCGGCATCGCCTGCAGGGCCGACACGGCGGCGGCCTTCTCCTCCGGCGACGCGGAGGGCGAGGCGATGGTGGCCTTCAGCTCACGGCGCCGTTCGACGTAGCGGGCGGCGACGACCTTGCGCTGCTCGTTCTTGGCGATCTTGGACTTCTTGGCCATCAGCGCTCCTCCTTGAACTCGACGTGCTTGCGCGCGATCGGGTCGTATTTGCGCAGGACCATCCGATCCGGGTCGTTCCGGCGGTTCTTCTTGGTGACGTACGTGTAGCCGGTGCCGGCGGTCGAGCGGAGCTTGATGATCGGCCGGATGTCGGTGCTCTTGGCCATCAGAGCTTCACCCCTTTCGCGCGGAGCTCGGCCACGACGGCCTCGATCCCCCGCTTGTCGATGGTCTTCATGCCCTTCACCGAGACCCGCAGCCGGACCCAGCGCCCTTCACTCGGCACGAAGTACCGCTTGGCCTGCAGGTTCGGCTCCCAGCGCCGGGACGTGCGCCGATGCGAATGCGACACCTGCTTCCCGTAACCCGGTTTGCGGCCGGTGACCTGGCACACGGCGGACATATACCCTCCCAAGTTGATATCGGTTGTCGTTTTCATTTACTCTACACAGCCGAACCAGAACGCCCTCGACGCCCCGGAGCTTCAGTGACCGACAACCCCCGTGTGCCCCTCGTCCTGATCAGTGGCCTCGCACCGGGACCGAACGCCGACCTCGCCGAGCGGCTGCGCCTCGCCGAACCCGGCACCGCCGTGGTGCACCACGACCTGAGGCAGATCCACTCCGGTGTGGTCCGGCGCCGGATCCGGCTCGGCGACCGCGACCGGCTGACGGTTCTCGAACTGGCGCACGGCTGCGTCTCGTGCACCCTGCGCGAGGACCTGTTGCCGTTGCTGCGCAAGCTCTCCCGGATGCCGCAGGTGCGGCGGATCGTGGTGCGGCTCGACGAGGCGATGGAGCCAGAGCCGGTCAGCTGGGCGCTGCACAACGTCCTCGTCGGCGAGCGGCCGGTGATCGAGGACGTCGACCTGCGGGCCGTGCTGACGGTCGTCGACTGCGCGGACTGGCTGGGCGACAGCACCGGCGACGACACGCTCGCCGAGCGGAACCTGCTCGCCAGCCCCGAGGACGAGCGCACCGTCGCGCAGGTCGCGCTGTCCCAGGTCGAGTTCGCCGATCTGCTCGTCCTTGCCGGCGCGGCGACCGACGCCTGGTCCGCGGCGAAGGCCTCGGCCGTACTCGACCGGGTCGCGCCGTCGATCCCCCGCGTCGAACTGTCCTTAGTGGACGGGAAGACCGTGCTCGACGCCGTCCCCGCCGACGCCCGGCGCGGCGAGGTCACCGACATGCACGGGCCGCTGCTGCGCGGCCAGCCGCCGTTGCACACCGACTGCGGGATCGGGCTGCTCACCTTCACCTCGCAGCGCCCGTTCCACCCGGAGCGCCTCCACGACGCGATCGACGTCCTGCTCGACGGCGTCGTCCGCACCCGGGGACGGCTCTGGGTGGCGAGCCAGCCGGACATGGCGCTGTGGATCGAATCCGCGGGCGGCGGTCTCGGCGTCGGGCACGCCGGGCCGTGGCTCGCCGCCCCGGACGGCCCGGACTGGGCCGCCGTCTCCCCCGAACGGCGCACCCTCGCGTCCCTGCGCTGGGACCCGCTCTTCGGCGACCGCGCGCAGGAACTGGTCGTCGTCACCGATCAGGCCACCCCCGACGAGATCGAAGCCGCCCTGAACGGGGCCCTGCTGACCGAGGAAGAGCTCGCCGCCGGGGAACAGGAATGGCTCCGCTACCCGGATCCGTTCGGCGAGTGGCACGAAGAACCGTGCGAGGACACGGAAACCGACCCCGAGAAGCACGACGTGAACGCGTCGAACCGAAAGGACGAAACGCAGTGAAACCGGGTATCCACCCCGACTACCACCCTGTGGTGTTCAAGGACCTCTCCACCGGGGACGCCTTCCTGACCCGCTCCACCGCCACGTCGGAGCAGACCATCGAGTGGAGCGACGGCAACACCTACCCGCTGGTGAACGTCGAGATCAGCTCGTGGTCGCATCCGTTCTGGACCGGCAACCAGCGGATCATGGACAGCGCCGGCCAGGTCGAGAAGTTCCACCGCCGCTACGGCCGTCGCGGAGGGTCGAAGTAATGGCCGTCCCGAAGCGGAAGATGTCGCGCAGCAACACCCGGTCCCGTCGCTCGCAGTGGAAGGCGGCCGTGCCGGATCTGGTGCCGATCAAGGTGAACGGCGAGACGAAACTCGTGCCGCGCAAGCTGATGAAGCACTTTCACCAGGGTGGGGCGTGACGACGCCCGTCACGGTGCTGTCCGGCTTCCTCGGTGCGGGCAAGACGACCGTGCTCAACCACGTCCTCGCCAACCGCGACGGGCTGCGGGTGGCGGTGATCGTGAACGACATGAGCGAGGTCAACATCGACGCCGCGCTGGTGCGGGACGGGAACAGCCTGTCCCGCACCGAGGAACGGCTCGTCGAGATGACCAACGGCTGCATCTGCTGCACCTTGCGCGACGACCTCCTGGAGGAGGTTTCGCGGCTGTGCGAGGACGGGCGGTTCGACTACCTGCTCATCGAATCGAGCGGCATCTCCGAGCCGATGCCGGTGGCGGCGACGTTCTCGTTCCTGGATTCCGCGCGGCTCGACACGATGGTGACCGTGGTCGACGCGGTGAACTTCGAGCGGGAACTGGCCGCCGGGGACGCGCTGACCGAACGCGGGCTGGACCAGTACGACGGGGACGAGCGGACGGTCAGCGACCTGCTGATGGACCAGATCGAGTTCGCGGACGTCCTCCTGCTGAACAAGGCGGACCTGGTCCCGGCCGGTTCGCTCGACCGGCTGACGGCGGTGTTGCGGCGGCTCAACCCGGCTGCCGAGGTCGTCGTCGCGACCCACGGCCGCGTCCCGCTCGACCGGGTGCTCGGCACCGGGCGCTACGACATCGAGCGGGCGCAGGAAGCACCCGGGTGGGTGGCGGAACTCAACGGTGATCACGTGCCGGAGACGGAGGAATACGGGATCTCCAGCGTCGTCTTCCGCGCCGCGGTGGCTTTCGATCCGGAACGGCTGTGGGCCTTCGTCGAGCGGCTCGACACCGGGGAGTTCGGGACGGTCCTGCGGTCGAAGGGGTTCTTCTCGCTGGCGTCGCGGCCCGGGGTGACCGGGCTGTGGTCGCAGGCCGGTTCGGTGGCCCGGTTCGAGCCGCAGGGCGTCGAGGAGGCGCCGCGGCAGGAACTGGTGTTCATCGGTGTAGGGCTGGAGAAGGACGCGCTGCTGGACTCGCTCGAGGCCTGTCTGGCCGTCGGTTCGGGCGGCGTGGATCCGTTTCCGGAGTGGGAAGCGGTCCACGTCCACTGACTGCCTGCGGCAAGTACGGTCCGTGAAGGCCTCCTTGAGGGACCCTGGGTCCCTCAAGGAGGCCTTCACGGACTAGGTAATGGGCACTTCCGCGACTTAGCGGCTCCTTCAACGTTGCGAAAGCCACTTTCACAACGTTGAAGGTTGTGAAAGTGGCTTTCGCAACACGACACGGTTGCCTTCCCCCTCAACGGAACCGCCCTCGCCGCTCACTACGTATGAGGTCAGTGGTCGTCGTAGTGGTCCCCGTGCGCGGCGTGGCGGTGGCCGTCGTGCAGGTAGTCGACGTGGTCTCCGTGCGGCACCGCGACATGGCCGCACCCCTCGCCGTGGGCGTGGTCGTGGCCCTGGTGCGGGATGTGTTCGCCGGTCTCGCATTCGTCGAAATGCCCGTCGTGAGCACGGTGCAGATGCCCGTCGTGCACGTAGTCGACGTGGTCTCCGTGGGGTACGGCGACGTGGCCGCAGCCTTCGCCGTGAGCGTGCGTGTGGCCGGCGTGTTCGGTGTGCGCGGCGGTCATCATCGGGTCCTTCCTGCGCGGAAATGCCTGATCAGGCGGACCGTAGCACCGGCATACCCGCCCAGCAGCGCTCTCACCCGACCGAGTTCCCCCGGCTCAGGCGATGCCGCGGCGGTGCCCGGCCCAGAACGGCGCCCGCAGCGCCCGCTTGTCGACCTTCCCGATCGCCGTCAACGGCAGCGCCTCGGCGAAGTCCACATCGGACGGTACGAAATGCTCCCGCCCGAAGAACTCCCTGGCCTGGGCACGGACGTCTTCGGCCGACAGCGCTCCCGAAGCGACCGGCACCACCACGGCGTGGACCCGCTCACCCTCGCCGTCGTCGCCCGGAACACCGAAAACGGCCGCGGAACGGATCAGTGGATGCCGCGCGAGCGCGTTCTCGACCACCGTCGAATACACCTTGGTGCCGTGTTCGCCGGTGATGATGACGTCGTTCGCCCGGTCCAGCAGGTAGAGATACCCCTCGTCGTCGAACCGTCCGAGATCACCGGTCCGCAGCCAGCCGTCCCCGATCGGCGCCTGCCCGTGGTAACCGTCCATCATGGACAGCCCGCGCACCAGGACCTCCCCGTCGTCGATCCGCGCCTCCATGCCGGGGACGATCCGGCCGACGGATTCGAGCCGCTCCGGCCGTCCGTCGAGTTCCGCCGCGGAGATGCTCGCGATCATCGGGGCCTCGGTGAGCCCGTATCCCTGCCCGACCACGGGCCCGAACACGTCGAGTGCCTGAGCCAGCCGCCGCGGCGGAAGCGGGGCGGCACCCAGCGACAGCCCGCGCACACTGCCGACATCGGTCGAGGCCATGGCCGGATGGTCGAGCACCGCGGCCAGCCGCGCGGGCGTGAGGGACAACGTGGTGATCCGGTGTTCCGCGATCGCGTCCAGGACGGCGCCCGCGTCGAAGCCTCGCAGCAGCACCACGCTTTCCCGCCGCAGGATCGCCCCCAGCACGGTGGCGTTGCCGGTCATATGCGTCATCGGCGCGATCAGCAGGGTGCGCCCCGGCCCCGCCGGGTCCGGCGCGAAGATATGGGCCATCCCGTCGTAGATCCCGCTGTGCCGGATGAGTTTCGGCGTTCCGGTGGTGCCACCGGTGGGAAAGACGACGGTGACCGACCCCGGCAGCTCCGCCGGGCCGGCACCGTCACGGTCCACCAGTTCGCCGAGCGTGGTCACCCCGTCCGGCCAGTCCGCCGCGTGCTCGGCCACCAGGGTCGTGACCCCGGCCGCCTCGACCGCGGCGAGGCGATCCGGCGCACTCGCCGACGCGGCGACGAGCAGGACCGTCGAACCCCGCAGCTGGGCGGCGATCTGCAGGAGGACGGTTTCGGGCCGGTTACCGGCGTCGATGGCGACCACGCCGCCGTCCGGCAGTCCCGCGTACATCCGGCGTACCAGTTCGAGTGCCTGCCCGTAGGTGGTCTTCACGCCGTCCTGGACGAACAGCACCTCGTCGCCACCCGAACGCAGCGCGTCCAGCACCCTGGTCAGAAACAGACTCTCCACCGGCCGGACCCTAACCCAGGCTCACGACGCCGAGCAGCACCCGCCACCGGACGACGCGGAATCCTCGTAAGCGTCGTGCCAGTTCCACCACTCGTACGGCGGCGTCTGCGGATGACCCTCCGGCGAGTCCTCCCATTCCTCCTGCCGCCCCAGCGCCGTGATGTCGAGGTAGCCCCAGGTGCCCCCCAGCGCCTCGTCGCCGCGACCGTTGACGAAGTACGTCCGGAACACCTGGTCACCCTCGCGGATGAAGGCGTTGGTGCCGTGCCACTCGCCGACGCCGAAGTCGACGTCGAAATCGCCGGTGATCGTGTACCACGGCATCGTCCAGCCCATCCGCGTCTTCAGCCGCGCGATATCCGGCTGGGTGCCACGTGAGGCGAAGGCGAGCGTGGTGTCACGGGCGTTCAGATGCGCGACGTGCGCGACCTGGTCGGCGACCAGCGAGCAGCCTTTGCAGGCGTGGTCGGGGAAACCCTCCACGCCGGGATCGAAGAACGCCCGGTAGACGATCAGCTGACGGCGTCCCTCGAACAGGTCGAGCAGGTTCACCGTCCCGGATGGGCCTTCGAACTCGTACGGTTTCTCGATCGCGAGCCACGGCATCCGCCGCCGCTCGGCCGCGAGCGCGTCGCGGGCGCGGGTCAGCTCCTTCTCCTTGACCAGCATCCGAAGACGCGCTTCTTCCCATTCCGCGGCGGACACTGTGTTCATCGCGCCGACTCCTCGGTGAAACTCATGCTGAACCCTCCAGATGGTCTTTCAGCGCCGCGAGCGGCCCGTCCCAATCGCGGGCGAGCGCGGCGAGGAACTGCTGGGCGACCTGCATCGGCGCCGAGTGCAGCCGGTACCGGACGCGACGCCGCTCCCCCTGCTCCGGGATCACGAGGCCGGCGTCGGTGAGCAGCGCGAGGTGCTTGGCGATGGCCTGCCGCGTGATCGGCAGCCGGTCCGCCAGGTCGGTCGCCGTGGCCGGGCCGCCCGAGGCGAGGACGGCGAGAATACTCCGCCTGCTCGGGTCGGCCAAGGCGACGAAGACCTGTTCGGCGATCGCTTCGTTGTCAGGCGGCATCGAGGTATTCGATCAGTTCGCCCAGCTCGGCCGCCCACCCCTTCGTGTTCCCTTCGAACGCGACCTGGTGGACGTCGTCCGGCAGCTGGGAAAAACCGGTCTCGACGACGGTGAGCCGCGTGCCTCCGCCGTTCGGGGCGAGGGTGAACTCGACGTAGGTGCGGCGAGGGTCGTCGTCGGGCAGGCCGTAGATGTTCCAGGTGAAGCCGAAGATCTCCGGCTCTTCCACACGCTCGACGCGCATGACCGCCTTGTGCCCCTCGTCCCATTTCATCTCGGCGTCGCCACCGGGCCGCAGGTCGATGCTGGCCTGGTTGCCGAACCAGGTGCCCAGCCCTTCGGCCGTGGTCAGCGCGGCCCAGACCTTCGCGGGCGGATGGGCGATCTCGACGGTGCGTTCGATCCGGTCGGGGAATCCCACGACAGCCTCCTCAAGTAGCAATCAATCGGTTGCTATAACTTTGTATAGCAACCGATTGATTGCGTCAAGGGAGGCTCAGGAAGCCGTGTACAACGCGCCGAGGAACTCGAGCAGCAGCCGCTCCCGCAGCGGACCGGGTGCCGTGGCCAGCAGGGCGTTGATCTCCGCCATCCGGGTGGGCAGGCCCGCGTCGCCGCCGAGGCCCGCCGCGGCGAGCAGCCCGGCGAACTGCTCCGGCGTCAGCGTGGCGGGATCCAGCGCGGCGACGAACTCGGCCACCTGTGGATCGACGACGACCGGTCCGGCCTCTCGGGCGGCCACGGCCGAAGCGCCGAGATCGGCGAGGAAATCCTTCTCACTCCCCCGGTTCGCGGCCGTGACCGTCAGGTGAAGGTTCGCGGGCGAGGACTCGTGGGCGAACTGCGGCTGGACGTACCAGCCGCGCTCGCGCATCTCGTCCGCGACGGTGAACAGGTCGAATCCGGCGCCGTCCGCCACGGTGAACGCGAGCAGGGTCGACACCGGATCGCCGAGGATCCGCAACCCGTCCAGCGCCTCGATCCCGGCGCGGATCTCCACGGCCGCTTCACGCGCCGCCGAAGCCAGTTCGCGGTAACCCTCTTCGCCGACATGCCGCACGACAGCCCACGCGGCGGCGAGCGGACCGCCGGACCGCGTGCTCTGCAGCGTGGTGTTCAGCATCGTGTAGCCGGGCCAGTCCGCACTGGCGAAGTACTGCGAACGACGCAGCCCGGCGTCGGCGTGCAAGAGGACCGACACGCCTTTCGGGCAGTACGCGTACTTGTGCAGATCCACCGAGACACTGGTGACGCCGGGGACGTCGAACCCGAACGGGCCGAGCCCCAGATACGGCAGCACCCAGCCGCCGATGCACGCGTCGACGTGGAACCGGACGCCGTCCAGCGACGCGGCGATCTCCGGGATCGGGTCGAGGACGCCGTGGGCGTACGACGGCGCGCTCGCGACCACGAGCACCGTGCTGTCGTCGACCGCCGCGGCCATCGCCTCGGGAACGGCGCGGAAGCTCACCGGATCGACCGGCACCGAAACCACGCGCACACCGAAGAAATGTGCGGCCTTGTGGAACGCGGCGTGCGCGGTCGTGGGCAGCACGATGCTCGGCGAGGACACGTCCGGGCGCGCGTCGCGGGCGGCCAGGACCGCGAGCATGCACGACTCCGTGCCACCCGACGTCACCGAGCCGACCGTGTCCGCCGTACCGCCCAGCAACCGGGCGGCCGTGCCGACGAGGTCGTTCTCCATCCGCAGCAGACTCGGGAACGCCGTCGGGTCGAGACCGTTGGCCGACGAGGCCAGCGCGTGCGCCGCCGCGCCGAGTTCGTCCACTTCGGACAGACCGCTGTCGTAGACGTACGCGAGCGTCCGGCCGCCGTGGGTCGGCAGGTCTCCCGCGCGCAGGTCCCGAAGCTCCTTCAGGACGTCCTCGGCGGTCACGACCGGCGCTCCAGCACCGACTTGCGCAGCAACGGGATGCCGAGCACGATCAGCACGGCCGGAAGGATCGACGCGCCGAGCAGGATCGCCGTGAGCGCGCTGTCCGGTTGCGCGGCCTTGGCGTCGAGGCTGGACTGGTAGCCGCCGAACTGCAGCACCAGCCCCCAGAGCCCCGGCCCGAGCGCGAGCCCCAGCGTCTCGGACGCGGTCCAGACCCCGGCCGCGACCCCGGCCCTGGTCTCGCCGGTCCGCTCCTCCTCGTCGCTGATCAGGTCCGGCAGGATCGCCAGCGGGAACACCGAGATCCCCGCGTACCCGACGCCGCAAAAGGCGACGAACACCATCGTGACGGGGAACGGGAACACCTTCGCGCCGAGAAGACCGAGCAACCCGATCCCGAACGCGGCGGTCGCGATCCGGAATCCGGCCAGTTTCCCGACGCTCGCCCCGAGTTTCGGCCACAGCGGCATGGTCAGCAGCGCCGGACCGACGAAGCCGACGAACAGGACCGTCGAGTAGCCGGAGCTGCCGAGGATCCGCTCGGCGAAGAACGGGATGGCGGCCAGCACCGTGCCGATGCCGAGCGCCTGGATGAAGTAGACGCCGAGCAGCCAGCGGAACGGCCGCCACTGCGCCAGCGTCCGGAGCAGCTCGCGCGGGCTCACCGTGTTCGGCCGCAGCGCGCCGACGGGAGCGTCCTTGAGCCCGAAGTACACGCCGAGCGTCGCGAGCAGGATGACCACGGCGATGAACAGGCCCATCACCCGGTAGCCGGCGACACCGCCGATCAGGTCGGTGATCGCGGGCGCGCCGCCACCGGACACCAGGATGGCGACCGCGAGGAAACCGATCCGGACGCTGGTCAGCTTCGTACGCTCTTCGGCCGAGTCCGTCAGCTCGGCGGGCAGCGCGTTGAACGGCACCTGGAAGAAGGCGTACGCCGTGGCGCACAACAGGAACACGACGACGACGTAGATCGCGTCGGGCACAGGGCCACCGAAGCCGGGGTGCGCGAACAGGGCCGCGAAGAGAATCGCGACGCCGATGCCGCCGTAGAGCAGGAAACGGCGGCGGCTCCCGGTGCGGACCATGTCCGCGTCCGAGAGCCGTCCCGCGATCGGGTTGAAGAGCACGTCCCACGCTTTGGGAACGAAGACGATCAGGCCGGCCACGCCCGCCGCGACGCCCATCGTGTCGGTGAGGTACTTCAGGAGGAGCAGGCCGGGAACCGTGCCGAAGGCGCCGGTGACGAACGAGCCGAGCGAGTAGCGGTACCTCGTCCGTGCTGGCAGCGATGCCATGATCCTCCTCGAGGCGATTCTCCCGATGAAGGCCTCAGTATTGGATCTTGGCCACCACCGGGTAGTGGTCGGAGGGAATCGTGCCACCGTCGTAATGCACGAGCTGTACCGGGCCGACAGCGGCGAGTGGACGGCCGCCCGCGCGTACGGCGCCGACGTAGTCCAGCGAGTCGCGGTAGGTCGCCGGAACGGACTTCGCCGCATTGGGGTTCGTCGCCGCGTCGAAGGTGTACGCGCCTTCGCCCGTCGTGCGGAGAACGCCGTCGAGGAAGGCCTCACCTTGCTGAACCTGGGTCCGGCCGAGGGAATCCTTGCGTGCTTGCCCCGCCCAGTACTCGATGTTCAGGTCGCCCGCGATGACGACCGGCTCCCCGGCGGGGGCGTATTTCGTGACCAGGTCCCGGATCTCGCCGAGCTGCGCCATCCGGACGTCGTGCGCCTTCGGCAGTGTCTCCGGTCCCTCGTCGGCCTGCATGTGGGTGCCCGCGATCCAGACCGGCTTGCCGGCGACGACCAGACGGGCGAGCGCGGCGCCCTTGTTCGACAGGTAGTCCGCGGTGCCGGAGTAGGAATTGCGGAAGACCAGCTGGTGCTGTTCGGTCACCGGCGCCTTGCTCAGCACGGTGACCCCGCCGTTGACCACGATCGGGGAATTCGAGCAGTTGCCGTTCACCGTGGTCCAGCCCGGTGACGTGGAGCAGTACTGCCCGACGAGCGGGGTCTGATGCGGCCAGACGTCCTTCAGCCGGTTCCGCATTTCCTCCGCCTGGGCGCTGAAAGCCTCGTCCAGGACGACGACGTCGGCGTCGTTCGCGCGGATGACGGCCTCCGCCGCGCGGGCGCGCGCCTGCTTGTCCGCGGTGTTCGGGCTGGCGATCCAGGGCAGCTGCCAGATGTTGAACGCCATGACCTTCACCGTGACCGCCGCTTGGGCGGGGACGGCGGTTCCGGCGAGCAAGGCGGCGGCGATCGCGAGTACGGCGAGCTTCCGCACGAAGGACCCTTTCGGTGTCAGGAAACGACGAACGTCCGCGAAGTCCCGCTGAACGCGGAGATCGCCCCGTTCCAGCCGTTCTTCCAGTTGCCGAAGTGGACCACGCGATATTTGCCGATCGGGGCGTTCGCGGGGATCTTCCAGTGGACGACGGCTTTCGATTCGGCGACGAACGTCCGCGCCCAGTGGTATTTCGTGTCCCAGTCGCCGTCGTCGGCGTGGCGGACCCACTTGCCGTCGACCAGCCGCTGGATCTCCAGGAACGTGCCGCCGCGCCGGGGGTCGTTCTTCGGATGCCCGGTGACGAACTCGACCGCGACCTGCTCGCCGCGCGCGTACGTGCTCTTCGCGTCGGCCAGGACGTCACCGAAGCTCTTGAACGCGGGCGGGCTGTCGAAGACGACGCCGGGCTGGAAGTTGATCAGCTTGCCGCGCAGATCCCGCGGCGTCGGACCGTGCGGAACCGAGGTCCCCGCCTTCATCGCGGCCGCCAGTTTGGCGAATTCCTGCTGGTACGCGGGAAGTGTGTAGCGGCCGTAGAGGGTCGACGCGCCTTCGTACTGCTGCGAGTCGTACTCCTCCGGAGTGGTGACGTACTGGCTGTAGGCGTTGGAGTAGCCCTGGACGAGCACGTTCTCCAGCGGGACACCGAGTTCGGCGGCGACGGTGCGGCGCAAGCGCAGCCCGGAGACGATGGTCAGTTCGGCCGGTACGGCCACGAGGTGCAGCTGCCCGATCCGGACGAGCTGCAGCGGCAGGACCTCCGGCGTCCACGGATACGGCTTCATCGCGCCGAACGGCACCGCGATCACCTTCGGCGCGTGCGCGTCGGCGAGTGCCTGCGGGATCGGCGCGTCGATGCCGCCGAGCCAGTCGATGAACGGGTTCTTCACCCCTTCCGGCAGCGGCAGACCGGGGCCGTCCTCACGGCTGCCCGCCAGCATCGAGACGCCGATCGCGGCGGTGCAGGTGCGCTGCAGCCGTCCGTTCGGCGTGTACTTCGCGTCGACGGCCACGTCGGACATGTCCACGTAACACATCCGGTGGTCGACGCCGCCCGTCACGGCCTCGGCGGCGGCGTCGAAGGCGCTCTTCGCCGCGCGGAACTGGAGGTCGCCGATGGTGCGGGTGTTCTCGAACTCTGTTTCGGGCGTGCCGGGTTCCAGGTTCAGGTTCGGGCTCATGTCGCCGGTGTTGGTCTGCGGGAACGCGGCGACGAACCGCGGGTTCCCGTCGAGGTAGCGCACGCCGGCGTGGTCGTGCTCCCACTCGTAGGCGGCGTATCCCTTGTTGTCGCCGCTGATCAGGTGGTTGCCGTTGCTCATCGACGTCCCGTGCGTGGCGAACCAGCTGATCGCGCCGACGTCGACGCCGTTCTGGCTGAACCGCAGCACCGTGACGGCCGGATCGATCGCCTGCGGGAAGTGGTCCTTGTCGGCCTGGGGGTTCAGGTCGAAGGCCTTGCGGGAACGGTTGACGCTCGCCTTGGTGAGCTCGGCGCGGCCGAGCCGGATCGACCCGGGCGCGAGGTTCGCGTGCGCCCGGCTGATCGCCTCGAAGATCCCGTCGACGACGGCGTCGTAGACCTCCTGCTGGAAGCCGAGGATCGCCAGATCATAAGCGGCGTAATGGGAATCCCCGCCGCAAGCGGAGTGGGTGTGCGTGGCGTTGAGCAGCACGTTCTGTTCGGTGTACAGGTCGCCGTACGCGGACTGGAGCTTGCGCAGCACGCCCTGGTGGACCGCCTGGAACAGCGCGCCGAGGTCGGCGGTGACGAAGGCGATCCGCTTGGCTCCGTCGTCGACCACGAAGGCCCGCGCCCGGGTGCGGAGGTGGATGCCGGCGGTCTGCTGCTGCGGCATCGAGTAGCCCATCATGCCGTTCTCGGCGGCCGGGCCGGTGACGTCGGAGATGCCGACGCCGACGCGGAAACCCTTCGACGGCGCCGCTTGCGCCTGCTGGGCGCCGAGCATGCTCGCCGCGACGGGCAACGCCGCCGCACCCGCGAGAACCCGCCTCCGGCTCACCGTCATGAGTCGCACCTCCCGGCCACGAACATGAACCGACTTCATGTTCGTGGCCGGGACGCTACGTGATGGGCCTCACTGCCGCAACCCCACGAAAGGCGCGACCCGCCACGCCACCGCCGCACTCGCTTTGAAGTACATGAAGGCCCCCTTCCTTGCGCTAGACGCAAGGAAGGGGGCCTTCATGTACTTGAGGAAGGCGTGAAGGTCCCTCGGCTGCGCCACAGTTCCGCCTCGACAGCGACAGAGCCCCGGTTACACCCTCCCCCTCATGTAGCCGGGGCTCTGTCGTGCCTCGCCCCCGTACCGACAGGACGGGGGCTTTCTCATGTCCGCATGGTCTGGCAGCGATCGCGCCGCCCGTCTCCCACGCACCTGGCCCACGATCCGGCGCCGTGTCCTTCGATGTGATCCGACGTGCCGCGTGTGCTGGTCCGCGCCGGCAACCGAGGTCGATCACATCGTGCCCGGCGACGACCACCGCGAGACCAACCTGCAAGGCATCTGCTCACCGTGTCATGCGAGCAAGAGCGGACGGGAAGGCGGACGCGCTGCCCGTCCGCGCGCCGACCACCCGAACCGCATCCCGGTCTGATCGAAAGGTGACCACATGCGCGTGAAGCTGTTGCGCCCGCTCGGCGGACGCCCCGGCGGCAGCATCATCGACCAAGACACCGCCGCCGCGGAATGGCTGCTCTCGGCCGGATTCGCCGTCGCTGCTGACGACGTTGAGCCCGTCGACGAGCTCGGACCGGACACCGAACCGGCACCGGGCTCGCCGTCGCTCGGTGCCGACGAGGCGGCCAGCTCCGCGCGGCGCGGACGGCGTTCGCCACGTACTGCCCCTGGGAGGGGGTGACCCCCGCGCCACGGCCGCCGCACACCGGTTAGGCACAGCACCTCGCGGTGTGTACGAAACTCGGGCGATTTCGGCACCGCCCAGATGCCGGCCGCAGGGCCTCCTGTTGTGGCGCACGCGCCACGAACCTTTGACCCGGCCTGGAGGGCGGAACGTCACTTTATGGTGAACGTGCGGCTGTAGTTCACGTTGAGCTCAGCGGACTCGATTTTCAGCACGTGATCACCGGGGACGGCATCGGCGTTTGCTACTAGGGACGTAATGAGCGGGTCTGATCCACTGGCGACTCCATACGTCAACGGGACGATGGTTCCTTGCGGACCCTCTACGGAAACGCTGAATAGCTCAGGAAACTGGGAATTGAGTGCGAGAGGGCGACTACCGAGCCCCTTGCTCGGCTGCTTCTCGACAATCAACGTGATGTGAAGAAAGTTCTCACTTGAGGACAGACCGCCATGCCAGGTGTGCACGCCTTCCGAGCGCGCAACAGTCTCGGCAGGGACCAGGCTCAATGTAGTCATAACTCATGGTATCCAGCTCGCGTCAGGTCCGCATCCGGCGTCGACCCCGTTGAAATCCCAGCCTGGGAGGGTTGGTGAGTCGACGCCGAGACGAACGTCGACCTAGCCGATAAAGGTGCAGCCCACTGTCACAGCGGTTCCCGAGCGGGAGAAACCTTCGCCTCGAAGTTGGCCTTCGCCGTATGGCGTCCACGCACTGTTATTGTTATTCGAGCACAGGAACGAATTTCCCAGCACTGTCGGCTGCTGAGACACCCCAGCTCCACTGACCGAACCCGCCTCATCGAGGTATCCTGCGGGGTCAGTGGTGAAAATCTTGGCCCTGACAGTGTACTCGACCGGCTCTGTGCAGAATGCTTTGAAGCCGTAATGAACGGCTGTTGCGGTGCCAATGGCTACAATCGACGGCTGGATAAATGTCATATGACAGACCCCGGCCTCATCTGTCGATCCAGATTTTTTGAATTGGATATCCCACGTATCGACGCCGGTCTGTTCAACTCCTGGAGAACCAGGAGACAGGTCCAATTTCGGCATTCCCGACGAGACTGAGACGCCGGTCGTGAACGCCGCAGCCGCGCCCAGCGTGAGTGCAAGAACACCAGTACGCAGCAAGAATCGCGACAATCTAGACATCTGAAATCCACCCCTCTTGGCAGAAAGTTGTGAACAACTTTCCAACCCTCCCAAATTCAAGGTAATCGCCAACGCGGTTCGGGTCGATACGCCAGTCGAGTGATCTTGAAACGACGGATCGTGCCTGGTGAGACCGCTTGGACCTCCGGCTCCTGGCCGCAACGCTCTGCCGCGAAGGTCGTGCACGGCCAAGGAAGGCGGTGCCGCCCAGTGAATCTGTTGTCCTGCACTCAACGAAAGAAGGCCGCGCCTGAACCCGACTTCCGTCCGAGCACTGTCGTCCCTCGGCTCGACCAGCTCTCCGCCCGCACCGTTGCCCGACGACAGCGTGACGCGACCGCCGCCGGGCGGACCACACGCTGCCCCGTCCGTCCCGCTGCCGGTCGCGCCGTGCCACTGGTCCGCCGCGCAGTACGCCGTCCTGCGCTGGCACTAATCGCAGAAGATGCCGAGAAGCAAGCTCGCGCCGTTCGGGATCTGGGAACACGGAGAGTTCGTCGGCGTGATCATCTTCGGCCGCAGCGCCGCCGCTGCCAGGGCGGCGGTGGCGCTCCGGCAGCATGAGCACCCGGTCACGCAGATTCTCGCCGCCAGCCTCCGTCAGCTCCGCGCCGCCTGTCCTGGCCTTCGGCTGATCGTGTCCTATGCCGACACAGCCCAGGGGCACCATGGCGGGCTATCAGGCCGGTAACTGGACCTGCATCGGCACGACCGCGCCCACCAACGCCTCCTATGTCGTGCACGGGCAGCTCGTGCACGGCCCCACCCTGCGACACATGGCCGTGCACCGCCCAGCAGGGGAAACCGCGGAAGCCTTCGTGCGCCGCACCATCGACCCCGGCGTCACGCGGGTGATCGAGCGCACGGTGAAACACCGCTACCTCTACCCGCTCAACCGCTC
This sequence comes from Amycolatopsis sp. CB00013, assembly GCF_001905755.1. Lineage (NCBI taxonomy): Bacteria > Bacillati > Actinomycetota > Actinomycetes > Pseudonocardiales > Pseudonocardiaceae > Amycolatopsis > Amycolatopsis sp. CB00013. The sequence goes on along the minus strand of NZ_LIWC01000001.1, from coordinate 699,885 downwards.
GACCCGCCGCCAGGTCACCGCACTGGCGAAGCCCTACCCCGAGAGGGAACCTGCCGAATGACACCGAGGACCAACTCCGACCAGATCCCCGGCAGCGTCGGCCTGCTTACACCTCCGGAGAAAGACCGCTACCGGGAACGCTTCGCCGTCCTGGTCGAATGCGCCGACGCGACCACCCAGGCCGCCGAGTCCTACCGCGCCGCGCGAATCAAGGCGCTGTTCAACGCCACCGACGACCAGGCCACCCGGTTCGAGCTCGAGGTCGAGGACGACCGGTGGCGCGAACGGGTACTGACTTCGCTTCCAGTCACCAGTACTCGTACCGTCGCCCGGCTCGTCGGTGCCGGTCTCGACCTCGTCCGTATCCTGAACCAGACCGGTCCAGGAGTCGCGGCGGCCTCGGTCCGGCACACTCTCGCCGCCGGGCGGTCCCGCGTGGAACGGGCGACCGCCGCCGATCCGGCCGCGCGCGGATGGCTGCGGGTCACCGACGGCGACCCGTGTTGGTGGTGCGCGATGCTCGCCAGTCGCGGAGCCGTGTACCTATCCCGAGAATCCGCCAGTACTCGAGGTGGCACCGAGGACGAGTGCCACGACGGCTGCGGCTGCCAACCAGAGCCGTTCTTCCACATGCCCGTGATCCCGGACACCACACGCGAGTTCGCCGCCCTGTGGACCGACTCCACACAAGGGCTGTCCGGCAAGGACGCCCGCCTCGCGTTCCGCCGTGCCTACGAAGCGCGCCGCGCGAACGCCTCCTGACCGGCCGCCCGCCCGGATTCCGAGGACAGCCCCCTGACTGCTTCCTGTCCCACCGCGGAAACCGGGCCGGCAGGCCATCTCACCTCGCTCAACACCAGCACGGAGGACCGCTTGACCGATACCACCACCGGCACCCCGACCGCCGACGACACGGTCGCCACCGCACCCGAGGCGGCGGCACCGCCGCCCGCCCCAGGCCGGCTGCGGCGGCCGAGAAGCCCACGGAGCAGTAGGTGCCTTGCCACTCACGAGGCCGAGAGCGGCTACCCGAGGGTTTCGGCAACCTTCGCGAGCGTCGCGGCATCCCCGCGCAGCAGCAGCGTGGTCACCACGGTCTCCTCCCACGCCGCGAGTTCGTCGCGGATCTTCTCCGCCGGCCCGATCAGCGACGTGTCCTCGACCAGCGAAGTCGGGATCGCGGCCGTCGCCTCGTCCTTGCGCCCGGCCAGATACAGCTCCTGGACCTTGTCGGCGACGTCCTCGTATCCCATCCGCGCGAAGACGTCGTGGTGGAAGTTGACCGATTTCGCGCCCATACCGCCGATGTAGAGCGCGAGCGACGGTTTGATCCAGCTCGCGGCCTCTTCGACGTCGTCGTGAACGAGCACCGGAACGGACGCGGCGACCTCGAAGTCGTCGAAGCCGCGCCGGGCGCCGGGCCGCGAGAAGCCCTCCTCCAAAGCCGTCCGATAGAAGGCATCGCTCTTGGGCGAGAAGAACAACGGGAGCCAGCCGTCGCAGATCTCCGCCGACAGCGCCACGTTCTTGGGCCCCTCCGCGGCGAGGAAGATCGGGATCTCCTTGCGGAAAGGGTGCACTGTGGACTTCAGCGGTTTGCCGAGCCCGGTGCCACCCTGAAGTGGCAACTGGAAATGCTGCCCGTCATGGGTCACCGGCGCCTCACGCGCCACGACCTTCCGCACGATGTCGACGTACTCACGGGTGCGCGCGAGCGGCTTCGGATACGGCTGCCCGTACCAGCCTTCGACCACCTGCGGCCCGGACGCGCCGAGCCCGAGTACGAACCGGCCGCCGGACAGATGGTCCAGCGTCAGCGCGTGCATGGCAGTGGCGGTCGGGGTGCGCGCGGACATCTGGACGATGTTGGTGCCGAGCTTGATCCGGCTGGTCGACGCGCCCCACCAGGCGAGCGGGGTGAACGCGTCCGAGCCGTAACCCTCGGCGGTCCACACCGAATCGAAACCGAGTTCTTCGGCCCGCAGGATCGCGTCCAGCGCACCCTCCGGCGGGCCGGAGGACCAGTAACCGAGGTGGTAACCAAGCTTCATCGAGGCTCCTCGTCAGACGTTCGGTGAGTAGTGCTCGGGTTTGCCCCGCTCCGAAAGCGGCGGAAGGTTCCTCGCGGGAGTCTCGACCAACGGCGCGTCCGGGGCCAGTTCGCCACGCTCGCGGCGCCAGCCCGCCCTGGCGCGCGGATGGTAGCGGCGATCGCGCGGAACCAGCTTGAACGCCGCGTTGATCAGCTTCCCCACCCGCCGGTGCCGCCGCTCGTCGCGTTCGGTCCAGGTGTAGCCGAGCCGCTCACGGATCGGCGGGTCGTACAGGCCGATCGTCAGCCAGACGAAGTTCCGCGCCACCTGCCCGCGCACGAGGTTCCACGCGAAATCCGGCAGCCAGGGCAGGAAATGCGGTTTCGCGATGTCCTGGATCTCGAGGACGTCGCGCGTGGCCTTGTTGTCCTCCAGCACGTCCTCGCACATGCGCTTCCAGTACAGCTGGAAGTCCTCCCACGACTCCGGCACCGGGCGCATGCTCATGCCGTACATCTCGTACCACTGCACGTGCTCTTCGAACAGTTTCCGCTTCTCGGCCTCGCCGATGCCACCACAGAAGTTGTCGGCGATGAGGATCGCGCTCACGAAGAATGTCGAATGCGCCCAGTAGAACGTGTCCGGGTTGAGCGCGTGATAGCGCCGCCCGTGCTTGTCGACGCCCTTGATCCGATCGTGGTAACCCCGCACCTCCAGCGCGGTCTGCCGCGCCCGCGGGCCGTCGTAGATCACTCCCCCGATCGGGTAGAGCGAGCGGAACAGCCGCTGCCAGCGCTCCTCGAAGAACCGCGAGTGCTCTTCGACGCCCGCGCCCAGCTCGGGGTGCATGTTCTGCATGGATCCGGCCCAGAGCGCGATGAGCAGCCCGCGCCAGTCGCCGAAGTACTTCCAGGTCAGCGAATCCGGTCCCAGCGGCCGTGGCTGCGTCATCCCCGGTCTCCTCAATGAGCTGGTTAAATTGACCACAACTGTTGTCAGGTTAAAGTTGACAACGGCCGTAGTCAACAAGAGGAGCCGATCATGGCCGGCCGCAGCTGGGCAGGCACGACCCTGGACGACCGCAAGGCCGCGAGGCGGGGACAACTCGTCGACGCGGGCCTCGACCTGCTCGGCACCCAGGGCAGCGCGGGGGTGAGCGTCCGCGCGGTGTGCCGCCACGCCAAGCTGACCGAGCGGTACTTCTACGAGAGCTTCACCGACCGCGAAGAACTGGTCGTCGCGGTCTACGAGCACATCGGCGAGCAGGCCCGGCAAGCGCTGGTCGACGCGGTGAGCGACACGGCCGAACCCGCCGAACGGGCGAAGGCGGCCGTCCGCGCCTTCGTCGAGTTGATGCTCGACGACCCGCGCAAGGGCCGGGTGCTCCTGCTCGCGCCGATCACCGATCCCGCGCTGACGACACGCGGGATCGCACTCCTCCCCTCGTTCGCCGAACTGGTCAGCGGGCAGCTGTCCCACGGCGACGCGGCCGAGCGGCAGATGACCTCGATCGGGCTGGTGGGCGCGCTGAGCAACGTGTTCATCGCCTACCTCGACGGCTCGCTCAAGGTGAGCCGCGAGCGCCTGATCGAGCATTGCGTCCGCCTCGTGCTCGGCGCCGACCGTCAAGCCTGACCGCGTTCGGCGACCAGTTGCAGGGCGATGTCGATGATCATGTCCTCCTGCCCGCCCACGTACTTCGCGGCGCCGACGCGGTAGAGGATCTCGTGCGCCGGGACGTCGTAGCGCTCCGCGGCGCGCTCGGCGTGCAGAAGGAAACTCGAGTACACCCCGGCGAAGCCTTGCACGATCGATGACCGGTCCATCACCGGCAGCCGCGTGATGTAGGGCTTCACGACGTTCTCGGCCGCGTCCATCAGCACGTCCTTGTCGACGCCAGTGCGGATCCCGAGCTTCTCGAAGGTCGCCGCGAGGACCTCGGTCGGCGAGTTGCCCGCGCCCGCTCCGAGCGCCACGAGCGAACCGTCGATCTGCCGCGCGCCCGCGCGATAGGCGAGCACCGAGTTCGCGACGCCGAAGCTCAGGTTCTGGTGCCCGTGGTAGCCGACCTGCGCCTCGTCCCCGAATTCCGCGACCAGCGCGGCGACGCGTTCGCCCGCGTCCTCCAGGATCAGCGCCCCGGCGGAGTCGACGACGTACACGCACTGGCACCCGGCGTCGACCATGATCCGGCCCTGTTCCGCCAGCGCCTCGGGCGTGGACATATGGGACAGCATCAGGAAACCGACCGTTTCCAGGCCGAGCTCGCGCGCCGCCCCGAAATGCTGGACGGAGACGTCGGCCTCGGTGCAATGGGTCGCGATCCGGACCGCGCCGGCGCCGAGGTCCGCGGCCACCCGCAGGTCGCCGACCGTGCCGAGTCCCGGCAGCAACAGCACCGCGATCTTCGCCCGCCGTGCCTCGTCGACCGCCGCCTCGATCAGCTTCCGTTCGTCCACAAGGGAAAAGCCGTAGTTGAACGTCGAGCCGCCGAGCCCGTCGCCGTGGCTGACCTCGATCAGCGAGACCCCGGCGTCGTCGAGCGCCCGGACGGTGTCGCGCACGTTCTTCTCGGTGAACTGGTGCGCCATCGCGTGGCTGCCGTCGCGCAGGCTGGTGTCGACCAGCCGGACCTCACGGTTCACGTCGTCCCAGCTCATGCCGCCACCTCCTGAGTGGCCAGAAGGTCACCGACACGGGCGGCCGCGGCCGTCATGATGTCGAGATTCCCGGCGTATTTCGGCAGGAAGTCCCCGTTCCCGGCGACCTCCAGGAACACCGCGACCCGCGCCTGCCCGCTCCAGCCCGGCCGGGGTGGGTCGTACTGCGGATCCGCTTTGAGCGTGTAACCCGGCACGTAACCCTGGACGGTCTCGACCATCCGGTGGATGGATTCGCTCACCGCGTCGAAGTCCGCGTCCGGGTCGATCGCGCAGAACACCGTGTCGCGCATGATCATCGGCGGTTCGACCGGGTTGATGATGATGATCGCCTTGCCGCGGCTCGCTCCCCCGACGAGTTCGATCCCGCGCGCCGTCGTCGCGGTGAACTCGTCGATGTTCGCCCGCGTGCCCGGCCCGGCCGAGCGCGACGAGACGGACGCGACGATCTCGGCGTAGGGCACCGGCGTCACCCGCGACACCGCGTGCACGATCGGAATCGTGGCCTGGCCGCCGCAGGTGATGAGGTTGACGTTGGGCACGTCGAGCCGTTCGGGCAGGCCGACCGCGGGGCAGGTGAACGGGCCGACCGCGGCCGGGGTCAGGTCGATCGCGCGGATCCCGGCGGAGGCGTACCGCGGCGCGTTCGCCAGATGCGCTTTCGCCGAGGTCGCCTCGAAGACCAGGTCCGGCAGCTCGTCCCGCGAAAGCAGCCAGTCGACACCACCGGCGGAGGTCTCCAACCCGAGCTCCGCGGCCTTCGCCAGCCCGTCCGAATCCGGGTCCACGCCGACCATGTACCGCACCTCGACGTGCTCGCTGCGCCTCAGCTTCGCGAGCAGGTCGGTGCCGATGTTCCCGGGACCGACGATCGCGGCCACCGCTTTCCGTTGCGCCATGCCACGTGACGCTCCCCGACCGGATAGGGCACACTCAACCCATGCGTGCCGCTGGGCGGAACGACGACACCGAACGAACCGGAGCGGACGGCCTCGTCGCCGCCCGGATCTCCGCACTGCTCTCAGCCTTCCGGCCCGGCGACGACGCGCTCGGCGTCTCCGAGCTGGCACGGCGGACCGGGCTGGCGAAGTCGACCGTCCACCGGCTCACCGGACATCTGGTCGCGACCGGTCTGCTCGAACGCGAGGGCGCGGCGTTGCGGCTCGGGCTCAAGCTGTTCGAGATCGGCCAGCTGGCGGTCCGGCGGCGGGGACTGGTCGAGGCGGCGCGGCCGTATCTCGCGGATCTGCGTGAGGCGACCCGCAACACCGTGCACCTCGCCGTGCTGGAAGGCACCGAAGTGGTCTATCTCGACATCCTGCGGGGGCCAGACGCGCCCTCGCTGCCGTCCCGGATCGGCGGCCGGTTCCCCGCGCACGCCACCGGCGTCGGCAAGGCGATCCTCGCCTTCTCGCCGGAATCCGTGGTGACACAGGTGATCGACGCCGGCTTGCCCCGCGTCAGCGTGCGGACGATCACCGCCGCCGGTCTGCTGCGCCGTCAGCTCGCGAAGATCCACGGCGAGGGGATCGCGTTCGAGCGGGAGGAGTCCGGCGTCGGCGTCGTCTGCGCCGCGAGCCCGCTGCTCGACGCGCACGGTGTCGCGGTGGCGGCGTTGTCGATCTCCGGCTGGGCGAATCGCATGCACACCAACCGCGTCGCACCGGCCGTCCGGACCGCGGCTTTGGCTCTTTCTCGCACCCTCTAAGGGCTTTACGCGACGAGCCCGCGGCGGACCAGTTCCGGACGCACGCCTTCGCCGAACCAGTACGCCTCTTCCAGATGCGGATATCCGGAAAGGACGAACTCCTCGATGCCGTGCGCGTGGTACTCCTCTATGAGGTCGGCCACCTCGCGGTGGCTGCCGACGAGCGCGGTGCCCGCCCCGCCGCGGACCAGGCCGATCCCGGCCCACAGGTTGGGGTACACCTCCAGACCGCGGACGCCGCCGTCGGTCTTCCCGCCGTGCAGCGCGGCCATTCGTCGCTGGCCGACGGATTCGCTGGCGGACAACTGCTTCTGGGTGTGGGCGATCCGCTCCGGGTCGATCGCGTCCAGCAGTTTTCCCGCCTCCGCCCAGGCTTCCGCCGACGTGTCACGGGAAAGCGTGTGCAGCCGGATGCCGAAGCGGATCTTCCGGCCCTGCTCCTCGGCCAGTTCGCGGACCTTGGCGATCTTCTCGGCGACCTGCGCGGGCGGCTCGCCCCAGGTCAGGTAGACGTCGGCGTGGCTCGCCGCGACCGGCAGCGCCGCCGCGGACGACCCGCCGAAGTAGATCGGCGGGACCGGATCCGGCGCCGCGCGTGTGGTCGCACCCTCGACCTTGAGATGCTCGCCGTCGAAATCGAACGGCTTGCCACTCCACACTCCGCGCACGATCTCGAGGAACTCGCCGGTCCGGGCGTAGCGCCCGTCGTGGTCGTGCCAGTCGCCGAACCGGCGCTGCTCGACCGCGTCGCCGCCGGTGACGACGTTGAGCAGCACGCGCCCCTGGGAGATCCGCTGGAACGTCCCGGCCATCTGCGCGGCCAGTGTCGGCGAGATCGTCCCTGGCCGGAACGCGACGAGGAACTTGAGGCTGCGCGTCTCGCGGATCAGCGCGGCCGTCGTCAGCCAGGCGTCCTCGCACCAGGTACCGGTCGGCGTCAGTACGCCTTCGAAACCGTTGGCCTCGGCGGCGCGGGCGACCTGCGCGAGATAGTCCAGGCTCGGCTCACGCGCGGAGGACGCTCCGGCGGCGCGGCTGGCGTGGAAGTGCTCGACGATCGTCCGGCCGTCTCCGGTGGTGGGCAGGAACCAATGCAGCTTGAGCGTCACGGTTCCGAGCTTCGGCTTCCGGGGCGGGCCGGGTCAATCGGCGGGCTCCGCGTCCCGCGATCTGGACGCATTTAGTCCTCTGAATGCGCCTCAGCCGCCGAACATCAGCCGCCATTCCTCCAGCGACTTCGGCTGGAACACGAAGTTCGTGTCCTTCACCCGTGACAGGTTCGCCGACGGCTCGGCGGAGTACTGGTGCCCCGGGTAGACGACCGGATCGCCGTCCAGCCCGGCCAGCCATTGCAGGCTCCGGTAGATGGCTTCCGCGTCACCGCCCGGGAAATCGGTCCGGCCGCAGCCTTCGAGGAACAACGTGTCCCCCGAGACGAGCTTCCCGTCGACCAGGAAGCACTGGCTGCCCGGGGTGTGGCCCGGCGTGTGCAGCAGCCGGATCGGCACCGCGCCAACCTCCAGGACGTCGTCGTGCTCGTGCGAACGCAGGTCCGTGCCGGAGACGCCGGTGATGCGGCGGACCCACTCGGCTTCCGCGCCGTTGACGTGGATCGGCACCTGGACGCGTTCCAGCAGTTCCGCGATGCCCGGCAGCGAGAACCCCATCATCTCGCCGCCGACGTGGTCGGGGTGGTGATGCGTGGCGAGGACACCGGTCAGCCGCATGCCGTCGGCTTCCAGCAGGTCCAGCAGATCGCCGACGGCGTACGCCGGGTCGACGATGACGGCCTCGTTCGTCTCCCGGTCGCCGATCAGATAGGCGAAGTTGACCATCTGCGTCGCGACGGGATCCCCCACCGCGAAGTCGCGGCCCGCGAGCAACTGCCGGAAGTACAGCCTGTCAGCCATGGCGCACACCTTACGGTGCTATTCGCCGGTGGTTCCGTCGGCCAGCTCCCGCAAGACGTCCAGATGCCCGACGTGGCGCGCGGTCTCCTGGAGGACGTGGGCGAGCACCCAGCGCACGGTGAACTTCGCCGACCTGCGCGCCCGGTCGTCCGGCGAGAAACCCGCCAGCGACGACTCCGACAACACCCACTCGGCGCGGTACGCCTCGACGACCGAGCGGGGATCGTCGTCCTCGGACAGATCCCAGCTCGGGTCCGGTGAGCCTTCCCACAGCGAAGGCAGGTCGGCACCGCCCGCCTCGATCGAAAGCCACCAGCGTTCCACCGCGGTCAGATGTTTGAGCAGCCCCAGCGCGCTCATCCGCGGCGACGACGGCAAGGGTGTCGCAGCCGCCTGTTCCCTGGTCAGCCCGGCGACCTTGTTGACCGCCGTCGCGCGGAGGAAACGCAGGAAGTCCCACTGGATCCCGGTTTCGTCCTCCGCGATCCCGTCCGGCCAGGCCCGCTCCACCGGCTCGGCGAGTCTCGAACTCGTGTTCGACATACGGGCACTGTACACATACGGCGAACTCGCGTGATCAGACGGCGATCTCGCGTGATTGAGCGGCGATCTCGCGTGATTGAAGGCGGAACTCGATGATCCGCCTTCAATCACGTGAATTACGCGCCTGATCACGCGAGATCGCCACAGGGCTAGGCTCGTTTCATGTGGTGGGGATTGATCTGCGCGTTCTTCGCGGCCTGTGCCTACGGCGTCGCTTCGGTGATGCAGGCGATCGCCGCGAAGGCGACTTCGGGCGCCGAAGACCGAGTCGATCCCCGGTTGCTCGTGCGGGTGCTGCGGCAGTGGAAGTTCGTCGCGGGCCTGGCACTGGACGTCATCGGGTTCGTCGCCCAGGTCGCCGCCCTGCGCGTGCTGCCGCTCTTCGTGGTCCAAGCGGCGCTCGCCGGCAGTCTCGCGGTGACCGCGGTCGCCGCACGCACACTCGGCGTCCGGCTGGGCCGTCGCGAGTGGACGGCGGTCGCGGTCGTCTGCGCCGGGCTCGCGTTGCTCGGGATGTCGGCGGAGAGCGAGGGTTCGGAGCCGACCGGCCTGGGTTTCCGGCTCGTGCTGATCGGCGCGGTGGTCGTCCTCGGCACGGCCGGGATGTTCGCCGGCCGCGCGGCACGGCGCATCCGGACACCGGCGCTGGGCCTGATCGCCGGTCTCTGCTTCGGCGTCGTCGCGCTTTCCGGCCGCGCGCTCACCAGCCTCGCCCCGCTGGATCTGCTGACCGACCCGGCCACGTACACGCTGGGTGTGGCCGGCGCGCTGGCGATGTTGTTCTACGCCACCGCGTTGCAACGCGGCAGTGTCACCACCTCGACCGCGATGATGGTGATCGGCGAGACCGTCTTACCGTCCCTGATCGGCGTGCTCGTCCTGGGCGACACCACGCGACCGGGTTTCGCGGCCGTGGCGGTCGTCGGCTTCGCGCTCGCGGTCTCGGCGGCGCTCGCGCTGGCCCGCTTCGGCGAGCCCGCGCCGATCGAGCCGGTCAGCGCGCAGCCCGGCTGACCCCGCGCCGGGAAACCAGCAGCCAGGCCAGGTACAGCCCGCCGATCGCCCCGGTCACCAGTCCGACGGGCAGGCCCGCCAAGAACTGCTGGGTGACCAGATCACTCGTCACCAGCAGCAGCATGCCCATCAGCGCGGCGGCGGCGAGCCCCGGGCCCGAAGACCTGGTGAGCCGCTTCGCCAGCTGAGGCGCGGCGAGGGCCAGGAACGCGATCGGCCCGGCGGCCGCCGTCGCGATCGAACACAGTCCGACACTGACGCCGAGCAGCACGATCCGGCTCCGCTGGACCGGCACGCCGAGCCCCATGGCCGAATCGTCGCCCATCTCCAGCAGCGAAAGCCTTCTGCCGTAGACGAACCCGGGCGGCAGCAGGACGGCGATGGCGATCGCGACCGGGACGACGTGCTCCCAGCCGCGTCCGTTGAGCCCGCCGACCAGCCAGGCCTGCGCCGCGAGCCCGTCCTGCCAGGCGGCCCTGGTGATCAGGTAGGAGTTGAACGCGATGAGCATCGCGTTCACGCCGATGCCGACGAGGATCAGCCGGAAGGCGTGCACGCCGCCCTTCAGCGCGAGCAACGCGATCAACGCCGCCGTCGCGACGCCGCCGACCAGCGCGCCCAGCGAAACCTGGAGCATGCCGCCGTGCACCACGATGATCGTCAGCAGCGCCCCGGCCGCCGCGCCTTCGGTGAAGCCGATGAAATCGGGGCTGCCCAAGGGATTCCCGGACAGGCTCTGCAGGATCGCGCCGCTGACCGCGAGCGCGCCGCCGACCAGCAGCGCGGTCAGCAGCCGGGGCAGCCGCAGGGTGGTCACGATGAACTCGGTGGCCCGGTCGCCGAAACCGAACAGCGTCTGGATGACCTCGCCGACGGACAGCGGGTAGTCGCCGGTGGTCATGCTGACCGCGCCGACGAAGAACACGGCGACGGCCAGCAGCGTGACGACGATCGCCGCCCTCGGGGTGACGCGCAGGGAAAGCCCGCCGCCCGGGCTGCGCAGGACGCGGGTGCTCATCCGTGGGTGCTCCTTGATCGCGGTCCCCTTGCCTGGTGTCACAGCCGGGCCAGCTTCCTGCGGCGGCACAGCGCGATGAACACCGGCGCCCCGAGGAACGCGACGACGATCCCCGCCTGCAGTTCCTCCGGCGGGTTCAGCACCCGGCCGACGACGTCGGCGCCGATCAGCGCGATCGGCGCGAGCAGCATCGAGTACGGCAGGACCCAGCGTTGATCCGGGCCGACCAGCATGCGCGCGGCGTGCGGCACGGCGAGTCCGAGGAACAGGACAGGGCCGATCGCCGCGGTCCCCGCGCCGCAGAGCAGCATCACCACGATCGCGCCCAGCACCCGGGTGCGGCCGACGTGGGCGCCGAGCGCCTTGCCGGTCTGGTCGCCGAGCGCGAGGACGTTGAGCGGGCGGGCGAGCAGCAGCGCGATGATCACGCCGAGGACGACGAACGGCGAGATCTGCAGGAACACGTCCCATTTGCGGCCGCTGAGCGAGCCGACGTTCCAGAACCGGAACTGGTTGAACGTCTCCGGCATCAGCAGCAGCACGCCGACGATGTACGCCTGGAGCACCGCCATCACGGCCGAACCGGCGAGCACCAGCCGGTCCGGCGTGGCGCTGCGGCCCGCCGAGCCGAGGACGTACACCACGACCGAAGCGATCGCGGCTCCGGCGAAGGCGAACCAGATGTAGCCGAGCACGCTGGTGACACCGGCGAACGCGATCCCCGACACGACGGCGGCCGAGGCACCGGTGTTGACGCCGAGCAGGCCGGGGTCGGCGAGCGGGTTCCTGGTGAGCGCCTGCATCACCGCGCCCGCCAGGCCGAGTGCCGCCCCGACGACCAGGCCCAGCAGGGTCCGCGGGATGCGAAGGTCGTGGATGATCACCGCGTCGGTCGAGCCGTCGTTGTGCCACAGCACCGACCAGGTGGAGGTGAACGGGATGCTCTTCGACCCCACCCAGATGCTGAGCAGGAAGACGAGCGCCAGCAGCGCGAGCCCGACCACCAGTCCGCCGGCGCGGAACGTCCGTGCCGCCGCGCTGGGCGGGGACGCCGCTTCGGGCGGGCGTTCGGTGACGACCACGGGACCTCCTTCGAGTGAGGCGAGGCTAACCGAACGCCGGAGTTCACCTCAACGAGCTACCTACTTAGACTAGCCTTACCTACTCCCCACTAGGAGGCGCCGGTGACCGCAACGGCCACCACCAGCCGAAGCGTCCTGCGCCAGGCGATTTCCGGGCAGCGACGGCAGGTCACGCTCGCGTCCGTGCTCGCCGCCGGGCATCAGGGCGGCGAAGCACTCGTCCCGGTGATCATCGGCGTGGTGATCGACCAGGCGGTCGACGGCGGTTCCGTGGGCACGCTCGTGTTCTGGCTCGCCGTGCTCGCCGTGGTCTTCGCGGGACTGTCCTACAGCTACCGGTTCGCCGCGCGCGCGGCCGAAGGCGCGTCGCTGCGGGCCGCGCACGACCTCCGCATCGCGATCAGCCGCCGGGTCCTGCATCCCGGCGGTGGCGCCGAGAACGGCAAGCTCGCCGGGGAACTGGTCAACATCGGCACCAGCGACGCGCAACGCGTCGGGGTCGTCAACGCGGTGCTGCCGTTCGGGATCGCGGCGCTGGCCGGTGTGCTGGTCAGCGCGGTCGCCCTCCTGCGCATCTCGCTTCCGCTGGGTCTCCTCGTACTGCTGGGCACGCCACCGCTGCTGTACCTCGCGCATCTCATCGGCAAGCCGCTCGAACGCCGCAGCGAAGCGGAACAGGAACGGTCCGCGCACGCCTCGGGGGTCGCCACGGATCTGGTCTCCGGGTTGCGGGTGCTCAAGGGCATCGGCGCCGAGCCGGCCGCCGTCGCCCGCTACCGCGACACGAGCCAGGACTCGCTCAAGGCGACGCTGCGCGCCGCGCGGGCCAAGGCCTGGCACGACGGCGCCGTGCTCGCACTGACCGGCGTCTTCATCGCGATCGTCGCCCTCGTCGGCGGGCATCTCGCGGCGTCGGGGTCGATCAGCGTCGGCGACCTCGTCGCGGCCGTCGGGCTCGCCCAATTCCTGCTCACGCCGTTCCTGATCTTCTCGTGGGTCAACGGCGAACTCGCGCAGGGCCGTGCCTCCGCGTCCCGGGTCGCCGACCTGCTGACCACGCCTGCCGCGGTCGAGTCGGGCGACGGCGAACTCCCGTCACCCGCCACCGGGAACGTCCGGCTCGACGCGGTCTCGTACGGCAGCCTCCGCGGTGTCGACCTCGACATCCCGGCCGGACAGCTGATCGGCGTCGTCGCCGCGGATCCGGCCGCCGCGACCGATCTGCTCGACTGCCTCGGCCGCGCGGGCGACCCCGCCGAGGGCAGGGTCGACGTCGACGGCGTCGATCTGTCCACTGTGGACCCGGAACGCGTGCGGGAGGTCGTCCTGGTCGCGGCGCACGACGCGGACCTGTTCGAAGGGACGCTCGCGGAGAACGTCCACGCCGGGGACCACCCGCTCGACGAGGCACTGGCCGCGTCGGCGGCGGACGAGGTCGCCGCGGCGCTGCCGGACGGCACCGGGACCGCGGTCACCGAACGCGGCCGTTCCCTTTCCGGCGGCCAGCGGCAACGGGTCGCGCTCGCCCGCGCGCTCGCCGCCGACGCGCCGGTACTCGTCGTGCACGACCCGACGACGGCGGTCGACACGGTGACCGAGGCGAAGATCGCCACCGGGCTCGCCCGGCTACGACGAGGACGGACCACGATCCTGGTGACCACGAGCCCCGCCCTGCTCGCCGTGGCGGACCGCGTCGTCGTGCTCGACGGCGGCCGGATCACCGGCGAGGGCGGCCATGCCGAACTCGTCCGCGATCGCGCCGACTACCGCGCGGCGGTGCTGTCATGACGCGCGAACTGCTCCCCACCGCCGACGGCAAGCGGATCCGGGCGGTCCTCGGCGAACTGCTCCGCACGTCGAAGGCCCGTGCCGCGGGCGCGCTCACGATGCTCGTCGGCGCCACCGCGATCGGGCTGCTCACCGCCCGCCTGCTCGGCCACATCGTCGACCTGGTCATCGAAAAACGGCCGGCGACCGAACTGGCGACGCCGGTGGTGGCGCTGGTCCTGGTCGCCGTCGCGCAGGCGATCGCGACGGCGCTGGGTGTCTCGCTCACCGCGAAACTCGGCGAAACACTGCTGGCGGAACTGCGCGAACGGTTCGTCGACCGCGCGCTGGGGCTCCCGCTGGAGCAGATCGAACGCGCGGGCTCCGGCGACCTGACCGCCCGTGTCACCAACGACGTCACGGTGGTCGCGAGGGCGGTCCGCGAAGCCCTGCCCGAACTGGGCCGCTCGGTGCTCACCATCGTGCTGACGCTCGGTGCGCTCGCGGTCCTAGACTGGCGGTTTCTGCTCGCCGCGCTGCTGGCGGCGCCGATCCAGCTGCACACCGTGCGCTGGTATGTCCGCAACGCTGTCCCGTTGTACGCGAAGCAGCGGATCGCGACGGGTTCGCAGCAGCAGCAACTACTCGACACGATCGGCGGCGCGAAAACCGTCCGCGCGTTCCGGCTCGCCGACGCCCATGTGGAGCGTGTGCGGCAGCGGTCCGAGGGCGCGATGGACCTGATGCTGCGCGGTGTGCGGCTGATGACGAAGTTCTTCGCCCGGCTCAACCTCGCCGAGTTCATCGGGCTCTCGGCCGTGCTCGCGGCCGGTTTCCTGTTGGTGGGCGCGGACGCGGTGACCGTCGGCGCGGCGACGGCGGCGGCGTTGTACTTCCACAGCCTGTTCGGCCCGATCAACACCGCGCTCGCACTGGTGGACGACGCGCAAGCGGCCGCCGCGAGTCTCGCCCGGCTGATCGGAGTCGCCGACCTGCCCGCGCCGCGCGAACCCGAGCGGCCGGCGAGGCCCGTCGACGCGTCGGTGAAGGCGGCCGGGATCTCTCATTCCTATGTGGACGGACATCCGGTGCTGCGGGACGTCGCCCTCGACCTCTCCCCCGGCGAGCGGGTCGCGCTGGTCGGGGCGAGCGGGGCCGGGAAGACGACGCTGGCCAAGCTGATCGCCGGGATCCACACCCCGGCCGCGGGAACGATCTCCGTCGGCGGGGTCCCGCTCGACGAACTCGGGCCCTCCGCCACCCGGCGGGCGGTCGCGCTGATCAGTCAAGAAGTGCACGTCTTCGCCGGTTCGCTGGCGGACGACCTCCGCCTGGCCCGTCCGGACGCGTCCGACGCGGACCTGGTGGCAGCACTGGAAAAGGTCGGCGCACGGGGCTGGGCGGAGGCGCTGGGTCTCGCGACCGTCGTCGGCGAGGGCGGGCATCAGTTGACGGTGACCCAAGCTCAGCAGCTGGCGTTGGCGCGGCTGGTGCTCGCGGATCCGCCGATCGCGATCCTCGACGAGGCGACCGCGGAAGCCGGAAGCGCGGGCGCGAAGACCCTCGAAGCCGCCGCGGCCGCCGCCCTGGAGGGACGGACCGGTCTCGTCGTCGCGCATCGGCTGACGCAGGCGGCGGCCTCGGACCGCGTCGTCGTGCTCGACGCGGGCGTGATCGTCGAAAGCGGGACACACGACGAACTCGTGGCCACGGGTGGTCAATACGCAACACTTTGGGCGGCCTGGTCGGACAACCGTTCACAGACGTGATCCGGGACGCAGCGTCACCGGTTGCAATCGGCCCGTCGGCGTCTTAGGTTAGCCAAACCTGATTCTCGATTAATCCGGCGTCCCGCCGGACCTCCGATCACGAAGGACGGATGATGGCCCGAATCCCCACCCTCTCCGCCGTGCGAGGGCGCCTGAAGACCGCCGGTGTACTGGCGTCCGCCCTGGTGCTGGCCGCCTCGCTCACCGCGTGCGGAGGAGGCGGCGAGTCGGCCACCCCGGCCGCGCAGAACTCCGCCGGCTCCGCGGTCGACGCGAACGCGTTCCCGACCACCATCGAGCACAAGTACGGCAGCACCACCATCACCCAGGAGCCCAAACGCGTCGTCACGGTCGGCCTGACCGAACAGGACGCGTTGCTCGCCCTCGGCGTGGTCCCGGTCGGGGTCACCGAATGGCTCGGCAAGTTCCCCGGCACGATCGGCCCGTGGGCGACCGACAAGCTCGGCGGCGCCGCGCTGCCCGAGGTGCTCAAGGACGTGGACGGGCCGCAGTACGAGAAGATCGCCGCGCTGAAGCCGGATCTGATCATCGCGCTGTACTCCGGGCTCACCAAGGAGCAGTACGACAAGCTGAGCCAGATCGGCGTCCCGGTCGTCGCGCAGCCCAAGGAGTACAACGACTACGGCATCCCGTGGAACGAGGCGACCAAGAAGGTCGGCCAGGCCGTCGGGCGCGCCACCAAGGCGAACGAACTGGTCAAGGCCGTCGAGGACAAGTTCGCCCAGGCTCGCAAGGAGCACCCGGAGTTCGCGGGCAAGTCGGCACTGATGGCGTCGACCTACGAGGGCTACTTCGTCTACGGCAGCCAGGACGGCCGCTCGCACATCCTCGAATCGCTCGGTTTCAAGCTGCCCGCCGACCTCGACGCCGTCATCGGTGACAAGTTCGGCAAGAGCCTCAGCGCCGAACGGACCGACCTCCTCGACCGCGACGCGCTCGTGTGGCTCATCGACACCCCGGCCAAGGCGCAGGAGATCCTCGGCAAGGACGCGCTCTACACCGGCCTCAAGGTGGCGAAGGAAAAGCGCGAGGTCTTCATCGAGAACGAAGGCAACTACGGCAGCGCGGTGTCCTTCGTGACCGTGCTGAGCCTGCCGTACGTGATCGACCGGATCGTCCCGCAGCTTTCCGCGGCGGTCGACGGTGACCCGAAGACCGAGGTCAAGCCGGCCAGCTGAGCCTTTGGCCGATAGCGCGTGCTCGGGCCGAACCGGCGCTTTCGCGTGTCTGAGCGAGCGGGGAGGATTTGGGACGTTGAGCGTCCGGAATCTTCCCCGCTCGGCCCGAACCTTGATCAACGGAGGATCGGGGACGTTGAGTGTCCCCAATCCTCCGTTGATCAAGGTTCGAACCGGCGCTTTCGCGTGTCTGACCGGACGACACACGTGATCAGATGGACGACACGCGAGGCCGCCGCGAGCCGTCCGTCCAGTCACGCGTGTCGTCCGTCCGAACACGCGTGTCGTCCCTCCGGTCACGCGAGTCCGACGGTTCCCACCGTCCTTACCACTCACGAGGCCGCGAGTTGTGCAGGGGAACGGTGATCTGCTTCAGCCAGGTCTTCGTGGTGAAGTCGCGGGCCTTGATGACGACCGAGCCCGACGACACCTCGACCTGTAGCCCCTGGTTGAAAGCACCGCCGAGGGACACTTCCCCGCCCTTGCCGTCGTCCGTCCACCCGGTCTGCACGGCCGCGGTGTTGACCACGGTGAACCCTTCGAGGTTGCCGGTACCCGGGACCACCCGGCGGACCACCCAGTCCGACAGGTTGAGATCCCAATGCGTGTGCCCGGAGAACAGGAACACGTCCCGGTATCGGCCGAGGATCGAAAGCAGCCTGTCGGGCTGCAGGTAGTCGGACCGGTAGAGCTTGTTGTGCGTACCGGAAACCGTGTTGGGCAACGGATGATGGGTCAGCACCATCACCGGGCTGCGCCGGTTCGACCAGTATCGAAGCCGTTGCTCCAGCCAGGTGAACTGGCCGTCGCTCATCCAGACCTCGTCCCACAGCTTGGGGTCGTGGTACTTCGCGTACCGCTCGGTCCCGAGGCAGAGCACCGGAACCCCGCCGAACGACGTCTCGCTGTAGACGGTGTTGCGGCCCGCGAACCGGTAGAAGCTGCGGAACAGCGAGTCCTCGGTCGTCCCGTTGGGCCAGGTCTCCTGGGCGAGGGTGTCGGGATCGCGCCATTTCGGGACGTAGAACTCGTGGTTGCCGATGGCCCACGCGACCTCGCGCGGATGCGGGTGCTTGTCGAAGGTCGAGCTGAGCTGGGCGTACTCGAAGTCGTAACCGCGCGGGGTGAGGTCACCCGCGATACCGAGCCCCGCGCTGCCCGGGTTGATCGCGTGCAGGTCGTCGAGCGCCTTGCCGAAGTCGGTGAGATCGCCCTGGATGTCGCTGAGGATGTTGAAGCGGACGACCGGCCCGCGCGGGCCCCACTTCCCTTGCGCCTCGGCCTGTCCCGGCAGCATCGTCACTCCTGCGGCCGCACCGCCGGCGGCCACCATGAACGCTCTTCGATCCATAACCCGAACGCTAGTCACGTTTTATGGCCGAAATCGGTCGCGCTTCTGAACAACGCAAGTCCGTGAAGGCCTCCTTGAGGGACCAGGAGTCCCTCAAGGAGGCCTTCACGGACAGAAGCGGGTCAGGACTCCATGGCCTTGACGAGCGAAGCGGGCCGCAGGTCGGTCCAGTTGGTCTCGACGTACTCGAGGCACTCCGGACGCGCGGCCGGGCCGAACTTCGTGGTCCAGCCCGCCGGGACCTCGACGAACTCGGGCCACAGGCTGTGCTGTCCCTCGTCGTTGACGAGCACCAGGTACGTGCCGTCGGGGTTCTCGAACGGGTTCGTCATTCCTTGTTCTCCTTCTGTACGGCCGGTGAATCAGCCCGGCGAGTGAGCGCGTCCAGCGCGAGGAACCAGCCTTCCGCGAGTTCCCGCACCGAGTCTTCGGTGAGCACGGCCTCCGGCCACGACCAGTGCGCGCTCAGTTCAGGACCGCCGGGGCGGTCCTCGGCCACGACGTTGACCGTCAGCGCGTGCGAGACCGGCATCCCGTCGTCGGCACCGAGTTCGGCCGCCTCGGCCTCCGCCGCGTACGACCAGTCGGTCGCTTCGGGGACGCCGATCCGGCCCAGGTAGTTGAACTCGATCTGCGGCTTCGCGAACTTCGCGAGTTCAGGCCCGGTGTGCGGGTTCAGGTAGCGGAGCACGCCGTGCCCGATACCTCCGTCCGACAGCCCATCGAGATGAGCCTGGACCCGCTTCAACGCGTCGTCGGCGGCGGGCCCGCCCGCGAACGCGTCGTCCAGATCGACGTCGCCCAGGTCCAGGCACACCGGGACGACGCTGGTGAACCAGCCGACCGTCCGTGAAAGGTCCGCCAGTTCCTCTTCGCGGCCGTGCCCCTCGACGTCGACCAGCACCGCCCGTCCCCCGTCCCGGCGCCAGCGGGCGACGGCGAGGGCAAGACCGGTGAGCAGGACGTCGTTGATCGTCGCCCGGGACAGCAGCGGGGCCGTCCGCTCGGTGGGCAGCCGCAGCGACACCTTCCGCACGGTCGCCTGCACGTCCCGAGCGGGGTCGAGCGGCCGTTCCAGCGGGATCGGATCCCCACCGCCCAGCACCGACATCCACCGCTCCAGCTCACCCACACGGTCCTGTGTGGACAGTGACCGCGCCCATCGCCGGAACGACGTGTCCACAGAGGACAGCTCGGGCGTCTCGCCGCGCGCGACCGATTCCCAGGCGGAAGCGAGGTCCGGCAGCAGGATCCGCCACGAGACGCCGTCGACGGCCAGGTGATGGATCATCAGCAACAACCGGCCGGGGCCCGACGAGCCCGCGTCGAACCACGTCGCGCTCAGCATCACGCCGGCGTCCGGGTCCAGCCGGGAACGAGTCGGCACCGCGTGCTGCTCGATCAGCGTGAACAGATCGCCGTCCTCGGCGTCGACACGCTCGATGCGCGCCTCGGCTGATTCGGCCACCCGCAGCACCCAGCCGTCGACCGACCGGTCGAGCCGCGCACGCAGCATGTCGTGCCTCGCCACGAGCGCGTCGAGCACGGTCTTCAGCTGCCCGCCGGTCATCCCGGCGGGTGTCCGCACCAACGCGGCCTGATGGTAACCGTCGATCGGACCGCCGAGTTCGCGGAGCACGTGCATGATCGGCGTGAGCGCGATCGCTCCGTCGTCCTCGATCCGTTCCGCGACCTCGGCCAGCGCCGCGACCGTCCGGCCCGCGAACACGTCGTGCGGCGTGATCTTCAGCCCGGCCGCGCGTGCCCGGCCGACCAGCCGCATCGCGACGATGCTGTCTCCACCGAGGGCGAAGAAGTCGTCGTCGGCACCCAGCTCCGGCACGTCGAGCACTTCCGCGAAGAGCGCGCACAACGTCTTCTCCAGCGCGGTCTCGGGCGCGCGGCCACCGGCCAGCTCCGAGTAGTCCGGCGCCGGCAGCGCCTTGCGGTCCAGTTTCCCGTTCGACAGCGTGGGAAGCGCGTCGAGCGTGACGAACGCCGCCGGGACCATGTAGTCCGGCAACGTCTCGGCCGCGAACCGCCGCAGCTCGTCCCGCTCCACAGTGGACACCACATACGCCACGAGTTGCTTGACCCGAGGGCGATCCTCACGCACCAGGACGACGGCCTGAGCGACGCCGCCGTGCCGTTCGAGCACGGCTTCGATCTCGCCCGGCTCGACCCGGAACCCGCGGATCTTCGCCTGGTCGTCGGCGCGCCCGCCGAAGTCCAGACGTCCGCCCGCGGTCCAGCGCGCGAGGTCGCCGGTGCGGTACATCCGGGCGCCCGCCGGCCCGAACGGATCCGCCACGAACCGCTCCGACGTCAGCGCCGTCCGCCCGAGGTAGCCGCGGGCGAGCCCGGCCCCGGCGAGGTACAGCTCGCCGGTGACGCCGGGTGGTACCGGCCGCAGCGCCGCGTCCAGCACGTAGGCGCGGGTGTTCGCGACCGGACGGCCCACCAGGGGCTTCTCGCTGTCGCCGATCCGCGCCACCAGGGCGTCCACTGTGGACTCTGTCGGCCCGTACAGGTTGAAGGCCTCCGTGCCGTCCAAAGTGGCCAGGCGACGCCACAGGCTCTCGGGAACCGCCTCACCGCCGACACCGATCATCGCGAGGGGACACCGGTCGCCGTCGAGCAGGCCCACGTCCGCCATCTGCGCGAAGAACGACGGCGTGACCTCGATGAAGTCGAAGCCCTCCCGCTCGATCATCGCGGCCAGCAGCCCGGGGTCGCGCCGCGTCTCCTCGTCCACGATGTGCACGGCATGCCCGTCGAGCAGCCACAGTTGCGGCTGCCAGGAGGCGTCGAAGGAGAACGACCACGCGTGCCCGACCCGCAGATGCGGTTTGCCGGTGGCCTCCACCGCGGGCCGGTGCAACGTGGCGCGGTGGCTGTGGAACAGGTTCACCACGCCGCGATGCGGGACCACGACCCCCTTGGGCGTCCCGGTCGAGCCGGACGTGTAGATCACGTACGCCGGATGCTCCGGGCCGAGCGGACGGACGCGGTCCCGGTCGGTCAGGTCGTGTGCCTGCCGGTCCTCGGTGACGAGCGCGCAGAGCGCCAGCGTCTCGATCTCCGTCCGAGGCAACGACTCCAGCAGCTCGGGCTCGGTCAGGATCACCTTGGGTCGCGCGTCGGCGAGCATCGCGGCCAGCCGCTCGGCCGGATAGTCCGGGTCGAGCGGCAGGTACGCCGCCCCCGCCTTGTGGACCGCGAGAATCGCCAGCAGCACGTCGGCCGAACGCGGCAGCGCCAAGGCGACGAAGTCCTCGGGCCCCACTCCGTGGGCGACCAGCGCCCTGGCCAGGCGGTTGGCGTGCTCGTTGAGTTCGGTGAAGGTCAGGGCGACCGCACCGGACACCACCGCTGTCGCGTCGGGCGAGCGCCGGACCTGCTCTTCGAACAGACCGGCCACGGTGGACGGTTCGACGGCGAGTGCCGTCCCGTTCCACTCGCGCACGAACAGGTCCAGGTCCGCATCGCCCAGGATGTCGGTCCGGCCGACGGGAGCGTCCACATCGGACACCATCGTCGCGAGCACGCGCACCATCGCGGGGAGGAGCCGTTCCGGCAGACCTGCGTCGAACAGGTCGGAGCGGTACTCCGCGGTGAGCTTCAGCCGTGCTCCCGGCTCCACCGCCCAGGTGAGCGGATAGTGCGTGGAGTCGTCGTGGCGCACGATCTCCCCGCGCAACCCGGCACCCGTCTCGTCCTCGTCCGCGCCCGGGTAGCTCTCGAACACCATCAGCGTGTCGAACAGCTCTCCCAGCCCGGCGCCGCGCTGGATGTCGGCGAGCCCGAAGTGCTGGTGCGCGAGCAATCCGGACTGCTCGTCCTGGACCCGGTCGAGCAGGTCGCCCAGCTTCTCGGCCGGGTCGAGCACGATCCGCACCGGGATGGTGTTGATGAACAGGCCGATCATCCGCTCGACCCCGGCCAGTTCGGGCGGGCGCCCGGCGACCGTCGCGCCGAAGACGACGTCCGATCGGCCGGTGAGCCTACCGAGCACGATGCTCCACGCCGTCTGGACCAGCGTGTTCAGGGTCAGGCCGCGTGAGCGGGCCAATGCGGTGAGCGCCCCGGTCGCCTGCTCCGGCAACTCCAGCGACAGCCGCTCCGGCAGGGCCGGGACGCGCTGCGGGTCGTGCGGGACGAGATGTGTCGGCTCGGTCAGGCCGTCGAGCGCCTGCCGCCAAGCCGCCTCCGCCGCCTCCCGGTCCTGGCTCCCGAGCCAGCCGAGATGGTCGCGATACGGGCGGGCCGGCGCCACGTCGGCTCCGGAGTAGAGCTGCGACAGCTCCGCGAAAAGCTGCGGAACCGACCAACCGTCGAGTAGCACGTGCTGGTGGGTGAACACCAGCCTGTGCCGTCCGTCCGGCAGGGCGAGCAGCAGGAACCGCAGCACCGGCGCGGCAGCCGGATCGAAGCGACGCCTGTCGTGGGCCATCTCCGCTTCGACGGCGTCCGGCGAATCCACGAAACGCCAGGGAACCGTGACCGAACGGGCCACCAGCGCGACAGGGCGCCCGGACGCGAGGTAGCGGTAGCCGGTACGCAGGACGGCGTTCCGGTCGATGAGCGCCTGAGCGGCGTCGCGCAACCGAGCCGGATCCAGCGGCCCGTCGAGATCGAAGGACACCTGGACGGTGTAGACGTCGGGCCCGTCGCCGTCCATCGTCGCGTGGAAGAGCAACCCGGCCTGCAACGGCGTCAGCGGCCACACCTCGGCCGTGTCCGGTGCGACGTCGAGGATCTCCGCGCGCTCCCCCGCGTCGAGCTCCACCAACGGTTTCCCGCTCTCGGGGGCGGACGCGTCGAGCCGCACCGCACTGACTTCGGCCAGGGCGGCGACGGTCCGGTGCCGGAAGACGTCACGCGGGCTCAACAGCAACCCGGCACTCCGCACGCGGCCGACCAGCTGCATCGCGACGATGCTGTCCCCACCGAGGCGGAAGAAGTCGTCGTGGACACCGACCTTCTCCAACCCGAGCACCCCCGCGACGAGCGACGCGAGCAGTTCCTCGCGAGGCGTGCGCGGGGCGTCGTCGGTGACCTCGCCGGAGAAGTCCGGCGCGGGCAACGCCTTGCGGTCGAGCTTCCCGTTGGGCGTCAACGGGAACGCGTCCAGCACGACGAACGCGGACGGCACCATGTACTCCGGCAGGGTGGCCTCCGCCAACCGCCGGGCCTCGTCAACGTCGGCCTCCCCGGTCAGGTACGCGACGAGCCTGCCCTCGCGCAGGACCACCCGGGCGGAGAGCACGGACTCAATCTCGCCCAGCTCGATCCGGAAGCCGCGCAATTTGACCTGGTCGTCGGCCCGGCCGAGATAGTCGAGCGCGCCGTCGGCCCGCCACCGCGCGAGGTCGCCCGTGCGGTACATCCGCTCCCCCGCCGCGAACGGGTTCGCCACGAACCGTTCCGCGGTGAGCCCGGCCCGGCCGAGATAGCCACGCGCTAGCTGCTTGCCAGCCAGGTACAGCTCGCCTGCCACACCCGGCGGAACCGGCCGCAGCCGGGAGTCGAGCACGTGGACCTGCGTGTTCCACACCGGACGTCCAATGGGGACGGTGTCATCGACGACCTCCCACGACGTCACGTCCACCGAAGCCTCTGTCGGCCCGTAGAGATTGTGCAGCGGGACGGTCACGCGAGCGGCCAGCTCCGGCGGCAGCACCTCGCCACTGCACAGGACGCGGCGGACGCCATGCCACTCCGGCTCTTCGGCGAGGAACGCCTCCAGCATCGACGGGACGAAGTGCAGGGTCGTGATCCGCTGGTCGCGGATCAGCTCCGCGAGATACCGCGGATCCCGGTGCCCGTCCGGTTTGGCGACCACCAGCGTCGCGCCGGTGATCAACGGCCAGAAGAACTCCCACACCGACACATCGAAACTCGACGGCGTCTTCTGCAGCACGCGATCGTCGGCCGCCAGACCGTACTCGTCCTGCATCCACAGTAGACGGTTCACGATGCCCTCGTGCGGCACCACGACACCCTTCGGGCGACCGGTCGATCCGGACGTGTAGATCACGTACGCCGGAGACGCGGGATCCACGACCCGCCGCAGGCTCTCTCCCGAATAGCCGTCCAGCACCGGCAGCTCGTCCAGAACGACCGCCGGCACGGCATCTTCGAGCATGAACGCGATGCGATCGGCCGGGTAGTCCGTGTCGAGCGGCAGGTAGGCCGCGCCCGCCTTGTGCACCGCGTACAGCGCGACGACGAGTTCGATCGACCGCGGCAGCGATACCGCCACCACCGACTCCGCACCCACACCCTGCTCGACCAGCCACCGCGCCAGCCGATTCGCCCGCGCGTCGAACTCCGCATACGACAGCTCGACGCCCTCGAACACCACAGCGGGAGCATCCGGCGTCCGCGCCATCTGCGCCTCGAACAACTCGGGCAACGTGCTCGCCGGGACGTCGTGCGAGGTGTCGTTCCAGTGCCCGAGCAGCGTGCGCTCGTCTTCGGCAAGCACGTCGAGTTCGCCGACGGGGATCGCGGGATTGGCCGCCACCTGCTCCAGGACGGCCACCAGACGCCGCGCGACAGATTCGGCGGTGGCGTGGTCGAACAGGTCGGCGCTGTACTCGATCGCGCCGGAGATCCCGTCGCCGTTCTCCAGGAAACCGAACTCGAGGTCGAACTTGGCGACACCCTGCGCGAAGTCCTCCTGCTCCGCACGAAGCCCGGGCAGCTTCAGCCCTTCCTCGGCTTCGGGCAGGTACACCACCATCACCTGGAACAGCGGGTGCCGGGCCAGCGAACGTTCCGGGTTGACGGCGTCGACCAGGCGCTCGAACGGCAGCTCCTGATGTTCGAAAGCCGCGAGATCGGTAGCGCGCACCCGCGAGAGCAGTTCGCCGAACGCCGGCTCGCCGGACAGGTCGGTGCGCAGCACGAGCGAGTTCACGAAGAAGCCGATCAGCGGCTCCAGCCGTTCGTCGACGCGGCCGGAACTCGGGGCGCCGAGCGGGATGTCGTCCCCGGCGCCGAGCCGGTGCAGCAGTGCCGCGACCGCGGCCTGCGCGAGCATGAACATGCTGACGTCGTGCCGCTGGGCCACCACGCGCAGCCGGGCGGTGAGCGCGGCGTCGATCGGGAAGGTGACGAGACCACCGCGATGGCTCGATTCGGCCGGACGCCGCCGGTCCGCGGGCAGCGGCAGGTCGTCCGGAAGATCCGCCAGCGCTTCCCGCCAGAATCGGAGGTGCCCGGAGGCCGTCGAATCGAGCAGTTCGCGTTGCCACAGGGCGTAGTCCGCGTACTGGACCGCCAGTTCTGTCCACTGTGGAGCGTCTCCGGCGAGACGTGCCTCGTACGCCGCGGCGAGGTCGGCCATGAGCGGTCCCTGCGACCACTCGTCCGTCGCGACGTGGTGGATCACCAGCAGCAGGACATATTCCCGCGGTGACACGGCGAAGACCGTGGTCCGGATCGGGAGTTCCTCGTCGAGGGCGAATCCGCGACCGGCTTCGGCGGCCAACTGCGCGGGAAGATCGCCCGCTTCCTCGAAACGGACCTCCGGACGCGCGTCGGTCAGGATGCGCTGCGCCGCGACGCCGCCTTCCTCGACGAACACCGTCCGGAGTGGTTCGTGCCGCTCGACGAGGTCGCCGATCGCCGCACGCAGCGCCTCCGCGTCCAGCTCGCCGTGCAGCCGCCAGGCAAGCGGGATGTTGTAGGTGGGTGTGACCCCTTCGAGCCGGTACAGGAACCACAACCGTTGCTGCGCGGGCGAAAGCGGCAGCTGCTCCGGCCGGTTCCCCGCCCTCAGGACCGGCCGGTCGGACGGGTCCGCGAGGCGCTCGGCCAGAGCCGCGACCGTGGGAGCGTCGAAGACATCCCGGACCGACACCGTGGCGTCCAGACTCGCCGAGATCCGGCTGACCAGGCGCATCACGAGCAGCGAATGCCCACCGAGGGCGAAGAAACCGTCGTCGATCCCGACCCGTTCGACACCGAGCACGTCGGCGAACAACGCGCACAGCGCCTCTTCCCGCGCGTTCCTCGGCTCACGGCCTTCGGTGGTCGCGAACTCGGGGGCGGGCAGGGCTTTGCGGTCGAGTTTGCCGTTCGGGGTCAGCGGGATCTCGTCGAGCACGACGAACGCCGACGGCACCATGTGGTCCGGCAGCTTCGCGGCCACCGCTTCCCGCAGCCCGTCGACCGAACCGACGACGTACGCCACCAGCCGGTCTTCACGCGCGACGACCACCGCGCGCGCGACGGACCCGGACGCGGTCAAGGCCGCCTCGACCTCGCCGAGTTCGACCCGGAAACCGCGGATCTTGACCTGGTCGTCCACGCGGCCCAGGAACTCCAGCACGCCATCGTCCGACCAGCGCGCGAGGTCCCCGGTGCGGTACATGCGCTCCCCCGCGACGAACGGGTTCGCCACGAACCGTTCCGCGGTCAGCCCGGGCCGGGCGAGGTACCCGCGGGCGAGCTGCACCCCGGCGAGGTAGAGCTCACCGGGGACACCCGGCGGAACCGGGTTCAGCCGCGCGTCCAGCACGTACGTCCGCGTGTTCCACACCGGACGTCCGATCGGGACGGACGGCGTCGTTTCGGCACCGACCCGCCAAGCGGTCACGTCGACGGACGCTTCGGTCGGGCCGTACAGGTTGTACAGCGGGACGTCCACGCGGGCCGCCAGGTCCGACGGCAGTGCCTCACCACTGCAGATCACGCGGCGGAGGCCGGTGCACTCCGCTGTCTCCAGGAAAAGCGCGAGCATCGACGGTACGAAGTGGACGGTGGTGATCCCGGCCGTGCGGATCAGCTCGGCGAGATACGCCGGGTCCTTGTGCCCCTCCGGTTTGGCGACCACCAGCGTGGCGCCGGTGATCAACGGCCAGAAGAACTCCCACACCGACACATCGAAACTCGACGGCGTCTTCTGCAACACCCGATCATCAGCCGTCAGACCGTACTCGTCCTGCATCCACAGCAACCGGTTCACGATGCCCGCATGCGGCACCACGACACCCTTCGGACGACCGGTCGAGCCCGACGTGTAGATCACGTACGCCGGGGACGACGGGTCGACGATCCGGCCCAGGCTCTCGGTGGAGTACCCGTCGAGAACGGGCAGCTCTTCGAGCACGACCGCTGGGGCGGCGTCTTCGAGCATGAACGCGATGCGATCGGCCGGATAGTCACGGTCGACCGGAAGGTAAGCGCCACCGGCCTTGTGCACCGCGTACAACGCGACGACGAGATCGATCGACCTCGGCAGCGACACCGCCACCACCGACTCCGCACCCACACCCTGGTCTGCCAGCCATCGCGCGAGCCGGTTCGCCCGCGCGTCGAACTCGGCATACGACAGCGCGACGCCCTCGAACACCACAGCCGGAGCATCCGGCGTCCGGGCCACCTGCGCCTCGAACAACTCCGGCAACGTGCTCGCCGGGACATCGTGCGAAGTGCGGTTCCAGCCGCTGAGTTGCGCGAGTTCGTCCCCGACGAGGATGTCGAGCGCGGCGACCGGCCGTTCAGGCTCGGCGGTGACCTGCTCCAGCAGGGACGTGAGCCGGTCCAGCAGGCGCACGGCCGTCGTCTCGCCGGCGAGGTCTTCGGCGTACTCCAGCATCAACGTCGCGGTCGTGCCGTCGTCGACCATCGTGAAGTGCAGGTCGAACTTCGCCATCCCGGTGTCCATCTCGAACCACTCGGCGGGCAGCCCGAGCACGTCGTGCGCGTCGCTCTGCCGGTGGTACCCCACCATCACCTGGAACAGCGGATTGCGCCCCGGTACGCGGGGCGGGTTCAGCCGTTCGACGACACTTTCGAACGGCAGGTCGCCGTGCGAGAACGCGGCCAGATCGGCCTCGCGCACCCTTTCGAGCAGGGCGGCGAACGTCGGTTCGCCGGACAGATCGGTCCGCAGCACCAGCGTGTTCACGAAGAACCCGACGAGGTCGTCGAGCGCCGCATCGGTCCGTCCGGCGATCGGGGCCCCCAGCGGGATGTCGTCCCCGGCGCCGGTCCGGTGCAGCAGTGCGGCCACCGCCGCCTGGAGCACCATGAACGGGCTCGCTCCCGCCTTCGCCGCCAGGTCGCGCACCGCGGCCGACAGTTCCTCGGAGAGCGGGGATTTCACCTTGCCACCCTTGCCCGTCGGCTGGAGCGGCCGCGGACGATCCATTGGCAGGGTCAGCTCGTCCGGCGCCCCACGCAGTGACTCGGTCCAATAGGCGACCTGGGCGGCACCGTGGTGGTCGAGGAAGTCCTTCTGCCACAACGCGAAGTCGGCGTACTGCACCGGGAGATCCGTCCACACGGGACTGTCACCGGTGAGTCGCGCCTGATAGGCCGAGGTCAGGTCGCCCAGGAACGGCCGGTCGGACCATTCGTCGGTCGCGCTGTGGTGCAGGACCAGCGAGATCACCTGGTCGCCATCGCCGATCCGCAGTACCCGCAGCCGGACCGGGATCTCGCGCGCCAGGTCGAACGGCGTCCGCGAGAGCTCGGCGATCCGGGCATCCAGCCCGCCCTCGTCGCAGTCCTCGACGGCGAACGGGATCTCCGGCGCGTCGAGAACCCGCTGGTAGGGCTCTCCGTCGTGCTCCTCGAAAACGGTCCGCAGGACTTCGTGCCTGCCGAGCACGTCGCCGAGCGCGGCCCGCAGCGCGTCGAGATCCAGGTCGCCGCGCAGGCGGAAGGTCAGCGGGAAATTGTAGGCGACCGCGTTCGCTTCCATCCGATCCACAAGCCAGAGGCTGCGCTGGGCGGCGGAAACCGGGATCCGGTCGGGGCGCTCGGCGCGGACAACGGCTGGCCGCGCCGGTTCGCCGCCACCCGCACGAGCGGCCAGCTCCGCGACCGTCGGTGCCTCGAACAGATCACGGATGGCCAGTTCGGCACCGAGTTCGGTGCGGGCCCGGCTGATGAGCCGGGTGGCGAGCAGGGAATGGCCGCCGAGGTCGAAGAAGTTGTCCTCGACACCGACCCCCTCCACGCCGAGGACCTCGCCGAAGAGCACGCACAGCGTCTCCTCCTCGGCGGTCTCGGCCGGACGGCTTTCGGCGAGCCGCACCGTCTGTTCGGCGTCCGGGAGCGCGCGGGTGTTGAGCTTGCCGTTGTCGGTCAGCGGCAAGGCGCCCAGCGTGACGAACGCGGCCGGGACCATGTAGTCCGGCAGTTCCGTCTTGAGCCGGTCCCGCAGGCGTTGCACGAGTTCGCCGCCGCCACGCGCCGCCGTCGGGCTCGTCGCGTACTTGGCCAGGCTCGTGCCCACCGAAACCGGCTGATGCACACCGGTGACCAGCGCGTCCGCTTGTCCCTTGTGGACGAACACGGCCTCGAACGCGCCGTCGGCCGACCAGGTGCAGTACACCCGGAACCCGAGCCGGTCGCCGAGTTCGTGCACGTCCTCCGGCTCGATCCCGGCCGGGGCACGGAAGAGGTCCAGGACGTCGATGAGCGGCGCACCGGCGTCCAGCGCACGCGTCGCTTCGACCTCGGGCGTCTGGCGGGCGTCCGGGATCCGGCTCACCCGCAAGGTTTCCTCGCCGCCGAGGCGGTCCTCCAACGCGGCGAGGGAACCGACCTCGTCCCAAGACAAGCGCGGAGCTTGCGCGACCGAGAAGGTCTCGGCGGGCTCCTTCACCAGGACCGCGTCGTACCGGTACCGGCTCAGCTCGTTGTGCAGCCGGGCCCGCTTGATCCGGACCTGCGCGGCGACGTCCGGGAGCCGACGTGCGAGCGCGGTGAAGTAGTCCGGATCGATCAGCAGTTCCTTCTCCAGCGCGGCACCGCGTTCGATCGCGCGGCGCACCTGGGCGACGTCGGAGGTGGCGTCGGCGCGGGTGAGCTGGATCGCGGTGTGGAAGGCGCGGGCGAGCCGCAGGTTCCGGACGTCGCCGACGAACAGCGCGCCGCCGGGGGCGAGCAGGCCGATCGCCTGGGTGATGACGTCGGTCAGGTAGTCGACGCTCGGGAAGTACTGGATGACGGAGTTGATCACGATCGTGTCGAACCGGCCGGTGGGCAGGCCGTCGAACACGTGCGCCGGCTGGGCGCGCAGGTTCACCTTGGCCGCCAGCGCCGGGTCCTGTTCCAGCTCGCGGTTCAGCTTCGCGATCACCGGTGCGGCGAGGTCGGTCCCCCAGTACTCCTGGACCAGCGGCGCGATCTGCCCCATCAGCAGGCCGGTGCCGACGCCGATCTCCAGCACCCGTTCCGGCTTCAGTTCGGTGATCCGGTCGACGGTCGCGCGCCGCCATTCCCGCATGTGCTCCAGCGGGATCGGGTCGCCGTCGTAGCTGGAGTCCCAGCCCGCGAAGTCCTCGGTGAACAACGCCGTCGGGATCTCGGTGTACTCGTCGGAGTAGATCTGCTGCCATTCGCCGACCTGGTCGGCTTCCGCTTCGGCGCGCGCGTCTCCGCTCAGCTCGGCTGGGACGACGTACCCGATGAGCCGCTGCAGGCCGGGCGCCGACGGGTCCGGCCGCGCGATGACGGCGGCCTGCGCGACCTCCGGGTAGCGGCTGAGCGCGGTCTCGATCTCGCCGAGTTCGACGCGGTAACCGCGGATCTTCACCTGATCGTCGGTGCGGCCGAGGAAATCGAGGTTCCCGTCGGGACGGCGGCGCACCAGGTCACCGGTGCGGTACATGCGCCCGCCCCCGGGCACGAAGGGATCGGCGACGAACCGTTCCGCCGTCAGGCCGGGACGGCCGAGGTAACCGCGGGCCAGGCCCTCGCCCGCGATGTAGAGCTCACCCGCGACACCGTCGCGGACCGGCCGGAGCCAGGCGTCGACGATGTAGGCGCGGGTGTTCCAGATCGGCTTGCCGACGGTCGGGGTGTCGCTGTCGGTCGTACCGCCGCCGAGCGTGTTGATCGTGTACTCGGTGGGGCCGTACAGGTTGTAGCCGTAGGTCCCGTCGGTGTCGCGCAGCCGGTTCCACACCGACTCCGACACCGCCTCGCCGCCGAGCAGGACCAGCGCGGGCCGGTGCCCGTCCAGCAGGCCTTCCTCGATCAGCAGGTGGGCGTACGTCGGCGTCACGTTCACGACGTCGACTTCGTGCTCGTCGCAATACGCCACGAGCGCTCGCGCGTCCCTGCGCAGTTCCTCGTCGCAGACGTGGACCTCGTGCCCCTCCACGAGCCACAGCAGTTCTTCCCAGGACATGTCGAAGGCGAACGACACGGTGTGCGCGATCCGCAGCCGCCGTCCGCCCGCCGATGCGATGGCCGGGGCGAAGATCGCGCCCTGGTGGTTGAGCTGCATGTTCGTCAGGCCGCGGTACGGCGTGACGACGCCCTTGGGTTTGCCGGTCGAGCCCGAGGTGTAGATGACGTACGCCGGGTGTTCCATGCGGTCCGCGCGGCTCCGCGCGAACCGCGGGCGTTCGGCGTCGGAGATCGGGCCGCCGCCGAACGCCCTGTCCTCGTGGTCGTCGACGAGCACCCGGGGCGTGGCACCGGGCAGCGTCGCCGATACGTCCTTTGTGGACACCAGGCAGAGCGGCCCGGCGTCTTCCAGCATCACCGCGAGCCGCTCGACCGGGTAGTCGAGTTCCAGCGGCAGGTACGCCGCCCCTGTCCGCAGCACGGCGAACAGCGCGACGACCATGTCGATCGAGCGCGGCAGGCCGAGTGCGATCACCTGTTCCGGCGCGGCGCCCTTGGCCAGCAGCAGCCGGGCCATCCGGTTGATGCGCGCGTCGAGTTCGGCGTAGGTCAGCTGTTCTTCGCCGAAGACCAGGGCGGTCTCGTCGGGGGTCCGCTCCGCTTGGACGGCGAGCAGATCCGCGATCGTGTCCTCGATGACGGGATGCTCGGCCTCGGCCCAGCCCGCTTCCAACGCCGCACGGTCCTCAGTGGACACCGTGGCCAGCGCGGCGACCGGTTTCGCCGGATCGTCGACGATCTGCGCGACCAGTGACGTGAATCGGTCGAGCACCGACGCCGCTTCGGCGGTGTCGATGACGTCGTCCCGATAGGACAGCGTGACCCGCGTTTCCTCGCCCGGGGTGACCACCAGCGTCAGCGGGTAGTGCGTGGCATCGATGTTCAACAGGTCGGTGATGCCGTGCCGGTGACGGAGGCCGTCGCGCCGTTCGTCACCGTCGGCGTTGCGCAGCACGAACAGCGTGTCGAAGAGGACACGATGCCCGGCCTCGCGTTGCAGCACCCCGAGGCTCATGAACTCGTACGGGGTCAGGTCCATCCGCTCGGACTGCAGGCGCCGCACCAGGTCCAGCACGGATTCGGCCGCGTCCAGCCGCACCCGGGCGGGCACGGTGTTGAGGAACAGGCCGATGGTGTTCTCGATCTCGGGCACGGCGGCGGGCCTGCCCGCGACCGCGGCTCCGAACACCACGTCCTGCCGTCCGGTCATGGTCGACAGGACCAGACCCCAGGCGGCGTTGAGCACCGAGTTCACCGTGAGGCCGTGCCTGCGCGCCTGCTCGCGCAACGCACGGCTGAGGCCGGCGGGCAGCACGGTGTCGAGGTTGACCGGGGTCGCCGGGGCCAGGTCACGGCCTTCGGGGCCGACGACGGTCGGCTCCGCCAGGCCGGACAGCGCCTCACGCCACGCGTTCGTGGCGGCCTCGATGTCCTGCCGGTCCAGCCAGCGCAGGAAGTCCACATAGGACCCGGCCGCGGGCAGCGTCCGGTCGTCGCCGCCGAGGTCGTACAGCGCGAACAACTGCTCGATGAACAGCCAGGCCGACCAGCCGTCCCAGAGCAGCAGATGCCGGTTCAGCACCACGCGGTCGCGGCCGTCGCCGAGCCGCACCAGTTTCAGCCGGAACAGCGGCGGGGCGCCGAGGTCGAACCGCGTCGCGCGGTCCTCGGCCATCAGTTCTTCGAGCCGTTCAGACTGCTCGTCTCCGGGCAGCGCCGAAAGATCCACTTCGGACACGGGCGGGGCGACCTCGGCCGCCACGAACTGGACCGGTCCGCGCAGCCCTTCGCTGGTGAAACCGGCACCGAGACTCGGGATCCGCCGCAGCAGCGCGGCCACCGCCGTCCGCAGCTTGTCGGCGTCCAGGCGGTGATCGAAGTCGATCGCCTCCTGGATCGTGTAGATGTCCACCCGGTCGGAGTTGTAGCTGGAGTGGAAGAACAGGCCTTCCTGCAGCGGCGACAACGGCCAGACGTCGGCGACCGGCACCGGGCTGGAACGATCGACGCGGTCGATCTCCTCCTGCGTCAGCGACACCAGTTCGAGGTCGGACGGGGTGAGTCCCACCGGTGCCGTCGTGTCCACGGCCGCGAGGTCGACGAGCGCGGCGGCCCAGCGTTCGGCCAGGTCACCGCCCGCGAACGTCGCCGTCAGCCTCGGACCTTCCTCGGTCTCCTCGCAGGCGACCCCGATCCGCACGGCATGGTCTCCGGACGGCGGCACAGCGGCGTACCCGGCGACCTGCCACTCCCCCGGCCCGGCCGGGACGCGGCCGTCGTACCGCAGGGCGATCCGCGGCTTCGCGAGCCCGGCGAGCAACGGTCCGGTCTGGGCGTTGAGGTAGCGCAGCGGGCCGTAGCCCTCGGGCGTCTTCCGGACGGTTTCCTTGACGGCCTTGAGCATCGCGAGCGGTTCGCCGGACGCGGTGATCCGCACCGGGCGAACCGAGGTCAGCGCGCCGATCGTGTCCGACGGGTCGACCCTGCCGTGCAGATCGACGAGCAGGTCGCCGCCGACGGCGATCTTCAGCGCGGTCAGGAGGACGTCGGTCACGTCGCCGTGCACGGCGGACGGCAGCGCGCCGACGAGCGTCCGGGTGTCCTCGACGGACAGCGTGATCCGGCGTTCGGTGACATCGCCGCCGGCCTCGAAGGAGACTGGCGTCAGCGTCTCGGCCCAGTGCTCGATCTCGCCGAGGAGCGCGGGATCCTGAGCCGCGTCGGTGATTCGGCGGGCGATGGTCCGCAAAGACGTCCGCGCCGAAGTGAAGACAGGCGGGTGCCCCTCGGTCACGGCCTGCCAGGCGATCGCGAGATCGGCGGACAGCGTCGTCAGGCTCCGCGCGTCGAGCAGGACCGGATGCGCGAGCAGGAGCAGCCTGCTCGGTTCGCCGAACCAGACGGCCTGCAGCAGATTGTCGGTCAGCCTGTCCGCGGCGTCCCGGTACTCGTCTTCGAGGGAACCGGTCGCGTGACGGAGCAGGTCCGCGGCCTGGAGGGTCCCTTGTGGACGGACTTCGAGCGACCACAGCACCGAGGCGACCCGCGACAGCCGGAGCCGCAGGCCGTCGTGGTGGTCGAGGACGAGCTGCAGGGCCGCGGCGAGCGTCTCGAGGTCGGCCCCGGAGGGCACGGTCAGCAGCACGGACTCCGGCTGGACCGCGTCACCCAGCTCACGCAGCCGGAGCATTTCCGGCAGCAGGGGGACGGCCCCGATGCCGTCGGCGTCGGCCACCGGCTCGGCCGGCGTGGCGGACGCGGCGAGCGCGGCCGGGGTCCTGAGTTCGAACACGTCCTTGGGGCTCAGCTCGAATCCTGCCCGCCGGGCACGGCTCGACACGGCGATCGACGAGATACTGTCGCCGCCGAGGGAGAAGAAGTCGCCGTCGGCGCCGACGGTCTCCAGGCCGAGGACGTCGGCGAAGATCCGCGCGAGCGCGCGCTCCTGATCGTTCCCGGGCGCGGCTTCGGTGCGACCGGTCTCTGGCGCGGGCAGGGCCCGGACGTCGAGCTTTCCACTGGGGGTCAAGGGGAATTCGTCGAGGACGACGAACGCCTGCGGGACCATCGGGGCGGGCAGCGCCTCGCCGAGGGCGGTCCGCAGACTCTCCGGATCCGCGTTCCCGGCGACGTACCCGACGAGCGCGCCGTCCTTCGCCACGACCGTCGCGGCCGTGACCTCCGGCTGCGCGACGAGAACGGCTTCGATCTCGCCGAGCTCGATCCGGTTGCCGCGGATCTTCACCTGCCGGTCGGTGCGGCCGAGGTACTCGATCTCGCCGTCGGCGCGGCGGCGAACCAGGTCGCCGGTCCGGTACAACCGCTGGCCCGGCTCGCCGAACGGGTCGGCGACGAAGCGTTCGGCGGTCAGGCCGGGCCGTCCGTGGTAGCCGCGGGCCAACTGGACACCGGCGAGGTACAGCTCACCCGCCACGCCGTCGGGCACCGGGCGGAGGCAGCCGTCGAGGACGTGCAGCCGCGTGTTCCACACCGGACGTCCGATGGGGACGGTGGCGCCGTCGGCGCCGGTGCAGGCGAAGAAGGTCACGTCCACGGCCGCCTCGGTGGGGCCGTAAAGGTTGTGCAGCGGGACACCGGTGAGCGAGCGCCACCGGGCGGCGGTCTCGCCGGGCAGCGCCTCACCGCTGGAGAACACCCGACGCAGCGATCCGAGATCGCCGGTGGCCTCGTCGCTGCCGAGGAAGGCGGCGAGCATCGACGGCACGAAGTGCAGGGTGGTGATCCGCCGGTCCCGGATCACTCGCGAGAGATAGGCGGGATCGCGGTGACCGTCCGGTTCGGCCAGCACCACCGTGGCGCCTTCGCACAGCGCCCAGAAGAATTCCCACACGGACACGTCGAAGCTCGACGGCGTCTTCTGCAGCACGCGGTCGGAGGCCGTGAGCCGGTATTCGTGCTGCATCCACGCGAGCCGGTTGACGATCGCGCGATGCGTCACGGCCACGCCCTTCGGCCGCCCGGTCGAACCCGACGTGTAGATGAGGTAGGCGGTGTTGTCCGGTCCGGCTGTCGCACCCTCGACGTCGTCGACGGGCTCGCCGGTCACGGGGACCCGAGTCAGCCCGGCGACATCCGGGATCCGCGCGGCCGTCCCGGGTTCGGAGAGCACGAGACGCGCGCCGGAATCGGCCAGCATGTATTCGAGCCGGTCGGCCGGATAGTCGAGGTCGATCGGCAGGTAGGCGGCCCCGGCCTTGAGGACACCCAGCAACGCGACCATCAGCTCGGCCGACCTCGGCACGGCGACGGCCACGACCTCTTCGGGACCGGCTCCCAGGGAACGCAGGCGGCGCGCCACGTTCTCCGCGCGGGCGTCGAGGTCCGCATAGGACAGTTCGATGTCCTTGAACATCACCGCCGTGGCGGAAGGCGTCTTGGCGACCTGCGCGGCGAAGGCCTCGGCCAGCGTGCGCTCCGGCAGGGGGTGCGCGGTCGCGTTGAGTTCGGCCAGGCGGCCGCGTTCGGCGGGCGACAGGAGGTCGAGCGCGGCGACCGGCAGGCCGGGGTTCGCGGTCAGCGTCTCCAGCAGCCGCGCGAACCGTTCCGCGAGTTGCCCGGCCGCGACCGCGTCGATGCGGGCGGCGTCGAATTTGAGGCTGAACGCCAGGTCGTCGCCCGGGGTCGCGATCACCGCGACCGGGAAGTGCACCGCGTCGGTGACCTCGACGCCCGCGAGGCGGAGGGTTCCGGAGGCGCGCTCGTCGTCGCGCGGGAAGTTCTCGACGACGACCAGGGTGTCGAACAGTTCTTCCTGCCCCGCGCCCGCGAGGCGCTGCAGTTCGCCGAGGCCGAGGTGCTGGTGGTCCAGCAGAGCCGCTTGCTCGTCCTGCAGTCGGCGCAGCACGGCGGCGACGGTCTCGGCGCCCGACCAGCGCAGCCGCACCGGCACGGTGTTGATGTAGAGGCCGACCGCCGATTCGAGGCCGGCGGCGCCGGTGTCGCGGCCGGAGACCGTGCTCCCGAACAGCACGTCGTCCCGTCCGGTGAGCCCGCCGAGCAGCAGCCCCCACGCGCCGTGCAGGACGGTGCCGAGGGTGAGCCCGTGTTCGCGGGCCATCGCGGACAACGCCGTCGTCGCTTGCTCGCCGAGGTTCAGGTGCAGTCGCGACGGCCGTCTCTCCGCTCCGGCTCGTTCGTCGATCAGCCGGGTGGGTTCGTCCACTTCGGACAGTGCTGTCCGCCAGGCTTCGCGCGAAACCTCGTGATCGCGTGACGCGAGCCGCCGCAGGTGGTCGGCACGGGTCCCCGCTTCCGGCAGTACGGATGCTCCCCCGTACGCCGCGAGCAGTTCGCGCAGCAGCACCACGACCGACCAGCCGTCGGCGATGATGTGATGGAACGTGAGCGCCAGCTTGGCGCGATCTTCGCCGAGCCGGGTGAAGGTCGCCCGCAGCAGCGGCGGCCGGGCGAAGTCGAACCGGCGTGCACGATCGGCCTCGAAGGCCACGTCGGCGTCTTCGGCGGCCACCTCGCGCCAAGGCAGTTCGGCGTGCCGTGCCACCGTCTGGACGACCCGGCCGCCGTCGAGCTGCCGGAAGCCGGACCGCAGCGACGAATACCGGTCCAGCAGCACCTGCACCGACCGTCGCAACGCGTCGGCGTCGACGTCACCTTCGAGGTCCAGCACCTCCTGGACCGTGTAGATGTCGGCGGCCGAACCGCCTTCGAATTCCGCGTGGAAGAAGAAGCCTTCCTGCAACGGCGTCACTGGCAGGACTTCGGCGTATTCGGCGAGCGACGCACGTTCGGCGTCGGTCAGCTCCAGCAGCGGCCTGTCGTCCACAGTGGACGCGGCGCTCACTGTTTCCGCACAGACGGCCAGCGCTTCGGGAGTCCGGTGCTGGAACACCTGGCGCGGGGTGATGGCGAGACCGTGTTCCGCCGCACCCAGCACCAGCCGGATGGACAGGATGCTGTCGCCGCCGAGGGAGAAGAAGTCGTCGTCCGCGCCGATCGTGGCCAAGCCGAGGACACGTGCGGCGACGTCGCAGAGGATCCGTTCCCGCTCGGTGCCCGGTGCACGGCCGGTCGCGGCGGCGCCGAAATCGGGCAAGGGCAGCGAGGTGCGATCCAGTTTGCCGTTCGGCATGATCGGCAGCCGGTCGAGTTCCACGAACGCCGAGGGCACCATGTAGTGCGGCAACGCCGATTCAGCGTGGGCGCGCAGTTCCTTCAGCAACGAAGGCGAGCCGTCGGCCTGCGGCACGACGTACGCCACCAGGCGCCGATCCCCCGGCTTGACCTCGCGCGGCACGACGGCGATCCGCTCGACCCCGGTGTACGCGGCGAGCGCGGACTCGACCTCCCCTGGTTCGATCCGGAAGCCGCGGATCTTGACCTGGTGATCGGTACGGCCGAGGAAGTCGAGGTTCCCGTCCGCGCGCCAGCGGACGCGGTCGCCAGTTCGATACATCCGCTCGCCGCCACCGGTGAACGGGTCGGCGACGAAGCGTTCCGCCGACAGGCCCGGGCGCCCCGCGTAACCCCGGGCGAGACCGCGTCCGCCGACGTACAGCTCCCCTTCGACGCCGACCGGGACCGGCCGCAGCGCGGTGTCGAGGACATAGCAGCGGGTGTTCGGATCCGGGACACCGATCGGGATCGGCCCGCTCCAGCCGGGCTCGGCCGCCCACAGCGTCGAGTTCACCGTCGCCTCGGTCAGCCCGTACGCGGCGACGACGTTCAGGTCTTCGGCCCAGCGCGCGATCAGTTCCGGCGGGACGGTCTCGGTGCCGACGATCAGCACCGCGCCCTTCGGCAGCTCGCAGTCCGCCGGGAGGGCAGCGACCAGCGACGGCGGCAGGATCATATGCGTCGCCGCGTTGGCGGCGATGTACCCCGTCAGCTCGACGCCCGCGACGCGCCGGTGCGACGGCACGACGATCAGTGTCCCGCCGACGCACAAAGACATGACCAGGTCCCAGACCGTCACGTCGAATCCGGTGGAGGCGAACTGCACCACCCGGCTGTCCTCGCCGATGCCGATCCGCTCGGTCGCCGTGCTGATCAGGCTGCCGATCCCATCGTGGGACAGGACCACACCCTTCGGCTTACCCGTCGAGCCCGAGGTGTAGATGACGTACGCGGCCTGGCTCAGCGCGATCCCGCTAACGTCCATAGTGGACTGATCGAGATCCGCCAGCTCGGCGGTGATCGCCGGGTCGTCGAGCAGGATCCGCTCGACGTCCACACCGGACGGGAGCTGAGCGGATTCCTCCACAGTGGACACCACGACCCCCGCGCCCGCGTGCGCGAGCATGTACGCGAGGCGGTCCTCGGGATGGTCCAGGTCGAGCGGGAGATACGCGGCCCCCGCCTTCATGACACCGAGCAGGGCGACCACGAGATCGGCCGAACGCGGCATGGCCACGCCGACGACGTCCTC
Organism: Amycolatopsis sp. CB00013; assembly: GCF_001905755.1. Classification (NCBI taxonomy): domain Bacteria; kingdom Bacillati; phylum Actinomycetota; class Actinomycetes; order Pseudonocardiales; family Pseudonocardiaceae; genus Amycolatopsis; species Amycolatopsis sp. CB00013. The sequence continues at coordinate 660,764 of NZ_LIWC01000001.1, read as the reverse complement.
GTCACCGACCCCGCGCCGGCGCAGCAGCCGCGCGAGCCGGTTGGCGGCGGCGTCGACCTCGGCGTAGGTCATCCGGACGTCCTCGCAGACGACGGCCTCGGCGTCCGGTTTCCGTGCCACGACCCGCGCGAACGCCTCGGGCCAGGACACCTCGGGCGAGTCCGCGACCGCGGTCCCGAGCTCCAAGACCCGGGCCCGCTCTTCCGCTGAAAGCAGCTCGATGGCGGCCAGCGGCAGGTCCGGGCCTTCCAGCAGAGCGTCCAGTACGGCGGCGAACCGGCGGCGATGGTCGGCCAGTTCGTCGTCGGACGAGACGGCCTCGTCGGCGTCGAAGTCGAAGCGGAGGCCCCGGCCTTCGCCGGCGTCGTACACGGCGATGGCGACGTCGCTGATCGGCCCGAGTTCGAGGTTGTGCACCGTCGCGCTCGCATCGCCGAACGCGAGCGCGTCGTCCACGGCCATGTAGTTCACGCTCAGCCCGACGAGTTCGTGCACCCCGCCGCTCGCGCCGAGTTCGCGGGCCAGGTCCTCCCCGCGGTACCGGCTGTGTTCCAGCAGCGCGGAGACCTTCTCCGCGACCTGGGCGACGAGTCGCGACGGCGTCGTCTCCGGTCGCACGGTCAGCCGCAGCGGCAGGACGTTGGAGACCATGCCCGGCTGTTCACGCAGGGCGCGGGTGGTGCGCGCGGTGACCGGGAGGCCGAGGACGAGGTCTTCGGCACCGGTCACGCGATGGGCGTACGCCGCGACGGCGGCGATCGCGACCCGGGACAGCCGCGTCCCCGCGTCCAGCGCGAACTTCCGCAGGCGGCCCGCCTCGGCGGCGGGCAGTTCCCACGAATGCCGTCGCAGCCGGACCCGGCCCGCCGACGCACGACCGAGCAGCCGCACCGGGTTCGGCCTGCCGGCGAGTTCACCCAGCCAGTGCTCCCGGTCGGCTTTCCCGTCATAGCCGGCCTCGGCCAATCCCGACAGCGGCCAGGAGACCTCCTCGGCGGGGCCCGAATAGAGTGTCGCCGCGCGGCGGGTCAGGACGGCTTGCCCGTGCGCGTCCATCACCAGATGGTGGTAGCGCTGGAACCAGCGGACCCGGTCCCCGGCCAGGATCAGCAGCGTATGCGCGGTGAGCGGCCCCCGTTCGAGGTCGGCCGCCACAGTGAGTTCACCACGTGCCCATTCGTCGGCCGCCCGCTCCGGATCCGGCTCGCCGCTGAAGTCGAGAACGGCGACCTCGCCGGGAGCGACCGGACGCTGGACCGGCGTGTCGCCGTCCAGCCCGACCGTCACGTGAAGGCACTCAGCCTCCGCGACCGCCCGCCGAACGGCGTCGCCCAGCCGGGTGAGGTCGATGTCGCCGCGAAGCTCCACGACCCAGCCGATCGTGTAGACCGGATCGGCCGGGTCGAGCTGCTGGGCGAGCCAGATCCCCTGTTGTGCCGGGGTCAGGGGAAAGCCGCGGTTCATCGGGTTTGCCTCCACCGTTCGGAAACGCTCGGGATCGTCCGGCCTCAGGCGGGCCCGGACCCGCTAACCGCGTACTCGGGCCGGGACGCGTCGGCGGCGCGCCGGTCCACAATGGACTGGAGGATCTCGCCGACCCGGACGGCGGTGTTGGACAGCAGCGAAGACGTGATGCCGTGCGTGTGCTCGGTGCCGCCCTGCAGGTAGATCCCGCCGTCGAGCGGCGGTTCGGTGACGATCCGGTAGTCGCGTTCGACGCGGAGCCTTCCCTCGTCGTCGCGCGCGCAGGTGGAGGCGAGCTCGCCGAGCAACGGGGTCGGATCCGCCGGGCTGTACCCGGTGGCGTACACGACGAAGTCGGCGTCGAGCCTGGTCCGCGCCCCGGTTTCCAGCGCCTCGACGGTGACCCGCACTTCGGAGCCGGTGTCGGTGACCTCGGTGGGCCGGGAGACGTTGATCAGCTTCAGCCGCTCGATCCCCTGCACCTTCTCGCGGTAGACGCGGCGATACAGCTCGTCGATGAGTTCGATGTCCACGGCCGAGTAGTTGGTCGCGCCGTGGTAGCGCATCAGGCGGTCCTTGACCGCCTCCGGCGCCTCGTAGAACCGGCCGACCGCCTCGGGGTCGAAGATCCGGTTGGCGAACGCGCTGTCGTCGGCCGGGCTGTAGCCGTACCGCGCGAACACCGCGCACACCTCGGCGCGGGGGAAGCGATCGTGCAGCAGCGCGCTGACCTCCGCCGCGCTCTGGCCGGCGCCGACGACGACGAACCGGCGCGGCTCCTCGGCGGCCATGCCTTCGAGCCGGTGCAGGAGTTCGCTGTTGTGCCAGATCCGTGTGCCCGGCGTCACACCATCGGGGAGATTCGGGCGCAGCCCGGTCCCCATTACCAGGTTGCGGGCGCGCAGGTTCACCAGTTCGCCGTCGGTACGAGCGTGCACGTCGAAGAACACGATCTCGTCGCCGTCGAACACCGGCGTGACGGAAAGGACCTCCGTGCCATAGGAAACCAGGTCGTCGACCTTCTCCGCCGCCCATTCGAAGTAGTCGTGGAACTCGATCCGCAACGGGAACAGGTTCTTGTGGTTGATGAAATCCACCAACCGGTCCTTGCTATGCAGATACGACAGGAAGCTGAACGAGCTGGTCGGGTTCCGCATCGTCGCGAGGTCCTTGAGGAAGGACACCTGCATGGTCGCGTTGTCGATCAACATCCCGCGGTGCCAGCCGAAACGGGCCTGGCGCTCGAGGAAATGGGCCGTGACGGTCTCGGCCCCGGGCGCGGCGTTGTGCTCGGTGACGGCGATGGCGAGCGCGAGGTTCGAGGGACCGAACCCGACCCCGACCACGTCGTAGACCGGAACCCGTTCACCGACCACTGCTCGTGCCATCTTGAACCCCTTGCGCGGCTCAGCCGCATCTCGGTACTTCGCAACAAAGACCAGGGAACCCTAACCTAAGTTAGGTGAGGCTCAACTAGTACTTTCAGTGGTGATGTTCATCCCTCGACCAGGAGGAGGCCGGTCCCATGCGGGTCGCCATGTTCGGATACCAGACCTGGGGACACCGCACCCTGCGGGCCTTGATCGACGCGGGTCACGAGGTCGCCCTCGTCGTCACCCACCCGAAGAGTGACCACGCCTACGAGAAGATCTGGTCCGACTCCGTCGCGGACCTCGCCGAGGAGAACGGGATCCGCGCGCTGCTGCGGCAGCGTCCCGACGACGCGGAACTCCTGGCGGAGCTGAAGGAAGCCGATCTCGACCTGATCGTCGCCAACAACTGGCGCACCTGGCTGCCGCCGGAGATCTTCGAGATGCCGCGGTACGGCACGCTGAACGTCCACGACTCGCTGCTGCCCGCCTACGCCGGCTTCTCGCCGCTGATCTGGGCGCTCATCAACGGCGAGAAGGAGGTCGGCCTCACCGCCCACATGATGGACGCCGACCTCGACGCGGGCGACATCGTGCTGCAGCGCTCCGTCCCGGTCGGACCGAAGGACACGACGACCGATTTGTTCCACCGGACGGTCGATCTCATCGCGCCGATCACCACCGAAGCCATCGAGCTGATCGCGAAGGGGAACTTCACCCCGGTCAAACAGGACAGGTCGAAGGCCAGCTTCTTCCACAAGCGCGCCCTGCAAGACAGCCTCATCGACTGGTCGTGGCCCGCGGACGAGATCGAGCGGCTGGTGCGCGCCCAGTCCGACCCGTACCCCAACGCCTTCACCTACCACCGCGGCAAGCAGCTGCGCGTGATCCGCTCCTCGGTGTCGGTGGGCCAGTACGGCGGCACCCCCGGCCGGATCTTCATCCGAGAGGGTGAAGGCGTCGTGATCGTCGCCGGCCCCGAGTCGCGCCGCGGCCGGTCGCACGGGCTCGTCATCGAGCGGGTGCGGACCGAGGACGGCACCGAACTGCCCGCGACCGAGTACTTCCGCACGATGGGCGGATACCTCACCGCTCGTCCCTGACCTGCGGTTTCCGCGGTCCCGCGAAAAAGTCATCGCGGGACCGATGAGTTCCGGTGAAGGGCGCCGTTACATCGGGTAAGAACACTCGATGGGAGGCGCCATGACCGACACGATCTCCGCGGCGAAGGCGGGAGACGAAACCGCCTTCGCCGCGCTCACCGAACAACACCGCCGGGAACTGCACGTCCACTGCTACCGGATGCTCGGCTCGTTCGACGAGGCGGAAGACGCCCTCCAGGAGGCGCTGCTCAACGCGTGGCGCGGCCTGGACACGTTCGACGGCGGCAACTTCCGCGCGTGGCTGTACCGGATCGCCACCAACGCCTGCCTCGACGCGATCCGCAAGAAGGACCGCCGGGTGCCGTCGGTCCGCTCGTTCGCCGAAGTCCCTTGGATCCAGCCGTATCCGGACCGCCTGCTGGACGAGATCGCGCCGTCGGAGGCCGAACCGCACGCGCTCGCCATCGCCAGGGAGACCATCGAACTCGCCTTCCTCGCGGTCCTGCAGATGCTGCCGCCGCGGCAACGCGCGGTGCTGATCCTGCGCGACGTGCTCGGCTGGCAGGCCGCCGAAACCGCCGAACTGCTCGATCTCTCGGTCCCCGCCGCGAACAGCGCCCTGCAACGGGGCCGCGCGACCCTGCGTGAACGCCTCCCGCAGCAACGCGGCGAATGGTCGGTCTCGGCTCCCTCCGAAGAGGAACGGGCACTGGTCCGGCGGCTCGTCGAAGCCCACGACAGCGGCGATTTCAGCACTTTGAGCAATCTGGTCCGCGACGACGTCCGCGTGACCATGCCGCCGGAGCCCCACTGCTACATCGGCCTCGAACACCTCGCCCGGCACGGCAGGATCGCCGAAGAGATGGGCGAATGGCGCGCCGTCCCCGTCGACGCGAACCGGATGCCCGCGTTCGCTTCGTACCTGCGACGTCCCGGCGACACCGTCTTCCGCGCCTTCAAGCTCGACCTCGTCCGCGTCGTCGACGGCAAGGCAGCCGAGTTCACCACGTTCGACAGTCACCTGTTCCCGGCCTTCGGCCTGGACGCCATCCTGGAGGGAAAGTAATGCCGGAGAAGATGACCGACGACCAGCGCCGCGCCTTCCTCGCCGAAGGCACCCGCACCGCCGTCTTCGCGACGGTCCGCCCCGACGGCAGGCCGCACGCGGTGCCGGTCTGGTTCGCCCTCGACGGGGACGACATCCTGGTCAACCTGGGTGCGGACACGGTCAAAGGCAAGGCGATCAAGGAGAATCCGCGGGTTTCGGTGGTCGCCGACGACCCAACCCCGCCGTACTCGTTCGTCAGTGTCGAGGGTGTCGCGGAGATCGTCTCGGATCCGGACGGCGTCCGTCTCGGCTCGGAACTGATCGCCCGGCGGTACCTCGGCGAAGCGGGGCAGGAGGTCATCGACGGCTGGCTGGCGTACGCGACGTCGCCGGGGAAGGTGATCGTGCGGGTGCGGCCTGAGCATTTCGTGGCGATCGCGAAGGTCGGCGGCTGACCGCTTCCCCAAGTACATGAAGGCCCCCTTCCTTGCGCCTAGGTACAGGAAGGGGGCCTTCATGTACCGGCGAGCGGGAGCCCCTGGTCACCGCGGGCGCCGGGCGTCAGGATGGGCCCGTGGCCGAGATCGTTTTCGACGACAGCACCCGTTCCTGGCTCATCCGCACGGCAGCCACGAGCTACGCGCTCCGGCTGACCGACGACGACGCGCCGTCCCACGTCTACTGGGGCCCGGCGCTCACCGCCGATCAGGTCGCCGACGTCCTCAACCGGACCGAGGAACGCTGGGATTCCTTCAACGATCCCAACGAGGGGCTGGACGAACTGGCCGCCGACGGCGGCACCCGCTACTGGACCCCCGCCCTCCAGGTCCGGTTCGCCGACGGGACCCGCGCCCTCGAATGGCGCTACCTCGGACACGACATCGACGACGAACGGCTGCGCGTCCACTTCCGCGATCGCCACTACCCGCTACGGATCACGCTCGGCTACCGCGTCCCGGCGGGCACGGACGTCATCGAGCGCTGGACCGAACTCGCCCACGACGGCACGGACGGCCCGATCGAGATCATCCGCGCCGACTCGGCGACCTGGGTCGCGCCGATCCGGCCGGACTACCGGATCAGCCACGTCACCGGCGGCTGGGCCGCCGAGAGCCAGTTGCTCCGCGAGCCCGTCCCCCACGGCGAGACCACATTCGGCAGCAGGCGCGGCATCACCAGTCATCACTCCAATCCGTGGGTGATGCTCGACGACGGCGAAGCCACCGAGCGGCACGGCGAGGTCTACAGCGCCGCGCTCGCGTGGAGCGGTTCGTGGCGGATCACCACCACGCGCTCCTCCACCGGCCGGCTCACCGTGACCGGCGGCTTCGGCCAGGACGGCGTCGTCCCCCGGCTCGCACCCGGTGACACGCTTACCACCCCGGTCTTCGCCGGGTTGTACACCGACGGCGGATTCGGCGCCGCGAGCCGCGCGTGGCACGCATACACGCTCGACCATGTCCTCCCGCATCCCGGCGAACTCCGGCCGGTGCTCTACAACTCTTGGGAGGCAACGGGTTTCGACGTCACCGAAGCCGGGCAACGCGCGCTCGCGGAGAAGGCCGCTGCGCTCGGCGTGGAACTGTTCGTGATGGACGACGGCTGGTTCGGCGCCCGCAGCGGTGATCACGCGGGCCTCGGCGACTGGCAGGTCAACCGCGACAAGTTCCCCGGTGGTCTCGAACCGCTCGTCCGCGAGGTGCACCGGCTCGGCATGAAGTTCGGGCTCTGGGTCGAGCCCGAAATGGTCAACCCGGACAGCGATCTGTACCGCGCCCACCCGGACTGGGTCCTGCACCATCCACATCGGACCCGGTCGGAGCTGCGACGGCAGCTGGTGCTCAACTTCGCCCGGCCGGACGTCGCCGAATGGGCGTTCGGCACGCTCGACTCCCTCGTCGGCGAGCACGGGATCGATTTCCTGAAATGGGACATGAACCGCCCCTTCAGCGAAGCGGGCTGGCCAGGTGCCGTCGATCCGGACACTCTGTGGGTGGAGCACACCCGCTCGGTCTACGCGATCATGGACCGCCTCCGCGCCCGCCATCCCGGGCTGCGGATCGAGGCGTGCAGCGGCGGTGGCGGGCGGATCGACCTCGGGGTGCTGGCCAGGACCGATCAGGTCTGGACGTCCGACAACACCGACGCGCTCGACAGGCTCGTCATCCAGCACGGCTACGGCCAGGTGTACCCGGCGCGCGCGATGTCTGCGTGGGTCACCGACGACCCCAACTTCGTCACCCGGCGGTCCACTCCCCTGAGTTTCCGGTTCCACGTCGCGATGGCCGGCGTGCTCGGCATCGGCGGCGACATCGTGAAATGGCCTGAGGAGGATCTGGTCCACGCGCGCGAACAGATCGCGCTGTACAAGGACATCCGGCCGATCGTCCAGCACGGCAGGCTCCACCGGCTCGTGCCGCCTGCCACCGACGGCCTCTCCGCGCTGCAGTACGTGGCGGCCGATGGCGGACGCGCGGTGGTGTTCGTGTTCCGGCAAGCGGCACATTTCCACACTCGTGAACGACCGCTCCGGCTCGACGGTCTCGACCCCGCCGCCCGATACCGCGACGAAGACACCGGAAAGGTGTGGCACGGCGCCTCGCTCCTGGCACACGGCCTGTTCCCCGGCCTTCCGGACGGCGATTTCGCGAGTGCGGTGATCCGGTTGACGAAGGCCTAAGCCCGCCGATAGATCAGATGTATCGCGACTTTTCGCCCCCGAGACCTGCCAGAGCTGCTTGACATCACCCTAGACATCCGATCGAATGCCGTCGTATATGAGACGTCGTGCATCGCCGCGAGAAGGGTGACTGGGGCATGAGAAGGTCCTTCGCGTTGGGAGCCGCACTACTCCTCGCCGCGAGCGTCACCGGTTGCACCGTCGGCGGCGGGACGGACGCCTCCGGCGGCGAGATCACCTTCCTGACGTTCGAGACGCCCAACCTCCCACCGTCCTATTGGGACTCCGCCATCAAACGCGTCACGGACAAGAACCCCGGTCTGAGCGTGAAGAAACTGGTCGCCCCGTCGACCGACCGCACCGGCTACGCCAAACAACTCCTGCAGTCCGGCCAGTTCCCCGACGTCGCGATCGCCGTCGATTCGGCCGGGTTCGCCGAATCGGGCAACCTCTACGCGTGGACACCCGAGGAACTCGAGGACTTCCAGTTCCCCGGCGCCAACCCGATCAAGGGCGGGCACCACCAGCTGCCCGCCAACACCCAGACCATCCCGCCGATCTACTACAACAAAAAACTCTTCGCCGACGCCGGGATCACGTCGGCGCCGTCGACGTGGAACGAGCTCCTCGCGGCGTCGGAGAAACTGAAGGCGAAGGGCATCACGCCGTTCACCATCGGCGGCGGCAAGGAAGGGTTCCCGTCCGCGATGCTGCTGGACGGCCTGGTCAGCGTCGAGGTCTACGGCAAGACACCGGACTGGCTTTCCCAGCGGCGGGCCGACAAGGTCAAGTTCGCCGACCCGGCCTTCCAGCAGGCGTTCGGCAAGTTCGCCGATCTGGTGGCCAAGGGCTATCTCGACAAGACGCAGGTTTCGCGCGACTACTCCGCGACCGAGGCTGCCTTCCTCAACGGCGAGGGCGCGATGTACCCGATGGGCAACTGGTTCGCCGCGAGCGCCGACGCCAAGAAGCCGCCGTTCGAGATCGGCGTCTTCAACTTTCCCTCCGAAGACGGGAAACTCGTCGTGCCCGCGTACACCGGTGGCGGCATCGTCGTCAACGCGAAGTCGCGGAACCTCGACGCGGCAAGGAAGTTCGCGCTCGCGTTCCAGCTGGACAAGCAGCAGATCGACGCCTCGGTCAAGGCCGACGGCCTGTTCCCCGCCATCAAGGGCTACACGCCGCCCGCCGACGTCGGACCGGTCTTCAAAGCGGGATACGAGCTGTACAAGGAAGCCGTCGCGAAGAACGCCGTCGTGAACGCCTTCAGCTGGGAAACCGCGGACGACGGGCTCCTGCCGGGAATGAAGGACAAGGTGTACCAGGCCGCGCAGGACGTCATCACCGGCCGCAGAACGGTGGCCGACGCGTGCGCGTTCCTGGACACCGAGTGGGCGAAGGCGCGCTGACACCACGATGGGGAGAAAACCGATCCTGCCGCGCGTGTGGCATTTCGCCTCGTTCGGCGCGCCCGGAGTCGTCATCTACCTGTGCTTCGTCATGGCGCCGATCCTCATCAGCTTCGGCTACAGCCTGACGAACCACAACCCGTTCAGCCCGCCCGCGGAATTCGTGGGCCTCGAGAACTACCGGCTGCTGTTCCAGGACGAACAGTTCCTGACCGCGCTCCGCGTCACCACGATCCTGACCGTGATCGTCGTGGTCGTGCCGAACGTGCTCGGGCTCGGCGTCGCGGTGCTGCTCGACCGGAAAGGCTGGCTATACAACGCTTTGCGGAGTGTGTTCTTCACGCCCGTGATCCTCAGCTCGGTCGTGGTCAGCATCATCTGGACGAAACTGCTCGACGACCGGGGTCCGGTCAACGACGCGCTCCGCGCCCTCGGCGTCGAGCATCCGCCGGGCTGGCTTTCCGACCCGGATCTGGCGCTGTACTCGGTCGCGTCGATCGTGTGCTGGCAGATGCTGGGGTTCTGCGTGGTCGTGTACCTCGCCGGCCTGCAGGGTGTCCCGGCCGAACTGCTGGAGGCCGCGGAGATCGACGGCGCCGGGCCGGTGCGCCGGTTCCGCGCGGTGACGTGGCCGCTGCTCGCGCCGTCGCTGACGATCAACACCGTCGTGCTGCTGATCTCGGCGTTCAAGACCTACGACTACGTCAAGGTCGTCACCAACGGCGGACCGGGTTCGGGGACCACGGCGACCATCGCGTTCGACGTCCTCGCCACCGGCCTCGACGCGAACCACGTCGGCTACGCGTCCGCGATGGCCATGGTGATGCTGGTGATCGTCGCGACGCTGACCACGATCGTGCTGCGTTTCCTGCGGCGGCGGGAGGTCGACCTGTGACCGCGAAAATCCGGCCGGTCGCCGCGATCCTGGTGAGCGCGCTCTTCGCCGTGCCGCTGTACTACGTGCTCGTCAACGTGTTCAAACCCGGCGATCAGATCGCCCGGACGCCGGCGTCGGTCCCGCTGCCACCGACGCCGGCCAACATCCACGCCGTGCTCACCCGGCCCGACGGCCTGTTCTGGGTGAGCCTGGCGAACAGCGTGCTCGTCACGCTGCTGTCGATCCTCGTGCTGACCGTGCTTTCGGCCATGCTCGGGCACTACCTGGCGCGGTCGGCCAAGCGGTGGGCCAGGGTGCTCGCGCTGATCCTGTTGGCGGGCTTGATGATCCCGCCGCAGGTGATCCTCATCCCGGTCACCGAGGTGCTGCGGCTGACCGGGTTGATGGCGACGATCCAGGGTCTGGTGCTGTTCAACGTCGGCTACTACGTGCCGTTCGGGGTCTTCGTGTTCACCGGGTTCATCCGCGGGGTGCCGGTGGAACTCGAGGAGGCCGCCCGGCTCGACGGCGCGAGCCGGGCACAGGTGTTCTGGCGGATCGTGTTCCCGTTGCTGCGCCCGGCCACGGCGAGTGTGCTGATCTTCCTCGGCGTGTGGATCTGGAACGACTTCATCGATCCGCTGATCATCCTCGGCCCCAGTCAGGGGACCACGGTCACCACCGGGATCTACCGCTCGATCGGCCAGTACCAGGCGGATCTCGGCAGCGTCTTCGCGCTCATGTTCCTGGCGACGCTGCCGGTGCTCATCTTCTATCTGGCGCTGCAGAAGCAGTTCGTGAAGGGCCTCACCGGGGGCGCGACCAAGGGCTGACCCCGCGTTTAGTCCTCTGAATGCGCACGCATTCAGAGGACTAAACGCTCAGAGTTCGGTGACCTTCCCTTCGGCCACTTCCAGCCGCCGTGTCGTCGCCACGGCGTCCAGCATCCGCCGGTCGTGCGTGACGAGCAGCAGCGTCCCCGGGTAGTCCGCGAGCGCCGACTCCAGCTGTTCGATCGCGGGCAGGTCGAGGTGGTTCGTCGGCTCGTCGAGCACCAGGAGGTTCACCCCGCGCGCCTGTAGCAGTGCCAGCGCCGACCGCGTCCGCTCCCCCGGCGACAACGTGGCCGCCGACCGCAGGACGTGCGCGGCCTTGAGCCCGTACTTCGCCAGCAGCGTCCGCACGTCGGCGTCGGCGAGTTCCGGTACCTCCCTGGCGAAGGCCTCGACGAGCGGAAGGTCGCCGAGGAACAGCTTCCGCGCCTGGTCGACTTCCCCGACCACGACACCGGAACCGAGCGAGGCGGCGCCCTCGTCGACCGGGACCCGCCCGAGCAGCGCCGCGAGCAGCGTCGACTTCCCGGCGCCGTTGGCCCCGGTGATCGCGACCTTGTCCGCCCAGTCGATCTGCAGGTCGACCGGGCCGAGGGTGAACCCGCCCCGCCGCACCACCGCGCCGCGCAGGGTCGCCACGACCGCGCCCGCCCGGGGCGCCGCGGCGATCTCCATCCGCAGTTCCCATTCCTTGCGCGGTTCTTCGACGACGTCGAGCCGCTCGATCATGCGGTCGGTCTGGCGTGCCTTCGACGCCTGCTTCTCGGTCGCCTCGCTCCGGAACTTGCGGCCGACCTTGTCGTTGTCGGTGGCCTTGCGCCGGGCGTTCTTGACGCCCTTCTCCATCCACGAACGCTGCATCGCGCCACGGGCTTCGAGCGACGCCTTGGTGTTCGCGTACTCCTCGTACTCCTCCCGGGCGTGCCGTCGCGCGACGGCACGCTCCTCCAGATACGACTCGTAGCCACCGCCGTAGGTCCGCACCTGCTGCTGCGCGTAGTCGAGCTCGACGACGCGATCGACGGTGCGGGCGAGGAATTCCCGGTCGTGGCTCACCAGGACGGTCCCCGCGCGCAGCCCGGTCACGAACCGCTCGAGGCGTTCCAGGCCGTCGAGGTCGAGGTCGTTGGTCGGCTCGTCGAGCAGGAAGATGTCGTACCGGCTCAGCAACAGCGACGCCATCCCGGCACGCGCCGCCTGCCCGCCCGAGAGCGACAGCATCGGCTGGTCGAGGTTGACGGTGAGGCCGAGATCCGCGACGACCTCCCCCGCCCGGTCGTCCAGATCGGCCCCGCCGAGCGCGAGCCAGCGGTCGAGGGCCAACCCGTAGGCGTCGTCCGCGCCGGGTTCGCCCGCGGTGAGCGCCTCGGTCGCGGCGTCGAGCGCGGCCTGGGCGGCGGTGACGCCGGTACGCCGCGAAAGGAACGCGCGGACGGACTCACCCTCGCGGCGTTCCGGTTCCTGCGGGAGGTGACCGACGGTGGCCGTCGGCGGGTTCAGCCGGACACTGCCCTCTTCCGGCGGCACGAGGCCGCCGAGGGTCTTCAGCAGGGTCGACTTGCCCGCGCCGTTCACCCCGACGAGACCGATCACTTCGCCCGGCGCGACGACCAGGTCGAGACCGGAGAACAGAACACGGTCGCCGTGGCCGGCGGCGAGATCCTTGGCAACGAGTGTGGCGCTCATGAGATCGGTAAGTCTACGGGGACCGATTGAACAGCTCGTGGTCCCTCGGAAGAGTGGCAAGTATCCAAGCGATCACGGAACGTGGGTAACCTGGTTGTTCTTCTGGACCCGAACGAATCCCCCGAGCATTGAGGTCGGTGACAGCAAATGGCGGACTCCGCCACCCCGGTCCCCGTCGTCCACCAGCAGAAAGGCGGTACCCGCAGGCCGACATTGAGCAGGCGGCGGGAAGTCGGTCATGCCAGCGCGCGGTCGCTGCTGATGACGATCCTCGGCGAGTACGTCCTGCCCCGCGACCAGGCGATTTGGACGTCGACACTGGTCGAGGCACTGCGGGTGCTGGACATCGAGGAGAAGTCCGCCCGGCAGGCGCTCGCCCGTTCCTCCGCCGAAGGATGGGTGGTCTCCGAACGCGTCGGACGAAGAGTGCGCTGGTCGCTCACCCCACCAGGCAGGCGCCTGCTGACCGAAGGCGCGGAACGGATCTACGCCTTCGGCAACGAGGAAAAGGCCTGGGACGGACGCTGGCTGATGCTGATCGTCTCGGTCCCCGAAGCGAAGCGGGATCTCCGGCACCGGCTCCGCACGCGCCTGACGTGGGCCGGGTTCGGTTCCCCGGTCGCCGGGGTCTGGGTCAGCCCGGATCTCAGCCGCCAGCGGGAAGCCCAGCAGATCGTGCAGGAACTCGGCCTCGACGCCCAGGCGATGTCGTTCACCGCCGCCTACGGTGACGTAGGCGACCAGGAGACGATGGTCGCGCGGTCCTGGGACCTCAGCGACCTGAAAGACCGGTACGAGGACTTCATCGACCGCTTCACCGGTGCGCGGCCCTCCGGCGAACGCGGGGTCCTGCGCGCGCAGACCGAACTCGTACACGAATGGCGCAGCTTCCCGTTCCTCGATCCACGCCTTCCGCTAAAACTCCTCCCCGACGGTTGGAGCGGCGTGCGCGCGGCGGACCTCTTCCACCGCAAGCACGTCGAATGGCGACCGGAAGCACAGGCGCAATGGGACGAACTCGCGGCGACCTCGGGCTAGGGTCACGGGAAACCGACCCACCGGAGGGAATCCGCCTTGGCCACCTCGATCCGCCTCGACCGTGAAGACGACCTCGCCGTCCTGACCATCGCTTCGCCGCCGCTGAACCTGTACACGGCGGACCTGCAGCGCGAACTGGGCGAGGCGATCGGCGAACTGGAGACCACGCCGCCGCGCGCGGCGCTCATCCGCGCCGAGGGCAAGATCGTCAGCGGCGGGGTGGACGTCTCCCTGTTCGACGCCCAGTCGAACGCCGCCGAGGCGAAGGTGCTCTTCGACGAGATGCTGGCGATCCCCGACCGGATCGCCGCACTCCCGTTCCCCACCGTGTTCGCCGCCCACGGCCTGTGCCTGACCTGGGCGTTCGAGGTCGCGGTCGCCTGCGACATCATCCTCGCGAGCGAGAAGGCCAAGTTCGGCCTGGTCGAACGGGTCGTCGGCCTGACCCCGACCATGGGCGGCACGCAACGGCTCGCCGCCCGCGCCGGGGTCGGCCGCGCCAAGGAGTTCGTGATGACGGGCGCGACCTACGACGCCGCGACACTCGAACGCTGGAACGTGGTCAACCGGGTGTTCCCGGCGGACGGCTTCGACGAGGCCGTCCGCGCTTTCACGACCGATCTCGCGCAGGGCCCGACGCGGGCGCACGCCGCCACCAAGAAGGTGCTCGAGCACTACGAGCACGGCGGCGTCGCCGAGGCGAACGAGCACATCACGACCATCGCCGCCGGGCTCTTCGAGACCGAAGATCTGCGCGGCGCGGTGAAGTCGTTCCTCGCCGACGGTCCCGGCAAGGCGACCTTCACCGGCCGCTGATCGGCCTAGGGGCGTTGTCCGGCTTCGTCCACCACGCCGGACCCGGTGACCGCGGTCGAATTCGTGCCCAGATAAAGGAAGGTGTCGGCGGCGAAGACGATCACCACCGGTTTCGCCACCTTCGGGTCGTCATGCGGTCCGAGCGGCCACGTGATGCCGACACCGGGCCTGCCCGCCGCGTCCTCGGTGTGGTCGACGGCGCGCAGCCCGGGCACCTTGGCGGCCGCGCCGAACAGGGCGGCCCGGACCGCGGGCGGGAGGAGGTTCTCGTTCGCCAGCGCGAGGATGTCCTTGCCCATCGCGTTGTAGTCACCGGTCTCACCGCTGTGATGGGCGTTGAGGTAGGCGAACATCGCCTCGGCGTCGGCGGGGAGGTCCGTCCGGTAGGCGGGTGACGGCGTGCAGGGCTCCGTGACGCCCTTGAGCGGCTGGTCACCCTTGTAGACCTGCCCCCGCCCGTCCCGGCAGCCCGGGAGCGGGAAGAGCGAGCCGTCGGCCATCTTGATCCGCCCGTCACGGGTGCCGTCGGCCGACAGCCACGCCTCCCGTTCGCCGTCGGGCTGCTTCGTCTTCGTGTAGACGAACTGGTCCGGTTTCGGCCGAGTGTCCGGCGCCTTCAGCGCGGCCGCGGCGGCGTTGCGGAGTACGACGACGGGGTCCGCGACGGCCGCGGTCGGCTCCAGGCCGACCTTCTCGACCGGTGCCAGCGCGACGACGGCGGTGATCGCCGCGGCGAGTCCGACCGCGCCGGCGCCGGTCCGGACCCAGCGCCGCCGGTTGTTCAGCGGCGCCACGTTTTCCGTTCCGGCGCAGGCGATTTCGGCCATCAATCGCGCGCGTGCCGAGCCGAGGGCGCCGGATTCCGCGAGGGGCACCGATCCGGTCCGCTCGGCGATCAGCTGCAGCTCATCCATGGGTGGAGATCTCCTTCGCAATCGTGGTGTCCGGGCGCCCGAGCGCCTCGCGGACCTTCCGGCGGGCACGGTTGAGCCGCGAGCGGACGGTGCCGAGCGGGATGTCGAGCGCAGCGGCGATCTCCTCGTAGCTCAGGCCTTCCCCGGCGAACAACGTGAGCGTGTCGCGGTCGCCGTCGGCCAGTTCCGCGAGCGCGGAGTCCAGCAGTTTTCCCATCGCCTCGGCGGTCACCTGATCGGCGACGCGTTCGGCATGCCCCTCTTCGTCGGGTGGCGGGCCGAGGGCTTCCCGCAGTTTCAGCTCCCTGACCTCGTCTCGGCGCCGCTGCGCGACCAGGTTGGTCGCGATGCCGTAGAGCCACGGCCGGGCGTCGCGGCGCTCGGTGTCGTATCCCGCGCGTTTGCGGAAGGCGATCAGGAACGTCTCCCCCAGCGCGTCTTCCGCGGCCGCGGGCCCGATACGTCTGACCAGGTAGCGGTGGATGTGCGCGGCGTGCCGGTCGAAGATCGCGGAGAACCGGTCCGGGCTGGTCACCGACCTCGCGATCACTTCCGCGTCCTCCGGATCGCCCGGATCCGCCTCGGATGAGCTCATGGACCGCCTTTCGCCGTTCGTCGGTGTCACTTGTTGTCCGCATCCGGCGCCGAACGGGTTCACGACCGACGAATCGGTCTAGACCTTTTATGCGTGCCGCGCTACATTCATCTGTGGTCTAGACCACACGCGCCATTTTCCGAGCAGGTCAGTCTCGCCGCCTCTTTTGGAGAGAACCGCCATGAGACGCACCAGAAGAAGACTACTCAGCGCACTCACCGTGACACTCCTCGCCGCCGGGCTCCTCGTGGCCGCAGGTAATCCGGCGTTGGCGGCGGGCCGCCTCCGCGCCGCCTTCACCTTGGCCGGAACCACCGGTGAGTACACCGTCACCAACCCCAGCAGCGAAACCGTCGCCGACTGGTCCATCACCTTCACCGTGCCCGCCGGCGTGACCGCCACGAGCGGCTCGCACGCCACGGTTTCCCAGTCGGGCAACCAGGTCACCCTCACCCCGGCGTTCTACATCAAGTCGCTCGCGCCGGGCCGTTCGACCTATCCCTACAGCCCGTCGTTCCAGCTCAGTTCCGCGGTCAACCCGACCACGTGCCGGATCGACGACGCCAACTGTGACGGCTCGGGCGACGCGCCGCCGTCGACCCCGGCCAACCTGCGTCTCGTGGCGAAGACGACCACGACCGCCGCGCTGGCGTGGAACGCCGCGGCCCCCGGCTCGCTGCCCGTCGTCGGCTACGACGTCTACCAAGGCACCACGCTGGCGGCGTCGGTCACCGGCACCGAAGCGAGGATCACCGGGCTGACGCCGAACACGGCCTACAGCTTCACCGTCGTCGCCAAAGACCGCAAGGACGCCAAATCCCCGCCCACCCCGGCGCTGGCGGTGACCACCAACAACCCGAGCGACGACACCCAGGCGCCGACCGTGCCGTCGAACCTTCGCTCGACCGCGGTCACCTCGGGCTCCATCTCGCTGGCGTGGAACGCGTCCACGGACAACACCGGCGTCGTCTCCTACGACGTCTACCGCGGCACGACCCTCGCCACCACCGTCACCGGCACGACCGCGACGGTGACCGGGCTTTCACCGTCCACTTCGTACTCTTTCACGGTCAAAGCCCGTGACGGGTACGACAACGTCTCCGCGGCGAGCGCGGCCGTCAGCGCTCGCACCGGCGACATCGTGAACGGGTACGCCCGGGTCGGCTACTTCGTCCAGTGGGGCATCTACGGCCGCCAGTTCTTCGTCAAGAACCTGGTGACCAACGGCTCGGCCGCGAAGCTGACCCATCTGCTGTACGCCTTCGGGAACATCGACCCCGTCAACCACACCTGTCTTTCGGGCGTCACCAAGGGAACGACGTCCAATCCGCAGGACCCGAACCAGGGCGACGGCGCGGGCGACGCGGAAGCCGACTACTCGCGGCCGATGTCCGCGTCCCAGTCCGTCGACGGGGTCGGCGACACCGGCTGGGAGACGCTGCGCGGCAACTTCAACCAGCTGAAGAAGCTCAAGGCCAAGTACCCCAACCTGAAGGTGCTCATCTCCTTGGGTGGCTGGACCTACTCGAAGTACTTCTCCGACGTCGCGGCCACGCCCGCGTCGCGGCAGAAGTTCGTCGCGTCGTGCATCGACACGTACCTGAAGGGGAACGTGAAGGCGTACGGCGGCGCCGGCGGTCCAGGCACGGCCGCGGGCATCTTCGACGGCATCGACATCGACTGGGAGTGGCCCGGCAGCCCCGACGGGCACCCCGGGAACCACTGGAGCGCCAACGACAAGACGAACCTGACCGCGCTGCTGGCCGAGTTCCGCACGCAGATGGACGCCTACGGCGCGACCACCGGCAAGCGGTACGAACTGCAGGCGTTCACTCCCGCCGACCCGGCGAAGGTGAAGGGCGGCTGGGAGATCCCGAAGATCTTCGACTACCTCGACGTCGCGAACGTGCAGGGCTACGACTTCCACGGCTCGGGCAGCGACAACTCGTGGGAGCCGAACCGCACCGGCCATCAGGGGAACCTCTACGCCGACGCGGACGATCCGTACAACTTCAAGTTCAGTGTGGAATCGGCGATCAACGCCTACACCGAAGCCGGTGCCAATCCACGGAAACTGACCCTCGGGCTCGCCTTCTACGGGAGAGGCTGGCAAGGGGTCGCGGAAGGCGGGAAGAAGGGCGAATGGCAGAGCGCGACCGGAGCCGCGCCCGGCCAGTTCGCCGAGGAAGCAGGTACTCGTGGCTACGCGAATCTCTTGGCCAGTGTCCCCAACTGCGCCGTCCAGCACGACACCGCGGCCGTGGCCACGTCGTGCTACACCGGCAACGGCGGGCAATGGTGGACCTTCGACGACGCCTGGTCCATCCAGCAGAAGGTCGCCTGGCTCAAGACGCGAGGGCTGCTCGGGGTCATGGCCTGGGAGATGTCCGGTGACACCGGATCCCTCATGACCACAGTGGACAACTCGCTGAAGTGACGCCTCCCCCGGGGTGCCGGTCACCGGCACCCCGGGCTAGACCGAATCCTTGGTCGCGGACCAGCCGCCGTCGACCACCAGTTGCGTCCCCGTGACGTACGAGGCCGCGGACGAGGCGAGGAACGCGATCACCTCGGCCACCTCGGCGGGATCCCCGAGTCTCCCCGCCGGGGTGGCCTTGACCGCGCGGGCGTGATCGGCCTCGGCCACCGCGTCCCAGATCGGCGTGAGGATCGGGCCGGGCAGGACGGAGTTCACGCGGACGTCGGGCGC
This sequence comes from Amycolatopsis sp. CB00013, assembly GCF_001905755.1. Classification (NCBI taxonomy): domain Bacteria; kingdom Bacillati; phylum Actinomycetota; class Actinomycetes; order Pseudonocardiales; family Pseudonocardiaceae; genus Amycolatopsis; species Amycolatopsis sp. CB00013. Next base: position 642,221 of record NZ_LIWC01000001.1, on the reverse strand, counting down.
GTACTCCACGGCCAGCTGACGGCCGAGCGCCACCAAAGCCCCCTTGCTCGCGGCATAGGCGGGCCGCCCGGGCAGGCCGACCATGGCGTGCACCGAGGACACGAGGACGATCGAGCCCCGCCGCTCCCGCAACGACGGCAGGCAGGCCTTGGCGCCGAGATACGCGCCCGCCAGATTGACGTCCAGCTGACGGTCCCAGTCCTTCCTGCCGAGTTCGTGCAGCGGCGCCATCACCGCGGTGAACGCGTTGCTGACCAGCACGTCAACCCCGCCGCACGTCTCCTCCGCCAGCTCGACGGCCCGGCGCCACGTGTCTTCATCGGAAACGTCGCCGACGACGCTGTGCCGGATCCCGGGCTGCTCGGTGATGTCGATGCCGACAACGGTGTGGCCGGCTTCGGCCAGCCGGGCGACGGTCGCCGCGCCGATACCGGACGCCGCTCCCGAAACGATCGCGCAGGATGTGGTCAAAAGGGATTCACCTCCACCTCGGCTTGCTGCACAGTGTGCCTCGTGACTTCTGCGAACGACGACCGGACTCTGCTCATCGTCGGCTCCTACACCGCCGCGAGCGACGGCCGCGGCGAAGGCATCGGCACGTTCCGGCGCGACGCGCGGACCGGGGAGCTGACCCCGGTGGGCTCTCTCGCCCTGGATTCGCCGAGCTGGCTGACCCCGCATCCCACACTTCCGGTGCTCTACGCGGTGAACGAGACGGCCGAGGGCGCGATCACCGCCGTGTCGGTCGCCGAAGACGGGACGCTGTCGGCCTTGAACTCGCTGCCGACCGGCGGGGCGGATCCGTGCCATCTGTCGGTCACGCCGGACGGCCGGTTCCTGCTGTGCGCCAACTACAGCGGTGGCAGCCTGGCCGCGTTCGCGCTGGGCCCGGACGGGGTGCCCACCGTGCGGACGGCGCTGGTCCGGCACGAAGGCAGCGGCCCGAACGCCGAACGGCAGGAAGCCGCGCACGTCCACATGGCCGTCGTCGACGAAACGGGCACGCTGGTCAGCGCGGTCGACCTGGGCACCGACGAGATCCGGAGCTATCGCCTCGGCGAGGAAGGCGAACTGATCCCCGTGTCGGTGTCGACGCTGCCCGCCGGGACCGGCCCGCGGCAACTGGTCCGGCGTCCGGGCACGAGTCACGCGTACGTCGTCGGCGAACTGGCCGCGTCGCTCGTGACGGTGCGCGAAGAGCCGCCGGGCACGTTCGCCGTGGAGAACTCCGTTCCGGCGACGCTCGAACCGGGCGGCGAGAACCTCCCGGCGCAGCTCGTCCTGCACGGCGACCGGCTGTTCCTGTCGAACCGTGGCCCCGAGAAGATCACGGAATTCACTTCCGACGGTGTGGCCGTGGCCGACCACGGCACCGGCGAATGGCCCCGGCACTTCTCCATCGTCGGCGAGCACGTTTATATCGCCGCGCAGAGCAGTGACGCGATCCAGGTCCACGAACGCGCGACCTGGCGCCTGATCGGCACTTATCCGATCGGCAGCCCGGCCTTCGTCGGCCTTTGGCCGCATTGATTCGTTCAGCCCGCTGAACGGGCGGGCTTTCTTTCTTTTCGAGGCGAATAAAGGTCTTGACGCAACTGGTTCAGACCATGACACTGAACGCACGCCGCCGGTGACCTGGCTCACACCCGCCCGAGGAGAACCATGTCCCTACCGAGGAAACTGCTCGCCCTGGCCACGCTCGTCCCGTTGGCGCTAGGCCTTTTCAGCGCTCCCACCCAGGCCGCGCCCGCCACCTTCACCCATCCCGGCGTGCTGGTCAGCCGCCCGCAACTGGACTTCGTCCGCGCCAAGGTCCAGGCCGGCGCGCAACCGTGGAAACAGGCCTACGACGCGATGATGTCGAGTTCGTACGCCTCGTTGTCCCGGTCACCGAAACCACGCGCCATCGTCGAATGCGGTTCCTATTCGAATCCGAACATCGGCTGTACCGATGAACGGCAAGACGCGATCGCCGCGTATTCTCTTTCATTGGCGTGGTACATCACGCGCGACGCGAAATACGCGACCAAGGCGATCGAGATCATGGACGCTTGGTCCGCGGTACTGAAGGATCACACGAACAGCAACGCTCCCCTGCAGTCGGCCTGGTCGGCCTCCTCCTGGCCGCGCGCCGCGGAGATCATCAAGCACACCTACACGAGCTGGCCGAACTCCGGCCGCTTCGGCACCATGCTCCGGAACGTGTACCTGCCCGAGGTGATCAACGGCAGTCACAGCAACGGGAACTGGGAACTCAGCATGACCGAGGCCGCGATCGGCATCGCCGTGTTCCTCGACGACAAGACGGTCTACGACAAGGCCGTCGCGAAATTCCGCACCCGCGTCCCCGCCTATCTCTACCTGACCAGCGACGGCGCGCTCCCGAAGACCGCGCCCGGCAGCGGGCTGGACACGCGCGACAAGATCGTGAAGTACTGGCAAGGCCAGACGACGTTCGTCAACGGCCTCTCCCAGGAGACCTGCCGGGACTTCACGCACACCGGCTACGGCCTCGCCGCCATCGCGGACTTCGCCGAGACCACCCGTATCCAGGGCCAGGACCTCTACCCCGAGATCGCCGACCGCCTCCGCGAAGGCCTCGGCTTCCACGCGAAGTACCAGATGGGCGCCGCGGTCCCGTCGTGGCTGTGCGGCGGCAGCCTGAAGCTCGGTCTCGGCCCGATCACCGAAGTCGGGTACAACCACCTCCACACCCGCCTCGGGCACACCATGAGCAACACGGAGGCCCTCACCCTGCGCCAGCGCCCGGCGGGTACCAACAGTCTGTTCGTCGCCTGGCAGACCCTCACACACGCCGGCAACCCTCAGTGACCCCGTGGGGGCCGCCCGAATGCGGCAGGGCGGCCCTCACGGACCGTTTTCCCAGCTCAGACACACAGTGACCCCTGGTTGCAAGCCCCGGTTCGGGACCCGCTAAAGTACTCACATCGCACTCCACGGAGCGCGGGTCCGGGCTGTGGCGCAGTTTGGTAGCGCACTTGACTGGGGGTCAAGGGGTCGCAGGTTCGAATCCTGTCAGCCCGACCGGAAGACGAAAGGCCCGTGAGCAGCATAACCGCTGCTCACGGGCCTTCTCCGTGCGCAGGCAATGTCAAGCCGGTGATCCTCCTTGGGGACCATCTGGGGACACGCCTGACTACGATTCCCGGACGCGGCGGCCCACGATGGTGTCCATCGCAGTGGCGGCCTCGACCATGACCGGCCGGATCTGGTGCCGACAGACCCGTTCGGTGACCGCAGTCCCGATGTGTCCGCAGAGACGCGCGATGTCCTCGATCGACACCTTTGCGTCCGGGAGCAACCACATGAAGCTGTCCCACATCTCCTGCGGTGTCCACTCGCCTGACTCAAGGCCAGCCCCGTTGACCACCCGCCGGAACATGCGCAGCACGTCGCGGCGGGCCAACTGTGTCACCATTTCGGACGCGAACACAAGACCGAGGTCCGCCCGCTCTTCCCGCCTGTGCGATGTCTTGCCTCTGCTTGCATCCCGACGCCGGACTGGCGGATGCGATACTGCCGGAGCGCGAGGACGCAGCGGAGCGACACCGCCAAGCCCCGTCACGACCTTCTAGTCTTTGCGTCGCAGCCACAGGCCGCACGGACTGCCAGACACAAATAGAGGCGTTGACGTCGAGGTCGGCTTGGTCCCACGTTAGCGCCCGCATCTCTTCCGCTCTCGCACCCGACCAGCGGCGATAGCACGATGTATACGTGCGGCGAGGAATTCTCGGCCGCTTCAGTTCCGCTCCTGCCTGCTCCCGCGGACATACAAGATCTTGAACCTTCGGAGCAGCCATTACCAAATTCAACTAATACAGCTACTCAGGAAGACTTGAGACATCAGTGATCAAAACCTCGTTTCGCATATCATTTAGCAGCTCCCCCATTAACGGCCACTGCGCACCCCAAGAATAAGTAATTTCACCACTGTCTAACATTTTTCGAGCAAGCTCTTTAGCGTGCGTGACCTCGCCGAGAAGAACATGCTTTGCAAGAATGAACTTGTCACTCAACGAGCCTACCCGCCATAATTCAACCTCAGACTTGATTGATTCCGCACCATACAGCGCACGCCGCGCGGTCCACAGATCAACCTGAAGCCTTAAACGCACGTCATCGTTACATAGTTGCCCTACAAGCACCTCGGCGATTTTCTCAACAGCCGGATATTGACGACCAATCAAAAGGGCAGAGATTCGTTTTTCGAAATAGTGCTCGTCTTTCTCAAATTCAACCGGCGGAGTTAGCCGACGTCGCACCTTATATGTTAACAACACTCCCACCGCCGTAAGCGACTCAATCGCATCATAGAGATACTCGTAGCTTACAACGACCTTGTCACCCAACTCCGGCATTGGGTCCGCGTCGGATACACTATTCAGGTACTGCTTGTTCACGATTCCATCCGCATGAACCAATAAGTGTCGACGCTGAAATATTTCCTGCAACGCTGCCGGATTAGCACACAAGTCGCCCAAATTTACCTTCAGGCGCTTATCAAGCCACGCAAACCAATCCTTTAAGCCACCCCTCATAATTTCAGTCGCATGTCGCTCAATATAGTGGTCGCGAAAGTCATCGATAGTTTTGTAGTCTTGCAACTCTGACCACGTTATCTTAGGCTCATCTTGCTTCAGCGCATCCGGACGAAGACGGAAGAACGCCCGAACAATTGCTCCCACCAAGACTTCGAAGCTGCCGACACACATAGTCAAAAGGGAAGCCGCCAAAAGATTAGACCTGGGATAGGTGTTCGTTAAGGCAGAAACTACCAAAGGCATCAAGAACGAGCCATCAATATCGGCGCCTGCGACCGTCTTAAACTTCCCTCCCATATCATTAGTTAGACGCTTTACCTCCTCTTGAAATTCTCTTCTCTTTTCTTTGGAATTCGCGTCAGTAGAGGTATTGTTTGTCGATTCAAGGAGTTTCACGACATCCCCAAGATAGTCATCAAAGATCCCGCGCGCCTTCTTGACCGTTTCCGGACTAATTTCAACTAGGCCGGAAAGTTTTTTTGCAATAAATGAATTTAGATCATCAAGATGTTCTGCATGACTCTCTGAGAAATAGGCCAACTCGCGCAAGGACTCGACCGTATCTAGATAATTAGTCAAACCGCGCCGCAAGGTGTCATCGTCCTGCTTAGTGGCCATCGGCGCTCCCATCTCGATCTTAGTTTGCTCACTAAGTCGATCCGCCACGAGCTACCGTTACAGGCGAGTTCGAACCTCACTGCAGTTCCGACCAAGGCCAAGAGAAGCCAGTCTCCGACCAAGCTCTCTTGCCTCAAGAATTGGCCGGACATGCCCACACATGTACGGACGTCAGCACGCATTGCCAGTCAGGCCGCAGACGTCGCCGAATACGCGTCTACAACTGCCTGGACACCTGGGAGCAAGGCGTCGCAAGCTCGAAGCCTTTCGGCTCGACCGGACGACTAAGCAGGTCTCCGCAGCTCAGAGCTGCGGAGATCCGTTTCCTGCGGCCAGAGGGATCGCCCAGATCGGAAAGGCTGGCGCACCACAGAGCGCCGTCGCTCTTAGCCGTACTCCGCCCCCACCCCGGCACCGAACGAGACCTCCAGCGTCAGCACCCCGTGCCGCGCTTCAACCGCCCGCCCGGACAACCCGGCCAGCTCCCCCGTACCGGATTTCGGGACCACCGCGCCGAAAGTGCTCTGTTCGTCCCCGGCCGCCAGTCCGCCGTGCTGGATCACGAACGAGCCCGGCCTGCCGTCGAGGGTGCCTTCGATGCGTTCGGACGCGACGTACCCGGCGCCGCCCTCTCCCTGTGCGGTGAGCACCTCGGCGACCCCGGTTCCGGCCACTGCTCCGCGGTAGGTCTTGCGGATCACGATCCGGGTCAGCTTCGGGCCCTCCGGCGGCTCGGCGTAGGGCTTCTCGTCCCAGCTGTCGATCTCGAACTCCGCGTCGATCGTGGTGCTCATCGAACCTCTCCTTCATCGTCGATTCGGGCAAGTGCCCCAAGTTCCAACGCCGTCCACACTGCTCGGTCCGGGCCGAACGCGAGGCCGTGCGGTTCGGAACCCGGTGTGGGCAGGTCGTGTGTCTCGATGACACCGTCCGGGGTGATCGAGCCGACCCGGTTGCCACCCCATTCGGTGAACCACAACTCGTTGTCGCCGCCGGCGATGGCGTGCGGCCGCGCGGAACGGTCGGGTAGCGGGAATTCGGTCACGTCCCCGTGGACGGTGATCCGGCCGATCTGCCCGGCGGTGATCTCGGTGAACCACAGGGCCCCGTCGGGACCGGCGGCGATTCCGACCGGTCCGGCGGCCTGGGCCGGCAGCCGGTGCACGGTGATCTCTCCGCCGGTGGTGATCCGGCCGATGGCGTCGGCTTGGTTCATCGTGAACCACAGCGCGCCGTCCGGTCCCGCGACGATCGCCGACGGGAACGTTCCGGTGCCCGGCAGCGCGAACTCCGTGACGTCACCGGACATCGTGATCCGGCCGATCCGGTCGGCGGCGATCTCGGTGAACCACAGCGCTCCGTCGGGGCCTGCGGCGAGTCCGTAGGGGCCGCATTCCGGCGTGGGCAAGGGAAACTCGCTGATCGCACCGGCCGTGGTGATACGCCCGATACGGTGCGCCTGGTACTCGGTGAACCACAACGCGCCGTCCGGGCCTGCCGCGATCACTGTCGGGCCGCTGTCCGGAGCGAGCGGCCAGTTCTCCGGCGATCCTCCCGGAACCAGCCGCCCGATGTGTCCACTTCGGACCAACGTGTACCAGAGGGCGCCGTCCGGTCCGAGGGCGATCGCGTACGGGCCTTCGCCGGGGACGGGGAATTCTTCGATGCCGATGCGGCTCATTCGGCAGCCGCCAATCCGTGCTCGGCGGCGATACGGAGAATTTCGGCCGGGTCGCCGGCCATGATCGTCCGGACGTGCTCGGTGACCAGGTCCACCGGCCAGTCCCACCAGGCCGCGCGGCGCAGCGCGGAAACCTCGGCGTCGCCGAACCGCTGCCGGATCGGCCGGGCCGGATTGCCGCCGACGATGGTGTACGGCGGCACGTCCGCGGTCACCACCGCGCCCGCCGCCACGATGGCCCCGTCGCCGATGGTCACCCCTGGCATGACGGTGGCCTGGTGGCCGATCCAGACATCGTTGCCGACCACCGTGTCGCCCCGGCTCGGCATGCCGGTGACGAGGTCGAGCGTCTTCTCCGTCCAGTCGCCGCCGAACATGGTGAACGGGAAGGTGGACGGCCCCAAAGTCGGGTGGTCGGCACCGGCCATCAGGAACCGGGTACCGCTGGCGAGCGCGCAGTACTTGCCGATGACCAGTCGTTCCGGCCCGTAGCCGTAGAGGACGTTGCGCTGCTCGAACTCCGTCGCTCCGTCCGGATCGTCGAAATAGGTGTAGTCGCCGACCACGATCTTCGGCGAGCGGATCAGCGGTTTCAGGAAGATCACCCGCTCGTGCGCGGGCAGCGGGTGAAGCGTCGTCGGATCAGGGTTCACTTGTCGGCTCCAGTTGTGGGGACAGGGTCGAGGAAGCCGTAGCCGCGGCTCAGCCGGGACCGCCCGGCGACCAGCACGGTGCTGCCGATGATCACGGCCGGACCACCGTCCGGGCCGAGCTCCCAGGTCAGCCGCGCCACGTCGTGGTGGGCGTCGACGGGGCCCGCCGCCCGATAACGCAGACCGGGGAACCGTCGTTGCGCGGTCGCCATCGCCTCGTCGATGCCCGCGTGGCCTTCCGCGACCACGATCGGGTCGACGTAACGGGCGTCGAGCGTCCACAGTTCGGCCACGAGCGCGCGACGCCGGACCGGATCGGTTTCGTTCCAGCTCGCCAGATACCGCCGGGCCAGCTCATCCATGCCAGACATGGCCACCTCCTTCACCGAGGACGCTAGGGCTTCGCCGGGCCTGCGGAATCTGTCACAACCCGGCAGTCTCGCGGCGGTTTCCCTCGCGCATTAAGTACTGTCGCGACGTGTTGCGCGGACGGGAGGACGAGACATCGGTCGTCGACCGGCTACTGGCCGACTGCCGGGCCGGGCGCAGCGGCAGCCTGCTCCTCACCGGCGAACCCGGGATCGGCAAGACCGCACTGCTGGAGTACGCCGCCGCGCAAGCCGGGGACCTGCGGATCCTCCGTGGAACCGGGATCGAGTCCGAAGCCCATCTCCCGTTCGCCGGCCTGCATCTCGTACTGCGCGCCGCGCTGGACCGGGCCGACGCGCTCCCGGCGCCGCAAGCACGGGCCCTGCGCGGGGCGTTCGGTCTCGCGGCGGCCGAACCGGGCGACCGGATGCTCGTCGGCCTCGCCGTTCTCTCGCTCCTCGCCGAGTTCGCCGACGGCGGATCGGTGCTGTGCCTGGTGGACGACGCGCAATGGCTGGACCGAGCCTCCGCCGAAGCGCTGCTGTTCGCCGCCCGGAGGCTGGACGCCGAAGGCATCGCGCTGATCATCGCCGCCCGTGACGGCTTTCTCGCGCCCGGAGTGGCCACGTTGCCGCTGTCCGGGCTCACCGCACTCGCCGCCGCCGAGCTGCTGGCCGATCACGCCACGCCACTGTCCCCCGCGGACCGGTATCGGGTCCTGGCCGAAGCGCAAGGCAATCCGCTCGCCCTCCTCGAACTACCCGCCGCCTTCGCCGCCGGTCGTCCCGCCGCCGGAGAGGCTCTGCCGCTCCCGGACACCGTCCAAGCGGCGTTCCTCGACCAGGTCCGGCTGCTGCCGGAACCGACCCGGCGGCTGGTGCTCGTCGCCGCCGCCGAGGACACCGGCGATCGCGGCGTAGTCCTGCGCGCCGCGACCGCTCTCGGCTGCCGGCCCGCGGATCTCGTCCCCGCCGAAACCGCGGGGCTACTTCAAGTCGACAACCGCAGTATTCGCTTCCGTCATCCGCTCGTCCGGTCCGCGGTCTACCAAGCGGCACCGGTCAGCCTGCGCTTCGTCGTGCACACGGCGCTGGCGGAAGCGCTCGACCAGCCCGCCGACGCCGACCGTCGCGCCTGGCACCACGCGGTCGTCGCCGACGGCCCGGACGAGCAGGTCGCCGGGGAACTGGAGAGCACCGCCCTGCGCGCCGCCGCCCGCAGCGGTTACGCGGCCGCTTCGGCGGCGTACCAACGCGCCGCGGAACTGACAGGGCCCGGTCCGGACTCCGCGCGACGGCTGGTTCTCGCCGCCGAAGCCGCGGCCGAAGAAGGCGATCTCGACCGCATGGAGGCCCTCGCCGGTGCGCTGGTCTCCGCCGATCCCGCCCTGACCGTCCGCGCCGACCGGGTCCGCGCGACCGCGGCGTTCCATCGTGGCGCCCTCACCACCGCGCGGCGCCTGCTCACCGAAGCCGCCCCGTCCGCCGAACCGGAAACCGCCGTCCACCTGCTGCTCGACGCGGTACACGCGGCCTGGTACCTCGGCGAACGCGAGATCGCGGACACCGTCGAGCGGCTGGACTCGGCGGCGCCCGCCGCCCCCGAACCGATCGCCCACGTCGCCGGGCTGCTGTCCGAAGTCGCCCGTGCCGCGATCGGCCTCCCGCTGCGGCGTCCGCTCGCCGACCGGATCGCCGACGCGCGCCGCACCGGCTTCGGCGGTCCGCACGACACGATCCTGGTCGGTGCCACCAGCCTGCAATCGGCAGGGCACGACGCCGAAGCGCATCAGGTCGCCGACGAACTGCTCGCCCAATGCCGGAAGAACGGACAGCTCGGGCGCACCCCGCCGGTGCTGCTCTGCGCGGCCCGAGCCGCGGTCTTCTTCGGCCGTCATGCCGAGGCGGGCGACCAGGCGGCCGAAGCGCTGCAGCTGGCGCGAGAGCTCGGCCATCGGCAATGGATCGCCGAGGCCAACGGCGTGCTGGCCTACCTGGCCGCGGCGGCCGGCGACGAGGACCGCTGCCACGCCTACGCCGACGAGGCCCTCGCCACGCCGGAACCCGGGACCCCGGCACCGGGCCTGTCGTGGGCGCACTGGGCGTTGGCGCTGCTCGATCTCGGGCTCGCCCGCTGGGAATCCGCGCTCACCCGGCTCACCGCCCTGCGCACCGGTCCGATGCGCCACCAGTTGCCCGGTCTGCGCGGTGTCCCGGATCTGGTCGAGGCCGCGGCCCGTCTCGGCCAGCCGGATCTGGCCGCCGAACCGGTCGAGCGGCTCGTGGGCTGGGCGGCTCGCGCGGACCAGCCGTGGATCTCCGCCCACGTGCACCGGTGCCGCGCCCTGCTCGCCCCCGATTCCGCCGCGGCGGAACTGTACGAGGAGGCCTTGCGCGGCCATCCCGGCGACCGGCCGTTCGAACGCGCGCGAACCGCGTTGCTATACGGGGAATGGCTCCGCCGCATGCGTCGCAAGTCCGCGGCGCGGACTCACCTGCGTGAGGCCTTCGAAACCTTCCGGCGGCTCGACGCCGTCCCCTGGGCCGAACGCGCCCGCGCCGAACTCGACGCGACCGGTGAAGTCGTGGCGGAACCCGTGGCGGGCGCGCTCGCGGCACTCACCCCGCAGGAACGGAAGATCGTCCGGCTCGCGGCGCGCGGACTGTCCAATCGGGACATCGCGGCACAACTGTTCCTCAGCGCCCGGACAGTGGGATATCACTTGTACAAGGCGTTTCCCAAGCTCGGCATCACCTCGCGCACCGAACTCCCGACGCTGGAGCTCGACTGAGCGGTCATCACGGCCTCGCCGCCGGCCATTGACCTCCGCTATTCAACAAGTTATATATGACTCATGTCATACCTTCGGCGGGACCGGGCGCTGGTGCTCGGGGCGGGGGTCGCCGGTCTCGTGGCTGCACGGATCCTGTCCGAGCACTACGACGAGGTGGTCGTGGTCGAGCGTGACGAACTCCCGGACCGGCCGGAGCATCGGCGCTTCGTCCCGCAGTCGCATCACGCGCACGGCCTGCTGGGCTCCGGCCGCCGGGTTCTGGTCGGGCTGTTCCCCGGTCTGTCCGCGGAGCTGGCCGCCCGTGGCGCGCTCACCCCCGGGTCCGGCGACCCCGCGATGGGCGATCGTTCGCTCTTCCTCGTCCGCGGCGGGACGACCATCCGGATACCCGCCTGGTGGAGCGGTGGCTTCGGCGCGAGCCGGGTCCTGATCGAGCACGCGATCCGCGACCACGTCCGGGCCTTGGCGAACGTGACGATCCTGGACCGGACACCCGCCACCGGGCTGACGACCGACGGGGCCCGCCGACGGGTCACCGGTGTCCGGACACCCGACGAGGATCTGGGCGCCGACCTGGTCGTCGACGCCTCGGGCCGCGGCTCACCGCTGCCGGAGTGGCTCGAACGGATCGGGTACCGGCCTCCGCCGGAATCGATCGTCCACTCCGACGTCCGCTATGTCAGCGTCGTCACCGAACCCGATCCGTCCTTCGATCCCGAGTGGCTGGCCATCCTGGGCGGCCAGGCCGAATCCGGCTCCTCCGTCGGCGGTGTCGTCCTGCGTATCGAGCACGGCCTGCTGCACATCTCGTTCGGATCGATCGCCCGCGACGAACCCGTGCCGTCGGATCTCGCCGGGTTGCGGGACTTCGCCGATCGCTTCACCGCGCCGGTGGTGGCCGAGGCACTTCGCCGGTCGGCACCGGCAGGCCCGATCCGCGCCTTCCGCGTCCGCAGCAACACCCGGCGCCACTACGACCGGGCTCGCGAACTGCCCGGCGGCGTCATCGCGCTCGGCGACGCCGCCAGCGCGGCCAACCCCATCTACGGCCAGGGAATGAGCGTGGCGGCGCTGTCCGCGGCCGCACTCGGCCGGGCGCTCGCCGCCGGGGACGACGCAGGGCTGGAAAGGCGGGCGGCACGGGCCATCGCCGCCACCTCCGCCGAAGCCTGGCGCCTCGCGCTCGGAGAGGACATCCGCTACGGATGCCGCACCGAAGGAGTCCGGTCGCCCTGGACGGCCAGATTCGGCGAGGGCTATCGCAACCGCCTGGAACGAGCGGCGGCGCTGGATCCCGAAGTGGCGGCGGCCTTCAACGACGTGCTCAATCTCCACCGGCCGTTGTCGTCGCTCGGCTCCCCGCGGATCGTCCGGCGGGTGCTGAGGCCGTTGCGCGACCGCGATCCCGGTCCCCTGTCCGCGACCGTCGCCGCCGTCCTCGGCGCCGGTTGAACCCGTCCGACGAGGAGCCCGCCCATGTTCCGGCCACAGTTCGTCGACGTCGACGACGTCTTGCTCCACGTCGAGACCGACGGCCCCGACGGCGGCCCTGCCGCACTGTTCCTCCACGGCTGGCCCGATCTGTGGTTCACCTTCGAGCCGCAGATGACCGCGCTCGCCGAGCAGGGCTACCGGGTACTCGCGCCGGACCAGCGCGGCTACGGCCTGTCGTCCAAGCCCGCCACCGTCGCCGACTACGAGATGCCCGAACTGGTCGAGGACATCGTCCTGCTCATCGAGCGGCAAGACGCGGCGCCGGTGCATCTGGTCGGGCACGACTGGGGCGGGGCCGTCGCCTGGGCGGTGGCGATCGAACGACCGGATCTGGTCCGCTCGCTGACCATCGTCAACTGCCCCCACCCGCAGGTGTTCGCCGATTCGTTGCGACGCAAGCCTTCCCAGCTGCTGCGGAGCTGGTACATGGTGGCGTTCCAAATCCCCGGACTCGCCGAGGCGATCCTCGGCGCCCGCAAAGGCGCGCTGCTGGCGGCGATGCTCGAACACGGCGCCCACCTCGACGACGCCGACCTCGACCGGCACCGCGCCGTCTGGCGCCATCCCGGCACGATCCAACGCCCGCTCTTCTGGTACCGCGCGATGTTCCGGTCGATGCTGACGTCGTTTCGCGCCAAGGATCCCGCGACGGTGCGCGTGCCGACGCAGATCATCTGGGGCCGCCGTGACGGCGCGCTCGGCAAGCATCTCGCCGAACCCAGTGCGGCGCGGTGCGAGCAGGCCGAGCTGCACTGGCTCGACACCAGGCATTGGCCGCACCGCGAACAGCCCCGGCACGTCACCGAACTCCTCTCCGCCTGGTTCGCACGGCACGCCGAGCGGGTCTGACCGATTGCTATCCTCCGGGTTTCCCGCCGAGAGGAGCCCGATGCTCAGATTCGCCCTGCTGGGCTTCCTGCTCCGGCAACCGATGACCGGCTACGACCTGGCCACCGCGATCCGCTCCAGCATCCACTTCGTCTGGCCCGCCCAGCTCAGCCAGATCTACCGCACGCTGAGCCAGCTCGAGGACAACGGCCTGGTCGTGTCCGAAGTGGAGCCACAGCAGAGCAGGCCGGACCGCCGCGTGTACACGATCACCGACGCCGGGCGGGCGGCGTTCGATTCCTGGCAGAGCGAACTGGTCACCGAACTCGACCCCGTCCGCGTGCCCTTCATGGTCCGCTTCTTCTTCGCCGGCTCCCGTTCGCCGGAAGACACCGTGACCCAGCTCCGGGTCATGCGCGACCTCCACGTGAAGGACCACGAGCGGCTCGCCGTCGAAATGCCGCAACAGATCGCCGCGGCCACCGCCCTCCCCGGCGGCAACGAACTCGACCCGCTCGTCTGGGACTCGGTCCGCCGAGCCGGCGAGATGATGGCGCAGACCTGGGTCGCCTGGATCGACGAAACCATCGAGCGGCTGCAGGACGCCGCCCGCGACTGAGCGACGAAGCGGGTCTCCGCGGACACGGAGACCCGCTTCCTCACAGACTCACCAGCTCACGCTGAACTCGGCCGTGGCCCCGCTGCCGGTTTTCGTCAATCGGCCGATCCGGCTCCGCCGTTCCGGAGAAGGATCCTCCTGCGGCAACGGGCTCGCGTCGGTGATGTAGTTCCACGAAGCCCACCACGATCCGTCGGGTGCCTGGAAAGCGTTGAACGCGCCAGGGCCTCGTTTGTTGCCCGGCAGGTTCTTCTTGCGGAACTTGTCCGGCAGTCCCGGCCGGAACCGCGGCTCTCCCTCCGGGTCGGGCTCGTAGGAGAAGTACGCGCGCTGCTCGGCCATCGGGGTGCACCGGTTGTCCGTCAGCGCGGTTCCGCAGTAGGCGACGCCCGTGGAGTACCGGTTCGCGTACCAGTTGTTCCCCGAGTAGAAGAGGTACCAGTCCCCGTCGATACGGACGGCGTTGGGATTCTCGATCGTGAGGACGTCGTCGGACGGGCTGTTGTGGTGCGTCCACTCGAGGTTCGCGTTGTCGATGAGCTTCTTCGCGTCGGCTTCCGGTATCCGCCGCACGTGGCGGGACCGGTCGAAGTCCAGTTTGGCCGCACCGAGGGCGGTGACGCGGTCTTGCGTCCAGGCGCCGTTGCGCAGGGTCAGCCAGACCTCGCCCTGTCCCCTGCTCACGTCGGCGTCGATCGCCCACCCGCGATCCGGGCAGAACAGCGGATCCGCGTTGGCGACGAACCCGCCCGTGGCCCGCAACGAGGTCGCGTAGCCGATACAGTGTTTGGCCTGCCCGGCAGGCTCGGAACCGGGCAGCGCCGCGCTGTAGAAGACGTAGTAGACGACACGGCCGTCCTCCTGATGCGCGAACAACGCCGGTGTCCACAGTGGAGAGTCCGGTCTCGCCCAATAGCCCGCGGGGAACGTGACGCCGTCCCAGGCGTCGCCGTCGACGGCGCCTCGGCGCTGGAAGGTTCCGCCGCCGAACTCGACCTTCGTGTACGGAAGCTTCTTGCCGGGGACGCTCGCACCGACCGCGACGTAGGTGTTCGTCTCCGGAATCCGCATCAGATCCGCCGCCGGGAAGCGGAAGTCCAGCGACTCGTCGCGTGGCCCGGTTTCGGCGGTGGCGCTCGGCCCGGCCGTCAGGAGGCTGACGCCGCACAGGACGGCGATCAGGGCACGCCGCATCATCGGGTCACCGTCACGCGGGCACGCACCGGCCGGTGGTCGCTCCCGTAGCCGCCGAGGGCGTCCACAGCGGACCCGGTCGAGTCCTTTTTCGCCCACACGTGGTCGATGGACCTGCCGTCGTGGCTCGGCGCGCTGTAGGAGTCGGCCACGCGCCGCAGCCCGGTCATCAGATCCGAACCCGGCTCGGCGTTGAAGTCCCCCATGACGATCGGCTCGGCCGCCCGCGAGGAGAACCAGTCCGCGGTGTTGCGGACCTGCAGGTTGTGCAGTTCGCGGTTGAGCTCGAACCGTTGCGCGGACGGGGTCAGGTGCACGACGCCGACGACCCACTCGAAGCCCGCGCCTCCCACCCGCACCCAGTTGACGTACTTGGGCGGCACCCAGCAGCCGCAGTCACCGGGTTCGGCGGGGCCGGTACCGGGCGTGGACGGGTCCACTTTGGACGCTGGTGAGATCTCGCCCGCGCCATGGCCGGTGATGGTCATGTTGCCGCGCACCAGGATGGCGTTGTGCTTGATCGCGCGGCGGTCGGTCTCGTAGATGGCGACATAGCCCGTCGCCGCCGCGGCCTCCCGCACGACGTCCTCGCGGTCGGCGACCTCCTGCAGTCCCAGGACGGCGGGACGTTCGGTCTCGATGAGACGGACGAGGTCGGCCTTGAGCCCGCCCGCGTCGCCCACGTTGTAGGTGACGACCTTGATCGTGCGTTCGGTCGCGGCCTCAGCGCTGGGCACCGCGACGAGCGTGGCGAGCGGTACGAGCAGGGCCAGCGCGAAAGCCTTGCGCCTCGAATGCTTCATGGAATTCCCTCCAGTGTCGATGACGGAGGGAATCGGACCATCGGCCGCCCGCCACGGGCAACGGCAAGCGCGCTGCCGTCATCTTCCGGAAAGAATTGACCCGATCACTCCGGCGACGGGTTCTCCCAGACGAAGGTGACCTTGTTGCCCGCCGGATCCACGATCTCCGTCACTTTGACGAAGCCGAAGTCCTGGACCGGGCCGCATTCCACGCCGCGCTCCGCGAGGTCGCCGACGGTCTCGTCGATGTCTTCGACGCCGATGACCACGGTGCTCTTGCCCGCGGGTCCCGGGTCGTGGGCGACCTGGATGCCCGCGCTCCCGGCGATCAGCCATTCCGCGACGCCTTCCATGGGTTCGGTGTCGGGTCGCCGCCCGATCCACCGCTCGTACCAGGCGACCGCGGCGGCATGGTCAGAGACCGGCAGAACAGCGTAGACATCCTTGAACCTCGGCACAGCACGTCGTCCTTCCACTCGGGATCGCCGACCACTGTAGGCCGTTTTGTCCGAGTTCGCGTCGGCTTTACAAGGTCGCCTTTACCCTGCTCCCGTGACCGGCGGAACGACGACAGTGAGGATGACCGCGCGGCTTTTCGCCGTGCTGGCCGTGCTCACCGCCGTCGCCCTCCTGCAGGGCGCGTTGTGCAGTGACGGCGCCGCGGCGGCCGGCTCACCCTGCGCTCCCCTCTTCGCCGCCGAAGCGACGCACGTCCCCGGCATGGCCGACGAATGCGATTCGGCGACGTCCCTGCTCAGCCCGGCTGAGCAGCCCGTTCCGGACAACCACCTCGACGACCTGACGGGAATCGGCGTGGCGCTGCTCGCCGTGCTTTTCCTCCTCGTCCGGCAGCATCGACGCCGTGAAACGGGAGTGCCGCCGACCTCACCGGCGAGGTCTTCTTCGAGCACTCCACCCCTTGTCCGACTGTGCGTTTCCCGTACCTGATCCGGCGTAGCCCTGCCGTTTTCAGTTGCCGGAACCCAGCCAAGGACACAACAGAATGACCAAGAACACCAAGGTTTCCCTGACGGTCGTGGCCGTCGTGATCGCAGTCGTGGCCGCGTTGCTCGTCTTCACCAATCTCGGTGAAGACACCCCGACCGCCCAAGCGGACGCGCCTCCGGTGGTGCCCGCGTCGATCCTCGTCCGGCCCGACAGCCACCGGCTCTCCGATCCGCCGGGCAGCAAGGTGACCGTCGTGGAGTTCCTCGACCTCGAATGCGAGGCGTGCGGCGCCGCCTTCCCGGACGTCGAGCGGCTCCGAGCCGAGTACGGCGACCGGGTCACGTTCGTCATGCGCTATTTCCCCATCCCCAGTCACCGGAACGCCGAGCTCGCCGCCCGGGCCGTGGAGGCGGCGGGTGAACAGGGCAAGCTCGAACCGATGTACCGCCTGATGTTCGAGAAGCAGCCGGAGTGGGGCGACCAGCAAGTCTCCCATCGCGAGACCTTCCTCGGCTTCGCGCGGCAGCTGGGCCTCGATCTGAAAGCGTTCGAGACCGCGTTGGACGACCAGGTCATCCTCGGCCGGGTGCTGGCCGACCGCACCGACGGCGCGAACATCGGCGTCGAGGGCACACCGACGTTCTTCGTCAACGGCGTGAGGTTCTCGGGCTCGCCGTCCTATCAGGGCCTCAAGGCGGCCATCGACCGGGAACTGGCCAAGTGAAGCCGTTCGCCGTCCGGGCGACGCCGTGGGTCCTGCTCGCCGGCGGCGCGATCGGGCTGCTGGCCTCGTTCGTCCTCACCATCGAGAAGTTCCGTCTGCTCAAGGATTTCTCCTACATCCCGACCTGCAGTATCAATCCGGTCCTCAGCTGCGGCTCGATCATGAAGACGCCGCAGGCGGAACTGTTCGGCTTCCCGAACCCGTTGCTGGGGATCGCCGGATTCGGCGTCGTCGTCACGACCGGGGTCGTCCTGCTCGGCGGGGCGCGGCTCCCGCGGTGGTACTGGCTGGGCCTCCAGATCGGTTCGGCGCTCGGTGTCGTATTCGTGCACTGGCTGATGATCCAGAGCCTGTACGTCATCGGCGCGTTGTGCCCCTACTGCATGGTCGTGTGGGCGGTCACCATCGCCGTCTTCTGGTACACGACCCTGCACAACCTCCACAAAGGACCGGAGGTGAGGGCGGCGATCCGGTACCACAGCGTGGTGCTCGTGGTCTGGTACGCCGCCATCACCGTCGCGGTCCTGCAGGCCTTCTGGAGTTACTGGACGACGCTCGTCTGAAGCCGGCTCCGGTCGAGACCACGCAACCCGAAGGCGCAGACGGCCCCGATCACCGTCAGGGCGAGCCAGGGGAACTCCGGGAAACCGGCCCGGCGTGCGAGGTCGAAAACGGTGCCGGTGAACAGGTTCCCGAGGAGGATGCCCACGCCGACGATCGTGTTGTGGAAGCCGTAATGCGTGGCGACGAGCCGATCGCCGGAAAGCCGCACCACGGTGTCCATTTCGAACGGGAAGACGACGACCGTCCCCACCGCCAGCAGGGCCGCGGAGACGAGCAAGCCGGCTCCCGCGACGACCGGACCCGCCCTGGCGACGGTCAGCGGCGCGACGAAGGCCGCGGCCATGAACGTCATGCCCACGGCCAGGCAGGTGCCGGGCGGCCACCGATCCTTGGCCCAGGCCGTGATCTTGAGCTGCCCGGCGATCGCGAGCCCGCCCGAGATCACGAACAGCCCGGCGATGAGCACGGTCGCCGACGTCTCCGATCCGGTGATCCGGCGGGCCTCCATCGGAAGCGCCAGATAGGTCTGGAAGGACAGCACGTACGAGCCGATCATGACCAGCGCGAAAAGCAGGAAGGAGCGATTCGCCATGACGACGCGCCAGTCCGACCAGACCGACGAGCGGTCGCGTTCGTTCTCGTGCGCGGGCAGCGCCCGTATCTGCACCACGGTCAGGACGCCGAAGACGGCGGCGGCGACCAGGCAGGTCAACCGGAAGTCGACGGCGGTCAGCGCGAGCCCGACCACCGGCCCGGCCAGGATCCCGCCCTGGTAGAACACGTTGAACACCGAGAAGGCCTCGAGCCGCCGCTCCCCCGCGTCCGCGGCCAGATAGGCGCGGACCGCCGGATTGAACAGCGCCCCGGCGAATCCGGTGGCCGCGGACGCGACGATCAGCGACGGCAACGACGATGTCACACTCAACAACGCGAACCCCGCCGTCCTCAGCACGCATCCCGCGACGATCAGCGGTTTGTAGCCGAACCGGTCGGCCAGTGTGCCCCCGACCAGGAACATGCCCTGCTGCGAGAAGTTCCGGATGCCCAGCACCAGGCCGACGGCCCAGCCCGCCAGCCCCAGCGGGCCGGAAAGATAGCCCGCCAGGTACGGCATCAGCATGTAGAACCCGACGTTGATGGTGAACTGGTTGACCATCAACACCTTGCTGGGCCGGTCGAACGACCTGAACCGCTCGGCGAACCCCTTCACAGCGCGGGATCCACGATCGTGCGGCACCGGGTCCAGCGTTCCACCACGCGGTCGCCGGGGTGGCCGATGACGTCCGGTTCCCTCGCCGGGACCACGTCGAGCAGCCCGTGTCCCGCGCAGTACTCGTCGTTGTAGACGGTGTCGAAGTAACGCTGGGGGCCGTCCGGGAAGATCGCGGCGATCCGCACGTCCGGATCGTGTGTGCGGGCCAGCCAGGCGGCCACGAGGGCGACCGCGCCGACGCTCCAGCCGCCGGTCGCGTACTGCGCCGCGGCGAGGCGGCGGCAGGTCCACACCGCTTCGGCCGGGGCGACCCAGTGAACCTCCTCGAACGCGTCGTAATCGACGTTGCGCGGATGGATGCTCGACCCGAGCCCCCGCATCAGCCGTGAGGTGGCGGGCTGCCCGAAGATCGTCGAGCCCACGGTGTCCACGCCGATCAGGCGCAGATGCGGGGAATACCGCCGCAGCGCGCGGAAGGTCCCGGCCGAATGCCCGCCGGTGCCGACCGAGCACACCAGCACGTCGATCCGGCCCAGCTGCGCGGCCAGTTCCTCGGCCAAACCCGCGTACGCGTCGACGTTGTCCGGGTTGTGGTACTGGTCGGGACACCAGGAACCGGGCTGTTCCGCCAATACCCGCTGGACCCGGTCGCGGCGTGCCTGCTGCCAGCCGCCCACCGGATGGGGCTCGGTGACGAGGTCGACGCGGGTGCCATGCGCGGTGAGCATCCGTCGCACGATCGGTTCCATCCCGGGATCGGTGACGAGGGTGACCGGATGCCCGTGGACGATCCCGGCCAGCGCGAGCCCGAGCCCGAGTGTCCCGCTGGTCGACTCGACGATCGTCGCGCCGTCGGCCAGGTCACCGCGGGCCTTGGCCGCCGCCACCATGTGCAGCGCGGGGCGGTCCTTCATGCCGCCGGGGTTGAAGCCCTCCAGTTTGGCCCAGAAACCCTTACCGGAGCCGGTGAGTCGTTCGTCGATCCAGAGCACGGGTGTGTTGCCGACGGCCGGCGCCGCGCGCCGGGGCAGGACAGCGTTCATCGAGGATTCGTCTTTCTGTGCTGTGCGGACGGGAACAAGACGGCGCGAGGTCCGTCACGTCCGCCAAACGCACAGCTCGACGAGTGTCCGGTGTCCACTCCGGCCAGCGGAAAGCAGACGTGTCTTCCCTTGCGGCACGGGCGAAAGCACACGCGCCGCCGGGGAAGGGAGGTCCGGCGTGGACGGAGATTCCTCGCTGCGTACGGCGAGGGCGGTGAGCGAGCGGGCGTGCACGTGTCCCTCGCGCGGCGGGCACGAGAAGTCATGGGCAGCCGATGTGACGGCGACGGCCTCGCCGTGCCCGTCCAGGCAGGCGACGGTTCCCGAACCCGCCGCGACCAGCAGCAGCAAGGCCACCACGAGTCGACGAAGAGTAGCCGAAGAGACACTCACGGTTCCCACCGTAGCAAACTCCCATGAGACCTAGTACTAGCAGTCTTAGTAGGACTTCACCGGGCACTCACAACCGTCCCCGTACTACTAAGCGCGATAGTTGAACCCTGCTCGACAGGAGATTCGGTACCCGTGACCCCCTATCGGCGCTCGTCGCGGCATCCCCTCGCCGCCACCGCCGCCCTCATGCTCCTCGGCTTCGGCGCGCTCCCCGCGAGCGCGCAACCGGCCCCGGACGGCCAGGATCCGATGCGGCGCTATCAGGAACTCGGCGCCCAAGCGGCCAAGGCCGACGAGGACCTGCAGGAATCCCAGGACCGGTTGAAGACCCGTGAAACCGAGCGTGACCAGGCGACGGCGGCCCTCGGCCGGGCCGACGGAGACCTCACGCTTGCCCAGTCGGCGATCGATCGCTTCCGGCCCCAGGTCGAGGTGATCGCGCGGTCCGCGATGAGCGGCGAACGGCTCGGCAACGCCGTCCTGCTGCTCGACAGCGGCAGCAGGCAGGAGTTCCTCGACCGTTCTTCGGCGCTGTCGGTCCTGGCCGACGAGAAGGCCAAGGCGTTGAACGGCCTGCGTGACGCGCTCGGGAAGGCCCAGGCGGCACGCGCCACGGCGGCGGACGCGCGGGAAACGGCCCAGCTCGCGGCGAACGACGCGACGGTGGCGCTGGAGCAGGTCCGCACCCGCAAGAAGGACCTCGACGACCAGATCGCCAAGGTGCGGCAGGCACTCGGCGAACTGCCGGCCGCGGACAAGGCGAAACTCGGCAAGGTCCAGGACAAGGGCTCCTATCTCGGCCCGCCCGGCGCCGCGAACGACGCGCTGCAGGCGGCGCTGTCCAAGCGGGGCTCGCAATACGAATGGGGCGCCACCGGCCCGAGCGAATTCGACTGCTCCGGCCTGACGTCGTGGGCGTACAAGCAGGCGGGCATCTCGCTTCCGCGCACCAGCCGTCAGCAGTACACCGTGGGGAAGCCCGTCCCGCTGGACGCGCTCGTGCCCGGCGACCTCGTCTTCTACGACGACGGCACGGGCAATCCCGGCGCCATCCACCACGTCGGCATGTACGTCGGCAGCGGCAAGATGGTCGACGCGCCGACCGAGGGCCAGCTCGTCGACGTCCGCTCGGTCAAGGGCGACGGGCACCTGATGGGCGCGCGGCGCGTCGTCGGCTGAGCGGGGGCGGCACAGTATCCTTCCCGGCGGAGGTGTCATGCAACGGCTGGGCGAGCTCGAAGCGTCGGTGATGGACGTGCTCTGGGACGCGGCGGAACCCTTGCGGGTGCGCCAGGTCCTCGAGGCGATCAACCGGAATCGCGACCTCGCCTACACCACGGTGATGACCGTGCTCGACAACCTGCACCGCAAGGAATGGGTCGAACGCGAAATGGAGAATCGCGCGTATCGCTACCGCGCCGTGGCGACCCGCGAGGAGGCCACCGCGCAAAGCCTCCGAGAACTCCTCGACGCTTCGGAAGACCGGGAATCCGTGCTGCTGCATTTCGCGCGCTCGGTCACCGAAGAGGAGTCGGACATCCTGCGGCGGGCCTTGCGACGGAAGCCCGGCAAGCGATGATCCTGGCGGCGGTGCTCCTGTTCGGCGTGGTGGTGACCGGCTGGTTCTCACCCCGGCTGCTGGGCAGGCTGACCGCCGGCGGAATCAGCCCCGGCACGGCGCTCGCGTGGTGGCTGCTGACCGCGGTGGGCGTCCTCGCCGGCACGCTTGGTGCAGTTCTGCTCCTCGTCCTGCCGGACCACGGTCCCGCCGGGGCCATCACCCGGATCCTCCACGAATGCTGGGCGGCCGTCGGCCACAGCGGCCTTCCGGGCCTCGATCCGGTCGCCGGGACCTTCGCCGCCATCGCGCTCGCGATCGCGGCGGCCCGGCTCGCGCTGTCCACCGCGCGGCGGCGGAAACGCAGCACACTGCTGCACCGGCGCCATCTCGACGTGCTCCGCCTGTCCGGATCGCGACCGGGGCCGACCCTGTGGCTGCCCGACGATCGTCCGATCGCCTACAGCCTCGGTGGCCGCGACGGCCTGATCGTCGCCAGTCAGGGCCTGGCCGGAAGGCTGTCGTCCCGTGAACTGGCCGCGGTGCTGGCCCACGAACGCGCCCATCTGCGCGGCAGGCATCACTTCCTGGCCGGCTGCGCCGAAACGCTCGGCCGCACGTTGCGGTTCGTGCCGCTCATGCGAGAACTCCCCGGCGCGGTCCGGCTGCTGGTCGAACTCGCGGCCGACCGGGCGGCCGCGGCCGGGCATGGACCGGACACCGTGCGCTCGGCGCTGTTGTCCATCCAGGCCGCCGACGGCGACACCGCGCTCCGGCTGCGCTGGCTGGCGCGGCACCCGAGCGGGCCGTCGCGTTTTCCGGAACGGGTGCGGGCCGTCGCGGGCGGAACACTGGCCCTGTTCGCCCCGCCCGTGCTCACCGTCGGCGTGATGTTCACGGCGGGCCTTGTTTCCTGCTGGTGAAAGAAACGCGTTCGTCACCGATGCGGACGAACGGGTTCAGCGCGGACACCATCAGGTGATCCGCGTTTTCCGGCCTTGACCACGTCTTTCCCGAACGGACGTACACACGTCGCTGTCAGTCGTTCGCCGGTCAGGGAATCGGGGACGGCAAATCGTGCAGTTTCCACTCACAAGAGTGAGGGATGACCATTCCACTGAGCCGGAAAGGCGAATTCACAGCGCTACTCAAATGGCGGCATTCGCGCGACATCCCGTTGTCGTAACGTCGAATGAGGAGGGTTTCCCGCACTGAATTTCCTGGAGGTTTTCGTGATCCGACGCCCCCTGCGCACCCTGACCGTCCTGATCGGCGCCGCGGCGGCAGTCACCGCTTTCGCGTCCCCGGCTTCGGCGGCGACATCGGTGCTGAACGAAGCTGCCGGACCGGTCACTTTGGCCGCCGCGCAGCAGAAACTCGGCACCTCGCTCGGCGCCGCGTTCGCCGGCACCTGGCTGGACACGACGACCGGCGAACTCGTCGTCGGCACCACCGACGCGCGCCAGTCGGCCAGGATCCGCGCCGCGGGCGCGAATCCGAAGGTACTCAGGCACAGCGCCGCCGAATTGAAGCGAATTCAGTCCACATTGGACAACAGAACCGCGGATCTGCCCGCTTCGGTCGCCGGCTGGTACGTCGATGTACCGGCGAACGAGGTCGTGGTGAGCGTGGTGGGCGGTGATCCCGCGGGCCGGGCATGGGCCGCCTCCGCCGGCGTACCGGTGCGGGTGGAGCAGGTGAAGAGCGCGTCGCGGCCGTTGTGGAGCGTGGTCGGCGGGCAGGGTCTGTACTTCAGCGGTGGCGCCTGCTCGGTCGGGTTCAACGCCTACGACGATGACGATCATTACGTGATCACCGCGGGCCACTGCACCGAACTCGGCGGCACCGTGCGCGGCGTCGGCGGCACGATCGGCAAGGTCGCGAAATCGTCCTTCCCCGGGAACGACTACGGGACGGTCAAGGTGACGCATTCCGACGTCTCGACCCCGCCCCGGGTCGACCGCTACGAGGACGGTTCCGACGTGCGGATCGAGGGGGCCGACGTGGTCGGCGTCGGCGGCCGGATCTGCCGGTCCGGGATCACCACCCACTGGCACTGCGGACGCGTCGAAGCGCTGGACCAGACGGTGAACTACGGCAACGGGAACATCGTGCGAGGTCTCACCCAGACCGACGCCTGCGCCGAGCCCGGTGACTCCGGCGGCTCGTTCGTCAGCCGTCCTTCGTCGGGCTCCGGCACGAAACTGGTGCAGGCGCAGGGCATGACCTCGGGCGGTTCCGGTGACTGCAGCGAAGGCGGCACCACGTTCTTCCAGCCCGTCAAGGAGGTGCTCGACCGCTACGACCTGACGCTGGAAAAGGACTGATCTCCCGCGGCGAGGGGCGGCCGGTGCTCCGGTCGCCCCTCGATCAGCGCGGCGAGCTCCCCCGCTTCGAGGACGAGCATCTCGATCTCCGCCCAGCGGCGGCGGATCCGCTCGGGATCGGCGACCAGCGTGCCGGAAACCATGCCCAGGAACAGGTTCGCGTCCGTCCCGATCTCCGCGAGACGCAGGAAGGGGCGGCGTTCCTCTTCGGTTCCCGCTCCGTGCGACGCGGCCCGTTCGCGGGCGCGCATCCCGGCGTCGTGGCAGGCGTCGACGAGCAGGGTCCGGATCTCCTCCGTCCGGTTGCCCGGGCTAGCGGGAGGTTTCCCCATCAGCGGGAAGATGTTCCAGGCCACCGACAGCAGACAGTCGGCCACGTCGTCCATCGACTCCACGTCCACCGGGCGAGTGTTCCGGCCCGCGCCTCCTGCCAGGCGGAATGACTCGCGGGAACGGCAGGGTCGACCCGATCGAGTGGCGATCCTCGTGCGTGGCGAGGCGGCGGTACCGGGCCAGGCCACGGCCGACGTTGCGAAAGCCACTTTCGCAACCTTCAACGTTGCGAAAGTGGCTTTCGCAACGTTCAACGCCGGCACACAGCGGGTCGCGCGTGGACGACACTCGGCGAGGGCGAGTCCTGTCGTGTGTCGTCCCGCCGGTCACGCGAAACAGCCCCGACCGCCCTTACAGACATAGGGCAAGGACGGTTCTATTGAGCGGTAAGGCAAAGGTGTCGTGGTCCCGGACGGGTCGATGGTGGGGTGAAGGCTCCCTTCGCCGCATCTAATGCGGTGAAGGGAGCCTTCGCCCCACTTCCCGGACATCAGACGTCGCGAAAGTGGCTTTCGCGACATGATCGCCAGAACGGTACAAGGGCAAGGACGGTCCTAACCGTCCTTCCCACTCACGAGACTCGGCACCTCCTGGTCGTCGAGCGCCCGCACGTCGGCCATGCGCAGGCCGGCGATCAGCCCGGAAAGTCCTTGGTGGCCTTCGGGCCGGATCGCGAGGATGCCGCTGGCGAAGAACAGCAGGTTCGCGAGCGGCTCGAAGCCTCCGTTGACCACCGACGCCAGGGTGAGCAGCGTGAAGTAGCCGCCGGATCCGGCTAGGAATCGCACGATCATCCGCCACAGGGCGGGTTTCCCACCGTCCGGACCGGCGGGGCGCAGCAACACGACGCGCTGCCCGAAGCTGGCGCCGTTACCCGCCACCGGGATGACGAACAGCAGGAGCAGCGCGGGCAGGAAGGTGCCGATCAGCGCGGTGACCACGGTGGTCGGTTCACCCACGAGCAGGGTCGTCACGATCCCGACCGTCGTGCCGAGCAGGATGACGGACACGACGTCGACGGCCATCCCAAGCAAGCGGCGGCGCGCGGTGACCGGCCGCGGTGTCCCAGGCGGCGCGGACGGTTCGTTCCCCGGCAGCAGCCGCAGCAACGGGGCGAGCCCGAACCCGACGGCGGCGCCGAGGGTGTTGGTCAGCAAGTCGTCGACGTCGGCCAGCCGGTACGGGCACTCGAACAGGAACCAGACCCCGGTCAGCTGGGTGCCTTCGATGAACAGCGAGACCGCGAAGCCGATGGCGACGGTGGTGAGGAAACCCCGCCGGAAGAGGTGCCGCACGAACATCCCCAGCGGCACGAACAAGGCGACGTTGAACACCGCCTGCTGGACGGCCGGATTGCGCAGGAACGCCCGCGGCCCCGCGCCGGTCTGTTCACGGCGGATGTCGGCGACGAACTGGAAGGGGCGCAGTTGCAGATGGCTGGACGCGTGTTCGGCGCACCACGCCGTCGTCGTCTCCGGGATGGGGAGCAACGTGTACGTCCACAGCGACATGGCGTAGACCAGGAACCCGAACACCAGCAGAACCCGCCAGAGCCCGAGTTCGCCGCGGCGCCGGTAACTCGCGGCGATGTACGGGACGGCCAGGAAGCCCGCGAGCACGAAACCCGCGAACACCGCGATGACCGCGGAGATGGTCGGATCAGTCACTCGCGGAAGCTAACAACGCGCGCTCCGGCGCACATGTCACGCCACCTGGCCGGGTGACGGTGTCGGAGGGCGCCAGCGTTCGCTGATGCGCGAGCGCCGCGATGGCGAAGGTCAGGTGGACGACGACCCAATTGCGGTCTTCGCGATGGACCCGCTGCAGCAGGTCGAGGGAAGCATCGCCCGGCGTACGGCCCTGACGGCAGGCGTCGACGAACGCCTGGGTCAGTTCGTCGACGTTCCTCCGGAACTCCGCGAAGGTGTCGGAGGGCTGGGCGTTGGTGCAGAAATCCACGGTCACGTCACAGAGCGTTCCATAACGCGACACAAAGTTACGAATTGGCGGAGCGCGAATCACTCACGTGAGGTAGTCCGGAAGCGACTCTGTGCTCTGCGTCACGCTGACGCGAGCCCGGCGGGCACGCGGCGTTCCCGTTCGGCCGCCTTCGCCCGGCGGGTGACCGGGAAGCGCTGGTCGAGTTCGACCAGCAGCGGCGTCGCCGCCATCAACGCCAGAAGCGCGAACCCGGCGTAGGCACCCAAAGTCGCGATGATGGTCATTTCGGCCTCCTCGTTCCCGTGCCGCCCGTTCCGGCGGCCTGGAACCAGGATCGCCTCCCGGCAGGGGGCGGCGGATCGGTCATCCGGCGGAGACGCCTCCACCGGTCGGCCTTTTCGGCACTGTCCGATCGGCCGATCCCGGGCGGCGGTGCAGCAGGTCGAACCGCGACCACATGGCCTCGGCCGCCTCGATCGATTCCCCGGTGCGGACCGGGTCGACGGCGGCGAGCTGCGCGACGATCGCCTGCACCAAGCTCATCCCCGCGGTCAGCGACGGGAAGAAGGTCACGCCCTCGGCGGGCACCATCAGCACCTGCTCGACGGCGCCCGCCAGCGCCGGACTCGCTGCGTCGGTGATGGCGAACGCACGCGCTCCCCTGGCCTTCGCTTCGTTCGCGGCGAGCACGGTGCTTTCGTACAGGCGCCAGAAACTGATCGCGATGAGCACGTCTTCGGACGAGAGCTTCGCCGTGGCGTTGGCGAGTTCGGCGTCGCCCGCGGTGATCGCGTGGACGTCGTACCCGGCGAGCCGGGCGTTGTGCGCGAACGCGATCCCGACCGCGGCGTAACTGCCGTCGGCGATGACGACCGTGCGACGCGCCCCCGCGACGGCTTCGGCGACCTGGCGGATCTCGTCCTCGGCGAACCGCCGGTTGAGCAGGGCGAGGCTGTCGAGGTCCCGGCGCAACGAAGCCGAACCCGGCGAATCGACGTCCCGGTGTTCCTCGGCCACTTGCGGCGCGCTCAGCGACGACATGTACCGCGCCCGCAACTCCTGTTGCAGCGCCGGCCAGCCGGCGAACCCGAGCGCCTGCGCCGTCCGGGTGACGGTGGCGACGTTGACCCCGGCGAGCTGGGCGAGCTCCGCGGTCGAGCCGAACGACGCCCGGCGCGGTTGCGAGACCAGCACTTCAAGCACCGCGGCCGACTTCGGCCGCAGGCCTCGTTCCGGTGTCCGATCCCGAAGCCACGCCTCGAAACCGTCGTCGGTTCCCGTCTCTGTCACGCACGCCCTCCCTCGACCGCGCCACGGTAACGCATCGTGCCCGTCGAACCACTTGCAACAACCATTGCAGTTTTGCCGAAACGCAGTATACGTTGTCCGCACTCTCGTCTCTCCTAGTCGCCCGAACCACGGAAGGCGTTCCCCATGACGCTTCTGGCACGACTGGACCGGCTCCCGCTGAGCCGTCCCCACTACAAACTCCTGCTCATCGGCGGACTCGGTTACACCTTCGACGGCATGGACTCCGCCGTCGTCGCCTTCCTCCTCCCGAGCGCGAAAGCCGCCTGGGGCCTGGACAACGGCCAGCTCGGGCTGATCGGTTCGGCGACGCCGTTCGGCTTCCTCTTCGGCGCGATCGCCGCCGGCCTGCTGGGCGACCGCATCGGCCGCAAGAAGGTCATGATGTACGCGCTGGCCTTCTACGCGGTGTTCTCGGTGGTCGCGGCCTTCTCCCCCAACTACGAGGTCTTCCTGGGCGCGCGGGTGCTGGCCGGAGCGGGCGCGGGCGCCGAAAGCGCGATCATCGCGCCGTTCCTGTCGGAATTCGTCCCCGCCAAACGACGCGGCTGGTTCGTCGGCGCGCTGGCCGGGTTCTTCTCGTTCGGATTCGTCATGGCCGCGCTGATCGGGCGGTTCGTCGTCCCGACCGTGCCGGAGGGCTGGCGGGTCGCGCAGCTGATCACCGCGCTGCCGATCGTCATGCTGCTGTGGTGGCGCCGCTCGCTGCCGGAATCACCGAGGTTCCTGGTCGCGAACGGACGTCATGCCGAGGCCGAGAAGATCGTCTCGAAACTCGAACGGGACGTAGAAAAGGCGACAGGGCAAGCACTTCCGGCGGTCGCCGAGGCCGACGCGCAGCCCGCGACGGAGACCCCCAAGGTCAATCTCCTCAGCGCGTTGAAGTTCCTGTGGAGCCCGGCGATGGCCCGCCGCACCGCGGTGATCTGGACCGTGTGGTTCGTGATCACGTTCTCGTACTACGGCTTCTTCTCCTGGATCCCGACGCTGCTCGTCGAGCGCGGCATCACGGTGACCAAGAGCTTCGAGTTCTCGATCATCATCTACCTGGCGCAGATCCCCGGGTACTTCTCCGCCGCGTGGCTGTCGGAACGGCTCGACCGCAAGCACACCATCGCGTTGTACCTCGCGGGCTCGGCGGTCAGCGCGTTCTGGCTGAGCCAGATGGACGCGCCGTGGTCGATCACCCTCGCCGGGGCGGTGCTGTCGTTCTTCCTCAACGGCACGTACGCCGGCGTGTACTCCTACACCCCCGAGGTGTTCCCGACCTGGATCCGCGCCAGCGGGACCGGGCTGTCCAGCGCGTTCGGCCGGGTCGGCAGCATCCTCGCCCCGACGATCATCGGCCTCTCCGCCGCGAGCCTCGGCTTCGCGGGAGTCTTCGGCCTCACCACCGCCGTCCTGGCGGCCGGGGTGGTGTGCGTGGTCGTGTTCGGCCTGTCCACCGCCGGCCGTTCCCTGGAAGAACTGACCGAACACGGCGCGCCCGTGAAAACCGCCAAGGAGATGACCAAGTGACCGTGTCACTGTCCACTGTGGAGGACAAGACCCGAGCCACGATCGGCGTACGGCTGTTCACCGTGCTGGCCTGGGTGCCCGAACGGCGGGCACTGCGGCGAGTGCACAGCAGCCACCCCGTCGAATACCCGGTCGGCGGCGAGAAGACCGTCGAGGTGGCCGCCGGCTGGCTGGAGCGGTGCATCACCGGACAGGAGCCGTACTTCGGGCCGGACAGTGCCGCGGTGCGGGAGATCTTCGCCGACCACGAACTCATCGACAGCCTCGGCTGCGGCGCGGTGATCAACGTGCCGGTGGTGGACGACGGCCGCACCCTCGGCGTCCTCAACCTCCTCGACGCGGAAGGCCACTACGACGACGATTCCGTCGCGGTGGCGCGATCTCTGGCACCGTTGGCGGTCCCGGCCCTGCGCGAACTCCTGGAGGAGACCCGATGAACGGATCGCTGCTGCTGCGCGACGCCCGCCTGCTCGACCCGGTCACCGGCGAGTACACCGAGGGCGACCTCCGGTGCGCCGACGGCCGGATCGTCGAGATCGGCACCGGTCTCACCGCGGACGACGCGCGGACCGAAGAGCTGCGCGGGGCGTTCGTGCTGCCCGGTCTCGTCGACGCCCATGTGCACGTCACCGCTTCGACCGCCGATCTCGGGTCGCTGCCCGCGTCGTCGCCCTCCTACGTGACCGCGCACAGCGCCCGCACCATGAGCCGGATGCTGGACCGGGGCTTCACGACGGTCCGTGACGCTTCCGGCGCCGACTACGGTCTCGCGGACGCGCAGGCCGAAGGGCTGTTCCGCGGCCCGCGGCTGCTGTTCTGCGGCCGCGCGCTGAGCCAGACCGGCGGGCACGGCGACAGCCGGACGCGCGGCGCCAACACCAGCGAAGACCACCCGTGCTGCGCCGGTCTCGGCCGGGTCGCCGACGGGGTCGACGCGGTCCGCGCGGCGGCCCGCGACGAACTGCGCAAGGGAGCGCACCACATCAAGGTGATGGCCTCCGGCGGCGTCGCCTCCCCCACCGACCGGATCGACTCGACGCAGTATTCCGGCGAGGAACTGCGCGCCATCGTCGAGGAGGCGGAGGCGGCCAACCGCTACGTCGCCGCGCACGCGTACACCGCCCGCGCGGTGAACCGCGCGCTGGAACTGGGCGTCCGTTCGATCGAGCACGGCAACCTGATCGACGATCTCAGTGTCGAGCTGTTCCTCCGGCACGACGCGTACCTCGTGCCGACCCTGGTGACGTACTGGGCGCTGAAAGAGGAAGGGCGCGAGCACGGGCTGCCGGAATCCAGCTGGCGCAAGGTCGACGAGGTGCTCGGCGCGGGCATGGCCGCTTTGGAGCGGGCCGCGCGCGGCGGGGTGAAACTGGTGTACGGCAGTGATCTCCTCGGTGGGATGCACCGGCACCAGAACCACGAGTTCCGGTTGCGCGGCGAGGTCCAGTCCGCGCTGGAGGTGATCCGCTCCGCGACGTCGACGGCGGCGGATCTGCTGAACCTGACCGGCGAGATCGGCACCCTGGCGCCGGGCGCGCACGCGGATCTGGTGGTCGTCGACCGGGATCCGCTGGAGGATGTCGGCGTGCTGGCCGAGCCGGAGAAGTTCCGGTACGTCGTGCAGGGCGGGACCGTCGTGTCGGCCTGACTCGCGCGGCCGCCTGACTCCGGTCCGTGAAGGCCTCCTTGAGGGACTCTGGGTCCCTCAAGGAGGCCTTCATTTCCTTACCGCTGGTTTATCCGAGCGGGTGCGCCCAATGTGGCATCGGAGACGTTCAGAGTCCCCAATGCCACATTGGGGACTCGACGATCGCCACATACGCACCACAAGCACCAGCAGCCACAGCGGCGCGTGAAGGTCATCCACCCTAAGTACGTGATGGCCCCCTTCATTGCGTCTAGCGCAATGAAGGGGGCCTTCATGTACTGCAAGCTCACGAGAAGTGTTGCGGAACATCCCAAGGGTTGTCGTCCCGCAGCGGTTCCGGCAGCAGGTGCGAAGGCCAGTCCTGATAGGACACCGGACGCAGGAAGCGGTCCACCGCCGCCGTCCCGACCGAGGTCGACGCCGGTGACGTCGTCGCCGGGAACGGCCCGCCGTGCTGCATCGCGGCGGTCACCGCGACCCCGGTCGGCCAGCCGCCCCACAGGATCCGCCCGCTGCGGTCGGCCAGCACCGGCCGCAGCGCCTCGACTTCGGAGGACTCCTCGGGCAGCGCGTGCACCGTCGTCGTCAGCTGACCGGGCAACGCCGACAGCACCGGCAGGACGTCGGAAAGCCGCGAGTACCGCACGACGACGCCCAGCGGACCGAAGCACTCTTCGGCCGCTTCAGGTACAAAGTCGGCCAGGTCGATTTCGAGCAGCCGAGCTCCAGGACCGGCGACGACCTCGCGCATCCCCGGGATCCCGGTCAGCCGCTCCACCCCCGCGTCGAAGCCGGACGCGATCCGGTCGTTCAGGAACGGCGCGGCCGGGATGCCGCGCAACCGTTCGGCGACGCGATCCACGAACGGGCTCTCCGACGGCACGAACACCAGACCCGGATTCGTGCAGAACTGCCCGTTGCCCAGCGTCAGCGAACCGGCGTAGCCCACTGCAAGTTCCTCAGCCCGCGCGGCACCCGGCAGGACGATGACCGGGTTGACGCTGCCGAGCTCGCCATGGAACGGGATCGGGACCGGCCGTTCGGCCGCGATCCGCGCCAGGGCGAGGCCGCCCGCCACCGATCCGGTGAACGCGGCGGCTGCGATCGCCGGATGACGCAACGCCTCCACACCGACGGACTCTCCTTCGACGAGGCCGAAGATGTCACCCCAGGGGCCGAGAGCCTCGTCGATGATCGCCGCCGTCCGGCGGGACAGCTCCGGATGTCCGGGATGCGCCTTGACCACCACCGGGCACCCGGCCACCCACGCCGACGCCGTGTCGCCACCCGCCACGCTGAACGCGAACGGGAAGTTGCTCGCGGCGAACACCAGCACCGGCCCCACCGCGGTCCGGTAGCGACGCAGTTCCGGACGCGGTCCGGGTGGCCACGACGGGTCGGCGCGGTCGATCCGGACGTCGTAGTACGCGCCGCTCCCGGCCGCGAGCAGCCGCAGCTGGAACGTCGTCCTGGCCAGTTCGCCGGTGAGCCGTGCGGTTCCCAGCCTGGTTTCCGCGTCGGCGATCTCGATCAGGGACGGCCCCGCCGCGTCCAGCGCGTCGGCGACACCGGTGATCACCTCCGCCCGCGTCGTCGGCGGCACCGCGGCCCATGCGGCGGCGATCTCCGCCGCCCGCTCGATCTCCTTCATGGTTCCTTCCTTTCCGGGTTCTCCGCCGAGTTCCGGAATCCGAACAGCGCGTACACCACCAGCCCGAGCACCATCCAGGCCGCGAACCGCAGCCAGGTCAGCGCGTCCAGGTTCGCGATCAGCCACACCGCGAACGCCACCCCGACCAGCGGCACGAACGGGACCCACGGCGTGCGGAACGACCTCGGTAGGTCCGGCCGGGTGCGCCGTAGCACCACCACCGCGATCGACACGACGATGAACGCGGCCAGGATCCCGATGTTCGTCAGATCCGCGGCCTCCTTGATCGGCAGGAAGCCCGCGATGACCGCCGAGCCGATCCCGACCGGCCAGATCACCCGCGTCGGCACCCTGCGCCGGGGGTGGGTGCGGGCGAAGTACCGCGGCAGCAGGCCGTCCCGGCTCATCGCGAACCAGATCCGCGACACCGCCAGCATGTTCGCGAACGCCGACGTGGTGATCCCGAGGATGCCGCCGACCGCGACGACCGTGCCGAGCCCGGCCAGCCCGACCGCGGCCAGCGCGCTCGAAAACGGGCTGTGCACGTCGATCTGGTCGTAGCGCTGCATGCCGACCAGCACGATCGACACCAGCAGGTAGATCACCGCCGCGATGGCGAGCGACACGATGATCGCCTTGGGCAGCAACCGTTTCGCCTCGACGCTCTCCTCCGCGGCGGCCGTCATCGCGTCGTAGCCGTACACCGCGAAGAACGTCGTCGCCGCGCCCGCGACCGCGCCACCGATGCCGTAGGGCAGGAACGGGCTGAAGTTCCCCGCCGAGATGTGGAACGCGCCTGCGACCACGACCAGCGCCACGATCGCCAGCTTGATCACCACCAGCGCCGTCTCGAACCGCGCGGATTGCTTGCTGCCACGGGAAAGGACGAACGCCAGCAGCAGGCACAGCAGCGCGGCGAACAGGTCGACGCGGTGCCCCGGCCCGGTTCCCGGTGCCCCGAGCATCCACGACGGCAGGTCAAGGCCGACCTGCTCCACGACGTAGGACAGGTAGCCGGACACCGCGATCGCCACCACCGCGACGATCGCGGTGTACTCCAGCAGCAGATCCCAGCCGATCAGCCAGCCCGCGATCTCCCCCAGCGCCGCGTACGAGTAGGTGTACGCGGATCCGGCACGTGGGATGAGCCCGGCGAACTCCGCGTAGCACAGGGCCGCCGCCGAGCTGGCGATGATCGCGATCAGGAACGAGATCATCACGCCGGGCCCGGCCTGCTGGTTCGCGACCACGCCCGCCAGCGAGAAGACTCCGGCGCCGACCAGGCCGCCGAGGCTGAGCGAGACCAGCTGCCAGAGGCCCATCGTGCGGGGAAGCCCGCCGGGACCGGCCTCGTCGGGACCTTCGAAGGACTTGCGCCGGAAGAGCCCGGAGCGCGAGAAAAGCTTGGGCTGAGGCCGGATCGTCGTTGATTCGGGCATGACAAATCCCTTCCGGACCGCGCGAGGCGGCCCGGGTCTGCGGTGGGTATGGGGACTAGAGGACGAACCCCGCGGGGAACGGGTCGTCCGGGTCCAGCAGATAGGTGGCGTTGCCGGTGATCCAGGCCCGGCCGGAGAACTCCGGTACCACCGCGGGGACGCCGCCGACCGCGGTCTCGGCGACCAGCTCACCGGTGAACGTGGTGCCGATGAACGAGCTGTTCTCGAACGGCGTGTGCAACGGGAGTTCGCCTCGGGCGTGGAGCTGGGCCATCCTGGCCGACGTGCCGGTGCCGCAAGGTGATCGGTCGAACCAGCCGGGGTGGATCGCCATCGCGTTCCGCGACGCCTTGGCGTCGGAGCCCGGGGCGAGGAACTGGACGTGTTTGCAGCCGCCGATCAGCGGATCGGCCGGATGTTCCGGCGGCCGCTGGTCGTTGATGGCCGCCATGATGTCCAGCCCCGCGGCGAGGATCCGGTCCTTCTCCGCCCGGTCGAACGGAATGTCCACTTGGGACAGTTCGAGGATGGCGTAGAAGTTGCCGCCGTAGGCCAGGTCGTAACGCACCTCGCCCAGCCCCGGCACGTCGACGACGGCGTCCCGCTCCGCGAGGAACGACGCGACGTTGCGCAGCTTGACGCGGACCGCGCGACCGTCCCGGACCTCGACCTCGGCGTGCACGAGCCCGGCCGGGGTGTCCAGCCGGACCACGGTCTTCGGTTCGGTCACCTCGACCATGCCGGTCTCCACCAGCACGGTCGCGACGCCGATGGTGCCGTGCCCGCACATCGGCAGGCAGCCGGACACCTCGATGTACACCACACCCCAGTCGGCGTCCGGCCTGGTCGGCGGCTGCAGGATCGCGCCGCTCATCGCCGAATGACCGCGCGGCTCGTTCATCAGGAACTGCCGCAGGTGGTCCAGGTGTTCCATGAAGTACCGGCGGCGTTCGGCCATCGTGTCGCCGGGGATGACGCCGACCCCGCCGGTCACCACCCGGGTCGGCATGCCCTCGGTATGCGAGTCGACGGCGGTGATCGACCGGATCGACCGCACCTACGCCACCCCCAGCGAGGCGAGCGCGCGGCGCATGTCGGCGGTGACCTGCTCGCGGTGCTCCTCGGTCAGCGGGCCCCGCGGGGGACGGCACGGCCCGCCGTACCGGCCGACCAGGTCCATCCCGAGTTTGATCGCCTGGACGAACTCGGTACGCGAGTCCCAGCGGAACGCGGCCACCAGCGGCTCGTAGAGCGCCCTGGCCTCGTCGAGCTTGCCGGACCGCGCCAGGTCGAACAGGCGCACCGACTCGGCGGGGAACACGTTGGGGAACCCGGCGAACCAGCCCGTCGCGCCCATCAGCAGGCTCTCCAGCACGACGTCGTCGGCCCCGCTGATCACGTCCAGGCCCGGTGCCTGCTCGCGGATCTCCAGCACCCGGCGGACGTCGCCGGAGAACTCCTTGACCGCGACCACGTTGTCGATCTGCGCGATCTCCGCGAGCAGCGCGGGCGTGAGGTCGACCTTCGTGTCGATGGGGTTGTTGTAGACCATCACCGGCAGGCCGACCGACGCCACCGCCTCGAAATGCGCGAGCACCTCGCCGTGGTTCGCCCGGTACATCGTGGGCGGGAGGCACAGCAGGCCGTCGGCGCCGTCCTCGGCCGCGACCTCGGCCCAGTACTTGGCCTGGTGCGATCCGGGGCCGTGCACGCCGACGACGACGATCCCGTCGTCGCCCACGGTTTCGATCGCGGTGCGGGCGACGCGGCGGCGTTCCTCGTCGGTCAGCGACGAGTACTCGCCGAGGGAGCCGTTCGGGCCGACGCCCCGGCAGCCGTTGTCGACCAGCCACCGGCAGTGCGCGGCGTAGGCGTCGTAGTCCACGGCCAGCCCGGCGGGCGCCGACGCGTCGTCCCGGTACGGGAGGGCGGTCGCGACGACGACGCCACCGAGGTCGGGGGTGCTCATTCAGGTTCTCCTTCGGTTCGGGCGGCGAGTTCGCCCAGCCGGATCGGCTGGACGATCGGGCGGTGGTGCCGTTCGGCGCCACCGCACAGTTCGGCTACGGTCGGGCCGCAGATCCGGCCCTGGCACGGGCCGAGGCCGGCCCGGGTGCCGAGTTTCAGTGCGTGCGGTCCGGGACAGGACTCGTCCTCGGCCGCACGCGTCAGTTCGCCGTACGTGGTTTCCTCGCAACGGCAGACGATCGTGTCTTCGCGCAGCCAGCTTCGCCAGGCCGGGCCGATCGGGTGGGCGGCGGCGAGACGTTCGGCGAAGGTACGGGCCCGGTCACGGGCACGGAGCAGTGCCGCGTCCGGTGTTCCACCCGCGGCGGCGCGGCCGGCGACCGCACCCTCGGCCGCGGCGGTGATCGCCCCGCCGATGCCGGTGATCTCGCCCGCGGCGAAGACACCGTCCACTGTGGTCTGTTGGGCGGTGTCGACCCGGACGAACCCGTCGTCCAGGGCACAGCCCGCGGCGACGGCCAGTTCCGGCTGCGGGCTGAAACCGTGACCCACGCAGACAGCATCGACCTCGTACGTGCGTTCGGTACCGGGGACGACGGACCAGTCCGCGCGTAGTTTCGCGGTCACGACCTCGCGGACGCGGTCCGCGCCGCGGGCCTCGATCACCGCCCGGCCCATCAGGTACGGGACCCGGTGCCTGGCCAGTGTCGCGGCGTAACGCACCAGTTCACCCGCCTTCCCGGCGTGCGCGGCTAGGCGCCACGGCCGGGACGACCATCCTTTTCGGACGGTCGAGGCCGGGTTCGCCTCCAGTACCGCGACCACCTCGGCCCCGACGCCCAGCAAGGATTCCGCTACCGGCAACAGGAACGGCCCGGCACCGGCGACGAGGACCCGTCCGCCGATCGCGACCCGCTCCCCCTTCGCCAGTGCCTGGGCCGCGCCCGCGGTGTACACGCCGGGCAGTTCCCAGCCGGGGAACGGCAGGGTGCGGTCGTGCGCTCCGGTCGCCAGGATCAGCGCGTCCGGGACGAGGGTCAGCCGCTCCCGTCCGGAGCCGTCGGACGGTCCCCGCAGGACGTGCACCCGCTTCTCCGCCCGGTCGAACGCCCAGACGGTGGAGCCGGGCCACCACCGGCATCGCGGATGCGCGAGGACCCGGCGGCGCCGGTCGAATTCCGCCCGGCCGTGCTGGATCCGGTCCGGACGACTCGCCGCATAGACCTCGGGAAGCATCCGGTGGTACTGGCCGCCGGGGGTCTCCGCCTGATCCAGCACCGTGACCCGGGCACCGGCCCGCAGCGCGTGCTCGGCCGCCGCGAGCCCGGCGGGCCCGGCGCCGACGATCACCACGTTCACGCCGTCTCCTCCCGTGACTGGGTGCGGACTTCGTCGCCATCGGCGGCCGGACGGCGGCACGCGCGGACGTCGGGCACGTCGTTCACCGTGAGCAGGCAGTCGAAACACGCGCCGATCCCGCAGAACACCCCGCGCGGAGCCCCGGAACGCGTGGTCCGCCAGGAGGTCCGTCCCGCGGCGAGCAGCATCCCCGCCACGCTTTGGCCCTCGATCCCGGTCACGGGTTCGCCGTCGACGGTGATCCGGATCGGCCGGTCGGTGCGGCCCACCGGATCGCGATCGCGCGGCAGCAGCCATCCGCTCATGCCGCCGCCTCCGCCAGTACCGCGGAACGGTCCACGGTGAACTCGCCGACCGGCATCGCGGGCTCGGTCCCGGTGAGCAGTTCGCGCAGCAACCGCGCGGTGCCGACGCTCAGCCCGATCCCGGCGCCCTCATGCCCGGTGGCGTGCCAGAGGTTCCCGAGCCGCGGATCTTCGCCGAGGACGGGGAGATGATCGTCGACGTACGGCCGGAATCCGCCGTACGCGCGCATGATCGCGACGTCGGCGAGCGACGGGAACAGCCGCAGCGCCTTCACCGCGATGGCGCTCAGCACCTCCGGGCGGATCGTGTCGTCGAACTCCACCCGGCGGCGTGAGGAACCGATCAGCACGGTGCCGCCCCAGGTCGACTCGACGACGGCGGACGTCTGCAGCTCGCCCGAATCGGCGCCGACCGCGCCGACGTAATCGGCGTCGTAGACCTTGTGCCGCACGACACCCGGCATCGGCGTGGTCACCAGTACCTCACCGCGACGGGGGCGGACGGCGATCGGGGCACCGAGGCGCGCCGACACCTGACCGGCCCACGGGCCCGCGGCGTTCACGACGACGTCGGCCTCGATCACATCGCCGAACACCCGGACACCGGTGATCCGTCCGTTGTGGACGGTCGCCCCGACGACCTCGGTGTCGAAGCGCAACTGGGCGCCATGGCGCAGAGCCGAGCCCAGGAGGGCCAGCGCCGCGCCCGCGGGCTGGACCTGCGCGTCCTCCGGGTAGTGGAACGCGGCGGTCACGTCACGGGTCAGCGCGGGCTCCGCGTCGGCAAGTTCCTTGTGGGACAACGGTTCCGCGCGGACCCCGGTTTGCGAGGCGGCGAACGAGGCGAGCGCGACGGCCCCGTCGTCCGTGGTGGCGACGACGATGCCGCCCTTGGGGTCGTACTCGATCGACGAAGCGGCACGCGCGTCCTCGTCGGCGATCTCGGCGACCACCTGGGGCCACAACGCGGTCGAAAGCTTCGCGAGGTCGAGTTCCGCGCCAGGTCCCTTGTCGGAGACCAAAATGTTGCCCTCGCCGTGCGACGTGGTCCCTCCGGCGGGACGGCCGCGATCCACGACCACGACGTCGAACCCGGCCAGGGTCAGCTCACGGGCACACGCGGCGCCGACGATCCCCGCGCCGAGGACGACCACACGCGTTCGGTTCATCGACCCTCCAGCGTTCGGTAAAGCGAACGATCGGAGAGTAGGTTCCACCCACGACGAGTGTCAATACCTCGGGCGCGGTCAGCCCTTCAGCACCGGATGCGGCCTGCCGTCGAGCCGTTCGTCGGCGCGGTACTGCAACAGCAGGACCGAGTGCACCGGCCCCGCCGAAGCGGTGTAGCAATGCGGCTCGCGGGCGTCGAAGGCGACGTAATCCCCCGGGCCGACCTCGACGCTGCGGCCCGCGACCTCGACCAGCAGCGATCCGGTCTGCACGATGGTGTGCTCGACCCCGACGTGCCCCTGCGAACGTTGCGGCGCGTCCCCGCGCACCACCTGGTCGTACACCTCGAAGACGCCGTCACCGGTCTCGATCCGCCGCAGCGGCCGGAGATCCACCCCCTCGCCGCTGAGCACCTCGACGTCGGCGCCGCGCACCACGGTGAGCGCGCCGCCCGCCCGATGGTCGAGCAGGTCGGAGATCGCCACCTCCAGCACCCTGGACAGGCTGAACACGGTCTCGATGGTCGGATTGCCGCCGCCGGACTCCAGCTGGGACAGCGTCGCCTTGCCGATTCCCGACCGCCGCGAGAGCTCCGACAGCGAAATCCCCCTCGCCGCCCTGGCCGCGCGCAGGTTGACCGCCAGCATGTCCCGGATCGAGGGCGTCTCGTCCTCCACCGCTTCTCCCCTGTCGTTCGTCAAACCGTACGACCTCGTTCGCTTTGCCGATCGAGTTCGCGGACATCATGACACGCCCCACGACGGGGAGGGCATAGCCGCGGCCGATGGGGCGGCGCGATGGTGGGCGGCGCGGGCCGCGATGAAACTCCTTCACCAACCGGTGTGTCACCGTCGA
Source organism: Amycolatopsis sp. CB00013 (assembly GCF_001905755.1). Lineage (NCBI taxonomy): Bacteria > Bacillati > Actinomycetota > Actinomycetes > Pseudonocardiales > Pseudonocardiaceae > Amycolatopsis > Amycolatopsis sp. CB00013. The sequence continues at coordinate 602,341 of NZ_LIWC01000001.1, read as the reverse complement.
CACAGGGTCACGGGCGCACCGTCGTTCCTGCCAGCGAGGAGATTCCCGTGCAGCTGATCCGCAGATCCGCAGGCCGACGACTTCGGGCGTTCGGCGCGGTGCTCATCACCACCCTCGGGCTGACCGCGGCCGTCGTCGCGCCGCCGGCGACCGCCGCCGCGAACGCCTGTCTCACCGGCACGCTCGTCTTCGACCATCTCGACGCGGAAGCCGGGACCAGCAAGCCGCTGCGCACCCAGGTCGCCCGGAACGCGAACTGGGAACTGTGGGGCCGAACCGGTTCCGGCACGGCGACCCGGCTCGCCGCCGGGATCACCGGCGCCTCCGACGGTCGCTTCACCGCCTGCCACACGGCGTCCCTGGCCGAGGCGTACGTGCGCTTCCGGTCGAGCAGCACGGCGATGTGGCGGGTCGTCAAGGCCGCGAACAACACCACCGACTACACGTTCGACTCGGCGCGCCGCACGAACGTCTCCGGCACCCAGGACCTCGGCACGGTGAAGGTGCCCTCGACGCTCCAGCGCGCGTGGAAGGTCGTGGACACGCTCAACGTCTTGTACTGGAAGCGCGCCAACCCGTCGTCCTCGTGCTGGACGGCCCGGCAGTCCGACGGACGCTGCGACCAGATCACCTTCGTCTGGGATCCGAAGGTCGCCGACGGCGGCTACTGGGACTACCCGAACACGAACTACGTCTTCCTCGGCAACACCATGCCCGACTCGAAGCACCTCATCCTCCACGAGGCCGGGCATTGGCTGCAGTGGCAGCTCTACGGCCGCGACTTCCCCGTCGTCACCGGCTGCAACCCGCACTACATCGAGAAGCACAGCTCGGAATCGTGCGCGTGGACCGAAGGCTTCGCCGACGCCGTCGCCGCCTACGCCCTCGGCGACTACCGTTACGTCTACGACAACGGCAGCTCGTACAGCTTCGAGAACGACGCTTCGACCCCCGGCTGGGACGACGGCGACACCGTGCAGGGGCGGGTCGGCTCGTCGCTGCTCGATCTGTGGGCGGCGAACGGACCGGACGGCGGGAACTGGAACCGCACGATCGCGCTGATGACCCGCGACTTCAGCCAGGACTTCCGCGAGTACTTCACCGAGGACCGGCCGACCGCGGGCCTGCCCACGACCGGTGCCGCCGAGCGGATCCTCGCCGGGCACACCATCTCGTACTGACGGGGGCCGAAGGGGACTTTCCCCGCATGGCATGCGGGGAAAGTCCCCTTCACCGCGTCGGATGCGGGGAAAGCGTCCTTCAGCCCCTGGCTGCCTGGACCCAGGCGGTGATCTCGTCGGCGGTCGAAGGGAAACCGCCGGAGAGCAGGTCGTATCCCGCTCCGGTGACCACGACGTCGTCCTCGATGCGGACACCGAGGCCGCGCAGCTCGGGCGGCACGGTGCGGTCACCTGCGTGGAAGTACAGACCCGGCTCGACCGCCAGCGCCATCCCCTCGGCGAGCGTGCCCTCGCGGTAGGTGGAGGGATGCGCGGCGGCGCAGTCGTGGACGTCCAGCCCGAGGAAATGGCCGGTACCGCAGACGATGTACCGCCGGTGCTGCTGCCCGTCCGGCGACAGCGCTTCGTCCACCGACACCGGGAGGAGACCCCAATCGTGCAACCCCTCCGCGAGCACGCGCAGCGCCGTCGCCTGGAAAGCGCCGTAGTCCTGACCGGGGCGGACCTCGCCCAGCGCCGCGACGTGCGCCTTGTGCACCAGGTCGTAGACGTCGCGCTGGGCCTTCGTGAACTCCCCGCCGACCGGGAAGGTCCGGGTGATGTCGGCCGTGTACAGGGAATCCACCTCGACGCCGGCGTCGAGCAGCAGCAGGCTGTCCTCGGTCACCCGCCCGTCGCAGCGGGTCCAGTGCAGGATCGGGGCGTGCGGCCCGGCCGCCACGATGGAGGTGTAGCCGGGGCCGGTGCCCTCGGTGCGCGCACGGCGGTCGAAGGTGCCCTGCAGCCAGCGTTCCCCGCCGCCGCGGACCGCCTCCGGCAGCGCGGCCAGCACGTCCGCGAAGCCGAGGGCGGTCGCGTCGACGGCGTCGCGCAGCTGGCCGATCTCCCAGTCGTCCTTGATCCGGCGCAACTCGGCGAGGACCGTCCGCAGCCGCTCGCTGTGGCCGAAGCGGTACGCGTCGAGCGCGGGATCGACCCCGGCACCGACCAGGAAGCTCGGGTTCCGCCCGCGCAAACCGTGCGCGAGATCCTCCAGTGGGCGGCATTCGATGCCGAGCGCGTCCCCGTACGCGGCCGGTCCGGCGGCGGAGCCGACCCACAGCGGGCTGGTGTCGGCGTCGCCGACGAAGTCCGGCTCGTGCGCCTCGGCGGGACGCGGGACGTACAAGGTGGCGTGGTGGCTGTCCCCCGCCGGGGTCATCACCAGGATCGCGCCCTCGCGCTGGCAACCGGTGAGCCACACGAAATCGCTGTCGGCGCGGAAGCCGTGGAACGTGTCGTTGGACCGCACCACCGCCCGTCCCGCCGCGAGCGCGATGCGCTGACCGGGCAGTTCCGCCGACAGCCTGCCGCGATGGGCGGCGGCCGCCTCGGCGGTGCCCGGCGGCACCTCCACCACGTCGTCCGCGGGCTCCCAGCCGTCGCTGATCCAGTTCCGGAACCCTTTGGCGGCCAGCAGCGCGCGCAGATCCGGCCGGGTTCGGTCGCCGGTCATCGGCACCCCTTTCAGGTAGTCATGGTCCTGGCCGCACCCTCGCACCGCGACGGACCCGGCCGTAATGACCGGCGGCGATAGACTCCGCCTATGGCCCTGGAGATCCGGCACCTGCGGGCGATCTGCGCCATCGCCGAAGCGGGCAGCCTCTCGCAGGCGGCCGCCGCGCTGGGCATGTCCCAGCCCTCGCTGACCTCGCTGCTCCAGCGGCTCGAACGGCAGATCGGCGCGCCGTTGTTCGTCCGCAGCCACACCGGCGTGACGCCGACCCCGGTCGGCGAGCAGACGTTGCGCCGCGCGCTGACCCTGCTCGTGGAGTTCGACCGGTTCGAGAGCGACCTCCTCGGCGCGCTCGGCGACGGCCCGGTGCGGCTCGGATCGTCCCAAATGGACTGTCTGCCCACCTTCGTCGAGCGGCTGGACGACGCGCTGCCGGGGCTGGACGTCACCGTCCACGTGGAACCCTCCAGCGCGGTGCTGGCGCAGGCACTCGCCCGCGCGACACTGGACATCGCCGTCATCGCCATGTCCGACGACCAGGAAGTGCCGCTGGCGAAGCATCTCGGGCACCGGGTGCTGTTCTCGTGGCTGCCCATCTTCGTCGGCATTCCGGCACGGCACCGGCTCGCCGGCGGGCTCGAGGTCGACCTGGCCGACCTCGCGGACGAGGCGTGGATCGGACCGCCCGGCCCCGAGGACGGCTCGCTGACGTCGCTGCGCGCGGCGACGCATCGCGCGGGGTTCACGCCGCGGATCCGCTTCGAATGCCCGAACGGCGGCGGACGCCATCTGATCGCCGCCGGGCAGGCGGTACAGCTCGTGGAACCCACCGCGCCGGAACTGCCCGGCATGGTCGTCCGGCCGTTGAAGGGTGACCCGATGCGGATGCGGCTCGTGCTGGCGTGGCGCAAGGAACGGCTGACGTGGGACCAGGCGGAGAACGTCTACCGCGCGGTGATGACGTCGTACACGCGGCACGCGATGGCGTCGACGCCGTTCCGGACGTGGTGGGAGCGGCGGCGGGATTCCCAGTCGTGGGACGGGCTGGTGGACTTCTTCCGGGTGGCCGGTTCATGACGGGACCGGTGGGAAACCACCGGTTTCGAACAGCCTGTAACCCGATCCCGCCTCGCCGCGATTGACCTCCCGTACCGGGCGAACGGAGACGGGAGATGATGACGCAACGGCTGTGGCTGGGACTGGCGGTCGTCTACACGTGCACCGCCGTGGTCCAGCTCTACCTTCTCGCCAGCACCGGCGCCGTCTGGGCCGGGACACTCACCGCGGTCGGCTTCGTGGCGGCGCTGCTGTGCGTCCTCGCCGCCTGGAGGGCACCGAAACGAGAACGGGACGACACAAGGAAAATCGACTCAAACACGCCCTAGCCACCGGGATAGGGGGCGGCCCACGGCTCCTCGTCGAGGCCGACCCCGTCGGCGACGTACGCGATCGTCCGGTACCAGCCCGCCAGCACGAGGAACTCCAGGAGCTGCGAGGCCGGATAGTGCGCGGCGAGCGCGGCCCAGGCGGCGTCGGAAACCGTTGCCGTGTCGTGGAGTTCGTCGACGGCGGCGATCAGGGCGCGGTGCCGCTCCGACCAAGCGGGATGCCCGGAGTCGCCGGTTACGGTGGCTTCGAGCCGTTCCTGCGTCAAGCCGACCATCGGCGCGAAAACCGCGGCGTGGACACCCCATTCGTAGCGGCATCCGCAGCGGGCGGTCACCCGCGCGATGACGATTTCCCGGTCCAGCGCGGGTAATTCGCCGTGCGCGAGCAGACCGGCCCCCAGGACGCGCATCCGCGACGCCAGCTCCGGATGGCGCTGCAGCAACCGGAACAGCGCCAGCGGCTCCTCCGTCACGCCGGGCGGCATCCCTTTGCGCAGGGCTTGTTCGACGTCCGCCTCGTAGGGCGGGGCGAGTGGCGCTATGCGGGCCATGACCACCTCCGGTGCTTCGATTTCAGAACCACTATGCTGCTTCGAAAGTCGAAGCACAAGGGGGGGGTGCCATGCCCGACCATCCGATCCCGCGGCCCGGGCGGCCGGTCCGCGGCTCCGAAACCGGCCGACCGCTCATGGCCGCGCTCGATCTGCTGGGGCGCCGATGGACCCTGCGGGTGATCTGGGAACTGCGCGAGGGCGACGTCGGCTTCCGGGAACTCCGGCGGCGCTGCGAGCACATGTCGTCGAGCGTGCTCGCCACCAGGCTGGGCGAGCTCACCGAAGCCCGCATCGTCGAGACCGGCGGCGAAGGTTACCGCCTGACACCACTGGGGGAACGGCTTCTCGACGCGTTGCACCCGCTGGAGAAATGGGGCCTCGCCTGGGAAAAGGCGCTGCGTGAGTGACGAGGTCACCCACCGTTCACCGCACGCGGCCTTGCCAGGAGAGGTGAGCGGCGTACGGTGAGCAGTACGTGAGGTTGAGTCCACCAGCCCGCGCGAACGACCCGCATGTCCGCGGCCCAGCACCTTCACAGGGCGACGCGGAGGCGAGTTCACTTGCGCAGCAGCTGTGCAGGCTTACCCGTTGTCCGTCTCGTCCCCGGCTATCCGGGAGACACCCTCATGACCGAACGCATTCCTTTCACGCGGAGCAGCCGCGACGGCCCCGCCTTCCGCACCGTGCTCCACCCCGCCATTCCGCGACCGCGCCCGTCGGCCGAGAACCTGTTGCGGGTCCAGCGGATCCGCTGGAACGAAGACCTGCTGGTCATCGCCGCGGCGGGTGAGATCGACCTCGCCACCGCGGGACGGCTGGAACAGGCCTTGTGCGGCCGCCTGCCCGCCGCGACCGTGCTCGATCTCAGCGAGGTCGGCTTCCTCGGCGTCGCCGGGTTACGGGTCATCGAATCCGCCGCGGCCCGGGCACGCGCCGAACGCCGCACGACCGGCGTCGTCGCCGACTCCCGCCCGGTACTGCGCCTGCTGCAACTGTTCGGCACCGAGACCAAGATCCCCGTGTACCGGCGCCTCGACCACGCGATCCTCGAGTTGCCGAACCAGTGAGGGTCAGGCGAGCGGCAGGAGCGTGGACAGCCCCGTCTTCGAAGCCAGCCGCCGGATCGTGGGCGACGGAAGGAAACGCAGCGCGACCCCCTGGGTGTTGCACCGGTCGTTGATCCCGACCAGGGTCGCCAAACCGGTGGAATCGCAGAATTCCACGCCTTCGAGATCGACGACCAGCTTGCCCGGCACGGGCTCCAGCGCTTCCTCGAAGGTCTCCTTGAGGTCCTCGGAGGTCGTCAGATCGATCTCTCCCGCCACCGCGATGACGACCTCGGCGCCATCGGGCCTCGCGACGGACACCGAGAACGGAACCTCCCGGTGTTCGCCGTCTCCGCTCGTCACCGTCATCCACCCCTCACGATCGGTACCCGACTGCCCCGAACATATCGGATGACGGCGCCCGCTCGCGCGGCTCACGTGTCCCGATCCGGGCGGTGCCTTAGCCTTGTCGATGGATCCGGCGGTCGTGGACCGCGGCGGACGACGAGGAGAAGCTTCGTGATGCCGATCGACGAGCCGGTGCGCAAGAACACCGACGAGCTGGTCCTCGAGGTCGCCGCCGTCCCCGCCCAGGCCGCCGCGTTGCGGGACGTCCTGGCGAAATGGGCCCTCGACCGGGGTCTCCCCCGCGAACTGGCCGAGGATCTCAAACTCACCGCCTACGAAGCGATGACGAACGTCGTCAAGCACGCCTACCCGGACGGCACCGAAGGCAACGTCATGACGGTGACGGCCGCCCACGACGACGGCCTGCTCAAGATCAGCGTCGCCGACGAAGGCCGCTGGCGCGACGGCCGCCGCCCGGACGGCGGACGCGGCCTGCCGATTATCCGCGCCTTCGCGCCGGAGGCCTCGGTGACGAGCACACCCACCGGGACCATCGTCCGGCTCGCGTGGCCCTGCCCCGCCCTCTGACCGGCTTCGGCCTCCTCCGGGCGTGCTCGGACACGGGACTCGCGTGACTGGAGACGGATCTCGCGTGATTGGAGGCGGAACGTGTCCAATCACCGGATGACGTCGTAGACCAGCTTCTGGATCCCGTTGCCGTAGGACTCGCTCTCGACGAGCTTGAGGTTCTGCTTGTCCTTGTCGGTGTCGCTGAACAGCTTCTTTCCCGCGCCGAGCAGGACCGGGAACAGCAGCAGGTGGTAGCGGTCGATCAGGCCGGCGTCGGCGAGGTTCCGGTCGAGTTCCGCGCTGCCGTGGACGATGATCGGCCCGCCCTCGGTCTCCTTGAGCTTCGCGACGTCGTCGAGCGAGCGCAGGATCGTGGTCTCGCCCCAGTTGTCGACGAGGTCCTCGTCCCGCAGCGTGGTCGACACGACGTACTTCGGCATCGCGTTGTACTCCGCGAACTCCTCGGTCATACCGGGCCACACCGGCGAAAACGCCTGGTAGCTGACCCGGCCCATCATCATCGCCGTGGCCTCGCCCTGCTCACGCCCCTTGAGCTCGTAGGCCGCTTCGTCGAACTCGATGCCGTTGAAGGTCCAGCCGGAGTTGCGGTAGCCGGGCTCTCCGCCGGGCCCCTCGACGACGCCGTCGAGCGAGACGAACGCGGTGGCGATCAGGGTGCGCATCTGGTTTCTCCTTGGTGGTTCGGAAGTGCTTTCGACACTGCGTCGACCGGGGAACGACGGATTCGACATCGTGGCGAAAAGAATTTCTCACTCTTCGGCGTCGCGGACCAGCAGGGCGATCTGGACCCGGTTTTCGACGCCGAGCTTGGCGAGCATGCTGCTCGTGTGCGCCTTCACCGTCGCGACGGTGATGTCCAGCTTTCGCGCGACGTCGGTGTTGGAAAGCCCTTCGGCGATGGCGCCCGCCGTCTCGCGTTCGCGGTCGGTCAGCGTGGCCAGCAGCCCGCGGGCGGTTTCCCGCGACGCCCGGCGCGCGTCGGACGAACGCGGGCCGGTGGCCGCGGTGATCAGCCGGGCCGTGGCGGCGGGTGAGAGCGCGGGTTCGCCGGTCGCGACCGTGCGGATCGCCGCGAGGATCCGCGGCGGCGGGGTGTCCTTGAGCAGGAATCCGAGCGCGCCGACGCGCAGCGCGCCCAGCACCATCTCGTCGGAGTCGAACGTGGTGAGCACCAGCACCCGCGGCGGCTCCGGGAGGCCGAGGATCTCCTCGGTGGCGCTCAGCCCGTCGCGGCCGGGCATCCGGACGTCCATCAGGACGACGTCGGGCCGCTGCTCCCCCACCACCCCGACCGCGGCGTCGCCGTCGGCGGCCTCACCGACCACGACGAGATCCGGTTCGCCGTCGACGATGAGCCGCAGCGCCATCCGCACCAGATGCTCGTCGTCGACCAGCACGACCCGCACCCGCTCGGCGTCCATTCATTCGCTCCCTTCGCGGACCGGCCACGGCAAACGCGCGGCGAGCACGAATCCGCCGCCGGGTTCCGCGTGGTGGTCCAGTTCGCCGCCTGCCAGTTCGACCCGTTCGGCGAGGCCCAGCAGGCCGAATCCCGACGCGGGCGGGCCCGCGATCGCCCGCGCCGCACCGGAATCCCGGATCGTCGCGCGCAGCCCGTCGCCCGGCCTTCCTTCGACGGTGACGACCACGTCGGCGCCGGGCGCGTGTTTGCCCGCGTTGGTCAGCCCTTCCTGCACGATCCGGTAGACGGTCCTCGCGATCGCGTCGGGCGGCTCGCCCTCGGTCGTGAGCTCCATCGTGATGGCCAGTCCCAGCGCCCGCGCGTCCGCGACGAGGGCGGGAAGGTCGGCGAGCGAGGGTTGCGGCGGTTCCAGTTCGTCCGGGTCCGCCCGCAGCACGCCGAGGACGTCCCGCAGTTCCTCCAGCGCCTGGTGCGAGCCGTCGGCGATGCCGCGCGCCAGTTCCGCGACCTGCTCGGCGGGCAGATCCGGACGATGCCCCAGCACCCCGGCCTGCATCGCGACCAGCGAGACGCGGTGCGCGAGGACGTCGTGCATCTCGCGGGCGATCCGGTGGCGCTCCACGATCCGGGCCTCGGCCGCCCGCGCGGCCTGCTCGCGTTCCGCGCTCTCGACCCGTTCCCGCAGGGAGCGCACCTCCTCCCGGCGCGCCCCGATCGCGGCCCCCACGGCCACCACGATGCCCACCAGCAAGGTGGGGAGGCTGATCATCAGCCACAGCGGCCCCGGCGTCTCGCGCGCCGGGTACAGGTCGACGACCAGGACCGCCGTGACCACGGACAACACCGCCGCGACCGCCGTTTCGGCCGGTCGCCGCCGGGTGGCCAGCGAACAGAGCGCCAGCAGCGACGCGCCACCGGCCAGCACCGACGCCGTCGAAGCGAGGATGACCGCGATGGCGATCACCACCGGGAAACGGCGGCGCCACAACAGCGCGATCAGGCAGACGAGCGCGATCAGCGGATCGCCGGTGATCATCCATTCGACCCTCGGCCCCGACGCGCCCACCGGCAGTTGCGCCGCCGTGATGACCCAGAGCAGCACACCCAGCGCCGCCGCGGCGAGCAGACGCCAGGCCTCTCCCCACGGCCGGAGGGGCGGCTGGGCGCCGGCGTCGGTGATCACCGGCCCATCATGGTCGACCGGCCCGCGGCGGCGCAGCCGGACACGGGACGATCCCGGCCCCGACCTCGGTCGCGACGGGGATCGACTTTGGTCGGATACGACGTGCGACGCGCCGCCGATGTGCGCCGGGTTCCGCGCGGGCGATCCTGGGGTCCGACCGTGGAACCAGGAGGTGGGAAGCATGACCAAGGGCGGCTATCTGGGGCTGCAGATCTTCGGGATGGTGGCCGTCGCCGTCTTCGCGCAGGCCGCCATCCGCAGCCTTTTCGATCATTCCGCGACCCAGTTGTGGGGCGCGTTCGATTGGGTACCCGGTGAGTGGGGCGGCAGGTTGATCGTGTTCCTGCTGCTCGCGGCCACCGGAACGGTGCTGGCGGGCTGGGCGCATGATCGCGCCAAGCGAGCGGACCGCTAGGCCGGCGCCGTTCCGCTAGTATCCGCAGCCGGGCGTTTTCCGTCTACATCGGACGGAACGCGGGGCTGGTCGATCGCGGGAGAGTGCATGGCGGACGGAGTTGGCTCGCTTGCGGGGTGGTCGGCCGATCCCACCGAAGTGACCAGCTACGTGGGCCGGGACGCCGAGACCGGCGAGGCGAGGCGCCTGCTGGAGGCATCGTCGCTGGTCACGCTGACGGGGCCGGGCGGGGTGGGCAAGACGAGGCTGGCCTGGCGCATCGCGGCGGCCCACCGGGAGGCCACCGCCGACGAGGTCGCGTTCGTCTCGCTGGCCGAACTGCGGGAACCCGCGTTGCTGGTGCCGACGGTGGCGAACGTCCTCGGCTTCGGTGACCGCTCGGCGAAACCGGCCATCGACGTCGTCGTCGAAGCGCTGCAGGCGAGCCGTCTGCTGCTCGTGCTCGACAACTGCGAGCATCTGGTCGACAGCTGCGCCTGGTTCGCCGACACCGTGGTCAGGGCCTGTCCCCAGGTGACCGTGCTGGCCACGAGCAGGCAGTCGCTCGGCGTGGCTGGCGAGCGTGTCCTGCCGGTTCCGCCGCTGGCGATCCCGGAACAGGGCGACTCCTTCGAACGCGTGATGAACGACGATTCCGTGCGCCTGTTCGTCGATCGCGCGACCGCGGTCGCGCCGTCGTTCCGCCTCGCCGAGGAGGACATCGAGCCGCTGATCCGGCTGTGCCGCAGGCTCGACGGCCTGCCGCTGGCCATCGAACTGGCCGCCGTCCGCGCGCGGGCGTTGTCCGTGCGCCAGCTGGCCGACCGCCTCGACCGGCAGTTCTCCGTGCTCACGAAGGACCGGCGGGGGCGGCCGGAGCGGCACGAGACCATGCGGGCCCTGATCGACTGGAGCCACGACCTGTGCACCGGGCCCGAACGGCTGCTGTGGGCCCGCGCGTCGGTGTTCTCCGGCAGCTTCGACCTCGACGCCGCCGAGCAGGTCTGCAGCGGTGGCGAACTGCCGCGCGACCAAGTCCTCGAAGTCGTCGACGGGCTGCTCGACAAGTCCATCCTGCTGCGCGAGGAATACCCCGGCGGGGTGCGGTACCGCATGCTGGAATCGGTGCGCGAGTACGGCGTCGACCGGCTCAGCGAGACGGGCGGGACGGCGGAGTTCCGGAAACGGCACCGCGACTGGTTCGCCGAACTCGCCGGCCGGTACGCCACCGAATGGCTGGAGACCGATCAGCTCGGCTGGATCGGACGGCTGCGGCGCGAACACGCGAACTTGCGCGTCGCCCTCGACTACTGCACGGGCACCCCCGAGGACGCGGTCGTCGGGCTGCGGATGCTGCGCGACGTCAAGGAGTTCTGGATCGTCCGCGGGCTGAACACCGAAGGCCGGATGTGGGTCCGCCGCCTCGACGAGGCCGCGGCACCGGACGTCCCGGAGCGGGCGCACGGGCTGTGGCTCTCCGGTTTCCTGGCGGTGGTGCAGGGCGACATGTCCGCCCATCGGTGCATGCTGGAGCGCGCGGCCGCCGAAGCCGAGGCGAGCGGCGACGAACTCGCCGCCGCGTACGTGCTCCACGTCCGCGCCTACGCCGCGCTGATCGGCAACGACATGGCCGAGGCCTCACGTCTGTTCGGCACGGCCATCGACCTGTTCCGCGCCCACGGCGACGAGGGCGGGGACCTCTGGGCGAGTTACAACCACGGGCTCGCCGTCTGGCTGAACGGCGACATCGACCGCGGCCGGGCGGTGCTCGCGGAAGCCGTCGAGCGCTGCGAGCGGCGCGGTGAGGTCTTCTGGCGTGGCTGGGCCCTGTGGTCGCGTGCCGCCGCCGAGTACCTGCAAGGCGATCTCGCCGTCGCCGAACGCTGCTGCGAGCAGGTCCTCCGCCTGCACGAGCGGGTGGACGACCGCGTCGTCGTCGGGTTCACGCTCACCGTCATGGCGGGCTGCGCCGCCCGGACCAAACGCCCCAACCGGGCGGCGATCCTGCAGGGCGCCGCGATGAACGTCTGGCGCACGGTCGGCGCCTGGCCGACGCGGTACGAGGCGTTCACCGAACCGCTGCTCGCCGACACCGACACCGTGACGACCGCGCTGGGCTGGGAGGTCGCGGTCAAGGAATTCGCCGACGGCGCCGCGATGCCCACCCGCGACGCCATCGCCTACGCCCTCGAAGAACGCACCCCCGGCCCGCGGAAACAGACCGCGCAGGTGCTCACCAAACGCGAGACCGAGATCGCGCACGTGATCGCCGAGGGCCTGACGAATCAGGAGATCGCCGACCGGCTCGGCATCGCCCGGCGCACGGTGGACACCCATATCGACCACATCCTCACCAAGCTCGGCTACTCGAACCGCGTCCAGGTCGCCACCTGGGTGACCCGGTCCGCGGATCCCGCCTGACGCTCACGCCACCTTCATCGGGGCGGCCTGCCGGGCCGGTTCGGTCGTGAGCAGGTCCGCGCGCAGGGCGATCCGCAGGTCCAGACGGGACTGCGGGTCGTCGAGCCGGGCACCGAACAGGACCCGCAGGCGGCGCATGCGGTTCCGGACCGTCTGCGGGTGCACGCCGAGGTTGTTCGCGATCTCGGGCGCCCCGCCGCGGGCGGAGAGCATGGCGTCGAGGGTTTCGGCGAGTTTGGTGCGCTCGTTGGCGGGCAGGTCGGCGATCGGCGCCAGGCTGCGGGTCACCAGCGCGGTGGTGAGCACCTCGTCCGCGAACAGCCAGTGCGTGGTCAGATGATCCGACCAGCGCACGAGCGGGCCGTCCTCGATCACCTCACGGCGGACCAGTTCCAGCGTCCGGCGCGCCCAGCGCAGGGAGATCGCGGCGTCGGCGGGCGCCACCGCGGGCCCGACCGCCGCCCGCGTCCCCGCCAGGACACCGCCGATCTCGACGTCGTCGGGGACGAGCAGGAGCGGGTACTCGCCGGCGAGGTCGGCCAGCACCTCCGGACCGAACGACGCGCGGCCGGCGCCGGGCTCGGCGGCGACGGCAACCACCCGCGCGGGCGGCACCCAGCCAGCCTCGGCCGCGAGTCCCGCCCATTTCGCGGGCGGACGGCCGCTCAAGATCTCCTTCAGCAGGTCTCGGCGCAGCTCGGCGATCGAGGGCGTGTGCGCGGCGCGGTAGGCCGCGGTGGACAGCCGGATCAGGACGTCGGAGCAGCGGAGCAGGGCCTCCACCCCGGTGTCCATCAGGCCGGACCCGGCCCCGGGCTGCCGCGACAACGACGCCAGCGCGGGAAGGGCGCCGCGGCCCGCCGAGTGGTAGGCCCGGGAGAGCCGGTCCAGTTCCTTGCCCGCCGCGTACTCGGCGACCCCGACCTGACGGAAGGCGTCCGCACCCGCCGCGATGCCGAGGTTCATCCCGTCGCGCTCGAGTACCGAGGCGACGAACTCCGTGGCACGCGCGTCGAACAGCGGCGCGTGCTCGGGCAGCGAATGCCGGATCCCGTCCACGACCACGCGGGCGATCACGAGGGCGGCGGAGCGGGCTGGGGCGTAGGACGCGGTCATCGTCGACCTCCGGAGCAGCGGGAATCGTCGGGCCGCCGAGTCTGCTACTCCGGAGTAGCGGGGCACATCGGGTGAATTACGTACTCGGGTCCGGCGGGCCTACGCATCACCCGTTCGTGGAGGACTCCTGACCCTCGGCGATCGTGTCGCGTTATTTGAGGGGTAGGGCAAACGTGGCGTGGTCGGTGCGGGTGGTCGTGAGTGGCGTTTCGGGTTCTAACCCGAAACGCCACTCACGACCAGCGCTTGGCCAGGGCTGAAGGCTCCCTTCGCCGCATTAGACGTGGTGAAGGGAGCCTTCACGCCATCGCTGGCCCCGCCCGCGAACGCGACACGGTTTGCCGTCCAGGGTGGTCATCTCATCGCAAAGCCGGCGAAGACGGCCTGCGCGACAGGGGTTCGATCACGCCACCTTTGCCTTACCCCTCACCCGCGGTAATCCCCACCTTCGGGCGACCACGCCAGCCGCTCTACTCGCACACGGCTCCATGCGCGGCGCTCCGCACGACCTTGGCGTACTTGCCGAGCACCCCGCGCGTGTACGCGGGCGCCTTGGGAGTCCAGCCCTCCTTGCGTGCCTCGATGTCTTCGATCTCGACTTCCAGCGTCCGGTTCGCGACGTCGAGCGTGATCGGGTCCCCGTCGCGCACGAAGGCGATCGGCCCGGCGTCGACGGCTTCCGGGGCGATGTGGCCGACGCACAGCCCGGTCGTGCCGCCGCTGAACCGGCCGTCGGTGATGAGCAGGACGTCCTTGCCGAGTCCGGCGCCCTTGATCGCGCCGGTGATGGCGAGCATCTCCCGCATCCCCGGGCCGCCCTTGGGGCCTTCGTAGCGGATGACGACGACGTCCCCGGCGACGATCCGGCCCTCGGCGAGCGCGTCGAGAGCGGCCCGCTCGCCGTCGAAGACCCGAGCGGTGCCGGTGAACGTCGATTCGTCGAAGCCCGCCGACTTCACGACCGCGCCTTCGGGCGCCAGCGAGCCCTTGAGGATGGTCAGCCCGCCGGTCTTGTGGATCGGGCGGTCGAGCGGCCGGATGATCTCGCCGTCGACCCCGGCGGGCGCGATGCCTTCGAGGTTCTCGGCCATCGTCTTCCCGGTCACGGTGAGCACGTCGCCGTGCATGAGCCCGGCGTCGAGCAGCGCCTTCATCACCACGGGGATGCCGCCGACCTTGTCGACGTCGTTCATCACGTACTTCCCGAACGGTTTGAGGTCGCCGAGGTGCGGGACCTTGTCACCGATCCGGTTGAAGTCGTCGATGCGCAGATCGACCTCCGCCTCGCGCGCGATCGCGAGCAGGTGCAGGACGGCGTTGGTCGAACCGCCCAGCGCCATCACGACGGCGATGGCGTTCTCGAACGCTTCCATGGTCATGACCTGCCGCGCGGTGATGCCCTGGCGGAGCATGCCGACGACGGCCTCCCCCGAACGGTGCGCGAACCCGTCACGACGACGGTCGACCGCGGGAGGGGCGGCCGATCCGGGCAGCGACATGCCGAGCGCTTCGGCGACCGACGCCATCGTGTTGGCGGTGTACATGCCGCCGCAGGCTCCTTCTCCGGGGCAGATCGCGCGCTCGATCTTGTCCACTTCGGCGCGGCTGATCTTTCCCGCCAGGCAGGCGCCGACGGCTTCGAACGCGTCGATGATCGTGACGTCCTGTCCGTCGACCTGTCCGGGCATGATCGAGCCGGCGTAAAGGAAGACGGAGGCGAGATCGAGCCGGGCCGCGGCCATGAGCATGCCCGGCAAGGACTTGTCGCAGCCCGCCAGCAGCACGGAGCCGTCCAGCCGCTCGGCCATCATCACCGTCTCGACGGAGTCGGCGATCACCTCTCGGGACACCAGCGAGAAGTGCATTCCCTCGTGTCCCATGGAAATTCCGTCGGACACCGAGATCGTGCCGAACTCCAGCGGGTAGCCACCGGCCGCGTGCACGCCGTTCTTGACCGCCTTGGCCAGCCGGTCGAGCGACAGGTTGCACGGCGTGATCTCGTTCCACGAGGACGCCACCCCGATCTGCGGTTTGGCGAAGTCGTCGTCGCCCATCCCGACCGCGCGGAGCATCCCGCGGGCCGCCGCGCGCTCCAGGCCGTCGGTCACGTCGCGCGAACGAGGTTTCAAATCCGGCTGGTCTTGCGGCATCGGGGCACCTTCCTTCGTGGCGGGACACCGGGCACGCTGCCAACCCCGCGCGTCCGGCGCAACTCATCGCTCCGTGGACGGCCCGCGGTGCAGTGCCACCCGCGTGATCGCGTGATGCTCCACGCCGAGCACCTCGGCCGTCCAGCCGGAGACCACCACGCGGTCGCCCGGCTTCTCCGGGATCCGGCCGAGGATCACGAGGATCAACCCCGCGATGGTCGCGTACTCCCCCGGCGGCGCGTCGCGCAGTTCGACCCCGACGTCGACGAGGTCGTGCACCGGGAAGGTGCCGGGCAGGACCAGGGAACCGTCCTTGCCGTCGCGCACGGCCAGCACGTCGCGGTCGGTCTCGTCGTAGATCTCGCCGACGATCTCCTCCAGCAGATCCTCCAGCGTGACCATGCCCGCGACGGCGCCGTGCTCGTCGACCACCAGCGCCATCTGCTCCCGTTCGGCCTTGAAACTCCGGATCGCGTCCGACACCCGCAACGAATCGGGGAACACCACCGCCGGCCGGACGACCTCCGCGAGGTCTTCGTGGTCGCCGAGCAGGTCGCGCAACCGCACGACACCGAGGACATCGTCCAGATGGCCACCGCGGGCGACCGGCGCCCGGGAATGGCCGGATTCGGCCAGCTGCCTGCGCGCCGAGAGCAGATCCTGCTCGGCGGCCAGGGTCAGTACCGCCCGGCGAGGGACGAGCACTTCCCGCAGCCGTCGTTCGTGGATCTCCAAGGCGCCGTTGATGATCATGCGCTGTTCCGCGTTCAGGCCTCGCTGCGCGGACACCAACTCGCGGAGCTCCTCGGGCGACATCTGGTCCGGATCGGCTTCCGCCCGGCCGCCCAGCGCCCGTACGACGAAGTTCGTCGACACGCTCAGCGCCCACACCACGGGCCGCGAGATCGCCGACAGCAGGTTCAGCGGCCGCGCCACCAGCAGCGCCCACCGCAGCGCGTTCTGCATGGCCAGCCGCTTCGGGGCCAGTTCGCCGAGCACCAGGGTCAGGAACGTGAGGACCATCGTCACCAGCGCGACGGCCACCGCGCCGGCGGCGTTGCCGAGGAAACCCAGCAGTGGCACCAGGGGTTGGGCGAGGGACACCGCCGCCGTTGCCGAGGCCAGGAACCCGGCGAGCGTGATGCCGATCTGGATCGTCGCCAGGAACCGATTCGGGTCACGCGCCAGGCGCACCAGGGTGCGGGCGGCCGCGCGGCCGTCGCGTTCCAACGCCCGCAGCTGTCCTTCGCGCAACGAGATCAGCGCCATCTCGCTGCCCGCGAACACCGCGTTGAGCACCACCAGCACCGCGACCAGCGCGATGTCGAACCCGTAGCCGCCCACAAGCACTCCCCGGCCCGCCGGAAGTGCAGAACATTACCGAGCGGAAGGCAGGTCCGCAGATATCGCGACTGCTCGCTACTGACACGTCGTTCCGCTACCTTCGAAGGGAACCCGCACGGACGGAGTCCTGATGTTCGCACTCAAGACCGCTCCCGCCCGGACCTTCCGGCACAAGGCGGAGGCGATCGCCAAACCGGTCACCCGCTGGAGCATCGGCCACGCCATCCCCCGGGTCGCCCTGCGGGCCGCGGCGCGGCGGGGCGACCTCCAGGGCAGGCTGTCCGTCGAGGCGAGCGGCGGAGCGGACCTGACCGGCCTGTTCGACGAGATCCGCTCGCACGGCGCCATCGCCACCACCCGGGTCGGGCACGTCACCACCCGGCATTCGGCGTGCAAGGAGATCCTGGGCAGCGACGCGTTCAAGACCGTGCGGTTCGTCCCGGACAACCCGCTGCTCAACCGGCTCGTGGCCTGGTCGTCGTCCGGTCTGATCCATCCGATCGAGCCCCCGTCGCTGCTCGCCAGCGAACCGCCCGACCACACGCGCTACCGGAAGCTGGTCACCCGCGTCTTCACCGCCCGCGCGGTGGAGCAACTGCGCGAACGCACGCAGGCGATCACCGACGAACTGCTCGACGGTCTCGACCCGACGAGCCCGGTCGATCTCATCGAGCAATACTGCGGGCTCCTGCCGGTCACCGTGATCAGCCAGATCCTCGGCGTCCCGCCGGAGGAGCGCGACAAGGTGCTCGCGCTGGGCGGGGCCGCGGCGCCGAGCCTCGACCTCGGCCTGCCGTGGCGGACGTTCCGGACGGTGGAGGCGACGCTGGCGGAGTTCGACTCGTGGCTCACCGTGCACCTGGAGAAGCTGCGGGCGAACCCCGGTGACAACCTGCTCAGCAAGCTGATCGCCGCACGCGAGGACGGCGTCGGCCTGACCGAGCGGGAACTCAAGGCCACCGCGGGGCTGGTGCTGGCGGCCGGCTTCGAAACGACCGTCAACCTCCTCGGCAACGGCATCGCGCTGCTCACCCGGCATCCGGACGAACTCGCGAAGCTGCGGGCGGATCCGGACCTGTGGAGCAACGCGGTCGACGAGGTCCTCCGCTACGACCCGCCGGTCCTGCTCACCGGCAGGCTGGCCGCGAAGGACACCGAGATCGGCGGGACCCCCATCGCCCGCGGGGCGATCGTCAGCACCGTGCTCGCGGGCGCGAACCGGGACCCGGAGATCTTCGACGACCCGGCCGCCTTCGACGTCGCTCGAGCGAACGCGCGGGATCACGTGTCGTTCGGCGCCGGGCGGCACTACTGTCTCGGCGCCTCGCTGGCGAGGATGGAAGGCGAGATCGGGCTGCGGTCGATCTTCGAGCGCTTCCCCGACCTGCGGCTGCTGGGTGGCGGCCGGCGGCGGGAGACCCGGATCCTGCGCGGCTTCGAAACGCTTCCGGCCGCGCTCATCTGACTCGGGGATTTCCTGGCTGTGGCGGCAGTTGATCGCAGGTCCGTGAAGGCCTCCGCCGCAATTCGTCCACAAAGGACAAAAGACGCCGGAATGGCGAAGCGCTCCGACGCCGTGCTCACCGGACGGCTCACGACCGGGCAAGCGGGCATTTTTACCGAACCGGCACGGGAAACCGGCCAGTAACCTCACGCCGGTGAAGACGGACCGCGAAGGCAAGGAAGCCCCCGAGCTCCCTACCGTCACGGTCATCGGGTGCCTCCTCGGCTTCTTCATGACGGTATTGGTCCTGATCGGCCCGGCCCTGCTCTGGATCAGCACCCGCTTCGATCCCGGCGACGACGACGGCCTGGTCGTCGTCGCCATGGGCGCCGTGTTCACGCTCGGCGGGGCCGGCACCGTCGGCTCGCACCTCTGGCAGAACGCCAAGGCCAGGGAGGCCCATCGCGGACTGGACCGGAAAGGTGTCCGCGCGACCGCCGAAGTCGTTTCCAGCAAGCGGATCTGGGTCGGCGAGGTGAGCACGCCCGCGGACGACGTCGACCTCGTCGTCACCGGCCCTGGCGTGGCTCCGTTCAGCGCGCGAGTGCTCACCGAGGACGTCGGCCGCTACGAAACGGGCACGGTGGTACCCGTCGACGTGGACCCGGGGACCCTCCTGTTCCGCCTCGCCGACTGACCTCGCCGCGATCATTGCCCGGCAGCATCGTATCGCTTATCGTATATGAAATTCACCCCCCGATGCTGCGAGGTGACCCCCGTGACCACCGCCACCGCCGACCCGACCACCACCACGGTCGCGCGAGATTTCACCGATTTCCGCACGGTGGTGTCACAATCCTTCGTGCCGCTGCACGTGACGAGCGAGCACCGGGACCACTTCCGCGGCCGCATCCGCTCGTGCGGAGCCGACGACGTGCAGCTGACCGAGGTGACCGCGTCGGCGCACGTGGTCGAGCGGACACCCGAACTGATCGCCAGGGCGGACAGGCATTACTACAAGCTGAGCCTGATCCTGGCCGGCACCGGCCTGCTCGTGCAGGACAACCGTGAGGCGATGCTGCGTCCCGGCGACGTGGCGTTGTACGACACGCACCGGCCGTACACCCTCGCGTTCGAAGAGGATTTCCGCACGCTCGTGGTGATGTTCCCGCAGCGGCTCATCGATCTCCCCCGCGACCTGGTCGGCCAGCTGACCGCGGTGCCGATGTCGGGCAAGCGGGGCATGGGCAACGTGGTGGTGCCCTTCCTCGCGCAGCTCGGCAGCAACCTCGACCAGCTCGGCGGGCCGGCGGGCGTCCGGCTCGCGCATACCGCGGTCGATCTGCTCGCCACCCTGTTCGCCAGCGAGCTCGACCTCGCCCGCACGAGCGCCGGGCCGCATCACGAACTGATGCGCCGGGTCCTCGCCTACATCGACGCGAACCTCTCCTCCACCGACCTGGGACCGGCACAGATCGCCGCCGAGCACTACATCTCCACCCGGCATCTGCACGGCCTCTTCCACGAGCAGGGCACGACCGTCTCGGGCTGGATCCGCACCCGCCGCCTCGAACACTGCCGCCGCGAATTGCTCGACCCCGTGCACACTTCGCGACCCGTCGCGGCCATCGCGGCGAAGTGGGGTTTCGTCGACGCGCCGCATTTCAGCCGGGTGTTCAAGACGGAATTCGGCTGCTCGCCGAGCGAACTGCGGCGCGGCTTGACCGTGAGCGATCGGTTGTTGCCGCCCAGCGCGTGACAGCTGGCCCTTCCCGGGCGGTCGCCTCGACGATGACCGCATGCCCGAAGCACCCGAGGAACAGTGGCGTACCTATGACGAGTTCGCCGCCGGAATAGCCACCTACCGCCTGCCGAACGCGGACCTGTCGGGACGCGAGCTCACCGTCACGCTCGACGACGGGTCGACGCTCGCGCTGCGGTTCGAAGACGCTGAAACCGTCACCTGCAACGGCATCAAGGATCCGTACGACGCGGTCGCCGTCCGGGAAGACGTCTTCTTCGTCAATCTCCCACACACCAGCGTCGAAGGGGAAGCGCTCACCGTCGTCTTCTCCACCACGACGCACCGCGCGCTCGCCGTGCGCTCGGTCATCGGCGCCGAGGATGTCGAAGGCGTTCCCCGTGTCTCCCAGACGTTCTGGTCCGGCACGACCGACGCGGGCACGCCGTCCGGCGAGGTCCCCGGCCCGTCGCGCGACCTGATCGGCAAGCGCAACGTCTACCGCTACAGCCCCGAACACCTCTACGAGCACGTGTACGTGTCCTCGCAACGCTATGCCTGGCAATGCCTCGAAGGCGTGCAGCGCGGCCACGGGGACATGGACCTGTCGACGGTGTGGAAGTTCCAGGACGGGCTCTACCTGTTCTGCTTCCGCGAATTCCGCATCGCCGTGGCCAGCGTGTGGCTGCACGACCTCGGCTACGCGCTGAAGACCACCGGCGTCTTCCTCGGCCTGACCGGCGACGGCCGGTCGGAACACTCCCGCGCGGGCGGGCACATCTACCCACTCGGCGCCGTCGCCTATCCCGACGCGCAACCGGTTTAAGGAGTCTCAGTGTCCAATTTAGACGTCATCGCCGCGCATTACACCGCGAGCGACCGGGGCGACCTGGCGGGCATGCTGGCCCCGCTCGCTCCGGAGACCACCTGGACGGAGGCGGCCGGTTTCCCTTACGCCGGCACGTACACCGGCCCGGAGGAGGTCGCGGACAACGTCTTCGGCCCGATCGCGAAGGACTGGGACGACTACACCTTCACCCTCGGCGACCTCTTCGACGCCGGTGACGCGGTGATCGGCCTCGGGACCTATCACGGCAAGCACCGTGGCACCGGTCGTTCGTTCACCGCCCGGGTCGCGCACGTGTGGCGGTTCAACGGCGGCAAGCTCGCCTCGTTCGAGCAGATCGTCGACTCGGTGCCCGTCGTCGACGCCATGGAGAACCGGTGAAACCCGCGCGGCGCCTCGTCGCCTCCGCAGCCGTCCTGCTCGCGGCCGCACTATTCACCACTGCGGGCTGCGCCGGAGCCGACAGCGGTTCGAGCGGGCCGATCGTGGTCGGTTCGGTCAACGCGCTGAGCGGCGCGGCGACGTTCCCCGAGGCTTCGCAGGCGGCCAAGGCGGTCTTCGACGCGGCCAACGCGAGCGGCGGCGTGAACGGCAGGCAGATCCAGTACAAGGCCCTCGACGACAAGGGTGACCCGGCGGCCGCGGCGGCCGCGGCCCGAGAGGTCGTCGGACGCGACGAGGCGGTGGCGCTCGTCGGCTCGTCCAGCCTCATCGAGTGCGAGATCAACAACAAGTACTACGAGCAGCAGAAGATCCTGTCCATGCAGGGCATCGGCGTGGACCCGGCGTGTTTCTCCAGCCCGAACATCGCCCCGGTCAACGTCGGCCCGTACCACGACATGACGCTGACCCTGCTCTACGGCTCGGAAACGCTGAAGCTGAACGACATCTGCGCGCTGCTGGAGATCGCGGGCAACACGCTGCCGTCGTATCAGGCGGCGATCGACGAATGGTCGGCCATCACCGGCAAGAAGCTCAAGTACCTCGACGCGACCGTGCCCTACGGCGGTTCCGACTACACCTCCTACATCGTCAAGGCGCGCAACGCGGGCTGCAAGGCGATCACGGTGAACCCGGTCGAACCGGATTCCATCGGGCAGCTGAAGGCCGCCGCGGCGCAGGGCTGGAACGACGTCACGTGGCTGCTGCTCACCAGCGTCTACAGCGAGAACTACGCCAAGGCCATCACCAACGCCGGTGCCGGGGTGTACGTGCCCGCCGAGTTCTACCCGTTCACCGACGCGACCAGCCCGCAGAACAAGGACTGGCGCGAGCTGATGACCAAGAACAACATCCCGCTGACCTCGTTCAGCCAGGGCGGTTACCTGGCGGCGAAGTACTTCCTCGACGTCGTTCGCGGCATCCAGGGCGACATCACCCGTGAATCGGTGACCAAGGCCCTGCGCGAGATGAAACCGGTCACCGATCCGATGGTCGGCACGCCGTACGTCTTCGGCCCCGGCCAGACGCACCACGACAACACCGCGGGCTGGCCGATCAAGCTCGCCTCCGGCACCAACAAATGGGAGCTCGTCGCGAACGACTGGCTGCGGATTCCGAAGAAGTAACGGGAGGATTCGATGCTGCAGGGAGCGCTGGCAGGCCTGGCCGCCGGCGGACTGTACGCGGTGTTGGCGGTGTGCCTGACGCTGATGTCGCGCCTGGTGCGGGTGGTGAACTTCGCCCAATCGGCCACCGGGATGTTCGGTTGCTACGTGGCGGTGTTCCTGTCCGTCGATCTCGGCCTGCCGATGTGGCTCGCCACCGTCGCGGGGATCCTGCTCGGCGGGCTGCTCAGCGCGCTGCTGGGCTGGATCGTGTCCACCTGGCTCGCCGAAGCGGACACCGGCACCCGCTCGGCGGTCACCGTGGCGGTGCTGCTCCTGCTGATCTCGTTGTCGTTCATCCTGTTCGGCAACAAACCGCAGCCGTTCCACCCGATCCTGGACGGTCCGGCGGTCACCGTCGGCGGCGTGGTGATCAGCCAGGTCACCGTGGTCACCGTCGCGCTGGCGGTCCTGGTGGCGGTGGCCAGCCGGATCGTGCTGAGCCGGACGCCCGCCGGTGTCCAGCTCAGGGCACTGTCGGAACGCCCGACGACGGCGGAACTGCTGGGCATCCCGGCGAAACGGCTCAGCGTCGCGGTCTGGGCGGTCACCGGGGTGGTCAGCACGCTGGTCATCTCGATCGTGGCGCCGTCGCAGTCCAACGACGCGACGTCGCTGGCGATGCTGGTGGTCCCCGCGGCCGCGGCGGCCCTGCTCGGCGGATTCCGCCGTCTCGACCTCGCGGTCGCGGGCGGGCTCGGCCTCGGCCTGATCCAGGGCGCGGCCGCGCAGGTCGACGGCCTTTCGGTGGTGCGGTACTTCCTGCCGTTCGCAGTGATCGTCGCGCTGCTGCTGTGGTCGCAGCGCAAGGAGGTGTGGGATGCGGCTCGCTGAACGCGGGATCCCGTTCGTGGTCGCCATCGTGGCGATCGCGGTCGGGTACGGCCTGAGCGTCGGGCTCGACGGGTATTTCGTCTATCTCGGCATGAGCGCCGTCGTCGCCGGGATCTCGTTGCTCGGGCTGGGTGTGGTCACCGGCAGCGCCGGCATGATCTCCCTGTGCCAGCTGACCTTCGGCGCCGTCGGCGCCTGGACGGTGTCGGCGCTCAACGAGGCGCAGGCGCCCGGCGGGTTCCTCACCTGGTTGGCGCTGGGCGGTCTCGCCGCCGGGGCGGTCGGGGTGCTCGTCGGGCTCCCGGCGTTGCGGCTGCGCGGGATCAACCTCGCCGTCGTCACGCTGGGGCTCGCCGCGGCGGCGGACCTCGCGCTCGTCCAATTGCAGTTCCCGGGTGTGTCCGCCGGGATCTCGGTCGAACGACCGGAGGCCTTCTCCGACGACCGGTCGTATTTCCAGCTCGCCGTCGTGGTGCTGGTGCTGTGCTGCCTCGTCGTGTACTTCCTGCGCCGCGGGCGCTGGGGCAGCGCCTGGCAGGCGGTGGCGTTCTCCGAACGCGGCACGGCGGCCGCCGGGACGAGCGTGCGGACGTCGAAGCTGACCGCGTTCGCCGTGAGCGCCACCCTCGGCGGGATCAGCGGCGGCCTGCTCACCGGGCAGGTCGGCATCGCCTTTCCGGCCAGTTTCACCGCGATCCAGTCGCTGGCGCTGTACGTGCTGGCGATCATGTCGGGAGCGCATCTGATCGACATGGCCGTGTTCGGCGCGATCCTGTGGGTCGGGGTGCCGGAACTGCTCAAACGCTGGGGAATCCCGCAGGACTGGGGTTTCGTGGTGTTCGGCGTGCTCGGGGTCCAGGCGCTGGCCAGTGGCGGGAACCTGGGCACCACGGTGCGGCAGGTCTGGTACCGGCGGTCCAAGAAGGAACCGGCGAAACTCGATCTCGCCGCCGGCGCGGGCGACGTCGAACCGGCCTCTCCCGGCCCGCCGGTGCTGACCGTCCGCGGCCTGAGCGTGAACTTCGGGCACGTCGCCGCACTGTCCTCAGTGGACATATCGGTACCGGAGCACGGCGTGCTCGGCGTCATCGGGCCGAACGGTGCGGGCAAGTCGACGCTGGTCGACGCGATCAGCGGATTCCTGCCCAACGCCGAGGGCGCCGTCGAACTCAGCGGCCGTCCGCTGACCGGATCGCCGTCGAACCGGGCCCGCGCCGGGCTGCGCCGGACGTTCCAGCAGGACCGCGTCCCGCCGGGGCTGACGGTCGGGGCGTATCTCAAGTTCCTCGCCAGGCGGCGGCTCACCGCCGACGAGATCGGCGACGCGCTGGACTTCTTCGGCTGCCCCGCCGCCCGCACCCCACTGTCGCAAGTGGACGTCGGTGCGCGCAGGCTGGTCGAGGTCGTCGGGCATCTGCTGGCACGGCCGCGCGTCCTGCTGCTCGACGAGCCCGCCGCGGGCCTTCCGCACGAGGAGCACGTCGCGTTCGGGGAACGGCTGCGGCAGGTTCCCGCGCGGTTCGGGGTTTCGGTCCTGCTCATCGAGCACGATCTGGACCTCGTGCGCTCGGTCTGCGACACGATCACCGTCCTCGACTTCGGCCGGGTGCTGGCCTCCGGCCCGCAGGCCGAGGTGCTCGCCGATCCCGCCGTACTCAAGGCGTACATGGGTGAAACGGAGATGCTGTGAACGCTTTGCGGATAGCGGGGCTGACGGTCACCCGCGGCGCGGGGCCGGTCATCCGCGACGTCGACCTGACCCTGGAGCCGGGCCGGATCACGGCGCTCGTCGGCCCCAACGGTGCCGGGAAGACCAGCCTCCTGGAGGCCGTCTCCGGCGTGGTGCCCGCCGCGTCGGGGACCGTCCACATCGGATCAGACGAGATCACGAAACAGTCCCGAGTGGCCCGCGCTCGGCGGGGTCTTGCGCATATCGAGCAGGGTCGCGCGGTGTTCGGCGGCCTGACCGTGCTGGAGAACCTGATGCTGACCGCGCGCACCCGCGCACGGGCGGACGAACTGATCGAGGCGTTCCCCGAACTGGAGAAACGCCGCGACTCGCCGGCCGCGCTGCTCAGCGGCGGCGAACAGCAGATGGTGGTGCTGGCCCGCGCGTTCGCCGCGCGGCCGTCGTTCCTGCTGATCGACGAGATGTCGCTGGGCCTCGCGCCCGTGGTGTTCACCCGGCTGCTGCCGATGGTGACCCGGTTCGCCGAGGAGGGCGCGGCGATCCTGCTGGTCGAGCAGTTCACTCATCTGGCCCTCGGCGTGGCGAGCGACGCTTTGGTGGTGTCTTCGGGGCGGGTCACCTACGCGGGTTCGGCTCAGGGACTGCTGGACTCCCCCGGCACCCTGCACGCGGCTTACCTCGGGGAATCCTGACCGTTCGGAAGTCCGTGAAGGCCTCCTTGAGGGACTCGCTTTGCTTACCCGCTGGTGTGGGCCGAGCTAGAGGGGGTCGGGACGTTGAACGTCCTGGCTCCTCCGCACAGGGATTCGTTGACGAAGGATTTGGGACAGTGAACGTCCCAAATCCTTCATCGACAACGCTCGACCCGGAGCGAATCCCGCTCACTCCCGGTTCAGACGTAGATCAACAAATATCGGTCCGTGAAGGCCTCCTTGAGGGACTCTGGGTCCCTCAAGGAGGCCTTCACGGACAGTCGCACTCGCCTTCGCGGCTGCCCGGATGTCATGAAAGGGTCGTTCAGGACACATTTCGTCCTGAACGACCCTTTCATGACATCCGGCACCGGGCGATCACCCTCCCCACACGCGTGAAGGCCTCCTTCCCTCGGCTCAGCCGAGGGAAGGAGGCCTTCACGCGCAAAACCCCGCTAAGAACCCATCCCCGCCCGTTCGAAAGCCAGCGTCGGCAGATCCACCGCATGCGCGCCACCGTCCGCCACGATCACCGCGCCGGTGATGTACGACGACTCCGAAGACCCCAGGAACCGCACGATCGACGCGATCTCCTCCGGTTCGGCGGGGCGGCGCAGCGGCACCTCGGCGGTGACGCGGCGGTAGCCCTCGGCGTGGCCGCCGTCGAAGCCCGCGGCCTCCGCGAACTGGTCCATCTCGCCGTCCGCCATCGGCGTGCGCACCCAGCCGGGGCAGACCGCGTTCGCGCGGACGCCCTTCGGCCCGTAGTCACGGGCGATCGAACGCGTCAGCCCGATCAGCGCGTGCTTCGCGACGGTGTAGCCGGCGACGTTCGGCCCGGCGAACAGCCCGGCCAGCGACGACACGACGACGACCTGGCCGCCGGTTTCGATCAGCGACGGCAGCGTGGCCCGGCAGAACACGAAAGCACTCGAGAGGTTCGAGCGCAGCGCCAGTTCCCATTCCTCGTCACCGGTGTCGACCACTGAGGACAGCCCGTGCCCGCCGGCGTTGGCCACCACGACGTCCAGCCTGCCGAACTTGCCGACGATCTCCGCCACGGCGTTCTCGGCGGCTTCGCGATCGCTGGCGTCGCACGAGATGACGTGCGCGCCGGTTTCGGCGGCGACCTTCTCCAGCGGCTCGAGCCGCCGTCCGAGCACCACCACCTGGGCGCCCTCGTCGGCGTACCGGCGGGCCACCGCGGCGCCGATTCCGGTACCGCCACCCGTGATCGCGACAACCTTCTTCACTTGCGGAGTCCTTTCTAAGCGGGAAAACCGGAGCGGGCCGAGACGCCGAAGTCGGCGAGCACGGCCTGGCCGTTGACCGCCCGCGAACGCGCGGACGCGAGATGGAGCACCTGCCAGGCGACTTCTTCCGGAGCCTGCACCGGGAACGCGGGATCGTCGAGCACCTCGCCGAGATCGCCGCGCGCCATCGGGGTGTCGACCACCGACGGGCAGACGCAGTTCACCCGGACGCCGGGGAGATCGACCGCCAGCGCCCTGGTCATCGCGACCACGGCCCCTTTCGACGCGCAGTACGGGACCATGCCGGGCGCGCTGGTGAACGCCGAGTCGCTGGCCAGCAGCACGACCGAGCCACCCGACGCGGTGAGCCAGGGCGCGGCGTGTTTGACCAGCAGGAACTGGCCGGTGACGTTGACCGCCAAGAGCGCGGCGAAGTCCGCCGAGGAGGTTTCCGTGACCGGCGTCCCGACCGGACCGGAGATCCCCGCACAGCCGACGACGACGTCGAGCCCGCCGAAGCGGCTCGTCACGGTGTCGATCGCGGCGGCCACCGACGGCTCGTCGGTCACGTCGGCCTGCACCGCCAGGAGACCGTCGGCCAGGGTGGGCACGGGTGCCCGGTCGAGGGCGCCGACCCGCGCGCCCTCGGCGAGGAAGGCCTGGACGCAGGCAAGGCCGATACCGGATGCCGCGCCGGTCACCAGCACGGCCTTGCCCGCGAGATCCAGTCCCATGACGTCATCCTCCGGTCCGGACCTTTCACGGAGCTTGGCCGTCAGTGCATCCTTCTTGTCGGCAGCCGCATGACGGTCTTTCCAGCCGCGGACGGACCGGCAAGACTGCGAAGTATGACCAGGCCGCATCCACTCGACCCGCTGACCGCCGACGAACTCGCCGAAGGCCGAGCGATCCTGGCCGCCGAAGGCCTGCTCACCGCCACCACACGGTTCCCGGCCGTGCTGCCGGTGGAGCCCGAGAAGGGCGACGCCGCCCCCGATCGCCGCGTCCGGTACACGCTGCTGGACACCGCGACCGGCGAGGCGCGCGACGTGGTCGTCTCGCTGGAGAAACACGAACTGATCTCCACCGAGGAATGCGGCCCCGGCCAGCCCGCGTATCTGTTCGAGGAATACGACCTCGCCGCGTCGATCACCAAGGCGTCGCCGGAATGGCAGGCCGCCATGGAGCGACGCGGGCTCGCCGACCGGGTCGAGCACGCCTTCTGCGCTCCACTGGCGCCCGGGTTCTTCGGCAGGCCGGACGAGACCGGCCGGGTCATCCGCACGCTGACGTTCCTGCGCGACGACGCGTCCGACAGCCCGTGGGCGCATCCGGTCGAGGGTCTGATCGCCCACATCGACCTGACCGAGCAGCACGTCATCCGGGTGGAGGACGAGGGCGACGTGCCCGTGCCGCCGGAGCACGGCCGCTACGGCGACGTCCGCGCCAGGACCACGCTCAAGCCGATCGAGATCACCCAGCCGGAGGGTCCGAGCTTCACCGTCGACGGCAACGAGGTCACCTGGGAGGGCTGGAAACTCCGCGTCGGCTTCAACGCCCGCGAAGGCTTGACGCTGCACGAAATCGGCTTCCAGGACCGGTCGGTGCTGCACCGCGCGTCGGTACCGGAGATGGTGGTGCCCTACGGCGACACCGCGCCCGGCCGGTTCTGGATCAGCTACTTCGACGCGGGCGAGTACCTGCTCGGCAAGAACGGGAACGACCTGCGGCTGGGCTGCGACTGCCTCGGCGTCATCCACTACTTCCCCGCGTTCGTCGCCGACGACCACGGCCACCCGGTCGAGATCCCGCGCGCGATCTGCATGCACGAGGAGGACTACGGGATCCTCTGGAAGCACACGGATCTCGACGGCCGCGCCGAGGTCCGCCGCTCCCGGCGGCTGGTGATCTCGTCGATCTCCACCATCGGCAACTACGACTACGGGTTCTTCTGGTACCTCTACCTCGACGGCACCGTGGAACTGGAGGCGAAGGCCACCGGCATCGTGTTCGCCGGCGCCGCACATCCCGGCACGGATCACCCGCACGCCAACGAGATCGCGCCGGGCCTCTTCGCGCCGGTGCACCAGCACCTGTTCTGCGCGCGGCTCGACGTGGCGATCGACGGCGAACGCAACTCGCTCGTCGAGGTCGACGTCGAACGGGTCCCCATGGGCGAACAGAACCCGTACGGGAACGCGTTCACCTGGAAGGAAACCCCGCTGCGGACCGAGCGGGAAGCGCAGCGGTTCGCGGATCCGGCCAAGGCACGCGTGTGGGAGATCCGCAGCGCGGAGCGGACCAACCGCCTCGGCTCCCCCACGGCGTACCAGCTCGTGCCGCGGCCATCCGCGACCTTGATGGCGCAGCCGGAATCGACCGTCCACCAGCGGGCGACGTTCGCCACCCGTCACCTGTGGGCGACGCCGTACCGCGCGGACGAACGCTTCCCGGCCGGCGACCGCCCGAACGCGCATCCGGGCGGCGCGGGGCTGCCCGCCTGGACCGCCGCCGACCGCGACCTCACCGACACCGATCTCGTGCTGTGGCACGTATTCGGCCCGACCCACATCCCGCGTCCGGAGGACTGGCCGGTCATGCCGGTCGACTACTCCGGTTTC
This sequence comes from Amycolatopsis sp. CB00013, assembly GCF_001905755.1. NCBI lineage: Bacteria > Bacillati > Actinomycetota > Actinomycetes > Pseudonocardiales > Pseudonocardiaceae > Amycolatopsis > Amycolatopsis sp. CB00013. Next base: position 572,978 of record NZ_LIWC01000001.1, on the reverse strand, counting down.
TCGTTGCGCCCCTATGGCTTCCTGGACCGAAACCCGGCCCTCGACCTGCCTTCCGGCGCCTCCGCCGAGCACTGTTCCGCCCACGAGCACTAGGACTCTTTCAATGCCCGAACTGACCCTGTCCGACACGTCCACCTGGCTGCCGCTGGACGGACTCGCCCCCGGCTTCGACGCGAACAAGGCGCCCACTGTCGGCGACCTCCACGGCCGCTCGTTCGAACTCGCCTGCGAAGACGGCACCACGTTCACCGCCGCCTTCTCCGGCACCCGGATCGACTGGGCCTACCACGGCAAGGGCACCGATCGCTGCGAGACGTTCCTGGTCGACGACGATCTGTACTACGTCCAGTTCCACCCGCGGGCACGGCAGGAGGAGGCGTTCACCCTGCTGCTCGACCTGCGCCGCGGCCGGGCGCTGCTGGTACTGAGCAAGATCGGCGACACCTCGCCCCGTGTCACGCAGTCCTTCGTGGCCGCCACGATCGGCGGCGTCGAGCCTGCCGGGGAGCCGCTCGCCCCGACCACGTCGCTGGTCGGACGCCGGGTGCTGTGGGTGTACAGCACCGAGCACGCGTACGAGCACGTGTACCTCAGCCCGCACTGGTACACGTGGCAGTGCCTCGCCGGACCGGAGCGGGGGCTCGCGGACACCGACGAGAACTCGGTCTACGAGCTGCGGCCGGGCATCTACGTCTTCGCTTGGCGGGAGAAGGTGATCCCGTGCGCGTCGGTGACCGTCGCCGACCACCGGGACGCGAAGCGGCTGCGCTCGCATGGTGTCCTTTTCGGACTGGACGCCAGCGGGAGCACTCCCACCCATTTCACCTTCGGCGCGCACGGCAAGCTGCTGAGCACCACCGTGCACCCCGAGGCGTACGACCCGGCCGGGAGCTGAGCCTTGACCGCCGACATCGTCCTCACCAACGCCACGGTGTACACAGTGGACGGTCACCGCCCCTGGGCGTCGTCATTGGCGATCAAGGACGGCAAGGTGCTGTCGCTGGAGGACATCGAACGCGGGCCGAGCACCGAGGTCGTCGACCTCGACGGCGCGTTCGTGATGCCCGGCCTGGTCGACGTGCACAACCATCACGCCCTGGCCGGGCGCGCGGCGCTGTTCGAGCTGAACTTCGGCCTCGACGCGGGCCTGGACGACATCCTCGCCGCGGTCCGGTCGCGCGCCGCGGGGCTCGGACCCGACGAGTGGGTGGTCGGCGGCGCCTGGGCGTCCACCCTGGTCGGCACGCTGTCGCGGACTTCGGCCCGGCACGCGCTCGACGAGGCCGCCGGCGGGCGTCCGGTCATGCTTTCGGACGACAGCAGGCACAACCGCTGGGTGAGCAGCCGGGCCTTGGAGCTCGCGGGGGTCACCGCCTCGACGCCTGCCCCGGCGGGAGGGGAGATCGTCCGCGATCCCGCCACCGGCGAACCCGTCGGCGTCCTGCTCGAAGCGGCGGGCGTCGCCGTCGAGCGGGCGCTCAGCGAGACCCGGACGCTCACCGCGGAGCAGCATGTGGCGGCGTCGCGGCACGGGATCGGCACCCTGCATTCGTACGGAGTCACCGCTTTCCAGGACGCCGGCGTCTCCGCGGACATCCTGCGGGCGCTGAAGTCGCTCGACGACGCGGGCGAACTGCACGCGTGGGTCGTCTCGTCGCTGCTGATCAACGACCCGATCTTCGGTTTCGACCCGATCGGGGCACCGCTGCTGGAAGTCGCCGGGCAGTACCGGAGCGAGCATCACCGGCCGGACTTCGTGAAGATCTTCCTCGACGGGGTCCCGCCGACGCGGACCGCGGCCTTCCTGGAGCCGTACCTGCCGGACGCCGCGCACGGAGCCTGCCACCACGGCGCCACCACCATGCCGGGTGACGAACTCGAGGGCTGGCTGCGCACGGCGGCCGCGGCGGGGCTCTCGGCGAAGGTGCACTGCACCGGGGACGCGTCGGTGCGCGCGACGCTCGACGCCGTCGAGAAGGTGCGTGCCGAGGGCTTCGCCGACGCGCGGTTCCAGGTCGCGCACGGCCAGTTCGTCCACCCCGACGATCTCCCGCGCTTCGCCGCGCTGGGCGTCGCCGCGGACATCTCGCCGTTCCTGTGGGTCCCCGGCGTCATTCCGGCGGCGATCGCCGAGGTGCTGCCCGGCGAGCGTGCCGGGCGGATGCAGCCGAACCGGTCGTTGCTGGACGAGGGCGCGCTGGTGGCGGGCGGTTCGGACTGGCCGGTCAGCGAGTCGCCGAACGCGTGGGAAGGCATCCACGGCCTGGTCACGCGTCAGGATCCGACCGGCACGTTCCCGGGCGCGCTGTGGCCGGAGCAGGCGATCACCCTCGCCGAGGCGATCGAGGTCTTCACCCTGGCCGCCGCCCGAGCGATGGGGCTGGGCGACGTCACCGGCTCGCTGGTCCCCGGGAAGTCGGCGGATTTCGTCGTACTGGACCGCGATCCGTTCAAGACCGATCCGTCTGCGCTCGTCAAGACAAAGGTGACGCAAACGTGGTTCGCCGGGCACCGCGTGTATCACGAGGCCTGATCTCCTACACTGGTAGAAGAACCAGTGCGGGAGGTCTGCCGATGCCGAAGATCATCGACCACGACGAGCGGCGCAGCCATATCGTCGACGTCACCTGGGATTTGATCACCCAGGGCGGGATCGAGGCCGCCACCATGCGCGAGATCGCGGCGGCCGCCGGCTTCGCCAACGGCGCGCTCAAGCTGTACTTCCCGAGCAAGGAAGACATCATCCAGGCCACCTACGAACGCGCGCTCGGCATGATGCGCGAGTACGTGGAGCTGGACGAGCTGCGTGGGCTGACCGCGCTCCGCGAGCTGTGCGTCTCGTCGATGCCCATCGACGAAGACCGCATCGCCGCGGGGCGCGTGCTGCTCACCTTTTGGCAGCTGTCGCTGACCAACCCGAAACTGCAGGACAAGTACCTCGAGCACATCCGCTCGTGGCGGGGCCTGCTGCACCGGTATCTCACCGAGGGCCGGGAGGACGGCGACATCGTCACCGAAACGCCCGACGAGCAGCTCGTCGACGAGGTCGTGCTGATCAACGCCGGGGCGAACGTGATGAGCCTGGTCGCCGGGGAGTTCTCGACGATCGCCCTGCAGCGGCAACACCTGGAGTCGTTCTTCGCGCGCCTGACCCGCCCCTGACGGACGCTTTCCCCACATCTCACGCAGTGAAGGGCGCTTTCCCCGCATGTGATGCGGGGAAAGCGCTCTTCACTGCGTGGCCTGGCCTGTTCGCCGACCTCCCAGGCGTGACTCGCGTGCTTGGAGGCGGATCTCGCGTGCTTGGAGACCGCACACGCGAGTTCCGCCTCTGATCACGCGAGTTCGGTCTCCAAGCACGGGTGTGCGGTGTTCAAGCACGCGAGATCGGCTTCCGGCCACCGTCTTGGCCGCTGATGGACCGCATTCAGAGGACTAAACGCGGGGGTCGAAGGTCCGGGTCAGGAAGCTCGCCACGTGCCGGTGCGAGCGCGGCGACGCGGGAAGATCCGTGTAGAGACCGTAGAAGCCGTGGATCTGGCCCGAATAGCGCGTCATCTCCACCTGGGTCCCGGCATCGGTCAGGCGCCGCGCGAACTCCTCCCCTTCGTCCCGCAGGACGTCGTACTCGGCCGTGAGCACCAGCGCCGGCGGGAGCCTGGTCAGGTCGTCGGCCCGCAACGGCAGCAGGTACGGATCGTTCAGCTGCGCCGGATCCGACACGTACTGCTCGAAGAAGAACCGCATCGCCCCGGCGGTCATGCCGAACCCCTCGGCGAAGTCCACATAGGACCGGAATCCGTCGTCCGGATGCCCGAAGACCGGGCAGATCAGCACCTGCGCGGCCAACGCCGGCCCGCCCCGGTCGCGGGACATCATCGACACCACCGTCGACAGGTTGCCACCCGCGCTTTCGCCGCCGATCGCGATCCGCGCCCCGTCCACCGAAGGACCGGCACCGCCCGCGGCGAGCCACTCGACGACGGCGTAGCAGTCGTCCGGGGCCGCCGGGTACGGGTGCTCGGGCGCGAGCCGGTAGTCGACCGCGACGACGGCGACCCCGGCCGCGTTGCACACCGCGCGCGACGCGACCTCGTTCTCGTCGATCGAGCCGATCGTCCACCCACCACCATGGATCCAGACGAACGCGGGCACCGGCGCCGTGGCCTCCGGCAGATAGATCCGCACCCGCACACCGGAAGGCAGCACGTGGTCGGCCACCGAAGCGACCTCTTCGACCGAATCGGGGCGTCGCCACGAAGCGGCAAAGGCGGCGCGCAACTCGGGAGCCGTCATGGGCCCGGCCGGCGCCTCCTCCGGAGCGCTCCGGGCCAGCAGTTCCTTGACCGCGGGATCGAGGGTCACGGTCACACCGCTTCCGCGACGAGCACCCGCGGGCTGCCCGGCAGCGCGAGCCGGTCGGTGACCCGCCAGCCCGCCTCGTCCAGCCAGCCACGGACTTCGGCCTCCGGGTAGACGACCGTCCCGTCGATCACCAGGTACTCCCCCGCGTGCAGCGCGTCGATCGGCCGCTGGACGGCGTCGTCGTCGAGGAAGAAGTCGAGCAGCAGCAACGTCGCCCCCGGCGCGGCGGCGGCGCGGGCGTTGCGCAGGATCCCGGCGTTCTGCTCGGCGTCGAAACGGTGGACGACGTGGTTGACCATCACCAGGTCGAACTCGCCCTCGGGACGCGCGGTGGGCGTCTCCGCGCCGATCACGGTCGCGCGATCCGCGAGCCCGGCCTCGGCCGCCGCGGTGGTGACCGACTCGGTGAAGCCCGGGTCGAAGACGAACGTCGTGTGGAGTTCGTCGTTGGTCTTCATGGCTTCGACGGCGAACGCGCTCGACAGACCACCGAGGTCCAGCGCCTTGCGATGGGAGCCGAAATCGTACGCGCCGGCCAGCATCTTGGCGTGCAGGGCGTTGTACGTCATGACGCCCGCCATGAACGTGCCCCACCGCGCGTCGTCCATCTCCAGCTTGCCCGGCTCTCCGCTGTCGGCCGTGTGGCCGAACTGCAGCCAATGCGGGTAGCTGATCGAGTCCAGGAACGTGAGGAAGGGTGCAAGATCGAGGCCCCCGCCGCCGAGGTACTCCGCGGCATCGGCGGCCAGCGCATAGCGTCCGTCCACACGGGACAGCAGACCGAGTGATGACATGGCGTCACCGAGGATGCGGGTGATCTTCTCCGGCTTGCCGGTCTTCTCCGCCAGTTCCGCGGCCGTCAGCGGCCCGACGGCGAGCGCGGTGAACAGGCCGATCCGGCTCGCCGCGAAGAGTTGCTTGGCCGCCATGTACCCCACGGCGATGTCCACGATCCGCTCGGGACCGGCAGTCTTGGTCGACCCGCTCACGGGTGCCCTCCTTAGCTCGTTTCCGCCGAGAGTCTACAGACGTAGACAAAAGAATCCAGTGCAAGTTTTCGCCCACCACCAGGAAAAACCTGCCGGATATCAACTTCCTACATTCGTAGAATATACCCATTGACAGCGCACTCCCCCAGTGTCAACATGCGTAGAACTACCCCCGCCGGAGGTCCGTTCCCCGGCAGTGCGGTCCGCCCCGGGCGGGCTCGGGAAAGGGGATTCATGACCCTGCTCGAATTACGAGAACTCACCGTCGGCGTGATCGCCGACGAAACCGAACGCGAACTGGTCCGCGAACTTTCGTTCGACCTCGACCAAGGCCGGACACTCTGCGTGGTCGGCGAATCCGGCAGCGGTAAAACGGTGACGGCCTTGTCGATCATCCGGTTACTGGAGTTCGTCGCGCCGGTGTTCACCCGCGGCGAGATCAGCGTCGACGGCGTCGATCTCACGCGGCTGTCCGCCGACGAGATGCGCGCGTACCGGGGCCCGCGGATCGGCATGATCTTCCAGGAGGCATTGGATTCGCTCAACCCCAGTCAACGGGTCGGCAAGCAGCTGATCGAGGCCTACCGGAAGCCCGGCTCCCTGCCGCGTCAAGCCGCGCGCAAGGGAACGCCGTTGCACCGCGAGGCCGAGGCGAAGGCCCGAGGCCTCTTGAAGGAGGTCGGCCTCACCGACACCGATCGCGTGCTTTCCCTGTACCCGCACCAGATGTCGGGCGGGATGCAGCAGCGCGTGATGATCGCGCTCGCCCTGATGGCCGACCCGAGCCTGCTGATCGCCGACGAGCCGACCACGGCGCTGGACGTGACCACGCAGGCGGAGATCCTCACCCTGTTCGACCGCGTCCGCCGTGACCACGGCACCGCGTGCGTCTTCATCACGCACGACATGGGCGTGGCCGCGCAGGTCGCGGACCGGATCGCGGTGATGTACCGGGGCGAACTGGTCGAGCTCGGGTCCACAGAGGACATTCTGCATTCGCCGAAGCATCCCTACACCAAGGCGTTGCTCGACTGCGTCCCGCAGCTCGGGGTGAGCAGACGCGACGGCTTCCCCACCATCTCCGAGGCACTGCTCGAAGCCGCGATGAACGGCGAATCGTCGGTCGCGACCGAGACCAGGTCCTTGAGCCGCCCGAAGTCCAGGGAGACGGACGAGGGCACCGCGCTCCTCATCGACTCGGTGTCCAAAGTGTACGGACGGCGCGGCCGGTTCTCGCTGAGCCGCGAACCCGAGGTGCACGCGGTCAAGGACGTCTCGCTGGAGATCGCGCCGGGCGAGTTCTTCGGCCTGGTCGGGGAATCCGGTTCGGGCAAGACCACGCTCGGCCGTCTGGTGAGCGCGCTGGAAACCCCGACCGAGGGCACCATCGCCTTCGGTGAGCACCGGTGCACGCCGTCCGGTCTCGAAGGGGACGAGCGCGCGTTCCGTCGTCGCGCGCAGCTCATCTTCCAGGATCCGCAGAGCTCGCTCGATCCCCGGCACACCGCCGCCAGGATCATCGCCGAGCCGCTGCGGGAGCTCACCGGCCTCCGCGGCGCGGAACTCGACCGCCGCGTCACCGAACTGATCGACGAGGTCGGGCTTCCCTCGGACACCGCGAAGAAGCTGCCATCGCAGCTCTCCGGCGGACAACGGCAGCGCGTCTCGATCGCCCGCGCGATCGCGGCCGAACCCGACCTCATCGTCGCCGACGAGCCCACTTCCGCGCTCGACGTCTCGGTGCAGGGCCAGGTGATGAACCTGTTGCTGGACCTGCGGCGCACCCGCGCGCTCAGCTTCCTTTTCATCACACACAACCTCAGCCTGGTGCTGTCGGTCGCCGACCGGGTCGGCGTGATGTACCGGGGCGAACTGATCGAAATCGGCGAACCGGACGAGATCCGGCTCCACGCCAGGCACGAGTACACCCGCCGTCTCCTCGCGGCGAATCCCGAACTGCCCGCCCACCCCCACACTGGAGTGCGGAACCCATGAGACGAACCCTGACCTCGGCCGCCCTCGGCCTGGCGACCGTCCTGCTGATCGGCTCGTGCATGGGAGGGCAGGCGGGCGGTGGCGCCGCCGACGGGCCTCCGAAGCCCGGCGGCAACCTCAACGTGGCCGTGCCCACCGACCCGCAGTCCCTCGACATGGTCGCGAACCCCGGCCAGGTGACCGCGCATATCGGCAACATGATGTACGAGAAGCTGTTCGAGGTGGACCGGAGTTTCACCGCCCGGCCCATGCTGGTCGAGGACTACACCACCAGCCCGGACAGGCTCACCTACACCTTCAAACTGCGCCAGGGCGTCACCTTCCACGACGGCAACCCGCTGACGTCCGAGGACGTCGTGGCGAGCCTGAAGCGGTGGCAGCAGGTGCACCGCACCGGTCAGCTGGTCACGCCGGACATCGAGGCGATCACACCGACCGACCCGGCGGCGGTGACCATCAAGCTCAAGCAGCCGCGGTACCCGCTGATCAACGAACTCGCCGGCGCGGGCACGGAGATCTACGAGGCGAAGAACCTCACCGGTGTCGCGCCGACCGGGTTCGCCCAGGACAAGGCGATCGGGACCGGCCCGTACAAGCTGAAGAGCTGGGACATCGGCCGTGAACTGGTGCTGGAGCGGTACACCGGCTACAAGTCGCGGTCCGAAGAGGACTGGGGCGGGCAGGCGGGCGCCAAGCACGCGTACCTCGACACCGTGACCTACAAGGTGGTCTCCGACCAGGACGCGCTGATCAACGGCCTGCAGACCGGCCAGTGGGACCACATCATGCCCACGAACGACCAGTACGAACCGCTGCGCAACAACCCGGCCGTGGTCGTGCACAACCTGCCCGGCGGCAACGACAACGTGGTGATCCCGAACTTCAACACCGGTTCGAAGTTCGCCGACCCCCGTGCCCGCGAAGCGCTGAACCTGCTGCTGGACAAGCCCGCGATCAACGCGGCCACCGGTGGCAGCAAGGATCTCACCGTCGAAACCGGCGCCTTCGCCTCGCCGGACAACAAGCAGTTCTATTCCACCGCGGGCGAAGAGGTCTACAAGGCGCACGACCCGGAGAAGGCCAAGCAGCTGCTGGCCGCGGCGGGCATCACCGCCGGCGCGACGATCCGCATCGTCACCACGAACTCGTACCCGGAGTTCGGCAAGTGGGCCGTGCTGATCCAAGACAGCCTGTCGAAGATCGGCATCAACACCAAGATCGACACCTTCGACTTCGCCACCATGCTCGGCACGCTGACCAAGGAGCCGGGCGGCTGGGACATCACCACGCTGTTCTTCGACTCGGCGCTGACCTCGCCCGCGCAGATGCCCGCGCTCACCCTGGGCACGCTGAACGGTTCGACCTCGCCCGAGCTGGACGGGCTCATGGCGGAGTTCAACGCTTCGACCACCCCTGAGCAGGCGAAGGCGGTGGTGGACAAGTTGCAGGCGTTCACCTGGAAGCAGCTTTCGGTGATCACCCTGAGCCAGTCCAGGCTGTACGCGGCCTACTCCCCCAAGCTCAAGGGCTACGGCGACTTCTACCGCGTCTTCTGGAACACCTGGCTGGCGTCATGACCGGTCTGCTGCTGCGCAGGCTGCGCGATCTGGTGATCATCCTGGTGATCGTCGGGACGATGATGTTCTTCGTCATCCGGCTGATCCCCGGCGACCCGGCACAGGCCATCCTCGGCCCGACCGCACGACCGTCCGATGTGGACGCCCTGCGGGAGAGCATGGGGCTGAACGGGACACTCTGGGAGCAGTACTTCAGCTGGGCCGGGAATGTCCTGCACGGCGACTTCGGCACGTCGATCACCTATCACGCCCCGGTGCTCGGCGTGGTCGCCGACCACATCCTGCCGACGCTGACGCTGGCCGTGCTCTCGACGGTGATCAGCTTCTTCCTCTCGGTCGCGATCACCTCGTGGCAGGCGGTGTCGCCGCGCAACCCGGTGGCGCGGGCGCTGGACCGGCTGTCCGCGCTCGGCATGGCGATGCCGGACTTCTGGATCTCGCTGATGCTCGTGCTCGTCTTCTCGGTGACACTGCGCTGGTTCCCCTCCAGCGGCTACGAGAACCTGTTCACCGATCCGGCGACAGCGGTGCCCGCGCTGGTGCTGCCGCTGACCGTGCTGGTCATCGGGCAGACCGCGTTGTTCGTGCTCACCCTGCGGGAAAGCCTGCTCGGCGAACTGCCGCTGGCGTATCTGCGCACCGCGCGGGTCAAGGGACTGTCGGAGCGGCAGGTGATGACCAAACATGTCCTGCCGAACGCGCTGATGCCGCTGATCACCCAGCTGGGCAGCAACTTCGCCATGCTGGTCGGCGGCATCGTGATCATCGAGTCCATCTTCGTCGTGCCGGGGCTCGGCCATCTGCTGATGGGCGCGGTGTCCACCCGCGACTTCCCGCTGATCCAGGGTGTGACGCTGTTCGTCGCGGTGCTGTTCGTGCTGGTCAACCTGCTGGTGGACCTGTCGTACGCGCTGCTCGACCCGAAGGTGCGTGTCTCGTGAGCGTCGCTCTCGTGGAAAAGACGTCGCCGGTGCGCGAGAAGCCGTCGTCCGGCCGCGCGGCCAAGGTGTTCCGGCGCAACAGGATGCTGGTGATCACCACGGCCATCCTGGCGGTGATCGTCCTGGCCGTGATCGTGCTGCCGTTCTTCCTGCCGAGCGTCAGCGCGACCGACCCGGTGAACCGGCTGCTGCCACCGTCGGCCGCGCATCCCCTCGGCACGGACTCGTTCGGCCGCGACGTGCTCGCCCGCCTGGTCTCCGGCGGGCGGGCGTCGCTCGGGCTGTCCGCTCTGATCACCCTGTGCGCGGCCTTCACCGGCCTGGTGATCGGGCTGATCAGCGGGTTCTTCCGGGCGGCCGACGCGGTGCTGATGCGGGTGATGGACGCCTGGATGTCGTTCCCGGCGATCATCCTCGCGATGGCGCTGGCGATCTCGCTCGGTGCGAGCATCTGGACCGAACTGATCGCGCTGACGGTGATCTTCACGCCGTTCACCGCCCGCGTGATCCGCAGCCGCGTGCTCGGCATCGCCGGCCGTGCCTACATCGGCGCGGCGCGGGTTTCGGGGATGAGCCGGTGGAAGATCCTCGTCGTGCACGTGTTCCCGAACGTGCTGCCGCTCGCGCTGGTGCAGGTGGTGATCCTGTCCGCCGCGGCGATGCTGGTCGACGGGGCGATGAGCTTCCTCGGTCTCGGCATCGCTCCCCCGACCCCGACCTGGGGCAACATGATCGCCGAAGGCCGGTCGTACCTGGTGCAGGCGCCCTGGCTGGTGATCGTGCCCGGCGTGACGATCATGGTGTGCGTCTTCCTGCTGAACCTCATCGGATCGTCGCTGCGGATCGCCGTCGACGCCCGCGCGCGGACGCTGAGCGAGATGCAGCGCCTGCGCACCCGCCGCCCCTCCGGCAGCTGAGAAAGGATCCCGTTGTCTGCCACTACTTCCTTGGCCGTGCGCCGATTCGCCCCCGAAACCGTCTCGGGGCCGCCGGTGCTCCTGGTGCACGGATTCGCCTCCGACGGGCACACCGACTGGATCACCACCGGATGGCCCGCCGCGCTCACCGCCGCGGGCCGGGAGGTGGTGATACCGGACCTTCCCGCGCACGGCTCCAGCCCGGCGCCCTCGGGTTCGCTCGGTGCCGTCGCGATCACCGCGGAACTGGCGCGGCTCGTCACGGATCTGTCCGAAGTGGACGTCGTCGGGTACTCGCTGGGCGCGCGGCTGTCCTGGGAGCTGCCCGCCCAGGCTCCGGTGCGGCGGCTCGTGCTCGCCGGGGTGAGCCCGTTCGAACCGTTCGGCGCCGTCGATGTGGCGGCCGCGCTGGCCTTCGCCGGTGGCGGCAAGGCTCCGTCGGACCCGCTGACCGGGATGATCGCGCATATGATCACCGCGCCGGGGCGGAATCCCGCGGCGCTCGCGCGGTGCATCGAGGATCTGCGGGCCGAGCCTTTCGCGCCGGTCGCCGAAGCGGTGTCCGTGCCCACCCGGTTCGTGGCGGGGGTGGAGGATCCGGTGAGCCAGGGCATCGAGACTCTGGTAGACCTGGTGCCGGGCGCGGATCTCGTGCGGGTGCCCGGGGATCACGGCGGTGCTTTGCGGAGCGCGGAGTTCAAGGCGGCCGTGCTCGATTTCCTCGGCTGAGGATTGCGGCTCCGCCGCATTGCGAAAGCCACTTTCGCAACCTTCAACGTTGCGAAAGTGGCTTTCGCAACGCTTCCCCCGACCCGACCGATGCTATGAAAGGTCCTTTCCTTGCAAATTTTGCAAGGAAAGGACCTTTCATAGCGTTCGCGCCCGGCTCGCGACATACCACCGGGAGATCAGAACGTCCCATCGGCGGCGACCGAGCGGTCCAGCCAAAGATCCTCCAGAGCCGCCCGCACCTCGGCACCGCGGGAAGCGGCCAACGCGACAGCACCCAGGTTGTCCTCCAGCTGGGCCATCCGGCTCACCCCGAACAACACGTTCACCACCGGCTCGTACGCGAGACAGAACGCGAGAGCCAGCTGCGACGAGCTCACTCCGAAGTCCCCGGCGACAGCGGCGACACGCGCGGCGGCGGCGCGGATGGAGTCCCGGATCTCGCCCGGATCCGCCCCGATCTTCCGTGACGGGGTCTTCCCGAGCAACACGCCGCCCTCGAACACGTCCGACGCCTGCAACGTCAAGGTTCCGGCCGAAAAATGCTTGCCGTAGAAGGAACCTTCGGCCATCGACCGACGTGCGATGCTGTACTTCAGCTGAGCGAAACGAGGCGCCGGAAGCCCTTCACTCGCGGCGAATTCCAGCGCCAGGTCGAGATCCGCGGCACGCCAGTTGTTCACGCCCCAGACATCGAAGCGGCCGAGGCGGATCTGTTCGGCCACCTCGGTGACGATGCGTGGAATGTCGGGCCGCTCGAAGTAGTCACCGACCACGACGGCTTCCGCGCGCTCGACACCGACGCGGTCGAACGAAGTGGCGAGCTGCTCGGCGAAACCGGTGTTCGGGTAGTCCCACAGCCAGAGTTTGCCACACAGCTGGTACTCGTCACGCTGGATTCCGGCGGCGCGGACCGCCTCGCCGAACAGGAGGTCCGTGCGCGACTGTTCGGCATGCGGCCCCATGTCGTAGTGGGCCACGTCGAACAGCGTGACCCCGGAATCGACGGCGTGCCGGATCAGGCGTACCGCGTCGTCGAAGTCCATGCGGTCCCACGTGTTCCACGATCCCAGGCTCAGCGCCGAAGTGGCGAAGCCCAGTCCGTTCCGCTTCTCGTCCACGAGTTTTCCTTTCGCTGGCAACGGAAACAAGTTTTAGTCTACGATCGTAGAATGAACAAGAGACTTGTAGTGGTGACCGGCGGTGCCAGTGGCATCGGCCGCGGCGTCGCCGAAGCCTTCCAGTCCGCGGGCGACCGCGTGGTCATCGCCGACGTCGACACCCGGGCGGCCCACGACCTCGCCGCCGAACTCGGCGCGGAGCACGTCGAACTCGACATCTCCGATCCCGGATCGGTCGACGCGGCGCTGACGCTCGTCACCGATCGCTTCGGCCCGGTCGAGGTCCTGGTCAACAACGCCGGTCTCGCCGGCGGTGGCGGACCGTTGGTGGGACTGGACATCGGCGTCTTCGATCTGTGCATGCGGGTGAACTTCCGCGGCACCTTCCTGATGACCCGCGCGGTCGGCGCGCGGATGGTCGAGACGGGCACGCGTGGCACCATCGTCAACATCACCTCCATCGGCGCCCGGCAGCCGACCCCGGGGCTCGGCCACTACGAGGCCACCAAGGCCGCCGTCGAGGCGCTCACCCGCTCGGCCGCGCTCGAACTGGCGCCGCACGGCATCCGGGTCAACGCCGTCGCCCCCGGTCCGGTGCTCACGCCGATGACCGCCGGATTCGCCGCCGACACCGCCGCCCGCGCGGCGTGGGAAGCGAGGATTCCCTTGGGAACCATCGCTTCCGTCGCCGACGTGGTGCCGTCAGTCCTGTTCCTCGCCTCCGCCGGCGCCGGCCATCTCACCGGGGTGAGCCTCCAGGTCGACGGCGGGCAGCTGCTCACCTGAGTACACGACGCGGCCGCCGGACACGGTGAGTTCCACACCGACGTCCGGCAGGTCCGCGAACGCGACCTCGAGCGGATTCGCCGCCAGCACGCAGAAATCCGCGACACGGCCGACGGTCAGCGATCCCTTCCAGTCCGCCGCGCCCTCCTGTTCGGCGGCCGCGACCGTGTAGCAGCGCAGCAACCGGGCCATCAGCCCGGCGTCCACTTCGGACGCGGCCAGCATCCCGGCCGCCGCCGCGATGTGCACCCGCCAGTCGGGGGTGACCACGGGCGCGTCACTGCTCAACGTCAGCGGAACACCCGACGCGAGCATTTCCGCCAGCGGCCAGGCGCGGGCGCCGACCTCGGCACCGAGCGCGTCCGTGAGCATTCCCCGCATCGCCACCGCGATCGCGGGCTGCGTGGTCAGGCCCACCCCCGCCGAAGCCATCCGCGCCAGCTGATCCGGGGTCACCAGATCGCCGTGCACCAGATGATCGCCGCGGCGAAGCGACCCGAGCGCGGCCTCGATGCTGCAATCCCCCGTGGCATGCACGGCGACCGTCATCCCGGCGTCATGGGCGAGCCGGATCATCGCGGCCAGATTGCCCGCGCGGCCCGGATCGTCGTCACCGTCGACGAGGAGCGCGCCGTGTGAACCGTCGGCGTAGCAATGATGTGTCCACGCGGAGCGCATCGGCGGGATGCCGTCGGCGAAGATCTTCACCCCGGGCACGGTGAGCCACAACGGATTCGCGGCCGGTGACGGGGTCGCCAGCCCTCGCTCGAAATCGTCCAGCGAGCTGGCGCCGTCGAGCAGGCCGAACAAGCGCAGCGCCGTCACCCTCGCGCGCAGCAGGCCCTCCTCGGCCAGCGTCGCGTACTCCTCCAGCACTTCGGCGCCGAAACAGCCCGTCTCGCCGGGACCCAGACCGGGTTCGGTGTAGCTCGTGATGCCCAGTGACGCGCACAGCTCACCCGCACGCAGGATGGCGGCCCGCCGTTCGGCCGCGGTCCGCACCGTTTTCTCTTCTCCCCCGGTGAATCCGGCGCCGCCGATGAGCGTGTCCGGCCAGCGCGCGCCGAGCCAGGTCGCGTGCAGGTGCGCATCGTTGATCCCGGGCAGAACGGTTCTCCCCGCGAGGTCGATCACCTCGGTGTCCGGACCGATGTGGTCCAGCGCGACGTCACCGAGGGCGACGATCCGGTCTCCTCGCACGGCCATCGCCCGCACGACGGTGCCCGCCGGGTCGAAGGTGAGCACAGGACCGCCGCGAACCACGAGCGAAGCGGGACGAATACGTTGCGACGGCATGGTTTCCTCCAGGATCTGGACTTTTTCTCCTACGACTGTAGACTAAAAAGATGGTCAACAGAACCGAAGCGGCGGTGCTCACCGAACACGGCTCCGCGCTCACCTTGCGGGAACTACCGCTGCCCGAGGAGCCGGAACCGGGTGCCGCGCTGGTCCGGATCACCTGCACCACGCTGTGCGGCACCGACGTGCACCTCTGGTCCGGCCAGATGACCTTCCCCGGCATGCTCCCGATGGTGCTGGGACACGAAATGGTCGGTGAGGTGGTGGCCGTCGGACCAGGTACCACCGACACCCTCGGCCGTGAGATCGCCGAGGGCGACCGCATCGGCTGGTCCGAGTCGACCTGCGGAAAGTGTTACGGCTGCACGATCTTGCGCGAACCGGTCGCCTGCGAGAAGCGCGGCTACGGATTCCTCCAGCGCTCCGACGTCTTCCCGTACGCCACCGGCGGGCTCGTGCGGTACTGCTACGTGACTCCCGGTGCGGCCAAACTCCTGCTTCCCGGCGACGTCAAGGACACCTGGGCGTCGATGTCGGGCTGTGCGGGCAAAACCGTGCTGCGCGCCGTCTCCCGCGCCGGCGGGATCCGTCCCGGTGCGACGGTCGTGGTCCAGGGCGCGGGCGCGCTGGGCGTGTTCGCCACCGCGTTCGCGCGGATCTCCGGCGCGGGCGACGTGATCACCATCGGCGGGCCCGGCGACCGGTTGAAGACCGCCGAGAATTTCGGGGCGACGGCGACGATCCCGGTCGACGGCACCGTCGAAGACCGCATCGAACGGGTCAAGGAACTCACCGACGGCCGGGGCGCCGATCACGTCTTCGACTTCGCGGGCGGGCCGACCATCGGCGAGGAGGCCGTCGCCTTCGCCGCCCAGCGCGGCACGATCGCGATCGTCGGCTCCACCGGCCCCGCACCCTCCCCCGTGGCGCTGGGCACGGTGATGGGCAAGGAACTCACGGTCGTCGGTTCGCTCAACGGCGACATCGCCGACTACCACCGCTCGGTGGACTTCTTCCGCACCTTCGCCGATCGGCTGCCGTGGGACGAACTGTTCAGCGAACCGGTCGGTCTTTCCGAAGCCTCCCAACGTGTCGAGTCGATGTCGCGGCTCGGCGAACTCAAAGCCGTCATCGATCCCCGCCTCCCCTAGGAGACCCGAATGACCATTCCCCAGCGTCGCATCGGCCGCGACGGCCCGCTCACCGGCGTCCTCTCGCTCGGCTCCTGGCACACCTACGACCGGATGGACTTCCGCGAGGCGGTCGACCTGGTCCGCACCGCGGTCGATTCCGGCATCACGCTCTTCGACGTCGGCGTCTACGGATTCCCCGGCGCCACACCGGTCTTCACCGACGTGCTGTTCTCCGCGATGGTCCGCGCCGCGGGCCTCCGCCGCGAGGACTACCTGCTTTCGGCCAAGCTCTGGCTGGAGGGATACCCCGAGCACAACCTCCGCGACCAGCTGGACAACGCGTTGTTCCGCGCGGGCGTCGAGCACGCCGATCTCGTCGTACTGGGCGATCTCCGGCGCGACGACACCGACCTGCACCGGCTCGTGCTGGATCTGAACGAACTCCGCGAGGCCGGGCTCATCCGGCACTGGGGCGTCAACAACTGGTCCGCCACCACGATCCGGGCCTTGCACGATTTCGCCGCGGCCGAGAACGTACCCGGCCCCGCCATAGCGCAGCTGAAGTACAGCGTCGCGCGACGGTCCATTCCGGACGGTGAACCGTTCGCGAAGGTCTTCGGCGAACTCGGCGTCACACTCCAGTCTTCGGACATCTTCGAGGGCGGGATCCTGCTGGGCAAGAACAGCGGGGCGCGTCAGGTGGGCCGCGACCCCGGCGACATCCGCGAACGCATCGCCGCCTCCGCCCCGGCGCTGGCGAAGATCGCGGGCGACCTGGACGCGACGCCGGCGCAGCTGTGTCTCGCCTTCACCCTCACCCACCCGGCCAACACGACCACCCTCTTCGGTGCGACGAGCACCGAGCAGCTCAAGGACAACCTCGGCGCCGTCGACCTGGTCGAGCGCGTGGGCGCGGAGCAGCTCCGTGAACTGGTCGAGCCGTACTGGGCCGACCGCGGCGTCGTCGATCCGGAGGGACCGTGACGGCCTTCGATCCCGAGCTCGCCGGAGCCCTCGAAGGTCTGCCCGCCGGGCCGCCGCTGAGCGCCGATTCGCTGGCGGGCATCCGCCAGGCGATGGCCGAGGGCAACCTGACCTGCGCCGAGGCGATCGGCGACCGGGATCTCGTCTGGGAAGACCACCAGGTACCCGGCACCGACGTCGTCGTCACCGTCGTCAAACCGCGCGATGCCCGGAACGCGCCAGGGTTCTACAACATCCACGGCGGCGGCATGGTGCTGGACGACCGGTTCGCCGACCTGCCCCGGATGGTCGCGCTGGTCGAGGAATTCGGCTTCGTCGCGGTGACCGTGGACTACCGGCTCGCCCCCGAGCATCCGCATCCGGCGCCGATCGAAGACTGCTACGCGGGCCTGACCTGGATGGTCGAGCACGCGGCCGAACTCGGTTTCGATCCCGGGCGGCTGATCGTCGGCGGTGGCAGTGCGGGAGGCGGGCTCAGCGCCGGAATCGCCCTGCTGGCCAGGGATCGCGGCGGACCGGCGCTGGCCGGGCAGCTCCTGCTCTGCCCGATGATCGACAGCCGCAACGACTCGGCGTCCACAGTGGAATTCGCGGAACGCGGCGTGTGGGGACGCGAGGCCAACGAGTTCGGCTGGCGGTCACTCCTCAAAGGACAGACGTCGCCATACGCGGTCCCCGCCACCGCGGAAGACCTCACCGGACTTCCGCCCGCCTTCATCGAGGTCGGCGCGGCCGAGATCTTCCGTGACGAGGACGTCGACTACGCGCGTCGGCTCTGGCAGGCCGGTGTGCCCACCGAACTGCACGTCTGGGCGGGCGCGTACCACGGTTTCGACCGGATCGCCCCGGACAGCGAGGTGACCCGGGCCGCGCTCGCCGCCCGGGCCTCCTGGCTTCGCCGCACTATCGGCCGAGCATGAACCTGGCGGCCTGTTCGCCGACCAGTACCGCCGGCGCGTTGGTGTTGCCCGTGGTCACCCGCGGCAGCACCGACGCGTCGGCGATCCGGAGCCCGCTCAGCCCGTGCACGGCCAGCTCCGGGTCGACCACCGAGTCCGCGTCGGTGCCCATCCGGCAGGTCCCGACCTGGTGGTGGTAGGTGATCGCGGTCCGGCGGACGTACTCGCGGACATCGGCCTCCGGCCCCGGATACAGCTCGCGGGCGCCCCATTCCTCCGCCAGCGCGGACGCGCGGCCGATCTCCCGGCACTGCTCGACCGACGCGACCAGGCTCTCGAAGTCGGCCGGATCCTCCAGCGCGGCGAGATCGATCAGCGGCTCGTCGAGCGGGCTCGGCCCCGAAAGCCGGAGACTGCCCCGGCTGCGCGGCGTGACCATGCCCGCCATCAGCGAGAACCCGGTCTCCGGGCCCGTCATCCACGACTCGTACATCGGCACGCTGAAGTGGATCGGCTGGGTGTCGGGCACCGGCAGGCCGGGGCGGCTGCGCCAGAACAGATGCGTCTGCGTGACCGAACGGCCGGGCGCGGGTGGGTCGACCTGACGGCGATCGGTCGCGAAGATGACCGGCGAGAGCAAGTGGTCGTGCAGGTTCTTCCCGACGCCCGGCAGCTCGGCGACGACGTCGATTCCGTGCACCTCCAGTTCGTCGACCGGGCCGACGCCGCTGCGCAGCAGGATCGCCGGTGACGCGAGCGCGCCGGCGGCGAGCACGACCTCGTCGGCGAAGACCTTGCGCAGCTCGCCGTCGACCTCGGCCAGCACTCCGGTCACCTTGTCGCCCTCGAAGAGCAACCGGTGGACGAGCGCTCCCGTGTGGACGGTCATCCGTTCGGCGGCGGGCTGTCCGTAGGCGAGCCAGGTGTTGAGGCGTTTGCCGTCGCGGGTGGTGACCCGCTGTACGGACACGCCGTCGAGTTCGTCGCCGTTGTAGTCCGGGTTGAACGGCAGCCCGATCTCCATCGCCGCGTCCACAATGGACTGCTGGATCGGATGCAGTGGCTCGTTCGGCACGACGTCGAGGAGATCCTTCTCGATCCGTTCGAACACCGGCCGGACGTCGTCCCAGCGCCAGCCGGGCAGGTCCCAGCCGTCGTAGTCGGCCGGGGCGCCGCGCACCCAGATCATCGCGTTGAGCGAATGCGACCCGCCGAGCACCTTGCCGCGCGGCAGATGCAGCCGCCGGTTCGCCGCGTGCGGCTGCGGCACGGTGTAGTAATCCCAGTCCTCGGGCCCGTGCCACAGCTCACCGGCCCGCGAAGGATCGTGAATGGCCGGATTCGTGTCCGGCCCGCCCGCTTCGAGCAGGGTGACCCACGCCCCGGAGTCGGCCAGTCTCCTGGCGACCACCGAACCGGCCGAACCCGCTCCCACCACGATGACGTCCATGTCCCCCACCCTCGCAAGGCACGCGGACGTCCGGCGGATTCGGTTCGCTGGCCGACAATCGGCGTGCCCTGGCGGGCAAGACCGGAGACGTCGCGGCGCCCGATACTCGATCACACACCGGTCGAGGAGGAGCTAGCCATGGCCACACGCCTGTTCATCGACGGACAGTGGACCGCCGCGGGAGGCGGGTCCCTGCCGACGTACGATCCGGCCACCGGCCAGGTGATCGAGGAGGTCGGCACCGCGTCGGCCGCCGACGTCGACGCCGCCGTCGGTGCCGCACGGAAGGCACTGAACGACCCCGCCTGGGCGGGGCTGCTGCCGGTCCAGCGGGCCGCGCTGCTGTTCAAGCTGGCGTCGCTGGTCGACGAGCACCACGAGGAGCTGGCCGCGCTCGAAACCCGCGACCAGGGCCAGCCGATCGGGATCTCCCGCCAGGTCAGCGTCACCGGCGGGGCCGAGCACCTGCGGTACTTCGCGGGCTGGGTCACCAAGATCCAGGGCACCACGAACCCGGTGTCCTTCCCGGACACGCTGCACTACACCCGCCGCGAGCCGGTCGGCGTGAACGCGCTGATCACGCCATGGAACTTCCCGCTGATGATCCTCGTGTGGAAGCTCGCGCCCGCGCTGGCCACGGGCAACACCGTGGTGATCAAGCCCAGCGAGGTCACGCCGCTGACCAGCATCCGGCTGGTCGAGCTCGTGCACGAGGCCGGGTTCCCGCCGGGCGTGGTCAACCTGGTCACCGGCGACGGCGCGGTGGGCGCGCTCCTGAGCAGGCACGACGACGTCGACCACCTGTCCTACACCGGATCGACCGCGGTCGGGAAGCTGATCACGGCGGCCAGCGCCGAGTCGAACCTCAAGCGGCTCACCCTCGAACTCGGCGGCAAGGCGCCCAGCATCATCTCGGGCGACGCCGACATCGACGCCGCCGTCGCGGGCAACCTCGCGGGCGCGACGCTGAACAGCGGTCAGGTCTGTGCCGCGTACACCCGCTTCTTCGTGGACCGCAAGCGTGAACAGGAGTTCGTCGCGAAACTGGCCGCCGGGCTCGAAGGCCTCAAGCTCGGTCCGGGGCTGGACGAGTCGACGCAGCTCGGTCCCCTCGTGTCCGCCAAGCATCGCGAGCACGTGGACTTCCTCGTCTCCACCGGCAGCGAGCAGGGCGCGGAGCTGGTCACCGGCGGTAAGCCCGTCGATCGCGACGGCTACTTCTACACCCCGACGCTGTTCGCCGGCGTGGCCGACGACATGACGATCATGCGCGAGGAGATCTTCGGCCCGGTCCTCGCCGTGACCGCCTACGACGATCCGGACGAGTTGCTGGCGCGGGCGAACGACACCGAATACGGGCTCGCGGCCACCGTGTGGACTCGCGACCTGGGCGTCGCGCAGCGATTCGCCAACGGCATCCGCGCGGGCGCGGTGTTCGTCAACATGCCGCCGATCCCCGACATGGCCGCGCCGTGGGGCGGGTACAAGGCGTCGGGCTGGGGCCGCGAGATGGGGCCGTGGGCGATCGACGCGTACACCGAGATCAAATCAGTCTGGCTGCACTACTCGTGACCGCGGGCGACGCGGTGAACTCGACCGCGATGAGCAAGTCGCAGATCGCCTACCACTGGATCAAGGCGAGGATCGACGACGGCACCTTCTCCCCCGGCTACCGCCTCGTGTTCGGGCAGATCGCGCAGGAGCTCGGCGTCAGCACCGTGCCCGTGCGCGAGGCGGTGCGGCGGCTGGAGGCCGAGGGGCTGGTGACCTACGAGCACAACATCGGCGCGCAGGTCGCGATGGCCGACGAGAGCGACTACCAGCACACCATGCAGACGCTCGCGCTGGTCGAGGGTTACGCCGCCGCGCTGGCGGCGCCGTCCCTCCCCGATGAGGCGCTCGACCAGGCCAAGGGACTCAACGCGGAGCTGACGGCGTGTCTCGACAACTTCGAGCCGTCGCGGTTCACCGCGCTGAACCGCGACTTCCACCGCGTCCTGTTCGGCACCTGTCCCAATCCGCAGGTGCTCGATCTGGTCAACCGCGGCTGGAACCGGCTGGCGGGGCTGCGCACGTCGACGTTCAGTTTCGTCCCCGGCCGCGCGCACGAATCCGTGCAGGAGCACCAGAAGATCCTCGACCTGTTCGACCGGAACGCGCCGGCCGGGGAGATCGAACTGGCCGTGCGCGAGCACCGGTTGACCACTTTGGAGACCTTCCTGGCCTGGCGGCATCCCTAGACAGGGACCGTCTCCGGTGGCGGGAAGGCGTAGAAACGCACGGAAAGTTCCTTCTCGCCCTGCACAGGGCGGCGACGGCGATGGCAGTACCGCGTGATCAGCTCGCGGTATTCCGCGTCCAGTTCCCGGAATTCCGCCTCGGTCAGCCGTGCCGAAGTCCGCTGCGCCGTCGCCCACGGACCGAACTCGTCGCGGTGCTCCGCCGCCCAGGACAGCAAAGCGACCTCGTTCGCGTACTTGGCGTCGAGGAACGCGGTGACCCGTTCCCGATCCGCGCCGTCGTAGTCGTCCGGCTTCGGCTCGCGCAGGTCCTGCGGGATCGAGAGCCAGTTCCCTTTCCGGTCACGGCGCACGAAACCGTTGTCCTGCAATCTTTTCAGGCATTCGCCGACTTCGGCTTGCGTGAGCCCGGTCCGGCGCGCGACGTCCTCCTCGGCGGCGGGGAGCTCGCGCGTCACCAGGTGGTATCGCGGGTCCTCGCGCATCGTGATGTCGTTCAGGTTCACCGATCGCTTCGGCAGCGCGTCGCCCAACAGCCGCCGCGCGGCGAAGGCCAGGACCACGGCGGCCGGGACCTCGACGACGACGGCGAGCGTGACACTGGTCCATCGCTCGGACGACGTCCAGCCGAGCATGACGTCGAACCACGCGTCGCAGCACAACATCGCGGCCGTCGCCGACAGCAGCGGCACGGCTGCCCGTCGTCGGCGCATCCCCAGCCACGCTCCCGCCGCGAAGCAGAGCAGGAGCGCGACGTCGAATCCGACCCAGGCCGCGCGCCACTGCCCTGTGTCGTACCGGTCGGGCAGGGTGTGCGCGAGGTAGACGGTCCAGGGCACGAGCAAGACCGCCGCGCCGGCGAGCACGGTCAGGAGTATCCGTCGGATCATGATCACGACGTTAGAAGCGGGCGCCGGCGGGGACATCCGGGCTTTCCCCTGGTCCGTTCTCAGGGGCCGGCTCACGAGGCTTGAGTCTCCACCCACTGGAGCCTTTACCGTCGTTCCCATGACGATCACCGTTCTCGACACCTACCCCGCCATGCGCGAGATCCTGCGCGCACCTCAGCCGGACCGCTCGGCACTGCTCAAGGCGATGGTCGAGCCCGCCGCCGGGATGTACCGCTACTTCCCCGGCGACGTCGACCTCGTGGCGATGCACGCGATGAGCTCCGGATTCCCGCTCGACCGCGACGAGAATCGCTGTCTGGAGGCTCTCGAAGCCCTGCACGAAGCGGACGCCTGGAACCGCATCCAACGAGCGCTCGACGACGCCGTCACCGCGCAGCTCGCCGCGACGCCCGGGCTGGCGATCCCGGACATCACCGTGCTCACCGTGCTGGGTGATCCGGGCGACCGGCACTTCATGGGCCCGAACCTGGGGATGTCGGCCAACGGCAGCGTGTCCGGCTACATCTACCTCAATTTCTGGCCGTATCCGGAGAATCTGGCGAGGCTGGAGGCCACCGCCGTCCACGAGCTCAACCACAACCTGCGCTACAGCCCCGGCGGGGTGATCTGGGATCCGGCGACCGTCACGGTCGGCGAGCAGATCGTGTCCGAAGGCCTCGCCGACGCGTTCGCCCGCCAGTTGTACGGCGACGAACTCGGCTACGCCCGCATCGGCGTGCCGCATCTGCGGGACGACGCGGTCTTCGAGAAGGTCGTCTCCGGCCTGGAGATCACCGGTATGCAGAACTTCGCGGCCTGGGTGCACGGCGACGAGACGGCCGCCCGCTACGGCGGCACTCCCGTCGGCCTGCCGACCGGCGCCGGATACGCGGTCGGCAACCGGCTCGTCGACGCCTACCTGGCCGCGACCGGCCGGACCGCCGCGGAGGCCCTGCTGGTGGACCGCCGCGACGTCATCGACACCGCGATGAAGGTCAGCCGAGTCCCTCAGGGGTGACCAGGCAGAACGGATGTCCGATCCGATCGGCGTACACGCGGTAGCCGATGGGTTTGTCCGAGCCGTCGAGGAGGTGCCCGCCGAGGGCGAGTACCTCCCGCTCCGCTTCGTCCAGGTCGGTGACGAGCAGATCCAGGTGCAGTTGCTGCGCGGGGTCGCCCCTCTTCCAGTCCGGCCGGACGAAGTGATCGGTGCGGTGCAAGGCGAGCTCGGGCTGGTCACCGCCCAGCGTGATCCTGACGTGATCGGGGCCGCTCCCGGTCCGGGGCACACCCAACAGGGCTTCGTAGAACGGAGCCAGGGCCTGTGGATCGGGGCAGTCCACCACGACGACGGCGAGTTTCGGGCGTGGCCGGAACAAGAGGTCGAGGTGGTAGTCGACGGTGGCCAGCACCTCGGCTGCCTGCCGCTCGTCCACACCGGCCGGTGCGCGCAGGAGATTCACCATGCTCCACAGGAGATGCGCCTCCCGTGCCGGATCACGGTTCGCGGCGATGTCGCCCGCTTCCTGGGCGGCCCGCAATGATCCGGTCACGTCCTCGATTCCGGCCTCGGCCAGGTGGGTGCGCACGAGTTCTCTGGGAGACGTCCCGGGGCGTGAATGCACCGAGGCCGGCCGGCGCACTCGTTCTCGTCGGGCTTCATCGGGCAACGGCTCCTCCTCGATTTCCTGCGGGCCCACGATGGCACAGGTCCGCAGTGGATCGAGCCTTCCGAGTGGCCGGAGTATCAGGACTCGCGGCGCCTCGACCGGATCGTGAGCGCCACCAGCGCGCCACCGACCAGCAGCAGGAAGAGGCCCGACACCAGCAGACCTCGGATCTCGCTGCCGGTCGAGGCCAGCGGGCCGCTGTCGGACGGTCCGCCGCCCGGCGTGGTCGCTCCCGGCTGCCCCGGTGTCGCGGAAGTGGTCACCCCGGGAGCCGGGGACGTGCTCGAGGAGCTGCTGGTGGTGGTCGGCGAACTGCTACTCGAAGTGGCACTGGACGAACTGGTGGCGCTGCTCGAAGTAGCGCTCGACGACGTGGCACTGGATGACGTCGGGCTCGATGAAGTCGCGCTGGACGAAGAGCTGCTCGACGTCGGGCTGGTCGACGTGCTGCTCGTCTGACTCGACGAGGTGGTCGACGTCGGTGTGGTCGAAGTGGACGTGGCCGACGTCGAGGAGCTGGACGTCGAGGTGGACGTGGTCGAGGTCGGCGAGCTGGTCGTGGTCGTCGTCGAAGTCGGGCTCGTCGAGGTGGAGCTGCTGCTCGTCGTGGCCGAGCTCGACGAAGACGAAGACGAGGACGAGCTGCTCGGCGTAGTGGTCGGCGTGCTGCCGCATTCCGGCAGATCACCGTCGAACGGGTAGGCGTGGAACTCCTGTCCGCCACCACCGGTCGCTTCGGAGCTGTGCACCAGCGAGCCCGTGGTGAAGAACCGGCCGTTCATCCCGGACGCGGTGACGGTCGCGGTACTCCCGGGTTCGCCGATCAGCACGCTTCCCTGGAACTGGGCGCCACCGGCGATCTTCACCTGGGTGGCGTCCGGGAAGTTCCACAGCAGCCGCTCGCGCAGTTTGTTGAGCGGGTCCTGATCGTTCAGGTCACCGGTGTAGGTGTTGATCGTGCGGGCCGCTCCCACCATGTTGACCAGGATCGTCGCCCCGGCCGGGATGCCCTCGAACTCGATTCCCTGCATGCCGCCGGTGGCGCCGGTCAGGTCGAAGTCCACGGTGAACACCTGCAGCGCGGATTTACCGTCCCCGGTGAACAGGGTGCGATAGCCCTGGTTGACCGCCGTGCCGGTGGCCGGCCGCGGTGTGGCGCCGTCCCGCGCGTAGCACTTGCTCGCCACTCGCAGATCCTCGCGCAGGCTCAAATAAGGCTTCGCCGCGTCGGGGTCCTTTTCGAGTTTCCCGGTCACCGTCCCGGTGACGGTTCCCGCGTGCCGGACGACCCCGCCGTCGGCGAGCAGCCGCTGGTCGGCCGCGACGCTGACGTTTCCGCCGGTGGTCAGGAAGTCTGCGCCGTCGGGCGGCGGAACACGTGATCCGACACCGGCGATGCCGACGTTGTAGACGGACGACGCGCCCGCTCGTTTCGCCATGTCGAAATCGCCGAGGACGACGACCCGTCCTTCGGCTTCGGCCGCCGCTTCCCGTACCTGGAATTCGCCGCCGACATAGACGTTGATGCCGTTGTCCCGGCCCGCGTAGTCCTTGTTGTTCACCGGCGGGTATTTACCCGGGCAGGCCGGACCGACGCACGGTCCCAGCCCGCCCGGCAAAGGGGCGGCGGCCGCGCCGTCGGTGACCACGAGAGCCGCCACGCACACCGCAGCGGCGGCACCGGCGGAAAGAGAGGCGAATCGCCTTGCACGCATGCGGCGATTCTTGTGCCCACCGGCCGGGTGAACACAATCGGAATCCGGAAATACCCCCGACCGGGCGAGGCGGGTGACCCGGCCCATTCGTGGCCGTCCAGCGTTATCCAGACAACGAAATTCCAGGTGGACCGCGAAATCCCTAAAGTCCTGAGCGTCGATGGGAGGTTCGCCACATGACGGACACCGGAGTGCGCTCGCGCATCGGTTCGGTGGAAGTGCTCGCGGGCTTTCTCGTGCTGATTCTGCTCGCGCGGGGTCTGCTCGGCGACGTCCTCGGGGCGCCGATCGTGCAGACCTGGACGACGGTCTTCGTTTCGATCGTGCTCCAGGCCGTTCCGTTCCTCGTCTTCGGCGTGACCCTTTCCGCCGCCATCGCGGTCTTCGTGCCGCGGGAATTCTTCGCGAAAGCCCTGCCGAAACATCCGGCCCTCGCGGTACCGGCCGCCGCGGCGACCGGAATGGTGCTGCCGGGCTGCGAATGCGGTTCGGTCCCGGTCGCCGGCGCCCTGGTGCGCAAAGGGGTCACCCCGGCCGCGGCGCTCGCGTTCCTGCTCGCGGCTCCCGCCCTCAACCCGGTCGTGCTGGCCGCGACGGCGATCGCGTTCCCTGATCGGCCGTCGATGGTCTTCGCCAGGGCGGCGGCCGGGCTCGCCGCTTCGGTCGTGATGGGCTGGCTGTGGCTCGGCCTCGGCCGGACGGAATGGATCAAACTGCCCGAACACGCCCACGGTGACACGCGCTGGCGGGCGTTCGCGGGCGCCGCGGGCCACGACCTGGTGCACGCGGGCGGCTTCCTCGTCGTCGGGGCCATGGCGGCCGCGACACTCGACGTCCTGATCCCGGGCCGCTGGCTCCAGGCCGTCGCGGACGATCCGGTGCTCGGTGTCCTCGCACTGTCGCTGCTGGCGGTCCTGTTGTCGATCTGCAGTGAGGCGGACGCCTTCGTCGCCACCTCGCTGACCCAGTTCTCCCTCACCGCCCGTCTGACGTTCCTGGTGGTCGGGCCGATGGTCGACCTGAAACTGTTCGCCATGCAGGCCGGCACCTTCGGCAGGCGGTTCGCCGCGCGGTTCGCGCCCGCCACGTTCGTGGTCGCGCTCGCCTGCGCGGCCGTGACCGGGACGGTGCTCTGGTGAACCGGACCGCCGCGACCGTCGTGCTGCTCCTGCTGGGCGCGGCGGTGCTCAAGGTCTGCCTGACCGGCCAGTACCTCCGCTACGTCAAGGAAGGGCTCTGGCCGTTCCTGCTCGCGTCGGGCCTCGTGGTCCTGGTGCTCGCGGCCACGAACCGCCATCGCCACCCGAAAGTGGGATGGCTGCTCCCGCTTCCGGTCCTCGCCCTGCTGCTGGTCGCCCCGCAGCCGCTCGGCAGTTACGCGGCGGGCAACGCGGGCATGGCGCTGACACGCTCCGACGAGTACCCGCCCTTGCCCGATGGCGACCCGGTGAAGGTGACCGTCCTGGACTACGCGTCGCGCGCGGTGTTCGACGAGGGCCGTTCCCTCGGTGCGAGGCGGGTCGTGCTCACCGGCTTCACCGCCACCGGCGCGGACGGCGCGTCACTGCTCGTCCGGATGATCCTGACCTGCTGCGCCGCCGACGGACGACCGGTCAAGGTCGTGCTGGACGGTCGCGTCCCGAGCGAACCCGACACCTGGATCGAGGTCACCGGCACGTTCCGGCCGGGGTCCGTGGTGGACGAGGTCAACGGCGAACGCATCCCGTTCCTGAAGGTCGAAAGCGCCACGCCGGTCCCCGCGCCCGAACGGCCTTACGAATAGTCAGGTCCAGCTCCACTGGATGCCGTACTGGCCGGGCTGCGGATCGAGGGTGATGAACTGGAAGGTGCTGGTGTCCCGGTCGAACGTCGCCTCGGACCGTTCCTCGGGTGGCAGGACACCGCGCGGCCGGAAGAAACCGGCGCAGCGCCGCGGCAACCGGCCGGGATCGAAGCTGACCTGCACCGCGACGTCCCGCGCCGGCCGGTAGAGCGCGACCTGCACATGCCGTTTGCCCTGGCCCGGCGGATAGCGCACGCCGAACTCGACGACGGCGAGCTCGCCTGCCGCCAAGGTGCGGTCGAGGGCGAACTCGAACACACAGGTGGACGACGGGACGTCCGCGCGGAACCGCGCCGGCCGGCAGCCGTCGGTGAACAGCACGGACGGCGGCTGGGTGATGCTGGTACACCGGTTCACGAAGACGAACCGCGAGGTGCCGTCCCGATCGGCGCGGATCAGCCGCCGGACCCGGACCGATTCCTGGTTGCCGTCGCCGTCGACGCGGTAGGTGAGGTACTGGGAAAGCCGGTGCGGGGTGTCGAGCTCGTCCGGTGTCACGTCCATTTTGGACAGTGCGCGCACCACCTCCTCCGGCCGCCGCCACACCTGGTCGTAGCTCAGGGCGTGTCCGGTGCGGACGGTCCAGCGCCCACGAGGACGACGCGGGCCGAGCAATCCGGTCAGCGTTTCCGGCGACTGACCGAGAATGACCTCCAGCGCGGTCACCGCGGCGAGGGAACTCGCCCGCTCCGGCCGATTCTCGCCATTCTGCCAATAGCTCAGCGCGCTGACGCTGACCGGCGTCTCGTGATCGCGCAACCGGCGGCTGATCTCACTGAGACTCAGTCCGCTGCGTTCGATCGCGGCGCGCAGTGCGGCACCGAATTCAGCCGGAGCGAGACTCGTCATGAAGGCGCAGCGTACCGTCCGAAACGCCCGACTTTCGTCGGGTGAACGGGCGCCGTTCAGAGTTATCCAGCCTCGCCACGACTTTTCGTTGACGCTCCCCGGGCCGCGATTAGGGTCGGAATCGTCGGAAGAATCCCCCGAATCCCCGACGACTCGCACGTCCTCCCGCCGATGACCGAAGAGGATGATTTCGCATGCGCTCAACCACGAAACGATGGCGCCGTCGCACGCTCGCCGTCGCGACCTCCACGCTGGCGGCCGGGGCCTTCCTGGTCGCCGCGCATCCCCAGGCAGGCGGGGCCGCTCCGCCCGCCGTGCCCGAAGTGGCCGATCAGGTTCCACAACTGACCGAAGCGGGCGTGACCGGCGGCCCCGCGTCGGTATCCGGCGGCGGCACGTCCACTTCGGCCGACCGGTCCGTCTGCGCGCCCGGCGCACACTGGCTACGCGTCCGGTTCACGGAGCTTTCGTTGCGTGGCAACGACTCCGTGACCCTGACCGGCAGCAGTGCGGGCTCGTACACGCTCACTTCGCGACACTGGCCGGGCAAGGCTTTCCACACCCGCGCGTTCGAAGGCGACTGTGTGCGGGTGTCGGCGGCACTGTCCGATCCCGCCAGCCGCTTCGCCATCGACGCCTACCAGGCGGGCGACCGGCCGCTCGCCGCGGCGACGACCACGGTGGCCGCCGTCGGCGACGTCTGCGGGTCTTCGTGCAACCAGACCGCGCCGCTGATCAAGAACATGAACCCGCAGGCGCTGATCCTGGCCGGGGACAACGCCTACAGTTCGGGCACGCTGTCGGAATACAAGAACAACTACGACCCCTACTACGGGCAGTTCAAAGCGATCACCTATCCGACGCCGGGCAACCACGAATACAACACGTCCGGCGCCTCCGGGTACTTCGATTACTTCGGCGCGCGAGCCGGTGAACGCGGCAAGGGCTACTACAGCTTCGACGTCGGGGACTGGCATTTCGTGGCACTCAACTCCAACATCACCCGCAGCACCGGTTCGGCGCAGGAGACCTGGCTGAAGAACGACCTGGCGGCGAGCACCAAACCCTGCACGGCCGCGTTCTTCCACCACCCGCGCTTCAGCCGCGGCACACACGGCGACGACTCGTCGGTCACGCCGTTCTTCCAGGCGCTCTACAACGCGAAGGCCGATCTCATCGTCGTCGGCCACGACCACAACTATCAGCGCTACGCACCGTCCCGGCCGGACGGCACCCGCGACGACGCGAACGGCGTCCGCGAACTGCTGATCGGAACCGGTGGCCGGGGTTACTACAACTTCGACCAGTCCTCGGCCGCCGTGCAGGAGGCGGGTAACACCAACACCTTCGGCGTCGGGAAGCTGACGTTGAGCGCGACCGACTACCGCAGCGACTTCGTGCCGGTGTCGGGCCGCACCTTCACCGACACCGCGACCGGCAAATGCAAGAAGGCGGTCTCCTCCCCCGCCTTCTCCGTGGGCACCACCCCGTCGTCGGTGTCGGTGAAACCGGGCGGGACGGCGTCGGTGACGGTGAACGTCGGCAGCACCGGCGGCTTCACCGCGGCGACCGCGCTTTCGGTCTCCGGCCTGCCCTCGGGCGTGACCGGGGCGATCTCCCCCTCGTCGGTCACCCCGCCCGCGAACGGCACGGCGACCGCGACGCTGACCTTGACCGCTTCGGCCACCGCGTCCGGATCGGCGGCCGCCACGGTCACCGGGACCTCGGGTTCCACGACGCAGACAGCGAAGGTCACGGTGAGCGTCGGTACAGCGGGTGGCGAGGCGTTCGCCGACGACTTCGAGACCGACAAGGGCTGGCGGCTCAACGCGGCCGGCTCCGACACCGCGACGGCGGGCAAGTGGGAACGAGGCGACCCCGAACAGACCACCTCGACCTACAGCAACCAGATCAAGCAGCGCGGCGACACCACCAGCGGCGTGAACTGCCTGGTCACCGGGCGACTGGCCGGTTCGGAGTACGGCGTCAACGACCTCGACGGCGGGGCGTCGTCGATGGCCTCACCGGCGTTCACAGTGCCCGCGGGCGGGAAACTGACGTTCTCCTACACCTTCGCGCACGGCGACAACGCGACGTCGGCGGACTACCTGCGGATCCGCGTCCTCGACGGGACCACGCCGACGACGGTGTTCGAGAAGACCGGGTCCGCGACCGAGGTGGCCGGGGTCTGGCAGAACGCGACGGCGGACCTGTCGTCGTTCGCCGGCCGTAGCGTGCGCCTGCTGGTCGAAGCCGCCGACGCGAGCACCGCGTCGCTGTGGGAGTCCGCGGTCGACGACGTCCGCGTCACCGCGTAGGGCCATGCGGCTGCAACTCGCGCCGTAAGGCCGTGCCGAAGGCGGGTCGTGCGTGTTCGCGAGCGAGGCCTCAGCCGGGGTGAAAGCTCCCTTCGCCGCGTTCGACGCGGCCAAGGGAGCCTTCGGCCCGGGGTCGTGACGTTCTATTGAGGCATAAGGCAAATGTGGCGCGTTGCGCCGCCCAAGGCCCTTGGTGTCCACAGTGGTCAGTCGTGAGTGCTAAAGAGGGCTAGAACGACAATCGCCACTCACGACCCCCGGCCAACACTGCGCAAAGTGCTCGAATCGGACGCTTTGATCTCGAAGTGCGTCCTTTTTGGACAGTTCAAGGGTGCTAGGTCGCGGTGGCGAGCCGACTCGCACGGCCGACTCCATCACGCCACCTTGACTTACCTCTCAACAATCCTCTTTGTCGCTCACGACCCCCGATCTCCTGCGGTGAAAGTCCCTTCAGCCACTCACGACAGCAGCGCCGGGAAGGCCGCCATGTACGTCTCCTCCATCCGCTCCGCCGACCCCGCCCGGCCCGCGAGCCGTTCGAAGCACGCGGTCCCGGGCACGGTCATCGGGCTGGGCGTGGTCAGCCTGATCACCGACCTGTCCGCCGAGATGGTCACCGCCGTCCTCCCGCTCTACCTCGTGTACGGCCTCGGCGTCGGATTCCTGCAGCTGGGCGCGATCGACGGGCTGTACACGGGGGCGACGGCGTTGCTGCGGCTGGCGGGCGGCTATTTCGCCGACCGTCTCGGCCGTCCGAAGGCCGTGGCCCTGGTGGGTTACGGCCTCTCGGCGGCGACCAAACTCGCCTTCCCTGCCGCCGGGTCGTCGCTCGGCGCGATCGGCCTGGTGATCGGCGCGGACCGGGCGGGCAAGGGTATCCGCACCGCGCCGCGGGACGCGATGATCACCCTCGCCACCCCTGCCGACGGCCTGGGCCGCGCGTTCGGTGTCCATCGCGCCATGGACACCGCCGGCGCGCTGCTCGGGCCGCTCGCCGCCTTCGGCCTGCTGACCGTGCTCGTCGGCGATTACCCGGCGGTGTTCGGGGTGAGCTTCTGCTTCGCCGTGATCGCGGTGATCGTGCTGGCGGTGTTCGTCCGTGCTCCCGCCGGGGCCGTCGAGCGGTCGCGGGTCCGGTTGCGCGCCGGGTTCGCCCTGCTTGGCGAGCCGGGACTCCGCGGAACCTGTCTGGCCGCGGCGCTTCTCGGTGTGTGCACGGTCGGCGACATGTTCCTGTTCGTCGGCGTGCAGCGGTCCGCGGGGCTGCCGCCCGGGGCGCTGCCCCTGCTGCCGCTGGCGACGGCGCTGACGTTCATGGCGCTGGCGTCGCCGATCGGACGGCTCGCGGACCGGCTCGGCCGGTGGAAGGTGTTCCTGGCCGGGCACGTCGTGTTGCTCGCCGCGTATGTCGTCCTGGCCGCTTCGGCGACCGGCTGGCTCGTCGCGGTGGTCGTCCTGGCGGCACACGGCGTGTTCTACGCGTGCACGGACGGCGTGCTGATGGCGCACGCGGCGCCGCACGTGCCGGAATCGTTGCGGGCCACCGGTCTCGCGTTCGTCCAAACCGGACAGGCGCTGGCCAGGGCCGCCGGCGCGGTGCTGTTCGGCGTGCTCGCGGCAGGAATGGCGCTGGGGCCCGCGTTCGCGGTGTTCGCCGTGGCGCTGCTGGTGTCGGTACTGGCCGGATCGAGGATGGCATGAGGCGGATCTGGGCTGGCGTCGCGGCGCTCGTGGTCACGGTGGTGGCCGGGGCGGTGTTCGTCGGGCTGCGCACCGGCGACGCGGTGGCGGAACAGCGGCTGGACCTCGCGCACGGCGGGCTGCTGTACGTCGACGAGTCGGGCCGCGTCCGGCAGGACGAGCGCGTCGGCCCGTCCTGTCAGCGGGTGGACGTCGCCGCGAGCACCCTGGCGTGCCTGCGCGCGACGGCGGTGCCCGACCAAGCCGAACTGGTCGTCACGAAACCGGGTGCGGAGCCGCGGCGGATCTCCGACTGGGGAACGCCGTCGCGGGTCAGGGTGTCGCCGTCCGGGCGGCTGGTGGGCTGGACTGTGTTCCGCGCCGGGGACTCGTATCTGGGCGGAGTGGGCACGTTCTCCACCACCGCCGGGATCTACGACCTCGACACCGGGAATCATTACGGCTCACTGGAGGACTTCGCGCTCACCGTCGACGGAAAGCCTTACCCCGCCAAGGATCTGAACTACTGGGGCGTGACCTTCGCCCGCGACGATCTGACCTTCTACGCCACGGCCCGGTCCGCGGGCGGCACCTGGCTGGTCCGCGGCGACCTCCGCGGCCGCACGCTGACCACGGTGCGGCAGAACGTCGAATGCCCCTCCCTCTCGCCGGACGGCACGCGCGTCGCCTACAAGTTCCGTGACGGCGACCGCTGGCGGCTGCACGTGCTGTCCCTTGTGGACGGACGTGACGTCCCGCTCGCGGACCCGGCGCATCTCGACGATCAGGCGCAGTGGCTGGACGACAAGACCGTGGCCTACGGGCGGGACAAGGCGATCTACTCCGTCCCCGCCGACGGCACCGGCGCGCCCACGCTCCTCCGCGCGAACGCCTCCTCCCCCGCGGTGGTGCGGTGATCCCCCGTGACTGCACCCCGATCGGCCTGGCGCTGGCGGCGGTGGCGGCCGTCGTGGTCGTGGTCCTGCCCGCACCGGTCCCGGCCGTCAAGGCTCCGGTCTCCGCGTCGGTCACCGATGTGTGGCCGGGCGCGTGGATCGCCGCGAACACCGTCACAGGTTCGCCCTACACGCCCCTGGCGTACCTGGATCCCGGGTCCTCCGCCGGTATCACCCGCGCGAGCGATTCGCTCAGGCTGACGCTGGGAGAACGGGTACTCCGCGAAGTCCCGTTATCGGGCTCGCCCCGCTTCGTTCTCGCCACTTCCCCGGACTCGCTGGTGTGGCTGGAACTGTCCGACATCACCGGGACGGGCGCCTTGTGGCGCTCCGGGCCACGCGGGGAGAGCCCCGTCCTGGTCACCGCCGACACCGGGCGGGTGGTCCTTCTGGACTCCCAGTACGACCTCGTCGTGCACGAAGGCCGAGCGTCCTGGGCCGCCGTGCGGGGCGACGCCACCGAAGTGCGGACGGTCGCGTTGTCCGGCGGCCCGGTGACCACCGCCCCGCTGCCCGGCGACTTCGCGCTCACCGCCTGGCCGTTCGCGACGTCGGCCGCCGTCGAGCAGGCGGGACCGTCGGAGCTGGTGGACCTGCGCGACGGCCGGGTCTCGCGGGTCGGCGGGCAGAACGTCGAACTGGTCGACTGCACGCCGTCCTGGTGCCGGATCCAGGTCCTGCGCCAGAGCGGGACGGCGCGGTTCGACCTGATGAAACCCGACGGCTCCGACCGGAGACGGGTCGGCGGGAAGGGGATCCGGCCCGCGTTCGGCGACGTCGTCGTGCTCGACCGGTA
Source organism: Amycolatopsis sp. CB00013 (assembly GCF_001905755.1). Taxonomy (NCBI): domain Bacteria; kingdom Bacillati; phylum Actinomycetota; class Actinomycetes; order Pseudonocardiales; family Pseudonocardiaceae; genus Amycolatopsis; species Amycolatopsis sp. CB00013. Next base: position 538,836 of record NZ_LIWC01000001.1, on the reverse strand, counting down.
CGCGGTCGTGGTCGACGACGATCGCGGTGTGCTCGCCCTCTACGACACCGCCACCGGCCGGATGGCCGACCTGGCCGCGGAGTTCGGCACCGTGCTGGCGCGGGGGCCGTACGTGTGGTGGTCGGTGGGCGGGAACGAGGCGCTCACCTGGCGGGTACTGGACCTGCGCACGCTCGAGGCATCTGTTTGACTGCTGCCGTGCCGTCCGATCGTGAGACCTCCGTCGAAGCGGAGTTCTCACGGGTGGTCGGCCGGTTCGCCGGTCCGGCCAGGGGCGTCGGACTGCTCGTGATCAGCGTTTTCGGCGTGCTCGCCACGCCGTCGGGCGCGCTCCCACTGGCCTTCGGTCTGCTCGCGCTGGCCTTGGTCACCGCCGTTGCCGAGTACGTCGTGGGGAAGACGGGCCGGGGCAGGCCGCTGGCGTTCGCGCTGACCTTGGTGCGCGCCGGGGCGATCTGCGGTACCCAGTTCCTGACCGCGCCCGAAGCGGGCGAGCTGAACCAGTGGGCGCTGAACGTGCTGACCCTCACCGCCATCACCCTCCAATGGGAATGGCCGCCGAAGATCACCGTGCCCGCCATCGCCTGCCTGCTGGCGATCGAAGTGGTGCCGCTCGGCTTCGAGGACGGCTTCTCGGTGGTCCTGCGAGTGCTCATCGAAGCCACCCTCGCCCGCGGCGCCTTCCTCCTGCTGTCGCGGACCACGCGCCGGATCGACCACCTCCGCGAGCGCCAAGCCCGGCTGACGCGTGAGGAATCCCTTGCCGTGGAACGACGATTGCAGGAACGGGAGTATCTGGCCGTGCTGCACGACACGGCCGCGGCCACTTTTCTCACCGTCGCCCAGCGCGGGGAAACGACGGATCCGGCCGAGGTCGCCGGCTACGCCCGCCGCGATCTCGCGATCCTCACCGGCGAATCCGGTCCCGGCAGTGTGGTCGACCTCGAAACGTCGTTGCGCGGCGTGCTCGCGCAAAGCCCGGTGAAGGTCGAGACGCACTGGTCGCCGGTCGCGCCGATCCCGGCGTCGGCGGCGCTCGCGCTGGTCCGCGCCGTACGCGAGGCGCTGGTGAACGTCGACCGGCACGCGGGTGTCCGCGAGGCCAGGCTGACGGTCGAAGACGGCGTCCGCGTGACCGTCCGGGACGAAGGGCGCGGTTTCGATCCGGCGAAGACCCCGGCGCAGCGGCGAGGTGTCCGGGAATCGCTCGTCGAACGCATGGCCGCGGCGGGCGGCCGGGCCGAAGTGACCTCCGCGCCCGGCGCGGGGACCACGGTGGAACTGGTGTGGCCGCATGAATGAGACCGCGGACCGCGTCCTCGGCGGCTGCCGGATCGCGGTCCTGCTCGCGACGGCGGCGATCCAGGTCGGGCTGAGCCTGGCCCGGCTGACCGACACCCCCGGCCGGATCGCCTACGCGGCGCTCGCCGGTGTGCTCGTCGTGGCGGCGTGGTGGGTGCTGCGCTGGAAGCCGGTCCCCTGGCCGGTCGCGTTCACGGGGGCGGTGGTGGTGCTCGCCGCGGCGACGGTCGCGGTCTGGACGCTGCCCCCGGAGCGGCTTTTCGGCGACGAGAACTGGGCGTCCGGTCTCGCCGGCTGGCATCTGCTGGTGCTGCTGATGGACCGCCCCGCGATCGCGATGGCCGCGCTCGTCCTCCAGATGACGCTCGCCGTCGTCCGGCAGTTCGGCGTGGAGCTCACGGATCGCGGCGAGATCGGCAGCGTGGTGATCGTCGCGCTCAGCGTGCTCACCTTCCAGGCCGCGACGCTGGCGCTGATCAGGGTGGTCAACCGGCGGGCGGGTGAGGCCGCGGAGGCCTCCGCCGAACGGGACCGCCAGGCCCACCGCAAGGCGCTCGCCGAGGAACGGGAGGCCGACCAGCGGAACCGGTTCGCCGGGCAGCTCGGGGCAACCTTGCCGCTGCTGGCCGGGCTGGCCGACCGCACCCTCGATCCGCGTGACGACGAGGTCCGGCGGCGGTGCGCGCTCGCGGCCACGCAATTGCGGCGGCTGTTCGCCGAGAACGACGACGTCCCCGACCCGCTGCTGCACGAGGTCTCGGCCTGCGTCGATCTCGCCGAGCGGCGGGGACTGACGGTGACGCTGGCGGTCAGCGGCGAACCGGCCCCGGTCCCGACCGCCGTCCGCCGCGAACTGACCGGTCCGCTGATGACCGCGCTGGTCGCCGCCCGGTCGCACGCCAGGGTCAGCGTCCTGCGCGCCGACGACGAGATCCGTGTCGCGGTGATCACGGACGGTGAAACGGGCGTGACGGCGAACGGATCGGGCGCCGTCGACGTCGAATGGCACGCACTGGGAGAACGATCGTGGATGGAGGCGAAATGGCGTTCGCGACCGAACTGACCGCGGTGGTCGTCGACGATCATCCGGCCGTACGGGCCGGGGTCGTGCACTGGCTGTCCTGCGGCACCCCGCCGGTGACCGTCGTGGCCGAAGGCGAGGACGTGCGGGCCGCGTGGATCGGCGAGGGCGCACAGGCCGACGTCGTCATCCTCGACCTGCACCTCAACAGCACCACCCCGGTGATGGGCGATCTGCGGCGGCTCACCGAGGCGGGCCGTCGCGTCGTCGTCTACTCGATGCGGGCCGACGACGAGACCGTGCTGCAGTGCCTCGAACTCGGCGCGCTCAGCTATCTCACCAAGGCCGAGGGCGCGGAACATCTCCTCGAAGCCGTGCGCACCGCGGCGGCCGACCGGTCGTACACGCCGCCGTCGATGGCGGGCGCGATGGCCGGGGACCGCTCCGAACGGCGCCCCGCCCTCTCGGCGCGCGAGACCGAGGTGCTCATCGAGTGGTTCCAGTCCGAGTCGAAGGACTTCGTGGCGCACCGGCTGGGGATCTCGCCGAACACGGTCAACTCGCATCTCGAGCGGATCCGGGTCAAGTACGCCCAGATGGGCAGGGAGGCCCCGACGAAGGCCGCGCTCGTCGCGCGGGCGATCCAAGACGGGCTGATCGGCGTAAGCGATTTGTGACCGGTTGTGGTGCGAACGGACCACCCCCGCCTCCTCCTTTACCGACTACGTTGCGTGACGAGCCACGAGTCCGAGGAGATCCATGAAGTCCGCCCTGATCGCCACCTGCTGCGCCGCCGCGCTCCTGCTTTCCGCCTGCGGCGGGGAAGAGAAGGGTGACAAGACCGTCAGGGCCGACGGCACCCTGGCGCCCGGCAGCACGTTGAAGGTCGGCGAACGCGCCGTCGTCCCGTTCAAGGACGCGGACAAGTCCGGCACGATCGCGATCACTGTGAAGTCGGTCGACCTCGGCCCGAAGGAAGACCTCGCCGAGTTCAAGAACAAGGGCGAAGGCATGCTCCCGGTCTACGTCCGGATGGTGATCGAGAACGTCGGCGGCACGGACCTCACCGACACCTCGGTGTCGGTACGCGCGGTGGACCCGAACGGCAAGAGCACCAAGGTGATCCTCGCCAACAGCACCGCGGCCTGCAAAGGCGAGTCGGCGCCGGAGAACTTCACCACCGCGGGCGCGACCTACGAAACCTGCAAGACCGAAGGCGTCAAGGACGGCGGCGAGGTCGGCGGCGTGATCTTCCGGGAAGGCGACTACCAGGACGACCCCATCACCTGGAAGAAGTGACCGCGTCCCCCATTGAGCCGAATAGCGTAATCGATTCGTTACCTGCTCTGGTGCGAATGGACCACACCGATGTACTCCGTCATCAACTACGGTGCGTGGCGAGAACGCCGGAGCAGGGTTCGGCGGGGAGTCCGAGGAGATCCATGAAGTTCGACCGTATCGCTCTGTCCGCCACCGGCTGCGCCGCCGCGCTGCTGCTTTCCGCCTGTGGCGGTGAGGAGAAGGGCGCTAGCCCGGCCCCCGCCCCGTCGCCCGCGCCGACGTCGGCCCCCGCGTCCTCGCCCGCGACCAGCGGCACCGTCCCGGTCTCGAACGCGGACGCCACCGCGCCCGGCACGGCGCTCAAGGTCGGCGAACGCGCCGTCGTCCCGTTCAAGTACGGCAAGGACAAGAGCGGCACGATCGCGATCACCGTCAAGGCGATCGAACTCGGCCCGAAGGAAGACCTCGCCTCCTACGGCGAGAAGGCCAAGGGCATGACGCCGGTCTACATCCGGATGACGGTGGAGAACGTCGGGGGCACGGACCTCACCTACAGCACGGTGCGGATGCGCGCGGTCGGTCCGGACAACAAGAGCACCGGCGTGATCATCACCGGTGAGACCACCGCTTGCCAGTCCGAGTCGGCGAAGAAGGACTTCAAGACCGCCGGCGCGACCTACGAGACCTGTGAGCTCCAGGCCATCAGGGACGGCGGCGAGGTCGGCGGCGCGGAATTCAACGATGGCGACGGGTACAAGGACGACCCGATCATCTGGAAGAAGTAGCCCGCAACGCGCGTGAAGGCCTCCTTCCCTCTGCTGAGCCGAGAGAAGGAGGCCTTCACGCGTTTCGCTGAGGCTGCGGGAGCCGGTCCTCCTGCGTAGCGTTGTCGTGATGGTCCACGTGCACCGGACGATCACCGTCCGAACCCCCGCCCAGACCGTCGTCGGCTATCTGCGGGACTTCGCGCACGCCGAGTCGTGGGACCCCGGCACCGTGTCCTGCACTCGCGCCGACACCGGCCCGATCGCCGTCGGCTCGCAATGGCACAACGTGTCGGAGTTCCGCGGCAAGAAGACAGAGCTGACCTACCGGCTCGACCGGCTGGAGCCGGACCGGATCGTCTTCGTCGGCAGCAACAAGACCGCGACGTCCACCGACGACCTGACGATCTCCGAAGCGGACGGCACGACGACCGTCAGCTACCACGCCACCATCGAGTTCCACGGCCTGGCGAAACTCGCGGACCCCTTCCTCAAACGGCAGTTCGAGAAGATGGGCGACGACCTGGTTCCGGCGATGAAGGCGACCCTCGAAGCGCTTTGACCCGTGTCCATTGCCGAAACTCTCGTGATTGAAGCCGTAACTCGCGTGTTTGGAGCCGGACCGCCTTCAATCACGCGAGTTCCGCCTTCAATCACGTGTGATCGCCGTCCAAGCACGCGTGATCGCCGGAACGGCTAGGCGCGGGGTGACCCGACGGGGCCGCTCAGGCGCCGCACCGCGTTCGCACAGGCGAGGGACTCCAGGAGCGGGACCGTCCGTTCCCAGCCCAGGCAGGCGTCCGTGATGCTCAGGTCGGGCCGGGGGCGGGCGGAGCCGACGTCTTGCCTGCCGTCGGACAGGTACGACTCGATCATCACGCCGGCCAGGGCGTCGTTGCCCGCCGAGATCTGGTCCGCCAGGTCGGCGACGACGACGGGCTGCCGGTTGTGGTCCTTGCCGCTGTTGCCGTGCGAGGCGTCGACGACGAGCCGGTGCGGCAGCCCGGCGGCGGTCAGCGCGTCGAGGGCGTCCGCGACCGCGTGCGCGTGGTGATTGGGTTTCGGGCCACCGCGCAGGACGAGGTGCGCGTCCGGGTTCCCTGCGCTGCGCTGGATCCGCGGCCGTCCGTCGGCGGCGGCGCCCGGGAAGACGTGCGGCAGCGCGGCCGACCGGACCGCGGCCACGGCGGTGTCCAGCCGCCCGGACACGCAGTTCTTCATACCCACCGGCATCGGCAGCCACGACGCCAGCTGCCGGTGCGGCTGGCTGGCGACGGTCCGCGCGCCGATCGCGCCCCAGCTGACGGTGTCCGCGAAGTACGGCGCCAGGAACGGATCGACGAACTCGTACGCCAGCGGCAGCCCGGTCGCGGCGGCGTCGTCCAGGAATCGCCGTCCGATCCGGACGCCGGACGCGAGATCGCCCTTGCCGTCGAGGGTGGGGTCGGGCACCAGGCCGGTCCAGCCCGCGATCGTCCGCGGTTTCTCCAGGTAGGCACGCAGGACCACGACGAGGTCGTCGGCGAACCGGCGCGACGCCTCCGCGAGCCGGTGCGCGTACTCGAGCGCGCCGTCGGTGTCGTGCACCGAACACGGGCCCACGACGACGAGCAGCCGCGAGTCGCGCCGCGCGAGGACGTCGGCGACGGTCTCGCGGTGCCGGATGATCTCCTCCGGCACGAAGCCGCTCGTGGCCACCTCGGCCGGGCTGGGCAGCTGGTCAAGCATCCGCATGACCTTTCTCCTTGTCGGGGGCGGCTTCCCCGGCCCGGGGCAGCCGCGTCGCACCGGCCACCGCCACGACGGCGAGGCCGAGAACACACCAGAACGCGTCGGCGAAGGCGGCGGCGACATCCGGGCCGCGCGCGGCGAGCCGGGCCTGCAGCACCACGGCCAGCACCGCGGTGCCGATCGAACCGCCGAGCGTGTTGAGCAGATTCAGCGCCCCGGCCGCGCGGGGCAGCCGGGCGGGTTCGACCCGGCGGTAGACGATCGTCATCACCGGCGCGCCGATCAGCGCCGCGCCGAAACCACGCAGCAGCAAGGAAACCACGATCACCCAGTCCGGGAGACCCGGGCCGAGCTGGGTGAACGGGGCGGTGCCGAGGGCGACCAGCCCGATCCCGCCGAGCACCAAGGTGCGCGGCGCGATCCGGTCGACGAGCCGGTTCACCAGTACCGAACCGGCCGCCGCGCCGATGCCCTGGGGCACCAGCAGCAGCCCGGTGTCCCAAGTGGACAGTCCAGGACCGCGCTGGAGATAGAGCGGGAGCAGGAACATCGTGCCGAACACCGACGCGCCGAGCAGCACCAGCGCCAGCGCGGCCACTCCGAACGGCGGCTTGGTGAACAACCGCGGATCCAGCAGAGGCGCTTCGACCCGCAGACCGTGCCGCACGAACGCCGCCAGCATCACGACGCCGAGCACGACGGCGATCCCGGCGACCAGCGGTGTCCCCTGGTCGAACCAGGTGAGCCCGAAGACCAGGACGGCCAGCCCCGGCGAGAGCAGCAGCGCACCCCGGAAGTCGAAACGCTCGCCCTTGCCCCCGGGTTCGCTCTCGGGAACCCAACGCCGGGCCAGGAAAACCGCGACCACACCGATCGGGAGGTTGACGTAGAACAGCCACGGCCAGTCGGCGACCGCGAGGATCGTGCCGCTCGCCAGCGGGCCGAGCACCGGCGACAAGAGCGGCACGAGGCCGACGACGGCGATCACGCGGCCGATGCGGTCCCGTCCGGCGGCCCGCGCCAGCAGCGCCTGGCCGGTCGGCGGGAGCAGACCGCCCGCGAGTCCTTGCAGGACACGGAACGCGATGAGCGCGGGCAGTGTCGTCGCCAGCGCGCACAGCAGGGACGCCAGCAGGAACACGACGACGGCGGTGAGCCAGACGCGACGGCCGCCGAATCGGTCGGCGAGCCAGCCGGACGCCGGCACGGCGGTGACCACGGCCAGCAGATACGCCGTCGTCACCCAGTGGACACCCGTGACCGGCGCACCGAACTCGTCGGCAAGGGTGTCGACGCCCACTGAGACGATCGTGCTGTCCAAAGTGGCCATGAAGGTGCCGAGCACCAGCACGGCCGCCGTGCGCCACAGCGCGGCGTCGATCGGACGCGCGGTCACCGCTCCCCCACGAACCCGGCGGCGTCGCCGTCGAGCCAGGACGGCAGCTTCCGGAGATACCCGACCAGGTCGTCGGCGAGCGACCGGGCGTCGGCCTCCCTCGCGTACAGAACACCCTCCCAGCCTTGCTCGCCGGGAACGACCGTGACGCTCACCGGGTAGTGCGTGCGTTCGCGGAACCTCGTCCCGGTGACGGTCAGGCCGGGCACGGGTTCGCGCAGCTTGGCCGGGTCGACCGGGTAGTTCTCGAAGACGAGCAGGCTGTCGAACAGCCGCTCGCGCCCGGCCAGTGACGCGAGTTCCGGCAGTCCCATCCGGTGGTGCGCGGTCATCGCCTGCTGCCGTGCCTGCAGATCGGCGAGTGCCTCGGCGACGGTTCCGGTGAACCGGGCCCGGACCGGGACACTGTTCGCCAGCAGGCCGATGATGTCTTCGACACCGTCCACATCGGACGTCCGGTTCGAGGTCATCACCCCGAAACTGACGTCGGGACGTCCGGCATGGGTCGCGAGCACGGCCGCCCACGCACCCTGCAGCAGGGTGTTGACGGTGAGCCCCCGTGCCGCACCCAGCTTGGTCAGTTCCGCGATCAGCCGACCGTCCACAGTGAACAGAGCAGGATCGGCGGAACCACCGGAACGCGGCAGGTGGACGCCTTCCGGCAGGCCGTCGAGTTCCTTACGCCAGGCCCGGACATCGGCCGAGTGATCGGCCGCGGCGAGCAGGCGCGTGTACCGCGTCGGCGGCACCGGCTCCGGCAACGGCTTCCCCGCGTACAACGCGAACAGTTCGCCGAGGATGCGCGGCGCGGACCAGCCGTCGGACAGCAAATGGTGGCTGGTCAGCACGAGCGTCTGAGCGCCGTGCCTCAGGACGGTGACCCGCCACAGCGGACCGTGCGCCAGGTCGAACGGTTCCGCGAGCTCCTCCTCCAACGCAGCGTCCACTTCGGACACTTCACGCACACGGAAACCGACCCGCGGCTCGGCGGGGATCACCTGGACCTCGTGCGACGGCGGGAACACCGCGCCCAGGTTCGGCTGCCGTCGCACCAGCGCGTCCGCCGCCGACCGCAGTGCCTCGACGTCCAGTTCGCCGGACAGTGTGAACGCCGCCTGCACTCGATACGGATCTTCGTCCGCCGCCCGGGATTCGCGCAGGATCACCTCCTGCAACGGAGTCAGCGGCAGGATCTCGCCGGGCCCCGGCACGTCGGCGGCGAGAGCGTCCAGCTCACGCCGGAAGTGCTCGCCCAGCACGACGATCTCGTCTTCGGTGAACAGCGCGGACGGCCAGGTGAAGCGGACGCCGAGCGTGCCGCCGTCGGGGACCATCGCGTTCACCGTCAGCGCGTACGGCACCGGCATCTCCGCGCCGCCACCCGAACCGAGCGGATCCGCGTCCGGCGGACGCTGCCACAAGGTCTCCTCGCTCGGCGGCGCGGGGAAGCGGCCGAGGTAGTTCCAGGCCACCTCGGGACGCGGGCCGTCCACCTCGAGAATCCCGTGCCCGAGCCCGTCCCCCGCCGCGCGCAGGTGATCACGCACCGCGCGCAGCGCGTCCGGCACCGGTCCGGACGGCGGTGCGATCCGCGCCGGATGCACGGCGGTGAACCAGCCGGCGGTCTGCGCCAGGTCGACCGTGCCCGCGAAATCCGGGGTGTGTCCCGGACGTCCGTGGCTTTCGACGGCGACGAGCAGATCGGCGCCGGTCCCCCGCCAGGCTGCGACGGCGCGGGCGAGCGCCGTCAGCAGCACAGTGTCCGGCCCGGTGCGATAGGCCGTCGGCAGCGCGGTGAGTACGGCGTGGGTCGTCACCTCGCCGACGTCGATCCGGTGATGCCGCGCGGTCGCCACGGTATCCCGCATCGGATCGAGTCTGGTCCTGCCGAGCGTGCTCACCGGCGCGGCGGCGACCTCCTGCCAATGCCGCATTTCGTCCTCTCGATGCGGCGCGGCCGCTCGCAGCGACCGCGCCCAGCCCAGGAACGACTGGCCGCGCCGGTGCAGGGTGTTGCCGTGGAAGGCCTGTTCGACGTCGTCGAGCAGGACGCGCCAGGTCACCGCGTCGGCGACCAGGTGGTGCGCCACCAGCAGCAACCGTCCGGGCCGGTCCCCGGCGTCCGCCAGCACCGCCCGCACCAGCGGTCCGGTGCGCGGGTCCATCCGCGCGACGATCTGCTCGACCTCCGCGTCCAGCGCCGCGCGAGGATCACCGGAGACGCGGACGGTGGTGAGCACGTCGGCACCGGTCACGGCCCCGACGTCCGGGACGCGAAGCGCGTCCTCGACCAGATGTGCGCGCAGGACGTCGTGGCGGGCGAGAACGGCGTCGAGCACCGCGGTCCAGCGAGGGACGTCGTCCGCCGAAGGCACGCAGATCTCGACCCACTGGCAGAACCCGTCGGCCGCCTTTCCCGCGCGCCGCAGCAGATCCCGCATGATCGGCGTGAGCGGGGCGTCGCCGACCGCGGGGGCTTCCTCGGCCCGTTCGGGTTCACCGCAGCGTGCGGCGATCCCGGCGACCGTGCCGCCTTCGAGGACGTCGCGCGCGGTCAAGTGCAGCCCTTCACGGCGGGCGCGGGAGACCACCCGCAGCGAGGCGATACTGTCGCCGCCCGCGTCGAGGAATCCGTCGTCGAGGCCGACGTCGGAGCCGAGCAGCTCGCGGACCACCCGCAGCAGCACGGCTTCCGCCGGGGTCGCGGGTTCCCGGCCGCCGTCGGAGCGGGCTTCCGGCGCGGGCAGCGCAGCCCGGTCCAGTTTGCCGCTCGGGCCGAGCGGGAGCCGGTCCAGCGACACGAACGCGGTCGGCACCATGTACGCGGGCAGTTCGGCGGCGAGGTATTCGCGCAGTGCGGCGGGATCGGGTTCGGCGCCGTCCACGGGGACGACGTAGGCGACCAGCCGGTCCTCGCGGACGATCACCGCGGCCGCCCGCACGTCGTCGTGCGCGGTCAGCGCGGTCTCGATCTCGCCGAGTTCGATCCGGAACCCGCGCAGTTTGACCTGGTGGTCGGCGCGGCCGAGGAACACGATCTGCCCGTCCGGGCGCCAGCGGACCAGGTCGCCGGTGCGGTACATCCGCTCCCCCGGCGGCCCGAACGGATCGGCGACGAACCGTTCCGCGGTCAGCGCCGCCCGGCCGACGTAGCCCTGCGCGAGCTTCGGCCCCGCCAGGTACAACTCGCCGGTGACGTTCGTGCCGACCGGGAGCAGACCACCGTCCAGCACGTACGCGCGGACCTCCGGGTCCGGACGGCCGATCGGCAGCGGGCCGGGGTCGGCCGGGTCGTAGTGCCAGGTGACCGAGTTGATGGTGACCTCGGTCGGCCCGTAGGCGTTGAACAGCGCCCGCCGGTTCCCCCAGCGCCGCGCCAGTTCCGGGTCGAGCCGCTCGGCGCCGACGACGAAGAACACGTCCGGGTCGACGGTCGCGTCGTCGGGCATCGCCGACAGGAACGACGGCAACAGGTTGAGCCCGGTGACGTGATGTTCGGCGGCGTACGCAAGGAGGTCGTCGCCGGAGACCCGCACCTCCTCCGGCGCGATCACCGACGTGCCGCCGGACAGCAGCGGCAGCATGAACTGCCAGAACGCGACGTCGAAACTCGTCGAGGCGAAATGCAGATACCGCTCGGCGGTCCCGATCCCGACGATGTCCTCCTGCAACGCGATCAGGCTCGGCACACCGCGATGCGGCACCGCCACACCCTTGGGTTTGCCGGTGGTGCCCGAGGTGTAAATGACGTAGGCGATCGCGTCCGCACTCGAGGGCACGGCCGGATCCGAGTCCTCAGTGGACAGTTCGGCCGGGTCGATCACCGGAAGACCTTCGACGTCCGAAGTGGACACGACGGCGGCGGGCCGGATGTCGCCCAGCATGTAGGCGAGCCGGTCGGCCGGGTAGTCCGGGTCCATCGGCACATGCACCGCACCGGCCTTGATCACGCCGAACAGCGCGACCACGAGGTCGACGTCGCGGCGCAACAGGACCGCGACCGGGTCCTGCGGTTTCACCCCGGCGTCGATCAGGGTGTTCGCGAGCCGGTTGGCGCGGCGGTCCAGTTCGGCGTAGGTCAGGCTCTTGTCGCGGCACACGACGGCTTCGGCGTCCGGCGTCTCCCGGACCCAGCGGCCGAACTCCTCCAGCATGCCGCCGCGTTCGCGCTTCGGTGCCGGTCCCTCACCGAGACGCAGCATCGCGCGTTCTTCCTCCGCGTCGAGTGCGCGCAGCCGGGAGACCGGCCGCGCCGGGTCCGCGACGATCTCGTGCAGCATCACCCGCAGCCAGCGGCCGTAGGACTCGGCCTCCTCGCGGGTGAACGCCTGGGGCTGGTACCCGAGGCCGACGGTGAACTCGTCGCCGGGCAGCACGATCACCGTGAGCGGGTAGTGCGTCGCGTCGGTGATGTCGACGCCGACGAGGTCGAGCCCGGGTGCCAGCGTGGTGCGGGCGCGGCTGGAGAGCGGGAAGTTCTCCATCACCAGCATCGTGTCGAACAGGTCGCCGACGCCGGCCGCGCGCTGGATGCCCGGCAGCCCGGCGTGATGGTGATCGGTGAGCCGGATGCTTTCGGTGTGCACGCGTTCCAGCACGGCGGCCGCGGTGTCGGCGGCGTCGAACCGCACGCGCACCGGGATCGTGCTGCCCAGCTGACCGATCATGCACTCGACGCCCGGGACGTCGGCCGGGCGGCCGGAGACCGGGCAGCCGAAGACCACGTCGCGACGGCCGGTCAGCCTGGCGAGCAGCACTCCCCAGGCGGTCTGGAACACCGTCGTCGGGGTGATGCCGCGTTCGCGAGCGAAGGCGCGCAGCCGCTCGCTGAACTCGCCGCCCAGTTCCACGGTGACGCGTTCCGGACGCTCCACAGTGGACTCGACGCTCGCCGGAGCGAGCCGTGTTCCTTCGTCCAATCCGGACAGTGCCTCGCGCCATGCTTCCAGCGCGGCGTCCGAGTCGCGTTCGCCGAGCACCCGGTGGTACTCCGAAAGCGGGGGCGCGACCGGGGCCGCCGGGCCGCCGCCGAGTTCGGCGTAGGTGGCCAGCAGGGTGCGGCCGACCAGCGGCATCGACCAGCCGTCGAGCAGCGCGTGGTGATTCGTGAGCACCAGGCGGTGCTCGTCCGGGCCGAGCGTCAGCAGCAGGAACCGGATCAGCGGCGGGGTCGCCGGGTCGAAGGGGCGGGCGAGTTCGGTGCGGCATTCGGCGTCGACCTGGTCCGGCGAGGCGTGCGCGAACCGCCAGTCCAGTATGACGTCGGCGGGCACCACCTGGACGACCTCGCCCGCGTCGGTGGTGTGCAGGTGGACACGCAGCGCCGGGTGTCGCCGCAGCACTTCCGTCGCGGCCTCGCGCATGCGGTCCGCGTCGAGCGCCCCGCTGAGCAGGGTGACGGCCTGGACCACGTAGACGTCGGTGTCCTCGGTGCCCCGCGCCAGGGTGTGGAACGAAAGCCCGGTCTGCAGCGGGGTCGCGGGCAGGACGTCCTCGACGCGGCCGAGGCGTTCGAGCGCGTCGATGTCGGCCTGGTCGAGGCCGACCAGCGGGAGATCGGACGGGGTGAGCCCACCGCCGTCCGGACCGATCCGGGCGGCGTGCGCGGCCATCGCTTCCAGCGCGAGTGACCACGCTTCTTGAAGCGCGGCAACGCTTTCCTCAGAAAGAACGGCACCGGCCGCGGTCCATTCGACGGCGAGGTGCGGACGGCCGTCCTCACGGACGAAACAGTTCAGCGCCAGCACCTGTTCCAGCGACTTGGCGTCCGGTTCGGTGACCGCGAACGGGTCCTCCTCCGGCAGGTGCCAGCCGGTACCGGGCAGGGCCGCGAACCGGCCGAGGTAGTTGAGGACGACGTCCGGCGGCGGGACGGCGGCGAGTTCGTCCCGGGTGAGCGGGTCGAGGTACCGCAGGACCCCGAAGCCGACACCGTTGTCGGGAACCGCGCGTTTGGCCTCTTTGGCGGCCCGCAGCAGCTCTCCGGCCGCCGCCACACCGGCGGGAACGCGCACGGGATACTCGGCGGTGAACCAGCCGACGGTGCGCGAAAGGTCCAGGCCGTCATGGTCGCGGCCGTGCCCTTCGAGCGACACCGTCTCGGCCTCGACCGGGGCATCGCGCCAAGACCGCAGAGCCAGCACGAGCGCGGCGAGCAGGACGTCGTCCGGTCCGGCGCGATAAGCCGCGGGCAGCGCGGTGAGCACCGCTTCGGTCTGCTCCGGGGTGGCGAGGGTGACCGATCGCCGCGCGGTCGCGACCGTGTCGACGCCGCGGTCGAGCGGACGGTGGCCGAGGCGCGGACCGTCGAGCGCGCCACGCCAGTGGTCGAGTTCGCCTCGCCGGGCACCGGAAGTGCCTTGCTCGGCAAGGAGAAGCGCGTGCCGCCGCCACGACGTCCCCACCGGGTCGAGCGGTTCACCGGCACAGGCCGAACGCAGATCCGGCAGCAAAACCCGCCACGAGACACCGTCGACCGCCAAATGGTGCAGCACGATGACGAGGTGATCCGGCAGCAACGCCACCTTGAGCACCCCGGCCCGGAGGTCCAGGGACTCCGCGAGTCGCGCCGCGACCTCGGCCGGTTCGCCGGTCGTCTCGATGACCACGTCCGACGCCTTCACCGCCCCGCGTTCCCGGACCCGCATTTCGTCCTCTGAATGCAGACGGAGGACGTCGTGGTGGTCCAGGAGTGTTTGCACGCCTTCGGTCAGCAGGGCGGGTGGAAGGTCCTCGTCGAGCCGGACGGCGGTCCACTGGGTGTACCCGGCGATCGTCGTGACGTCTGGATGCGAATCGAGCAGCGCGCGGACGATCGGCGGTGCGGGCACCACGCCGACCGGCTCGTCCGGCGGGCCGGCCGGGGCGCCGATCTCCGCGCTCGCCGCCGCCAGCGCCTCGAAGCTGCGGCGGGCCAGCAGGTCACGCGGACGCAGATCGAGACCGTGCGCGCGCAGCCTGCTGCTGACGCTGATCGCGGTGATGCTGTCGCCGCCCAGCGCGAAGAAGTCGTCGTCGACGGCGACCTCGTCGACACCGATCACTTCGGCGATGGCGGCGCACAGCAGCCGTTCGCGGTCGGTGGCCGCGACGCGTCCGGCCGCCGCGCGTGGGGCGGGCAGCGCCGGACGATCGATCTTCCCGTTGGGGGTCAACGGAAGCGTGTCGAGCACGACGACCGCGGCGGGCACGAGGTGTTCCGGCACCCGCCCGGCGAGCGCCGCGCGGACCTCGTCCGGCACGACCACGCCGACGACGTAACCGACGAGCCTGGGCCCGCGCACCGCCGCGGCGGCCGCACGCACTCCGGGAACCGCAGCGAGTGCGGCCTCGACCTCACCGAGTTCGACGCGGTGACCGCGCACCTTCACTTGGCCGTCGCGACGGCCCAGATACTCCAGTCCACGGCCGGGCACCCAGCGGACGAGGTCCCCGGTGCGGTACATCCGATCGCCGGGCGCGCCGAACGGATCGGCGACGAATCGTTCGGCGGTCGCGCCGGGACGTCCGAGATAACCACGCGCCAGATGAGGTCCCGCCAGGTACAGCTCTCCCGGCGTTCCGACGGGAGAGGGACGCAACGCGGCATCGAGCACCCGGACCGCCGTGCCCGGAACCGCGGTACCGATGGTCGGTTCCCCGTCGTCCAGCCAGGATCCGGCACCGTCCACAGTGGCCTCGGTCGGGCCGTACATGTTGCGGGCGCGGACACCGGACTCGGCGACGCGTCGCCACAGCGCGGGCGGAGTCGCCTCGCCGCCGAGGACGAGCAGTGCGGGTGCGTCGGGGCCATCGAGCAGTCCGGCGTCGACCAGCGGCGCGGCCATCGAGGGCGTGGTGTCGACGACGTCGATCCGGTCGCGGGCGAACGCGGCCAGCAGTTCGTCGGCGTCCCGCGCGACATCGGTGCCGTAGACATGGAGTTCGTGTCCGAACAGCAGCCACATCAGCTGGTCGAGCGCGGAGTCGAAGGCGAACGAGTAGGTGTGTGCGACGCGCAGCCGCCTGCCCGCGGCGCGTTCGGTCTCGGCGACCGTGGTCGCGCGGTGGTGGCGCAGCAGCGTCGCGAGTCCGCCGACCCGGCCGAGGACGCCCTTGGGCCGTCCGGTCGAGCCGGAGGTGAAGATGACGTACGCAAGATGTTCCGGATGGCGCGGAATCCCCAGCGGTGAAGAGTCTAGAGTGGACAGATCGGTTTCGCCGAGCAGGAGTTGAGGCCCTGGCACGATTCCCGGGTCGTGGGCCACCGTGAGCACCGCGCCGGCTTCGGCGGCGAGTTCCCGCAGGCGTTCGACGGGATGCGCCAGGTCCAACGGGAGGAAGGCGGCTCCGGCGTCGAGCACCGCCAGCAGGGCGACGACGAGATCCGCGGACCGCGGCAGGGCCAGCGCGACGACGTCGTCCGCTCCGACGCCGCGAGCCCGCAGCGCCCGGGCAAGGCGGTGGACCCGCGTGACGAGTTCGCCCGCGGTCAGCCGTTCGTCACCGAAGACCAGTGCGGTGTGTTCGGGATCCAGCCGGTCGAGAAGTTCAGGTACGCCAAGGAGTTCACTCTCGGGCGCGGGCGTCGACCACGCCTCCAGCACCGTGTCCCGCTCCCCCGCCGGGATCAGGTCCGCACCCGCGACCGCCGGGCCGTCCGGCTCGGTCAGCGCGGTGATCAGGCAGCGCAACGCGGTCAGCTTGGCGTCGACGGCGGCCTGGTCGTGTGTCCGCGCGTCGACCTCGAACCCGAGCAGCAGCCCGCCGTCCGCGGTCGGCAGCACCGACAGTCCCATGTCCTCCGGCGGCCCGCCCGCGACGTTGCGCATCGTGCCGTGCGAGCCCGCGAAGTCGAGCTTCAGGTCGAACGCCTTGAGGTTGATGCCGCGGCCGTGCAGCAGCGCCCCGGCGCCGGGCACCGCGAGATCCTGCGGCAGGTCTTCCCCGCGATACCGCTGATGCGTGCGCATTTCCTTCAGCGCGCCCGCGACCCGTGCGGTCAGCTCGGTTCCCGTGTCCTGCGGCAGCACGCCGACCCGCAGCGGCAGCACGTTGACCGCCATCGCCGGGGTCCGCAGCGCCGCGCCCTCACGGCACATCAACGGCATCGCGAACACGACGTCGGTCCAGCCGAGCACGCGGTGCAGGAACGCGGCGTAGCAGGCGATCAGCGCGTCACCCCACGTCGTCCCGGCGCGTTTGCCCAGTTCACGAAGCCGGGCGACATCCGAATGCGGCAGGACCGACCGGGCGGTGACCGTATGCTCGGGCGGGCCGGACGCGCTGTCCGCGTCGTCGAGATCCGGCAACGGCGTGAACCGCTCCCGCCAGTACTCGCGGTCCTGGACGAACCGTTCGCTCTCGCGGTAAGCGCGATCGGCCTCGACGAGGTCGGCGAACCGGGCGAACGTCGAAGCCGGGACGTCCTTGCCCTGCACCGAAGCGGTGTACCGGGCCGCCGTCCGGCGGGCGAGCATCGCCGCGGTGTAGCCGTCGAACACCAGGTGGTGCCCGAGTTGGGTGAACCACACGTGCGAGTCGGACAGCCGCAGCACGAGATGGGCGAACAGCGGCCGGTCCACCATCCCGCGGCACGCTTCGGCTACCCGGCGGCGTTCGGCGTCCACCCGCTCGTGCGCGGCGGCGACCGGATCGGCCTCACCGCGCAGATCCACCACGTCCGGCAGTGGCTGCACGTCTTCCGACACGACCTGGCGCGGACCGTCCGGCGTCTCGAAAACCCGCAGCCGCAGGCTGTCCGCCTCCTCGGCGGTCGCCCGGATCGCTCCGGTCAGCGCGACGACGTCGACCGCCTTGTCGCCGACGATTTCGATGACATCGCCGACGACGTAATACGGCGAGTCGGGTTCGAGGCGCTGCGCGGTCCAGATCCCCAGCTGGGCACCGGTCAGATTCAGCATGAAGGCACCACCATCGGGGTTCCGGTCACCGGGTCGGGCACGACGACGCTGGGGAGATCGAAGACCTCCTTCATCAGCTCCGCGTCGACGATGTCGGACGGCGCGCCCTCGGCGACGATCCGGCCGTCCCGCAGGGCGACGAGGTGATCGGCGTACCGGCAGGCCTGGTTGATGTCGTGCAGGACGGCGATCACCGTGCGGCCCTCGTCGCGCAGGCGTGCCAGCAGGCTCAGCAACTGGTACTGGTGCGCGATGTCCAAAAAGGACGTCGGTTCGTCGAGCAACAGGTACGGCGTCTTCTGCGCCAGCACCAGCGCCACCCACACGCGTTGACGCTGCCCGCCGGAGAGCTCCTGCACCGGCCGGTCGGCCAGTCCCGCCACCCCGGCCGCGGTCATCGCGTCGAGCACCGCGCGTTCGTCCTCTTCGGACCAGGTGGCGAACAGCGACTGATGCGGGAACCGGCCACGCGCGATCAGCTGGCGGACGCGGACGTCCTCCGGCGCGACCGGATCCTGCGGCAGGAACCCGAGCTCCCGCGCCAAACCCTTGCCGGGAAAGGAACCCACGTCCTTGCCGTCGAGAAGGACCTCGCCGTCCGACGGGCGCAGCAGCCGGACGAACGCGCGCAGCAGGGTGGACTTGCCGCACGCGTTCGGTCCGACGACGGCGGTGAACGCGCGGTCGGGCACGTCGAGGCTCAGCCGGGTCGACACGACCCGGTCGCCGTAGCGCAGGGTCAGGTCCCGAGCGGTCAAGCGGGCACTCATGTGCGCCGAACCTCCTTGGTGAGCAGCCAGATCAGGTAGCCGCCGCCGATCACGGTGCTGACCACACCGACCGGCAGCGATTCCGGCGCGAGCAACATCTGAGCGGCCAGGTCGGCACTGGTGAGCAGCACGGCGCCGGTGAGGGCGGCGGGCAGCAGGGCGATACCGGGCGTGCGGGCCAGCCGCCGTCCGATCTGCGGTGCGGCCAGCGCGATGAACGCGATCGGGCCCGCCACGGCGGTGACGGTGGCCGTGCAGCCGACCCCGATCAGCACCAGGACCAGCCGCAGCCGGTCCCAGCGGACCCCGGTCGTGACCGCCAGCGCACCACCGAGCGCGGCCTGATGCAGCGCCGGCGCCCTGGTGAACAGCACGACGAACAGCACCGCGAGCACCGCGAACGGGATGGCGACGTCGTCCCAGCCGACCCCGTTGAGGGAACCGGCGTTCCAGCCGACGGCCGCGATCGCGATCTCGAGTTCCGCGCGCAGCACGATCCACGAGTTGAACGCGGTCAGCATCGCGTTGATCGCGATCCCGATGACGATCAGCCGCAGCCCGGACAACCCGCCACCGAGCGACAACGCGTAGACGATGGCCGCCGTGATCACGCCGCCGAGCACCGAACCGATGGTCAGCTGCGTCGACGTGCCCGAGAGCACGGTGATCGCGAACAGCGCGCCGGTGTACGCACCGGCGTCGAGACCGATCACGTCCGGGCTGCCGAGCGGGTTGCGGGTGACGTTCTGGAAGATCGCGCCCGCCAGGCCGAGCGCGGCACCGAACACCAGCCCGGCCAGTACCCGGGGCAACCGCCATTCGCGGATGACCACGCCCGGCCCGCCACCGGATCCGGTGAGCGCGGCGAACACGCGGGCGGGGCTCGCCCACGCCGCGCCGTAGCAGAGGCCGAGCAGCGTCAGGCCGGCGATGACCACCAGCATCACCACGAGGAAGACGAGGGTGCGGCGTTCCATCCGGGCGGAGAACCGCCCGCGCCGCAGGACGAGTGTGCTCACAGCGGCGCCGCCCCGTATTTGCGGACGGCCCAGATCAGCACCGGGCCGCCGAGGAACGCGGTCACGATCGCCACCGGTACCTCACCGGTCGGCAGCAGGACCCGGGAGCCGACGTCCGCGGCCAGCATCAGGACCGGGCCGAGCAGCGCGGCGAACGCGATCAGCCACGGGATCGACGCGCCCGCCACCCGCCGGGCCAGATGCGGCACGATCAGCCCGACGAACAGGATCGGCCCGGCCAGCGCGGTCGCCGCCCCCGCCATCAGCGTGATCAGCAGCAGGGTGACCGTCCGGACGCGCGCGACGTTCGCGCCGAGCGTATGCGCGACCGTCTCGCCGAGCGCGATCGCGTTCAGCTGACGGCTCACCGCGAACGCACCCAGCAGGGACAGGCCGATGACGATCAGCGGGACCGTCGTCGGCGCCTGTTCGCGACCGGCCAGCGAACCCACCGACCAGAACCGGTAGACGTCGAAGGTGTCCGGGAACAGCAGCCGCAGGCCGAGGGTGAGCCCCAGCAGCACGGCGCTCAACGCGGTCCCGGCGAGCACCAGCCGCAACGGCGACTTGCTGCCGACCGCGTACACCAGCGCCGAAGCGCCGACCGCGCCCAGCACCGCCAGACCCAGTTCGGCGGGTGCCGACGCGGCCAGGCCGAACGAAGAGCCCACCGCGATGGCGAACCCGGCCCCGGCGGTCACGCCGAGCACGCCGGGTTCGGCCAAAGCGTTGCGCGACAGGGCTTGTACGAGCACGCCGCCGACGGCGAGCGCCGCGCCGACCCCGATCGCCAGCACCGCCCTCGGCATCCTGATGTCCAGGACCACCGCCCGGTCACTCGGATTCCCCTCGCCCAGCAGGGCGCGCACGACCTCGCCGGGGGCGATGGCGTGCGCGCCGATGCCGACGCTCAGCACGGCGACCACGACGAGCCCGAGCAGTGCGGCGCCGAGCAGCGCGGACCGCCCGGTGGTGGTCACTGCTTGAGCAGCGGCGCGAACGCCTGGTCGACGGCGTCCAAAGTGGACGTCGCGGCCCGGTAGGTGGCGGCCTCGGTGAAGCGGAACGGGTAGACCTTGCCCGCCTTCACCGCGGGGAGTTCCTTCCACAGCGGCGAATCGAGGACGTACTTGACCGGCGCGGGCACGGAACCGTCGGCGGCGACCGAGTAGGTGATCGCGTCGGCCTGGGCGAACGCGGTCGACAGTTCCTCGATCGACGGGTACTCGCTGACGTCCTTCGAGCCGCCGCCCTTGACCTTGACCTGGCCGTAGTAGGTGGCACCGATGTCCTGCGCGATGTTGGTACCCCAGGAACCGTTGAACTCACGCTGGAAGTTGCCCTTGGCGACCTCGCCGTAGGCACCGACGTGGCCCAGCTTCAGCTGCGGCACCACGGCCTTGTACTTCTCGGCCAGCGCCTTGGCCTTGGTGTCGTACGCGGTCTTCAGGGCGTCGAATCCGGCGGCCGCGCCGGCGGCGTCGGCCTGCTTGCGCGACAGCTCACGCCACATCGACGGAACCGACGGGCCGATCGCCACGACCGGCGCGATCGCTTCGAGGCGCTTGATGTCGATGTCGGCGAGCACCGGCTTCGGCACGCCGATCACGATGAGATCCGGATCCGCCTGCGCGATCGCCTCGTAGTTCGTCTCCGACGCCGACTCGCCCGCGACCTTCGCCAGCTCGTCGTACTTCTTGCGCTCCTGCTCGTTGAACAGCGGGATCCCGCGCTTCCAGCTGGACACCCCGACCAGCGGCGCGCCCGCTTCGAGCAGGGCGGGCACGGCGTAGCCGGTGGCGATGACCCGCTTCGGCGAGACCGGGATGGTGATCTGGCCGTTGTCGGCGGCGAACACCCGGGTCTGACCGCCGTCGGCGGCCTTGCCGTCTTCGCCCGCACCGCAGGCGGTGGCCGCGGTCGCGACCGTCAGCGCGAGCGCGATCGCTCCGGCGAGGCGTCGGGTTCTAGTGGTGCGCATGGATTTCCTCGTTCTTCTTGGTGGGGATCAGTGGTCGTGCTCGTCGTCGAAGTCCGCGACGCCGCGTTTCCAGTAGCCGGTCACGTCGTGGTCGTCCTTGCCGAGCCCGAGGTCGTTCTTGAGCCAGCGGCGCAGCGGTTTGATCTGCCCCGCTTCGCCGGCGACCCAGGCGTAGAGCCGTTCCCCTGCGGGGACCTCGATCGTCTGGACCGCACGGGCGAGGACATCGGAGGCGCCCGGCGCGATGTCGCCTCGATGCAGCCAGTGCACCTCGACGTCTTCGGGCGCGGAGAGCTCGATCTCCTCGCTCGCGCCGGTGACCTCGATGAACGCCCAGCCCGCGGCGGTACGCGGCAGTTCTTCGAGCCAGCGCGCGATCGCGGGCAGCGCGGTGACGTCACCGGCGAGCAGGTAGCGGTCGTAGGTGTGCGGCACGATCAGCCCGCCGGGCGGACCGGCGACGTGCACCGGCGTGCCGGGCGTGACCTTCTCGGCCCAGCCGGAGCCGAGCCCGCCTTCGTGCAGCGCGACGTCGAGGTCGAGCTCCCCGGAAGCCGGGTCGTACCGGCGCACCGTGTACTCGCGCGACGTCGGCGACGGCTTCGGCCAGCGCAGCATGTCACCGTCCTGCACCGGGAGCCGCGGCTCGGGGTCCAGTTCGGGGAACAGGATCTTCACGTGTTCGTCGGGCGAATGCGCCTCGAAACCCGCCGTCCCCGGTCCGCCGAGCGTGACCCGGAGGAGCCCGGAACCGATCATCTCGGTACGCACGACCTCGGCCTGCCGGATGCGGATCGGATACGGAACCTTCTCCGCATGCCGTCCCGCACGGACCTCGGCGATGCGCTCCAAGTGCCGGTGGCGATGGTCGGCGCGGCTCACGTCGCGCTCCCGGTGAGGACCCGCGTCCAGTGGCCGAGGGTCGGCTGCTCGGCGAGGTCGGCGAATTCGAGCGTGTCGGCACCCTCGGTGCGCCACTGCTCGACCAGGCCCATGATCCGCATCGAGTCGAGGCCGAGATCGGTGAGGTCGGTCTCCGGCTTCAGCTCGGCCGGGTCGCAGCCGAGCAGTTCGGCGACGTCGGCGTGGATCTTCTGGACGGTCAAGCTCATCGCTGTGCTCCCGCGTGGATGGGGGCCAGCGCGGCGAGCGCGGCGGCCGTGGTGGTCAGTGCGCCGCAGCGCTGGGCGACGTACTCGCAGGCCTGGTCGTGGCGTTCGCGGGAGAAGTC
Organism: Amycolatopsis sp. CB00013; assembly: GCF_001905755.1. Classification (NCBI taxonomy): domain Bacteria; kingdom Bacillati; phylum Actinomycetota; class Actinomycetes; order Pseudonocardiales; family Pseudonocardiaceae; genus Amycolatopsis; species Amycolatopsis sp. CB00013. The sequence goes on along the minus strand of NZ_LIWC01000001.1, from coordinate 516,438 downwards.
CGCGACCGCGTCGCCGACCAGGAACGGCTGGATGTCGCGCATGAACGCCTCGACGGCGGTGGCCTGGCAGCCGATATGCGCGTAGACACCGGTGATCAGCAACTGGTCCCGGCCCGCTTCGGCGAGCTGCTCGGTGAACGTGCTGCGCTGGAACGCGCTGTAGCGCCACTTCGTCAGGACCTTGTCCCCCGGTTTCGGGGCGAGCTCGGCCACCACGTCGGCCGCGGCCGGATCGTCGTCGATGACCGCGCCGATCCCGTCGCCCCAGAACTCGGTGAGCAGGCCGCGGTCCTCGGCGGCCTGGTGACCGGGCTGCGCGGTGTAGAACACCGGGACGCCCGCGGCACGGGCGGCGTCGGCCAGCGCGGCGATGTTCGCGACCATCTCCGGGACCGGGGATCCCGCGTACGGCGCGAGGAAGTACCGCTGCGCGTCGTGGACCAGCAGCGCGGCACGGGCGGCGTCGGGTTTCCAGCCGACCCGTCCGGCGGGCAGCTCGGCCTCCGTCGGCAGGGCGTAGGGCTCGATCTTGGGCAGCGACACGTTCACTTCTCCTTCGCCAGGGCGGCCAGCGCCGCCCGCAGCTCGCGTTTGCTGGTCTTGCCGACGCCGGTCACCGGGAACTCCGGCACCACCTGGACCAGATCGGGCACCTTGAACGCCGCGACCCCGCGCTCGCGGACGAACCGGCGCAGCTCCGCCGCGGCGGGTTCGGCGCCGGCCGCGGGGACGACGTAGGCGCAGGTGCGCTCGCCCAGGTACGGGTCCGGCACCGCGACGACGGCGGCGTCGAGCACGCCGGGGTGGGCCATCAGGTGGTTCTCGACCTCTTCCGCGGCCACCTTCTCGCCGCCGCGGTTGATCTGTTCCTTGGCCCGGCCGACCACTTCCAGATGTCCCGACGGATGCCGCCGCACGAGATCACCGGTGCGGTAGAAACCGTCCTCGGTGAACGCGGTCTTGTTGTGCTCCTCGGCGCGGTAATAGCCGCGGATCGTGTACGGCCCCCGGGTCAGCAGGGCACCGATCTCCCCCTGCGCGACCACATCGTCCGAAGTGGACAGTGGGTCGTCCGGGTTCACGACGCGGATCTCGTCGTCCGGCGAGATCGGCCTTCCCTGCGTTGCGAGGACGTACTCGTCCGGGTCGTCGAGCCGGGTGTAGCAGACCAGTCCCTCGGCCATGCCGAACACCTGCTGCAGACGACAACCGAGCGCGGGCCCGATCTTCTCGGCCAGTTCACGGGCGCATTTCGCGCCGCCGACCAGCAGGACGTCCAAAGAGGACAGATCGCGGGTGGTCCGCCCGGCCGCTTGCGCCCACGCGGCGGCCAGCGGCGGCACGAGCCCGGTGATCGTCACACCTTCGGCCTCGATGAGCCGGAACGCGGTGTCGGCGTCGGGGCGCGGCGCGAACACCGTGGCCGCGCCCGCGTGCAGCGCGCCGAGCAGACCGGGTGAGCTGAGCGGGAAGTTGTGCGCGACCGGCAACGCGGCCAGGTACACGCTTTCCGGGCGCAGCCCGCAGATCCGGGCGCTTTCCCGGACGCTGTAGAGGTAGTCGTCGTGCGTGCGCGGGATCAGCTTGGGCAGGCCGGTGCTCCCGCCCGACAGCTGGAGGAACGCGACGCCTGCCGGATCGGGATCCGGAAGGGCGCGCGGAGTCGCCGCTTCGAGCACGGCGAATTCCTCCGTGCCGACGACGAAGACGTTGCGCACCGAGGAGATCTCGGCGGCGACCGCGCGGGCCATGGCCGCGTGGTCGAACCGTTCGTGTTCGCCGACGGTCAGGATCGCCGCGGCCTCGCTCTGCTCGGCGAAATGCCGTAGTTCGCTCGCGCGATGCGCGGGCAGCGCGAACACCGGCAGCGCGCCTGCCCGCCACAGTCCGAACACGACGGACGCGAACTCCGGCACGTTCGGCAATTGGACGACGACCCGGTCACCGGCCCGGATCCCGGCTCCGGTGAATCCCGCGGCGAGCCGGTGCGCCCGCTCGTCGAGTTCGGCGAACGTCCAGCGGGCGTTCTCGCCGATCACGGCGAGACGCTCGGCGTAGGCCTCGGCGAGGCCGGTCAGCAGCTTGCCGAAGGTCTGGCCGCGCCAGTATCCCGAAGCCCGGTAGCGCGCCGCGGTTTCCGGCGGCCAGGGCACGTGGTCGGCGGTCATTCCACTCCCTCCAGACCGAGGGCCCGCAGCATGGTGCCGAATTTCGCCCCGGTCTCGGCGAGTTCGGCCGCAGGATCGGAACCCGCCACCACGCCCGCTCCGGCGAACAGCCGGACGGTCCGGTCGCGGACTTCGGCGCAGCGGATGGTGACGACCCATTCGCCGTCACCGTCCTGGTCGGTCCAGCCGACGAGACCCGCGTAATAGCCGCGATCCTCGGGTTCGAGCGCGGCGATGGTATCGCGGGCGAGTCCGGTCGGGACTCCGCAGACAGCCGGTGTCGGATGCAAGGCCTCGGCCAGCCCGAGCGCGGACGAACCTGCGTCGGTCACGTCGGCGAGCCGTCCGCTGATCTTGGTCGAGAGGTGCCACATCGTGGGCGTGCCGATCACTTCGGGTTCGGCGGGAACGTCGAGGTCGACACAGAACCGGCTCAGCACTTCGGCCACCTGGGCGGCGACGTGCGCGTGTTCGGCACGGTCCTTTTCGGACGCCAGCAGATCATCGACGCGGCGGGCGTTTTCGACGTCGTCGGCCACCCGCGGCCGTGATCCCGCGAGCGGATTGGCCGTGACGACGCGACCGCGGCGGGAGACCAGGAGCTCCGGGCTCGCGCCGATCAGGGTGCGCGGCGCGGGATCCCCCGGTGCGCTGACGTCGACGGCGAAAGCGTGGGCGGCCGGGTCCGCGTGGACGAGACGCGCCAGCAGCCGCGGCACGGCGACGGGGTCACCGCCGGTGACGTCGAGACAGCGGGCCAGCACGATCTTGCGAAGGTCACCGTCGCGGATCTCGTCCAGCGCCCTCGCCACGGCAGTGGTGTAGACCTCCGGCGCGGGCCGCGGCGACACCGTCCAGCTCCCGCCGAGTGGGGCGACCGGACCACTCGCCTTCGGTGGTCCTGCCTTGCGTACCAGGGCGGGAACCACCAGGCTGCTCGGCGCGTCGGGCCGGAATCCGATCGCGCCGGCGACGACGGGTTCGGTCACTCCCGCCACGAGAGCGGCGTCGAGGACTTCGGCGGCCGCACGGGCACGCCGGCCCGGCGCCGCGTGGACCGGCGCGTACACGCCGTCGGCGAGCAGCGATCCTCGAGCGGACGAGTAGTAGAACGATCCGGGCAGGTACGCCGCCAGCAGATCGGCCGCCTGATGGACCGGCCTTGGTCGGGCCGGTGCAGGTGAGGACACGACTGGATTCCCTTTCGCGAATACTACTGACCGAACAGGCGCCCGTGATACCCCAACACGAAAGCGCCGACTTTTCGGTTAGCCTAACCTAATCGTACGGACCCGAAAAGTCTTCGTTGCGTCATCGAGATCACGCGCGGAGCGTCGCGCCACCGTCGACGTAGAGGTTCTGCATCGTGATGTGCCGAGCGCGATCGGAAGCCAAAAACAGGACGGCGTCGGCGATATCGGCGGGTTCGGCTATCCGGCCCAGTGGTATGCCGACACGGTATTGCTCCGGATTTCCCGCGATGACACGGTCCGCGCCGTTCTCGTCCGTCCACAGTAGACGCTGCATGTCGGTGTCGGTCGAGCCGGGCGAGACGATGTTGCAGCGGATGCCGGAACCGGCGAGTTCGAGCCCGAGACAGCGGGTCAGCATGGTCGCCGCGGCCTTCGAAGCGGCGTACGCGGCCATCCCGCTGCGTGGGACTCCCGCCGCGTTCGACCCGACCGTCACCAGCACACCGCTCCGGCGCGGCAGCATCCGGCGGGAAATCTCGCGGAGCACGGTGAAGACGCCGGTGGAGTTGACCGCAAAGGTCGCCGCCCAGTCCTCGTCGCTCGTGTCGCAAACGGACCCGGGCTTCAGCACACCCGCGACGGACGCCCCGATCCCGATCGGCCCGAGTTCGCTTTCGACCTCGCCGACCACCCGCGCGACGGCGGCGGGATCCCCGACGTCCGCGACGAACGAGGTCACCCCGTCCCGGGAAGCGCTTTCGACCAGATCCACCGCTGCCACGATCGCACCGGCCTCGGCGAGCCCGTCCGCGACGGCCGCCCCGATCCCGCGCGCGCCTCCGGTGACGAGCGCGACCTTGCCCTCGATCCCTTCCACGCCACAACCACCCCACGTCCCGTTTGCTTAGCCTTGCCTAAGCTAGCGGGCCGAACCGGACAAAGCGAGGGACCGACACCGGTGATTCGGGCCACTCCTTCTTCAAGCCTGGACGGCAAAATTGCCGTCGTGCATGCGGTCCGTGTGTGCATGGCCGCGGTCCGTGAAGGCCTCCTTGAGGGACTCTGGGTCCCTCAAGGAGGCCTTCACGGACAGTCGTCACGCACGCTAGCCAGGCAAGGGACAAGACAGCGGGCCGCGCACGGATCCCCCGCCCTGCAACGTGATCTGCGCGCTTCCACCGAAGGAATCCCTGGCGGTGCACACGATCTGATCGACCGCCTTCGACGACAACCCGGCGACGCCGACCGACAGCGTCACCGTGACCCCGTTCGGCGCGGGCGTCTGGTCCAGCACCGCCGTGCCGGTCGGGACTTCCGTGGTGTATTGCCGTTCCCGCTCGCTCTCGTCCGGTCCGGCGGCGAGCAGGTCGACGGGGCTCGCCGGGGGCAACTCCTCGGCGAGCGGGCGCAGCACCCGGACCGGTTGCCCACCGGACAGGAAGTAGAGCACCGCGGCGTTGGCGGGCCCCACCGGTGCGGGCGCGCCGGCGATCACGGCACTGGGCCGGACGCCGCAACCCGCGACCGTCGAGACGAGCAGAAGTGCCGCGAGCCAGGTCTTCCTCATGCTGTCCCTCCCCGCCGTGGCAAGCGCAGGGTGAACACCGCGCCACCGTCGGTACCGTTGGCCGCGCTCAACATCCCGCCGTGCAGACGGGCGTTCTCCCAGGCGATCGCCAGCCCGAGTCCACTGCCGCCGGACCGCGCCCTCGCCGAATCCGCCTTGTAGAACCGGTCGAACACGTGCGGCAGGACCTCGGGCGCCAGTCCGGGACCACGATCCGAGACCTCCACCGTGATCTGCTCCCCCGCTTCGGAAAGCCGGAGCGAGACCGGCTTTTCCCCGTGCCGCAACGCGTTCCCGACCAGATTCGCCACGATGACGTCCACCCGCCGGGGATCCCACTCGGCGAAGATCCCGGAGGGCAGATCTCCCTCCACCTCGCCCGTCCAGCCCCGGATGCGCAGGCTCGCCGTGATCACCTCGGCGACGTCGACCTCTTCCCGTGCCAGCGCGGCGGCCCCGGCGTCGAAGCGGGAGACCTCGATGAGGTCGTTCACCAGCCGCGTCAGGTTGTGCGTCTCCTCGATGCTCATCTTCGCCGCGCGCCCGGCGTCCCCCGGCAGACTCGACGCCTCCTGCTCCAGCACGTCCGCGACCGCGGTCATCGCGGCCAGCGGGGTGCGCAGTTCGTGCGAGACGTCGGCGACGAACCGCCGCGCGTCGGCTTCCATCCGTTCCAGCTCCCCGACGTGGCGTTCCAGCGATTCGGCCGTCTCGTTGAACGTCCGCGCCACCCCGGCCAGTTCGTCCGAGCCGCGGACGCCGACCCGCGCCTGCAGGTCGCCCTCGCCCAGCCGCCGCGCCGCGTCACCCAGTTCCCGCACCGGCCGCAGGACACCGCGGGCGGCCAGCAGCGCCAGCCCGATGGCGAAAACGAGCGCCACGCCGCCGATCAGCCAGGCGCGCGTGGCGAGTTCGTCGATACTCGTCGCCTCCGGCACCATGCTGCGCGCGATATAGGCCTCGATACCCGAATCCCGTTGCTGCCCACCGGGAAGCAACACCGTGAATCTCGTGCCCACCACCAGCATCGGCGTGCCGCCGGCGTCGACCCGTTGCCAGGCGACGTTTCCGGCCCGGACCCGCTCGCGAAGCTCCGGCGAGATCAGCGACCGCATCTGCTGGTTCCCGCTGGCCCTGTCCTCGAACAGGACCAGCGAGCTCAGCTGACGATCGGACAGCTCGCCGCTGATCCGGCTCAGCGTCCCGTCACCCGGCGGCAGCGGGCCGAGCGGGAACAGCGCGGTGGCCTTGTCGACCAGCACGCGGGCGGTGGCGTCCTGAGCCTGCTGAAGGATCAGGGTCCGGGACTGGACGTAGCCGCCTCCGGCGACCGTCGCCGCGGTGATCACGACCAGCAGGCTGAACGCCAGGAGCAGCCGGGTGCGCAGACCCCCAAGCTTCACAGCGGCCCGAACCGGTAGCCGAACCCGCGGACCGTCTGCACGTACACCGGCGCGGACGAGTCGTCCTCGATCTTCGCGCGCAGCCGCTGCACACAGGCGTCGACGACGCGGGAATCGCCGAAGTAGCCGTGCTCCCACACGCTTTCCAGCAGGTACTGGCGGCTGAGCACCCGTCCGGGGACCTGGGTGAGTTCGAGCAGCAGCCGCAGTTCGGTCGGGGCGAGGGCGAGCGGCTTGTCCGCCTTGGTCACCGTCAGCCCGGCACGGTCGATGCCGAGATCGCCGTGACGCTCGATCTCGACGGGCGCGGGCACCGCGGGCGCCGGTTGCCCGGTGCGGCGCAGCACCGCGCGGATCCTGGCCTCCAGCACCTGGGCCCTGGCGGGTTTGACCACGTAATCGTCCGCGCCGGCGGCGAGCCCGGCCACCACGTCGATGTCCTCGTTGCGCGCGGTGAGCATGATGATCGGCAGATCGCCCGCCGCGCGGATGCGGCGGCAGACCTCGAAGCCGTCGAGTCCGGGCAGCATGAGGTCCAGCACGACGATGTCCGGCGGCCGTGACGCGAGCCGGGCGAGGCCCTCCTCGCCGGTGGCCACCGCGTCGACCGCGTGGCCGCGTCCGCCCAGCGCCATGCTGAGCCCGTCACGCACGGCTTGGTCGTCCTCGATGAGCAGCACCCTGGGCATGCCGACGACTATCGCAGCGCCGGACGGAATCCGCTCGTCCATGACACGCCATGGTGCCCGCCCTGTTTCCGCGGAACGTCCACGGAATGTCATCGTTGCGTCACGACGTGAACCGTGCCGAACGGTGACATTTTCGTCGGCGTCCGCGCACTTCGCCGCGATCGGGTTCGGACAGGCGGCGGCGACCGTTGACGGCATGAAAGAACTCGTGCTCGCGGCGATCACCCGCGTCCTCGCGGTACTGCTGCTGATCCCGGCGTGGCTGGCCTCCCCCGGCCAGGCCCGCCGTCTCGCCTGCGGATGGGCGTTGTCGCTGCGCTTCCCCGCCGAGAACCTCGCCGGGCTCACCCCCGGAACGCTCGCCGCGTTCACCGACGCCAGGACCGAGGCGTTCTGGCGGCATCGCACGCTCCTCGGCGTCACCTCGGGACATCGCGACGCCGCCGAGCAGCATCGGCTGTTCCTCGCCGAGGCCGGGCGGAAGCGGGTCTTGCCGCCGAAGGATTCCGCGCACGTCCGAGGCACCGCGCTGGACGTCCGGCCGCGCGAGGGCGCGCAGTGGCTGGAAGACCACGGCGCCCGCTTCGCCCTCTACCGGATCTACGACAACGAATGGTGGCATTTCGAGTACCGGCCCGACGAGGCTCCGCCCGCACGGTTGCCGCATCCGGGCTGGCAGGCCGGTGTCAGCCGGTGACGGTGATCCGCGGCGCCAGCGCCGCCAGGAAGCCTGGCGCGTCGAAGATCTCGCCCGCCGACACGACCCCGGTGGCCTTGACCCGCCCGTCGAGCACGCGCTGCACGGCCTCCACCACCAGCGGCGCCGTGATCGCGTAGATGTCCTGGCCCCGCGCGACGATCCGCCGTTCCTCACCGCCGGACCGCACGACGACGTCGACCACGAACTCCTCGGCGGACGGGCCGTCCGCGGCACGTGTCGGCGTCTCGGGCGTCACCACCTCGCGGGCCGCGTTCACGGTCATGTACGTGGTCACTTCGGGGATGTCGAGGTGACTCGGGACGGTGACGACGTCGGCCATCGTGAACTCGCCGAGCACGGCGCGGGTCCCGAACGGCGCGGGGAAGTCCCAGTCCAGCTCCGGCAGCGCGTCCTCGCGGCGTTCGATCCGGCCGCCGGAGAACCGGATCCGCTTGCCGTCACGCCGTTCCCGCGAAACCTTGCCCGCCGCGCGGGTGCCCTCCGTCGGATGCCAGCTGCTCAGCGCGTACGCGATATGCGCTTCGTCCGCGGAAGTCCACTCACCCATCGCGGCGGTGACCATCAGGTCGCCGAGCCCGCCGAAGAACGCCATCGCCGGGATCACCGTCGCTCCCCCGGCACGGTCGCCGAAGTCCTCGAAGGTGTCCATGTTCGCTTCGAGTTCCGCGGCCACGTCCAGGTACGGGACGCCGGCCCGCAGCGCCGCTTCGATCACCGGTGCTGCGGTGTCGGCGAACGGCCCGGCCGCGTTGATCACCGCGTCCGCGCCCGCGAACGCGCGGTCGAGCGAAGCCGGGTCGTCGACCGAAGCCTGGCGGATCTCGACGTCGGACCAGGGCAGGCCGCGCAGTTTGGCCTCGTCGCGCCCCACCGCGAGCACGCCGAAGCCCCGCTCGCGCAATTCCGCCACCACGAACCGCCCGGTGTGCCCGTAGGCCCCGAACACCGCGACGTCGTACGTACCCATGGTTTCTCCTGCCCTCGGTTGATCCACTGTGGACCATCCTGTCGGCGGAGCCCGCCGATCGACAGTGTCCGGAACGCCATCATGCGTACACTTTCGGACATGAGTACGGTCGCCCTCGCCGCCACGGACGGCATGCTGCAGTTCGAGCTGTCCATCGCCCACGAGGTCTTCGACACGGGCCTGTACGAATTCGGGGTCTACGGCGCGGAGCCGGTGAAGGTCGGGCGTTTCCTGCTCGAACCGGATCACGGGCTCGATCGCCTCGCGCGCGCCGGCACCGTCATCGTCCCCGGCTGGGCCGACATCGACGTCGATCCGCCCGCGGACCTGGTCGAGGCCGTCCGTGCCGCCCACGAGGCGGGCGCGCGGGTCGCCTCCCTGTGCACGGGCGCGTTCGTCCTGGCGGCCGCCGGCCTGCTCAACGGCCGCCGTGCGACCACGCATTGGGCGCACACCGACGTCCTCGCCGCCCGGTATCCCTCGGTCGAGGTCGATCCCGACGTCCTCTACGTCGACAACGGCAGCGTGCTGACTTCGGCGGGCAAGGCCGCCGCGATGGACCTGTGCCTGCACCTGGTCCGTCGCGACCACGGTTCGGCGGTCGCGAACACCGTCGCCCGCCGTCTGGTCGTCCCGCCGCACCGCGCGGGCGGGCAGGCCCAGTTCGTCACCACCCCGGTTCCCGACCAGGACGACCATCCGCTCGGCGGGCTGCTCCCCTGGATCACCGAGCGGCTGGACCGGCCGCTGACCGTCGAGGACCTCGCACGGCAGGCCAGCATGAGTTCCCGCAACCTGGCCCGGCATTTCCGGTCGGCGACCGGCACGACGCCGCTCCGCTGGCTGCTGACCCAGCGCATCCGCCGCGCGCAGGAACTCCTGGAGCGGACCGACGACAGCGTCGACCTGATCGCGGAGGCCACCGGGATGGGCACTGCCGCCACTTTGCGGCGGCACTTCAACCGGACGGTCGGTGTGCCGCCGGACAGCTACCGCCGCACCTTCCGCGCGGCTAGCGCAGCCGTGCCGTGATCAGGTCCGCGACGGCCGCCATCCCTGCCTCGTTCGGGTGGTACGGCACGCGGCCTTGCGCGGTCGTGTAGCGCTCCATCCACGGAACGGCGGCGCAGGCGTCGTGGTCGGCGCTGGCCGCGGCCGCCGGGATCAGGGTGGCCCGCTCGTCGCGCGCCGCCCGCCGGGTCGCCGCCGCCAGCCGGTCCGCCACCTCGCGTTCGAAGGCGAGTTGCTCCGGCGTGAGCGGAACGCCGTCGCAGGCGGGCCTGTCGCCCGGAACGATCGTCAGGTAGTCGACGACCAGCACCCGTGCCCGCGGCGCGCGCCGATGGACCGCCGCGACGACGGCGCCGATCTTCTCGTGCACCGTGGTGAGCGCCGTGCGGACGGCGTTCCGGTCGACCTGGCCGCAGTTCGCGCCGCCGGTGTTCTGGCAGCCGTAGGTGAACAGGCTCCCGACGTAGCCGACGTCGTTGCCGCCGATGGTGATCGTCACGAGCCGGGTGTCCCGGGTGACGGCCTCGATCTGCGGCGGCTGCCCGGCCTGTCCGGCGGTGAGGATGTTCGCCGTCGTCGCGCCGCTGCAGGTGACATCGGTGAGGGCCAGACCGCGTTGCCCGGCGACGAGACTCGCGTAGTTCTTCGTCGAACGTCCGCACGCCGCCGGGGTTCCTGGTTGCTGCGGTGGGATTCCCGGCCCCGCCGCGAAGGAGCTGCCCATGGCGACGTAGCGGGCAGGCGCGTCCGCCTGCGCGGGCGGGGTGGCCAGAAGTGCGACCGAGGCCGCGGCGAGCACCGCGGCGGATATCCGCTTGAACATGTCGAACCCCTTATCTCGTAAAGGTGACCGGTTCCGATCCCGCGATGCCGTCGATGGCACCGAGGGCGAGCAGATCTTCGGGGCGTGGCTTCAGCGCGTCGGCGAGGGCGGGGACGTCTTCGTGGCCCCGCTTGAGGATCCCGGCCGCCAGTTCCGGGGCGATGACGGAGAAACAGGCGTCCGGGGTGAGCCAGATCCGGTCCGCCGAACAGAAGGCGAGCGCGCCGCCCGATCCTCCCTCGCCGATCACCAGGGTGGTGATCGGCACCTCGGCCGCCGCGATCGTGCCGAACAGCTCGGCGATCGCGTTCCCCGGCGCCGCCGGTCTCCGCGGCCGGATCGGCGGCGGCGCCCGGGGTGTCGACGAGCGTCAGCACCGGTAATCCCAGCCGGTCGGCGAGGCGGATCAGCCGGGTCGCCGACCGGAAACCGCCCGGAGTGGTCGGCGTCCCGGTCTGCGCCGCGAACGCGATCGCCCGTCCGCCCCGGCCGCCGATCCCGCAGAGGGCGCCGTCGTCGACGCCGCCCCGGAGGGTGACGCGGGTGTCGAAATAGTCGTCGAGGTAAGCGGCCGCCCGGGGCCGGTCCGCCGACCGGGCGCGCTGGACTGCCTGCCAGCCGTCCGGCGCGGGATCCAGGGCGCCGAGCGCGCGGGGCAGCTCCGCCGGACGGTTGCGGGAACGGCCGGTCAGCAGGCCGAGCCAGACCTCCAGCCGGTCGGCGATCGCGTCCTCGGTCACCAGTTCGTCGACATAGCCGGCCGCGTACTGGCTTTCCGCCGTATAGGCGGGATCGTCCGCGTACCGCGGTGGCCGGACCCGGCGTCCGGCGAAGCCCACCTGGGCGCCGGGCACGGCGAGCACGACATCGGCGTCGGCGCCGAGGGACGCCCACACGCCGCCGGTGGTGGGGTGTCGCGCGACGGTGATGTGCGGCAGGCTTTCTTGCCGCAACCGCGCGAGACCGCGGGCGATCCGCTGCAGTTGCCGCAGCGCGGGAACGCCTTCCTGCATCCGCGTGCCGCCCGTGGACAGCAGCGAAACGACGGGCAGCCGATGTGCGCAGGCCTGATCGAGCGCCTCTTCGAGCAGCGCGCCGGTGCCGGTGCCGACCGAGCCGCCGAGGAAGCCGAACTCGAAGCGGATCGTCACGACGTCGTGGCCGCCGAATTTCGCCCGCTCCCAGACGACCGACTCGTCCGTGCCCGTGCGTTCCCTGGCGCGGGCCAGGGAATCGGCGTAACCGTCCCAGCCCAGCGGGTCAGTCATGGAGCGCCCGCTTGAGGACCTTGCCCATCTCGTTGCGGGGCAACGCTTCCAGGTAGCGCACCACCCGCGGCCGCTTGTGCGGTGACAGCAGTCCGGCGACGTGGTCGGCGAGTTCGGCCGCCGTCGGTTTGTCCGCGGCGGGGACGATCCAGGCCACGATGCGCTCGCCGAGGTCGTCGTCCGGCTCCCCGGTGACGGCCGCTTCGGCGACCCCCGGATGCTCCAGAAGCGCGTTTTCGATCTCTCCCGCGCCGATCTTGTAGCCGCCGCTCTTGATCAGGTCGGTGGCCCGGCGGCCGACGATGCGCACGTACCCGTCCGGATCACGGATCGCCATGTCTCCGGTCTTGAACCAGCCGTCGTGCAGCGCGGCTTCCGTGGCGTCAGGCCGGTTCAGGTAGCCGAGGAACAGGTTCGGTCCGCGGACCTCGATCTCGCCGACCGTCTCGCCGTCGAGCGGTTCACCGGCGTCGTCGACCAGCCTCAGTTCGACGCCGGGCACCGGCGGGCCGACCGCACCGGGCCGCCGGTCCCCCGTGGCGCGGACACCGCAGTTCATGAGTGTCTCGGTCATGCCATAGCGTTCGACGACGCGCTGCCCGGTCGCGGCGGTGATCCGCTCGTGGTCGGTCGCGGGCAGGGCCGCCGAACCCGACACGAGCAGCCGCGCCGAGCCCACCCCGGCGGCCAGCGCGGGGTCGGCCTCGCAGTCGGCCGCCAGCCGGTGATACATCGTCGGGACACCGAAGAGCACCGTGCCTTCCCCGGCGAGTTCCTTCGCGGCGGCTTCACTCGAGAACCGCCCGAGGTGGTGCAGCGAGCCGCCCCGCCGCAGCGGACCGACCACGCCCAGGATCAGGCCGTGCACGTGGAAGAGCGGGAGGGCGTGCACGAGGACGTCAGCTTCGGTCCAGTCCCAGATCTCGGCGAGCGCGTCGAGATTCGACGCCACCGCGCGACGCGGGAGCAGGACGCCCTTCGGCGGGCCGGTGGTGCCCGACGTGTAGATGACGAACGCCGGAGCCTCCGGATCCGGTTCGTCGCCTCGCCACGGCGTGCCCGCGACGTCGAGCTCGACCGGAACACGTTGCAGCGCACCGAGTTCCGGCGGAAGCGCGACCCCCGGCTCGGCCAGCACCAGATCCGGCGCGCTGTCGGCGATGATGTGCGCCAGTTCGCGTGACCCTGCCTTCGGGTTGATCGGCACCACCGGGACTCCGGCGGTCAGCGCGGCGACGATCGCGACACAGGTCCGCAGCGTCGGTGTCGCCCACACCGCGACCCGCGTGCGACCGGCCAGCCCCGCGGCGATCGGGCCCGCGACGGACGCGAGTTCGCCGTAGGTCAGGGATTCGTCACCGAAGCGCAGGGCGACGCGGTCGTTCCCGGCGGTCAGTCCGGACAGCATGGATTTCCTCCTCAGCCCCAGTTGGGCACGACGAACACGAGCCAGGCGATCAGGGGCACGACGGCCACCACGAGCGCCCCGTAGACCAGAAGTTGTTTGAAGAACTTGTCGCGGTCGACGTCCTTCGCGTTGGCGAGGACGAGCGCGCCGTTGGTGGAGAAGGGACTGACGTCCACCATCGTCGCCGAGACCGCGAGGGCGGCGATCATGCCGACCGGCCCGATCGTGCCCTGCGCCAGGAACGGGACGGCGAGCGGGATCAGCGCGCCCATCAGCCCGACCGAAGACGCGAAGGCCGAGACGACACCGCCGATGTAGCACAGGAGGAGCGCCGCGAGCAGCGGGATCCCGACGGTGGTGACCGCGTTGCCGACGTAGTCGATGGTGCCGATCTCCTTCAGCACCGCCACGTAGGTCAGCACTCCGCAGATCAGCAGCACGGTCGGCCAGGTGATCTCGGAGACCGCGGAACGGCTGGTCTTGGGCCACGCGACACTGAGCAGGACGGCGACGGTGATCGCGGTCAGCCCGGGGTCGAGGTCGAGCACCAGGGTGCCGACCACGAGCGCGATCAACCCGGTCAGCGTCACGATCTTGGGGCCGTCCAAGGGAATGCGCTGTTCGTGCGGCAGCGGCTCCTCGTCGGTCCCGGCTCCGCCCGCGCCCGCCGTGACGAGCTGGCGGCGCCGCAGTTTGGTCCCGCCGAGGACGACGAAGAGGACGCCCGCGATGGCGAGGTTCATGCCCAGGCTGGCGAAGAACAGCACGACGGGGCTGCCGGCGATGTGGTTGCGTTCGACGATCCCGTTGACGATCGAGCCGTAGACGCTGATCGGCGAGAATCCGCCGCCCTGCGCGCCGTGCACCACCATGGCACCCATGAGCAGCGGGCTGATCTTGTAGCGGGCGGCGAAACCGAGCGCGATCGGCGCGACGATCGCGCAGGCCGCCGGGCTCACCGCGCCGATCGCGGTCAGCGCGCCGGTGACCACGAACATCACCCACGGGATGAGCGCGATCCGGCCGCCGACCAGCCGGACGGCCGCGGCCACCAGCCAGTCGGTGGTGCCGTTGGCCCTGGCGATGGCGAACAGGTAGGTGACCCCCACCAGCACCACGAAGATGTCGCCGGGGAAACCGGCGAAGATGCCGTCGGTATCCAGTCCACCGGCGAGGGTGCCGACGAGGAACGCGCCGGCGAAGGCCAGCGCCCCCATGTTGATCGAGCGGGTCGTGGCGAGCGCGAAGATCACCACGAGGACGAGGATCGAGATCAGCTGGGCGGACATGACCGTCCTCCTTGACGGCGGGAGCCCCCTGGCGAGTGGCCGAGTGGACTAGTGGCTGAGCCACTTTCCCTGTGAGTGGCTCACCCTGTCAAGGGATGAGTGGTAAATTGGCTGAGCCACTTGTCCAGTCAAGGGAGGGGACCGAGTGCCGGAGGCGTTGAGCCGGTTGAACCGGGCGAAGCTCTACGAGCAGGTCGTCGAGCGGATCAAGGCGCACGTCGAGGAGTCCGGCCTGCACGCGGGAGACAAGCTCCCCAGCGAACGCGATCTCGCCGAGCGGCTCGGGGTCAGCCGTGCGTCGATCAAGCAGGCGATCGTCGTGCTCGAAGTGCAGGGGCTGCTGGAGTCACGCCATGGCGGGGGCACGTACCTGCGCAACGATCACCTCGACGTCGAGCCGGTCGACGAACTCGTCGCCCGTCGCAGCCGGCTTCCGGAAGTGCTCGAAGCCCGGGAAGCGATGGAGACCAAACTGGCGGAACTGGCCGCGCTGCGGCGATCGGACGAGGATCTCGCCGCCATCGACGCGGCGCTGAAGTTCATGAAATCCGAGATCGAGGACGGCGGGCACGGCGCCGAAGGCGACCGACGGTTCCACGAAGCGATCACCGCGGCCGCGAACAACGCCCTCCTCGCCGAGTTCATGCGCTCGATCGACACGCAGATCGCGGAAAGCCGGAACGAGTCGCTGCGGCAGCCCGGCAGGCCGTGGCGTTCGCTGAGCCAGCACCAGAAGATCGCCGAGGCGATCCGGGCGGGCGCCCCGAAGGCGGCCGCGAACGCGATGCGGCAGCACGTCCAGACCGTCAGCAAGGTCCGCCTGCTGACCTGGGATCCGCAGGCCGACTAACGCACGAGGACACCCCTGTGCAGGGTTGGCCGTTTCGCGTGACTGGACGGACGACACGCGTGAGCCGATGGACGACGCGCGTGAGCCGATGGACGACTCGCGTGATTGGTTGGACGACACGGCGAGGCGTCCCTCTGGACACGCGTGTCGTCCCGCTGATCACGCGTGTCGTCCATCCGCGCACTGCGGAAGGTGCCGAAAACCGGGACCCGGCGATCAGGGCGACAAGACCTTGCCCAACCGCCGCAACCCTTCGGCGATCATCTCCGGCCCGTGCGAGGCGAACGACAGCCGCAGCGCCGACCGGTCCGGCTCCCCCACCTGGAACGCCGAGCCCGGCACGTAAGCGACGTCGTGACGCAGCGCCTCGGGCAGCAGCCGGTCCGTGTCCGCACCACTGGGAAGGGTGACCCAGACGAACATCCCGCCGTCCGGGTCGGTCCAGGTCGTTCCGGGCGGCGTGATCGCGGGCAGTTCGGCCATCATCGCGTCCCGGCGCACGCGGTAGGTCGCGCACAACCGCCGCACGTGCGCGTCGAGGTCCGCGGCGGCCAGATACTCGGCCGCGGCCGCCTGATCGATGGTCGACGTGTGCAGATCGGTCGCCTGCTTGAGGATCGTGACGCGCCGCAGGAGCTCATTCGGTGCCCGGAACCAGCCCAGCCGCATCCCCGGGGAGATCACCTTCGAGAAGGTGCCGAGGTAGATCGTGCGCCCGGCGAGCTCCGGGCGGGCCGACAGCGGTTCCTCGCGTTCGCCGCGATACCTGAGTTCGTGATACGGGTCGTCCTCGACGAGCCAGAACCCGTGGCGCGCGATCACTTCCGCGAGCGCACGCCGCCGCTCCGGGCTGACCGTGCGCCCGGACGGATTCGAGAACGTCGGGACGAGATACAGCAGCGAAGGCCGTTCCCTGGCGGCGATCTCGTCCAGTGCGACCGGGTCGATCCCTTCCTCGTCACCGGGGACGGGCACGATCCGCGCCTCGGCGAGCTGGAAGCATTGCAGCGCCGAGAGGTACACCGGCTCTTCCACCAGCACGGTGGCGCCGGGGTCGAGCAACGCGGTGCTCAGCAGTTGCAGGCCCTGCTGCGAACCCGTGGTGATCAGGAGATCGTCCACAGTGGTCGGGACTCCGCGACCGGACAGCCGCTCCGCGAGCAGCTCACGCAGCCGCGGATTCCCTTCGGTGGGCGAATACTGCAGGGCGCGCTGGGCGGGCCCGTCCGCGAGCGCCCGGTCGAAGGCGGTACGGAGGCCGTCCACATCGAACAGTTCCGGCGCGGGCACGCCGCCGGCGAACGAGATCACGCCCGGACGGGCGGTGAGCGCGAGCAGGTCGCGCACGGGAGAACTGGTGACGCCGTCCATACGACGGGCGAGGGGAAGAGACATGGAAGCTCCTCGGGAGAAACGTGCGACCCCAGTGCAGCAGCCGGGGATCTTCCCGTGCGAGCAGGCAACTACCGCCACGATAGCAGTTTCGCCTGCCCTAGGCTGTTGTTCGTGCCACTCGTGGAAATCACCTACGCGCCCCACCTTCCCGAAGCCAAACTGCGCGAACTCGGCTCGGTCCTGCCGCATCTCGTGTCCGTCGCGGTGGAATGCCCCGAGGAGCCCTACGACGGCGACCTCCAGCCGGGCGACGTCGAACTGCGCTTCCGCACCCCCGGACCGTTCGACCGCTTCGGACTCGACCTCCTCGTCGAGGTCCGCTCGAAGTGGTTCCCGAGCCGGGCGGACAACCGTCAGGAGCGGGTGGACCTGCTGCGCACGAGCATCGAGTCCGCGACCGGCATCGACGACGTCGGTGTGTATCTCGCGCTGCCCGTCGCGGCCTGGTCGCAGTCGGACTAGCCCTCCCCGAACACGTGCCGCCGGACGAACGGGCTCCGGAACTTGCCGTCCGGGTCCAGTTCGGTGGCCAGCGCCCGGAAATCGCCCAGCTTCGGGTAATCGGCCGCGCGGTGGAACAGCTTCCCCCAATGCGGCCGGACGTCGAACGGCGCCAGCCGGTCCTCCATGACGGGCAACAGCGCCCGGACCGCGTCCTCGTCCGGCAGCCAGGTGAAATGCAGCGCCACCCGGTCGCCGCCGTGGAACGGGCTGAGCCACAGCTCGTCTCCCGCGACCGTGCGGATCTCCGAGGTGAGCAGGACGGGTGCCAGGCGGTCGCCGATGGCGCGCAGCGCCTCCATCGCCGCGACGGCGTGCCGGACGGGCACGAAGTACTCGGTCTGGAGTTCGTTCCCGATACTGGGCGTGAAATCCAGGCGGAAATGCGGGATCCGTTCGTGCCACGGACCCGGTACCCCGAGCTGCCGCGTGCAGTTGTCCGCCGGGATGCCCGCCGCGTGGGCCGGATGCCGCGGCCCGTCCGCCGCCTTCGCGCCGAAGAAGTCCGCGCCCGGCCGCCCGGGCCCCTTGACCCAGACCTGGTCGACCTCGTCGCGGGCCCAGTTCGTGAACAGGCTGACGCTGTAACCCGCGTCCTGGATCTCGTCGAAGTGCTCGTACACCGACTCCCAGGGCAGGCCGTCGAAGACGTCCTGGCGGAGATCGAAGGACGGCACCAGATCGAGGGTCAGCCGCGTCACCACCCCCAGCGCACCGAGTCCGACCACGACCCCGTCGTGCCGGGAGTACGTCCTCACCTCGCCATCGGCGGTGACGAGCTCCAAACCGGACACGGCGGACGCGAGGCTCTGGTTACGCCGCCCGGAACCGTGGGTCGCCGTCGCGACAGTGCCCGCCACGGTGCAATGCGGCAGCGAAGCGAGGTTGGCCAGCGCGAAACCGGCCGCGTGCACTTGGACGGCGACGTCGCCGTAGCGGGCCGCCGCGGGCACCGTGACCGTCGCCGACTCCGGGTCGAGGACGACCTCCGTGCCGAGCGCGGACAGGTCGAGCAGGACACCACCCGGACAATCCGCGATGTCGTTGAAGCAGTGCCTGCTGCCGAGAGCCTTGACCGCGACCGCCCGGGCGACCGTTTCCCGGACCTCGTCGAGATCGCGGGGGCGAACGATCCGCTCCGCGGTGAAGGTCTGATTGCCCGCCCAGTTCGTCTCGCCCACCAGGCCCAGCCTAGATTGCCGAGGGCGGCTCGACACCGAGGAGGTTCACGCTGACCGGCATTCCCGGCGAGGTGGTGTCCATCGCGCTCCTGCTGATCGTCCTGGCTTTCGCGGTGATCCGGCCACGCGGCCTCCCGGAGGCGGTCGCCGCCGTCCCCGCCGCCGGGATCGTGCTGGTGGCGGGTGCGATCTCGTTCCCCGACGCGCTCGACGAGGTCACCAGGCTCGCCCCGGTCGTCGGCTTCCTCGCCGCGGTGCTCGTCCTGGCCAAACTGTGCGACGACGAAGGGCTGTTCCAAGCGGCGGGAACGCTCATGGCGCGGTTCAGCCGGGGGAAGCCTCGACGGCTGCTGCCCGCGGTGTTCGCGGTCGCGGCGGCGGTCACCGTGGTGCTCAGCCTGGACGCCACCGTCGTCCTGCTGACCCCCGTCGTGTTCGCCACCGCCGCGCGGATGGGCGCGCGGGCCAAACCGCACGCCTACGCCTGCACGCATCTGGCGAACTCGGCCTCGTTGCTGCTGCCGGTGTCCAACCTGACCAACCTGCTCGCCGTCGCCGCGACCGGGATCTCGTTCCTGCGGTTCACCGCGCTGATGACCTTGCCCTGGCTCGCGGCGGTCCTCACCGAATACCTGGTGTTCCGCCGGTTCTTCGCCGCCGACCTGGCGGCCCGGCCCCGCGGCGGGAAGGTGGTCGCGGCCGGGAAGGTCCCGACGTTCGTCCTGGTCGTGCTCGGGCTGACGCTGGCGGGTTTCGTCGTCACGTCGCTGATGGACGTCAGCCCCGCGTGGGCCGCGTTCGCCGGAGCCGCCGTCCTGGCCTGCCGCGCGCTCGCGCAGCGGCGGACCTCCCCCGCCGCGATCGTCCGCTCGGCGAGCATTCCCTTCGTCGCTTTCGTACTGGCGCTGGCGATCGTGGTCCGCGCCGTGGTCGACAACGGACTGGACGAGGCACTCGGCCACCTGGTGCCGACGTCGACTTCGTTCCTCGCCCTGCTCGGTGCCGCCGCGGTGGCGGCCGTCCTCGCCAACCTGATCAACAACCTTCCCGCGGTGCTCGTGCTGCTGCCACTGGCCACCGCGGGCGGGACACCGGTGGTGCTGGCCGTGCTGATCGGCGTCAACCTCGGGCCGAACCTCACCTACGTCGGCTCGCTGGCGACGTTGTTGTGGCGGAGGATCCTGCACCGGCACGACACCCGGCCCGATCTCGGCGAGTTCACGCGGCTCGGGCTGCTGACCGTTCCGGCGTCCATCGTGCTCGCCGTCGCCGGCCTGTGGCTCGGCCTCGCCTTGACTTCCACTCAGTGAGAGCATGAGCGCATGCCCGGCAATCTGTCCACGCCCGGCGCCGGTGTCGTCTCGCGGGCGTTCGCGCTGCTCGGCGCCTTCGACGTCGACCATCGCGAGCTGTCGCTGACCGAACTCGCGAACCGCGCCGGCCTGCCGCTGCCCACCGCGCACCGGCTCGCGCGCGATCTCGTGGGCCTGGGCGCACTGGAGCGGCGCGAAGATCGGTACGCCGTCGGCAGGCGGCTGTGGGACCTCGGGCTGCTCGCGCCCGTGCAGTTCGAACTGCGGCAGGTCGCCGCTCCGTTCCTCCAGGATCTCTACGGCGCGACCGGTGCCACCGTGCACCTCGGCGAGCGGGACGGCGACCAGGTGCTCTACCTCGACCGGCTGTCCGGGAACGCGTCCGTACCGGTCGTCAGCCGGATCGGCGGACGGCTGCCGCTGCACGCCACCGGGGTCGGGAAGGTCCTGCTGGCCTGGGCGCCGGAGGACGTCCAGCGTCAGGTGCTCGCCTCGCTGACCCGCGTCACGCCGTACACCGTCACTCAACCAGGCCGCCTGCGCGAACAATTGCGACGCGTCCGCCGGGAGGGTTACGCGCAGACCGTCGAGGAGATGAGCCGGGGCGCCTGCTCGGTCGCCGTCCCGATCCGGCCGTCCGGTGGCGACGTCGTCGCCGCGCTCGGCCTGGTCGTCCCGGATCTGAGCCGCGGCCGGGCAAGGTTGATCGCCGCGCTCCAGGTCGCGGCCGCCGGGATCGGCCGAAGCCTGCGGGTTTCACTGAGTGGAAGCGAACACTAGGCCTTCGGCCGCCACGCGACCAGACTCCGGTCATGCGTACCCCAGTCGCCATCGTCGGCGCCGGCCCGGCCGGACTCCTCCTGTCGCATCTGCTCGATCTGGCGGGGGTCGAATCGGTGCTCGTGGAGACCCGCTCGCGCGAGTACGTCGAGGCGCGGATCCGGGCGGGCATCCTCGAACAGTCCACAGTGGACCTCCTTCGCGAGACCGGTCTCGGCGACCGGCTGGACCGGGAGGGCGACGAGCACCGTGGGATCTACCTGCAGTGGCCGGAGGAACGGCACCATCTCGACTTCGTGGACCTGGTCGGGCGAAGCGTCACCGTGTACGGCCAGACCGAAGTGACGAAGGACCTCGGCAAGGCGCGTGAGGCGGCCGGGCAACAGATCCACTACGAGGTCACCGGCACCGCCGTGCACGACATCGAAACCGACCGGCCGTACGTCACGTTCACCGACGCGGACGGCGTACAGCAGCGGCTCGACGCCGACGTCGTCGTCGGCTGCGACGGCTCGTTCGGGCCTTGCCGCACCGCGATCCCCGACGCCGCGAAGCAGACTTGGGAGCGCACCTATCCCTACTCGTGGCTCGGCGTCCTCGCTGACGTCGCCCCGTCGACCGACGAGCTCATCTACGCCTGGCATCCCGACGGTTTCGCCATGCACTCGATGCGCTCGGCCACCGTCAGCAGGCTGTACCTGCAGGTGCCCAACGGCACCGACATCGGCGACTGGTCCGACGAGCGGATCTGGGAGGCACTCGCGACCCGGCTCGGCCACGGCCAGGACGGCTGGACGCTCACGCCGGGACCGATCACCGACAAGAGTGTGCTGCCGATGCGCAGTTTCGTGCAGCAGCCCATGCGGCACGGCCGTCTCTTCCTCGCCGGCGACGCCGCCCACATCGTGCCGCCCACCGGCGCCAAGGGGCTCAACCTCGCCGTCGCCGACGTCGCCCTCCTCGCCCCCGCGCTCGCCGCTTTGGTGCGGGACAAGGACTTCACCCTCGCTGACGCCTACTCCGACACCGCGCTGCGCCGGGTCTGGCGGTGTACGCATTTCTCGTGGTGGATGACGACGATGCTGCACCGTTCGGACGATCCGTTCGACCGGCAGTTGCAGCTTTCGCAGCTGCAGTGGCTGGCACGGAGCGAAGCGGGCCGCGCCGGGCTCGCGGAGAACTACGCGGGGCTGCCCATCGGATTCTGACCACACGAGGCGTTGCCACCGCATAGGATCGCCCCCGCGTGGCCGGACGTCCCGATCTCCGGCGGAGAGCTGTGGAAGGCAGGCATGTCACCCTTAACGTTCGCGAGTATCGAGACCATCCCCCTGGTACTGCAACTCGCGGTCGGCCTACTCGGCCTGATCGTCTCGGTCAAGGGACGCGCCCGGGGAGTCTCCGGTCTGATGGTGGCCGCTTTCGCGGTCATGCTCGTCACGACGGTGTTGGCCATCGTGTGGCAGTTCCTGTCGTTGAGCGTGTCGGACTGGGTCGAGTCCGGCGGCCTGTCCGTCGACGGCATCCGCACGATCTACCTGGCGGTCGCCATCGTGTTCGACACCGCCTCACTGCTCTCCTGGCTGCTGGTCGCGATCGCGGTCGTCAAGAGCGGCCGTCCTTCCCGGCCGCAGCAGGGCTTCGCGCCGCCTGTCAACTACCCGATGGCGCCTCAGCCGGGCTATGCCCCGCAGGTTCAGCCGCAGCCCAACCCTCAAGCACAGCAGCCGCCGAGCTAACGTCATCCGCTGCCTCGCAGGCTTCACCGCTGGGTGCCATTTGGGCCCGCGCGAGTACATGAAGGACCCCTTCATGTACTCACGAAGTTGTGAAGGTCGAGTTTCCTCGGCTGAGCCGAGCGAAGGGGTCCTTCACGCGCGCCTGTTGTGACTCCTGCTGCAGGTGCGGCGCATGTGGCGACCATCGAGTCCGTGAAGGCCTCCTTGAGGGACCCTGGGTCCCTCAAGGAGGCCTTCACGGACCTGACTGGGATTGAACCACCAGTCTCGTGAGTGGCAAGGACGGTTCTAACCGTCCTTGCCACTCACGACGTGACATGAAGCCGCAACAGGTCGTCGACTCCCTCAAGGAAGGTTTCGCAGATCGGCGCGGGGTCGGTCAGACAGCCGGTGGCCATCGCGCCGTCCCGCAGCAGGACGAAGCGCCGGGCCGCGACCTCGGCCCGCGCGCTCCCCAAGTGGGCCAGCACGCCGGTGATCACGCCCGCGAACCAGTGCCGGTGGGCGAGGACGGCTTTGTGCACGGGATGGGCCGGGTCCGGATACTCCGACGCGGCGTTGAGGAAGGCGCAGCCGCGGAAGCCGGGTGACCGGATGCCCTCCGTGATGTCAGCGGCGATCGCTCGCAGCGTGTCCGGCGCCGCCGCCCCCCGGGCGACGATGGCCTCGATCTGCCCACGGATCGCCTGGTCGGCTTCCTGCAGGTAGTAGACGATCAGATCGTCCTTGCCCGGGAAATGCCGGTACAGGGTCGCACGGGTCACCCTCGCTTCGGCCACGATCCGGTCGATGCCCACGGAGTGGATGCCCTCCGTGTAGAAGAGCCTGGTCGCCGTGGTGAGCAGCCTTGTGCGCGCTTCGGACGCTTGACCTTTAACCATTACGGTCATCTTACGGGATAGAACGTTCGGTCTTGACCGCGCCGTACATCACTGCCAGAGTCGCGGTAGACCGAACGTTCTCCTCACCTCATCTAGGAGCTCCTGTGAGCAGCCAAACCGCCAGCCTCCGGCGCTTGTACTTCGTTCGTTTCGGCTTCGCCCTCGTGTGGGCGGGCCTGCTGTTCACGAGTGCGTCGAAGCTCGGGCCGGTCAGCGTCGCACTGCTCGTGCTGTACCCGCTGTTCGACGTCGCTGCCGCCGTCATCGACCTTCGCTCGTCAAAGGACGCGCCGGGGCTGTATGTGAACATCGCGATCAGCGCGCTCGCCGGGATCGGTCTCGCGTTCGCCGCCGCGTCCGGTATCCCGGCGGTGCTGCGCGTCTGGGGTGCCTGGGCGATCGTGTCGGGCCTCGTCCAGCTCGCCGTCGGCCTCGGCCGCCGCAAACTGGGCGGCCAGTGGGCGATGATCGCCAGCGGCGCCATCTCCACCCTCGCCGGCACCGCCTTCGTCCTGCAAGCCGCGCAGCCGGACGCCTCACTGGTCAATCTGGCCGGATACGCCGTACTCGGCGGGATCTTCTTCCTGGTCTCGGCGATCCGCCTCGGCCGCTGACGCCAGAGAGACCTCCAGGACGTCGATGCCGACCGGGGTGCGACGGGTGTCCAGGTCCGTGATCGACCAGGAACGGTCCAGCAGGGCCGCGAGGGCGATCCGGACCTCCATCCTGGCGAGATGGGCACCCAGGCAGAAGTGGACGCCGTGGCCGAAGGACAGGTGAGGGTTGGGCATCCGGCCCGGGTCGAAGGTATGCGGGTCCGCGAAGACCGCGGGATCACGGTTCGCCGCCGAGATCATCGCGACGACCCTCTGGCCCGGACGGAGTTCCCGGCCGCCGAGGACGGTCGGCCGGGTGACGAACCGGTCCGTCCCGCCCGTGGGCGGCAGGTAGCGCAGGACCTCCTCGACGGCGGGCCGCAGGTCGGCGGGCTTCGGCCGGGACGCGAGGCAAAGAACGGCGTTCACGAGCAGGGTCTTGGTCGTTTCGTGGCCGTTGATCAGCAGCAACGCACAGAAATCGATCAGCTCGTCCTCGGTGAGGTCCGACG
Organism: Amycolatopsis sp. CB00013; assembly: GCF_001905755.1. Lineage (NCBI taxonomy): Bacteria > Bacillati > Actinomycetota > Actinomycetes > Pseudonocardiales > Pseudonocardiaceae > Amycolatopsis > Amycolatopsis sp. CB00013. The sequence goes on along the minus strand of NZ_LIWC01000001.1, from coordinate 492,183 downwards.
CCAGGAGGGTCGCGATGATGCCGGTCGGGCGCGCGAACTCTTCGCGGAAGTAGTCGCCCAGTTCGGAGATCGCCTCGTGGAAGGCGGCCTGACGCGACTCGTCCGCGGTGAAGGTGCCGAAGAACGACGTGATCGCCTCGGTCCAGCGGACGAAATCCGGCCACCGCGACGGTCGCACGCCGAGCAGGCCCGCGATCGTGTGCACCGACAACGGGTAGGCCAGCTCCCCGATCAGGTCGAAATCCGCCCCGGCCGAGGCGAGCAGCGCGTCGACCCGCGCCGTGATCCCCGGTTCCAGTGACGCCACGGCCCGGGGCGTGAAGACCTGGCTGACGATCCGGCGCAGCGCGTGATGGCGGGGCGGATCCATCGCCTGAAGGCCGCGCACCAACGGATTCGAGCCGTGCGGCACCGGCCCGATGCTGTGGCGCAGCTCGTCGGACGAGAACACCGTGTGGTCGGTGAGCACTCTGTCCACTTCGGAATACCGGGTCACCACCCAGGCGCCGAACGACTCGGCGTACCGCACCGGACCCACTTCCTGGGCGTGGAAAGCGAAGATCTGCTCGACGGACATACCCCCAGAGGGTGCTATCCGTCCGCTGACGCCGCTTGGAAGAAACGGACACACGACGACCCGACCGCGCGCCGGAACTCCGCGAGCATATGCGGCTGGTCGTAGAACCCGCTGCGGATGGCGATCTCCGCCCAGTCCGGCGCCGGAGACGACCGCGCCAGCGCCATCGCGCGGTGCAACCGCACCACCCGTGCGTACGCCTTGGGGCTCAGCCCGACGGCCACCGAAAACCGTCGCCGCAGCTGTCGCTCGGACAGCCCGGCCGCGGCCGCGTGATCGGACACCGGCGCCCCGGGCGTCTCGCGTACGGCCTGGAGCACCTGAGCGACCGCCGGGTCAGCCGGGCGGGCCGGTGCCCGCAAGGCCCGGAACGCGGCGTCGAGACCGGAACCGGGGAGCGGCATCCCGGCCAAGGGCACCTCGTCCGCGGCGATCCCCAGCACCGAGGCACACGTCCCCGGCCGCAACCGCAAGCCCGTCAACGGCTCGGCCAGCTTCCCGGTCCTGGCTTCCGTTTCCGGGCCGGTCAACCACAGGGAACCGTCCGCGAACACCAACAGGTCCACATACGGCTGCGGCAGCGCGGGCGGCAGTTCCCCGCTGCGCCGCCACATCCGGCCGACGCGGTCGGCCAGGTCGGCGGGCGGGGCGAAATCGCTGGTCACCGCCTCATTCAACACCGGCCAGGCTGAGCCGTCGCTCCCGATGGGCGGTCATGTACACCGGCGTGTTGACGACCCCGTAGCCGCGGTAGCCGCCGATCCGTTGCACCACCTCGAAAAAGACCCGGGAGCCGACCAGCTCGGTGCAGAAGTGCAGGAATTCGCCGTCCTCGTCACGGTCGTACAGCACCGAGTTCTCCCGCAGCCGCGCGGCGAAGGGCAGATCGAATCGCGCTTCGAGGTCGTCGTAGTAGTTCCCGGGGATTTCCAGCAGCGGCGCACCGGCCTCCCGCAGGGCACGCGCGACCGCAAGAGCGTCATCGCAAGCGAGCGCGATGTGTTGCGGCGACGGCACTCCCGGCGCCCACTCCCCTCGCCTCACCAAGGCGCTGTCGAGCGTCAAGCGGACGTCCCGATCGCCGACCGCCCGGCTGCGCACGAGCCCGAACGGCGCCGCGAACTCGGACACCGGGTCGGGCCGCAGGCCCAGCACCGAACGATAGAACAGCGTCGCCTCGTCGAAATGGTCGAAAGGCTGGGTCAAGGCGACGTGGTCGATGCCGGTGATCCCCGCCCCGGACGGCACCGCCCTGGTCGGAACGAAGTCCTGAAGCCATCCATCGCCGCCGCAGAAGAAGATCTCGGTGCCGTCCGGCGCGGCGACGGCGGACAGATCCGCCTCGCCGGGGCCGTGCTCGCGGGGCAGCACGGGAGCGAGCAAGGTCTCCGCGCGCCGCGCCGATCCGGCCGGATTCGCGCTGATCAGGCCGAGGGCGCTGATCGTGCCGTCCGCGACGGCTTCGTTCACCAGCAACCGGGCCGACCCCTGTTGCCACAGCTGAACCGGCTTCGAGCGATGCGTTCCGACGTGGGCGAAGCCGAGGTCCGCGAGCACGGTTCCCGGCACGGCGAGTTCCGCGAAGGCGTGGCCGTCCAGCCGAGGAGCCTCGGGAAGCTCAAGAACGCCGACGGATTCACGTAACGCCACCAGCGATCGCATGGCGTCGACGGCCGCGGGCCGCGGGTCCGCCTGCCGGAAGACGTCGTTGAAGACCTCCAGTGAAAGCGGCCCTCGATAACCGGCCGCCAGCACGTGCCCGGTGAACGCGGTCAGATCGAACGCGCCCTGCCCCGGGAAGAGCCGGTGATGCCTGCTCCAGTGCAGCACGTCCATGTCCAGCAATGGCGCGTCGGCCAGTTGCAGGAAGAAGATCTTCTCCCCCGGGATCGTCCGGATCGCGCGGGGATCGCTCCGCCGCGACAGGATGTGGAAGCTGTCGAGACACACTCCCAAGGCCGGGTGATCGGCCCGCCGCACGATGCGCCACGCGTGCTCGTAGGTGTTCACGAACCGGCCCCACGCGAGTGCTTCGTAGGCGACACGGATCCCGCGTTCCCCCGCCAGTTCGGCCAGTTCCCGAAGCTGCGCGGCGGCGAGCTCGTCGTCGTCGACGGCGTCCGGCGAGACCGACGAGCAGACCAGGACGGTGTCCGCCCCGAGTTCGGCCATGAGGTCGAACTTCCGTCGCGCCCGGCGGAGGTTCGCCCGGAGCAGGTCCGGCGGCACCGCCTCGAAATCGCGGAACGGCTGGTAGAGGTCGATCGTCAGCCCGAGATCCGCGCAGAGCCGCCGGATCTCCGACGGCGACCTCCTCGACGCGATCAGGTCGTTCTCGAAGATCTCGACACCGTGGAAACCCGCCGCGGCGGCCGCGGCGAGTTTGTCCTCGAGCGTGCCGGAAAGGCAGACGGTCGCGATGGCGGTGTCACCGGGCATGGGCGGGTTTTCCTTCCAGTGCTTCGAAATGCCGGAGCATCCGGTCGGCGTCCGGCTCCGCGCCGGTGAACAGGCGGAACGAGTCCGCCGCCTGGAACACCACCATCCCGCCGCCGTGCAGCGTTCGGCAGCCCCGTTCGCGCGCCTGCTTGAGCAGCGTGGTCTCCAGCGGCCGGTACACGATGTCGGCCACCCACATCCCCTCGCGCAGCGACTCGGCGGGAACCGGCGAGCCCGGGTACGCGGCCATCCCGGTCGGCGTGGCGTGGACGAGGCCGTCGGCACCCCGGACGTCGTCGAGGGAACCGGAAAGGGCCCTGTCGTCACCGAAACGCCGTCGCAGCGCGGAGACCAGCGTTCCGGCCCGCGTGGCGTCGACGTCGTGCACGATCAGCCGTCCGGTTCCCAGGGAGAGCAGTGCATGCGCCACCGCCGCGCCCGCCCCGCCCGCGCCGAGGAGGACGACGGTGTCCATGTCGGCGTCCGGCAGCCCTCGGGTGAGGTTGCGGGCGAAACCGGTCGCGTCCGTGTTGTGCCCGGTCGCGAGCCCTTCGCGGAACACCACCGTGTTCACCGCGCCGAGCGCCGCGGCGTCGGGCGCCACGTCGTCGAGATACGGCAACACCTGTTGTTTCACCGGATGCGTGATGTTGAGACCGTCGAAGCCCGCGGTCCGGGCCGCTGCCAGCACCTCACCGATCGGGAGCCTCAGCACGTCGAGGTCGAGGCGCCGGTAGAGATAGCGCAACCCGAGTTCGTCGGCTTCCCGTTCGTGCAGCGCCGGGCTCAGCGACGGCCCGATACCGGTGCCGACCAGGCCGATGAGGTAGCCGCTCACCAAGATCCTCCGTTAATGTACGAACTAGTGAGTTCACTGTAGCGCGGACCGGTCGGCACGAGAAGGGCTGCGCTAGAGTGAGGCCTTCCACCAGCGGTTCGGAGGGAGTCAGGTGGCCGCACCGTCGTCCGAGGTCGAGCGCCAGCGCGACAAGGAACGCACCCGCGCCGAAATCCTCGCGGTGGCCACCAGGGAGTTCGCCGACAAGGGCTACGCCGGCGCGAGAGTGGACGAGATCGCCGCCCGCACGAGCACCACGAAGCGGATGATCTACTACTACTTCGGCGGCAAGGAGCAGCTCTACGTCGCCGCGCTCGAGCGGGCGTACGCGACCATCCGCGCGCTCGAACAGGATCTGGACGTCGACCACCTCGAACCCGAGGACGCGATCCGCCAGCTCGCCGAGCTCACCTTCGACCACCACGAGGCGAACCCGGACTTCATCCGCCTCGTGAGCATCGAGAACATCCACCACGGCGAGCACATCGCGCGCTCGGAAGCCTTGTCCGGCATGGCGAACCCGGCCCTCGACGTGCTCTCCCGCATCCTCGACCGCGGCCGCGAGGCCGGCCGGTTCCGCGAGGACGTCGACGCGCTCGACGTGCACATGGTGATCAGCTCGTTCTGCGTGTTCCGCCTCGCGAACCGGCACACCTTCTCCGCGATCTTCGGGCGGGACATGCTCGACCCGGCCCGCCGCGCCCACTATCGACTGATGCTGGGCGACCTGGTGATCGAGTACCTGACCGCCTGAAATCCCGGCTCTTGACAACCGGGGCACCGTCTCGCAGGCTGTATTAACTAACTAGATCGTACATTGCTGATATCGCCCCTTGGAGCGTCGACGTGGCCTCTCCCTCCCCTGTCACGCAAGGCATGCCCCGCAAGGCCGCATCGGCCGCCTGGATCGGCAGCGCCTTGGAGTATTACGACTTCTTCATCTACGGAACCGCCGCCGCACTGGTGTTCAACAAGGTCTTCTTCCCCGCCTCCTCCCCCGCCACCGGCACGCTGCTCGCGCTGGCGACCTTCGGCGTCGGCTATCTCGCCCGCCCGGTCGGCGCGTTCGTGCTCGGGCACGTCGGCGACCGGCTTGGCCGCAAGAAGGTCCTGGTGTTCACGCTGGTGCTGATGGGCGCCACGACGTTCCTGGTCGGCTGCCTGCCGACGTACGCCTCAGTCGGTGTGCTCGCGCCGGTCCTGCTGGTGATCCTCCGTCTGCTGCAAGGACTTTCGGCCGCCGGCGAACAGGCGGGCGCCAACTCGATGTCACTGGAACACGCGCCGTCCCACCGGCGCGGCTACTACACGAGCTTCACCCTCAGCGGCACCCAGGCCGGGCAGATCCTCGCCACCGCGGTCTTCCTGCCGATCGCCGCGCTCCCGCAGGACCAGTTGCTCACCTGGGGCTGGCGGATCCCGTTCTGGTGCAGCGCCGCCGTCGTGGTCGTCGGTTTCGTGATCCGCCGCAAGATCGACGAAACCCCGGTGTTCGAACGGAACCGGTCCGAAGTCGCCAAACTGCCGGTCGCCGTGCTGTTCCGGACGCACTGGAAGGATGTGCTCCGCGTCGTCGTCGCGGCCACCATCGCCTCGGTCAGCACGATCTTCACCGTGTACGCGCTGAGCTACGCGGTCAACACGATCGGGCTGGACCGCGGACCGATTTTGTGGGTCGGAGTACTGGCAAACGTCGTCGCGCTGCTCGCGATCCCGTTCCTGGCAGGGCTTTCCGACCGGGTCGGCCGCAAGCCGGTGTTCATCGCGGGCTGCCTCGCCTGCGCTGTACTGATCTTCCCGTACCTGTGGTCCATTTCGGACGGTTCGTATCCGCTGATCTTCACCGTCGGGATCCTGCTTTTCGGCGTCGCCTACAGTGCCGTCAACGGGGTGTGGCCGTCGTTCTACGGTGAGATGTTCAGCGCCAAGGTCCGGCTTTCGGGGATGGCGATCGGCACACAGATCGGGTTCGCCATCGCCGGGTTCGCCCCGAGCGTGGTGGCCGCGATCGGCTCGGGGAAGGACGACTGGCTCGGCGTCGCCGTCTTCACCGCCGCCGTATGCCTTCTCAGCGCCGCGGCCGCGCTCACCGCACGTGAAACGCACGACGTGCCGACAGAGGACCTCGGCACGGACGGTCAGAACCCCGGCCAGCCCCGCCGCAAGAACACGAACGCGGCGTCCAGCGCGGCGGCGGGATCCGCCTCGACCCCGGCCAGGTCCGGGACCTCCAGGACATAGCGCGCCAGCAGCCGCACGGAGAAATCGTCCTGTCCCGACGCTTCGGCGATGACCTTCGTGAGTGCGTCCTCGCAGCCCGTCCACAGCGTCCTGGCGTAGGCGCGCAACGCCGGGGTCGCCACCACCAGATCCGCGACCCGCCGCGCCAGCGGATCGGGATCCGGATCGAACGGGCCACGCGTCGCGAGGAAGGCCTGCAGCGCCTGAAGGATCGACGTGCCCTCGGCCCGGTCACGCACCGCGGCGGCCAAGGCCGCTTCGCGTTCGTGGCCGTGGCCGAGGACCAGCGCCTCCTTGCCGCCCGGGAAGTGCGCGAACAGCGTGGACACCGCCGTGTCCGCGGCGTCGGCGATCTCCGCGACGGTGACGTTGTCGAAACCCCGTTCCAGGAACAGGTCTCGCGCAGCCCCCGACAAGGCCTGGCGTGTCGCCGCCTTCTTGCGTTCACGCCTGCCCGGCTCGGTCGCTCCCATAGACCCAGCTTACATCGAAGTCACTCCGAATTCGAAGCGAGTGTATGTTCGGAGTGACTTCGACTTTAGGAGAGCGCCGTGAGCCATTGGGACGTCCACCACCTGCCGCGTGCCGACGGCAAGACCTTCCTGGTCACCGGTGGCAACGCGGGGATCGGCTATTTCGTCGCCGAACAGCTCGCCGGCACCGGCGCCACCGTGCTCCTCGGCAGCCGGGACACCGCCAAGGCGGAGACGGCGATGGCGTCGATCCGTTCCCTCGTGCCGGACGCGAATCTCGGGCACCTGCGGCTGGATCTCTCCGACCTTCCGTCCCTCAAGTCCTCAGTGGACACTCTGGGGATCGACCGGCTCGACGCCGTCGTCTGCAACGCGGGCGTACTCCTGGAGAACCAGCCGAGGCGGGAGACGTCCGATGGGCTCGAACTGACCTTCGCCACCAACCATCTCGGGCATTTCGTGCTGGTACACCGGTTGATGCCCCTGCTCGAAGCGGCGGAGGCAGGCCGCGTCGTCACCACGGGCAGCTTCGTGGGCAAGTCCGCGGAACTCGACCTGGACGACCTCCAGAGCAAGCGGGACTACCAGCCCAAACGCACTTATGCGCGCTCGAAGCTGGCGCAGATGCTGTTCGCCTTCGAGCTCGACAGACGGCTGCGCGCGGCCGGGAGCACGGTCCTGAGCCTCGTCGACCATCCCGGCGGTGCGCTTGATTCCCTCACGCCGCCGAGGCCGGTGCACCCCGAGGCCGATGGGCGGAAGTTCCCGGCCGGGCTTCTGTTGCAGGGCAAGGAAGCCGGCGCTTGGCCCGCGGTACGGGCAGTACTCGATCCCGCCGTGCGTGGCGGTGAGATGTTCGGCCCCCGCGTGTTCGGTCTGCGTGGTGAGCCGAGGCGGGAGCCGGTCCGCGGGAAGCTCGCCGACACCGCGCTCGCCGCCCGGTTGTGGGCGGCGAGCGCGGAACTCACACCGTGACGTCGGTCGAGTCCGGGGTGGACTTGCCGCGGGATCGCAGGCCCAGCAGCAGGTCTACCACCAGGAACGCGAGCAGGCTGATCCCGAGCAGCGGCACGAACCAGCCGATCGCGGCGGCCAGGACGAGAAGACCCACCGGCAGCCACGGCGGCGCCTTGCGCCATTGACCGCGCGGGATGGGCCGTCCGAAGGTCAGCCCGGTGGCCCGGGTCGGCCTGCGCTGCCACCACATCCGGTAGCCGAGCACGACCAGCGTGACCAGACCGGCGCCGAGCAGGAGCAGCACGATCTGGTTGGGCCAGCCGAACAGGACGCCCATATGCGCGTCGATCCCCCAGCGGGCGAGCTTCGCCATCAGGGGGTAGTCGGCGAAGCGCACCTCACCCAGGATCTGCCCGGTGGTCCCGTCGACCGCGACGGCGTCGACCTGCGTCGGCCAGCCGCGCTCGATTTCCGCCACCTGCCAAGGAGCGCCGGGTTTCGTGGGCAGCCCGATCTCCACCGAGGCGGCGTCGATCCCGGCGGCGCGGGCGGAGGCCAGCATCGCGTCCACGCTCTCGGGTTTCGCGGGTGCCGGTGCGGCGGGGGCTTCGCCATGCCCGGCGTGCCCGGCGTGTTCGTCGCCGCCGGTCACCTTCAACGCCGGGGTGGCCCAGCCGAGGGATTCACGCAACGCGGAGACGTTCTCCCCCGCGTACGCCGACCACGTCAGCCCTGTCGCGGAGAGGAACAACGCGCCGAGCAGCACCCACAGGCCGACGGATCCGTGACGGCGCACCGACTTCCCTCGCGCGGATTCGGCCTTCTCGGCCCGGCGGGCACGACGGCGGCTCATCCACAGCACGAGGCCGCCGAGCGCGACCGCCCACAGCCAGGACGCGGCGAGTTCGCTGTAGAGCCGTCCCGGCTCGCCGAGGAGCAGGTTGCGGTGCAACTGGTCGAGCGTGGTCCGGAAAGGCAAGGCGCCGCTCGAGCCGTACGCGACGAGGTCCCCGCGTACCTGCGCGGTGGCCGGATCGACGAACACCGCCCGCCGTTCGGATTCGCCGAGTCCTTCCTCGGCGAACAGGACCCGAGTCGTGTCGCCCGGCTCGGGAGCGGGCCGGACGGCGACCAGGTCGCCACCGGGGTGCGCCGCCTGCGCCGCCTTGACCTGGTCGGCGAGTGAAGCCTGGCTCAGCCCGACGGGAGCGCGGAGCTGGTCGGAGTAGATCCAGGACTCCATCTGCGGCGTCGCCGCGTAGAGAACGCCGCTGAGCGCGGCGATGAGGATGAACGGTCCGGCGAGAACGCCGGCGTAGAAGTGGAAGCGGAGGAACAGCCCGCGCCAGCCGGTCGCGCGCGGCGGGCTCGTTGTCGATTCGATTCGCGTTGCCATGGGGGAACTCCTGAGGCGTCGATGGGGAGGCGTGCGCCTGCGCCGCGCGCCGGGATGCTCACGGCACGCGTGCTGAGAGCCTGTTGGCGGAGCTGAGATTCATCCGGAAAAGTGACCAGACGCGTGAACCCGCCCGGCCGAAGGCCCCGCTATCGCGGTGGCAGGGCGCCTTGTCCACGTCCGTGAGGTGGATGACCAGGCGGCGCCCTGCCGACGTCGATCGCGGGCGCGGGTTCACCAACAGACCCTCAGCCCTGCCGCGACACGGGTCTCGGCAGGGTTTCGGGGATCAGGCGGACGTCACCGGCGGGCCGCGCCGCGAAAGCACGTCTCGCAGGAGCGCCTCGGTCGCGGGGAACTCCACCGCGAGCGGGACGTGGATCCGCAGCGGCGCCGTCGCCGGCCGCGGGGTCAACCGCCGGGGAAGAACCGAGGCGATGAGCGTCGTGAGCGCGTACATGACGTGCTCGGCGCCCGCGAGCACCATCGCCACCACGAGGGTCGCGGCGGCGTGCCCGGCCGCCATGGACAGGCCGTTGCCCGGGGCTTCGGCGTGGTGGGCGTGCGACTGCCAGGTCAGGAAGGTCAAGCAGGCGTGCATCGCCACCTGCCCGCCCGCCACCAGGCCGAGGATGGCCAGCGGGCCGCGGCGGCGTCCAGCGAACGCGTACGCCACCCAGCTCAGCAGGGCGACGAGCAGCACCACGACACCGAGATCCGGGACGCGGCCGCTGGTCCCGACGTGGGCACCGGTCGCCAAAGTGCCGGTCAGGACCCCCACGGCCCCGCCGCGGAGGCGCCTGGCCGGGCCTCGGGGTCGGCGTGCGCACGGGAGGCAGAGTAGAGCGCGAACGGGCCCGTTGTCTCTCCTTGATATCGTCGGCCCGGTGCTTCGCAGCCTGTCGTTCCTCCGGCTCTGGACCGGGAACACCGCCTCCGGGCTGGCGACCTGGGCCCTGCCGTTCATCCTCGGACTCGCGGTGCTGGAACGATCGCTTTCGGCTGTGGACCTCGGCATCGTGCTCGCCGCTCGGACGGCGGGATTCCTCGTGGCGGTCCCGGTGGCGGGTGTCTTGGCCGACCGGCATTCCCGTCGCGGGGTCGTGCTCTGGGCGGGCCTGATCGCCGGTCTCGCCACTCCGCTGATCGCCACCGGGATGGGCCGGTCGGTCCTGCTGATGGCCACCGCGGCGGCCGTCGTCGGCGTCGGGCAGGGCGCGTGCCGTCCGGCGTTCCAGGCGCTCACGGCCGAGGTGATCGCCGAAGACCGGCGTCAGCAGGCCAACGCCGCGATGACCCTCGCCGTCCGGGTCACGACCTTGGTCGCGCCGGGGCTCACCGCCCTGCTCTCCCAGTTCGCCTCGACGTCGGCCCTGGTGATCGGGACCGGAGTGCTGTGGCTCGGCGCGGCGCTGATCCCGCCGCGAGGCACCTTCACGCCCGCCCCGGCCGCCGCCGGGACCCGCTTCTTCGGCGAGTTCGCCGATGGACTCCGTGAAGCCCGCCGCCACCCGTGGTTCCTCGCCGGGCTCGGCGCGCTGACCGCCGTCGTCGCGACCGGCTATTCCGCCACGGGTGTGGTGCTGCCGCTGGTCAGCCGTGACCGCTATGACAGCGAAACGGTCTTGGCCGCCGGACTCACCGCGTACACCCTCGGCGCGCTCGCGGGCGCGGTCGTCATCGCGCGCTGGCGCCCGAAGCGGCAAGGCTGGACGGCGCTGGCGGGGCTCGGCTGCTACGGCTTCGCGCCACTGAGCCTGCTGTTCCCGGTGCACCCGGCCTTCGTCATCGCCGCCTACGCCGTCGCCGGGCTGGGCATCGAACTGTTCAACGTCCCCTGGTTCACCGCGACCCAGCGGGAGGTCGAACCGGGGAAGCTCGCCCGGGTGTCCTCTTTGGACTTCCTGTTCTCCTACGGCCTCGCGCCCGCCGGGCTCGCGTTCATCGCGCCCGCGATCGACCGGTTCGGGGCGGCGCCGGTGCTGGCGGCGTGCGCGGTCGTCTGCTTCGCCGCTCCGGCGGCCGCCGCCCTCGTTGCTTCCTCGCGTGACTTCCGGGCAACCGCACCGATCAAGAGTGTCTAGTTCTTGCGCTCGCTTGCGGTAATGTTTCAGCCATGACGCGTCGTCTTGCCGAAGTCGCCCGCAAGGTCGGGGTCAGTGAAGCCACGGTCAGCCGGGTGCTCAACGGCCGATCAGGGGTCTCCGCGAGCACCCGGGCCGCCGTCCTCACCGCGCTGGACGTGATGGGCTACGAACGGCCGACCCAGCTGCGCGGGGATCGCGCCCGCCTGGTCGGGCTGGTCCTTCCCGAACTGCAGAACCCCATCTTCCCCGCGCTCGCCGAGATCATGGGCAACGCGCTGGCCCAGCAGGGTTTCACCCCCGTGCTGTGCACTCGCACCGCGGGCGGCGTCTCCGAAGCGGAGTACGTCGAACTGCTGTTGCAGCAGCAGGTCTCCGGGGTCGTGTTCGCCGGCGGGCTCTACGCCCAGGCCGACGCGGTGCATTCCCACTACCACCATCTCGCCGAGCGCCGCCTGCCGACGGTGCTGATCAACGCCGCCGTCGACCACCTCGGGCTGCCGCAGATCTCGTGCGACGACGCGGTCGCCGTCGAACAGGTCGTCGGGCATCTGAGCTCGCTCGGCCACGAGAAGATCGGCCTCGTCCTCGGCCCGACCGACCACGTCCCGTCCCAGCGCAAACTCGAGGCCTTCCGCGCCTACGCGGCGAAACTCGGTCTTCCGGTGCTGGACGAACTCGTCGAACACGGCATGTTCTCCATCGAAGGCGGGCACGCGGCCGCGGCCCGGCTGTACCCGCGCGGCGCGACCGCCGTCCTGTGCGCGAGCGACCTCCTGGCACTGGGCGCGATCCGCGCGGCCCGGCGGCAAGGGCTCTCCGTCCCCGAAGACGTCTCGGTGGTCGGCTACGACGATTCCGCCCTGATGAACTGCACCGATCCGCCGCTCACCACCACCCGGCAGCCGATCGAGGCGATGGGCCGCGCCGTGGTGGAACTGCTGGTCAAGCGCATAAACGGCGGCGAGGTCGCGGCCGAGGAACTGCTGTTCGCGCCCGAACTCGTCGTCCGGGGCTCCACCGCGCGCCGCGTTTAGCCACCCCGACGAAGGCCACCCGAGACTGACACGGGGCGAAGGACGCTTTCCGCTCGTGCGATGTGGGGAAAGCGTCCTTCGCCCCAGGCCGGACCCCGTGTGCCGGAAGCCGTATCACGCGTGCCTGGAGCCGTATCACGCGTGCTTCGGGACGGATCTGAGTGTTACGCCTCCAAGCACGCGAGTTACGGCTTCAAGCACGCGAGTTCGATGAAGTACATGAAGGCCCCCTTCCTTGCGCCTAGCGCAAGGAAGGGGGCCTTCATGTACTTGGGGCACCCCGCGACTGCGTCTGTCGCAAAGTTGCAAGTTCTCATCCAGTTATTGCGTTAATCCGGGGCTTCACTTTAGAGTGACCGCAATCACGTGACAGCCGTCGCGATCCCGAGATGAGGCTTGAAGATGAGCAGCACTTGGTCCCCTGCCGTGCGCCGCCGGATGTTCTGCCTGTTCCTTGCGGGCGGACTCACCCTGGGCGCGGCCGCCTGCGGTTCCGGCTCCGGTGAAAGCACCGGGGGCAAGGTCAAGATCACCGTGACCGGGCAGCCCCCGACCAGCCAGCCGTTCGAGCGCGGCGTGTTCGACGCCGACGTCAAGGAGTTCGAGGAGAGCCACCCGGACATCGACATCGAGCCGCACGAAGGGTTCATGGACCCGAAGACGTTCTCCGCCAAACTCGCCGGTGGGCAGCTCGAAGACGTCTACTACGTCTACTTCACCGACCCGGCGCAGATCATCGCGCGCCGCCAGGCCGCCGACATCACCGAAGCGGCCAAGGGCTTGAAGAACTTCAGCGACATCAAACCGGAATTACTGGACAACTTCCGGGATGCCGACGGCAAGCTCTACGGCCTCCCGACGATGAACTACAGCATGGGCCTGCTCTACAGCCGCCCGCTGTTCCAGAAGGCCGGGCTCGACCCGAATAAACCGCCGCAGACCTGGGACGAGGTCCGCGCGGCCGCGAAGAAGATCGCCGCGCTGGGCAACGGCACCGTCGGATACGCCGACTACAGCAAGAACAACCAGGGCGGCTGGCATCTGACCGGCTGGCTCTACTCCATGGGCAGCGAGGTCGCCCGCAAGGACGGCGAGAAATGGGTCGCCGCCTTCAACAACGACAAGGCCAAGGCCGCCCTGAACCAGTTGCGCGCCATGCGGTGGGAAGACGACACCATGGGCAGCAAGCAGTTGCTCGAAGCGCAGGACGTCCAGCGCATGATGGGCGCCGGCCAGCTCGGCATGTACATGGCCGCCCCGGACAACGTCCCGGTGCTGGTCAAGCAGTTCAACGGCAAGTACGAGGACTACGGCGTCGCGGGCATGCCGGGCGGGCAGGGCACGCTGCTCGGCGGCGAGGGCTACATGATCAACCCCAAGGCCTCGCCGGAGAAGATCAAGGCGGGCCTGGAATGGGTCCGCTGGAAATACCTCAACCCGGAACGTTTCGAGAAGCACGTCCAGCAGTACGTCGACGGCAAGCAGCCGGTCGGGCTGCCCGCCGAGCCGACCCCGGACGTCTGGCAGGGCGCCGTGCGTGATCAGCAGCTCGCGGTGAAGGCCAAGCACGCCAACGTTCCCGCCGAAAACTACCAGTCCTATGTGGACGCGAGTTCGCGGATCAAGGGCAGCATCGAACCGCCGAACGCGCAGCAGGTCTACGCCATCCTCGACAGTGTGATGCAGGCGGTGCTCACCGATCGGAACGCGGATATCGCTCAGCAGCTGTCGTCCGCGGAGTCGAAGGTCAACAGTGTCCTCGCCCAGGTCAAGTAGCGTCCTCGACTGGCCCGCGACAACGTCGTCGCGGGCCGGTCGGCCGGTCGCCTCGGCGGCCGAACGCCGCCGGAACCGGATACGCCGCAAGCTCAAGGAGAACGTCACCGCGTACGGCCTGCTGTGCGCCGCGCTCGTGGTGTTCGCCCTGTTCTCGTGGTATCCGATCGTGCGCGGGGTGCTGCTCAGCTTCCAGCAGGTCGACTTCGTCAACCCGCCGACGTGGGTCGGCTTCGACAACTTCACCCGCCTGTTCGAAGACCCGCTGTTCGGCATCGCCTGGCGCAACACCCTGTTGTTCACCGGGCTCGCGCTGGTCTTCGGGTTCGTGGTGCCGTTCCTGACCGCCGTCCTGCTCAACGAACTGCGGCACGCCAAGGCGTTCTTCCGGCTCGCGGTGTACCTGCCGGTGATGCTGCCGCCGGTGGTCACCGCCCTGATGTGGAAGTGGTTCTACGACCCGGGCGCCGGCCTGTTCAACTCCGCGCTCGGCGCCGTCGGCCTGCCCGGCGGCCAATGGCTGGACTCGAGCGACACGTCGATGCTGTCGCTGGTGTTCGTGTCGACGTGGGCGAACATGGGCAGCACCACGCTGATCTATCTCGCCGCGCTCGGCACCATCCCCGGTGAACTCTACGAAGCCGCTGAGCTGGACGGCGCGGGACTGTGGAAGCGCCTGATCCACGTCACCCTGCCGCAGACGAGGTTCGTCTTGCTGGTGCTCCTGCTGCTGCAGGTGGTCGCGACCATGCAGGTGTTCACCGAGCCGTACGTGATGACCGGCGGCGGGCCCGACGACTCCACCGTCACCGTCCTCCTGCTGCTGTACCGCTATGCCTTCGTCTACAACGACTTCGGCTCGGCCAGCGCGTTGAGCCTGCTGTTGTTCGTCGCGCTCGGTGTGTTCTCCGCGTTGTACGTGCGCCTGACCCGGAAGGCGGATGAGTCATGAGGACGCTCGTCTCCCCCAGCACGCTTCGCAGCCCCGGCGGCAAGATCGGGTACGCCGTGATCTTCGCCTGCACGCTGCTCCTGTTCGTCATCGCGTTCCTGTTCCCGCTGTACTGGGCCGTGACCGGCGCGATGAAGTCACCCCAGGAGCTGGCGCAGACGCCGGCGACGTTCATCCCGAACGAGTGGCATCCGGAGACCTTCGCCGACGCGTGGGACCAGCTGAGCCTCGGCAAGTACTTCCTCAACACCGTGATCGTCGCCGGGGGCGCCTGGCTGGCCCAGCTGGCCATCGACGTTCCCGCGGCGTTCGCGTTGTCGAAGCTGCGGCCGAAATTCGGCAACGTCGTGCTCGGGCTGATGCTCGCGACGTTGATGCTCCCCGCCGCGGCCCTGCTCGTGCCGACCTACGTGACGATCACCGACCTGCCGCTGCTGGACCTCAACCTGATCAACTCGCCGGCGGCGGTCTGGCTCCCCGCCGCCGCGAACGCGTTCAACATCTATCTGCTGAAACGGTTCTTCGACCAGATCCCCGACGAGCTGATCGAGGCCGCGCGCCTCGACGGCGCCGGACCGGTGCGCACGCTGTGGCGCATCATCCTGCCGATCTCCCGGCCGATCCTGGCCGTGGTCTCGATCCTCGCGGTGGTGGCCGCGTGGAAGGATTTCATCTGGCCGCTGCTGGTGTTCCCGGACACCGAAAAGCAGACGCTGTCGGTGATGCTGCAGCGCGTGGCCATCGACATGCCGCTGAACGTGCTCGTCGCGGGCATGGTCCTGGCCAGCCTGCCGATGGTGGCGCTGTTCCTGGCGTTCCAGCGGCATATCCTCGCCGGGCTCACCGCCGGCAGTCTCAAAGGCTGACTCTCGCCGCATTCGGGGTTTCCACAACGATTGGGAGGGTATTTCGTGACCGCATCAGGGCAGTCCGCCGGATGGTGGCGGAGCGCGGCGATCTACCAGGTCTACCTCCGCAGTTTCGCGGACGGGAACGGTGACGGCGTCGGCGATCTCGCCGGTGTCCGCGCGCGCCTGGACTACCTCGCCGAACTGGGGATCGACGCGATCTGGTTCACCCCGTGGTATCCGTCGCCGATGGACGACGGCGGCTACGACGTCGCCGACTTCCGGGAGATCGACCCGCTTTTCGGCACCCTCGCCGAAGCGGAGGAACTCATCGCCGCGGCCCATGCCAGGGGGATCCGCGTGATCATCGACATCGTGCCGAACCACTGCTCCGACGAGCACCGCTGGTTCGCCGAAGCACTCGCCGCCGAGCCGGGATCGTCGGAGCGGCAACGGTTCTGGTTCCGGCCGGGCCGCGGGCCGGACGGCTCGGAGCCGCCGAACAACTGGAAGTCGCGTTTCGGCGGCTCCGCCTGGACGCGGGTCCCGGACGGCGAGTGGTACCTGCATCTGTACAGCTCGCGCCAGCCCGATTTCAACTGGGACAACCAGGAGATCCGCGCTGATTTCGAGGACGTGCTGCGGTTCTGGTTCGACCGCGGGGTCGACGGGTTCCGCATCGACGTCGCCGACGGGCTGGTGAAGGACCCGCGGCTGCCCGACGTCGATCCGGGCGACGAGACGCCGTTCTCCGATCAGGAAGGGCTGCACGAGATCTACCGGTCGTGGCGCAAGATCGCCGACAGCTACCCGGGTGACCGGGTGCTGGTCGGCGAGATGTGGCTGCCGGACATGTCCCGCGCCGCGCGATACCTGCGCCGCGACGAACTGCACGCGGCGTTCAACTTCGATTTCCTGGTGTGCCCCTGGGATTTCGCCCGGTTCAGAGATGTCATCGGGCGGACACTGGCGGCGCACGAGGAGGTCGGCGCGCCCGCGGCGTGGGTGCTGTCGAACCACGACGTCACCCGGCACGTGACGCGGTACGGCCGCGAGGGCGACACCGGTTTCGCGTTCGCGGACCGGCTGCACGGCACCCCCGTGGATCGCGAACTCGGGACCCGCCGGGCACGGGCGGCGGCGTTGCTGACCATGGCGCTGCCCGGTGGTCTCTATGTCTACCAAGGGGAAGAGCTCGGCCTGTGGGAGATCGAGGACATCCCGGGCGAACTCCGGCAGGATCCGGTGTGGGCCCGGACGAACGGCGCCGACCCCGGCCGTGACGGTTGCCGCGTCCCGCTCCCCTGGTCCGGTGACACGCCGCCGTTCGGTTTCGGCACGGGCGGGACGTGGCTGCCCCAGCCTGAGGAATGGCATTCCCACACGGCGGAGGCGCAGGCAGCCGAACCTGCGTCGATGCTCCGGCTCTACCGCTCCGGGTTGCGCCTGCGGGACGAACTTCCCGCGCTCGGCCCCGGTCAGCTGGAATGGCTGGAGCTGGGCGACGGCGTGCTCGCGTTCACCCGGGAACCGGGCTTCACCTTCGTGCTGAACTTCTCGGACAAGCCCGTGCCGCTGCCGCCGCATCGCGAGGTGCTCCTGGTCAGCGGCCCGGTCGACGGAGAGCTCCCGACGGACACGGCGGTGTGGCTGCGCACCTGATCACCGGCCGGTCGTGACCCGGCTGATCCGGCCGCGTATCCGTGCGCGGCCCGCCGGGTCACGCCACCGGAGGTGCCTGTCGAGCACCTCGCGGAGCACACCGCCGAGGACGAGGCCGTGGGTGGCGGCCTCGACACAGGGGTGGTCGCGGAGCCAGTCGAACAGCTCCGAAGACCGTCCTCCCGGCAGCACGGACCGGAGGAGGTCTTCGGTGGTGTGCTCCGCTTGCGCGCACACGTACAACGCCCAGCGATGCGCCTCCGTCGGCGGATCCCCGGCCAGCTGGGCGTAGACGGTGTCCACCACGTAGCGTGCCGCGTCCGATCGCGGTGACCTGCTGACTTCGGCGGCCAGGGAGAGCGCGAACGGGTTACCCGCGGCGAAGTCCACAATGGACTGCCGAAGATTCGGTTCGACGCCGCGCGCTTCGAGCAGCGCAGCGGACTCGTTGTCACTCAAGGGTTCGAGCTTCCGGATCGTGATCCGGCCCGACCACGCCGGATCGACCAGCAGGGTGGCGTCCGGGCCGGTCCGGCCCGCGATCACGACCGTGACGTCTCCGGGCAGGCGTCGCAGGACCGCCGCCGGATCGTCGAGGCCGTCGAAGAGCCGCACGGGTCTGCCCATGGCCGCCGCGTCGTCGGCGAATTTCCGGAGCAGGGTCGACTTCCCGATTCCGGGGGCGCCGGTGAGGAACAGCACTCCGCCTCGTGCGAGCAGCCGCCGGAATTCCGCACGTTCGCGTGCACGTCCGACGAACAGCGGGTCCGGTTCGCGGAATGAGGGTGTCTGCTCGTCCTCGGCACGAAGCACCTTCTCGTGCAGTGCCCGCAGTTTCGGGCCCGGACGGACCCCGAGTTCCGCGTCGAACAGGTCGTGGATCGCCCGATAGAGCTCCAGCGCCTCGGCGCGGCGCCCGCCCCGATGGAGGGCCAGGAGATAGATCTCGTACAGCGGTTCTTCGAGCCGATTGCGCTCGATCAGCGCCGGCACTTCGGCCACCACCTCGTCGTGCTCCCCGAGTTCGAGGCGCAGCCTGAGCAGTTCCTGGGTTGCGGTCAGTTTCAGCCGTTCCAGACGCGCACGCTCGTGTTCGGCCGCTTCGCCTGGGACGCCGGCCAGCGCGGTTCCGGTCCACAGCCCGAGCGCCCGCTCCAGCAGTTTCGCCGCCGTCTCCGCGGTGTGCGCTTGACGCGCGCTTTCGATCAGCCCGGCGAACTCGACCGCGTCCACCTCGAAGCGATCCGGATCCAGCCGGTAGCCGCCGGAGCGCGAGACGATCGCCGAGCCCAGTCCCTGCAAGGAGAGCAGCCGCCGGAGGCGGGAGATGTAGGTCCGGATGACGGCCTCGCCGGTCGCGGGCGCCCGCTCGCCCCAGAGGCCGTCGATCAGCTCGCCGGTCCGGACGAAACTGCCCGCGTTGGCCAGCAGCAGCGTCAGCACCGCCTGCTGCTGGGGCGAGCCGAGGTCCAGCCGGGTGCCGCCACTGGTGAATCCCGGCGGGCCGAGCACGGTGAAGCGGTACCGGACTTCCTGTGGCAGAGGGGGCATGAGCGGAAAGGTAGGCGGGTCCTGGTCGCGGCGGCAACCGTCGGACGACGTCGTCGGCGTACGTCGTCCACCATGACGTACAGGAATGACGTCATCCGACGGTCGCCGAGGTCAGGGCCGGATTCCTACGGTTGCGGCATGTCTGAAACCACGTACACCGCCGTCGCCACTTCGACCGCGGAAGGCCGCAACGGCGGCCGCGCGACCTCCGACGACGGCGTGCTCGACGTCGGCCTCGCCGTCCCGAAGGCCTTCGGCGGCTCCGGCGACGGCACGAACCCCGAGCAGTTGTTCGCCGCGGGCTGGGCGTCCTGCTTCGTCGGCGCCGTCCGCCGCGTCGCGGGCGTCAAGAAGGTGAAGCTGGAAGACCTCGCGGTCGTCGCCGAGGTGACGCTGCACCACGACACCGACGCGGGCGAGTTCCACCTGAGCGCCGCGCTGCATCTGGAGGCCACCGGCATCGACCAGGCCACCGCCGACGAACTGGTCCAGGGCGCGCACCAGGTGTGCCCGTACTCCAAGGCGACGCGTGGGAACGTCGAGGTCACGCTGGACGCCACCGTCGCGTGAGCCGCGGTCCCCGGATGTCATGAAAGGGTCGTTCAGGACGTTTTTCGTCCTGAACGGCCCTTTCATGACACGACGCCCTTGAGCTCCGCCCGCGAAGTCACCCCCAGCTTCGGGAAGATCCGGTGCAGATGCGTGCCGACCGTCCGGTGCGAGAGGTAGAGCCGCTGCCCGATCTCCCGGTTCGTCAGGCCTTCGGCGGCCAGTTGCACGATGCTCAGCTCGTGCGGGGTCAGCTTCTCCCGCGCGTCGGGGCCGCGATTGGGGCTCGACTCCCCCGCGCTCCGCAGCTCACGGCGCGCCCGCTCGGCCCACGCGGTCATGCCGAGCGCGTCGAACGTCTCCCGCGCGGTGCGCAGATGCGCCCGCGAGTCCACCGCGCGCCGTTGCCGCCGCAGCCATTCGCCGTACGCCAAGTGCAGCCGCCCGCGTTCGGCCGGCCAGCCGTCGAGCTCCGCCCCCAGCGCGGTCTCGAACAGTTCGTCGCTCGGTTCGAGCACGGCGCGGGCGTACCGCAGGCCGATGTGCAAAGCGGGCGCGGGAGTCGTCACGGCGAGCCGCTCCATCTCCGCGACGATCTCGCGCAGCGCCTCGACCTGTCCCGCCCGGACCGCGACCTCGGTGAGTTCCGCGACGAAGTAGACGCGCAGCGCCAGCTGGAAGGCGGGATCGGCGGGGTCGAAGAGACGCCGCAGATCGGTGAACGCGTCGTCGAAGCGGCCTTCGCTCGACGCGGCGATCCCCCTGGCGAGTCGCACGGTCGCCAGTACCGGCCGGGCACCGGCGGCGAGCGCGGTCCGTTCGGCCTCGTCGGCCAGCGTCTTGGCCTGTTTGTGCTCACCCCGCAGCGCGGCGATCTCGGCCTGGACCGCGGTGGCGAGCCCGTACATGAACGGCTGCCCGGTCTCCTTGGCGAATTTGGCCGCCTCCGCCGCGGCAGGCACCGCTCCGGCGAGGTCACCGAGCCGGACCCGGCTCCATGCCTGGACCGCCAAGGCACGAGGCAACAGCCCGAGCCTGCCTTGCGCCCGCAGCCCCGGAGCCGCCGCCGCGGAGAACCGCGCGGCCAGATCGACCGCGCCGACCTGCAGTGACGCGCTGCCGAGAAAGCGGTCGACCTCGGGATCGGCACCGGTGGCGGCGGCGAGTCCGCGCAGCTCGCCGAGCACGGCTTCGGCCCGGTCGAACGGCGCCACGTACGCGGCGACGGCGACCAGCCGCGGATCCGAGTTCTCCACCGGGAGCCGGTCCGCGACGGCCAGCAGCGCCCGCCGCGTGTCCGCACCGGGTTCGGCCCAGAAACACCGCATGGCGGCACCCCACAGAACGCGCATCGCCGGATCCGGGTACCCGTCCTCGGCGATCGACTCGGCCAGCCGCGCCAGTTCCGCGATCCGTGAAAGGTCCTCGCGAGCGCCGTCCTCGAACCCGCTGAGCAGCCAGCTCGCCGTCGCCCGTTGCCGTGACGTGAGCTCTCCCGCGCGTGCGTCGCGGACGAGCCGTTCCGCCGTCTCACGACCGCCCGATTCGACGGCCAGTTCGGCCGCGCGCAGCAACCGGTCCGCCCGGCGCTCCGGACCGAGGCTCAGCGACGCCGCCTGCTCCAACGCGGCGACGGCGGCCGTCACACCACCGCGATGCCGGGCGCGGTCGGCGGCGTTCTCCAGTTCCCGTGCCACGTTCTCGTCGGCGCCGGTCGCGGCCGCCGCCCAATGCCAGGCGGCGCGATCCGGCTGTCCGCGGAAGATCTCGGCGAGGCTCAAGTGCGCGCGTCGGCGTTCCTCGGTCGGCACCGAAGCGGGAATGGCCGAACGCATCAACGGATGCCGGAACGACACCGTCCTGGCTTCGAGGTCGATCAGCCGGGCTTCGGCGGCCGCTTCCAGCCCCGACGGCTCGACGTCCTCACCCAGCAGCGTCGACGCCGCCGCGAGGGTGTCGGTGAGCGAGCCGGTTTCGTTGAGCGCGGCGACCAGCAAGGTCGTGCGGGCCGGTTCCGGCAGGGCGGTGAACCGGGCCCCGAACGTGCGCTCGAGCCGCTCGGTCAGGGGCAGCACGGGATCCGAGGTGTCGGTGACGGCCGACGGCAACTCGGTCAGGGCCAGCGGATTGCCGCCGGCTTCGGCGAGGATCCGGGAACGGACCGTCGAGGTGATCCCGGGGGCGACGGAGTCGAGCAGCTCGGCGGCCACCTCTTCGGGAAGGCGGTCCAGGTCCATTGAGGACAGTCCCGCGTCGCGCAGCGGCGACGGCTCCCCATCCCGGACGGTCGCGATCAGGACGATCGGTTCTGTCTCGATCCGCCTGGCCACGAACGCGAGCACGTCGGCGCTCTCGCGGTCCATCCACTGGATGTCTTCGGCGACGATCAGCAACGGTTTGGCCGCCGCCTCCTCCGAAAGCAGCGTCAGCGCGGCGAGCCCGACCAGGTACGCGTTCGGCTCCGCCCCTTCGGCCAGCCCGAGCGCCGCCCACAGCGCGGAACGCTGCGGCGCGGGCAGCAGGTCGGCGCCCGCCCGGACCGGATGGAGAAGCTGATGCAGCGCGGCGTACGCGAAGTTCCGTTCGGCCTCGACGCCGGTCGCGCGCAGAACCCGCAGGCCCCCGAGCGTCGCCGCGGCCACGGCCTCCGCGACGAGCGCGGACTTCCCGACGCCCGGTTCGCCCTCGATGAGCACGCCGCAGCAGCCCGCGGCAGGACCGTCGACGAGTTCGGTCAGGTCCTTCAGCTCGGCTTCCCGTCCGAAAAGCGGCATGGTGCGGCATTCCTCCCGTCGGCCATGGGCGGCCGCCCGTCCGACGATACCCAAACGGTCCGGTTAGGACCGGCGGCGTCCACAGGATGTAGACGGCGTGTCAACACGATCGGCCTAGCTTCGGGAAAGTGATGAGACGCAAGAAGTTGTTCCTGGCGGCGGCACCGCTGGCCGCCCTGCTGCCGCTGGTGCTGACCTCGGTCACCCAGACGGCGCCCGCCCAAGCGGCGGCGGCGTCGTGCGCGGCGGTCCCCGTCGCGGCGCCGGACGGGGCGCGGATCGAGTCCGTCCAGGCGGCGCAGAAGCCCGGCGGGACCGTCACGTTCCCGCCCACCCCGTTCACGGCCCCCGCCACGATCACCGACGTGCCCGCGTACTGCGAAATCACCGTCACCCTGACCCACGGCACGGCGGGTGACCACGTCAAGGTCGCCGTCACCCTGCCGCAGACCGGGTGGACCGGCAGGCTTCAGGCGGTCGGCGGCAGCGCGTACACCGCCGGTGACTTCGGCGCCCCGCTCGTCCAAGCGGTCAAGGACGGCTTCAGCGGCGTGACCACTGACGCCGGCGTCCCCCTGACCTTCCTCGACACGTCCTGGGCGCTCACCTCCCGCGGCGAGATCAACAGGCCTCTCGTGACGAACTTCGCGACCCGGTCCGTGCACGAGGCCGCCCTCGTCGGGAAGGACGTGACGCAGAAGTTCTACCAGCGGGAAGTCGCCTACTCGTACTGGAACGGCTGCTCGACGGGCGGTCGTCAGGGCTACTCCGAAGCGCAGCGGTATCCGGACGACTTCGACGGTGTCCTGGCGAACGCGCCCGCCGTGCACTGGGCCGAGTTCGCGGTCGCGACGCTCTGGCCGCGAGTCGTGCTCAACCAGGAGAAGACCTACCCGGCGACCTGCGTCTTCACCGCCTTCCAGCAGGCCGCGATCAAGGCCTGCGACGGCAGCGACGGGGTCACGAACGGCATAGTCGACCGGCCGGACGAATGCGGTTACGATCCACGGTCCCTCATCGGCACGAAGGTGCTCTGCGGCGACAAGGAGGTCACCGTCACCGCGGCGGACGCCGAAGTCGTACGCAAGATCTGGGCCGGGCCGACCGACGAGCACGGACGACGGCTCTGGGCGGGTCTGCCCAAGGGAGCGGATTTCGGCCCGGTGACGACGGCTCCGGGCTTCCCGGTCGCGGTGGGCTGGGTGCAGACGTTCCTGAAGAAGCAGCCCGGGTTCGACACCGAGAAGCTCACCTATCGCCAGTTCGCCGATTTGCTCCGCCAGTCGGTGCGGGAATACGACGACGTCATCGGGACCTCCGACCCGGACCTGTCGGACTTCCGCCGGGCGGGCGGCAAGCTGATCACCTTCGTCGGCACCGACGACCAGCTCATCCCGCCGGGCGGCACGCTGCGGTATCGCCACGAGGTGGAGCGCGAACTGGGCGGTTCGAAGCGCGTCAACGACTTCTACCGGCTGTTCCTCGCGCCGGGTGTCGCGCATTGCGGCGGCGGCGCGGGCGCAACGCCGACGAACGCGCTGGGCGCGCTCGTCGACTGGGTCGAACACGGCAAGGCACCGGCGACCCTGCCCGCGGCGAACGGCGGCAAGACCCGCGATCTTTGCCCGTATCCGCAGGTTTCGCGGTACCGCGGCCACGGTGATCCCGCGATGGCGTCGAGCTACCGCTGCACCGTCCGCTGAGGTCCGCCAGACCCGTGCCCGTCGTGCCGGCGCCCCCTCCGGCACGACGGGCACTTCCTCACTCTGTGAGAACTCTTTGCCTTACCCCTCAAAAGTACGGTATTGACGACAGTGGACACCGCGACGGCGCATCTCGCGCGGCTGCGCACCACTTCTTCCGAAGACGGCGAAACCGTTGTACCGCAACGGAATCGGCGGCCGGATCAGCACGGAACCTCGCCATATCGCCCCGCGCCACAGCCGGGCGATATGACCCAAATGGTATGTACCAGTCGAGTGATACGCCTCGTACGGTCGGGGACGAATCCCCCTCCCCCGCCGTTTCGAGGAAAGCGTTGAAATGAACAGAAAGATCTTAGCCGCGACCGCAGCGGCCATAACCGGGGCAGGCTTGGTCACCGCCATCGCCCTGACCCCCAGCGCGAGCGCCGGTCAACAAGCCACCGCCGGCGACCAGGCCCAGTCCGAAATGCTGGCCGCGATGTCCCGCGACCTGAAGATCAGCCCCGAACAGGCCAAACTCCGGCTCGCGAGCGAGCAGCGTGCCGCGGTCGCCGACAACACGCTGAAGAAGCAGCTCGGCACGTCGTACGCCGGATCGTGGCTGGACTCCACCGGGACCACGCTCACCGTGGCCGTCACCGACGCCGCCCAGGCCGACCTGGTGCGTGCCGCGGGCGCGACGCCGAAGACGGTCGCTCGCAGCGCCTCCGACCTCGACGCCGCGAAACTGCGGCTGGACGCGAAGTCCACCAAGGCACCGAAGACCGTGCCCGGCTGGTACACCGACGTCACCACCAACTCGATCGTCGTGCTCGCCAACGCCGGTGGCGAGGCCGCCGCGAAGTCGTGGGCCGCCGAGTCCGGTGTTCCGTCCGATGTGGTCCGGATCGAGGCCAGCGCCGAGAAGCCGCGGGCACTGATCGACATCATCGGCGGCAACGCCTACACCTTCGGCTCGGGCCGCTGCTCCATCGGCTTCCCGGTCGAGGGCGGCTTCGTCACCGCCGGACACTGCGGCACCACCGGCACCCGCACCTCGAACCCGAGCGGGACCGTCGCCGGCTCCAGCTTCCCCGGCAACGACTACGCCTGGGTCCGCGCCGACGCCGGCAACACCCCGCGCGCGCTGGTGAACCGCTACCCGGGCACCGTGCCGGTGGCGGGTTCGACCGAGGCCGCGGTCAACTCCTCGGTCTGCCGTTCCGGCTCCACCACGGGCTGGCACTGCGGCACCATCCTGCAGAAGAACACCTCGGTCACCTACCCCGAGGGCACCATCACCGGCCTGACCCGGACCAACGTCTGCGCCGAGCCCGGCGACTCCGGCGGTTCGTGGATCACCGGCGACCAGGCGCAGGGCGTCACCTCCGGTGGCTCCGGCAACTGCACCTCCGGCGGCACCATCTACTTCCAGCCGATCTCGGAGATCCTGAGCGTCTACAACCTGCGGCTGATGGTCACCGGCAACCCGCCGTCCAGCACCACCACCACGCCCACCACCCCGACCAGCCCGACGACGTCGAACCCGCCGGGCGGCACCTGGGCGCCGTACACGTACTACGGCTCCGGCGCGACCGCCAGCTACGGCGGCAGCAACTACCGGGTCATCCAGCCGCACACCTCCTTGCCCGGCTGGGAACCGCCGAACGTGCCCGCGCTTTGGGAACTCGCCTGACCTGGACCGCCCCCGGCGACCCGACCTCGCCGGGGGCGGCTCCTCCCCTTGACGACGACGCGCGGGCGGCGGATCTCGAATCCCTCGTCCCTCGCGCCCGCCGCGGTGACCCCGCGGCGACGAACGAGCTCATGAGCATCGTCCAGCCGGTGGTCGCGGACTACTGCCGGAACAGGATGGACGGGACGGACGCGCGGGAGATCGCCGCCGAGGACGTCGCGCAGGAGACCTGCCTCGCCGTGCTCACCGCGCTGCCCACCGCGAAGACGACCGGCGGCTCCTTCCTCGCCGCCGTCCTCGGGATCGCCGCCCGGAAGGTCGCCGCTGCCTTCCGGCGGCGCGCCCGGGACCGATCGGAACCCACCCCCGATCCGCCCGAACGCGCGACACCCGAGACCGACGAACCCGAGCGGCTGGCCATCGCCGCCGACGGCCACGACCGGTTGAGGCGGCTGATGAGCACCCTTCCCGGTATCCAGCAGGAGATCCTCCGGTTGCGGATCACGGTCGGGATGACGTCGCCCGAAACGGGGGCGGTGCTTCGGGTGAGCCCCGGTCTGGTCCGGGTCAACCAGCATCGCGCCCTGCACAAACTCCGCACGATCATCAGCGAGGACGACCTGTGATCAGCCCCCTCATCGGTCCCGGGGACGGCCATACTTGGCCGGTGGAAATCGATGTCCGACATCTGCGCCTCCTCGACGCGATCGCGTCGGCCGGCAGCATCGCGAAGGCCGCCACCTCGCTCGGGCTTTCCCAGCCCGCGCTGAGCGCGCAGTTGCATCGGGTCGAGAGGGCGCTGGAACGGACGGTCTTCGAACGCGACCGGCACGGCGTGCGGCCCACCGCGCTGGGTGAGGTGCTGCTGAACCACGCGCGGCGCGTGCTGGCCGCGGCGGACGACCTCGAACTGGCGATCCGCCGGTTCCACACCGCGCCGTCGGAAGGGCTGCTCCGGATCGGGGCGCTCCCGACGGTCTTCGCCGAGACGTTGAGCGGCGTGGTCGCCGCGGCCGCGCCCGGCCGCCCGGTCGAACTGCTGGCGGTGACCAGCCGGAAGGCATTGTTCTCCGCACTTCTCGACGGCACGGTGGAACTGGCGCTGTACGTGGACCATCCAGGGCAGGAGATCGTCCCGCCCGGCGGTGTCCACATGCTTCCCGTCGGGACGGAGCCGGTGTTCGTGATCGTGTCCCCGGACCATCCCGTCGCCGGACGCGGTGAGGTGTCGTTGGCGGAACTCGACGGCTCGACCTGGCTCGCGGTCGCGGGCGGGGACGACGAGTTCCACGATCACCTGACCGATCAGTGCGCCCGGGCGGGGCTCGGCGCGATCACCGTGCAGGAGCTGGAACCGATGGTGCTGCGGCAGACCGTCCGGCGTGATCCTCGCGCGGTGGCGCTGGCCCAGTCCCTCGACTCCGGTTCCACGATGCCCGGCTCCGTGCTGGCCCTGCGGGGTGTTCCGCTGAGGACGCGGCATCTTCTGCTGTGGCGTGAAGGTTCACCGGTCGACGTCCAGGCCGTCCGAAGTGGATTGGTGCACGCGGTCACCGAGCTGGCCGCGATCCGGCACCGCCTTCCCGAGTGGGCGGCGGCCAATCCCGGCTGGCTCGGCACCTGAGCGTGCTTCCTCGAAGGAATCCACAGTGGTCGTCCACTGTGGATTGTCGGCGAGCCAGGTCCGGTATCGTTCCGGGGCCTCCATGACGGTGCGCTGCGCCCGCACGAGTTCTTCCCACAGCGCACGGACGGCGTCCCCGACCAACGGCCCTCGCTCGTTCCAGTACAACCGGGTGGTCATGCGCAACGGGTTCCCGCGCAACGGGACGACCTCGATCCCGCTCCTGCGGCGGGCGGCGGGCACCATGGGCAGGACCGCTTCACCCAGTTCGCACAACTGCGCGCAGACACTCGGCGGCAACGTCCGGATCTCCGGGGTGAACCCCGCGGCCCGGCACACGTCGCCCAGGTATCCGGTGAATTCCGTGTCGGAGAGGTCCGCGGTGTCGGCGACGCTCAACCAGCGTTCGCCGGCCAGCTCCCCCAGCGCGATCTCGGCACTGCCCGCCAGCGGGTGATGTTCGGCGACGGCCACGAACAACGGCTCCACCGCGACCGTCGCCCGCGCGACCTCCGGTGGCGGATCATGGACATGGCCGGGGAAGTCGACGACGACGAGCAGTTCGAGCCGGTGGTCGGCGAGCAGGTCCAGCGCCGCCGTCACGCTCAGCGCGCCGCGCACCTCCGCTCCGGTGGACAGCACACGCGGCACCGCCACCGCCAGATTCCCCACCAGCTGCCCGGGAATCCCGCAGATCCGGACCGGATCGGGCAACGTGCCGTACCGCTTTCTGTCCAAAGCGGATTCGAGCCGGTCGAGCTCGTCGAGCACGGTGCGGGCGTGCGCGAGGACCAGTTCGCCGAGCGGGGTGATCCGTGCGCCGCGCCGGTCCCGGTGGAAGAGCGGACCGTCCGCGACCCGCTCCGCCCGGCGCAGGCTGTCGGTGACGGTGGGCTGGGTCAGGCCGAGGGCGGCCGCCGCGGCGGACAGCGTCCCCGTTTCGGCGATGGCGCGGACCACCCGCATCTGCCGGAACCCGAGTTCCATAGACGAACGCTATACAAAGCCGGGAGTTCTCGGGAAGCCCCGGCACGGCGAAGGTGATTCCCGCACATCCCCTTCAACGTCGAGGAGGACTCCTTATGAGACTGCGTACCCTGCTGCGCGCCGCACTGATCCCGCTGGTCGCGGGCATGGCGGCACTGGCCGTGTCGTCGCCGGTGGCAGCCCGGGAACCGGCGGAGATCGGCCCGGCCATCGTCGGCGGCGGACAGGCGTCCGGCGACTTCCCGTGGATCGCGTCGCTCCAGGTCAACGGCAGTCACGGCTGCGGTGGTTCGCTGATCGCGTCGCAGTGGGTCGTGACGGCGGCGCACTGCATCCCGCAGCAGACGCTCCAGCTGCGCATCGGCTCGAAGACCTGGCAGTACGGCGGTGTCCTGACCTCGGCGTCGCGCATGATCAAGCATCCGTACTACAGCGGGCAGGCCGGACCGTACGACATCGCGCTGGTTCGGCTCTCGCAGCCGGTGCAGAACGCGCCGATCCGGATCGCCGACAGCTCGCCGGAGGCCGGGACCGGGGTCACGTTGTACGGCTGGGGCCAGACCTGCCCACAGCGTGGCTGCGAACCTAGGCCGCCCGCGAACCTGAAGCAGCTGAACACCCGCATCGATCCGGACAGCCGCTGCCAGGGCATCCAGGGGTCCTCGGAACTGTGCGTCTACAGCACGAACTACCAAACCGCCTGCTACGGCGACTCCGGCGGACCACTGGTCGTCCAGGGCGCACTGGCCGGCGCGACGAGCCGCGCGGGGCACAACAGCCCGTCGTGCGGTACCGGCGACACGATCTACACCGATGTCGTCGCTCATCGGCAATGGATCGCCTCCGTCACCGGGGTGTGACCTTCGCGGTGCGGTGACCGGTGAACCGCACCGGGAAGGGGAGCCGGGCGGGCGCGTCGCAGGGACGCCCGCCCGGTTCCCGTTCAGCGCTGGATGCAGTCGAGACCCAGGCCGAACGCCGTGACGACGTACTGACAGATATGCGTCGCGTGCACCTCGTCGGTTTCCAGGCAACCCACCGGGACGCCCAGGAGGTCGACCGCGCACGACGCGTAGAACTGATTCGGGCTGCCGGGCACCGGGTCCGCGGCGGCGGGCGAGGCGGTGACGGCGCCCGCGGAGACCAAGAACGTGACAGCGGCCGCCGCAGCGGCGATTCGAGACTTCATCGTTCTCTCCTTTTCTTCCCCTGGCGGGTCGATGTCCCGCGTATTCCCCGGATCCGGCCGGTTCACTTGCCGATCACCGGAAAGTGTCACGGTGACGTACACCGATGACGTCGTCCGACGGGCGCCGCGGTCCGCAGGCCGGTCCTAGCTTGAGTTCATGCCCGTCTTGGGGAAACTCGCCCTCGCCACCGCCGTTCTGCTCACCGCCGCGTGCGGCGCTCCCCCGGCTGCGCCCGCACCTCCTGGCGCGGCCGCCGGCTGGTCGCCCGCTCCCGTCGTGCCGCTGCCTTCGCAACCGCCGCCTTCGCTGGTCGTGGACGCGCCCTTGCCCGAACAGCTGGCGATGGGGCTGGTCGTGCTGCGGTACCGGGCGGAAAACCTCCGGATCGTGCCGGTCTACGGCCCGGCCGCGCTGGACGTTTCGCCGCGGATCGGCCACATCCACGTGACCGTCGACGACGCCGCTTGGCACTGGGCGGACGGCAGCGGCGAACCGCTGATCATCCAGTCACTGCCGGCGGGGCCGCACAAGGTGTGGATCGGTCTCGCCGATCCGACGCACAAGATCCTCGACGAGAAGACGGTGAACTTCGTCGTTCCCGTCCACAGTGGACACCACTGAGACGCCTGTCTTCAAGCGCCCCTGAAACCCTGGAGTTCCCCATGGCACTCGATCAGTACTACCTGCTCGGCCGCTCCGGACTGCGCGTCAGCCGGATCGCGCTCGGCACGATGAACTTCGGCACCGGCGGTTTCCATGCCGCATACGGAAAAACCGAGGACGAGGTCCGCCCGATCTTCCGCGAGTATCTCGACGCGGGCGGGAACTTCGTCGACACCGCGGACTTCTACACCGCGGGCGAAAGCGAGACCATCCTCGGCCGCCTCATCGCCGAGGCGAAGGTGCGCGACCGGGTCGTGCTCACCACCAAGTACACCAACAGTGTCGACCCCGGCGACCCGAACGCCGGCGGCAACGGCCGCAAACATCTGATCAGGGCACTCGAAGCGTCGTTGCGACGGCTGGGCACCGACCACGTCGACCTGTTCCTGCTGCACACCTGGGACCGCGTCACCCCGGTCGAAGAGGTGATGCGCACGTTCGACGACCTGGTGCGCGCGGGAAAGATCCGCTATGCCGGGCTTTCCGACGTGCCCGCTTGGTACGCCGCCCGAGCGCAGAGTTTCGCCGAGGCGAACGCGCTGACCCCGGTCGTCAACCTTCAGCTGCCCTACTCGCTCGTCGAGCGGACCATCGAGACGGAACACGTGCCGATGGGGCAACATCTCGGTCTCGGCGTCACCGCGTGGAGCCCGTTGGCAGGCGGATTCCTCACCGGCAAGTACCGGCCGACCGGCGAGACGCCGACCGGCGAAGGCAGGCTGAGCGATCCGGGGAACCCCGGGAAGTCGTGGACGGACCGGGACTGGGCGTTGCTGAAGCCGCTGAAGAAGGTCGCTGACGAACTCGGTGTCACGATGGCGCAGGTCGCGATCAACTGGGTCGCGACGCAGCCGGGTGTCGCGGCCGCGATCGTCGGGGCGAGCAGTGCGGAGCAGCTGGGCAAGAGCATGGCGGCGCTGGACTTCGAACTGCCGCCGGATTTGCGGGCGCTCCTCGACGCGGCGAGCGCTGTCCCGCCGGAGTCGGTGTATCGGATGTTCACGGCCGAGTATCAGAATTGGGTGGTGTCGCCTGGGGTGAAGGTCGGGGACAAGCCTGCGGGGTATGCGCCTGGGGTGCGGAACTGGTGAGCTGTTGCCGGTTTGCGGCTATGGACTCAGCGTCATGTGATCAGCCCGTCGCCGTTTTCTGGCGACGCGCCGGGACGGCCCGGGTCGCGAGCCGACCTCGCGTGAGGGTGTCGCCGTTTCTCGGCAACGGGCTGGGCGGGGCCAGCCATGTACGACCGCAGCCGTCCGACCGGTTGCCGTTTTCCGGCAACTGCCCAAAGCAGCACGTAGCGAAGTCCCGGGCACGCGAGTCCGTCGCCGTTTACCGGCAACAGACTGGGCGGGGCTAGCCTCACAGGCAACTCCACACCATCGCCAGGGTAAGAACGATTACCGTTTCAGGGCAGCGCGTCGCGGGCCGCCCAACAGGACTGCCGCCTGGCTGGTCTGTCGCCGTTTTCCGGCAACAGACCAGCCAGGCAAGCCACGCAACCGGCCCACGCCACCGCTGCCGTCCAACGGTCGCCGTGTCCCGGCAACGCACCGGCCGGCTATGTCACGGGCTGCCCCAACAACGCCGCCGCCCAAGTGAGCCCGTCGCCATTTCCCGGCAACGCGCCCCCAAACCCGCTCAAGAACCCCCAGAGTTCTTCCGCTGATTCGCCTGAAACCGCGCCTTCTTCTGCCGATTCCCGCACGTGTTCATGTCGCACCACCTACGCGTGCGGCTCTGACTGGTGTCGAAGAAGGCAGCCATACACGTAGGCGACGCGCACAAGGCCATCTTCCCGTCCCGTTCGCCCGAGATGATGCTGATCGCGTCGGCGGCGATCACACTCAGGGCGTCTTCCACGTCGGCGACCCGCCATCGCCGTTCCCCGTCGGGCGTCAGGACGGCCGCGGCCCGCCCCTGGACACTGCGGTCGTTGATGACCTGGACGGCGCCGGCAGGCAGGGCTTCCCGAGTCGCGGTCGCCGTCGCGGCGGCGTGGATCGCTTCCCTCAGCTCCCGGGCGAGGTCGAGCTGGGCCGCGGTGCAGGACTCCACGGCCAGGCCGCTCACGGCCAGCCAGTCCACGAGCCGCTGCGGTGTGGGAATGCGCTCCACGGCCTCACCACGACGCTCCGTCAGAGTCGCCGTGAAGCTGGTCGCCAGCACGCTGCCGAGGCGGAAGTCGGGAAAGCCGGAACGCATGGAACCACCTTAGCCGGTTGCGCCCGGCCGGGGCGAACTGTTAGAACCGTCTTAGCCGGTTCCGAAGAGGAGGTCCCATGACCAGCGAAGTGCAAGCCTTCGAAGCCCACGCGACCGACGCCGACCTCGACGATCTGCGTGCGCGACTGGCCGCGGCGCGGCTACCGGAAGCCGAGACGGTCCCCCGCTGGGGCCAGGGCGTTCCGCTCGCCGATCTGATCGAGGTCGTGGACTACTGGCGCACCGGATACGACTGGCGGCGGTTCGAAAAGCGCCTCGACCGGATCGGCCAGTTCCGCACGACCATCGACGGCCTGGGGATCCACTTCCTGCACCGCCGGTCCACCCGCGCGGACGCCACTCCCCTGGTCCTGACGCACGGCTGGCCGGGCAGCATCGCCGAGTTCGTCGATGTGGTGGACGAACTGGCCGAACCGGCGGACCCGGACACACCGGCGTTCCACGTCGTGGTCCCGTCGCTGCCGGGCTTCGGCTACAGCGACAAACCGGCCACCACCGGCTGGGGAACCGAAAAGATCGCAGCCGCCTGGGTCGAACTGATGGGCAGGCTCGGCTACGACAGGTTCGCGGCCCACGGCGGCGACTGGGGCGGCAACATCACCACGGTCCTCGGCGGCAGGTTCCCGGAACACGTTCTCGGCATCCACACGACGTTCGCGGAGGGACCGCCCGGGCTGACGACGGAGGGGCTGACCCCGGCCGAGCGCGAGTGGACCGAGGAAACCCACGACTTCTGGCATCACCGCGCCGCCTATGCCAAGCAGCAGGCGACCCGCCCGCAGACCATCGGCTACTCGCTCGTCGACTCACCGGTGGGCCTGCTCGCCTGGATCCTCGACAAGTTCGCGGAATGGTCGGACACCGAGGACAGCCCGTTCGAGACGATCTCCCGGGACCGCATCCTCGACGACGTCACCCTGTACTGGCTGACCCGGACCGGCGCGTCATCGGCCCGCATCTACTACGAAAGCCACAACTCCCTCGATCCCGAACTCCGCGTCGACGTCCCGGCGGCGATCACCGTCTATCCCCGCGACATCGAGAAGTATCCGCGCCCCTGGGCGCAGGAGCGGTACCGGCGGATCGTCAGCTGGAGGTCGCCCGAAGCAGGCGGGCATTTCCCTTCGCTGGAGGTCCCCGGGTATTTCGTCAAGGATCTGCAGGAGGGCCTCGCGGCCGTACGGCAAGCGGTATAGGTCGTTATACGACCCTCGAGACGGGGCCGCCCGCCATCACCCGGTCGTAGATCGCCCTCAGCCACGGCTGCCGAACGGCTGGAAGCCGCGCCAGCGTGTGCAGGAAGACGTCCCGTGCGGGCGAGAAGGGCCCGCTCGGATGCTTCGGCAGCGGGTCGTCCCGGAGAACACCCACCGGCATGACTCCGGAAGCCGGGGCGGTCACCGGGTCCTGACCGAAAGCCAGCCACGTCCACACCTCGGCCGCCAGCGGGACGACGTCGGTGGCGCCCGAATGCGCCCACGGCCGTCCGGTCACCGGGTGCCGCGGCACGAGCGCGATGTCGTCGGCATCCGGCTCTCCAGGGCCCGCGAGCGCCAGAGCCCGATGCGGTGAGCTGGACGAAGGCAGGGCGAGAGCCGGGCCGAAGACGTCGGCGACCAGGCCGTCCTGCACTGCGATCGTCCCGCCGCCGGAAACCGCGAACAGACGGGCCAGCGCGTCACCGACGGCCGCCTCCCAATACGGGTTCCACGCCCCTGAGGGTTCGACCGGCGGTACTCCTTCGACGGTCCAGTCGTCGGCAGGAGGTTCTCCCGCCGGTTCGAACCGCACGGAGTACGGGAGGAGCCGCACCTCCTGCCAGCGCGAGCAGTCGTCGATCCGGCTCCCCACTTCCAGCCCGCACCGGGCGCAAGCGAGATTGGGGCCGTCCCGCCCGTCCACGCCGTAGCAGTAGCCGTCGCATCGTTCCGGGATCAGCACGGTCCCGCGAGTGTCCCCCGGCGCGACCACGATCGATCCGGCGGGCCCGTGCGAAAGCAGGCCGACGGGCGCGAACAGACTTCGAGCTTCGGCTTCGGCCTCGTTCCACGGTCGCCACGGCGGACCGAACGGCTCGGGGTCGACGGCGTAGCTCCCCGCCCGCATGAGCGGCGGCAGAAGGGCGTGCCCGTAACGGTTGTGCGCGTGCACCGGGAGAGCGACCGGCGAGACCGGCACGGTCAGTTCGGCGGCGCAGCCCGCACAACTGAACACGACCACCGCACCCTCCCCAGGCAGATGTCCAGATTACGCCGGGCCGAGGAACTCCCCCGCCACCGCCGCGAACTCCTCCGGCCTGCTGCCGTGCACCCGATGCCCCGCGTCCTCGATGATCGCCAGGCGGCAGTCCGGGATCAGCCCGCACATCCGTTCCAGCGGCTCACGGCCGACATGGCTGGACGGCCCGCCGCTGATCAGCAGGGTCGGCGCCGTGATCGCGCCGAGCCGCTCCCACCACGCGGGGTCGGGCCTGCGGAGTTCGGCCATGATCGGATCGATCAGCCGCCAATCGAACGGCAACGGCTCGAACGGCTCCTGTGCGGGAGCCAACGGCTCCAGAGCCTCCAGCGGAGGCGGCGGGGTGTCCTCGACGACCAGCCGCCGCACGCGCCCGGGCAGCCTCTGGGCGAGCAGCACGGCGACCCGGCCGCCCATCGAATGGCCGACCAGGTCCGCTTCGTCCCCGAGGAGCTCGGCGACGCCGTCGGCCATCGCGTCGAGCGAGTAGTTCTCGACGTGGGCGCTGTCGCCGTGCCCCAGCAGGTCGACGGCCACGACACGACGAGCCAGGCGACCGGCGAAATCGTCCCAAGTGCCCGTATTGCTGCCAAGGGCATGCAGCAAGACGACGGGCACCCCACCGGACGGGCCGGTCTCCCGGAAGGCGAGCATCAGGCGCGCAGATGCGCCCGGTCCGGCGCGACGGCATGCCGCAGCGGCTCCCCGAGGACGAACCGCCGCAGCTCACCGGCCACGAGTTCGCCCATCCGGGCACGCTCGGCGCCCAGCGCGCCTGCCAGATGCGGGGTGAGCACCACGTTCGGCAACGTGTACAGCGGCGAGTCCGGCTCCGGCGGTTCGGGCCAGGTGACGTCGAGGATCGCGGTGAGATCGGGACGTTCGGCCAGCACAGGGACGACCGACGGCTCGTTGACGACGGCGCCGCGGGCGGTGTTGATCAGGGTCGCGCCGATACCCATCCTGGCGACCAGCTCACCGTCGACCAGGCCTTCGGTCTCCGGGAGCAGCGGCGCGTGCAGGCTCACCACGGGACACGTGGCGAACAGTTCTTCCAGGCCCACCAGCCGCACGCCGAGGCCTTCGGCGGTCGCCGGGTCGACGACGGGGTCGCTCGCGAGCACTTCCACGTCGAAACCGCGCAAATGCGACGCGACGAGAGCACCGATCTCGCCGAGGCCCAGCAGGCCGACGCGGGATCGGTAGGCGCCCGCGACCCGCGGATCCGGCGGATAGGCGCGCCGCTCCCGGATCTCGCGGGAGATGCGGTGCACCTGCTTGAGTCCTAAGAGGACCTGGGCCAGGGTGAACTCGGCGACCGGGACGGCGTTCGCGGCCGCGGCGGACACGATCGGCAGCTCGCGCGCCCAGAACTCGGGCGTGGTCAGCGGCCGGACCGAGCCGGCCGCGACGAGCACGGCCCGCAGGTCCCGCGCGTGTCCCAAAAGGACGGAGTCCAGCACCGGGGCACCCCAGCCGGACAGCAGGATCTCGACGCCTTCCAGTGCCGACGGGTCCTCCGCCAGCCGCTCTCGGGTGAGCGGCTCACGCAGGTCCACCAGCGTTTCGATCTCCTTCACCACGGCCTCGGGGTATACGTCGCCGCGGCGGCGTTCCTCCATCACGAGAAGTGCCGTCGGCCGGTGTTGCTGCTCGGTCATCCCTACCTCCGGCGGCGACCATACATCGGATGCTTGAGCCGGTCCACGCACGGCGAGTCCCGCGCAGAGGCAAACACGGGCGATTGAAATTCGTAATGATCGGACCATTGACCGGAGACCGGGAAAGCGCTTACCGTCCCCTCCGAGGTAGACAGCGTGGTCCACAGTGAACAGGAGAAGCGATGCGGAAATCGCGGTGGATCGGCGTGGGACTCACTGTCTCAGCGCTGGTCCTTTCGGGCTGCTCGGCAGGCCCCGCCGGAACGAACGTCGCGCAGGACACCAAGGCGCCGTTGGAACTGTGGACCCGGACGACCCCCGGCGGCGCCGGCGAACAGGCCACCAAGCGGCTCGCGGAAGCCTTCGAGAAGGCCACGGGATTCAAGGTGCAGGTCACCGCGATCTTCGACGACTTCGAGACGAAGCTCGCCCAGCGCGCCGCCCAGCGCGACCTGCCGGACATCGTGATGAACGACGTCACCCAGGTCGGCACACTGAAGAGCCAGGGTCTCGTGCGTGAGATCGAACAGGGCAAGATCAAGCACGCGTCGGAGCTCACCGAGCAGGCGCTGAAGTCCAACCAGACCCCGGACGGCAAGCTGTACGGCCTGCCCTACAGCGCGCAGGCTTCGGCACTGCTGATCCGCAAGGACTGGCGCGAGAAGCTCGGCAAGGGCGTCCCGCAGAGCTGGGCCGAACTGGCGGACCTCGCCAAGGCCTTCACCACCGGCGACCCCGACGGCAACGGGAAGAACGACACCGCGGGCCTGAACGCGACGCTGTCGACCAAGCGGGGTTACGCCTCCTGGTACTTCTCGAACTTCCTGTGGGCCGCGGGCGGCGACTTCATCACCGAAACCGGTGGCGGCAAGTACAAGCCGGCGATGAGCACCCCCGAATCCGTGGCCGCGGTGCAGTGGTTCCGCGACCTCGGCTGCAAGGACAACGTGATCCAGCCCGGTTCGGTCACCATGCCGACCCCGGCGACCAACGAGACCTTCGAAGCGGGCAAGGCCGGGATGTACGTCGTCGGCCCGTACCTGCTGCCGCGCTTCGACAAGTCGCTCGGCAAGGACAAGTACGAGGTCGTCCCGATGCCGAAGGGCGCCAAGAACGCCGACGTCCTCGCCGAGGGCCTGTCGATCTTCATGATGGCCGGTTCGCCGAACCAGGCCGGCCAGGACGCGTTCGGTGACTTCGCGATCTCGGCCGACGGCCAGAAGATCGGCATGGAAGGCGAGTCGGCCTTCATCGTGCAGCTCCCGGTGAACAAGAACGTCGACATCACCCAGGTCCGCTCCGACCCGCGGTGGAAGACCTACGCCGAGATCTACGCGAAGTCCGGCCACTACGCGCCGTCCATCCCGAACTGGACGCCGGTCCGCCAGGACACCGCCGACACGATCAGCGCGCTCGTCGCCGACTGCAAGCTCGATCTCAAGGCGGAACTGTCCAAACTCGACACCAAGCTCACCGCGACCTTGCAGCAACAGGGGATCAGCGCCTCATGACCGTAGATCACGCCAAGCCGGCGGCCGTCGGCGCGGACCGTCCCGCCGTGAAGCGGACGCCCGCGCCGAAGGCCCGCAGGCGCAGCGACCGCGACGGGAAGTGGTGGACGCCGTGGCTGTTCCTGGCCCCCGCCCTCATCCTGTTCGTGTACTTCAAGTTCATCCCGATGATCACCGCGGTGACGATGTCCTTCCAGGACGTCCAGCCGTATCTGGGCAACCAGTGGGTCGGCGGGCAGAACTACAGCACCGTCCTCGGTGACGAGGCGTTCCACTCCGCGATCTGGCACACCGTCGTGATCGCGGTCGGGCAGACCGCGGGGTCGATGATCATCGGTCTCGCGCTCGCCCTGCTGATGGAGGGCCAGAGCAAGCGGCTGAAGTTCCTGCGGTCGGCGGCCTTCCTCCCGGTGGTCGTGCCGATCGCGGTGGTCGCCGAGCTCTGGCGGATCATGTACCACCCGACCGAGGACGGGATGCTGAACTCCATCCTCGGCCTGGTCGGCCTTGGCCCGTCGGGATTCATCAACGATCCCGATTCGTCGATGATCTCGGTGATCATCACCGGGATCTGGCGCGGCGCTCCGTACGACATGATGATCTTCCTCGCCGGTTTGGCGGGTATCGACCGCGGCCTCTACGAAGCGGCCACTGTGGACGGCGCCTCGCGCTGGCGCAAGATCGTCCACGTGACGCTGCCGGGCCTGCGGTCGGTGTTCTCGATCCTGTTCGTCCTCGCGGCGATCCGCGGCCTGCGGGTGTTCACCGAGGTGTTCCTGCTGACCAACGGCGGGCCGAACGGCTCGACCGAGGTGGCGATGACCCTGATCTACAAACTCGGCCTGGAACAGAACCGGCTGGGCGTCGGTGCGGCGGGCGCGGTCCTGCTGTTCCTCGCGACGCTCGTGCTCACCCTGTTCGTCCAGGTGCTCCGACGGAGGCGAGACGCATGACCGCGGCCAACGATTCGGCGCTCGGCCTCGACGCCGTCAAATCGCCGGGCGGACGGATCCTGAAGTTCGTCCTGTACGCCCTGCTGCTCCTGGTGTTCGCCGGGCCGCTGCTGGCGCTGCTGGTCAGCGCGTTCAACGACGTCTCCGACCCGACGGCGCTGAGCGTCATCCCGTCGAGCCCCACCCTGGAGAACTTCGGCATCGCGTTCGACCAGGGCGTCGGGATGTACCTGCTCAACTCGTTCCTGGTGGTCGGCTTCGGTCTCCTGCTGCAGGTCGTCATCTCGGTCCTGGCCGGTTACGCGTTGGCGCGCAAGAAGTTCCGGTTCATGACCTTCGTGCTGGTCGCGATCCTGGCGACGCTGATGCTGCCGGAGGAGATCCTCGCGATCCCGCTCTCGCTGATCCTCTCGGATCTGCCCGTGGTGCACCTCAATCTGATCGGCAGCCTCGCCGGGATGATCGTGCCGCTGGGCGCGTGGGCGTTCTCGATCCTGGTGATGACCGAGTTCATGAAGGACGTCCCCCGCGAACTCGAAGAGGCCGCGCGGATCGACGGCGCCGGTGATCTGCGGATCTTCGCGCAGATCATCCTTCCGATGTGCAAGCCCGCGCTCGGCGTGATCGGCGTCTTCGGCTTCACCATGATCTGGGACCAGTACCTGCTGCCGTTGCTGGTGTCGACCGACGCTTCGACCTACACCCTGCCGCTGGCCCTGCGGACACTGCGGATCGACCCGACCGTCACCCCCGGCGTGATCATGGCGGCGTCGCTGCTGGCGCTGCTCCCCTCGGTCGCCGCGTTCCTGTTCTTCCAGCGTTCGTTCGTCCGCGGCCTCGCCTCGGGCGCGCTCAAGGGCTGACCCACCATCTGCAAGGAGCGATCCTGAAGTGAGTTCCACCGCCTGGTTCACCCACGACCGGTTCGGGATGTTCGTCCACTGGGGACTGTATTCGCTGGCCGCCCGGCACGAATGGGTGCAGAACCACGAGAAGCTGACCGACGAGCAGTACCGGGTCTACTTCGACCACTTCGAGCCGGACAAGTACGACCCGCGGTCCTGGGCGCGGGCCGCGAAGGCCGCGGGCATGACCTACGTCGTGCTGACCACCAAGCACCACGACGGTTTCTGCCTGTGGGACAGCGACCTCACCGACTTCAAGGTGACGAACACGCCGTACGGCAAGGATCTGCTCGGCCCGTTCGTCGACGCGTGCCGTGAGGAAGGCCTGAAGGTCGGCTTCTATCACTCGCTGATCGACTGGCACCACCCGGCTTTCCCCGTCGACGGCACCCATCCCCGCCGTGACGACGCGGAGTACATCGCGGCGCACCAGTACGCCGACATCGCCGAGTACCGGCTCTATCTCCACGGTCAGGTGCGCGAACTGCTCACCCGCTTCGGCACGATCGACTACCTGTTCTTCGATTTCTCCTACAAGGGCCGCAAGGAATGGTGGGGCGGCAAGGGGCCTGACGACTGGGACTCCCCCGGCCTGCTCGCGCTGGTCCGCGAACTGCAGCCCGGCATCCTGGTCAACGACCGCACCGGGATCCCCGGCGACTTCATCACCCCGGAGCAGTACCAGCCGTCCGGCCCGATGACCCGCGACGGTGTCCCCGTGGTGTGGGAGGCGTGCCAGACGCTGAACGGCAGCTGGGGTTACGACCGCGACAACCTCGACTACAAGAGCCCCGAGCTGCTCATCCGGATGCTGGTCGACGGCGTGTCCAAGGACGGCAACCTGCTGCTCAACGTCGGCCCGAACGGCCGGGGCGAGATCGACCCCCGCGCGCACGAGGTGCTCGCCGAGCTCGGCCGCTGGATGGACCGGCACGAACGCTCCATCCGCGGCTGCGGTCCCTCGGAGTTCACCGCGCCCGCCGACGGCCGCTACACCCAGCGCGGGAACCGGCTGTACCTGCACCTGTTCAGCTGGCCGATGAACCACGTCCACCTGCCCGGGCTCGCCGGGCGGGTGCGTTACGCCCAATTGCTCGACGACGCCTCGGAAATCCGGCAGGTGCACACGGATCCCGGGCAGACCGCGCAGAACACCCAGATGGGCGGGCAGCCGGAAGGCACGCTCACCCTGAAACTCCCCATCCGGAAACCGGACACCCCGGTCCCGGTGATCGAACTGTTCCTGAGCACGGAAAGCCCCGCCGCCGAAACCCGCCCCACCGATTGAGCACGGAGGCATCATGGATCGCAGAAGGTTCCTCAGCGGCGCCACCCTCGGCGCCGCGCTGATCACCGTCCCCTGGGTCACCGCGGGCACGGCGTCGGCCAAGCCGAAGCGGCTCTGCGCCCTGAACGTCGGTTCGCTGACCGAACTGCAGAACGCGATCAACCAGGCGGTCCCCGGCACCGTCATCACGGTGAACGACGGCGCGTACACCGTGCCGACGGGCAAACCGATCAGCATCAAGGGCAGGCGCGGCACGAAGGACC
Source organism: Amycolatopsis sp. CB00013 (assembly GCF_001905755.1). Taxonomy (NCBI): domain Bacteria; kingdom Bacillati; phylum Actinomycetota; class Actinomycetes; order Pseudonocardiales; family Pseudonocardiaceae; genus Amycolatopsis; species Amycolatopsis sp. CB00013. The sequence goes on along the minus strand of NZ_LIWC01000001.1, from coordinate 451,139 downwards.
AGCCGATCACCATCGTCGCCCAGACCCGCGGCGGGGTGACGTTCAACGGCGAGCAGAGCTTCGTCTTCGACGACTCCACCGGCGTCACGCTCAGCGGGTTCAATTTCCGGCAGAGCACCACGCTGGAGATCCCGGCGAACTGCTCCCGGATCCGCCTGACCCGCAACGATCTCCAGTTCGCCGACCTCCCGGACCTGCACTGGGTGATGGTCCGCGCCGACTACAGCAAGATCGACCGCAACCACTTCCACCACAAGACGACGCTCGGTGTCATGCTCTGCATCGAGGGCGCGGACGACGACAAGATGGCGACCGGCGTCCACGTCGTGCGGAACTACTTCTCCGACCACACCTTCTCCGGCGACAACGGCGGCGAGCCGATCCGGCTCGGCGTCAGCCCGCGCGCGCTGAGCACGGCCGGTGCCACGGTGGAGTACAACCTGTTCGAACGCGCGAACGGCGACCCGGAGGCGATCTCGGTCAAGTCGTCGGGCAACTTCATCCGCAACAACACCATCCGGAACAGCCTCGGCGGCATCGTGCTGCGCCACGGCAACAAGACCGTCGTCGAATCCAACTTCATCCTCGGCGGCAAGGAAGGCATCCGGATCTACGGCAACGACCACAAGATCCTCAACAACTACGTCGCCGGGGTGTCCAGCACCGCACTGGTCGTCGGCAGTGGCTCCGTCCGTGACCACTTCCCGGGTGAATCGAAGGAATCACGGCGTGGCAACGACGCGGCGGACCGCGTGCTCATCGCGCACAACACGCTGCTGAACAACGGCGGCACACTCGCCGGCGAGACCAAACGGACGATCGAACCGCGCGACTGCACGATCTCCGACAACCTCTTCGTCAGCGGCAGCGGCGACCTGGTCGCGATGAGCACCACGGGCAACTTCACCTGGTCCGGCAACATCCTGTGGGGTTCGGGCGGGGACGGCAACATCCCGGCGGGCACCTTCCGCCGGGTCGACCCGAAGCTCGTGCAGGGCACCGACGGCGTCTCGCGGCTCGCCGCGGGCAGCCCGGCGATCGACGCGGCGACCCTCTCGACCGCGCCGGTCACGCTGGACATCGACGGTCAGGCCCGCGGCAGCCTGCGTGACGTCGGCGCCGACGAGTACTCGACGGCCGCCATCGCCAACCGGCCGCTCACCACCGCGGACGTCGGCCCCGCCGCTCCGTAGCGAGGCGGTCGACATCAGAGCCGGGCTCACGCCGGCGTCAGCCCACGCCGGCGTGAGCCCCACCGCACCACCGAGGAGGAACCATGGCGCAGCGTGCCGCGGGTTCGGCCACCCTGGCCGACGTCGCCCGCGAGGCCGGAGTGTCGCTCGCGACGGCGTCGAGGGCGCTCAACGGCGGGACCAGACAGGTCAGCGGCACCCTGCGCGAATCGGTGCTGCGGGCCGCGGAACGCCTGCAGTACACGGCGAACGTGCCCGCGCAGGCGATGGCCCGCGGTCGCGGCAACGTCGTCGGGCTGCTGGTGCACGACATCGTCGACCCGTACTTCTCCTCGATCGCGTCCGGCGTGATGCGCGTGGCCGCCCGGCACGGGCTGACGGTCACCATCGCGAGCACCGAGAACCATCCGGAGAAGGAACTCGAGTACGTCACGACGCTGCGCGGGCAGCGGGCGCGAGCGGTCATCCTCGCCGGGTCGCGCAACGAAGACAGTGCCCTGCAACGGAATCTGACCAAGGAGCTCAAGGCGTTCGAGGCCGCCGACGGCCAGGTCGTGGTGATCGGGCAGCGGAAGCTCCCCTTCGACACGGTCATGCTGGAGAACCGCGCGGGAGCGGCGGACCTGGCCGAACGACTCGCCCTGCTCGGGCACCGCGACTTCCTCGTCCTCGCCGGGCCGTCCGGCCTGCTGACCTCCCGGGACCGGGTGCTGGGTTTCCGTGACGGCCTCGCCCGGCAAGGCGTCCCCTTGCCCGAGAACCACGTGCTGCGCGCGGACTTCACCCGCGACGGCGGCTACGCGGCGATGGTGCGGGCGATCGAGAACGGCTTCCGCGGCTGCGTGTTCGCGGTCAACGACGTGATGGCCGTCGGCGCGATGGCCGCCTGCCGCGACCGCGGACTGCAGGTGCCCGCGCAGATCGCGATCGCCGGATTCGACGACATTATTACGTTGCGGGACATAAGGCCGTCGCTGTCCACTGTGCGCGTGCCGATCGAGCGCATGGGCGAACAGGCCCTCGACTTCATCCTCGACCACCGCGCGGACGGTCCCCGTGTCAAGCCGATCACCGGCGAGGTCGTGCTGCGGGAAAGCACTCAACCGTTGGAGGGAAAATGATCCGCCCGGGACTGTGTTCGGTGACGCTGCGACGGCTGGACGCCGACGAGGTCGCCTGTCGCGCCGAGAAGGCGGGACTGCAGGTGATCGAATGGGGCGCCGACGTCCATGTGCGCCCCGGTGACGACTGGGCGGCCGAGCGCGCGTTCGAGGCCATGGCACGGCACGGGCTGACCTGCGACTCCTACGGTTCCTACTTCCGCGCGACCCCGATGGAGGCCGGGAAGTTCGGCGAGATCGCCGCCACCGCGGTCCGGCTCGGTGCCTCGCGGATCCGGGTGTGGGCGGGGAAAGCGGGCTCCGAGGACGTCGACTCCTACGAGCGCGAGCAGATCGTCGCCGGGCTCCGCGAGGCCGCCGACGTCGCGAACGAACACGGTCTCGAAGTCGCGCTGGAGTTCCACGGCGGGACGCTGACCGACACCGCCGAATCGACCGTGCGGCTGCTCGAAGAGGTGGGTCGCGACAATCTCGGCACCTACTGGCAACCGCCGCAGGATCTACCGGACGAGCAGGCGCTGGCGGGGCTGGAACTGGTACTCGACCAGGTACGCGCGGTGCACGTGTTCTCGTGGTGGCCCAGCAACGAGCGGCATCCGCTGACCTTCCGGACGGAGCTCTGGACACGGGCCTTCGGCCTGCTCGCCAAGGCGGGGCGACCGCTCGACGCGTTGCTGGAATTCGTCCCGGACAACGACCCGGACCTGATCCCCGGCGAGGCCGACTCGCTGCGGAAGCTGATCGAGGCGGGCGCGTGAGGTTCACCGAGGCCGACCGCCTGCTGTTCGCCGGCGACTCCATCACCGATTCCAGCCGCGACCGCACCGATCCCGCGTCGCTCGGAAAGGGCTACGTCCGGCAGATCGCGGACCTCCTCGGCGACGGGCCGGAGGTGCTCAACCGCGGGATCAACGGCAACCGGATCTACGATCTCGAAGCCCGGTGGACCGCCGACGTCCTCGCCGCGCGTCCCACGGTGCTGACGGTGAAGATCGGCATCAACGACACCTGGCGGACGTTCGACCGCGGCCTGCCGAGCCCGATCGAGAAGTTCCGCGCCGCCTACTCCCGGCTCCTGGCCGGCGCGCGGCAGCATCTCCCGGCCGAGTTGTACGTGATCACACCGTTCCTGCTGCCGGTGGAGCCTGAGCAGCAGGAGTGGGTCGCTGATCTCGCGCCCCGCATCGAAACCGCGATCGACGTGGCGACCGAGTTCGGCGCGCGGCTGATCCGTGCGGATCTGTTCATGCCGCGCGCGGCCGCCGAGCACGGGGCGGCGACGCTGGCCCCGGACGGCGTCCACCCCAGCCCGCTGGGACATCGCCTGCTCGCCGAAGCCTGGCTCGCGGCCGCCGGGGCGCCGGTCCAGGAGGCACGGCTCCCCTAGCGGATACAGTTGCGTCCGTGAACCGGGATGCCGTCATTGCCGGACGTTACCGGCTGGAACGCGAGGTCGGCCGGGGCTCGATGGGCGTGGTGTGGCGGGCGCGGGACGAGCGGCTCGACCGCACGGTGGCGCTCAAGCAGATGCTGCCGGACTCCTCGCCGGACGGTGCGCCGTTCCGGTCGATCGTGCGCGCGATGCGGGAGGCCAGGGTCGCCGCACGGCTCAAGCATCCGCACGCCGTCACCGTGTACGACGTCGTGGAACAGGACGGAACCCCGTTCCTGGTCATGGAATACCTGCCGTCGCGGCCACTGACGGACCTCCTCGCGGACGACGGTCCGCTCCCCGCCGGCCGGGTGGCGGAACTCGGCGCGCGGATCGCCTCGGCGCTGGCCGCCGCGCACGAGGACGGGATCCTGCACCGCGACGTCACGCCCAACAACATCCTGATCACCGGCGACGGGAACGCGAAGATCGCCGATTTCGGCCTGTCCCACGCCACCGGCGAAGGGACCATGACCGGCGGCGGGCTCGTCGTCGGCACTCCCGCGTACCTCTCGCCCGAAGTCGCCGACGGTGAAGAGCCCGGCTATCCGTCGGACGTGTTCTCACTCGGCTCGACGCTCTACACCGTGCTGGAGGGCGCGCCGCCGTTCGGCACCGATGCCAACCAGATCGCGCTCCTCAAACGGGTCGCCCGCGGTGAGATCGTCGCTCCGCGCACCACCGGCCCGCTCACGGACGTCCTGCTGCGCATGCTCCGGCGCGATCCCGCGGAGCGGCCCGACATGGCCGAGGCCGAACGGATGCTCACGGCCGTCGCCGACGGCCGTCCGGCGATCCTGGCAGGCACCAAACGGCTTCCCGCGCCCGCCCGCCGGTCGCGTTTGCCGCTCGCCGTCGCGGGCGGTGTCGTGGTGGCGGGTGGTGTCCTGGCGGGGATCCTGCTGTTCGACGGTGACCCACCCGACGCCGTCGCCCCGGTGGCGGCGCCGTCCCCGCCGGCCGCGAAACCGGTGTGCGAAGCGCGTTACGAGATCGCCAACCGCTGGCCCGGCGGCTCGGAGATCCGCGTGTCGGTGCGCAACTCCCAGGACACCCGGCTCACCGGCTGGGAGGTCAGCTGGACGCTGCCACCCGGAACCCGCATCGCCAATCTGTGGAACGGTTCCCTGGCGCAGGACGGCGACCGGGTGCGAGTGTCCGAAGTGGACTGGAACGCGGTGCTTCCCGCCGGCGGGACGACCACGTTCGGCTTCATCGCGACCACCGAGGACGACGGCGGGGACGCGCCGGTCGCGGTGTGCCGGAGTTCCTGACCGAAATGTGACGCACTTCACGTCTGATTTGTCCGATTACCGGGGTCTCCCGCACCGGCATGCTGCGAGCGCGAAGTACTCGACAGCAAGGAGAACCCGTGGAATACCGGCGATTTCCCATGGCGCGCGCGGAAGACCGCCCCTTCGACCCGGCACCGGAACTGACGCGACGGGCCGAAGAAGACCCGGTGTCGCGCGTCAAGCTCTGGGATGGCGGCACACCGTGGCTGATCACCCGATACGAGGACGTGCGGACGGTCTTGGCCGATCCTCGGGTCAGTGTCGACGCCACCTGTCCCGCCTTCCCGCACACCAACGCGGTGAGCAAGGCACGCGACACGACGATGAAGACGTTGATGCAGATGGACGCACCGGAACACACCGTCCAACGACGGCTGCTGAGCCCGGAATTCACGATCGAGAAGATGGCGGCCCTGCGGCCCCGGATCCAGCGGATCGTCGACGACCTCATCGACGGGATGCTCGACGGTCCCCAGCCGGTGGATCTGGTGGCGGCGTTCGCGTTGCCGGTCCCCACTCAGGTGATCTGCGAGCTGCTCGGCGTGCCCTACGCCGACCGCGGTTTCTTCCAGGGCGTGGCGCACACGCTCGTCATGGATGAGCCCGATCCAGGGAAGGCCGTGGCCGCCAGTGAGGATCTGAACGGCTACCTGGAACAGCTGGTGGTCCGCAAGAACGCCGAGCCCGGCGAGGACCTGCTCAGCACGCTGGCCGTCGAGCAGTTCAGGACCGGCGCGATGACCCCGCGCGAGATCGCCACCTTGGGCCAGCTCCTCCTGGTGGCCGGACACGACACCACCGCGAGCATGATCGCCTTGGGCACGGCCGCACTCCTGGCGAACCCGGATCAGCTCGACCTCGTCCGGGACGGCGATCCCGCGCGGGTGGCCGGCGCGGTGGAGGAACTCCTGCGCTACCTCTCCATCACCCACACCGAAGCGCGTCGCGTCGCGCGGGAGGATCTGGAGATCGGCGGCAGGCTCGTCCGCGCGGGCGAGGGCATCGTCGCGGTGAAGAGCACGGCCAACCGGGACCCGGCCGCCTTCCCGGATCCGGATTCCGTCGACGTGCGGCGCGAGGCCCGCCATCACGTCGCCTTCGGCCACGGCAGGCATGTGTGCCTCGGCGCGCCACTGGCCAGGGTGGAACTCCAGGTCGTCTACGGCACTCTCTTCCGCCGCATCCCGACGCTGAAATCAGCCATCCCGTTGGAAGAGCTGAAGTTCGACGAGAACGCGGTCTTCTACACCGTGCGGGAGCTGCCCGTCACCTGGTGAGCCCGGTCGGTCGATGCCCGCGCGTTGAGCCGCACCGGAACTTCGATCCGGCGCGGCTCGCCGCCGGGCCCCGTTCCCTCGACGAGGTCCATCAACGCCGTGGCCGCGCGGCCACCCACCTCACGCGGATGCACGAACATCCCGGTCACCTGCGGCGAAACGAGCCGGAGCGAACCACTGTCGACCGCGCTGCAGATCCCGAGCTCGCCGGGGATCGCGAGCCGTCGGCGGCGGGCCTCGTGCAGCACCCCGAGGGCGAGGTTCTCCGACGTCGTGAAGACGGCGTCCGGACCGATCCGCCGGTCGAGCAGCCTGCCCAACGCCTCCGCCGTTCCTTCGGTGGTCGGCGGCTCGTCGATCTCGGCCACCACCGGCTCCCGCCCCCGGTCCCGCATCCAGCCGGTGTAGCCCGCCACCAGATCCGCCGCGTACGACCGGCGGGTGTCGGTGGTGATCATCGCCGGCCGCTCGTAACCGTTGTCCGCCAAGTGATCCAGCATCTTCCGGGCGGCCGCGACCAGGTCGTTGTCGACGACGACCGGCACCGGGCACGGCGCCGCCATCGGCCGTCCGACGGTCACCAGTGGGCGGTCACGGCACCAGCCGGACGCGAAGAAGGGCTCGTCCCCGCGGGGATCCACCAGGATCGCGCCGTCGACGGCGAAGGCGTTCAGCCGGTCGAGGTCGGCGTCCGTCGGAGCCAAAAGCAAGCCGTACGACCGTTTCGACGCGGCTTCGGCCGCCCCGTTGAGCACTTCGAGGAAGTAATCCGAATTGGGCACGAGCGCGCAGGCACTGCTCGCGTCGACCGAGTTCGCGAGCTGGATCGCCAGGGTGCGGCTGCGCCGGGTGACCAGCTGCTGCGCGTGCACACTCGCCTGATAGCCGAGGTCGGCCGCCGCCCGCGCGACGCGCTGCCGGGTCTGCTCGGAGATCCGTCCCTGCCCGCTGAGCACGTGGGACACAGTGGTGATCGAGACCCCCGCGGCGGCGGCGACGTCACGGATGGTCGGCGACACTCAGGCCTCCACGGGCGGTCCCCAGACGCGGTTCGGCCGGTCGGTGTCCAGCCGATAGTCGGTGACGTGGGCGTCGCCCAGCCTACGACCGAGGTCCTCCGCCGCCGCCAACGGCCGGGCGGGATCGCGCTCCACCTCACCCCGGCTGTTGCCGACGCCGACCACGATCCCGGCGAGGTCCTGGCGCAGGTACCGGGTGAGTTCCTGGAACTGGGCCTCGAGGCCGAGTGTCGCGCCGCGATAGCTCTCCTCGCAGGAGATCAGTACCGCGGCACGTTTGCCCATCAACCCCGGCACGACGTCGGCGGTATGCGGCGAACTGCCCGAGGTGTAACAGAAAAGCCGGTCGAAGAAGGATTTGAGTCGTCCGGTCATGCCGTACCAATGCAGCGGTGTCGCGTACACGATCGCGTCCGCCGGGAGCACACGATCGAACAGCAGGCGCTCGTAACCGTCCCCGATGCCGCAGGACCGGTCGCTCAGCCGGCAGTCGCGGCAGTCCCCCAGCGGCGACTCGACGGAATCGGAGAGCCGGGCGAAGTCGACCGTGTGCCCGGCTTCCTCCGCTCCTTTGCCCAAAGCCTGCGCGAGAGCCCAGGAGTTGCCTTCACGACGCGGGCTCGAATCGAGCACCAAGACCTTCACGTGGTTCTCCCCGGAGAGACTGCAAAAACGCTTTTGCAGTCTCTCCGGGGAGGGTTTCACCTGTCAAGCGACCGAGGTCAGGCGACCTTGGCGGCCGCCGCGAGGATGACCTCCGCGACGACGTCCGGCCGCGAGACCGAGACGGCGTGCGAAGCGTCGACCCTGGTGACCTCCGAACCGGCACGGTCGGACATGAACGCCTGCGCGGCGGCGGGGATCGCGTGGTCCTGCTCGGCGATCAGCGCCCACGACGGCAGGTTCTTCCACGCCGGCTCGCCGTCGAACGGGGTGCCGAGCGCGCGCTCGGTGACCGGGCGCTGGGTGACCGCCATGACGTCGGCGATCTCCGTGGGGACGTCGGCCGCGAACACGTCCGAGAAGTTCTCGGGCTTGATCGACAACTCACCCTGGGAAGCCAGGACGTTCGTGGTGTCCGGGCCGAGCTTGCCGCCCTCGAACCGGCCGGACAGCTCGAACACGCTCTCCCCCGCCTCCGGCTGGAAGGCGGCGATGTAGACGAGCGCCTTGACGTTCGGCGCGGTGGTGGCCGCGCGGCTGATCACGACGCCGCCGTAGGAGTGCCCGGCCAGCACCACGGGGCCGTCCACACCGTTGACGACGTCGGCGACGTAGTCCCCGTCGGACTCGATCCCGCGCAGCGGGTTCGACGCCGCCAGCACTCGATAGCCCTGCTCACGCAGCTTCGGGACGACGCCGTTCCAGCTGGACGAGTCGGCGAAAGCACCGTGGACCAGGACGATGGTGGGCTTCTGGTTGCTCATTGCTGCTCCTTCAGAGCCAGGGAGAATGATCGGTCTTTCTGCCTCAACCATGCTGCCCCCGGATGCCTTCCGCAACGTGACGAAGGCGACCTGGTGGAATGACCGTTCTTTCTCTAGAGTTGAAAGATGCCGACTGTCGACCGGGACGTACACCCGAAGATCCGGCTGCTCGAGACAGCGTCGCGGCTCTTCTACGCCGAGGGCATCCATGCCGTCGGCGTGGAGCGCCTGGTCTCCGAAGCGGCCGTGACCAGGGCGACGTTCTACCGCCACTACCCCACCAAGGACGACCTCGTCGCCGCCTACCTGAGCACCACCAGCGAACGGATCCGCGCGGGTGTCGGCGCGGCGACGCAAGGGAAGCCCGCCCGCGAAGCACTGCTCGCCGCACTGGGCATCATCGGCGACCGGACGCTCGACGACGACTTCCGCGGTTGCCAGTTCCTCAACGCCGCCGCCGAATACCCCGATCCCGCACATCAGGTGCGGCAGGTCATCGACGACCACCGGAACTGGTTCTTCGGCGTGCTCCGCGGCCTGGCGCGCGAGGAGGGTCATGCCGACCCCGACCACGCCGCCCGCACCCTCGTCCTCCTCCGCGACGGCGCGCTGCACGGCGGGAACCTCGACGACCCCGAGACCGTGCGGGCCACCCTGGCGCGGGCCGTGGCCGACGTCGTGGACTGAGCTTCATCGCGTCTTCTCGACGGTCGTAACAAGTGCTACCTTCGCGGGAGGGGGCACGGCCGGACCGAGGAGCGGCGACGATGAGGCTTTCTCCCAGCGCGCATGTCGACCCGTTCTGCCGCGACCGGCTGCCTCCCGCCGATCAGTGGCCGGAGTTCGTCTTCGCCCTGCCGGAACTCCGTTATCCCGACCGGCTGAACGCCGCGACCGCACTGCTCGACGACACCGTCGCACGGTTCGGCCCGGGCCGGCCCTGTCTGCTCTCCCCCACGGAAACGTGGACATACGGCGAAGTCCTGGCCCGCGCCAACCGTGTCGCCCACGTCCTGGTCACCGAATTCGGTGTGGTCCCCGGCGATCGCGTACTGCTGCGGGGTACCAACACGCCGTGGCTCGCGACGGTGTGGCTCGCCGTGCTCAAGGCGGGCGCGGTGGCCGTCACGACCATGCCGATGCTGCGGCGGACCGAACTCGACAAGATCGTCGCCCGCGCGAAGCCCGCGCTCGCCGTCTGCGACGAGCGCCTCTTGGACGAACTCCCGCCCGATCTGCCCGTCGTGGCGTACGGGACGGAACTCGCCGCCCGTGCGGAACCGCATCCGGCGACGTTCGCCGACGTCCCGACCGCGGCCGACGACGTCGCCCTGCTGGCGTTCACGTCCGGCACGACGGGCTCCCCGAAGGCGACGATGCATTTCCATCGCGATCTGCTCGCGATCGCCGACACGTTCTCGCAGCATGTCGTGCGCCCGACGTCCGACGATCTCTTCTGTGGCACACCACCGCTGGCGTTCACCTTCGGCCTCGGCGGCCTGCTGGTCTTTCCCTTGCGCGCCGGGGCGGCGACGTTGCTCGTCGAACGCGCCACTCCGGCGGAACTCGCCGCCATCGTCGCCGAGAAGAGGGTCACGGTCCTCTTCACCGCTCCGACCGCGTACCGCGCGATCCTGAACGCCGGCGACGGCCGGCTGCTGGCCGGAGTGCGGCGAGCCGTCTCCGCGGGCGAATCCCTTCCCGCTCCCGTGGCCGAGCAGTACCGGGAGATCGTCGGGCGGCCGCTCATCGACGGGCTCGGCAGCACGGAAATGCTGCACGTGTTCATCTCCGCCGCCGACGACGACGCGCGCCCAGGCGCGACCGGCAAGGTCGTACCCGGCTACCAGGCGGCCGTTCTCGACATCGACGGTTCGCCCGTACCGGACGGCACACCCGGGTTCCTGGCGGTACGCGGCCCCACCGGCTGCCGCTACCTCGAAGACCCGCGCCAGCGGGACTACGTCCGTGACGGCTGGAACTTCACCGGCGACACTTACGTGCGCGACGCCGACGGCTACTTCAGGTTCGTCGCGCGCAGCGACGACATGATCATCTCGTCGGGCTACAACATCGCCGCCCCGGAGGTCGAAGAGGTCCTGCTGACCCATCCGGACGTGGACGAATGCGCCGTGATCGGCACACCGGACCCGGATCGCGGTTCGGTCGTCACGGCGTTCGTCGTCCCGCGGCCCGGTATCGAGCCGGGTGCCGATCTGGTCCGGGCCCTGCAAGACCATGCGAAGGCGACCGCGGCGCCGTACAAGTACCCGCGGCGCGTGCGGTTCATCGAGGAGTTGCCGCGTAATGCGAGCGGGAAGCTTCAGCGGTATCTGTTGCGGGAATTGTGATCCACGCTCACGCCATGAACACGAGCAGAGCAGTGACCTGGGAAGGCTTCTACAACACCAGAGATCTTGGCGGCTTGCCGACCAGGTCGGGCCGTGCGACTCGCTACGGCGCCTTCTTCAGGGCGGCCGATCTTCGTTTCGTCACCGACGAAGGTTGGTCCCAGGCACGACAATCCGGTCTCCGGACCATTGTCGATCTGCGCAACGCCGACGAGATCCGGCCGGCGACGACAAAGTCCCCGAACGGCTTCGACCGCATCGAAGTACCCCTCGACGACATCGAGGACACCGAGTTCTGGCACCACATCGACAAGGAACGACTCAACGGAAGCCCGCTCTACTACCGTCCCTTCCTCGAACGGAAAGCCAGCCGATGCGCGGCCGTCATCACCGCGCTCGCCCAGTGCGGACCCGGCGGTGTCCTGTTCCACTGTGGCGCGGGCCGAGACCGCACCGGCCTGATCACCCTCCTGCTGCTGGCGCTGGCCGACGTCCGCCCGGAGGCCATCGCAGCGGATTACGACCTGTCCACCGAGGCCCTGAAACCCTTGTTCACCCTGATGGGCGCCGAGGACCAAGGACCGATCATCCAGTCCGCCCTCGCCGACCGCGGCACGACGACTCAAGCCGCCGTCCTGAGCACCCTCGAGGGCCTCGACGTCGAGCGATATCTCCTCGCCGGCGGTGTCAGCAATACCGACCTCGACGGCATTCGCAAGAGACTTCTGGAATCACGCTACGACTAATTGTGACAACAGGCGCCAGGTGGACATCGTCTATGGCCGCTGGGGCCACATCTTGCGGTGCATGTCGCTACCTGTCGGCGGGGCGCAGCCCCGTCACAGGCCCTCGACGGTCGGTTCTTGACCGCACGGGCCATGATTCGTCGGTGGCCAGTGAAGAGTTGGTGTAAGTCGAGTTGCCCGACGACGAGCGCGAAGTGCTGCGTCGGGGAATGGCCGAGTGGGGCGGCCCGCGAGCTGCACTGAAGAGCTCGCAGTGGCGATGGGCTTCAGGAGTGTGGCGGATCTATTGGAAGACGGGCGTCGGCTTCGGGCGGCATTGGACGCCAGCGAGGTGTTCGGATCTGGCCTGGATTGGTCGATCACGACAGCCTTCTCGGACGAGCAGACGGTCAAGATTCCGCGGCGGCTGCAAAGATTATCTCCCGCAGATGCCAACTATAATCCACAAATTAGAACGATTTTAGAGAATCTATTTCACATTCGCACACTTGTTCGATGTGCGATATTCTTGTGGGGTGTCCGGACAACGAATCCTCGAACCGCCGCAGGAGTTGTGGCGTGCCGGTGCGCGGGAGCTCGCGCACGGTGTGGTGGAGCGGTTGTCGGTGGCACGGCAGGCGTTGGCGGAGGTCGGGCAGTTCCTGGTCGAGATCGAATCCCGCGGCCCGATGGAACTGTTCGGCCACGGCTCGACCGCGGGTTGGTTCGCTGAGACCGCGCGGGTCAGCCCGAACGAGGCCCGTGACACCGTGGCCCGGGCGTTGGCGGTGAACGAGAGCCGGAACCTCGACGGCACCCCCGCCCCTGCTTTCGCGCCGATCGCCGGAGCCGCGGCGGCGGAGGGCGACCTGGGGCATCAGCAGCTGGATCCGATCCTCGCGGTGCTGAAGAAGATCCCGGCCGACGCCTCGGCCGATGACCGGACCGGCGCCGAGCAGATCCTGGTCACCCTGGCCCGCCACGCCGGGCCGCAGGAGATCACCAACGTCGGCGCCGACCTCTTGGCCCATCTCGACCCCGACGGCAACGAACCCAAAGACGAAGACCTGAAACCCCCGTCGCGCGAGGTGCATCTGCACAAGCGTGACGACGGGTGGTGGCGGCTCAACGGCCTCCTCGACCCCGAGTTCGGGGCCCGCGCCAACGCCCTGTTCGAAACCTGGGGACAGCGAAGACCCGTCGACGAAGACGGCAACCGTGATCCGCGCACCCCGGGCGAGCGCAACGGGGACGCACTGTTCGACGCGATCCATTACGCGATGACCAACGACAAAGCCCCCACCCTCTCCGGAGACCGCACCACCGTCGTGGTCACCATCCCGCTGGACACACTGACCTCGGGGCTGGGGGCGGCCTGCGTGGACGGGGTCGCGCAGATCACCGCCCGGCACGCCCGCATGCTGGCCTGCGACGCCAAAATCATCCCCGCCCTCCTCGGCACCGAAAGCGAACCCCTCGACATCGGCCGCGCCGCCCGCAGCGTCACCCCCGCCCAACGACGCGCCTTGAACCTGCGCGACCACGGATGCGCATTCCCCGGCTGCCGACGAAGACCCAAACACTGCGAAGCCCACCACATCCTCCCGTGGGGACAGCTCGGCGACACCGACCTCAACAACCTCTGCCTGCTCTGCCGCTACCACCACATGGTCATCCACGGCCAATCCGGCTGGACAGTCCACATCACCAACGGACGACCCGAATTCATCCCACCGCAATACCTCGACCCGCTCCAAACACCCCGCCACAACCACCGCTGAACCCGAGGAAGCCCGCCGACCACCAGGCGACGGGCCCCTCGGCATGCCCGGACACCGCGCGAAGCCATAGCCTCGTTCTGTCACGCCGAGAGGAAAGGCGCCCACCCCGACAGGACCCCAGCACGCGCCGGAATTCACCGGATCCCGCGCCGTCGATTCGCCGCGACCAGCGCGACAATACTGAGCGACGCGGTCGCCAAAAGGTAATAACCGGGCGAAACCGGCGATCCGGTGGCCGCGATCATCGCGGTCGCGATGGTCGGCGTGAATCCGCCGAAGATCCCGACGGTGGCGTTGTAGGCGAACGAAAGCCCTGTCGCCCTGGTGTGGGCCGGGAAGACGTCGGCCATCACCGAAGGAAGTGCGCCGAAGTAGGTCGCCTTCAACAGTCCCAGGATCGTCATCGTCACCGTGAGGGTCAGGAACGACGGCGAGGTGGTGACCCACAGGTACAGCGGCACGACGCCGGCCCCGATCACCGCCGCCGCCCCGATCATGATCCGGATGCGGCCGTGCCGGTCGGTGAGCAGTCCGACGATCGGCGTCACGACGGTCAGGATGGCCGCGGTGATCATCAGAGCGACGAACGACAGCGAGTCGTCCAGGCCGAGGTTCTTGATCGCGAACGTCGGCAGCGACTGCAGGATGAAGTTCAGCGAGGTCGAGACGACCAGCGCTCCCCCGGCGATCAGCAGACCGCCCCACTGGAACCGGAACAGCGTCCGGACCGGCGTCGACGTCGGCTGTTTCCCTTGAGCGGCTTCGGGTTCGTCGACGTGACGCCGGATGTAGTAGCCGACCGGGCCGACGAGCAGCCCGAAGACGAACGGGATCCGCCAGCCCCACGACGTCATCGCGTCGGCGCTGAGCGAAGCGGTCAGCCCGGCGGCGAACCCGGCGGACATCAGCGTCGCGAAACCCTGGCTGGCGAACTGGAAGCTACCGAGGAAACCCTTGCGGCGATCGTCCTGTTCGATCAGGAACGACGTGGCCGCCCCGAATTCCCCGCCCGCGGCGAATCCCTGGATCAGCCGCGCGACGATCACGCCGACCGGCGCGAGGAAACCGATCGTCGCGTACCCCGGCATCACCGCGAGCAGGAACGTCCCGATGACCATCAGCCAGATGGTCAGTACCAGTGCCTTCTTGCGGCCGAACCGGTCGGCGTAGGCGCCGAGCACCAGGCCGCCGAGCGGGCGCACGAGGAACGTGATGCCGAAGACGGCGTACGCCTGGACGAGCTGCACGGCGGCGTTCCCGCCGGGGAAGAAGGTCTTGCCGATGTAGGCCGCCATCAGCGCGTACACGCCGAGGTCGAACCATTCGAGCGCGTTGCCGATGGTCGCCGCGGCGATCGCACGCCGCGTCGACGACGGCGTACGGGGCTTGGCCACCGTCTGGTCGGTCGTCATGCCTCCTCCCCGCGCCGTCCGAGCACGTGGAACAGCGCCGTGGCGAGGACGAGCCCTTCCCGGGCGATCGGCGCGAGCAGGTGTTCGTCGGGCGCGTGCTGCAGGCACCCGGGATAGGAGTGCGGCAGCCACAACGTCGGGAGGCCGAGCAGGTCGGTGAACACATGGTTCGGCAATCCCCCGCCGAAGCTCGGCAGGATCGCCGTCCGCTGCTCGGAAACCTCGTCGAGCACGCTCTTCGCCCAGCCGACCCACGGGTCGTCGACAGGCGTGCGGCTGGCGACGAAGCTGCCCTCCGCGGTCACGTCGACCATCGAAAACCCGTTCGCGGCAAGATGTTTCGTGATCGCCTCGCCCACGCCGTCGACGTCGGTCCCCGCGACGTAGCGCAGTTGCAGCATCGCCCGGGCGCGGCCAGGGATCGCGTTGACCGGGCGGTCGATGTCGGCCGCACCGAGCGAAAGGACTTCGAGCGTGTTCCAGCCGTACAGCCGCTCGGCCGCGGTCAGGCCGGTGTCGCCCCAGCCGTCGTCCAGCGCCGGATCGCCCGGCTTGTTCCCGATCTCGAGGCCGGCGAGCGCCGCACGGACGCTGTCCGGGAGCTCGGGCGGCAGGAGTTCCGGCACTTGGACGCGGCCGTGCCCGTCGACGAGAGAGGCGATCGCCCCGGCGAGGGTGGTGGCCGGATTACGCAGGACACCACCCCAGTTCCCCGAATGGTAGGCGTCAGGCCGGAGATCGACGTCGAGCGCGATCCGGACGCTGCCCCGCGCACCGAGGAACAGCGTCGGCGTCGCCGCGTCCAGGCGCGGACCGTCGGACGCGATGAGGACGTCGGCGCTCAGCGCCTCCCGGTTCGCCTCGACGAACTCGTCGAGCCCGGGCGAGCCGATCTCCTCCCCGGTCTCGAACAGGAACTTGAGGTTGAAACCGAGCGAGCCCGTTTCGGCAAGGAGGAGCCTGAGCGCCGTCAGGTTGACCAGGTGCTGTCCCTTGTTGTCCGCCGAGCCGCGGCCGTACCAGCGCTCGCCGTCGGCGGTCAGCGTCCACGGGTCCCGGCCCTCGCTCCACCGGCCTTCGTGCCCGTCGACGACGTCGGCGTGGCCGTAGCACAAGAGGGTCGGCAGCTCCGGGCGCTCGATACGGGTGCCGATCAGGAACGGGCCGCCGTCCGGGTCGGGGTTCGGGTAAGTCTCCACGGAGCAGCCGAGCGCGGTCAGCGCCGGGGTCAGCACCTCGTCCAGGTATGCCTTGATGGCAACGCGGCCGCTCGGATGGTCGCTCACCGTCGGATATCGGACGAGCTCGGCGAGCTCGTCGAAGAACGCGCCGGAGTCGACGTGCTCGTGGGCCTTCGTGACCAGTTCCGCTGGGATCACCGCGTTGTCTCCCGATTCGCTCGTCGAGTGTCGCAGAGGAGCGTAAGTCGGTTTGCGTACCCTGACCATTGCCGTTTACCGTGCTCCGCGTTCTCATTGCGGCAAACCTGTGGAGCCCCTGATGCGACTACTGCCGATCGCGCTGACGTACTTCCTCGAAGTCGCCCGCACCGGTTCGGTATCCGAGGCGGCGACGGAACTGACGGTGGCCCCCTCGGCCATCAGCCGTCAGATCGCCAAACTCGAAGCGGGCATCGGGGTTCCGCTTTTCGTCCGGCATCCGCGGGGCATGGTGCCGACCGAGGCCGGGACCCGGCTGCTGGACCACGTCCGGCGCAGCGAGGCCGAATCCGCCGTTCTCGTCGACGAGCTCCGCACCGGCCGCGGGCTGCACGCCCGGTCCCTGACGGTCGCCTGTTCCGAGGGGTTCGCACGCCGCGTGGTCCCGCAGGCCATCGCCGCGTTCCGGCGCGATCACGCCGTCTCGTTCCACATCGACGTGGTGACCAGGGACGAGGCGACGCGCCGCGTCCTCGAAGGCGCGGCCGACGTCGCCGTCACGTTCGCGACCGGGCCTCAGCACGGCGTGCGCGTCGAGAGTGCCGTCGTGGTCCCGGTCTACGCGATCGTCCCGCTCGATCATCCGCTGACCAGCCGTGACGCCGTCGGGCTCGCCGAACTGTGCGAGCATCCGCTCGCGCTGCCGGCGCCGGGGCAGAGCCTGCGCGACCTGTTCGACATCGCCGCGCGGATCGAGGATCTCACGGCGCATCCGGTGCTGGAGTGCAACGAACTGAGCCCGAAGTACGAGTTCGTCCGCTGCGGCGGCGGGATCGCCCTGGTCGGCGGGCTGGGTGACATCGAGCAGGACGCGGCCACCGAAGGGGTCGCCTACGTGCTGCTCGACAACGCCGTGTTCCGCAAACGCGAAGCCCAGGTGCAAACCATGGCGGGGCGGACGTTGTCCTTGGCCGCCATGCGGTTCACCACGCTGCTGACGTCGTTCGTCCGCCCTCCGGTCAGCCGATCAGCACTCCCGGATTGAGGATTCCCGCCGGGTCGAGCGCCGTCTTGGCGGCGGTGATCGCGGCGGCGAAGGGGTCGGGACGCTGCCGGTCGTACCAGGGCCGGTGATCGCGGCCGACGGCGTGGTGATGGGTGATCGTGCCGCCGTGGCTCGCGATCGCCTCGGAGACGGCGGTCTTGATCTCGTCCCACTGGGCGACCGTGCTCCCCCAGCGCCCGGCGGCGTAGATCCCGTAGTAAGGCGCTGGGCCGTCGGGGTACACGTGGCTGAATCGGCACGTGACGACACCCGCGCCGCCGCACACCTCGTCGATCGCGGCGCGGGCCGCCGAGGTGATCACGTCGTGGAACTCCGGGAAGCCGTCCCACGTGCACGCGGTTTCGAAGGTCTCCACGATCAGCGAGCGGCGGGCCAGCGCGTCGCGTTGATAGGGCATCCGCAAGAAAGAGGACCGCCAGGCCGATGCGCTGTCCTGCCCGGCGGAATCCTTGCTGCGCCGGGCTTTCACGACACCGCCGTGACCCGCGGTCAGTTCGAGCGCACGGTCGAGCCAGGTGTCGACCGGGTGATCGGCGGATTCGAACGCGACCAGCAGGAGGCCGCCGCCCACACTCGCGCCCGCGTTGATGAACGCCTCCGCCGGGTCGAGCAGACGGCAGTTCGACGGGTACAACCCGGACTGCGCGATCGCGCGGGTGGCGGCGACGGCGTCTTCTTGCCGTTCGAAGGTGACGGACGCGGTCACCTGCCAGACCGGACGGTCCTGCAGGCGCATCCAGGCTTCGGTGATCACGCCGAGCGTCCCCTCGGAGCCGAGGAACATCCGGTCCGGCGAGGGGCCGGCGCCCGATCCGGGCAGGCGCCGCGATTCGCTGATCCCGGCGGGTGTGACGACGCGCAGCGATTCGGTGAGATCGTCGATATGCGTGGCGAGGGTGGCGAAATGCCCGCCCGCGCGGGTGGCGAGCCAGCCGCCGAGCGTGGAATGGGCGAACGACTGCGGGAAATGCCGCAGGGTCAGCCCCAACGGGCGAAGCCGGTCTTCCAGCGCCGGTCCGAAGATCCCGGCCTGGATCCGCGCCGCGCGGCTGACCGTGTCCACTTCGAGCACCTCGCCGAGACCGGCCAGATCCATCGAGACCGCGGGGCCGTCGAACCGCGGTTCGACCCCGCCGACCACGGAACTGCCGCCACCGTAAGGAATCAGCGGGATCCCGGAGGCCGTGCACCAGTCCAGGAGGTCGACGACGTCCTGTTCCGTACGCGGGCGGGCGACCAGATCCGGGACGTGGTCGAGCCGCCCGAGCAGATTGCGGACGACGTCGCGGAACGCCTTGCCGCGTGCGTGGGACAACCGGTCGACCGCTCCGTCATTGCACAACGCGGCGAGCGTCGCGGGCGGCCGGATCCTCGGCGCCGGGAGGTCGAGATCCGCGGGGTCCGGCGGCGCGTGGTCGGTGAAGTCGTGGCCGGGCAGCACACCCGAGGTGCGGGCGACCAGCGCGTCGGACTCTTCCTTGGACAGTTCGCCGTCGGTGGTGCCCCAGCCCCACCACGAACGCTCCTCGGCCGGCATCGTCGCCTCCGTTCGATCTGACTCTCTAGTAAGTTACTCATCGGTCAGTTACCGTGTCAACGCATGGAGCACCGCACCGCCGGGCTGCTGCGGAAAGCCGCCCCCGTTCTGGTCGACCGGATCCTGCCCCGGCTGGATCACCGCATCGAGGGATCACGGCGCCCGTTCAGCCGCCCCGGACTCCTGCGGCCGCACGTGGATTCACGGACCTGGGCGTGGACGCACTACGGCGTCTTCGTGCCGCGGCTGCCAGCGCCGTTGCGCTACCTCAACACCATGACCTTCATCGGCGCCACCGGCACGGTGTGCTTCGACAACGACTACCTCGCCCGGCCGGACGCCCGCCGCACCGCCACGGTCCTGTCCTCGACCGCCGCGCCGGGACACCATCATTACCGCGCCTACGACACCCGGACGGATTGCCGGTTCGCCGCCGACGGGTCACGTCTTGCCTGGGGCGAGGATCTGGTCATCGAGGCGGACCATCCGGAGTACCGCCTGCGCGCGGATTACGGCGGCTTCGGCGCGGATCTCGCGATCACCACGACGCCGCAGGTCTCGTACTTCGTGCGGACGCCGATCTACGACCATCTCAGCCTGCTGGCGACCTATCGCGGGACCGTCACCGACGGAGCCGGGCGTGTCGAAGTCGATGGTCTCTGCACCGTCGAATACGCGCGATGCGTTACGCCGCAAGCACTCTTCCGCAACCCGGTGTCGCCACGCTGGAAGCTGCCGGTCGATTTCTTCACCTACCACGTGATCAACCTCGACGAGCGCACCCAGCTGCTGCTCACCGACGTCCGCGCGGCGGGCGCGACCGCCTGCCGGCTGGCGCACCTGCGCACTCTGGGCGGTTCGGCGACGGTGTTCCAGGACGTCTCGGTCGAAGTGACTCCCCGCGAGGAGCCCGAGATCGACCCGCAGGGACGCGCGATGCGTGTTCCGCGAGCATTCCGCTGGACCGTGCGGGACGGCGACGAGGAGGTCGCCGTGCTCGACGGGACCGTGGACACGCCGCTGCGCTACGGGCATGGGCGCGGTTACGTGGGCGCGTACTCGTTCGAGGGCGCGTTCAGGAGGCGGGCGGTTTCGGGGACCGGGTATTTCGAGTGGGTGGACTGCGAAGACCGCTAACGTGCGTCCTCGTGACGGCCGCTCCCAAGACACTCCCCCTGATCTACCTCGACGTCGATGGCCCGCTCATCCCGTTCGGTCTCGAGCCGTCCCACTACCGGTCGTTCGCACCGTCGCCGAGGCATGACGAGAACCCGCTCCTCGGCCGGCTCGACCCTTCGCACGGGTCGAAGCTGCGAGCCCTTCCCGGCGAACTCGTCTGGGCCACGACCTGGCTGCAGGACGCCAACGACTCGCTCTCTCCCCGGCTCGGCCTGCCCCGCCTGCCGGTCGTGGACTGGCCGGAACCCTCCGACAGCGACGAGTTCGACGCCCGTATCGGCCTGCACTGGAAGACCCGCCCGCTCCTGGACCATGCCCGGGGCCGCCCGTTCGCCTGGATCGACGACGAGATTTCCGACGTCGATCGCGACCGGGTGTCCGGCCTGCACGCCGGTCGGGCACTGCTTCACCGCGTGGATCCTCAGCGCGGCCTGACCGGCGACGACTACCGCGAACTCGACGCGTGGCTGCGGGAATCCCGTCGCTCCTGACACACCGGACAGCTCCTCCGCCCACGACCGATTCGACGCCTTCGACGCTTTACAACGTTGTATCAACGATGTAAAAACATCCTGACGGCCAGCCGTGGCCCGGCTCACACCGGTTCCCACCGGCCACGGGGTCGTGGTTTCACGCCTGCACAGGTCCAGCGGGAGGCGTACCTCCGCCGAGGCGGCCGCCCCCGGAGAAGGGTGTCGAGCAGATGTTGCCAACGTTGTCACCACAACGCCCCCGGAGACGCTTCCGGAAATCCCTGACCGCCGCGGTGGTCGCCCTCACCGCCCTGGCGTCGACGCCGGGGGCCGCGACGGCCGCGGAGAGCGGCTGGAAGATGGGCAAGCCACGCCTGACCACCCCGTGGACGAACCAGGTTTCGCCCACCAACGCGTTGCCCGAGTACCCGCGGCCGCAACTGGTGCGCGAGAACTGGCAGAACCTGAACGGGGTCTGGGAGTTCGCCGGCGCCGCACCCGGCGAGGTCCCGCCCTTCGGCGAGAAGCTCGCCGAGAAGATCCTGGTCCCCTACCCCACCGAATCGGCACTGTCCGGGATCCAGCGGCACGAGGACTTCATGTGGTACCGGCGCACGTTCACCGTGCCCCGGAACTGGAACGTCGGCAAGGACAACACTCTCCGGATCAACTTCGGCGCGGTCGATTACAAGGCGAAGGTCTACGTCAACGGCAAGGAGGTCGCCGCGCACCAGGGCGGTTACGGCGCGTTCTCCGCGGACGTCACCTCGGCGCTGAAACCCAAGGGAGAGCAGGAGATCATCGTCGGCGTCGAGGATCGTACCGACGCCACCTGGCAGCCCGTCGGCAAACAACGCCGGGTCCCCGACCGCGGGATCTTCTACGAAGGCGCGTCGGGCATCTGGCAGACGGTGTGGATGGAACCGGTCGCGGCCAAGCACGTCGGCACGCTCGGCATGGTCCCCGATCTCAAATCCTCCACGCTCAAGCTCACCGTCGACACCGGCGGGAACTCCGGGCTGACGGTCGAGGCCGTGGTCCGCGACGGCCGGAAGGTGGTCAGCCGCAGCAAGGCGTCCGCGGCCGGCACGATCTCGCTGCCGGTGCCCCAGGCGAAACTCTGGTCGCCGGATTCGCCGTTCCTCTACGACCTCGACGTCGAACTGAAGGACGGCCGCCGCACCGTGGACAAGGTGTCGTCCTACTTCGGCATGCGGGAATTCGGCACCGCGAAGGGCGCCGACGGCAAACTCCGGTTCACCCTCAACGGCAAGATCCTCTTCCTGCAGTCCACTTTGGACCAGGGTTACTGGCCGGACGGCATCTACACCGCGCCGACCGACCAGGCGCTGCGCTTCGACCTCGAACAGCACAAGGTCCTCGGCTTCAACACGGTCCGCAAGCACATCAAGACCGAACCCGACCGCTGGTACCACCACGCCGACAAGCTCGGTCTGCTCGTCTGGCAGGACATGCCGTCGATGCGCACCGGCGGCCGCCCGCCCGTCGACGCTCAACGGCAGTTCAAGGCAGAACTGAAGGAACTGGTCGACCAGAAGAAGAACTGGACCTCGATCGTCGGCTACGTGCCGTTCAACGAGGGCTGGGCGGAGTGGTCGCGCGAGGAGACCGGGCAGGTCGCCGAGAGCGTCAAGGCCCAGGACCCGACGCGGCTGGTCAACGCGCACAGCGGGGTCAACTGCTGCGATTCGCTCGGCGACTCGGGCAAGGGCGACGTCCTCGACTGGCATTCCTACCCTGGCCCCGCGAAGCCGATGCCCGACGCCAAGCGGATCTCGATCGACGGCGAGCACGGCGGCTACGGCCTCGAAGTCCAGGACCACATGTGGTTCGGCGAAGGCCACGCCTACGAAATGGTGAAGGACCAGGCGACCCTGAACAGCCGCTACGTCCAGAACCAGCGCGACGTGCTCGCGTCCGCGCAGAGCTGCGGCATCAGCGGCTCGATCTACACGCAGATCACCGACGTCGAGCACGAGGTCAACGGCTTCTTCACCTACGACAGGCAGGTGAAGAAGATGGACTTCGCGCAGGTGCGCGCGGTCAACCAGGCGATCATCCGCAACGCCGACGGCAGCGGCTCAGGCGCTCCCGACCCCGGCCCCGGCACTCCGGGGATCGACGGCGTGCACGCCTACAAGTTCGACGAGGGCACCGGTTCCAGCGCCAAGGACTCCGTCGGCACCGCGCACGCCACGCTGACCAACGCGCAGTGGGCGGGCGGCGTCGAAGGCGGCGCGCTGGCCTTCGCCGGCAACGGGCAGGCCGACACCGGGGCGAACCTCGTCAATACGGCGGGCAGCTACTCGGTTTCGGCGTGGGCGAAGCTGGATGAGGCGAGTGGCGCGTTCCAGACCGTCGTCAGCCAGGACACCGGCCGCGACAGCGCCTTCTTCCTGCAGTATTCCGGGCAGGACCAGCGGTGGGCGATGAGCTTCGTCGGCCTCCGCGCCCTGTCGCCGGAGAAGCCGGAAGTCGGCCGCTGGTACCACCTGACTGGCGTTCGCGACGCCAAGGCGGGCACGTTGTCGCTGTACGTCGACGGCACGAAGGTCGCCTCGCAGAACGCCTGCTCGGCCGCCCCGAGCACCGGGCACACGGTGATCGGCCGCGGCCAGTACGGCGGTCAGCAGGTCGACTTCCTGCGCGGCGCGGTGGACGACGTCCGGCTCTACGACCGGCCGCTGTCCGACGCCGAGGTCGCGACGCTCGCGAAGCGCGACTGAGCCCGAACACGCGGCGCCGGGTCACTCCCGGCGCCGCGTGTCCGTCACCCATTCCCGCACGATGTCGCCGAGCACGGGCAACGGCACTTGCCCGTTCTTCAGGACGACGTCGTGGAAGTCGCGGATGTCGAACGTCTCGCCAAGTTGTTCCTCGGCGAAGGCGCGCATCCGCTGGATCTCCAGCCTGCCCGTCATGTACGACAGCGCCTGACCGGGCCATTCGATATAGCGGTCGGTCTCCGATTGCACCTCGACATCGCTGAGCACGCAGTGTTCGGCGAGGTAATCCACGCATCGCTGCCTGCTCCAGCCCAGCGCGTGCAGTCCGGTGTCGACGACGAGCCGCGCGGCGCGCAAGGAATCCTCGGCCACCATGCCGAGCCGCATCACGTCGTCGGAGTACAGCCCCATCTCGTCGGCGAGCCGTTCGGTGTAGAGCGCCCAGCCCTCGTCGAACGCCGAGAGCGGGACGAGCCTGCGCAGCCGAGGCACTTCCTCGAGTTCGTAGGACACACCGGCCTGGAAATGGTGCCCTGGAACGGCTTCGTGGAAGGCGACCGACTCGGCGATGAACCGGAACCGTTCGGTCACCCGGTAGGTGTTGGTGGAGTAGACGCCGGGACGGCTGCCGTCCGCCGACGGCGGCATGTAGTACGCCTGCGTGGCGGAGGGCCCGTCGGCTTCCGGCACGGCACGCACGACGCATTCCGCCGACGGAATCCGCCGGAACCAGCCGGGCGCGGCGGCCGCGGCCCGCGCGACCGCTTCCGTCGCGGTCGTGATCATCTCGTCCGCGTCCCGCCAGCGCAGCGACGGATCGGTGCGCATCCGCCGCCGGACCGCGACGGGATCGTCCTCGCCGAAGACGGCCGCGCCGAGCCGCCGGTACTCCTCGTCCAGCGCCCGGCCGAGTTCGAGACCGGTCTCGTGCAGTTCCTCCGGTGAGATCCCGGTGGTGGTGTGCGTCTTGACCAGGCCGGCGTAGCTCTCCTTGCCGCCATCCAGCCAGCAGAGACCCGGCCGGTCGTCGGGGCGGCCGTGTCCGGCGATCTCCCGGGCGAGCATCTCGCGGTAGGCGACGAGCGCCGGCCGCACCCGCTCGGCGAACAGCCGCTCCCGTCGCGCGACGCGGTCGCCGGTCAGCGGCGGGACGAGCAACGGGTGGCGTTCGGCGGCCAGGACCCGGTCGAGGTAGTCGACGGCGTTGCGTACCGCGCGTTCCACCGGGGTCCGGCCGGCCGCGATCCCGGCACGATGGCGTTCGGCCAGTGCCGCGAAGAACTCCGGGAACACCGCCAGCCTGGCCAGATAGTCCTCCTCCGCCTGCTCCCCCGACGGCTCCAGCTGCGGAAGCCACGCCAGCACCCCGATCCCCTCGGCCGCCATCGGATCGGCGAGGACGAATTCCGTCAGCCGCGAATCCAGCCTGGTCAGGAGCGATTCCGTGTGATGGGCGATGACTCCGAGGGTGATCCGATCCGGATCGGTGGACCGGGCGGCGAGCCCGGCGATCCGGACGGCCCGCTCCCGCAGCCGATCGTCCCCCGCCTTCGAAACGTCCCGCAATTCGTGGTCGTGCCCGGGGACGTTGTCGAACGTCGCCATCAAGGGAAGCTCGGTCGCGAGGACGTCGAGGAGTTCGTCCGCCAATTCCGCCGCGGTGGGCTCATCG
Source organism: Amycolatopsis sp. CB00013 (assembly GCF_001905755.1). Taxonomy (NCBI): domain Bacteria; kingdom Bacillati; phylum Actinomycetota; class Actinomycetes; order Pseudonocardiales; family Pseudonocardiaceae; genus Amycolatopsis; species Amycolatopsis sp. CB00013. The sequence continues at coordinate 426,053 of NZ_LIWC01000001.1, read as the reverse complement.
CTCATGACCGATGACTACCAGAATCGCGTGCGCTGAGGCGTACACCACAACCTCCACATAGTAGGACTTCCTACTTTTAGGGTGGCTTGGTGAATGACGTCCAGTTCCTCGTCGAGAGCGGAATCGGCCGGATCACGCTGAACCGGCCGCGTGCGCTGAACTCGCTGAACCACGGCATGGTCCTGGCCATGCTCGACCACCTCGAAACGTGGCGTGCCGATCCGGGTGTCCGTGCCGTGCTGATCGACGGCGCGGGCGATCGCGGGCTCTGCGCCGGCGGCGACATCCGCGCCATCTACGAGGACGCGCGCGCCGGCGGCACCGCGTCGTTGCCGTTCTGGGCCGACGAATACCGCCTCAACCTCCTGATCTCGCGCTACCCCAAGCCGTATCTCGCCCTCATGGACGGGCTGGTGATGGGCGGCGGAGTCGGCGTCTCCGCGCACGGCAGCCACCGGATCGTCACCGAGCGCTCGCGCGTCGGCATGCCCGAGACCGGTATCGGTTTCGTCCCGGACGTCGGCGGCACGTATCTGTTGTCGCGGACTCCCGGCGAGCTCGGGACGCACATCGCGCTCACCGCCGGGGCGATCTCCGGGCCCGACGCGATCCACTGTGGACTCGCCGACCATTTCGTGTCCAGCGAACGGATCCCGGACCTGCTCGACGCGCTCACGTCGCGTCCCACGGACGACGCGCTGGCACTGATCGCCGAACCGGCGCCGCCGAGCGCGCTGGCCGGGGACGCCGCCTGGATCGACCACTGCTACGCGGCGGACACCGTCGAAGAGATCCTGGCCCGGCTCCACACCGCGGGTGACGCGGCGGCCACCGCCGCCAAGGAGATCGAGGCGAAGTCACCGACCGCCCTGAAGGTGACCCTGCGGGCACTCCGGTCGGCGGCGGCGATGCCCGATCTGGAAACCGTGCTGGCACAGGAATACCGGATCTCGGCCCACGCACTCTCAACCGCCGAATTCGCCGAAGGCATCCGAGCGCAGATCATCGACAAGGACCGCGCTCCGAAGTGGTCCCCCGCCACTCTGTCCGAAGTGGACGACAGGATCGTCGACGCCTACTTCTCCTGACCGGTGATCGCCCGGTAGAGCGGCCGCAGCAGGGCGGTGACCGAGGTTCCGTCCACTGTGGCCTTGAGCGGCGGGACCTCGTCGAGCAGTCCCAGGGGATCCCCGGCAGGCGGCCGTCGCCGGTTCGTGACGTCCCCGGCCGGGCCCCAGCCGAAGAAGTCGTCCATCACCTCGTCGAGCCCGGGTGTCCCGTCATCCGCGGCCGGGCCCGTCACGCGCGCGCCCGCCTGCCGTCCGATCTCTTCGAGCAGTGTCGCGCGATCGCGCCCTCGAAGCGTGAAGATCGCGAACGGGTCCGCGTCCGCTTCGAGGGCGATCAGGCCCGCGACGAGGTGATCGCACGGGACACGGGTGCCGGGACACGTGCAGTCCAGCGACAGTTCCCACGCCGCCTCGGGGAACAGCGGCACCTGCTCGGCGGCGAAGAAGCGATCGATGCCGTCCGGGACCCGTCCGTCGAGCAGGGCGGTCCTCGTGGGCTCGTCCGCGACGACGGCGGCGACGACCGCCGTCCACACCTGTTTGCCGAACGCCGGCAGGCCGATACGGACCTCGTAGAACCGTTGCCTGGTCACCCGCACCCTGGCGACTGCGGCCCCCGGCCCCAGCGTGAGCGTGTCGACCGTGCAGGGCGGCACCAGTCCTTTGTGGACACCCAGCTCGTCGAGCGCCCGGCGGAATCCGTCAGTCATCGGCCGCCTCCCGGCCGAGCGTGAAGACCTCGCGCAGCGAATCGGTGGACAGCTCGGTGAGCCAGTCCTCCCCGTCGGTGACGACGAGATCGGCCAGCGCCTCCTTCTTGGTGATGACGTCGTCTATCCGTTCCTCGATGGTCCCGGGGCAGACGAACTTCCGCACCTGGACGCTGCGCCGCTGGCCGATGCGGAAGGCGCGGTCGGTGGCCTGCTCTTCGACCGCCGGATTCCACCACCGGTCGAGATGCAGGACGTGGGTGGCGGCGGTGAGGGTCAGTCCCGCTCCCCCGGTCTTCAGCGACGCGAGCAGGATCGACGGACCCTCGCCCGACTGGAAGTGCTCGACGATCGAATCGCGGCGCCGCTGGGACAGCCCGCCGTGCAGGAAGGCGATCTTCACGTTCAGCCGGTGCGACAGATGCGGGACGAGCAGGTGTCCGAACTCGGCGAACTGGGTGAAGCACAGCGCGCGGTCGCCCGAATCCAGGATCTCCGCCAGGAGTTCTTCGAGCCGGTTGACCTTGCCGGAGCGGTGCCCGATCGGCGAACCGTCGTGCAGCAGATGCGCGGGATGGTTGCAGATCTGCTTGAGCTTGGTGATCGCGGCGAGGATGTTGCCGCGCCGTTTGACCCCGGCGCTGTCGGCGATCTTCGTCATCATCTCGTCCACGGTCGCGCGGTACAACGTCACCTGTTCGCGGGTGAGGCGGTATTCCTGCAGGATCTCGATCTTCTCGGGCAGGTCCGCGAGGACGGTGGGGTCGGTTTTGAGGCGCCGCAACAAGAACGGCCGGGTCAGGCGGCGCAGCTCGGTGGCGGCCGCGAGGTCTCCCCGTCGCTCGATCGGCACCTCGAACCGCTCACGGAACTCTTGCCTGCCACCGAGGACGCCCGGGTTGAGCAGATCCGAAAGCGACCACAGGTCGGCGAGCCGGTTCTCCACCGGCGTCCCGGTCAGGGCGACCCGATGCCCGGCGGGGATCCGGCGCAAGGCCTGCGCGGGTCCGGTGTTCTGGTTCTTGACCGCCTGCGCCTCGTCGAGCACGAGCCGGTGCCAGCGGGTGGCCGCGAGTTCGTCGGCGTCGCGGGCGGCGGTCGAGTAGGTGGTGACGACGAGATCCACGCCCTCGGTCCGCACGCGGCCACGGTCGGCGCCGTGATGGAGGTGGACCCGCAACTCCGGGGCGAACTTGGCGGCTTCCCGTTGCCACGTCCCGAGCAGCGACATCGGACAGACCAGCAGTGTCGGCCGTGTGTCGCCTTGCGCTCTCTCGATCGCTTCGAGAGCGAGCAGCTGGACGGTCTTGCCCAGCCCCATGTCGTCGGCGAGGCAGGCCCCGAGCCCGATCGACGTCATGAACGAAAGCCAGGCGACACCGCGGCTCTGATAGGGCCGCAGCGTCGCCACGAAGGTCGGCGGCGGCTCGACCGGTTCGACGGTGCGCTGGACCCGGCCGGCGAGGAAATCGTCGATCCAGCCGTCGGTACTGACTTCGGTGACCGGCAGCGGCGCTTCGAAACCGCCGTGGAGCAGGGCGAGGAGGTCCGCCGGGGTGGGCAGCGGCGGCTTCTCGCGGTCCGGATCGCGGCGGAGGTACTCGAGGCCCGCGCGCAGCAGTTCGGGGTCCACGCTCACCCACCGGCCGCGCAGCCGCACCAACGACGACTTCGCGGCGGCGAGCCCGGCGAGTTCCTCGTCGGTCAGCGCATCCTCCCCGACGGCGAGCGCCCAGCGGTAGGAGGCGAGCTGATGCCGCCCGAGCCGGTGCACGGCGGCCTGGTCGACGGGCGCGCCGCGGACGGACAGCTTGAGCGCGAGCTTCCGCCTGCCACCCCAGCTCGCCGGGAGCTGGACGTCGAAGCCGGCCGCGACCAGCTGTTCCGCGCCGCCGTCGAGGAACTCCACGGTTTCGGCGACGGTGAGGTCGTAGACGCCCGGCTTCTCGGCCTCGACCGCGGGCCCGAGCAGCGGCAGGACCCCGGCGGCGCGCTCCAGCTCGGCGGTGAAGAGACCTTCGGGGTCGGTGAACTTCGCGCCGGCCTTGCCGGACCAGACGTCCTCGGCGGGGAGCAGGAGACTGGGGTCGGCCGCGGAACGCAGGAGGAAGCGCAGCTGCCACTTGGTCCCGTCGCCGGTCTGGTCGTCCGGATCGTCGGCAGGACCGTGCAGCGTCGGAACCTCGTCGAGCCGGACGCAGACGGTGCCCTCGGTGAGGTCCGTGTCGCCGATCGCGTCCCAGGCGGCGATGCCCTCGGCGACGATCCCCATGCGCCCCGGCGACTGGCCGACCCGGTCGTCGGCACTCTTCAGCGCGTGGAGCCACGACCCGAACGGGCCTTCGCGCCCATCGCTTTCCGTGGCATGCCCGGCGGCCGCGAGACGGTCGCGGACCGCCGCGTCGACCAGGGTGTGCAGCGCGTCGGTGACGAGCGCCGCCGGATCCGGCCCGGGATGTTCGGCCCGGCCGACCGGAGGGGTGGCCGCGATCAGCGCGCGGACCGCGACCGCGTCCCCGCCCCGGGCCACCGGCCGCCAGCGCGCCCGCGCCACGATCTCGTTCCGCACGAGCGTCGGCAGCACCCGGCCGCGGCGGACCAGGTCGTCCGCCAGCCGGACGACGGCACGGAGATGACGGACCGACGTGCCGTAACCGACCGTCTCGGCCAGGTCCTCCAGCTCCGAGGGGTCGATCAGGAGTGCCGGCACCGACCAGGGTTCCAGCGTCGGTTCCGGCTGCGGGCGGCCCCGCGCGCCCAGCTCGGGCGACGCGATCGGGCCGCCGCGCCGCGAGGGCAACAGCAGCACGGCCGTCGCCGGCTTGCCGGGATGCAGGGCGGTCAGATCCGCGACCGAGGCGGCGAACGGATGCGGCCGGGCCACGCTCGACGGCCGCATCGACGTCGTGGCCGGGCGATCGCCGTGCTCACCCCACAGCACGATCCCGCGGCCACGGGACCACAGGCCGTGCACGACGAATGGCGACATGTTCCCCCTCTCCGCGCCTCTGGTCCCTCCAGCATGCCCGGCACCGATCAGCGGCCGGTCAGCGAGTCGCCGATAGGATCCCTTCGATGGAGGCAGCCGACGTTCTCGACGCGATCGACCCGCGCGAGGCACTGACCGTTCTCGGCCCTTCCAAGGCCAAGAACCGAGGCGGGCAAGCCGACGCAACCGGGACGGCCTGGCCGGACCCGATGCTTCGCGCACGAGCCGAGATCTTGGCGAGGTCCAAGGTCGAAGGCGGAGGTTTGCGGCCCGCGTGGCTGCGCTACAGCGGGAACTTCTACCGGAACGTCGGCGCCGCGCTGGGCGAGGCCGCCGAGAACGGGCGGACGCTGATCCTCAGCGGCGGCTACGGGATCCTGCGCGCCGACGAGCCGATCTCCTACTACGACCGGAAGCTGCGGCTCAGCGACTGGCCGCCGGGTGTGCTCGAAGACGCCGTTCTGGGGGAAGCGCGCCGGATCGGCGCGACGAAAGCGGTCACTTTCGTCTCCGCCAGCGCCGATTACGCGAAACTGGCCCGGCGGATCCCTTGGGACATCGAGGCCTTGCTGGTCACGATCGAGTTCCACGGTGGCGGGGCGCAGGTCGAGGTGCCACGGCGGCTGGCGCAGGCTTTCAGCGCGTGGTGGCGCCGGTCGCCGTCGGACTATCCGGCGGGCATGGTCGTGGAGGAACTCGGATGAGGGAAGGGGATCTCGCCGAGTTCTACCGGCTGCTCGGACGGCTGGTTCCCCACGTCGGCTGTTCGGGGCGACCGGCCGGGACGGCTGGCCGACTCATGGCGTCTACTTCTTCTTCGAGGACGGCGAACTGCGCGCCGACGGCGCTCCGAGGGTGGTTCGGGTCGGCACCCACGGACTCGCCGTCACCAGCAGGACGAGGTTGTGGCAGCGCCTGGCGCAACATCGCGGCACCCTCAAGGGCGGCGGGAACCACCGCGCGTCGATCTTCCGCCGTCATGTCGGGACGGCGCTGATCAGGCGCGACCATCCGCCCGGGCCCTTGCTGGACGCGTGGACCGGAGCGCGACGGCTCCCGGAATGGGCTGCCGCCGAGTCCGCGATCGAACGCGAGGTCAGCGACCACATCGGCCGGATGCCGTTCCGCTGGCTGGCGGTGCCCACCGGCCCCGACGGCACCAGCCTGCGTGGCGCCATCGAACGGAACAGCATCGCGCTGCTCTCGAACCTTCGTGGAGGCCCGGACCGGCCGAGCTCTGCTTGGCTCGGCCACCACGCACTCAGCGACAAGGTCCGCGACTCGGGCTTGTGGAACGTGAACCACGTCGACGAGGACTACGATCCGGCGTTTCTCGAGTCGTTCCGGGCACTGGCCGACGGCTGACTCACGGCCACTGCGCCTCGGAAAGCACGCGCGCGGCCTTGAGGAACGCCTTGCGGTCGGCAGCCGACAGCTGGCCGAGCAACCGTTCCTCCTGCTCCTGAATCCGGGCTTGGGCCGACCGCCGCGACGCGCGGCCCGCCTCGGTGATCCCGAGCAGCCGGACCCGGCGGTCCTTCGGATCCGGCTCGCGGGTGATCAGCCCGTCCTCCTGGAGGGCGTCGAGGGTGCCGATGATCCGGGTCTTATCCGCGCCGATCGCCTTGGCGAGCGCGGCCTGCGTGCGGACGGGCCCGTCGTCGAGGGCGCTCAGCACCACGTAGCCCCACATGGTCAACCCGTGCTCGGCCAGCACCGGCGTCTCGGCGTTCATCAGCCGTCGCATCAGCCCGCCGAGCATCGCCGCGAGATCCGGCCTCCCCTGCTCCGCCATGCGCAGACCATACCGACCGAAGTTCGGGAACCGGTTGACGAACTCGTATGCATATGTAGATGATATGCACATGCCTATCGATGAATTGCGCATGCTCGACGCCGTCGTGACCCGGGCCAGCCTCGACCTCGTCACCAAGATCACCCCGGCGGACCTGGCCAAACCGACCCCGTGCAATGCCTGGACCCTGCACGGCCTGCTGGCGCATATGGCCACCCAGCACCACGGCTTCGCCGCCGCGGCCGAAGGCGAGAGCCACCTCGACCATTGGCGGCTGCTCCCGCTGGGCGACGACCCCGTCGGCACCTACCGCGCGTCGGTGAACCGCGTACTGAACGCCTTCGTCCCCCACGATCTCGCCGAGCGGAAATTCGCCCTTCCCGAGTTCTCCACCGAAGTCACCTTCACCGCGGAGCAGGCCCTCGGCTTCCATTTCGTGGACTACCTGGTGCATTCGTGGGACGTGGCCAAGACCCTCGGCCTGCCGATCACGTTCCAGCGAGAGGTCCTCGACGCCGGGCTGCGGTTCGCCGAGGCGATCCCGAACGGGAAGAGCCGGACCATGCCGGGCGCGGCGTTCGCACCGGCCGTCGAGGCGACGGGGCAGTCCGATCTGGACACGATCGTCGCCCTGCTCGGCCGTTCCCCATGTTGGCCGGACGAGGTGGTCCCCCACAGGAACCTCACGCCGCGCTCTGCGTGAACCTCGCTGCTCCGACAGCTCGATGTCGACCGGCATCGGTGTGACTGCCGGTGACACGCGACGGGACGTGGTTCACCGTCAGAGGATGGACCATTCGCTGGACGCGTTCCGTGGCCGGCTGTTGATCCAATGCCGGTCGGCCGCAGTGGTGTCGATCCTCGACATCGCCGAGCAGACCGGCGCGGGTCTCGTCCTGACCGGTGCCTCGCCCGAGAACACCGTCCGGCGACTCCGGGACCGGGGGTTCAACGGCCCGATCCTCTGCGACGCCGACCGGTATTCGGGCAGGCGCAGGATCAGTGCGGGCCGGGGCACCCACCCCGCCTGGATCCGCCGCCAACGCGACCTCGGTTTGATTCCCCTGACCGACTCCGGCTACCTGGCGCCTCGTAATTGGACGGGACTGAAGGCGATCCTCCAAGCGGCGAGCAGGGAGCCCACACCCACCGTCGCGGTACTCCCCATGTCCACACGATGGTTCGCCACAGCAGCGATCTGCGCGGCGCTATCACGGGAGATCAACCGTTACGGCGTGCCAGTCGCACTCGTACTCGAACACGAAGCCGATCCATTCGGACGCCAGTACCTCCTCAAGGGGCTGCTCCAGCTTTTGGCCGCTTCGACAGCGCCCGTCCTCTTGTTGCGATCCGACGTCTCCGCGATCGGCGCACTCTGCCACGGCGCCCACGCCGCGGCAGTCGGCACGATCGGCGCGCTTCGCCATCTCTATCCCGTCACAGCCCGCGGCCCGCGACGTCCGATCGGATTGTCAGCGTTCGTGACGCGCCTTCTCAGCTACCACCGACTCGAGACCTGCGAGGAGATCTTCGCCGACACACCCGACATCGCCCATCTCTGGACCTGCGATTGCCCAGTCTGTGGAGGAGTGCCACCAGACCGGCTCGGCGCGACTGACAACCCAGGCGTGGCAGCCGCCCGTCATTCGCTCTACTGCGTCCTCGAACTCCACGCGGAGCTCTTCCGCGGCCTGAGAACTCGCGATCAACTCGTCAGCGCTTGGCACGAAACGTGCAGCCATGCCCTCTACATCCACGATCAGGTGGCCGAGACCGCTGACCGCTGGCGGAAGCCCGCCAATCTCCGCACCTGGAACGCGATCACCGAGGATCCGCTGCCGTATCGCGACCGAATCCCAGGCCAGCCCGCAGAACACGGACCTCGGGTCACTCCCTCACATCGACGTGAGGCTCCCGCGCCGCCTCGAGGATCCGGGCGGTGACGAGGTCGGGCTTCTCCAGCGACAACCCATGAGTGGTCTTGGGCACGACCTCGACCTCGATATGCGGGTTCAGTGAGGCGAGCCGGACCGCCACCGCGCGAGCGTCGTGGATGACGCTGCGTTCGCCGACGACGATCCGGGTGGGCACGTCGATCGCCGCCAGCTCGGCGTCGCTGAACAGGTGCATTTCAGGGAGCTGCTGCTTGTACTTGAGCGCGGCGAAGAGCAGGGGCCGCACGGTGTGCCGCACGTCCGGATCACCCGACGCCACCAGCCGCAGGAGCCACCTGGGCAGGAACCAGCGGAAGATCTCGCGCAGGCTCCACCAGATGAAGCTCCGGCCGATCACGCCGAACCCAGCCGCTTCGATGGCGACGACACCCGCGATCCGGGCGGTGGACCGCGTCGCGAGGTTCAGCGCCAGCCAGCCGCCTCGCGAAACACCGACGAGATAGACCTTTTCGTGGGCCGTTTCCGCGAGAACGCCTTCGACGACCTCGGTGAGCCAGTCCGCGCAGTCTTCCGTGGACTCGATCGGCGCGGTCTGGATCGACCGCCCGGGCTCGCCGAGGGAGTCGACGGCGTAGACCCGGTGCCGGACGGCGAGTTCGGCGATATGCGGATACCAGGACAGCGACGTGCCCATCCCGCCGGAAAGCAGCACGATCGGCGGGCCGTCCGCCGGCCCGCAACCACGGACCCGCGTCGGGCCGAATCTCGTTTCGATGTCCAGTTCCACGGCGGGAACCGGCCACTTCCGCAGAATTTCGTCGTAGACGGCGAAGAAGCGCTCTTCGGCCTTCTTGTCGGTGAACTCCCCCAGCATCGGACCTCCTCCGAGTTTTTATGGTGCACTTGCACCATAACAGCGGGTGGCCATTCCGGCCAACCCTCACCGGCATGGCAGAGTGACCGCGTGCCGAAACGTGTGGACCACCAAGAGCGCAGGCGCGAGATCGCGGAGGCGCTCTTCCGGATCGCCGCCGCCCAAGGCCTGCAGGCGGTCACGCTGCGTGCGGTGGCCGCGGAGGCGGGCATCTCGATGAACCTGGTCCAGTACTACTTCCCGACCAAGGAGGAGATGCTGCGCTTCTCCTGGCAGCGGATCGTCGAGCTGACCGCGGAGCACGCCGGGAAGACCATCGGCGAGGCGATGAAGACCGGCGACGAGCGCACCATCGTGCGCGCCTACCTGACCGCGGTGCTGCCGGACGGCGACCGCGCCCGCATGCTTTCCGCCGTCCAGATCGCGTATTTCGCCGTCGACGTCACGCGCGGCAGCCAGGATCCCGACCAGGAACCGCTTCTGCCCCACCTGGTCCACGCGATCACCGAACTGCTCCGGGCGGCCCAGGAGAAAGGCGACGTTTCCGCGCGCCTCGATCCCCGGCTCGAGGCGGACTCCCTCGCGACGATGTCCGCCGGCCTCGTCACGGCGATCATGGTCGACGCCTACACGGCCGAGCGCGCGTCGGAGATCGTCGACTACCGGCTGGACGGGGTGTTCAGCGGCGCTCGATGAGCGCCTCGATACCGTCCAGGATGCGGCTGAGACCGAACTCGATGTCCGCTTCCTCGATGCCTTCTTCGCCGTACGCCTCACCGGAAATCACGGCGGCGACGCGCAGATAGCCCCGCGCTTCGAGCCGCGGCCCCAGAAACGAGCCCAGAGCCCGGACCTGATCAGGCGGGCTCGCGTTCACGTCCCGAAGCAACGACGCGGTGCTGCGAACCCATCCGTCGACCAATACCGCGCAGCCCGTGACATCCTGGGCGTTCAGCCCTGAATCCGCCATCCCCTCAAGGAAGTTTTCCAGCCACCCCAGGAGATTCGGCGTACTGGGCGCACTCCGCACCGGCAGGTCGATCAGCCACGGATGACGCCGGCAACGTTCGAGGAGCGCGCGGGCCCAGGCGGTGACCGCGACGCGCCAATCGCCGGACGACGGTTCCGGCGGCGGCCCCCAGGCCGCTTCGGCCACGAGGACGAGCAGTTCCTCTTTGGAGCTCAGATACCGGTAAAGCGCGTTCGCGGTGACGCCGAGCCGTTTGGCGATCGAAGGCATGGACAGCGCCGCATAGCCCTCCGCGTCGGCCTGCGCGATGGCCGCGTCGACGATCTGCTCGAGGCTGTATCCCGGTTTCGGCCCGCGCCGGGGCGCCGGGGCATGTCCCCAGGCCAGCGCCGTACCCGGCGGCAGCAACTCGATCTTGACGTCGTCCATCGGGGCATTGTTGCACTCAAAACCGGTAAAGGCATACACTGTTCATGGCATACACAGTTACGTCACGAACCGGGGGATCGACCATGACCGAACCGACCAGGCGGAACGTGCTCCGCGGCGCGGCCGCGCTCGCCATCGGTGGAGCCGCCGCGAGCTTCGGGAGCAGCGGATCCGCTTTCGCCGCGCAAGCTCCGGCGAAACCGCGCTACCCGTTCCTCGAAGGCGCGTTCGCGCCGGTCACGGAGGAGGTGACCGCGTTCGGCCTGCCGGTCACCGGCCGCATTCCGAGCGATCTTTGCGGGCGATACCTGCGCACCGGGCCGAACGTTCTCGGTCTCGAGGATCCGCGCGCGCACCACTGGATGCTGGGTGAGGGCATGGTGCACGGCGTCCGGCTGCGCGACGGCAAGGCCGAGTGGTACCGCAACCGCTGGGTCCGTTCGTCCGGGGTCGCGGCGAAGCTCGGCGAGCGGTACCCGTGGCCGGTCCCCGCCGAGGACTTCGCGCCGAATACGCACGTGATGGCCCATCACGGCCGCATCCTCGCCCTCCAGGAGTCGGGCGCCCCGCCGTACGAACTCGACGGCGAGCTGAACACGTTGGGGCCGTTCGATTTCAGCGGTTCACTGGAGGGCTCCTACACCGCGCACACCAAGTTCGACGCCCGTGCCGACGAGCTGCACGCGGTGACCTATCACCCGACCTGGGACCACGTGCGGCATCTCATGGTCGACCGGACCGGCCGCGTGGTGCGGACCACCCGCATCCCGGTCACCGACAGCCCGATGATGCACGACTTCGGGCTCACCGAGAACTACGTGGTCGTCTTCGACGTACCGGTCACCTTCGATCCGCAGCCGGGCAAGGTCGTGCCCTACAAGTGGAACACGGATCACCCGGCCCGGGTCGGGGTGATGAAACGCGACGGTGGCCCGGTCCGCTGGTTCGGGGTGGATCCGGTGTTCTACTCCCATACGCTCAACGCCTACGAGCAGGGCTCCACGGTGGTGGTCGACCTGACCACGATGCCCGCTCCGTTCGAGGTGGCAGGCAAGCAGGGCTTCGGTGGTCCGTCGGCGTCGGGCCCGCCGGTGCTGGAACGCTGGACGATCGATCTCGCGCAGGGGCGGGTCCGGCGCCGCGTTCTCGACGACCGGCCGCAGGAGTTCCCGCGGGTCAACGAAAGCCTGGTGTCGCGACGGCACCGGTATGGCTACTCGGCCTCCCCCGGCGAATTGTTCGACGTCTACCTGGACAAGCCGTCCGGCTCCTTCGGCAACGCGCTGATCAAGCACGACCTGCGGAACGGGCGCTCTGAGGTGCACCGTTTCGGCCGGGGTGCCGACGCGAGCGAAGCGGTGTTCGTGCCGTCCTCCCGCGGCAAGGCCGAGGACGACGGCTATGCCCTCGCCTACGTCAACAATCCCGACCGCAACGCGTCGGACCTGGTGATCCTCGCGGCGCAGGACTTCACCGCGAAGCCCTTGGCACGTATCCATCTGCCCAGGCCGGTACCGCTGGGCTTCCACGGAAGCTGGGTCGCCGACTGATCGATCGGGCTGTCGCCGGGAACCCGGCGACAGCCCCTCTGTTCACACTCCTGTGAGCACCTCCTCCAACGCGGCGGCGGAGTCCGGATACCGCTCGAGCAACGCCAAACCGGTGGGTGCGGTGCTCCCCCACGGCTCGTCGCAGCCCAGCAGACCCGCCACCGCGTCACACGCCGCCGGATGCGCCGCCAGCAGCGCGAGGCCGCCACTCTTGGCCTTCCTGGCCACCGCGACGGGTTCCGGCTGGTCCTTCCAGGGCGGAACCCATTCATCGAGCGCCGTGAGCCGTCCCGGGAAGATGCGGCTGGCTTCCCTCACGAGCAGCGGCACCAGCTCGGCGCCCCTGGACCGCAGGGTGGTGATCAACGTCGGCAACCATGGCAACAGCAACCGGTCCGGAAGCTCGGCGAAGGCGTTCGACACCGCCTCGACGACGAAGTCGGCCAGCCCGGGCGCCGGCTCCAACGCGTGCACGAACCCGCTCAGGTAGCGCGGATAAGCGGGCAGCACCATCGGGTTCGCCAGCAGCTCGGCGCACCGCTCCCGCAGCTCCGCGCGGGAGAGTCGACCGAGCTGCACCTGCGCGGCCCACAGCAACGCCACCTTCGACGGCTCCTGCGGATGCGATCCGACGATCGCCAGCTCCAGCTGCGTGCGGTCGCACCCCAGCGACAAGGCGAGCGACTCCATGCTGAACAGGAAGCCCAGCATCGCGGCGACCTGCTCTACACCGGCTTCCTCGTCGGCGAAGGCCGCCGGGAGCAGGGTGCAGTAGTGCGCGTACCCCGTCCTGACGAACTCCTCGATCCACCGAGGCAGCACCGGCTCGCTGGTCCGGTAGTGCGCGAGCAGCCTCCGCACCCGCCGCAACACTTCCGGAGCGCCGTCGACGGTGCGTTCGGTGGCCAGCACCTCCAGAGCACGCGTCCCCAGCTCTCCTGCGAGCCGGGCACTACGCAGGTAGAGCGTCGCGTCTTCGACCGCTCCGAGCACCTTCGCGGCGGTGGCCTGCGGGTGGTAGGCAGCACGCCGAAGCCGTTGCTCCAGCACCTGCTCGACACTGACCCCCTCGTAGCCCAGCTCGATGAGGGCCCGCTGGTGGGTGCCCAGCGCCAGATCCCACGATTCCTGGATCGGCCGCTCGCCGAGCCGCCGCTCGCCCATGATCGGCCTCGCCGCACCGCGCGGCATCAGGTAGCGCAGCATCCACAGCAGATCGGAGCAGGGTTCCAGCTCCGGCCTCGACGCGATGTCGAGCAGCGCCCGCTGCACACCTCGTTGCTGCAGCTTGAGGTCCAGCGGCTCCAGCCTGTCGTGCACGTCGCGCGCCAAGGGTGGCAACGCGTCGTACCCGACCTGGCCGATCCGGTCGCCGCCCATCATGATCTCGACGAGGCGGCGCACGTCGCGCCTGCCGGGCACGACGTCCTTCTCGATACAGGTGACCGCCGCGTCCTGGAAGTCGTACGGTGTCGGTTTGGCCCGGTCACGCACGCCCGCCAGCAGGATCGAGGTCTCGAAGACCGCGATGGCATCGGCCGTCGAGGCCAGGTATCCGTTCCGGCGCGCGGCCCGCACGATCTCGACCGACCAGCCCAGCAGCTCCGCCTCATCCAGCCGGTCGAGTACCGGAGGTCGTTGCAGGAAGCCGGAAAGCTGGTCCGATGGGTCCACTGCCACCGGGTCCGGCGTCGGCGCGGGCAGCTCCGCGGCTTTCTTCCGCTTCGGCCCGCCCACCTGCCCTTCCAGCTGGAACTGCTTCACCTTGGTGCGCTTGAGGTTCTTGGCCCACTCGGTCGCGGCGATCGACACCGATCCCCCGGCCAGCCCGAACTGCGCCTCGATCGAGGCGTGGCTCGACGGGATCAGCCCGTACTGCCAGGTGCTCTCGCTGCGCGGGCTGATCACGAACCCGTCCGTACCTTCGACGCCGAACTCCGCGACCCGGCTGGCCGCGTGGAAGGCGCCGCAGATGTAGAGGCACTCCGCCGGGTCTGCCCCCGACGCGGCGAGGTGCTCGCGCATACGGGTCCACATGTAGCGCTCGCGGTCTTCGTCGACCCGAACGTGCCGGGTGTCCCCCGGCGCGAGACGACGGAACAGGCTGCCGATCAGGAACATGACCTGGCGATAGGTGTCGTGGTCGCTGTCACCGAGCGGCAGCTCGACGTACTGATGCCACCACTCCGACCAGTGCCGCACCCGCCCGTGCCGCAGCAGGTGTTCCTCGAGTTCGGCGAACCGCGGCCGCAGGTCACCGATCTCGACGCCGACCGCGTCACCGTGCAGCGCGGCCTCCTCCTCGACGGGCGGCGCGTCCGGGTCGGCGGACGGCTCAGGCTCACGTTCGTTCCATTGGAAGACATGGTCCGCTGACCGGTCGACGAGGACGAGTTCGACGCCCGGGGTGTCGAGGGCGTACGCGATCGCCTGGTATTCCGCCGAAGCCTCGGTGATCGGCGCGACCACGGACAAGGGTGCCCACTCCGCGGGGAATCCCTTGACCTCCGTCGCGAACGCCTGCACCGCTACGGGAAGACGGCAGTTGCGCAGCTCGGTCAGCAACGGCGCCATGTCCTCGCACAGTTCGAGGTAGACGACCTTCGGCTGCTTCTCCCGCAACCGCCGTGCCATCGCGACGGCCGAAGCCGGGGAATGGTGGCAGACCGGGAAGATCTCCAGCGGCTCCCGCACCGCGCGGTCGACGTCGTCGACGAGCCCGAGCAGGATGCCCTCCAGTGCGCCGGGCCCGTCGGCGAAGGCGGCCGCGGCCTCCTGCAACTGGCCGCGCAACGCCTCGAAGGCGCCGCTCACGAGAGGGTGGCGATCGCGTCGCGGCCGCCGTCGAGGAACTCCGGCCAGTCCCCGCCCTCGTCCTTGCTGCGCGGCTCGACGACACCGTGCAGGTACTTGTTGAGGATCGCCAGATCCTCCGGTTCACGACGGGCGAGCGAACCGACCAGCGAGGAGGCCAGTGTGCGGGCGGTCAGCTCGCGTTCGCCGAAGAAGTTGCTGTGCAGCACCGCGTCTTCGAGCACGCCGATCTGCTCGGCCGTGGACAACGCCGACTCCAGCTTCTCGTCGTCGCTGCCCGCCGACGCCGCCGCGGCGCGAAGGTCGCCGAAGCTGCGGAGCAGCACGTCGAGCAGCGTCGGCGGCACGTCCAGCTCGATCTGGTGGCGGCGCAGCAGTTCCTCGGTGCGGAAGCGGACGATCTCCGCCTCGCTCTTCTTGTTCGTCACCACGGGAATGCGGACGAAGTTGAAGCGGCGCTTGAGCGCGGACGACAGGTCGTTGACGCCGCGGTCGCGGCTGTTGGCGGTGGCGATCACGGAGAAGCCGGGTTTGGCGAAGACGATGCCGTCGCTGTCCAGCTCCGGCACCGAGATGTACTTCTCCGACAGGATCGAGATCAGCGCGTCCTGCACGTCGCTGGTGGACCGGGTCAGCTCCTCGAACCGGCCGATCGAGCCCGCCTCCATCGCCGTCATGATCGGCGACGGGATCATCGACTCGCGGGACTGGCCCTTCGCGATGACCATCGAGACGTTCCACGAGTACTTGATGTGGTCCTCGGTGGTGCCGGCGGTCCCCTGCACGACGAGGGTGGAGTTGCGGGAGATCGCGGCGGCCAGCAGCTCGGCGAGCCAGCTCTTGCCGGTGCCCGGGTCCCCGATCAGCAGGAGCCCGCGGTCCGAGGCGAGCGTGACGATGGCCCGCTCCACGATGCTCCGGTCGCCGAACCATTTCTGCGAGATCTCACGGTCGAGGCCGTCGGCCCGCTCGGAACCCAGGATGAACAGGCGCAGCATCTTCGGGGACAGACGCCAGGCGAACGGTTTGGGGTTGTCGTCGACGGATTCCAGCCAGTCCAGCTCTTCGGCGTACTTGATCTCGGCGGGGGCGCGCAACAGGTCGGACATGTCTTGCCTTTCGGGGAGTTCAGGAGGTGAGGAAAGTCTTGAGTTCGTGAACGAGTTTGGTGATGTGGCCGGAGATCACGGGCGTGCCGAGATCCTTGAAGCGCTCGCGGAACCAGGGATTGACGCTGCCCCGTCCGGCGCTGGTGACCGAACCGACCGGGATGAACTTCGCTCCGGACCGGTGGATCGCGGCCATGCTCTCGAAGAGCTGCTCGACGCGGGTCTCGTAGAAGTCGGAGATCCACACCACCACGGTGTTCGCGGGCTCGGCGATCTTCGGCTGGGTCAGCCCCATCGCGACCATGCCGTCGTTGCCGCCGCCCAGATTCGTGCGCAGCAGCGTTTCGAAGGGATCGTGGACCCACGGGGTGAGGTCGAGCGCCTGTGTGTCGTAGGCGATCAGGTGAACGTCCACTTTGGGCAATCCGGCGAAGATCGAGGCCAGCACGGCGCAGTTGACCATCGAGTCCACCATGGAACCGGACTGGTCGACGACCGCGATGAGCCGCTGTGGCGTGGTCTTCTTCGCGGTCTGCTTGTAGTACAGGCGATCGACGTAGAGCCGTTCCTCTTCCGGGCTCCAGTTGGTGAGGTTCTTCCAGATGGTGCGATCGAGGTCGAGGTTGCGGAACACGCGCTTCGGCGGGACCGACCGATCCACCTTGCCCGTCGAGGCCTTCTCGACCTGGGTCCGCAGGACCTCCGCGATCTCGTCGACGTAACGCCGGATGAGCGACTTGGCGTTGGCCAACGCCACTCCCGACAGATTGTCCTTGTCCCGCAACAACTGTTCGATGAGGGACATACTCGGGCTCAGCTTCGCCGCGAGCGCGGGATCGGCGAGGACCTCGCGCAGATGCATCCGTTTGACGAGGTCCGCCTCGATGTCGCCGAGGTCCGGGCCGATCGCCGGGAGCAGGGTGCTCAGATCGGGTGTGCCGCCCCCTCCGGTGCCGCCGAGCCCGGTCGGGGCGCCACCGGGACGACCGCCGCGCAGTTCGCCCGGACGGCAGCCCAGCGCGCGCTCGAGCCAGCCCGCGTCGGACTGCCAGCAGGACAGTCGGCTGGCGGTCACCGTGTGCGGCGGCTGAGCGAAGACGTTGAGCAGCACCTTCGACACGAGCGCCGCGCGCCGCACCTCGGCCGCCTTGTCCCGGCTGTCCTCGGCTTCGGGGACCATCAGCCCGTCGAACTCGGCGGTCAGCTCCGGATGACGCTGGACGACCGAGTCGACCGCGACGTTCGGATCCAGCAGCGCCGACGGCAAGCCGATGTCCTCGACGACGGCCACGCTCGCCGATTCGAGCGCGGCCTGCTCCTCGGTGTCGAAGAGCCGGGCGAGTAGCCGCCAATACAGAACCTGGCGGCGGTTGTCCTCGGGTTCGGTCATTTCCGCAACAGCCTTCCGGCACGCTCGCGCAGCACGGCCGCGGCGTCGGTGGCCCCCTTCTCGGCTTTCACCCCGGCCTTGTCCGTGGTGCCGCCGGCCCAGGCTCCGGCGTGCACGGCGGTGGTCTTCTTGCGCACGGTGGTCTCGACGGCGAGCGGCTGGAGGCGGAATCCGCCGTCCCACCGGATCAGGCCGAGGCACGCGCTGGAACTCGCGACCGCCTTCGGCGTCAGCGGACCGGCCGCTGGGATGCGGTCCGTCTCGACGAAGAGCCGATTCCCGGCGAAGGTGAACGTCACGTCGTCCTCGTCGCCCTCGACGTCGTAACCCTCGAGGAACACAGGGACGGCGATCCGCACCGGATGCCGGTCCAAGGGCGCGACCATCGGCGTGACGGCCTTCGGTAGAACGACGCGCGCCGTCGAAAACGCGTCCGCGGGCTCACCGAGGCGGGCGTGCTCGTCCTGCCAGAGCAGGTCGCCCTCGGCGGTGACCGGCATGCCGGTGAGGTCCATGGAGCGGCCCTCGCTGATCGCCGTGAGCAGGGAGAGATGCGGGCGCAGCAACTGCCAGATCCCGGCGCCGATGATCGTGTCCGGCTTGGGCACTGTCACGTTCGCGCGCACGAGACGGGGAGCCGTGCCGTCTTCGGGTTCGACCACGGCGTGGACCTGGGCCTGCGCGGCCGTCGAGTGTTCCAGCAGGTCGACGCCGAGCGGCAGCAAGCGGCCGGTGACCGTGCCGACCTCCGGCGCCGCCCCGGGCAAGGTCAGAACCATCGCGCGCGACCACAGGTCGCCCCAGCGCCGGACGGGGACACGATCCAACGCCGCACCAGGGCACGACGCCGCGAGCTCGGCCGCGAAACCGTCGAGCAGGACGGCCAGCCGTCGCAGGCTCGGTTCGGCGAGCAGCGCCGAAATCACCTGCGCCGAGCCCGAGATGAGGTCGTGGTCGATACCCTGCCAGCCCGCTCGGGCCAGATCGGCGAGCCAGGACCGAGCGGCCGCGAGGAGATTCGGCGACTCCGTCTCGGAAACCTGCCGGGTCGGGTCCTCGTCCTGCGGTCGGCCAGTCGCTTCGACAAGGCGCGAGAAGACCGCGTCGTGCACGGAGCCGAACACCGCGATCCTCGCCGCCGCAAGGGAAACGAAGTGTTCCTCCCCTGCCGCACCGGCCGCGGTCTTCTCGGCGGCCTCCGCGACGCGCGCCGCCAACGGCGACCCGGCGACGGCATCGGCGAGCTCGGTCAGACCGGCGACTTTCTGAGGACGAAGCAACCCGGCGACGAGCACATCGTCGAAAGCGTCGACGACCGCCAATGCCTCGTCGAGGCCGGCGATGGGATCGGTGAGCAGATCGACGCGCATCAGACCACCGCCCTGGTCGACGGGAACCACTGAAGCTCCGGCACCGGAGCCGTGGACACTTCGAATTCGAGGTATGCCAAGTGCCGCAAGAATTGGCTGAACACCGAAGCCGCGGCGGTGCTGTCACCTTGCGACGGCCGTGTCGCGCTCATGGTCTGCGAAATGGCCTGCGCCGTCGGCTCGGGAACCTCGACGCGCAGGTATCGCGCCACCCGCTCGGCTCCGTATTGAAGGGTGGATTCGTTGACCAGGGCGAGAATGTGGTTGCAGAACATCCCCCGCGCCCCACCACACGGCCGGTTGTTGTTGGTACTACAGGAGAATTCGTACGTGCTCGCCGAGACCGACGACACGTACACACGCCCGATGTCCGATCCGCTGGACACCACGCCCTGCACCCGTCCGTCGGCCAGTTCGACGAACGGGACCTTCGCGAGTTTGCGCGGGCGGGCGGGTGGCAACACCCGGGCCGTGCTCGCTCTTTCCCAGTCTGACAACGCATCTTCTCCTTGCGGGGGTGCCTCGGTGGGGACTGGGATGAACCTAGCGGGAGGCACCGACAGTTTTGATCACATCCGGAGTTTTGCGAGCTGAGCGGCCAGATCGGCGAGGCCGTCGGCATGGAAGTCGAACCGGTCCGTCTCGGACGGCGGGTCACCGACGGGCCTGGCGACGTAGGCGGTCCGGAGACCGATGCTCTGCGCTCCCCTCAGGTCCCACGCGTGGGTGGCGACCATCAGCAGCCGCTCCGGCTTCGTTTCGGCCAGGTCGACGGCCAGTTCGTAGACCGCCGGGTCGGGCTTGTAGGTCTGCGCGTCCTCGGCGGAGAGCGCTTGATGCCACCGGAGGCCGGCGTGGGCGTTGATCCGGAGGAGGCTCGTCCGGCTGGCGTTCGAGAGTCCGATCAGCGTGTGATGCTCAGCGAGCTTCGCCAGTCCTTCGACGGAGTCGGGCCACGGCGACAGCTTCGGCACCACGTCCGTCTTCGTGGCGGCCTGAGCTGCTTCGCGGTCGAGAACGTCGCTCGGGGCGTACGGCCGCTCCCCCGCCACGATGCGCCGCTGCTCGGTCTCGACGTGGCTCTGCCACAGCCTGACCAGCTCGTCGGCGTCGGCATCCGGCGCGGCGTCCCGGACGGCCGCACGGATCCCGGCCGGCTCGTCGACGAGCGTGCCGAGGATGTCGAACACCAACGCGTCGATCTCCACAGTGAACCTCCCGGTAAGGGTTAAAGTGTCGGTTAACCGCGAACGTACGAGAGGTCGGTAAGGGATGCAAGTAGCGTTAGACGATTACGTCCGGGCGGCGGGCGTCGCGACCGATCTGGTCAACACGGCGCCTGAGGTGTGGCACGGCGAAGACAAGCTGCCCGACCTGGACTCTCTTGCCGCCTTCGCTGAGCTGCACTCGATCCCCGTGAACACGCGGCCCAGTGACCTGCGCACCGTTCACCGGCTGCGCGCCACAGTGCGCGATCTGATCGACCATCCGACCCGGGACCGCCTCGTCACCGGCGCTACCGCGCTCACCTCGTCGATCGGTGAGGTCTCCCTCGATGCCACCTCAGGACGCGCTCGATGGACCGTTTCGCTCCGGCAGGGCGCGACCGTCGCCGACGCGCTTTCCTTGATCTGCGGTGTCGGGATACTCGGCGTCGTCCAGTCCCTCGACGTGGCACGGTTCCGCGCCTGTGGCGCGCCGACTTGCCAAGGTGTCTTCATCGACACGACGCGTCCCGGACGGCGGCGCTATTGCATGCCAGGACTCTGCGGGAACCGCGTCAACGTGGCGAATCACCGGGCGCGTAAGGCGTCCGTTCACGACGCTTGAGCCGTACGACAAAGGCAGCGAGATCGCGCTGGGTGCGGCTGTCGGCAGGCAACCTGAAGAACCTCGCGAGCGTGCTCCAGGTGAGACTGAACGAGGGGAAACCATGAACCGCATCCAGAAGGCTTTCCTGGCCGCCATAGTGGCTTTGGCTCCGATGTTCACGGTCGCGTCGGGCACCGCCGGGGCGTACGAGGCCGGTGACTGCACGTGGACACAGGCCACGCTTCCGCTACCCGCAGGACACTCCCAGGCATACGTCTCCACCGCCGCGAATGGCGGATGGTTCGCAGGCAGCAGTTCCTTCGGCGGCACGATCCGCTGGCACGACGGTGTGGCCGAAGACCTTGGCCGGGCGTTCGGCAGGAAAACCGAACCGACCGACATCAACTCCACGGGCACCGTGGTCGGAATGACCTATGCCAACAGCCGCGAAGCCGACGCGGTGGTCTATCGGAACGGCCGGTTCACCGCTCTTCCGATACCGCCCGGCCACCGGACGGCACGAGCACTCGCCGTCAACGACGCCGGTGACGTCGTCGGGACCGCGCTCGGCCTCGGTGACACCTTCGACCTGACGATCTGGCCGGCCGCCTCGCCTGGCACGGTGCTGACGATCAATCCCGATCCCAGTGTCTACGGCTACGTCAGCCCGGTCGAGATCGACGAGCAGGGCCGCATCCTGATCCGCGCGAGCGCCTCCGAGACCGACTTCTTCGTGCGCTATCCGGACGGGACGATGACCAAGCTCGCCTTGGGCACCGAATACGTCACCGCGTTCCGCAACGGCCGAATCGCGGGCGAGACGTACGAGAATGAGCAATTCGTGACCACCGAATGGGACTTGACCGGCACGGTCGTCCGCCGGCTTGACACTTGGGCCGCCGAACCCGCCATCGATTCCGGGACCCGGACGACCGGAACCTACCGGACCGCCGACAACGGTTACGCGCTCGGAGTCTGGGAAAGCGGAGTCCTCACGCACACCCTCGTCACCAGTGGGGACTCCGGTGGCTTCGGCAGGCCGGTGATCACCGACGACGGCGTCATCGCGTCCATCGGCTCCACGCTTATGACCTTCCACCACAGCTGTCCCGCATGATTCGGACTCCCCACGTGGCGCCACCCGTCATGGGCCTCGCCGGCCGCGAAAGTTCCGCGGTCGTGGCCAGCCCCATGCGATGTCGTCGACTGCGAGAAAGGGTTCGTCGACCACTGTGGCGGGGGTCAGACCGGTGAATGCCACGACGTCCCGGTGCAGGTGGGACTGGTCGGTGTAGCCGCCGTCAGCCGCGACTCCGGCCGCACCCTGCCCCGCGACCAGGCGATGGACAGCGTGGTCGAAGCGGACAAGCTTCGCGGCACGCTTGGGCGGCAAGCCGATCTGTGACTGGAACCGGGACCATAGACGTTTGCGGCTCCAGCCGAGTTCGGTCGCCAGGCGTTCGATCCGGACGGTGCCACGGCCGGCGCCGATTCGACGCCAGGCCCAGGCCACCTCCGGGTCGACCCGCGGCGTCGCCGCACAGCGACGGGCGAGCCACGCGTCGGTCAACGTGAAGCGGTCCTCCCACGAGGAAAGTTCGCCCAGTCGGTCGCTGATCCGTGCTGCCTCCCGGCCGAACAGGTCGTCGAGAGTCACCACGGCATCGCCCAGGTCGGTGGTACCCAGAACCGCGTGTGCGACCACCGGTGACAGGCGCACCTGCAGGGCTTCGAAGGCATCCGCCTGCAGTCCGCGGAGGGCGTCGCCGAACCCGAGCCCGGTGGCGAAACTGCCCTGCTGCCGACGCCCGGCGGCATCCTCCACGGCGATCGTGCCGCCGAACACCAGAACCAGGGTGACGGTCGGGTGCGGAATCAACCGGAGGCCGGGCGGGGTGATGCCGCGGTCACCGAACCCGGCCATGGCGACCCCGGGCACACTGCTGGGCCGGTTCGGGCAGGTGATGTCCCACAACACCGCGTCGTCCCGTTCGGACAGGCCGGACCCCATTCCGCCATGCTACGCACACCGGCCGCGCGGAACATTTGTCCAAGCCTGCGGCGCGCACCGGCGGTGACAGTGCATGCATGACTGTTTCCAACGGCAAGGCCCTGGACGGCGGCGAGATCCACGTGTGCCAGGACGGCCCGCGTGGCGCCCCAGCGCTCCTGCTCATCCACGGGACCGCCGCGTCGGCCCGCTCGTGGGAGCCGATGGTTCCACTGTTGACCGGATCCCATCACGTCATCCGGATCGATCTGCTCGGGTGCGGCCAGTCGGCCAAACCGGACGGTGAGAGCTATGCGGTCCCGGACCAGGCACGCCGGGTCGGCGCGGTACTGGACGGGCTCGGCGTCGAACAGGTGGTCGTCGTCGGCCACTCCAGTGGTGGGGCGGTCGCCACCGCCCTCGCCGAGCAACGGCCCGATCTGGTGACCGCGCTGGTGTTCATCAACACCGGCCCCGGCATGGCCGCCTATATCGCGAAGGAGGTCCCCATCCGGGCGGCGTCGTGGGCGGATCTGACCGACGATCAGATCCGCAAGGCCATGAGCGACGGATTCCGCCCCGGCTTCGAGATCCCCCGATCTTATGTGGACCAGTTCCGCGACATCGACTTCGCCGTGTTCGGCGCGATATCGCAGGCGATCCGCGCGTACCTGGACGAGCGGTCGCTCCCGGAACGGCTGGCGCCGCTCGGCAAACCGCTGCTGGTGCTCTTCGGCGAGGAGGACCGCAGGTGGCGCCCGTCATCCGCCGGCGACTACCGCGCTGTTCCCGGCGCGACAGTCGAGATGCTGCCCGGTGTCGGCCATTCGCCCAACCTCGAGGATCCGCCGCGTACCGCCAGGCCCCTCTTGGCCTTCACGGCGAACCACGCCCCGCGGGCCGGTTAAGTGCATGCGGATTCTCATCTCCGGCGCCAGCGCCGCCGGCCCGGTGCTGGCGTACTGGCTCACCCGGCACGGCTTCTCCGTCACCGTCGTCGAGCGCGCGCCGGCTCTGCGCAAGACCGGCGGGCACGCGGTCGATCTGTACCGGCCCGCGATGAACATCTCGGAGAAGATGGGCGTACGTGCGAACCGGAATCGGTGACCCTCGAGCGTTGCTGGCCGGTGCCAGGTCGTTCTGGCGAACCAGGGAACTCCTTGGCGTCATCGTCTGGATGCGTCGCCACAACGAGCGAAATCCGGTAGATCCGGTCCGCATCGCCAACATGGCCGGGATTTCACAGGTGGCGTCTCTGCCATACGGTGAACGGCAGGACGCCTATCTGCTGGATCTTCGTGCCACGAGCCATAGAGCACCATGACAGATGACCGGAAGCAGCCGCGTCAGCACACCACAATCTCCCCTCGGGCGGTGGCGATCCCCACGGCCGCAAGGCGTGGCTCACCGCCGACCAGGTGCAGCGGCACATCGACCTCGCCCACCCACCCGCGCGCATCGGACTCATCGCCGCCGACTTCGAGGTACGTCACTCGGCCGGGCGCACAGTCATGCGCCGCCTCCGCATAAGCGCGTTGCCATCCCGCCACGCGCCCGGCGCGCGTGACGTCGTATTCGATGAAGAACGGCCGACTCTGTTCCACCTCGCCAAGCAAACGCCACCGCCCGGTGTCTCCACCGCCGCTCACCGGCTCGACCTCCAAACCTGCTGCACGGGCATCGAGATCGTCCGGCTCGACCGCCCAGGTGAACAGGCGGTCTCCTGCCGCGGTGACGGCCGCCAAACGCGCCGCGGCCTTACTCGCATCGGCATCCGTCACGGTGACGAGCTCCAGATACACCGGCGGTGCGAGAGGAACAATCGCGTTGGCGACCCCCGAAACCGGCGATCCGCCAGGCACAGTTCCCAAACCCCACTCGCGACGCAACCGGTCCGCCGCCTCCTCGAGATCGCGCACTCCCAGAAGAACATGATCAAGAAAGTTCATTCTGCGAACAGTAGCCAGTCGGGACGGGACGCCACCAAGCGCGCAATGGGCTACGTCACGCAGGCCGGCCGAAATCCGGCACTCCCGTTCGAGACACGTCGGCTCCTGATCACTCGTCAGGCTGACTCCGTTTGTGTCGCGGCCCGTGTGGCACTGGACTGGTCACACATATCCAGTCTCCAAAGGACGGAAGGACATGATCATGTTCGGCTGCTCACGCCGCAGGCTGGCCGGGGTGCTGATTTCCACGGCCGCGGCTGTCTTGTCGGCTTGCCCGGTCGTCTCCGCGGCGCCGTCCGCGGTCGGTGTGGCGCAGCAGCCGGCGGTGAACGGCGGCGATGCGATGTACACGGTCTCGCCGGGACCCGGCCGTGAACCGTACTATTGCTCAGCGGGGTTCGCGATCCTCGTCAAGGATGTCCGGTACATCCTCACGGCCGGGCACTGCACCGAACACGGGCTGGACTGGCAAGGTATCGGCCCCAGCGTGGACACCCATTTCCCGGTGACCGATTACGGCCGTGTCCGGGACCTTTCCGGCTCAGGGCACAGCCGGGTCGACCTCTACGACGGCAGCACCCAGCGGATCCTGCGCGCGGGCACTCCACAGGTGGGACAACGGGTGTGCAAAAGCGGCATGACCACGAAGAAGACGTGCGGGAAGGTCCTCGGTCTCAACCAGACCGTGAACTTCGGCGGTGGCAAGCAGGTTGTCGGGACGATCGCCACCGACATCCCCATCGGGATCGGCGACAGCGGCGGCCCGCTGTTCTACGCCGGCGTCGGCTACGGAGTGCTGTCCGGTGGGAACAGCCAAGTCAGCTTCTTCCAGCCACTACGCTCCGTCCTCGCCGAATACGGCGCCACCCTCGCCTGAGGCACGATCACCGAGCGGCAAGAAGCTCGACCGCCATCCGTGCGGAACTAGCGCCAGCGCATCATGTAGGTGGGTCCGCTGTCGTCGTGGCGCGCATCGCGTTCGTCGAAACGCCATTGCGCGAACATCGTTCGTGCAATGGCGAGCGACGTGGTACCCCGCGTCCCACGTAGAGACGCCAGGCTTCCTGTTCGAGCGCGAGAGTCTCGTCGTCGATCGGCCAGACGGAGAACTCATCACCGTCCCCGAACAAGGTATTCAGCCTGACGAAGTAGTGGGGAACGCCGGAGATGTCGGCGACACCGGCTTGCGGGCCGTCGTAGCGCTCGTTTTCCATGTGGACGTGTTCGAAGCCGATGGAGATCAGCTGCTCCCGCGTGGTGTAGCCGCGGTCTTCCAGCGGAATGATCGGGACGGGGTACTCGGTGTACCGGCCGGCGACACGGAAACCGAGCCTGCGGTACACCGGCTCGTCCTCGGTGGACGCTCGGATCGCCACGGTGTCGTATCCGACGGCGCGAGCACTGTCCACAGTGGCCAAGGTCATCACGCCGCCGAATCCCCGGCGCCGGAAGGCGGGCAGAGTGGAGATGTCGTGGATACCGGCGACCTCGGCTGTCGGCGATCACCAGATCGGCTGTTTCCGTAACGGTCATCCCGCCGGTACGGCGATGCAGGTAGCAGGCATGTTCGGCGAAGTTCGCCTCGATGCGCTCCGTAAGCCCGGCATACATGGGGCTCACCGTACGGTCGTGGCCGACCCCTGACCATCGGATTCTTCCGCTTGCCGGAAGGCGATCGCGGTGCCGAGCGCGGCGGTGGACGGCACGAAGACATCTCCGGACGGCGTCCGCACCAGTGGAACCTTGTTATTACGCAACAGGTTCTCCGCGGCGGTCAGATCGTGGACGGCAACGGTGCACGAGACGAGAGCGGGCAGGGCGGGAGCCTGCTCGCCGGGAAACAGCGCGGTGAGACCGGACGCGGGCACGAGGGTCAGCGTCGCCCCATCGAGGTCGAAGACTCGGGAGGGCCCTTCCTTTCGGGGCGCCCGCCCCAGGTAATGCTCGTAGCGCGCCTGGACGGCATCCAGTTCGGCGTCGGCGGTGCAGAGAACGGCATCGACGAGGCCGACCGCGCCGTTGGGGTGGTCGACCAGCCGAGTGGCCTGAACCCGTGGGTCCAGGTCCGCGACGACGCCGATCCTGCCTTCCGCCTCCAAGCCCGGCCGCGTGCCGTCGATCTCCAGATAGCGGACGGTCTCGACCTCGCCACCGGCCGGACGCCGCACCGTGTTCACTCCGCCATGCCCCACGCCCGCGGCGGTCAACCGAGTGGCGGTGACGTCGATGTCGGATGAGGAGAACATCAGGATGTGCAAGCCCTCGAAGCGTTCCAGGCATTCCGCCAAGTTGGCGCGAGTGGCGTCGATTCGCTCCACCAGAGTCGGCAACACGTCGGGCGGGGCCTGCAGCGGGACGAGCCGGGCACCGGGCGGTACGTGGCCGTCGGCGGTGACGACCGTGGCCAGTTCGAGGAAGTCGCCCGGGAAGTCGGCGTGAGTGTTGGCGGCGCCGAACGGCTCGGGCTCGCCCCCTGCCCGCGGTGGCATCGCGGGGTAACCGGGCGCGGGCGTGACGAAACCCAGACGCCGATAGAGGTCGAGCGCCGCGGACATGTCGCGGACGACGTGACCGGCGTGGTGCAGGCGGGTGATCTCGGTGGCCATGGCGGCCACTGTAGAAGTAGCTCGACCAAGTGGTCAATCTATCTTGCCCGGGCGTACTGTCACGTGATGAGCGCGGATCACATCGACGGCCGACGCGTCCGCTATCAGCATCGGCGGCCCGAACTGCTCGAGGCCGTGACCGACCACGTCTTGTCGCACGGGCTGACCGGCCTGGCGATGCGGCCGTTGGCCGTGGCGGTCGGGGTCAGCCACGGGACGCTGCTGCATCACTTCGGCTCGAAGGAGAACCTCGTCACCGAGGTCATCGACCTCTTGCGCCAACGGCTGTCGGACGCGACGGGCCTGGCCGGCTCGCCCGCCCGTCTGACGAGCCTGCTCTCCTGGTGGCGAGACTCGACGACAGCGGAACGTCTGCCCGTCTACCGGTTGCTGTTCGAGGTCTTCGCTCAGGCGGCACGGGATCCCGACCGCTACGAGCGCTTCCGGCAGCAGGTCGTGCTGGACTCGTTGACGCTGATGGAAGGTCTGGTCATCGCGGACGGGTGTCCACGTGAGCAAGCGCCTCTGGTGGCGACGATGATCGTGGCCCAGGCACGCGGCCTGCAGCTCGACCTGCTCGCCACCGGCGACCGGGAACGCGTGGACCGCACCTTCACGTTGTTCGTGGATCTGATCGACCATCTCCTGCGAAGCCGGCCCGGCGAGCGCTGATGCCGTGATGCGAACAGGGCCCTCCCCGGCAACCGCCGGAAAGGGCCCCGCCACAACCGAAACTCAGACCCCGGCCACCTGCTGAATCCAGGGCCGGTACCGCGTGATGTTCGTGTAAGCGGTCGTCGTCTGCCGGTCGCTCGTCGACGCGACGCCGACCTGACGGCCGGAGGCGAACATCGGGCCGCCCGAGTCCCCGCCGGCGGTGATGCCGTCGCCGCGGCGCGCGCACACCGCGATGCCGCCGTTGTAGTCACGACAGGAGACCGACGTGACCGAGACGTTGGCGACCTTCAGGTAGCGCGACTGGCAGTTGATCTCCGAGCCGCACTGGCTCGTCGCGCCCCAGCCGTAGACCTGGACGGTCTGGCCGACGGAGACGTTGGCGGTGGTGCCCAGCGGCGAGTAGGTGGCGTTGACCGATGTCGTCAGCTTCACGATCGCGAGGTCCGCGCTCGGGTGCCGGGTGACGGTGGAGCCGGTGGCCATGGTGCCGCCGCTCTGCTGGTCGAGGCTGCCGATCCGGAAGGTGAACGTGCCACCGCTGGCAACGCAGTGCTTCGCGGTCAGGATGTACTGCGGCGCGATGATCGTCGAGGTACACGTTTGCCGGCCGTTGGCGAAGAGCCTGGCCGCCCACGGGCCGCTCGACGCGTTCTGGCCGCCGATGATCATCGGCTGGACGTCGGAGGACGGTTCCGCGGCGGACGCCACGGGGGCGGTGACGCCGAGCAGTGCCGCGAAGGCGGTGCCGGCGATCAGTGCGAAGGAGCGCAGTCGCATGGTTCCGACTCATTTCTGCGGCCGGGATTCGGCCGCGCGATGGGGACGGGTGTGCTGATTCTGGGACGCGGCAAGAGAAATCGGACACCGCCGAAAGTCGTGCAGTAGGTACTTATCTCTTCGCCCCCACCACCGCTAAGTGCCCCTCTAGGTACCGGAACCACCCGCCGGTTACGACACCCGGCGTCCGTCCACTTGAGACAGATGGCGGCATAACTCCAGGGACATAACCCGGTGCCGGGTCTTCCCGAAATCCCTTCCCGCCGACAGAATCGCCACCATGACCGCAGCACAGTGGACCCCGACCTACGGCGACCCCTTCGAGCCGGTGCCCTATCGCCCGGCGCGCATGTCCGAGGAGGAATCGCTGGCCACCGCCGCCGATCTGCGCCGCCGCATGGACGATCGCCGCACCGTGCGGATGTTCTCGACCGACCCGGTGCCCGAGCAGGTGGTCGTCGATGCCATCGCGGTGGCTTCGACCGCGCCCAGCGGCGCGCATCAGCAGCCGTGGACGTTCGTGCTCATCAAGGACGACGTGACCAAACAGCGGATTCGTGAAGCCGCCGAAGAGGAAGAGCGCGTTTCGTACGAGGGCAGGCTCGGCGAGGAGTGGCTGTCCGCCTTGCGCCCGCTGGGCACCGACGCCGTGAAGACCCATCTCACCGACGCCCCGTACCTCATCGTGGTCTTCCAGCAGCGTTACTTCCTCGACGAGGACGGCACCAAGCACAAGCATTACTACGTCGACGAGTCGGTGGGCATCGCGGTCGGCATGCTGCTCACGGCGCTGCACCTCTCCGGGCTGGCCGCGTTGACGCATACACCGTCGCCCATGCGGTTCCTCGGCGAACTGCTCGAGCGGCCGCAGAACGAGAAGGCGTTCGCCGTCATCCCGGTGGGCTACCCGGCGGACGACTGCGTCGTACCGAACCTCGTGCGCAAGTCCATCGATCAGGTCATGATCCGCCGCTGAGCCGACGCGTGACCCGGGTGCGCGCGCACCCGGGTTGCGCGAACCGGCCGCGAACACACAGCCAAACTGCGCATTAGTGCAGTTTACTGCTCACTTTGGCGCATCTCTTGACATATCCGGCGGCGATTGGACAAAGTCTGGGCACCGAAGGCGACACGAAGGAGTGTTCTTCATGGCCGACCTGCCCTCTGTCTCCCGGCGGACACTGTTCGGTGGCGCGCTCGCCGCCGGGGCGCTCGCCGCGATGCCGGCGAGCGCCACCGCCGCGGAAGAAGCCGCGAGCTCGCCCCGCCGTCCTGGCCAGCGCAGCATGATCGGCGTCCCGTTCGAACGGCACCGGACCGTCCGGATCGGGATGATCGGTCTCGGCAACCGTGGGATGTCCATGATCGGCGGCTGGAGTGCCGTCCCGGGCGCCGCGGTCACGGCCGTCTGCGACATCCGCGCCGAGCGCGCGAAGGCCGCCGCGGACAAGCTCGCCGCCGACGGGCGTCCGCGTCCGGCGGAGTACGGCGGATCCGCCGACGCCTACCAGAAGATGCTCGCGCGGGACGACATCGACCTCGTCTACATCGCCACGCCGTGGGAGTTCCACTACCCGCAGGGCAAGGCCGCGCTGCTGTCCGGCAAGCACGTCGGCGTCGAGCTGCCCATCGCCACCGAGCTCGACCAGCTGTGGGACCTCGTCAACACCAGCGAACAAACCCGCAAACACCTGTTCCTCGCCGAGAACTGCAGTTACGGCCGCAACGAGCTGGCGATCCTCAAGATGGCGCACGAGGGCGTCTTCGGCGAGGTCACCAACGGGCACGGCGGTTACCTGCACGACCTCCGCGAGCTGCTGTTCTCCGACACGTACTACACCGACGCGTGGCGCCGGAAGTGGCACACGCGCAGCACCGCGAGTTTCTACCCGATGCACGGTCTCGCGCCGATCGCCGCCTGCATGGACGTCAACCGGGGCGACCGGTTCGCCACGTTGCGCGCCACGGCGACCGAGCCGAAGGGCCTCGCCGATTACCGGAAACGCCATATGCCGCCGGGTCACCCGTCGTGGAAGGAGACCTACATCAACGGCGACCTGGTGACCTGCCTGATCGAGACCGAGCAGGGCCGGATCATCCGCGCCGAGCACGACGTCAGCTCGCCGCGTCCGTACAGCCGCATCAACAGCCTCGCCGGCAGCCGCGGCATCGTGGAGGACTACCCCGCCCGGATCTACGTCGAGCCCGACCACAGCGGGCACGCATGGAAGGACTTCGGGCCGTACCGCGACCGCCACGACCACTGGCTGTGGAAGACGCTCAAGGACGACCCGAACCTCGGCGGGCACGGCGGCATGGACTACGTGCTGCAGTGGCGGATCGTGCAGCAGATGCGCGCCGGGCTGGTGCCGGACATCGACGTCTACGACTCGGCTGCCTGGTGCTCCCCCGTTCCGTTGAGCGTGGTCTCCCTCGCGCGCGGCGGGAAACCGGTGGCGGTACCGGACTTCACGCGTGGCGGCTGGACGAAAGCCAGGCCTGGGCTGGACTCGCAGCCTTCGGAGATGCCCGGCTAAGGCATTCCCCGCAGGTAGGCCTCCAGCGGCCGGGCGAACTGGTCGACGCTGGCCGGGGTGCCCGCCTCGACGCCGTCGAGGGAACGCGCACCGGCGAACCGGTCGAACAGCAGGCCTTCGATCAGGCTGACGAGGTCCGCGCTCGCCGTGCCGGGATCGGACGCGCCGAGGGCTTCGCACAACCGCGCCGCGTGCTCACGGGAGAACAGGGCCCGCGCGAGAAGGTCGTGGAGCTCGGGGAAGCCGGCGAGTTCGATCGTCAGCGCGTAGCGGGCGGTGACGTGATGGCGGCGGCTCACCAAAAGGTCGTCGAGCCACGCCGCCATCGCCCGCGCCGCGGCGGTGTGGCCTGCGACGGCGGCATGCGCCAGGCCGGTCAGCTGGAAGCGGTGGGCGGACGTGTCCGCGATACGCCGGACCACCGCTTCCAGCAACGCCTGGCGTGTGCGGAAGTAGTACGACGTCGAGCCGCGAGGCAGGTCCAGCCGGACATCGACCGCGCTGTGCGTCAGGCCGCGGATTCCTTGCGAGGCAAGGATTTCCGTCGCGGCCTCGGCGATCATGGTCCGCCGGTCAGTTGACTCCACAGTGGACCTTCCCGTCGGACAGCGCGGTGAGCCTGCTCCGGATCCGGTCCAGATCCGGGACTTCCGGAGGGTCACGGAAGAGTTCGTCCAGCGACGTCCGCGCGTAGACGGCCAGTTCGACGCCCTGATCGACGAGGATGCCGATCAGGACCCGGAACCGCATCGTGGCGTCGGCCCCCGCCGTCCTCAACGACGGGACGTCGGTGATGGTCCACCGGCGGTGGCGCGCCGCCAGCTCCAGGTAGTCCCTGGTCGACATCTCCGTCGTCGCGCAGAGCTCGTCGAAACCGAACGTGACACCGGCCGTCGTCTCCGGTGCCGGGCCGACGACGAATCGGCCCGGCCTGGTTCCCGGCAGGCGGTAGTCGTTCTCGCCGTCGAGGCGAACGACGTCGAGGTGTGCTCGAAGCGCCGTCACGACGGCCTCGATCTTGTCGTGGAAGAGCGGATCCGGCAGCAGCCCTTCCGGTGGGTAGTTCGACGTCGCGACCAGCGTGATCTTCCGGGCGAACACCGCGTCCAGCAAACGCCGCAGGAGCATCGCGTCGCCGATGTCGTGCAGGTGGAACTCGTCGACGCACAACAGCGAGAGCCGGTCCAGCACCGTGGCGACGGCCCGGTCGATCCCGCCGAGGTCGTGCGCGGTGGACTGCAGATGCGCGAGCAGATGATGCAGATGCCATCGGCCCTTGTGGCCGGGCGCGGCCGCGTGGAAGGCGTCGAGCAGCATCGTCTTGCCCCGCCCGACGGAACCCCACAGGTAGACACCACGCCGCCTGCGCGGCACCTCGTCCAGCAGCGCCGCGACGGCGATCTGCCCGGAGTCCAGCTCTATGCCCATAGAGGAAGCCTCTAGAGAAATAGAGGATCAGGCAAGCGAAGGTGATCGAGGGGACATTCAGCCGTCGGCCGTGTACCGGGGAACGACGCGGAAGACGCGCAGGTCCCTCGGAGTCCCCTTGGCCCGGAAGTTCCGGCGCGGGCGCACGGTGAAGGTGTCCTGGTCGAGTTCTTCGACGACGCTCGCGCTGGCCAGGACCTCGTCGCCGTCGGCGGCGGCCATGATCCGGGCGGCGATGTTCACGTCGACGCCGAGGTAGTCGTCGCCGACCCGCTGCGGATTCCCGCGGTGCAGCCCCGCGCGCAGATGGGGCAGATAGCCCTCGGCCTTGATCACGCTCACGGCGGAACACGTCTCGTAGGCGGCGTTCACCGCCTCCCCCGGATCGGCGAACACGGCCATCACACCGTCGCCGAGCCCCTTGACGACGCTGCCGCGGTGGCCGACGACGATCGACTCGGTCACCTTGGAGACCTCCCGCAGCAGCTCCAGAACGCGGTCGTCGCCGGCCTCCAGCGCCCAGGTCGAAAAGCCGACGAGGTCGGTGAACAGCACGGTGATGCCGTCCGCGGACAGTGGCGGGGCGCCGGAGCGGCGGACGGCCTGCCAGGCCTGGACCGCGGCCAGCCCCAGCTCGCGGGTGGCGCTGGGCCGGTCGGCGCCCGCCTCGGTGAGCAGGCGGGCGAGCCGGTCGGACGATCGTCCCGTCGACGGCGCCAGTGGCTCGGCGTTCCCGGGGACGAGCCCGCGCAGGAACCGCGCGCCGCGCACCAGCTCACCGCGCTGGTCCGTCGCGCGCAGGAACCTGCGGGTCCGGAGGTGCCACGGCTCAGGTCGTTCGGTCACGATCAAGACGATAGCCGTTCGCCGCACGGACGGAGCACCTGTCACCGGGGTGACAAGAATACGGACGGCATTTCCCCTTTCCGCCTTCGCGTGACAATTCACGAACTCGCCATTCTCCATACGCGTGACAAGATCGAAGCGTAAAGAAAACGCGAGAGATCTTTTCCTTTCCTCGTTGGTGACTTTCCACCTACATTCGGTTTCGAGCCCATTCAACGACGAAAGGACCTGACATGACGGAAACCCTCGTACGGAAGGGTGTCCGGCGATTCCGCGCGGCCGGGATCGCGGCCGTGGTCGCCGGAACCGTAATGCTCACCGCGGCGGGAACCGCGGCCGCCGTCGAAAAGAATCTCACGTACAAGGGCGGCTTCCCCATCATCGGCGACCAGAAGGTGGCGGTGGTGGTGAAGGCGGAAATCCCGGCGACGGCCAAGGCGGGTGAGCCGATTTCGGTGCCGTTCACCCTCGACGTCGATTCCGGTCAGGCCGCAGGCGACGGGCTCCGGCTGGTCGGTGCGAAGAAGCTCTCCGGCACCATCAGCTCGAAGGTGAACATCGCGCTCGGCGAGCAGAAGGTGTCGATCCCCATCGAGCTGCCGATCCCGGACACCGAGGTGCCCGCCGAAGGTTCGCTGAAGTTCACCGCGACGGGCAAGGTCGACTTCACCATCCCGGCCGGGACCCCCGCCGGTGAGGCGACCAGCAGCGTGGACGCCGCGGCGACCTCGCATATCGTCACCGACAGCTCGCTCGGCGAGTTCGACGTCAACCTCACTCTCGACCCGCCCGACCAGGACGCCGTCCTCGGCAAGACGACCGTCAGCTGATCACCCGTCTTCCCCCGGCTCGCCGAGCCGGGGGAAGACGCGTCTTGACCTCCAGCGCACTGGAGGTCACAGACTCTCGATCATGTGGATTTGCGACAGGTGCGGTATCGAACACCCGGCCACCCCGGAGCCGCCCCGGTGCGTGCTCGACCGCGGCGAGGTCGGCATGGAGGAGGCCGGTGACCTCGGCGCGCACACCGGACGCTGGTGGACGCACGAAGAACTGATGTCGGTGCCGCACAAGACCCTGCACCGGGATCACGGCCGCGGGCTGCACAGCATCAAGCGGGACCCGCAGTTCGCGATCGGGCACTGGTCGTTCGTCGCGACGACCCCGGCGGGCACCCTGCTCTGGGATCCGCCGTCCTGGTTGGACACCGAAGTGCTCGACGTCGTACGTGGCCTCGGCGACGTCGCCGTGATCGCCACCAGCCATCCGCACATGTTCGGCGCCCAGCTCGGCTGGAGCCGCGCGCTGGGCGGGGTCCCGGTGCTGGTCAACGAACGCAACCGCGAATGGCTGCCCTCGCCCGATCCGGCGTTCGAGTTCTGGGACGAGCACGTGGAACCCTTACCCGGCCTCGAACTGATCCGGCTCGGCGGGCATATGCGCGGCAGCGCCGTCGCCAGGACACCGGACGGCAGCATCCTGGCGGGCGACACGATCTCGGGTGGGCTCGCGCCGGGCTGGGTGTCGTTCCAGCGCAACTTCCCCAAGCACATCCCGCTGTCGGCGGCCGTGGTCCGCCGCGTCGTCGACCGGCTCGACGACTTCACCTACGACCGGCTCTACACCCTGGGCGGGGACACGATCGACCGTGACGCCCGCGCCGTCGTGCGCCGAAGCGCCGAAACCCATGTCCGATGGGTGAACGGCGACTTCGACCACCTCACTTGACCGGGTTCTTCTCCTTGTTGCGGAAGGTCAACGCGATGACCCCCGCCATCGCCATGAAGAAGGCGACGGCCCACATCCCCGCGCGGAAGCTCCCGGTCAGGCCCTGCAGCCAGCCGGTGAGGTAGGGACCGACGAAGCCCGACAGGTTGCCGAAGGAGTTGATCAGGCCGATCCCGGCGGCGGCGCCGACTCCGGTCAGGAAGGCGTTGGGCAGCTGCCAGAACACCGGGATCGCGGTGAACACGCCGACCGCGCAGATGGTCACCGCGATCATCACCCACAGCGGCGAGCCGAGATACAGCGCGGCGGCGATCGCGACCGCGCCGACGAACGCGGCGATGGCGACGTGCCCGGCCCGTTCGCCGGTGCGGTCGGAATGGCGTGCCCACAACACCATCGCGACGGCGGCCACGGCGTACGGGATCGCCGTGATGAGCCCGATCTCCACGATGCTGTAGTTGGTCTGGAACTGCTGCTGGAAGCCCTTGATCACCTGCGGGAGGAAGAACGCGA
The DNA here is from genome assembly GCF_001905755.1 of Amycolatopsis sp. CB00013. Lineage (NCBI taxonomy): Bacteria > Bacillati > Actinomycetota > Actinomycetes > Pseudonocardiales > Pseudonocardiaceae > Amycolatopsis > Amycolatopsis sp. CB00013. The sequence goes on along the minus strand of NZ_LIWC01000001.1, from coordinate 390,224 downwards.
GCACGTAGAGGCCGAAGATGATGCCGAAGTAGACGGCGCTCAGCGCGAGCACACGCGGATCGGTCAGCGCCGACCGGGTGCTCACCTCCTTGCCGACCTCACGGGTGTCCTCCGCGTCGATGGCCGACTGCAACGCCGTGCGCTCCCCCGGGGTCAGCCACTTCGCGTCCTTCGGCTTGCTCGGCAGCAGGAAGAACACCGCAACCCCGAGCAGGATCGACGGCACCCCTTCGGCGAAGAACATGAACCGCCAGCCGGCGTCGAAGCCCAGGACGCCGTCGCCATGCTTGATGAGCAGGGAGGAAACCGGGCTGCCGATGACCGAGGAAAGGGGCACCGCGAGGAAGAACAGCGCGACGATCTTGGCCCGCTGCTTACGCGGGAACCAATAGGTCAGGTACAGGATGATGCCGGGGAAGAACCCGGCCTCGGCGATGCCGAGCAGCACCCGCACGATGTAGAAGCTGACCTCGCCCTGGATGAACGCGGTGGCCGAGGCGACGATGCCCCAGGTGACCATGATCCGCGCGATCCAGATCCGGGCGCCCACCTTGTGCAGGATGACGTTGCTGGGCACCTCGAAGAAGAAGTACCCGACGAAGAACAGGCCCGCGCCGAGCCCGTAGGCGGCCGAGCTGATGCCGAGGTCGGCGTTCATGGTGAGCGCCGCGAACCCGACGTTGACCCGGTCGAGATAGTTGAGCAGATAAAGCAGCCCGAGGAGCGGGACCAGCCGGATCATCGCCTTGCGGACCGCCTGCGCGGTGGACACCTCTGCCGTCTGTTCGTCCATCCGCGGGAGTGTAGAGGGCGATCAGAACAACGGGGGCAGGAAGGCACCGAGGTTTCCGCCCGCCGCCCGATCCGCCGGATCCGGATCGATCCGGACCGAGTCCGGATCGCGCGGGTCGTAGGTGACCTTCACCGTCGAACCGCGGGCCGGTGCCTGCAACGGCGGGGTGATCATCGTGGCGACGACGGTCCGCTCCCCCTCGTCCGCAGGGAACCGGACCTGCACGGTGAACCGGGGATTCCCCATCACCCAGACGTTGGTGAATTCGACGCCGAGCACGGTGCCCATCACCTGGCGGCCGGTCTGCGCCAGCGCCTGCGCGCGGTCGTCCGCTTCGGCCTTGGTGACGAACGCCCGTCCCAGCACCATGATCATCACCAGTGCGGTCACCCCGGCCACCGCCGGGACGAGATACGGCTCGTAGTAGACGACCCAGTCCACATCGGTCCAGGGTTCGGACGGCAGCCGCTTCCCCACCGCCTCCGGCGGCGTCCAGGACGGAATCGCGGCGCCGGAGCCCAGCGCGATGCCGAGGGAGGCGGCCAGGCTGCTCGCCCGGAAGCCGACGCCCATCCCGCGCAGCGACATCCCGCCACCCCACAGCATCGCGAACCCGAGCGACGAAGCCACCGTGATCGAGATGCTGAAGAGCAGGACGAGGGAGACCGCCGGGCCCGCGTCGGCCCCCCACGCGTCGACGCGGTTCAGCGACATCGACCGGAAACCGTCCAGCAGCCCGAGGGCGCCCGACCAGCCCACGACCGCCCAGGCGAGCGTCGTGGGCACGCCCAGCAGCCACAGACGCAGACCGGGGCGGCGGGCCCGCCGGGAGTCTTCCGGCAGGCCGAACTCGAAGGTCCCGAACATCTCCACCGCCTAACCGATCGGGCCGAACACGGCGACCTTCGCCGGGTCGGCGGGGTCGACGCGGGCTTCGTGCCGGGTACCGGGCGCGTACTGCTGGATCGTCGCCAGCGGCGTGATCAGCTGCGTCACCGTCCGGTAGGTGGTGCCGTCGGCGCGGGTGACCTCGAGCGTCGCGGTGTACTGCGCCTGCCCGGCGATCTTCCGGCCGGTCGGCTCCAGACCGCGGACCACCAGCGTGGCGGGCTCGCAGGTGTCGTAGAGCCGCCGCAGTTCGGTGCCGTAGGCCTGCAGTTCCTGCTGCTGGCGCAACTGCTCGTCCATCGGCAACGCCATGAACGCCGCCATGTCCGGGTCGGCGTTGAGGCTCCGGAACGCCTGTGCGGCCAGCTGCGGAGTCGGCAGCTGCGGCGTGATGTCGTGGCCCTGCGCGGCGGCGGCCTGCCGGAACTGCTCCGCGTGGCGCTGGAAATCCTGCTCTCCCCGCGCCATGCCCTGCTGCGTCGCGTCGTTGATCTTGTCGCGGATCTTCTTGAACATCGGGTGCCGCCTTTCGCCGTGTCGTTCGTGCTGGACACAGCTTCGGCGGCCCCTCCCGCTACCGAACCCAGGTTTTCCCGTCGTCGGTCGCGTCGAGGCAGGTCAGCGGCGCCCAGAAGACCGGAGAGGTCGCGGGCTCGGGCCGCTCACGCCAGCGGGCGAGCCGGGATCGCTGCCAGGCGCACAGCTCGGTGACCGGATCCTCACCGGCGAGCGCCGTGTCGACGGCGATGACCAAATCGGACATCGGGTCCGCACCGGGCACGGCGGCCGACGTCGGCAGCGCCCAGACCGTGGCGGCGACCAGACCGGCTCCGGCCGCGACGGCGGCGAGCAGTACGCCGAACGGTTCGGCGAGACCGAAATCGCTCGCGCTGGCACAGCCGACGAGCGCCACCCGCGCGGGCATGTCCATTTCGGACAGTGCGAGGTCGGCTGCGGTGAACGGCCGATGCGCACCGATCGGGGCGGCCGTGCCCGGGAGATCGGCCGCACAGGACAGATGCAGCGCGGTCTGCGCGCCGTGCTCGTCGCGGACGCGGCTGACGTGCCCGACGAACACCAGCCGCGAACAGGGCCCCGCCACGAGTTCGGCGAGCAGGCGGCGGTCGGTGTCGGTGCGGCGCACCAGATCGAGCCCGCGTTCGACGGCGGGAAGGACCGGCCCGTCGGCGAGCCGCTCGTCGAGATGGCGGATCAACGGTGACGTCGCGTCCTGTTTGCCGAGCACGGAACCCAGCTCACCGAACGCGCTCTGGCCGGGGATGCGCGGGTCGAGCAGGTAGACCGGCGGGCCGCCGGCCGAGGACGGGCGGCGCGGGATCGCGGTCGGGGCGAGCAGCGAGACGTCGGCGACGTCGAGGACGCGCTCGTCTCCGTCGAAACAGAGCCCGATCTCGTCGATTTCCAGCACACGATCGGCCCGCCGGTCGGGCAGCGCCAGCAGTCCCCACGGGACAGCGGCGAGGCTCGGCGACGGCTGGATCCGCAGGAGTGGGCGGTTTCCCCCGGCGGCGGCACGACGCAGCCGCTCGACCAGGTCGGCGGGCAGGAGGTTGAGCGCGAGCACGCGGGCCAGGCGTTGTTCCCCGGCGAAGCTCCCGAACGCGTCTTCGCCCAGTGAGCGCCGGACCGCGTCGGCCACGCTCTCGCCTTCGTGCGGTGTTGGGGACGCGGCGTCCAAGACCTGACGGGCGGTCCCGACCAGGGCGAAGTCGATGGGGTGCGTGTGGACGGTGTCGAGGTCCTCAGTGGTCCGCCAGGTGAGGAAGGTGTGCCCGGCGTCGGCGAAGCGCAGGAGGAAAGTCTCGCGCCCGGGCTTCGCGGCGGGCCAGGTCTCGACGGTGTCGGTGACCGGACGAGGCAGCCGGTATCGCTCGGCGGCGACGGCGAGCCATCGGTCCAGTTCCATGGGCGACGACGGCGACCAGCGCAGCGCGGGCGGCGGGGCGAGCCGCAGCGGAAGCGACGAAGTTACGGAACCCAGTGCCGCCAACGGAAGTCCCTCCGCGACCGGGCCCACTTCGAGGGTGGGAAGCGCGCCGGTGAGGTCCAGCGTGCGCTCCTCCGTGCCCGTGTACGCGCCGACGGCGCAGGTGCGCTCGACGAGTTCCGCCGCGAGCCTCGGCTCCTTGAGCTGGGCCAGCAACGCGAGCGCCATCCCCATCGTCGGGGCGGCGATGTCCCGCGCCCACGCCGTGCGCGCCTCCGGCGAGACGAACTCGAACCGGTACTCCGCCGCCGCGAGCGTCAGCGGGAGCAGCAGATCCAGCACCGCGGGGAGGTCTTCTCCCCGGGCGAACCCGATCGACGCCGCCACGAAATCCGTGTGCAGGAGATCCGCCCAGTCCCCCGCCGTCCGCGCCGATTCCCTCGCGCGGTTCGCGTGGTCCTCCGCCGTCGCCCAGTCGCCTTCCGCGGCCGCGCAGCGGGCCAGTGCCGTGTCCACGAGACGAAGACCCGGACCGTCGCCGTTGGCCGTCCGGATCGTTCTCGCGTGTTCGAACTGCTCTTTGGCCTGCGCGACGTCGCCCGCGTGCAGCAGCAACGTGCCCAGCGCGTGGCTCGCCTCCGCGACGTCGCCGGTCAGGCCCGCCGCCGCGAGTTCGTCGCGGGCGGTGACGATCGCGGCGACCGCGCCGGGGAAATCACCCGCGAGGGCGCGGGCCTCCGCCAGCCCGATGCCCACCTTCGCGGCCATCGGGCTCCCCGCGTGCTGAGCGGTCAGCCTCAGCAGGTCCGCCCGCGCCTCGGCGTCCTCGCCACCCGCCTGGCGGATCCGGGCACGTTCGGCCCTAACCATGGCCTGCTGGTGCACGACCCGCTCGCGGACCTCGTCGTTCTCCGCGAGCGCGTCCAACGCCGCCAAGATCTCCTCGATCGCCGTCCGCGCGCCGGCGAAATCCCCGGCCGCGATCTGCACCCGCACGTCGAAGATGCGCAGTTCCAGCTCGTCGACACCATGGACGTCGAGCAGCTCGGGCGGATAATGGTCCGGCCCCGCCTCCTTGCGGAACGCCGCCCGGCGCCGCTGCCCGGCGATCAGCTCGCGCGCCTTGACGACGTCACCTTCCTCGGTGGCCAGGGAGATGAGCACGCGCTCGGCGACCTCGCGGGAGCCTTCGATCATCCGCGCCTCGGCGTACTGTCCGAAGTGGACGATGGCGACGGCGCTCACCTTGAAGACGTTGAGCACGGCTTCGGCGCATTGCCGCGCGTTGCGCAGATCGCCCGCCGAATAGCAGAGCGTGGCAAGGTCGCTGACCGCGGCGAGTTCCAGATCCGTCCGGTCGAGCCGCTGCGCGATCTCCCGCATCCGGGCGTACTTCCGTTGCGCGTCCGCGACGTTCCGTGTGACGGCCAGTCGTTTGGCCTGGTCTTGGACCTTGGCCGCCTCCACCAGCAGCTTCCGGTACTGGCGCTCGGACAGCGAGCACGCGGGGAGTTCGCCGTACGGAGCCGGATCGAGACAGAAATGCCGTGCGACGCAACGACAGTTGTACCCGTGCGAACTCGCGGGACCCAGTTCGGGCGGAAGCGGGCGATCCGGCGGGTTCCGGGGCGGCGGCATGCCGACGAGCACGTCAGAACTCCTCATCGGCGGAAGCGGCCGCCGCCCGTTCGGCCAGCGTCCTGAGCTCGGGCGGACGGGCCCGCACGAGCGCGACCACCTCCGCCCGGTCTTCCGCCGTGGTCCCGGCGACACTCTCGTTCGCCACCCCGACGACGACGGCGATCTGTCCAGGTGGGACACGCGCCGCCAGCCGCGCCGCGGCGTCGTCCAAGTCGGTCGTGCCGCTGAACCGCCCGGCGCCCAGCTCCAGCGGCACCTCCGCGAACGGCTCGCCCTCGTGGCTCGCGAACGCGCTGATGGCCGCGTCGGCGAACGCGCCCGCGACGACGACTTCGAGCCGGGTGGCGGCCGCGGCGGCGACGATCCGCCAGCTCACCGTGTCCTCGCCGGCGTCCAGGATCCCGGGTGGGACCCGCGCCCAGTCGACGCTCGCCCGTCCGCTCGCCAGTACGCCTTCGCCGGGCGCCACCGGTTCGAGGCCCGCCGCCAATGCGTACGCGTTTTGGCTCGGTGCCGGTGTTTCCACGCGCGCCGCGACTTCGGCGCGCACGACGTCGTCCTGATCGTCGAACCAGGCGGCAAAACGGGTGCACAGTCCCCGCACGTCGTCGGCAACCGGCCCCGCCGCTGCCAGGAGGGCGCCGTCCGCGACCGCCGCGTCGAACAGTTCCGCCGGTGAGGCTTCGAAACCGTCGAGAAGCCCTTCGGCCAGGTCCTCGACGTCGGCCGTCGCGACCGCCGTTTCGAGGTCCAGCAACGCCGGGTCCAGCGACGGGACTCCGAGCGAGGGGCCGGCGGGCCACCAGCGCCGGAGCCACAACAGCAGCGCGAGCCTGCCCAATTCCGGCCGGGCGGGAAGATCCGCGTGGCCCTGGGCGAGCGCGGCGAGACTCGCTTCCGCGCCCACGAGCCGGGTCAGCCACGGTTCGGCGGCCCCGGCGTCACTGAGCTCGACGCGCATCGTGGTCGCCCTGCCCACGAGCAGATCGGCGAGGGCGAAACGGATGAGACCGCCGTCGGCCGCGACGACGGGCGTGTGCACCGGATGCGTCATGACACGGCCTCCAGATCCGGGAGGCGGGCCATGAGCGCGCGGCGCACCTTCGTCCGCAGATCCAGCGACGACGAACGGACCACACCGGTGACGAGGTCGCGGACGTCGGCGGCGTCGGCGGGCAGGTCGCCGCGGACGTCGAAACCGTGCAGCCGGACCCACAGCCTGCTGAGGAATTGCTTGGCGAACTCGCGAAGGTCGCGCAGTAGCTCGGCGTCGGGCCGCGGGGTGAGCGGTGTGGCTCCGGCCAGCGCGCGGCGGGCGTGCAGGACGTAACCCTCCCGAGCGACTTGCGCGTTGAGCCGCCGCGCGAATTCGGGGACCCCGGCGGGGGCCGCGCCGTCGAGCGGCCGCAGCGCGGGGGCGAGGACGACACCCAGCGCGAAGCACGCGGCCAGCGCGGGCAGGCCGAGCCCGAATCCGGCCGCGACCCGGGTGAGTTCGTCGTCGACGAGGTCCTCGACGGGAGGCCGCTCGTCCGGCGGAAGACGGCGCAGGGTGGCGCGCACGCGGCGTTCGACACTGCGTTCGAGGAGTTCGGCGCCGGTTTCGTCGCGCCGGTTCAGCGGCGGGACGGCGGTGCGATCTCCGCGCTGCAGACCGAGATCCGGCGCGGGCAGCCCGGAGATCTCTCGGACGATCTCGCCGAGCTCGCGTGCCCCGCCCGGCTTCCTCAGCCCGAGCCCGAGAGCGTGCCCGGCGGCCGACTCGGCGAGGGTTCGCCAAGCAGCGTCGGAAAGGTCGTCGACGAACGTCTGAAGCGCGGCGATATCTTGCGGCACAACAGTTTCGGCGGCCCAGCGGCGCTGCAACTCCGCGGTCAGCCGCGCCTCCTGTCGCGGATCCGCGAGATACGCGGTGAGCTGATCTGCTCCCGCCGAGCCGCCCTCGCCATGGAGATCCCGCAACGCCGCCGCGGCCGTCGCCGCCGCGTCGGGCCCCGGCGAGCCGAAGCCCGTCGCCAGTTCATACGCCAGCGGGAAACAGACGTCCTGCACGTTGCCCGCCGTGATCCGCAGGGCGCGGCGCTGACGTTTGAGGTGGGTGAACCACGCGGCCGTCGCGCGCAGCCTGTCCGTGTCGGCCAGCAGGAGTTCCGTCAGCTCCGCCGCCGTGACCGCGTCCAGCACCGGACGGCCGAGCCGGGGACGCGCCGCCGTGCGGATCACCAGCGGGTCGATGATCTTCTTGATCGTGCGGGTCAGTGGGCCGCCGTCGGCGGACGAGAGGACCTCGACGCCGTCGATCCGTTGCCACGCCTGCGCGAGAACGGCCGACCTCAGCCGGGATTCGCCCGATGCCGTCGTCACTCGCCCTCCCCCGCTCCGGCCGCCACTCTATCCGAGGCCGGGCCTCACCCTGATGCCCGAAAGACCCCACCGAGCAGACGACGCGAATCGACTCGCTCGTCCCTAGTCTGTCAGGTCGTGAGTGACGCCGTTCCCGTCGATTACGAGAGTGATCCCGGACGCTTCGCGGCCAATGTGCTCTCGACCGCGTGGTTCTCCTCGTGCGGTGACGTCCATCCGGAGATCGCCGCCGGCTTCGCGACCGAAGGATGTTCGCTGGTTCTGGACGTCGGAGGCGGCACCGGAGCACTTTCCCGGCTGCTGGTACGCCGGAACGTGCCGACGGTGGTGGCCGACCTCGCGTCGCACGTGTCCCACGCGCCCGGATACTCCGTCCAGGCCGATGTGACCGGCCTTCCCTTCCGCGAAGCGACCTTCGACGGCGCGGCCGCGTTGTGGATGCTTCACCATGTTCCCGACCCGGTGGAAGCGCTCACCGAGGTAAGGCGGGTCCTCTCCCCGGGCGGGCTGCTGGCCGTCTCGGCGTCGAGCCGGTGGAACGATCCCGAGCTGGCGTGGGCGCTGCCTCGCTGGGGTCGGGCGTCGAGCTTCGACGCGGAAACCGCCGAACCTCTGCTGGGCAAGGTGTTCGAGGTCGAGTCGATCCGAGCCTGGGACGCCCGGTTGGTGACACTTCCCGATCGCGCCGCGGTCGCACTGTTCCTCCGCGGCCGGGGTCTGCCCGAGTCGTCCGCGTGGCGGCTGGCCACCAAGACGGCGGTGCCTTTGTCGCTGACGAAACGGGGGCTGGTGGCGTGGGCACGGAAACGCTAGCTCGCCGGATGGGATTCGTGTCTTGAGTTCTTCTGGCCCCGGGGTGGATGAAGGGGACTTTCACCGCATCCGACGCGGGCAAAGCGCCCCTCACCGCGCTTGACGACTTACCTCTACTCGGGCAAGCCGTCCGTTGCCGCTTTTCGGCGACGGGCCGGAAGCTGAAGTCCAGCACACACCTCGCCCGTTGCCGCTTTTCGGCAACGGCTCAGAACGGTGGTGGCTCGTCGGCTGCTAGGCGGGGTCCGTGAAGCGGTGGTGGTGTGCTGTCGTAGCGCTGCCCGGTAGGCGTGGTGATCGTGAGCGTGCCGTCAGTGGCGAGGTGGTAGATCCAGCCGGGTTCGTCCTTCAACCGATGGTCGCGGCGGCAGAGGTCGATGAGGTCGGTATCGGCGGTGTGGCCGCCGTGTTGCCACGGCACCGAATGGTGATGTCGCAGGCTTGGGCGGGCCGGTGACAGCCGGGTCTTCGGCACTCACGGTCCCGCACCCGCACGAACTCGGCCAAACCCGCGCTGGGCCGGTACCGATCCCGGCCGAGATCGAGGATCTGCCCGGACAGCGGGTCGGTGATGATCCGCCGCAACACACTGTTCCCGCCGCTGGCGATCTCCCTGGCCAACGCGGCGGGGATCGTGCCATGCCCGGCCAGCTCCGCCGGATCATCATTCAGCCCCAGATAGGTGAACAAATCCATATAGAGAAACACCTCGCTGCGTTCACTCGTGCCTCCTTGGCCGCCGAGCAGCAGATCGAGGGCGACATCCGCCCGCAACTGGTCGAGAGTACGAGTCTCACCACCGGTTCTGAGAGCCCTCGCTTCACGATCGATCCGCTGATAAGCAGCAGCGACTCTCTCCACTGGCCCATCCTCGACCTCGATGGAAGCGACCCCGGTCTCACCATGCCGCAACGTCAGACGACGCCCCTCCCGATGCCGCTCAGCCCGTTTACCAGCACCCTCGGGATCGATCGTGTTCGCCGCGTGATTGGCCGCCTTCCGCACCTGATCCGGGTTCTTCTCCCCGATCCGATCCTCCAACAACGCGTCGACAGCACGAGCATCCTCATCGGACAGCCAGGCGGTGGCCGTCGCGACCTTCATCGCGCTGAACCCGGCCAGCTTCCCCTCATCCATCAGATTCAACGTGCGGGGCAGGCGGGTGGTCAGCGCGTCCGCGGCGGCGACCAGTGCACCCGCGTGATTGTCCGTGACAGACAACGCGAACGCGACCTCCTGCGCCACACTCCGCGCACCCTCACGATGACGGTTCAACTGCGCGAGCGCCCGGAACCGCACCGCCTCCAGGCGCGCGATCCCGGCCGACGCGGCCTGCGCCAACGCCACGGAATCCTTGTCGTCCAACACATTTGCGGCAGCGTTCACCGCAGCCAGCACCTCGGGATCGGTGAGGCTTTCCAAGAGCGCCACAGGCGCGGAATGTGTATCCACCCCACGAACATACGACCCACCACCGACAATTCCCGGGCCCACGAACGACAGAGGCATTGCCGATTTTCGGCAATGCCTCTGCACCACGACAGGGCCGGTATCACCAGCAAAATAACGTGAAACCAATTCCAGACGCGTCGCGCCGTCGCCGTTTTCCGACAACGAGCCGCCTCAGTGCGAGAACTGTCCGCCATGGCAACAAAAACCGGCGGCCCATCACATCTCCCGCCAATAGGCCTCCGCAGTCAAAACCCTAGCTCGCTTGAACCTCACGAAGCCGCGCGTACACCTCCGCAGCCCTCGGCGCACCGAGTTCGTTGAAGATGTTCAACGCGTCACCCCAGCAGGTCTTCGCCCACTCGGTTTCGCCTTTTCTCGCCCAGAGCTGGCCCAAGTGGTCCAGCGCCGCCGCTTCACCATAGCGATCTCCCATGTCGCGACGTAGTTCCAAGGCCCGCTTCAGCTGCCCTGCGGATTCGCCGCTCCGGTCGATCTTCTGGAAGACGAGAGCCAGTCCCACCAGCGTCTCCGCTTCGCCGTAGCGGTAACCGATCCGATGCCGGATGTCCAAGGCCTGCCGGAGGTTCTCGTAAGCCTGGTCGAATCGGCCCAGCCCATGGTTCGTGAGGCCGAGGAAATGCAGTGTCTGCGCCGCTCCCCATTCGTCACCGAGAAGCCGGAAGACCTCCAGCGCGTCCGTGTGGTGTCCGAGGGCTTCGGCGAACCGGCCCTGCTCGTGGTACGCGATCCCGAGACTGATCAGCGCCTGGCCCTGCCCCCAGGAATCATCGATCCGCCGCCGGATGGCGAGCGCCGACTCCAAATACGCCAACGCCTCTTCGAACCGGCACAGGTCCCGGTGTGCGATGCCCAGTCCGGCCAGCAGGGAAGCCTCACTGAACTGGTCGGAGCATCGTCGCGCGGCCTCCACGCCCGCTTTGTAGGTGGCGATCCAGTCGGCCCATGGTTTCCGCAAGGTGAAGAACGCCCACAGCGCGAGCGGGAGCCTGCACGCGATCGAGGACCAGTCCGCGGCCAGCGCGGCGTGCACCGACGCGACCAGATTGGCCTGCTCGGCCTCGCACCAGGCGAGCGCTTCCCCGTAGGTGCCGAATTCGAGCTTGCCGGAGACGTCCGGGGAGACTTCGAGGGCGACGCGTCTTCGCATGGGCGTGAGCACCCGGTCCGCTGAATCGGCGCAGGCGAGATACCACTCGATCAAGCGCCGGGGCGATTCCTCGCGTTCTTCGGCGGACTCCTCCGCATCGACACGTTCCTTCGCGTAGACGCGCAGCAGGTCGTGGAAACGAAATCTGTCGCGGTCGACTTCGCTCAGCAGGCACCCCGCGGTGAGCTTGTCGAGCCTGCGCCGGACATCGGCCGTGGGCGGGCCGACGAGCACGGACGCGGTGGCCACGCTGACGGTCGGTCCGGGATGCAGGCCGAGCATCCGGAAGACGCGGGCCGTGGCGGGATCCAAGGCTTGGTACGACCACGAGAACACCGGCCGCAGGGCGGACATTTCGTCGTCACCCGTTTCGAACGCGTCGAGCCTTCGTGCCTCCGACCGGAGTTCCCTGAGAAGGTCCGCCAGCCTCAGATACGGATGCGCCGCCACCCGCTCGCCGGCGATCCTCACCGCCAGTGGCAGATGCCCGCACAGATCCGCGAGTTCCCTGATCGCGCCGGGTTCGCCGTCCGCACGGCGCGCTCCGATAGCCGTCCGGAGCAGGGTCTCCGATTCGGACGGCATCAGCATGTCCAAGGTGATCCGGCGGGCACCGTTGGTCACCACGAGGCCCGACAGGCTACTGCGGCTCGTCACCAGCACGAAACAGCCGGGCGTGCTGGGCAGCAGCGGGCGTACCGCGTCCGGCGAGGTGACGTTGTCCAGGACGATGACGAACCGGCGATCGTTCAGCAACGAGCGGAAGAGCGCCGACTTCGCCTCCAGGCTTCGCGGGATCTTCTTCCCGGGAACCTCGAGCGCGCGCAGGAAACCGGCGAGAACTTCGGGAGGCGTACTGGCCGGACCCGGCGCGTAGCCGTGAAGGTCGCAGTAGAGATCGCCGTCGGGAAAACGCTCGCGCTGCGCGGACGCCCATTGCACGGCCAAGGCGGTCTTTCCCACCCCCGGCGCGCCCGCGATGATCGCGATCGCGTTGGAGCGGCCGTCCCCTCGGTCCGCGATCGCGCTGATCTTCGCCAATTCCGTTTCCCGCCCGACGAACGTCGCGGTCACCGACGGGAGCTGGTGCGGCGTCAGCGGCGAACCTTCACCGCGCCCGGGGGACTCGTCGTACCAACGATCCATACCGGGAAATCGCGCCGGGGCGGACCGTTGTCGCGAGTTCCCGCGGTTCCCACCTGAATGGCGCAGGTCGAGACGGCAAGGCAAAGACCCCGAACGCGACCGTTCGGACTAACTTTCGTCCGTTCTGTACATACTTTCGTTGACTTCGATCGAAAGTCCTCTTAGGTTCAGCGACGTCACAGAGGTGCTCCGCCGCCGACCCGAGGAGCAACGATGCTTCCGTTTGTCCGCAAGCGCTTCAACCGGTCCATCGTCGCCTCGTTGGCGCTGGTCACGGCATTGACCGGGCTGACGACAGTCCCGGCCGAAGCGGCCATCCCACCCCAGCAACCCGGTGTCACGCTCCGCACGTACGACCTCCAGCGCGAGCTCACCAAGCTCTGCGCGATCAAATCCGGCCAGACGCCCAACGTCGACAAGCTGATGCCGACGATCAACTGGACCACCACCGCCGACTTCGGGCTCGACGAGCGGTTCGTCTCCGAGGTCATCGGGAACATCAACATCGCCACCGCTGGCCAGTACGAATTCCGGCTCACCAGCGACGACGGCTCCCGGCTCCGGATCGACGGCCAGACGGTGATCAACCACGACGGCCTGCACGGGGCGACCCCGGCGACCGGATCGGTGCAGTTGAGCACCGGGTACCACGCGTTGCGGATCGACCATTTCGACAACACCAACGATCAGCAGGTCACCCTCGAATGGCGGCCGCCGGGCGCGGCGGATTTCGCGCTCGTGCCGAATTCGGTGCTCAGCACCGACGCCGACGTCGTGCGGGTGACCTCGCCCGGGCGCAAGGAATGCGAAGGCGCCACGGACTCCCCCGGTGACGGCTTGCCGCTCAACGGCGTCCACCCCGGCTTCACGCTGACGAACCTGCGTCCCGAGGGATTCCAGCCGCAGGTCACCGGCATGGACTGGCTCCCGGACGGACGGCTCGCGATCGCCACGTGGGGCGGCTCCGACAAGGTCCTCGGCGAAGTCCACCTGCTGAGCAACGTCAGCGGGAACACCGACCCGAGCAAGGTCCGCACGCAGCGCGTCGCCAGCGGGCTGAAGGAACCGATGGGCGTCAAGTACGTCGACGGCAAGCTGTACGTCTCGGAGAAGACGCGGCTCGTCGAACTGAACGACACCAACGGCGACGGCGTGACCGACGACTACCGCACGGTCGCCACCTGGCCGTTCGGCGGCAACTTCCACGAGTTCGCGTTCGGCCTGCTGTACAAGGACGGCTACTTCTACGCCAACCTTTCCGTCTCCATCAACTACGGCGGCGCCACGACCGACCCGCAGCCCGCGCCCAACCGCGGCACGACGATCAAGGTGAACAAGGCCACCGGCCAGGTCTCCTACATCGCCGGCGGGCTGCGTACCCCGCACGGCATCGGCTGGGGACCGGAAGGCGACGTCTTCGTCACCGACAACCAGGGCGGCTGGCTTCCCGCGAACAAACTCGTCCGGGTCAAGCAGGACCGCTTCTTCAACCACTACACCAATCCTGCGGGCCCGTTCGACGCGAAGCCGGTGACCGCGCCCGTGTTGTGGTTGCCGCACAACGAGATCGCGAACTCGCCGAGCAACATGGTCATGCTGCCGACGGGCCCGTTCGCCGGGCAGATGGTGTACGGCGACGTGACCTACGGCGGGCTGCAGCGAGCTTTCCTGGAGAAGGTCAACGGCGAGTACCAGGGTGCGGTCTTCCGCATGACCCAGGGCCTCGAGTCGGGTGTCAGCCGGATCAGCCTCGGCCCCGACGGCGCGATCTACACCGGCGGGATCGACGGCGGCGGGAACTGGGGACAGCCCGGCAAACTCGCCTACGGCCTCCAAAAGGTGACACCCAACGGCACGAACGCCTTCGACATCCGGGCGATGCGGGCCGTCGCGGGCGGATTCGAGCTGGAGTACACCCAGCCGCTGTCGGCCGGGACCGCGCAGGACCTCGCGGCGAAGTACCAGGCACAGCAATGGCGCTACCAGCCCACACCGGCCTACGGCGGGCCGAAGATCGACGAGCAGACGTTGTCCGTCACGTCCGCGAGCCTGTCGGCCGACCGCAAGAAGGTCACGCTGCAGGTGGCGGGGCTGAAGGCCGGGCACGTGGTGCACCTGCGCTCACCGCGTCCGTTCGCGGCGGAGTCCGGTGCGGCGCTGTGGAGCACGGAAGCCTGGTACACGCTCAACTCCCTGGTCGGCGGCCCGCCGGCGAGCACGACGTACGAGGCGGAGCGGGCCGCGCTGAGCGGTGGCGCGGGGACGAACACGAACCACGCCGGCTACACGGGCACCGGTTTCGTCGACGGCTACTGGAACCAGGGCGCCGCGACGACGTTCACCGTGAACGCGCCGAAGTCCGGTGCCTACAACGCGGCCTTGCGCTACTCGAACGGCCCGGATCCGGCGCCGGGGACCAAATCGGTGACCGTCTACGTCAACGGGACGAAGGTGAAACAGGTCAGGCTCGCGAGCACCGGCAACTGGGACACCTGGAACACCCAGCCCGAGACGCTCAACCTCAAAGCCGGAGCGAACACGATCTCCTATCGCTACGACACGGGCGACGCGGGCAACGTCAACCTCGACAGTCTCACGCTGACCGAATCCCGGCGCATCTCGTTGTTCAAGGGCACCGATCTGAACGCGTGGGAGAAGCGCGTGGGCGGCGCGGCGACCTGGCCGGTGTCCGGCGGCGCGATGGAGTCGAACGGCGGGGACATCCGTACGAAGCAGCAGTTCGGCGATTTCCGGCTGCACGTCGAATGGAACGAGCCGAACTATCCGCCGGAGGTCACCGGACAGCAAAGGGGCAACAGCGGCGTCTACCTCCAGGAACGCTATGAACTGCAGGTGCTCGAATCCTTCGGGGACACCACGCTCGCCAACAATGAGGCGGGCGCGATCTACTCGAAGAAGGCGCCAGACCGGAACATGGCGACGGCACCAGGAACCTGGCAGACCTACGACGTCACCTTCCGTGCCGCCCGGTTCGACGGTGCCGGGAACAAGACCGACAACGCCCGCGTGACCGTGGTGTGGAACGGCGTCGTGGTCCACAACGACGTGGCGATCGACGGCGGTACGGGCGACAGCATCCCGGAAAGCGCGGCACCGGGCGCGATCCGCTTGCAGGACCACGGGGATCCCGGTGAGAACCCGCGGTTCCGCAACATCTGGATCGAGCCCATCGGCTGATTCCGGAGCTGTCCGTGAAGGCCTCCTTGAAGGACCCAGGGTCCCTCAAGGAGGCCTTCACGGACTTTGTCAGCGGCGGCAGGGGCGGAGGTCCACTCCTCCCGTGGTCTGCCCGGCGGTGACGGGAATCGGTGTGGCGGAAGCGAAATCGGCCGCGTCTCGGTACCAGCAGTCGGCATCGGTGTAGTGCTTGATCTTGACGTTCTGCGTGGTGAGACCGTTGACGGTGTACTGCCCGTTCGAATCCGGCGTGGCCCAGTCCACGATGTCGCCGGTGCGCGCGCCGAAGGCGTAGACGTAGCCGAACGTCGGCTTGCCGTCCTTGTCGAGGATCCGTCCGCTGATCGCGCCGTTCGGCACCAGCGCGGCGTTCTCGGTCACGGTCGCGCCGGGCCGCACCCGCACCGGACGGGCGGCGAACCGGTCCGCGCCGCCTCCCGACCACTGCCACGCGTAGTCGCCCCGCGAGGACGCGAATTCGAGCGGCCACTTGTACGGCCCGAGGCCCTTGATCGTGTAGACCCCGCCGTTCCGGCTGCAGTTCACGTCGAAGCGGAAGCCGATCCGGGGGTCGACCGCGTACGGGTAGACGCAGACGCCGTTCACCGGCGCCGCCGTGGCGCGATCGGTGACCTTGCCGGTGATCGTGCCGGCGGGATCCATCTTGATGTCCGCGGTCGGGACGGCCTTGCCGAGTTCGGCGGTGACCGTGCGGGCCTGGCCGATGTCGCCGGTGCCGCCGTCCGGCCCGGCCCACTGGATGCCGTAGCGCTCGTCGAGCGGCTTGACCAGCAGCTTGTACGCGCCGGGGTCGATCGGCCCGATCACCAGTTTCCCGTCCGCGTCACTGCAGTAGTACTGATAGTCCGCGTCGAGGACGCCGACGATCGGGAGGGCGTAGGTGTCGACGCAGATCCGCTCCAGCGGCGCCTTGGTCTTCGCGTCCCGCACGGTGGCCACGATCGACGCGGCGGGCTTCATCGGCGCCCCGAATTCGGTGGTCTGGCCGGGGGTCAGATGGACCTGCTGCCCGTTGACCGGGTAATGCGTACCGTCCGGGCCCCAAACGCTCAGTGTGTAGTAGTCGAACGGCGGCACGTCCTCGTACAGCATGACCCCGTCGGCGCCCGCGCATTTCCGCAGTTCCGGCGGACGCGGCCGGTTGAGCTGCGAGCACGCGCCCGCGACGGGCGCGCCGGTCTTCTCGTCGGTCGCGACCACCCGGAGCTTTCCGTACGGCACCATGGCCTCGTCGACGACGGCGACCTGGCCTTCCTCGGCCGCGAAGGTGTCCGCTTCCGGGAAGCTCGACTTCTGCCGGATCCATTGCGTGCGATCGCCGTAGGTGATCGCCATCGTGTAGGTGTCCGCCTTGACACCGCTGAACGAATACGTGCCGTCCGGCGCGGTGAGGACCGTCGACCACCACCGTTGGTTCTGATCGGTGAGGCTCACCGAGGCACCCGCGGCGGGCCTTCCCTCGGCGGTGATCTGCCCGCGGACCGTGGCCGTGCCCTGCCGCAACGAGAAGTCCAGGCCGTGCGGCAGGTCCAGTACCTCGGCGGCGAGTGCGCTTCCCTTGTTGTACGCCCAAAGCTCGGCGTATCCGGCGGCGGTCGCGCGTGCCTTGTACTTGCCGGGTACGACGCCCGCGATCTCGTAGCGGCCGTCCGCGCCCGCGCACCCCGACCCCGTCTCCTTCAGGTCGAGATCGAACAGCGTCACACATGCCCCGGCCACCGGCTCACCGGAGTCGGCGGCCTTGACCACCCCGGCCACGATCCCCTCGTCGGCCATCGCCGGACCGGTCGTCAGCAGCGCGACGATCGGGATGGCGGCGGCCAGGAACAACGCTCTCTTCATCGGAAGCTCCCCTCAGTGTCGCGCCAACGATGGCGCCGGGGAGCCGCCGGTGTCTGCGTCATCTGACACAGACCTCTAGGCTATGTCGTCCGCCAGGACCTCGCGCGCGACGAGCACACCGCCGACGAAACCGACCGGCATCACGATCAGCGCGGCGAACGGGATCAGGCACAGCAGTGACACGGGAAGCCCCAGCCCGAGGGCCAGCGCACGGTGCCGCCGCAGCAGCAGCCGGCGCTGCTTCAGGCCCATCCCGCGCCGGTAGAACGGCACGGCGATCAGTTCCAGCGCCAGGAACCACGCCGTCACCAGGGCCAGCAGGACCGGCACCACGGTCTGCCCCACCACGGGGATGAAGCCCGCGATCAGCAGCGGGATCGTGAACAGGAGCGAACGCAGCACCAGGGCCAGGCCGTCCTTCAGGCCCATCACCAGCAACCGCCACCCCGACAGGTCCACCGCGCCGGGCACGCCGCCGAGATCGTCCTCGACCTTCTCCGCGATGTGCTCGTAGAACGGCCCTCCGACGGCGATGGTGATCGCCGTGAAGCCGATCATGGCGATCGCCAGCACCGCCCCGAACACCGCGACGCCGACCGCCACCCGGATCGTCGTCCGCCAGCCCGCCGACCAGTCGTCGGCGAACGGCGTGATCAGCAGCGAGAGATCGTCGATCCAGAACGCCAGTGCGACGATCCCGCCGATCAGCAGCACCGTGGTCAGCAACGCGGGCAGCGCGCCGATCAGCAGCAGTCTCGGCGACCGCGCCAGGATGCCGAGGCCTCGCCCGAACATCCGGATACCCTTGAAGAAGTCCCGCACCGGACATTTCTACCAGTGCAGGCGCTGGCCGGGGTTGAGCAGGTTCCCCGGCGCGTACCGGGCCTTGGCGTCGGCGAGTTTCGGCCAGGCGTCGCCGAAGTGCGCGCGCCAGTCCTCTGTGGACATCGGCAGCGCGTTCGACGGATAGACCTTTCCGCCGAGGGCGCGTGCCTTCCGGTAGAGGTCCACATTGAGCTCCAGCAGGCGCACGTTGTGCGGCGGATCCTCGGGAGAACCGACGCGCAGCGGGGAGAAGAGCCAGGACAGCTCACCCGGCGGCACGCTGAACAGCGCGGTCTTCAAGCGGTCGTTCCGCACCGGGTAAAGGAGGATCAGCCCGGTGGCCCCCAGTTCGGATTCGCCGGTGGCGGCGAGGGTTTCGGCGACGAACCGCTCGACCGTGTCGTCGGTGAGGAACACGTTCAGCCACGGATGCGGACGGAACCAGCTTCCCATCGCCCGGAGCGCCGCCTCCCCGTCGGCCATCCGGTTCAGGAAGTCGAAGTACGCCGTGTCCTCGTCTTCGGACTCGTCGAATTCGAGCGAGTCCAGCAACGCGGACTCGTCCGGTTCGGCGGGCGGCGTGTGGTAGGCGACCGCCTCCAGCATGTACCGCCAGCCGTCCTCGACGGGGATCAGCTGCCCCTCCACGTAGTCGAAACGACCGTCGCGGACCACGGCGCGTTGATCGGCCAGGAACGCCGGAAGCGTGTCGTAGTAGAGCTTCCACCGGCGGACCCGCGCCGGGGCCGGGGTCAGCCGCAGCGTCACGCGGGTGATCACGCCGCATTGCCCGAGACCGGCGAGCACGGCATCGAACAGGTCCGCGTTCGTTTCGCGGGAACAGGTGAGCACCTCGCCGGTGCCGGTGACGACCTCCAGTTCCACCACGCCATCGGTCTGCGTGCCATGGTGGTGGGTCGCTCCCCCGATCCCGCCGACCACCAGCGTGCCCGCGACGGTCAGTTCGAGATAGTCCGTGAGCACCGGCGGTGCCAGCCCGTGCGGCAACGTCGTTTCCAGTACCTCCCGCCAGCGGGCACCTGCGTCCACCGACACCAGATCACCGGTGACCACGCGACGCGGCGGCAGTGAAGTCATGTCCAGCACGATGCCGCCCTCGACCTGCCCCTGCCCGTACGGCGAATGCCCGGCGCCGCGGGCGGCGACCGGAAGGCCTCGCGCGGCGGCGAACCTGAGCACGACGGCGACGTCGGTCACCGAAGCGGGCCGCACCACCAGGCCCGGCCTCGCGTGGATCAGCTTCCCCCAGTCCTGGCCGGCGACGGACAAGGCGGCATCTCCGGTGAGGATCTCTCCGGCGATGGCGGGCAGGATCTCGTCGGTCATGCCTCGCACGCTACCGAGCGCGGCCGGACATAGGCGATTTTCACCGACGCGAATGCCGGTGTCCCGCTGCGAAATTGGTGGCGTGACGGACACTTTGGCACCGACGCGGCGGGCTCGTGGCACCGTGCTGGCCGCCGCGCCCCTGACCATCATGGCGGCGGCGATCATCGCGCCCAGCCTGCCCGCGATGCGGGAGGACTTCGCCGATACGCCCGGTTCGGGTCTTCTCGTCCGGTTGGCGCTGACCGTGACCTCGCTCGCGATCGCGATCAGCGCGCCCCTCTCCGGGATCGTCGCGGACCGCGTCGGACGCCGTCCACTGCTCTTGACGGGTCTGGGGCTCTACGCGGTTTCCGGTACGGCCGGGTTCTTCGTGGACGACCTCTACCTGCTGCTGATCACCCGGGCGGGGCTCGGACTGGCCGTCGGCGGAATCATGACCGCGGTCAGCACGCTGATCACCGACTGGTTCACCGGCGAACGCCGCGCCTCCTTCCTCGGTCTGCAGCAGGCTTTCGCGAGCCTGGGCGGCGTCGTCTTCCTGCCACTGGCCGGTTTGCTGGCCACCGTGAGCTGGCATGCGCCGTTCTGGATCTACTCGGTTTCGGCGATCGTGGCGGTCTTCGCGATCGTGTCCCTGCGCGAACCGGAACGGAACAGCCCCGCGGTCGGTGGAGGCGGTCGGCTGCCCGCCCGCGTCGTCGGGGTCTACGTCCTGGCGTTGGTGGTGACGCTGGTCTTCTACATGGCGCCGACCCAGTTGCCGTTCCTGTTGCAGGGCTTCGGCAGCGGGCCCGTCGTCGTCGGTGCCGTGGTCGCCGGGAGCACCTTGACCGGCGTCGTCGGCGCGCTGACCTTCCCGCGGCTGCGTCGGCGGCTGGGCCCCACCGCGATCACCACCGTCAGTGTCGCGCTCATGGGCGCGGGCTGGCTGGTGATCGGGACCGCGGGCACCGTCGCCCAAGTCGTGACGGGACTGCTCGCGGGCGGGCTCGGCGTCGGCTTCGTCGTCCCGAACCTCAACCTGCTCCTGGCCGAGTCCGCCGATCCCGCGCGGCGCGGCCGGGTGCTCAGCGGCCTGGTCACCGGGATCTTCCTCGGCCAGTTCCTGTCCCCGCTCGTCGTCCAACCCCTCGTCCAAGGCATCGGCATCGCCGACGCGTTCACCTGGACCGGCATCGCCTTGGGTGCCGGAGCGGCACTCGCCGCCCTTCTCTCGAACCGGAACAACGGAAAGGAAGCACGATGATCTACCACGGCAACCGTTTCACCCTGCGGTCCGACGCCTCGCCGGAGCAGGTCGAGGAGGCCTTGGAGAGCCTCCGGAATCAGGGCCGGGTCATCCCGGCGGTGAAGTCCTTCGTCGTCGGCCGCGATTTCGGCGGCGACTACGAATGGGGTGCCGTCTTCGCGATCGAAGACCTCGACGGGTACTGGGAGTACCTCATGCATCCGGCGCACCGGAACACCGACCGGGTCGGGCTCCCGCTGGTCGACCGGTTCGCGTCCTTCGACGTCACCGACGACCCGGATCCGGAGATGGGCGCGAAGATCGCCGAACTGCACCAGCGCCGTTACGACAACGACGCCGAGCTGACCGAGCTGATCTCCGGCCTCGGCGAGTATTCCGGCAGCGCCGCGCCGGGAAAGCACGGAGCCTGACCACGGCTTCAGCCACCGTCCGCGAGTGAGCCGCTGCCATCGGGGCCGGTCACGATCACCCGGCTGCTCACCGCGGTCCCGAACGGGATGATCGTGACCTGCCACGTCTTCGGCTCCCCGACGTGGATGGTCGCCTTCGCCCGCTGGACCAGGGCAGGGACGCGGTCGACCGACGGCTCTCGGAGGTCGAACCGCGGCACCTGGGCGCCCGTCGGGGCGAAGACCACGGTCAGCCGCCGGTCCTCGACGACCGCGGTGATCACTTGGGAAACATCCGTGGCCAGCGCCAGCGAGTCGATCGCGCGGCGCAGTTCCCCTTCGCCCAGCAGGGATCTGTCGACGTTCACGGTCGCCGATCCCGAGGAGGACGTGGTCGTGCTCGACTGGGTTTCCTCCGCCCGGACGGGCTCTTCCGGCGCGAACAGTTCCGCGCGGAACAGGTACAGCACGAGCGCCGCGCCGAGGACGAACCCGAGGACCGCGAGCGCGCCGAACGCACAGCCCTCCGCCGGTTCCTGCACCACGCTGGACTCCGGGGCGGATTCGATCACCGCCTCGGCCACGCGACGCTCCCACTCCGGTGACAGCCGCTCGACGACCTCCGCCTTCCACGGCCGGTCCGGCGGATACCGCACGACGAGGACATCGCCCGCGTGGTAGCCCGGAAGGTCGACCAGGTTGATGCCGTGGGTGATCTTCAACCGGTAGGTCGCCGCCCCCTCGGGGGCGACGGTGAGGTCGAAGTAGACCGGGATGTCGCCCGTCTCGGTGCCGCCCGCGCGGAGGCTCTCGACCTTGGCGAGCGCGATCACCGGCGCGATCCTCGCCTCACGAGCACGTCGTGGCGCTCCGGCGAGGTAGAGCAGGATTCCGTAGGCGATGGGGAGCCCGACGCCCGTGATCATCAGTGGCACGTACTCGATGACGATCCCCACGACGAACGCGCACAGGGTCGTCCCGGTGATGATCCCGGTCAGGAATCCGCGGGCGAGGGCGAGCGGCATGGGCGTTACTCCAGACTTCCGGGGCGGGTGCGGTCAGTCTTCGCCGGTCCGGGCGCTACCGAACCCAGGTTTCGGCTGCCTAATCTGATTAGGCAAGTCCCGAATGGACTATGGTACGGTGGTCGTCATGGCGAGAGCGGGACTGACCACGGAACGGGTGGTCCGGGCGGGTGCGGAGCTCGCCGACGAGATCGGCTTCGAGCACGTGACCCCCACCGAGCTCGCGAAGCGGTGCGGCGTCAAGACGGCGAGCCTGTACTCGCACGTGAGGAACGCCCACGAGCTGAAGACCGAGATCACCCTGCTGGCCTTGGCCGAACTCGCCGATCTCGCCGCCACCGCGGTGGCCGGCCTGGCGGGCAAGGACGCGTTGATCGCCTTGGCGAACGTCCACCGTGACTACGCACTCGAACACCCCGGCAGATTCACCGCCGCGAGATTCCGGCTCGCCCCGGAGAAGGCGTCCACCAGCGCCGGTGTCCGGCACGCCGAACTGATGCGGGCGATCCTGCGCGGCTACGACCTGGCCGAGCCGCACCAGACGCACGCCGTCCGGCTGCTGGGCAGTGTGTTCAGCGGTTTCGTCGGCTTGGAGTCCGCCGGAGGCTTCAGCCACAGCACCCCCGGCCCGCAGGAGAGCTGGACCGAGATCCTCGACGCGCTCGACGTCCTGCTGCGCGCTTGGCCCCGAACGAAATGAACGGAAGAATGCTCACCACCCCGATCAGCGCCGCCCTCGTGCGCGGTGCGCTGGACCTCGAAGACACCGAACGCGGCGTGCTCCCCCACCGCCTGCCCGCCCGGGCCAGGCAGCAGATCCCCGACGGCCAGCTGGCCATGGCGGAAGCGCAGCCGTCCGGGGTGCGGCTGGTCTTCCGCAGTACGGCGACGCTCGTCGAACTGGACGTCCTGGCCACCAAACGGGTCTTCGCCGGTACGCCGCCCCGGCCCGATGGCGTCTACGAACTGCTCGTCGACGGTCGGCTCGTCGGGAGGGCGAGCGTGACCGACGGCGACACGATCACCGTCGACCTGGCCACCGGTACCGCGCGGCACCAGCCCGGCCCCGTCCGGACGCTGCGGTTCGACGGCCTGGCCGGGCACGAGAAGAACGTCGAAATCTGGCTGCCGCACAACGAAACGACCCAGCTCGTCGCCCTGCGCACCGACGCGTCCGTCCACAGTGTCCAGTCACCCGGCGGCGAGACGTGGTTGCACCACGGCAGCTCCATCAGCCAAGGCTCCAACGCCGCGACCCCGACCGGGATCTGGCCCGCCACAGCCGCGGCCATCGCCGGAAAGGAACTGGTCAATCTCGGTTTCGGCGGCAGTGCGCTGCTCGACCCGTTCACCGCGCGCGCGATGCGCGACACGGCGGCCGACTTCATCAGCCTCAAGATCGGGATCAACGTCGTCAACGCGGATCTGCTGCGGCTGCGCGCGTTCGGCCCGGCGGTGCACGGTTTCCTCGACACCATCAGGGAAGGCCATCCCGCCACGCCGTTGCTGGTCGTCTCGCCGCTCTACTGCCCCATCCACGAGCACACGCCGGGGCCCGGCGAATTCGACCCGGAGGCCTTGCGGGAAGGAAAAGTGCGGTTCAGGGCGACCGGTGATCCCGCGGAGACCGCCGCGGGAAAGCTGACGCTCACCGTGATCCGCGACGAACTCGCCCGCATCGTCAAGGAGCGGAGCGCGAACGATCCCCATCTGCGCTACCTCGACGGCCTCGAACTGTACGGCGAGGCGGACCATGCCGAGCTGCCACTGCCCGACCGCCTCCATCCGGACGCGGCCACGCACCGGCTCATCGGAGAACGCTTCGCCCGCCTGGCTTTCGACGCCTCGTGAGTCCCACCGTTTACTGTGCGCGTCTAACCCGGTAGCACCCGGTGCGGCTACCTATTTTTCTTCCTGTCCAACGAAAGTCGGTATCCGCCACCGGTGCGGCGGATCACCATGATCGGCACCGGATCACCGGTGCCGGGTCGCCTTGGCCGTGCCCGGCGACCCCACTGTGTCCAGTGCGGCCACCCCTCGCGCTGGATCCTCCCTCGCGAAAGTGAGTCACCGGTATGCGCACAAACCCCTTAGCTCGTACCGCCACCACACTGGTGGCCGCCGCCGCGGCCGTCGGCTTCCTCGCCCCGTCCACGGCCACCGCCACCACCATCGCGGGCTACTCCCCCACGGTGCAGCACGAGGCGGTGACGTCCCTCGCCGCCGAAACCGGGATCAGCCAGGCCGCCGCGGTCGAGTTCCTCCGGACGCAGACGGCCAGTGTCGAAACGCTGCGGAAGGTCACCGCGTCGCTCGGCTCCCGTGCCGCCGATGGTTACCTCGACGACGCCGCCGAACCGGTGGTGAACGTGCTCGACCAGGCCGCCGCCGACCAGGTCACCGCGACCGGCGCGCAAGCCCGCGTGGTCAAGCACTCCACCGCCGCGCTCACGAGCGCGCAGAACGCCCTGCAGGCGCTGCCCACGGTCGCGCACACCTCGATCGGCCTCGACCCCAAGGCCAACCAGGTCGTGCTGACCATCTCCGACGCCGCGAAGGGCACCGGCGCCCTCGTGAAGGCCGCGGAAGCACTCGGCGACCGGGTCCGCGTGGAGCGGACCACCGGCGAGATGCACACCGCGATCTACAACGGTGAGGCCATCACCGGCGGCGGCACCCGCTGCTCGGTCGGCTTCAACACCAACCGCGGCGGCCAGAACTACATCCTCGACGCCGGCCACTGCACCCGCGCGGTGTCGCAGTGGAACGTCGGGCCGTCGCAGGGCGCCAGCTTCCCGACCAACGACTACGGCCTGATCCGCAACACCACCGGCAGCGCGCCGGGCGCGGTCACCCTGTGGAACGGTTCCACCCAGCGGATCGCCTCCGCCGGTTCGGCCACCGTCGGGCAGCGGATCAGCAAGAGCGGCAGCACCACCCGGCTCACCTCGGGTTCGGTGCAGCGGCTGAACGTCACGGTGAACTACGCCGAAGGCTCGGTGTACCAGCTGATCCAGACCAGCGCGCTGGTCAACCCCGGTGACTCGGGCGGCTGCCTGTTCTCCGGCAGCGTCGGTCTGGGCATCACCTCCGGCAAGGGCAGTGGCACCTCGTACTTCCAGCCGATCGGCGAGGCGCTGAGCGCCTACAGCGTCACGCTCAACCCGTAAGCACGGTCCGGGCCCCGGTCACCGCGACCGGGGCCTGGCCGGGGCGTGGAAATGCTCGACGACGTGGTCACGGAAGCGTTGTGCCGCGGCCGAAAGATAGGTGTCCTCGCGCCACGCGACGCTGAGCACGCGACGGCAATCGGGATCGTCGACGTCGAGCCAGACCACCGTCTGGCTGGTCTCGGGGCGCAGTCCGAGCGACGGCACGAGCGCGAGTCCGAGACCCGCGTCGATGAGCTGGAAGAGCACGGCGGCTTCGTCGCCCTCGCAGACGATGTGGAGTTCGAGCCCGGCCTTCGCGAACAGGCGCTCGACGAGCGCGCGCTGCCAGTACCCGGGGCGCGTGGTGAGGAACGGCTCGCCTTCGAGGTCCGCCAGGCCGACGTGACCACGCCCGGCGAGCCGGTGCCCGGACGGCACGCAGAGGAACACCTGTTCGTCGAGCAGCACGCGGCTGCGGATGTCGTTACCCGCCAAGGGTTGCGACGAGATGCACAGGTCGACGTCGCCGGCCCGCAGCTTCTCGGTCATGCCCTCCGCCGACGCCTGGGACAGCCGGACGTCCACCAGCGGATGCCCGGGCACGAACGTGCGAAGCGGATCGGTGAGGGCGAGCAGGCTTTCGGCCGCGACGGTGACGGTGCCGCGCTCCAGCCCGGCGGCGTCATCGAGCTCTTGACGGGCGTCGTCGAGTTCGGCCAGCGCCCGGTCGACGCGGCGGAGGAACGCGGTGCCGAAGCGGTTGAGCCTGATCCGGCGGCCGTGCCGGTCGAACAGCGGTACGCCGAGTTCGTTTTCCAGCCTGGCCAGGGTCCGGCTGAGCGAGGGCTGCGCGACCCGCAGCTTCTCGGCCGCGCGGCCGACGTGTTCGAGCCGGGCGACGGTCTGGAAGTACCGGAGGGCCAGAAGATCCACTGCTGATACCTCACCTGTTATGAACAGATAACCGATCTTGTCTTGGACAGCATAAGGCCTCGGCTCTTACGTTCGATCGCGTGAGTGAAACCCTGACCAGCCCGAGCCGGAAGGCGAACGGGACGCTGGTGGTGAACCGGGTGCTGGTGAGCGCCCACGCCGTCGCGATCATCGGCCAGCCGGTGTTCGCGGGCGGCTACCTCGGCGGCGATTACGACATGCTCTGGCTGCACCGCTGGGGTGCCGACGCGGTCTCGTACCTGGCGTACGCGCAGATCATCGCGGCCTTGGTCCTCTGGCTGGTGCGCGGACCGCGCTGGCTGTTCTGGATCAGCCTGCTGCTCGCCGCGGGCGAGACCGGCCAGTACCTCGCCGGGATGGCGGGCGCACTCGATCTGCACATCCCCCTCGGCGTCGCGCTGGTCACCGGAGCGGTGCTGACGACCATCGCCGTCTGGCGGCCGCAGATCTGGCGGGCACGCCGATGAGCCGCCGTCTTCCCCGCAGGACCTTCCTCGGGCTCGCCGGCGGGGCCGGTGTCCTCGTCGCCGCCGGGATCGCTGCTCCCCGCCTGCTCGCGCAAGGCGCGCCGGGGACCGGTGAGTTGCTGCGCAGCGGGCTCCCCTTGCCGGAACCGTTCCGGGTGCCGCTGCCGATCCCGCCGGTCCTGCGTCCACAAAGGAGGGCCGACGCCGATCACTACACGATCACCCAGCGGGCGGCGACGGCCGAGATCCTGCCCGGCGTCCGGACGCCGATCTGGGGCTACGAAGGGATCTTCCCGGGTCCGACGATCGAATCGCGGCGGGACCGGACGGTGGTGGCGCACCATCGCAACGAGCTTCCCGTGCCGACCGTGGTCCATCTGCACGGCGGGCACACGCCGGCCGATTCCGACGGCTACCCGACCGATCTCGTCCTGCCGCGGTCCGGCTGGAGCACCGCGCACGCCGGGCACGGCATGGTCGACGCCCGTGCCCGGATCTCGAACGGGGAACGCGACTACGTCTTTCCGCTGCGGCAACGGGCCGCGACGCTGTGGTACCACGACCATCGCATGGATTTCACTGGTCCGGCCGTGTACCGGGGCCTGGCCGGATTCCACCTCGTCCGCGACGACGAGGAAGACGCCCTGGGCCTCCCGTCGGGCGAACGTGAACTGCCGCTGATGATCGCCGATCGTTCCTTCGACGAGCACGGCGAGTTCGCCTATCCCTCCCTCGACCGCTCGCTGCGGACCACGCCGGGAGTCGAAAGTGCTTACGTGGAGGGTGTTTTCGGTGACGTGATCCTCGTCAACGGCGCGCCGTGGCCGGTGCACGAAGTCGCGGCCACGCGGTATCGGCTGCGTCTCCTCAACGGCTCCAACGCGCGGCGGTACGACCTGGCGCTCGACCCGCCGCCGCCCGGAGGAGGCGGTTTGGTGCAGATCGGCGCCGACCAGGGCCTGCTCGACGCGCCGCGCGCACACGACCATCTCCCCATCGCCCCGGCGGAACGGTACGACGTCGTCGTCGACTTCGGCCGGTATCCGGTCGGCACCGAGGTCACCCTCGTGAACCGGCTCGGCACCGGCTCGACCGCCCAGGTCATGCGGTTCCTCGTCGCGCGCCGTGCGGCGGACGACAGCCGGGTTCCCGCCAAGCTCAGCGAGATCCCGCCGCTGCCCCGCGAGCAGGCCACGACCACGCGCGACTTCTCGTTCCGCGCGGGCGCCGTCCACGGTCGTTCGGGCTGGGTGATCGGCGGGGAGCCGTTCTCGCCGGACCTCATGTCGGCGAGCCCGCGCCTCGGCGACACCGAGATCTGGCGATTCGTCGCCGACATCCACCATCCTGTGCATCTGCATCTGGTGGGATTCCGGATCCTTTCGCGTGGCGGGCGGCCGCCGGGGCCGTTCGACGGCGGTATCAAGGACACCGTCGACTTGGCCCCGGGCGAATCGGTCGAGGTCATCGCCCGCTTCGACGGCTATCGCGGCCGGTACGTCTTCCATTGCCACAACGCCGAACACGAGGACATGGCGATGATGGCGAACTTCGAGGTGGTCTAGCGGACCGGGTTGGTCAACGCCCCGATCCCCTCGATCGCGACGGTGACCTCGTCCCCCGGCTCCATCGGCCCGACCCCGGCCGGGCTGCCGGTGAGGACGACGTCGCCGGGGCGCAGGGTGAACCAGCGGGTCACCCACGCGAGGATCTCCGGCACGCCGAAGATCATCTCCCGCGTGGTGGCACGCTGGGCGAGCCGATCGTTGATCCGCGTGGTCACCTCGAGGTCTCCGTTCTCGATATCGGTGGTGATCCAGGGCCCGAGCGGCAGGAACGTGTCGGCGCTCTTGGCCCGCGCCCATTGACCATCGGCCCGCCAGTCGTGCGCGGTGACGTCGTTGGCGCAGGTGTAGCCCAAGACATGCGCCAAAGCGTTCTCGACGGTCAGGTTCCGCGCGGTCCTGCCGATGACGACGGCCAGTTCGCCCTCGTACTCCAGGCGTTCGACCTGTCGCGGGTGCAGGATCGGCTGCCCCGGACCGGTCACGGCGTTCGGGGCCTTGAGGAACAGGGCGGGCCGCTCGGGCCACGGGCGGCCTTTTTCCTCCAGCTGGCAGGGATAGTTGCTGCCGACACAGACGATCGTGCGCGGCTCGCACGGCGCGAGCAGCCGGATATCGGACAGCGGGCCGACGACCTCGCCGGGGCCGGTGGCCGGGTCGTACGCGCGGACGACGTCGCCTTCGACGCAGCCCGTCCTGGCGGCCTCCTCCCGGCCGAAGCGGATCAGCCTCATGCCGGACCGCCGAGCGCTTCACGGACCAGTTCGAGCGGATGCCATGCCGTGCGGCCTGCACCGTGGAAGATCTGCTGACGGCACGAAACGCCGGTGGCGGCGACCAGTGTTCCGGCCGGTTCCCGCTCCAGCGCGGGGAAGAGCCGGTCGCGGCCGACGGCCATCGAGGTCTCGTAATGCTCGGCCTCGAAGCCGAACGAACCCGCCATCCCACAGCATCCGGAGTCGATCTCGGCGACCTCCAGCCCCGGGATGCGGCGCAGGAGCGCCATCGTGGCGGCGGCGCCGACCTCCGCCTTCTGATGACAGTGGCCGTGGAAGACCACGCGCCGCCCGCTCAGCCACGATCGTTCCGGCAGGTTCAGCCTGCCGTCGTCGATGGCCTCGACGAGCAGTTCCTCGACCTGGCGGACCCGCGCCTCGACCTGCCGCGCTTCGGGAAGGTCCGGCAGCAGCGCCAAAGTCTCGTCGCGCAAGGTGAACACGCACGACGGCTCACAGCCGACGATCGGCGATCCCGGTTCCGTGTCACGTGCCAAGGACGTGACCAATCCGGTGGCCTTCTTCTTGGCGTCGTCCAGCAGGCCTTTGGACAGGCTCGACCGTCCGCAGCAGCCCCCGGACGCGAGTTCCACCGCCCAGCCCGCACTTTCGAGCAGTTCGATCGCCGCCTTGCCGATCTGCGGTTCGGTGAAGGTGGTGAAGGAATCCGCGAGCCAGTTCACTGTGCCCGCGGTCCCCGGCGCCGTCACCCGGTGGCGACTCCAGCGCACGAGGTTCTCCCGCGCGAACTTCGGCAGCGGCCGTTCGGCCTTGATGCCGACGGTCCGTTCCATGAGCCTGCGGAGCGGACCGATCCGACCGGGCACATTGGACAGTGGCGCGGTCGCCGAGCCGAGCCGGTTGAGGAACCGGATCGAGCCGAAGATCCGCGACCGCAGCGGCGTGCCGTGCTCCTCGTGGTGCTGGTGCAGGGTTTCGGCCTTGAGCGAGGCCATGTCGACGCTCATCGGGCATTCGCTCTTGCACGCCTTGCACATCAGGCACAGGTCGAGGATCTCGTGCAGGCGGTCCCCGCCGAGCGCGGCCTTCGGATCCGGTTCGGACAGCGCCTTGACCAGCGCGTTGGCCCGGCCGCGCGTGGAATGCTCCTCCTGCAGGGTGACCTGGTACGACGGGCACATCACGCCGCCGGTGGTCTTGCGGCACAACCCGATGTTCATGCAGCGGTCGGCGGCGCCGCGCATCCCGCCGACGACCTCGAACGACAGCATCGTCCGCAGCGGCGGCGCTGGCGGCAGGGCGTCGCGGTCGCGCAGGTTCTCGGTCATCGAGGGCGCGTCGACGATCTTGCCGGGGTTCATCGTGCCCGCGGGATCGAAGAGTTTCTTGACCTGGCGCATGGCTTCGTAGAGTTCGTCGCCGAAGATCTCGCGGTTGAACTCCGAGCGGGCGAGGCCGTCGCCGTGTTCGGAGGAGTTCACGCCGCCGAATTCGGCCACGAGATCCTTGATCTTCTCCGCGACCGCGCGCATCGTGTCGACCTGGGCGGGGTCGGTGAGGTCGACGAACGGCCGGATGTGCAGGCAGCCGACCGAACAATGGCCGTAGAACCCGGCTTCGAGCCGGTGCTCGTCGAGGATTTCCTTGAACCGCGCGGTGTATTCCGCGAGGTGCTCGGGGTCGACGGCGGTGTCCTCGATGAACGCCAGCGGCCGCTTGGTCCCCTCGCCCGCCGCCATCAGCAGGCCGAGACTGGACTTGCGCACCTTGAGCAGCGCCGCCTGTTCGGCGGCCGTGACGAGTTTGAGCGTGTGATAGCCGTGCCCGTTGCGCTCCCAAAGTGCGGCCACCTCGTCTAGTTTGGCCGCCAGCACGGTCTCGTCGTCGCCGGAAAACGACACGAACAGCAGTGCTTCCGGATCGCCGACGAGATGGTTGCCGAGATCGGCGTACTCGATCTTCCGCCGCGACAGATCGAGGATCGTCTTGTCCATCATCTCGACCTGATGCGGCTCGCAACTGAGCGCGTCGAGCGTCGCCGAAATGGCGCCGTGCGTCGTTTCGAAATGCCCGACCGCGTAGACGGTCTTCTTCGGCTTGGGCACCAGATCGACTTCGATCCGGGTGGCCAGCACGAGCGTGCCCTCCGCGCCGACGACGAATTTGGCGAGGTCGAAGGGTTTGTCTTCGCCGAATCCGGAGAGCCGGTCGAGCCGGTAACCGCACGCACGCCGCCAGAACAGCGGCATGCCCTTGGCGATCGCGTCCTCGTGCGCGGTGACGAGTTCGGGGAGTTCGCGGTAGATGCGGCCTTCGTGTGTGTCCGCCTCGGCGCGCCGCAGGCGTTCGGTCTCGCTCACCGGTTCCAGGCGGGCGGTGGAGCCGTCGGCGAGCACGACGTCCAGCGCGCGGACGTGATCGATGGTCATCCCGAAGGTCAGCGACCCGGAACCCGCCGAGTTGTTGCCGACCATACCGCCGATCGTGGCTCGGTTGCTGGTGGAGGTGTCAGGCCCGAACATCAGCCCGTGCGCGGCCGCCGCCTGGTTGAGCTGGTCCTGGACGACGCCGGGTTCGACGACGGCGGTCCGCGCGACGGGATCGAGTGCGATGATCCGGTTCATGTGCCGAGAAAGGTCGAGCACCAGACCGGGGCCGACGGTCTGCCCGGCCAGGCTGGTGCCCGCCCCGCGCGGGACGACGGGCACGCCGAACTCCGCCGCGGTGGCGACGGCCGCGGCGACGTCCTCCTGATCGACGGGGAACACGACCCCGCGCGGCATGATCGAGTACATGCTCGCGTCGCGGGAAAACAGGTGGCGCGTGTAGTCGTCGAAGGCGACTTCCCCGGTGATCCGCGCACGCAACGTTTCTTCGAGAAGGCTGGTCATCGGCGGGCCCTCAGTGGTTCTGCAGCAGTTCGAGGGCGTCCTGCAGCCCGCGTGGATCGGCGGGGGCGTCGGCGAGTGTCAGTCCCATTTGGACTCCCGCGAGGGTGCCGGCGAGGGTGAGATCGTTGAACGCGCCGAGATGCCCGATCCGGAAGATCTTCCCGGCGAGTTTGCCCAATCCCGCGCCCAAGGACAGGTCGAACCGGTCGAGGATGATCGCGCGGACCTTGTCGGCGTCGATCCCTTCGGGCATCAGGACGGCGGTCAGCGCACCGGAATGCTCGCGCTCGTCCTGGCACAGGACCTCCAGGCCCCAGCCGCGGACGGCGGCACGCGTGGCGGCCGCATGCCGGGCGTGGCGCGCGAAGACGTTTTCGAGCCCCTCGTCGTAGAGCAGGCGCAAGGCCTCCCGCAGGCCGTACATGAGATTCGTATTGGGGGTATAGGGGAAGAATCCGCGTTCGTTCGCGGTGAGCATCGGGCCCCAGTCCCAGAAGATCTTCGGCAGGCTCGCGGTTTTGGCGGCGTCGAGGGCCTTGTCGCTGATCGCGTTGAAACTCATGCCCGGCGGGAGCATGAGGCCCTTCTGCGAGCCCGCGACGGTGACGTCGACACCCCATTCGTCGTGCCGGTAGTCGATCGAGCCCAGCGACGAGATGGTGTCGACCAGCAGCAGAGCGGGATGTCCGGCGGCGTCGATCGCGGCGCGGATCTGCGGGATCCGGCTGGTGACACCGGTGGAGGTCTCGTTGTGGACCACGCAGACCGCCTTGATCCGGTGCGCGGTGTCGGCGGCGAGCCGGTCGGCGACCACCTCGGGATCGGCACCACGCCGCCAGTCACCGGGCACGAACTCGACGTGCAAGCCGAGCCCCCGCGCCATTTCCTGCCACAGCGTGGCGAAATGGCCGGTCTCGAAGGCCAGGACGGTGTCGCCGGGGCTGAGGGTGTTGGTGAGCGCCGCTTCCCACGCGCCGGTCCCGGTGGCGGGGTAGATCACGACCGGGTTCGTGGTGCCGAAGACCGGCTTGATGTCGCGCAGCAGCCGCGTCGCCAGCTCCTGGAACTCCGGTCCGCGGTGGTCGATGGTCGCCGCCGCCATCGCCCGGAGCACCACGTCGGGCACGTTCGTCGGCCCCGGGATCTGCAGGAAGTGCCGTCCGGCCGCGTATGTCATGTGCGCCTCCACGCTCGGCTTCGAAGGTTTCGGGAACGAGACCTTGGTCTCGCCGCTTGAACGGTATACCGTGTACCGAACTCCGTCGAGGGGCTACCCGGAACAACTTCGACCCGTTTCCCTGAATGTGTCAGCGCCGACCGCAGAGGATTCCGATGTCCATACAACTCGTCACCGTCGTCGCGCTCGCCCTGGTCTTCCTGATCGCGACCGTGCTCCCCGTCCACATGGGAGCGCTGGCGTTCGTCGCCGCCTTCGTGATCGGCACGGTCTTCGCCGGAGAGAGCACCGACGACATCGTCTCGGGCTTTCCCGGCGATCTCTTCGTCATCCTGGTCGGGGTGACCCTGCTGTTCGCGATCGCCAAAGGCAACGGCACCGTCGACCGGCTCGTGCGCCTGGTGGTGCGCGCCGTCGGCGGGCGGATCGCCCTGATCCCGTGGGTGATGTTCGTGGTCACCGCGGCCCTGACCGCGGTCGGCGCGGTGGTGCCGGCGGCGGTGGCGATCATCGCGCCGATCGGCATGGGGTTCGCCCGCCGCTACTCGATCAACCCGATGCTGATGGGCCTGCTGATCATCAACGGCGCCAGCGCGGGCGGCTTCTCCCCCATCAGCATCTTCGGCAGCATCGTCAACGGCGTCGTCGCCCGCGACAATCTGCCGAGCGATCCGGGGCTGCTGTTCGTGTCGTCGTTCGTCTTCAACCTGGCGCTGAGTGTCGTGGTGTTCTTCCTCTTCGGCGGCCGCGAACTGATCCGCCGGTCGTCGGCCAAGCCCAAGATCGCCGCGCTCGCCCACAGCGGTTCCTCGACGGTGACGACGATGACCGGCACACCTTCCAGCGGTGGCACCGAGGAGCCCGAAGAGCGTCTTCCACTCACGCGCGACCACGTGTTCACGCTGATCGGGCTGGCGGCCCTGGCGGTGGGCGCGCTGGTGTTCAAACTCGACGTCGGTTTCACCGCGCTGACCGTGGCGACCGTGCTGTCACTGGTCTCGCCGGGATCGGCCAAGGCGGCCGTCGGCGAAGTGGCGTGGCCGACAGTGCTGCTGATCTGCGGGATCGTCACCTTCGTTTCGCTGATGGAGCGAGTCGGCACGATCGACTGGCTCGGCAACCTGGTGACGCGGATCGGTTCGCCGCTGCTGGCCGCGATCCTGATCTGCGCGATCGGCGCGGTGGTCTCGGCGTTCGCGTCGACGACCGGGATCCTCGGCGCGCTCATCCCGCTCGCGGTGCCGTTCCTGCTGGCGGGCGAGGTCGGCGCGGTCGGCATGATCATCGCGCTGGCGATCTCGTCCTCGGTCGTCGATTCGTCGCCGTTCTCCACCAGCGGCGCACTGGTCGTGGCGAACGCGCCCGCCGGGCAGAACGACAAAGTGTTCCGGGGCCTGATGATCTGGGGATTCAGCATGTGCGCGATCGCGCCGATCGCGACGTGGCTGCTGTTCATCCTCCCCGGCTGAGGCGGAGAGAGCTTTCCCCGGTACCGGTCGTTCCACGAGACATCGACATAGGGTGGCCGCGAGTTGCTTTCAGATACGACCTGAGCCTCGCTGTTACCTACCACGATACGACCGCCTTGCACTGACGCCTCAGCGGACGTGCCTCAGACTGCCCACCGGTACATAGGGCGCCACACACGAACATTATGAACCGCCCGCATCGGTCATCAGAATGCTGACTCACCGCTTCCCCTGCGAAGCAACGCGTCACCACCACTCGAGATATGAATCATTTTGATAACACTTGACCAGCGGAAAGATGACGCTCCATTGAGTTGGTAACGAAGCCCACCTCCGAAGCGACCGACAAGAACCCCTTCTCAACCCGGACGACAAGGCAATGCGGCACGACACGATGCAAAGCCTGCCCAAAGCAGAACCAGAGGTGCAAGATGCCATTTACATTGACCGACCGCCTGGTCGTTGGCGTAGCTTCAAGCGCCTTGTTTGACCTGACAGAATCTCATAAAGTATTCAAAACTGGCAACGAGGAAATTTACAGGAAATACCAAGAAGATAACCTTGACAATCCACTGGCACACGGGGTTGCATATCCATTCATAAGACGTCTTCTGTCTCTGAACAATCTAGCAACCCCTGACGATCCTCTCGTTGAAGTCATCGTCCTTTCACGAAATAGCCCAGACACAGGCATGAGAGTAATGCGATCAATTGAGCACCACGGTCTGGCGATCACGAGATCAATATTCACACAGGGACAGTCTCCCTACAGGTACATGCCCGCTTTGAACATGTCCCTCTTCCTATCCGCCGACGCATCCGACGTCAGAAATGCCATACAGCTCGGTCTTCCGGCAGGACATGTGCAGCACTCATCGTTTGTAGACGACGATGATGACAACCTCCGGATAGCTTTCGACTTCGACGGGGTAATTGCAAACGATGAGGCTGAAAGGGTAATGCAAACTGGCACCCTTGCCGACTTCCACAGCCACGAGGTCGCCAACGCCGCGATCCCCCTGGAGCCCGGACCGTTAAGCAAGTTCCTAACAGGCATGAATCGCATTCAGAGAATTGAAGAAGAGCGACGTTCACTCGACGAGCATTATAAGAACCGAGCACGGATATCAATAGTCACTGCACGCAACGCCCCATCTCATGAAAGAGCCGTACGGAGCCTACAATCCTGGGGCGTCACAGTGAACGACGCTTTTTTCCTGGGCGGAATCGACAAGGCTGCAATACTGAATGTTCTGAAACCGCATATATTCTTCGACGACCAGCAAAGGCACCTCAGCGCAGCCCCTGGAGTTCCATGCGTTCATGTGCCGTTTGGGGTAGTGAACGAGTCACAACCAGGCGATAAAACCGAGGATGCGGCCTAGCGAATACCGCCAGTCGCGACCAGGCGAAGGCTACCGGCTCCGGCGCTCGGCCAGCCAGCGTTCCGAATCGGGAGTGCCGCCGTCGAGCTGATCCACCACCGCGTCGAGGAAACTGCCGTGGCCGTGGTCGGCCAGTGCCTGCAACACCGCGTCGGGGTCGCCGCCCTCGATGATCGTGAGCAGCTCGCGGTGCCGTTCGACGTTCTGCATCAACGATTCGCCGTCGCGGCGGGCGCTGCGGTTGAGGGCCATGCACAGCTGCATCTGCAGGGAAAGCGCGCGATAGGCCTCGGTCACCCGCTCGTGCCCGGCCAGCGCGACGATCGACTGGTGGAAGTCGTACTTCCGTTGCGTGAACACACCTTCGTCGCCGTCACGGCCCGCCTGCTCGAACGCCGCGAGGGCGTCCCGGCACGCTTGCAACCGCTCCGGCGAGCGGACCGGGATCCCGATCCGGACGGCGAAGGCTTCAAGTTCTTCGCGCAGGGTGACGATTTCGTAGACGTCATGGCGGGTCAGCGGGCGGACGATGACGCCACGCCGCGGATGGGGTACGACGAGTCCCTCGAAGGCCAAGATCTGCAACGCTTCCCGCAGCGGCGGGCGGGACACCCCGAGCCGCTCGGTCAGTTTGGCCTCGACCAAACGCGTGCCGGGCGGGAGTTCGCCGGAAAGTATCATCGCGCGCAGCGCCTGGGTGGCCAGGTCGGCCATACTCGGCGGCGCGACGATGCGGCCGTCCTCGTCCTGCACGGAACTCATGGTTATACGGACCCCTCCCTGTCTGTATACGGTATATCAATCACCGTCGTCGCGCGTGAGCGGTAGGTCACTTCATATTCGGTTGGACAATCCGTCCAGCACTTATACAGTCGGTCTCGTGACCAACGAGCATCCGTATCCGCCCGCCTTCCGCAGCGGCGACCTGGTTTCCGTGTCCGGACGGCTCGGCGTGACCGAGACCGGGACGCTGGTATCCGGCGGATTCGACGCCGAATGCCCGCAGGCCTTCGCCAACCTCGACACCGCGCTGCGGTCGGTGGGCGCGACCCGCGCGGACGTGGTGAAGGTCGTCGTCTACCTGACCGACATCGCCGACCGCGACGGCCTCAACCGGGTGTACGAGGAGTTCTTCTCCGAGCCCAGGCCGGCCCGTACCTGTGTCGGGGTCGCGTCCCTGCCGTACGGCGGCGTCGTCGAAGTCGAAGCCCTCGCCCGGGTACGCGATGTCTGAGCAGGACGCGATCCTCGACGCGCTCGCCCCGGTCGCCGACGGCATCGCGGCGACGCTCGGCTCGTTCTGCGAAGTCGTGGTGCACGACTTCCGCCGTCCGGAGCAGTCGGTGGTCGCGATCGCCGGCTCGGTCACCGACCGCACCGTCGGCGGATCGATGAGCGAGATCGGCATGGGCCTGCTCGCTCGCGGCGACGACGCCGAAGACCAGCTGAACTACGTCACCAGGACCGCGTCCGGGAAGCTCGTGAAGTCTTCGACCATGCTGCTGCGCGACAGCGGCGGCTCGGTGTTCGGCGCGTTGTGCGTGAACCTCGACGTCACCGCGCTGGGCCAGCTGCGGACCCTCGTCGGCGAACTCGCCGACGTCGGCACCGCCGCCGAAACGCCGACCACCACCTTCGGCGACGACGTCGACGCGGTGGTCGACGCGATCGTCGACGAGCACCAACTCCGGCTGAACAAACCGTGGACCGCGCTCAGCCGCGAAGAACGTCTCGACCTGTTCCGCAGCCTGCACGCGCGTGGAGTCTTCGCCGTGCGGCGGGCCGTGCCCCAGGTCGCGGCGCGGATCGGGATCTCCCGCGCCTCCGCCTACAA
This sequence comes from Amycolatopsis sp. CB00013, assembly GCF_001905755.1. Lineage (NCBI taxonomy): Bacteria > Bacillati > Actinomycetota > Actinomycetes > Pseudonocardiales > Pseudonocardiaceae > Amycolatopsis > Amycolatopsis sp. CB00013. The sequence continues at coordinate 352,481 of NZ_LIWC01000001.1, read as the reverse complement.
CTATCTCGCCGAAATCCGTGAACAAGGAGCATCATGACCGCCCCCGTGACCATCGACGACATCCGCGACGCGGCCGCCCGCCTGGCCGGGGTCGCGCACCGGACCCCGGTCGTGCGTTCCCGCACCCTCGACGAGCTCGTCGGCGCAGAGGTCTTCATCAAATGCGAGAACCTCCAGCGCGTCGGGGCCTTCAAGTTCCGTGGCGCGTACAACGCCGCCTCCCGGCTCTCGCCGGAACAGCTGGCCAAGGGCATCGCCGCGTACTCCTCGGGCAACCACGCGCAGGCCGTCGCCTTGGCCGCGCGCGAACTCGGGAGCAGCGCGGTCATCCTGATCCCGGAGGACACCCCGCAGTCCAAAAAGGACGCCACCGCGGGTTATGGCGCCGAGATCGTCACGTACGACCGGTACACCGGCGACCGCGTCGCCATCGGCGAGGCGCTGGCGGCCGACCGCGGTCTCGCGCTCATCCCGCCCTACGAGCACCCGCACGTGATCGCGGGACAGGGCACCGCGGCGCTGGAACTGCTGGAGGACACCGAATCCCTGGACACGCTCGTCGTCCCGGTCGGCGGTGGCGGCCTGATCGCGGGCAGCTCGACCGCCGCGAAGGCCGTGCGGCCCGGCATCCGGGTGATCGGCGTCGAACCCGCCGCGGGCGACGACACCAAACGCTCGCTGGACGCGGGGGAACGCGTGTCGATCCCGGTGCCGCGGACCATCGCCGACGGCCAGGCCGCCGAGATCCCCGGCGAACTGACGTTCTCGATCAACCGGCGGCTCGTGGACGACATCGCGCTGGTCACCGACGAGCAGGTCCGGGACGCGATGCGGTTCGCGTTCGAGCGGCTGAAGCTGGTCATCGAGCCGAGCGGGGCGACCGGGCTCGCCGCGCTGCTCAGCGGTCGGATTCCCGCGTCGGGCCGGGTCGGGGTGATCATCAGCGGCGGGAACGTCAGCCCGGAACGCTTCGCCGAACTGATCGCCGGCTGACCCCTCCGCATTTCGTCCTCTGAATGCGGCTGTCCGTGAAGGCCCCGCGGTGCTGGTGTCGCGAAAGCCACTTTCGGGACGTCTGGTGTCCCGAAAGTGGCTTTCACGGCATTCCCCACCTCATGTCGCCCCCGCGCCCACCGACTGACGTTGCGAAAGCCACTTTCGCAACGTTGAAGGTTGCGAAAGCGGCTTTCGCAACGCCTCGGCGAGGGCCGACCGCGTGACTCGAGTGATCAGACGCCGAACTCACGTGATTGGAGGCCGGACTCGCTGTGCCGCGTCTGATCACGCGAGTTCGGCGGCTGCTCACAGGCCAAGCCCGCCCGCCAGCACCGGCCAGGAGTTCCGCAGCGCCCGCTGCCAGTAGGGCCAGCTGTGCGTACCGTCGCCGTAGTAGTCGACGGTCGCCGGAATCCCCTTGGCCTTCAACCGATCCGTGAAGGTCACCGACGAAGCCAGCGCCTGGGGTTCGAAGATGTCGGACTGGCCCGGCGGGTCCAGCGGGCCGGTCTTGCCGTTCCCGCACGAGATGTAGAGCGCCGTGCCGCGCAGGCCGTCGATGTTGTCGTACGGGTTGTTCGCCGTCCAGATAGGCCGCATCCCCCAGCTGTCGCCCCAGAGTTCCAGGTAGTTGAAGATCCCCGCGCGGGCCAGGATCCCCTGGATGAACAGCGGCGCTCCCTGGTTGAGGGTGTTCGGCACCCCGCTGTAGGACGCCGCCGCGGTGAACATCCCCTTGTGCTTGTACGAATACGCGAGCGCGCCGTACCCGCCGATCGACAGTCCGGCGACCGCCCGGCGGGTGCCCGCCCGGTAGCCGCGTTCGACGATCTGCCGCACCTCCAAGGTGTGGAAGGTGTCCCAGTCGGGAGTGCTCCTGAGCCCGAAGTTCCACCACTTCGTGTACATACCGGCCGGCCCGCCCGTCGGCATGACGACGAGGGCGTCCTTGTCCGCGGTGAACGCCTTGACGTCGGTGAACTGGTCCCACGAGCGGTAGTCGACCGGTTCGCAGCAGCCGTGCAGCAGGTACAGCGTCGGCCAGGTCCGCGTGGGCTGCGCGGCCCAGCCGGTCGGGACCAGCAGGCGGACCATGCCGGTGGTGCCGAGCGCGGGCGAACTGATCTTGAGATCGACCGTGCGCGCGTCCAGCCAGGTCTCTTCGACGACCTTCGCCCCGTTGTCGGCGGACACCGGTGCGGGCGCCGCGCTCGCCGGGATCGAGCTTCCGAGCAGGGCCACCATGGCCAGCGCCAGCAGACCCCACCGCCGGGTTCGCTTCATCACTTCTCCTTGCTCACAACGGGATGTTTCCGTGTTTCTTGGCCGGAAGGGTCTGCCGTTTGGTCCGCAGCGCGTCCAGGGCCCTCGCCACTTGAAGGCGGGTCTGCGACGGCGCGATGACCTGATCGACGTAGCCCCGTTCCGCCGCCAGGTACGGGTTCGAATGCCGTTCCCGGTACGCCTCGGTGAGCCGCCGCCGTTCCACGGTCCGCTGCTCCGGCGGTAGCGCGGCGAGTTCGTGCCGGTGCAGCACCCGCACCGCGCCCTCGGCGCCCATCACCGCGATTTCGGCGGTGGGCCACGCCAGGTTGACGTCCGCACCGAGGTGTTTCGACCCCATCACCGCGTACCCGCCGCCGTAGGCCTTGCGGATCACCACGGTCACCTTCGGCACGGTCGCTTCGGCGTAGGCGTAGATCAGTTTGGCGCCGCGCCGGATGATCCCGTGCCGTTCCTGCGCCTCACCGGGCAGGTAGCCGGGGACATCGGCGAGGGTGAGGATCGGAATGCCGAAGGCGTCGCAGAACCGGACGAAGCGCGCCGCCTTCTCCGAGGCGTCGATGTCGATCACGCCGGCCTGATGCCGCGGCTGGTTCGCCACGACCCCGACCGTGCGGCCCCGCATCCGGCCGAACGCGCAGATCATGTTCGGCGCGAAGGCGCTGTGGATCTCGGTGAACTCGCCGTCGTCGACGAGCCGCGAGAGCACCTCGGTCATGTCGTAGGCCTGGTTCAGCGAGTCGGGCACCAGGCGGTCGAGTTCGAGATCGGCGGCGGTGAGTTCCGGATCGGTCTCGTCGGCGTATTCCGGTGCGGCGTCGAGGTTGTTGGACGGCAGGTAGCCGAGCAAGGTCTGCACCCAATCGATGGCGTCGTGCTCGTCGGCGGCCCGGTGATGGGCGTTCCCGGAGACCTCGCTGTTCACCGCGGCTCCGCCGAGCCGCTGAGCGGACACCCGCTCGCCGCTGACGGCGTGCACGACGTCCGGGCCGGTGACGAACATGTGCGCGGTCTCGTCCACCATCACGGTGAAGTCGGTGATCGCCGGCGAGTACACCGCCCCGCCCGCACACGGTCCCATGATCAGCGAAATCTGCGGGATGACACCGGACGCGAGCGCGTTGCGCCTGCCGAGTTCGGCGTAGTAGGCCAGCGAGACGACGCCTTCCTGGATCCGGGCGCCGCCGGAGTCGTTGATGCCGACCACGGGGCAGCCCAGCGTCATCGCCAGATCCATCACCTTGAGGACCTTCTCGCCGAAGACCTCGCCCATACTGCCGCCGAACACGGTGAAGTCCTGGGAGAACACGCAGATCCGCCTGCCGTCGACGGTGCCGTGCCCGGTCACCACGCCGTCGCCGTAGGGCCGGTTGGCGTCCATCCCGAACTCGGTGCACCGGTGCCGGGCGAACTGGTCGAGTTCGACGAAGGAATCCTGATCCAGCAACAGTTCGACGCGTTCGCGCGCGGTCAGCTTGCCCTTGGCGTGCTGCCGGTCGACGGCTCGTTTCTCGGCGATCCGGAGATCTTCCCGGCGGGCGGCGAGGTCCGCGATCCGGAACGCCGTCGTGTCGGTCATGGCCGCGCCGCCTTGGGCGCCCCGAGCCGGGCCGCGAGCGCGGCGGCGACCACCTCGACGTGCGGCGGGTCGATCATCGACAGGTGATCGCCCGGTACCCGCACGACCTCCAGATCCGCGCAGAAGGCGTCCCAGCCGAGAGCTTCGTCGGTGCGCAGGTACCGCGGGTCGAGGGTGGTGGTCAGCGGATGCGGCTCCTGCGCGCGCATCAGCAGCACCGGCCCGGCGTACGGTTCCGGCTCGTACCGTTCGGCCACGCGCGCGTCCACATAGGACTCGTACTGGTGCCGCAGCACGCCGTGCCCCATCCCGGGCACCTGCGCGGCCAGCCTGCTGATCACCAGCCGGATCTGTTCGTCGTCGCCGAGCCGGACGAGGTCCTCGCGCGGGACGTCCAGCGGGACGCCGTAGGTCCGCTCGACGTGTTCGGCGAAGCGGTCGAACCGGTCCAGCAGGATCTCGTGCGCCGGCTTCCCCGGCGCGGGCAGCGGCAGGATGCTGTCGATCATGAACACCAGATCGACCCGCTCCCCCGCCGCCGTCAGCCGCCTGGCGGTTTCGTAGGCGAGGCAACCGCCGAACGACCAGCCACCCAGCCGGTACGGGCCCTGCGGCTGGATCTCCCGGATCAGCTCGAGATAGCACTCGGCCTTGTCCTCGACCGTCTCCTCTTCGTCGATCCGTTCGAGCCCGTAGACGGGCCTGCCCTCCGGCAGCAGACGGACGAGCCCTTCGTAGACGCTCGTCGGACCACCCGCCGGGTGGAACAGGAACACCGGATCCACGCCACCCTCGCGCAGCGGCCGGACGGGGCAGCCTCCGCGTCCCTCGATCGCGTCGCGCAGCAGATCGGCCATCGCGGCGATCGTCGGCGTCGCGAACAGCCGTTCCGGGACCACTCCGAGCTGCCCGGTGAAAACGACGCGCAGCCGCTCGGCCGCTTCGGCGTCGCCGCCGACGGCGAAGAAGTCGTCGTGGACGCCGGGTTCCGCGCCGCCGAGTTCGGCCTGCCAGTGCCGGGCGATCCAGCGTTCGGCCGGGTCGCGGGGCCCGACGGCAGCACTCGGTCCGGCAGACCGCGAACCCGCCTCGCCGAACCCGGCCTGTTCCGCGAGATGGTCGGCGAGTTCGCCGAGGCTCGCGCCACGCAGCAGCAGCGGGATCGGCAGCGGCAGGCCGAAGTCGCGCTCCACCACTCCCCTGGCGCGCATGGCGGTGAGGGAGTCCAGGCCGAGCCGGGTGAGCGGCGCGTTCCTGTCGATCTCGTCCGCGGCGAGGCCGAGCATCCCGGCGACGAGCCCGGCCAGGTAGTCGGCCAGCATCTCGCGGGCCGCTTCGGGCAGGACGGCCCGCAGCGCGTCCAGCCCGTCCCAAGTGGACTGTCCGGCGACCGGTTCGTCGCCCGGTACCAGGATTTCGAAGAAGGGCCGTCCGGCCAGCCGGGGGAACAGGGCCAAGACCGTCCCGGCGTCGACGCGGGCGATCCCGGTCGAGGCGCGGTCGCGGCGCAGCACGGCGTCCAGTGCCGCCAGCGCCTCCTCCGTGCCGAGCGGTTCGAGGACGGGGTTGCGGTTGCCGACGGCCGCTCCGGCCTCGCCCCAGGCACCCCAGCCGATGGTCGCCGCCGGCAATCCGGCGGCCCGGCGCCATGCGACGAGTGCGTCCACCCACGCGTTCGCGGTGGCGTAGGCGGTCTGCCCCGGCGATCCGAACAGTGCGGCCGCCGACGAGTACGTCAGCCACCAGTCGAGTTCGTGCCCCGCCGTCGCTTCGTGCAAACGCCACGCCCCCAACGCTTTCGCCCGCCAGACGGCCTCGACGGCGTCGTCGTCGAGGCTGACGGCGGCACCGTCGGACAGCACACCGGCCGCGTGCAGGACACCACGCAACGGCAGGCCGCCCTCGGTCGCCGCCGCGACCAATGCCTCAGCCGTCCCGGGCGCCGCGATGTCAGCCGCCACCACGCGGACGTCGACGCCCTGGTCACGCAAATCCGCCAGCAACGGTTCGACGGCGGGGCTCGCACCACGCCGTCCGGAGAGGACGAGCCTGGTCGCGCCGTGTCCGGCCAGCCAGTCCGCCGCGACCAGGCCGAGGCCGCCGAGACCACCGGTGATCACGTAAGCGCCTTCGCGCACAACGGTTTCACGGCCGGGTTCGCCGAGTTCCGGCCGGGCCAGCACCCGGGTGTAGCGGACGCCCTCGCGCCAGGCGATCTCGTCGTCCGGCGCGTCCGCGCGGAGCTCCGCCGCCAGCTTGCCGACCCAGAGCAGGGCGGGATCCGGCTCGGCGTCGAAGTCGACCTGGCTCGCCCGCAGTTCGGGGTGCTCGAAGGCGAGAACGCGGACCAGTCCGCGCAGCCAGGCCTGGCCGGGGTCTCCACGCTCGCCGGGTTCGACGGCCGACGCGCCCGCGCTGACGAGCCACAGCCTCGGCGTTCGTTCGACCAGTTCGGCGAGGACACCCGAGAGCGTCGCGACCATCCGCGCGTCCCGCATCGGGTCGAAGTCACCGGACGCGAGGCAAGCCAGAACTCCCGTGACCTGACGGGCTCGCAGGGCTTCCGCCAGCGCCGCCCGGTCCCCGAGCGGAACGGTCACCAGTTCGTCCCCGGCGAGCCGGTCACGCAACGCCGTCAGCCACGGCGCGTCCTCGTGCAGGACGACCCAGCGGCGCGGGCCCGGCGCGGCCGAGGGCAGGTCGGCCTGCCGCCAGACCGTCTCGAACAGCAGATCCGCCATCGGCACCGGCAGCGCCGAACGCTGGAACCGGCGGCAGTAGACATCGCGGAACTCGACCAGGACGACACCGTCGGCGTCGACCAGCTGGACCCCGCCGACCAGGCCGTCACCGGCCGGATCGAGCGAGTCGAGTACGGCGTCGACCCGGACACCGCGGCGTGGGTCGCCGGTGAGGACGACCTCGCCCAAGGTCAGCGGCAGAAACACGCCGTCGGCTTCGCGCAGCACGTCCCCGGCGGCCGCGGCCAGCGCGTGCAGGCAGGCGTCGGCGATCACCGGATGCAGGACGTACGCCGGATCGTCGGCGGGCAGGGTGATCGACGCCGAGGCCCGGCCGGGCGCCGCCAGGACATCGCGCAACCCGCGGAAAGCGGGACCGTAACTCTGCCCCATTCCCGCCAGCACCTGATACAGGTCGATCGGCCGGGCGTCGTCGCCGACCACGCCGAACGGCACCACCACGGTGTTCCCGTCGCGGACACGGGCCGTGGCGTGCCGCACCCAGCCGCCGTCCGCGGACCGCGCGTAGACGTCCACTTCGGACGGTCCGATGCTCAGGCTGGTCGTCACCTCGGTGTGCGCGGCCAGCGGGAGGACCCGGTGCAGTTCGAGGCCGCCGACGCGGAGCTGTCCACCAGGCCGCAGGACCGACTTCGCAGCCGCGAGCGCGAGTTCCAGGAATCCGGCGGCGGGGAACAGCGGGACGCCCATCGCCGCGTGGTCGGCCAGCCAGGGCAGCGTCTCGGTCCCGACGTCCGCGTGCCACAGGTGCCCGCCGCCGGTCGGCTGTTCGATGTGGACACCCAGCAACGGATGCGTGCCACCGGATCGGTTCGCCGGGCGCCGCGGCCAGAACCGCCGGTGCCGCCAGGGCGGAGCGGGCAGTTCGACCGGAAGCGGGCGGGGGCCGCCGTCGTCGAGTACGACGGGCAGCCCGAGGGTGTGGAGCCGGGCGAGCGTGGTGAGGAACGTCTGCCGCTCGTCGACCTTGCGGCTCGCGGACGGCACCGCGAGCGCGCCGGTGCTCTGCTCGATCGCGGCGAGTGCCACCGGATGCGGCGAGATCTCGACGAACACGCCGTATCCGTCGGCGGTCGCCGCCGCCAGCGCCTGGCTGAACCGCACCGGACGCCGCAGATTCGCCGCCCAGTAGTCGACGTCGAACACCGGCATCCACTGTGGATCGTCGAGGACGCTGCTGTAGCAGGGGATTTCGACCGGTCGCGGGGACAGCCCGGCAAGCTCGGCGCGGAACCGGCCGAGAACGGCGTCGACGGCTTCCGAATGGCCCGCGCCGCCGACCGGAAGCCGCTTCGCCAGCCTGCCGAGGCTCTCGACGTGCGACACCAGCGCCTCGACCTGCTCGGCTCCACCGCTGACGGTGCACTGGACCGGCGAGGCGTAGACCGCGACCGTGATCCCGGGAAAGTCCGCCTCCAGGTCGGCGAGTTCGGCCGGGGACAGCTCGACCACCGCCATCGCGCCGTCGCCGGAGGCGTCGACCTCGGCCAGCAGCCGGGCGCGGGTGGCCATCACGCGCAGACCGTCGGCGACGTCCAGCGCGCCCGCGACGACGGCGGCCGCGACCTCGCCCATCGAATGCCCGAGCACCGCGGCCGGGACGACACCGTGCGCACGCCAGAGCCCGGCGAGGGCGAGTTGCATGCCGAACAACGCGAGTTGCGTCGCGCCGAGGTCCGGCGGGTCGTAATCGCCGGAGAACACCGCACGCAGGGAGAATCCGGCTTCGGCCCGGAACACCGGATCGAGCGCCTCCACCTCGGCCCGGAACACGGGCTCGGTGCGCAGCAGGACACGGCCCATCCCGGGCCACTGGGAACCGTAGCCGGAGAAGACGAACACGACGTCGGACGCCGGCGCGGCCTCGCCGAGGACGACGTCGGCGCTCTCGCGTCCGGCGGCCATCGCCCGCAAGGCGGCGGCCACCCGGTCGCGTCCCTCCGCGATGACCACGCCACGGACAGGCAAATGGTCCCGGCTCCTGGCCAGCGTCGCGGCGACCGTGTCCAGCGAGACGGACCGGTGGGCGGGGTCTTCGAGCCAGTCCGCCAGATCGGTGGCCCGCGCCCGGAGCACCTCGGCCGAACGAGCGGACAGCGCGAACACGTGCGCCCTCTCGGTCTCCTTCCCCCGGGCGGCGAACGACGCGGCAGGCCATTCTTCGAGAACGACGTGGGCGTTGGTGCCGCCGAAACCGAACGCGGAGACCCCGGCGCGCACGACGTCGGAGTAGCGCGGCCAGTCCGTCCCGGTGTCGACCACGCGAAGACGGAGACCGGCGAAATCGATATGCGGACTGGGTTCGTGGTGATGCGGGGTCGGCGGCAGCCGCCGGTGGACCATCGCGAGGACGACCTTGATCAGCCCGGCCATCCCCGCCGCGCCTTCCAGGTGGCCCAGGTTCCCCTTCACCGAGCCGATCAGGAGCGGACGGCCGGGTTCGCGGCCGGCGCCGAGCACCTCGCCGAGCGCGCCGGCCTCGATCGGGTCGCCCACCTCGGTCCCGGTCCCGTGCGCCTCCACGTAGTCCACAGAGGACGGTTCGACGCCCGCCGCCGCGTACGCGTCGCGCAACAGGTCCGCCTGCGCGCCGGGGCTGGGCGCCACGAGACCGTTCGACCGGCCGTCGGAATTGACCGCGCTGCCGCGGATCACCGCGAGCACCCGGTCGCCCGCGCGGCGAGCGGCCTTCAGCGGTCTCAGCACGATCACCCCGCAGCCCTCGCCGCGGGCGATACCGTCGGCGGCGGCGTCGAACGGTTTGCAGTGCCCGTCCGGCGCCAGCACCCCGGCCCGCTCGAAGGACGCGGTGACCGCGGGCGAGAGCAGCAGGTTCACCCCGGCGACGAGCGCCGCCCCGCATTCGCCGCGGCGGAGGCTCTGCACCGCCTGGTGCACCGCGACCAGCGACGACGAGCACGCGGTGTCGAGGGTGAGACTGGGACCGCGCAGGTCGAACAGATACGACAGCCGGTTCGCGGCGATGCTCATCGCGGCACCGGTGGCGGACCACACGTCGACGGCGGCGGGATCGGCCATCGTCAGGTGGCCGTACTCGCCGGCCGACAGCCCGACGAACACCCCGGTCCGGCTCCCGCGCAACGTGGACGGCGGGATCCCGGCGTGTTCCAGCGCCGCCCACGCGACTTCGAGGAGCATCCGCTGCTGGGGATCCATCGTCTCGGCCTCGCCCGGCGTGATACCGAAGAATTCGGCATCGAAACCGGCGATGTCGTCGAGGAACCCGCCGCGGACGGGGGTCTCCCAGCGGTCTTCCGGGACCTCGCGGATGCCGTCGCGTCCGGCGTCCAGGAGCCGCCAGTACCGCTCCGGGGAGTCCGCGCCGCCCGGCAGACGGCAGCCGAGGCCGACTATCGCGATCGGTTCCTCTTCGCGGCCTTCACCGACGACGGCCGTGGATTCCTCCACTGTGGACAGACGGGCGGCGAGCGCGGTGATCGTCGGGTACTGCCACACCAGCGTCGGCGGCATCGGGCGGCCGAGGTGCCTGCCCAGTTCCGCCGCCAGTTCCATCGACTCGCGGGAGGAAAGCCCGCTCTCGTGCAGTGGCCGATCGGGGTCGACCTGGTCGGCGGGCGAGCCGGTCCGTTCGGCCACGCGCGCGATGAGCCAGGCGCGGATCTCCGCGGTCACCCGAGCCGCCGCAGGGTCAGCGATCCGTCCAGATAGGACTTCCGGCACCGCGCCCGGCTGATCTTGCCGCTGGAAGTGCGCGGGATCTCGCCCGGGGCGAGGAAGACGACATCGTAGGGCCGCAGACCGTGCGCGGCCGAGACCGCCCGCCGGATCTCGCCGGTCGCCACGACGAGGTCGGTCTCGCTCCCCTTGGCACGCTCCGCCAGCACGACCGCCGCTTCGCCGTCTTCACGCTGGATCGCGAACGCCGCGGCGGAATGCGGCCGGACCGCGGGATGGATCTCCACGGTCTGCTCGATGTCCTGCGGATAGTGGTTGCGGCCGTCGACGATGACGAGATCCTTGAGCCTGCCGGTCATGAAAAGTTCGCCGTCGTAGCGCACCCCGAGGTCCCCGGTCGCGAGCCAGCCCGCGCCGGACTCCGGGTCGATCGGCGGCAGGCCGAAGACACCGTCCGCGACGGGCCGTCCCCAGTACCCCACTCCGACGTTCGGGCCGTTGACCTGGATCTCCCCCACCCTGCCGGGTTCGACCAGCGCGCCGGTGACCGGATCGGCGATGCGGACCCGTTGCCCCACCGGGAACCCGCACGAAACGAGCGTGGTGGACGTCGCGCCGGGAAGCGCGGGCGTCGCCAGGCCGGTGGCGAGCTGATCGCGGTCGAAAGCGACCTCTCGCGGCGCCTTGCCCGCCTCGGTGACGGACACGAGCACGGTGGCCTCGGCCAGCCCGTAGGACGACCGGTGCACCTCCGGGCGCAGCCCACACTCCTCGAAGGCGCCGTGGAATTTCGCGATCGTCGACGGGAGGACCGGCTCGCTGCCGTTGATCAGCGAGACGACCCGGCTCAGTTCGAGGTAGCTCTTCTCGGCCTCGGTCACCCGGGAAGCGCTGTAGGCGTAGGCGAAATTGGGTGCCGCGCTGATCGCGCCGGGACTCGCCGAAAGCGCGCGCAGCCAGCGCGACGGACGTTCGAGGAAGGCGAGCGGATCCATCAGGACCGACGACGCGCCCGCCGCCATGGGCGCGCCGATCCCGAGGATCAGGCCCATGTCGTGGAAGAGCGGCAGCCAGCTGACCGTGGACGTCGTCCCGGTTTCGATCGCGTAGGCGTCGCACGCCTGGCGTGCGTTGGTGAGCGCGTTGCGATGGGTCAGCATCACGCCCGCCGGCGTCCTCGTGGAACCGGACGTGTACTGCAGGTACGCCAGTCCGTCCGGTTCCGGTCGCGGCCAGGAGCGGTCACCGGCCGCGACCGGAGCAGTGGTGTCGACGGCGAGCACGGCGGGGCGCTCGATCGCCGTCGAGGCGAGGAAACCGGCGGCGGCGTCGAGTCCGTCGGTGGTCGTGAGCACGACCCTAGGCGCGCAGTCGGCGAGCACGGCGGCCAGCCTGCCCGCGTGCCCGGGGAGGTCCGGGGCGAACAGCGGGACCGCGACCAGCCCGGCGCGGATCGCGCCGAGGAACGCGACGACGTAGTCGACGGACTGCCGCGCCAGGATCGCGGCCCGGTCTCCCGCGCCGGTGAACGAGGTCAGCCGGGTGGCGAGGACGTCGACACGCTCGTCGAGTTCCCGCCAGGACAGGGTGATCGCCCGGCCGTCCGCTCCGGCGCGATGGTCGAGGTAGGTCACCGCGACCTCGTCGCCGAGCCGCCACGCCCAGTACCGCAGCAGCGTGGCGAACGATTCCCCACCGGGTGCGTCGTCCGTGCCGCGGGCGGCGACGACCGTTTCCGAAATGGTTTCCATGGCCCCTCGTTTGACGACGTGAGCAGGAGCGGGTGAATTCGGAACGGCGCCGTTGCCGAAAGCGGATTCCATTCCGGAGACCGTTCTTTATCTGCCCGGAACTGTATGGACGTCCCGGGAAGGGTGTCAATGAAAGGATGATGGAATGCCGGTGCGCGTGCGGACGTGCTCACCGGGAAGTGAGAAAGGGGGCACCCCGCTTGTCACTTCGGGACGAACTTCGGGGGTTCAGGAGCCGGAGCGCGAGGAGCGCTCCGGCGAGTTGCAGTGCCGCCGCGGTCAGCAGGCCCGCCGTGTAGCCGTCGGCCAGCGCGGCCGCGGCACCTTCGTCGAGCCGGGCCGCCCGGACCACCGACAGCACGGCCCCGATCAGCGCGACGCCCAGCGCGCTCGACAGTTCACGGGACGCGGTGAGCAGTCCGGAGGCGGTGCCCGCGTGCCGTTCGGCGACGATTTCCAGCGCGTACGAGGTCAGCGGGGTGGTCAGGGCCGATCCGGCGCCGATCAGCACCAGACCGGGAATCCTGGGCGGTATTTCCGGCAGGTGGTTGACCGCGGCGAGCGCCAGCAGTCCGGCGGCCACCGTGGTCAGCCCGGCCGCGACCGTCCGATGTGGACCCCAGCGCGGTACCGCCCAAGGCACCAGCGGGGTGGCGGCGACGACCGCGACCGCCACCACGACCAGCGGCAATCCGGCGAGCATCGGCCCGAGACCGAGGGATTCCTGATGCAGCAACGGCGTGAAGAAGAAGACCCCCGAAACCCCCAGCCCCCACAGCAGCTGCACGGTGAGCGCGCCGGTGAAGACCCGCGTTCCGGTCAGCGTCTTCGGCACCAGCCGCACACGCGCGCGTCTTTCCCTGAGCACGAACCAGATCGCGAAGGCCGTCCCCGCCGCACCGAGCACGACGCTCAGTTCCACCACGGCGGCGGTGGTCAGGACCATCGCGGTGGTCACGACCAGCATGGACAGCACGGCGGGCCTCCCCGCCGCCGGATCACGATCGGCGAGGGCGACCTTGCGCACCAGTAGCAGCATCGCCGCCACGAACGGGAGGTTGGCGAAGAAGATCCAGCCCCAGCCCAGATATTCGCTCAGCATCCCGCCGAGCGTCGGGCCGAGAGCGAGGGCGGCCGCGAGGCAGGCGGTCCAGACCGTCGCTCCCACAGCGCGTCTTCGCGCGTCGAGGTTGGTGCGGAGCAGGCTGAGCAGGGCCGGGACCAGGAACGCCGCCGCCGCGCCTTGCAGAATCCGCGCGGAGACGACGAGCCACGCCGTCGTGGCGAATCCTCCGGCGGCCGCGCCGGCACCGAACGCGAGCAGCCCCGCCCGCAGGGTCGCGGCCTGGCCCCAACGGTCCACCAGCGTTCCCGCCACCGGCAGCAACCCGGCGAACGGGAGCATGTAGCCGATGCTCACCCATTGCAGCGTGGGCAGATCGAGCCCGAGTTCCCGGGCGAGCGAAGGCGCGCCCGCCGCGACGATCGTGTTGTCGAGGGTGGTGACGAAGGCCCCGAGCCCGATCATGAGGAGCGTCGCTCGCATTTCGGCTCCTCGTGAGTGAAGAGGACGGTTCTAACCGTCCTTACCACTCACGAAACCGGACCTCACTCTCCCGTGACAATTCCCGCCTGCCCCGTTCACGCTCGCGCTATAACCACCCCTGCCGTGAAGCCTGCGCTCCCAGTTGGAACCGGGTCTGCGCGCCCAGCAGTTGTTGCAGGCGGCTGATCCGCCGCAGGACGGTGCGTTCGCTGATCCCGAGCTCGCGGGCGATCGCCTCGTCGGTCAGGCCGCCGCTCAGCAACGCGAGCAGGCGGCGCGTGGCGACGGTCGGCTCCTGCGTCGCTTCCGCGTCGTCCGGACCACCCGCCCGCACCGGCACCCCCATCCGCCAGAACGATTCGAACAACTCGATCAGCGCGCTCAGCAGCATCGACGGATGGATCAGCAGGGCCAGCACGTCACCGGCGTCGGAGTTCGGGACGGCGATCAGCGCCCGGTTGCTGTCGGCGATCACCAGCTTCAGCGGCAGCCTGGGGAACACCCTGGCCTGCTCCCCGAGCGCGATACTCGACTGCACCTGGGCGAATCCGTCGTCGGTCCGCAGCACGGACGAGTCGTAGACGACGCGGTACGCGATGCCGCGCGCCATCGATCCCGGCTGCACCGTGCTCACTTCGGCCTTCGGGCTCATGTACGACCCCGGGTCCAGCGCGACGATGTCCACCCCCGCCTGCGTCTGCATGGCTTCGAAGGTGGCGATCACCTCGTCCCGGCTCCGCAGCACCTCGACGAAGTCCGCGTCGCGGCCCGTCCGCAAGGAGTAGGCGGCGCCGAGCACCTCGGCCGCTTCCCGCGCGCGGACGGCCGCGGCCTCGTGCTGCGCCGCGAACGCCGACAGCGCCGCACGCGGCGGGCACACCTCGACACCGGACTCGCCGGCGCGGATCAGGCCGAACCGCTCCAGCTCCGCCAGTTCGGCACCGGGCGGGCCAGGACGCCCTTCCAGCAGAGCCCGATACAGCTGCTCGGCCTCCACCGACAGGCCTCGCGACTCGGCGAGCATGACGCTTCTCCTCCCCCACCCCAGGATCGATCGGCGTGACATCGATGTCACGCCTCACCCTTCTTGAGGAGGAAACCGGCTGGATCGTGCGCCTGGACCGATAACGAAACCGTCACGGATCACGCCGAAGAGGCTCCCGCGAACCAAAGCGGTTCGCGGGAGCCCTTGTGCGACGCTGCCGGGGATCAGGCGTTGGCGGGCAGGCCCTTCTCGTCCGCTTCCGGCGTGGCGGTGCCTTCGAGCAGCTCACGGACGATCTCGTTCGCCTTGCGCACCTGGGGCGTGATCATCTTGATCTTGATCTTCCCGTCGTGCCCGAGGTTGCCGCCGACCTCGACCGTCTTGTCCTCACCGGGCAAGGGCAGGCCCTGGCAACCGGTGAACTTCTTCTTCGGCGTGTGACCGGTCTGGAAGTAGGCGACGATCGGGTCGTCGACGCAGTCGGTGTTGTACGGGAAGATCCCGTGGCTGCCTTCGTTGTCGACGCTGATCATCTTGGCGCCCGGCAGGCCGTTCGCGGTGGCGAGCGCGCCCTCGTACGGCGTGGCCGCGTCGAGTTCGGTCTGCGCGATCAGCAGCTTCGGGAACGTCTTGGCGTCCGGCGCCGGCTTGGCGTTGGTGGTCGGCCAGAACGCGCACAGCGGCGCGCCCGACAGGGCCATGATCGGCGCGATGAACGGCGCGTTCACGGTCAGGTCGGCCTGCCAGTAGGTCCAGTAGTGCAGATTCTGGTTCCACTGGCCGTCCTGGCAGCGGATCGCCTCGAACGCCGCGTCCCAGGTCTCCACCTCGGCGCCGCCCTGGTACGAGGCCTTGCGCTCGACCGAGTCCTTCTTCGCGATGGCCTCGAGCGCGTTGCCCTTGGCCTTGTTCAGGAACGCCTTGTTCGCGTCGGTCAGGCCCGGGGTGGCGAGCGCCTTCGCGACGACCTGCTCCAGCTTCTCCGCGTCGGTCCCGGTGGGCGCCGGTCCCTTCGCCAGCGCGGCCACCATGGAGGCCGCCGACGGATACTGGGTGGTGTCGTACATCGCCGGGATGATGAACCACGCGGCGTAGAGCATGCCCGCGAATTCCCGCGTGCCGCCCGCCTTCTCCCAGTTGCGGCGGATCTCCAGCGGGTCGGTGCCCGCCTTGTACTTGGCGTCGTTGCGCGCGACGTAGGGCAGCAGCGCCTCCTGGAACTGGCGGTCACGGCTGCGCGGCTGCAGGTCCCAGGTCTTCTCCAGGGTCGGGCGGCTCGCGTCGGTCGAAGAGTCGAGCAGGAAGCGGTGCGCCTTGCTCGGGAACGTGGTGGCGTACCAGGTGCCGAGCCACGTGCCGTACGAGTAGCCGATGTAGCTGGTCTTCTTCTCCCCGAGCAGCACCCGGATGAAGTCCATGTCGTACGCGGTCTGCTCGGTCGTGATGAACTTCGTCAGCGGGTTCTTCAGGCAGCCCTCGACCTTCGCCCGGCTGATCACGTTCTGGTCCGTGCTGTCCGGGACGGTGTAGCTACAGGTCAGCGGGGTGCTCTGGCCGACGCCGCGCGGGTCGAAGCCGACGAAGTCGTACTGCGAGGCCAGAACGGGGCTCCGCATCGCCATCGCGGCGCCCCACGGGAGCCCTTCGCCACCGGGGCCGCCGGGGTTGACCAGCGCGATGCCCTGCCTGCCGGTGCCGGGGTAGGCGGTCGCGGTCTTGGAGACGCGGACGCCGATCGTGTTGCCGTCCTGCGGGTTGTGCCAGTCCCGCGGCACCTGGACCGTGGCGCAGGCCAGGCCCTTGACCTTCTTCAGTTCCGCTTCCGTCGCCGGCGCGACGGACGGGAACGAGCATTCGCCCCAGGCCACGGCCTGCTTGGTCAGCGCACCGGCGAGCGCGGCGGTGTCCGGCTCGGCCTTGGCCGCGGGAGCCGCACCCGCGGCGGGGGCCAGTACCAGGCCCGAGGCCAGGAACGCGCCGGCGACCACGGCCACCGTGCCTCTCCGCGTCTTTCTCGTCCTACTGATCACCATGAACCCTTTCGACAGGAGCCCCCCGACGTCCGTACGTGAAGTAAAGACGGGTGATCAGGTTTCCCACACGGCCGCGAGCTGGCGGATACCCGACATGGCGGGATCTCGACACGAACGGTCAACCCGGGGAGCTCCAGCCGTGCCGCCAATATCCGGCGAACGAGATGTCAGCCTTCGCCGCACCTCGCTCGGACACAAGATGGCGGCGCAACGACGTCGCCAGCCGGGACTCGCCCGCGACCCACGTATAGAACCGCCCTTGAGGCAAGGATGCCCGCTGAACCGCCTCCAGCGCCGAAGTTCCTGGACGAAGTCCCGGGTCGTCCCTGCTGAGCCAGTGGACGCGGACGCCGTCGGCCGTGTCGTAGCGCCGGATGTCCGCGGCGGCGGGGACTTCCAGGAACACGTGCGCGGCAAGGGATTCCGGGGCGTCGTCGAGGATCGCCAACGCGGCGGGCAGCGCGCTCTCGTCGGCGACGATGAGCTGAGCGCCGACGTCGTCCGGTGGCCGGTAGGTGGTGCCCATGTCGAAGATCCCGGCCGGATCGCCCGGTCGCACGCGGCGGACCCATTCGCTCATCGGCGAATTCCCGTGGAGGGCGAACTCGATGTCGACCTCGTCGTCGGCGGGCCTCGCCCGGCGGATGGTGAGCGTGCGCACCCAAGGCCGCACCGACTTGGGCAGCAACATCAGCTCCGGCATCCACGTCTCGTTCGAAAAGGTGGGCATCCGCAGCCCGCGCTGTCCCTCACGGGGGAAGAACAGCCGCACCGTCTGGTCCGCGCCCGTGACGACGAGATCTTTCAGCTCCGGCCCGCCGAGTGTGACCGACGCGAAGTTCGGGCTGAGGCTGACACGCTCCCGGACCTCCAGCGTGATCATCTTGCGCGAGACCGGGGCCTTGAGGCGCGGGATCATCGCGCGCCCTCGGGATTTTTGCAGGTCATGGCACTATTATGAGCTTTTCCTCAGTTCTCGGGTACTCGCTTTTACCTGCCCGCCGGGAGGCCTCGGGACCTGCTGCGGGACGCGATCACGGACCGAGCCTGCTCACGTTCCGGATCAGGCCGTAAGGCGTTCGGCGAACCGCCGCGCCGCGTCGAGATCCGCCGTACCGGGCCGGTTCTTGCCGATGCCACCGACGAGCCGGAACGGGAACCACGTGTCGAAACCACGGCACGAGAACGTGCCCACCACATCGAATCCCTTGTGGCCGAGCAGCCGCGCGAGGCGGCGGAGGTAGCGCCGGAACGGCGGTTCGGGCAGCCCGCTCGTGGTGAACACGAACGCCTTCCGCCGCTGCTCCCCCGGCAACTCCTCGACGAACCGAAGCAGCCGCGGATGGAAGTCCATCCCGAAGATCCCCGAGCCGAACCCCACCAGGTCACACGAATCGAGGTCGGCGGGCTCGATTTCCTCGGGGCTGACGACGCGGGCGCCGAGCACCCCCGCCATGACCTCGGCGACCCTCTCCGTGTTGCCGTGCGACACCGAAACGCACACGATGACGACCTTCATGCCGATCCTCCACTTCGCCGGTCCTTTCCCTCAAGAACCGGACAGCGGCGGAGAACGTGACGTCACCCCTCGCGCAGGTGATCCCGCAGCTCCCGCGCCACGCGGGCCATCAGCACCTCGGCCTCCGGCTGGATCGCCGCGGGCACCTGGGATTCGGTCAGCGCGGCGATCGCGAACATCCCGCCGTCGGCGTGCTCGACCACCCCGACCTCGTGCCGCAGGTTCAGCACGGTGCCCGTCTTCGACGACCATTTCGTGGCGTCGGAGACGAAATCCGGGCTCAGTCGTTGACGCAACAGGTTGAGCCCCATGAGCTCACGCACCCGCGCCGCGACCTGTTCGTCCACTTTGGACCGCTTCCACAGCGCTTCGAGCAGGTTCACGAACGCGCGGGCCGAACCGGAGCTCGCGCGCGTGACGTCGAGCTGCGGAACGGGATGACCTTGCCCCGCGGTACCCGCGTTGATCGCGAGCGCGTGCGCGAGGTGGACGTCGGCGGGGTCGAAGCGTTCGGCAGGAGTGTCGCTCAGATCCGCGGCCGGATGCCGAGCGGTGATCCCGGTGATGCCCCAGTCCCGCGTCATCCTGGTGACCTCGGCGGGCGGCGTCAGCGCGAACAGCGCGTCCGCGGCGGTCTCGTCGCTGATGGCCATGGTCAGGTAGAGCAGGTCGTCGATCGCCACCCTGGCCGGATGCCGGAACCGCGTCAGCCCGGTCGGCCCCTGCGCGGTGGCCCGCCCCGGCTCGACGTCGAGCGCCGCCGAACCGTCCAGCTCGCCCCGCCGGATCCGCTCCAGGGTCGCCGCGGCGAGCGGGATCTTCACCAGTGAGGCGCTCGGGAACTCGAGGTCGGGGTCGATGCCGGTCTCGAAGCCGGTCCGCAGATCACGCACGAGGAACGAACCGCGCAGGCCTCCGTCGGCCAAGTCGGCGCGCAGCCGCAGGAGCAGCGTTTCCGTGTTCACGTCGTCTCCTCCGCGCCGAGACACCGGGCGATGTCCGGCCCCAATCGTGCCCGGAGCCGCTGCGCGTCCTCGCCGGGCCCCGCCGTGATCTCGAACCCGCGCACGAGCCGGATCTCGCCGATGGTCCGCCAGCTCAGGCCGAGCTCGGTCGCCTGCGCCGCCGAGCACAGCAGCAGATCCTCCGAACCGAACACGGCCGCCGCGGCCGCGGTGAGCGAATCGGCGACGGAC
This sequence comes from Amycolatopsis sp. CB00013, assembly GCF_001905755.1. NCBI lineage: Bacteria > Bacillati > Actinomycetota > Actinomycetes > Pseudonocardiales > Pseudonocardiaceae > Amycolatopsis > Amycolatopsis sp. CB00013. The sequence goes on along the minus strand of NZ_LIWC01000001.1, from coordinate 333,173 downwards.
ACCTGCGCGGGCCGCAGCCCCACCGCGTCGCGGATCCGGAAGAGACGGTCGCGCAGATGCGGGACGTCGTCTTCCGGCTGGATCCAAACCCGCCGAGGCGAACCGCCGGACCGGCCGACCCGCAGCGTTTCCAGATGGAGGACGTCCGTCCGCGGCCTGCCTCCGCCCGCCAGCCCGAGCGGCACCTTCCAGCTGCCCTCCTCGCCGGGGACGGCGGTGAGCGCGGCGCGGACCTCCTGCGTGCGCACGAGTTCCGCCCGTTCCCTCGGCGGCGCCTGCCGGAACTCCAGGAAGACGTCCAGCTCCCGCGCCGCCGCGTCGAGTTCGGCGAGCTCGCGGACGGTGCAGGTTTCCGGCATCGCCAGCCGCATCGGCCGCAGCCTGGCGCGCCGCGCGTCGTGCTCCAGGGTGTCGGCCAAGGCCACCAGCCGTTTCGCCGACGGCAGCATGTCCCGTCCGAACGGGGTGAGCAGGGCGCGCCGGGTGGAGCGGTCGAACAGCCGCTCGCCGAAATGCCGTTCCAGCGCGGCGATCCGGCGGCTCGCCACCGGCTGCGGGATACGCGCGAGGGCGGCTCCGGCGGTGAAAGTCCCGGCCTCGCTCACGCTCACGAACGCCCGGCAACTCCCGATCAGGTCCACGACCACATACTATGCGCATTTCGCATGAAAGACGTCATTCGTGTCTTGGACAGCATGACCGGCGCTGGCCAGACTGCGGACATCGAACGATCTTGAAAGGAATCCTCGTGTCCGTCACTTCTCGCCGGTGGGCCGCCTTGCTGGCGCTCTCGGTCGCGTCACTCGCCGCGTGCTCCACGCCCGCTCCGGCACAGCCGCCCACTGCCACCACCCCGGTCGCACCGTCCGCGAGCGCCGACTTCGAACAGCTCGAACGAACCTTCGGCGCCCGGCTCGGGGTGTACGCGGTGGACACCGCGACCGGCCGCGAGGTCGCCTTCCGCGCCGACGAACGCTTCGCCTACGCCTCGACACACAAGGTGTTCAGTGCCGGCGGTGTCCTGCAGCGGACGCCGGTCGCCGAACTGGACCGCACGGTGACCTACGGGCAGCAGGATCTGGTCACCAATTCGCCGGTCACGGAGAAGCACGTGGCGACGGGCCTGCCGCTGCGCGCCGTCATGGACGCGACCCTCCGGTACAGCGACAACACCGGCGGGAACCTGCTCTTCCGCGAACTCGGCGGCCCGGAAGGACTCAACGCGGTGTTCCGCGGGATCGGCGACACCACGAGCCACGCCGACCGGATCGAACCCGCGCTCAACGACACGGCGCCCGGCGACAGCCGGGACACCAGCACGCCCCGCGCCCTCGCCGTGGGCCTGCGCGCCTTCGCGCTCGGCGACGCCCTCCCCGAGGACAAGCGCAAGATCCTCGTCGACATGATGCGCGCCAACACCACCGGCGACCAGAACATCCGCGCCGGCGTGCCCGGCTGGGCGGTCGCCGACAAGACCGGCACGGCGGCTTACGGCACGCGCAACGACATCGGTGTCGTGTGGCCGCCGAACCGCGCGCCGATCGTCGTCTCGGTGCTCACCGACCGGGCGGAGAAAGACGCCAAGATCGACAACAAGCTCCTCGCCGACGCCACCGCGGCCGCGATCAAGGCCCTTCCCTGACCGGTCCCGCCGGGACGGACGAGGATCCGTCCGTCCCGGCGGGGTTCAGCGGCTCAGCGACGGCAGGGGTTGCCCGCCGGATGCGCCGAGGTTCCGTGCACGTCGGCCTGGGACTCCGCGAGCACGATCTTCGCGAGCGCGGTGTCCAGCGCGACGGCCTGCTGCTTGACGACGCCGTTCGCCACGGTCTGGCCGTTGAGCTTCAGCGAACCGATGACCAGCGGAATGGTCAGCGGCGCCGAGCCCACCGTGATCGACTCGCCGTTGATCTTCAGCGAGGCGACGTTCGAACTGCCCGCCAGCACCGGCGCGAGCCCGCCCGGCGACGGCTGGCAGGTCGCGGTCGCCTGCGACTGGATCACGCCGAGCTCGATGGTCAGCCCGAGCGTGCTGATCACCGTCTTGTCGATCTTGGCCGACGCCAGCGCGCGATCGCCCGCGGCCGGAGCCGCCGACTGGTCGTCCGGCGTCAGATCGGTCGACGCGGTCAGCACCTTGGTGTCCACCTTGATCAGACCGGCGTTGAGCGTCGCGGCGGCGACGGTGCTGCTGTCGTCGACACACGGCAGGTTCGCCGGGTTGGCCCGAGCCGCGGTCACGCCGAGGACGTTCGCCGCGGTACCCGTGCAGGAGAAGACGCCGTCACGGTCGTCGTCGACGATCGTGCCGACTCCGGTCGCGTCGAGAAGACCGGCGCCCGACGGGGCCGAGAGGTTCACCGTGAAGGTCTCGTTCGGCTCGTCGACCGTGTCCGGGTTGACCAGGACGGTCACCGGTTTGGCCGTCTGCCCGGGAGCGAACGTGACCGTCCCGCTCGCCGCCGCGTAGTCGGCGGGCGCGGTGGCGGTCCCGTTGGCGGTCGCGTACTGGACCGTCACCGGGTTCGGGCTGGGGCCGCCGAGCAGCGACACCGTGAACGTCGCCGGGACCTGCGCGCCCCCGGATCCCTCGTCGACCGTCACGTCGTTGATGCTCAAGCCGAGCACGCGCACCGTGGTGGTCTCGATGTACCCGCGGGAAACCCCGTCGACCTGGTAGTCGACAACACACTGGTAGGTGCCGGGAGCGGCGCCGGCCGCCGCCTTGATCGTCTCGGTGAACGTGGCGACCTCGCCGCTGGTCACCTTGACGCTGCCGGGATCGTTGGTGACGGTGAGCTGCGGGTCGCAGCTCGTCACCTTCGGCGTCACGGTGACCTCGATGGACTTGATCCCGTCCAAAATGGCCTGCGACACCTGGCCGGCCGGGACGTTGTTCAGCAGGACGCCACCCGTCGCGGAGGTGATGGCGGAGGCCTGCCCCGTGGCGTCGAGGCCGCCGACGTTGACCGCGACCACGCGGATCTTCGCCGCCTGCAACGCCGCGATGGTCTGGGCCAGGGTGTGCCCGCCGCTCGGGTCGTGCGACGGCGCGTCGCCGAACCACGCGATGATGCGGGTGCCGTCCGGCCGGAACGCGACCGCGCCGGTGGCCAGCTGGTAAAGCGCGTTCAGGTTGGCCTCCGGCGTGTCCCCGCCGCCCGTGGCCACCCACTGGTTGATCCCCGCCTGGACGGCGGTCGTGTCCCCGGTGATGCCCTGGTTGACCTTGAACGGCACCGAGTCGGTGAAGTCCTTGTACTCGGCGACGCCGAACTGCGCGGTCGGCTGCGCGGCGAGCACGTCACCGGTGATGGCGCTGGCGTTCGACCGCACGTTGCCGATCGGCCCGCCCATGCTGCCCGTGGTGTCGGCGAGCAGGACGAGGTCGGGATTGGGCGGCACGGCCGAGGTCGTCACGTTCTTGGTCACGGTCGTGCTCTGCCCCGCGTTGAGGGTGAGGTCGACCGTGGCCGGGTCGACTCCCGGCGGGGCCGCGGCGGCGACCGCGGTGGACGCGAACATCGCCGTGACGGCGGCCAGGACGACGAGCAGTGGTCTTCGTGACATGGACTTCCCTCCTCAGACCCGGCCGGAGCCGGAATTGCTGTGGGCTTCCTCGAAAAGACGGAATATTTCGATTTTCGTTAGCGCGAGAGCCGGGCTTCACCCGGAGCGCCCTGTGTCAAGCCGTCCAACGGGCTGTTACCGCGAATCCGCGCTACTCGGACCAGGTCCGCATTGCGCCGTCCAGCCGAAGGACCTTCGACATCTCTCACTCTTCAGCGTGAGAGATGTCGAAGTTTCCTGCTTTCCGTGATCACCTCGGCCGGACGGAATCCGTATCAACCCGGCGAACAGTCACCGAATGTCGCAACGTGACGCGCCGATCGATACCGCGGCGAGACATCGGGTCCGCTCAGTAGACGCACTGGATGATCGCGTCGTCCAAGCGGATGTACTTCGCCGGGCCGCCGTTGTTGCCGTAGATCGGCTGCAGATAGACGGTACCCACGCCGTTCAGATTCAGATTGGGCAGCGTGATGAGCTGATAGCCCGCCCGGTCGTCGATCCATTTCACCGTGTGGGAGATTTTCCGCCAGCCGTTGGGGTCCCAGATCTCGAGGCCGATGTTCGCTCCGCCTCCGACCGGGTCGGCGTGGATCGCGGCCGCGCAATTCGACCGGTTCGACGGAAAACTGCTGAGCGACTTCGCCGTCCTCATCGCCGACCAGCCGTTGTCCGCGAAGAGCCAGCCGTTGTTGTTGCCGGTCCGGGCCACTCCCATACCGATATCGAACCAGGAATGCCCGTCACCGCCTTGAATTCCCCGTTCCCATACACCGAACGGGTTCGATTCGTAACCGTCGGACCATTGCACGATCCCGGCCTGCGCCGTTCCCGCGAGCCCCAGGAGCGCCATCGAAAACACCGACAAGACGGCCAATATCTTCTTGACCACGAGAGTTCCCCCTCTTCGTGCGGAATGAACTCCGCCAGGGGACCAGAGTCCGCGACGCGCGCACAACGTACCTTCGCGCGCACATTCGACCGCCTCGAAGTACTAGGCGAGAGGCAGGGCAAACGTGGGTCGTTAGCGGAGTGGTGTGGGCTGAAGGCTCCCTTCACCGAGTCTGATGCGACGAAAGGAGCCTTCGCCCCGGCCGGCTACGGGGAGCGGCGGTTCGGTCGCAGGTGCCGCCCTGGTCCTGGACACTCCGCCCGGCAAGACACGTTCGACCTTCGGTTCACTAGGCGAGATCGACGGGCCGCGTCCGCAGTTTGGCGGCGATCCGGGCCAGCGCCTGCTGATCGTCCGAAGTCAGCGGGTCGAGGACGAGCTCCCGTACCGAACGGACGTGCGTGGGCGCGGCCGCGACGACCATGTCGTAGCCGTCGTCGGTGAGCACGGCGAGGGTGTACCGGCCGTCGCCGGGGTCCGGCGTCCGCTCCACCCAGCCGCGTTGCTCGAAGCGTTTGACCACATTGGACAGACGGGAGAGCGAGCCGTTGGCGAGGTACGCCAGTTCGCTCATCCGCAGCCGCCGCTCCGGGGCCTCCGAAATATGGCTGAGGGTCAAGTACTCGAACAGCGTCAACCCGGCGTCGTGCTGCAACGGCGACTCGAGCCGCCCCGGCAGCAGGAGGACCAAGGAGACCAGCCCGGTCCAGGCCTCCTTTTCGGCAGGGGTCAGCCACAGCGCTTCGTCCGGGTCCTGGGTGGCCATGGCGGAACCTTACCCAGAACGACGCGACTTCACACGTGAAGTGAAATCGTGCTAGCTTGACTTCAAGCGTGAAGTCAACGAAAGGATCCACCATGACCCAGCCGGAGTTTTTCGCCACGCCCGGCTACGGCGACCGGCAGCTGGCCGAAATGCGCTACAGCCAGGCGGTGCGCGTCGGCGATCGCGTCGAGATCTCGGGACAGGGAGGCTGGGACGACGACTTGACCTTCCCGGAATCCTTGGAGGAGGAGATCGTCAAGGCCTTCGAGAACGTCGCCCGCACCCTCGCCACCGCGGGCGCCACTTGGCGCGACGTCGTCTCCGTCGATTCGTACCACGTCCCGGAGGTCCCCGGCTTCATCGGCGAAACCCACAACCGCGTGATGGTGGCGCAGTTCCGCGAGCACATGGGCGACCGGGCGCCGATCTGGACCGAGATCGGCGTCGCGGCCCTCGGCGCGCCGAAGATGCGGGTCGAGATCAGGGTCACCGCGATCGCCGGGGACGCCCGCGTGTGAATCCGGCACTCCTTGGGTACTCCATGGCTGCGCCCATGCTCTTGGCCCAGCTGGGAAACCCGCTAAGGAGAACGCGTGGGTATCACGAGAACACGACAGACGTACGAATTCCCCACCGGCATCGCCCCGCCACTGGGAGAGGTCCGGGCTTGGCTGCGCGAGCGGCTGAGCGAGGTCGGACGCACCACCATCGCGGACACCGAACTGCTGACCACGGAACTGGTCACCAACGCGCACGAACACGCGGACGGCGTCGCCGAGCTCAGGGTCTCCGTCCCCTCGGGACGGGACGTCGTCCGCGTCGAGGTCGATGACCGCCGCCCTCGGCTGCGGCCGCACCGGGTGATCAAAACCGACCCGACGAGTCCGCATGGACGAGGGCTGGCGCTGGTCGAGGCGATCAGCACCGAATGGGGCGTGGACACCGGTGCGGGATTCAAGACGGTGTGGGCGGAGATCCCGGTGAGCTGAACTACTTCGACTCGACCCGGCCCAGCGGATCCGGCGCCGCCGCCAGTTCCTCGCAGGCCGCCCGCCACGCGGTGTCGCCCGGGTAGAGCTCGGAGCGGAGATAAGCCGAGGTGAGACGCCCCACCGCGGCCACCCGATCCGGGTTCTCGTCCGTCGTCTCGGCGACGTCGTAGCCGGACACCCCGCCGAGCCCGTGCTCGGCGCCGAACAGGGTCAGCAGCGTTTTCCGGCCTGGCGAAAGGAAGTACGGGTCGGTGTGCCATTCCGGGCCCCGGACCGTCAGATGGCCGGAGTCGTCCTTGTCCCCGGCGACGACGAGCGCGGGGGTCGTCATCGCGGAGAAGTCCGTACTGACGAAGAACGGATAGTTCTCGGCCACGAATCCGGTGACCGCGTCGCCGCCGCGGCCGGGCGCGGCGAGCAGGACACCGGCCGAGATCCGCGAATCGGCGAGCCGTACTTCCTCACCACTGCGGGGATCGGTGTAGCGCGCGCCCAGCAGAAGGCTCGCGGTGTGCCCGCCCATCGAATGCCCGGCCACCGCGACCCTCCCCCGGTCCAGCCTGCCGCGCAGCAGCGGGACGGCGTCCTCGATCTCGTCGAGCCGGTCGAGGATCCGGATCATGTCCTCGGCCCTGGACCGTTGGTACAGCGGCGCTTCCGGGTCGCCGGGCGGCAGGTTCAGCGACCGCGAGCTCAGATGGGTCGGCTGGACGACGGCGAATCCGTGCGCCGCCCAGTGATTCACGAGCGGGGCGTAGCCGTGCAACGACGAGAGATGGTTCGAAGGTCCCTGGCCGTGCGACAGCAGGATGATCGGCAGCTCGTTCCCGGTCGCCGGCACGGAGATCCGCAGCCGCAGGGCCACGGCCCGGTCCGGCGTGGACAGCTCCACCGGGGCGATCGAGATCACTGGCGTGTTCATGTGAACTTCCTTCGCGAGATAAGCGGAACACTGTTCCACAAACATACGGAGCAGTGTTCCGCTTTGTCAAACGCCCCTCGCCCGGTCCGCAAGAGCACTCGCGAGCGAGGCCACCTCAGCCGAAAGCCCGGTCCAGTCATCGGAAGCCGTGCCGAGGTACCCCGCCCGCGCCCGTTCCAGCAGCACACCACCGTCGACCATCTCCGCCGCGGTGTCCTTCGAGACGATCCGTCCCGTTTCGACGGTCACGACGATGCGCGCGAGCGTGAGCAGGACGTTGCGTTCGTCGCCTTCGATCTCGGACAACAGGCCGGGGATGACGCCGAGTGCCGCCTCACGAAGCTGGTCCGGCGGCACCGGATCGACGACCTCCGCGAGCGCGGCGCCGCGCAGAACCCGGTGCGCCGCATGGGCCGTGGCAGCGAGGATCACGACATCGGGATCCTCGGCAGGCCAAGAAAGACGGCCCTCGACGAACTCTTCCCGAAGCCATTCCCCGTATTGGAAATCCCGGCGAGCCGGTTCGCCTCCGGCCACGATCCCGGTCAGTTCGATCGGACGCCGGTCCGCCGCGTCGGGAAACCGGTCGGCGTGGCCACGCCAGCCCGAAAGCCGCAGCAGCAGTGATACCAGAGCGGCGCGTTCCTCTTCATCTAGCGACCGGCGGGTGACCAGCAGCAGATCGACGTCGCTGTCCGGTTTGAGCCCGCCGGCCGCGGCGGAACCGTAGAGGTACAACCCGAGGACGCCGCCGGGATCCTCGCGGTCGAGATGGTCCAGCAGGGGCTTGATGCGCATGCCTCAACGATCACCCGCTACGCAAGGTATTTCCGCGCCCAGCCGTCGAAGCCGGTGAGCGGGATGCCGAGGTCCCGCGCGAATTCCGGACGTCCCGGCTGACCGATCACGTTCAGCCACTCGTGCGAAGCGCCCATCGGCGGCATCCCGGCGGCGACCGCCTGCTCGACGGTCATATTCGGAGCCGTCAGCCTCGTCCCCAGCGCACCGGACAGGACCTCGGCGATCTCGGTCATGGTCAGGAAGTCGCTCGCGAGTTCGAGTTCGACCCCGGCGAACCGGTCCGGTTCGGCGATGGCCGCCGCGGCGGCGGTGCCGATGTCGTCGACGGCGGCCAGCGAAAGGGACGTCGAGGGCTTGATGACGCTCACCAGGCCACCGTCCACCCCGCGCGGGAACAGGAACTTCATGTCGGGCAGGAAGTTCTCCATGAAGAAACCCGGCTTGAGCAGTGTCCATCGCGGAAAGCCCGCCTCGCGGAGGCGATCCTGGATCGCCGCCTTGGCGCCCAGCGTCGGCTCCATCGATGCCCAGCGACCTTCGGCCCAACCGTCCGCCTCGACGTGCTGACCGGCTCCCGAGACGGAGGTGTGCACGAACTGCGGCACGCCCGCCGCCTTCGCACCCTCGATGAGGTTGACGCCCTGCGTCACCTCGCCCGCGAAGTCGAATCCGTCCTCGTTCATTCCGGGCATCTGCACCGAGAAAACGGCGCGGGCCCCCTTGGCCGCGCGGATCACGGACTCGACGTCGTGGAGGTCGCCGACGACGAGCTCGGCGCCGAGCGCTTCGACGGCTTTCGCCCTGGCCGGATCGCGGACGAGGGCGCGGACGGGAACGCCGGCCGCGAGCAGGGCGCGGGCGGTCGCACCGCCCTGCCTGCCGGTGGCGCCGGTGACCAGAACGGGTGCTGCGGACATGGTGACTCCTTCGCTCGCCTAAGTGGCGGGGCCCGCCACTTATCGTCCGCTACAATATGGCGGGCCCCGCCACTTACGCAAACACCGAGGTGAAGGCATGTCCGACGGTCAGCGCGCCGACGCGCGGCGGAACTACGCGCGCATCCTCGCGGTGGCCGAGGAAGAGGTCGCGGCCCACGGCTCCGGCGCCTCGCTGGAGCAGATCGCCCGCACCGCCAACGTCGGCTCGGCGACCGTGCGCCGCCACTTCCCCACCCGCCGGGCGCTGCTGGAGGCGGTCTCCGCGAGCCGGATCGCCGCGTTGTGCGCCCGCGCGGCCGCCTTGACCGGCGAAGAAGACAGCCGGAAAGCGCTCCTGACCTGGCTCGACGAGGTCGTCGTCTACTGCGTCTCCGCCCGTGGGCTGGCGGCCGCGCTCTCCTACGACGGGCCCGCACAGGAGAACTCCTGTTCCGCCGCCATCGAGGCCGCCGGGGAACCGCTCCTGCGGCGGGCCGCGCGGGACGGCGCGGTGCCGCCGGACGTCACCGTCGCGGATCTGATCACGCTGATCGTCGGCATCGTCCTGGCCACCGAGCACCACCCGGATCCGGCCGCCCGGGCGGACCGGCTGTTCCGGCTGGCCGTGGCGGGGCTGAGCCCCGGGACGTGACAAGGGGCCGGAGTGGTCGCCCACTGCGGCCCCCGGCACGGATTCCGCTTACCGGGTGCCGCGGCGGCCCGACGAGACCACCGCCGGCACCGGAGCGTCGTTGATCACGAACGGCGACCCCGGCTCACGGACGACATCACCGTTCGCGGAGCCGCTGATCGTCACGTTCGTCAAGGTCGCGCTGCCACGGGCGCCGCTCATCGCGAGGATGCCCGCGCCGTTGTTGGACTTGTCGATCTTGACGTTGGTGAGGGCCGCGGTCACGACGCCGCCGCCCGTCTTGAACTGGACACCGTCGTAGGTCGAGTCGTGGATCTCGGTGTCCCGCAGCACGACTCCGGGAATGTCCTTGCCCTGCGCGAAGAACGTGATCGCGCCGAACTCCTGCTGCTCGCCCCAGAACACGCCGCCACAGCGGTACAGGGCGTTGTTGGCGATGAGCGTCTCCCCGGAGAACGGCAGCGGATCGTGATCCGTCGCCAGCATGATGCCCGGGTAGTTCATCGTGTCGTGGACGATGTTGTTCTCGATCTTGTTGCCGTAGCCGCCGTAGACCGCGATCCCGTTGGCACGCCAAGGAAGCTGGATCGTGTTGTTCGCGAACACGTTGTCGTGCGCGATGTCCTGCGAAGGATCCTTCACGTACTGGTTCGCCCACACGGCGAGCGAGTCGTCACCGGTGGTGCGGAACGACGAGTTGAACACCTTCGAGTTCCGCGTGCCGTTGGTGAAGTTGATGCCGTCGGCGTAGGTGTTCCGGATCCGCATACCGCTGAACTCGAGGCCGTCGCCCGGTCCCCAAAGCGCCGGGACGTTGCTGTAGTCCCGGCCGACCCACGCGCCGACGTTGGCGTGTTCGATCCAGACGTTCGTGATCTTCGTTCCGGTACCGAACCGGCCGTTGAGACCGACGCCGCCTTCCGCGCCACCGTCACCACCCCGGATCCGGCCGGAACCGAAGATGGCGATGTCGGAGATCTGCGTGTTCTTGTCGATGTCGAATCCGAAGTTGCCCTCGTGCGGATGGTTGATGCCGCCCGCGTTCTGCGGCTCGATCAGCGAGTACAGCTGCGAATGCCACATCCCGGCGCCCCGGATCGTCACGTTGGAGATGCCGACCTGGTTGTACTGGCCGCCGCCGTTGGGCACGTTCGGGTCGTCGGTCAGGATCTTCTTCTCCTGCCGCCACTGCCCCGCCGGAATCCAGACACAGGCGATCACGCCGTTCTGGTCGTCGGTCACCGCGCGCTGGATCGCCGCCGAATCGTCGTTCCCGTCGTTCGGCACGGCGCCGTATTCCGTGATCGACGTGCAGTTCGCGGGCTTCTCCGACGCCGGGGCGACCTGCTCCAAGTCGATGAGATCGACGATGTAGAACGCCGCGTTGTCACCGCTGTCCCGCTGCAGCTTGAACTTCGTGCCCGGCGGATACGAGCGGGACAGCAGCGCGTGCGCCTCGTCGAACAGGCGCCGTGCGTTGGCCTGCGGGGTGTTGGTCAGGCCTTCGGGGTCATCGGTGCTGCCGTAAAGCCAGCTGTGCTTCGACGACAGTGTCAGCTTCTGCGCGAACGTCCCGTTGACGTAGAGGCTGAGGGTCGCGTCCTGCCCGCCACCGCCCGGGGCGTCCGGGATGGAGTTGCGCACGACGATCGAATTCGCCTCGTTCGCCGACGTGAACTCCACGTACTGCCCCTGATTCGCCAGCCGTACGGACTTGCGGCCGGAGGACTCGGTCGCGAAGTTCGTGTGGCCGAAGGTGCGCAACGGGTCGGTTTCCAGCAGTTGTCCTTGGTACTGCGCGGCTTCCGCCTCGTACTCGACGTACGGGACGGCCGCGCCGCGGCCCACGACGATCGCCCGCGAGAGGCTGTTGTTGGACTCGTTGGTCTCCGTGACCGTGCCGGTCGCATCGGCCGTCGCGGTCAGGGTCGCGCCACCGTCGGCGGCGGTCCAGGTGCCCGCGATCGCGACGTTCGCGGTGGCCCCCGCCTCGATCGCACCGGTGGTGCCGGTCAGCGTGGTGCCGCCGACGGCCAGCCGTGTCACCGAAGCGTCCGCGCGGCTCGTGCCGCGGTTGTGCACCGCGACGGTGAAGGACACGGCCGAACCCGCCGCCGGGTTGGGCGGGTTCGACGTGATGCCGGTGACCTCGAGATCCGGCCCCGGCGCCTGCGCGACGACCAGCGCGGTCGGCGACGTGTAGGTGTTGTTGGTTTCGTTCTGCTCGGCCACCGTGCCCGCCGGGTCCGCGGTCGCGGCCACGGTGTACGTCCCCTGTGGACGCGTTCCCGCGTCGACGGTCACCGTCGTGGACGCGCCGGCGGCGAGTGCCCCGACCGCGGCTTCGCCGACGACGGTGCCACCGAGGCTGACGTTCACGGTCGTGGCGGCCGCGTTCGCGGTGCCGGTGTTCTTCACCGTCGCCGAAACGGCGAGTTGGCTGGTCTCCGTCGGATTCGACGGCGTCCACGTCGTGCCGGTGACGACGAGGTCCGGATTCGGCGCGGGCGTGCCGATCACCTGGAATTCCGCGACCTGACCGCCGGGCGCTCCGGAGTTGGCGAAGAACTGCAGGCGCACGTCCGAAGCGCGTCCGCTGACCGGTACGACCACCGAGTTCTGGTTGGTGGCCGGGTCGAAGCGGTGGTCGGCCCGTGCTGAAAGAGAGGTGAACGCGGTCGCACCCTGCGCGCGGCCGAGGATCTCGAAGTTCTGCGTCCGCGCGCCCCAGATCGCGTCCGGATTGAGCTTCACCACGACCGAGTCGACCTCCGCGTCGACACCGAGCTTCACCGTCAGCGAGTTCGGATAGCCCGCGGCGGACTCCCAGTACGTGGCGGTGTTGTTGTCGTTGGCGTTGGCGGGGACGAACGAGTGGACCGCCGAGGTGGCCTCGATCGGTTTGCCCGCCGCCAGGTTCGCGCCCGCGCTCGTCCCGGAGCGCACGACGTGGTTGCTGTCGCCGGACTCGTTGCCCGCCGCGTCCTTGGCGCGCACGAAGTACTCGACCCGGGTCCCGGCAGGCCGGGATTCGGTGAACGTGGTGCCGGTGATCGTCGTGACCGGCGTGCCGTCGCGGTAGACGGTGTACCCGGTGACCCCGACGTTGTCCGCCGAGGCCGCCCAGGTCAGCCGGATCTGGCCGGCGGCGGGCTCGGTCAGCGCGAGATTCGCGGGCGCGCTCGGCGCCTGGGTGTCCCCGGTGTCCGGTCCGTACAGCTCGAATTCCGCAAGCTGCGCCGCTGGCCAGCGCGTGTTCGCGGTGACCTGCAGCCGGACGTAGCGGGCCGACGCGGTCATCGGAATCGTGACGGTGTTGGTCCCGGACGCGAACGCGTAGCCGGTCGGCGCGGCGAGGTCGGTGAACGCAGCGCCGTCGGTACTTCCGCGCACGGCGAGCGTCTGAGTGCGGGATTCCCAGCCGGACGGCAGTTTCAGCACGATCCGCGACAGGGTTTTGGCCGCTCCGAGGTCGGCCTGGATCCATTGAGGAAACGCGTTGTTGGCGGATTCCCAGTAGCTCTCCCGGTTTCCGTCGACGGCGTTCGCGACGGGATAGCCGGGCAACGCGCTGCTCGCCGACACCGTGCGGGTCAACGGGACTTCGGCGAGCGCCGCCGGACCGGGTGGGGCGGCGGGATCGGGTGGCCCGCTCGCGGCGGAGGCGAAGGAGAGTCCGGCGACGGAAAGCCCGGCGACCAGGAAACCGGCGACTATCCGGGACAGGCGCATACGTGTCATGGCGTCTTCTCTTCTTTGAGACGGCGGGGAGGGAGCCAGAGCCGTACGAGCATGCAACAACTCGGAGACAAAATGCAAGAAGTTGACTTGTTTCCGAAATTTTGCGACATGAGTTCGCCGGTCAGTATTGGGCTGCCGAGCGACACACTTGTTCTCCGAATACAAGGGAACGCGGGAAGGCGTGGTCACGTATTCCGCATAAACGGTGCACAGTTGTACACTCAATGCAGGCGAGCCGCGTGGAGGTCGAACCCTGATGGACGTGACGAAAACCTTGAGGTCGGCACTCACCGGCACGACGACCGAGTCGAGGTCCGCGGTCCGTGAGCTGCGACGAGAGACCGAAGATCTCGTGGCGCGCCGCGCGGGCAGGACGGCGAACCGGCTGACCGAACTGGGCGAACGGCTCGCCGATCTGGTGCTGGTCTCGGGGAGCAGGCTCGCGGGCCTCGCCGATCGGCACAGCAAGCCCGTGGGCGAGGGCGTGCGCCGGGAAGCGGGCCGGATCGGCGAGTCGGTGGAGCGGCTGTCCGTCACGCTTTCGGACCGGGCCATCCTGCTCGCCGAGGAACTGCTCGATCCGCGGCCGTCCGAGCGCCGCCGTCGTCGCTAGTCGACCTTCACATCTTCCCAAGTACATGAAGGCCCCCATCCTTGCGCCTAGGTACAGGAAGGGGGCCTTCATGTACCTCAGCCGCCCGACCGCCGCGTGAGTGGCGACCTCGTACCCAAAGGACCCTTCCCTGGCACATCGGTGCCACCGGCACACGAGTGCCGAAAGCCCGGGTCCCGTGCCGCCCGCCGCGGCCTTCTCCCGTCTTTAGTCGCTATCAACCGCCGTATCCGCTTGCCTAGCATGGGAAAACCGGTATCGGATCCGGCCGGGCGATCCCCGGCGATCCGCCGTGGCCGTGAACGGGTGACCCGTCGATTTCCCTGATTCCCCTGCATTGGAAGGCACCCATGCGTATCCGAGGTCTCCTCACCGCTTTGCTCTGCGCGGCCGGTCTCACGACGGTCGCGCCCGCCGCCGTCGCGGCCCCCATCATCGACGGCGAATACGCCCAGTCCGGCCCGTGGGCGGCCATGATCGAGCAGAACGGCGAGCAGTGGTGCTCCGGTTCGATCATCAGCGCCCGCTGGGTGCTCACCGCCCAGCACTGCATCGACGAACCCGGCGCCGGATACTCCGTCCGGGTGGGCGACGTCGACCACCAGGCCGGCACGTACGCGGTGGTGGCCGACATCTACACGCCGTCCAGTGGCGCCGACATCGCACTGTTGAAACTGGACCGTTCCGTGACCACGACGTACGCGTCCCTCGGCACCTCCGTCGCGGTCGGCGACACCGAATACGTTTATGGCTGGGGCTACAACGAAGACGGCGATCTGCAGCGTTACCTCAAGGTCGCCCGGATGACGGTGACCAGTGTCGGGAATGGACTGATCAAGGCCCGCCGGGGCAACGGGCTGACCAACGGCGGCGACTCGGGCGGGCCGGTCTTCGTCGGCGGCAAGCAGGTCGGCGTGCACATCGCGGGCAACAAGGTGGACAGCTCGACGCACACCAGCATCTCGGCGAACCGCACCTGGATCCGGAACACGTCGGGCGTCTAGGAAGTGGCATCGACGACTCCGGACGGGCTCGGCCCGCAACTGGGCAGGCTGGGTCTCGGCGAAACCGCCGCCCGGATCTACCGGCGGATGCTCGAAAGCGCGCCTGTCACCGCCGCGGAGCTGGCCTGGCGGGAGGACGACGCGGAGAACGTCGAGCTGGCGCTGAAGGAACTGGCCGACGCCGGTCTCGCGGTGTCGTCCGGTGTGGACGGAGACGAGTACGTCCCGGCGAACCCCAGCGAGGCGCTCACCGCGTTGACCACGCGAAGACAGGCCGAACTGCACGACGCGCGGCTCGCGGTCCAGACCGCGTACCGCGCGTTCAGGCGGGCGCACGCGGGGATGCCGAACGCGCAGGACCTGCTCGAAGTGGTCACCGGCGACGCCATCATCCCCCGGCTGCAGCATCTCGCGACCACGGTGCGACATCAGGTGCGCCGCCTCGATTCCCCGCCCTATTTCACCGGCGGCCGCCGGAATCTCCTGGAGGAGGAGCAACTGCGGCGTGGGATCGGCTACCGCTGTGTCTACAGTGGAGCGTCGTTCGGCGATCCCGGCTATCTGGCCGCGAACATCCTGCCGTGCCTGCGAGCCGGTGAGCAGGCCCGTCTGCTGCCCGAACTCCCGGTGAAACTGACGCTGTTCGACGACCGTGCGGCCACCATCGCGCTGACCATCCGTGAGGCCGATCGCAACCAGTCCATCGTCATCGTGCGCCCCTGCAGCCTTTTCTCCGCGCTGGAGGGACTGTTCGAGACGTCCTGGGCGGCCGCGCTCCCGATCGACCGGCGTGGGCGGACGTCCGGCCAACCGATCCGGCCGGTCGAGCGGGAGCTGCTGATCCTGCTCGCCGCCGGGCGCAAGGACGACGAGATCGCCGCCGAACTCGGTGTCAGCAGACGCACCCTGTTCCGCTATCTCGAAACCCTGATGGACCGCGCCGGCGTCTCCAGCCGGTTCCAGCTGGGCGTCTTCGCCACGCACAACAACTGGCTCTGAAACCCCCGCATTTCGTCCTCTGAATGCGGGTATCACTCACCCGGCCGGGGTCACCCGGATGGACCTTCCCCGCTGCGCCGGGCGCGCCGGGAGCGGATGGTGATCTTGGAAGGAGGGCGGAATCATGGGGAATCACCGACACCACACCGGCACGGCGTCACTCCGGATCGCCACCGCCGGCCTGCGGGTGTTCGCGGTCGTCGTCGCGATCGCGGCCTGCGCCTGGCTCGCGCTCTGGCTCGCGTTCACCCTCTGAGCCCCGCCGGTCCCGGCTGGGATTCCGGCGGGCTCTCGGGTTCCGGCAGCGGGCGGTCCGGCGCCGGAGCGGGGACCCGTTCGGGTACCCCGGGGTCCGGGACCGGTTCCGGCTTGCCCGGATCAGGCACCGGTTCGGGAATACCCGGGTCCGGCGGCATGGGGTCCGGCGGCGCCGGAGGGGCGGTCGTTCGAGGATTCGTCATCGCACATACCTCCTGATCACGCCACCTACCCGATGCGCCACCGGCCGAAACGGTCCGTTAGCCCGTATGGGTGGCGATCCAGTCCGCGATGACGTCCGCGCGGGAGGTCGTCTCGATCCCGGCGTGCGGGCAAGCCGGCCCGGTGGCCTCCAGCGAGACCAACGCGCCACCCGTGCCCTCGGCGACGAAGTACGGCGCCCCCGAGTCGTACGTGCAGGCACTGGTCGTGATCGACGGCGCGGCGCCGCGGACGCCGATCGTCGTCGGTGCCACCGTCGCCACCTGCACGGTGCCTTGCTGCATCCGGGTGGCCGGAGCGGGATTCGTGGCGGTCAGGCTCCCCCAGCCCGCCAAGGTCAGCTGCTGGCCGACCTTCGGGAGCACTCTGCTCACCTTCAACGGGGTCACCGTCGTCACCGGGGTGTCCAGCTTGATGAGGGCGACATCGTTTTCCTTCGCCTGCAGCACTTCGGTCGCCTTGCGGGCCACACCCGATTCGACCGCCTCGTCGACCAGGCCCAACGTCACCATCGTCGGATACGGCGTCTTGCCCGCGACCCGCTTGCGGTGCGCGTCGTGGAAGCAGTGCCCCGTGGTGACGACCCAGCTGGGCGCGATCAGCGCGCCCGTGCAGTAGCTGCCGTAGGTCGAACCGTCGGGACGTGGGATCTTCGTCATCGCGATCTTCGCGACGAACCCGAACCGCCCCGGTGGGACATCGGTGCCGTGGGCGACGTCCGGCGCGGCGAGCGCGGCCGGAGCGGTGGTGATGGTCAGGACAGCAGCGGCCAGCAGGGCGCGCAGACGCAATTTCTTACCCTTCGTCGATGAGGTGATCCGAGGCTAGGACCCATTGCCCGACAAGGGGAATTCCCCGACCAGGTGTCACCCGATGGCACGTCTGCCGTTGACCGGTCCCGCGCGGCGGGCGAGCCAGTGACGATAGGGGAGGCTGGTTTCGGTGTCGGAGCGGTAAGCCGCCTCCGCCGCCGCGATCAAGGCGTCGGTGTCGCCGCCGAAGGCACCGTCCGCGTTCCACGCGATCAGATACCGCATCCACAGCGGATCCCCCGCGAGAGGCCGGATCGCGATCCCGGGTGACGAGGGAAAGGTGACCTGGCACGGGGAAATCGCCCGGCCCGCCGCGATCAGGCGTTGCAGCGGGCGCAATTCCGTGCTCCGGTGCGCGACCTGCGGCCGAAATCCCGCACGGGCACAGGCTTCTTCGAAGCACTCCGGCCATCCGGCGCCGTCGGACGGCCCGAGCACCCACCGTTCCCCCGCGAGCTCGGCTAGGTCGATCTCGGCGCGGCGGGCCGCGGGATGGTCCGCGGCGATCGCCACGAACACCGGTTGCGTGGCCAGCGGCCGCGACGCCACACCCGGCGCCGACGGCAGGAGATGGCCCGGATAGTCGGCGACGACCGCGGCGTCGAGTTGCCCGCCGGCCACGAGATCCAGCAGCCGCAACGGCGAGAACTCGGTGGTCACCGAAACCGCTTGTCCCCGGCCGGAATCCCCGAGCCGGTCCGCCAGCTCGACGACCATGGACCCGCCGATCCCACCCAGCGCGACAGGACGTTTCTCGCCCTCCGCCAGGAAACGCGCCGCGTCCCGGTGCATCGTGTCCGCCGCGGCGAGGACGGCACGGGCGCGGACGAGGACGCATTCGCCGAACGCCGTCGGGAAGACGCCGTCGCGCCCCCGGACGAACAAGGTTCCCCCGAACGCGCGCTCGATCCGTTGCACGGCGGCGGTCAGCGCGGGCTGGGTGCTCCCGATCCCGAGCGCCGCACGCGTGATGCTGCCCGCGTCGGCGACGGCGCACACCACTCGCAGATGACGTAACTCGACGTCCATCACGCGGACCTTATGGCCACTTGGGATGTGCCGGAAGCCGTCGAAAGTCGGGATCGTTTTTCGTACTCCCCTCTCCCCTCCCCGCAAGGAGTACGCATGCGACGCGCCTGCCTCATGGTCGCGCTGACCGCCGTCCTCGTCGCCGGGCTCGTTCCCGCGACGGCGTCGGCGGCTCCCCGATTCACGACGTCGATGGAGGCCTTCGAGCCCGGAGGAACCATCACCCGGGTGGACGTCACCCGGCCCGCTTCGGACCGGGCGGCCGCGCCGCAGCAGATCGCGGCCGCCGCCGCGGTGACCCCGATCGAGACCAACGGTCCCAGCGAGACCACCTTCGACCTGGTCTTCGTCGGTGACGGCTACACCTCCACCCAGCTGGGCACGTACTCACAGCACGTCCGCTCCAGTATCGCGGCGCTGTTCGCCATCGAGCCGTACAAGAGCTACCGCAAGCAGTTCAACCTCTGGCAGGTCGACGTCGTCTCGCCCCAGTCGGGCATCACGAACGACCCGACCCAGGGCATCCGGCGCAACACCGCGCTGGGCTCGTACTTCTGGTGCGGCGGCATCGAACGGCTGTTGTGCGTCAACGAAACCAAGGCGAACCAGTACGCCGCGGCGGCGCCGGACGTCGATCAGGTCATCATGCTGGCGAACACCACGAAGTACGGCGGCGCGGGCGGTGGGGTCGCGACGTCTTCCGGCGGCAACATCCAGGCCAGCCAGATCGTCGCCCACGAACTCGGACACTCCATCGGTGGGCTGGCCGACGAGTACGACTACGGCACTTGCGACACCCGGGAACCCCGGGAGCCCAACGCTTCCGCGCTCACGGCCCAGCAGATGAAGGACCGCCAGGCCAAGTGGTACAAGTGGCTCGGCAAGCCTTCTCCCGACGGTGGCACGGTCGGTGTCTTCGAGGGTTCCCGCTACTGCAAGACCGGGATGTACCGCCCCAGCGTGAATTCGCTCATGCGCACTCTCGGCCAGCCGTTCAACCCGCCGGGCACCGAAGCGATGATCGCGGGCTTCCACCGCGAAGCCGCCCATCGGCACTGATCCCCCGTCATGGCCTCCGGATCGGGCCGCCGGCGTGACCGGCGAGCCCGGTCGCCATGTCGCGCATGAAGCGGCGGAGGTACCACCGGAAGATCCACGCGCTCCCCTTGCCCACGCGATACGTTCCGTGCCAACGGATCCGCGTTCCCCCACCGGGCGTTTCGCAGAGATCGACCGAGGCCTGATAGTCCAGCATCACCGGAACGTCCACGCCCTCGTAGGCGAACCGGCGCTCCGGGTCCAGGGCGGTGATCCGCTCCTTGGTGACCGTCTTGCCGGTCCGGAAGGCGCGAACCGCGCCGACCTTGTCTTGACCGTCGGCCGAAAGTCCTTGTGACGCGGCGACCTCCAGGGAACCGACTCGTGACCAGACCGGCCAGCTGCGGGCGTCCAGCAACAGGGCCCACACCGCGGCGGGCGGTGCGGACGATTCGGCGGTGACGTCGTACGACTGCGTTCCACTCACAAGGATCACCCTAGGAACGGCCGGGCGGGGCCACCATGCGCCGGATTGCGCCGCGGTGATCAGGAATTGCGGTACTCCGAGGGCCGCGATCCGGTGTGTTTCAGGAAAGCGGCCGACAGGGCGCCGGGGGTGGCGAACCCGCACCTTCCCGCGATGGCGGCGATCGGGAGATCGGTGCCCCGCAACAGCCTTCGCGCCTCCTCGATCCGGAGCCCGCCGAGGAAACGGTGCGGTGTCTCACCGGTCTTCTCCTTGAAGACCCGGATGAAGTGGTAGACGCTCAGATGTACCTCGCCGGCGATTTCGGCGACGCTGAGCGGATCGGCCAGGCGGTCACGCATCATCGCGACGGCCGCGCGGACCCGGTCGTCCTCCCGGCCCGCGCTCGGCGGGCCCGGCTTCCGCGCATGCCGGGTGAGCAGGTGCACGGCGAGGAAGGCGGCCGCGGATTCGGCGTAGAGGTCGTCGTCCTCGCTCGCGTTCCCGACCGCCCGGACCAGTTCGTCGAGCAGCGGATCGCCCTCGGCCACGGACGCCGCCATCGCCTCGTGGTCCACCGCGCGGCCGCCGAGCCGCGCGGCGACCGAGTCCACCGTCGTGCCCGGGATGTGCACCTGCAGGCTGCGCATCGCTTCGTCCCCGCGATAGCGGCGCCGCAGGGGCTTGCCGGGAACGGCGAGTTCGAGCCGTCCCGGCCCCCATTCGTGCCGGTTCCACCGGCCTTCGCCGCGGGTCTCCATCACCGTCCGCCCCGAAAGCGGCAGGACCAGATGCAGATCCGCGACGGCGGGCAGCCGCATGTCCTCCGCGACGGGAACGTGCTCGAACCGCTGGACGAGCAGCGACTCCCAGCCGGAATCCTCCCAGCTGCAATAGGTCCGCCGGACATAGCGGGCCATGTCGAAACCGAGGTAGGGCTGAAGGTCGAATCGCGCGGAATCGAACACCACGGCTTCGACCCTAACCGAGCAGTTCCTTCACCCGCGGGACGACCTGCTCGCCGTAGAGCCGGATGGAGTTCAGGCGCTGCTCGTGCGGAAGCGCGCCGACGCTGTACTTGAGCTGGAACCGCGAGAGGCCCAGCGTCCGCACCGCCCAGGCGATCTTCTGCGCGACGGTCTCGGGAGAGCCGACGAACAGCGCGCCACGCGGGCCCGCCATGACGTCGTAGTCGGCCCGGGACATCGGACCCCAACCGCGCTCGGCGCCGATCTTGGCGAAAGCGGCCTGGTGGTGCGAGAAGTGCTGCGAGACGGCCAGTTCGTCGGTCTCGGCGATGTGGCCGGGGCTGTGCATCGAGATCGGGAGTTCCTGGTGGCCCGCCTCCTTCAGCGCGCGCCGGTACAGGTCGGCGAGCGGGGTGAACCGCTCCGGCGACCCGCCGATCACCGCCATCACCAGCGGCAGGCCGTACGCCGCCGCGCGGACGACCGACTGCGGGGTGCCGCCGACGCCGACCCACGCGGGCAGGCTGCCGGATTCGGTGACCGGGAAGGCCTGCGCGCCTTCGAGGGCCGGGCGGACCGTCCCGGACCAGTCGACCGGCTTCTCCTCCTGCAGATGCGTGAACAGGTCGAGCTTCTCGGCGAACAGCGCTTCGTAGTCCTCGAGCGAGTACCCGAACAACGGGAACGACTCGGTGAACGAGCCACGGCCGAGCGTGACCTCCGCGCGTCCCCGGGAAACCGCGTCCAGCGTGGCGAACCGCTCGTACACGCGCACCGGGTCGTCCGAGCTGAGCACCGTGACCGCCGTGCCCAGCCGGATCCGTTCGGTCCGGCCCGCGATCGCGGCCAGCACGACGTCCGGCGAGGACACCGCCATCTCCGCGCGGTGGTGTTCGCCGACGCCGAAGTAGTCCACGCCCACCTGGTCGGCGAGGACACCCTCGGCCACGACCTCGCGGATGGCTTCGGCCTGGCTCACCGGCTGGCCGTTCGCGTCGTTCCCGACGTCGCCGAACGTGTCCAGGCCGAAGGTCGGCGCCTGCGGGGTGCCCAGGATCTCGTAACCCATGTCCAACTCCTCAAGTAGTTGAACGCTCAAACGTCGGGTGCGGTGATCGTATTCCGCGGGCTCAGCCGCCGGCGATGTCGCGCGCCAGCCGGCGCGCGTCGTCCATGGTGAACTTGCCGGTGATCTGGGTTTCCCCGCCGGTGATGGCCGACTGGATCGACGGCGCGGTCAGCACCCGGCTCTTCAGCACCATCGCGACCTGCTTGCCGACGTTCGCCGCGGTCCAGTCGGCCCATGTCCGCGCGCCCGCGTCAGTGAAGCTGAGCCCGATGAGCGGACCCCCGGATTGTGTGTCGAGGCGAGCGTTCGCCCGGCTGAGGTCGGCTCCGGTGAGGAACGCCGGGCCGAGCAGGTATTTCGTGCCCTGCACACGGTCGCAGCTGACCAGCGGGAGCGCCGGGTCGTCGCGGCCGTCCAGTGGATCCGGCCCCTCCGAACAGTCCAGCGCCGCCGCGGCGGCCTGCTGTGCGGCGGGATCCGTGCTCTGGCGGTCGGTCGCCGCGCCCGTCGCCGGGCCGGGCGGGAGCTCCGCCAGGACCGGACGGAACCGCAGCCGCGACCCGTCCTTGATCGCGAAACTGTCACCTTCGGGTTCGGCTTGACCGGAAACCCCGCCCTGGCAACCGGTGACACCGAGCAGGACGAGGGCGATCGCTACGAGGATGTTCCGCACCGGGACATTCTGTCGTGTTCGGCGTCAGCGCGTGGGTGAATCGCCTCGACGCCGCACGGTCCGCTCGAGAATCCCGAGCGTGGCCTTGAGCGAGGACTCGGGAACCACCGGGAAAGTGATGCGGTTCTTCCACTCCTCGCTCACCTCCGACCAGTCGTAGTACGACGTGACGAGGGTGCCGCCCTCGGCGGGCTCCAGCCGGTAGCCGTAGATGTGCCGGGCATGCGGCCGGATCCGGCCCTCCACGGTCCAGGCGATCTCCTCGCCAGGAGCGAGCGTGGTGATGACGACCTCGACGTCGTACTTGCCCAGGGGCACGTCCCCGAGCGCTTCCCGGTCCATGTGGACCACGAACCGGTCGCCCGCTTGCTCGACCGGATCGCCCTCCGCGTCGATGAGCATTCCCGACGCGTCGATGTCGACATGTCCCTGCGGATCGCTCAAGACCGCGAAGATCGCGTCCGCGGAGGCGGGGACGAGCCGGGAGACCTCGATGCGTTCGGGGCCAGGGGTTTCCGACGTGGCGACCAGGACCGCGCGACCGAGAACGTGCGAGGCCATGGTGAAGCCGAGAAAGGCAGGCGTGCAGTCCGCCGGGACGCCGAGCGACTCGACGTCGAGGGCGTGCACCACGACGAAATAGCGGTGCACGCCGTGCCCGGCGGGCGGCGCCGCACCGAGGAAGCGGGCGAGACGGGCGTCGTTGGGTACCTGGATGGCGCCTTCGGGCAGCCCGGAGCCGGCGTCGTCACCGGCGCCTTCGGGCAGTTCCGTGACGGCGGCGGGGATGTCGGCGACCGCCCAGTGCCAGAAACCGGAGCCGGTCGGCGCGTCGGGGTCGTAGACGGTGACGGCGTAGCTCTTGGTGCCACGCGGAGCACCGCTCCAGCTCAGCTGCGGTGAGACGTCCTTCCCGGCCAGCTGTTCGGGTGACCAGGCGGCGCCGTCGGCGACAGAAGCACTGGTGACGGTGAAGGAGGCCACCTCAGGAAGCCTCGCGAAAGGATCGTTCATAAATCGACCATAACACAAATAATCGATTATCTGCCCGTTCGTCTATGCTCCGAGGATGGCTTCACCGGACAAGCAGATGCTCTCCGAGCAGGTGTACACCCGCCTGCGGGACGCGATCATGCGCGGCGACCACGCCCCCGGCGCCGCGCTCAAACCGCAGGACCTCGCCAAGGAACACGGCGTGAGCCTGGCGGTCGTCCGGGAGGCACTCGTCCGCGTGGTCGGCGACGGCCTCGCCGACCGGCTCCCCAACCGCGGCTTCGCCGTCCCCGCCTTCTCCGATCGGCGCTGGCAGGAGATCACGGAAGCCCGCCGGACCCTCGAGCCGCTCGTCCTGCGCCTCTCCGTCGAACGCGGCGACCTCGATTGGGAGGCCCGCGTCCGCGCCGCCCATCACCGGCTGAGCCGGACGCCGCCGTTCGTTCCCGAAGAAGGCGAATACCTCAGCGCCGCGTGGTCGGAAGCCCATCGCGTCTTCCACCGCACCCTGCTCGACGGCTGCGGGAACCCCGTCCTGCTGGAGACGTTCGACCGGATGTGGACCGCGAGCGAACTGGCCCGCCGCTGGGCGGCGCACCGCGCTCCCGGCCGCGATCACCTCGCCGAACACCGCCTGCTGGAGGAAACGGCGCTCGCGC
The DNA here is from genome assembly GCF_001905755.1 of Amycolatopsis sp. CB00013. Taxonomy (NCBI): domain Bacteria; kingdom Bacillati; phylum Actinomycetota; class Actinomycetes; order Pseudonocardiales; family Pseudonocardiaceae; genus Amycolatopsis; species Amycolatopsis sp. CB00013. The sequence goes on along the minus strand of NZ_LIWC01000001.1, from coordinate 309,117 downwards.
GCGACGCCGACGCGGCGGCCGAGGCGCTGACCCGGCATCTCACCCTGACCGCCGCCGCGTTGACCGAGTAGCCGTCGGTCCGGCCGGAAAATCACCCGGACCGACCTAGCCCAGGTCATCGCATCGGGTGTTTGCTTGCTCACAGAACGTCGTTGATCGACGATTTGGGGGCCGCCGATGTCCTTCCGATGGGTATTCCGACTCATTCCGGTGACGCTGCTCGTGACCGCGGTGGCGGTGGCCGTCCCCGCACCGGCGAGCGCGGCTCCCGCACCTCCCCTGGCCCAGGTATGGCCGACGCCCCAGCAGGTGACGCCACGAGCGGGGCAGGTGACCATCCCGCGCACAGTCGTCGAAGTCGTCGGAGCGGCCACCGATCCCTCCGCGCTCGCCGTCGTGGACCAGGTCCTCCGGGCGGCGGGCGCGAACACGATCGTCAAGGTCACCGACAACGATCAGGCCGCGGTCGACCGGGAACGCGGCAACGGCGGCCTCGTCGTCTTCGTCGGCGGACCCACCGAAAGCAGGGCGACCGCACTGGCTCTCGCGGCGCTCCGCCTCAAAGGTCCGGAAGGTCTGGCCCCCGGCGGCTACGTCCTCGCCGCCGACCGCGGCGTGATCGCACTGTCCGGTGTGGACACTTCGGGGACGTTCTACGCGGCGCAGTCGTTCCGGCAGCTGTTCGCTTCCGGCACGAGCGGCGCGTTCGGCATCCGTGACTGGCCCGCGGCCCCGCTGCGCGGCGTGATCGAGGGCTTCTACGGTGCGCCGTGGTCGCATGCCGACCGGCTGGCACAGCTGGACTTCTACGGCCGCACCAAGCAGAACATGTACGTCTACTCGCCCAAGGACGACCCGTTCCTGCGTGCCCGCTGGCGCGACCAGTACCCGCCGGAACAGCTCGCCCTGCTCTCGCAGCTGGTGAGCCGCGCCGACGCGAACCACGTCGAGTTCACCTACGCCCTCTCCCCCGGCCTTTCCGTGTGCTACTCCTCCGACGCCGACAAGACCGCACTGGTCACGAAGTTCCAGTCGCTGTGGGACATCGGGGTGCGGTCGTTCGCGATCCCGCTCGACGACATCTCCTACACCCGCTGGAACTGCGACGCCGACGCCGCGAAGTTCGGCACCGGTGGCGCGGCCGCGGGCGCGGCACAGTCGTTCCTGCTCAACCGCGTTCAGCAGGACTTCATCGCGACGCATCCCGGTGTCGAGCGGCTGCAGACCGTCCCGACCGAGTACTACGACCTCGCCGACTCGCCGTACAAGACCGCGCTGCGCACCCAGCTCGACAAGGCGGTGATCGTCGAGTGGACCGGCGTCGGCGTGATCGCCGGGCAGATCACCGAAAAGCAGGCCCGGCAGGCGAAAGAGGTCTTCGGGCACGACATCCTGATCTGGGACAACTACCCGGTCAACGACTACATCACCGAACGTCTGCTGCTCGGCCCGTACATCGGCCGCGAGCCCGGCGTCGCGAGGTACCTCTCCGGGATCACCGCGAACCCGATGGTGCAGGCCGAGGCGTCCAAGATCGCCGAGTTCACCTCCGGCGACTTCCTGTGGAACCCGGACCGGTACGACCCCGACAAGTCGTGGCTCGCCGCCATCGCCGACCTCGGCGGACCGGCCGCCCCCGCGCTGAAGGTGTTCGCGGAGAACAACTATTCGAGTCTGCTCGTCCGCCTCGAAACCGGGAAACCCGATCTGGATTCACCGGTGCTTCGGCCGCTGCTGGCCGCCTTCTGGACCGCGCTGGAGAAAAAGGATCCGTGGGACGCGGCCGCGAAACTGGATCGCTACCTGACCTCGATGGCCTCCGACCCCGAAGATCTGCGGCGCGGCATGGCGTCGAATCCGAAGTTCCTCGCGGAGGTCGGACCGTGGCTCGACCAGGTCGGGCTCTACGGTCAGGCCGGCAGGCACGCGGTGCGGATGCTGCTGGCCCAGGTCGACGGCGACGGCGCGAAGGCCTGGGCGGAACGCGGCGAGCTCGTCTCCGCGCTCAAGCAGGCGCAGGCGATCCGTGTCCCGACCTCGCGGGGCCCGCGCAACCCGAGCACTTGCACGGGAGTCTGCGTGCCGTTCCTCGACAGCGCGCTGGCCACGGCCGACCGCTGGTTCGGCCTGCCCGGTATCCGGCCGCGGCCGACGACGTCGCTCGGCACCTACACCGACAACGTCCCCGCCCGGATGGTCGACGGCGACCCCGAGACCTACTACTGGAGCGACTGGGCACCCCGGATCGGCGCCACCATCGGGGTCGACCTCGGCTCCGCGCAGCGGGTGTCCCATGTGGACATCCTGATGGGGAAGCCGACCAGCCCGGACGACTACGTCCACGCCGGCGTCCTCGAATATTCCGCCGACGGCACCCAGTGGACGACCGTGAAGACGGTCACCGAGCCGGTGATCTCGGCCGATCTCCCCGAGGGCGCCGAGGCGCGGTTCGTCCGCATCCGCACGACCGGCACGCAGACCTTCTGGGTCGTGGTCCGCGAATTCACCGTGTCCACACCGGACAGTCCGAAGTACACCGTCACCGGCACACCGGCGGGGTCGAACCTGGCCGCGGCGGCGGACAACAACGCCGATTCGCTGTACGCGGCGGCGTCGGCGCCGATGGCGGGCGACGCGCTCGTCGTCACCGGCGTCGCGCCGAAACCGCTGAGCAAGGTCGTCGTCCTGGCGGCGGACGCCGGTGCGGGCGCCGACGTCCAGGTCGCGGATTCGGTTGGCGGCTGGCGGACGATCGGCCGGATGTCGGGCGGCTACACGGAACTGCCTGCCGACGGCGTCACGACCGACAAGGTCCGGCTCCTCTGGTCACCGGGAGGCGCGGCACCGAAGATCGCGGAGGTGGTCCCGGTCAGTCCACCGCGACCGTGATCGCGGCCGTGTGCACCCGCCCGCCGTGGGAGAACTCGAGGAACAGCCGGTACTCCCCGCGTTCCGAGAACAGGGAGTTGAAGGTCAGCTCGCCGCCGGCCAGTGCCACGCCGAGCGGCTGGACCGGATGCAGATGCGTGGCCGACAGCAGCATGCTGTGGAACCCGGTCATATGGCCGTTGGCACCCAGATGCGGGTCGACCGCGGTGAGGAGCGCGCCGTCCGGGCCGCGGAGGGCGAACCGGAGGACCTGCGCCCGCATCGACGGGATCCGGGCCGCCCCGTCGACCCGCGTCACCCGGTATCCCGTGGCCGTCACGGTGTCGCCCGCCGGAGCGGGCACCGGCACGAAGGTGGTGTCACCGGGCACGGTGAACGGGACACCGAGCACCACCGGATGCTTCGGATCCTTCGTGTCGAGCGGCACGAACTCGGCGAACATCCGGTAGGCGCCGCCGTCGGTCAGCTCGAGGTTCGTGTGCCAGGTGTCCCCGTCCAGCCTCGGATGTACGTGCTGGAAGACGTTCATGTCGTCGCGCACGGCGAAGAAGTGCATCTGCTTGGTCTGGTTGTCCAGGAACCGGGTCACCGGCCGCCCGTCGGGCCCCAGGATCCGGAACGCGACCGGTACCTCGGGACCCCGGACGGCGGGAGTGGTGACCCGCTCGAACCGGTAGCCGCTTTCCGCCTCCGACAGCCCGTCGCTGTGGGCGGCCTGAAGCAGATCCGCCGTCACCACGGGCTGTTGCCGGTGAGCCGAATGCGCGGAGCCCGGTGCCGGCCGGAGGGCCACGAAGACCGCGGCCGTGCCGATCACCAAGGCCAGCGCGAGGAACAACCAATCCGTGAGCCGGGGTTTGCGCACGCCCTGCCCCCGGTCACTTGCCGCCGAGGTTCGGCTTCACCACGACCAGGCCCTGCTCGATACCGTTGACGATGACGATGCCGCTGGAGAAGTACGGGTAGTTGCTCCACGCCCCGTTGAAGTTCGCCGCGTTGCCCGCCGGGTAGATGTCGAAGTAGCCGACCTCGGACAACTTCGCCGAAGCGACCCCGCTGACGTCCAGGATGCGCAGACCGGCCTGGTAGTTCGCCTGGTAGGAGTACTGGCCCTTGATGTACTGGTTGTGGTCGATCGCGGTGGCGGGCGAACTGTAGACGCCGGTGTGCACGGGGGCGGACAGCTTGGCCAGGTCCCAGACGTAGGTCTTGGTGCGCTTGTCGGTGCCGCGCGACTCGTCCAGTTCGTCGTCGAGCAGGAAGTAGCGCTGATCACCGGTCAGCCAGCCCTGGTGCGAGTACTGCGCGCCCGAGTAGCCCTTGCGCGAGATCTGGACCGGCCTGGCCTTGTCGGTGACGTCGACGATGGTCAGCGTGTCCTCATTGGCGTTGAAGCAGATTTCCTTGCCGCTGTACGCCGTGTCCGGTCCGCGGTAGACGACGCACTGGGTGTCGTGGGTGTAGCCGTCCTGGGAAACGCAGCCAGCCTTGGCCGGGGCCTTCGGGTTCTGGATGTTGACGATGTGCGGCCCGCCGCTGCACGTGTTGGAGCCGATCGCGTAGGCGAAACCGGTCTCCTCGTTGATCGCGATGTTGTGCGCGGGACCGAATTCCTTGTACAGCGCGTCGGCCGTGAAGGTCTGCGGTGTCGTGACGGTGCGCAGCCTGGTCAGGTCGAACACCTGCATCCCGTGCCCGGTGATGAAGTCGGCCACGATGAACGCGTGGTTCTTGTACACCTTCATGTCCCGCCACGAACTGCTGCCGCCGTTGGAGGGCAGGTTGCCGAGGAACTTCGGCGAGGTCGGGACGCTCAGGTCGACGAACGCGGTGCCGTTGGTCCGCCCGACGATGGCGTATTCCTTGCCGGACGACGGATCGGTCCAGCCCCAGATGTCGTTGCCGTTGCCGCCGCCGAGACCGGAGAGAGGCAGCACACTGAGCAGGTCGACGTTCTTGCACGGGTATTTGTCGGCCTTGCCGTTGACGCACGGGACCCCCGCCGCGGTGCCCGTGACGGCATGCCGCTCGGCCGGGACGTGGTCGGCCATGAAGGTGCGGGCCGCCGCCTGCCCCTCCGCCGTCTCCGGATCGTGCGCGGACGCCGCGGTCATCGACAACACCAACGCGGAGGCCGTCAGCACGGCCAACCCCATCATCCGCACGAGTTTCATCCGAGGTGCTCCTCACCGGGTCGCGGTCGGCCTCCGACGATATGGGCACCCACTCCCGGTGTATCCCGTCGAACGTATGGGGCTTTTAACCGTTTATGAGCGGACTGGGGACGCTTGACGGATGGCGGCCAGGTCTCGAGGATGTCCGATCGATCATGACTGGTCCGTTGGCGAGGGACTGTGTGGATTTTGGGGCGTTGGATGACCCGAAATCCACACAGTCGTGCGTGATCGGTCCGATCAGGAGCGGCCGGATATCGATGAGCCCGGCGGGCATGACGAAGGGCCCGTCGCCGGCGTGGCCGACGGGCTCCTCGGGTTCAGACGTGGTGCAGGGTGTTACGCCGGGGTTTTCGGAGCGGATCCCTGTACTGGGGTGGGATGAACTCCGGTAGCCCATCGGCCGCCATGCGTACTTCCCAGTCACCGTGGTGGATCAGCCGATGATGGAAACCACACAGCAGCACCAGATTCCGAAGATCCGTCGGCCCGCCGTCTGCCCAGTGCTCAATATGATGAGCGTGGCAATTCTTCGGCTTCCGATGACACCCGGGGAAGGCGCAGCCACCGTCTCGGATGTTCAGTGCTCGTCGTTGGCCTGGGGTGACGAACCGTCTCAGCCGCCCCATGTCCAGTGGTTCACCCGAGGAACCCATCACGACCGGCACCATCAGGCAATCACAGGCCGCTAGCCGGGCTTCCCGCGCCGTCATCGTCCCCACAAAGTCGAGACACGCGGTCCCGAGACCCGACTTCAGTTCCTCAAGTCCGACGGTGACATGCACGAGGGTCCTGTAGCCGCTGGTGCCGGGCTGGTCCGGGCACGCGATCGCCAGGTCGAGCAGGTCGGCCCAGGCATCGCCCATGCGCTCGCACTTCATCCGCAGATCCGCCTGCCCGAACTCGTCCACCGGGCGTGGCTGAGCATGCGCCTCCAACGCCGCCGCCGTGCGAGCCCCGGTCTCATCATCGAGCAGACCGGTCAGCTTCCAGAACCCATCCTTACGCCGCTCCAGGGTGATCTCGCGACGCGGTTCCTTGGGCTCGGGGTCTTTGGGTTCGTTGCCGTCCGGGTTGAGCAAGCCCTGCAGATTCGCCTCGGCCTTGGCGAGCTGCCGGGGTCCGGCAGTCGGAGCGAGATTGCCGAGGATCTGCTCCGCACCCGCCCGATCCTCAGCCGAAATCTCGGCGGGAAGGTTTTTCAAGATCTCCAGGATCTGATCGATCCGCTCATCCCCCACCAACCCCTGAGCGGCGACGGCGGCAGTGGCGGGCGCGAGAGGCGGAACCTCAGTGCCATCCAACGCACGCGTCGGGTTTAGCGCGATCGCGCGCTTCACGATCGGACCTGCCTCACCGCGTGACAGCCCCGCGATCTCCGCGAGCCAGCTCGCCGTACTGCCATGCCCGTACAAGTCTTTGACGCCCCGAGACTCGATCTCCGCCAAAAACCGCCCCAGACAGGCGGTCGCGATCCGGATCACCTGCAAAGCGTGCTGCACGCCATGGGCAAGCTCCAGCTTGCCGGCACGCCACAACTCCTGCGGCAACTCGGGGAGGAAGGTCTCAGACACCCCATAAGAATACCATAAATCGAACACATGTACGAATGCGAAGAAATTTCGAACGGGGATTCAAGAGTTGAGCCACCACCGGATTCCCGGCAGGCCACTGGTGTTCTCGGCGTCACCGCCGACCAGCCGACTCCAAGAACAAACCGAACCCTCAGTAAGCGCTTACTGTTAACATCGAATCCGCTCGCTCATCGAACCGACACAAAGGAGAACAGCACGCAATGACATCACCCGCAGCACAGCTCGAATCAGCCCTCACCACGACCATCGAAGAGAAAACCGCACGAGGCTCGACCGACCAGCTGCCACTCACCCAAGGCTGGCATCCCGGCGCCAGAATCGGCGCCACGGCCGAGCTCGGCGCACTCCTCGCCTACAACGACGACGGATCCGCAGGCATCTGCAACCTCGAGAACGGCCGCGGCACGTGGCTGAACCTGCAACCCCAAGACCGAAAACAAGACCAAGACCAACGCCCGTACGCGGTCTGGCGCTGGATGGCCGCCTACAACGGCCGGCCCGCCTGCCTGATGGGACGCCTCGCCCCCGGAGCGGCCAGACTGGAGCTCCACGCGAGCGACGGCACAGTAGCCGAAGCCGACGTCGTGGACGGCACCTTCGCCGCCGAAATAGCCGTGGACATGGTCAGCCTCCGCCACGCGCGGGTAAGGCTGGAAGCCCATGAAGCCGCTTCCACGGAAGGCCGCGCGGAGTTCGAGCGGCTGATGGCCGACTCGCGGTCGGAAATGACGAAGCTCAAGGTCCGGGTCTACGACAGCGCCGGAACCCTTCTCTACGACGGCGCGGCGATCAACGCCACCGACTAGCAGCAAGCCGTTCGATGGGCTCCACCTCCAGGAGCCCATCGAACGGACTTACGAGACCAGCCGCCGGAGCAACGACCCGGCGTCCTCGGCGAGGCCATCGGCGAGATGGTGCAGCAGCGCCTGCTGGAACAGGCCGTCGAAAGCCGCGTAAGCGACCTGCTGCGTCACGACGGGCGAAGCGTCGGCGAGTTCGGCGTAGCGCTCCACGACCCGCCAGATCATCGCCTGCCGCTGAGTGTCGATCTCGAGCACGTCGGCGCGGAACGCGGCCTCGAACAGGCTCTGATTCCGCAGGTCGTACCACAGCCGGTGCATCACGGCGTCGGCCCGCAGCGTGCCCGCCATCGCCTCGCCGAATCCCCGCTCCAGTTCCTCGGCCGAACGCGCCATGGCCACGACCTCGTCGTAGCGGGTCACGCACACTTCCTCGAACTTGCGGACCGCATAGGTCAGCAGTTCCACCTTGTCGGTGAAGTAGTAGTGCAGCACCCCGTGCGAGAAGTTCGACTTCTGCGCGATCTCCCGCAGGCTCGTCCTCGCGTACCCCAGCTCGGACAGCGCCTGCAGCGCGGACTCCGCCAGTTCCGCCCGTCGCTGGGCGAACTTGTCCACGCTCCGGCGTGCGATCCGCTCGCTCGTCTCGGTCACCACGAGTTCCTGTCCGGTCCGGGAGCCCGCGCCTGCCGCGGGGTCCCACAGTCTAGCTTCGCGGATCTCTTGACGACTGTCCAAGAAAATCTTGACGACTGTCCAAAACTGGCACAGGATGTGACCCACACCGCAACCGCGGACAGTCTCAAGGAGGAGAAGTCCATGGGTTCGTACGACCTTTCGGGCCGAAAAGCCCTGGTCACGGGTGGCGCGCAGGGACTGGGCGCCGGAATGGCCGAAGCGCTGGCACAGGCGGGCGCCTCGGTGGTCATCGGCGACGTCCAGGAGGATCTCGGGCGCGCCACCGCCGACAAGCTCGACGCGGGCTTCGTCCGGCTCGACGTCACCGACGAACAGAGCTGGGAGCAGGCGGTCGACGCGGTCATCGGCGAACTCGGCGGGCTGGACATCGTGGTGAACAACGCCGGCGTCGAGATCACCGGGCTCGTCGCCGACCTCGACCCCGCCGACGTGCGCAAGATGCTCGACGTCAACGTCCTGGGCACCGCCCTCGGCGTGAAGCACGCCTTCCGCGCGATGCGGCCCGGTGGTCCCGCGGGCGCCGGTGGCGCCGTCGTGAACATCGCCTCGGTCGCCGCGACCATCGCCTTCCCCGGTATCGCCGGCTATTCGGCGACGAAATCGGCGGTCGACCGGCTCACCAGGGTCGCCGCGATGGAGGCCGGGAAACTCGGCTACGGCGTGCGCGTCAACTGCGTCTACCCCGGCCTCGTCCCCACCCAGATGGGTAATCAGCTCGCGCAGGACGTCGTCGAGGTCGGGCTGTTCCCCAGCGTCGAGGACGCGATCGGCGCGGTCGTCGCGCAAACCCCCGCCGGGCGGCTCGGCGAGGTCGCGGACATGGCCGACGCCGTCGTGTTCCTCGCCTCCGACGCCGCCCGCTTCATCACCGGCGCCGGGCTCCCGGTCGACGGCGGAATGGGCATGTGACCAGCACGAACCCGAAAGGAATCACCATGAGCAGCCCCAAACCCGTCGTGGTCTACGGCGCCTCCGGCTACACCGGACGGCTGATCTGCGAGTACCTGCGCGAATACAACGTCCCGTTCATCGCCGCCGGCCGGGACAAGGCCCGCATCCAGGAGGCGATCGACCACGTTCCCGGCCTCGACACCATCGATCACGAAGTCGTCGAGGTCTCGCACGACGTCGAAGCGCTCACCGAACTGTTCCGCGACGCCAAGGTCGTGTGCAACACCGTCGGCCCGTTCAGCGAGTACGGCCACGAGGTCGTCGAAGCCTGCCTGCGCACCGGAACGCATTACCTCGACACCACCGGCGAACAGGACTGGCTGATCGCCTCCGAGGAACGCTACGGCGCGCAGATGGCCGAGAAGGGCCTGCTGCTCTCCCCCGGTATCGCGCAGATGTACACCACCGGCGAGATCGCGGCGAATCTGTGCCTGGAGACACCGGGACTGGACACTTTGGACATCCTGGTGTTCTGGAAGGGCTATCCCACGGTCGCTTCGACGAAGACCATCCTGGTCAACGCCGCGCTGTCCGCCGCGTACTACCTCGAACAGAACGAGTACCGACCCTGGCCCGCCGACGGCGGACTGCAGGACGTCACCGTGCCCGGCCATCACGAAACCGGGCTGGCCCTTCCCTGGGGCGGCACCTCGCATCCGGTCTGGTTCAAGAACGACGCCCGCGTGGCCAACGTCAAGGCCGTCGGCGGCGTCTTCGACCGCGCGCTCATGCAGGGGGTGCCGCAGATCGTCGCGGCCGTGTTGGAACAGGTGAAAGACCTGCCGCTGGACGAAAAGATGCGTGTGCTGGCGGAGCAGGCCGCCGCGGTGCGCGACGAGATGCCGCCGAGGGAGAACCAGCGGCTCAACACCTCGCTGGATTCGGTGCACGCCTCGGGGCCGTTGGGCCGCGCGCACTGTGTCATCCACGGGACCTGCAACTACAAGCAGACCGGGTTGATGCAGGCTTACGGCGCCTACTCGCTGCTTCAGCAGCCGCCGAAACGCGTGGGGTTCGCCTCCGGGTGCCAGGCTTTCGGCCACCGCGAACTGCTCGGCGTGCTACGAAGCTTCGGGCTGGTTTCGAATCCGGTCTTGACCGTCCACGACTGACCGGAAGGACGAGCGCGTGCGACTGACCGACTACCTCGACAAGGGCGCTTCACTAGATCCGGCGGCTCCCTGCCTCACCATGGGCGACACGTCCCTCAGCTACGGCGAAGTCCAAAAGCTGTCGTGGCAGGTGGGGCGGGCGCTGGCCCGGTCCGGTGTCAAGCCGGGCGACAAGGTGGCGATCCTGTCCGGGAACGATCCCCTGTCGTTCGGCTGTGTCTTCGGGATCAGCCGGGCCGGTGCCGTGTGGTGCCCGGTCAACCCGCGCAACGAGGCCGCCGAGAACAGGGAACTGCTCGACCTGTTCGACTGCACCTGCCTCCTGGTGCAGGAGTCGTTCGCACCGCTCGTCTCCCGGATGCTCCCCGACCTGCCGAAACTGTCCACAGTGGTCTGTCTCGACGGCACGATGCCCGGCGCCGTCCCGTTTTCCGACTGGATCGACAGCGCCGATCCTTGGGAGGAAACCCCGCCGGACGATATGGTCCTGCTGGTCGGCACCGGCGGCACCACCGGCCACCCCAAGGCGGTGATGCTCAGCGGCACCAACGTGGAGACGATGTCGGCGCTCACGCTGATGAGCTACCCGTTCACCGGCCGCCCGCGTTATCTGGCGCTGGCGCCGCTGACCCACGCGGCGGGCGTGCTCTGTTTCCCGGTCCTGACCCTCGGCGGCGAGATCGTCGTCATGCCCTCGCCGGACCTCGGCGAATTCCTCGCACTGGTGGAACGCCGCCGCATCACGCACACCTTCCTGCCACCGACCCTGATCTACCTGCTGCTCGACAATCCGGCGCTCGACACCGCCGATCTGTCGTCGCTGCAATGCCTTTGGTACGGCGCCGCGCCGATGTCGGCCACCAAACTCGCCGAAGCGATCACCCGGATCGGCCCGGTCTTCGGGCAGTTGTTCGGGCAGAGCGAAGCCCCCATGATGGTGTCCACCCTCGCCCCCGCCGAGCACGTCCATCCCGATGGATCCCTTGCCCTGGAACGGTTCACGTCGGCTGGTAAGCCCACCCCGCTCACCCAGGTGGCGATCATGTCCGACACGGGCGAGCTGCTCCCGCCCGGCGAACGCGGCGAGATCGTCGTCCGCGGTTCGCTGGTGATGCTCGGTTACTACAAGAATCCGGACGCGACGGCGGAGGCGAGCGCGCACGGCTGGCATCACACGGGCGACATCGGCTACCTCGACGAGGACCATTACCTCTACATCGTCGACCGCGCCAAGGACATGATCATCACCGGCGGTTTCAACGTCTATTCGGCCGAGGTCGAACAGGCACTCATGGCGCACGAAGCGGTGCAGGACTGCGCCGTGATCGGGCTGCCGCACGAGAAATGGGGCGAGCAGATCACCGCCGTGGTCCAGCTCCACTCCGGGAGAACGGCGGCGGCGCCAGAGCTCCGCGCCGCGGTCAAGGAGCGGCTGGGCAGCATCAAAACGCCGAAGGAGATCCTGGTCTGGCCGGATCTCCCCCGGTCCAAGATCGGCAAGGTGCTCAAGACCGAGATCCGGAAAGCCTTGCTGGACAACGCCTAGCGGCGCGCGAGTTCCTCCGCGGTCGGCAGCGGCCATTCGTAGCGTTCCTTGGCGATGCGGAGGTGGACCCACGTCTCCGCGGTCACCACGTCCGGCCTGCCGCTGATCTCTTCGAGCGCCCGGTCGAGGGCTCGGGCGGACTGCGCGGCAATGGTGGCGACGACGTCGAACCGGCCGATGGTCCTGGCGAGGAACTCGGTGTCTTCCCGCGCGGCGAGCGCGGCGGTCACGGAATCCCCGGATCCCCGCACGTTCAGGCCGATCCCGCAGACGAGACCGGCGTCCGGCCGGGCGCGGCTGAGCACCGGCGCGATGCGGATGACGTCGTGTTCGACCAGGAAGCGCACGCGGGTGCGGGTGGCCGACGGCGACAGCCCGACGTGCTCGGCGATACGCGCGTAGCTTTCCCGCCCGTCGGCCTGCAGCCGCAGCATGATCGCGAGATCGCGGTCGTCGAGCCGCAACCAGGGCGGCAGCGGGCGGCCGGGCATGAACAGTCCCTTGACCACGTCCACGTAGACCAGGGTGTTGACCTGCTCCACCTCCGGCAGGCCGCGGATGTCGGCCACCGTGCGATAGAGCTCGGGCGAGTCGGGCAAGCGCAGCTCGGCGACGGTCTGGTGATCCCCGCTCACCGCGGAGACGAACGCCGCGGCGGGCAAGGCCGCGATCGCGTCCGTCGTCGCCTGCGAGCGGCCCGTAGTGCGGATGGCGAGGTGCGCGTACGCGGTCAGGCCGAGGAACTCGGGATGGACCGCCGCGACCACGTTCAGCGAGCCGTCGGCCTTGAGTTGCTCCAGCCTGGCCGACACGGCCGACCTCGAAGCCCCGACGCGTTTGGCCAGATCGGCGACGCTCATCCGGCCGTCCGTGCGCAAAGCCGCGACCAGCGCGTCGTCCACGCGATTTCTCCTCTGCTGAATTTCCGACGGCGAGACGCACCATATCACCAGCGGAAACCCGGCAAAGACAGCCGGGATTGCGCGTTGTGTTCATGATCGCGTGCAGATCGATCGTGAACACCATCCGTATACGACCGATCTGATTGCGCTGACGGTTTTCGTCGCTTACCTTCGCCCCACTTCACCGTCGAAAACCCCAGGAGTCCGCCCGATGCGCCTGTTGCCCCTCGATCGTTCAGTCCTCGACGCGCGAGCGACGATCCTGCGTCCCGATGAGCTGGTGACCGTCGACGACGCCACCGAAGGCGCCGAAGCGGTACTCGTGTTCGGCGAGGAGATCGCCGCGGTCGGTTCGGTGGAGGAATGCCGTGCCCGCGCGGCGGGCCTCGGCCGTCCCGATCCGGAGGTGCGGCGGCTGCCGGGCACGCTCCTGCCGGGATTCGTCGATCCGCACGCGCATCCCTTGATGTACGGGCAGATGATGACCTGGGTCGACTGCGGTCCCGAGCGCGCGTCGACCATCCCCGCCATCGTCGCCCTGCTGCGCGAGGCGGCCGAGAACACCCCGGCGGGCAGGCCCGTCCGCGGTTATGGCTACGAACACCGCAACCTCGCCGAGAAACGCCACCCCCGCAAGGAAGAACTCGACGCGGTCGCCGGCGATCGCGAGGTCTACCTCATGAACGCCAGCGGGCACGGCGGCGTGGTGAACAGCTTCACGTTGCGGCGCAACGGCGTCACCCGGGACACCCCGGATCCCGACGGCGGGGTGTTCTTCCGTGACGAGCACGGCGAACTCACCGGGGAGCTCTCGGACGCCGCGTGCAACATCCTCACCGGGGTCGCCGGGGTGAAGGTCGGACGGCACGGGCCGAACTTCCACCTCGAGGACGAGCCGGAGGAGCACGCGCGGCAGCTGGCCGCGGCGCAGGAGAAGTTCCTCGCCGCCGGGGTGACCGCGATCGGCGACGCCCAGGTCACGCGCCGCGAGTTCGACATGTACCTGCGGCTGGACGAGGCCGGGCGGCTCAAGACACGCGTCCACATGTACTTGCTTTCCCATCTGCTCGACCAGGCCCTGGAAATGGGACTGCACGGCGCTTTCGGCACCACCCGCCTCGCTTTCGCGGGGATCAAGTTCTACGCCGACGGCACGCTCGGCGGCTGGACCGCGTACTTCCCGGACGGCTACGTCGGTGATCCCTGCCGTACCGGGCAGCTCTATCACGACCCGAAGGACTACGCCGCGCTCATCGGCAAGGCCCACGAAGCCGGGCTCCAGACCGCGACCCACGCCCAGTCCCCCGACGCGATCGCCATGGTGCTCGACGCCATCGACGACGCGCAGCAACGTAATCCCCGGCCTGACGCGCGGCACCGCATCGAGCACTGCGGGCTGCCCTCCCCGGAGCAGATCGAGCGGATGGCCGCGCTCGGCGTCCATCCGGTCAACCAGCCGCAGCACTACTACAACTGGGGCGAAGGCGTCACCGACGCCGTCGGGACCCCCGGCGAGCGGTTCAACCCGCTCGGCGAGTTCCAGGCCGCGGGTGTACCGGTCACGCTGAGCTCGGACGCCCCGGTCGCGGAACCGAATCCGCTCGAAGCCATCCAGACCGCGGTGACCAGGACGACCCGCCGCGGTCACCGGCTCGGCGGGGACGACCTGCTGATCGACGTCCGGTCGGCCGTCGCCGCGCATACGATCGCCGGCGCCCGGGTGCTCGGCCGGGAACGCGACCTCGGCTCGATCACCCCCGGCAAACGCGCGGATTTCGTGCTGCTGGACGAGAATCCCCTGACCTGCGACCCGAGCCGGATCGCGGGCATCGGCGTGCTGGAAACCTGGATCGACGGCGAGGTGGCCCGATGACCGTCCGAACCGACACACATTCGCTCCGCCGTGCCCGCCGGGCCGGGCTCGCGGCCTTCGTCGGCACCACGATCGAGTGGTACGACTTCTACATCTACGCCACGGCCGCGAGCCTCGTCTTCGGCACCGTGTTCTTCCCCGCCACCGGCGACCGGCTGACCGGTGTCGCGGCGGCCTTCGCGACGTACGCCGTCGGGTTCTTCGCGCGGCCGCTCGGCGGCATCGTGTTCGGGCACGTCGGCGACCGGGTCGGCCGCAAGACCGCGCTCGTGATCACGCTGACCATGATGGGCGCGGCGACGTTCCTGGTCGGCTGTCTCCCCGGCTACGGCCAGATCGGCACGTGGGCGCCGATCCTGCTCGTGGTCCTCAGGTTCGTCCAGGGCCTCGCCGTAGGCGGCGAGTGGGGCGGCGCCGTGCTCATGGCCGTCGAACACGCGCCACCGGACAAGAAGACCTTCTACGGCGCGTTCGCGCAGGCGGGCAACCCCGCGGGCGCGCTGCTGGCCACCGGCCTGTTCAGTCTCCTGAGCACCGGCGGCACGGAATGGCTCGCCACCTGGGGCTGGCGGATCCCCTTCTTCGCGTCCGTGCTGCTCATCGGCGTCGGCCTCATCGTGCGGCTGAAGGTCGAGGAGTCACCGGTCTTCGAGGAAACCGTCGAAGAAACCGGCGTGCCCATCCTGTACGCGGTGCGGACGAACTGGAAGCCGATCCTGCTGGGCATCTGCGTGCTGCCCGTCGCGGTCGGTGGCTACTACCT
The DNA here is from genome assembly GCF_001905755.1 of Amycolatopsis sp. CB00013. NCBI lineage: Bacteria > Bacillati > Actinomycetota > Actinomycetes > Pseudonocardiales > Pseudonocardiaceae > Amycolatopsis > Amycolatopsis sp. CB00013. Next base: position 293,813 of record NZ_LIWC01000001.1, on the reverse strand, counting down.
CGTCACCACGTTCGCGACGGCGTACGCGACCGACCCGGCCGTCGGCGTCTCCGAATCGCTGGTGCTCAACGCGCTCACCATCGCCGCCTTCGTCGAACTGGTCGTCAGTTTCGGCGCGGCCTGGCTCGGCGATCGCTTCGGCCGGGTGCGGGTGGTCGTCATCGGCCTGATCGGGGTCGCCGTGCTCGCGGCGCCGCAGTTCCTGGTGCTGTCGACCAAGAACGCGGTGCTGATCATCGCGGCGTTCGTCGCGATGCGCCTGGCGATGACGGCGACCTACAGCCCGATCGCCGCCATCCTCTCGCAGATGTTCCGCCCGCGGGCGCGCTACACCAGCATCTCGCTGTCCTATCAGCTCGCGGGCGCGCTGTTCGGCGGCCTCTCGCCGTTGGTGTCGACGCTGCTGTTCCAGGCGACCGGCAGTGTCTGGCCGGCAATCGGCCTGCTGATCGGGATGTGCGTGCTGAGCATCGCCTGTGTGCTGGCCGCGCCGCAGCACACCGACGAGGTTTAGCGGATACGCAAGCGCCGCATGAGTTTCAGGCCGGAGAGCATCCCTTCGACGTACTTCTCGTAGGTCTGGCCGCCGCGGGGACCCATGACCTGCTTCTTGAGCACCGCGACGTTCTTCACGTCCGTGTACTTGAGCAGGCCCTGGTCCCCGTGGCGGGCGCCGACGCCGGAGTTCTTGACCCCGCCCGACGGCGTTCCCTTCGAGGCGTACGCGGTGGCCAGGATGTCGTTGATGTTGACGTTGCCGGACTCGATCCGCGCGGCCACGGCACGCGCGGCGCCGACGTCAGCGCCCCAGACGGAGGCGTTGAGGCCGTACTCGGTGTCGTTGGCGAGCGCGACGGCTTCGTCGACCGTGCGGTACTTGTGCAGTGCCACAACGGGTCCGAAGGTTTCGGTGACGCCGCACAGCATGTCCTTTGTGACACCTTCGAGGATCGTCGGCTCGAAGAACGCCGGGCCGAGGTCGGGCCGCGGTTTCCCTCCACAAAGGACGGTCGCGCCTTTGGCGACGGCGTCGTCGACGTGGGATTTGACCCGGCTCATGTGGTCGACGGAGACGAGCGAACCCATGTCCGGCCCGAAGTCGTACGCGGCGCGGACGTCGAGGGCCTTGGTCTTGGCCACGTACGCGTTCTTGAACTCCTCGTAGCGGGACTCCGGCAGGTAGATCCGCTCGATGTGCATGCAGATCTGCCCGGTGTTGCCGAAAGCGCCGAAGATCGCGCCCTGCACGGTCTCGTCCGGATCGGCGTCTTCGAGCACGATCATCGGGTTCTTGCCGCCGAGTTCGAGGCAGCAGCCGATGAGGTTGCGGCCCGCCTGTTCGCCGATCACCCGGCCGGTGGCGGTGGAACCGGTGAACATCACGTAGTTCGCCTGGCCTATGAGCGTCGGGCCGACGTCGGGGCCCTCGCCGCACACCACCTGGAACAGCCCCTTGGGCAGCCCGGCCTGCTCCAGCAGCTCGACGCCGTAGAGCGGGGACAGCGCGGTCTTGTTGTCGGGTTTCAGCACCACCGCGTTCCCGGCCATCAGCGCCGGGACGGCGTCGGAAATGCCGGTGGCGAACGGGAAGTTCCACGGCGCGATGATCCCGACCACGCCCTTGGGCTGCCGGATCTCGGTGGACGTCGTCAGGAACGGGACCGGTCCCCCGCGTTTCGCCGGCGCCAGCAGTTTGGCGGCCCGCGTGAGGTAATGGCTCATCACCATCGCCGGATCGCAGGTCTCCTCGATCGCCATCCGGCGGTTCTTGCCGCTCTCGACCTGGATGAGGTCGGTGACGGCCGGCGCGTTGTCGACGAAGAGCGTGTGCGCGCGTTTGAACACCTCCAGGCGCTGCTTGAGAGGGGTGGCGGCCCACTTCTCCTGCGCGGCGCGTGCCGTGGTGAACGCCTGCTCGATGTCGGCGGGGGTCGACTGGGGCAGCTCGACGAGCACCTCGCCGGTGTAGACCTCGGTGAGTTTCCAGGTCGCGCCGGACGAGCCCGGCACGCGGGCGGCGAGCCGTCGGAGGAACGCGTCGGTCACCGACGCCGGACGGGTGAGCGCGAGCGGTGTGACGGTCATGGCCCTCTTCTCCGTCAGTTGTCCGAAAGGACGAGCTGCGCGCCCATTTCGCCGATCATGATGGCGGGCGCGTTGGTGTTGCCACCGGTGATCGACGGCATGATCGAGGCGTCGCAGACCCGCAGGCCCTCGACCCCGCGAACCCTGAGGTCTGGACTCACGACCGCGAGCTCGTCCACGCCCATCCGGCAGGTGCCGACACCGTGGTAGACCGAGGTCGCGCGGTTCAGGATCGCGTCGCGCAGTTCCTGACCCTGCAGCGCTTTGCCCGGGTGCAGCTCCTCCTTGATCGAGCCGTTGAACGCCTTCGATGCGAAGATCTCGCGGACCATCTCCGAGCCCTCACCGAGCACCTCGAGATCGCCCGGATCGGACAGGTACTGCGGGTCGATGAGCGGCGCCGCCGTGGGATCGGCCGAAGCGAGACGCAGTGTGCCGCGGCTCCTCGGGTAGATCAGCGTCGTGAGCACGGTGAGCGCGGGCCGTTTGTCGACGTCGTGGCGGATGGGCGCGTCCTGGTTCGGCGTCACGTACGCCCACGGCAGGAGATGCAGCTGGAGGTCGGGCACCTCGGCGGCCTGGGAGGTCTTGAGGAAGGCGACCGCCTCGAAGACCGAGTTCGCCAGGAACGTCGTCCCGGGCCGCATCAGTTCGCTGACGAGGCCACGCGCGAAGTACGGCGGCGTGCCCCTGTTCTTGCTCGACGACGCGCGGAAGGTCAGCGCGTGGAACATGTGGTCGTGCAGGTTGTCCCCGACCGGCAGATCCGCGACGACGTCGATGCCGTGTTCCTTCAGGTGCTCGGCGTGGCCGACCCCGGACAGCATCAGCAGCTGCGCGGATCCGACGAAGCCCGCCGAGAGGATGACCTCCTTGCCCGCGCGCAGGATGCGCTGCCCGCCGTTCGCGTCGACGACCTCGACACCGACGGCACGGCCGTTCTCGATGACCACCTTCTTCGCCAGCACGCCGGACTGGACCTGCAGCGTGGCGGGCGCGAGATGGTGGATGTAGCCGCGTGAGGCGCTGTAGCGCAGGCCGTCGGCGGCGTTCTGCTGCATCCGGCTGACGCCCTCTTGGGACTCGGCGTTGTAGTCGTCGAGGATGTCGCAACCGATCGCGTCGGCGGTCGCCTGGAGGAACTGGAGCGTGCCCTCCTGCGGGGTCTTGTTGCGGGTGACCCGGATCGGCCCGCCCGCTCCGCGGAAGTCGCTCTCGCCGTCCTCGAAGTCCTCCATCCGCTTGTACGCGGCGTTGACGCTGTCGGCGTCCCAGCCCTTGTTGCCCTCGGCGGCCCAGGAGTCGAAGTTGGCGCGGTTGCCGCGCACGTAGACCATCCCGTTGATGGAGCTGGAGCCGCCGACCACCTTGCCGCGCGGCACCGGCATCCGGCGATCGAGAACGTGTTTCTGCGGCACCGAGTAGTAGCCCCAGTCGAACGGCTTCTTGAGCTGGGGCACCGCGTGCATCGGGCCGACCAGCCCCGGCTTCTTGACGAGCATCTTCTCGTCCGTCTTACCCGCTTCGAGCAGGATCACGCTGGCCCCGGCCTCCGCCAGCCTGCCCGCGATCGCGGCGCCCGAGCTGCCCGATCCGACGACCACGTAGTCGGCCTCGTCGCCGCGCGCAGCCCTGTTCGCCATGTCCGCTCCTCGGTCGCCCACCGTGCAGAACTGTAACCTGTTCTAGTTCTGTCACCGTATAGCGAGACCGGCCGGTTCCGCAACGGGCCGTCGCTCCCCGGCCGGCCTTCGAGACCTCAGCGCAGCGGTTCGAGCGCCTTCGCGAGCGGCTCCAGCACGGCGGGGGTGTGCGGCGGCGGCAAGTAGATGATCGCCAGGTCGAGCCCCACTTCACCGAGTGCTTCGGCCTCCGCGGCCACCTTCGCGTAGTCACCGTCCGCGCCGAGGCGGACGTGCGAGGACAGGGTGATCTCCTTCGGATCCCGGCCGATGTCCGCGCAGTGCCGGTGCAGCACCTCTCGCTTGTGCGCGAACTCCTCCGGCGTGCCGCCGACGAAGTTCCAGTGCTGGGCGTACTTCGCGGTCGTACGCAGGGTCCGCTTCTCGCCGCTGCCACCGATGCAGATCGGCGGATGCGGCTTCTGCACGCCCTTGGGTTCACAGCGGGCGTCGGTCAGCTGGTAGTGCTCGCCCTGGAAACTGGTGGTCTCCTGGGTCAGCAGGCCGACGAGGATCTCGCAAGCCTCCTCGAAGCGGTCACTGCGCTCCTTGATGGTGCCCAGCTCCATGCCGTACGCGCCGGATTCCTCTTCGTTCCAGCCCGCGCCGACACCGATCTCCAGCCGTCCACCGGAAACGATGTCCAGTGTCGCGGCCATGTTCGCGAGCAGCGCGGGGTGGCGGTAGTGGATCCCGCTGACCAGCGTGCCCACCCGGAGCCGTTTCGTGGCCTGCGCGAGCGCGGTGAGCGTCACCCACCCTTCCAGGCAAGGGCCGGTCGAATCCGAGAAAATGGGATAGAAGTGATCGAAGGTCCAGCCCGATTCGAAGAGTTCGATCTCGTCGGCGGCCTGCCAGACGGCGAGCATGTCGGACCAAACGGTGTCCTGCGGCGAAGTCTTGATGGCGAATCGCATGTTCTTGATCGTAATCCTGGAGTTCCTCCAGACGCTCCCGAAATTCAGCGGGCGATCCCGCGGCGAAGATAATCGTCGGCGTCCACTCCGGACTCGACGAGCAACGCGTGCGTGTGCTCTCCCAAAGCCGGGACGTCGCCCATGCACGCCTCGAAATCGTCGAACGTCACCGGCGGCAGCAGCGCGTCGATCCGGGCGAATTCGGTGCCGACCTTGCGCCAGCGATCGCGCGCCCGGAGCTGAGGATGGTCGGCGACCTGGCCGACGTCCTTGAGCTGTGCGGCGGGAACCCCGGCCGCGGCGAGCCGGTCGTCGAGTTCGCTGTTGGACCACCGCGATGTCCTCGCGGCGACAGCGGCGTCGCATTCCGCGCGGTGGGCGACCCGCTGGACGTTGGTGGTGAAACGCGGGTCGTCGGCGAGTTCGGGCGCGTCGAGGACGTCGGTGACGAGCGTGCGCCAGCCGGTGTCGTTCTGGACGCCGATGAGCATCTGGCCGTCGCGCGTGGGGAAGGCGTCGTACGGCGCGATCGAACTGTGGCTCAGCCCCATCCGCTCGGGCTCGGTGCCGGCGTACATCCGGGTGTTGAGCGCGTATCCCATCCATTCGACGGTGGCTTCCAGCATCGAGACCTCGATCGTCGCGCCCTCGCCGGTGCGCCAGCGGCGCAGCAACGCCGCCAGCACCGCCTGCGCGCAGTACATGCCCGAGGCGATGTCGGCGGTCGGGATGCCGGTCTTCGCCGGCGCGTCCGGGGTGCCGGTGATCGCGATGAGCCCGGCCTCGGCCTGGACCAGCATGTCGTAGGCCTTGCGCCGCTCCATCGGCCCGCCCGCGCCGAACCCGGACAGGTTCACCACGACCAGCTCGGGGTGATCCGCCCGCAGATCACCGAAACCGAGCCGCTCCGCCGCGCCGGGCGCGAGGTTCTGCACGAACACGTCGGCCTTCGCGACCAGCCGCCGGACGACGTCACGGCCCTCGCCGGTCTTGAGGTCGACGGCGAGCGATTCCTTGCCCCGGTTGAGCCAGACGAAATGCGCGCCGCTGCCGTGCACGGCGTGGTCGTACGCGCGGGCGAAATCCCCGCCGTCGACGCGTTCGACCTTGATCACCCGCGCGCCGAGGTCGGCGAGGTTGCGGGTGGCCAGCGGCGCGGCCACGGCCTGTTCGACGGCGACGACGGTGACCCCGTCGAGTGGCCGCGTCATGCTTTCTTCTTCTCGGCCCGTACCAGCCCACCGCCGATGATCAACCGCTGGATCTCGCTCGTGCCCTCGTACAGCCGCATCAACCGGACATCCCGGTAGATCCGCTCGACCGCGACCTCGCGCATGTAGCCGCTCCCGCCGTGGACCTGCACCGCGAGATCCGCCGCCTTGCCCGCCATCTCGGTGCAGAACAGTTTCGCCGCCGACGGCGCGATCCGCCGGTCCTCCCCCGTCACATACGCCCGCGCGGCCTCACGGGCGAGCGCGCGGCCGGCGAGCACACCGGTCTGCTGATCGGCCAGCATCGCTTGCACCAGCTGGAAATCCCCGATCGGCGTACCGCCCTGGGTGGCCGACGCGGCATACGCGACCGACTCGTCCAACGCCCGCTGCGCCGTCCCGACGGCGAGGCCCGCCATGTGGATCCGGCCGCGCGCCAACGACGTCATCGCCGCCTTGTAGCCGACTTCGCCGTCTCCGCCGACCAGCGCCTCGGGCCCGACGCGGACCTGCGAGAACGTCACGTCCGCGGTCCGCGAACCCTCTTGCCCCATCTTGGCGTCCTTCGCCCCGACCGTGATGCCCGGCGCGTCGGCGGGCACGAGGAACACCGCGATCCCGGTGTCCGTCCGCGCGAACACCACGAACAGGCCGGCCTCGGTGGCGTTGGTGATGAACTGCTTCCCGCCGTCGATCACCCAGCCGTCACCGTCCGGCTTCGCACTGGTCCGCAACCCGGCCGGATTCGACCCAGCGCCCGGCTCGGTCAACGCGAACGACGCGACGACCTCACCTGACGCGATCCCCGGCAGCCACCGGGCCTGTTGTTCCCGGGTGCCGAAACCGACCAGCACCTGCCCGGCGATCCCGTTGTTCGTGCCGAACATCGACCGCAGCGCCAGCGACGTGTACCCCAGCGCCATCGCGACCTCGACGTCCTGCACCAGGTCGAGGCCGAGCCCGCCCCACTTCTGGGGGATCGCGTACCCGAACAGTCCCATCTCCGCGGCCTGCGCCCGCAGATCCGCCGGAATGGCGTCCGTGTTCATGATCTCCAGCTCGCGGGGCATCACCCGGGTGCGCACGAAATCGCTGATCTGGCTGAGAACGTCCGCGAACACGTCGTCGGGGACGTCGGGGTTGCCGGTGTACATGCCCTCACTATCGATCACCGTCCGGGCGAGGTCCACACCCTCGGGTGGACCTCGCCGCGGGACCTACCGGAGATGTTGATCACCGTCCTAACGTCGAACCATGCGTACACGAACCGCTTTCCTTTCCCTTGTCAGCGCCGTCGCCCTGTGCTTCACGATTCCGGCGGTGGCCTCCGCGGCCGACGGCGAATTCACCTACCGCTACTACGACGAAGACGAAGAAATCCAGGTCGGCACCCTGGTGGATCCGGACGACGGCGAATGCATCGAAATACCCGAAATAGCCGACTGGGACGTCGACGCGTTCCGTCCGCGGAACGACACCGACTCGACCGCCGTGGTGTTCCTGGACGACGGCTGCTCGAGCGACTCCTACTTCTCGCTTCGCCCGAACGGCGGCCGGGGCTCGGACAGACTTCTCTTCCGCTCGGTCATCTTCAGTTAGGCCGAGCGGCCGTCGACACCGCGGTCCGCGCGGCGAAAGATGAGCCGCGGGGGTGGTCGTCGTGGCACGACGTGGACTTGTCTTCCTGGCCCTGCTCACGATCTTTCTGGGGCTGACGGTTCCCCGTGCCTCGGCCGACGGCCCGGTCGCCAGGTACGAGGGCGACCTCGAAGGCGCACGCTATCTGGTGCTGGTGCCGGAAAACTGGAACGGCACGCTCGTGCTGTGGAGCCACGGGATGTACTCCGTGGCGTATCCGGAACCCGATCGGATCGCGCTGACGTCACAGCCCGCGACCGAGTCTTTCCTGCTGGCGCGGGGATACGCCTTGGCCGCGTCCCAGTATCGGACCGTGCGCGGCTGGTCGATCGAGGAGGCGCTGACCGACCAGACCCGGTTGCAAGACTGGTTCACCCACACGATCGGCCCGCCGCGACGCACCATCGCGGCGGGCGAATCGGTGGGCGCGATCACCGCGACCCTGCTCGCCGAGCGGAACCCGCGCCGGTTCGACGGCCTGATGACCTTCTGCGGCACCCTCGCCGGCGGGGCCGCGCACTGGAATTCGTCGCTCGATGTCGGGTACGCGCTGAACACGCTGCTCGACGCGCGGCTGCAGCTGGTGCGGATCACCGATCCCGCTGCCAACGTGGGCAGATTCGTCGACGTGGTGCAGGCCGCCACCGCGAATCCGGGAGGCAGGGCGCGGCTCGCGCTGGCGAACGCGCTGGCCGAGATCCCCGGCTGGCTGGACGCCACGCAGCCACGTCCGCCGGACGTCGCGGATCAGGTTTTCTGGCAGGGCGTCTGGGATCGCTTCTACCGCGCGGGAGCGTTCGGGATCGACCGGGTCGCACTGGAACAACGGGCCGGCGGCAACCCGAGCTGGAACGTGGGTGTCGACTACCGGCGGATCCTGGCGAAGTCCGGCGAACGGACTCTGGTGGAACGCGCCTACGCGGAGGCGGGGCTCGACCTCGGCGCCGATCTCGACCGCCTGGCGAAGGCGCCCCGGATCACTCCGGATCCGGCCGCGTCCGCCTATCTGGCCCGCTTCGGGCTGCCGCTGGGCCGCACGCCGGTACCGGTGCTGACCATGCACACCGTCGCGGACGGCACCGCACCCGCGGCGCACGAACGCGCCTACGCCGACCGAGTGGGGCAGGGCGACGAACTCCGTCAGCTGTTCGTGAACCGCGCAGGTCACTGTGTGTTCACCGCGTCCGAGGAGATCACCGCCCTGCGCACGCTGGAACGGCGGCTGGACAGTGGAGATTGGCCGTCGACCCGCCCGGCCACGCTCAACGCCGAAGCAGGAACGCTCGCCCCGGAACACCAGACGATCTTCGACATCGTGCGGGAAGCCCGGGTGACGACCACGCCGGCGTTCGCGCGGCATTCGCCTCCCCCGTATCCGAGGACGCTGCCGTTCTAAGGTCCGGCGAGGATCGTCAGCCCGTAGGCCGACAGGATCCGGTTGATCGGGACGAAGTAGGTGGAGCCGCCGCTCGAGCAGTTGCCGCTGCCACCGATCAGCACGCCCTGCGCCTGTGTCCCGCTGACGAACGGCCCGCCGTTGTCCCCCGGCTCGGCGCAGACGGAAGTCCGGGTCAAACCGGTCAGCGTTCCCTCCGGGAAGCTGATCGACACGTTCTTCGCCTGGATGGTGCCGCAGTGCCAGCCCGTGGTCGCGCCGTACCTGCACACCGACGCGCCGACCGGAGCCTCGACCGACCCGGTGATCGTCACGCGGGGCTGGGTGGGCGGAATCGAGCCCACCAGCCGCCAGTCGGTCGTGTTGGTCACCCGGATGACGATCGCGCCCGTCGGCGGGGTCTGGGCGCCCACGACCACCCCGACCACCCGGCCGGCGCTGCGGATCGTGTCACCGGGCTTGCCGCAAGCCGAGCTCGCGATCAAGTAGCCGGTCTTTCCCGAGACGGCGGCGAACCCAGCTGTGCACCGCGTCGCGGCGCTGCTCTGCAACACGCTCCCGCCGCCGAGCGGAGCGGGAGCGCTCGCTTGCGCGGTCGACGGCAGGGCCAGGCCGAGGGCCAGGACCAGGCAGGACAGGGATCGGGGCAGTCGCACGGGACCCTCCGATGGCCGGGGATGTCCCGATCGTAACGAGCGGAACGCCCCGGCCCATCCGCCGAACCGCGCATTCTCAGCGCCAGCCGAGCTCCGGCGCCACCTGGGTGAGGATGCTCTCCAGCACGTGCGCGTTGTACTCGACGCCGAGCTGGTTCGGGATGGTGAGCAGCAGGGTGTCCGCGGCTTCGATCGCCTCGTCCTCCTTGAGCGCCCGCACCAGCTCGTCCGGCTCGGCGGCGTACGACCGGCCGAAGATCGCCCTGGTCGTCTCGTCGATCATGCCGACCTGGTCCCGCGAGTCCCGGTCACGGCCGAAGTACGCCCGGTCCAGGTCGTTCGTCAACGCGAAGATGCTGCGGCTGACCGACACCCGCGGCTCACGCGAGTGACCGGCCTCCTTCCAGGCTTCGCGGTAGGCCTCGATCTGCTTGCGCTGCTGGACGTGCAGCGGCTCCCCCGTCTCGTCGTCCTTGAGGGTGGAACTCTGCAGGTTCATGCCCTGATCCGCCGCCCACACCGCGGTCGCGTTGGAGCTGGATCCCCACCAGATCCGCTCGCGCAACCCCTCCGAGTACGGCTCGAGCCGCAGCAACCCCGGCGGATTGGCGAACATCGGCCGCGGATTCGGCTGCGCGAACCCCTCGCCCTCGAGCAGCTTCAGGAAGACCTCGGTGCGCTGCCGGGCCATGTCGGCCGCGGTCTGCCCCTCCGCCGGCCCGTACCCGAAGTACCGCCAGCCGTCGATCACCTGCTCCGGAGATCCCCGGCTGACCCCGAGCTGGAGCCTGCCGCGGGAGATGAGGTCGGCGGCGCCCGCTTCCTCGGCCATGTACATCGGGTTCTCGTAGCGCATGTCGATCACGCCGGTACCGATCTCGATCCTCGACGTCCGGGCCCCGATCGCCGACAGCAACGGGAACGGACTCCCCGCCTGCCGCGCGAAGTGATGCACCCGGAAGTACGCGCCGTCCACACCGAGCTCCTCGGCCGCGACCGCCAAGTCGATCGACTGATGCAGGAAGTCGGCCGCGGACCGCGTCTCGGAGTGCGCGCTCGGTGACCAGTGGCCGAAGGACAGGAAACCAATCTTCTTCACGCCCGTGTAAGCGCCCAGCGCCCGGCTTTGATTCCCCACTCTCCGTAGCCTCCGGTCACACTACGCACTTTTAGCCTTCGACCTGGGGGAACTTGCCGCCCTGACGCCACGAGAGCTTCCGGAGGGTAACCGATCATCGTCTCAATGTAGGTCTGCGTGACTATACGTACCCCCCTGATTGAGGCCTCTCAGGCGACGTATACTCTTCTCACATCAGCAAGTCCGAGTGGCGGAATGGCAGACGCGCTAGCTTGAGGTGCTAGTGTCCTTAACGGACGTGGGGGTTCAAGTCCCCCCTCGGACACACGCAGTATCTACACCGGGGCTGGTCATCGCATAGATGGCCAGCTCTTTTGGTTCGTAGCGTAACTCCAGGTTCAACCGCTGGTAGAGCCGGGCCAGCCCGGCTGGCTTCGCATCGGCGAGCATCGCTCCGACATCACCGAGCGAATCGATCATCGCGTAGATCTCTCCGTCTGTGACTCTCCGGCTCGCAGGCGCTCCGTCCAGCTCGGCCTTCGCCGCAACTCGCTCCGCATGTGCCTGGTTCATGGCATCGACGACGGCCGTGGGATCCACCCCTGCCCCGATAGCTTCCTGGAACCGGCGAAGTCGCGCCTCCGCGTCCGACAGTCGGCGCCGAGCTGCCTCATGCGCAGTTCCGGTGTTCCCGCCAGCGGAGTCAAGTAGCGCCGCAACGGTCTGGTCGACATTGTCAGGCGCGAAAAGCCGCCCGATCCAGCCGTTGAGCGCTTCGACCACCGTGCTTTCACGCAGATTCACGGTCTTCGGGTGGTCGGCGAGCATCGCCGAGCCCGGAGCCATCGTCCGCGCCGTACAGCGGTAGTACGCACCCTTCCGAATGGTCGCGCCTTGCATCTTCCGATGGCAAACCCCGCAACGGATCAGGCCGCGCAGAAGGTAGGTCCGCGCTGTGCTGCGAGCGCCTCGCTCCGCCTTCCTCGCGGTCGCTAGGCCGCCACTCGCCTTCGAGCGTCGGAGCAACTGAGCTTGCGTGAACGTCTCGACAGACACGATCTTCGGATGAGCCTGACTCCTCGACCGCACCACGCGGTCTGGAGAGGCGCGCCGAAAGCGGACCACGTGGCCGGCTGCTACGTCGTCGGGATCCAGCAACATCTCGTGCTTGGCCCAGCGACCGAAGATCGCGTAGCCGGTGTACCGCGGATTCTCCAGAATCGCTCGAACCGTGCTTGCCTGCCAGCCGTCCGCCAACCGGTGCTGATTCTGATCTGGCCGCTTCGCAGACGGGCACGGGATTCCTTCGAGGTTCAGCATGTTCGCGATCGCGCGATCGCCGCTCCCGTCGAGATACTCGGCAAAGATGCGACGAACCACCTCGGCGCCAGGCTCGTCGAGCGCGAGCAGACGCAGCCGGAACCCCTCCGCCGCCTTCCTCGGGTTCGGATGCGGCCCGCCATCGACGACCACGTACCCGTACGGTGCACGGCCTCCCTGGTGACGCCCCTCGTTAACGACCTGTGCGTCCATCGCCGCCCGGACGCGCGCCTGAACGTGCTGCCGCTCCGACTCACTCATGCCACCGAGCACGCTCATCAGCATCTTGTGCGACGGATTCCGGGGATCGAACTTCCCGCCCAGCTCTGGCACCCACAAGTCCACGCCGTACGCGGCGAACCGCGGAGCGATCAGCGAGAACTGGTTGCCGAACCAACAACGGGTCCCCTCGCCGACGACCAGGGCGTTCCACGTCCGGCGCGGATTCTTCAACTCGGCGAGCAGACGCGATGCTTCCGTCCTCCGCTCCCACGGCACTGACCGCGACTGGCCCACGTCGAAATACTCAGCCACGATCCGGCCGCCCAGCGGCTCGACGAACTTGCGCGCGTTGCCGATCTGCCAGCCTCGCGAGGTCTCCGGGTCCTGGTTGTCTTCAGTCGAGCAGCGACCGTAGACCGCCAGCGCGCCGATCCCATCGTCCACAGGCTCGGCCACCTCAAGACCGAGGATCTCGTCCAATTTCGACCATGGGTCGCTGATTTCAGCGGCCATCGGTCGCCTCCCTCCCCGGTCCATCGAGGACCGGCACCTCAGTCAGGTCGATGAGAACCGCCAGCAAGGCGCATGCTGCCGCAGGCGTCAGATCAGGCAATCCCGCAGGTAGGATAACCCGACAAGGCTGGTTTTTCTGGTTCGCGCTCATAGCTGTGCCCCTGCGGCGGCATACCCCTCGCCATGACCGGCTTGCTCCACAGCACGGCGGATATCAGCGGTCAGGTAGCCCCGGACCTGCCGAGTCTCACCGTCTTCGCTGGTCACACGGTCTCGCGTCGGCCGACATCCTGCTTCGGTCATCTGCTGCGAGAACGTCCTGCGTTCGATGCCGAGCGCCTCCACCAACTCGGCCGTGGGGACGAACTGCCGCCCCTCAGGTCCGAGGTCGACCCCCAGATACTCGACGAGCGCAGAGAGCGGTTCTGGTAACTCAGGCATCGATGGGCTGGTTGCAACCCCCGCGCCCAGAACGTGTGCAACGGCAGCGTGATCGAGCGTTGGCATGCTGTCCTGACCGGCCGCATGCCCTGTCAGCGTTCCAGCCGCCTCCCGCAGAGCGCGCCCCTGCCGACAGATGGTCTGCCAGTCCTCGTTCGGCATGTAGTACGTGCGGACCATCAGCGCCAACACATCCGCCCCAGCCGCCGTGTCACCGTCCGGTCTGAGGATGCCTACGCCCTTGTGCGACGACAGAAGGCGAGACGAGTCGAACCCGCGGGTGTTCATCTGCTCGCCGAGCACGATGTTGGAGTCACGCCAGTCCATCACCCGAAGGGCGAACCGTGATCCGAGCACCGCCCGGAGCCCGGATGGGATGGTCTTGGAGTCGGGGCGTTGAGTGGCGAGTACGAGCACGATCCCGGCCGCTGGCCCCTTCTTGGCCAGCCACGTCAACAACTCGCCGATGTACTCGCCTGCCGCAAGCCTCTTTCCTTGTACCTCAACTGGAGTGCGATCTTCGAGCGGCACCTGAACCTCGTCGATGAAGATCGCCGTTATCGGCATGTTCAGCGCCTTGTCCCGTGACATCTCCGGCGTCACCTTCGATTCTGGGCACACCAAGTCGTCCAGATCCCGCATACGCCGGAACCTGCCCTGGACTTCGGCGACCAGTTCGGCCAGCCAATCAATGAGGGCCAAGACGTGTTCAGGCTCATCGCCAGCCATGAAGCGGTGCGCAACTTGTCCGGCGGCGACCCAGTCTTTCCCAGCCTTGAAGTCCGCCACGTAGAGCCGCACCCAAGCGTCCAGGACAAGTCCACTAGCAGCGAGGCGGGCGGCGAACGTCTTACCTTGCCTGGGAATAGCGCCGATCAGAAGCGACGTCCACACGAGCGGCAGATCGATCCGCCGATCTCGCGCGTCACGTCCGAACGGGACAGGTCGCCAAGCATCCCACCGCGTAACGCCGAGCAGTGGCGTCTGAAGAGGCGCGCGAACGTACGGGTCCTCATCGGCGACCCACATCGAGATTCGGCCGGCATGCCCACCGTTTCCGCGCACGCGCTCGACGATGAGCTGAACTTCGTCGACTGCCAGGGCTGAGGCCAACGCATCCCGGTTCTTCACGACATCCGCGGCCTTCCGCGTCGCCGGCAGGTCCACGGTGACCGCCCAACCGTCGCCCACGCGCGTTGCTCGTTCTACCAAGCGAAGTGTCTCGTCCTTTCCGATCAGCTTCGCGTCGCGGAACGCATCCACAAGAACTTGCGGATCCATCGTCCACGTCAGCGTGCGCGGACCGGCAAGCGCGGGCTTCCGTCCCGGACTGCCATCCTTGCGGCGTCCCAGAATCGCCAGCGCCAGTGATGCGGCAGCCCCGCCGATCCACAGTGGATCGTGCCCGTACAGGAGATCCACAACGGCGACCGCCAACGCCGCTATGGCAACGACGGCACCAGTGACCTTCCAGCGGAACAGCGTCAGTTCACGAATCTCCGTGAACTTGTCAGCAAGCTTCTCCGAGTCCTCGGCAGCCGTCCGGTAGTCGCTTACCTTGACCCAGCCTCGCCAGGCTCGCGTTCCGGCTACGGCCCCACGGACCACCGCACCCGCGTACCGAAGTGGCGACTTGACTATCCAGACCACGGCGTCCTTCGCAGCCTGGACGGCTTGCGGCCTACTCTTCATCCACAGTGGCACTCGCGGTGAGTGCTTCCACCAGCGCGCGAGCCGCCGACGGACGGTCCGAACACGCGGTTGGGGTAGCGAGTCGTCGATCAACTCGCCGTCCAGGATCGGCCCGACGTGCTCGACGTCGCCTGAGGCCATTCGGGCCAGAGACACACCGCTGTCAGCCTCTGAACTCGCTTCAGCTGCCATGGCGCACCTCCTCGGCCACCTCGGCCGAAAGCTCGGCAGCGAGCCGGGAGGACAACCCGCGCGAGCAACCGGTGACCTCTCGCACCCAGGCGGGCGTCACTTTGACCTCGGGTTTCCAGGCCAGCCGCGCGTCGGCGAGGTAGTCGGCGAACAGCCGACGAGCGGGGCGTTCACGATCAGCCGTCGCCAGTTCATGAACGTCCGCGGGTTTCGCGGTGTTCACGAGAGCAACCTGCACGGCGTCCGTGAGCTTGTCGCGTAGATCGGTGACGGCTTCGGCCGCGACGAATACGACCATCGGCGGCACGGAATGCAAGACCACCCCAGCCGGTGATCCGGCTGCCCACGAGGACCAGGTGTTCATGACGTACGTGGCCGCCAGCGTGAGCCATTTCGCCGCACGGACCCACCGCCCGGTGCGAACCTGGTACTGGGAGGTGACCTGCTCAGCTCGAAGGATGGCGAGCAGCACCAGGCACACAGTGGGGTCCAGCAGCCAGGCCGTCAGCCAGGGTAACGAGCCGAATTCCGATCCGGCGGCAGCGAACCACTGGACGTTGGCCGCGGTGAAAGCCAGTCCGAGGATGATTCCGGCCCAGCACAGCCGATCGACCTGAGCACGAACTCGCTCGATCCGAAGGGCTACGACGTCCGGATGGGTTCGCCAGCGGCGCACATCGGCAGCCTCTGCGGCTTCCGCGGCGAGTCGCTGAGCACGGCTCACCGATGGTGTACAGGACGCGGCCTCCTGCTTCGTGGCGATCATCGCCTACCTCCTCGACGTGAGGTATCGAGTGACGTGACGGTCAGAGCACGCGTCAGGACGTATGCCGCGATCAGGTCCGGCACTCCGAGTACCACGAGCAAGAGAGTCGGGTTGCCAGGATGGGTGATCACGAGCCACTGCACGCCCACGAACGCAGCGCCCGTGAACAGCACTTTTCCGGTGAGCGAGACGACTCGTGCGCCCGCTCGTGCCGTTTCGGCGGCGCGGCGCGCTTTGCGTGCGCCGACACGCCACACCATGAACAGGGCGAACAGAACACCAAGTCCGGCGAGAACCTGTGTCGTTGAGAGGGTGAGCGTCATCGCGCCTCGCCTCCTCGGCGACGCTGCCAAACCGTGTGGAGGACGCGCCGGTCGGTATCCGCCATCGCGCCCCACACGCCGAGAGCATCCGGTCCGGTAGTGCGCAGATCGAGTTCAAGGCACTCGTCGATCACTGGGCAGCCGGCGCACAGCCGCTTGGCCAGCTCCCTGTCAGGTGGATCGTCCCCGGTCAGTTCCGGTATGTCCGCGCGCTCGAATGCCCAGAAGCACAGGCCGTCCCTTTCGACGACATCCTTCACGACCGAGTCAGGCACAGAGGCGAACTGGTCTAGCTGGGCGGCGATCTCCGTGTAGTCGGGTTGGCTCATCGCGCACCCCCACCGAGGGCTCGCCGCAGCTCTGAAGCCGGGATGACAAGTCGCGAACGGCGCCGCTCGGCCCGCAGTTCACCGATCCGGATGGCGCGATGGATCGAGTTGAGGTCAACGCCGAGAATCCAGGCGGCGTCAGCCGGTGAGTAGAACGCTGGCCCGCCAGCGTCAGGCATTTTCTTCTGCATTGGGTAGTCCTTAAAGTCATAAAGCTGATTTAAGCCCTAAAAGTGCGCTGATTTAGTCGCACAAAGGCGCGAGAATGGTCCGAACGCGCGACGCGGTGTGGATCTCAGCGTCGTTGATTCCGTCAAGCGCTAATGTCGGCGCTGAGGCGGACCACGAAGGAAGAGGAATAAGTGTCGGAAGACTGGGCGGCGGTCGCGAAGACCATCAACGAGCGCGTACACGAGCTCGGATGGAAGCAACGCGAACTGGCTGAGCGCTCGCAGGTCTCCCAGGCAATCGTCCGTGAAATCCAGAACCACACCGTGGAGCGCAAGCGAAGCGACCGGACGCTCGAAGCGCTTGCGGTCGCGCTCGGTTTGCACCCGCAGCATCTGCTCGCTGTCCTGCATGGCCGCATCCCGCCAACCCTCGGCCAGCCTCGCGAAGACATGGAAGACGCCGTGTCGGCACGGCTCGCTGTCATCGAACAGCGGCTGTCGGAGATCACCGAGCACCTCGCCGATCTCACTGAGCTGCTCCGCCGCGATGGGACTTCCCGCGGCTAGCGCGAAACCCTGTTTGCGATCGGCCGACTCGGTCGACCGCCGGTGTTCCTTGTCGTTTCTCATGTCACCAAGAAACGGCATTTTTCCGGGCCGCGGGAGCTGGCAGCGGTTTACATGCCCCGTGTTATTTCCTGTTATCTCCGCAGTTCAAGGCCGGTGCCGGAGGTGCGCGCCATGAACTCGACAAGCCCTTTGAAGGCCGCCCGGAATGCGCTTGACTGGAGCCAGGAGAAACTCGCGCGAGCAATCAACGCGCGTGCAGCAGCACACGGATTGCCCGAACGCTCGGTCCCCAGCCGGAAGACGGATATCTCCCGGTGGGAGAACGGCCATGTAGTGCCCGAACCGCCGATGCGCGCCGTCCTACGCGAGATCTATGGCCGAACCGACGACGATCTCGGGTTCCCGACAGGCGATTTCGCCGGCCCCTCCGGCGATGAACTGGCCGAACGGCTGGTCATCGCCCGCCGCGTGGACGAGCAGACCATCGAACTGTTCCGCGATGAGGTCATCAGCGTTCGCCATGCCGACCGTCGGTTCGGGTCAGCCGCGAGGCTCGAACGACTCCGCGGACAGATCACCGAGATCGAGGGCCTGCTCAGGCACACCATCCTGCGTCGCGACAGGGCTCCGCTGGCCGGTGTGCTCGTCGAGGCATCCACGCTGGCGGGGTGGAACTCACTCGACATCGGCTCGCTTGCTCAGGCATGGACGCACTACGAACGCGCGAAATATGCGGCATTGGAGTCCGGGTCGACCGGATTGCTTGCTCACGCCACAGCTGAGCAGGCATTCGTCCTTATCGACACGGGCAACGTCGATGACGCGCTAGCCCTGTTCGAGGAGGCGCGTTCGATCGGCGAGCGCGCCCCGGAACTGCTGCGTGCCTGGCTCGCGGCCGCGGAGGGCGAAGGCCACGCGATCGCAGGTCACCGGGACGAAGCTCTCCGAGCGTTCGATGAGGCCGACACGCTCCTACCGAACGAAGTCGTCCACCCTGAGCTTCCGTTCGTATTCCTCGGCGGCAGCCATCTCGACCGATGGCGCGGCAACGCATTGGTGCACCTCGGCGCGCCCGAAGCGATCGAGCATCTTGAACGCGTGGTCGATGATGCCCGGTCGACGTCCTTCGTTCGCGCCGGCGCCGCCGTGTATGTGGATCTCGCCCTCGCCTACAGCGCATCAGGCGACCGAGAGGCCGCCCGGACCTATGCGCAGCAGGCCAGGCGGATCATCTCCCAGGTCGGCTCCGTGCGGCTACGACGTCGGCTGGAACGACTGGTGTTGCCAGGCGAGTCATCCCCGGCGTGAGTTGAGGTAGTAGAGCAGGGACACCAGCGTGCCCGATCCGAGCAGCTCCTGACGCTGCGCAAGCTCGTTGACCCGCGACAGTGGCACCCACTCCACCCTGCCGACTTCTTCCGTGTCGGTGGGCTCGCCGATGTGTTCGGCCTCGCGCCACAGGTACACGTCGACCGGCGCCGTGACCTGGCCCGGCAGCGGCTCGAAGCTCACCAGATGTTCCGGCTCACCGACCGGCTGCCAGCCGGACTCTTCGGCCGCCTCCCGCGCGGCCGTCCCAGCGGAGTCGTCGCCGTCGTCGACCATGCCGCCCAGCAGCTCATAGCCCCATTGCTCGGTAGCGAACCGGTAGCGCCACAGCATCAGCGCCTCGTCCTGGTCGTTCACGATCAACGCGATAGCTATCCGCGCGAGGTGCACGACGTGGTAGTCCCAGCGCTCGCCATTCGGCGCCTCGACGTCCGTCAGCCCGACCTTGACCCATCGGTTGTCGTAGACCAGGCGCTCACCGAACGTCTTCCACGACCCATGCTCGTCAGCCACGCCGCGAGCCTACGGGCTGGCAGTTGCCCGCAGTACCACCTCCTGCTCAGTCTTCGCGCCCTGAAGCGATGAGCTGGGCAATTCGACGTTGCTGCCGCACAGACCCGATTTCGACAGCAAGGGCACGAGCACGCGCTGCGTGCGCTCGGCCTTCTTCGTGTTCGCCCATCGCGACGAATGCCGTCGCGAGGTCCACTCGCAACGCTGCCTCCGCGCGCGTGAACGTCGGATCGAGACGGCTAAGCGCTGTCGAAAGCACGCTTACCGCCTCCGGCTCACCGATCCGGGCGAGCGCGTGCCCACGCCACCTAGCGAGATGAACAGGGTCAAGCACCACGTAGGGGCCGTCCGCTGCAGACACGTCGGTCGGCAGAAGGGCTGCGGCACGATCGAAGGCCAGCAGACTCGCTGAACGCTGCCCGTCTGCCGCAAGAGCTTCACCGTGCGCGGCGGCGAGCCACGCTCGAAGGAGGCGACCGGCGAGATGTCGGGCCTGACGCTCGGCAGCGCACAACAGGTCGACCGCTGATCCAGTCTCTCCGACGTCGATCAGCACAAAGGCCTGTTCAGCGAGACAGTGCACTTCAAATGCCTTGTCACCGGACTCGCGAGCAGCCGCCTTGGCATGCTCGTAGAACTGCCAGGAGTCGTAAACGGAACCCATATCGAGCCTCTGCCAGCCGGCAAGCGTGCCAAACTCGGCGAGTAGAGCAGCAAGTCGGCCACGAACGTCCGCAGTGAGGCTGTGGGACCGCAAGCGCGCGATTTGCCGGATTTTGGTAGCCACCTCTTCGTGAGCTGTTGAAGCACCCAACTCCCGATCAAGGCGCCGGACCGAGGACAACTGGCTATGAAGCAGGGTCAACACGTCCGCGTTCACCCGGCGAGCAGCGCTAAGTCGCTGCCGGAGTTCCGCATCCGGGTCTTCGGTGGAACTGCGGACGGCGTCAGGTGTCGACAGCAGTTCGCCGATCCCAAGACCGAGCATCCGTTCGAGCAGGCGCGCTGTAGCCGGGCGCGGGCGTCCGACCGGAGATCCGTCCGGCTTGCGTCCCGAGATCAAGCGCTGCAGGTGCCGCACGCTGAGCGTGCCAGGCTCGCCGAACCTGCGCGCGAACCGCTCGGCATCCTCGACGAACTCGGCGAGCGTCTGATTCCGCTTGCGGAGCTTCATCTCCAGAACTGTCCGCGGCATGTCGCCGCCGCCAGCCGTCATCGTGCCCTCCCGGCGTTTGTGCTGCCCGCGAGATGTCCTCGCTATGTCGTCCGCGCGCCCTATCGCCTAAATAAGCTCATAAGGCAGGCTGATTTCAGATCTTACAGCCCGTTGTGGCTGGTCAGCCTGTTAGGAGCGGAGGACTCATGTGCGACGTGCTGCGGCCGGATTCGGCTGCCGGGACATACGTCACCTGGCACAGGAGCGAGATCGACGGCCTCGATCACGCCGTAACCGACGAAGAGTTCGCGCGCGGCCGAGATGACGACCTTGGACGATACGAGGGACTCTGCGGCCACATCGTGGTGCCCTTCTCGATGCTCGTTCCACCTGGGCGAGCGTGTGGCTGCTGCAAGACGTACCTATCAGCTCGTTCGACGCCATCCACCGTCGAACGGCGTCTCCGCCCACCTCAGCACCGCAAGCCGTCGCGCTTGCGCCGGTTCTTCCGACCTTTTCCTGGGTCCGATGCCCGGAGGCCGTGTGCGCGGCATTTGCCGAGCACAGCTCGAACCCGCAGGCTTTCGACTTCGAGTGCCGCTCTCCGCACTACCGAGCTACCCCGCGGCGAGTCATGACGTCCCCAGCCGACGCCTCGCTCCCCGTCTTCCAGCGTGAGCTCGACCCGCTTCTGCTCCTGCCGGTCCGGCTGTTCGTCCTGTGTCTTCTTGCTGACGTCAGGTGGCAGGAAGAGGGCACTCTTGCGACCCGCCTTCGCGTCAGCTCACGAGTCCTCACCCCTCACACCGGCCGGCTGCTCGCGGCCGGGTACATAGCTCGGCACGAACGGCATCGAAGCTTGCTATGTCTCACCGAACTCGGCTTCGAGCGGCTCGCCGGACACGTGACCGCGTTCCAGCGAGTCGCTAGCCGAGCCGTAGACCTCGTCGCTGCACAACGCGCTGGCCCACTTCACCGGTGTGACACCTGATCGCCCCCTCAAAAGGCGGGTCTCCAAGGCGACCTGCGACGGGTGTGACGGCTTGAAAGCCAGCCGACCCAACCGTCACATGAGGTGTTCTCGCAGGTCATTGCCACTTTCCTGTGTCACAACGCCTTCGACGGCACGTGTCTCGGAAGACGGCCGACCTGTCCCCATGTCCAGCACGGCATTCGCCACAACACCCCTGAGCAGGAACTGGTGAAATCGAAGAAACGGCCCCAGTTGTCTACGGCAAAGCAGAGAGAGTTGGGTGCAGAGCTGCGCCGGATCCGTACGCGAGCCGGATACCTCGCAACCGACATGAGCCGCATGCTCGGCTGGCCCGCTTCCACCATCTCACGTCTAGAGAGCGGTCTACGCACCTACCAAGCCGGCGACATCGCCATCTACCTCGCCCGAGCAAAGGCCACCCCTCGCGAGCTCAACAACCTGGTAGCCCTAGACCGCCGACCTGACGACGGTTACCAGGTCAGGAGCCACCGCGCGGGCTTTCCCGACGATCTTCCGCTCATCGCTCTGCTCGACAACGGAAGCCAGTCCATCACAACATACAACCCGGTCAGCATTCCGCGACAACTCCAAATCGAGCCATATATCCGTGAGGTTCTCGTCGCGAGCGGATACCACGAAGGCCCCATTCTCGACGCATTGGTTCACACTCGGCTCGCCAGACAATCCATATGCTCCCGAATGTCGGGACAGTTCACCTTCTATCTACACGAAGCTGCACTGCTCGAACACTCTGCATCTCGGTCAGTCTTACATGAGCAACTGCTTCATCTGCTTATCATCTCTTCGGTTCCCTATCACCGCATCCACGTTCTTCCAGCGAATGCGGATATAACCGCAAAGCATATAGGGTTCACGGTCTACTTGCACGATCAGCACCGCCCAGTAGTACACCACCAACAATTTACGACGAGCCTTTTCCTTGAGAACGACGACGACACTGCCTACTACAGGAGCCAGCTGCAACGCGTCGCGCAGCAAGCGCTCACATGCCAAGAAACCCAATATTGGCTCGCCGAGCAGGTAAGCAAAATAGTGCCATAGCCGCCAGCGCCTTCGCCATTGTCAATCAGATCATCGATTCACGCCACCACTCCTTTAAGCGCTCGACCTCTGCAATTAGACACCCCCTAGGCTATCCTCCAGTTAAGAGCTACAATGACTTCATGCAACCAGGAAACCCCATCCTTCTAGCCATAGTTCCGAGCATACTCGCAGCCACTGCACTCTTATTATTTTTTCGATTAGTTAGCACAAAGTGGCCCACAAGTTATTACACAGAGGCCGATTTAGTCGGTCAGCAAGTTTCTCGCACGCTTCCGCGGTTTTTGCTATACAGATACCTTCCAGTCTACAGTGCGTGTGTTATTGCATGCGCAAACGTTCCAGCTGAGCGAGCAAACCAGTATGCAGTGGCACTAATGACATGCGGGTTTCATTTCTTATGGTCAAATATTGGCGCAGTAGTCGTAAGCATTGTTCGCCGCCAGCTAGCCCTGTCAAGGCTAGCATTTCATGTTGGGGTCACTATTCTTGGGCTCACAATTGGGCTGACTGCAGCCGCAACGGCGACGCTGTGGCGATCAAAGCTGCCTGGATTTGACAAGTACATGGAAGTTCTCAGTACAGGAATTGTCGCCGCATTGGCATCCACTTACCTCCTTCGCTGGACACAGCAAAGCGGCCTAAACATTGAATCCATCAAGGCAGACTTTAAGAAGATCCCAAGGGCGGCAATCGACGCCACGGTAAAATATGCAAGTAAGTACAGAGTCGATCGCGATCTGGCAATGACGGTACTTCTTGTAGAATATACTCAACGACCCGCCTGGATCCGAAAAGCAGAACCTCTACTGAACAAAATCGGAGCTTCCTCCACTACGGGCATTTTTCAGGCCAACAAAAGAGTAGAAAAGTCCCTTTCCGCACAGATTGAACCCGCGATCAGTAAGCTTGCAAACACTACTCTGCCCCGTTCACATGGATACAACCCAAAGCAAGCACTACTTCTGGCTAGCTTTGAAAAGCATAATCGAAGTAAGGAATTCCTCGCTCATGCAACAACGATCTTCGATATAGTCTCGCAGAACACAACGCCGACATGTCAAAGAGTGGCAGCAGACGGGTCGCCGGCGATCAGAAGGCTTGGCGAACGACGAGACGGTGTCACCTGGACAATATGGGGAGACGCTGCTTCCGAGATTCACGTGCTGTCGGCAATTTCGCGTGACTGCGAAAACCAGCAAGCTCCCGGAATCGAACGCCAAGTTCAGCATAGCGTGGGGCGTTATCGTCCGATTTGGAAGGTTCAGTTCGACCTTCCGCACGATACTCTCATAGTTCAGGCACAAAATTCTTTAGGCGAATACGCATCAGACCTTACCTTAACTATCAACCCGAGTCCTTTTTCGTAGGTTATTTTGCCTCGAAGAAGAAAATCTCCATTTCATTTCTTCGATTGTTGGCACCTGAAACGCGTTTCAGTCCCCCGGAGTGGCTTCCTCAGAGATAGTCCTAGCAACTTGAACTACGTCTTGAATGTCAAGATTATCAGAAAGAGTTTCGATGTTACTCTCATATATAGACAACGCTTCTCGCGCCACCGACTTCGCCTGAACGCGCGCTTCAACTTCGGCATCATCGATCATAATTGCTGAATATAAAACAAGAAGCCTAATTTGAACCTCACACCATTCAACCTCGCCAGGAAAGCCCTCCAATTCTCGCAATCGATCAACAGCCATCGCGCTCGCCCAGATGGCGCGAGGCATACAGACCGTCCTAATAAGTCCTTCAAGATTGCGACCCGCAACAATAAACTTGTTAAAGTGTTTAGTGTGGTCATCTTGCATCAATCGAGCCATGAGATCGAATGCGCTGTACGATGCCTCAATTGCGCCCATGGGTCGCCCCGTAGCCATACATCTCCAACTTAGGTTCCCTAGGCAAACGGCCACATCTTCTGCATAGTAGGCATAATCTCGTTCTGCCAATGCGGAGTATAGGTATAATGCCAAATTGGTGAAATTATAAGAGCCCTCTTGGTCATTCATCATTGAGAGGGCGAGGCTGTAGTCCGATGCAGCCGAGGCCAGCATCGCCGATTTCGTTATGGTTACTTCCATATTTAACCCTAAAAAGCTTTCGACAGCGCGCCGTAAGTACCATACTGCCGACGCGAGGTTCGACTGCTTCAGCAGCAGTCCGCCAATCAGGGCGAGCAGCCCTCCCTCGAATTCTTCCTCGAACTGCGCCACATCATTTGATGACTGATCAAAGTATTTCTGAGCTTCGAACGCAACCTCTAGCGCGGCGACATAGTCCCCGCTCTTTCGAAGAGCCCCCGCGTGGACCACTAGCAGTCTGGTCAATTCTGATCGGTAGGCCTCAGGTTCACGCCAATACAGTTTTCTTCCTATACTAACTGCCTCGGTTGCCGTCGTCACAAATTTGTCAAAATTTCCTGCTTCTGAATTTCTCAACGCAAGATTCATCAAAGCGCGCACATGCCATCTAATTCCCGCCCAGTAATTCTGTTCAACAATCTGACGCAAGATCTCCTCGGCCTTGACAGTTACCCTTAAAGCTTCCTGCCTTTGACCTGTCTCACTTAAACGGCAGCCGAAATTTATTAAAGAAATCGCATACCCAAGATTGTACTCAGCAGGATTGCGCCGAACTAGCCATCCATACGTCGTAACGGATCTCTCTGTCGCGTATCGCGCTTCGTCAATTTGACCCAGTTTGGCGAGACGATTCCCTAAGCTTACCTGCGCATGGGCTAGCTGCTCCATAATGTGAATAGTGGGCCTTCTAGTTGCCTGCAAGCTCAGCGAGATTACAGCATCGGTGACCACAGCGAGCGCATCATTATACCTTCGCGCATCGGTCAAGCGGTTTCCTAGGTTGATTTGATGCGTAGCTAAGACGTTCCTGCAGTTCTCATCTCCCTGAGCTATATGTCGCCAAAGCTCGACCGATGTCCAAGTCAAGGAAAGTGCCATTTTGTGCCGCCCCGTCTCAGATAAGGCGGATCCAAGGCTTCCCAAGATCGAAGCATAGGATTTTAGTGAGACCTCTGGGTCTATATTGCTCAACTGTTTACTCTTACGCATTGCCTTGAATAGCATCAGCACGGCATCTCTATCGCGCCCAGCGGCGGAAAAAAATGAGGCAGCGTCTACGGATAGTAGAATAAACTCTTTTGCATGCCCTGCTTCCTGCTCTAGTGATAAGGCGATTCTACGTGCCAGAAGAGCAGCCGCTTCACTAAACTGGACACCTGGCTTTTCTTTCACATCCTCATAGAGACTGCGAATAGTTTTGATTCCCAATTCAGGCATTGCTGCCAGCTTCGCTAGCACAGCAGGCCCGGAATACAGGGCCAGCCCAGGGGAACTCTCCAGCAAGGGAGCGAGGTGAAAAAGAGCGACTGAACGTTGCCTGCAGCTGGTCTCCACAAGGATTGTAATCGTCATCGCCAGTTCTTCGAGTTTACTGGCTTTGATACTCGCATCAATGATTTTCTTTATCGCAACGCTCATCCAAGGATCAACTGCTTCAACGCCTCCATCACCTCCCTCAAGTTGCCATGCAATGAAGTCCTCGCCCAGGCGATTGGGAAGTATTGGAGAAAGTACGACATCCGTGCTCCCGGCAGGCGAAGGATAATAGCTTCGATGATCGAAGATGATCTGATCTGCAGATTCTCCCGCAGTCGCTACCCCAAGAGAATCGATCAGATTTTTGGTATACTCATATTCAACACAAGGGACGAGGGTTGCCAGAAAGCACGCGCGTGCCATCGTTTTTACGCCGATCGCACATTTATTCTCAGAATGCCTTCGCCTCCAATTGATAATTTCTCTCTCAAGCAGATGAATACTTACGTCAGTAGATTTCAACGGGGCTTTTCTGTTCTCAATTTGAGCCTGCACCTGAACCAGGGCTTGCATCTCAACCGCAAGCACACTTGATGCACCACACTCGATAACGCTCGGGTCACCTGGTGCGATACGCGGATCTATTCCGAGATGATCCGCAAAGGATTCATATGCCAAGTTAAAGAGCTCAATGCGCGCACCCCTGCTTGACGCAACCTCGACAAGCTGGTCTACGCAGACCGGAATACCGTAGTCCGACAGTGAGTATTGTAGTGAACTCCACCAGTCACCTGAACGAGCAGTAAGCAGAAGACGTAAAGGAAGGCCGTTCATTTCGACTGTTAGCTCAGCGATTAGTTCAACGATCGAGTCGAGATCAAGCCGATCCGAGTAGTCAATTAAAATAAGCCTCCCAATTGCCCCCTTCTCGCCAGTTGACCTTTCTTTGCTTTTCAACGGATTCGCAGATCCAAAACCAATCTTTGCATTACTTATGATCCAACCCAGGTCGACGCTTCGTCTCCCGAACTCCGACGCAAGTCTCGTCTTTCCTTGCCCTCCCGCCCCTAAGATCACCTGAACTGACGCCTTACGATCAGAGTCTCTCCATCGAGATAGCTTGCTTAGTTCGTCAACTCGGCCGATGAACGGCACGACAGCGTGTCGAGCCAACAGCAGTTGGCTGATGGAACCTGACGAGTACCTATACTCGTGCCGCGGAGTGGCACTGTGCAGCACAATTGCGCGACGTTGCGACTGGTAGAAATTAATAGTCTGAGCAACGTAGGCATCGCGACTTGAAAGTATTGGCAGCTCCTCGTCAAACGATCTAGCAACCTTTCGAAAGATTCTGAACTTTTTCTTCAATTATCATCCTTTTCGCTTGATTTGTTAATGTGCATCTCGTGTGCAAGGTAAGAGTCCCGCCCTGCGCTAATATTGTAGGTAGTTCCTGCATGCCCTTCGCCTGCACTTGGAGTTTTTCGTGCAGCCCGCAGTGATTTAAGCCCAACAATAATGCCGATAATTCCAATTATGCTTGAGATAACTACGCCAATGATGCTCGACCACTTGTCTGCCCGGTCGAGCCCTTGCTCGCAGAGGAACCACGCCCAGCTCGCCAGTATCGCGACCGTAGCGCCGATGAAAAATACCGATCGCCAGCTCATGGTCGACAGTATGACACGCGAAGCGCTGTCAAGTGCCTACGAAAAGTTCAGCGAACTCGTTGCTTAGTTTCGGAAGTCATATGTACAGCATCGGCAATCTTAAAGTTCTAAATTTTCGGATGGCCTATAAGGAATTACTAGAAATCCTTCTCATGCAATCCAGCTCTCGCGGAGCTTACCAAAAGGCTGCAGATCAAATCTGAACAAACACGTTTGTTCGATGCCAGTCAAAGTAAGGCTCCGATTTTGCGCTGTGAACTAGGCAGGGTCGTCCTTGCAAATGCAAGAGCCGGGTTCGAAGGTGGCTTTCAGCCAAGTCATCTGTTGGTCGTGTTCGCACAAAGCCGTGTCGATCGACAGTTACCCAGCCGGATTCGTACAGCGTGTCACAGCCGAACGAGCAGGCCAACATTGCAACGTGGGTCAAGTCGCGGCGTTCTTGATCTGTGCAGACCGCACGCTTCTTGATATGCGCGGCGATCAGGAAGTTGATCGGGTATTGGTCGCCGCAGAGCGCGCACTCGGCGGATGTTGCGCCTCCGGCCAGGAGCTTACGTAACTTCCTCTGCTCGGTACGGACTTTGACACTGCTGACCGCGTCGAGTTCGCCGAAGTGGAGATCGCTTGCCACCTCGTCACCGGTCGGTTCACGAAGGACCACTCTCGCGGGCGGGCCATCGAACCGTGCTCCGGGAAGCGTCGCCAGCGCCGCGCCCACAAACGAACTTCGGTGGCCCAACTCGTCGACCGTCACCTGCACGGATCCGCGCTCGGCGAGCTTGTCCAAACCCTTCTGCACCTCACCGATCTCGACCGGGCTGCCGTCAGGAGAGCGTTCGGTCTGCACGCGCGCAACGTTCCCCTGCACGTCGACTACGGTATTCGGACGGCCGGTTGCCGTCAGAATCTCCACCCCTGTCAGCGCGGCGAGCAATTCTTTCGCCGTCGGCAGCTCCCTCGACGCGGCCAACCGCTCAATCGGCTCGCTGCGCAGGCCGGCGAGGTCCGCGGCAAGCTGAGCTGCATCCTCAAGCCGATACCCCGGCACATCGAGCCGAAGCCGGATACGCTTGCGGTTGTTGCCCTCCTTCCGCGCACCCGGCCGCAACCCGACACGGCCCTGGGCGCTGGTGATCTCAAGCCTCAACTGCTCGACATCGGCCACCCCGGAGAGGTTCAACGGCCCCTTGACCAGGGTTCGCTCGTCCTCGGACAACCCCGAAACCCGCGCAGAAGCGACCAGCGCAGACAGCAACACTGCTTGCCGGTCACGTAGACGCTCCAGCAGCAACCTCAGCGCGGGAACGTACTGGTCATTGCGCGGACGATCCGCCCCAGCCGTCCTTCCGCCGGCGCTCTCCAGCACAAGGCTCAAGTAGCCCTCATCCACCTCAATACCGAAGTCAGCGTTCAGTTCCGCACCATGAGCATCACGAAGTCGCACCAAGCCAGCGTTGCACGAACCACCGACACTTTCCGACCATGCAGTTGGTGTACTGCCGACCTGCCTGGTGAAGCCGTCTAACGACGTCCAGGAGAACGAGCGGGGCCTAGCGCGTCCCAAGCCTCATTTGGGCAGGTGGAAGCGTGTGGATAGTGAACAACACGCCCCTCGGACACACACGTTATCCACACGTGGAGAGGCGGTCACTACGACCGCCTCTTTTTTGTTGTCGTAGAGCACTTGCAGCCCGAGATCCCGGTAGACCTGCGTGATGCGGTCCGGGTTCCGCGAGTTCAGCGCTCGCTCGACATCACCCAGCGAGTCCAGCATGGCGTACACCTCCGCCGCGTCGATCGTGGCGGACTCGGGCAGGTTCTCCAGTTCCTCTCGTGCCGCCTGGCGCTCCGCCTGAGCAAGGTTCATAGCGTCCACGAGCGCCGCCGGATCCACGCCAGCCTCGATCGCCGCCTGATGACGCAGCAACCGCGCCTCTGCGGCCTTCAACCGCTTCTCA
Organism: Amycolatopsis sp. CB00013; assembly: GCF_001905755.1. Lineage (NCBI taxonomy): Bacteria > Bacillati > Actinomycetota > Actinomycetes > Pseudonocardiales > Pseudonocardiaceae > Amycolatopsis > Amycolatopsis sp. CB00013. The sequence continues at coordinate 264,592 of NZ_LIWC01000001.1, read as the reverse complement.
ACGGTCTCGCGTCCCGTTCCCGGCCCACCCGGCTGAGCTCCGACTATCGCGGCCACGGTCTCGTCGCGGTTGTCCGGGTCGAACACTCGGCACAGCCAGGCATTGAGCGGTGGGATCACGACGTCCTCGCGAAGGTTCACCGTCTTCGGGTGATCGGCCAGGACCGACGACCCCGGCGCCATCGTCCGCGCGATGCACCGGTAGTAGATGCCCTTCCGAATCACCGCACCCTGCATCCTCCGAGCACAGATGTCGCAGCGCACCAGCCCTTTCAGCAAGTACGTGTGCTTGACAGCGGGCCGCTCACGCTCCAGCTTCGCGATGCCACGCAGTCCACCGGCAGCCCGTGACCGGCGCATGAGCTGGGCCTGCGTGAAGTCCTCAACCGAAACGATCTTCGGATGCGCCGGCTGCCGTGAGCGCACGATGCGGTCAGGTGCCGCGCGCCGGAACCGGACCACATGGCCAGCGCCTACGTCGTCAGGGTTCAAGAGCGTCTCGTGCTTCGCCCATCGACCGAAGATGGCGTACCCGGTGTAGCGCGGATTCTCCAGAATCGATCGCGTCGTGCTGCCCTGCCATCCGTCGGCGAGCCGATGCCGGTTCTGCTCCGGCCGCCGAGCGGAAGGGCACGGAATCCCATCGAGGTTGAGCCCGTTCGCGATCGCTCGGTCGCCCTTCCCGTCGAGGTACTCGGCGAAGATCCGCCGCACGACCTCGGCAGCAGGCTCGTCGATCGCGAGCACTCGCAGCCGGAAACCCTCCGCAGCCTTCCTGGGGTTCGGATGAGGTCCGCCGTCTACGACCACGTAGCCGTACGGCGCGCGGCCGCCCTGGTGCCTTCCCTCGTTGAGGACCTGCGCGTCCATCGCTGCCCTCACCCGAGCCTGAACGTGCTGCCGCTCCGACTCGCTCATGCCTCCGAGCACGCTCATCAGCATCTTGTGTGACGGGTTCCGCGGATCAAACCGCCCGCCGAGCTCCGGCACCCACAGCTCCACCCCATAGGCGGCGAACCGCGGGGCGATCAGCGAGAACTGGTTGCCGAACCAACACCGGGTGCCCTCGCCGACGACCAGAGCGTTCCACGTCCGACGCGGATTCTTCAGCTCGGCGAGCAACCGGGATGCCTCGGTCCTGCGCTCCCACGGCACTGAGCGCGACTGCCCGATGTCGAAGTACTCCGCCACGATCCGGCCGCCGAGCGGCTCGACAAACTTGCGCGCGTTTCCGAACTGCCAGCCTCGCGAGGTCTCCGGATCCGGCCGCCCCGTTGCCCGGTCTCCACAGGAAGCAAAGGCGCAATCACCGCTCACGCCGTATCCGTCAACTCAACACACGACTAGGAACAAGATCCGCAGGAACGCCCTACTGGAGTGCAGAACGGAACGAAAACTCGTACAATCCCCTTGTTCCGCTGGCCAGGATATCCATCCTGCCGGGCTCCCAGCACACGTGGCGCAAGTGGCCATCGACGCGGGTCGCCGCGCTGCACTGGTGAGTGCGCAAGTCCCAAATCCGGAGTTGCCCGTCGTGTCCGGCGCTGGCGAGCCATCGGGAGTCAGGGCTCAGCGCGAGGCTCAACACGGTGCCGCTGTGTCCCCGTAGTGTGGTGATCAACTGGCCCTCGGGTGTCCACACGTTCAGGGCTCCCCGGACGTGACCACTGACGACTGTGGCGCCGTCCGCGGGTACGACAAGCGCACGGGCGATGCCGTCCTCAGTGTCCGCGAACTGAGTTCGCATCGTCCCATCCGGTTCCCAGATCCGGATTTCGCCGCCGTCGTGCGCGCAGGCGAGCCAGTCGCCACCGGGGCTCACTGCCGTGGCCATGACCCATCCCTGGTCGTGGGCCACCGCACGCGATGATCCGCTCCGATCCCAGAAGCGGAGGGTTCCGTCCATTCCGCCGGTGGCGAACCAAGTATCGTCCGGGCTGATCGCGGCCGTCAGAACGGGCCGCGTATGCCCGGACAGTTCGAGTTCTTCGGTACTGTCCGCGTTCCAAACGAGCACTTTACCGACGTCGTCCTTTCCCCCAGCGCCGATCATGTAGCGGCCGTCGCGGCTGATACGAACGCAGTCGAGGTGAAGGCCGTCGGGCCAAATCGTTCGCCGTGCCCCGTTGGTGGCAAGGTCGATCAGCACGGCCGAATCGGAGTCGTCGACAGCGATCCTCCTGGACCCGTCCGGACTGATCGCCAGCACGGCGGTCAGCTCGGCGAGCGTCGTTCGCCGCTGCCGCGATACGGCGCTGACGTCCCATATCCGGACCGTTCCCCGCCCATCGCCGGTGATCAGATGCTTGCCGGTTCGAGTGAAGACGACGGAATCGATCCTGGTTTTGGGATGGGCGTCGACGGTCGCCCGCAACTCGCCTTCGAGGGTCCACAGCCGGAGTTGGCCGGCATTGTCCACGGTCGCCAAGTCATGTCCGTCCGGCGCGACGGCCAAAGCCCGCACGGGATCGCCGTCGGCAGACAAGATGGTCTGACAAACGCCGTCGAGCCCGGTGATCCGGACCGTCCCGTCGTCGCTTGCCGTGGCGATCCATTGCCCGGCGGCGCCGAAGGCAAGGGCGTTGATCCCGCCAGTGTGGCCTGCGAACGTGACGATCGGGTGGCCTGTTCTGTCGAACAACCACACCGCGACGTCCCTCACCACGGCGATCATGGTCGAGGCAGGGTTGACGGCGACAGCGGCGCCGCTGCTCCAGGCATGGGGCGCGATCGAAGTTTTCTGCCCGGCGCGGTCGATGACCTCCAGTTTCGAGGTGACGACCCAGTCGCTGTCCGAGCTCCACGCCAAGCCGCGAGCGTACGTCGGGACGGAGGCGATCAGCTCTCCGTCCGTGTGCCAGATCCGCAGTTCAGACGTACGTCCGAAGGGTCCGGCCGCTGCCAGCCAGTGCCCGTCGGGGCTCAGCGCGAACGCGCTCGCGCCGTCGGGCATTTCGAACGTCGCTCGCGGCGAACCGTTGGCGTTCCAGAACCTGACCTGAGGGGAACCGCGGCCCGCGGTGGCGAACCAGTCTCCGGTGGGGCTGCTTTCCAAGCACTGCACCGCCCCTTTTCCGACGCTGATCGTGCGAGCGTTGGCAGGATCGGGCGCGTCGGGCAGCGGCCGGGAGGGCATCAGGTGGCTGTAGTCGAGCTTCGCGAACTGTTCACCAGCCAGGGAAGCCAACCGCGCGTCGCAGCCGAGCCTCGTCAGCAGCAGCGGCAGCATGGCACTGCGAGGCTCGATCGAGGCGAGCAAGTGAGCGTTTTGGCTGATGGCCTCCCCGATCACCGGCGCCAGCGAAGCGCTGGACTTCGCCAATTCACTTTCGGCGGCGGGCGGCCCGAGCCAGCGCAGCACGACGGCCAGCCACCGCGGGTCGCAGGCGAGCGAGCTCAGTTCCTCTTCGAGTCCTGCCTCCGCGAGGTGAGTGCTCAGCCTCTCGGCCAGGTATCGTTCCTCGTCCGCCAGCTCCCGCCACGGAGCGCCGGTGCCGCGGTACGCCTCGACAAGGTCGCGATGCATGTCCCGGGCGGCGTTCCCGGCGCGATGCCGCAAGTAGTCACGGATGACGTCGTGCAACCGCATTTCGGGACTGTCGCCGAGTTCGAACCGTTCGACCAGGGAGAGGTCACGCAGGTCAAGGCACAAGCGCAGTGATTCGTCCGCGCTGAGCGTGCCGTGGCGCGACCAGTAGACCGTCAGCACGCTGAACGGGATCGGCGTGTCCTCGGGGAACACCGCCAGGCTCAGGAACCGGTCCAGCCACCGTTCGTCGAGCTTCGCCAGCAGACGAAGGCTCGCATCGATTGTCGCGTCCACGGCAGCTGCCCTCTGGTCGGCGTTTCCCGGGTCGAACGCGGCAGGCCCTCTGACCGCGAGCTGGTCCACCACCCAGCGAAGCGCGGAGTCCAGTGAAGCACCCGTACGCAGCAAACGCCGGATTGCGCCGTTGGTGATCCGCAAGAGGACCGGCCAGCGACCCGTTCGTCGTAGCAGTTCACCGACGCTGGCGCTCTCCGCGTCGGCGGGCAAGCAGTCGAGCAACAGCTCTTCCGCCTGTGCTTCGGTCATCTGGTCGACGACGACCGGGTCGACATCGGCAGGCAAGATGGCCGGTTGGCGCGTGGTCACCAGGCGCACACACCGATCTTCGCCGAACAGGAACGGTGCGAGCTGGGCGGCTCGCCAGACATCGTCGAGGACAAGGAGCCGGGGGCGATCCCGCAGAAGAGAACTGAGGAAATACCCTGCTTGCTGCGGGTCCACATAAGTCGGCCTGCTCGGCGCGAGCTGTGCCGCCAGATCGTTGATCTTGGCGGCCAAATCGGTGCCGGCGGCATCCTCCCCCACCGTCAGCCAGAGGACTTCCTCGAATCTGGAGCGGATGCGACGGTCCCGGCATACTTGAGCGGCCAGCGTGGTCTTGCCGAAGCCACCTGCCCCGCCGATCCCGCTGATGACGACGGCCGACGTGGATTCGACGACACCGAGCCGTTTCACCACCTGCTCGATCAGCTCAGGACGGGCGACCACATGCTCGGTCTCGGGCGGGAACATGAACAAGGGAGCTCTCGGCGGGATATCCGGCGTGCTATGAAGGTGAAGGTCGCCATGAACGTCACCGACTTGCGCGACATTTCCCGCAATACCAACGAAACGATTGGTTGCCCCGCCGTCCCCTGCCATGGCCCTCACCCCTTGATCCGCGCCGAGTTTACGTCAATCGATCCCACCCGTTCAGCAGCGGGAAAGGTTCTGAAGCACGACACCCGCCGCCGCCAACGGGGGGGTGAGCCGGGTGCCCACAGTCCGACGAACCGGCCTTCCTGACCGAGCTGTAACAGACCGATCAGCGGGCGGCATCCTCGCGCACCGACGACCACGTGGGGCGGCTGCCGACTTACTGCCTCGCACACGTCATCGATCCGCCTGAGTCCTACTTGTGTAGGACTTGATACGACCCCAAGATCACTCTTCGTCACGAGGCTCCGGAGGTCGCGGAAGCTATCCCGCCGAAGTTTCGCGTGCGCAGCGCTCACTGATATAGACAAGCCGGTAACCAGGAACCGCTGCGTGCGGATTCGTGTGAGACAACAGGGTCCGGCTGAACGGGTGGTTCGCCTGACATTCAGCCTCCGGCCGGTTATCGTGATTGGTCGTGCCAGATGATCATGCACTCCGGGGGTTTCGCGCGCTCGTCCCCGAACGCACCTGGTCGACGTTGTGCAAGCTCGGCTTCCGACGCGCGTTCAGCAAGGGCGAGCCCATCTTCGTACGTGGCGCTCCGGCGAGCTCGGTTCTGCTGCTGACGTCCGGGCGGGTCGAAGTGGGGTGCCACACTGAGGACGGCGACTACCGCCTCATCGCCCTGCGCGGTGCCGGAGATGTGATCGGCGAGGTGGCGTTCGAGGTCGGTGGGGTGCGGACTGCCGACGTTTTCGCATTAGAACCCTGTGCAGCTTTTGCTGTGCCCTTAGGCACCTTTGAGCGCGTGCTCGTCGCCGACGGTGTCCACCGGGAGCTCGGCCGGTATGTGGCAGCCAAGCTGCAGCGGGCGGGTCAGGACTCGGTGGACATGTTGAGCCTGCCCCCGTTGCGGCGGATCGCGCGATTGATGGTGCAGTTAGCCGACTTGGCCGAGCCGGGACATGACCCTCGCCTGATCCCGCTGTCGCAGACCCGGCTCGGGCACGTGCTGGGGCTGTCCCGCAGCCTGGTGGCCGGCCTGGTCGCCCAGCTGCGCCAGGAGGGCATTCTGAGTGCCGAGCGCAACCTGACCATCGAACGGTTCGACAAGCTCCGCCGCCACGCATACCCCAACAGGGAGTGATGCAGGTCACTTTTGTTCGTCTTCCGGTGGACATCACCCCACGGTCCAGCAGGCCACAGTGCTTCCCATGACTGAGGACACGCACTCCCCCTCCGACGAGCTGCCGCCGTACCACGCGGTGCTGTCGGTGGACGTCAAGAACTTCAGTGGGGTTACCCCCGCCGATCATTACGCACTCACCGAGTTGATCCCTACCATCCTTGAGCGCGCGTTCGAGCGTTCGGGCCACGCCGCGGTCTGGGCAGACCGCCGGTTTCCGGCCGGTCGTGGCGACGGGTTCGTGGTCGGTTTCCGGCCAGAGACCCTGCCGATTCTCGTCGGGTCGTTCCTCGATGCCCTGCAAGACGAACTGGCCTACCACCACCGTCTGCGCCTCGGCCAGTCCGGCGAGCCGACCCGGCTGCGAGTGAGCGTCGCGGTGGGCCCGCTGATCGATTCCGGGAACGCCCGGCTAGGGGACGGCTCAGGTGCGGCAATGATCGAGACGCACCGACTCCTGGACTGCGAGCCAGTCCGCATGCTACTCGCCAGTTCCGAACCTGAGGTCACGTTCGTCGCTGCGGTGCTCTCGGCACGCGTTTACGAGGACGTGGTGCTCTGCGGGTACACGACGAAGGCACCGGCTGAGTTCGTTCGCGTCCCGGTGTCAGTGAAGAACTACGTGGGCGACGCTTATCTGCACGTGCCGAAACCCTCAGGTGATCTGCTGGCCCGCGGCATCGGCACGCGGGACGAGCTCGTTCCCGAGGATTCGGCTTCAACGGACGAAGCTCCCGAAGCCGAAAGTGCAGTGACCAACACAATCAACGGCACCGTACACGGGAACGCGATCCAAATGCGGGACCAGAATCGCTGGACCGACAAATCCCGGCACTCGCACCAGCACACCACCGGCGACGGGAACATCGTCACCGGCGGCAGCGTGAGCGGCGGTATCCGACAGCACGTCCGCAAGAACGGAAAGAAAGACTGATGACCACGGATAGCTTCACCGCCCCCACCGATAGCACCTCGGTCACCGGCGACGGCAACGTGACCGTGCGCGGCGACGTCACCGGCGATGTTTCCATCGACGTGCAGAAGGGAGACATGATCCAGGTCTTCGGCACCGGCAGCGGATACCGGGATCTGATCGTCCGGGACGAGATCGACCCTGGCCACCTGCGCTGGCTCGAGGACCGATTCGCCGAGCCGCACGATTTCACCGGAATCGTGAACTCGTTGCGTAACAACAAAGTTGTCTTCCTCTACGGCCGCCCGCACAGCGGACGGTGGACGGCCGGCGTCTTGGCGCTCAAGACCGTATCTAACGCCGAAACGCCGACGATCAACGTCATCGAGTTCGACGAAGAGACCCAGCTCGACTTGCGCCGCGTCGCACAGAGCGCCCACATCCTGCTCGACCTGACCAAAACCGACAACGACGTGCTCGACAACGCCGAAAGCCAGCTCAAGAGCTTCCTAGGTACCGTCGCGGCCGCGGAAGCACATCTCGTCGTGCTCCTGCCCGAACCACCACCGCCTGGGTTGCACGCGCTCTATCAGGGCCGGATCAAGCAGCTCATCGAACCGGCTGCCGGAGACGTGCTGCACGCACACCTGCAGAAGACTTCGGTTCCTGCGGAAATCGTGTCTGATCCCAAGATCACCGAGGCGCTCACGTCTGCCCGCCCCGCCGACGCGGCCTGGCTGGCCGACCTAATCGTTCGCGAGTACCACCTCGCGGGCGTGAACGCCGCCATCGGCACCGTGGTCGAGAAGGCGGTCCTCGCCTACGGCAACTGGACGGCCGAGCTGATCACCGTCGTCGACAAGGAGGAAGACTGGAACCAGCGCAGCCTTCTGCTCACCGTGGCCCTGCTCGGTGGGTGCTCCACCGAAACCCAGTACTGGGCGGAACGCGCACTACTCACCACCGCCGGCTACACGCCCCCCACCGGGAAGCTGCTAGAGGGCCGCGGCTTCGCCGGCCGGCTGACCGAGCTCAAGGGCGTTAGCTTCGCCGACGACCGGGCACAGTTCGACCGCCTCGGCTATGACCGTTCGGTGCTCCGGCACGTCTGGCGCGGATACCCCGAACTCCGCGACAGGCTAGTGAAGTGGGTGACCGACCTCGGACTTGGACAGCAGCCTCGGCTGGACGATGACGCCAGGACTGGCATGGTGAGCCGTTTTCTCGACCTCTGCGCATCCCAGGACGCCACCAAATTCATCACGAAGGTGGCTGAAAACTGGGCGGGCTCCGGCAAGGCGGTGCCCGCCCGCATGGCCGCCGACCTCCTTACTGCAGGAGCGCTCGACGATCGCAGCGCTCCAGTGGTGCACCGCCAGCTCAACGAGTGGGCTCGAAAATCCGACCTCGCCCCCGCGCTCGTCGATCTCGTGCTGACAGTCTGCCAATCCGAGTTTGGCGGCAAGCACACGGACAAGGCGCTCACCCGGCTAGGCAATCTCGCCCTGCACACCGAGCGCCAGGTTAGCGACAAGGTCGTGGCGGCCGTGCTCGCTCTAGTTCGTGACAACGGCGCGTTCCCGCAGGTGTTAGCAAAACTCGACGAGTGGCTGCGCAGCGGCAAGGATCGGCAGCGGGCTGTCGCGGTGCGGATCTTGCGCGAACTGCTCTCCGTGGACGCCGGCGAGTTCATCGGGGTGCACCGGCAGGCGCTGGTCCGGGTTTGGCGGGTCCTGCTGGCTGTGGAAGACCACGCGCTCGTCCATGAAGCGATCGGATCCTGGCTGGACCTGGCGACTGGCTCGGACCAGCGGGTTTTCCTGCTGGCCGTGCTCGGCGAAGCTGCGACGGCGTTCGACGCCTCGGTCGCGCGGATCGGGACGGTGCGCATGGCTGCCGACCGCTGGCTCGGATTCGTCCCCCGCTACTGGGACGACCATGACAGCACCGACCCGCGCCTTGTCGTGCATCAGGCGCTGGCAGAGGCACTGCTGTCCGGGCATCCGTTCACCGCACAACCCCTCCGGAACGAGGACTCCTGAGCATGCGATGGCGCCGCCGCACGACACCGGTCGGGTTCGCACAGGAGGAGCCCGACCGGCGCGCACCATTTACAGGCGCAGTTCCCAGTGAGCTGCCTAGCTTCGACTTCGAGGTGCGCTGCACGGTGGTCTGGAACGCATCTCCAGCCTGGCAAGAAAAGGCTTGTCGGGAGGTCGTAGCCCATGCCATCAATCTGCTGAGCAACTACTCGCCTACCCACGCAGACGTCGCCGGAACCCGACTAGCCGCGGACCTGGCGGCAGGTACAGTGCTGTCCAACGATCCCCCGGTTCGTGTGAGGGCAGAAGATGTAGTCGTCACCGTGGCCCCGGACCAACTCGAACTGGCACAGCAACATGCACAACAGCTCCGGCAACGAGAAGTCGCCGCCGCCGGGCACGAAGTCGAACGGGCCGAACTCACTTACCTGAAGAACACCGTCTTCAAGAACACGGCATCGGCTGCGCTCTGGTGGTTGCGACACCACGACTACGACGTCACCAAGCTGAGCTCGGTCGTCGAAGACCTAAACCGTACGGTAAAGATCGTGGCCGGCGACGACATCCTGCCCCCAGTGGACGCACTCATCACCGCTCTCGACGCGCTAATCCCGGATCTCGCTCCAAGCACACGATACGAAACCCACGATCAATTAGCGAAAATTCTCGACGTCTTGGGAAAGACCGAGAACGCGGACGCCTTGCGCTCCCAATTACGGCAGCACTCGCCGGGTGATTGAGAGGATGGCTGGGGTCTGTCCGGCACAAACGGCTCATCTCTGTTGCACAGCGTCGTTGGCAGAGAGGTGCCGTTTCGCGAACAGTCCCCTCCCAGTGACGAAGCTCAGCAGCTGGTATCTCTGAGCTGCGGAGGATCAGCGGCCTGCGATCGGGCACACTGAGGGGCATGGTGGGGACCTCAGAGGGGCAGAACGTGATCCGCGGTGATGTCCTGGGCAACGCTGTTCAGGCGAGGGATATCGGCACGATCGTCCTTGAGCAGGCGGGGCGCCCGTCGGTGGTGCCGCAGCAGCTGCCGGCGGCATCGTCGCTGTTCACCGGTCGCGAAGCCGAGCTGGAACGGCTAACTGCGGTGCTTGAGCACGAGCTGGGGAAGGGTTCCACGGTGGTGATCTCAGCTCTTGCTGGCGCTGGCGGGATCGGGAAAACATGGTTGGCGCTGCACTGGGCGCACCTTCACCAGGATCGTTTTCCAGACGGGCAGCTGTTCGTTGACCTGCGTGGCTTCGACCCCAGCGACGACCCGATGCCACCGCACGAGGCGGTCCGCGGGTTTCTCGACGCCCTCGGAGTCGCCTCGGACAGCATTCCCGCGGAGCCGTCGGCACAGGTCGGGTTGTACCGCAGCCTGGTTGCAACGCGACAGATGCTCATCGTGCTCGACAACGCCCGGGACAGCGACCACATCACCTCGCTATTGCCCGGTGGTTCCCGCTGCACGGTGCTGGTGACCAGCCGGGATCAGATGGCCGGCCTCATCGCCCGGCACAGCGCACAACCGGTCACTGTCAAGGAACTCGACGAGCAGCAGTCACATGCGCTGCTCGCCCGCCGGCTGGGCGAAGCTCGGCTGGCGGGCGAGCCCGCCGCGGTGGCTGAGCTGGTGCTCAGCTGTGCAGGGTTGCCGCTGGCGTTGAGCATCGTCGCTGGCCGCGCGATCCTGGACCCGCACGTTCCCCTGGCGGAGCTGGCCGCGGAACTGCGTGACACCGCCACTCGTCTGCAGGCGCTCGACGAGGGAACCCCGACCAGCAGCCTGGAAACGGTGCTGTCCTGGTCCTACCGTGCCCTCACTCCAGAACAGGCCACGGTGTTCGCGCTGCTCGGCGCGGCGCCCGGGCCCGACATCAGTCTGCCTGCCGCCGCCAGCCTCACCGGCACACCAGAACCCCAGACCCGCACGATCCTGCGGTCGCTCGAGCGCGTGTCGCTCATCAAGCAGCACGCGCCTCAGCGCTACCAGATGCACGACCTGGTCCGGCTCTACGCCGCACGCCACACCGAGCCCACTGCCGAAGCTCAGGGCCTGCGCCGCCTGGCGACCTTCGCCTGCCACACCACGCACGCCGCCGACCTGCTCATCGCACCCAGCCACACCCCCATCAAGCTCGACGAGCTGGTTCCTGGCTGCGTACCCCGCCAACTCGCCGACCGTGACGACGCCTGGACCTATCTCACTACCGAGCGGGCCAATCTGATGGCCACCCTGCAGCTGGCGGCGAAGAAGGGGTGGGACTCGGCGGTATGGCAGCTCGCCTGGGCCCTGACCACCGTCCAGCTCCGCCAGGGGCACCTCCAGGACTATCAGACCGCATGGAAAGCAGGACTGGCCGCGTCCCAGCACCTGCCCGACGTTCGTCTCCGCACTCGCGCCTACCGCCATTGCGGCCGCGCCGCCGCGCTGCTCGGCCAACATGATGACGCACTCCACCACCTGCAAGACGGCATCTCCTGGGCACAAGAGCACGGCGACCAGCTGGGTGAGGCCCACACCCATCGCGCACTCGCAGTCGCCTGGGACCAACGCAACGAATACCAGAAAGCCCTAGAGCACTCCGAACGCGCCCTCCGCCTCTATGAGGACGTCGGTGACCCGGCCAGCAGCGCTCACGCCCTCAACGAGATCGGCTGGTACACCGCCCAAATCGGCGACCTCGACCACGCGCATAAGCACTGCACCGACGCCCTGGCACAATGTCGAAGCCGGCAGGATCGCAGCGGCGAAGCAACCACACTGCTCAGCCTCGGCTACATCGCCCACCACACCGGTGACACCGACCACGCGGTCAACACTTATCAGCACTCCCTTTCCCTCTACCGGGAACTCGGCGATGCAGCATCTGAAGCCAACGCGCTCGATCTCCTCGGAGATGCGATTCAGGCTCAAGACAAGGCGGCGGCACGCGAGGCCTGGAAACAAGCTCTCGAGCTGTTTCAGTCGCAATACCGCACGAAAGACGCCGACCGCGTCCGTCTGAAGATCAGCACCGTCAGCTAAACAGTATTTTTCAGGAGTGTGCTGCATTGTCCGTGTCCTGAAGCCGGCGTCTGCCTTTGCCTGAAACGGAGATCCCCGCAACTGTGAGATATTGCTTCATGGAGCCGAGTGCCGTGTCCATCGCCGTTCTCGATGACAGAGTCCAGCTTGCGGCAACCCGCGACGACGCCGCTGTGTGGCGTGGACGGCCTACTCGGCCAAAATTCGAAGAGTGCGACCAGCCGAGTGAGGTTACGGCAAAATCGCGGGTGGCCGGTCACATCGCTGACGGCGAGTTCACCGCCGCATTCGACGACAGCCCCAAGGTGTCAGCAGCTGCCGTCACGGCGACGAACGGCACAAGTCCGCCTCGGCGCAGCTGACCGCTACGGTGGATCGACACCGTATGGACAACGAAACCACGACATGAGGTGCCGATGACGGCTAGTGCCGACACGCCGCCAAACGAAGAGCGACAACTGGCGGTCCGCAATGTCCATACCGGTCCGGTCAGCGGAAACCTGGTTCAGACCGGCGCCATCACCGGCGACGTGCACGTCCACTCCCCGGCACCGACGCCGGTCCCCCGGCAGTTACCGCCGGTATCCACATATTTCGCAAGCCGCACTGAAGAGATGGCGGCCATTACCGAAGCCGTCGATCGCGCCGGTGAGCAACAGGCAATAGTAACCGCGCTCGCCGGAATCGGCGGCGTGGGTAAGACCACGCTCGCGTTGCGGTGGGCCCATCATCATCTCGATCGCTTTCCGGACGGTCAGTTGTTCGTCGACCTTCACGGCTTCGCACCCACGGGCGAGCCCACGCCTCCCGCGATGGTCGTGCGCGGCTTCCTCGACGCGCTGGGCGTCGAAGCGACCCGCATGCCCGTCGGCACAGATGCCCAGTTCGGGCTTTACCGGAGTCTCGTCGCGGGGCGCCGGATGCTGATCATCCTGGACAACGCCGCGGACGCCGACCAGGTCACGCCGTTGCTGCCAGGTAGCGCCTCCTGTGTTGTGCTGGTCACCAGCCGCCACCGTCTACCAGGGTTGGTTGCGGCACACGGTGCTCGCGTGCTGTCAGTGGGGTGCTTGTCGGCGGCGCAGTCACGCCAACTGCTGTCGGCTCGCCTGGGTAGCCGGCGCGTCGACGACGAACCCGGCGCCGTGCACACTCTCGCGGAGTGCTGCGGTGGCATTCCGCTGGCTCTGAGCATCGTCGCCGCCAGGGCCGCGGACCACCCTCGTTTCCCGCTGGGGGATCTCGCCGCCGAAGTGCGCGACGAGGCTACCCGTCTGAGCGCCCTGGACGACGGCGATCGGGCCGCGAATCTCCCTGCCGTGATCTCCTGGTCGTATCGAAGGCTGTCCGCGGAACAACTGCGCGCTTTTGTCTTTCTCTGCTGCGCTCCCGGCGTCGACGTCAGCTTTCGCGCCGCGGCCGAACTTACCGACCTGCCCGACGGTCAGCTGAGGACCATTCTCCGGGCCCTGGAACGTCTGTCGTTGTTAGAGCAACCCGTTCCTGGCCGATGGCAGATTCACGATCTGCTCCGGCTCCACGCCGCCGAGAACGCAGTCCACGCAGTCGGCCCCGGGGTCAGCAATGACTTGGCCGCGGCGACTTGGCGACTCCTGGGCTACTACCTGTCCTCCAGCGCGGCTGCCAGCGAAAGCCTGAATTCCGCCAAGTCTGCGCCCAGCGGCACTCGATCGGCTGCCCGGGCATCGGCTGTCGCCTGGTTCGATGCCGAGTATCCCAACTTGGTGGCATCTGTCAAGATGACCAGCCTGTTCGGCGCCGAAGATTATGTCATCAACCTGACGAACCGTCTCTACCACTATTTCGACCTGCGAAAAATGGTGCCCGAATGGCTCACCACGCATCGCCTTGCCCTGGCCTGCGCTCGACGGATCGCGGACCGGAACAGTGAGGGAATACTACTCAACAGTCTTGGCAGGATATACCAATACTTGCACCAGTGGAAGACTGCCGCCAACTACACGGAACAATCGAGCTCTATCTGCCGGGAACTGGGTGACAAGCGGGGCCTGGCAACAACATTAAGCAATCTCGGCTTGGTCCATCAGAATATGGACCGCCACCACGACGCCGCCCGATGTCATCGCGAGGCACTCGCCGTGTTCCGAGCGATAGGCGACCGCCGCGGCGAAGCGTCCACACTCAACAACCTCGCCTTGTCGCAGCAAGATCTGAATGAATGGGGCGACGCTTCCAGCCTGCACCGACAGGCAGCAGACCTGGCCCGCAAGCTGAACCTGCCGCACCTCGAGGGAACAGCACTCGACAACCTGGGCCTGACCGATCAGCACTTCCAACGCCCCCTGAAAGCCATTCGACGGCACAGGCGGGCCCTCGACATCTTCGAGAAACTAGGCGATCTTCACCTCCAGGCCACCGCATTGAACAATATCGGGTCCGCATACCAGACCCTCAACAGATGGCAGGAAGCCGCCGAGTACCACCAACGCGACTTGGCCATCTGCAAAAAACTCGAAGACAGCGCCAGCGAACTCGCAGCACTGGAACACCTCATCACCATCAGTAATCACGTGAAAAATCATAATTTAGTGATTAATTATTCCGTTGAAGCAATCCACATATGCCGCCGACTCGACACCAAGCCTCGCGAGGGCAGGGCCCTCAACGCACTTGGCGAGGCCCTGCAAACTCTCGAACGCTGGCACGAAGCCGACAACATCCATACCACCGCTTTGGCTATCTTCCGGTCACTCGGCGACAGACACGGCGAAGCGCTGACCCTGGCTTATCTCAGTCGCGTTCGCCGCGGGACACACAGGTACGACGAGGAACTCCTGCTACTCGAACAAGCACGCGCCATCATGAAGACGCTCCCAACAGAACAACAGGCGACCGAATAGCATAAGGCACGAATCCAGGACCGTCGGCGAGCTGATCCTTTGTCCACTGATCGGCGTGGTCGACCACGACCAGCGCGGTTTGCCACACCGCACCCCGACTCGGATCCACCCGAACGCGCGACGGACATCGACGACCGCCCACCCCACCTCGACGGACTCACGCGCGAATCGCGCGGCGAGCCAACTCCTGCCCTTGCCCGCACGGCCGTAAGGGACGACAAGGGACAGGTTACCGGGTACGTCGCGACCGAAGTTTCCCTTGCCGAACGGCCGGGAACGGAACGGACGACCCCCGACCGCGCATCGAGAAGATAGTTCGGACTAGCCCAGATCGGGCCGTCTCGAGACGCCATCCAGTCTATACGGAGCTCTAGGGCATAGCCCGGACCACCGGGCAGGAAGTGAACTCCCTCCGTGAATGACGTTGGTCTGCACCACCGGAGCATGGACAGAGCCGTCGATGCGGTTCCCGTCGCCGCCGTGCTCCACGACCCTGCACTGGTCGGCAACAGCGATTCAGAACGTGATGCCGCCGCTGATATCGCGCGCTTGGACCACGTTGCCGTGCACGGTGCCCGAGATCTGGTTGGTCACGCCGCTGTTGTCGGCATTTTGCTGCCACAGGGCACGCAGGCGTTCACTGAAGTCCGGGTCGGCCGCCTCCGCCTGCTCCAACGCGCCGCCGAGGTCTCGCACCTCGACCGAGTCTTCGGCCGCCCCCTCCGCGGCTTCGAGCACCGCTGTCGCCACCTCGTCGTCCGCGAACTGCTGCTTGATCAGCTGGTACAAACCCGCGATGGCTCGCCCAGCCGCAGCCGCAGCGATGGACACAAGAACCGGATCCGGCACATTCGCTCCCTCAGTCGTACACGACCTGACCCAGTCGACAGTACCGAGTGGGTTACCTCGTTGGCGTTCGCTGGTATCCCGACCCCTTTGACCGGGGCGACCGCGTCGATGACCGTGCCGATTTCCTGGTGATCACGGTTGGCCGCTGAGTCAGCCCTATCGCCAGTTCGAGTGGCCGGGCGGCGGCGTCGTGCGACCACAGGGACTCGGTCGCGAGTTCCCCCTCGACACGACGTCGGTCTTTACGGCTCCGACGTTCGCTACACGTTAGGGAACATCGGGCGCCGGACCAGGCCTCACTCTTCGTAGTCGAGAGTCGCCTTGTCAGGCCAGTACTCGTGCGTCATGAACCGGGCCTACATCGGGCACGTATCCTGCCGATCCGCTGGCACGTACGGCGGTTCGAGCCGCCGCGCCCGGCTTCGCCGCTTTCGATCAGGACAGCTGGGCAAGGACGTCTCGCGCTTCCGACCGGCAGAGACTGCTGAACAAGGCCAGACGCTCCGCCGCCTTCACGCGGATGTGCCGAGGAACGCGTTCGTCGTGTGCCAGTTCCCGGCATACGATCGCGGCGGTCTCGCCGTAACCACGGAGCAGCCAAGCCGATGCGTCCGCGCACCGTAGTCTGACCGCCGGCTCGAGCTCCTGCTTCTCGGCCATGGCGTGCAGCGCTCTGGCGGCCTCGTCAGGCTCGTACGCGCCTAGTGCTTCGAGAACTTGAAGCCGGGCCCTCGGGTTCTCGGCAGTTTGAAGCCGACGGAGCAAACTAAGGGTTTCGCCGCGTAGGTCGGGCCGAAACTCTCCCAGAACCCGGGCGGCGTCGACCCTGACTATGACCGGGATCATCTCGTCGGACATCATGCCCTGAAGCCGCACAGCCGCGAGCGCTCGACCGCGCACCCCGAACCTGGCGAGCTCTCTTGCTGCACGCCATCGAAGGGGAGGACGGCAAGACTTATCTCCCGCGATACTGTCAAGAACCTGCGCACCCCGCTCGCGGTCATCACATTGATGATTGCGAAGCCAATTCGCTGCCAACCATCGCGCTGCTGGACCAGTATGCTCTCCGTCACGGATCGCTCGGATGTCATCCAGTCGATCAAGCGCAAAGAGTATGCGCAGGCGAACCTGGTCAGCGACACGAACGTCGGAGATCAGTCGGGAGAGACGGTCGCGGTCCGGGCCGGGCAGTGACTCGGAAACCACTAGCCGGAGAAGGGTGCCTGCAGCAACCTTTTGCTGCCATGGTTGATCTTCCGCGTCAAGCGTGCGTCGTGCGTCAGCGACGACACGCGTTCTCCACGCCGGGTCAAGCTCCGCTAACGCCAGCAGCACGTTGTGCTTCGGCCGCCCGCTTCCGTTGAGTTTCTCCAGGAGACCGACAGAGTCACGAGTAAGCCGGGGCGACAGCTCGGCAAGCCTGGCTGCGGCCTCGACACGTTCTTCCCATGAGGCTTCAGGGGCGATCACCGTCTCTCGGAGGACGTCCTCGACCTCCGCCGCCACCGACCTCGCGTCGTGCCAGTAGTTGACTGCTGAGGGCCAAGAAGTGACTGGTGCTGCGCGCTCGCCGATTGTTGCCCTCGAGAGGTCTCTAAGTTCCCTAGCAGGTAGATACTGAGCCGCTTTCTGACGGGTCTTGTACGAGGTCGACGGGTCGTGAACGATGGCGCGTGCGAGCGGTACTAGCTCGAGCGAGGGCAACGATAGGTAGTCAAGCCAGCTGAGCACATCGGCACGCTCGGACTGCGGGAAGAGAGGACTACAGACTAGATGCTGGAGCACCGAGATCACGGCGCCATACTGGTCCGGTTCGAGCCTTACGAGCTGATACCCCGCCTCGGCTCGGGCAGTGACGGGCAACTGCTCGTCGTCAAGCACTGACCTGTGGAAAACGATCGCGGCGTCTGTCGTCGACGGATCGAGTTCCACAAGTCGCATGATCGCCTCAGTCCGCCACGTGAACTCGAGGAATTCGTCCGTTGCTTGTGAACGTATCTCGGCCAGCGCTTCCTCACGGAGGTCGGCTGCTTCCTCGGCGATCGCCATCGCGCACTGCTCGCGCAGCCACCGGCTCGAAGTGGGCTCCGAGACTGCCGATCGCACGTCGTCGATGACGTCCGCGCCGAGCGTGCGCAGCTCGCGCACGTGCTTGATCCAAGTACTGGCCGCGATGTCGTATCGGAGCCGCAGGATCGTGCTGACCGCGGTAGTGAACTCCGCGGCCTGAGTGCGTGCCACGATCATGGCGGCCTCGCAGCGGGAAGACGGAGGGGTTTTCTCGTCGACGAAGCAGGCACGCAGAGCCGCGTCGACGTCGGAAGCAGGCATCTCCAACGAAGTCAAGGCCTCGGCAGTCTCGCAGAGAAGCGTCGCCGAGGTCACGGAATCCGACACCGCAGACCTGAGGCAGGCTGCCAGCGCGGTGCGCAGGCTGACGCTTATGTCTGAAAAGCTGCTGACTGCGGAGTCCAATTCACCGGCTGGTATCTCCTTGTGCTGGATGAGGTCCATGAAACCGTCGACCGCGACCTGATGATGGCTACGTCCGAGGTTGACCAGGTTATGAGCAGCGGCGACACGATGCCGCACTCCGCGCTCCGGATCCCGCAGGACTGAGGTGAAAGCCTCTGCTGCCGCCGCCTGGAGATCAGTATCGCCTCCGACAAAGCTGCCCTCCGCGCGATGCGTCTCCCAAACAACCGCCGCTTCAGGACCCATCAACGCGAGAAGGGCGTTTGATGCCTGGTGACGCAGAGCACTGCCGAAAGACCTGAGTTCACGCCAAGCTATCACGCGGACGTCCGGGGTGGTCGCCCAGTTCGACGCTACTTCGACCAGATACCGGGCTGCCTCGGCCTGAAACTCCGGTCCGAGCCGGATCAGCTCTCGACCTGCACGGATCCTTCTGTCAGGTTCGACGTCTCGTGCCATGAGGTCACCCCGCAGGGTACATATCGCCGGAGCTCGATATGGCTCACCGAGGTCGGCGAGTTTGCCCAGCGCGATGATTCGCTCGAATCCCGGAGCAAGAGGATGGCGAGCGAGCCGCTCCAACTCTCGTGCTGCTTCGGCGTGATGTTCGGGGCCGAAGTCCGCCAAGGCCCTGGCCGCCCAAAGCCGGTTGTTCGTGCTGGCCAAACGGTCTGCCAATACCTTACGCAGCAATACCAGGGCCGATTCACGGAATTCCGGCCCGAACTCCGCGAGCGAACTCGCGATGTTCACACGAGTGGCTGCGATTGTCTCTGGTGCTTTCGCCGAAGCCAGAAGAAGATTTCCTGCTTCAACCCGATAGAGAGGTCCGAGGTCGCTGAGCAACCGGGCGATGAACACCATCTGGGGGTTGCCGACCAGACGCTTGTCGATGAGACGTCCTTTGAGGGCGGCGGCCGCTTCTGCGAGGTGATCTGGTCCCAGAGACGCCAAACCGAGTGTCGCGTCCCGAAGGCCGGCGATCGAGCCGTTCCGCTTTGTGACAATCCTGCGGAAAACGTCGGCACATCGGTCATGGAACTCAGCGCTGATTTCGAGGAGCCCCATGGCGGCATCGACCATGTCGCTCTCCGAAATCCGGGGCTCTTCGAGGAGCTGGATCAGCGCTTCGATCGCCTCGCGCCGTGGCTCCGCGCCCAGACCGGCGAGCACGGTCGCGGCACTGCGGGTCTGCCAAGCAGTTGTGGCGGGATTGTTCAGTACCGAGCGCAAACCGCTCACGGCGCCAGCGTGCTCGGCACTGCCGCAGTCGGCGAGCGCCTTCGCCGCTTCGAAGCGGAACTCGACTGAGATCGCCTCGTTCCTCGTGATTGTTCGCAGCAGCGTGAGCGCTCCGCGGCGATCAGAGCCGTAGAGCCGGGTGGCCAGCGCTCGTGCCGCTTTGATCCGCGATTCCCATGGCGCTTCACTGTCTCCCATGAGGTCGCACAGCCACTCCGAGAGACCGGGGTGGTGTGCGGCGCGGCTGACCTGGGTCAGAATGACACCGGACGGATACTGCGTGGTGGACGCCCACCCTCGTGCCGTGGCCAGGAAGGCCTCCGTTGTTTCGGTACTCGCCGGTGCGTGCCACGCGAGAAGCCTGGCCGCCAACACGTGCATCGCTCCATTGCCCGCGTGGAGGTGTCGGATCAGGCTATCGGTTTCCGCCGAGTGCAGGCGCGTGTAATGGAGAAGCACAAGCCGAGCGTGCCGACCACGTTCTTCCAGGCGTGCGGCGTGGAGAAGACGAACGAATTCCTGGCACCCCGGGTCGAACTCACCAGGGAGAAGGCGCCCGTGTGCGGTGGCAGCGAGATGCTCCGCGAAGCTGTGGTGCAAGAATCTGAGGTCTCCGCCACGTGAGTTGAAGGGACCGATCGCCGCGAGATAGGTCGTCAGCTCTTCTTGCCAGGTAGTGGTCGCGCAGGCCTCAGGCAGATGTTCGCTGATCCAGGTGCAGGCCGCTGTCACTAGGGAGGTGTCCTGTTCGAGGCGGACCCTGCCCAGGTGTTCCAGAAGACTTTCGCGCAGGTGATCCCACGATGAGGGCGCGGCCGAGCGAGCGGAACGCAGGTAGGTCAGGTATGCCTCGTAAAGCTCGTACCGGTTGTCCGGCAATCGGCGGTTGTAGTCCTGCTCGAAGATGATCGCGGCGATCGTCGCGAGGAGCGGGATACGGATGAGTTCGTCCAGATTGGCCTCGTGGACCTGTCTGACGAACCTTTGTGCGACGTTTTCGTCGAACCAGTTGGCGGCGAAGGCGCGAAGCGCTTCTTCATCGAACGTCAGTAGTTCGTAGCGTGCCCCGCCCGCTACTTGGAACGGTGCCAGTGCGAGCCCTGCGATCGGCCGGCTTGTCAGTACAACCCGGAGGTGCGAAGAAGCCACATCCGACGCCCAGGTGCCCAGGACCCTGATCAGACGGTCCCGCTGATTCCCGTCGGCCACCTCGTCCAGTCCGTCGACCAGCAGCAGCCAGCGGCAGCCCATAGCTCGCCTGGCCAGCGTATCCGCGTCGACGGGAGACGCCAGCAGTGAGCCGTACTCGGCCAGCGCGGTTTCGGCCAGGGCTTGAAAAAACGGCAGGTCGAGTCGCATGGCCAGTTCTCGTGCGGTCACTCTTAGCGGGATCACCGGTTCGGCGAGCGGGGCGTCGCCGTCGGAGGACCACCGCGTGGCGATGTCAGCCGCCAGCCGCAGTGAGAGAGTCGACTTTCCCTGTCCAGGTCCGCCAGTGATCAGCAGGTGATCGTCGTCGTCGAGCGCGGCGCGGACCGTCCGGGACGGCGGGCGCACCACCAACCTGGTCACCGGTCGAGCAGGGACGTCGATCAGCTGGCCACGACTGTCCAGCATCGGGACCGGACGCTCCGGCTCCGACGGCTGGCTTTCGGACCCGCTGCTGATGTCCTGACGGACGTACACCGCCGACAATGACGGCCGTTGCGCACCTGGCAACCGGTACGGAAAGTCCTGCGCGATCTCGACCTGGGCGTGCAGCAGTTGCTGTATCGACGGCGGAAGCTCCGGCAGGTCGTCCCAGCTGTCGGGCGGGTCGGCCGCCAGTTGCGGCCCGGGCGATGGCGCCGCCAGGTGGATGTGCAGTCCACCGTGCACCAAACCCGCCTGAACCGCGGCACCGGTGAGGTCGCCACTGACATCCATCCGGTTCTCGATCGGCCGCTCGTCGCGTCCCACCCCGAACTCCTCCCGCCGTGCGGAGGATGTTCTCACGGCCAGCGAGCCCGGCGGAGAAGACACAAGCAAAGCACTGCAGAAAAGTTGTTGCACGAGACCAGTATGTTGAGGTGGTCGGGGGCCTAGCACCCGCTCGCTGTCGGCCATGGTGGCCTCTTACAGAGGGATCGCCCGGCCCAGATCACCCTGTACGTGCCGAACCTCACCCACGGTGATATTCAGGCGACCGGAGCGCGTTCGAAGCCGTCCCAACGAGGAGCAACGAGACCACGGACCTGCGGAAGCAGAAGAAACGCCTGGGCACGAGCCGGTCCGATTTTCCCGACAAGGAAGTACCCACCGTCGACTGCAAGCACACCCGACTACCGATCGTTACTTCAGTCGAAGTCGTGTGGTTAGTGAGCAACTCCCCCTCGGACACACGCATTAACCCTACGGGGTGGGCGGATGGTCACATCGACCGTCCGCTCTTTTGCGTTGTAGGCCATCTCCAGGCCGATCTCGCCGTAGAGCTCCTGAAGTCTTCCGGGCTCACGGTCCCGACCTGACGTCCCAGCTCGCCGAACGCATCGACCATCGCTTCGAGTTCGGCCCTGCCGATCGACTCCTCAGCCGGAGCACGCGCCAGATCCTCCTCAGCGGCGTCGCGCTCCTCCTTCGCCCGGTTCAACGGTTCGATCAGCGCTCCAGGATCCGCACCCGCTTCGATCGCCTCCTGAAGTCTTGTGAGTCGCGTCTTGGCCTGCGAGAGCCGCTGCACTTCCCCGGATCGCTCCGGATTCACAGCGACCTCCCCCGCCACCGTTGTGGACTGTGCGATTCAGCAGGTTCCCTTATGGCCATTGGAGCATGCCTTCGTCGTTGACCGTGGGATGCTTTTCACCGTAGGGAAGTTCGGCTTGACGGGTGTAGGCGTCCAGTCGTTCCGCGATCTCGGTGAGCATCTCGGTCACGCTTCCCCAGTGGGTCGCACTGAAGCCGTCTCCGGGCGCCATCGTCATGATCATGCCGTGGTCGGGGCCGGAGCGCAGGTCCACGCACAGTGAGGCGCCGGTGATATCACGGCAGATGGGCACGAGCGCGGTGCAGAACGGGCCTCCGTCATCGCCTGCGCAGTTCTGGTGCGCCTGGCCTGGACCGCAGCACGTCGGATCTGTGGCGGTGGACTCCGACACCCGCCGGTATTCCTCATGAGCGCGCCGCACCGCGAGCGGGACGAAGGCGTGTGGCACCAGGTCCCCGGCTCGTTGGTCGTAGCGATCGACGATGCCATCCATGAGCGCCCACCAGCCGACGAGGTCATCCGGGAGAGCGAGTCCGACGAGGCGCTGAAGCCCCCGGATATCGTCGGCAGGGCCGGGAGGCCGGATCTCGCGGGCGGTGGCTGGGGCGTGTTCCCGTAGCAGGTTCATGATCTGCTGCCACAGCTGGTTCACCGGTACGGTCACGAATACCCACCCTCTCGTCGTCACGTCCGGGCTCGACGCCGGTGAGATGCGCCCGGACTTCCGGACGCACCTCGCTCGCCATGAACCCAGCGTGCCCGATTCCAGGGCGTGATCGGAACCCAGAAGCGTTTCTGGTCGTTCGGGTCCAAGACCTTGTTCCACTGCGAAATCAAGCGATCCATGTCGAGGATCCGATGGGTTTGTTCGAAGGAGCGCAATCGGTTGCCGGCTTCCGAATTGTGCTGCCTGTTCACCCAGCGCACAGCAAATTCGTCCCGGTACATGACCCTCACCGACATCGAGCGCAACAACTTCCGCTTCGACGCCGTCTCATCCGTCTACGTAGCCACACCGACCGACCTCAGCTGCGACCTCGAACTCACTCTCGTAACCGGTGAACCCCGCAGCATCCACATCACCGACCCCACCAGTGACCAAACCACCCTCGACGAAAGCCCAGACCGGGTTCACCCACACCCTGCACATCGTGGAAGGCATCGCCGCCGAAGGAAAACGATGGATCGCACGCGACCCATACCTCACCAAGCCCCTCGAAGGACTCACTGACGAGCTCGTCCGCCCCGACCCCGTCGAGCACTGACGGCGCGAAGCCCACCGAAGGTGTTACGGGATCCTGCGAAGCAACAGAATCACCGGCGCCGTGTCGACTCCGAAACCGCAAAGGCGCCGATCCGATCGATCGGCGCTTTTGCACGTATCCCCAACGGGGTTCGGACAGCAACCACGCGTCCTCCCAGCTCTCTGAGCTGCGGATTTCCGCCACTCTCAGGATCAACCGGCTCCGCCGAGACCGCGGCGGAGCCGCGTCATGAGCAGCGTCCGATCTGGTCGCTCATCGTCGACGGCCTCCTCAGCGGAGCTTCACAACCCGGTCGTCAAGAACCGGACCCCGGATAGCTGTCCCGCACGGCGAAGGTCACTTCGCCCACCAGTGCGCGGGCAGCGTCCAGCGCGTTGTGAAGCGTGTCGATGTCGCATTCCGTTCCGTGCCGCCGGAGTTCGATCAGCGACACGGCACAGGTGAGGGCGCTGTCGACCGCGGCCATCAGTGGATCACCGGACATCCGCAACACGCCTCGGGCCCGTTCGACTGCGTCGACGGCACGCCCCACCTCGCTGCGGGTTCCGACGAACTGCTCTTGCCACAGTGCCGATTCTTCTTGTCGTACGGCCACACCGTCACACTCCCACCAAGGCCATGACTCCGAGTCCCAGCAAGATCACGCCCACCACCGAATCCAACGATCGCTTGACCCGCGGCCGGTTCAGGAACGGGTGGAGACTGCCGGCCGCGAAGGCGAACCCGAACAACCACAGGGCGCTCACCGTGACGTAGATGGCGAAGAGGACGAGCTCCGCGCCCAGGGCCGATGCGGCCGAGCCAGGGAGGAACTGCGGAAGAATCGACAGGTAGAACAGGCCGATCTTCGGGTTCAGGCAGTTCATGAGCAGCCCGCGTAGGAAGAAACCCGTGCTCCGGCGGTCTTCGTGTTTCGGCGCGGACGTGGACGCCGTCACCGCGGACCGCAAGGCCGTGATGCCGAGCCAGATCAGATAGGCCGCACCGATCACGGTCACGATCCGGAAGGCCACGCTGCCATTGGCCAGCAGCGCGGCCAGCCCGGCGACCGAAGCGACGCCCCACAGGACGATGCCGAGCAGGACGCCGCCGGCGGTGCGCACCGCCGCCGGACGTCCGGCGGCGGCACTCGTCTGGAGCAGCAACGCCTGATCCGGCCCCGGCACGATGACGATGACCGCGGCCGCGGCGGTGAAAGCGAGCAAAGTAGCTGTCGTCAAGCGGTCCCCCCGCGTTGTTCACTCACGAGCCGTTCATCGAGCGTCGCGGTAGATCCACTGCAGGATCGCGACCGCGCTGCCGTACTTCATCCGCGCCTGTTCCCAGGCGATCGATCGGTCCCCGTCGAGCACCGATCCCTTCACCTCGTCACCGCGGTGCGCGGGCAGGTCGTGCATGAACACCGCGTTCGGCCACCGGGCCATGACTTCGTCGTCCACGTGGAACGGACGGAAGTCCTCCCGCCAGTCCGCGCTCGGCTTGGCCGTCCCCGTGGTCTGCCACCTAGTCGTGTAGACGACGTCGGCGGTGATGTCGACGGCGTCGAGGTCGTGGGTCTCGTGGAAACGGGATCCCGAGTCCGCGCCCTTTTCCTGCAACGAACCGAGCAGCGCGGCGTCGAGCCCGTAGCCCTTTGGCGTGGCGAAAACCACTGTGACACCGTGATAGGTGCTCAGGATCTTTCCCAGCGCCACGGCCGTGTTGTTCCCTTCGCCGACATACAGCACCGACAGGCCGTCCACCTGGCCGAAGTGCCGAAGCATCGACGCCGCGTCGCAGACGCCTTGAGTCGGATGTTCCTGCGCCGCCATCGCGTTCACGACCGGCAAACCGCTGCTGTGGGCCACCAGTCGCATGTCCTCCAGCGGGCCCGCGGTGCGCATCACCAGACCGTCGAGCATCGCGCCGAACATCCGGCCGGTGTCGTGCAGGGACTCGCCGGTGTTGAGCTGGAGATCGTTCGGGCCATACGGTATGACCGAGGCCCCGAGCCGTAACGCGGCCGAGGTGAACGCTGTCCGCGTGCGCGTCGAGGTCTTGGCGAAGTAGATGCCGAGAACCTTGCCGGAAAGCCGTTGTGCCAACGGTTCCGGCCGGTCGAGCACGCCGGCGGAGCGCTCGACGATTCCGTGCAGGTCCTCGGTGTCGACGTCATCGAGTGAAAGAAAACCGACCATGCTGTGCACCCCCGTCAGATCAAGACCAGTGAATTGTCAACGACCCGCGTCGAGCGCACCTCGGGGAACTCCCACTCCGCCCTCGACGTGAGTTCCTTCGCACGGCGCCAGCCCGGCGAATAGATCGTGTCCTCGTAACGATCGCCGCCGTCGGGACAGACGACGACCACGTGCTCGGCGCCGAGACCCTCGCCGATCCACCGCAGGGCACCGGCGACCGCGGCGCCCGAACTGCCGCCGACCCGGACGCCCAGTTCGTTCGCGACCCAGTCGCACGCGGCCACCGCCTCGGCCGCGGTCACCTTCACGTTCAGGCAATCCCGCCCGTCGACGAAGGACGACGTGCGGCTCGCGCCGATCCCGTTGAGGCTGCGGGACGCCGGCGGGCCGCCGAGCGCCACCGAGCCCACCTCGTCCACCGCGACGCAACGCCAGGGCAAGCTGTTGTGCTTGACGTAGTCGGTGAACCCGCGCACGGTCCCCCCGGTCGACACGCCGAGGAAGACGTCGAGTTCTCCGTGCGGGACCGCGGAAGCGATCTCCGGAGCGGTCCCCTCGGAATGCGCGCGGGGATTGGCCGGGTTCTCGTACTGGTTCGGCCACACGAGCAGGTCTTCGACCGCCATCCGGTCACGGATGTAGGCCAGCCGGGAAAGCAGGTAGCCGCCCGTCTCGTCGGGATTCGTCACTTCCACGATCTTCGCGTCCGCGCTCCGCATCTGCCGCACGAGCTTGCGCGACGTCCGCGGGTCGACGACCGCGGTGAACTCCACCCCGCAGATCTGGGAGTACCTCGCCAACGCGACACCGAGATTCCCGGACGTCGACTCGATGATCCCGCCGCAGAGCATCCCCGACTCGAAGATCGAGGAGAGCAGGGAGTACGCCACTCTGTCCTTGATGGACCCGAACGGGTTCTCCTGTTCCAGTTTCAGCCAGAGATTCGTCGTTCTACCGCGATATCTCGTCACGGCGTTCAGCATCGGGGTCCGCCCCGGCACCGGGCCGTGCAGTTCACTCGGCAACGTCTTCCCCTCCCCCTTGTACCAGCTCACTGGTCACGTCCGGTTCGACCGATCTCCATGGGTCACGCCCCTAGCCCAGATATGGCTGCCGTCGCAGAACGGCTTCTGCAGTGAACGCCCGCAACGGCAGAGCGCGATGGTCTTCCGCTGCGGATCTATCGGCTCGTCGGTCTGACTGCGCAGGTCGTAGTCACCGCGGATGATGACCGGCCCGTCCTCGCACACCACGACCGTGGCCGGAGCGGACTTCTGCACCGCGGCCCCGTTCCGGTCCGGTTCCCGGGCGTCCATCAGCCCGCCGCCGATGCCACGACACGGAGAGAGGACTCCCCCCGTTCCCAGGAGGACAGCAGGTACTCGTTGGCCCGTGCGCCCAGTTCGGCCGTCACGACGGCGCCGAAGACCAGGTCGGACAGTTCACGTGGGTTGCCCCGCACGAACTTGCCGCACATGTCGTAGGCGGCGAGCTGCTCATGGACGGCGTCGGCCACGATGTGCTCCTGGAAGAACAACCACGAGTCGTCCGACCCGTTCAACCGCTGCAGACCGTTCCGGAAATTGCGATTCACGTAGTGGGAGCCGATTTCCGTCATCGCGAGGTTTCCGAGCAGCGCTCCACGGTGACGACCATAGGTTCCGAAATAGGATATCACGTTGACGTTCGCGAGCGAACAAGCCGGAACGTCCTCGAAATACGCGCCGAATTCGGTGTGCATGCCGAGCTCGGCGAGGGTCAGCTCGAACAACTGGGAATGCAGGCGACCCGGAATTCCGCCGCCGTACTCGTCGGCCTGGATTTCCACCAGAGCGGGTTTACCGCCACCGCGCACCCGCGGGATGACGAGGCTGTGGTGGTCCGCCTCCATGAGGCTGTAGACGGACCGGTGCATGAGGAACTCCTGGAACTGCTCCATCGTGGCGTCCTGCTTGAGATACCGCGAAAGAGACCGCCCAGGGCTCGGTTTCCCGAGTTCCATCAGGAACCCGGGGAGCTTGTCCACGTCCACCACCGGAAGCGGTCCGGCGGTTTCCCGTAGTTCACGGGCGAAGCGGGCTTCGAGCCGCTTGCGTAACTCGACCAGCGAGGTATCCCATTCCCAGGTCTGCGCCGCTTCGCCGAAAAGGCAGTACTGGGGGCCATAGCACAAGAACAAACTCAGCTGCAGGTCCTCGTCGGAAATGGCGTCCACATAGGTCGCCGAAATGGCTCCCAGGATTGATTCGTCGCCGTCCTCCGGAGGACGCTGGAAGACCCGGACGAGGATTTCGCTCACCGGACCGCGATGGTTGGGCAACCGCACCTGAACTCCCTGAATCGATGGCGGTGGAACTTCCGGATCACACGAGCTCCAGCGCCTGCCCGATGTCCGCGCCGCTCGCCCGGCGCAGGACCGCGCCGAACAGCGCCACATCGAGAATGCCGAGCCCGAACGGGTTCACGACGACGTAGCCGGTGTCCGGCCGCTCCGCGACGGTGTCGCCGGCGAGCAGTTCGCCGAGCGTCGCGGTGATCGATGGCCGGTCTTCCCGCACCTTCGCCGCGATTCGCCCTTCGTTGACCAGACGGCCCAAGGGACGCCGGGGGTTTTCGACGATCAGCTGGACGTCGTCCACGAACAAGGCGGAGGCGCCGGTCAGGACCTCGTCGGTCAGATCGCCGAGCGAGACGTTGACCAGGAGCGACCCGGGCCGCACCCACTCCGGCTGGACGTACCCCTCGGCGACGGTGGTCAGGAACAACGCCGTTTCCGCGTCGGCCATCGCCTCGGCCGGTGTGGCCGCGACGGAGAACGAGACTCCCGGATGCCGTGCGGCGAGTTCGGCGGCGAGACTTTCCGCCACCGGCCCCCGCACGTCGCACAGGGTGATCCGGCTCAGCTCCGGGCATCGCGTGAGGAGCAGGGCGAGATGCACCCGCGCCTGAGTCCCGCACCCGACGACGGCCAGCGAGCGCGTCGCCCGGTACCCGGCGGCTTCGACGGCGATCGCGGTGACGGCGGCCGTCCGCACGGCGCTGAGCACACCGACCTCCATCACCGCGGTGACCCTTGCGGTCCGCGGGTCGAAGCAGAGTCCGAGCCCACCGGCCCTTTCCAGGCCGAACTCCGGATTCGACACGCTGGCGTTGATGATCTTCATGCCGTAGGCGCCCTCGGCGCCGTTCTCGAGCACCGCGCCCGGCATGCCGATCGAGCGGCTGTAGGCGCCGTGCCGGTTGGTCCAGGACAGGTACGCCTCGCTCGGCAGGATCGTCCGGCCGAAGTGATGACTCACCAGCGCGTCCTTGACCGCGGCCACGACGTCGATCCCCGCCAGGCACTCGACGACGTCGGCCCGGCTGAGGAACCGCACCGATTCCGGGGCGGGTCTCGCGAGGACGTCGGCGAGCCACAGGTTTTCCATCTTTCCTCCCGACGGTCTGGTCACGAGTTCCACAGCTCCCGGTACCACTGGGCGAGGCTCAGCACGGTCTCCAGCGGGTTGCGCCGGAGCTGGGTGTCGAAGTAGCCCTCCGGCCTGCTCAGCAACTCGCGCAGCGCGCCCGCGTCGACGATGTCCAGCGCCGGCGAACGGTTCTCCGCGAGGAGGGCGCCGACGCGCCGTCGCAGATCCTGTTCGTACCGGGTGTCGGCGGTGGTCGGATATGGGCTCTTTTTCCTGCTGAGGACCGAATCGGGCAGCAGACCGGCCGCCGCGCCGCGGAGCACGCTCTTTTCCCTGCCGTCGTAGGTCTTGATCTTCCACGGGATGTTGTGCACGTACTCGACCAGGCGGTGATCGCAGAAGGGCACCCGCACTTCGAGTCCGGCGGCCATGCTGAGCCGGTCCTTGCGATCCAGCAGCACCGGCAACCAGCGCGTGAGGTGCAGATGACCGAATTCGCGCATTCGCCGGTCTTCGGCGTCTTCTCCCGGCAGGTACTCGACCTCGCCGATCGCCTGCCGGTAGCGGTCGGCCCGGTACTCGCCGAACCGCGTGTGCTCGCGGAACTCCGTGGTCAGCATGTGTTCGGGGACGAACTGCATGGTGCTGAGCCAGGGAAAGTCCGCCGTGGCGACGACCTCGGGATCGTGGAACCAGTTGTAGCCGCCGAACACCTCGTCCGCGGACTCACCGGACAGCGCGACGGTCGACTGCTCGCGGATGGCCGAGAAGAGCAGGTACAGCGAGGTGTCGACGTCGCCGAAGGTGAGCGGGAGGTCGTGCGCACCGAGTACCGCGTCCCGGTTCCCGTCCTGGGTGAGGGCTTCGTCCGGCAGCTCGATGGTCCGATGTGCCGCCCCGAGATGTTCGGCGACCTGGAGGGCGTACGGATTGTCCCGTTCTGGCCGGAAGGCACTGGCGCGGAAGTGTTCGGCGCTGTCGACGAAGTCGACCGAGAACGACCGGACCGGTCCTTCGCCCGCCTCGTCGAGGACGGCCGTGGCGATGGCGGTCAGCGCGCTCGAATCCAGGCCACCGGAGAGGAGGGTGCACAGCGGAACGTCGGTGATCAACTGCCTGCGCACGATGTCGACGAGCAGCTCGCGGACGTGGGCGGCCGTGTCCGGGATGTCCTGCTCGTGCGGAGCGGTCGGCAGTTTCCAGTACCGGGACAGCCTGCTGCCGTTGCCGTCGACGGTGAGGACGTGCCCCGGCGGCACCTCGTAGAGGTCGTGGAACGGGGTCACGCCGGGGGTCTTGACCAGGCCCAGCAGATCGGCGAGCCCCTGGTGATCGAGCCGGGCGGTGAACTCCGGATGGGCGAGCACCGCCTTCGGTTCGGACCCGAACAACACGGCGTCGCCGGACCGGGCGTAGTAGAGGGGTTTGACGCCCAGCCGGTCGCGGACCAGGAGCAGCCTCCGCACGCGCGGATCCCACAGCGCGAAGGCGAACATCCCGTTGAGGCGTTCGACGAAACTCTCGCCCCATTCCAGATAGGCGTTGAGCACCACCTCGGTGTCGCCGTGGGTGCGGAAGACGTGGCCACGTGAGGCCAGTTCCGCCCTCAGCTCACGGAAGTTGTAGACCTCGCCGCTGTAGCAGAGCACGGCGTGCGGATCCTCGGGCGCACCCGCGACCATCGGCTGCACACCGCGGCGCACGTCGAGGATGGCCAGCCTGCGGTGACCGAGTCCCACATACCGGTCCGACCACAGCCGTTCGTCGTCCGGCCCGCGGCGGGCCAGCGTGCGGGTCATGCGTTCGAGATCCGCTTCTTTCCACTCGTTGGGACGGCTGAGATCGATCCAGCCGGCGATTCCGCACATGACGCTCCCTGTCTTAGAGGCATGCTGGGTCTGCTCGATTCCCTCGTACGCTGCCACGACGAGTCGTTCACCCTGGCGACACGTGCTATTGGCTCGGCGCGACGGGGTGGACGAAAGAGGGTGTTTGACCGACCATGTCGGCGATATAGTGCAGACGAACGCACGACGACAACTGCCGGTAATTCATCTGGTCGAGGACTGTACTCAGCGCCCAACAGGGCCCGTACCGCCACCAGAGTGACGTCACCGGCGATGGAGACAAAGGTCGCTTTGTCTCGCCGGACAACTTGCGTGAAGTTGGCGTTTAGTGCTAAACTTCGTCGGCGTTCTAATCGCCATGGGGACACAAGGGGATCATCGACTGAGTTCATTTCCTGGGGAGGAATTGTCCTTGATCATCAACAGCAGCGATCGGTTGCGCCTGGTGCAGCACGCAGGCGACGAGATCCGCGACCAGCAGCGAAGCCTGCCCGACAAAGGCTTCTACCTGCGAAAACTATCCGAGACATGGCAGCGGGCCGGACGGACCGAGGCCTACGCCGGCCTCCCGGAGTACTCCTTTGCCCGATTCGAGAAGCTCGGCACCACCAGTAAGCATCGCCTCAAGAAAACCCCTTATGAATTCCTGGCAGCGCCTATCGACGCGGCGGCAAAATATTATGAAACGACCGGGACAACCGGACTGCCGACGCCGACTCCCCGGCTGGCGGAGGACATAATCTGGAACACCGTTTCGGTGGCCGAAGCCTGGCGCGATCTGTTGCCGGATAATGAACGCGTATTGATTATGCTGCCGTCGGACATCGTTCCCGTGGCGGACCTTATCGTCGGTGTCTGCGAGTACCTCGGGCGCCCCCACACACGGGCCTATCCGTTCGCCACCGGGATCTCCGACTGGGACCGGCTGATCGGCTTGTGCCGCTCCTTCCGGCCGACCACCGTTTTCGCCGCGCCCGGAGTGGCATTGCAGTTCAGCAGACTGGTCAAACAACGCGGGCTATTGGCGGAACTGAGCGCCGACGTGAATCGGATGATGCTGCTCGGCGAAGTCAGCACCGCGCCGTTCCGGGCCCGCCTCGGCCGGTGGTGGGACGCCTCCGCGCTGGACGCGAGTTACGGCAGCACGGAGACCGGCACCCTGGCCGCCGGCTGCGCCAGGGACCGCCTGCACCTGCTGACCGCCACCAACTACTTCGAACTCGCCGACGACGACGGAACGGTCCGCCCGCTGCCGGAATCCGGCGCCGGACGGCTCGTGGTCACCCCGCTCAACCTGCATGCCCGGTGCGTGCTGCGCCTGGACACCGGAGACGACGTGCGCTTGGGCGCCCAGTGCGACTGCGGTGACCGCGCCCCGGTGATCGAAGTGGTCGGACGCGGTTCCGACGCCGTGGCCGTGCGCGGTGCGAAGCTCACCGTGCGCGCGGTCGAAGAGGTGGTCTACGGCGAGACCGAGGCGACCGGCTATCTGATGGAGACCGACGCCCCCGGCGCGTTCGCCCGCTTGATCCTGGAACGGGACGTGCACTGGGACCGGGCGGGGGAAGCCACGATGGCCGACCGCCTCCAGCATTCGTCCCGGGAGGTGCTCGGCCTGGAATGGGACGAGGTGCTCTTCGTCAACCAGCTGCCCGCGAGCACCAAGAGCGGCGCGTCCCAGAAGAGCTGGAAGCGTTCCAACTTCCGGGTAGTGGGAGCGCGCGGATGACCGCGCGCCTCGCTCCCCACGCGCCGAAGGGGGTCGCCGTCACCACCGGTGAAGCCGACCTGTGGTGCACCTACGCCGCGGTTCGCGCGGCCGCATGGCTGGACCGGACCGGCGATCTGCCCGGTCGCGCGGCCACGATCGGCTACCTGAGCAGCCGGCGCAACACCGATGGCGGGTACGCCTGGAGCAAGGGCATGGCCTCCGACGCGTGGGCGACGTTCTACTGCACCCAGGCGATGGCCGAACTCGGCGCCGAGATCCCCGAGCTCGACGCGACGCGGGGCTGGCTGCGCGAGACCTGGTCAGGTGACGCGTACGCGATGCTGCCCGGCCAGGCGCCCGACGTCTGGGCCACGCACTTCTCGGTGCGCAGCGTGGTCGAACTGTGCGGGGACGCCCCGCCGGACCTCGATCGGCTGGTGAGCTGGCTTCGCGCCTTGCAGGCGCCGGACGGTGGCCTCGGCTGGTCGCCGGAGCACGCCGGTGCCGCCGATTCCGACGTCCGCGCCTGCTTCTACGGGGTGATGTCCTGGCGGGCGCTGCGAACCGTGGACCCGGAGCTGGCGCTTCCCTGGGACGGTCCCGCGCTCGTGCGCTGGCTGCGGGATCAGCAACAGGCCGAAGGCGGTTTCCGGTTCGGTCCGTCGGCGGACATCCCGTGTCTGTGGGCCACCTATCGGGCGACGGCCGCGCTGGATGCGCTGGGCGCGGTCCCCGCGGAGAAACAGTCCTGCCTCGATTGGGTACTGGACCGCCGGACGGCCGACGGCGCGTTCGTCCGCTGGGCCGGTTACGACGTGGCCGACGTCTGGGCTTCGTTCTGCGCGATCGGCTCGGTGCGGTCGCTGGGCGCGGACACCGGCCCGCACGCCGGGCCCGTGCTGCGCAGGCTGCACGAGCTCTCCTGCCCCGCCGGCGGTTTCACCTACCGCGAACCCGATCAGGCCGGGGACGCGCTGAGCACCGCGGCGACCGCTTTGACGACGGCGGCCGACGACCCGCGGCAGGAGCAGTGGCGCACCTGGCTCGCCGGATGCCGTCTGCCGAACGAGGGCGGGGTCATGTACATGCCCGCCCGGGGCAGCGAAGTGCGGTGCACCCTGTGGGCGCTCGCCGCGGGGGCGGCCGACGCCGACCCCACCGCGCCGGCCGGAATCGCGGACTGGCTGGCGGATCTGCAGAACCCGGACGGTGGCTTCGGCTACTGGGAAGGCCGGGGATCGGATCTGGTCTCCACCGCGGCGGCGGTGGAAGCGTTGCGACTGCTCGGGATTCCGGTCTCCGAGGTGCTGGACACCACGCGCCTGGCGGAGTTCGTCCTGGGCTGCCGTGACGAACAGGGCCATCGGCACGTCCCGGGGGCGCCTCCCACGCTCAGGGCCGGGCTGCAGGCGTTGCGGATCCGGGAAGAGCTGGGCCAGGCCACGGCCGGCGAGCTGGCCGCCCTGCTCGAACGCCACCGGGTGTCCAGTGGAGGGTTCGCCAACGTCGGTTCGCGCATGCCGGACCTGCTGAGCACCTACGAAGCCGTGGTGACCGCGGACCGGCAGGGCATCTTCGTGGATTTCGCCCGGCTGACCGTCTTCCTCGACCGGCTCGTCCGGCCGGAGGGCATCGGGTGGACCCCGCTCGCGCCGACCGGCGGCGGCGCGCTGGCCGACTGCCTCGGCTCACTGCTCCGCGAACGGATCGAGGGACGCCGCGCGGACCTGCCCGCGCTCACCCTGTCCTGAAGGAAAACCCTTCCATCCTGGGGAAATCATGCCCACCATCACCATTCGCACGACCGCGCTGTCCACTACCGAACGACGGGCCATCGCCGTCCGGCTGACCCGGTGGTTCGGCGACCACGACAGCGACCGCAAGCATGTGGTCGTGCGGTTCGAACGGACCGAGGAGGGCACGGTGTTCGTCGGCGGCCTCCCGGTCGAAGCCCTGCCACACGAAGACGAAGGGTTGCACCACGCCAGCGTCGTCTGCTGTGTGTCCGTCGGACGGGACGAAGCCTTCTACGAAGAACTCGCCACCGTGCTCGCCGACTCGCTCGGAATGACCGCCGGAACTCCGTTCCTCTATCTGGAATTCCGGCCGACACCCAAGGAATCCGTGTACTTCGGCGCCCAGGGACGACTTCGTCGCGCGGACGCCACACTGAGGGGAAACCGATGACCTTATCCTCCGTCCCCACCCTCGACTCGCTCCAGCGCCGGACCCGGACCGTGCTGGCCGGCTTGTTCGGCCCGGAGATCGACGACCTTCCCGCCGACACGCCGCTCCCGGAAACACTCGGCGACCGCTACGACAGTCTCGGCGCGATGGAATGCGTGACCGCGATGGAAAAGGAGTTCGGCATCGAGGTCGACTTCGTCGAGCACGACGTCCGCTACACCTTCGCGCAATTGGACCGCATCGCCGAATTCGTCCACTCCCAGCTGGAAGACCGGGCCGTTTTCGGAGGGTCTCGATGACGGCACCGGAAATCGAGTTCCGCACGTCCGGGCACACGGGTTCACCCGCCGTTTGGCTGCGCACCCCGGACCAGCTCCGGGCCGAGGCCGGGCTGATCGCGGACGAACTCGTCGGCGAGATCGAGCAGATCGTCAGCTTCGCGCCGGTGGAGCACCTGTTCGGCCGGTTGTTCGCCCAGGTCCTGCCGGAGCTTCGCGGCGTTCCCGTGCATCACCTCACCCACGCGCCCACCGGTTTGCCGCCCGAGGTGGAGGAGAAACGGACACTGTTCGTCTGCCTGCCGTCGAGCTGGCTGGTGCTGCGTCATCTGCTCGGCAGGCTCAAGGCACTCCCCTCGGCGGTCGCCCTGCACGGCACCGGGCCGACGGTGCAGGCCACCGGTGAGGTGCTCGCCGCGTTGTCCGGCACCGGTTTCCGTGCGTTCGAACTGTTCGGGTCCACCGAAACCGGTGGGATCGCGCACCGGGAGATCACACCGCCGGGCACCGGGACGGGACGGTGGCGGCTCCTGCCCGACGTCGAGTTCGCCGATCCGAGCGCGGGTCCGGGACAGTGGCTCAACATCCGCAGCCCGCGGCTGGCCCGCCGCAGCGACATGGCGACCCGGCCGGACACGTGGCAGCTGCCCGACGTGATCCACCGCGACGACCGGTCCTTCGAGTTCCACGGGCGGGCTTCCGCGCTGATCAAGGTGAACGGCGAGCGCATCAACCTGGAGGAACTCGCGACCGCGC
Organism: Amycolatopsis sp. CB00013; assembly: GCF_001905755.1. Taxonomy (NCBI): domain Bacteria; kingdom Bacillati; phylum Actinomycetota; class Actinomycetes; order Pseudonocardiales; family Pseudonocardiaceae; genus Amycolatopsis; species Amycolatopsis sp. CB00013. The sequence goes on along the minus strand of NZ_LIWC01000001.1, from coordinate 228,924 downwards.
TGCGGAACTCGGCCGACGGTCTGGACGTGGCCTGCCTGCCCGTGCACGATCCCGTCCGCGCCGAGCACTACGAACTGTTCTACAGCTTCGATCAGGACCTCTCCCACCGGGAGATCTCCGCCCGGTTGCGGAAGGTCATGCACGACGTCACCCCGCCGCGAGCGGTGCACCAGGTCCGGCGCATCCCCCGGACCGCGACCGGGAAGATCGCGGTCACCGCCCTGTACGCGCTCACCCAGCAGGAATCCAGGCCGGCGCTGGAAGGAGCGAGCTGATGGCCGCGGCCCCCCGTCCGCGCCCGTCCGATCCCGCCACGTCGCTGGGCAGCTACGCCGAAAACGCGGGAATCGCCTATCCGGACGATCGCCCGGAGCTGCCCGATCTGCTCGAACTCCCGCTCGCCGAACGATGCGACCTGCACGACCGGGGCGAGTGGGACGACCGGAAATGGGCGGAGCAGAACGAAACCTGGCATTCCGTGGCCGACGCCCGCTACCGCGCGGTCACCTCACGGCGCGGCCCGCGATCAGGTACACCGCTGATCCGGATCGGCGTCAAGGACACCATCGACGTCGCCGGTCTGCCGACTTCCTTGGGCCTGCGGCACTACCGGCACCATCCGGTGGCGTCGGCGAGGGCGCTTTCCCGGCTCGACGGCGCCGAGGAGCAGGTGATCGGCAAGGTCGTGAGCACGGAGCTGAACATCGGCGTCGGCTCGGGCTGCGTGAACCCTTACTTCCCGCACATCGACCCCGCCGGCTCGAGCACGGGTTCGGGGGTCTCCGTCGCGGCCGGTCTCTGCGATCTCGCGATGGGCACGGACGTCCTCGGTTCGGTGCGCTGGCCCGCCGGGCACTGCGGCACCGTCGGCTTGCGGATGACGCACGATCCCGGGCTGCTGCACGGCATTTTCCCTTTGTCACCACCGATGGACGCGGTCGGCTGGGTGGCGCGCACGGCCGAGGACCTCGCGTTCCTGTGGCGGCGCCTCGGGCTGCGCGCCCTGCTCGGCCAAGCCGGGCAACCGGTTCCCGCCCGGTACCGCATCGGCGTGCCCGCCGACGTCCGGGACGGCTCGTGCGATCCCGAGATGCTGGAGACGCTGGACTTGGTCAGTGCAGCGCTGTCCGACGACGGCCACGAGCTGACCGACCTCCGGGTGGGGGACGATCTCTGGCGACGCCGCGGCGACGCCTGGCAGCTCTGCGCCCGGCAGGCGTGGGACGGCTACCGGCAGTGGCGACACTGGATCACCGTGCCGGTGCACCGGAGCACCGAACAGGCGCTGGAGGTCGGCGCACGGGTGACCGACGCCGAGTACACGGAGATCCTCGACGCGATGCACGCGTGCCGTCAGGCGAACGTCACCCGCTTCGGGGACGACATGCACGCCTGGCTGCTGCCGCTGGATCCCTCTCCCCCGCCCGATCTGCGGACCGGAAGCCCGGCCGCCACCACCATCCCGGCCCCGGGAGAAGCCGACTACGACCGGCGCATCGGGTACACCCCGATCGCCAGTTTCGCCGGACTGCCCGCCATCGCCGTGCCCGCCCGGCTCAGCCGGGTGAACCGCGCGCCGCTCGGGGTGCAGATCGTCGGGCCGCCCGGCAGTGAAGAACGGTTGATCGACCTGGCCCGGCGGGTACAGCTCCGGCTGAAACCGCCGGAGCTTCGCCCCGCGTGATCACCACCACCCCACCTGGAGACCGCGATGATCCCCCGGACAATGCTGGAAATCGCCGCCGCCCACCAACCCGACTGGTCCGCTCCGGAGGAGCTCGCCGCCGTGCGGAACGCCTTGCGCACCAGACCTCCGCTCGTCGACGCGCATTCCTGTTACGCCCTGGCGGGTGAACTCGAGTTCGTCGCCCGCGGGGAAGCCGTGGTGATCCAGGCAGGCGACTGCGCGGAACTGTTCTCCGATTCGGCGCGGCACCGGGTCCAGGCCAAGGCCTCCCAGTTGCACCATCTCTGTGAAACCGCCGAAACCGCCGGGGTTCCGACCGTCCGCATCGGCCGGTTCGCCGGGCAGTTCGCCAAACCCCGTTCCTGCGCGACGGAAGTCCTGCCGGACGGCACGGAAATCCCGGTCTACCGCGGCGACGCGGTGAACGGCGTGACCCCCACGGCCGCGGCCAGGCGGGCCGATCCGGCGCGGATGCTGACCGCCTACGATCTCGCGGCGAGCGGCCTGGACGCGTTGTTCATGCGGCAACTGCTGCTTCTCGAGGGTGGCAGCGGGATCGGTTCGTTGCTGGCGCCGACCTACATCAGCCACGAAGCCCTCCTACTGGACTTCGAACACGCGCTGCTCCGCCCGGATCCGGCCCGAGGCGGCGACTACGCGTCTTCGGCCCACATGGTGTGGATCGGTGAGCGCACCCGGCAGCTCGACCACGCGCATCTCGCGTTCGCCGAACGGATCACCAATCCCGTCGGCGTGAAGATCGGCCCGAACGCGACGCCGGAAGAGCTCATCGCCATCGTCGACCGGCTGGCCACCGGACATCGCCGGGGCAGGCTGAGCCTCATCATCCGCATGGGCGCGGAGAAGATCGCGGACCGGCTGCCCGCGCTGGTGGCGGCGCTCGGCACGCGTGCCGGGCAGGTGACCTGGCTGTGCGATCCCATGCACGGCAACACCAAGAAGACCACGGCGGGCCAGAAGACCCGGGTGGTGACCGAGATCCAGGCCGAGATCACCCGGTTCTGCCGGATCCTGCGGGAGCACCGCGTCCACCCGGGCGGACTCCACCTCGAGGTGAGCCCCGACCCGGTGACCGAATGCGTGGACACGGTGGCGGAACTGTCCGGCGCCCTCGACCTGGACAGGTACGAGTCGGCCTGCGACCCCCGGCTGAACCCGGATCAGGCGCAGCGGGTCGTCCGGCATTTCACCCGGTCGCTCTGATCCGCGTCCGGTGGGGAGGGTCGTTCGCGGCTGAGCGCCGTCCGTGAAGGCCTCCTTCCCTCGGCTCAGCGGAGAAAACTCGACCTTCACACCTTCCCGAGTACATGAAGGCCCCCTTCCTTGCGCCTAGGTACAGGAAGGGGGCCTTCATGTACCTAGGAAACGACCGCCACCGGTTCGAGGGTCAGAGCACCGAACCGACATCACCGACATGCGAAACACCGTGATCGTTGCAGCGGCCCTGGACCTCGCCGAGGAGCACCCGTAGCAGTGAGGAGAGCTGGGCGCGCTGCTCGTCGCTCAGCCCGGAGATCAGTTCGAGTTCCCGCTCCAGCACGCGATCGACCGTCTGCTCCACCAGGGCGTGCCCGGCCGGGGTCAGGGTCACGTACACGCTGCGGCCGCGCGGTTCGGTGTGCCGCTCGACCAGCCCCTCGCGTTCCGCGCGGGCCACCCGCTGCGAGATCGCCCCCGCGGTGACCAGGGTCAGCCTCGCCAGTTCCCTGGTCGTCAGCGAGTACGGCGGTGAGCTGCGCCGGAGCATGCTGAGCAGGTCCAGCGTGGCCGAATCGACGTCGGAATCCAGCAGGACGCGGCGCCGGTCCTCACCGAACAGCTTCGCCAGCTGCCACACCCGGGTCACGATGCCGATGGACTCGGTCGACGTGCCGGGCCGTTCGCGCTGCCATGCCGCCTCGATCTCGTCCGCGGCGTCCGGCGTGGGGTCCTTTTCGGACGTTGCACTCATCCCAGACCTCCACCGCGGTTGTCGGCTGCACGACGCACAGCCTATCATTTAGGCCTAAACGTGAGTTAGGACCGGCGAACACGAAGGAGGCTAGATGACCCGGACGATCCTGGTCACCGGCGGGGGCACCGGCATCGGCAGGGCCGTGGCGGCGAGATTCGCGGCGTCCGACGCCGTCGTACACATCACCGGCCGCCGCAAGGACGTACTGGTCTCGGCGGCGGCCGACCTCGGCTCGTCGGTCCGGCCGCTCGTCTGCGACGCCACCGATCCCGAACAGGTGACCGCCGCGCTGGACTCGCTGGACGGGCCGATCGACGTACTGGTCAACAACGCGGGCGGCAACACCGACTTCGACCTCCCCGAGCAGGACGGGCTCGCCGGGGTCCTCGCGCACTGGCGGGCCAACCTGGACGCCAACCTGATCAGCGCGGTGCTGACCACCACCGCTGCCCAGGACAAGCTGGCCGAAGGCGGATCGGTGATCCACATCGGATCCATCGCCGCGGACCAGGGCGCCGGATCGTACGGCGCGGCCAAGGCGGGACTCGCGTCGTGGAACGTCGACCTGGCCAAGCAGCTCGGGGCCCGCAAGATCACCGCGAACGTGGTTTCGCCGGGCTACATCCGCGAGACCGAGTTCTTCCGGGACAAGCTCCCCGCCGAGCGGGCCGAGCAGCTGATCGACGCGACCAGCACCGGCCGCGCCGGGATTCCCGCCGACATCGCCGAAACGGTGTACTTCCTCGCTTCCGCCGGCGCCCGGCACATCACCGGGCAGACCTTCGGTGTCAACGGCGGCGCCCACCCGACCAGGTAAGGACGAGAATGGTTGCCGTCGCGGAAACATCACCCTCGACCGTGCCCGGTCCTCGTGACTGGGCGGGGATCGGGGTGGTGCTGCTGGCCACGTTCATGGGCCAGATCGACATGTTCATCGTGAACGTGGCCAGCCCGCCGATCCAAGCGGATCTGGGCGCAAGTTTCGGCCAGATCCAGTTCGTCATCGACGGCTACGTGATCGCCTACGCGGCGGGCATGGTGACCGGCGGCAAGCTCGGCGACCGGTTCGGCCGCAAGAAGGTGTTCCAGTACGGGGTGGCGGCGTTCACCGTCGCCTCGTTGCTGTGCGCGCTGTGTCCCACGGCGAATCTGCTGATCGTGGCGCGGGTCGTGCAGGGCGCCGCGGCGGCCGTCCTGATGCCGCAGGTGCTGTCGATCATCCAGGGCACCTTCGCCCGGCCGCGGGACCGGCAGCGCGCGATCGGCGCGTACGGCTCGGTGATCGGGCTCGGGGTCGTCGCCGGGCTGATCGGCGGCGGGCTGCTCCTGAACGTGGACGTCGCCGGGCTGGAATGGCGGACGATCTTCCTGATCAACGTCCCGATCGGGTTGCTCATCCTGCTGGCCGCGCCGTCGACGGTCCGGGAGAGCCGGAGCGAGGTCACCGCGCCGCTGGACATGGTGGGCACGGTGCTCACCGCGTCCGTGCTGCCGATCCTGCTGATCCCGTTGTCGCTCGGCCCGGAACACGGCTGGCCGCCGTGGATCTGGGGCTGTTTCGCCGCCGCGGCGCTGCTGACGGCTGGCCTGTTCCGGTACGAGAACAGGCTCGCCGCACGCGGCGGGGATCCCCTGTTGCCTGCCCGGGTCCTGCGCAGGCGCGGATTCCCGGCCAGCATGGCGACGGTGACGGTGTTCTTCGCCGGCAACGCGGGCTACTTCCTGGTGCTGACCTACTACCTCCAGTCCGCGCTGCACCTGGACCCGCTGGCCACCGGTGTGGTGTTCGTGCCACTGGGCGTCGGGTTCGCGGTGGCTTCGGTGGCCGGACGACGGCTGGCCGAGCGCTACGGCACCCGGGTGCTGATCACCGGCGCGCTGCTGATGTTCGCGAGCTTCCTGCCGATGCCGTTCATCGTGCAGGCGGGCACCGGCACCCAGGCCGTCGCGCTCGCGGCCACCATCGGGCTGTCCGGGATCGGGCAGGGACTGGTGGTCTCGCCGCTGGTCGGCATCGCCATGGCACAGGTGCCCGCCGATCTGACCGGGGCGGGTTCGGGGGTGCTGAACACCGTCACCCAGGCCGCGATGGCCGTCGGGATCGCGGGGATCGGCACGGTCTACCGCGCCGCGCTGGGGCGCAATCCGCAGGACACGGCGTCGATCCCCGCGAGCGACTTCGGTGACGCGTTCGTCGTCACCTGCGGGGTGCTCGCGGCGCTCGCCGTGGCGACGGCGGTAATGAGCTGGGTGCTCGGCCGATCGGGAACGGCGACACAGGCGGGAGCCGGGCTGTGAAAGACAGGGAACACCGGCCGGTGGAACTCGACGGCGAGAGCCTGGACCTCGCCGGTGTCCGGCGGATCGCCGAGGACGGGGCGCCGTGCACGGTGGCCCCGTCCTCACTGGACGCCGTCGCGAGGAACCGGAAGTCGTTCGAGGAGCTGGTAAGCCGCGGCGTTCCCGTCTACGGCGTCACCACCGGGTACGGCGAACTGGTGCACCATCCGGTCGGCGCCGGCGACGAGGTGGCCCTGCAGACGAACCTCGTCCGCAGCCACAGTGCCGGTGTCGGCCCGCTCTTCGCCGAGGACGAGGTCCGGGCGATGATCGCGGCCAGGCTCAACGCGCTCGCCAAGGGCCACTCGGCGGTGCGCCCCGCCGTCCTCGACCGGCTGGCGGCGTACCTGAACCTGAACATCACCCCGGCCGTGCCGGAGATCGGGTCGCTGGGCGCCAGCGGGGACCTCGCGCCGCTCTCGCACGTCGCCGTCACCCTGATCGGCGAAGGTCACGTCCTCGAAGACGGCGAACGGACACGGACCGGACCGGTCCTCGAGCGGCACGGGCTCGTTCCACTCGAACTCCGGGCCAAGGAAGGGCTCGCGCTGATCAACGGCACGTCGGCGATGACCGGGCTCGGCGCCCTGGTGGTCGGCCGCGCGCTGGACCAGGTGCGGCAGGCCGAGATCATCTCCGCGCTGGTCCTGGAGGTCCTGCGCGGTTCGACGAGCCCGTTCCTCGCCGCCGGGCACGAGCGGGCCCGGCCCCACCGCGGTCAGATCGACACCGCGGCGAACCTGCGCCTGCTGCTGGACGGCAGCGGGCTCGCCGTCGGTCACGCCGAACTTTCACGGCAGGCCCGCGACGGCGACGGCGAGGTCTACCTGCAGAAGGCGTACACCCTGCGTGCGGTGCCGCAGGTGCTCGGCGCCGTGCGCGACACCCTCCGGCAGGCCGAAGCCACACTGGAGATCGAACTCAACTCCGCCAACGACAATCCCTTGTTCTTCGGCGAATCCGGTGACGCCGACGAGGAAGAGATCTTCCACGGCGCGAACTTCCACGGTCAGCCGATCGCCTTCTCGATGGACTACTGCACCATCGCGCTCACCCAGCTCGGCGTGTTCTCCGAACGCCGGACGCATCGGCTGCTGAACCGGCATCTCAACGACGGCCTGCCGGAGTTCCTCATCTCGAGCGATCCCGGTCTGAACAGCGGGCTCGCCGGCGCCCAGTATCCGGCGAGCGCGCTGGTCGCCGAGAACCGGACGATCGGCCCCGCCAGCATCCAGAGCGTGCCCGCCAACGCCGACAACCAGGACGTCGTCAGCATGGGCCTGATCGGGGCCAGGAACGCCCGCCGGGTACTGGCGAACAACAACTGGATCCTGGCGGTGGAACTGCTCGCCGCGGCGCAGGCCGTGGACGTGTCGGGCCGGTACCGGCGGCTCGGTCCGCTCGGCCGGATCACCCACGACCGGGTACGGGCGACCGTCCCGGCCCTGAACCGGGACCGGTATCTGAGCGACGACATCGGAGCGCTCGCCGCCGCGCTCTCGCGTGGCGACTTCCTCGACGCGGTCGTCGGCCAGGGAGCGAAACTACGGTGACATACGACGATGCCCTGCCCACGCGTGTCCTGGGGAACGGCGGTCCCGCCGTGTCCGCGCTCGGCCTCGGCTGCTTCGGGATGAGCCGGGCCTACGGTGCCGCGGACGACGCCGAATCGATCGCCACCGTCCACCGGGCACTCGACCTCGGCTGTACCTTCTTCGACACCGCGGAGGTTTATGGCCCCTTCGACAACGAAGCACTGCTCGGCGACGCCTTGCGCGGACGGCGCGACGAAGCGTTCATCTCCACGAAGTTCGGCTGGGAATACGCCCAGGACGGCACCCGTGGCAGGTTGAACAGCAGGCCCGGCCACATCCGCCGGACCGTCGACGCGATGCTCGTCCGGCTGCGCACCGACCGCATCGACCTGTTGTCGCAGCACCGGGTCGACCCCACGGTCCCGATCGAGGACGTGGCCGACGGCGTCGGCGGGCTGATCGCCTCCGGCAAGGTCCGGTACTTCGGCCTGTCCGAAGCCGGGACGGCCACGATCCGCCGCGCGCACGCGGTCACCCCCGTGACCGCCCTGCAGACCGAATACGCCTTGTGGGAACGCCACATCGAGGCCGAGATCCTGCCTCTCCTGCGCGAACTGGGTATCGGCCTGGTCGCCTATTCCCCGCTGGGCCGCGGTTTCCTGACCGGAAACGCCAAACCCGCGGAGGAGTACGCCGCCGACGACTACCGCCGGCGGGATCCTCGTTTCCAGGGTGAGAACTTCCGCGCGAATTCCGCCGCCGTCGACGAGGTCTGCGCCGTCGCCGCCCGGGTCGACGCGAGCCCCGCGCAGGTGTGCCTGGCGTGGCTGCTGGCCAAAGGTGACGACGTCGTGCCGATACCGGGCACCAAGCGACGGTGGACGCTCGAGGAGAACCTCCGGGCCGTGTCTCTGCGGCTCGGTCCCGACGACATGGCATTGCTCGACGCGGCGGTGCCGGCGGGCATCACAAAGGGCCAGCGGTACCCGGAAGACGCCATGTACATGAACGGGCTCTGACGCCGGCTCGTCGGGTTCGGTTCAGTCCCCCACCCGGCCGGTGTCGTACGCCCACATCGCGATCTCGACCCTGTTCCGGGCGCCGAGTTTGGTCAGCAGGCTGGCGACGTGGGTCTTGGCGGTCGTCAAGCCGATGAAGAGCTCGGTGGCGATTTCGGCGTTCGTGCGGCCGCGGGCGACCAGCGTCAGCACCTCCTCCTCGCGGTCGGTGAGCGGCTCGACCGGTTGGGTCCGCCGGCTCGACGGTTCCCGGCCGGCGAGCGTGGCCAGCAGCCGCCGGGTGATGTTCGGCGCGATCAGGGCATCGCCGACGGCGGCGGCATGGACGGCCTGGACGAGCAGCTCCGTCCCCGCGTCCTTGAGCAGAAAGCCCCGGGCGCCGGCCCGGAGCGCGCCGTGGACGTACTCGTCGAGGTCGAACGTCGTGATCACGACCACCGCGATCGGGTCCGGGACGCCCCGCCCGGCGAGGAGCTTGGTCACCTCGATGCCGTCGAGGCCGGGCATCTGGATGTCGACCAGGCACACGTCGGGGCGGAGCCGACGCGCCAGCTCGACGGCGGCGTGGCCGTCGGCGGCCTGGCCGACGACCTCGATGCCTGGCTGTGCTTCAAGGATCATCGACAGGCCGGTGCGCACCAGATCCTGGTCGTCGGCCACCAGCACGCGCACCGTCATCGGCGTACCTTAGTCGGCAGTTCGGCGTCGACCGTCCACCCGCCCTCGGGCGCCGGCCCGGCACGCAGCGTGCCGCCGAGCAGCTGCACGCGCTCGGTCATCCCCAGCAGCCCGAAGCCGTGGTTCACCGGCCGTGCCGGATCGATCCGTCCGTCGTCTTTCACGCGTAGCCGCAACGTTCCCGCGCCGTCCACGACCCGGATCTCGACCCGCGAGGCGTCGCGGGCGTGCCGCAGGGCGTTGGTCAGCGCCTCCTGCGCCAGCCGGTAGACCGCCGCGTCGATCTGGGGCGGAAGTTCACCCAGGTCCTCCGGCAACTCCACGTCGACCACCGGGGCCGGAGCGCTTCTGGCGAGGGAGAGCAGGTCGGCAACGCCGGGCTGAGGGGAGTACCCCGCCGGCGCTCCGTCGCGCAGCACGCGGACCATCGCCCGCATCTCCGTGAGCGTCCGCGACGCTTCTCCTTCGATCGCCGCCAGCACCTCGAGTGCCGCCTCAGGTCGCCGGGCTGCCATCGCCCGGCCCGCCTGCGCCTGCACGGCGATCGCCGAGACATGATGGGCGACGATGTCGTGCAACTCGCGCGCGAGACCGACCCGCTCCTGGCCGCGGATCTGGTCCCGCTCCCGGCGCCGGCTGTCCGCGCGGTAGCGGAACGCCGCTCCACCCGCCGCAGCCGCCGCGAGGATGGCGAACCCGCCGAAGATCTCGGTCGGCCCGACGTGGTCGGGGACCATGCCGATTCCCGCGGCGACCGCCACCACCGCCAGCCCGATCACGATCTCGCGCCCGGAGCCCCAGCGGACCAGCGCGTAGACGAACACCAGGACGTAGATCATCGTGTCGAGGCCCAGGCTCGGGGCCCCGCCCGGCAGGCTCGCCAGTCCCAACGCCGTCGCGGCGCCGAAGGCCACCACGACACAGATCAACGGGTGGCTACGCCGCCACAGCAGCACCGGCGCGAGTCCGACCGCCACGATCGTCACGAACGGCCGCCAGGCGACGTCGTCCCGGAGGACTCCTTCGAGCAGCGCCGTCACCATCAGCGCCGCGACCAGCACCCAGTCGCGCGAAACCCGTTCGGGAGCGTCGGTGGCGCGCGGCTCGGCCCACAGCGAGCGCAGGGCGTTGGTGGTCACGCGCTCAGCCTAGGGACCGCCGAGGCGTCAGGGACCGACCGAAAGAACGAGACGCCGCTCCTCCCCACGGCCGGGACGGGTCCGGCTTCGACGACGATGTGCCCGCCGCCCGGCTCGGCGATCGTTGGCCCACCGGTCCTCACGACGACAACGGAGCCCACGATGCGAACACTTCAACCCGCCACGACCGCCCTGGACGAGCAGCGGATCCCGGTGAGAGCCAAGCTCGCCGCGGCGTGGACGAGCCTCGTGCTCCTGTACGCCTATGTGGACATTCTCGCCTTCTTCAAACCCGGTGTCGTCAAAGACATCGAGGCCGGCGTCGTCTTCGAGTTCGACATCAGCCAGACGTTGTTCGCCGTCTTCCTCACGCTGATGGCGATCCCGGCCTTCATGGTCGTGCTGTCGATGATCCTGCCCGCCCGGGCGAACCGCACCACGAACCTCATCGTGGCCTCGATTCAGGTCCCCTTCGCGGCGTTCAACGCGGTGGGCGAGTCCTGGCGGTACTTCTACGGCCTCGGCGTCGCACTGGAATTGATCGTTCTCGCCCTCATCCTGCGGTACGCCTGGACCTGGCCCCGCACCGCGCGGTGATCTCGTCTACGCCGCGAGCGCGACCGCCAGGACCAGGTCCGCCTTGTGCGTGATCGAGACCTGGACTTCCACCACCCCGAGCGCGGCGGCTCCCGCGGCCGCCGCGCCGGTGAGCACCACCAGGGCCGCTCCGGAATCGGCTCGTTCGACGGCGATCTGGCGCGGCGCGACGCCGTCGGCGAAACCGGTGCCGATCGCCTTCGCGACGGCTTCCTTCGCCGCGAACCGGCCCGCCAGGAACTCCCGGCATCGATCGGGGCCGAAACCGGCCGCGGTGGCGAGTTCGGACTCGGCGTAGACGTAGGCACGGAACCACGGCCGTGCCAGCAGCCGGTCCAGTTCGCCGACGTACAGCAGGTCGGCCCCGATCCGCATCTTGCTACCCCGCCGGGAAGGAGAAGACCGCGGCGTGACTGCGGCCGCTCACCGGGTCGGTGTCGCAGAGCACGACCTTCCGGTACGTCTCCTGCCACGCCGGCCAGTTTCCCGCCAGGGCGAGCCACACACTGGTGCAGTACGAGCCCGGCGCGACCCGGTGGACGTCCGCCTCGACGGTTTCCGTCACCCACGGACCGAGGACCACGAGCGTGCCGGGCTCCCGATGTGGTTCGAGCAGCTCCCCCACCGTCCCGCTGGACGACACCGACGCCAGCCGTGGCCCCGGTCCGGTGCCGAGGACCAGCGCGGCACCCGAGTCGACCAGCCCGCCGTCGTCGACCAGCGGATGCGGGGTCGGGAGCGTCGTCTGCTCCAGTACCGCGACGACCGCCTCGTCGCACCGTCCCGACCGCTGATACGCCGCCACGACGCGCAAGGCCGTGAAAGGCGCGGCCAAACCCTGCTGTGCCAAGGAGAAAGTGGTCGCCGTGACGTCCAGCCGGTCGGCGAGATACGGCGCCACGGCGGTGAACGGCAGGACGTCGGGCAGGGCGTGGGTCACGATGACCAGCTGCGGGCGGCTCGTGCGCACGCCCTCGGCTTCCAGTAACCGGTCGGTCAGCGCCTTGTGCGAGACGTGCGCGCCGCGCTGCCAGCGTTCTTCGTCCACTTTGGACCCGAACGGTTCGACGAGATCCGCGAGGAACCTCGAGACCGCCGCGTCCTCCCGGTAGCCGGGCCCCGGCGGTGAGATCACCGCGCTCGTGCCGCGCAGGGTCGGTTCACCGCTCATGACACTCCTTCCCCGATGGCCTGCCTGGATTCGACGTAGTCGGCGAACGAACGGACGGTGCGGAGGCGATCGATGTCGAGGTCGTCCGGATCCACCGTGATGTCGACGGCCATCTCCACCAGCATCAGCAGTTCCAAGACCTTCGACGAGTCCAGCCGCAGGTCGTCGAACAGCCGCGTGTCCTCGGTCAGCCCGGTGATCTCCCGTTCCAGGACGTCCCCGAGCGCGTCCCCGATCGCCGACACCACCTCGTCGCGGGCCGTCACGTCCCGCTCCCCCGCGTCCGATGGGTGATCACCATGGCGCCGAACGTCGCACCGAGACCGACCGTCACGAGCACGTAGCGGGCACCGTCGACGAGCCTGCCGTTCTCCCGCAAGGTCGTGTAGTTCAGGAACACGTCCGACGAGAAGCAATGGCTGAGCTTGGGGATGTTCTCCAGGAAGAACTTCTCCGACGGCGCCTCCAGCGCCTTCACCGTCTGCCGCCAGGCGAGGGCGTTGACGTTGTGCGGGATCACCAGATCGATGTCGTCGAACCCGCATCCCGCCTCGGCCACCGCCTCAAGGATCACCTCGGCCAGCCTCGGCCCGTAGAGCTCGCCGAATTCGGTGTTCTGCTCCGGAGTCAGCGCCAGCCATTCCGCGTACTGCCCCAACGTCTTCGTGACGAAGGAGTGCACGACGTCGCCGTCGCCGTCCACCGTCAGCAGGCACGCCGACGCCGCGTCCGCCATGATCGCGGTGTTGGGGATCAGCTGCACGATCGGCGAAAACGCCCGCTCGCCGGTCACCATCAGCGCGTAACCGCCGGTCTCGCCCTCGGCCCGCAGCAGCTCGGCCGCGACGTCGATGGCACCCAGACTGCTCACACAGGCCTGGTGGGACAACGCGAACGCCTCGACGTCCACCAGCCCCAGCCGCCGCACGAGCTCCTGGGCGATGTCGACGTCGGCCGGCGCGAGCGCCTGGGTCGTATGCGCGAACACCAGCCTGTCGATCCTCCGGCCGGCGGGCAGCGCCGCCAGCGCCCGCTTCGCGGCGGGCAACAGGAGGTCGAACAGGTCCATCCCGGGATCGAACCGGAGCGTGTCGAGGCCGTAGAACTTCCGGAACACGCCGAGTTCGGCCCGGCGCAGCCCGAGGTGCTCGCCGAGCTCCTCGATGCGGACGCTGCGGTCGGGTACGAACGATTCGACGCGTTCCAGTGTGGTCGCGCCCATCAGCCCTCCAGGTATTCGGCCTGCAACAGCCAGAGCCGGTTGGCGCCGCGGCGTTCCGGCGGCTGTACCTCGTACGGCCAGCGGCCCTCACCCGCGCCGGGCTGACCGGGCTCCTTGACGGCGTCGACCTTCCAGCCGTGGGCCAGCAGGAACTCCTCCGGCTCGTCGGTGCCGAAGATCCACGGTGTCCCGTCGTCGGCCAGCCGGTCGAGGAACGGCTTCGAGAACGGGCTGCGCAGCAGTGCACGGCCGAGGATGTCCAGTGCCAGCCTGCTTCCCGGCGCCGACACCGAACCCAGCGTCTTCAGCAGACCGCCGGCCTGCTCCTCGGTCAGGAAGAAGGTCAGCGCCTCGGCCACCCACAACGTCGGGCGGGTCGGGTCGAAGCCAGCCTTCTCCAGGTCCGGCAGCCATTCGCGGGTCAAGTCGGCGGGAACGACCCGGCGATCGACACGCGGCTCGGCGCCCAGTTCGGTCAGCCGCCGCTGCTTCTCCACCAGCAGCGGCTCGTGGTCGACCTCGAAGACGACGGTGTCCTCGGGCCAGTCCAGCCGGAACGCCCTGGTGTCCATCCCCGCCGCGATCAGCACCACCTGGCGGATGGAGGGATCCGACCGCAGCTCACCGATGGCGTCGTCGAGGAACCTGGTCCGGATGCTGATGAACGGCAGCAGCCCGCCACCGGCGTAGCGCTCGATCAGCCGGAACCCGTCCGGCGCGGCGAGGGCGCTCGCCAGCGGGTCGGCGAACAGCGCGTCCTCGCGTTCGGACTCGAGCGAACGAGCCGCCGCCATCCACTGCGCGGTATAGGAAACGGCGTGCATCAGCTGACTCCCGCTCCGGCGAAGAACGCCTTCTCGATGGCCGACAGGGTCTTGAAGTCCGCGATGTCGATGTTGTCGAAGTCGACCTCGACGCCGCTCGCGTCCTCGATCACGTAGACCAGCTCTACGAACGAAAGCGAGTCGACCAAGCGGCTTTCGATCAGGTCCTCTTCGAACGCCAGCTCGGTGCGTTCCGGGTGCCTGCCGAGAATCCAGTCACTGACCTTTTCGATACCAGGGGCGGGCATGTCTTCTCCTTCGAGGTTGTTTCCTTCTCAGTCCGCGGCGGACACCGCGACCGCGATGGCGTACGCGTCGTCGTGGGTGATGCTGATTTCGATCTCGCCGAGCCCGGCTTCCCGGGCCAGCCGCGCGGCGCGTCCGGTGAGCCGGACCACCGGCCAGCCGCCGTCGCTCTTGAGCACTTCGGTCGAGAGCCAGGGCACGGGCTGCCCACCGACGTGGAAGAGTTTGAACACCGCTTCCTTGGCGGCCAGGCGTCCCGCGATACCGGCCAGATCCGGACCGTCCGGAGTGGACGAACTCAGCAGTTCGGCGGAAGAGAGCATGCGCCGCAGCGCGGGTTCCGCGTCCTGGGCGACGAGCTCGCGCACCCGGCTGAGCGGGACGACGTCGATGCCGATCCGTCTCGCGGACATGGTCACCCGGCCCGGTCCGCCGCCGCTCGGACGGCCGCCAGCGCCGCCGGGAGATCGCCGTGATGGACCTCGGTCAGCACGGCGAGCCAGCGCTCCAAGCCGAACGCCACACAACTGGTGTAGGCGAACTCCTTGCCGTCACCGAAGCGGATGTCGCACCGTTCGCCGAAGAAGTTGCGGTGGGTGTTGACCGAGGCGATCGCGAGGGTGCCGTGCTGGAACTCGTACTTGACCGGGCTCAGCTTCTGCAGGAGAGCGCGGGCGCCGTCGTTCTGGAAGAACGGATCGATCGCCGCCTCCTTTTCCAGGCCGAGGCCGAGTTCGCCGGAGAACGCCAGGATCCGTTCGGTGAAGCGGGAAACGACTTCCTGGGTATGCTCGAACGAGCCGAGCGCGACGATCTCACGCATCTGGAAACTCGCCAGCCGCCGCAATCCGCTGTAGTGGTCTTCGCTGCGGAAACAGCGGTTGACGAGCGTCACGATCTCCGTCTCGGACACCTTCGTGCCCTCGTAGAAAAGGTAAGCCCCGTAACAGGTCGCGTGCGGCAGACCGTAACGGCCGTCCTGCAGATCGCCGCCGGCGAACCGCCCGTCGACCGGCTTTCCCTCCCGGCCGGCCAGATCCAGCGGACCGGCCACGAACGCCAGATGCGGGAAGTTCGCGTAGACGTCGAATTTCTCCAGGTCGGTGACCGGGTACAGCGGCGGCGGGCTGATCTCCCGCGCCCCGGCGGCGCCCGCCCAGCCGAGGAAGGTCCGGTCGAGTTCCTTGACCAGGGCGGTCTCGTCGGGACCGAGGATCGCCAGCGCTTCGGCGCCGTCCACTCCGGTGGTGCGGGTCATCGGAGGATCCCCGTTCGCTCCAGGTACTTCAGGGTCTTGCGGAACACCTGTTGCTCGGCGGCGGGCCGGGTGGGCGCGTCGAGCAGCGCACGCCGGAGTTCCAGCGGGTTCTCGATGCCGGCGTCGCGATAGACCTGCGGGTTGTACAGCGACTCGAAACTGTAGGTGAGATAACGGCGGAGATAGGCCGAAACCTCGACGAGTTCCTCCTCGGTCGCCGTCTTCTTGAGGTCGCCGTAGAGATGCTCCACCAGCTCCCGGCCGAACGCGATATGCCGCGATTCGTCCTGATGGTGGATGCGGTTGATCGCGCGGATCGTCTCGTGCAGACGTTCGTCCCGCGCCATCAACGAGTTGTAGTGGTCCACCAGTTCCTCGAAGATCAGGATCCTCGCGAACACCAGCAGACTCTCCACTTTGGACGAAGACGCGGGCGGGATGGTGACACCGGCACCCGGGGCACGGTAGATCTTTTGGCCGTAGCGCAGGCAGAATTCGGCGAAGAACCACATGTGCTCGTTCTCTTCGCCGATGAAGTGATGGAAGAACTCCGATGGCGTCTCGAAGCCGGCCGTGTGGATACGCGCGACGACCTCGATCAGCAGCTCGCGGATCCCGTGCACGTTCAGGCTGTAGAAGTTGATGCTTTCGAACCGTGACAAGGCGAAGAGCTGGTCTTCGCTCAGTGTCGTGGCGAACTCGGTGCCGTGCGTGGTGGTGAGCTCGGGGCTCATCCACCACATCCGTTCGGGCAGGCTGTCCGGCCACTCGAACATCTGATAGGGGTTGTAGTAGTCGTCGATCGACTTCGACGAAAGGCGATCGAGCAGGCCGCGAAACCGTTCGTCCGCGTCGATGATGTCGCTGATGTCACTGGCCACGAAGGTCTCCTCCGTTCTTCCGGACTCGATTCGACGCTACGGCAAGGAATCCGCGCGATTCAACGTCCGCAAGCGGTCTGGCCGACACCGGCCAGCACCCTGGTTTCCCGATGCGGCGGCGATCTAGGGTGGCCGCATGGCGAGGACGCAGTCCGGCCGGACCACCTGGACAGTCCGCTGACGTTGCGAAAGCCACTTTCGCAACCTTCAACGTTGCGAAAGTGGCTTTCGCAACACGCCGCCCTTCGCCCTGCCCCTCGACAGAACACGAATCGCCACTCACGACCCACTCGGCCGGGCGACCGGCGCGAAGTGCGAAGGGACCGGGAACGTATGACCACGCTCGTCGGAGTGGACGCGCTGCGCGTGGCCGAACTCGACCTGCTCGCGCGGCGCGGCTGGTTCCTGAAGTTCCTGTTCTCCCAGGAGGAAATCGACGACCTCGCGACGGCGGGCAGCGTCTGTCTCGCTTGCCGGTTCGCCGCGAAGGAGGCGGTGCTGAAGATGCTCAGGACCTGCCTGTCCGGTTCGGTCCCGCCCGCCCAGATCGTGCTCCGGCGGTCCGGAGCGGGCGCGACGTCGGTGGAGTTGCGCGGTGCGGCGTCAGAACGTGCTCGTGCGCTGGGCATCGAGCGGGTCGACGTCTCCATTTCCTGTGAGCGCGGGCTCGTGATCGCGGTCGCGCTGGGGACGGCCTGAACTCAGGTCGCGAGCAGGTTCGCCACGCGGAATCGTTCGACCGAACCGCAGTCGGCGAGGATGTCGTGCGCCTTCCGCAGAAGTCCCTGCCCGGCACCGGGATCCCGTTTCGCGGTGACTTCGCCGAGGACGGCGAGCGCGTGTCCCTCGCCGATCCGGTTGCCGGTGCGGCGATGCAGGGTCAGCGCGCGCTCGGCACATTCGGCCGCTTGTTTCCGGTCGCCGAGGTCCCGCCGAGTGGTGGCCAGCACCGTCTGGGCCCGGGCGACGAGGAGCCGGAAGTCCCTCCGTGCGGCCAAATCCGCGGCCGCACCCGCATGCGTGACGGCGTCGTCGAGCCGCCCGCCACGACGACACACCTCGGCAAGCGCCAGCAGACTGACGATCTCCGCGCGGGTGTAGTGGATCTTGTGGGCGAGTTCGACCGCCTGCCCGGCCAAGATCTCGGGCGCCACGGACAACTCGGTCCGGCCACCGAGTTCGGCCAGTGCCGCGAGCGCGTTCGCCTCCGCCCGGCGATCTCCGGTCTCCCGGGCAAGTTCCAGCATCGCCTCGGCGTGCTCGGCCGCTTCGGCGAATTCCCCGGTCTCGGCGCACAAGGCCGCCAGTGAGCAGAGTGCGGTCGTCTCCCCGTAACGAGCGCCGTTCTCCCGGTGCAGGGAAACACTTTTCGACAGCGACTCGCGCGCATCGGTCAGCCTGCCGAGGTCGAGATAGACCTCGCCGAGCGTGGTGTACACATGCGCGGCGCCGTCGCGATTGCCGGCGCGTTCGATGAGCGACAGGGCCTGGGCCAGTCGCTGGATGGCTTCCTGTGGCTTGCCCAGCTCCCGCAGCAGTGTCCCGATGTTGTGCAGGTTGGCCGAAAGTCCTGCTTCCCAGCCCATCCGGCTGTTCAGCTCGATCGCGCGGTCGAGTTCGGCGACCGCCTCGTCGAGCGCGCCGAGCTCCCAGTGGACTCCGGCGAGATTGCCGCGCGCGGCGGCTTCCGCCTCCGGCCACCGTTCGGCGGTCGCCAGCTCCAGCGCCCTGGTGTAGTGCGCGACGGCGGCCGAGTAGTCGCCCAGCCCGCGATACACCTGAGCGAGGCTTTGCCGGGCGGCGATCCGGCCGCGCGGCTCAGCGTCCACGACCGCCGCGGCCAGCCCGGCCTTCGCGACGGCGACCCAGTCCACGGAATGCCTTCTGAGCCAGAAGAAACCGCGTAGGGCGTCCGCCAGTAACCAGACGATCCGGTGCGGGCCGTGCGCGGCGGCGTCGTGGACGATGGCCATGAGGTCGGCACGTTCCGCTTCGAGCCACTCCAGCGCCTCGGCGTCGTCATCGAACACGACGTCGGTCTCGCCGAATTCGGCTCCCTCCCGAAGCCGGAGGATCTGCGGCGTGATCCGCGTGACCGCGACGGTCACCGTCGCGAGGTACCAGCCGAACAGCCGGAGCCTGGCCGCGTCGCGGTCGGCGGCGTCGTCCTCGGCCCGCGCGCGTTCGGTCGCGTACAGCCGAAGCAGGTCGTGGCACTGGTACCGGCCGTCGGCGCCCCGGGCGACGAGATGCGCACGCTCCAGTTCGGCGAGAGCCTGAGACGTGCTCTCGGGGTCCTGCCCGGCGAGCACGGCTATCGACCGTGCGGTGAAATCCGGCACCTGGACCACGCCGAGCAACCGGAACAAGCCCTGGGCGGCCGGACCGAGCCGCCGGTACGACAGCGCGAACGCGGCGCGGACCGCGGCCGACGGGTCGCCGTCGATCCCGAGCCGGTCCAGCCGGTCGGCCCGCAGCAGCCCGTCGACCACGGCGCCGATCGGCCGGTCCCGGCCGATGCCGATGTCCGCGGCCGCGATCCGCAACGCGAGCGGCAACCCGGCGCACAACCGGACCAGTTTCGCCGCCGCCCGGCGTTCCTCCTTGACCCGCTGCGCTCCGACGATCCTGGCGAGCAGCTTGAGTCCGTCCTCTTCGGTCAGCAGGTCCAGCCGGACGGCGCCCGCGTCGTGCAGGACGACGAGCCCGGGCAGTTCCTGCCTGCCGGTCACCACGACGAGGCTGCCGGGACGGCCGGGCAGCAGCGGCCGCACCTGATCCGCCGTGCCGGCGTTGTCCAGCACCACGAGCATCCGTTTGCCCGCGAGCTCGGACCGGTAGAGCGCGGCCAGTTCGTCCGGGTCCACCGGTATCCGGTCGGGCGGGACACCCAGCGAGCGCACGAGCCGGACCAGCGCTTCGGCCGCGGTCACCGTGGCCGACCGCGCGTGGCCGTGCAGATTCAGGTAGAGCTGGCCGTCGGGGAACCGGTCGAGCGCGCCGTGCGCCCATTGCAGTGCCAGCGCGGTCTTGCCCACCCCCGCGGTGCCGCTGACGACCACCACCGGTGCGCCGCCGGCGACCAGGGCGTCGATCCGGCGCAGCTGCGTGGTGCGGCCGGTGAACGTCGGCACAGCGGCGGGCAGCTGCCTCGGCCCGGCGGAAACCGGCTGTTCGGCGGCGGGCAGGTCCAGCGCCGGATCGGTGCGCAGGATGGCCTGGGCGAGGCCGGTCAGCTCCGCACCCGGTTCGAGCCCGAGCTCGCCGGTGAGCAGGGCACGCGCCCGGCGGTAGACCTTGAGCGCCTCGGCCTGGCGCCCCGACCGGTAGAGCGCGAGCATGAGCTGGGCCTGGAAATGTTCCCGCAACGGATGTTCCCAGACCAGCTCGGTGAGTTCGGCCACGACGTCCGCGTGCCTGCCGAGCGCCAGATCCGCGTCGATGCGTTGCCCCAGCAGGACCAGCCGTCGTTCCTGCAGCCGGTCCGCCTCGACCTGGAGCGCGGCACTGCTGTCGGCCAGCCCGCCGAACGGAGGGCCCTGCCAGACCGCGAGTGCCTGCCGCGCGAGACTTCCGGCGACGACCGCGTTCCGCCGCTCGTGTGCCGTGCGCGCCTGGTCGGCGAGATCCTCGAACCGCCGCACGTCCAGTTCGCCGGGATTCACCACCAGCAGATAGCCGGGTCTGCGGTGCACCACGCGATCCGGATCCGCCAGCGCGCGGCGGAGCTGGAGGACGTAGAGCTGGAGGTTCTTCGCCGCGGTGCGCGGCGGGCGGCCCGCCCACAGGCCGTCGACCAGCGCGCTCACCGGGACCACCTCGCCCGCGCGATGGAGCAGCAGTGCCAGCAGACGGCGGACTTTCGGCGCGCCGAGCTCGAGTTCGGTATTCCCATCGCGGACACCGAGCGGCCCGAGAATCGTGAACTCCATATGTCCCCCACTCACCTCGCCGGAATAATCGCGAAGCGCTCGCGACCTTTCCGATTAGTGGTCCATACCAAACTTATACCGGCTCTACGCATGCTTCGGAACAAGAATTCAGCTGGCGGGAAACAAAGTGCGATCGTGTAGGACGAACACGCCTGGGGGCAAGGTCAGTGTCTGCGTCATCCGCTCCGAACCCGACCGATGGAACGAGCCTGTCGACTGTACTCGATCTGGTTTCCACCGCAAGACAGGAAGTCTTGACCACCGCTACGGGCGGTTCGCCGTGGTTCGGCGGGACCGTCACCGCGGCCGCGCGCCGCGGCGCCTTCCCGCCGCACGTCCGGGTGCGACTGCTGTGCACGACACCGGCGGAGCACGCGCGCGGCGAGATCATCGAGGCGGTGCGGCACGGGCTACGGGTGAAGGTCACCGATCGGGCGATCGAAGAATCCCTTTTGATAGACCGCAGACTGGCGCTGGTCCCATCGGGTGGCGACGACGCCAAAAGCTTGCTCATGGTGACCACGCCGACGTTGATCAGCGCCCTCGCCGACGCCTTCGACCCCCGCTGGGAGGAGGCCACGCCCTGGGAGATGACGTCCGCTCGGCCGGACGAGTTCGAACAGGCGATCCTGCGCTGCCTGGTCGACGGACTGACCGATGAGGCGGTCGCGAACCGGCTGGGCGTATCCGCGAGGACCGTTCGGCGGTACGTGAACGTCCTCATGGCCCGCGTCGGCGCGAGGAGCCGGTTCGAACTCGGTTTCCGGGCGGCGGAATGCGGGTGGCTTCCCGCCGACGCGGTCGGCTGAAGCGACTGTCCGGTACCGGCCGCATTCTTCGTCCATTGTGGATTGATCATCACCGGCGTCGCCGATCGGGATGTCTTTCTCCGGTCGTCGAGTCCGCTTTCGGCCAAATTCTGGTGGCGTCCGCCGGAACCGACCTAGATTCCGTTCCGGATCGTCTCGAATTCACGTCCTGATTGGACAAGCCACGTGACCACTCCGACTCTCCGCCACGACATAGTGCTCACCGGTGCCGTCATGACCCATCCGCGGCGGACGGGACTCACCGGCCGCCTGCTGGCCGCCGCGCCCGCCGGGGCGCTGCGACCGGTCGCCGATCCGGAGCCCGCCGGACCGCCGACCGCTCTGCGTACCGCGATCCGGGCCTGGTCCGCGATCGCCGAAGGCACGACCCACCACCTGGTCCTCCAGGACGACGCCGTTCCCGCCGACGGCTTCTTCGACCACGCCCGGGCCGCCGTCGCGGCCGCGCCCGACGCCGCGATCGCCTTCTACACCAACTGGAACTCCCGCAACGGCGCCGCCGTGCGGCTCGCCGCGCTGGCCGGGGCGAGATGGGTCACCGCGACCCACGAGTACACCCCGACGGTCGCATTGGCGCTGCCCGCCCGGATCGCGGCCGGTTTCGCGGATTTCGCGCAAGCGCACGGCTCGACCTGGCCCGACGACGTCGTCATGTCCCGGTACCTGCGCGCGGCCGGGGTCCCGGTGCTCCTGGTCGCGCCGAATCTCGTCGAGCACGCGGACGAACCCAGCGTCCTCCGCAACGACTCGCACGGCTCACGGCGGTCGGCGTGCTTCGCCGCCCCGCCCGGCGACGACTGGTCACTCGGCGCGGGTCCGCTCGATCCCGACGTCATCCCGTTCTTCAAGCACGGGATCGCCCAGTGCGTCGTCCGTGAGGACGGAAGACGGACGACCATCGACGCCGAGCGGTACTTCGGCCGGGCGGGATGGGATTTCGACGCCTGCCAGAAGCAACGGCTCGAAGTCACCGGGTCGGTGTTCGGCGCTCTCGACGAGCTGGAACGGCATCTCGACGAGGAAGCCATCGAAGGACTCTGGACCACGGCCTACCTCCTCGGCGCACTCGGGACCCGCGGCAGGCTCGACCGGGTCGGCTCCCTCGCGCTGGGCACGATCGGCGCGGGCGGGGTGTGCACCACCGTCGGCGCCGCCACGCTCCGGACGCTGCGGCCCGCCATGTCGGAATTGGCGCGTCTCGGCCACGAAGCCGGTGCCCGGGCACGACGTTCGCCCTCGCCCCGGCGGGAACGCGTCCTCGTCACCACCACCCACCGCCCGCTCGGCCGGGAGATCGCGCGTCATCTGGCCGATCGCGGATACGAGGTCCTTGACGAAAACGACGGGCCGGACGTCGACGCCGTGGTCCACGTCGCCGAACCCGGTTCCACGCTCCCGCCCGTGACGGCGCGGCACGTTGTCCAGGTCTGTCCTCCTGGCGCACCCGTCCCCGCCGCCGCGCCGGGCACCAGCGTCCTGCGGACCGGTTCGCCGTACGGGCCCGGTATCGAGGGCTATTCCGTCCTGGAGACGTTCACCCGGCAAGCCCTGCTGGCACAACCGATCCAGGCCGACGTCCCGGCACAGGCGACCCACCGGCCCGCCTACATCCGGGACATCGCGCTCGCCGTGCACCACCTCCTGCACCAGCCGGCGCCGCGGCGGACCGTCGCGACGCCGTCCCCGCTGACCAGCCGGGAGCTGGCCGAGGCGGTCGCCCGGACCGTCCGGCGGGTTCCGGTCAGCCGGCCGTCGTCACCGCGCGGCCCTTCCGCCCCTCGTCTCGTCGCCGACGAACCGGCGACGGAACTCGATCAAGGCATCCGCGCACTCGCCCAATGGCTCGCCTACGAAAAGGACGAAGCATGAAAGTCGATCGTCTCTCCCAGCCGGGTGACGGCCTGGTCAACGAGGATCTGGCGCTCTCAGGCCGGTATCACGCACTGGTCATCGACGGCGCGACGGCGGAACCGGGCGCGGAGACCGGCTGCGTGCACGACGTCCGCTGGCTGGTGGCGAGGCTCGGCACCGCGCTGGACCGGATCCTCGTCGAACGTCCGGCCGAAGACCTGCGCG
The DNA here is from genome assembly GCF_001905755.1 of Amycolatopsis sp. CB00013. Classification (NCBI taxonomy): domain Bacteria; kingdom Bacillati; phylum Actinomycetota; class Actinomycetes; order Pseudonocardiales; family Pseudonocardiaceae; genus Amycolatopsis; species Amycolatopsis sp. CB00013. Next base: position 205,514 of record NZ_LIWC01000001.1, on the reverse strand, counting down.
CCGTCCTCCGCGCGGCCATCGAGTCGGTCCGCGACGCCCACTCCGGCACCTGCGATCTCGGCAATCCCTGCGGCCCGACCGCGACCGTGGCGATCCTGCGCGAACGGGACGGCTTCGCCGACTACCTGGTGCTCAGCGATTCGGCGGTGGTGCTCGAACGGCTCGAGGGCACCGTCGAGGCCGTCATCGACGACCGGATCGACCGGCTGCTGCACCTGTCCTGGCAGGAGGTCCGGCCCCTGCGCAACGCGCCCGGCGGGTTCTGGGTCGCGGGCAGCGATCCGGCCGCCGCGGATCAGGCCCGCACCGGCACCGTGGAACTCTCGCGACTGCGGCGCGCCGCGCTCCTCACCGACGGCGCCTACCGGCTCGTCGAACGCTACGGGTGGACCTGGCACCAGCTGCTCGACGTCGCCGAGCTCGACGGCCCGGCCGCCGTCGTCCACGAGACCCGCCGCGCCGAACTCCGTACCGCGCCGGGCCACTTCGCCGGGAAACACCACGACGACGCGACAGTCGTCTTCTGCCGGTTCGAGACCACCGCCGCTCCCCTGACCCGCCCGACCCACGAGGTGACGAAATGACCCGGTTCCAGGTCCGTTTCACCGGCAAGACGGCTCGCTCCGGTCCGTTGGCGTTCGGCCACGCGAACATCGTCCGCGCCATCACCCTCGACGACGATCCGACGCGGCTCAACCTCGCGATGGTGTTCGACGTACCCGGCGCGCCGGTGGACCAGGTCGCCGGCTGGATCCGGGTGCTGCTCGAACGCCACGAGTCGCTGCGGACGACGTACTCGTTCGGCGACCGGACGCTCCAGCACGTGCTCGCGGAAGGCGAGGTGGAGGTCGAGGTCGTCGAGAGCGACGGCGACGTCCTCCAGACGGCCGAGAGCACCGCGCGCGCCCTGCGGTCCCGGGTCTTCGATCTGACCGCGGAGCTGCCGTTGCACCTCGCCGTGGTGACCGAGAACGCCGTCCCCCGCCGGCTCGTCTGGGTGGTGAGCCACGCCGCGATGGACGTCGCCACCTGCGAACTCCTCCTCGGCGAATGGACCGAACTGGCCGCCGGGCACGAGCTGCCCGTGGACGACTCGCCGCAGCCTCTCGACGTCGTCGAACTCGAGAAGACACCCGCGGTGCAGCGGCTGGGACAAGCGGCGACGCGGTACTGGGAAAGCAAGCTGCGCACGGTTCCGCAGGCGATGTTCCCCGTGCCCGCCACCGGAACCGGCTTCCTCCGGCCCGGGCTGCGAGTCCGTTCACGGGCCGCGATGGGCCATATCGCGGCGATCGCCGAGCGGACCAGTGCGAGCCCCTCCGCCATCGCCCTCGCCGCGCTCAACGCGCTGATCGCGCACTGGACCGCGCAGTCCTCCTGCGTGACGACGTCCTTGTCCGGTAACCGGGTGCTCAAGCCGTTGCGCCGCTTCTTCGGTTCGATGGCGCAGGACGCGCTGCTGCCGGTCACCATCCCGGAGACGTTCGACGAACTGGTCCACGCCGTCCGCGCCGCTTCCGTGCCCGCGTACCGGCACAGCTGGTTCGAAGCCGACGCCATCTGGGAGGTGATCACCCGCGTCACCCACGAACGAGGCTTCTCCTTCGCCAGGGATCTCGTGTTCAACGACATGAGCGCCCTGGGCGACGCGGCGGTCGGCGAGCCGCCTCGCGCCGCGTACGGCAGGCTGCCGTCGGTGTGGCTGCCGGGTGGACCGGACGTCGAAGACGACCCCGAAATCGGTGGCACACTGGAACTACTGCCCCCGGAGGACATCCCGACCCGTTTCTTCGGCTGCCTGTACCGCCTCGACACGGAACTGGATCTGACGCTGTGGGTCGACCCCGGCTGCCTCGACACCTCCGAGGTGACCGAGTTCGGCCGCGGTCTCCTGGCGTTGTTGCGCGCGGCGGCCGAGGCGGATCTTCCGGTGAAGGAACTGCATTCGCTCACCACGCTCGCCCCCGTCGAACGTGGGGAAGGCTGGTACCTCTCGGACTCGTGCTGGGTCGAACTGGACGCCGTCCGGGAACTCGTCTCCGACGTCCTCGGTGACCGGCCGCATCTGGTGACCGCGGAGCCCGACGACGTCCTGGGTCACCGGCTGGTGTGCCACCTGACCGGCCCGGCGACGCCCGCGGACCTGCACGCCGAAGTACTGGCCGCGCTACCGGGACGGCCGACCGCGCTGGCACCGCACCACTACGTGATCTGCGCCGAGCCTCCCGCCGATCCGCTGGATCCGGACGCCTGGACGGCCACGGCCATCGACTCCGCGAGCGGGCGGGAGCTGCCGGTATGAGTCACGACACGGAAACCCTGACCGGTGAAGGAAAACCGGCCGCCGGACGGCTCTGGTCCGGCAACTTCAAGCTCTACCTCACCGCGCGCAGCGGGTCGATGCTGGGCGACGCGATGCTGCCCGTCGCACTCTCGATCGCCGTGCTGGCGGCGGGTCACGGGATCGACGGCGTCGGCTACGCCCTCGGCGCGTGGATGGGCGCGCTCGCATTGTTCATGCTGTTCGGCGGTGTGCTCGCGGACCGGTTCACGCCGCGCCGGATGATGATCATCGCCGACCTCGTCCGGCTGGTCGTCCAAGGCGGGATGGCGGTCGCCTTCGCCGTCGGAACGCCGTCGCTGCCGACGATCGTGGTCCTGCAGTTCCTCAGCGGTGCCGCCACCGCGTTGTTCCAGCCCGGTGTGGCGAGCATGGTCCCGCAAGTGGCTGAGGACGTCCAGGGCGCGAACGGCATCCTGCGGATTTCCGAGGCGATCTCGGGCGTGCTCGGCCCGGCGCTCGCCGGTGTGCTGGTCGCCGTCGCCGGAACCGGGACCGTGTTCGGGATCTATGCCGCGACGTACGGGATCAGCGCCCTCTGCCTGTTCGCCCTGCGGCTCACGCCGGTGAAGTCCACTGAGGACAGTGAACCGTCGTTCTGGCGTCAGCTGGTCGAAGGCTGGCGGGAGTTCGCCGCCCGTGGCTGGCTCTGGGGCGTGATCGCGATCCACCTGGTGTACGGCTGTTTCGTGGCGGGTGTGTCCCTGCCGGTCGGCGCGGACCTGGTCGTCTCGGACTACGGTTCGACCGCGCTGGGCATCGGGATGGCCGCCTTCGGCGCGGGCGGGGTCGCGGGCGGCGCGGTCGCCATGCGCGTCCGACCGGGCCGTCCGCTGCTGTCCGGGGCGATCGGCTGGGCGTTGTTCGCGCTGTACCCGATCACACCCGCGGTGGGACTTCCGGTCGCCTTGCTCGTCGCCGGCTGGACGCTGGCCGGTTTCGGCCTCGCCTACTGGGGTGTCCTGTGGTCCACCACGGTCCAGACCCAGATTCCCGCGGAACTCCTGAACCGGGTCTACGCCTACGACGTCTCGGGGTCGCTGCTCGCGTTGGTGCTGGGCAGGTCGCTCGCCGGACCGATGGCGAGCCTCTTCGGCGCACGGCCACTGATGGTCCTCGCGACCGTGCTCGGGCTCGTCTGTACCGTGCTGCTGCTCGCGGTCCGCTCGATCAGGGACCTGCGAAGTGCTCAGTGACCGGATCGAGGCCGACGAGTTCGCCGTCGAGGTCTACGAACGGATCCTCGACGGCGACGGGCCCGCGGAGATCGCGGACCGGCTCGGTGTCCCGGCGGCCGAGGTGGACCGTGCGTTCGGCCTCCTGCGGCGGCTGCGGCTGATCAGGGAGACCCGGAACGGCGAGGTCGTCGCGGTCAATCCCGACAGCGCGCGGACCGAACTGCTGCTGCCGCTGGAACGGGCGATCCACGAGCAACGCAGCCTGCTGCTGGCCCGGCGGCGGCAACTGCGTTCGTTCGCCGACGCCTTCGGCCGCGCGGAACAGGCGAACCCGCGTCACTCGCCGATCCAGGTCTCGCGCGATCCGCGCGAAACCGAGTTGCGGCTCGTCGAAACGGCGAACGGCTGCAAGTCCGAAGTGCTGATGATGCAGTCGTGCGTGGCGCACGAGCCGCCCGAAGCGCGGCATCTGCGGCCGCTCGTACTGGACGCGCTGCGGCGCGGGCTCCGCGTCCGGGTGCTGTACCCGCACGCGGCCCGCGCTGACGCGGCGACCCGGTCGTTCCTGTGCAACGTCGCCTCCCTCGGCGGCCGGGTGCGGACCTCGGACGAGATCTTCGACCGATTCGCCGTCTTCGACCGCGAGGTCGCGTTCCTCCGGGCCGGCCTCGAAGGCGAGCAGGCCGTCGCGATGGTGCACGGGCCGGTGATCGCGCAGTTCCTCGCCGGGACGCACGACCGCGGCTGGGAATCCGGCACCGACTTCGATCCCGGCCGGTCCGGTTACGACGGCACCCTCGACGTCGTCAAGTCCCGGGTGCTGGACCTGCTCGCCGCCGGTCTCAAGGACGAGGTGATCGCGCGGCGGGTCGGTCTGTCCGAACGGACGTTGCGCAGGCACATCGCGGCGATGATGCAGGAACTCGCCGCGGAGAGCCGGTTCCAGGCGGGCGTCGCCGCCGCGCGGGCGGGTCTGGTCGCCACCACCACTCGTACGCATTCCCACTAGGAAGGATCTTCCATGCGACCGAAGAATCTGGCCTTGCGGCTGGGGCTGTGCCTCGCCGCGGTCCTGGCACTGCTCCCCGCCTCCCCCGCTTCCGGGACACCGGAGACCGAGGCCGCCCCGCCACCGGACCGGCCGGTCCTCGAGGCGTTCTGGGGCGGCACGCCGCCCGCCGATCAGGTCCCCTGGGAAATGCTGAACACCATCAGCTACTGGTTCGCCTCACCGGCGGGCGGCCGGTGCAGCACCCCGGACGCCAAGCAGCGCAAGGACATCGAAAGTCTCGCGGCGGTGAAACGTGATCATCCCGACCTGACCGTGCTGATCTCCATCGGCGGCTGGGCCGCACCGGGTTTCGGCGCCGGCGCCGCGACGGCAGAATCCCGGCGCGCCTTCGTGAAGTCCTGTGTGGACAAATGGCTGAGCGCGTTCCCGGCCGGACTGGTCGACGGATTCGACGTCGACTGGGAGTTCCCGGTCTCCGGAGGGCTGCCCAGTATCGGCAACTCGCCCGCCGACCGCGCGAACTTCACCCTGCTGCTCAAGGAATTCCGGGCACAACTGCAGCGCTATGCCCGTGACCACGGCAGGCCTGCCCGCGCCATGAAGCTGTCCGCGGACATCCCCGCGGGCCGCGTCCAGGACGACGGCACCGGAACCGGGGGCGCGCCCTACGACGCGTCCAACAGTTTCGACCTGCGTGAAGTCGGCAGGCTCGTCGACATCTTCAACCTGATGACCTACGACTTCTGCACGGGCTACTCGAAGTTCTCCTGCTTCAACGACCCGCTGGTCAAACGGCCCGGTGATCCGAACGACGAGTACAACAACAACGTCGGCGCGCTGAAGTACATGACCGACCACGGTGTCCCGCGCGAGAAGATCGTTCTCGGCGTTCCCTTCTACGGCCGGGCTTTCACCGTCACTTCGACCGCCAACGACGGCCTCTACCAGCCGTACACGGCCATGCAGTTCCTCGACTACAAGGTCCTCATGGGCCCGGAGTGGGCCGGTGACCCCGGATTCCGCAAGGGATGGGATCCGATCGTGCGCTCGCCGTACCTCTGGAACCCGGAGAAGAAGATCTGGGTGAGCTACGAGAACCCACGGTCCATTCAGGATCGCTCGCTGTTCGCGAAACGCCACCGCCTGGCGGGCATGATGATGTGGGAGCTGGGCGCCGACGATCCGCAGCACAGCCTTCTCGCCGCGATGACCGGGCCCTGGCTCCGCCCCTGATGGAAGGGCCGGCGGTCGCCCGACGTGGGAACCGCCGGCCTCCGCGGCCCCGGACAGGGGCCCTCGCAGTACCTGTATCGCCAGGATCTCCCAGACGTCCAGCACGCCTGTCAGCCTGTTCGAGTCGGCTTCACAGGACAGAACGGACGTAAACCTATGGCGGGCAACCAGTTCACCACTCATTCAGGACTTTTCGACCTGAGCGGGAAATGCGCACTTGTCACTGGCGGAACCAGGGGCATCGGGATGATGATCGCGCGCGGTCTTCTGCAGGCGGGCGCCCGCGTCATCGTCAGCTCACGCAAGGCCGACGCGTGCGCGGAGGCACAGCGTCTGCTCTCCGAATTCGGCGACGTTCAAGCAATCCCGGCCGACTTGTCCAGGTACGACGAGTGTCAGCGCCTCGCTGATCTCGTCAAGGCCGGCTGGGAACGCCTGGACATCCTCGTCAACAACGCCGGAGCGATGTGGCGCGAGCCGCTGGAGACGTTCCCCGCCGAGGCCTGGGACGCGGTGATCGACCTCAACCTCAAGTCGCCGTTCTGGCTGGTGCAGGCGCTGCTGCCCGCGCTGCGCAGGGCGGGCACCGCCGATGATCCCGCGCGGATCATCAACATCGGCAGTATCGCCGCCATCCACGTCGCCGAGGCGCCCAACTATTCGTACGCCGGCAGCAAAGCGGCACTCCATCAACTCACCAGGGTGCTTGCCAGGGAACTGGGCCCACAGCACGTCACGGTGAACGCGATAGCCCCAGGAGTGTTCCCGTCGCAGATGATGGCGGCCACGATCGACGCCATCGGCGACACGATCGCGGCGAAGACGCCTCTGCGCCGCATCGGCCGTGACGACGACATGGCAGGCACCGCCGTGTTCCTCGCCGGCCGGGCGGGGTCTTATTTGACGGGCGCCATCGTCCCGGTCGACGGCGGCATCGCGACGACCGCGTCGGGTACTTAGGGGGTACCAGCAGTACCTCCCTTCGCCTGTGGACACCGGCCTACAGTGCAGGGGTGGCCACGATCGACCTGCGCACCGAGATCAAGGAATTCCTGAGTTCGCGTCGCGCCCGGATCACGCCGGAGCGGGCCGGACTGTCCGCTTACGGCGGCAACCGCCGGGTCAAAGGTCTGCGTCGCGAAGAGGTAGCTCTCCTGGCCGGGGTATCGGTCGACTACTACGTGCGGATGGAGCGCGGCAGCCTCGCCGGCGCCTCCGACGGGGTGCTCGGCGCGTTGGCCTCCGCCTTGCACCTCGACGAGGCCGAGCGCGATCACCTGTTCCACCTGGCGCGGCGATCCAAGGCACCCACTCGCCGACGCCGGCCCGCCGTGACGGTGCGCCCCGCGCTTCAGCAGGTTCTCGACGCCATCACCGATGCGCCCGCGTGGATTTGCAACGGCCGTTATGACGTGCTGGCCATGAATCACCTTGCCCGCGCACTGTATTCACCGATGCTGGCCGACCCGCGACTACCGGCGAACACCGCGCGGTTCGTGTATCTGGATCCCGAGGCGGCGAAAGCGTTCTTTGTCGACTATGACCGGATCGTCCGCGATGTGGCCGCGAAGCTACGTATGGAAGCCGGCCGCGATCCGCACGACGAGAAGCTGATCGCCCTGGTCGGTGAGTTGTCGACGCGCAGTCGGCTGTTTCGGCGGCGGTGGGCGTCTCAGGACGTTCAGCTTCACCGGTCCGGACGCAAACGTCTGCACCATCCCGTAGTGGGCAGGCTCGACCTGGACGTCGAGTCGATGGAGCTGCCTGCCGAACCTGGCCTGCTTCTGACCGTCTACACCGCACCCGCCGGGACGACGACCGCGGACGGCCTGGCCCTCTTGGCGTCGTGGGCGGCCGGTCAGGAGAGGCCGACGACCGAGATCACCGCCTGGGCTCGTCGAGGGTCCGTTTGATGACCTCCAAACCGCGCGACATCGCCTCGGCCATCGGCGCGGCCAAGGCGTCGGGGAGGACGTCGCGGGCCCACACCAGCCTGCACCGTCGTTCACCGTCGGCGAAGACCTGCATGGAGGCGTTGTCGTGGTCCGGCCGAACGGTGCCGCCGATCACCGCGTAGACGATCCGGCGCGTGTCGTGGTCGACGGTGACGCATCGCTCCCGGACCACCGTGCCGTCGGCGAAGGTGACGACCCGGCAGCCGTCCTCGATCCGGGTGTCCACCACGAACCCCGGTGCCATCCGCGAAGGACCCGCGCTGAAGTCGCCGATCACCTCCCACACCGCTTCGGCGCTGGACTCGACCATGATTTCGTTGCTGAGGGAAGTCATGTCGCCAACCCTGCCCCGAACCCGTCCCCCAGGTCTTGAAGATCCTTGCGGAACTGTCGGACCCACCGCGTAGCCTCCGCGGGTGCTCTCCTTCCTCGGGCTCGCGGCCCGCCCGGAGTTCGCCATCGCGGACGTGGACTGCCGAGACGATCACCGCGGCTGGTCGGCCGAGCGGCCACGCGAGGACGTGCGGCTCGTGCTCGTGCGCCGCGGCGGGTTCCGCCGCCGGGTCCGTGGCGTCCACGTGGATCTCGACCGCACCGTCGGCTACCTCGGACTGCCGGGTGAGGAGGAGCACTTCGCCCATCCCGCCGGCGGCGACAGGTGCACGTCGATCAGCCTGACCCCCGCGTTCTGGCGTGCGATGGCCGGCGACGCACCACGGCTGGAACGCACGTCGCTGTACGTCGACGGCAGGCTCGACCTCGCCCACCGACGACTCCTGGCCGCCTCCCGCGCCGCCGACACGGACTACGCGGCGACCGAAGGACTGGTCAGCCTGGTGACCGAGGCCGTCCGGCAGGTCGTGACCACGACTGTCCCGGAGAGCGATCCGGCGAGCGCCGGTGACCGGACACTGGTAGCCCGAGCCCGAAGTCTGATCGGCGAGGGTCATCCCGCCGCGGAGGGCCTGGTCCCGCTCGCCACTCTTCTGGGTGTCTCGCCGTACCGGCTCAGCCGAGCCTTCACCCGCGAATTGGGAGTTTCGCTGACCCGCTACCGCAACCGCGTCCGCGTCGCCCAAGCTCTGGACCGGCTGGAGGCGGGTGAGCCCAGCCTGGCCACTCTCGCCGCCGACCTCCGGTTCGCCGACCAGGCGCACTTGTGCCGAACGATGCGCGAACACCTGGGGCACACCCCGACCGCGCTACGCGGACTGCTCACCACGGTCGAACGACAGCGCCGATAGGCCGTACGGATGCATCGAGCGGCAGTTTCCGCGCTTTCAGTCCCGTTGGCGAGTGAGGTCACATAGTTTGCAACCGGCGCACTTGTCCGTCCACAAGTAACCGGGGAGAGGAGCCGGACACCCCGGCGAATCTCGCCCGGCATCGCAGCCGCAGGGCTTCCCACCCCGACCGTGGGCGGCCGGGTGCTCCTCTTGACCGACATCACTCTTCTTGCCCAGTAAGGGATTCAGCATGCGCAAGTGGATGACCAGATTACTCGTGGCCGGCGTGCTCGCCACGACCGCCACGGCCACCGTCACGGCGGTCGGCACGGCAGGCGCGGCCGACGGTGTCTCGACCGCGGCCGCCGAGTCGACGTTCCCCCTCGCCGACCCGGACACCGTCCAGGCGAAGGACGGCTCGTACGTCACCTACGGCACCACGGTCGGCGCCGGTGTCGGCGACCGGTGCGGCGTGACCGGGAAACTGTTCGTGCCGGTACTCGTGCACGGCTCCGGCAACACCGTCGGCGTGGGCACGTGCGCGTCGGCCGACGCCCTGCCCAACGGGCCGGGTAGCTGGGCGGAGGGCAACGTCTGGGCGCCCGGCGTCGTCCGCTTCGGCGACACCTACTTCATGTACTACACCGCGTCCAAGCGGGGCTCCGGCCAGAAATGCCTCGGCCGCGCCGTCTCGGGCAGTGCGCGGGGGCCGTTCACCAACCCCGTCGAGTGGGCTTGCCCGGGCAACGGCCGCTGGGCCATCGACGCGAACCCGTTCGTCTCGGGCAGCTCCATGTACGTCGCCTACCGGGACGACGCGATCACCTCGTACCCGGAGACCGGTATCTCGGTCGTGCGCACCCAGTCCAACGGCATGGCGGACTGGGACACCCGCCGGGACGCGTTGAAGAGCACCGACATCGGCTGGGAGACCATCCGGATGAGCGGCGGCACGCACGTGATCGAGAACCCGTCGATGTTCAAGTCCGCCGACGGCTATTGGTACCTGGCCTACTCCGGCAACAACTGGGACAGCGCACGGTATGCGACCGGCATCGCCCGGTGCGGCACCGGCCCGATCCCGTCGACGCGCTGCACACCGCGGCAGAACGGGGCCGAGCGGCCCTACTTCGGGTACACCGGCACCGGCGGCCTCAACCCCTACCGCGGCCTGCCCGGCAACCACCCCGGCCCCGGCGGGATGGACTTCTTCCAAGCGGCCAACGGCCAGTACCACGCCGTCTACCACTGGTGGAACGGCACTCGCCGGTTCCCGATCGTCGCGACGGTCCTCCGCAACGACGGCGGCTTCTACCTCAGTTAAGGGCCCCGATCCGGGCGGTTTGCGAAGGGGTCGTGAGTGTTTTGGGTCGTTCTAACGACCCAAAACACTCACGAAGCGGCACCTGCGACCGAACCACCGCTCCCGTAGCCGGCCGGGGGCGAAGGCTCCTTTCGTCGCGTCAGACTCGGTGAAGGGAGCCTTCAGTCCACACCACTCCGCTAGTGCCTACTGACGCAGGTTGGATCAGCCGCAGCCGCGCTCCGCGTAGGTACTTAAGACACCCTTGGCTCTAACGACTCAAAACACTCACGACCCCAGCCAAAACCGTTCAGGCCCTCTTGCCATCTGACCCGCGCTCGACAATCGGGGCGGAGTCGGCGAGCGTTGCCCAGCCGACATCGGTCTTCGCCACCTTTGCCGGCCGGGCCGCGGAGATCAGGTGAAAATGACGTCCGAGCAGGAGTAGAAGGCCTCGCCGGAATCGGGCCAGTGGCGTTGCCAGATCGAGTAGATCAAATGCCTGCCGGTCCGCCCGCCGGGCAGGTTCGCCTTCAACTGATAGGCGTTGCCGGCGATCGGCGGGTTGTTCTGCTTGTAGAACGGGGTGTCTTCCAGGTCGGACCACTTGAGCGGTTTCGTCGGGTCGTAACCCGGCTTGGTGACATACAGCTCGAAGGTGCCCGGGTGCGCGGCGGTCAGCTGATACCGCAAGGTGTACGGACCGCTGGCCGGCATCGTGGTCGCCGGCCAGTCCGCACGGGCAAGATCGAGCCCCTTGTACTTGGCCCGTCCGGCACTGCACAGCTTGCCGTCCGGGATGATCTCGCGGCTACGGCCGCTGGCGTCACCGATGTTGACCTCGTCCCAGTCGTAAATCGGCCAGCTGTCGCCCACCGCGATGGCGGCCTTGCACGCGGCGGACCGCGGATTCTCCGGACCTTCCTGAAAACAGCGCATGATCCGGCTGATCGGAGTGCCCATCGAGCCATGCGCGAGCGCGGGAACGGCGGTGAACACCGAAACCGCGCCGAACACCGCGGTCAAAACCGCGACTTTCACCACAGAGCGGGAAAACTTCATCGCAAGAGTCCTCTCATGAGAGGTCTAGACCATGCCACGGTAGGCGCCCGGCACACCGCCGAGTAGGCCCGAAAGTCGGGTTCGGGCTCCGGTCACGTCGATGTCCCGGAAGGCGAGGGCCCAGCTCACGCGCGAGTCCGGCAAATCGGTTGATCACACCGCAGCGGCCATGACACGCTGCCACAGCCGACCGCAGGAGCTGCTCTTGACCGTGAAACCCAGCCCGGTGATCGACATCGCGTTGGCGAGGCGTCTGATCGACACACAGTTCCCGCAATGGGCCGGGTTGCCGTTGCTTCCGTACGCTCCGGCGGGCTCGGATCATGTGATCTATCGGCTGGGCGAGAACCTGTCCGTGCGGCTACCTCGCCACGACGGCGCGATCGAGCAGGCGGCGAAGGAAGCCGAGTGGTTGCCCCGGCTGGCCCCGCACCTGCCGCTGGCCGTACCCGAACTGGTGGGAGTGGGAGCAGCGGGCTTCGGCTATCCGTGGCCATGGGCGGTGTCGCGGTGGCTGGACGGCGAGGTGGCGACCGTGGACGCCCTGTCCGGCTCGCACGAGGCCGCGGTTGCGCTGGCCGGGTTCCTGACCGCGCTCCACCGGATCGACGCCGGAACGACCGAGGAGCTCACCGGTCGTCCGCTCGCCACCCGGGACACGGCGACGCGGATCGCCATCGCGAAAGTCGGCGATGCCTTCGACGCCGCGGCGATGACCGACCTGTGGGACACCGCCCTCGCCGCCCCCGGCCGGGGCGGTCCGCCGGTCTGGTTTCACGGCGATTTCCACACTGGCAACCTGTTGACGACCGACGGCCGCCTCAGCGCCGTCATCGACTTCGGCGAGCTCGGCGTCGGTGATCCGGCTCGCGATCTGATCATCGCCTTCACCCTCATGTCAGCCGAAACGCGAGCCACCTTCCGCGCCGCGCTCGATGTGGACGACGCGACCTGGACCCGCGGACGTGGTTGGGCCTTGGCAACCGGGTTGAACGCCTACGTCCACTACGCCGCCGTGAACCCCCGCGTCGCCGCGCAGACCACCCGCCAGATCACCCAGGCCCTCCTCGGTTGAAAGACGGCGGCGGCTCGGGCAACACGGCGGTCATCGCGCCGTCCACGGTGACGGTCTCGCCGGAGACGAACCTGGCCCGATCGCCGAGGAGGAAGGCGATCACACTCGCGACGTCGTCCGGTCCGGCGAGCTCGCCGGACGGCTGAAGCCCGGACAAGGCTTCGCGGGTGCCCGCGTCCTGCCAGCGATGCGCGTTACGCGGCACCATGACGAACCCCGGCCGGACGGTGTTGCACCGCAACCCGCGCGGTCCGAGTTCCACGGCGGCCGCGCGGCCCAGCGCTTCCAACGCGGCCTTGGCCATCGCGTACGGGGCCTGTCCGCCCCAGGCCAGACCGGCGTGGATCGAACTGACGAGCACGGCGGCGCACGGCCTTCCCCCTGCGCGGGCGACCAACTGCTGCAATGGCTCCAGCGCCGACACCGCGCCGATGTCCAACACCTCGCGCAGCGCGTCCGTCGTCTGCTCGGTGAAGGGGGCGCGATGCTCGCTCAGCAGGCAATGCACCAGTCCGGTCACGTCGCCGAGCGCGTCGAACGCGGCACCGATCACGGCCGGATCGCTCGCGTCATCACGGATCCACGGCACGCCGTCGTGTTCCGATGGCTTTGGCGCGACGTCCACCACCGCCACCGGTCGTCCCTCCGCCTGCAACGCGCGGACCACGGCCGAGCCGATGCCGCCCGCGCCGCCGAGTACCACCACACCGCTCATGACCACTCCCCACTGGTGAAGAAGGCACGCACGACGAGTCCCGCCGCCGCGACGACCAACGGATTGCCCCGTGCCAGTGGCCGGACCAGCGCCCCAGGTGGGGCCGTCTCCACGCGATCGCGTACCGCGTCGAGCCACCGGTCCGACGGCGCGCCGCTGCCGCCGAGGACGATCAGGTCGGGCCGCATCAGGTCGTACACCGTGTCGGCCACCAGAGCCACCTGCGCGCTGCGTCCCTCGAGCAGCCCCGCCGCAGCCGGATCCGTGTCCGCCAAGCGGATCAGCTCCGTCAGCGAGGTCGCCGCGACCCCGGCGGACCGGGCGGCGGCGAGCAACGCCACGTCCGTCCCGCATTCGCCGAAGCGCCGGTGACCGCCACCGGCGAGCTCGGGCACGAGGAGGCGGCCGAAGTCGCCCTGAACGATGCCGTTCGAGCAGGTACCCACCGGACGGCTGAGGAACCCCGTCTCCGTGACGTTGCCGATGAACAGATAGGACACGTCGTGCCCGCCGAGCCCCGCGCCGAAGGTGAGTTCGGCACCCAGCAGGGCGGCCACGTTGCCGTCCACCACGACGTCGAGCCCGGTCCGCTCACGTAGCACGTCGGAGACCCGGACGTCGGCCCAGCCCAGCACGTCGTTGCGCACGACCCGGCCGGTCGCCCGGTCCACCTCACCGCCGGCGGTGACCCCGATGCCCAGCACCGGTCCCGGCGCGGCGTCCGCCACCCCGGCCGCCAGTTCCGCGGCGTGCCGCAGGGTGGCGGCGCTGTCCGCCGGATCGCGCGTCTCGGAGTGCGTCTGGACGCAGTGCCCGGACAGGTCGATCAGCCCGAGCGTGGTCCGTTCGAGGCCGAAGTGCACACCGACCGCGTACCGGCTGGACGAATCGATCTCCACCGGCACCCGGGGCCTGCCGACCCGGGCACCGGTGGACCGCTCGGCGAGTTCACGGACGACACCGGCGGACAGCAGAGGCTCGATGATCCGGCTGACGCTGCCGTGGTTGAGGGACAGTTCCTTCGCGATGTCGCCGCGCGCCAGCGGACCGTTCCGGACGAGCAACTGGAGCACGGCGGCCGTGTTGGCCTGCCGGGCTTGGCGCGGCCGGCTTCCGGTGTGACCGGGGTGGTTCATCGTGACTCCGGTTTCCCGGACTCGACACCGTTGGTCTCCTCGAGCTCGACACCGGTGGTGGCCAGCCACGGCGACAGCAGCACGATCACCGCGCTCACCAGGAACGCGCAGGCGTACCACGCGACGACCGTGATGCCGTGCTTCTGCGCCAGCATGGGTGCCAGGAACACGTTGAGCGCGATCGCGAGCCGGGTCACGCACTGCGCGATACCGGATCCCAGGCCCCGCAACGAAGTGGGGAACGCCTCGGTGCTCCACACCCAGGACAGCACGCCAGGGCCGAACCAGGTCAGCATGGCGTACACGACCCAGAAGGCCACCAGTCCGACACCGGCGTGCTCGCCGGTGAACGCGATTCCCAGCCCGGCGCCGAACACCCCGAGGCACGTCCACACACCCAGCCAGCGCCGGTTGACGCGGTCGATGATCGCGGCGCCCGCGACCACGGCGATCAGCCCCACCACGAAACCCAGCAGGGAGAAGTACAGGGTGTTGGAGACCCCGATGCCGGTGCTGCTGATGATCAACGGTCCGGCGACCGTCGCCACCGCGCCGCCGAAGGCCTGGATGGCGAAGATGGCCGTGACCGTCGCCAGCCGCCGCCACGCCCCGCCGGACACCAGCATCCGATAGCTCCGCCGCTCCGAGACCTCGTGTTTCGGCGGTTCCAACCCGAGCGCGTCGTAGATCCGCCGTGCCTCCTCCACGCGACCACGCGCGCTCAGCCAGCGGGGTGACTCCGGCAGGAACTGCCTCGCCACCAGGACCGCGGCCGCGGGCAGCGCGGCCAGCCCGAACAGCCACCGCCAGGTCTCGTCGCCGAACAACGGCTGGAGCGCGAGCGCGAGCAGCACCGACGTGACGGCGCCGCCCAGCCACATCATGTTCGGCAAGCTGCCCGCGATCCGGCCTCGGCGGGATTTGGGCGCGATCTCGGTGAGGAAGGCGTGGGAGGTCGGGATGTCCATCCCCACCGCGACCCCGAGCACGAACCGGGCCGCGACCAGTTGCCACACGTCCTGGACGAACGCCGCGGCGAGGGAGGCCACCACGAAGACCGCCAGGTTGATCATGAAGATCACCCGGCGGCCGAACCGGTCGGACAGATCACCGAAGACCACCAGGCCGAGCGCCGTGCCCACGAACGCCGCCGCGGTCACGAGGCCGACCTGGGAGGCGGTGAGGTGGAACGACGGCTTGAGGAACAGGACGGCGGCGCCGATGACGAGCAGGTCGTAGCCGTCGATGAACTCGCCGAACGCGACGAGCCTGCCGGTCCAGTTCCGCACGAACCGCGCCCGTCCCGGCGACATCGTCGACCGGCTCGCCATTCCCGGCACCATCCGGATTCCTCCCCGCTCCGCTTTTTGTGCGACGAACACCAAATTAGGAGCGGGTCCGCCGCCTCCGCCCGTATCCGGCGGCTTCGGGGACGATCGGGCTGCCGAGTCGGGCCGATCGGGCAAGCGCCCGGTTCTCCACGGAGAACCGCGGGAAGGCCACCACGCACACTGAGGTAGCCCGGCCGGGTGAGCGGCACCACGGACAGGTCGCCGCTTGCAGCGATTTCGGTCTCGCCATCAAACTGTTACCCCGAACGGCCTAAGGGCGTCGTATCTTTCGGACCACCACCTCTGACGGTTACCACCTAACGGAAGAGAACACGAAGGAGCCCGCATCTTTCCCGCGGTCGGCGCGGTCGCGGAAGCACCCCAAAGGTGCGGGCGAGGCGAAACCCGTTTTCGCCGAGGCGCGTCATCCGCGCGGAGCCCGGACGTTCACCGGGATGGCGCGACATCGTGAAAACTCGCTGGTAGCGCACGGCACCGCACCGCCCACTCCGTCCGATATGGACGCCGAGGCGACGCGTCGTGCCCTTCGGCTTCGTCTTCAACGGGCGGCGACCCCCCGTTGACGAACGGTTCGGGAGAGAACGTGGCAAGGAACACTGCTGTCAGCCAACTGTCCATAGTGGACATACGGTCTGGTCACGGTACCGAATACCTGTGCTTCCCACCTGCCGGCGGCACGGTTCTCGGGCTGCGCGGGCTCGCCCGCGCGGCGGCGGGATCGGCGGTATGGGGCGTGGAATATCCCGGACGCGGCGCGCGTCTCACCGAGCCGCCCGGCGAATCGTTCGCGGATCTCGCCGAGGAAATCGCCCTGGATTGCCTCGATCGCTTCGGTGCCGAAGGTTTTTCACGAACCGTGCTGATCGGCTTCAGTATGGGCGCGTTCGTCGCACTCGAAGTGGCCCAGCGCGTCCTCGGCCGAGGGCTACCCGGCCCCGCGGGCCTGGTCGTGGTGGGAGCGTGCGCGCCGCAGCGGCGCGTTCCCGGGAAGTACGCGAAGACGGACACCGCCGAGGCGGGAAGGCTGCTCGAGCGCTCGTCGGCGGGCTACCGGCACTCCCCCGAACTCCGGGAGTACACGCTCGATCTGTTCCTCGGCGACCTGCGGTTGACCAGCGCCTACCCGGGCCCCGCGAAAGTGCCGTTGTCCTGCCCGATCGTCGCGTTCCGGGGAGCGGACGACCCGGACTTCGCGACCGGCGACGAGGATATCCGGGCTTGGCGGGCCTGGACGACCGGACGGTTCACCGGCTGCGTCGTGCCCGGGGGCCACTTGGCGGTTCTCACGCCAGGCGAGGAAGCCCGCTTCTGGGATCTGGTCCGGTTCGGTTTGGAACCGTGCGATGTCTGAGGCGGCGTTGTCCACGGTGAGCGGTGTGACACGACGGATTCCCGACGTGACCTGGTGCGACTTGTTCGAGCTTCAGGCCCGGCGGGCCCCCGCCCGGGTCTGTCTGGTGGCCGACGAGGTCGCGTGGACCTTCCACGACCTCGACCTTTGGGGCGAGCGGCTCGCCCAGATGCTGCGGGACGCGGGCGCGTCGCCGGGGACGGTGGTGGCCTGCGCGATGACGAGGTCCGTGCGAGCGGTGCTGGGCGTACTCGCGACGGCGAAGGTGGGAGCGGTCTACCTTCCGGTCGATCCCGCCCTGCCCGACTCACGCCTCGACACGATTCTCGCCGACGCCCGCCCCGCCGTCGTGCTGACGGATGTGGTGCGGCTCGCGGAACGGGCGGACCTGGTCTTGTCCACTGAGGACTGGCAGGCGGAGCTCTCCGGGTATGCCGGGCACCGGCCGCCCAGGGCCGCCGCCGGTCCGGCGTACCTCATCTACACCTCCGGTTCGACGGGCCTCCCCAAAGGGGTCTCGGTGGGACACCGGAGCCTGGTCAACCTGTACGGCGAACTGGCCGACGGGTTCTTCCCCGCGGGCCGTGGCCCTCAGCGGGTGGCGCACGGATTGCCGCTGTTCTTCGACGCGTCCTGGAATCCGCTGCTGTGGATGGCGGGCGGGCACGAGCTGCATCTGCTCCCCGACCCCGTCCGCACGGATCCGGCGTCCTATGTGGACTTCGTCCGGGAGCACCGGTTGTCGGTCGTGGAGGCGGTGCCCGCGCAGATGTCGGCGCTGGTGGAGGCCGGGTTGCTCGGAGGACGGAGCCGTCCGCGGATGCTGGTGATGGGCGGGGAGGCCATCGGCCAGGATCTCTGGTCGTATCTGCGCGCGGCCCCGGGCGTCACCGCGGTGAACCTGTACGGCCCGACCGAGTGCACGGTGTTCACCACGGCCTGCCGGCTCGACGACCACGCGACGCCGTCGATCGGACGGCCGATCGGCAACACCACCGCCCGGATCGTCGACGAACACCTGCGGCCCGTGCCGATCGGGGAACCCGGCGAACTCGTGATCAGCGGCTCTTGCCTCGCACTGGGCTATCTCGGGCGGCCGGGGCCGACCGCGGACCGGTTCGTCACCGCGGGAGAACGCCGGTACCGGACCGGCGACCGGTGCCGTCTCATGGCCGACGGTCACCTGGAATGGCTGGGCAGGCTGGACGATCAGGTCAAGATCCGCGGCCATCGGGTCGAGCCGGGTGAGGCGGAGCAGGCGCTGCTCACGTCTCCCGGGGTCCGGCAGGCCGCGGTCAGGGTCGAAGGCTCCGAGCCGCGGCTGGTCGCCTACGTCGTGCTCGACACGGGAAGCGTCGGCCGGCTGCGGGAACGGCTTCGAGCCATGCTGCCGTCGTATCTGCTCCCCTCCACCATCGTCCCGCTCGAGGCGATGCCCCTCGGGCCGACCGGGAAGATCGACCGGGCCGCTCTCACCCCGCCCGTCGCGGTACGGCGGACGATCGTGCTGACCTCCACCCAGGAGCTCGTCGCCGCCGCGTTCCGCGTCCAACTGGAGCTTCCGGTGGTCGACGCGGACAGCGACTTCTTCGACCTCGGCGGGCACAGTCTCTCCGCCGCGGCGCTCGCCGCTCGGTTACGGGCACAGGGTGTGCCCTGTTCCCTGCGGGACGTCCTGCTGCGCCGCACCGTGGCCCGGCTCGCCGAACTCGTTCCCGCCACAGAGAAAGGAAAGACGCCGTGATGGACGACTACGACGTGATCGTCGTCGGCGGCGGCCCGGGAGGCTCCACCGTCGCCGGCCTCACGGCCGCGGAAGGTCACCGGGTGCTGCTGCTGGACAAGGACCGTTTCCCCCGCTACCAGATCGGGGAATCCCTGCTCCCCGCCACGGTCCACGGGATCTGCGCGATGCTCGGGGTCCGCGAAGAGATCGAACGGGCGGGCTTCGTCCGGAAACGGGGCGGCACCTTCAAATGGGGCACCGGTGCCGAGCCGTGGACGTTCTCCTTCGCCGCGTCCGACCGGATGGCCGGGCCCACGTCGTACGCGTATCAGGTCGAGCGCGCCCGGTTCGACACGCTGCTGCTCGACGGTGCCCGCCGTCTCGGTGCCGAAATCCGGCAAGGCCATCGGGCACTCGGCACGCTCCGGGCGGGCGAGCGGATCGGTGGCGTCCGCTATCTCGACGACGCCGGTTACGAACGGCACGCGACGGCCAGGTTCGTGGTCGACGCCTCCGGGCATGGCAGCCGGCTCCACCACGACGTCGGCGGCATCCGCGAGTATTCGCCGCATTTCCGGAACCTGGCGCTGTTCGGCTACTTCGAGGGCGGCCAACGGATGCCCGCGCCCGACGCGGGGAACATCCTGTGCGTCTCGTTCGCCGACGGCTGGTTCTGGTACATCCCGTTGTCGGACACGTTGACCAGTGTCGGCGCCGTCGTCAAACAGGAATCGGCGGACCGGGTGCAGGGCGATCCGGAGACCGCCTACTCGGCGCTGATCGAGGATTGCCCGCTCATCGAGGAGTTCCTCCGCGACGCGCGCCGCGCGACCGAACCACCGTATGACCGGCTCCGGGTACGGAAGGACTATTCCTACGACCGGACCGTCCTGTGGTCGCCGGGCATGGTGCTCGTCGGCGACGCCGCCTGCTTCATCGACCCGGTGTTCTCCTCGGGGGTACACCTGGCGACCTACAGCGGATTGCTGGCCGCCCGGTCGATCAACAGCACCCTCTCGGGTTTCGCGGACGAGAAGCGGTGTTTCGCCGAGTTCGAGGCCCGCTACCGACGGGAATTCGGGCTGTTCCGGGATTTCCTCATCTCCTTCTACCGGCTGGACTCCGGCGAGGACGACTACTTCCGGCAGGCGCGACGGCTGACCGGCCATCACGGAACCGCCGACGAGGCTTTCGCCGAACTTGTCGGCGGAGTGTCCTCACAGGACTTTTCCCGCGCGATGTTCGGCGACGTGCTCGCCGAAGGTGTGCAGCTCCAGCTGCGTGGCCTGCTCGGCGAGGCCGCGGGCGACGAGCCGCCGATGTTCCCCGGCGGGCTCGTCCCCACCGCGGACGGCAGGCGGTGGCGGGTGCCCGATGCCTGACCTGGCCCTGCTGCTCGCCGCGCTCGCCGTTCTGCTGGCCATGGCCCGTTGCTTCGGCTGGGTCTTCACCTGTGCCGGGCAGCCCGCCGTCCTCGGGGAGATCACCTGTGGGCTCGTCGTCGGCCTCGCCCTGCAAGCCGGCCCGGGCCTGCCCGGCCGGGTCGACACGACGCTGGACGCGCTCGCCCAGCTCGGCCTGATCCTGTTCCTGTTCGGGGTCGGCGCCCGCCTCGCGCCGTCGATGACGGCGGCACGGATCACGGCGGCGTTCGTCCCCGCCCTCGGCGCGACCGTCGTCCCGGTCGTCCTCGGCACGTTGCTCGCGCTCTGGCTCGCCGCACGCCACGCCCCTGCCGGGGTCACGCCGTTCGTCCTCTTCGCCGCCGCGGCCATGGCGGTCACCGCCTTCCCCGTACTGGCGCGGATCCTGTCCGAACGGCGGATGCTGGACGACGACCGCGGCCGTTGCGCGCTCACCTCCGCCGCGCTCACCGACGCCGCCGCCTGGGCGGCACTCGCCGTCGTCGCCTCCGTCCACAGTGGAACCCAGGACTGGACGCTCCTACTGGCCGTCCCGTTCCTGTCAGGCCTGCTCGTCCTCGCCCGGCCGTGGTTCGGCCGGGCGGTGGATCGCCTGTCCGGGCCGACCGCGGTCGTGACCATGGTCGCCCTCGCCTGCGCCGGAGCCGCGACGACCGACGCCATCGGCCTGCATTCCGCGATCGGCGCGTTCCTGATCGGCATGGCGGCCGGAAGGCCCGTGTCCCGGCACGATCCCGCCGCGCTGATCACGCCCGCCGCGTCCCTGCTGGTCCCGCTGTACTTCGTCCTCATCGGACGGAAGGTCGACCTCGGCGGGCTCGACGCCGCCCTGATGACCGAAACCCTCGCGATCATCGTGGTCGCCGTCGTCGCGAAAGGCGGCGGCGCCTACCTCGGTGCCCGCCTCGCCGGACAACCGCCGCGGCCGGCCGCGGTGTTCGCGACCCTGATGAACACCCGCGGTGTCACCGAACTCGTCTTCCTCAGCATCGGGCTCGGCCTCGGCGTCATCGACAGCGCCTTCTACACCGCGATGGTCGCCATGGCCCTCGTGACGACGGCCATGACCGGCCCGCTCCTCAACCACTTCGAACGAGACAAGGTGACCCGAGATGCCTGACCACCCGGCGGAACCCTGGCGGATCAAGATGATCGAACCGATCCGCACCACCACCCGCGAACACCGCGAAAAAGCCTTACGGGAAGCCGGATGGAATCCCTGCCTGCTCCGCTCCGAAGACGTCTACATCGATCTGTTCACCGACTCCGGCACCAGCGCGATGTCCGACCGGCAGTGGTCGGCCCTCATGCGCGGCGACGAGGCCTATGCCGGCGCCCGCAGCTTCTACCTCTTCGAACAGGCCGTCCGGACGCACTACGGCTACGAACACGTCATTCCCGTCCACCAAGGCCGAGGCGGCGAGAACATCCTCTCCCGCTGCCTCATCCGCCCGGGTTCCCATATCCCCGGAAACATGTACTTCCCCAGCACCCGTGCCCACCAGGAACTCAACGGCGCCACCTTCCACGACGTCATCATCGACGAAGCGCACGACGCCGCCGACGAACACCCGTTCAAGGGCGACGTCGACCTCGCCAAACTGCGGGCCGTCATCGCCGAACACGGCGCCGCCATCCCCTATGTCTCACTCGCCGCCACCGTGAACATGGCGGGCGGCCAGCCGATCAGCGTCGCCAACCTCACCGCCGCCTGCGACCTCGCCCACGCCCACGGAATCCCCGTCTTCCTCGACACCGCCCGCGCCGTCGAGAACGCCTGGTTCGTCAAGCAACGCGAACCGGGCTGGGCGAACCACTCGATCGCGGACATCCTCCTCGCGCTGTGCGCCCCCACCGACGGCGCCGTCATGTCGGCCAAAAAGGACTGTCTCGCCAACATCGGCGGCTGGATCGCCCTCCGCGACCCCGGCCTCGCCGAACAGGCACGCGGGCTCGTCCTGCTCTACGAAGGCCTCCACACCTACGGCGGCATGGCCGGCCGGGACATGGAAGCCATCGCGCAGGGCATCGGCGAATCCGTCGACGAACACCACATCCGCGCCCGCATCGCCCAGGTCGAATACCTCGGCCACCGGCTCGACACCGCGGGCGTCCCGATCGTCCACCCCGTCGGCGGGCACTGCGTCTGCGTCGACGCCACCGCCGTCCTCGACCATCTCCCCCGCACCGAACTCCCCGGCCAGACCCTCGCCGCCGCCGTCTACCTCGAAGGCGGGATCCGCGGCGTCGAACGCGGCACCGTCTCAGCCGGGCGCGACCCGGCCACCGGCGAGAACCGCTACCCGCCGCTGGAATTCCTCCGGCTCGCCATCCCCCGGCGCGTCTACACCCAAAGCCACATCGACCACGTCGCCGACACCCTCGTCCGCGTCCACAAGAACCGCCACGACATCACCCACGGCCTCACCTTCACTCACGAACCACCCCACCTCCGCTTCTTCCAAGCCCGCTTCGCCCCGGCCGGGGGTGCCGACATCTACGACGGGTGACCGATCCGGTCGAGGGCGGTCCGAGCCCGGCCGGCTATTCGTCATGCGTGGGGCGCCAGACGCCGAACCACTGCTCGGCGCCGTACTCCTCGAACCGCTCCACCTCGATGAATCCCAGCTTCGCCGCGAGCCGCATCGAGGGACCGTTCGCAGTCTGCGTGCAGAGCACCACCGGTTCAGCGGGAAGCGCGTCGGCGAACCAACCGAGCGTGATCATGCCGATCATCGATCCGTCCAACCGCCGGCGAGGCGAACAAGTCGATGAACGCCGCTCGGTCTCGATCGGGGCCGGTGGCCAGACGACGGATCCGCGCTCGGTCCTGGCAGGCAAGCTAGCGCACGCCCATGTGGGTCAGACGCTCCACCGCCAGGCCCGGGCCGCGAGATTTCGTGTCGCCAAGCCGATTCCGGTCTTCGGCACGAGCATGGCCGCGGTCATCTTGGCGGTACGCCGTGCGGGCCTGACCCGGGCGCGGTGCTCGGCCTCGTACTGACCGAAACCGGTGGGCGACGCCGACGTCAGGGCGGTGGTGAGCGTGTACGCGCCGGCGATCGCGAGGCTGGAGCCTTCGCCGAGCAGGGAAACACAGGAGGCCGCGTCACCCACCAAGGCGATCCGGCCGCGTGACCAGGACGGGAGGTCGACGACACTGACGGCGTCGAAGAAGACGTCGTCGGCCTCCCGCAGGCGTTCGAGCAGCTCGGGGACCCGCCATCCGGCATCGCCGTAGACCGCGGTGACGATCCGCTTGTGCCGGGCCGTGTCCCGGTGGTCCACGTTCTCGGCCTGGGCACGGAAGATGAATGCGACGCCGCCGTCGTCCCGTGACGGGTGAACAGCGACCAGCCTGCCCGGTGTGTTGTGCAGGAGCACGTCCTCGGGGTGGTCGACCGGGCCTCCGAACGACGTCGTGGCGACAAAGAACCCCATGGGGCGCACGAAAGAACGCTCGGCCCCGAAGGTGAGCCGCCGGACCGCGGAGTGCAGGCCGTCCGCGCCGATCACGAAGTCGAAGCGCCGGGGTGCGGCCCGGTCGAAGGTGACGTCGACGCCGTGCTCGTCTTGCCGCAGCTCGGCGATCGTGTCGTCGAACAGGAACTCGGCGTCGCCGCGGGCCGCCTCGTGCAGCACGGTGACGAGATCGGATCGTGGGACTTCGAGCTCCTCCCCCTTGCCCGCAGACAGCCCGACGGTGGCGATCCGACGGCCGTCTCCGTCGAGCAGGCACACCCTTTTCGCTCTCGTCGCGACGTCCCGTAGACGGCCTACGACACCCATGGCCTCGACGACCGGCAGCGCGGGCCCGCGGACGTCGACCGGGTTACCGCTGGAGCGCATGCCCTGGGCCCGCTCGACGACCGTGACCTTGAAGCCGTTACGTGCCAACCAATAGGCGAGCGTCGAGCCGGCGACTCCAGCGCCGCAGATCAACACGTTCTCCATGCCGGACGACGATATCAGCAGTGAGTGCAAATCGGCAATGACTGCAAGTTTGCACTCAGTGCTGCTCCGCGTATGCTCCCCGCATGTCCCTCCGTGATCGAAAGCGAGCCCGCACGCGCCAAGCCCTCATCGACGCGGCGACGGAACTCTTCGAGCGCAAGGGCTACGACGAGACGACGATCGCCGACATCGCGGCGGCCGCGGAGATCGGCGCGCGCACGTTCTTCAGCTACTTCGCCAGCAAGGAAGAGCTGCTGTTCCCGGACGCCGACGAGCGCGTACAGGCCGCCATCGACGCCATCGCCACTCGCGGACCGGCCGAAGGCCCGGCCGAGGTACTGCTGCGAGCCCTGAGCCAGGTCACCGCCACCAGTGACGAATTGGTCAGCCCCCTGGCGGCGTTGCGGCTGCGGATGATCCAGACCGTGCCCGCCGTCCGCGGCCGTGCGCTCCAGGAACAACTGGCCGCGCAACGAGAAATCGCGAAGCGTCTGGCGGCCGCGTTCCCGGACCGGATCGATCCGGTGGGAGCGGCGGCGCTGACGGGGGCGTTCGTCGGCGCGGTCACCGGCGCGCTTCAGGCCCTGCTCGACGACACCGACGGAACGGACCCCGCCACCTTGCAGGCCGCGATGAGGACCGCGACCGAAGTCGCGCTCGCACCCTGGCGACTATCGCCGTGACCGGACACGGTGGCCCAGTGTCGTGCGCCTGGCGCGGGTGAAGGGCGCTTTACCCGCATCGCATGCGGTGAAAGTCCCCTTCACCCGCCCCGAGCACGCTCAGGCGACGGTCCTGGCCTCGACGTCCGCGTTCGTCTTCTCGTGCAGGTCGACACCCCGCGTTTCCGGGAGCGTGAAGACGACCAAGGCGCTGATGACCATCAGCACCATGCCGTAGACGACGAACAGCGACGGGTGGCCGTTCTTGGCGAGGAGCGTCTGCAGGTACGGCGCGGTGCCGCCGAAGGCCGCGACCGCGATCGAGTACGGCACGCCGACGCCGATGGTGCGGATACGCGTCGGGAAGATCTCCGCGTAGACCGCCGGGCCGATGGACGAGAACCCGGCCATGAAGACCAGGGCGATCGACATCGCCAAGAACAACTGCCAGGCCTGGTTACCCACCATCGCGTTCAGCGGGAAGCTCAGCACCAGCAGGCCGACGATCGCGATGAACAGGACCGGCTTCCTGCCGATGCGGTCGGACAGCCTTCCCCACAACGGCAAGGCGATCAGGAAGATCACGTTCGCGAACACGCCTGCCCACAGCGCACCGGTCGGGTCGACGCCGCGCACGGTGATCGCGTACGACGGCGCGGCGACGGCCCACATGTAGTAGATGACCGTGGCCCCGACGGTCAGGCCGACGACCTGCACGAGCAGTTTCGGGTTCTGCTTGATCGTCTGCCAGATCCGGCCCTTCTCGGCCTTCTTCCCGGCGGCTTCGTCCTTGGCCGACTCGGCGAGGAAGACCCCGGTCTCCCGCATGCGCAGCCGCATGTAGAGCGAGTAGATCCCGAAGATGCCACCGATCACGAACGGGATCCGCCAGCCGAAGGAGAGCATTTGATCGTGGCTCAGCACACCGGAGAGGACCGCGCCCAGCAGCGTGCCGGCGAGCACGCCACAAGTGCCGGAGAAATAGATCAGGCTCGACCACAGCCCGCGACGGCCGGCCGGGGCGACCTCGGCGATGTAGGTCTGCGCCGAAGGCAGTTCACCGCCGTGCGCGAGGCCTTGGCCCAGCCGTGCCACCACGAGGATCACCGACGCCCATACGCCGATCTGGCCGTACGTGGGGGAAAAGCCGATGACGAGGCTGCCGCCGGCGGCGATCGCGACCGTCAGCGTCATCGACAGCTGACGGCCCTTGCGGTCGGCGATCCAGCCGAAGACCAAGCCGCCGAGGGGCCGGGCGGCGAAGCCGACCGCGAAGACCGCCAAGGTGCTCAACAGCGCCGAAACCTCGTCGTGCGCGTTGAAGAACTGCGCGGCGAAGAACGACGCGAAGGTCGCGTAGATGTTCCAGTCGAACCATTCCATCGCGTTGCCCGCGCCGAGGCCGAACAGGGTGCGGCGGCGGTCCGGGATGGTGGCGGTGCCCGCGGTCGCGCTCATCGGGTGGCTCCTTCGGCGAAGCGGTCGAGACGGCGGACGGCGAGTTCCGCGTAGACGGTGGCGGCCCTGGACAGCACGGACGGGTCGAAGTCGGCGTACGGGCTGTGGTTGTTGGGCGCGGTGTCCGGTTCGAGCCCGGGCATCAGCGCACCGAGACCGAGGAACGTGCCCGGCACTTCGGCCAGCACCCGGGAGAAGTCCTCGGATCCGGCCACCGGATTGGGGAGTTCGGTGTAGTACTGCTCGCCGATCGTTTCGCGGACGACCTCGGCGCCGAACGCGGTCTCGTCGACGTCGGTGACGGTGACCGGGTACTCGCTTTCGAAGACGACGTCGGCGGTGACGCCGTGTGCCCGCGCGACACCGTCGATCGTCTCGCGGATCGCCCTGTCGAGCAGCGCGCCGGCGGCGTCCGAGAAACAGCGGACGGTGGCCTCGAACTCGGCGGTGGCGGGGATGACGTTGCGCTTGGTGCCGCCGCGGATGACGCCGACCGTGATCACGGCCGGGTCGAAGATGTCCAGCCGCCGGGTGACCATCGTCTGCAGCGCGGTGATCATCGCCGCGGTGGCGGAGATCGGATCCTTGGCGCGGTGCGGCATCGACCCGTGGCCGCCCTCGCCGTGCACGGTGACGAGCAGCCGGTACGACGCGGACATCAGCGTGCCGGGACGGCTGGCGAACTGCCCGCTGGGCAGCATCGACGAGAAGACGTGCAACCCGTAGGCCGCGTCGGCGCGCCTGCCCGCGGCGTCCAGCACGCCTTCCCGGAGCATCACGCCGGCGCCGTCCCAGCCCTCCTCGCCGGGCTGGAACATCAGGACGACGTCGCCGTTGATGCGGTCGCGGTGTGTATGCAGCAGCCGGGCCGCGCCGACCAGCGACGTGGTGTGCAGATCGTGGCCGCAGGCGTGCATCGCGCCGTTCGTGGCGGCGAAGTCCAGGCCGGTCGCTTCGGCCACCGGGAGCGCGTCCATGTCCGCGCGCAGCAGGACCGTCCGCGGCCGGGCCGAATCCCTGGCCGTACCCTCGCCGCGCAGCACCGCGGTCACCGAGGTCGTGCCGGTCCCGGTGGAGACCTCCAGGCCGAGCCCGTCGAGTTCACGCAGGACCCGTTCCTGTGTGCGGGGCAGGTCGAGACCGATCTCGGGCTCGCGGTGCAGGTCGCGCCGCAACCGGACCAGCTCGTCCTGCAGGCTTCGAGCGTCGTCGTGAAGGTCCACCGGTCGATCTCCTCTGCGTCGGACGTCGGCGTCTTGGTCGTCGAGTGTGCGAATCCACGTCCGATATCGGGCTAGAATTGTCGGAATCGCTCAACGATCGACCCCTGGAAGTAAAAATGGTGATCGGTTCGCTGGATGAGGAGGACTTTTCGCTCATTCACGCTCTGCAACTGCGGCCCCGCGCCTCTTGGGCTCAGCTGGGCGACGCCCTCGGCTCGTCGCCGGTGACGCTGACGCGGCGGTGGGAACGGCTGCGTGACGGAGGCGGAGCCTGGGTGACGGCCTATCCGCGCGTGCCCGGACGGTCCCGGATCCAGGCCGCGTACGTCGAGATCCGCTGCGCGAGCGGCCAAGTGCGGGCACTCATCAGCGAGCTGTCCACCTGGCCGTCGGTGGTCAGCATCGAGGAGGCTTCGCGCGAGTACAGCCTGGTGCTGACGGTGTTCGGCCTCGGCATGCACGACCTGTCGACGCTGCTGCTCGACGCGATCCCCGGGCTTCCCGGAGTCCTCAACATCCGTTCACATCTGGTGTCCCGCTTGCACGTCGAAGGCAGCTCGTGGCGGGTGGGCGCGCTGGACCGGGGGCGCGTGCAGGCGTTGTCCCAGCTGCCGCCGTCCGGCGGCGCGGGTGGACGGCAGACGGCGATGCAGCCGTGGCAGGAGCCGTACGCCTCACTGACCGCCGCGCTGGGCGAGGACGGCCGCCGCACCGCCGCCGACCTGGCCCGGCTCACCGGCCGTCCGGTGTCGACCGTCCGGCGCCAGCTCGGCCACCTGATCGCCGCCGACGCGCTGACGTTCCGGTGCGAGATCGCGCAGGGGCTAACCCCGTCGCCGATCGTCGTCAACTGGTGGTGCCAGGTGCCGGTCGCGCATGTGCCGACCTGCGTGGACCGGCTGCGGGCGAACCCGGCCATCCGCCAGATCGCGAGCCTGCCCGGCCCGGCGAATCTACTGGTGACCACGTGGATGCGCTCGATCGAGGAATCGATGCGGATGCAGGAACATCTGGAGCAGGACCTGGCCCCGCTCTCGATCGTCGACTCGGCGCTGATCCTGCGGACGGCCAAACGGATGGGCTGGCTGCTGGACGATCTGGGGCGCAGCACGGGTTTCGTCGTCACCATGCCCGCGCGCCGGGAATAAAGCCAGGTAAGGCCTGACGCGTTGCGAAAGCCACTTTCGCAACGTTGAAGGTTGGGAAAGTGGCTTTCGCAACGTCAATGGCCAAGGCGGCTCTCGGTCGACTGCCCGATTCATGCCTGTATGCGCGATTCCAGGTGGGGGTCGTGAGTGATAAAGAGGGTTAGAACGACCATTGCCACTCACGACCCCGCACGAAGCGCCCAAACCGGGCAGCCTGATGAGGACTTGCGTCCCTTGTGGACAGTCGCCGACTGTCCCGAAAGTGGCTTTCGCGACACGAACGCGGCCGCCGCGAGGTCAGGTCATCGCGACCAGAGTCCGCCGCTTACCCGTGAACGGCTCCCGCCCGTGCGCCATCAGCATGTTGTTGATCACCATGATGTCGCCCGGCTGCCAAGGGAACGCGTAGCTGACCTCGTCGTAAGCCGCCTTGACCGCGTCCAGGTCCGCCTGCGGGATCGGCGAGCCGTCGGCGAAGAAAGCGTTGCGGGGCAGGTCTTCCACGGGGTACAGCTCCAGCAGCGCCTCGCTGACCTCCTCCCCCAGGCTCGAAACATGGAACAGGTTGGCCTGGTTGAACCACACCATCCCGCCGGTGTGCGGCTCCTCGACGAACGACGGGCGCACGTGCCGCGTGCGCAAGCCCTCTTCGGTCCACTCGTACGTCTGGCCGTTGGCGGCGCAGTAGTCCTCCACCGCCTGCCGGTCTTCGGTCTGGAACGCTTCCTGCCAGCTCAGCCCGAGGCCTTCGCGGAACGCCCGCGTGTAGGTGACGCCGCCCGCGAAGCGCTCGCGCAGGTCTTCCGGCAGGAGCCGGTACATCGCGCGGCTGTCGGCGATCGGTGTCGCGCCACCGGTTTCGGCCGCGATGTCGCACAGGAAGAACAGGCGGTCCGGCCAGTGCGCCGAATACGAGCTCTCGTTGTGCATCGGGATCGACTCGGCGGGCGGATACTCGGTCGAGGTGTAGATGTTGCCGGAAACCGCCGAGCGCGGCGTCGATCGTTCCGTGTAGGTCAGCAGCGAGCCGCCGATCTCCTCGGTGACCTGGTTGAACACCGTCAGATCGGCGGGCATCCCGCGCAGCAGGATCGCGCCGTGCTCGCGCAGCCGCTCCTGCAACGTTTCGCGGTGCGCACGCACCCAGTCCAGGCCCGTGGCCGCGTACACGGCGAGCTTCGTGTGGTCGTTGCCCTCGATGTGCCCGAGGTTCGCCGTGAGTTCGGCGGTCATGACTCCTCCAGTTCGAATCGGATCAGCTTGGCGGCCTCGGCGTGCAGCGCGGCGAGGTCCTCGGTGTCGGCGAACCCCGCGGCGAGCACGTTCACCGCGTAGATCTCCTGGTCGTCGGTGAGCAGCTGGCCGGGACGCACGATCGTGACCACTTCCAGGACCTCGGGCAGATCGGCGACCTCGTCGGTGCCCTCGACGCGGACCAGCCGCCCGGTGCCCTCGGCGTAGAAGATGAGGTAGCCCACCGGCACCGGCAGTCCCACGCCTCGTTTGGGCGGCGGCGTGCCCAGGGCCAGCGACACGGCTTCGGCGATGACGTCGATGCCGGTCGCGAGCTTCAGCAGCACCGGCTGGGCGCCGCCGGCCGGGCGTCCCGCGTTCACCTCGACGATCGTCGGGCCGAGTTCGGCGTCGTCGATCAGCTCCAGATGAGCGCAGGTGTTGTCCAGGCCCAGCGCGAGCGCGGCGGCCGTCGCCGCCGCGAACAGCCGTTCTGTGTCCTTTTCGGACAGTTCGAGCGGCGGGCAGACCATGCCCAGCTCGAACTTGCGTTCGTCGATCAGCGGTTTCTCCACCACCGCCACCGGCTCCGCGACGCCGTCGCGCACCAGGACGTCGACCGCGTACTCCGGCCCGCGCAGCAGGCCTTCCACGAGGAACACCTTCAGCGGGTCGATCGATCCGACGAGCCGGTGGTACCGGGCGTCCTCCGACAGCGGCAACCGCTCGGCCAGCAGCCGGTACGCCGCCGCCAGTTCGTCCACTGTGGACACCGTACGGACGAGATTGCTCGCCGCGCCGTTCACCGGTTTGACGATCGCCGGGAGCCCGACCGCCTCGGCCACCGACGCCGCCTCGGACTCGGCTGAGATCAGCGCGCAGCGCGGCCCCGGCAACCCGGCCGCGGCCAGCGCCTGCCGGACGGCGAACTTGTCGTGCGTCAAGGTGAACACCGACGCCGGGCAGCGCGCGACGCCGAGCAGCTCGGCCGCGCGGGCGACGCTCGCGACGATCCCTTCGGCGGCGGTCACCACCCCGGCCGGAAGCGGGGTCCGTGCCCGGATCGCCGCGGCCACGGATTCCGCGTCACGGACGTCGCCGACGACGATGAAGCCGTCCACCAGGTCGGCCAGCTGCGCGAGCTCGGCCGGTTCCAGGGGCTCGGTGACCAGCTCGGCCCGCAGGCCGGTCGCCCGCACGGCGGCCACGACGTCGGCGATCCACTGTCCGGCGGTTTCCCGGACCACGAACGCGGTGTTCACACATCCTCCAGTTCCAGCTGGACGAGCTTGCTCGCCTCCGCGTGCAGGGCGGCGAGGTCGTCGTGATCGGCGAACCCGGCCACGACGAGGTTGACCGCGTAGGTCTCCTGTTCGTCGGTGAGCACCTGCCCCGGCGAGACGGTGGTGACGACGTCGATCACCTCGGGCAGGTCGGCGATCTCGTCGAGCCCGCCGATCTTCGTCAACCGGCCCGAACCGGCCGCGTAGAGGATCAGCATGCCCAGCGGGATCGGCAGTTTCGCGGGTTCCCGCGCCGGCGGCGGAGCGCCCACCGCGAGCGCGGCCAGCTCGGCGAACACGTCGATGCCGGTGCGGAGCTTCGCCAGCAGCGGCATGATCGAACCGGCGGGCCTGCCCGCGTTGACCTCGACGATCGTCGGGCCGCGGTCGGCGTCGTCGATCAGCTCGACGTGAGCACAGGTGTTGTCGAGACCCAGCGCGCGGACGGCGGCGACGGCCGCCGCGGTGACCAGTTCGGCCCGGTCGTCGGCGAGCCCGGCCGGTGGGCACGACAGCGCCAGCTCGAACTTCCGTTCGTCGATCAGCGGTTTGTCGAGGATTTCGACCGGCTCGGCCACTCCGTCACGGACGAGCACGTCCACCGCGTACTCCGGACCGCTCAGGAACCCTTCCACGAGGAACGTCTTCGCGGGGTCGAGTGTCCCCAAGGGACGGTGGTAGCGCGGATCCGCGGACTCGGGCAACCGGGCGGCCAGCAGCTCGTATGCGGCCGCCAGCTCGTCCACAGTGGACACGGTGCGGACGAGGTTGCTGCCCGCCCCGTTGACCGGTTTGACGATCGCCGGGAGCCCGACCGCAGCAGCGACGGTCTCCGCTTCGGCGGCCGACGAGATCAGGGCGTACGCGGGCCCTGGCAGACCGGCCGCGGCGAGGGCCTCCCGGACGGCGAACTTGTTCGCGCACAAGGCGAACACCGACGCCGGGCACCGCGCCACCCCGAGCAGTTCCGCGGCATGGGCGGTGCTCGCGATGGCGCCGTCCGAGCCGGTGAAGATCCCGGCCAACGCGCCGCCGTCGATCTCCCGGACCTTCGCCGCGACGGCTTCCGGGTCATGGACATCGTCGAGGGCGACGATGTCGTCCACCACGCCGTCCAGCGACGCACGCTCGGCCTCGTCCATCGGCGGGGCGAGCAGCACCACACGGTGCCCGGCCGCCCGCATCGACGGCGCGACCTCGCCGACCCAGTGCCCGCGGGCCTCCCTGACCAGCACTGCCGTACTCATGCGGCTTCCTTCCCGGCGAGCTTGCGCTCCCGTTCCTGTGCCCCCACCAGATCGTCGGGCAGCGAATCGGGCACCTCGGTGTCGAACCGGCGCAGCCGCCGCAGCGAGAACCCGCCCAGGTTGATCAGCAACAGGATCAGCGCGAAGATGACGTAGGCGAGCCCGATCCCCCGCGTCTCGCCGGTGCCGAGCACGGCGCCGACCGATCCGGTCAGCGCACCGCCCGGCGCCAGCAGCGGCGAGAACCAGCCGACCGCCAGCGGTGCGAGCACGGCGAACCCGATCGGCAGCGTCGACCAGGTGATCGTCTGGTTGATCGCGAACACCCGGCCATGGAACCGCTGCGGCACCTTGACCTGCACGAGCGTCGCGTAGATACCCTGCGACACGGCCATCGCGGCGGCCAGGAGGAACACCCCGGCCGCGACCACGATCAGCGACGGGCGGAGGCCCATCACCAGGCTGCCGAGCGCGATCCCGACGTTGCCGGCGAGCACGCCGACCATCCGCCGCTGCCGCGGGCCGCCCCACAGCGCCATCCCGATACCGCCCGCCACCGCGCCGAGAGCCTCGGCGAGCGCCACCTGCGCGACGTCGGTGACCGAACCGAACGACAGCACGAGCGGCGAGACGAGCACCAGCGCGGGAGCGAGGAAGACGTTCGCCAGCGCGAAGTACAGCAACATCGTGCGGAAACCGCGGTGGTTCCACGAGTACCGCAGCCCACCCGCGATCGCCGTCAGCAGCGGCTCGCGCGGGCGCCAGCCCATCATGTCCGGGAACCGCACCAGCAGCAGGCCCACAATCGCGAACACGTAGCTCGCCATGTCCAGGATCAGGATGCCGGACAGTTCGATCGCCGCCAGCAGCCCGGCGGCGAGCACCGGCATCAGCAGCTGGGCGAACCCGTTGGACAGCTGCGCGAGGCCCATCGCGTGTCCGAGGTACTGCTTCGGCACCAGCTGCGCCACCGACGATTGATAAGCGATGCGCTGGAACGAAGAGGCCACCGACCCGAGCGGGATCAGCACGTAGAACAACCACAGCTGGACGTGCCCGGTGACCAGCAGCAACGCCAATATCAGCTGGATCCCGCCCGCGATACTGCTCGCCGCGATCATGATCCGCCGACGGTCACCACGGTCGACCAGCGCGCCCGCCACCGGCAGGACGAGCACGCCGAACAGCAGCGCGAGCGCCCACAGCAGGCCGAGGTCGGCGACCGAGCCCGTGCGGGTGTAGAGCCAGATCGGCACCGCGAACGACGTCAGTGCCGAGCCGGTGGAGGACACCAGCTGCCCGATCGTGATCGTGACGAACCGGCCCATACTCGGCCGCACCTCGGGTTTGTCGTCCACGACCGCCCGATGGGTCTCGTGCACCGCCCAGGCCGCGTCCTCGCCGCGGACCCGGACGTCGAGTTCGCCGGGATCGTCCAGCGCCGGATGCACCCGCGTGACGATCTCCGCGAGTTCTTCGGCGCGGTAACGCAGGAAGAAGTGCCCGGCCTGGTCGAGCACCACGAGCGCGGTGGTGTCGGTGAGGAACTCCCACTCCCGGTACCGCTCGGCGTAGTAGTCGGTGACCGGATCCTCGGAGCCGACGACCGACACGATCGGCGCGCGCAGTTTGGCCACGCGGGCGTCGAGCAGGCCGCTGAAGTACTCCTCGGCGGCGCGGCTGTCGGCGCGCATGTTCGTGATGATCCGGTCGGCCTGCGCCGGGTCGAGGTCGTCGGTGGCGACGCCCATACCCTTGAGCCAGTTCGAGTAGTACCGGTTGCTGCGCAGCTTCTCCAGCCGGGTGCGCAATGTGCCCACCGCGCCCTTCATCCGGGCGAACGGGAAGATCGCGCCGATGTAGACGACCTCCAGCTCGCGGCCGCGTTCTTCGAGCAACCGGGCGACGGCGACGGCGAGCGCGTTGCCGACACCGCAGTGACCGTAGATGGCCAGCGGGCCGTCGATGCGGTCGAGGATCTCGCCCGCCAGCCGCTCGACCAGGTCGTCGAAGGGCAGGGCCTCCTCGGAAAGTCCGACGTCGTGGCCGGGGATGGCGACCGAGTAGAGCGAATGGCCCTCCGGGAGCGCGTCGGCCAAGGGCTGGTAGACGATCGCGCTGCCGCCGCCGTAGGGGAAGCAGACGTAGGTCAACGTCCGCTGCTTCGCCGGCTTGGTCAGCTCGTAGAGCAGGTGCCTTGGCCGGTCGGCGTCGTCACCGTCCATGAAGGACGCCAGTTCGCGGATGGTGCGGTGCTGGAACAGGTCCATGACGCCGACCTGCCCGGCGCCCGCCTTGCCGATCCGCGCCACCACCTGGGTGGCGAGCATCGAATGGCCGCCGAGGTCGAAGAAGTCGTCGTCGACGCCCAGCTCGTCCACCTTGAGCACATCCCGCCAGATTTCGGCCAGGAGAGTCTCGACCGGAGTCGACGGTGCCACCAGTTCCTTGGTCGCGTCCCTCGACGCGACCGGCGCGGGAAGTGCCTTGCGGTCGAGTTTGCCGTTCGGGGTGAGCGGCAACTCGTCGAGAGTGACGAACGACGGCGGGACCATGTAGTCCGGCAGGCTCTGCTTGAGCGCCGTCCGCAGTGTGCCGGGCTCGGCGTCGCCGACGACGTATCCGACCAGCCGCTTGTCCCCCGGCGTGTCCTCGCGGACGATCACGGCGGCGTCGCGTACTCCCGGCTGGGCGCGCAGAGTCGTCTCGATCTCCCCCAGCTCGATGCGGAGACCGCGTAGTTTGACCTGGTGGTCGATCCGGCCGAGAAACGCGATCGTCCCGTCCGGGCGCCAATGCGCGAGGTCGCCCGTGCGGTACATCCGTCCACTGTGGAACGGATCGGGCACGAACCGCTCGGCCGTCAGCTCCGGGCGATTGTGGTAGCCCAGGGCCAAGCCGACGCCGGCGATGTGCAGCTCGCCGGGGACGCCGACCGGGCACGGCCGCCCGGCACGGTCGAGCACGTAGATCCGGATGTTCTGGATCGGTGCCCCGATCGGCACCGACGCGACGTCGGCGAGCGCGGCGGGCGTGCAATGCCAGGAGGTGACGTCGATGGCGGCTTCGGTCGGGCCGTAGAGATTGTGCAGCTCGCAGCCCGGCAACCGCCGGACGAACTCACGGGCCGCGTCGAGCGGCAGTTCCTCGCCACTGCACACGACCCGCCGCAACGCCGTGCACGTCTCGACGCCTTGTTCGGCCAGGAAAAGCGTGAGCATCGACGGCACGAAGTGCGCGGTGGTCACGCTTTCCGACGCCAGCAGCTCACGCAGGTACGCGGCGTCCTTGTGGCCGCCGGGTTCGGCGAGCACGAGCCGCGCGCCGGTGATCAGCGGCCAGAAGAACTCCCAGACCGACACGTCGAAACCGGCCGGGGTCTTCTGCAGGACCGAATCGGTGCCGTCGAGGCGGTACGCGCGCTGCATCCAGTCGAGCCGGTTGACGATGCCGCGGTGACCGTTGGGTACGCCTTTCGGCTGCCCGGTCGAGCCCGAGGTGTAGATGACGTACGCCGGATCTTCCGGGCCGGCGAGAGCTTCGGGCGGAGTGCCCGGCTGCTCCGCTGTCTCGGAAGGGTCGTCCAGGACGACGACGGTCGCGTCCCCCGGCGGCAGCGTTTCGCGCAACGCCGCCTGCGTCAGCACCACGGGCGCGGCCGCGTCCCGCAGCATGAACGCCAGCCGGTCGGCCGGATACTCCGGGTCGAGCGGGACGTACGCGCCACCGGCCTTCAGCACGCCGAGAAGCGCGACGACCAGCTCGAACGACCGTTCCGCGAACACACCGGTGAGCACGCCCGGTCCGACACCGAGCCCACGCAGCCGGTGCGCGAGCCGGTTGGCCCGCTCGTCCAGCTCGCGGTAGGTCAGCGACGCGCCGCGGAAGGTCACCGCGGGCGCGTCCGGCGTCCGGGCGGCCTGCTCCTCGACGAGCGCGTGCAGCGTGGTCTGCGGGAACTCGGTGGTCGTGTCGTTCCAGCGCTCCAGGACGAGTTCACGCTGCGCGTCGTCGAGGATGTCCACTTCGGACAGACGTCGGCCCGGGTCGGCGACGATCGAACGCAGCAGGGTGACCAGCCGCCCGGCCATCCCGGCGACCGTGTCCTCGGTGAACAGCGCGGTGTTGTACACGAGTTTGCCGATCAGCCCGCGTTCGAGCTCGATCGCGTGGAACTCGAAGTCGAACCGGGTCGCGGGCAGATCCATCGGCAGCCAGCGGAAGTCCACTTCGGACTCGCCCGCCTCGCCCATCCGGCCCATCTCGTAGTTCTGCAGCACGAACATCGCCTGGAACACCGGCGAGCGGCTGACGTCGCGAGGTACGCCGAGCGCGTTCACGAGCCGCTCGAACGGGACGTCGGCGTGCTCGAACGCGTCCAGCACGTGCCGCCGGGTGCGTTCGAGCAGTTCGGCGAACGTCGGGTCGTCCGCCAGCTGGGCACGCAGCGGCAGCATGTTGATGAACATGCCCGCCACGCCCTCCAGCTCGGGCAGGCCGCGCCCGGCCGACGACGAGCCGATCGCGAAGTCCTCCTGGCCGGAGTACCGCGAAAGCAGCACTTGGTAGGCGGCCAGCAGGGTCATGAAGAGGGTGACCCCGTGCTCGCGGCCGAGGTCGCCCAGGGCGCGGGTGAGCTCGCGCTCGACGAAGAACTCGTGGATCGCGCCGTCGAAGCTCTGCTTGGCGGGCCGGAGCCGGTCGGTGGGCAGCTCCAGGGGCTCGACCCCGGCGAGCTGTGCCTTCCAGTGCTCCAGTTGCCGGTCGAGTTCGCCGCCGGTGAGCGTGCGGCGCTGCCAGTGCGCGAAGTCGCCGTACCCGATGCTCAACGCGGGCAGCTCGGCCGTGCCACCGGTGCTCAGGGCGTGGTACTGCGCGGCGAGGTCGCGCAGCAGCAGGTCGACCGACCAGCCGTCGCCCACGATGTGGTGCGTGCACAAGACCAGCAGGTGTTCCTCGTCGGACACCCGCGCGAGCGTCGCCCGCAGCAGCGGCCCCGTGGCCAGGTCGAACGTCTCGGCAGCGGCGGCGTCGACGGCCGCGCGGGCCGCCTCTTCGCTTCCGGAGTCCACTATGGACATGTTGACCGTGACCGAGGGTTCGATGTGGACGGTCGGCTGTCCGTCGTCCCCTTCCGGGAACCGCATCCGCAGCGCCTCGTGCCGCGCGGGCAGGCTGTCCAAAGCGGACTGGAGCGCGGCGACGTCGAGCCTGCCGGTCAACCGGATCGGCACCGGGATGTGGTACGACCCGGTGCCCGGTGCGAACTGTTCCATGAACCAGACGCGTTCCTGCTGATACGACAGCGGGACGACGGCATCGGCAGGACGCGGAGTGATGGTCGCGGCCGGTTCCGCGCGCCGCCGCAGCCGCCGTTCGAGCAGGGCGCGGCGCGCGGCCGCGCTGGTTTCGTCGATCGCGGTCATGAGTTCCCGCCTTCGGCCAGCTGGCGCTGGACCTCTTCGTCGCTGAGCTGGTCGAGGTCTTCCTCGAGCCGCCGCTCGATCTCGGCGGCGAGCGCGGCGACGGTGGTGAGGGTGAACAGCCCCCGCACTGGGATGTCGACCTCGATCTGCTTGCGCAGCCGGGCCATCGCGCGAATCGCCAGCAGCGAATTGCCGCCACGGGCGAAGAAGTCGTCGTGCGCGCCGAGGTCGTCGATGCCGAGCAGCTCCCCGAGCACCTCGGCGACGAGTTCTTCGGCCGCGGTGCGGGGCGCGACGTACGCCGGTGCCTCATCGGGTTCGGGATCCGGCAGCGCCGCCCGGTCGAGTTTGCCGCTGGCCGCCATCGGCAGCGCGTCGAGCGACACGAACCGGGTCGGCACCAGGTACTCCGGCAACGTCTTCCGCAGGGCCTCGGCCGCGCCCTCGGTGCTGCCGACGACGTAGCCGACGAGCGTGTCGCCGCGGACCGCCACGGCCGCGTCCCGCACCTCCGGCAGCTCACGCAGCGCCGCTTCGACCTCACCGGGCTCGATACGGTAACCGCGCAGCTTCACCTGCTCGTCGGCGCGGCCGAGGTAGTCGAGCGTGCCGTCGCGACGCCAGCGGACGAGGTCACCGGTCGCGTACATCCGGCCGGACGGGCCCTCGACGAACTTTTCGGCGGTCAGGTCCGGCAGGCCGAGGTAGCCACGGGCGAGTTGGCGCCCGGCGACGTACAGCTCGCCCGGGACGCCCGGCGGCACCGGCTGTTCCCGCTCGTCGAGCACGTACGCGTTGGTGCCGGGCACCGGGCGGCCGATCGAGACGGGTCCGGACGGCAGCGCGTCCCCGGGTTCGATCCGGTGCACGACGCAGCCGACCGTGGCCTCGGTCGGGCCGTACTCGTTGACGACGAGCGTGCCCGGGTGACGCTCCCGCCACGGCTGGACGGCCTCGGCGGTCAGCGCTTCACCACCGAGCACCAGTTCACCCGTCGGGAACAGCTCCTCGGCGAGGATGGCGAGATGCGTCGGGGTCGCCTTGACGAACGTCGGGCGGCCGCCGTCGACGACCGCGCCCCCGGCGGTGAGGGTGCCGAGTAGCGTCGTCACGGTCAGGTCGAACGACGGCGACGTGTGCAGCAACGCCCGTCCGGCCAGGCCGGGGTACGCCTCTCGCGCCCATGCCAGGTACGCGTCGACGGCCCGGTGCTCGACCTCGACGCCCTTGGGCCGCCCGGTCGAGCCCGACGTGTAGATCACATAGGCGACGTCGCCCGGACCGGCCGCCGGTTCCGGGTCTTCGGTGGCCGCGGCGGACCACTCGGCCGGATCGTCCAGTGCCAGGGTCTTGGTGTCCACTGTGGACTCACCGGTGACCAGCGCGAACGGGACACCCGCGTCGGCGAGGATCAGCGCCTGCCGGGGAGCCGGGTTGGCCGGGTCGAGCGGGACGTAGGCCGCACCGCTCTTCAGCACCCCGAGCACGCCGGTCAGCAGATCCGCCGAGTTCGGCACACAGACGCCGACGACGGTGCCGGGACCGGCGCCCAGTTCACGCAGCCGGTGTGCGACACGGTTGGCTCGCGTGTTCAGCTCGGCATACGTCAGGCGGACCCCGCCGAAGTCGACGGCGGGCGCGTCCGGGGTCCGTCGTGCCTGTTCCTCGAACCGGGCGTGCACCGTCTTGGTGTCCGGAGTGGACAGTTCCGTCGGGTTCCACCCGTTCAGGACGAGCTCGCGCTCGGCGTCCGACAGCAGCGGCAGATCCGCGACCGACCCGCCCGGATCGGCCAGCGCCGCGGTGAGCAGCCGCACGTACCGCTCGGCGATGGCTTCGGCGGTCTCGCGGTCGAACAGGTCGGTGCGGTAGACGAGCCTGCCGTCCACGGAGGTCAGGTCGATCGCGATGTCGTCCTTCGCGGTGGCCGAACGGATCGGCTCCAGTCCCGAGTCGGGCAGGAAGTTGAATCCGAGCTGGTACAGCGCCTGCACGCCGGGATCGCGTTCGGCCCCGACCGCCTCGGCGACCGCCTGGAACGGCACCTGGCTGTGGTCGATCGCCTCCAGGAGCGTGGTCCGGACCCGGCCGACCAGCTCGGTGAACGCGGGCGCGCCCGAGCAGTCGATCCGCACGGCCATCTGGTTGACGAACATGCCGATCAGGTCGGCCAGCTCCGGCAGGTCGCGGCCGGCGACCGGGACGCCGACGACGATGTCGTCCACTCTGGACAGTCGCGAAAGGAGCGCCGCGTAACCGGCCAGCAGCACCATGAACGGCGACGCCGACAGCTCCCGGCTCAGCTCGCCGACCCGGTCGATCAGACCGTCTGGGAGGGTGAAATGCACCTGATCACCGGCGAACGTCAGCTCCGACGGCCGCGGCCGGTCGGTGGGCAGGCCGTGCACCGGCGGCAATCCGGCGAGCTGCTTGCGCCAGTAGTCCAGCTGCTCGCTCGACGTTTCGAGCTGCCCGCGCTGCCAGGCCGAGAAGTCCGGGTACTGGATGGCCAGCTCGGGGAGCTTCGGCTCACGACCCTCGAACACGGCGTCGCACGCCTCGCCCAGCTCCGTGCCCAGCACCAGCACCGAACCGGCGTCGAACACGGTGTGGTGCACGACGAACGTGAGCACCCACTCGTCGTCGGCCGTCCGGCACACCTGGGCCCGCCACGGCGGCGGCGAATCGAGCGGGATGGCCCCGCGCGAAACCTCGCCGACGAGTTCGGCGAGCCGGGCTTCGCGGGCGTCGGCGGGCAGGTCCCGCAGGTCGTGCACCTCGGGCTCGATCGGCACCTCGGCGTGCACCACCTGCATGAGCGCGCCGCCCTCCATGCGGAACGACGTGCGCAGCGCCTCGTGCCGCCCGACGATGACGCCGAGCGCGGCACGCCACTGCTCCGCGGTCAGCGGGCGGTCGAGCCGGGCCTGACAGTGCAGGTTGTACACCGGGGACGCCGGGTCGAGCTGGCCGGACAGCCAGATCCGCTCCTGCCCGAACGAGGCCGGGAACGTCCATTCCTTCGTGTCGCTCATGATTTCCTGTTCTCAGTGTCTGTCGAAGGTGGAGTGCTCGCGAGAGGCAAGGCGAAGATGTGCTGCTCGCTCACCGGTGTGCCGGCTTCGGATGTTGTGAAAGCCACTTCCGCAACCTTCAACGTTGCGAAAGTGGCTTTCACAACGCCGTCGACCCATCAGCCCGCGCCGAGCCGAGGGGCGTGGGCGACGGAGGTTCGGAAGTGTCGCGAAAGCCACTTTCGCGACGTCTGATGTCCCGAAAGTGGCTTTCGCGACACCGGGGCCGGTGGGCACGCGAGCGACCGGACACGCCGCGTTCGTCTTGTCCTCGATGACAGTCACTTCTCAGCGCTCGAGCTTGGGGATGGTGGTCCGGGCGGATTCGACGGGAACCTCAACCTTGCCGGCGCGCAGTTCCTCGATGCGCTCGGCCAGGGTGGCCACTGTGGACGCTTCGAACAGCGTCTTCATCGCCAGCCGCGTGCCGGTGGCCTTGCGCACCTGCGCGATGAGCTGGATGGCGACCAGCGAGTTGCCGCCGAGGGCGAAGAAGTCGTCGTGCACGCCGATCTTCTCCACGCCGAGCAGCTCGGTCCACTGCCGGGCGATCTCGGCCTCCAGCTCGGTGCGCGGGGCGACGTAGTCGTCCTCCGACACCACCACCGCCGTCTCGCCGGGTTCCTCCAGTTCCTCGGCACCGACCTGACGTTCGATCAGCTCCCGCACCGGCAGGGTGGTGATCACCACGTGCCCGCCGAGGCCGGGGGCCAGCGCCCGGACGAACGCCTCGGCACCGTCCACCGGCCGGATCCCGGTCGACATGCCCGCGGTGTCCACAGTGGACGCAGAAGCCAGGCCACCGCCGACGGCGTCCTGATCGACCTGGCGCAGCACGAAATCCTCGATCGTGACGAGTACTCGGCCGGTCTCGTCGCACAGCGAGAGATCGGCCGCCACCACCTGGTCGCCGCCCGAGTCGCGGTAGCGCAGGTGACTGCGGAAACTCGCCGGGAGGACGTCGTGCACGACGATCCGGCCGTAGCTCATCGGCAGGTAGGTGCCACTCCCCCGGCCGCGGCCGAACGCGGTCGCGACGTCCAGCAGTGCCGGGTGCAGCCCCCAAGCGCCGACGTCACCCGCCGCCGCCTCGGGCGCCGTGATCGTGGCCAGCTCCTCCTCCGCACCGATGCGGTGTTCACGCAACGCCGCCCAGCGCGGGCCGAAGGTGACCATGCTGGTGCGGCCAGTGCCGAAGCCGTGCCCGTCGTCGATCGGCTCGGTCCGCCCGGTCACCGCCACGATGTCCACAGTGGACACCGGCTCGGCCGGGACCCATCCGGCGGATCCGCGCACGTGGGTCCGGCTCGCGCCGGCGACGTGGCTGGTCACGGTGAATTCGTCGCCGTCGAACTCCACGCGGTACTCCGCGGTGGAGCCGTCCGGGACGCCGAAGGGCTCCAGGAACGCGACGTCCCGCAGCTCGACGACGTGTCCGTCGCCAGGTTTCGGCAGCGCCGCGGCCACCGCCGCGCGGACGGTCTCCAGGTGTCCTGTGCCCGGGACCACCGGCACCCCGGCGATCCGGTGCTCGTCGAGCAGCCAGTGCGTGGCCGCCGAGACGAGCCCGTGCGCGCCGTCCTCGGTGCGCGTGGTGAGCACGGGGTGCTCGACCGGGCCGAGCGCCCGCGACCGGGTGGTGCGGATCGTCGTCGGCGCGGCCACCTCCGCGGCCATGCCGACCTCGTCCCAGCCACCCCAGGCGTGCGACACCAGCCGCGCCCGCCAGCCGTGGCCGCCCCGCGCGTAGGCATCGAGGAAGTTGTTGGCGGCGCAGTAGTCGACCTGCCCGATGCCGCCCACCGCCGCGGTGATGGACGAGCACAGCGCGACGAAGTCCATCGGCAGGTCGGCGAACGCCTCGGCCAGCGCCAGTGTCCCGGCGATCTTCGGGGCCAGCACGGCCTCGGCCGCCGCCCGCTCCTTCACCTCGGCGACGCCGCCGCCGGGCAGCCCGGCGGCGTGCACGATCCCGTCGAGACCGCCGAACTCGCGCTCGGCCAGCTCACGCACTTCGCGCAGCCGCGCCGCGTCGGTGACGTCGGCGGCGACGACGTGCACCACCGCGCCCGCGGCCTCCATCCGCCGCACGGCGAGCATCGCGCGCCCGGCGCGGTCGGTGCCGCCCTGCGCGGCGAGGTGCGCGTCCCACTCCGCCCGCGGCGGCAGTCCGGCGCGGGTGAGCAGCACGAGCTTCGCCCGCACCCGGCGGGCGAGGTCCTCGGCGAGCGTGATCCCGATCCCGCCGGTCCCGCCCGTGATCAGGTACCGGCCGCCGTCGCGCAGCACCGGTTCGGCGGCCTCGGGCAAAGCGAGCTGGGTGTAGTCCAGCACCCAGCGACGACCGGCCCGCAGCGCGACCTCGGCAGCCGCGTCGGCCGGGCGGAACAGCTCGGCGATGGTGTCCTGCAAGCGATCGGTGTCAATCCGGCGCACCACCGTGCCCGGCCCCTCCAGCGGCACCAC
This sequence comes from Amycolatopsis sp. CB00013, assembly GCF_001905755.1. Lineage (NCBI taxonomy): Bacteria > Bacillati > Actinomycetota > Actinomycetes > Pseudonocardiales > Pseudonocardiaceae > Amycolatopsis > Amycolatopsis sp. CB00013. The sequence continues at coordinate 162,251 of NZ_LIWC01000001.1, read as the reverse complement.
CCGCGCGATCCCGGCGAGGGTCGCGTGCTCGGGCTGGGTCAGATCGGTGCCGGTGACGTCGGCGGTGCCGGTGCTCAGCACGTCGATCCGCACCGGCTCGCCCCACGCCTGAACAAGGTTGAGCACGCTGAAGAACCCGTGGTCCTGGGCGGCCATACCGCGCTCGTCACCGGCCAGCGTCCAGGCGTGGACGACCCGCTCGGGCCGGGTGGACAGCGCGGCCACGAGGGCGTCGTAGTCCTCGCGCACCCCGGGCCGCACGGTGAATCCGGTCTCCGTCGCGGCGAAGCCGTCGCCAGGGCGCACCTCGGTGACCGCCACCCCCGCGTCGCGCAGCAGACCGGGCAGGACGTCGTCGACGGCGAAGACGAGCGCGTTCGCGAACGGCTCGCGTCTCAGCTCCGGTTCCGCCTGCCGCCACGCCGGGACCGCGAACCACTCGGACAACGGCAACGGACCGGTCGACCGCACGGGCTGGACGGCCGTCGCCGGGTCCGGGTCGACCCAGTACCGCTTGCGTGCGTACGGGTAGCCGGGCAACGGGACCCGGTTGCCGGGCGCACCGAACGTCCGCGGTTCGAGGGAAACCCCGTTCGTCCACAAGAGACCGGCCGCGCCGTACAGCGTTTCGACGTCGCCGATGCGCTCGGTCCGGCCGGGCAGGCTCGGCTGCGGCGCGGGCATCCCCTTGGGAACCTGGCCGCGGGACAGCCCGGACAGCTGATGCCCCGGCCCGCATTCGACGAGCGCCCACCGGCCGCCGCGCGCGAACAGATTCTTGACGCAGTCACCGAACCGGACGGCCTGGCGCAGGTGCGAGGCCCAGTAGGCGGGGTCGGTGGCCTGGGCGTCGGTGATCCAGTCACCGGTGACGTTCGACAGGAACGGCCGCGCGGGCGCGGCGCGGGTGACGGCGGTGACGGCCGCGGTGAACTCGGCGAGGATCGGATCCATCATCGGCGAGTGGAACGCGTGCGAGGTCACCAGTTCGCGGCACTGCACGCCGCTGGACTTGAGCGTCGCCGCGAAATCCGCGACCGCGTCCGACGGCCCCGCGACGACGCACGTGCCCGGTCCGTTCACGCCGGCGATCGCGAGCGTGTCCGGCAGCCGTGAGGCGACGCTCTCCTCGTCGAGCTGGACGGCCAGCATCGCCCCGGCGGGCATCGACTGCATCAGGCGGCCGCGCGTGGCGACCAGGTTCAGCGCGTCCGGCAGGGTGAAGACCCCGGCGACGGTGGCGGCGACGTACTCGCCGACCGAGTGGCCGATCATCGCCGCGGGCCGCACTCCCCAGCTCTGCCACAGTTTCGCAAGCGCGTACTCGACGACGAACAGCGCGGGCTGGGTCACGCGGGTTTCCCGCAGCGCCTGCTCGCCACCGGGCCGGAAGATCAGGTCGCGGAGCTCCGGCAGCTCGGTTTCGAGCAGCCGCAGGCATTCGTCGACGGCCGCGGCGAACACCGGCTCGGCGTCGTACAGTTCGGCGCCCATCCCGGCGTACTGGGAACCCTGCCCGGGGAAGAGGAACGCGACGTTCGTCTCCCCGGCTTGTGCGGAGACGAGGCGCCGGGAGTCGCGCAGCCCGTCGACCGCGTCCTCCGGGTCACGGGCGACGACGACTGCACGGTGCGGGTACTCCGTGCGCCCGGCGGCCAGGGTGTACGCCACATCGGCGAGGTCGAGGTCGATGTCCCCGGCAAGCCGCTCGGCGAGCTGGTCGACCGCGGCCGAGAGCGCTTCCGTGGTGTTGGCCGAAATCCGCAGCAGATGCGCGGGATGCGGCGTCCGGGACCGCTGGGGGCTCGGCGCCTCCTCCAGCACGACGTGCGCGTTGGTGCCGCCGACGCCGAACGAGCTGACGCCCGCCCGCCGCGGCACCCGGTCCGCCTCCCACTTCGTCACTTCGCGGGCCGGATAGAACGGGCTCGCCGGGAAGTCGATACCGGGGTTGGGTTCGTGGTAGTTGATGGTCGGCGGGATCAGGCCGTGTTCCATGACGAGTACGGCCTTGATCAGCGAGACCACGCCCGCCGCCTGCGAAAGGTGGCCGATGTTGGACTTCACCGAGCCGATCGCGCACCAGCCGGTGTCCGCGATCCCATTTCCGTACACAGTGGACAGTGCGGTGATCTCGATCGGGTCGCCCAGCGCGGTGCCGGTGCCGTGCGCCTCGACGTAGCCGATGGTGCGCGGATCGACCCCGGCCATGCCGACGGCCTGTGCGACCGCTTCCGTCTGCCCGGACACGCTGGGCGCGGAGAAACCGACCTTGGTGGCGCCGTCGTTGTTGATCGCGTTGCCCAGCACGACACCCCGGATATGGTCGCCGTCCTCGATCGCCTGCGACAGCCGCTTCACCAGCACGACCCCGACGCCACTGCTCCAGACCGTGCCGTTGGCGTCCGCGTCGAACGCGCGCACGTGGCCGTCCGGCGAGGTGAAGCCGTCGACGCCCATGTAGCCGACACCGTGCGGCATCTCCACGTTGACCCCGCCGGCCAGTGCCATGTCGCACTCGCCGTTGCGCAGCGCCTCGCAGGCGAGGTGCACCGCGACCAGGGACGTCGAGCAGGCGGTGAACACCGCGAGGCTCGGGCCTCGCAGGTTGAGCTTGTACGACACCGAGGTCGTCAGGTAGCTCGGCTGGTTACCGGTCGAAATGCCGATCCCGCCGTGCTGAGAGGCGAGGAGCCGCTCGTTGCGCAGCAGGTTCTCCGTCAGGTAGCCGGTGCCCCCGGAGCCGCCGTAGACGCCGATCGCGCCGTCGAAGCGGGCGGGGTCGTAGCCCGCGTCGGTCAGCGCGGCGTGGCACGACTGGAGGAACAGCCGGTGCTGCGGGTCGGTGATCTCGGCTTCACGGCTGGTCATGCCGAACAGTTCCGCGTCGAACTCGTCGAAGCCGTCGACCACGGCGGTGGCGTTCACCCAGCTCGGATCGTCCACTGTGTCCGGTGCGGCGCCGCGGGCGATCATCTCCTCGCGGGTGGCGGGCACGATCGACTCGACGCCGTCGACGAGGTTGCGCCAGAACTGCCGCGCGTCGCGCGCGCCGGGCACGCGCACGTCGAGTCCGACGATCGCGATGGGTTCGGCTCCGGGATCGCCGGTGCCGGTTTCGGGGAGGTGGGTCACGGTGGTGCTCCTATCAGGGGCCGGCCGGGCCGGCGGTGCGACGGGGTCTTCTGGTCTGGGTGCGGCCGCGGCGGGCGGCGACGCGTTCGGCGGCACGAGCCAATTCCGGGCTGGCGGCGCCATCGGAGTGCAGGTGCGCGGCGAGGGCGCGGACGGTGGGATGGGTGAACAGGTCGACCATCGGGATCCGGCGGGCGAGCCGGGCGGTGACCTGGGCGTGCACCTTGGCGAGGGCGAGCGAATGCCCGCCCACGTCGAAGAAGTTGTCGGTGTGCCCGACTTCGGCGACGCCGAGGACGTCGCACCAGGCCCGAGCGATCACGGCCTCGGTCGCGGCGAGCACCGCCGGGTCCGCGGCGACCGACGGCGGCCGTGCCCGGACGCGGGTCGTCGCGGCCGGAGCGGCGGTGCGGACACCCGCCCTCGGCAGTTCCGGCACACTCGTCCCGACCGGCGCGTCCGGCGCCGCGGCCAGCGCGCCGAGCAGGGCGACGTAATCCTCGGCGAGGCCGGCCATCCTGGTGTGGTCGAACAGATCCGGGTTGTACAGCAGTTCGACGCCGTCGTCGTGGACGTACACCGTGAGGTCGAACGGCGACCCCGGCTTGTCGACCGGCAGCCACGCCGAAGCCACGCCGGGCAGGTCGAGCCGCGGCTCGGCGAAGTTCAGGACGTTGAACATCACCTGCACGAGCGGCGCGTGCGCGGGATCGCGGGGCACGCCGAGCGCCTCGACGAGCCGCTCGACCGGCGCGGCCGGATGCGCGGTCGCGGCGAGGAGTTCCGCGCCGCCGTCGCGGACGTGCGCGGTGAAGTCCGCGGCGTCGTCGGCCCGCAGCCGCACCGGCACGATGTCCACGAAGAACCCCGCGACGTCTTGGCTTTCGGCGAGCTGCCGGTCCGCGACGACCGTGGCGACGAGGTGGTCGGCCGCGCCGGTGAGCCGCCGCAGCAGCTGGCCGAACGCGGCGAGCAGGACCCCGGCGCGGGTCGTGCCGGTGCGGGCGGCCAGCGCCCGCACCGATTCGGCGGCACCGTCCGGAAAGGACTGACGCAGACTCGCGCCCCGGTAGGTCTGCACGGCCGGCCGTGGCCGGTCACGCGGAAGGTCCACTGTGGTCGGTACACCGACCAGATGTTCTTTCCACCAAGCGACATCCACGGCTTCTCGGCGTTCGTCACGTCCGGCCCGCCACACCGCGTAGTCCGCATAGGAGGCCACCGGCGGCGGCAGCGGCTCGCCCCGGTAAGCCGCCGACAGGTCGGCGCACAGCAGGTCCTGCGACCAGCCGTCGAACACCGCGTGATGCAGCGTGAAGCCGAGTACGTGCTCCGTCTCGCCGAGCCGGTAGAGCCGCACACGCCAGGGAGCCTCACGGTCGAGGTGCACCGGTGTCGCGGCGTCGGCGGCCAGCCGGGCCCGCAATCCGTCCTCGGTCACCGGCGCCACCGGCAGCGGAACGTCCGACGGCGGCAGGCCATCCGCCACCGGCGCGCCGTCGACGGCGCGGATCCGCCAGCGGAGCACGTCGTGCCGCTCGGCGACCGCGCGCAAGGCGTGGCGGAGCGCATCGACGTCCAGCGCGCCGGTCAGCCGGAACGCCATCGCGATGTTGTACGGCGCGGCGTCCGGGGCGAGCTGGTCGAGGAACCACATCCGCCGCTGCTGTGGGGACAGCGTGGGCGCGTGCCCGGTGGTCAGGCCCGGCCCGGTCAGTGGCGCCGCGGCCGCGACCCGCCGGGTCAGCTCGTCGAGCGTGCCCCCGGCCAGGACGTCCTCCGTGGCGATGTCGGCGGCGAGCTCCGTCCGCAGCGCCGCGACCAGGCGCATCGCGGCGATCGAGTTCCCGCCCGAGGCCAGGAAATCCGTCCCCGCGCCGTCGCCGAGCACCCGCCGCCAGATGGCCGCGACCGCGCGTTCGGCCGGGGTGCCGAGCGGCCCGAGTTCCTGTTGGCCCGCCAGCTCCGCTTCGGCCAGGCCGCGCAGCGCGGGCCGGTCGATCTTGCCGGTGAGCGGGTTGACCGGCAGGCGGTCGAGCACCCGGACCGCGGCGGGCCGCATCGCCGCGGTGAGCCGGTCACGGCCGAGTTCGTCCACATCGGACGGTGCGGAAGCCGGTGCCACGAAGGCGACCAGCCGGGTGCCCGCCGGTCCGGGGACGGCTGTCACGGCGGCGGCGTCGACGTCCGGATGGGTCGTGAGTGCGGCCTCCACCTCGCCCAGCTCGATCCGCTGGCCGCGAACCTTCACCTGACGGTCGGCCCGCCCTGCGAACTCGAGCCGCCCGTCGGGCAGCTCACGAGCCAGGTCTCCGGTGCGGTAGAGCCGCTCCCCCGGCGTGATCGGGTCGTCGACGAACTTCGCGGCGGTCAGCTCCGGGCTGCCGAGGTAGCCGAGCGCGAGGCCGGGGCCGCCGATGAGCAGCTCGCCGATCTCGCCGGGCGCGACCGGCCGCAGCTCGGCGTCCACGACGTACGCCCGGTGGTTCGGCGTCGGGCGGCCGAGCGGCAACGGGTCGGCGGGGATGCCGGTGACCTCGTCGGTGACGACCACGACCGTGGTCTCGGTCGGGCCGTAGGCGTTGAAGAACCGCCGTCCCGGCAGCCAGCGCGCGGCGAGCTCCGCGGGCACCGGCTCGCCACCGCAGGCGATGACACGCCAGCCGGGGACGGCCGCGGGGTCCACCATGGACAGCAGTGTCGGCGTGACGAAGCCCCACTCGACGTCGTGCTCGACGAGGAACCGCCGCAGCCGTTCGGGGTCCGCCCGGTCGGCGACCCCGGTCAGCTGCACCGATCCGCCGTTCGTCAGCGGGACGAACACGTCCATCGTGAAGGCGTCGAAGGCGAGTGAAGAGATGCCGAGCGCGCGGGCGCCGGGCTGGATCCCGAGGGCGGCGGCGAATCCGGTCACGAACGCGACCACGTTGCGGTGACTGGTCAGCACGCCTTTGGGACGGCCGGTGGAGCCGGAGGTGTAGAGAAGGTGGACGAGGTCGTCCGGCCCGGCGGGGCACTCGACGGGTTCCTCGACGGGCGGGGGCACGTCGAGCGCCTCGATGCCCGCCGTGGCACCGAATTCGGCCCGTGCGCGGTCACCGACGACGAGGGAGACCTCGGCGTCCGCGGCGATTTCGGCCAGCCGCGCCTTCGGGCCGCCCGGCTCGAGCGGTACGTAGGCGGACCCGGACAGCAGCACCCCCACGACTGTCGAGATCAGCTCCGGGCGCCGGTCTGCGCAGACGCCGACGCGGGTGCCCGGCCCGGCACCCCGGGACCACAGCAGCCGCGCGACGCCGGTCGCCGACGCGACCAGTTCGCGGTAGGTCAGCCGGGCGTCCCCTTGCCGGACGGCGACGGCGTCGGGGCTGCGCGCGGCCTGGGCGAGGATCAGCCCGGTGAGCGTGGTGTCCGGATAGGACAGTGGCGGGCCGTGGCCACCCACGACGGGCAAGGTGTCGGTCACCGAGGGGTCTCCTGGTCGGTTGTGTGCTGACGCGGTGGGTCGATCCAGTGCCGCTCCCGCTGGAACGGATAACCCGGCAAGGGGACGCGGCCGGGATCGCCGTCCGCCGCCCACTCGACGTCGCCGCCCCCGGCCCACTGAACGGCCAGGTCCCGCTCTGCCCCGGCGGGGCCTTCGACGTCGGTTCCGTTCGCCAGCACCGCGTCGAGCGCGGCGACCGCCGACTCGACCGAATCCGCCACCACGGCGGCCCGGCATGCGAACGCCCGGCGGACCGAAAGCGTGTACGCCGTGTCCCCGAGGTCCGGCGCGTCCGCGGAGAGCCGGTCGCGCAGCCGGGAAACCGCCTCACGCAACGCCTTCGCGTCACGCGCGGACACCGGCAGGACGAACGGACCGCTCGCCTCCGCCCGTGGTTGCCCGGCGGGGGCCTCCTCCACGATCACGTGCACGTTCGTGCCGCCCATGCCGAACGAGCTGACCCCGGCCACCCGCCGCTCACGGTCGGGCCAGTCGGCGGCCTTCGCCGGGACGTACCAGGGGCCGCCCGCCAGATCGACCTCCGGATGCGGGGCCGTGAAGTGCAGGTTCGGCGGGATGACACCGTGCCGCACGGACAACACGGCCTTGATCAGCCCGGCGATACCGGACGCCGCGTCGAGGTGCCCGATGTTCGTCTTCACCGAACCCAGCGCACACGTTTCCGGCGACACGTCCCGGTAGACGCGGTTGAGCGCGGCCACCTCGATCGCATCGCCCAGCGGAGTGCCACTGCCGTGGGCTTCGAGCAGCGCGACCTCGTCCGGCGCGACGTCCGCGAGGGCCAGCGCCTCGGCCACCGCGGCCGCCTGCCCGGCCGGTCCCGGCACGGCGTAACCCGCACGGTCCGCGCCGTCGTTCGTGATCGCCCAGCCGGGCAGCACGGCGTAGATGTGGTCGCGGTCGGCGACCGCGTCCGCCAGCCGCCGCAGCACGACGGCCCCGGCACCCGAGCCGAATCCGGCACCCGCCGCGGCGACGTCGAACGCGCGGCACCGGCCGTCCGGCGACACGAGCCCGCCGCTGCGATAGCGCGGCCACGTCACGCTCGCCCCGCCGGCCAGCGCGACGTCGCACCGGTAGTCGAGGAGGCTCTGCGCGGCCAGCGCCACCGCCGCGAGCGAACTGGAGCACGCGCTCTGCACGGCCACCGCAGGCCCGGTCAGCCCGAGCCGGTAGGCGACCTGGCCGGGCAGGTGGTCGGTGAGCTGACGGCCGGGCAGCCGCCCCTCCCAGTCGTCCGGGTCGACGTCGCCGGTCACCGCCGGGTTGCCGAACAGGTGGAACAGGAAGTAGCGGTTCACCGAGGTGCTCGTGAACACCCCGACCGGCCCGGTCTCGGCGGCGGGGTCGCGGCCCGCGTCCTCCAGCGCCTGCCAGGCCGTTTCGAGGAACAGCCGGTGCTGCGGGTCGGTCCGTGCGGCTTCGTCGGCGGTGAATCCGAAGAAACCGGCGTCGAAGTCTTCGACACCCTCGATCCGTCCGCCCGCCCGCACGTACGCCGGGTCGGCGCGCAGGCTCGGTCCGATGCCCAGCGCCGCCAACTCGTCGTCGGTGTAGTCGTGGATCGAGTCGACGCCCGCGCAAAGGTTCCACCAGAACGACGCGGCGTCCGGCGCGCCCGGGAACCGGCAGGCCAGCCCGACGACGGCGATGAGATCCCCGGTCTGCTCCTCCGCGGTGACCGGCGGCAGAGTGTCCGAAGTGGACTCCGTGAACCAGGCTGCCTGTCCGGCGATCGTCGTACGCTCGAACAGCGCGAGAAGCGGGACGTCCACGCCGAATTCGCCGGCCAGCCCCGCCTGCACGCGGCCGAGCCGCAGCGAGTCGCCGCCGGCGTCGAAGAACGCCTCGCTGCGCCCGACCCGGTCACGGCCCAGGACGGCGCACCAGATCCGGTGCACGCGTTCCTCGTCCGGGGTCAGCCGCTCGTCCGGGACGGTCGCGGCCGCCCGCGGGTCCGGCAGCGCCAGTTCGTCGAGTTTCCCGGTGACGGTCAGCGGAAAACCGTCCAGCACCGCGACGGCGGCGGGGACCGAGTAGCCGGGCAGGACGTCGGCCAGCGCCGCCCGCAGCGTCCGGCCGTCCGGACGCGGGCCGTCCGCGGTCACGTAGGCGAGCAGGTCGCCGTCGCGCACGATCGCGCGGGCCTCGGCCACGCCGGGCTGTTCGGCGAGGCGGGCCTCGATCTCGGTCAGCTCCACCCGGAAACCGCGGACCTTGACCTGCCGGTCGAGCCTGCCGAGGCAGACGAGGTTCCCGTCCGGCAGCAGCCGCCCGAGGTCACCGGTCCGGTAGCGGCGGACGCCGTCGGCCGTCACCCCGAACGCCGGGCTCGGCTGGTCGAGGTAGCCCTCGACGAGGTGCCGCCCGCGCACTTCGAGTTCACCGCTGTCCAGCACGGTGAGCGTGAAGCCGGGCAGCGCACGCCCGATCGGCAGTGGCCCGTCGGCGTCCGGGCCCAGCTCGGCTGCGGTCGTCCGGTAGTGCGCCGCGAAAGTCACCTCGGTGGCGCCGTAACCGTTGACGAACACGCAGTCCGGCGCGAACCGGCCGCGGCGGACATCGGCGTGGGTCGCCTGCTCGCCGCCGAGCAGCACGGTCCGCACGGACGGGAGGCCGGTCTCGCCGAGGACGTCGAGCAGGTGCCGGTAGACCGTCGGCGTCGAGTGGTAGACGGTCACCTCATGCCTGGCCAGCTCGCGTGCGGCGTGGGCGAGACCGTGCGCGCGCAGGTCGACCGGCACGAGCGCGGCGCCGGTGAGCAGGGCGGGGTACAGGTCCGGGATCGCCGCGTCGAAGCCGAACGACGCGAGCAGGCTGAGCCGGTCGGCCGCGGTGATACCGAGCGCGGCGATCTGGTTGTCGACGACGTGCAGGAGATTGCGGTGGGTCTGCGCGACGGCCTTCGGCCTGCCGGTGGACCCGGAGGTGAACAGCACGTACGCCGGGCTGTCCGGATCGGTTTCGGGTACCGGGAGCGGCGCGGTCTCGATGCCGGAGCGCACGAGCCGCGCGGATCCGGTGCGGCACAAGGACTCCGCGAGCTCGACGTACTCGGGATCCGCGAGCACGGCGGTCACCCGCGCGGCCGCGAGCTGGTACTCGAGACGTTCCCGGGGAAAGGTCGGGTCCAGCGGGACGTAGGTGCAGCCCGCGGCGAGGGTGCCGAGGATCGCCGCGATCGCGGCGCTGCCGTGCCCGGTGACGAGCCCGACCCGCTCCCCCTGCCGGACACCGGCGTCGCGCAACCGCAGCGCGCGGCCGCCCGCGAGCCCGGCGAGCCGGGCGTAGGTGAGCCCGGCGCCGTGCTCGAAAACCGCGACCCGGTCGGGCGATTTCCGGGCGTGCACATCGAATCGGCTGACGCAGCCGGCTTCTCTCATCGGGCGTCGAGCAGTCGCTCCGAGGCTTTTCGGGCGCACGACAACAACGGCGTGGACTTCATCTTGCTCCCCAGTGACCATGCAGGTGAAGAATTACGCAAGGTTAAGACGATCCGCCGCGACGAGGAATACGATTTCCGCCGATTTGGGCCGAATGGCGCACTGATCTTGGACCACAAGACGCAGCTAGCCGCGTCTTCCAGCTCAATCGGCGACCTTGACGATCTTCACGGCCCATCCTTCGGCCACCATCGACACTCGGTCGACTACGTTCGGTAATGTGTCGGATATTAACCGACACCGTGCCGCGGAATGCATTCACCAAAACAAAGTGGACAATTTTCCACAATCGATTCAGAAATAGCATTCATGATCGCGCGGGACAGACTTACGCCTGCCGCGACGTTGCACCCACCCGAGAGCGCTCGCCCACCCTTCCCCGCGAAGCCAGGTCAAGGTGTCCGTTTTGCGCATTTTTGCGCAAGCAAGGCAGACATGGCGTGGTCGCGGACGGGTCGACGATGGGGTGAAGGCTCCCTTCACCGCGTCTAATGCGGTGAAGGGAGCCTTCACCCCGGTCACTCACCCGCCCCGGCCACCTCGCCGCCGGCGCCTGCGTCGCGAAAGCCACTTTCGCGACGCCAGATGTCTCGAAAGTGGCTTTCGCGACACGTTCGACACGCGGAAACCCGCGAAGACCAGGCAGGAGGCCTTCGATGCCAGATTCGCTCGCCAGAGCATGTCTTTTGTGGACACTCGACCGCCTGCAGACGCGGCGATGGAACCGCCCGCGCCTCCCGCGAGTCCCAGTTGAGAACTGGACGCACAACGACTACAAGGGACTGAATGAAGACGCTACTCAAGAAGGCGACGATCACCGCCGCGGCGAGCACCCTGCTGCTCGGCCTCACCGTGGTGGGCACCGCCTCCGCTGAGGCCGCGGCCATCACCTGTGACTCGAAGTCCAGCGGTAAGGACGGGCCCTTCTACCGTGGGGAATCCGCCTCCTACGCCTACGACAACCGCTTCAGCAAGAGTCACCCCATCCCCGCGTTGGAGACCAACATCCCGCAGGGCACGGCGACCTGGTCGAACTGGGACGGGTCGAACGACCTGATCCTGGTCACCTCGTACGAGTCGGGTCACCGCAGCGCGATCATCATCGGCATCGACGCCAAGACCGGCAAGCAGGTCGGCCAGGCGCTGCTCGCGTACTCGCACGTCGGCGGGATCGCCGTGTTCGAGAAGCAGGGCTGGGCGTTCGTGTCGGGCAAGGGCGACACGATCCGCAAGTACTCGCTGGCGAAGCTCAAGAACGCGATCAAGAAGTCGCTGCCCATCGAGCAGGAGGGAAAGGCGCAGACCGTCTACGCATCCTCGTTCCTCACCAGCCACGGCCCGACCAACACCTTGTGGGCAGGCAAATTCGAAGACGCCAAGCGCGGCCTGATGCACTCGTACACCGTCGGGGCCGACGGCAAACTGGGCTACCGGCCGGGGTCGTGGGAGGTGCCGACGAAGACGCAGGGTCTCATCGTCACCAAGGACCTGTTCATCTACAGCACCTCGCATGGCAGGAACAACCGCAGCAACATCTACGTCGTCCGGCGCGGCGCCGGCGACAAGGACCTGGACACGGCCAAGAAGCACTGCTTCCGCGCGCCGAGCATGTCCGAGGGGCTGACGGTCTACGGCAGCAACGTCTACCTGGCGTTCGAGTCCGGCGCGCACTACTACAGCAAGGCCGCGGACAAGCCGAGGAACATCATCTCGAACCTGCACAAGGCGCCACTGTCCTCTTTGGAGCAACTCGCGCCCCGATGACAGATCGCGGTGAGCGGGCGAGGACGGTCTCAACACCGTCCTCGCCCGTTCGTCACGCCACGCTGCTCGCCTGCTGCTCGGCGATCCAGTCCCGGTAAACCGTCACGTCGGTCCAGATGCCCAGGCCGCTGGCGCATTTCGGGTCCGCGTCGCCGTCGCGGCTGGTGGCACCCACCAGTTCCCACTCGCCCGGCCTGCCCTTGATCTGCGGCCCGCCCGAGTCGCCGTAGCAGCCCATCGCGTCCGGCGTGTCGGAACCGGTGCAGATCTCCTTGCCCGTGGCCAGATTGCGGCACTCCTCCGCCGGCCTGACCTTGGTGTCCAGCTCCTGGAGGATCTCCGGTGCCCCGCAGGTCTGGTCGGCGCAGTGCTCACCCCAGCCGAGGATCCGGGTCGCCGTCCCCGCGTCGCCCACCGCCTCGGCGATCTTGATCGGTTTTTCGGTCACCGGTTTGTCCAACCGCACCAACGCGATGTCCCCACCCGGCGGGTTCTGCCCGACGAAGTCCGGGTGCACGATGATCCGGCTGACGCCGGTCTCGGTGCCTCCGCTGTTGTGCTGCCGCGCCCCGATCCTGGTCCTGATCTCCCCCGGCTGCGCCCCCTTCACGCAATGCGCCGCGGTCACCACCCAGTTCTCACTGATCAGCGAACCACCGCAGAAATGGTTGCCGCCCTGCTGCAGCGACACCATGAACGAGTAGTCCTCGGTCGCGTCGTGCCCGCCGATGACGAAGGGCGTCGGCCCGCCGGCCGCCGAGGCGACCCCCGGGATCAGCATCGCTCCCGCCGCGGCCAGTCCGACCGCCAGTACCCCTGTTTTGCGAAGCATTATCGTGATCTCCCCGTAGACGACGAATTACTGACAGTCGTCACACTATGGGGCGAAGATCATGACTGGATCGGCTCATCGGCCGGGTCGACATCGGCCGAATGGCCGACCCAGCGTGACCGCGCCACACGATGGGTGTCCGGTCGGCGTCCGCTCCTTCGGCCGTAACCGGCTTGTCACGGGCATCGGAGTCGGTACGGTGCTGGGGACGAAGGGGTTCCGTCGGCCGATGCGGTGTGAGGTGTGGGGTGTCCGTGCAGAGTGAACGGGTTCCAGAGGGTGTCGACGTCCGCTTGCCCAGTGCGGCCCGGGTCTACGACTGGCTGCTCGGCGGCAGCCACAACTTCGACGCCGACCGCGCCGTCGGGGAGAAGGTCGTGGCCGTCCTGCCGTCCGGACGCCGGGTCGCCGCGTCCAACCGGGCGTTCCTCCGCCGTGCCGTGCGGTACATGGTCGGCCAGGGCATCACCCAGTTCCTCGATCTGGGCTCGGGGATCCCGACCGTCGGCAACGTGCACGAGATCGCGCAGGACATGGACCCCGGCTGCAAGGTGGTCTACGTCGACTACGACAAGGTCGCCGTCGCCCACAGCCGCCTGATCCTCGACGGGAACCCGAACGCCACCGTCGTCGAGGCGGACCTCTGCCGACCCGAGGATGTGCTGAATTCCGCCGCGACGCAAGGGATGCTGGACTTCGACCGGCCGATCGGGCTGCTCATGGTGGCCGTCTTCCATTTCATCCCGGACAGTCTGCGCCCCGCCGAGATCGTCGCCCGCTACCGCGAAACGCTGCCGAGCGGCAGCCTGGTCGCGCTGTCGCATCTGACCGCCGATCACGCGCCCGAGGCGATGGCGGCGGTCACCGAGGCGATGAAGAACAGCCGAGACCCCATGTATTTCCGCCCCTACGCAGAGGTCACCGCCCTCTTCGACGGGCTGGACCTGGTCGAACCCGGTGTCGTGAGCGCGCCGCTGTGGCATGCGGAACCGGGCCTCCGCGACGTCGAGCCGGACGACGTCTACGCCGGGGTCGGACGCAAAGCCTGAGCGTCCGACCCCGCCGCTCCTCCGGGTTCAGCCGACGGCGACCTCCGCGAGTGGCACCGAGGTGTCGGCGAGCCGGTCGGGGTCCACCGGCCGTCCGCCGCGGATCAAGGCCTTGATCGGGTCGCCGACGTCCCAGACGTTGACGTTCATCCCTGCCAGCACCCGGTCTTCCTTGAGCCAGAAGGCGATGAACTCCCGGGCCTGGACGTCGCCGCGGAAGACGACACGGTCGTGACCGGCGTTGTGGCCGAGGTACTCCATCCCGAGGTCGTACTGGTCGGTGAAGAAATACGGGAGTTCGTCGTAGGTTTCGTCCTTGCCGAGCATCCCGGCGGCCGCGACTGCGGGCTGTTTGAGCGCGTTCGCCCAGTGCTCCACCCGGACCCGGCCGAGGAACGGGTGATCGGCGTTGGCGACGTCCCCCGCGGCGAAGATGTCCGGGTCGCTGGTGCACAGGTGCGCGTCGACGCGGACGCCGTTGTCCACCGTCAGTCCGGCGGCTTCGGCCAGCGCGGTGTTCGGGACCGCGCCGATCCCGACGAGGACGGCGTCGGCATCGACGCGGGCGCCGTCGGCGAGACTGACGTGCTTCGCGCCCGTTCCGGCCACTTTGGCCCCGAGCCGCAGGTCGACGCCATGCGTGGTGTGCAGGTCCGCGAACACCTTGGCCGCGTCGGGCCCCAGCACGGGCAGCAGTGGCAACTCGAGTGCTTCCAGCACCGTCACGTCGAGACCGGCCTGCCTGGCCGCCGCCGCGACCTCGAGACCGATCCACCCCGCGCCGACCACGGCGAGCCGGGACCCCGTCGCCAGCACCTGCCGCAGCCGCTCGGAGTCACCGAGGCGGCGCAGCGTGAGCGCGCCCTCCATACCCGGCAGGACGCGAGGTTCGGCCCCAGTCGCCAGCAGCAGCTTGGTGTAGCCGACCCTGGTTCCGTCGGCGAGCTCGACCTCGTGGGCCGCCCGGTGGATCGCGGTCACGCGGGCGCCGAGCCGCAGGTCGATCTCGTGGCCGGAGTACCAACCCTCGTCGTGCACGAAGGCGCTGTCGGCTTTTCCGGTGAGCATGTCCTTCGAGAGCGGCGGCCGCTCGTACGGACGCTGCCCCTCGTCGCCGAGCAGCACGATCCGCCCGTCGAATCCCTTGTCACGTAAGGCTTCCGCGGCCTTCGCACCGGCAAGGCCGGCACCGATGATCACAAACGTCGGCGATTCCACTTATCCGCTCCTCAAGGGTCCGGTCAGGAGGTCGGCTGCCGCCGTCGCCAGGGCCGCGAGCAGCACTTCTTTTCGCCAATGAAGTTTGGTCTTATTATCTTCGGCGGTCAAGTCCTCACGGGCACTGTGTGGATTTCTGGTCATCCAACGCCCCAAAATCCACACAGTCGATGTCGGTCTCAACGCGGTAACCGGTGAACTGTCGAGTTACCGTCGACCCGTTCGTCATCCTCTTCGACAGATCGACACCGGCGAGTGGAGGACATGTGCTGTACATGCTGCTGATCTACAACTGCGATCGCCCGGAGCCGCAGGACCCGCGCTTCCCCGAGGCACTGGCCCGGGTGAACGCGTTCGCCGACGAGTGCCGCCGCCGCGGCGCCTTCGTGTCCGGGCATCCGCTGCAGGGCGAGCACACCGCGACCACGGTCAGGGTCCGCGAGGGCAAGACGCTCGTCACCGACGGCCCGTTCCCCGAAACCCACGAACACCTCGGCGGCACCTACGTGCTCGACTGTCCCGGTCTCGATGTGGCGCTGGAGCTGGCGGCGCTGTGCCCGATGGCCGAAGACGGCACGATCGAGGTGCGCCCGATCGCCGGAGTGCCCGCTCTCGACCACCGGGCGGCGACCGGCGTATGACGTCGGCGCCGGTCTTGTCGGAGACGTATCGCGAGCATCGATCCCGGATGCTCGCCGCGCTGGTCCGGGTGCTCGGCGACTTCGAACTCGCCGAGGACGCCCTGCAGGACGCGTGCGCGCTCGCCGTGGGCAAATGGGGTGATGCGGCTCCGGACGATCCGGTGGCCTGGTTGCTGACCGCGGCGCGCAACTGCGCGATCGACCGGCTGCGCCGAGCGCGCCGCGGTCAGGAAAAACTCGCCGAGCTGGGGTTTCCGCCGGAGGTGGCGCGAATGGACATCGGAGAGGAAAGCCTGCTCGGCGTCGGGGACGAGCGGCTCAGTCTCATTTTCACCTGCTGCCATCCCGCGCTGGCCGAGGAAGCGCGGGTCGCGCTGACCTTGCAGGCGGTTGCCGGGATGACCGCGGGGCAGATCGCGCGCACGTTCCTGGTCGGTGAGGCGACGTTGGCACAACGACTCGTGCGGGCGAAACGCAAGATCCGCGACGCCGGGATCAGCCTCGACGTTCCCGCCGATCACCTTCTACCGGAGCGGCTCTCTGGAGTCCTCGCGGTGGTCTACGTGATCTTCACCCAGGGCTACACCGCGGACGGCGACCAGCCGGAGTTCCGGGAGCTTCAACGGGAGGCGATCCGGCTCGCCGAACTCGTCGCCGCGCTCATGCCCGACGAGCCGGAGGCGCTCGGCCTGGCCGCGTTGCTCCTGCTGCAGGATTCCCGCGCCGCGGCACGCTACGGGCCCGACGGGGACGTCGTCCTGCTCGCCGACCAGGACCGGTCGCGATGGGACCGGGCCGAGATCGCCGAGGCCGTCGGGCTGCTCGACCGGGCGCTGCGCCACGGAAACCCCGGTCCGTATCAGCTGCAGGCCGCCATCGCCGTGCTGCACGCCCAAGCGCCGACGGCCGACGAGACGGACTGGGCGGGGATCGCCGGACTCTACGAACGATTGCTGGAGTTGAGCCCCTCCCCCGTCGTCGCCCTGAACCACGCGGTCGCGGTCGCCATGGCCACCACCCCGGCGGACGGCCTCGTGCTCATCGACGACATCGAGGGCCTCGACCGGTACCACCTCCTGCACGCCGCCCGCGCCGATCTCCTACGGCGTCTCGGCAGGAGCGCCGACGCCGCGGCCGCGTACCGGCGCGCGCACGCACTCGCCGTCAAACCCGCCGACCGGCGCTATCTCACCAAGCGGCTGGCCGAACTCGGCACCGTGGAGTCCCGATGAGACTGTCCATTCTCGACCACGGCCGACGCGATGCGCGGGCCGTCCCACTGGACCGCCGGCGAACGCGAATACCTCGCCATGTCCACCGCACGGCTGCACGAATGCCCGTTCTGCGCCGTCACCCACGCCGAGCTCACGGCCGTCCGCACGTTTCTGGAGGCCGTCAGCCGAGATCCCGGCTCGATCGACGCCACCTTCGTCTGGAACATCGTCAACCGGCTCGCCAACGCCTTCGGCTTCGTCCTGCGCGACGGCCAGCTGGAGACCGGGACCAGGTCGCTGCACCGGTTCGGCTACCGGTTCCCCGGCTTCCTTCTCAATGAGGGACGGAAAACCGACCACGGAGACGTGGCGCGGAACCTGCGTCACGCCGTGCTGGAAAGCCCCGCCGCGACGGACAAGAACATCCGAGCGGCCGCCCTGACCGGTGAGCGACTGCCCGGGCCGCGATCTGAGTCACCGGGCCGAAGGCTCCCTTCGCCGCCTCTGATGCGACGAAGGGAGCCTTCGGACCGAGTCGGGCGGGCTAGTCGGGACGGCCGACCTGCGTGTTCGACAGGTCGAGCCCGATGGCGAAGTCCGCCGTGTAGCCGGTTCCGGACTGCTGTGGACGCAGCAGCATCTGGGATCCGCCGTTGCGGTAGATCGAGTCCCGGCTGTTGGTCGTGTCGGCCGGGCCTTTCCGCCGGTACGGGTCTGTCCGCAGATAGGCCGCGCCGAACTCGGGCGTGAAGTAGAGCTGCGACGTGAACTCGTACGGGCGGCCGTTGGTTCCGATGGTGCGTATTTTGACGTGGATATGCAGCGTGCGTCCGGTGTACCAGCCGGGAAGAATGGTGGTGAACCGGGCCGTGCCCGCCTGGTCGGTGTTCTGATAACCGCGCAGGAAACGGCGGCCGCGGCTGCCCTGGGACGGAATGTCCGAATACAGCCCGAAAGCGTCGCACTGCCAGAGGTCGATCATCGCCCCCGACAGCGCGGTGCACTGCTGCTGGCGAACCTGCTGAACGGTGAAATTGATTACCAGCGGGGTACCGGGAACCAGTTGTCCGGTGGACGGTTCACTGCGGATATCGGAGCGGTTGAGCCGCTCGTCTACGAAGTACGGACCCTCCATTTGCTCTGGCTTGACCACACAATCCAGCGTGCAGACCTCGGGAGTGCCCTCGGTGGAGGTGGTGGTGCTCGCCGTGGCGGAGCCCGCGGCGGCGAGTGTCGCACCGGCGGCGCCGAGCAGAATCAACGCCTGCCGCCTGCCGAGCACCCGGCCTACTGGTTCGTCATCGTCATGCATAGGGTTCCTTTTCGCCAAATGATGGGAGCAGGGAACTGAGCGCAACAGAAGGATTTGCTCGCAGGGTGCCGCGCGGAACCGATTGTCCGTGACGGCCCGTCCACTGTCGAGAAAGTTCACTCGCGCGCATCATACTTCGAAGCGAGCACCATCATTTTATGACCCGAATTCTCGAACCCCTATTACGGCATTTCGCCGCCGCACGGTTCGCGGCCGCCGGGGCAGGCGTCCGCATCGGCTCCAAACCGTTACCTGAACTCGCGGCAGGCGGGGAAACGCCGGGAGCGGGTTCCGCGACTAGTACAGCGAGTGACCAGCACGCTACGCACCACCGAGCCGCGCCACCGCCCGACGGGGGAGACAATGCGCCGGACATTCGTCGTCACCGACGTCGTTCATCCTGCCGGGTACGAGGACCGGCTCCGGACGGTGCTCAGCGACCTCCACGACGGCGTCGGGCCGACCCTCGCCGTGGCCGTGCTCGGCCTGCGCGCGGCCCGTGATCTGCTCGTCCGTGACCGAGCCGGGGCCGAGCGTCTCCTCTCCAGGCTGGAGGAGGAGCTCTACGGCGCCATCACCGAACTGCGCCGCATCGTGACCGACGCGCGCCCGCCCGCGCTCGACGAGGCGGGCCTCGTCACGGCCGTGCGCCGGTACGCCGGCATGCTCGCCGACCGGGTACCCGCCGAGCACGGACCACTCGCGGTGACCGTCGAGGTCCGCCGCGAGCTGCCGCCGCTGTCGGCCGCGGTGGAGGTCGCCGCTTACCGGATCATCCGCGAGGCGCTCGTGAACATCGCCCGCCACTCCGGTGCCCGGCAGTGCACGGTGCGCCTCTGGCCGCTGGACGGCGACCTGCGCGTGGAGATCGTCGACGACGGGGTCGGGACGGGCGGGGAGCCGCCGCCCGTGGTCGGCGGGACCGGGCTGCGGTCGATGCGGGAACGCGCCGTCGATCTCGGCGGTGGCTGCGTGGTCGAGCCGGTGCCCTCGGGCGGCACCCGGATCGCCGCCTGGCTGCCGCTCGCCACCCAGGAGTGAACGCGATGTTCCCGCCGCTTCGCGTCCTCGTGGTGGACGATCATCCCGCCTTCCGGACGGCCATCTGCGCGATGCTCGACGGTACCCAGGGCATCGACGTCGTCGGGCAGGCCGCCGACGGTCTCACCGCGGTCGCGCAAGCGGGCAGGCTGGAACCCGACGTCATCCTCATGGACCTGAACCTGCCGGACCTCGACGGCGTCGAGGCGACCCGCCGGATCGTGAAAGCCTTCCCGCACACCGGTGTGCTCATGCTGACCATGTTCGAGAACGAAGCCGCGGTGTTCGCCGCCATGCGCGCGGGTGCGCGCGGCTACCTGCTCAAGGGTGCACGCAACGAGCAGGTCGTCCGCGCGGTACGGGTGATCGGCGACGGCGAGGCGATCTTCAGCCCGGCGATCGCGACCCAGGTGCTTTCCCTGCTGGGCACGGAATCCCCGCGTAACGAGTCCTTCCCGAAGCTGACCGCGCGCGAGCGGGAGATCATGCGGCTCATCGCGCAGGGCATGGGCAACGCCTCCATCGCCGACCAGCTGGTGCTCAGCCCGAAAACCGTGCGGAACCACGTGTCCCACATCTTCCGCAAGCTCCAGGTCACCGACCGGGCCCAGGCGATCGCCAAGATCAGAAAGGCGGGCGTCGCTCGATCGGAGTAGCAAAGCGGGACATATCGGGACTCCGGATCCCTGTTCGCGACACCCCGTCCGCACGATCCTTGGGAATGACGAAACGCCGTTCGCGGGAGGGGTTCATCGATGCTCGTCGACCAGATCCCGGTGCTGCTCCATGCCACCGACACCATCACGCACGCGGGTGTCACCGCCGCGCTGCGCGCACGCCCTGAGATCCGCTTCGCCGACGACACCGACGAGCCGGCCGTCGTACTGGTCATCGTCGAGCGGCTGAACGAGGAGGCACGGCAGTTGCTGCGCAGCCTCCACTGCGCCGGCTGCGCCGGGGTCGTCCTGGTCGCCGGGGAGGTGGACGACTCGGAGCTGCTGGACGTCGTGGGCAACGGTGTCTCCGCGATCATCCGGCGGGCCGACGCCACCCCCGACACCCTGGTGCGGCTGGTCAAGGCCGCGGCCGCCGGGGAAGGCGCGCTGCCGCCGGATCTGCTCGGCCGCCTGCTGTCCAGGGTGTCCCGGTTGCAGCGGGACGTGCTGCAACCGAACGGCTGGGATCTGGCCGGGATGTCCCAACGCGAGACCAAGGTGCTGCGGATGGTCGCCGACGGCTTCGAGACGAAGGAGATCGCCGACCAGCTGAGCTATTCCGAGCGGACGGTGAAATCGATCCTGCACGACATCACCAACCGTTTCCAGCTCCGCAACCGCGCGCACGCCGTCGCGTTCGCCTTGCGCGAGGGATTGATCTGATCCACGTCTATTCGATGCGGCCCGAGAAGGAGACCGACGGAGTGCACCGGCTGCCGCCTCCCGGCGTCTGGCAGCTGACCGCGAGCACGATCTTCTCCCCGGGGGCGAACCGCCATGCCTGCAACCAGTGGTGGTCGAGGTCGCGGAAGTTCGCGAGGCCGACTTCGAGAAGAACGGTCTTGGTGCCACCGGAATCCCGCAACAGCCGCAGGGTTCCGTTGTCACCACGCGGGTTCTGCAGGATGAGGTCGGTGACGACCAGTGTCTTCGCGGCATCCGGAACGGCGTAGGGGAATTCGGCGAAGCGGTTGACGTTCGAGTCGACCGCCGCGTCCGCCGCCACGCGGAAGTCGGTCGGTGTCCCGTTCGCGTTGCCCGCCGGGTTCGGGACACCGTTCGACGCCCTGGGCCCGGGCGGCGCGCCGTCCGGAGGCGGGGTCAGCCCGACGGCCTTCATCGCGTCTTCGGAGTTCTGTTTGGCCTGAACGGCGTCCTTCTTCGCCTCCCCTGCGGCACCACCGGCGTCCTGCGCGGCCTTGATCACCTCCTGGTTCTGCTCCTGCGCGGCCTCGCGGGCGGCCGACTTCACCGCGGGCCTCAGCACGGTGAACCACAGCGTCACCAGGGCCAGCAGCAACACCAGCAGCGCGGCCAGTGCAGGCAGCAACCACTTCGGCAGCAACTGCCGCTGCACCATGGTGCCTTCGGTTTTGAGCGGTTCGGCGTTGTCCGCGACGACGAACACCTGGAAGCGGTGCCGGACGGGTTGCCCGCGCAGGAACCGTTTCCGCGGCCGGGCCCGCAGGCGGACGAACGCGGCCGTACCCGGCGCGAGGTCGGCCCGGTTCCGTTCGAGCTGGAAGTCGAGCTCGTCCTCGGGGTCGAGCGCGCTCAGTTCGACGGCGACGGGATGGTTGCCGCGGTTGTCGACGGCGACTTCGAAATCGGCCTTGGAACCGGCCTCCACTTTCGCCGGAACGACTTCGGCGGTCACCTCGGTGAACGCGCCGAGCTGGATGCTGCCTTCCTCGACCACCGACCCAGCCGGGTCCTCGCTCGAGAAAACCCTGACACCGAACGGGATCTGGCCCGCCCGGACGTCGGACGACCGCGGCGGCGAGAACCGCACGACGACCGTCCCCGCCTCCCCAGGCATCAGGTTCACCGTCGCCGGTTCCGCGGTGGCCCAGGCACCCGGATCGCCGACCACCTCGATCGCGAACTGATCGACGACCCGGCCGGCATTGCGAATGGTCACCGAGCAGCTGATCTCCTGGCCCGGTTCCGCGACCAGACCCGCCTCGGACAGCGTCGCCGTTGCTCCCATACCCGGAAGTCTGCGCGTCCGGCGCGACGACCGGCAGCAGCGGACGGGTGTGCGGCCGTGCGCCGGTCGTTGCCCATAGGGGCAGTGGCCGGTGTGCTCGGAAGCTGTCTGAGCGGTTTCATGCTGTCACGAGTGGGCTGAAGGCTCCCTTCACCGCATCCGATGCGGCGAAGGGAGCCTTCGCCCCGGCCGGATACTGGCCGTGAGTGGCGTTTCGGGCTAGAGCCAACCGTGTGCTCTGTGCCTACCTACGTCCGACCTGCGTGGGAGCGACGACCGAGTGGGGAAGATCCCGGACGTTGGACGGCCGGAATCTTCCCCACTCACCCAAGACGACAGCCGGCATGAGCTTCACTGCCCCGCCTGCCTCACCAACGGGGACTGGGCGCACAGGGCGCGGCGTGCGCAAAGGCGTGACTCGCGTGATCAGGGACGTGACTCGCGTGATTGGAGGCCGCACTCGCGAGTTCCGCCTTCGATCACGTGAGTTCCGGCGTCGATCACGCGAGTGCGGCCGATCGGTCCAGGTGGTCGTGAGTGGCGTTTCGGGTTAGAAGCCGAAACGCCACTCACGACGCGGCCCCTCAGCCTCGGGTGATGAACGGGGGTTGCAGGGTGCGGAGCACGACCAGGATCGGATTCGACGCCGCCGTCCCGAATTTCGGGCCGCCGACCGAGGTCACGTTCACCGTGCGCGGGCCGATCAGGTCGTGGTGGAAGATCAGGAAGTACGCCTCGAATCTTCCATCGGCGCCGACGGTGACCTGCCCTGGCGCGGAGATGCCCGCCGACCAGGCCAGCCGGACCACCGCGCCCGGCGGGAAGTCCGTTCCCCGCACCCGCGGGACGAAGCCGAGCGTGCCGATCTTCGGATCCAGCTCGACCACCGGCTGCCGGACCACCACACGCGCGGTCGCCGTGTTGTCCCCGGCGTTGTTGTCCGGTCCGGTCGTGCTCACCGTGCCGGACACCTGGCCCTCGAACGCGGCCTTCGCGGCCAACGAGATCCGGACCGTCACCGTCTGCCCCGGCCCGAGCGTCCCGAGCGCGCAACTTCCACCACCGGGCACACAGCCGGGTGCGGCCGAAGTCGCGGGAAGTTGTGGTGGCAGCTGGGTCACGAGCCGGACGGCCGGCATCGGGGCCTGGGAACCGTTGTGCACCAAGTAGGTCAGCACCACGTCGTCACCGCCGGCGAACAACGGGACCGCCGAGACCGACATCCCGACCGACAAGGATCCGGGGGTCACCGGTGGCGCCGGCTTTTCGCCGACCGTCACGACCGCTGTGGCGGAGTTGTTCCGTGCGTCGGCGTCGGGACCGGCCGTGGTGACCGTTCCGGTCGCCGCCTGCGCTCCGGCGACCAGACCGGTCGCGCCGAACCGCACCCGTACCTCCTCGCCCGGCACCAGCGTGCCGAACGCGCACACCAGTTCCGGCGTGCAGGTGCCCTTGGTGGGGAGGACCGCCGCCGGTCGCAGTCCGGCCGTCAGCCGGACGAACAGCCCCACCAGGGGCGACGCGGTGGCGCCGCGGTTGGTCACGACGAACTCGAACGTGGTGAGCCCCTCGAACGGGATCGCGGTGGGTACGGCGCTCGTGCTCACCGCGAGATCGGGAATCCGTTGGAACGTGGGCTGCGAGGCACCACCGGGGCCGTCGATGAGGATCCGGCCGTCGCCACCGGTGAACGGAACGACCGCGATCCGTGGCGGGGACTCGCCCGGCGAGTTCGTGTACGCGACGAGACCGCCGTCCGGCGACCAGGCCGGATCGTCGACGTATCCCATGCGCTGCACCAGGATCCGGGCCGCGCCCCCGTCGGCGGGAGCCACGCAGACCAGCGCGTTGCCGCTCTGGAACGCGAGGGTGGCCCCGTCCGGCGAGACGTCCGCCGCGCTTTCCACGCCGGCCCCGCAACCCGGCCCGAACAGCGACGAAAGGTCACGCTGGTCTCCCGGCACGACGACGTCGGGCGAAGGCTGGGTCAGGGTGACCTGCCACAACTGCTTCCGCCGCTCCTCTCCCGGCGGGGCGACGGCCATGACCGCGGTCTCGACGGCGGTGCCGTTCTTCCCGCGCGCCGTGCACGTCACCGTGGTGGCCCCGACCGGGAACAGGCTGCCGGACAACGGAGTGCAGCTCGGCTCGAGCGGGCTCCCGTCCACGTCCACCGCGGTCGCGGGATACTCGATCACCGTGGGGCCGGTTCCGGTCACCGTCCGGTCGTGCAGCGTGATCAGGGGCAGAGCCGGATCCTTGACGCGCACGGTGACGTTTTCGGTGTATCCCGGCCGCACGGTCGGCTCCCCGTTCAACCGGAATTCCACGCGGCAGCGCAGGAAAGAACCCACAGCGGCCGTCTGGGACACCGTCGCCGTTTCGGTGAACCGCGCGTTCGTGCCGCCCGGAACACTCTGCGGCCCCGCGGGATCGAACGTCATCGTGAGGCCGGGATCGCAGAAGCTCACCGGCTGGACGCTGACCGGGAGATCACCGATACCCGCGATGATCGCCTCCGAGATCCGGCCGGCGTCGGTGTCGGGCGTGAGGACACCGTTGGTGGCGCTGGTGACCGCGGTCGCCTGTCCCCGCGCGTCGAGACCGCGGTCGGGATCGGTGCTCGACCCGCCGGTGACCGCGGGAACGGCCACCACGCTGATCTTCGCCGCGTTCAGTGCGGCGATCACCTCCGCCCTCGGCGGGGTCTCGTGACTCGCGGCGTCGCCGACGAGGACGACGACCCGGCTGCTTCCCGGGCGGAAGGTGATGGCTCCGGTCGCGACCTTCTGCAAGGCCAGCAGCCAATCCTCGGCGGTGTCTCCACCACCGTCCGCCTTGATCCGGGCGAACGCGTCGGACAGCAGCTTCCGTTCGGCCTCGGTACCCGCCGGGGTCAGCGGCTGCTGAACGTAGAACGGCCGCGGGGCCGGGTCTTTCGCGTCGCCGAAGGCCACGACGGCGAAGTTCGCTTCCTTCTCCCGTTCCCGCACGCTGTCGATGACCGTGCCGAGGTTCGTCTTGACCCCTTCGATCACCCCGCCCATGGAGCCGGTCTGGTCCATCAGCAGGACGACGTCCGGCAGGGACCGGATCCGGTCGGTCTGCACCGTCTTGGCGATCCGCGCCGACCCGCCGCGGCCGACCGGCACGTCCACCGTCGCGGGGTCCACTCTGGACGGTCCCGGCGGCCCGATCCGGGTGGCGGCCCGGGTGAGCGTGATCTTGGCCCCGTCCGCCGACCAGACCGGCTGCGAGTCGTCGCCACGCAGATGCGCCGGGATCGGGATGTCGCCGAGAACACGGCCGTCCGCGACGCGCACGATCCGCACGAAGCTGTCGGAACCCTCGCCTGCCGACACGGTCCGGGTGAACGCGATCTTCGTCGCGTCCGGCGACCATGCCGGATGACGCTCCCGTTTGCCGCGCTCGGCCGCGGTCAGCGGTCGCGGCGCGCCGCCGTCGGCGTTCGCCACGACGACCTGACTGTTCCGGCTCTCGCCGGTGCCGAATTCCGTGTAGGCCAGCGAAGTCCCGTCCGGGGAGAAGGCGGGATCGGCTTCGTCCGCGTCCGGCCGGTTCGTGAGGTCGCGGCGGTCGCCGCCGCGCGCGTCCGCGCTCCAGATGTCGGTGGTGGCCCCGCCGCGGAGCTGGGTGAACACCGGCTGCCCGTCGGCGCGGAAGGTCGGTTCGGTCTCGCCGACACCGGACAACGCGGAGATCACCGAGACCTGACCACCCGCGACCTGTTTGACGTCGCCCAGCGGATCCGGTTGCCGGGTGGTGAAGGCCAGCCGCACGCCGTCCGGTGACCACGCGGGCTCGGACGAGTCACCGGGCTCCGGGACCGCGCGGGTGACGGCGCCGCCGGTGTCGGCCATGACCACGACATCCCCGGCCGGGTCGAATCTGGTGGTGGTGAACGCGATCCGGGAACCGGTGGGCGCCCAGGCGGGCTGGGTGTCCGCGGCAGGGTCGTTGGTCAGGCGCGTCGGCGCGCCGCCGCCCGACGGCACGGTGTAGAGGTCACCGGCCGGATCCTCGCCGGTACCGCTGAACACGAGACGGCCGCCGTCGGGCGACCAGCTCGGCGAATCGTCCGCGGCCGGTCCCGACGTCACTTGGCGCAGCCCGCGGCCGTCGACGCCGATCACGAAGATGTCCTTGCTGCCCGTGCGTTCCGAGACGAACGCGACCGACGAACCGTCGGGCGACAACGCCGGATGCGTGTCGACGGTCGCGTCGTCGGTCAGGCGCACCGGGACCTTGGTGCCGTCGCGCAGATACCAGATCTCGCCGTCGCGCTCGGCGCCGTCACGGACGGCCCGTTTGCTCACCCACACCAGGCCGCCTTTGCCCGCGGACGCGTCGGAATCGACGCCCCCGGCGCCCGGGGGCAGTGCCGCGCCGGAGGCCTGGAACAGGGCCGTGGTCGCGGCGCTGACGTAGCCGACGCGGTAGGGCGCGGCGGGAGGCGCGGGCTCCTGCGCCGCGGTCGGCGCGAGCACCCCGGTGATCGCCGCTCCGCCCAGCACCGCGACGAACGCGATCGCCGCCACCGCTCGGTTCGGGCGCATGGTCATCCAGTCCTTCCTCAGCCGGCCTCGAACAGCTCGATCTCGGAGATCGCGACGTCCATGCCGTCCAGCGAGCGATGCAGCCCGACCACGTGCAGCTCGACGCTCGACGCGCCCGCGCTGTTCTCGATCGGGATCTCCTGGGCGTCCGGCGTGTCGGCCAGCACCATGTCGTAGGTCTTGCCGGTGGAGAACACGAGATGCAGGGTCTTCGGCCGGTGCGCGGCCTGGAAGTTCGCGCCGTTGCCGGAATGCACGATCGCCTTCCGCAGATCCACCGGATGGTCGAAGGTGAACACCAGTACGGGTTCGCCCTGGGCGGTCGCCGCCCAGAAGGTGTTCTTGGCGTTGTCGCTGACCAGGTTCCCCGGATGGCCCGGCGACTGCGCGTTCGCGGTCACCTTGCTCGGACGCACCGGGTTCAGCTTCGTCTCGAAGATCCCCGTCACCTGACTCCACAGGCCGACCGCGGCGGTGTTGATCGCACCCCGGAACGGTTGGTACAGCGCGTAGATCAGCGCCGAGAGCACCAGCATCACCGCGATCACCCGGCGGACGGCCTTGCCGACGCTGCGTCGCGCGGCACCGGCCCGGCCGACGCGGCGGCGGACGCCGTCCTTGCCCGGCCGCTCCCCCGCCTTGTGCTCCCGGGGTCCGCGGCGGAACAGCCGACGCCACCACGACGTCTTCACGACTTCCGACTCGGCCAGGGACGCGCCGCAGCGACCGCAGAAGTTACGGGTGGGCACGTTGCCCTTGCCGCATCTGCCGCAGATCAGGTCGCCCGGTTTGAGGACCTGCTCCTCGACCGTCCGCTGCTGCGGCTGCCGGACCGGCGCGAGCGGTTCGGCCGGCTGCACGACCTGGGCCTGGGCGATCGGTTGACGCACCGCGACGGGTTCCTCGTCGTCCCATTTCAGGTACCGCCCGCATTCGCCGCAGAACTCGACGTCGGCGGGGCCCTGATGCCCGCATTCCCGGTAGATGACCATCCGCTACCCCTCCACCACTTCCACCGTGACCCGCACGTGGGCGGGCACCGCGTCCACGACCGTCGCCGTCAGCCGCCGTTCGTCGATCCGGCTCCGATCGGCCACTCGCACGCGCACGTGGACCCACGGCGGCCCCGGATCCGGGAGCGGCGCTCCGGGCTCCGGCGACGCCACGACCCCGCCGCTGTCGGTCACCTCGACCGCGCCACCGGTCAGCAGCCGTACGTGTTCGGCGAGCCCGCGCTGGGTACCGCGCCACCGATGCAGTTCGACCGATCGGGTCACGAGTTCGCGCAGCCGGACCGGGCTCCAGCCTTCGTCGACGCGCAACGCCACCCAATGCGCCAGCCAGCCGACGAAGTCCTCCGGCGCCAGGTTCGGGTCGAGGTAACCGGAAAAGTTGTCCAACGTGGCGAAGACCGGTGCGAGCACCTCGTCGAGCGCGCCGGTGAAGCCCTGGACGAACCGGTCCTCGGCGTAGACCGAGGGCAGTTGCTCGCCGATCGGATGCGGGCTCGGCAGCCCGGGTACGGCCGCTCTCATCGGTCACTCTCCCGGACCCGGACCTGATGCCCGAACGAGAACGCGAGCGCGTGGGGCGGCAGATCGAGCCGGGCGACCTGCTCGCCGCGTTCCCGCGTGACCGGATTGGCCGCGAACAGGCGTACGTCCTCCACCATCTCGACACCGGGAAGCCGTTGCAGCACCGCGAAAACCTCGCCCGAATGCACCGGCCGCCCGAACGGCCAGCCGTCGCCGTCCGGCCCGCCGGTCAGCGGGTTGAAGTAGTCGTAGAGCGCCTGCGTCGCCCGCGGGCCGAGGGTGCCGGGGCTGGTCCGGCGGCGCGACCGCAGCCGGGCGACGACCGTGACGCCGTGGTAGAACGGCGCTTCCACGGACACGAGGGCGCCGACACAGCGACGTTCGTCCAGATACCGCTCGATCCGGGTCCGCATCCCGGGGTCGAGCATCAACGTCGCGAATTTGAGCTCGCCGGTGTCCGGAACGGCGGGCACGACGAGGACGCGGATCGCGCCGGTCTCGCGGCCGTCGGGGCCGTGCGCGGGTACACAACGAACCCTCGCCGCCTCGGGCGCCGCTTCGCGCGCGAGCTGTTCGTAATCCTCGGCGGTGACGGCGCGGTCGCGGGTGCGCAGCAGCAACGGACCGCGGACCGCCGCGTCCCGTACCGATTCGCCGTCCACCCCGCCGGTCGCCGGACGCCGGTTGACCACGGTGCTGACGAACGGGATCGGATCCCGTTGCACCTCGAGCACTTCACGGGCGACGTTGCCGCGCCGCCCGCCGCCGGCCCGGTAGGCGGGCACCCGGATCGCGGCGGCCTTGGCCGGAACGGCGCCGTAGTACCGGACGCCGCCCTCGGGCTGGCGCACGGCGGGGCCGAACGCGATCTCACCGGCGACCCGATCGAGCTGGACGTGCCGGTCATCCGGGCCCGATTCGGCGAACGAGGACACCTCGGTCCACTCCTGCCAGCCGTCGGGACCGGACACCTCCACGATCAGCTCGTCCCCGCCCGCCACCACCGGACGCCTGCCGAGCGGGAACCGCTGTCCGGGCAGGCCGTCCGAGGTGCCGACGATCTCGCCGTGCACGACCTCGGCGTGCACCGCGCCGACCGTGCCGCCGATGGTCGACGCCTCGACCGAACGCAGTCGCGGCGATCGCTGGAAGAACGGCTGGTTCTGCTTCGGTTCCGTCAAGCGGCAACGGATCCAGCCCGCGTGCCGACCGGCGAGCACCGACGCCGTATGCCCCGGCGGCACGTGCAGCACGACGTCCCCTGGCCGGTTGAACGCGCCGGTGCTGTCCCGGTCGATCTCGCCGGCGGCCCAGCCGTGCCCGTCCCAGGCCTCCCACACCCACGGCGGGTCGTGCGGATCGACGCCCTGCCCTTCGACCTCGCAGTCCATCCGCAGCAGTACCGCGCACCCGGGCACGGCGTCCGACAGTCCGAAGTAGACGATGTCGCCGGGCGCGGGGTTTTCGGCGAAACACGCGGGTTCGCCGCCGACCAGCAGCTCGTCGGTGCGGTCGACCGGCGGCACACCGGGGTCGGCGTCGCCGGTGGCGAGGCCCGCGAGCGAACACGGCACGATCGTCAGCGTGCGCTCCACGGTGAACACGACGGGGTCCTCGACCTCGTCGCGCACACTCGCGACCTGCTTCCCCGCGGAGACGACCACGGGGACGTCCCGCGCCGCCGAGAGCCAGAACGTCACGTCGGTCCGCGCGGCGGTCGGCGCGAACAACCGCACGCCGATGAGGTCGAGGAACCGCAGGTAGTGCAGGTCCGGCACGCGGTTGAGCCGGTAGAGCACCTGGTCGACCATCTGCGCGAACGTCTCGATCAACGTCACGCCGGGGTCGGAGACGTTGTGGTCCGTCCATTCCGGACAGTTGCGCTGGACGAGGTACTTGGCTTCGTCGACCAGGTCCTGGAACCGGCGGTCGTCGAGGTTGGGCATGGGCAGCGACATCACGCACCGTCCTGAATGGACTCGTGGGGTGGGATGACGTAGAACGGGAAGACCAGGTTGCGCGGGTCGTTGGTCCCGCGCAGCTGATACTTGATGTCGATCAGCAGTGTGCCGCGCTCGGCCTCGGAGAACCCGACCACCACGTCGGTGAGCGTGATCCGCGGCTCCCACCGCTCCAGCGCGGTGCGCACCTCGTAGGCGATCTGCCCCGCGGTGGCCGAGTCGGCGGGCGCGAACACGAGATCGTGCACGGCGCAGCCGAACTCCGGGCGCATCGGCCGCTCACCGGGAGCGGTGGCCAGGATCAGCCGGATACTCTCGACCACCTCGCGCTCGCCGCCGACCAAGGCGATCGAGCCCGTCGCGTCGGTGCGCACCGGGAACGCCAGCCCCCTGCCCAGGAAATCCATGTCAGCCTCCGATCAGGACGGTCGGGCAGCCCAGGACGATCGGCGCGCCGCAGGCGGCCAGGTCGCCCATCCGCGCCGCGGGCAGGCCGCCGATCAGCACCGTCGGGCAGCCCGGCGGCGCGATCGGCGTCGGCGGGTGCACCGCGGGCGGCGGGAACGAGCAGGTGTGCAGCGTGCCGACGGTGGCGGCGGGCATCCCGCCGATGAGCACGGTCGGCACACCGGGTCCGGCGATGACGCCCGGATGCCCGGTCGGGTCGCCGACCCTCGCGGCTGGTGGCATGCCCGCTCCCCTCAGTTGATCTGTCGGTGGTGCAAGACCGGGCCGGTCTCGGTCGACGGTCTGGCTGGTGTGCGGAATGGACGGCGTGTCGCGAAAGCCACTTTCGGGACGTCAGATGTCTCGAAAGTGGCTTTCGCGACATCGCCACGAGCCTCTGTCGAATACATCCCAGCCCCACTCCCTCAGTTGATCTTGACCACGCCGCCGCGCACGGTCACGACACCGCTCGCGGTCAGCTCCGTCTGGCCCTGTCCCTTGACCGAAACCGTCGCGCCCTCGACGTTCACGCCCGCCGTGCCCGACAGCTTCAGGCTGCTGCTCGCCTCGACGGTCGCCTCGGTCGCCGACTTCACGGACACCTTCTGGCCCTTGAGCTCCAGCGGACCGCTGCCGGCGTCGATGCTCACCCCGTTCCGCGCCTTCACCGTGACACCCTTGCCGCTGGTCACCTCGATCATCTGGTTCTTCTGGTCGAGTTTGACCACGAGCTTCCCGTCGCCGGACGCGACGACGATGCCGTCCTGTTCGGCGAATTCGAGCTTGTGTCCCTTGCGGGAGACGAAACCCCGCACGGCGATCTCGCCGCTGTTGCCGTCGATCGGCGGCGCGGTGAACTTCGGCACCGCGTCTACGCCGTTATACAACCCGCCGAGGACATACGGCGCCTCGAAATCGCCTTGCTCGAAGCCGACGAGCACCTCGTCGCCGACCTCGGACATGACCATCGCGCCCCGCCCGTTGCCCGCGCCGGGTTGCACCGTGCGGGCCCAGTTGCTGGTGAAGTTCTGATCCAGCCAGGGAAAGGTCAGCTTGACCCGGCCGAGCCCGGCGGGATCCTTGGCGTCACTGACCACCGCGGGCACCACTCCGGGCCACGCCGAGGTCTTGGAACCACCGGCGACCAGCCCGTAGAGGGAGCGTTCCTGCCTGCCGGAGACGGCGAACTCGGTGGTGTAGCCGACTTCCGCGTTGAACAGGTGCCGCGTGCTGGTGAGCGTGTACTTGCCGGCGAACGGTTTGCCGACGCCGGTCAGCGTCACCGCCGCGCCCGCCCGGAGCTTCGGATTGCCCTTGGCGACCCCGTCGAGTTCGGTGCACGCGCCGCCGAGCCGTTCGGACAGCGCGACCGCCGCCGCTTTGGCCTCGGCCTGGGTCCGGCGCGGCGTATCCGCCGAGACGTACTTGGGGCTGGAGAACTTGTTCGCGAGCGCCACCGGGTCGACACCCTCGACCTCGGTGCCCGCGTTCTTCGGTTTTTCGGCGGCCACCACCGGCTTCTTCGTCGTGACGTCCCAGCCGCGGGCCTCGACCTCGGGCACCTGCTCGGCCGCGGTGACACTGGCGCGCAGGCTGACCAGCGTCCGGTGTGCCTCGAGCACCAAGGGGTCGGTGTTGGCCTTCGCGGTGGTGGCGGGTGCCGCCGAGGGCTTCTCCGCGAGGCGGAAGTTCAGCGCGCCCTCGCGCACGGCGATCTGGGCGCCGACCGACTCCGCCAGCCGGGAAAGGAAATCCCAGTCGCTGACGTTGTCCTGGCTGAACTGCGTGTGCGGACGGCCGCCGACACCGGGGACCTGATCGATCTTGCCGACCTTCAGCCCGGCGCGCCGGGTCACCTTGGTGACGACGTCCGCGAGCGTCATCCCCGGGTAGACCGCGACCCGGCGGCCGCGGAACAGGCGGTGCGCGTGGTCGTAACCGCGCACCTCGGTGAAGGTGCCGATCCGGTCGAGGTCGATCGCGACCGCGGTGACCTCGCCGGAGAGCAATTCCTGCGGGGCTTCCGGATCGGAGGTCTGCACCTTCAGCTTGATCTGCGCACCGACGGTGAACTTCCCCTTGTCCAGCACCACGTGCCCGGAGTCGCGGAACCGCAGGACGAACATGTCCGGCAGGTTCCGGCTGTCGTCGACGTAGGCGTAGGAGAGCAGCGTCTTCACGTCGTCGGGCAGCGGACCCCCGGCGACCTCGACGATGAGGTTGTTCGCGAAGCTCTCGTTAGCCATCGAGTTCCTCCAGCGCCGGCACGAGCAACCGGGTGCCGGGCCGCAGCCGCATCGGATCGTCGATGTCGTTGGCGTCGGCGATCTCGCGCCACTTCCCCGCGTCGCCGTAGGCACGGAACGCCACCGCCTGCAGGGAATCACCGGCGACGAACACGTGGGTGTCCCGTGCCGCGAGCGCACCCGAGGTCGGGTTCTGCCCGCTCAGCTCGCCGGCGATCTCCTCCAGGTTCACCGTGCAGACCGCGCGCACCGGAGTACCCGACGGGGTGAACAGCGTGTACTTCGCGGTCACACTGGCGACATACGCGGGGAAGCCGGTCATCCCGCCCCATTTGAAGATCACCCACGGCGGCGAACCCTTGCCGTGCTGGCGGCTTTCCTCGGTGGCGACACAGCAGGTGAAGAGCTGCTCGACCTTCTTGACGACGGCGTCGTCCATCTTGTCGGTGGCGTCGAGGAACATCTCCAGCGCGAGCTTGCACGGGTCCGAGCCCTTGAACTCGGGCGGTCCGCTCTTCTTCGCGTTGCGCTGCGGGTCACGGCCCCATTTGGCGTTCTTGGTGAGCGAGAGTTCCTTGGGGTTGAACTGGAACTTGATCTCGAACAGTTTGGCGCCGGGCTGCCCGGTGCCGCCGGATTGCGGAGGTTTGCGGACCTCCAGCAGCGCGCGCTGGAGGTTGTTCGGCGCCGGTTCGCCGGAGCCGTACGCCGCGGGCGGCTGGGATCCGGCGGAGGTGAACGTGACGGGTGAGGACATGGCTAGCCCTTCTTCGCCGGGCTGAGGAAGCCGTGGTGGGCCAGTTCGAGCGTCTCGGTGGCGACCTTGGGCGAGTCGGGCGAAAGCTGCGGCCCGCTCCAGCGCACAGGGACGACCCCTTCGAGTGACCAGCTGGCGATCACGGTGCCGTCGAGGGTGCGCGCTTCGATGGTCGCGGTCTTGCGCTCGATACCGCCCGCCATACCGGCGAACCATTTCGTGATCTGCGAGCTGGCTTCGGTGACCGGGCGGGAGAGCTTGATGTTGGAGTACTTGATCCGCGTCGGGAGCTGCCAGACCATCCCGTTGTTGCCGCCCTCTTCCCGCTGCTCCATGACGAACTCGCAGCCCAGCCCGTCGCAACTGCTGAATGCGCCGAGGTTGCCGAGGTTCTTGTCGTCGAGCTTGACGACGTAGCAAACGGCGACGGCTTCTTCCGCGTCCGGCATCGGCTTCTCCTTCAGTGCGGGCGATCGGTGAGCGCGCCGCGGCGCTCACGGTCGAGACGGAGTTCGGTCTTCAGCCGCCGCAGCAGCGGGTCGAAAAGCTTCTTGACGAGTTCCTCGGTCTCCGGTTGCGCGGCCTGTGCCGCCTGTGCCGCCTGTGCCGTCGCGGGCACCGGCGTCGCGGGTGGCGGTGCGACGGGTTCCGGCGGTGGTGGTGTTTCCGGGTCGCGCTGGACGACCGGGGGTTCAGGCTGTCGCGGCACGACGGCGGGTGGCAGGTTGAGCACGAGGCTCTTGACGTCGGCGACGGGCTCGCTGGGCACAGTGCGTTGCACGGATCGCGTTTCGGCGGGTCTCGCCGGCGGAGGCATCGTCGTCGGCTGATGGAAGGCTTCCGCGTCTTGGCGTTGAACAACCGGCTTGACCGTAAACGTCTCTGGCATGAGCGGAGTCCTCGGTGATACGGAAGGCAGCGGAGTGGCACCGCCCCCGCTCAGCAAGGCGGTCAGGGTCGGGCGCTGGTCCACCGCCGCCGGTGCGGGCGAGACCGCGGCCGTGCCGTCGACGACTCGTGCCACCGGCAGCGGTGACGTCGAGATCACCGATGCCGGTGGCGCGCTCACCGAGCCGCCCGGCGTCCCGGGCGGCTCTGGGGTTGCTGTCGTCCCGGACCGGATTCGTGGTGGTTCGGGCGGGTGGAACGTGGTGTCGGGTGAAGAACGCGACGAGGCGACCGTCGGCAGGCTCGGCGGCGGTTCGAGCGCCCGGGCGACCAAGATCGGCGCCTCTGCATGCTCCTGTGGCGGTTCGTCGCGGAGGCGCTGCACCGGCCGCTGAACGAACGTAGGCTCCACCGGCGATTCGTCGCGCCGACGCTGCAGCGGTCTCTGCGCCGCTGGCGGTTCATCCCGCAGGCGCTGCACGGGCCGCCGAACCGAAGCCAGCTCCCCTGGCGATTCGTCACGCAACCGCTGAACCGGCCGGTGAACCGGCGCAGGCTCCCCCGGTGACTCATAGCGCTGCACCGGCTCCTGGACCGCAGCAGGCTCCCCCGATAGCTCATAGCGCTGAACCGGCCGCTCAACCGATATCGGTCCTAATGGCGACTCGTCCCGCAAACGCTGCACCGGCCTCTGAACCGACGCAGGCTCGCCTGGCGATTCATGGCGCTGCAACGGTTCCCGAACCGATAGCGGTTCCGCTGGTGTTTCCTCGCGCAGGCGCTGTATCGGTCCCTGAACCGATATCGGCCCCACCGGCGATTCATCACGCAAACGCTGCACCGGCTTCCGAACCGAAGCCCCGGCCTGCGACACGTCCCGATGGTTCGGCGACGGAAGTTCCAGAGCCGATTCGACGACCGAACGCTGGACGGCCGGTACAGAAGTCGGCGACGTCGGCGTCTCCACGGGCATGGCCGGAAACGTCCGCTCCTCCCGCGCCACCTCGGCCGGCGTCGAAACCGTGGGCAGCACCGGAGTCTCGGCATCGCCCGCCAGTGGCGCGTCGACCTCGGCGACGTTGTCTTCTACTGCTGGCACGTCGGCACTCGGCACTTCCGCCTGGACCGAGTCCGGCACGATCGGCGCGCCGAGCCCCAACCGCCGCGGCGCCGCCTCGACCTGTTCCGTCCTCTGGACGACCGGCAGCGCGGGCCGCGGTGTCACTACCTCCGAAGTGGGTGGCTCGGCGGGGAGCGGGTCCGGAACCTGGACCGGCACGGTCTCGACATCGACCGGCTCGGGCGTGGACACGACCGGGTCGTGGTCAGGCTCGAATGTCTCGACTGCCCGCGGTTCGGCCGCGGGCTCCGGAGTGGGGACCGGAGCGCTCGGGGTTTCCGACCGGATCGCTTGGACCGTCCTCACCGGCGGGCGCGCCGACGAGCCCGCGGTGGTCAACGGCATCGGCGGCCGGTCGGCGTCAGGCGACGCCGCCGCGACGGCCGGCAGCACGAGCGTCGCCGTCGGCTCCAGCGCGACGGTCGGTTCGAAAGCCGGCCCCGGCTCGTCCGGCAACGGCTCCTCGTACGACTGCACGGCAGGCACGGATTCCTGTTCAGGGGCACGGCTTTCGGTCACCGGACCGGCCGGTTCGGCGGCGCGCTGCACCGACATTCCCCAAAGACGCGACAGCACGCCGCGTTTGCGGGCGGACCGCTGCACCACAGGCATGTCCGGCGGTGCCATCGGCGCCCGCGCGAGACCGTCGATGACACCCGAAGGTTCCGCCGGACCGACCCGATGTCCCAACGGCTCCAGGTACGCCGGGCTCCGCCAGGACGTCAGCGAAGCACTGAATCTCTGCACTGGATTGATCAGCGGATGCTCGGCGACGACGCGCTGGATCGGCGGCAGGCTTCGCCATTCGGCACGGGTCACCGGCAGCGGGGCCGGTGTCGCCGCTTCCGGGGGCGAGCCCGGCTCCTTCCTGCGCCACGTCCACATCGAAACGTCACCGTCCCTCGCTCATCCGAGTGTTGATCCGGGCGATCTCGGCGACGTAGGTCAACCGGTCGTGGTGTTCGAGGTCGAGGATGTCGTCGAGCGACCAGTGCAGGTGGTAGGCGACGTACGCGACTTCCTCGTGCAGCCGTCCGGCCGCGTACGTCACGATTCCCCCAGGCGGCCGCCGGCGACGTCGACGACGAACTCGTGGCCGCACTCCGGGCAGGCGACGCCCGCCCGCGTATGGCCTTCGCTGTTGATCCGCCGGTACATGTCCTGCAGGAACGCCAGATCCGAAGCGAACAGGTTCTCGATGACTCCGGCGTGCACGTCGGTGACGTCGCCGATCCGGGTGATCACCCTGGCCAGCAGCACCACCGTGAGGAAGGCCGAGTTCTCGCGCACCCGGTCGTCTCGCAACGGGACGAGTTCGTCCCGCGCGGTCGCCAGCCGCATCACGCCGGAGTGGTGCACGTTGCCCGCGTCGTCGACATAACCGCGCGGGAGTTCGAACGCGAACTCGGTCCGCAGTTTCGGCCGCGCCTGCGCTTCCGGCACGACGGGGGCTTCTTCGGCCGGCGCCGACGCCATCACCCTGCGCATGGGCTCACTCGACTTCCATCTGCTCGTAGGTGACCACGAGCTTCTCGGTGAGCACACTGGTGTCGCCCGCCTTCAGCGCGCCGATCTCCAGGCTCTTCGGCCACGCGTTGGTGAGCTTGTAGCGTTTGATCGGGGCGCCTTCGTAGTCGTAGACGATGATCGCGCCGCCCTTGCGAGCGGAACCCATTTTGCCGAAGTGCGCGTCCTTGACCCATTTCTCGAAGCTGCTGTCCTCGGTCAGACCGCGGGTCAGCGTCACCTCGCCCGCTTTCGGGCGGCCGGGGAGCTTCTTGATGACGTACTTGCCGTCCACGGTGTTCTGCTTGAGCTCGATGACGTCCTGCTCCATCTTCAGTCCGGAGACCTCGGAGATCTGCTTGATCTGAACGCCGTCGATCTCGAGCCCGAAGGAGCAGCCGACGGCCTTGTCAAGATCGGGAAGTGCCATTTCGGAGCCCTTTCACTATTCGTTGACCAGGCTGGTGCCGCCGGACATCTGGGCCAGCCGGAAGATCACGAACTCCGCCGGTTTGACCGGCGCGATGCCCACTTCGCAGATCACCTGGCCGAGATCGATCCCCTCGGCCGGGTTGGTCTCCCGGTCGCATTTCACGAAGAACGCTTCGTCGGGAGTGAGGCCGAACAGCGCGCCCTTGCGCCATTCCATCACCAGGAAAGCGCTGATCGTGCGCCGGATGCGGGCCCACAGCGCGTCGTCGTTCGGCTCGAACACGACCCACTGGGTGCCGTTGAGGATCGATTCCTCGAGGTAGTTGAACAGCCGCCGCACGTTGAGGTAGCGCCACGCCGGGTCGCTCGACAGCGTGCGCGCTCCCCAGATCCGGATCCCCTTGCCCGCGAAGGAGCGCACGCAGTTCACGCCGATCGGGTTGAGCAGTTCCTGCTCCGCCTTGGTCAGATGCGTTTCGAGCGCCAGCACGCCGCGGACGACCTCGTTCGCCGGTGCCTTGTGGACACCGCGGGTCGCGTCGGTGCGTGCCCACACCCCCGCCATGTATCCGCTCGGCGGCACGTAGGTGTTGGTCCCGCTGGCGGCGTCGAGCACCTGCACCCACGGGTAGTACAACGCCGCGTACTTCGAGTCGTACCCGGCCTGGTCCATCCGCCAGGAGCGGACCTCCTGCGGGTTGAGCCCGGGTGGCGGGTCGACGATCGCCATCCGGTCACCCATCAGCTCGCAGTGCGCGATCATCGCCAGCTGCACGGCCTTGACGCCGTCGAGGTCGATCAGGTCGCGCTGGTGGGCGGCCATCAGGTCCGGCACGGCGACCATGGTGATCTCGTCGATCGCTTCCAGGCCGCCGAAACCGGTGCGGTCGGCGACGTCGCCGACGTAGTCGTCGGCCGCGATGCGCCGCGGGACGGGCGGGGGCTGCGGCGGTTCGGTGAGCACCGCGGTGCCACGGTCCGGCTTCGCCACCGCGCCACCGGTCGCGAGCTCCTCGATCGTGATGAAGCTGGACTTCTCGCGTACCAGTGTGACGACGTTTTCCTTGGTGCGCTTGGTGGTCACGTTATGGGTCTCGACGACCTTGCCGTCCTTCTTGACGAGCACGGTGAACCGGTCGTCGCCGGGGTTCTCGCCGGTCGGTTCGGTGACCTCGACGGTGAGCTCTCCGGTCTGTCCACCACTCGTGAGCTCTTTCGCGACGAAACGGTAGCCGCCGAGCACGGCCTGGCGCGTCGCCACCTTCGGCGCCGCACCGTTCTCCTGCCCCCGCGGACCGCCGATGCGGACGATGTAGCAGTTGGCACCGCCGTTGAGGAAATAGCCGTAGACCGACTGGGCCAGATAGCAGCCTTCGACGAAATCGCCGAAGGTCTGGGTGAACTGGGTCCAGTTGGACACCAAGGTGGGCGTGTTGAAGGGGCCGTCCGCCGCGAAGCCGACGAAGGCGGCGACGGCCGTGCCCACACCCTCGATCGGCCGGGCGCCGGCCTCGATCTCCTCGACGTACACACCCGGCGTGAGATAGGTGGGCATCCGTGCCTCCCCTTTTCGGTGCACTCGCTGACATCGGCGATGTTCCTGCGTGGACGTTCACAGCGGAACGACCGAGCGGATAGGTCGGCGGGAACCAATCTCTGCCCGAAAAGGCAACTGCCCGTTCGGGCAGCGGGGCCCGCCCCTCCGGCTGTTGGCAATCGGCCCGCCGACGCCGAAAGTGAAGACATGCCGGCGGGCCGGGACAAGGTGACACAGGCTCCGGCCACGCCACCCGCGCGGCCGGTCAAGCCCGCGCGCCGTGCCACCCCGCCCGCGCTGCTGCGGCTGCAGGCCGCCGCGGGCAACGCGGCGGTGACCCGCCTCGTCGGTCTGCAGCGCAGCAGTTGCCCCGCTCCCCCGGTCGCGCCCGCCGGGGTGACGCCCGCGTCGGACCCGAAGTTCGGGTCGCTCAAGAAGGACGTGAGCGGCCAGGCGAAGGCGGCCAAAGCGCATCCGCCCGCCTCCGCGGAGGTCAAGAAGGCGCAGGACGCCGCGGTCGCGCCCGCCGACGACAAGGAAGCCCAAGCCAAGGCGGCGCAGGCGGACAAGATGGCCGCCGCCAAACCGGCCGGATTCGACAAGGCCGCCTTCGTCGCCGCGGTGAACGCCGCCGTCGCCAAGCAGGCGCCGCAGAATCTCGACGAGGCCGACAAGTTCGCCTCGTCCGGCAAGGCGGACCAGATCAAGTCCGAAGTGATGGGCAAGGTCACCAGCGGCAAGGACGCTTCCGCCAAGGACGTCACCGAGCGCACCAAAGAAGCGCCGGACACCAGCAGAGCGACGGAAAAACCGGTGAAACCGCTGCCGGAAACCCCTCCACCGCCCGCGTTGTCCCCGCCGGACGCCCGCAAGGCCACCCCGGACAAGGCGCCGCCCGCCCAAACCGACCTTCGCGCCGACCAATGCGAAACCCACGGCAAGATGGCCGAGGCAGGCGTCACCGACCAGCAGCTGGCGCAGTCCAACGAACCCGAGTTCACCGGCGCGCTCGCGGCGAAACAAGAAGGCGAACAGCACACCGAGTCGGCCCCCGCGGCGGTCCGCGAGTCGGAGGCGGGCCGGCTGGCCGCCGTCACCGGCGCCGCACAAGCGTCCGGGCAGGCCGCGATGGCGGGGATGACCGGCGCGCGGTCGTCGTCCGGGCAACGCGGGCAGGCGGCGAAGTCGGCCACGAAGGCCAAGGACGAACAGGACCGGGCGCGGATCACCGCGGAGATCAAGGCGATCTTCGAGGAGACCAAGACGAAGGTCGAGGGTGTCCTCGGCGCGCTCGACGAACAGGTGGCCAAACGGTTCGAGACCGGCGAAGCGGCGGCGAAGGCCGCGTTCACCGCCGATCACCAGGCCCGGA
This sequence comes from Amycolatopsis sp. CB00013, assembly GCF_001905755.1. NCBI lineage: Bacteria > Bacillati > Actinomycetota > Actinomycetes > Pseudonocardiales > Pseudonocardiaceae > Amycolatopsis > Amycolatopsis sp. CB00013. The sequence goes on along the minus strand of NZ_LIWC01000001.1, from coordinate 122,010 downwards.
TGAAGAAGTACAAGGACGAACGCTACGACGGCGTCACCGGCGCGGCCCGCTGGAGCTACGACCTGTTCGCCGGCCTGCCCGCCGAGGCGAACAACCTCTTCCTCGAGGCCAAGAAGGTCTACGAGTCGAAGATGCAGGGCGTCATCGGCGAGATCGCCGATTTCGTCGGCCAGCAGCTGACCGAAGCGAAACGGCTGATCGCGGAAGGCCGCGAGCGCGTGCGGCAGAAGGTCGACTCGCAGTCCCCCGCCCTGCGCAAGATCGCGGGCGAGGCCGCCAAGGAGTTCGGCGGCCAGTTCGACGAACTCGAGAACTCCGTCGACGAGAAACAGCAGTCGCTGGTCGAGGATCTGGCACAGAAGTACAGCGAAGCCCGCAACGCCGTCGACGAGGAGATCAAGGCGCTGCAGGCGGAGAACAAAGGCCTGTGGGACAAGGCGAAGGAGGCGATCGGCGGCGCGATCGACACGATCCTCAAGCTGAAGGACATGCTGCTGAGCGTGCTGGCGCGGGCGGCGAACGCGGTCGGCCTGATCATCGCCAAACCGATCGAGTTCCTCGGCAACCTGGTCAACGCGGTCAAGACCGGCGTGATGAACTTCGGCGCGAACATCGTGCAGCACCTCAAGGACGGTCTGAAGGCCTGGCTGCTCGGAAACCTGGCCAGCGCGGGCATCGAGATCCCGGAAACGCTGGACGCCAAGGGCATCCTGAAGATGATCATGTCGATCCTCGGCCTCACCTGGGCGAGTGTCCGCGCGCGGATCCTCCGCTTCATCCCGGAACCCGTGCTCGCCAAACTGGAGCAGACGTTCGAAGTGGTCAAGATCCTGATCACCGAAGGCGTGCCGGGGCTCTGGCGCTGGGTGATCGAGAAACTGGGCGACCTCAAGGAGCTGGTGCTCGGCCAGATCAAGGAGTTCGTGATCGAGAAGATCGTCAAGGCGGGCATCACCTGGATCATCTCGATGCTCAACCCGGCGGCCGCGTTCATCAAGGCCTGCAAGGCGATCTACGACATCGTCATGTTCTTCGTCGACAAGGCCGCCCAGATCAAGGAGTTCGTCTCGTCGGTGCTGGACTCGGTCGAGTCGATCGCCCGGGGCGGCGCGGGCGCGGTGGCCGGGCTGATCGAGCGCACGCTGGCGAAGGCGCTGCCGATGGTGCTCGGCTTCCTGGCGAGCCTCCTCGGGCTGGGCGGTATCTCGGAGAAGATCAAGTCGATCCTGGAGAAGGTCCAGGCCCCGGTCGGCAAGGTGATCGACACGGTGGTCGGGACGATCGTCAAGGCCGGCAAGAAGATCTGGTCGAAGGTCAAAGGCGCCGGACGCGACCTGAAGGACAAGATCGTCAAGCTGCTCAGGCCCGAGCAGGACAGCCTGAACATGAACGGCGACGGCCACACGCTGATCGCCACTCCGACGCCGGACGGTGGCGTCGTCGAGATGGCCAGTACGCGGGGCAAGGTCTCGACCAAGGCCAAGAAAGCGATCGCGGATTTCACGAAGAAGAACATCACGCCCAAGCCGGGACAGATCGACGCGCTCAACGAAATCGTCGCCTCCGCCGAGGCCGTCGAGAAACTGGTCAAGCAGGCAGGGAAAGAGGGGAAAGCGAAGACTCTGCTCGAATACAACGGATTCCCCGGTGCGTTCCGCAGCTTGAAGAGCCTTATCGTCGCATACGCCAGGAAATACAAGGCCACGGATATCACAGCCGAAGTACTGGAGGGCGAACGACTCAAACTCGCGGGGGAGGTAGGAGCCGACCTGCAGACGATGGCGCACGCGGTACGCGATCACCTCGTCGCCACTCCGGTCGACGTCGACGCCGTCCTGACCGCCGCGGAAAGGAAGATACTCGAGAGAAAGCCGTTCCTGTGGCGCGCGAACTTCGGCAAAGCCATGGAGCGCGTCATGGCCGCCCGGATCGCCGCCTCGCCGAAGCTGCGCAAGTACTTGACCCACGTCGGCACCGCGGGCACGCCGGACTGGACGGGCAAGGACATCATCAAGGGCGCGAAGTACGACGTCACCACCGACAATGAAGCAACGATCAAGAAGCACGAGGGTCGCTGGTGGTGGGACAAGAAGGTTGACATACTGATCAAGTACACCGCGCCCCCGGAGCCGAAGTGACCACATTCAGCCGACAGACGTTCGCCGATCTCTATGACGAGGACTCCGGCGAAACCTATGAGGATCTCGAGTTCGTGAGATGCAAGTTCCGGAGTTGCGCCCTGTCGATGGCGCGCACCCCGGATACCAGGACCACGGTCCGCCGCGTCACGCTCCGCGACTGCGAATCCTCATGGTGTTTCGTCATGAGCCCGATCCTCGAGGAGGTGACGATCGATGGCCTCAAGTCGGGATCGAATCCTCTGTTCACTCAAGGCGCTCTGTTTCACCGGACGACGCTGACCGGGAAGTTCGACAGTGTCGTCATCTCGCCGCGCGCCGACCCCGTGACCTACCCCGACGCGAACGGGTCACTGTTCGACGAAGCACGCGAAGAGTTCTACTCGCGGATCGACTGGGCTCTCGACATCCGCCACGTCGAAGCCCGCAGCCTGGAGATCTACGACGTACCGGCCTCCCTCGTGCGCCGTGATCCCGAGACCCAAGCGGTGGTCCTCCGCGAATCAGCCGCGCGCGAAGATGTCTGGCGCGCACTGGATCTTGGAGAGACGTGGTGGCCCCAAGTTCTCGAGACCATGCTCGCGCAGAATTACGACCAAGCGATTCTGGTGACCCCACTGAGGGACCGTCACGCGGCCGCGTTCATCGACGGAATCCGCAAACTCCGAGCGGCAGGTGTCGCGGAGCCCACCTGATGTGAGCCACGAACCTACGAGGCCTCTTCTTCGGTTTCTTCCTCGCGCTGCACGTACGTCTGCGCCATCTTCTCCTCTTCGCCTTCCTCGGCTTCAGGAGCTTCCTCGCGCTGAACAGCGGCGGAATCCTCGGCGGAGTGCCCACTGTCCTCACAACGCTGAACGGCGGAGGCAGGCGCAGGAGCCGACATCAGCCGGTCCGCGTTCGCGACGGCCTCGCGCTCGAACCGATCCGAGGGATCCGAAACCTTCACACCACCACCGGCGTCGGTCCCGTCCACCGGCCCGCTGCGTTGCTGGACGACATGGGTCAGCTCGTGCGCGAGCATGTGCTTGCCCGAATCCGAACCGGGGTCGTACTTGTCCCGCTGGAACACGATATTCGAACCCACGGTGTAGGCCTGCGCGTTGACGGATTTCGCCGAATCGTGGGCGGCTCCGTCGGTGTGCACCCGGACGTCGCCGAAGTCGTGCCCGAAGCGGCCCTCCATGTCCGTACGCGTCGCGGCGTCCAAAGGCGCGCCGCCGCCTGAGCCGACGACGTCGTGCACCGGCGAACGTTCTTCGTCGACCAGGGTGCTCACGCCCGCGTTTCCCACGGCACGCTGCAGATCGAGCAGGCCGGCGGGGCCAAGGACGTCGGTGCGCCCGGCCGCGGCGGCGCGGCCCAGAAGACCGCCCTCGTCCCGCTCTACCCGGTCGCCCTTCGGCCGCAGGCTCGGCTCAAGGTCGTTGTCGTGACTGTGCCCGCGCATGGTCCGCTCCCTCGGTCGCTACGCCGCCCGTCCAGCTTGCGCCGTCGCCGCGCCGCGCGCCAGGTTGCGATGCGCGGCCGGAAGGGCGGCATCGGCTGCCCGAACGGGCAGGTCAGCCGTCGGTCACCATCGCCAGGTACGGCCCGAACTCGCGGTCAAGGCAGAGTCTGCCCAGCTTGCGATACTCCCGCGCGACCGCGCCGACCAGATCCGTCATCGCCACCGGGCGGCCGGCTTCGGCGGCCAGATAGGCACCTGTGACCGCGGCCGAGCGGATGTGTCCGCCCGCCAGCTCGAAGGCCTCGGCGAGGAACCCGAGGTCCAGGTCGTCGGCGCGGGGCATCCGGGCGCCGAGGCAGCGGTCCCACAGCTGGCGCCGCAACTCGACGTCCGGCAACGGGAAGTCCACGATCACGTCCAGCCGCCGGGTGAACGCCTCGTCGAGGTTCGCTCGCAGGTTGGTGGCCAGTACGGCGATACCGTCGAAGGTTTCCATCCGTTGCAGCAGATACGCGCTCTCGATGTTCGCGTACCGGTCGTGTGCGTCGCGCACCTCGGATCGTTTGCCGAAGATCGCGTCCGCCTCGTCGAACAGCAGCACACCGTTGACTCCGGCGGCCTCGGTGAAGATCCGCTCCAGGTTCTTCTCCGTCTCGCCGACGTACTTGTCGACCACCGTCGCCAGGTTCACGGTGTAGAGATCCAGCCCCAGCGAGGCGGCGATGACCTCGGCGGACATGGTCTTGCCCGTCCCCGAATCCCCGGCGAAGAGCCCCGTCACACCCCGGCCGCGGCCACCGCCCGGCCGCATCCGCCACTCGTCGAGCACCTGGTCCCGGTAGCGTGCCCGCGCGGCCAGTTCGTCCAAAAGGGACAGCACGCCCGCAGGCAGCACGAGGTCGCTCCAGCCGACCACGGGTTCGATCCGCCGGGCGAGCCGCTGCAGGCCGGCCGCGTTCTGGCTCCGCGCGCCCGCACGCAGATGGGATGTCCGCACCGGCCCGCCGTCGGCCAGCGCCGTCACCGACGCCGCCTTCGCCGCGCGGGCGATCTGCCCCGGCCCCAGCACGAAATGCGCGGTCGCCTCCCCCGGATCGACGTCCGGAGCGAGCCCGCCGTCGAGATGGCTGCGCCAAAGATCCACCCGGCTCGCCGCGGACAGGGGGAAGGCGTCGAGCTGCAGCGGCGGGATCGCGCTCCACCGGGGATCCCAGGCCCCGGTGCCGTGCACGACGAACGGGACCGCCGGATGAGCGAGCTTCTCCAGCCGCGGCGAGTCGTCGACCGGGCCCAGCACCAGCCCCGCACCACGCAGCAACGCCTCCCGCACGAGCGACCCGGTGAGCTCGCCGTGCCGGGATTCCGCCTGCCATCGTGCCGCGTCGACCACCAGCGCGGGATGGCCCGCCCCGGTCAGCGCCGCGACACCGAGTTCTTCGGCGCCGCCGCCGGGATGCTCCCTGAGATAGACCAACCCGACCTGGCCTCTGATCGCCCGGATGAGCCGATCGGCACCGGCCACGTCGGTGACCCTCGTGCCGAGGTGGGCGCACCCGGCGAGTTCCGGGGCGAGCCGATCGTCGCCGAGCAGGTGGTTCACCACCCGGTCGGGCACCCGGAGCGTGCGTGACAGGAAGGGACGTTCCTCGTCCTCCATGGTGAGCAGGCCACAGGTGATCAGCGGGGCGTCGGCGTCGAGCCGCGCACGGCCGGCGGCCGACGCTTCGGGGACGCCGCACAGACGCAAGGCCAAGCCCGCCGTCGCCCGCCGCCGGGTCACGTCGTCGTTGAGATAGCCGTAGAACTGCTCGAACCGGCTGTCGAGGTCGGGTGCGAGCGCGACGAGCAGCAGTTCGACGTCGACGCCGGTGAGTCCCGCGCGCTCCGCCAGGGGATACAGGCGGCCGCCCGGCACGGAGTCCGTGAACGGCGGGAACGGCTCCCGGTGGCCCTCCAGCAGGGCGTCGATCGTCTCGTTCGACAGGTACAGCCCGCGGAAGGGGTCGTCGGGGTTCGGGTCGGCGGCCCGGCGGCTCTCGACCGCGTCGCGGATCCGCTGTTCGAGCCGCGCCAGCCGCTCGAACAGGTACTCCAGGCTCATCGGGACTTCCGGTGGGTGCGTGCCATCGCGACCCGGCGCTGCCCTTCGACCGCTCCGCTCTCCGCCACGTGGTGCCCGACCAGCTCACCGTCGTGGGCGTCGAGCTTCAGGCCTTCCTTCGGCGGCTGTTCGGCCGGGACCACCCGTCCACTGTGGACCGGCGCGGAGATGACGACGTCCAGCGACGGTTTCAGCTCGCCACCCAAAGCGGTCCAGACGTCGGCGAAGGCGCGATCCTCGGGCGGCGGCAACGCGACCGTCATCGGCACCGGCAGGCCCATCTCGGCCAGCGACCCGGTGAGCGCCGACTCGGGGACGGCGTCGTGGGCGAGCAGGCCGAGCAACAGGTCGGACAGCACGCGGTGCTCGTCCTCCGGCCGCTGCGTCCACGCGGTGACCAGATAGGACAGCTTGATGTGCCGGGGCGGCAGGTGCCGCGCCGAAACCTTGCCGCGCTGGTCGTACTCGTTGAGCAGGCCTCGCGAACGGCGTCGAAGGTCCTCGCGTACGTCGTAGAGGTAGACGTTCACCGTCGGGGCGTTGCGCCGCGCCGCCCATTCCTTGTTGGGCGCGTCGAACGCGACCTCGATCTCGCTGCCGCGCCGGGTCTCGCCGCGTACCAGCCGCCGCAGCGCCTCGTCGACCTCATGGATCACTGCGGACCTCCTCGAACGGCGGTCTTCCCACGATGATCGCGGTGGCGCCGGGCGGCCAGCCTCGCAACGGCAGACCTTCGGGTATGCCGTGCTGCCCGTACGGGCAACCGAGCCACCGTCGGTTACGCTGCCGGTCGTGCCCGAACAGACATGGTCACCCACTCCAGGGACACCCGTAATCGAGTACCGGTCCAGTCGCTGGTTGTTCATCGGCGGACTGGCCTTGTTGGTCTTCTTCGGGCTGGCCGCCATCTTCCCGGACGTCGGGAGCCCCTCGTCGTCGCGCAGAATCAAGATGCCCGAGGAACCCGCGGCCTTCATCTTCGGCGCGCTCGCGGTGGGCGGTCTGCTGACGGCGATCGGCTCGGTCCCCCATAAGATTCGCTTCGCGGCCGACGAACGTGGTCTGTGGTGGCGAGCCGGCCGCAAATCCGACCTCATCGGGTGGGACGAGGTGCGTGCGGTGCGCGGCCAGGAACCGCGCCCGCGGCCCCAGGGCGACCCGAACGCGAAGGTCATCCTGTCGGCCCTGGTGTTCACCACCAAGGACCCGTACTTCGAAAGCCGCCACGCGAAACTGTTCACGCGCCCGTCCACTCCCGGTCCCGAAGTGGAGCTGAGACTGCCGAACAGCACCATCGTCCGGCAGCTGACCCAGGAGATCGCGAGAGTCCGGCCGGACCTGGTCGCCTAGCGTCACAAGTCCGTGAAGGCCGTCCACTGTGGCCCGCCGGGCCATGCGGAACAAATGCGTATCGAAGGGTCAGGCGTTCGCGCGCCTAAGACGCTCGGCCGCCTGTGCGCGGAGAGCGTCGTCGGCCTTCGGAGCCGTGCCGTGCAGGGCTTCCCAGCGGACGTCGTGCGCCGCCGTCCACAGGCTGGCCGCCCACGCGACCTCTTGCTCCTCCTCGGTGAACCGGCGTCCACGATGGTCTTGGTAGGCCGCTAGGAACGCGGCGGAACTCTCGATCGGCGGCAGCCTCGCGGGCCCGGTCTTGGGGAACACGCCACTCGCGCCGCCCACCAGCGCCGCCTCCGGCTGCCAGGCCAGACTGTCCCAGTCGTGCACCGACCACACCTCCGTGCCGTGCCAGCAGAGGTTCTGCGCCTCGAAGTCGGCGTGGCCCAGCACGCACGGCAGGTCCGCGGCCAGCAGCCGCTCGCGCGCCCGGCGTGCCGTGTCGACGACATACGCGGGCACCGCGCTCTGATCCAGTTCGTCGAGAGACCGGATCGACGGCCACACCCCGGGATCCCGGTGATCCCAGCGCGACCAGCGCGGATTCGGCAACGGCGGCGGGACGGCCAAGCCGGCCAGCCCGGCGATCAGCCGGGCGAACACCTCCGCGTAACGCGCGGCCACGTCCGGCGAGTCGCCAGGCAGCAGCTCGCCGCCGGGGCGGAACTCCTCGGCGTGCACGGCCAGCGCGCCGACGCCGACCGGCGGTGTGAGCGGCCGCGGACACGGAAACCCCTTGTCCGCCAACCAGGTCTGCGCGGCGACACAGGACGCGGCCCGCCCGTCGTCCTCGCGAGCCTTCACCACGACGTCTTGCCCGTCCGCCAGCCGCAGGCCGAACACCGTCGACATCGACCGCAGTTCGAACCGGACGCCGACGGGCCCGGCTCCCAAATGCTCCGCACACCAGACCGGCAGCCAGTCCGGTAGATCGTTCAACTCCACGAGGGGGACTGTGCCAGGTTCGCCGCCCTCCCGCGCCCGGGTTTGCGCGTGAAGGCCTCACCCCGGAATCGACAAGCCTGTCGAGCGGGGAGGATTCCGGCCGTTGAGCGTCCAAGATCCTCCCCACTCTGGCCGCGGTCTGTGGCGTCAGCATGATCAGCGCGATGACCTGTTCCGCCTGGCCCGCCCGGCACCGCGGCATCCACAATGGACGGACCGCGCGACGAAAACCACACCCTCCAACGCTCGTCCGGGACCACCCGGTAAGTCAGGATGCACTCATCTCGACATTGGAGGTTCCATGCCCAAGGGCTACTGGGTCAGCGTCTACCCCACCATCGCGGACCCCGCGGCGCTCGACGCCTACAACAAGCTGGCCGGCCGGGCCGTCAAGGCCGCGGGCGGGCGGACGTTCGCCCGCGGCGGCAGCCGGGTCGTCGCCCACGAAGCCGGGATCGCCGAGCGCGTCGTCCTGATCGAGTTCGACAGCTTCGAACAAGCGGTCGCCGCCTACGAGAGCGCGGCCTACCGGGAGGCACTGGCCGCACTCCCCGAAGGGTTCGAGCGCGACTTCCGCATCGTCGAAGGCCTCGACTGACGTTCTAGCCGACACCCGCGCCGGGAGGACCTCCCGGCGCGGGTTTTCTGCGTCCGCCCTGGTCGCGCCCCAATCGCAGACCCGTCCGAACAAACTAGTCTGTTTAGACTATACTGATCGGACCAGATCGGAGAAGCGCCCTTGCGAACCCTGACCATCCTCGGGCTGGCCGTGCTGCGACTGCTCAGCCGGCAACCCCAACACCCCTACGAAGTCCGGCAGCGCCTGCGAGAAGAGGGACTCGATCACCTGATCAAGGTCACCCACGGCGCGCTCTATCACACGTTCGACGTGCTCGCGAAGGCCGAGCTGATCGAGACGGTCGAGACCACCCGCGAGGGCAAGCGCCCGGAGCGGACGGTCTACGCGATCACCGACGAAGGGCGCGAAGTCGCCCTCGAACGACTGCGGGAACTGCTTTCCACGCTCCAGCCGGAGTACCCGACGTACAGTGCCGCGCTCGCCTTCATGTCGTTGCTCCCCAAGGAGGACGCGGTCGCCCAGCTCGAGCGCCGGGCCGTGCTCCTGGAGGCGTCGCTCGCGTCGGCGACGGCCGGGAGCGACGCGCTCGTCAAACGCGGCGTGGCGGCGATCGACATCGTCGAGATCCGGCATCTGCAGGCGCATCTGCGCGCCGACCTGGACCTGACACGCGCGATCGTCCAGGACATCCACGAAGGACGCCTGGACTGGCAGCCCGGCGAATCAGCGACCGAAGAGAAAGCGGACGGATGAGGAAACTGCGGGGGAATCCCTGGGCCGTGCTGGTGGCCCTCTGTCTCGGGTTCTTCATGACCTTGCTCGACACGACGGTCGTCGGCGTCGCGATCCCGAACATCGTCGAGCGGCTGGGCACCTCCTACAACGAGGTGCTCTGGGTCAGCAACTCCTACGTCCTGGTGCTGGCGGTCTTCCTGATCACCGGCGGCAGGCTCGGCGACCTGTTCGGCAAACGCGGCGTCTACCTCACCGGGGTCGCGGTGTTCACGCTGGCGTCCCTGCTGTGCGCGCTGGCGCGGGATCCCGGCCAGCTCATCGCGGCCCGCACACTGCAAGGCCTCGGCGCCGCTTTGCTGATCCCCCAGACGATGTCGATCATCATGAGCATCTTCCCGCCGCAGCGGCGCGGAACCGCGCTCGGCGTCTGGGGCGCGGTGGCCGGCGTCGCCACCATTACCGGGCCGCCGCTGGGCGGCTTCCTCGTCGGCGTGCTCGACTGGCGCTGGATCTTCACCCTCAACGTGCCGTTGGGGATCCTGATCCTGGTGTTCGCGCCGATGATCATCCCGGCCGGGGCGAAACCGCCGAGGACCGGCCGTTTCGACGTCCCCGGCGCGGTACTGGTCATCCTCGGCCTGTCCTGCTTGGCTTTCGGCCTGCAGGAAGGACAGCGCTACCACTGGGGGACGATCTGGTCCTTCGTGAGCATCCCGCTGCTGCTGGTGTCGGGCGTGGCCTTGCTGGTCGCGTTCGGTTTCACCCAGCGCAGGCCTGGCACGCGCACGCCCATGGTGCCGTTCGCGCTGCTGACCAACCGCAACTTCAGCCTGATGAACGCCGGCGCCATCGGGCTGTCGGTCGGCATCATGAGCATGGCGATCGGCTTCCAGCTCTACGCGCAGTCGGTGCTGGGCTTCTCGGCACTGGCCGCGGGCATGATCAGCCTGCCGATGTCGGCGATCTCCGTGGTCCTCGGCCCGTACGCGGGCAGGCTCAGCGACAAGGTGGGCGGCAAGCCGATCGTGGTCACCGGCCTGCTGCTGTTCGGTCTCGGCCTGCTGATCTTCTCTTTGACGTCCACTGTGGACAGTACGGTGTGGACACTGCTGCCCGCGATGATCGTGATGGGGCTGGGACTCGGCGCGACGTTCGCACCATTGACCACGGTGGCCATGTACGACGTGCAGCCGATGATGGCGGGGTCGGCGGCCGGGGTGCTGAACGCGACGAGGCAGATCGGCGCCGTGCTCGGCACCGCCGGTTTCGGTGTGCTGCTGCAGAATCAGCTCGTCGGCAACCTGTTGACGCGCGCCGAGTCGGTGGCCGCGACGCTGCCGCCCGAGGTACGCGGGGAATTCGTCGACGGAGTACGGCGTGCCACCGGCAGCGGCCTGGACTTCGCCGAACTGCAGGCGGGCACCGCGGTGCCGGTCCCGAGCGGGACCACCCCCGCGGTCGCCCGGCAGATCACGGCGGCGGCGAACGAGGTGTTCTCCGGCGGTTACGTCGCGGCGATGCACGGCGCGATGGTCCTGCCGATCACGGCCGTGCTCCTCGGCGCGGTCTGCGCACTGCTGGCCAAACGCAGGCAGCCACCGGTTCCGGCCGCACCGGACAGCACGGCGGAACAGCTGTCCGCCCCGGCGCGCTAGGGCAAAAAACCCCTCTTGACCAGGGGCAAGCGGCGAGACGATGCTGGAAGTCTTGTCTGCTTTTCCGGAGGGGAACCATGCGACGACTCTTCGTACTTCTCTGCGCCCTTTTCCTGCTCGCGACGGCCGTCCCCGCGGCGGCCGATACACCGTCCGATCCGGTTCCCGGCGAAAGACCCCCGCTGGGAATCACCTGGGCGACTGGGGATCCCTACTGCGTCTACCAATACAGCGAGAACGCCGTGAAGGCCGCGGCGGACCAGCTGGTCAGCTCGGGGCTGCGTGACGCCGGATACGAGTACGTCATGCTCGGCGACTGCTGGCAGGCGGCTCAGCGCGACGCCGACGGCAAGCTCACCGCCCGCGCCAGTTTCCCGTCGGGCATCCCGGCGCTGGTGGAGTACGTGCACTCACGCGGGCTCAAGATCGGTTTCTACAGCGGTACGGGGGCGACGACCTGCAGCCGTCAGGCGGCGGGCTCACTCGACCACGAAGACCTCGACGCCCGGACCTTCGCCGACTGGGGCGCGGATTACCTGCGCTACGACACTTGTTACAGCGTCAACGGTGACGCGCCCGCGCGGGTCAAGAAGATGGCGGACGCGATCAAGCGCACCGGCCGTCCGATCACCCTCGAAATCGACGACTACGACCGCGAGCAGAAGCCGTGGCTGTGGGCACGGGCGGCGGGCGCACAGGTCTGGCGCACCTACAAGAACTCGACCACCAACTTCGGCTACTCGGCGAACAGTCTCGACAAGCAGTACGGACTCGACGGCTACAAGGGCCCGGGCGGCTGGAACATGCCGGGCCCGTTCACCTTCAGCTATCTCGACACCGCGGAGCGCCAAGCCAAACTCGGGCTGTGGGCGGTGCTCAACGCGCCGCTGGTCGCCGACATGGCGCTGACGGCCGACACCACGCTCCCCGCCGCCGAGATGAGCAACCGCGACATCATCGCCGTCCAGCAGGACTGGGCGGGGGTCGCCGGGCACAAGGTCCGCGACACGGGCTGGACCGAGGTGTGGACGAAACCGATGTCCGACGGCTCGGCCGTCCTCGTGCTGTTCAACCGCGGCGAGCTCGCCGCGCCGATCACCACGTCCGTTGCCGACGCCGGACTCCCCGCCGCGGCCGGATATCGCGTGCGCGACCTGTGGACGGGCGACGAGACCGTGACGACCGGCGCGCTCGGCGGCACCGTCGGGCGGCACGCCGCCACCGTGCTGCGGGTGTGGCCGACGAATGTGACCGCCGCGCCGCGGACGTCGCTGACCGTCGACCTGCCCGACTCCGTGCCGCCGTCCCAGCCGGTGACCACCACGGTCAAGTTCACCAACTCCGGCACGACCCCGATCACCGGAGCCCACTTGCGCCTGACCGCGCCCGCGCAGTGGCAGTTCGACGGCCCCGCCGAAGCGACCACGGAGACCGTCGAACCGGGTTCCACTTGGGAGACCGCGGTGACGCTGCGTCCGGTTTCGACCGCGACCGAGCCGTTCAAGATGCCGGCCACGGTGGCCTACACGACCGCGCAGGGCCCGCGGACCGCGACCGCGTCGGCCGAGTCGCCGCTCATGCTCGCGCCGAATCCGCCGTACAGCAACGGATTGCTGAGCACCCAGCCGTGGATCTCCACGGAGAACGGCCTCGGCCCGGTGGAGCGGGACAGTATCGACAACGGCCATCCGTTCACGATCAACGGAAAGGTCGAAACGCGCGGCGGGCTGGGGGCCCACGCGCCGTCGGTCGTGCGGTACTACCTCGGCGGCAAATGCAAGCAGTTCACCGCGACCGTCGGTGTCGACGACCGCGGGCCGAACGGGACACTCGGGTTCCGGGTGCTCGGAGACGGCGTCGAGCTGGAGGCCACGGGTGACATGCGGCATGGGGACGCCGCGCAGCGTCTGGTCGTGCCACTGACGGGTGTGCAGGTGCTCGCGCTCGCCGTGGACGACGCCGGCGACGGCTCGGCCGATGACTGGGGTGACTGGGTGATGCCGTACATCAGCTGCTGAGCCTCTGGTGGCCGGTCCGTGAAGGCCCCCTTAAGGAGGCCTTCACGGACCGGGCGACGACCGTCGGAAGGCGGCGCGATAGTCCCTGGGCCGCCGCCCGGTGTGCTTCGCGAAAAGAGCGGCGAACGTCCCCGGGTCCCGGTAGCCGACGGCGGCACAGATCCCGGCGACCGTGCGGTCCGTGGTCTCCAGGAGGTGGCGGGCGCGCCGGACCCGTGCGGAATGCAGGTATTCGAGCGGGCTCTGCCCGGCTTCCGCCGCGAACCTCCGCAACATCGTCCGGGTGCTGACGTTGAACCGTCCGGCCAACGCGGCGAGGTCGTAGCGGGCGGCCAGGTTCTGGTCGAGCCATCGCATGACCGGGCGGGCGAACCCGTTGCCCGGCCTGGGAAGCAGCCGCGCGTCGACGTACGGCGTCTGCGAAGACCGCGCGTCGTCGACCAGCGCCACCCGCGCCGTCTTCCGTGCCACTTCGGCACCGTTGTGTTCCCGGATCAGTCCGAGCGCGAAGTCGTACATGGCACTGAAGGCCGCCGTCGTCGTGACTCCCCTGTCGGTGACGACGAGATGCTCTGGCTGGATCAGGGCTTCAGGACGACGCCGGGCCAGCTCGTCCGCGAAGAGCCACGAGGTGGTGACGCGGCGATGGTCGAGGAGCCCGGCCTCGGCGAGCAGGAACGCGCCGACGCAGATCGAGACGACGACGTTGCCCGCGGCCGCGTGGGCGCGGATCGCCTCGACCTCTCCAGCAAGACGCGCCAGCTTCGCGCCGATGTCCTGGCCGAGCATGTGCTCGAATCCCGGCACGACGAGGACGTCGACTTCGCGCAGCGGCGAGACGGTCAACGTGACACCGCCCGACGCGACGACACGGCGGCGGGGCGAGACGACGGAAACCTCGTACCCGGCATGGTCCGGGCCGGCGACGTACGTGGCCATGGTGAGCAGATCGGGAACACCGAAGACTTCGGACGCGAAGCAGCCCGGGTACGCCAGGACACCGACTCGCAACACGTGGCGAGATTACCCCGATATCCGGCGATCCGGCCCATTCCCTTGATCGCGGCCCTGGTCGAGGCTGCTGCCATGCGCGAACACTCCGACGATGCGATCGCCGACTTCTCCCACCGCCCGGTGGAGGTGGACGGCGTGACGAAGACGGTTCACGTCGCGGGTTCCGGCCCCGGCGTGGTGCTGATGCCGGAAATGCCCGGCATCAGTCCTGACGTCCTCCGGTTCGCGCGGTGGGTGCGAGACGCGGGGTTCACCGTGTACGTCCCGTCACTCTTCGGGGTCGACGGTGCCTATCCCGCCGCCGAGGCAGGCGAAGAAGTGGTCCGCCGAGCCTGCGTCAGCGCCGAATTCCGGGCGTTCGCCGGAGGCGGCACCAGCCCCGTCACCCGGTGGCTGCGCGGGCTCGCGCGGATCGCCCACGCGGAATGCGGCGGCCCCGGCGTCGGCGCTATCGGCCTGTGCTTCACCGGCAACTTCGCGCTCACCATGGCACTCGAACCCGCCGTGATCGCCCCCGTGGTCAACCACCCGTCACTGCCGCTGGACGACCCGGGCGGCCTCGAACTCGGCGACGAGGACGCGGCCGCGCTCCGAGACCGGATCGCGCGCGACGGCCTGAAGGTGCTCGCGTATCGCTTCGAAGGCGACCGCTGGTGCACCGGACAGCGGTTCGCCGCTTACCAGGCTCTCCTCGGTGACGCCTTCGACGGGCGCGTCCTGCCGGACACCGCCGCGAACACCGAACCGCCGCCGTTCTTCCGTGACGTGGTCGGCAGCCCGCACAGCGTCGTGACCGCCCACTTCGTCGACGCCGAAGGCCACCCCACGGTGCGGGCCAGGGACGAGATCCTCGCGTTCCTCACCGAGCGCCTGTAGAAACGAACGGCCATGGCATCGAAAGGAGAACGACATGCGCCGAGCCGACGTCGCCGACCACAGCGCGATCGTCGACCGTGTCCAGCGGTGGTGGGGCGACTCGCGCACCCCCGCCGAAGCACGCGAACTCTCGCTGCTGCTGCCCAAGCTGTTCCTGCAGTTCTTCTCCAGGACGAGCCTGGTCCTGGAAGACGAAACCGGCATCAGGGCGTTTCTCGTCGGCTTTCACGCCCCTGACAACGACTTCGAGGCGTACATCCACTTCGTCGGAGTGGATCCTGAACTCCGCGGACAGGGGACGGCGCGCCGCCTGTACACGGCCTTCTTCCGGCACGCCGCCGAGGAGGGCCGCACGGAGGTCCGCGCGATCACCTCCCCGGCGAACACCGGATCCATCGCCTTCCATCGCGCCATGGGGTTCACGCTCGAAGCAGGCGACCGGGTGATCGACGGTCTTCCCGTGCACGGCGACTACGACGGCCCCGGCCAGGACCGGGTGTGCTTCTTCCGGAAGCTCACCGGCTACCCGTAGATGGAGGCCGCCCACTCCGGGTGGTCGATGAACGGGTTGCGGTTGTGCTGGAACTGGTCGTAGATGACCTGGTTCCGGCGCTGCTCGGTGGCGTCGGGCGGGTCCTGGGTGTTCCAGGTCAGCAGTACCGAGAGCCGGCCGATGTTGGGCTTGGAGCCGTTGTCGACGGCGTCGTTGGGTTCGAGATCGGGGAAACCGTCGGTGCCGTCGTAGCGGACGGCCATGTACAGGATCATGCGCGCCACGTCGCCCTTGACCGCGTCCCGCGGCTCGAACGAGTCGTCGTCGGTCAGGCTGCCGGGCGCCTCCTCGACCGGAGAGCCTCCGGCGTCGAAGTCCTTGTTCCCGCGGGTGCTGTTGACCGACGCGTCCTCCGCGCGCAGGTGATGCAGGTCGGTCCCCGGCCCGACGGCCGTGCCGAAGTCGCCGTGTGACTTGGCCCAGACGTGTTCCCGGTTCCAGTCGTCGACTCCCCCGCCGTTGGCGGTCTTCGCCTGCGAGCGGCCGCTGTAGAGCAGGACGACGTTCGCCTTGTTGGCCGGATCCTCGTCGGTGGCCCTGATCCCGTCCCACACCTGGTCGTAGGTCAGTTTGGTGTTGGTGCTGATGATCTTGTGCAACGCGGCCTTGAGTTCGGGACCGGTCTTGCCCAGCGCGTCCTGGTAGTAGTCGTCACCGGACACCGGCCCCGCGAGAGACGGTGGCGCGAACGCGAGCCCCGCCGCGGCGCCGAGCGCGAGAACGAAGGAGATACGGCGGGTCGGCTGCATGCACAGTTCCTCTCCCCAGAGGCGCCTGCCCGGATCGTCGTCCGCTCGACCACGGCCCTGACAACGCACTAGTCAGCTAGTTGGAAAAATACTGTCATGTCTGTCAACACCCACTTTCGGCTGGTGACATCCGCCGCCGGTCACGCGACAATCGACGTTCTGATCGTGACTCACCGGAGGGCCGTGTGGCCGAGTTGAGCGAGCAGATCCGCGACTGGGTCGTGGCACCGAACTTCTGGCATCTGGCCACGGTGAACCAGGACGGTTCGCCTCAGGTCTCCCCCATGTGGATCGACGTCGAAGGCGACTTCATCGTGTTCAACACCGCCATCGGCAGGGTGAAGGAGGAGAACCTGCGCCGCGATCCTCGTGTCTCGTTGTCGTGCCTGGACACGGTCGATCCCTACGACCGGGTGGTGATCCACGGCCGGGCCGTCGAGTTCGTCGAAGGCGACGAGGCGGATCGCTGCATGGACCGGCTGGCGAAGAAATACGTCGGCACCGATCGGTTCGAATGGCGAATTCCCGGAGAACGGCGGGTGAAGGTTCTCGTCGAGCCGACCCGCGTCCGCCATGTCGTCGGGGTCGAGCCTTTCCGGCGGGGACGTCTCGGCCCGACTCAGTGAGTCCTTTGTGGACGCATGCGCTGGTGGCACGTTGCGAAAGCCACTTTCGCGACGTTGAAGGTTGCGAAAGTGGCTTTCGCAACGCCGGCGCGAGCGGTCGACCCAGGCGTCCGGCCAGGTGTCGCGAAAGCCACTTTCGCGACGTTAGATGTCCCGAAAGTGGCTTTGGCGACACGCCTCACCGAGGCTTTCGCGGCCAGATGCCGGTTCGAGACCAAGGCGACGCAACCGAATGACCCGTCCACTACGTCCTCGGCACATGAGATGGATCGCAGTGTGCCTCCTCTTGGTCCTGGCGGGATGCGGCGTCGGCACCGGGCCCGGCGCAAGTCAGGTGAAGCTGGAGGCTTTCGTGGAACTCGGCTCGGCCCCTCGGCCGGCGGGGTTGAAGTCCGCGGAACTGGGGACGGCCGAGGGGCAGGAGTTCCAGCGCATCCTGGAAGGCGCCAAGGTCGCGAAGCCGGACGAAGTCCGTGCCGCCTTGTCGTTCGCACCGCCGTCCGATCGGCGCGCCTTCGCCTTCGTCATGCCCGGTTGCGCCGAGGACGGCGCCGAAATGACCATCGAGCGCGACACGCTGAGGGCGGAACTCACCGGCGGGGAGAACGTCAATTGCGCTACCGCGAACTACTTCCTCACCGTCTTTTCCGTGGACCGTGACTCGATCCCAGCGGCACCGACGTTGATGCCGCGCTGACCCCGCGGCTACGCGACAGATCAGGCAGCACCAGAGCAGTGTGCGCCGGACGTCCCGTATCCGGCGCCAACGCGGTCAGGCCCCGAAGCCGGTTGTCGCGCCGCGCCAGGGCTTCGGCGGTGACCGGGAAGAGCGCCGCGTCGCCCACGCCGACCTGCGCTTGGTTCAGTTCGACGAACTCCCGCGTCTCCCGTTCGTAGGCGTCGAAAGCGCCGGTGGTGGCCACTGACCTGGCGAGCATGTACGCCCCGACGAGTGCGAGGCTGGTGCCCTGTCCGGTCAGGAACGACGGCGCGTAGGCGGCGTCGCCGACCAAGCCGACCCGACCTTGGGACCAGCGCGGCAGGTGGATCTGGCTGACGGTGTCGAAGAACAGGTCGTCCGCGTCGCGCAGGGCGCCGATCATGGCCGGGATCTCCCAGCCGTCGCCGTCGAAGGTCGCGGCGATCAGGTCACGTTGCGCGCCGGCATCGCGGAGTACCTCGTACGGCGGTTCAGGGCGGGCGGCGACCAGGAATCCGTGCACCTTGTCGCTTCCCTTGACCGCGTAGAGCGCCGCCCCTCGGCCGGGCGCGTTCCAGATCACGCCCTCCCGCGAGAGGCCGAATTCGTTGGGCATGGTGAATCCGGCGAAGCAATATCCCAGATAACGGTGGAATCGGTGCTCCGGCCCGAAAACGAGTTCCCTGGTGCGCGAGTGCAGGCCGTCGGCTCCCACCACCAGGTCGAACTCGCGCCGCGTTCCGCCGCGGAACGTGACTTCGACGCCGTGTTCGTGCTCGGTGAGCGTTGCGATCGAATCGTCGAAGACGTACTCCACGTCATCGCGCGTGACTCCGTACAGGATTTCCGCCAGATCGCCCCGTCGCACCTCGACGTCGTGTCCGTCGACCCCGCCGGTCACCGTCTGCGGATTCAGCGAAGTGACCTCGCCGCCCTCGGCGTCGACGAAGGTCAGGGAACGGGTCTCGATATGAGCTTCCCGAAGCAGCGGCAGGATTCCCATCCGGCCGGCCACTTCCAACGCCGTGCCGCGGACGTCGATCGGATAGCCGCCGCCGCGCAGCCCGCCCGCCTTTTCCACCACCGTCACCGAGAATCCGTGCCGTCGCAGCCAGAACGCGACCGCGGGTCCGGCGATGCTCGCGCCGGAGACCAGAACCGTGCCCTTCATGGGTTTCCTCATTTCTCTCAGAGAGACGCCAGTGCTTGTGTTTCCTTGCCGGAACGCGACTTTCGCACCAGAAAGACGACGAGGACCGCGGCCATCGCGAAGGCGACGGAAGCGATCGTGATGTAGCTGAAGACACCCGTTCCCGAGTTCACCGTTTCGCCGCCGACGGCTACGGCGGTCGACTTGAGCACCGCGGCGCCCACGAAATCCAGGACCACCGAACCGATCGCGACGACGACCATCACCAGGCTGGAGACGATGCCCTGTCGTTCGGCGGGCGCGAGGCTGCCCGCCAGATTGAAGCCGGAGGTCCCGAGTACGCCGACCGTGAAACCCAGCAGGAAGGCGAAGAACACGGCGACCGGGAACTGCGAGACACCGGCGAACATCCCGACGGTCCCCACGGTTCCGAGCGCGATTCCGCCCGCCAAGGTCATCGCCGGCCCGACCCGGGTGGCGAGCACCCCGGCGACCGGGCCGCCGATCATGACGCCCACGCCGGGCGCCGCGAGCAGCAGCGCCAGCGCTCCCTGGCCGGCCAGTCCGTACCCGAGGCCCTGGTCCGCCGAAACGTCGCTGACCAGGGGAATGAGCTGGAGCATGCTCTGGTAGGAGCCGGTGCTCAGCACGAGCACGAGCAACGTGAGCGCCAAGGGCGCCCCGATGTTCCGGATGTCGATCAGCGAATCGGGCCTGCGGCTCGAAACCAGGAGCCACCGCGCCAACGCGGCGCCGCCACCGGCGAGCAGAACCAGCGGAGCGAGGGCGAACCAGCCGAACTCCGAGCCGAGACTGACATAGGCGAGCACTCCGGCCAGGCCACCACCGAGGAGCAGCGCGCCTCCGACGTCGATCCGGCCCGGTGTCCTGACCACGGATTCGGGAATGACGCCGCGCACGCAGATCGCCATCGCGATCGCGACGACGGCCGAGACGACGAACAAGATCTGGAAGCCGAACTCGGCGGCCAGTTTCTCGGTGAGGAACCGGCAACCGATGTTGAGCACCGCGGACCCCGAGGTCACGATGCCGACGACGACCATCGCGATCCGGGGCGCGCAGAGCTCGCGGACGATCGCGACGGAAAGGAACAACGCGGCCACGGCCGCACCCTGCAGCAGACGTCCGGGTACGAAGACCCACAGATTCGGTGCCACCGCGCAGACGAGCGCACCCGCGCAGCTGAGCAGCAAGGTCAGTACGAGCACTTTGCGTTTGCCGTGCACGTCCGCGCTCTTGCCGAGCAGCGGCGCCCACATCACCCCCGCCAGCATCGCGCCGGCGTTGAGCCACGCCGTCTGATCGGTGCCGAAATGGTCGAGCATTTCCGGGAGGACGAGCAGCGGCGCGGTGATCGCCGTGTCGACCATGAAGTTGACGAGCACCAGGACCGCGACGAGGCCGACGAGCCGCCCGCTCCACCTGGTGTGTGGTCCTGCGCCGATCCTGCTCTCCTGCATGAAGACTCCTTGTGCGGGATTCAGGGAAAGGCGGGCCCCCCGCCTCAAAAACTACACTACACGGTGCAGTTTTCTGGAACTGAGAATACGATGAGAACATGGCGACCCCGCGAGCGACCGCGCGAACCCCGGGCAGGCGTCTGCAGGCCGAGGCCAAGCAGGCGGCGATCCTTGACGCCGCCGAGGCGTTGTTCGTGTCGGACGGCTACGAACTCACCAGCGTCGACGCGATCTCCGCACGGGCCGGGGTGTCCAAACGCACCGTCTACGACCACTTCGGCGACAAGCAGACCCTCTTCCGCGCTGTCCTCGGCCGTGCCAACGACGCCGTGGTCGCGACCGTGCGCAAGGCGATCGACGAGGAGCTCACCGAAGACCGCGACATCCGCGACGCGTTGCTCGGCTTCGCGCGGCGGGTGACGACCGGGATGTTCCCGACGTCGGACTACGCGACGTTCCGGCGGCTGAGTTCCCAGGCCCCGGTGGCGCCGCGGTTGCCGAAAGCGGCACGTGACCAACCGGAACGGATGATGGAGGAACGGTTCGCGAAGTTCGCGGCGGACGGCAAGCTTCGGGTGAGTGACCCGCGACGTGCCATGCAGCATTTCGTCGCCCTGACCATGCGCCTCGTCCTCGACGTGACGGACGAGGACCAGACGGTGGGCAAGGCGGAGATCCTCGAGATCCTCACCGACGGGGTGGACGTGTTCCTGCGTGCCTACCGCTGACGCGCCTTGTCACCCTTGAGAGCTACCCGCGGGTGTCCTCCGCATGGTGACGATTCCCGGCCGCCGGATCCGTAGCGTGCCAGGTGAATCGTTCCCCTGTACCAGGAGTTCACCATGTCCCGTAAGGCATCCGCTCTGATCGCGCTGTGCTGCGCAGTGGCAGGCGTCGCGCTGTCGGCTTGCGACGAAGCCACGGAAGCGGAATCCGCGTTCACCGGAACACAGAAGATCAAGGTCGGCGAGCGTTCGGTGAACGTGTCGTGCGCGGGGAACGCGGCCGAAGGGCGGCCGGTCGTCGTCCTGCTGCACGGCGGGGGCGACGATCTCGGGAAACTGAGCGGGTTCCAGAACACTCTTGCCGCGCAAGGCCGGGTCTGTTCCTACGACCGGCTCGGCGCGGGCGCCAGCGACCAGCCCGACGGGCCGCAGAGTTTCGAGAGCACCGGGAAGATCCTCACCGGCGTACTCGACCAGGTCGCCGGCGGCGAGCCGGTCGTCCTGGCCGGGCATTCGCTCGGCGGGCTGATCGCCGCCAGGTACTCCCCCGACCACCAGGACCGGGTCAAGGGGCTGGTGCTGATGGACGCCACCTCGCCGACCCAGGAAGCCGATCTGCGCCAACGGATTCCGGATTCGGCCACCGGGATGGCGGCCGAACTGCGGGCGCAGACCTTGGCGGTGTTCGCGGGACAGGGCCCCGAAAAGCTGGTGGTCACCGACGCCGAAGTCCGCCCCGCCGGGGACATCCCGGTCGAGGTGATCCAGCACGGCAAGCAGTACCTCACGGCCGTCCCCGAGTACGGCGCGGGCCTGGAGCAGGCGTGGTCGGAGGGGCAACGGAAGTGGCTCGCGCTGTCCGGCCGCAGCAATCTGAGCGTCGCGGCGAACAGCGAGCACTACATCTACGTCGACCAGCCGGACCTCGCCGTCCGGGCGATCCAGCGCGTCGCGGACGAGGCCAAGTCCGAATAGGACCGGCGTGCCGTGTTCGCTGGCGGGCTGAAGGCTCCCTTCACCGCGTCTGATGCGGTGAAGGGAGCCTTCGACACAACCCTCCGAATAGGACGGTTCAGGTGACGAGGCCGTGACGGAAGGCGTAGATGACCGCCTGCACCCGGTCGCGGAGCCCGAGTTTCGCGAGCATGCGCGAAACGAACGTCTTGACGGTCTCCTGACTGATCATGAGCGTCGCGGCGATCTCGCTGTTGGAACGGCCGTCCGCGATGAGCCGGAGGACCTCCAGTTCCCGGGGAGTCAGCGGGTTTCCGGCCGGGCCTTCGTCCTCGGCGGGCCGGATCCGGGAGGCGTAGCGTCCCACCAGCTGCCGCGTCACCTCGGGGTCCAGCAGGGCGGCGCCGGCGGCCACGGTGCGGATCCCGTGCAGCAGCCGGTCGGGCGGGCTGTCCTTGAGCAGGAACCCGCTCGCACCGGCGCGCAGCGCCCGGTAGACGTACTCGTCGAGGTTGAACGTGGTGACCACCAGGACCTTGCCGGGTTCGGCAACACCGGCGCCCGCCAGCAGGCGGGTGGCTTCGATGCCGTCGAGCACCGGCATGCGCACGTCCATCACCACGACGTCCGGGCGTAGCCGGGCGGCGAGGTCGACGGCGGTCCGGCCGTCACCGCATTCGCCCGCCACTTCGAGGTCGGACTGGGCGTCGATGATCGTCACCAGGCCGGTGCGCACCAGCATCTGGTCGTCGCAGACCAGTACCCGCGTCGGCGCGGTCACGACGGGTTTCCCGCGGGAATGCGGGCACGGACGGAAAACCCGCCGTCCCCTCGGCGGCCTGCGCTGAATTCGCCGTCCAGGACGTCGATCCGTTCGCGCAGGCCGGCGAGGCCCCGTCCGCCGCCCGGAGAGTCCACTGCGGACATTGCTTCCTCCGTGTCCACCGCGACGGTGATCTCCCCGGCTCCGTGGCGCACCAGCACCGAGGTGCGGCTGCCGCGCGCGTGTTTCAGCGCGTTGGTCAACGCCTCCTGAACGACGCGGTACGCCATCGGCCCGGCGTCCCCCGCGGTGGGCTCGCCCTGTTCGGAGAACTCCACCGGCTGTCCCGCGCGGCGTGTGCGCTCCACGAGGGTCGGGATCGCTTCGGCGCCGCGGCCGGGATCGATGACGTCGAGCAGGTGACGCAGATCGGTGATGGCCAGCCGTCCGGTGTCGGCCACGGCGGTCAGGCTCTGGTCGAGCCGCTCGTCGGTGAGATACCGGGCGGCCTCGGCCTGCACGACCATCGCCGTGACGTGATGGGTCACGACGTCGTGGAGTTCGGCGGCGATGCGGGCGCGCTCGGCCGCCCGCGTCTCCTCGGCGACCCGGCGGCGACGTTCCGCTTCCGCGACCCGGTTGGACCGCAACGCCGTCCCGATCCCCCAGGCCAGCACCAGCGCGAGATAAAAGGTCACGTAGCCGGTGAGGGGTTCCGTCCCGCCGAGCGAAGCGAACGCGATCGCCGACGCGAGGAACGCCGCGGTGGACACGATCGCCACCACGCGGCGGTGCCGCTCCAGCCGGAGTCCCACCGTCAGCAGGGCGATCGGCAGTGCCGTGCCGGCGAACGAGTGATAACCGCCGAACTGGTCGACGGCGAACCCGAGCGACACCAGCGCGAAACCGGCGACGGGCCATCGGTGGCATACGACGAGCGGGACGCATTGCAGGGCGATCCCCACGACGGCCAGTGCGTCGTACGGGCGGTTCGGCAGGCCGCCGAACTGCGTTCCGTGGCTCTGCAACGCCGGGACCAGCGATCCCACGAGGAGGGTCAAAGCGACCGGGAGGTACCAGACCGGGCCACACCGCCACTGCCTCGAGACCCACCGAAGGTTGACCACGCAGCGGATCTTATTCCGAACGGGTGAATCGCCCGTATGCCGATCGGCGATGTTACGGGCGTAACATGGACCTGTGACTGACGAATCCGACGGCCGGAACTGGCTGGTGATCAGCGTGTCCACCGCAGGCGGACCGGACTCGCTACGGGTTCAGGTCTGGCGCAAACTACGTTCTCTTGGCGCGCTCTACCTGCAGCAATCGGTATGTCTCCTGCCCGCGCGGGCGGAGGTGGTGCGGGAGATCCGCCGCCTGCTCGACCGGGTCCGCCATCAGGGCGGGACGGCCCGTGCGCTGCCGATGGCGTTCACCGACCCGGCCGAGGAGCGTGCGGTGATCGCCGAATTGAACGAGGCCCGCGACGCCGAGTACGCCGAGGTCCTCGAGCGGCTGCCCGAGCTTCGCCGGGAACTCGCGGACGAGCAGGCCCGCGGCAACGCCACCTACGCGGAAGTCGAAGAATCCGAAGCCGATTTGCACCGGTTCCGCAGCTGGCTGGCCAAGATCGCCGCCCGCGACTACTTCGGCGCCCCACGCGGCCAGGAAGCCCGCGACGCCGTCGAGCTGGCCGCGGCAGAACTCGCCGCCTTCGAGGAAGCCGCCCTGCGCGCCGAAGCGCCCGAGATCCGGGCGGGGAAGCAGCGATGACCGGCTCGTTCTGGTGGGATCTGCTGCTCGGCATCGCCGGTGCGCTGGTCGTGGCCTGGCTCGCGCTCGTCGTGGCACTCGTGCTCGCCCGGCCGCGGGGCGGGCTGCTCCGGGAAGCGCTGCGGCTGCTGCCCGACGTGCTGCGGCTCATCCGCCGTCTGGCCGCGGACAAGACGCTGCCCCGCGGCGTCCGGATCAGGCTCGCGCTGCTGATGGTCTACCTCGCCCTGCCGATCGACCTCGTCCCCGATTTCATCCCCGTTCTGGGTTATGCCGACGACGCCATCGTCGTCACCCTCGTCCTGCGTGGCGTCGTCCGCCGCGCCGGGCTCGACGCCGTCCGCGCGCACTGGCCCGGTACCGACGACGGTTTCGACGCACTCGCCCGCCTGACCGGATTTCCCGCCGCCACCCCCTGATCCGTTTAGCGAGTTGTGCGCATTTCCTGTCGGAGGCGTAACAACTTTCGGCCTTCCTGCGGCATACCGGAGAGCTGTCTTGTTCTGTCCGGTCCCCGCCGCTGGAGGATTCGCGTGTCGAGATCCCGTCGTTTCCTGTTCCCCCGAAGATCGCGACGCGCGCTGGCGGTGGGTGTCGTCGGCCCGCTCGTCGGCGCGCTCGCGGTCGGGCTCGTCGCCGCGGCACCGGCCGAAGCCGCGGTGCCCACCGGTTTCACCGACACGGTGGCGATCGGCGGGCTCAGCTCGCCGACCGCCACCGCGTTCGCGCCGGACGGCCGGGTGTTCGTCGCCGAGAAGAGCGGTCTGGTCAAGGTCTTCGACTCGCTCGCCGACCCGACGGCGACGGTGTTCGCCGATCTCCGCACGCAGACGCAGGACTTCTGGGACCGCGGCCTGCTCGGGCTCGCCGTCGACCCCGCTTTCCCCGCCAGGCCGTACGTCTACGTCTCGTACACCCTCGACGCGGAGCCCGGCGGCACCGCGCCGCGCTGGGGTGACACCTGCCCGACCCCGCCGGGCGCGACCGACAAGGGTTGCGTCGTGACCGGCCGCGTCTCCCAGCTGACGATGGGCTCGGCGGGCACGGCCGTGAGCGAGAAACCACTGGTCACAGGCTGGTGCCAGCAGTTCCCGAGCCACTCGGTCGGCGCACTCGCCTTCGGTCCGGACGGCGCCCTGTACGCGGGAGGCGGCGACGGCGCCAGCTTCACGTTCGCCGACTACGGCCAGGTGGGGAACCCCTGTGCCGATCCGCCCTCGCCCGCCGGGACGAACCTGACGCCGCCGTCGGCCGAAGGCGGCGCGCTGCGTTCGCAGTCGCCGCGACGCGCCGCCGGGCAACCGGTCCTGCTCAACGGCACGCTGCTGCGCATCGACCCGGACACCGGCGAAGGCGTCCCCGGCAACCCCTTCGCGAACAGCTCCGACGCCAACGCGCGGCGCGTGATCGCCTATGGCGCGCGGAACCAGTTCCGCTTCGGCTTCCGGCCGGGTACCAGCGAGCTCTGGGCGGGCGACGTCGGCTGGGACACGTGGGAAGAGATCAACCGCGTCGCCGACGTCGGCGACAGCGTGGCGGAGAACTTCGGCTGGCCCTGTTTCGAAGGGAACGCCAGGCAGGCCGGTTACGACGGCGCGAACCTCGACCGGTGCGAATCCCTCTACTCCTCCGGCGGGCACTCCGCCCCGTACTACGCCTACAACCACCGCGCCAAGGTGGTCGCGAGCGACCCGTGCCCCACGGGCGGCTCTTCGATCAGCGGCATCGCGTTCGAATCCGGCAGCAACTACCCCGCCGAGTATTCCGGCGCGCTGTTCTTCGCCGACTCCTCCCGTGGCTGCATCTGGGCCATGCAGACCGTCGACGGCCAGCCGAACGCGAGCCGTCTCGTGCCGTTCGTGACCGGCGTCAACGTCCCGGTGCAGGTGCTGACCGGCCCGGGCGGCGACCTGTTCTACGTCGCGCTCGGCAGCGGCGAACTCCGCCGCGTCAGCCATCCCGGCGGGACCAACCGGCCGCCCACCGCGGTGGCCACGGCGACCCCGTCGAGCGGACCGGCGCCGCTGACGGTGCGCTTCGACGGCACCGCGTCCACCGACCCGGACGCCGGGGACACCCTGTCCTACGCCTGGGACCTCGACGCCGACGGCGCGTACGACGACTCGGCGGCCGCCGACCCCACCTGGACCTACACCGCGGCAGCCGCCGTCGACGCCGGGCTCCGGGTGACGGACTCGCACGGCGCGAGCGCGACCACGACGGTGCGCGTGACCGTCGGGAACCCGGAGGGCCTCGACCCGGTGCCGGTCATCGACAGCCCGGCGGGCACGCTGACCTGGTCGGTCGGCCAGACCGTGTCCTTCTCCGGCCGCGCGATCGACGCCCAGGACGGGCAGCTCCCGGCGTCGGCGCTGTCGTGGCGGCTCGCGATCCGGCACTGCGCGACCAACGGCACCTGCCATACGCACAACGTCCAGGACTTCCCCGGCGTCGCGTCCGGGTCGTTCGTCGCGCCGGACCACGACTACCCGTCGTACCTGCAGCTGACCCTCACCGCGACCGACTCGACCGGCCGGACCGGCAGCAAGACCGTCGACCTCCAGCCGAAGACGGTGTCGCTGAACTTCGCCTCCAGTCCCAGCCAGGCGACGCTCACCGTCGGCGGCACGCAGCAACGCACGCCGTTCTCCCGGACGGTGATCGCGGGATCCACCAACTCGATCAGCGCGGACAGCCCGCAGAAACTGCCACCGCTCAACCTGAAGTACGCCTTCACCGGCTGGGCGCACGGCGGCGCGCGGACGCAGAACATCATCGCGCCCGGTACGTCGACGACCTACCAGGCGAACTATCGGCTCTGCTGGCTGTTGAACCCCTGCTGAGCTGTCGCGACAGCGGGTCGTGAGTGGCGTTTCGGGTTCTAACCCGAAACGCCACTCACGACCACCGTGAGCTTCAGCGGTCGCGCGTGTTCGAACCGTCCATAATGGAGTACTCCAGCACGCCTTTCGCGAAGCCGTAAGAACCCCGAAAGGATCGGAACCCCCACCGGAGAGACCCCGTCGGATCGCCCAACCAGATCCCGCACGGAAGGTACCTCCGATGACCTACCCAGGCCTGCCCGACCAGCAGAACACCCGCCCCGCGACCGTCAAGCCCGGCGTGGCCGTCGGGATCCTCGTCGCGGTGATCGCACTGGTCTCCTTCTGCATCACCGGCTTCGCCGCTCCCGGTTTCCTGCTCCGCAAGGGACCCGGGCTCTCGTTGCCCGTCCCCACCTCCAGCCCGGCGACGACGACCTCCTCGCCCACGAGCACCACGGAAAGCCCGACCAGCACGAGGGTCAGCCGTCCGAGGATCACCCCCACCAGGAACCCGGCCACGCCGCCGGCGCAGGGCGTTCAGGTGATCGTGGACTTCCTCACCAAGATCGCCGGGAGCGACAAGCCGGGGGCGATCGCGTTGGCCTGCGAGGCGCAGAAGAGGTTCATGGACGACAAGATCGATTCCCTGATCCCGCTGGGGTCACGTGTTCAGGTGACCTCTGTCAACGGGACGTCCCGGTTCGTCCTCGCCGACGTCGCCGGAGTCGCCAAAGGACGGTCGGCGAAGGGCATCGTGATCTCGGATCTCAAGGCGGACGGCGGTTTCTGCGTCACGACGTTCAGCATTCGCACCACCGGCTGATGTCAGTCCAGGCAGAACTCGTTGCCCTCGATGTCCTGCATCACGATGCACGACTCGTTCTCCTCGTCGGCGAGCAGGACACGCTGCTGCACCGCCCCGAGCGCCGTCAGGCGGTCGGATTCGGCTTGGAGCGCGGCGAGGCGCTCCTCCCCCACCAGGCCGGTGCCCGCCCGCACGCAGAGATGCACCCGGTTCTTGACGACCTTGCCTTCGGGAACGCGCTGGAAGTAGAGCCGCGGGCCCACGCCGGTCGGGTCACTGCAGGCGAAGCCCGCGTCCTGCTTCTCGGGCGGCAACGTGCGGTTGTAGTCGTCCCAGGTGTCGAACCCCTCCGGCGGCGAGGGCACGACGTAGCCCAGGATCTCGCACCAGAACCGCGCGAGGCGCTCGGGTTTCGCGCAATCGAACGTGACCTGTACCTGTTTGACCGACACCATCAGTCCACCCTAATCGCTGTCGAACGGATCAAGCCCGCGGCCCGCAGTTCGGCCCAGACCTGTGCGGGAACCTTCGCTTCGAAGGATTCCAAGTTGCTTCGGACCTCTTCGGCGGACCGCATCCCGACCGCGATACCGGCGACGGCCGGATGCTGCAACGGGAACGCCATGGCCGCCTGGGGAAGCGTCACACCGTGCGTCTCGCACACGTCGGCGATCCGGTTCGCCCGCTCCACGACCTCCGGTGTGGCGGCGGCGTAGTCGAAGTACGCGCCCTCGACCGGCCGCGGCACGGCGAGCAGCCCGGAGTTGAAGATCGACGCCGCGATCACCGAGACACCGCGTTCCTCGCATGCAGGAAGGAAGGTGTCGAGCGCGCTGTGGTCGAGCAGCGTGTGACGCCCGGACTGCATGACCACGTCGACATCGGTCTCCCTGACCAAAGTGGTCAGCATGGCCGTGTCGTACATACCGGCGCCGATCGCGCCGACGATCCCTTCCGACCGCAGCTCCGCGAGGGCCGGATAGCCGTCGCGCAGCGCGTCGTCGAAGTACTCCTCGGCGTCGTGCAGGTACAGCACGTCGATCCGGTCCAAGCCCATCCGCTCCAGCGAATCCTCGACACTGCGCCGGATCCCGTCACGGGTGAAGTCGCGGACCCGGCGGTGCGCCGCGGGGACGTGGAAGCCCGCCGGATCCGGTTTCCCGTCCGGATCCTGGGGAATCAGCAGGCGGCCGACCTTCGTCGACAGGACGTAGGAGTCACGCGGCCGCGAGCGCAGGAACTCGCCGATACGGCGCTCGGAATGCCCGATCCCGTAGTGCGGAGACGTGTCGTAGTACCGGATCCCGCCGTCCCAGGCCGCGGCCAGCGCCCCCGCCGCGGTGTCGTCGTCCAGTGGCGCGAACAAGCCCCCGAGCGGTCCTCCACCGAAGCCCAGCCTCGTCACCTCGACGTCGGTGCGCCCGAGTCGCTTCGTCTCCATCCGCGGCCCCCTCGATCAGCTCGCCGATCACCGTGCCACATCCGGGCGCTTCGCTCGCGCGATTTATTCGCCGGGCCAGTCCGCGCACGTCACGACCCCGAACCCCCGGCTCGGGAAGACCGTGTCCACGAAGAAGTCGTGCATCGCCTGA
The DNA here is from genome assembly GCF_001905755.1 of Amycolatopsis sp. CB00013. Classification (NCBI taxonomy): domain Bacteria; kingdom Bacillati; phylum Actinomycetota; class Actinomycetes; order Pseudonocardiales; family Pseudonocardiaceae; genus Amycolatopsis; species Amycolatopsis sp. CB00013. Next base: position 92,407 of record NZ_LIWC01000001.1, on the reverse strand, counting down.
TCCCCGTCGGCGCAACCGTCGCGCAGCACGGTCACGTGATAGCCGCGATCCGCCGCGTCGTAGGCCGTCGCGGCCACCATCGCGCTGGTCGCGACCCCGGCGATGGCGACGGTGTCGATGCCCCGGGCCCGGAGCACGAGGTCGAGATCGGTGCCGGCGAACGCGCTGGCCCGGCGTTTCAGCACGACCACGTCCTCGTCGGCGACCGGCAGGTCGATCTCGGTCCCGGCCGAGCCCTCGTGGAAGGTGTCCCCCGCTTCGTGGAACGACTTGAACAAAGCGTTCCCGGCGGGCAGGTCGGTCCCGTTGCCGCGGAGTGCGAAGTGGACGAACACGACGAGCGCGCCGGCCGCCCGCGCCCGCGGCAGCAGACTCTTGATCGGCGGCAGGACTGTTCCGGTGAACGGGTAAGTGCCCGTGATGCCTCGTTGCAGGTCACCGATGATCAACGCGGTGGTCATGCGGGCAAGCTACCCGATCGTCCGTATACAACCGGCCGCGCGAGTGGCTAGCCTCCGGCGGGTGAGGATCAAGAGTGTGCTGCTCGCCGTCCTGGTGACCGCCGGAATCGTGATTCCCCCGCCCGCCGTCGCCTCGGCGGATCCGTCGGGCTGGGTGGCACCGTTGAGCACGCGCGGCCGCTACATCGTCGACGCGGCGGGCGACCGGTTCAAGCTGAAGGCCGCCAACTGGCACGGCGCGAGCGGGACATGGACCGGTTCGGGTGACGTGAACGATCCGGCCTCGCACCACGCCGGTGAGATCGCCTATCAGACGCCGCTCGGGCTGGACCGCGCTTCGATCGACACCGTCATCGACGGGCTCGCGGAACTGGGCCTGAACAGTGTCCGGCTGCCTTTCTCCAACGCGATGATCCACGACACCAAGCCCGTCCCCGATCTCCCCGCGAACCCGGAACTGCGCGGCCTGACCCCATTGCAGGTCTACGATCGCGTCGTCGCGCGGCTGACCGCGCGCGGGTTCGCGGTGATCCTCAACAACCACACCACCACCTCCCGCTGGTGTTGCGGTCTCGACGGCAACGAACGCTGGAACACCGCGCAGACCGAGCAACGCTGGCAGGACGACTGGCTGTTCATGGCCCGCCGCTACGCCGCGAACAAGCGCGTCGTCGGTGCCGATCTGTACAACGAGGTCCGGCGCGATGTCTTCGACGATCCCAACTGGGGCTGGGGAAACGGCCCGGACTGGCAACGTGCGAGCCAGCGGGTGGCCGACCGCATCCAGACCGAGGCCAACCCCGATCTGCTGATCATCGTCGAAGGCATCAACTGGACCGGCGTGCCCGTCGACGGCCTGCCCCACGGAAGGCCGACGCTGGAGCCGGCCCGCACGCTCTCGCATACGCTCGTGGATTCCGGAAAACTGGTCTACGCAGCGCATTTCTACGGCTACACCGGTCCGAACCATTCCGGGGCGACCGGCACCGGCGAGACCCACGACCCGCGCTACCGTGACCTGTCACCCCAGGAACTACGCGATGTCCTTTACCGGCAAGCGTTCTTCGTCTCGGCGGAGACCGGCAAGCATTACACCGCCCCACTCTGGATCAGCGAGTTCGGCGAAGGCCGCCACACCACCGACGCCGCCAGCCGTGCCTGGTTCGAGAACTTCGTCGGCTACCTCGCCGAGACCGACACGGACTTCGCCTACTGGCCGGCGGTCGGTTTCCACGAAGGCGGAACGGGCAACGGCTGGTCGTTGCTCTCCTGGGACACCGGCGGCAGGCGCGTCGACGTGCTCGACGGCACGGACTGGCGTGGCCCGGCTTGGCGACGGCTGGTGGACGCGCCGTCCCGCTCCGGCCGGGTCCCCGACGCCGAGCGCTGGTCGATGCTGAACCTCGACTACGCCGATTTCCAGGCCTCGCGCGGGGTTCGCGCCATGGCGGACTGGAATCCGGGCGCTCGCAAGGGCGCCTGCCCCGACGGCCAGCGGCTCAGCGGCCTTGCCCATACCGGCAACCGGGGCCTGTGCACCGGCACGCTCGCCGCGCCGGCGGGATACGCCGTGGTCCGCGATGAGTCCTATGTGGACACCGACTGGGCGTCCGGCTACACCAAGGTGCAATGCCCGCCAGGGCACGCCGCCGTCGGCTACAGCGTCACCGGCGCGGCGTTCTCCGCGCTCCTGTGCGGCCGGTCCGCCACCCCGCTGGGCGGCGCCGGCCGGACGGTCTGGTTCGACCGCGGTGACAACCGGCCGTCCGGGAATCCCGGCGGCGACTTCGCCTCGGGCCACTCCAAGGGACAATGCGCTCCGGGCGAATACGTCGCCGGTGTCGCGTACACCGGCCGTGTCGGCTCGAATCGCACTCCGGACGCGGTGCTCTGCCGTGCCTGAGCGCGTTCAGGCGACGAAGACGCAGAACGGATGCCCCGCCGGATCCGCGTAGACGCGCAGCGGTTCTTCCGGGTCGTCGCTGCGGTCGTACCGGAGCCGCCCGCCGAGTTCGAGGACGCGGGCGTGCTGCTCTTCGAGTTCCTCGACCGAGTCCACGGTCAGGTCCAGGTGCAGTTGCTGAGGCACGGGTTCGGGATCCGGCCAGCTCGCCTCTTCCAGCCGATCGACCTGCTGGAAGGCGAGTTGCGCCCCGCCGTCCGGGTTCCGCAGCACCAGCCAGTCCTTGTCCTCGGCGCCGGGCGGGGGCGTTTCGTCGCCGGGGCGGTAGTCCCAGACCAGCAGGCGCCGGTAGAACTCCGCCAGCGCGCGGACGTCGGTGCAGTCCAGCACCACCTGACGGAACTTCGGCCCCTTTTTCCGCTCGACCAAGCCGTTCACCTCTGTTCGAGCACCGCGAGAACGTGCTCACACCAGCGAATGTTCTCCTGTTCGAACATGATCCCACGGGCCAGCGTCAGATACGGCCCGACGCGGGGCGCCGTGGCGAGGAACTCCGCCTCGGCGGAGTCGCCGAGCAACCGCTCCCGAAGGCGCTCGAACCGTTTGAGCTTCGTTTCGGCGACGGCCATCCGATCGGCGACGGCGCGCCGGATCGCCTCGTCGTCGCCCGCCTCGACCGCCTGGACCTGCACCAGCAGTTCGTCGCGGATCGCGGTCGGCTTCGGCGCCCGCGTGGTGAAGCCGGCGAGTTCGGCCGCGCCGGCGTCGGTCAAGGAGAAGAGGCGCTTGTTGGGACGCCGCTCCTGCTCGACCACCCGGGCCGCCACGAGGCCCTGCGATTCCATCTTGTCCAGCTCGCGGTAGAGCTGCTGCGATGTCGCGGTCCAGAAATTGGCGACCGACGCGTTGAAGCTCTTCGCCAGGTCGTAGCCCGAGGACTCGCCGTCCAGGAGCGTCGCGAGGATCGCGTTCCGCAGCGCCATGGCGCGATGATAAGCATCGCCGCGAGTAGTCGCAAAGTTGATTAGACACTTTGATGGACAGCGGAGCGGTGATCACCTACGCTCGGCGACATCTACTCAACAAGTTGACTATGAGGAGATCGCCATGCCCACGTTCCGTGAAGCAGTCGAAGCGAAGGACGCCGCCGCGATCGAGGCGTTGCTCGCCGACGACGTGGTCTTCACCAGTCCGGTGGCGTTCAAGCCCTACCAGGGGAAGGCGATCACGGCGGCGATCCTGCGCGGGGTCCTGCGGGTGTTCGAGGACTTCCGCTATGTCCGCGAGATCCAGGACGGCGTGCACCACGTGTACGAGTTCGAAGCGACCGTCGACGGGCTTCAAATCAACGGCTGCGACCTGCTGACCTTCGACGCCGAGGGCAAGATCGTCGACTTCAAGGTGATGGTCCGGCCGCTGCGGACGGCCGAGGCGCTCGCGGGACGCATGGGTGCCCAGTTCGAGGCCATCAAGGCGGACGCGCTCGGCTGAGCGAGCCGGCACGCGTGACTGTCCGGACGGCGCGTGTGATCAGACGGACGACACGCGTGATTGGAGGGACGGCACGCGTGCGCGGCCAGGTCCGCCGTGAGTCGTCCGTCCGGACACGCATGTCGTCCGTCTGATCACGAGTGTCGTCCGTCTGCGGCACACCGGAACTGGACAAGCCCCAGCGGCGGTGTCACGAAAGCCACGTTCGCAACGTTGAAGGTTGCGAACGTGGCTTTCGCAACGTCAATGGGGGCCGGGGTCCTGCCGCCGCACCATCTCCGCGATCCAGACGGGCGCGAACGGCGACGTGCAGTTCGGCGGGGTCGGATAGTCCTTGAGCACTTCCAGGCGCTCCCCGATGTCGATCGCCCTGGCCCGGTGCGCCGCGTGCTCGATGCCGATCTGCGCCAGGCAGTGGTTCATCGCCCACTGCAGGCGATCCGGCGCGGTCTTCATCTCCGCCTCGATGACGTCGAGCAGCCCGGCGAGATCGAGGCCTTCGGGCTTCTTCGCCACTCGTTCGGTGGTCAGAGCCCAGCCGGCGCTCGCGACCACGGGGTCCGGATCGGCGGACCACGCCACGCGCAGCTCTTCGGCGTGCGGATTCTTCTTGACCACGTAATTCACGAGCCAGTCGTGCACCTTCGGGGTGCGGGCCTCGCGCACCATGCGGTCCAGATCGTCGCGTCCGAACGCCTTCGGGCGGCAGATGAGGAGTGCGAGCAGTTTCGCGGCGGTGTCGCCCGTTTCCCAGAGCTCCAGCGCGAGTTCCTGCTGGGTCTTCAGCCGCTTGGCGAGCGCGCGCAGCTTGCCGAGGTTCACCCCGTGGTCGTCGCCGTGCTTCTCGTTCACTTGGCGTGCGCGCGGATCCTCGAGCTCGGCCAGTTCGGCCAGCACCTCGGCCGTCGTCGTCCCGGTCACCCGTCCAGCCTACGAGGCGCTCCGGGTGGAGGAGCCACCCGGAGCGCCTTGACCGCTATCCGCGTCGTGCCAGGTCGTCGGCGTGCTCACGCAGGAGTGCGGCGACCCGCGGCCAGCCGACGTTGATCCGCCGCGCCCAGCCACGATGACGCTGCGCGAGATCCCCCGCGTCACCGTCCTGGACGGTCAATCCGGTGGCGAAGCCCTCCCGGAGGTACCCGCCGTCGGCGACGTCGAGGACGTCCCGGACCGGCTCCGGCGGCCACCCGTCGTCGGGCAAGGGGGAACCGCTCGCCAGCAGGGTGCCGATCGCCCGGTCCCCGAACTCGGCCCGTCCCCGTTCGGCGAAGTCCGTGCGGGCACGCGAAACCCAGGCCTTGAGCGCGGCACCGTCGAGACCGGAATCGGTCGTCCCCGGCATGGTGCGCGTTTCGAAGATCGTCAGCCACGCGCCGACCAGTTCCACGCTCGGGGCGCCGTCGTCCGCGGGCTGGATCCGGGTGCAGAGCTCGACGAACGCGCCGGGGTTCTCGGTGAGGATCCGCTGCAGGCTCCGCGGTTTCCGGTGGTGTTTGAGCGCCGCGTGGAACCGCAGCTCCAAGCGGGCGACCGCGACGTCCGCATCGCCGGCCTCGGCCAGCTGGTCCAGCAGCGGGCCGACGTTCGCGACGGCCTTGCGGTCGGGGGCCTCGACACCGTCGGCGGACGCCTGGAGCAGCACTTCCTCGATCAGGGACGCGGGCAGGGCCGCCCCGTCGCGCACCCCCGCCGCGAGCGCCTTGACCGCGGCCCACGGCCGGCGCCGCGCGAGCTGCGTGACGAAGAACGACTCCTGTCCTTCGGGAAGCGGCCACGGACCGACGTGCGTCCAGTAGCCCTCGAGAACCGCTTCGTCGGCGGACTCGAAGAGCTCCAGCGCGTGGTCCACCGGGATGGCCAGGAGATAGTCGACCAGCCGGTCCTGCTCCTTGAGCTGGATCGCGACCTCCTGCCGCCATTCTCCGCCCTGGGACCGGGCCATCTCGCCCGCCCAGCCCGCCGCCCAGTCCTCGCGCCCCAGTTCCGCGAGCGCGTCTTCCCGGAGGTCGTCCGCGGCGACGTGGGCCGCGACCACACCGACCAGTCTGGGCAGGGCGCTCTCGGCGGCGAGCGCGCTCAGCCCGGCGGCACCGTGTTCGCGCAGGACACCGCCGACGGCGTCGCGGCGAAGGCGGCCGATCTCCGCCTCACGCGCCTCCGGTTCGAGGGATTCGCCACCGTCCAGGTACGGATTCCGGCCGAACAACAGGCCGTGCCGCCCGGGGTTGACCGCGGGCTCGATCAGCTCGGCGCAGGATTCCAGCCATTGCAGCAATTCCTCCGGCAGGGTCCAGCCGGCGCCGGCGTGATGCCGGTGCTCGGCGGTCACCCCGGTGAGCAGGCCCCACAGGCGGAGACGTTCGTCCGCCGAGAGCCGTTCGGTGTCCAGCCGCGTGAAAGCCTCCACGACGCGGTCCCACTGCGCCGCGTTCAGCTCGGGAAGCCGTTCGAAGAATTCGCACCACCGATACGGCCGTTCCGCCAGTGCGGACAGCGCCGAGGCGACCAGTTCGTCCTCGAATTCCGGTCCGTCGGCGACGGCGACCGGTGCCGACGGGACCGTCCATTCGAGACGGACCTGGGGCCGGCTCGGGCTCGCGAGCAGATGTCCACGCGGACCGCGCAGCAGGGCGAGAGCCAGCCGCCAGCCAGCTTCCGGCGAGCGACGGCCGATCGCCTTGACCAGTTCCGTCCGCTGCCCGCCGGGCAGGTCGAGGTACGGGTACCACGGCTGCACGAGGGTGATCAGGGATTCGAGCGGCCGGTCACCGGCCTCTCGCCCCGGCCGCGTCAGCTCGGCCAGCAGGGACACCACCATCGGCAACGCGTCGTCGGACCAGCCGACCGTTTCCAGCGCCGCGATCAGCCCCTCGGATGTGCCGCTCAGCGGCGACGGGTCGCTGGTCAGCGCGTGGTCGACGGCATTGAGGAACTCGTGAGGAGCGGCTTCGGCGAGCAAGGGCAGCACATCGGCGAGCGAGCGCCAGAGCACTCCGTCCCCGTCTTCGTTGGCCCGGCCGAGCACGTCGCGGACGAACCGCGTGGCGTGGTCGGCGCCCGAGATGCCGCCGGACAGCGTCGTGTCCCCCTCGGCGGCCAGGAGCGCCGCGCTCCGCGCCAGCCCCTGCCGCATTTCCGCCGACCATTTCCGACCCGGCTCTCGCTCGGTGAGCACCTTGACGGCTTCTTCGTGCCAGCGCCGCAGATCCTGCGCGCTCAGCCTGCCGTGGAGAAGCGTCCAGGCATCGTGCGGATCCGCCAGCCGTACGACGTCGCCCGAGCGGGCGAGCAGTGGGTCGTCGCCGGTCTCGGCCCTGGCGAAGAAACGCGTGAGCTCGTCGATCTCCCGGCCGGCGATCGCGGCGATCTCCTCCAGATCATGCCGCGACCCGGCCGACCACCGGCCGATCAGCAGCAGCGGCGCGGCGAGATCGCGCTCCAGCGGGTTCACCCATCTCGGGAGGTCACCGGCGACGGCGAGTTGACGGCGCAGGGCACCGAGACTCCGCCGGGCGAGGTCGGCCCAGGCGGTCGCGTCGGCGGACGGGACACCGGCCGCCGCGAACGCCTCCGCCGCCTCGTCGCGCGGGATCCGGGGCAGTACCAGGACATCGGCACCGGCACGGTCCGGCGTGCTCCGCACCACGACGACATGGCCGCCGATCGTCTCCTCCCCCACCTCGACGCCGTCCACCACGGCGACGAACGGCCCGTCCAGGTCGCGGCACTGACGCCAAGCCTCCGGGCTCGACACCCGGACCGCCCGGAGCCCCGGACGGTGAGCCGCCAACGCGGTCGCGACGAACGCCGCCGCCTCGGTCCGGCTGCCCGCGTACACGGGAAGGACCGACGGCTCGGCGTCCAGCCAGTCGCACAGCCGATCCGTTTCACGGGCGCGGCCGAGCAGCGGGAGGCTCTCGGGCAGGACGGGACGCGTTTCGTCCCGCCAGGATTCGAGCCACTCGGCCAGGTCTTCGAGGCCGGGGACGACCCCGATGCCCAATTCCGGGGCGACCCGGGTCAGTTCGGTGATCAGGCCCGCGATGTCCTGCTCCGCCGTACGTCCGCCGAGCCGCCGGTGAGAGTCGGCGGTGATTTCCCCGGGCATGACGGCGTCGTCCACCAGGACCGCGACGATCTTCTTGCCGAGCCGCGATGCCTCGGCGACCTCCTCCCGGACCGCGTCGTCGAGCCCCTCGGTGCCGATCGGCACCACGAGGACGGACGCGGCGTCGCCGGACCGGACGATCCGGTCCTTTCCGAACACGTGACCGAGACTCCGGTCGAGACCGCGGAGCCGGTCCTGGCCGTCACCGGCTCGGACGGTGATGAAGATTCCTGCCATGGTGCGAAATCCTTTCCAGCGAGCACAGTTGTCGATGCGTACGGGCTGTGGTTTCACTCGGCTTCGCCGCGGGCGCGGGCCAGCACCTCCTCGACGCTGAGCGGGCTGGCCGGATGGTGGGTGAGGCACAGCGGGGTGGTCACCCGCTGGAAGCCGAACGCCTCCCCCGACACGTAGAACTGGGCGCGTTCCAGCCGCGAGATGTCGTCGACGGGGCTGCCCTTGGCCCTGGCCAATTCGTTCGCGGCGGCGATCTGCGCCGGGCTGTTGAGCCTGCCGAAGAACTGCGTCATCGCGTTGCCGACGACCTGGTTGTGCAAGCCCTTCGGCGCCTGTGTCGCGAACAGCAGTCCCAGGCCGTATTTCCGCGCCTGCGAGGCGAGCACGATGGTGCTGCGGGTGCTCGCCGTGAGCGTCCCCGACGCGGCGAGCATCTGCGCCTCGTCCATCACGAAGAGGGCGCCGAGCGGCCGGTCACCGGCCGGATTCCGCTTGGCCCAGGCGAAAAGTTCCATCTGGAGCTGATTGACGAAGTTCTGCCGCTGCTTCTCCGAAGGCAGCCCGATGAAGCTGATCACCGAAACCCTTGCCCGCTTGCCTTCCCCGGGAGCGAGCAGGAGCGCCGGGTCGACGGGCTCGCCGCCACCCGCCAGGAGGGGGTCGTTGACCATGGAGGCCTTCAGCAGCTCGGCCAGCTCGGCCGCCAGCTTTCGCCCGTCGTTCAACGTGCTCACCCCGTCGGGCAGGTCTTCGAGCACCTCGATGAGCGCGGGCAGGCTCCGTGATCCGGTCCGGGCGTGGTGCACGACGGCCTGCCGCAGCACCGCGAGCCCGACGCTGGCCTTCCCCGTGCTGCCGGTCAGTTTCACCTGCGGTGCGAGTGTCGCCACGGCGACCTCGACGGCCGCGTTGAACTCGTCCTCGTCGTCGAGGACTCCGGCGAAATCGGGCAACGGCTGGAACGCGAGCGGCCTGCCACCGGCCCGCCCCGGCGTCCACACGACGACGTCGGTTTCGGCCAGATATCGCTCAGCGAGCCCGGCGTCGTCCGCTCCCCAGGCCTCGGGCGGCTCCGGCCAGGCGTCGCCGAGGCGGGCGAGGTCGTTGTTCGGATCCAGCACGATCGCGGAAACGCCCTGCAGCGCGCATTCCTCCACGATCCGCCGCAGCAGCACCGTTTTCCCGGAACCCGAACCCGCGAACACCGCGGCGTGCTTGCGCAGGGCCGCCAGTTCGATCCGGACCGGTTTCCCGCTGCCCGACACGGTGCCGAGGGTGACCTCCCCTTCGGCCGCCGGGGACGTCTCGGTGGACACCGCCCGGGGCAACGGTTCCGGCAGGACCTCCGACAGGAGTTCCGACCGGCCGGCGGGCCGCCGGTCGACGAGCCACTCGTGCAGCTCCCGGCTTCCCTCGGCGAACATCTTGTCCAGCGCCCAGAACGTGCGGATGTCCGCATCGGACATTCCCCGGGACTTGCCGCCCTCCTTCAAGAACTCCTTGAGTTCCGCCTGGGTCTTCACCCCGCCCGACCACGCCGGGTTGCGCAGCAGCACCAGATGCCGGTTCTCCGCGCCCTTCCGCACCCCGGCCGCCGACCGCGCCTTGCGGAACCGGTGCAACGCGGCGATCGGATGCGACGCCGCGATCGCCCGGAACGCCCAGTGCTCTTCGAGGTCGGACGCCTCGTCCACCGTGCGGGTGAGCCAGGCGTGCAGCTCGTTGCGGTCGCTTTTGGCGCCGTAGACCCATTCCAGGTTGTCGTCGCCGACCTCGGTGATCCATCCCCGGATCGCGGCGGACAGGAGCCGGGGCATCACCTTGTCCTCGACCTTCGGATCCAGCAAGGCCGACGGGTCGGCCTCCGAGCGAAGTTCCTCGAACCGCTTGTCCAGTTCCGCGAACCGATCGGCGGCCATCGCCGGCCGCGGCGGTCCGGCCGACCGCACGCCGCCTTCGTCGAACGTGGTCAGCTCGATCACCCGGCCCGCCCGGACGCAGGCGTCGATATGCGCGCCGATCCGTTTCAAGACGTCTCGCGGCGACATCTCCTCCCATTCCCCGTCGAAGGCCGACGGGGCCACCGGCCACGTGGGACAGGGAGGAACGAACTTCATCGTCTCGTACGCGACTCCGAGGCGTTTCTCGACCAAGGCCCTGCCGACTTCGGCATCGGTGACCCGGCCGAGGATCAAGGCTTCCCGGAAGCGATCCGGGACGGTGTCGGTGGCCTTTTCCTTGAGCAGCTCCCAGGTGCCGGGGAGGCACGCGAGGACCGTCATGGTCCTTCTGGTCACCTCCCGCAGACCCATCAGCCCGTCCGCGATCTGGGCGACGAGCAGGTCCTGTTCGTCGCTGTCCCGCACTTGCCGCTGGCCGACGGCGGACCGGGCCACCAGGGTGTCGAGCTGATCGACGGCGATCACGATCGGCCCGGTGAGCGCGAGCAGCCGCGTGATGTTCCTGACCTGCGTCTTCGCGGATTTCGGATCCGACCGGATACCCCATTTGCGACGGTCACCGGATTTCGACTCCGGGAACACGCCGAGGTAGTCGTCCCCGACGTAGTTCTTGCTCGGGTCTTCGCTCGCGTAGAGCACCAGCGCGCGTGCCGTGTCGGCGCATTCCCTGGCGACGTCCCGATCGAGGCCGCGCAGGCCGTCGACGAACGTGTCGACGTCGGCCCTCGACAGGCCACGCCCGTCCAGGATCTTCTTGGTGACGTTCGCGTCGATGCTCGCGCGAAGGCAGACGCGGCGGAGGAAACTGGTGAGCTGAGGGACGCCGGAGCCGTCGAGCCGCGAAAGCCCACGGCGCATCGCCTCGGCGGTGTTCTCCCAGAACGCGTCGCCCGCCGTGAGGTCGTTGAGGAAGAAGTAGCCGCGGGCGTCGTGGGCCTGTTTCCGGACGAGGCCGAGCAGGTGGGTCTTGCCCACGCCCTTCTTCCCTTGGAGGACCAGCCCGATCGGGCTCGGGCCGTCACTGGCGACGGCCTCCTTGATCCCCGAGCTGACCTGCTTCAGCACGCCGGTGTGCAGGCCGTCGACGTGATACGGCGAATCACGCCACACGTGATCGGGGGTGTCGGCCCAGTCGAACCGCAGGGCCGCGAGCGCGCTCAGCTCGTCCATCACGGCGCCTCGATCGAGATCAGATGGTTGTCCTCACCGCCGATGCGGATCGCCGCCTCGTGATCGGCGGCGGTGAGCGCCTTGCGGTTCGATTCCGGCACCAGATGCGCCTGTCCCGACCGGCTGAGCTCCTTCAAGACCGCGTCGACGTCCACAGTGGACGCTTCGCCGAGCATCGGCCGCAGTTCCACCAACGAGACCCAGTCGCGCGGTGAACGGGACAGTTTGCGGTAGGCGATCCGGATCCGGGACTCGATCTCCTCCACCGTCAGGTCGACCTCGGGCATGAAGAGGTCGGCGAGCCGGAGCTTCTCGCGCCGGAGGTGTCTGCCGAGCCCGCCGAGCACGACGTACAGGGCGCTGCCCAGGCTGCCCCGGGGCGGCGGCGCCTCTTCCTGGCTCAGTTCCTCCTCGCACCAAGCCCAGCCGCGCTCGGTCAACTCGTGGTAGAAGGGACGGCCGCGTTGTTCGCTGGCGACCAGATCGAGGCCGTTGAGCTGACGGCGTTCCTTGCCGTCGAGGGCGAAGCCGACGATCTCGCGCAGCTCCGGGTTCGACACCTCCCGGGCGACCACCATCAGCGCCAGCATCGCCGCGGTCTGCTTCTGTCCCAATCGATCCGTCATCCGTGATCCTTCCGTACGTGATTAGCGCTGATCGAGAAATCCGCTGAATCCCTGGCGTGTCACCCTGGCCTCCGAGGTGCGCACGGCCCATTCGAGCGCCTCCCGCGTCTCCGGCGGGGCGAGCACGCGATGTCCCGGTACCGCGTCGGTCGCGCGGACCCGTGTCGCCGACATGAGCTCCTCGGCGAGGTCCTGCACCCGTTCCCGGTCCCCCGCGCCGATCGCGATCTGCAGCTCGGCGACGATCTCGTCCACGAAGCCCCACATGAGCGGCCGCAGCCGGGCGTGCGCGGTTTGCCGGAGCACGCCGGCGACGTCGAGGTCGCCCGGTTCGACGAGTGCCGTCGTCCCTCTGAGCTGGTCGACGAGGTTCTGGGCGATCTCCATCGGTCCACGCGACGGGCCGAACTGGAGATGCCGCAGATTGCCGACGTACCCCGGCAGGCTGTTCGGCTCGGTTCCCTTGGTGAGCACCGGGACGACGCGGCGGTCCTGCCCGAGGGTCCGGTGCAGGAACAGTTCGACCTCGGCCGACTGCCAGCGGCTCACCTCGCGGTCGACGATCAGGCACAGATGTTTCGCGTCGTCCGCGGTCTTTTCGAGCAGCGACCGTTCCCCGGACAACGACAGCACCGGCCGGACACCGAGCTCCACCAGGTACTTCATGAGTTCTTCGGCGAGGTACATCGTCGGTCTGGTCGTGCTGACCCGGACGTCGTGGGAGAAGGTGCGTTTCTCCGCCCGGACCGCGGCGACATAGGCGTCGCGGTTCTCCGCGAGCAGGTCCGTCCGGTCGAAGTCGTGCGCGACGACCGCCGCGACCGTTTCCAGCGCGAAGCTGATCTGGTCGGCGGTCGGGCTGATCTCCGTCATCACCGGGAGCTGTTCACCGAAGGTCCAGAAGGAGACGTACGGCAGCGTCAGATGACGCGACATCACGTCCGGCGAGACGTCGCGGTCGAGCCAGCTGCGGAACAGGTCCTTGGTCTCTTCGAGACAGATGCGCCGCCACTCCTCCGAGCGCGCGTACTCTTCGCGTGCGTCGAACCTCGACAGCACCGGCAGGACGGTCAGCTGCGGCCGGTCGTAAGGCATGCGGTCGCGCGCGGCGTTGGCGCGTTCGGCGATGTCGACCGCGCCCCGCATGCTCTGCACGTTCGCCGTGAAGAGGACGACGAGCCGGTCCGGAAGATGCGCGGTGCAGATACCCCCGATGTCGGAGATGCCCGTGCGGCTGTCGATGAGGACGTAGTCGTAGGCGGCCGTCCACTGTTCACGGCATTGTTCGAGGTAGTCGCCGAAACCCTGTTCGTACAAGCCTTCCCAGTCGAGATCCTGCACTCGCCGGACGTAGGCGTCGTCCCCGCGGCCGGCGGTGATGACGTCGAGTTTCACCTTCCCGGTCAGCCGGGTCGTATGCGCGCCCGGAGCCAGCCTGCCTTCACGGAAGTCGTCGATCAGGTCCACGACCCCGCCCGACGGGGGTGCGCTCATCATCGGCCGGAAGTAGGTGTCCAGGCCTGGCGCTTCGAGGTCCCAGTCCAAACACAACACCCGATATCCCCAGCGTGCCAAGAGAACGGCGATATTGGCCATGGTGAAGCTCCGGCCGACACCACCCTTGAAGGAGTAGAAGGTGACCACAGTTCCCGGCATGGATCAGAACCTCGGCAGCTTCGACGGTCGCGGCGGTTCGGGCGGTGGTGTTTCGATCGGCCACTCCGGAGACCACGGCGGTGCCTGCTCGATGATCTCCACCAGTTCCTTCACCATCCGCCCCAGTTCGTCCTCGAACTCGATGTACTCGGGGGTCTTCTGGTACTGCGGATGCGGTTTGTTCCAGTCCCGGAAACTGCGCATCCGGCGCTCGTGCGCCCAGGCGGGGTAGTAATCCGAGTCGCTGAAGATCACCGGATAGATCAACCGGCCCGCCTTCGTCACGCCGTCCCGCGCGACGATTTCCTCCCGCTTCGCCATCGTGTGCCATTCGGCGAGGCACCGCTCGTCGCGAAAGTACTTCGGGGAGCAGACCGGAATCAGGATCCGGGCACGCTGCAACGCCTCACGGACTTCCCGGGGCCAGTTCCCGCCGACGGCGACACTGTCTTCGAGAAATATCTTGACGTCATAGTCGACATTGTCGTCCAGAAGTCTCTGCAGCCGAGGGTGGAAGTGATTCCGCACCCAGTCCGGGGCGTCGCCTCCGCCTCGGCGATAGCTGATGAACACGTCGTACTCGTACACGAGCGCCATCGCCCCTTCGCACCCGGATCCGTTTGACAGCACCGATCGTAGGGGCCGAAGACACTCTCAAAAAGGTACAAAAACACGACAAAAACTGGACACGGCGCCGCATACGAGTCCGCGAAAGACAGAAAGATGACAAGCGGGAGACAATGGGTGTCCCGCGCGCGTCCGATCGCCGAGAATGCGACCACCCGGCCTGCCGGGCACCCTTCACTGACAGGAGTTTCGATGGCCGACAACGAGCCACCGCATGTGTTCGTCACTTACGCACATGATTCACCGGAGCACAAGGAACGGGTCCGCCACTTCGCGGATTTCCTGCACGGCCGGATCGGTCTCGAAGTACATCTTGATCAATGGGACGACGGCGAACGTCGCGACTGGTCTTTGTGGGCGTTGAAGCACCTCGACACGGCGAATTTCGTGGTCGTCATCGCCTCACCCGACTACAAACGCCGTGCCGAGGGAAACGCGGCGTTCGACGAAGGGCGCGGCTCCCAGTTCGAGGCGGCGCGGATCCGCGATCGCCTGACCAGGGATCTCGGCGGCGAGATCAAACGGATCCTGCCGGTCGTGTTCCCCCAGCAGTCCGTCGACGACATCCCGAACTTCCTCAACCCGCACTCCACCACGAGATATCCGGTCGACGTGTTCACCGAGGAGGGTGTGGAGGATCTTCTGGCCGCGATCACCGGCAGGGCCCGGCACCAGCGCCCCGAACGCGGCCAGTGGCGTGGCGGCGCGGCGAACGCGGCCGGCCCGGGCAAGACCTCGGTCGCGACCGGCCTGGAATGGCGGGCGTGCAGCGACGGCATCCGCACCGAAGGCGCGCGGATCAACGACGTGCACTACAAGGACAGCATCGTCTTGCGGGCGGCCGAGCGGCTCGCTTATGTCGAAGTGGACCTCGGGATGGCCTACCGGAGATTCACCGCGACGGTCGGCGTCCTCGACGACGCCGCCGAGCCCTTCCAGGTCGGCCACTTCCGCGTCCTCCTCGACGGACGGCCGTCACCGGAGGTCAAGGTGGCGCTGGGAAAACCGGCGAAGATCGACGTCGGCGTCACCGGTGTGCTGAGGCTCCGGCTGGAGTTCCACCGTCCGGGTACGACGGAGAGCAGGTGGCTGCCGGAACTGGCGTGGGGCGATCCCGTGCTGGAGTAGCGCTTGTGTCGCTCCCGATCGCCACGTTCGCCCAACCTCCAGCCACAGTGGGCTGCGCATCAGTACATGATGGCCCCCTTCCTTGCGTCTAGCGCCAGGAAGGGGGCCATCATGTACTTGAGGAAGTGCGTCAGACTTGCTCAGGGGGGAACCGGCGAAGAGTCAATTGTCCATAAGGGACAGCAGTTCTCGTTGTGGCGTGGCCGGTGCAGGTGGTCGTGAGTGGCGTTTCGGGTTCTAACCCGAAACGCCACTCACGACCCGCGCTTGACCAGGGCCGAAGGCTCCCTTCGCCGCATTAGACGCAGTGAAGGGGGCCTTCACGCGCATCCGCTGTGACTGCTGCGGCTGGTGGTGTTGCAGAGCCGCGGGTGACGATCGCGTAGTCCGTGAAGGCCTCCTTCCCTACCTTCAGAGTAGGGAAGGAGGCCTTCACGGACTTGCGACCAACAGCCACCCACATTCAGGTGCGACGCCCCTCGTCCCCCTTGCCCCTCAAGAGAAGTCGTCCTCCTCCTGCACCAGCTCCCGCAGCTTCACCAGCCCCCGGTGCTGTTTCACCCGGACGTTCCCCGGCGACAGCCCGAGCGCGGCCGCGGTCTCGGTGGCGCTCAGCCCGACGACGATCCGCAAGGTGAGCACCTCCCGCTGCAGCTTCGGCAACTGGGCGACAAGCCTGCCCAGCCGCGCGCCGAGGTCGACGTCGAGCATGTGACTTTCCGGCTCGTTGCGGACCGGCCCGGCCTCCGGCAGTTCGGGTACGGGATCGGACCGGTCGCGGGACACCACACGGAAGGCGTCGGCGACCTTGTTTGCCGCGATCGCCCGTACGAGATAGAGGAACGAGCCGCCGCGATCCTCGTACACCGGCAGCATTTTGAAGACCGCGAGACACACCTCTTGCGCGACGTCGTCGGCCGACAGGTAGGAGAGGTCGCGCCCGCCCATCCGCGCGCGGCAATAGCGCACCAGCATCGGCTTGACGACGGCGAGCAGCCTGTCGACGGCATCCTCGTCACCGGTCTTCGCCGCCATGACGAGCGGATCGAGCATCTCTTTGGTCAGCCGGCCCGACGGGCGCGGGAGGGTGTCCAAGGTGCGGTATCCCCGGACTTCGCCGTCGATCGGGTGGGTGTCGATGGTCGGCATCGGCTCAGCCCATCACTTTCGCGGTGGAATCGAGCCGCCGCACCTGCGCGATGAAGGCGTTCATCCGCCACCGCAGGCTGTACGCCTTCGCCGTGTCGCCGAAGACCTTCTTCTTGTGGAGGATCGCGGCCAGTTCCCCGACGGTGCGTCCGTCCGCCTCGGAGATCTTGAGCGAGATCCCTTGCCGGATTCCGTCGGATTCCGCGGACCGGGCGATCATCGGGTTGCCGTCGTCCGCGACGGACCAGCCCTTCCTCGCGATCTTCTTCTTGAAGACCTGCCGCAACTGCTGCCCGGTCAGGGTGGTTTCCACGCGCCGTGGCCGGAATCCGTGTCTCTTGAAGGCGATGTAGCCCAGGTACACGACGGCGATCACGACGAGGATCAGCACACCGGACGTGCCGTTTCCCTCGCTCGTGGTGTCAAGGGCGATTCCCATGTTCTCTCCCGGGCGTTCGCGGTCCGAATGCCCGATAATCGAGGAAATCGCGGACGGCGTTGCGCGCCGGAGTTTGTTGTCCTGATTTTGTCCGTTGCCGTTCGCCGGAAAGCGGGCAGTTCAAGGACAGCTTTCGCCAAGGCGCGATCATCGGTAGCGAAACCGGCCCCTGGATCGATCCCTGCGCTGTCGAATCGCCACGATCACGGGGAGAGCACGGATGACGGATCGTTTCGATGTCTTGTTGTGTTTCACTTCGGAGGGTGCGGCCCCGGTGGACGGGCCGGAAGCGGCACTTCGCGACGCGGGGCTCCGTGTTCTCCGGGACTCCGCCGTCGACGAGTTCGCCGACGCGCTCGCGAACTCCCGTCTCGTGCTGGTCCTTTGTTCCCGTGCCGACCGGGCCTTGGTCGTCGATCCGGGGGCGGACGGCGAGCAGGCCGTCGATCCGCGGGATCTGCCCGCCTTCGTCTGGCTCGTCCGGCGCAAGGTGGCCGACGCCCGCCGCGGACGCCCGGCCCGGATGGTCGGGCGGTATCGCGAGCTCCTGGCGCTCCATCGTGGCCTGCACGCGCACCCGGTACTGATGGTGCGAGGCCTGCCAGGCGTCGGCAAGACCGTGTTGACCGAACAGTACGCCCGCCTCTTCCAGGACACCTTCGACGGCGGTGTCCTACGGCTGGGCCCGTTCGGGCAGCACGCGCCGGAAGAGGTCCTGTCCCAGTTCCACCTCTCGCTGGCCCGCGCGGCCGGCGACCGGCTGGACGCCGATCTGTCCGGCATCGGCTTCGACCGGCTGCGCGACCACGTCGCCGAGCGGATCGGCGCCGACGGGCGTCGCGTTCTCGTCCTCATCGACGACGTGCCGCCGGGACTCCCTCCGGACGTCCTCGAACGGCTGCTCCTCCCTGCCTCCATGGTGTCCACACTGCTCGTGAGCCGGGTGGGGAATTCTCCGTGGGACGCCGCCGCGCTGGACCTCGCCGGGTTGACCCCGGCCGAAGGGCTCAGGCTGTTCAGCGACTACCGCGCCCCGGCCGACGACACCGAGCGGGAAGCGGTGCTCCGTCTCGTCGAACACTGTGGCGGACATCCGATCACGCTGCGCGCCAACGCTTTGGCGGTGCGACGCCAGGGCGAACGGCTCGCGTCCTGTCCGGACACGGCGCCACCTGCGATTCGCGGTCTGCTAGCCGGTTGCGGTCCGGTCGCCGCCGGGATCATCCGCCTCGGCGGACTGCTGGCGCCGGTCCCCTTTCCGCTCGGCATCGCCCGTGACGTGCTCGGAGCCGGTTCCGTGGAAGCCGTCGGCGAACTGGAAGAACAAGGTCTCGCCTTGCTTATGGACGGCGGGTTGCGGCTGCAACCCCTCGTCGCCGAAGTGGCCAGGGCGGGGCTCGATCCCGGCGACCTGCCCGCTTCCGCGGCGAAGTCCTTGCTACGACTGCTTTCCGACGAACGCACCGAGTACCGGGACTTCCTCCTGCAGCATGCCCGCGCCCTCGCCGAGCGCACGTCCGCGGCGCTCCGGATCCGGCTGCTGCGCCCGGTCGCGGCCGCTCACGAACGGCACCGGGATTTCTTCGCCGCCGGTGAGGTCCACGCCGCGATCCTGTCCACCGAAGGCGCCACGAGCACGGACTTCGTGACGGCCGCACGGGTGGAGATCGCCTGCGGGCTGTATCCGGAAGCCGTGCGGCACGCCCGGCACGCCCTGCTGTCCGCGGCCGACGACGAGGAGCGATACGCGGCCGAACTGGTCGCCGCGCAGGCATTCGACTGTCAGGGCGACTACGGCGCCGGCGAACGGGCTTTCTGGCACGAGCTTCCCTGGCGGGGTGCAGCCCGGCTATCCGCGGTCGTGGCGAGCGCACAGGCACTACGACTCCGAGGCCGGGCCCGGGAGGCCATCGCCTCGCTCGACACGGTCCTGCCGGAGCTTCGCGACTCGCCATCCGGCGACCTCCTGCCGACGGCCCTGCTGGAATACGCCCGCGTCCTGCTGCTCGACGACCGGCCGCGGCGGGCACGCGAAGCCGCGGCGGAAGTGATCGCGGCGTTCCACGCCACCGGCAGAATGCGGCATTTCCGATGCACCGAAGCCGAATTGCTGTGGGCCGAGGCGACGGTCACCCTCGACCTCCAAGACCTTCACCCGGACCGGTCCGTCGCCGCCCTGCGCGAACTCGAAAGCCGATATGGACGGCGTCACGGCGCCGAGAGCCCGGCGGCCTTGACCGCCGCCGCCCTGGCCGGCCGCGCGCTCCTGCTGCGGGGCCGGCCGGAGCGGGCCCTGCAGGCGTTGAGTGAGACCGAGCGGACCGTGCTCCGCGTCTTCGGTGGCGAGAACCGCTTGCGGTACCGGATCAGGCACGGCATGGCCCTGGCGCACGGACAGTCACGCGACTTCGGCCGCCAAGCCGAACTCCTCGAGGAGATCCTCCAGCCACAGATCCGCTTGCTGGGCGCGACCCATCCGGAAACCCTCGAAAGCCGGCTCGACCTCGGCCTCGCACTGGCCTTCAGCGGACGCGACCAGTACCGGCGGGCCACCGAACTGGTCGACGGCGCCGCGGACGACATCGTCGCGACGCTCGGCCCCGCGACCGAACTGTCCGAGAAGGCGATCGCGGCGAAACGGGTGCTGCGGGGCACGGCGAGTCAGTTCTCCGACGGCCGCCAGCGCACTCCGTAGGCGAAACCCGGTGTCAGATGCCGAAACTGGACATGAACCTCGCCCGACGCGTCCGGCGTCAGGGAGAACCCGCGCGCCGCCTCGTCGCTCGCGTCGTCCTGGAAGACCCGTTCCAGCAGGACGACTTCCACCGGGATCGGCAGGGCGAACCGGACGTGCAGATCGAACAGATCGACCGGATGCCGCGGGACGCAGACGAAATGCGGATGCCTGAACTCCGCCCGGAACCGCAAGGCGATCTCGTGTTTGCTCAGCCGCTTGAGCGGGCTGGGCAACCGCAACGCCAGACCGACGCGATCGGTGGACTCCATCACCCGTCCGGTCAGCCGTCCACCGTGGAACACGTCCACGCGGAGGTCTTCGCTGCCGATGGCCTCGCCCCGGTAGACCGAGTCGGTCAGGGTGAGGGCCAGGTCCAGTTCGGCGATGTCGTCGGCATCGGCGACGATCCGGCGGGATTCGAGGACCTCCGGCACCGGCTGGTCGAGCGCCACCGCCACGCGCAGTTCCTCCGTGTGCCATCTTCGGCTGGGCTGAGCCGCTTCGGTCTCGTCGGATTCGCTTGTGGACGCGACGGCGACCTCGGCGAGCTGATGGATGCCGTCGTCGATCCGGCGGCGGGCGGTCCGGTCGTCGCGCTGCAGATGCCTGGCCAGCCAGCGCACCCGATCCTGATAGAAGGGGTGCGCCGCCTCCGGATGCAGCCCGAGCGCGGCCAGCACGGCGGTGCACAGGTCCTCGGGCAGCGAACGCGCCCATCCGGACAGGCATTCTCCGAGTGTCTTCCGGATCGCCGCGTTCCCCTCGCCTTCGGCCATGCCGCAGACCGCGCGTAACGCGGGTCCCGCCCGTTCGGCCAGCTGAGGGGCCGCGATACCCCGGCCCCTCCGCAGCAGCTTCAATTCGCCGGCCAGATCCGCAGCGCTGACGGTCACCAGTCCTCCCCTAGTGGTTCAAGCACGGTCGTCAATAGTCGCCAGCCCGGCGGCCCGTGTCCAGCCGGTGGCGGCCGTGTATCGCCGATCGTTATTTTGGGTTTTCGTTTCCCGCTCATACGGGAAACAGGAAACTCCTTGTCGCCCCCGGACCGGCGACGCATTCTTGGTGAGCCGCCCCAATTCGCGGCGATAACACCTCAACCAGCGGTTTTCCCGCGTTGTCGAGTGCTGCCCTCATGCGCTCACCGAAGGAGTCGGAATGACCGTCAAGTGCTCGCTTTCGCTGCTCTTACGGATCGCTTTCTGGCTGTGGGTGGTCGCGCTCCTCATCGGGGTGGCGCTCGGCAGCGCGGCGGGGACCGCGCCCGCGAACCCGGTCTCTCCCGTGGTCGCCACACACGGAAAGGAGGTGGACTGATCATGCAGACCCACGCCATCGGCCTGATCCTGGCCCTGCTCGGCATCGTGTTCGGCTGAGGACACGGTATGAAACACACCCGCGTCCGGCGGCCGGATCCGCGGATCCGGCCGCCGGACGGAAGCCACTGCCGGAACATCGTCCACACGGCCATACTGATCCTCCGACGAGGATGGGTGCCGATGAACGAGAGAGCAACGTTCGGAGCGGAGTTGCGTCGCCGCCGTAAAGCGGCGGGCCTTTCGCTCACCGAACTCGCCGCCCGCACTCACTACAGCAAGGGTTACCTCAGTAAAGTCGAGACCGGGATTTCCGCGCCGAATCCAGCACTGGCGGAGTTGTGCGAAACGGAACTCGGCGCGGAAGGAGAGTTGAAACCGCTGCTGCCCGGCGAACCCGTGCGGCGCCGGACGCGGCCGGACGTCAGACCGTCCGGCCTGCCACCGGCGACTTCGTCCTTCACCGGCCGGGCGGCCGAACTGCGGGCGATCCGCGCGGCGCTCGAAGCCGACGGGGGTGTCTGTGTGGTGTCCGGCATGGGCGGTGTCGGCAAGACGGAACTCGCGGTGCGATGCGCGCACCGGCTGGAATCCGGATTCGCCGACGGCTGCCTGTTCGTCGACCTGCGCGACGAAGCCGGTGAACCCGCCGCGGTGCACGACAGGCTGCTTCGCGTGCTCGGTGTCCCTGCGGACGGCATCCCGGCCGAACCCGCCGATCGCGCGGCGCTGTACCGATCGCGGCTTCGCGGCCGCAGTCTGCTTCTCGTACTCGACAACGCGGTGAGCGCGGCGCAGGTGCGTCCGTTGCTTCCCGCCGAACCGAAATGCCGCGTGCTGATCACATCGAGGTCCAGGCTGAGCGCGCTCGACGACGCCACGCACGTCTCTTTGGACATGCTCCCGCTCGACGCGGCGGTCGACCTCTTCACCGCGATCACCGGCGTTCCCGCCGGACCCGCCGTCACCCGGGTGGTCCGGCGCTGCGCCCGGCTCCCCCTCGCGATCCGGATCGCCGCGGCGCGGCTTCGCGCGCATGCCGCGTGGGACGTCGCGGAACTCGATCGGCGGCTGGCGGACGAATCGGCCCGCCTCGGCGAGCTGGACGACGGCGAACGTTCGCTCGCCGCCGCGTTCCGGCTGTCCGTTCAGCAGTTGAGCACCGCCGAGGCGAGACTTTTCGGGCTGCTCACCGTCCACCCCGGAACCGACGTCGACGTCCATACCGCCAGCGCGTTGAGCGCGCTTCCGTTCCGGGAGGCCGATCGGCTGCTGGACCGTTTGCACGAAGCCCATCTGCTCACCCAACCGGACTCCGACCGATACGGATTCCACGACCTGTTGCGCGCGTTCGCCACCGAATTCGTGCTCACCGACGCGGAGGACGGCATGAAGGCCTTCAGCAGGCTCACCGATTTCGCGGTGCGGACCGCCGCGCTGGCCGACCGGGAAATCACCCCGCACCGCTACTTCCCGGAGATCGTCTTCGACCCCGGCGTCCCGGAACCGGCCAGGCTGGACGACAGCGAGATGGCGATGTCCTGGTTCCGCGCCGAATGGCCCGGCCTGGTGGCCCTGTGCCGGACGGCGGGCGAACGCGGCGAACACGAACGATGCTGGCAGCTCGCCTTCTTCCTGCGCGACTTCTTCTTCGTGGCCAAACTGTGGGACCCGTGGCTGGAGACGCACCGGTGGGCGCGCTCGTCCGCCGAAGCGCTCGGGGACACGTGGGCGCTGGCCACCACCACCGCCAACCTCGGGGTCGCGCACGTCGATCGCGGCGACCTGGACGAGGCTTCGGCGTACTACGGCGAAGCGCTCGCGCTGTTCCGGCGCATCGGTGACGGGCACGGCGAGACCACCACCCTCGCGCACAACGGCTGGGCCGAGCACTACCGGGGCAACCACGACGACGCCTTGCGGGATCTCCGGCAGGCGCACGCGTTCTACGTCCGTGACGGCAATCGCCGCAACGCCGCGATCACCGACCGCGGGATCGCGCTGGTGCTGACCGCGCTGGGGCGATCCGAAGACGCCGCCGCGATCGCCGGCCGGACGCTGGCCGTCTTCGACGAACTGGGGCTGGATCTCGACGCCGCCATGGCCCTCAATTGCCTGGGCTGGGCCTGGTACCACGCGGAACGCCACGACCTGGCCGCCTCGGCCTATCGTGCCGCCGCGGACCGGGCGGAGGCCTGCGGGAGCCGCTACGAAACCGCTCGCGCCTACACCGGGCTCGGCAATGTCGCGGCCGCTGAAGGCTCCGCCGAACTGGCCGCCGAACTGTGGAATCGAGCCGACGAGACCCACCCTGACCTCGATCGGGTGATGGTCGGCGAGGCTCGGGTACGGATGGGGTGACCGCTCAACCGGCGTAACGGGCCGCGAGGCTGCTACGGTTGGCCTGTCGCGGTTCAGACACCAGCCGCCGGGTCCCTTTTCCGGGTCCGGCATGCCCATGGGCAGCAGCCGGTCCCCCGTACCGGCAAGGAGTCAACTTGACCGACTACCGCGCTCCCGCTTCCGATCCGCCCCGTCCGACACGGAGATTCGTGTCCCCTCTCGACATCTCGATCACGGCCTCCGCCACCGACACGGTGGTCACCGTATCCGGCGAAATCGATCTCGGCGTCTCCGACGACCTGCGCAAGGCGCTGGACGAGGAGCTCCGGTTCAAGCCGTCGGTACTGATCGCCGACCTGTCCGCGGTCACCTTCTGTGATTCCTCCGGCTTCACCGTCTTCGTGCAGACCCGCGCGAAAGCCGAAGAAGCCGGCGTCCCGTTCATCCTGGTCACCCAGGAGCGGGCCCTGCTTCGCCCGATGTCGTTGCTCGGTCTCGACGCGGTCCTCACCGTGCACCCGACGCTCGATTCGGCACGGGACGTGCTCACGCACTGACCAGCTGTCATGATGGGCGGTTGTGACGGGTGACAAGGATCCAGGCTTCCGTATCGGCGGACGTCCCCTGGCGGAACGGCTGACCGAAGTCCTGCCTTCGCTCGCGAAGACGGTGCTCTCCGAGATCGTCCTGCGGATCCCGGAGTACGGCCTGCTGCCCGCCGAGGAACTCAGCGGCGACATCACCCACGTGATCGAGCAGAACCTGCGGTCCTTCATCGACACTCTGCGCACCGGCGCGACGCCGACGCGGCGGGAGCTCGACTTCCTCCGCGAATCGGCGGCCCGGCGCGCGGAGGAGGGCATCCCGATCGACGTCGTCCTCACCGCGTACCACATCGGCATCCAGGTGGTCTGGGCGTCGCTGACGCCGGACGCGCGGCCGGACGAGGTCGCCGACGTCCTGGCCGTCAACGCGCTGACTCTGCGTTATCTGGAGGTGGTCACGCCCGCGGTCGGCGCCGGCTACCTCGACGAACGCCGAACGATGTTCGACGACGAACGGTCGGCGCGGCACACGGTGCTCTCCGCGCTGCTCGACGGCGAACCCGCGGAAGTCGCGGCGGGACAGGCGGGCCTGCGGCTGCCGCCGTGCTACATCGTCCTCGCGGCGTCGGTCGGAGCGCATCCGGACGAGGAGGTCGACGGGGTCGACCCGCTGGTCGCCGGACGGCGGAAGCTCCGGCGGCTGCGGGTCGAACTGGAACGCCAGATCCGGGGTACCGTCCTGACTTCGCTCACGCCGGACGGCGGGCTCGCCTTGCTACCGCACGAAACCGCGGCCGACGAACTGTCCACACGGGACTGGGCGCGGCTGGAACGCGTGCTCGCCGACGTCGCCAGGACGGCGGGCGCCGAGGTCATCGCCGGGACCGCCGCGGCCGAGCCGTCCGGTGTGCCCGCCGCGGCGAAGCTCGCGCAGGACGTGCTCGCGGTCGCCACCGGAACCGGGCGGCCGCCCGGGCTGTACCGGCTCGACGACGTCCTGCTCGAATACCAGCTTTCGCGTCCGGGCCCGGCACTCGACCGGCTGGCCACCCGCCTGATGCCGCTGGACGGCAACGAGGAACTCCTGCAGACGCTGGAGACCTTCCTCAACCGGGGCGGGCGCCGTCAGACGGCCGCGGCCCTGCACGTCCACCCCAACACGGTCGACTACCGGCTGCGCCGGATCGCGGATCTCACCGGGCTGGACCCCACCCGGCTCGAACATATCGCGCTGCTGAACGCGGCCCTTGCGGCTCGCGCCGCCGCCCGGCCCAAGGCCTTGTGACACGTCACAGCACGTGAAGGGTTTCGCTCTCGCACAGGCCGAGCAGGCGGCAGGCGGAACGGCACTCTCCGGCGAAGATGAAGAGATTCGTCCCTGTTTCGTCGGCGAGCAGCTGCGCGCGTTCGAGCGCCCGGATACCCGTCACTCCGAAGAACTCGAGCTCGGACAGGTTGACGATCACCGTCGTGCCGCTGCCGTGGAGTCGCTGGTCGAGCATCTCCCACAGGCGCGGAGCGGTTCCGAGGTCGACCTCGCCGTTCATCTTGACGACGGTGGTCCCCCTGGTCGGCCTGCTCACGTGCAGGCGGAGACGTCCCCGTGGTTCTTCGAGCGCCCGCCGTTCGGAGGACACTGAGAAGGCGCGCTTCTTGTCAAGCGCGCGGGGCGTCGACAGGGAAGTCATATGTGGAAGTACCCAGACATGCGGTGCGGCGAAACCGGCGGTCCGCTTGAAGACCCCGTAAAGCGGGTATCAGCAGCGCGTCGGAGGTGATGTCCCATGTCCGCTGAACAGACCGGCCAGGGGCCGGTGGTGATCGGTTTCGACGGCTCGCCCGAGGCCCGCCGCGCCGTCCGCTGGGCGGTCGCCGAGGCGAAGACCCGCGGCCTCGGCGTGGTCCTCGCGTACTGCACCCACGATCGGCTTCCCCCGCCCGGCTCGGACCCTGTCGCGACACCGCTGAACGAAGCGGTCCCCCAAGCCGCCGACGAGGCCGCGGAAGTGGAACCCGCCCGGCGGCAGCTCGCCTCGATGGCCGAAGCGCTGAAACGCTCCGACCCGGACCTCGATGTCCGCACGGTCGTGCGCGGTGGCGTTCCGGAGCAGGTCCTGACCTCGGTCGCCGACGAGACCGATGCGGCGATGATCGTGCTCGGCGAATCCCACGCGGGGTTGTTCACCAGGGCCGTCCTCGGCTCGACGGAATCCGGCGTGACCAAGACCGCCGGCCGGCCCGTCGTGGTCGTGCGCGGGGACGAGCCGCCGCCCGGCGGGCCGGTGATCCTCGGCACCGACGGTTCGGAGCAGAGCTCGCAGGCGGCCGGGTTCGCCTTCGACTTCGCGTCCCGGCACGGGCTCACCGTGCACGCGGTGCATGTCGCGCGGATGCCGCTCTGGGGTCCCGCGAGCGAGCCGCTGCTCGGCGGGCCGGTGCTGGATCCGGCGCCCGGTATACCCCAGGAGGTGGCCGACGAACTCGTCGCACGGCAGCTCAAGCCGTGGCGGGAGCGCTATCCGGACGTCGCTGTGGAGACGGTGCACGGGGTGGGGCCCGCCGCGCAGGCGTTGACCGTGCAATCCAGTGAGGCCGCGCTGCTGGTGCTCGGCCGGAGCGATCACGGCGATCTCCGGCGTCTCCTGCTGGGTTCGGTCAGCGACGACGCGCTGCATCACGCGCATTGCCCGGTGGCGGTGGTCCGGGCCCAGCCGGTCGGCTGAGCCCGGCGTCTCACGAAGAAGCGAGTTCTCCGAGCGTGCGTCGCGAAACGCGGAGTTCCGCGGCCAGCAGGAGGCCGCCCGTGCGGGCCTGGGCGAGCGCGTACCCGACGTCGGCGACCTTGTCCCAGGCCTCGGCCGCCGTGTCGCCCGCGCCGACCTGGCCTGCCAGCAGGCATTCTTCGAGCTGGCCCTGCAGACCGGGCAGGACCTGGACGAGGTCGTCGGCGAGTTGCTGCAACGCCCCGATGGTCCGGCACAGGTCGGCGGGCGAAGCGGGTTCACCCGCCCGCAGGCTGCTGTGCAGGTGGCGCACGACTGATCCGGCCTGTGCGGCCAGCAGATACGGAGGCTCCTGCGACTTCGGACTCATTGCCCTGAAATACCCCGTCCACGACCTGCGAAAACAAGTTTGTGCCCAGCGGGCCGGGGGTATCAGCGGTTGTGAACAACGACGTACTCACCTTCGGGGTCGAGGAAGAGTTCTTCGTGGTGGACCGGACCGGTCACCTTTCCCCGGCGGGCGACGCCGTCGTGGACGCCGCGGACGAAGATGAGGGCGAACTCCAGCAGGAGCTCACCCGTTCCCAGGCCGAATCGGCCACCGGCATCTGTACGACCCGCGAAGAGGCCGAGCGGCAGCTGACGACCCTGCGCACCGACCTGGCCGAAGCCGCCGCACGGCGGGGTTGCCGCCTGCTGCCCAGCGGCAGCGCGCCGCTCGCGGAAACGGCTCTGCCCGCCATCACCCCGAATCCGCGCTACGAGCGGATGTCCGAACACTTCGGGGCGACCGCGCGGACGTCGCACACCTGCGGCTGCCACGTGCACATCGCCGTCCCGGACCGGGAAACCGGGATCCGGGTGATCGACCGCGTGCGGCCATTCCTGCCCGCGCTGCTGACCGTGACCGCCAATTCCGCGATCTGCGACGGCTACGACACCGGGTACGCCAGCTGGCGTTACCAGCAATGGAACCGCTGGCCCTCGGCGGGCGCGCCGCCGCGGTTCGGCTCGCTGGACCACTACGAGAGCATCGTCGATGCCTGGCTCCGGGCGGGCGCCATCCTCGATCGCGCGATGGTCTATTGGGACGTAAGGCTTTCCGAGAAACAGCCGACGGTCGAGTTCCGGCTCGGCGACGTCGCGGCCACCGTCGGCGAAGCGGTCCTCTACGGGGTGCTGATCCGCGGCCTGGTCGGCACCATCCTCACCTCGGAGGAACGGCCGTCGAAGCTGTCCAACGAGGTTCTGCGCGCGCAGATCTGGCGGGCGTCGCGGGAAGGACTCTCCGGGCGCTGCCCGCATTTCCGGACCGGCGATCTCGCCCCGGCGAGCGACGTGCTCGACGACGTCGTCACGTTCGCGTCGGGTGCGCTGGCCGAAACCGGTGATCTCGACTTCGTCCGCGACGGGTGTGCGCGGCTGGCCGCCGAGGGCGGCGGGGCCGATCGGCAACGGGCGCGGTTCGAGAAGCGCGGTGTGGCGGAGGACGTCGTGGACCTGCTCGCCGTCCGGCCCGCCCGTGATTGAAGCCGTAACTCGCGTGCTCGTAAGCGCAACTCGCGTGATTGGAGCCGTATCTCGTGACTTACGGCTCCAATCACGCGAGTTACGGCCCCAAGCACGCGAGTTACGGCTTCAAGCCCGGCCGAGTTCCGGCGGGCGGCGCAACGGACCCCAGTCCGCGTCGTGTCGCGCCCGGTCCCGCAACAGATCCCGGGCCTCCCCGAGCACCGCGGTGGAGATCCTGCCGACCGGTTCGGGATCGGTCAGCAGCGGCTCGTTGTCCGGACCCGATCCCACGATCCGGCCCGCCAGCACCCACGGCTTGGTCTCACGACGACGTTCGTGGCTGAGGTGGCAGTAGTCGTAGAGCCTCCGGGCCAGCCAGAGTTCGAGCGGCTGATCCCGCCACCAGGGTTCGGGATCGAGGGGGTTCACCGAAAGCCCCGGCAGTTCCACACCGGTGAGTTCGTCCCGGCTCGTGCCGGGGCGATGCTCGGGAGTCGGCGCCCACCGCACGTACAGTCCTTCCCGCCTCCTGACCAGCACGGCGAGATCCCCCAGTGACTCCAACCGTTCCATCGAGCACTCCAGCCGGGAAGTGGACACGGTGACCGGCGCGCCGGCGTCCCTGCTCCGCCGGGGCTGCCCGCGCCGGTCCACCTCACGGCCGGTGGACGTACAACCTCGCTACGCCGGCCGTTGTCTTCCGGTTACCCACTCGTCACGCGTCTACACCGATTTCACGAGCGATCGATCCACGAGATGAGCGATCTCCTCCAGCACCAGCTTCGCTTCCGGGATCGAGGCCAGCATCCACGCGTGGATCATGCCCTCGTACTCGTGATAGCTCAGCGGCACGCCTTGCTCGGTGCACAGCGTGTGAAGACGCCGGGCGTCGGCGAGCAGGACGTCCTTGGTTCCGATGTAGACGGTCAGCGCCCCGAGCCCGGAAAGATCGCCGGACAGCGGGCTGAGCCTGGGATCGGTGCGGGGCAATCGTCCACTGTAGAGCCTCGCCGCCTCGTTCAGGCCGGTGAGCGCGAGGTACGGGTCGCGCTCGTCCAGGGCGGGTTGTGCCGGATGGCTCATGGTCAGGTCCAGCCACGGCGACAGCAGGACGGTCTCCTTCGGCACCGGCCTGCCTTCGTCCCGCAACGCCTTGGTGAGCGCCAGCGCGATGCCCGCGCCGGCGGAATCCCCCATCACGATCCGGTCCTCCGGCTCGGTAGCAGCGGCGAACCCGTCGTAGGCGCGGCGGACGAACGCGATGGTCTCCGGGCATTGATGGTCCGGGGCCAGCGGGTAGATCGGCACGGTGACCGAGCAGCCGGCGCGGTCGATCAGCCGCCCGAAGAACCGCCAGTGGTCGTGCTGGATCTGGTGCACGTAAGCACCACCGTGGAAGTACAGCACGTGCTTGGCGGCCCCACCACGGCGCGGGCGGATCGTGTAGCAGGGCCGTCCGTCCACTTCGGACCGATCGACGGCGAACCGGCGCCGGATCGAGCGGATCGGCCCTCGGTCGCCCTTCGCCTGGCTGCTTTCGATGCTCCGGCGGAATCGGTCGAGCTCGGCATACGTCCGCTTCCGTTTGGTGAGGCGCAGCCAGGCGAGCAGCGATTTCGCCGTGAGACTCGTCTTAGACCTGATCACGGGGAACCGTCCGATGCCAGTTGCGGGAAAACGTCCGTCGCTCGCCTTCGAAGGCGTCGAGTTGCGCGTCGATCACGAACTCGGTGGGAGTGCACGAAACCCGGGTCCGCGTCTCGGACCTCGCGGACCAGTCCCCGCGGGCGAACGTCATCGACCACGCCGTCTCCGCCACCGGGGAACAGAAGTCGTCGGCCACCCACGAGTACCGCTCGAAGACGTTTCTCGTGACGTCGAGATCGATGTCCTCGAACCGGACCTTGCCCTCGTTCTTCACGATGTCGAGCGCGGAGCGGTAGTCGATCAGGTCGCGGGAGACGGTCCAGCGCTGCTCGCCGGGTTCGACCTGGGTCGCCGGCAGTGGTTCCGCGCCTTCGGGTTCACCGAACGGCCGAGCCGGGACCTCGTCCGCTTCGGCCATCGGCCGCACCGGCAGCGTCAGCGTGCTCTGTCCGGTGTGGACGGTCACCCTCGCCGGTTCCGGCGGCGGCCACGCCAGCGGCCAGTACGACGACGAGATCGACAACCGGATCCGGTGCCCGGCGGGGAAAGCCTGCGCGACGGCGTTGAGCTCGACGCGCACCCGGTATCGCGTACCCGGTTCGAGCGGATCCGGGTCGTCGTGCCCGTCCCGGTGGGTCAGGTTCAGCAGTCCGTAGGTCACTCGCGTCGCCCTGCCGTCCGGCGCGACGTCGGACAGCCGGACGGCGACCTGCGCGACCGGCTTGTCCGCCGAGACCTCCAGATCCACCACCGGCGATCCGAGGATCTCGCACGGCTCGGCGAGCTCGTCGGTGTCGAAGACGAGCGAGCCGCCGTCCTCTTCCCGCTGGTCGTACGGCAGATCCGGCGGAGCGCTGTAGGAAGCCCACTTACCGGCGAACTGGCCGACCGAAAGCGGCGATTCCACCGGCAGGTCCTCCGCCGGGACCTCCTCGCCGGGCCGTGCGATCCGGTGCCGCGCGAGCCGATGCTCCGACGGACGCACATGCGGCGAAGGCCAGGACGGCTCCCCGACCCAGCGGCCGGGGCGATCTTCGTACGAGGTCGACGGCGGCACGCTGTCCTGCATCCAGGTCTGCAGCATCGGCCCGTCCATGGCGCCGTTTTCGACGTCCTTCAGCCAGTGGTCCCACCAGCGGACCAGTTCCTGCAGGTAGCCGATGGCGGGGCCGGGCCGTCCGAGATGCGGGTACTTGTGCGACCACGGCCCGATCAGCCCGCGCCGCGGCACGTCGAGATTGGCCAGCAGCCGCGAGACCGCGTTCGAGTACCCGTCCGCCCAGCCGCTGGACGCGAGGACCGGCACCTGGACGTCGCCGTAGTTCTCGCAGACCGAAGCGTGCCGCCAGTATTCGTCGCGCCGCTGGTGGCTCAGCCATTCGCCCACCCAGAGACCGCAGTTCTCCAGGCGTTCGTGCCACAGGTCGCGCCACCGCTCCCCCGCCAACGCGGGATCGGGCGGCAACGTGGCGTAGGCGAACATCGTGGACGCTTCGGCGACATTGTCCGAGAGCAGGCAGCCGCCCATGTAGTGCATGTCGTCGGAGTACCGGTCGTCGGTGAACGACGAGATCGCGATCGCGGTCAGGCTCGGCGGTTTGCGCGCCGCCACCTGCAGGGCGGCGAACCCGCCCCAGGAGATGCCCATCATGCCGGTCCGGCCGGAACACCATGGCTGCGCGGCGATCCATTCGAGGACGTCCTCGGCGTCGAGCTGCTCCCGTTCGAGGTACTCGTCGGCGAGGACTCCCTCCGACTCCCCCGAACCGCGGATGTCGACGCGGACGCACGCGTAACCGTGCCCAGCGAGGTACGGATGGTGCACCGAATCCCGCACCGACGTCAGATCACGGTGCCGATAAGGGATGTACTCCAGGATCGCCGGCACCGGCTCGCCGTCCGAAGCGACCGGCCGCCAGATCCGGGCCGACAGCCGGACGCCGTCGGAAACCGGGATCCAGACATGGTCCTCCTCGGTGATCTCGTACGGCAGCGAAGCCACCGTCCGCATGGGCTATCCCTCCTCGAAGTCGAACCGCAGCGCCTCGGTGCACCGGCGGTACTTGCTCTCCATCTCCCGTTCGGTCTGCGCCGCCACGAAGATGTGCGCGAGTTCGTAGCTGTAGCTGTCCTGTTCGGGCAGATCGGACAGCCTGGTGTCCTTCTCGGCCACCAGTTCGATCTTCACCCCGGGGATCTCCGCCTCCAGGTCGGCGATCTCGGCGCGGGTGGGCACCCGGGTGACCAGCGCGTCGCGGAAACGGCGGTAGTACCACTTGCCCGCGATCCGGTAGTCGCCCCGGTTCCGTCGCGCTCCGGGATCCTGTCCCAGGCCCAGCCGGACCATGATCTGGTGGTTCGCCACCCCGTCCACGTACTCGAACAGTTCCGCGTGCGACTGCGAATGCCGCGGATTGATCTCCAGCAGGCAGGCCTGCCCGGATTCGGGATGACAGAAGAACTCGATACTGAACGTCGCGTTGTCGAAGCCGATCTGCTCCATCACGCGGACGGAGATCTCCTTCATCCGCTCGACGGCGTCCACGGGCAGCTGCGACGGGTACTGGTGCCGCAGGAAGGACGTCGAATCGGGGTAGTTGATCGAATCGAGCACCCCGTAGACCGTGACCTGTCCTTTGTAGACATAGCCTTCGGTCGCGGCCTGCACGCCGTTGAGCTCTCCTTCGGCGAGGCACGCGGCCCCACCGGCGTTCGCCACCTCTTCGGGGAGGTCGACCGTGGCCAGCACGCGCTCGAAGGGTTTACCGACCCTGTCGACACCCGCCCGGATCTCCGCGACCGCCTTGTCGAACTCGTCGTCGTCGGCGACGTGGAAGGCAAGCTCCGAGGAGAACGACTTCACCGGTTTGAGCCACATGGGGTAGCCGACGCCCTCAGGCGGGCGGGGGTCGTCCTCGTCCAGATCGACGATGCCGAACGACGGCACCTCGTCGATCACCTTCGCCTGTTCGAGGCGGCTCCAGTACTTGTGCTCGCATTTCAGGACCGCCTCGAGGGAAACTCCCGGGAGCCCGTACTTCTCGCACAGCATCGCCACCATCGTCGAGGACGGGAAGTCCCAATAGCTGACGATCGCGTCGATCGGCTCGGAGAAGGCGTCCAACTGCGCCTCCGCCTTCTCCACGAGCTCGACGATCGGGATCTCGCCGTGCTGCAGCTCCTCCGGTGAGAGCAACGCGTGGAAGCGGTACCGGTCGGCGCCGGGGATTCGTCTCAGCACCTCGTCGTTCGCGTCGTCGAGACCGATGACGAAGATGTTCTTTTCCTCTGGGGGCCTGGAGGATGTGGTCATAGGCCAGGCCTACCCGCTCGAGTGGGCCGGAAAACCAGGGTTTGCCCGCTCCGCCCCGAGGGAATCCGGGCCGCATGACGGAGTTGCCCGGAACGCGTTCATTGTGGCTCGACACGGCTCCCGCTCCCGATCGCACCGGCACGCCGTTGCCGCCGCAGGTCGACGTCGCGGTCCTCGGCGGCGGCATCGCCGGGCTCACCACGGCGTACCGGCTGGCGAGGGCCGGGCGTTCGGTCCTCGTGCTGGAGGCCGGACGTATCGCTGCGGGGGTGTCCGGCCACACCACCGCCAAGGTCAGCGCCCAGCACGGGCTGAAGTACGCCACGCTGGCCAAGACCAAGGGCACCGAAGCCGCCGCGATGTACGCGTACACGCAGGCGGCCGCCCTCGACTGGATCGCGGCGGCCACGGCCGAACTGGGCATCGACTGCGGGTTCACCCGCGCCGACAGCTTCGTTTACACGACCATGCCCGAGACCGTCGAAAGCCTCGAACGGGAGGCCGAAGCGGCCGCCGAGGCGGGTCTTCCGGCCACCTACGTCACCGAGGTCGACCTCGACGTGCCCGCCCTCGGCGCGGTCAAATTCGCGTCGCAGGCGCATTTCCACCCGCGCCGCTGGCTGCTCGCGCTGGCCGCCGAAATCGAACGCGCGGGCGGGACGATCGTCGAAGGGGTCCGCGCGGAAGGTCTCGACGAACTCGGCGGGACCAAGGTGCGCACGAGCTCGGGTGACGTGCGCGCCGGTGAGGTCGTGGTCGCGACCCATTACCCCGTGTTCGACCGCGGCCTGTTCTTCGCCCGGCTCGATCCGGTCCGCGATCTGGTGGTCGCCGGACCCGTCGCGGGAAATCACCCGCCCGAGGGAATGTATCTGGACGCCGACACCCACCACTCCGTCCGGAGCTACCTCAACGACGGTGTGCCGTACGCGGTCGTGGGCGGCGAGCATTACCGGGTCGGTGACTCCGTCGACGTCGAGAGCCGCTACGAGCGGCTGGCCACGTGGGCGCGCGAGCACGCCGGCGTGCACCGGGTCACCCACCGGTGGTCCGCGCACGATCTGTCCACTTTGGACTCCGTGCCGTATGTCGGGCGCTATCACCCGGCCAGCCGCCACCTCTGGGTCGCCACCGGCTTCGGCCAGTGGGGCATGACGGGCGGCACCGCGGCCGGGCTGCTGCTCGCGGATCTGCTGACAGGACGCGACAATCCGTCGGCGGGCCTGTACGACCCGAACCGCTTCGACCTCCGGTCGGCGATTTCGACCGTGGAGAACAACGCCACCGTGGCGAAATTCCTGGTGGGCGACCATCTCAGCGCGTTGCGCAAACCCGCTTCCCTCGACGAGCTCGTACCGGGCGAGGCGAAGGTGACCCGGGACGGCGGCGAACTTGTCGCCGCCTACCGCGATCCGGGTGGCGAGCTGCACGCCGTCGGCGCCCACTGCACCCATCTCGGCTGCCTCGTCGCGTTCAACAACGCGGAGAAGACCTGGGACTGCCCGTGCCACGGTTCGAGGTTCGGGCTGGACGGGTCGGTGATCCAGGGGCCGGCCGTGCGCGCGCTACCGAAGAAGCGGGAGCGGTGATGACCGGGATCGGTATCGAAGAAGAGTTCCTGCTGGTCGATCCCAGGACCGGGGTGAGCTGCCCCCGGGCCGAGGCGGTGCTCGAACGGCATCGGATCTGCTGTCCGCTGCCGGACGGCGCGGCGGTCCACCGGGAACTGCGGCCGACCCAGATCGAGGCCGCCACCGGCGTCTGCGACACGGCCGACGAGCTGTACGAGCACCTGACCGCGGGGCGCCGCACGCTCGCCGAGGCGGCCGCGGGCGAGGACTGCGCCATCATCGCCGCCGGCACTCCCCCGCGTCCCTCGCCCGACCGCGACCACGACGCCGTCGACCGGTTCGGCAAGGTCGACGCGCTGTACGCCGGGGTGGTCAAGGCCTACGAGGCCTGCGGATGCCACGTGCACGTCGGCGTGCCCGACCGGGAGACCGCGGTCGCCGTGGTGAACCATCTGGGTGAATGGCTGCCCACGCTGCTGGCGTTGTCGGGCAACTCGCCTTTCGAAGGCGGCCGCGACACCGGTTACGAGAGCTGGCGGATGGTGGAGCAGAGCCGGTTCCCCGGCTCGGGTATCGCCCCGTACTTCGTCGACGCCGCCGCTTACGAGGAACAGGTCGGGAAGCTGGTGGACTGCGGGGTCCTGGTGGACGAGAACCAGACCTTCTGGCTCGCGAGGCCGTCGGCGCGGTGGCCGACCGTCGAGGTCCGCGCCGCCGACACCGCGTCCACCGTGGACGAAGCCGTCTTGCAGGGACTGCTGACCCGGGCACTGGTGCGCACCGCCCTCGCCGACCTGGACCACGGCGTGGAGGCCGTGCCACTGGATCCCCAGATCGCCGCCGCGGCCGTGTGGTCGGCCGCACGTCACGGGCTTTCGGGCCCCGCCGTCGACCCGGTGGCGGGAAAGCCGGTCCCGGCGGGCGACCGGGTCGCCGCGCTGCTGTCGCGTACACGACAGGCGTTGGAGGACACGGGCGACGCGGACCTCGTCCGCACCCTGCTCGGCCGGCTGGAACGGGAGGGCACCGGCGCCGAACGGCAGCGCCGGGCCGCCGCCGACGGAGAGATCGCGGTGTTGCGGATGCTGACCGAAGAGACGGTTCCGCACGCCTAGATCGGGTACTCGCGCGACATGACGACGATCGACCGTGACGTGGCCGCGAGGCTGCCTGAAATCCGCGGCCCGCTTTCGGCGGCCGTGGTGGACACCCTGGCTGGCGGACGCCGAGACGATTTCGACCCCGACGTGGCGACCGGCGCCGACCCGTTCGGTGAAGACCTCCAGCTGGCGCTGCACGTCTGCTACGAACTCCACTACCAGGGCTTCGACGGCGTCGACTCGGAGTGGGAGTGGGACTCGCGCCTGCTCGCCTTCCGATCCGTTCTGGAGCACGTGTTCCTCGACGGCATCCGCGCCGCCGTGC
This sequence comes from Amycolatopsis sp. CB00013, assembly GCF_001905755.1. Classification (NCBI taxonomy): domain Bacteria; kingdom Bacillati; phylum Actinomycetota; class Actinomycetes; order Pseudonocardiales; family Pseudonocardiaceae; genus Amycolatopsis; species Amycolatopsis sp. CB00013. The sequence continues at coordinate 56,322 of NZ_LIWC01000001.1, read as the reverse complement.
CCGGCGGGGACGACGTCGGCGGGCTGCTGGACGAGTTGCTCGTCGAACCGGTCGAAGGCGGCGGCGTTTCCCACTTCCTGCGTGACGAGGGCGAATGGTGGCACGTCGAGGAGTACTTCGCGCAGCGGTCGATCTACCACTTGAAGGAGGCCGATCCCCACGCGTGGGTGATCCCGCGCCTGCGGGGCAGGGCCAAGGCCGCGCTGGTCGCCGTGGAGTTCGACGAGTTCGGCGGCGGGCGGGCCGATCAGGCGCATTCCCGGCTGTTCGGGGATCTGCTGACCGCCGCCGGCCTGTCGGACGGCTACCTCGCCTACCTCGATCACGTCCCCGCCTGCACGCTCGCGACGGTGAACATGATGTCGCTGTTCGGCCTGCACCGGGGCCTGCGTGGCGCGCTCGTCGGGCATTTCGCCGCCGCCGAGATCACCACCGCGCCCGCCGCCCGGCGCATGGACCAGGCGCTGGAACGTCTTGGCGCGGCACCGGAATGCCGTTACTTCTACACCGAGCACATCGAGGCCGACGCGGTGCACGAACAGGTGCTGCGGCACGACGTCGTCGGCGATCTGCTCGACCGCGAACCCGAACTCGCGGCGGACGTCGCGCTGGGCATCCAGGCCACCGACCTGCTGGAAACCCGGCTGACCGAGCACCTGCTCGGCGCTTGGTCAGCCGGGGAGACCTCACTCCTCAGGCCGCTGCATCCCCTGCCGTGACCGGCGGCGATGGCTCGTGTCGCAGAACGGGTAACGCTTGCTGCGGCGGCAGGCGCAGAGGGCGACCACGAAGCGATCCGAGGTCACCGTCTCGCCGTCGTCCGTGACGATCTCGACCGGCCCCTCCACCAGGAGGGGCCCGCCGGATTCGATCCGGACCCTGGTCCTACGGCCGGTCGGCACGGATCACCACCAGGTCCTCGTGACACTGCTCGGCCTCGATCAGGCCCGCCGCTTCGAGGAAGGCCGCCCGTGCCCGCATGACCGGTCCGAAGGGGATCGATCGGGTGGCGACCACCGACGGTGTCAACCCCGCCGCCCGCAACTGCGTCAACGACGTGTCGGGACCGGAGACCGCGGAGTGGACCATCATCAGGTAGCCGCCCGGCGCCACCAATTCGGCCGCCTGGGCACAGACCTGGTCGAGCACGATCCGGCCGTCCGGCCCCGCGTCCCACGCCCGCGCGGCCCCGGTGGCCGGCACCGGCGAGGGAACGTACGGCGGGTTCGCCAGCACGACGTCGAACGGGCCACCGCGAGCCGCCTCGGCCAAGCCGCCACGAAGCGGCCGGACCGGGAGGCCGCGTAGCCGCGCGTTGACCCACACCGCGGCCAGCGCCCGCCGGGAGATGTCCACGGCGGTCACCGATCTCGCGCCGTGCGCCGCGGCCGTCAGCGCGAGGGCGCCGGTGCCGGTGCAGAGATCGAGGACTCTCGCTTCGCGCGGCATTCCCGACGCGCTCAACGCGCTCGCCAGCAACCACGTGTCGTGTTGCGGGCGGTAGACCCCCGGCAGCCGCAGCAGCCATGGCCGCGCCGGGGCGAGTGGAATCGTTGCTGCCTGGGAGATCGCGGTCATGTCCCCTCCGGTTCGCCGTAGTTGCTCACGGCTACCCCGGTCGTATGGCGCGAAACGTCCACAATGGTCCGCACTCGCGTGATTCAAGCCGTAACTCACGTGATCAGCGGCGGAACACCGAGTGGAGCCTCCAGTCACGCGAGTTCCGTGCCTGATCACGCGAGTCACGCCTTCACCCATCACTAGAACGCGAGAAAGCGGGTAATCGCGAGGAAACCGAACGAAGGAGACCCTCATGGACACCGGACCCGCCAAGGGCGATTCCACCGGCAGCGAGAAGCTGGACCAGGAAGACCGCGAAGAGACCCGCGGCGAACAGGGCACGTCGTCCGGCGACCCGCACGACGACACCGACCCGCAGTCCGGTGAATGAGGCGCGCCGCCGAACGCGTTTCGCGGCCGCACCACGGGGTACCCGATCGGCTCGCGGCGAAACGGAGGCTTTCCGATGAACCTACGTACGACGGGCTTCCTTCTGCGACCGGTGGTGCTGGTCATCGCGCTGGTCCACCTCGTCCTGGGTGTGCTCGGCTTCTTCTTCCTCCCCGAGGCGAACGAGGTCGGCGAAAACACGCTCTGGATCTTCAGCGCGACGGGCATGCTCGACGTCATCCGCACCGTGATCGGCGTCGTCGGCCTGGTCGCCGTGGTCAAACCGTCCGCGATCCCGGCCTACAGCTGGCTGGTCTTCGTCGCGTTCACCGGTTTGACCGCTTTCGGTGCTCTCTCGGCGGGGACCGATTCCGCCGGCGACGCCGTCAACCTCAACTGGGCCGACAACGTCCTGCACGGGGTGACCGCCCTCGTGGCGCTCGTGGTGGGCGTCGCGTCCACTCGCGTTTCCCAGCGGAAGCAAAGTAAGACAACGGAAAACGTTTAGTCCGTCCACAACGGGCAACTTGGCGGGTATGACGAAATCGGCCCCGCTCCGGATTCTCCTGTGGCACGTGCACGGTTCCTGGACCGAGGCCTTCGTCCGAAGTGGCCACCACTGTTTCCTGCCGCTCCTCGACGAAGGCGGACCGTGGGGTCGCGGACTCAGCGGCCGTGACTGGCCCTCCGCCCAAGAGGTTCCCGTCGACGAACTGAAGGATCTCGACGTCAATGTCGTGATCCTTCAGCGGCCCGAGGAGATCCACTTGTCGGCGCGGTGGCTGCGCCGCCGCCCGGGCAAGGAAGTGCCCGCCGTCTACGTCGAGCACAACACGCCCCGGGAGCACGCCGCCACCACGCGGCATCCGCTGGCCGGGCGCGACGACATCCCGCTGGTCCACGTGACCCATTTCAACGAACTGATGTGGGACTCCGGCCTCGCGCCCACGGTGGTCGTGCCGCACGGGATCCCCGATCCCGGCGAGCGGTACACCGGGGAACTGCCCCACGGCGCGGCCCTGATCAACGAACCCGCGCGACGGGGACGGATCACCGGAACCGATCTGCTCCCCGCCTTCGCGGAGATCGCGCCGGTCGACGTGTACGGGATCGGCGCGGAAGAACTCGACGGACGACACCCCGCGTTACGTCCCGGCGGCGATCTGCGGAGCCGGGAGCTGTACGACGAAGTGGCCCGGCGCCGCGTCTACCTCCACACCGCGAGGTGGACGTCGCTGGGCCTTTCACTGCTCGAAGCGATGCATCTGGGCATGCCGGTCGTGGCACTGGCGACCACCGAAGCGGTACTCGCGGTCCCGCCGGACGCCGGCGCCGTCTCGACGGACGTCAAGGCGCTGGCGAAGGCGTACCGCGAGCTCATCCACGAACCCGATTTCGCCGTGCTGGCAGGAAAAACCGCGCGAGAGTTCGCGTTGAGCCACTACGGGCTCGACGCGTTCCTCAGCCGCTGGGACGCCCTGCTGGCCGAAGTGACCGCTTGATTCCGCCGCAGGCGGAGGGAAGGAGCCCGATGAGGATCGCGATGGTTTCCGAGCACGCGAGCCCGCTCGCCGCCATGGGCGGAGCCGACGCCGGGGGTCAGAACGTCCACGTCGCGGCGCTTTCCTCGGCGCTGAGCAGGCAGGGACACGACGTCACCGTCTACACGCGCCGCGACAACCGCCGTGTCGCCGCGGCCGTCGAGACGCCGGACGGCTACCGCGTCGTCCACGTTCCCGCGGGACCGGCCAAAAAACTGCCGAAGGACGAGCTGCTGCCATATATGGGCGAGTTCGGCCGGGTGCTGCGGTCCCGCTGGGCCAAGGACCGGCCCGACGTCGTCCACGCGCATTTCTGGATGTCCGGCCTGGCTTCGATTCTCGCGGCGAAGGACCTTGGAATCCCCGTGGCACAGACCTTTCACGCGCTGGGCGTGGTGAAACGCCGCTATCAGGGCGAGAACGACACGAGCCCGCCCGACCGGATCCGGCTCGAGCGGATGATCGCCAAACAGGCCGACCGCGTGATCGCGACCTGCTCGGACGAGGTCTTCGAACTCGTGCGGATGGGGCTGCCGCGATCGCGTGCTTCGGTAGTCCCGTGTGGTGTCGACCTGACCACGTTCACCCCGGATGGTGGCGTGGCAGGCCGGACGGCTCGACGCCGGATCGTCAGCGTCGGCAGGCTGGTCCCGCGCAAGGGTTTCGACCTCGCCATCGCCGCGCTGCCGTCGCTCCCGGACACGGAACTGGTCATCGTGGGCGGCCCGGACGCGGGGCCGCTCGACAAGGCGCCGGAGGTCCGGCGGTTGCGAGCGATCGCCAATCGGGCCGGCGTCGCCGACCGCGTACACCTGCCCGGGCTCGTATCGCGCGAGCAGATGCCCGCGCTCCTGCGTTCCGCCGACGCGGTGGTCTGCACGCCTTGGTACGAACCGTTCGGCATCGTGCCGCTGGAGGCGATGGCCTGCGGTGTCCCGGTCGTGGCGACGGCCGTCGGCGGGCTGACCGACACGGTCGTCGACGGGGTCACCGGGATGCTGGTCCCGCCGCGCAACCCCGGGGAGCTGGCGGCGGCGTTGCGGCGCCTCCTCGGTGACGCTTCGTTGTGCGAGTCGTTCGGGCTCGCCGGAGCCGATCGGGTGCGGGCCCGGTACTCGTGGGACAGGGTCGCTTCGGATTGCTTGCGCGCTTACGGACGCGTTCCGGCCGGGGAGACGGAAGTGGCGGCGGCCGCTTCACCTTCCTGAGGTCCAGTCGTTCCACAGCTGTGTCGCGAAAGCCACTTTCGGGACATCACATGTCGCGAAGGCGAACCAGCATTTGTGTACTTACGTCCGACCTGCGTGGGAGCGAGAGTCCGGTTGTCGTCGAGGGATGACGATGAAGGAGTTTGGACGTTGAGTGTCCCGATTCCTTCATCGTCGCGGTGGCCGTCCTGGTCTTGAACCCTTGATCGTGCCGGTCGCGCCCCGGGGTGGACGACCGAGTGGGGAAGATCCTGGACGTTGGACGGCTGGAATCTTCCCCACTCGCCCAAGACGACAGCCGGCATGAGCTTCACTGCCCCGCCTGCCTCACCAACGGGGTCGACCGTGGAGGATTCAGGACGCACAACGTCCCGAATCCTCCACACTCGGCCCCGGCCACACCAGCGGGTCAGCAAATACGGGTTCGCCAAAGTGGCTTTCGCGACATGTCTCGACCATGGGATGCGCCAAGGTCGACGCCAGGGCCGCCGCGAAAGGTTCCCTCGCCGCTTCAGCCAGCCCGCCCCTGTCTTCGCCGACGTTGCGAAAGCCACTTTCGCAACCTGCCTGACCTCCGAGAAGCGCCGGGCGTCACCCGACGTACCGGCGCGCGACCGAGTTCCGCTGCGATTCCTCCAGCAGGACCAGCCCCCGCTCGACCGCCGCCGGGACCACGGCCCGTTCCCGCACCACCCACGGAATCCCCCGTACCGCTTCCGCCACCGCCGCGAACGTCGCCCGATCGAGGGGCGCCGAACGCAGCACCGCGACCATCCGGCGCAGGACACTGCCGAGCGGTCGCCGCAGCCACAACGTCCACAGCGTGTTGCGGATGCCGAGTTGCCGGCGTCGTCGCGGATCGCGGACGGGCGAGGGAGCGTGATGGATCACCATCTCCTCGTCCCAGCACATCCACCAGCCCTTGCTCGCGAGGTCGAGGGCGAACAGCTCCTCCTCTCCCCCGAGCCACATCCGGTCGGAGAATCCGCCGACGTCGTGGAACGCGCGGACGCGGACGGCCGAAAGCCCCGCCATGACACCCAGCAGAGCGGGACCGGGCAGCCATTCCGGGCCGGGGACCGGTGAATGGCGCAGTTCCGGGGTGATCGGATCCTCCGTCAGGGACGGCTCCACCAGGCACCGGCCGGTCACCACGCCCAGCCCGGGAAACGCGTCGAGCCGGTCGGCGGCGCGGCGCAGGGATCCGGGCTGCCATCGGGTGTCGTCGTCGCAGAAGGCGACGTACGGCGTCTCCACTTCGCGGACGGCGAGATTGCGCGCGACGGCGCCGAGATTCCGCGGCGCGCGGATCAGCCGGATCGAGGGGAACCGCTCTTCGACGGCGTCCGCGGTGTCGTCGGTGGAAGCGTTGTCCACCACCACGATCGGCGCCGCGTCGGGGAGCGCGGTCATCGAGGCGAGCGTCTCCAGCAACTGCGCCCGGCGGTTGTGCGTGATCACCACGACCGTGATCCGGTCCTTCACTTCATCCTCCATGGGCGTGTTCCAGTACCCGGATCCGGCGTTCCACCGAAGCGGGCAGCCGTCGTCTGTCGGCGAGCGCCCACGGCAGGCGCCGCACCACCCCGGCGAGCGCGCCGAGTACGCGTGGTTCCCTCGGCGCCCTGGCCAGCGTGCGGAAAACCTCGGCGAGGCATCGGCGTACGGGCCGTCTCATCACCGTGATCAGCATGCGGTTGCGGAGTTCGGCACGCTCCCGCCAGGAAGACGACGGCCGCACCGAAGACGGATGATGATGCGCGCGCACCGCCTCCGCGTAGCAGAGCCACCATCCGCGCGCCGCCAGGTCGTAGGACAGCAAACGCTCCTCGGCACCGAAATGCAGCAGCGGATGGAAGCCCGCGGCCTGCAGATAGGCGGTCCGCCGGACGATCGCGGAACAGGCGAGGAACCCGAGCACGGCCGGTCCGGGAAGCCCCTCGGGCCTGCCGAGCGGGCTCGCGGCCATCATCGAGACGACCGGATCCTCCCGTTCTTCCTCGCCCACCAGCGTTTTCGCGGCCACCAAACCGACGTCGTCGTGGGTGTCGAGGATCCGTTCCGCCTCGGCGAGCGCACCTTCGGCCCACCAGGAATCGTCGTCACTGAAGGCGACGTACGGCGTCCGAGCCACCGCGACCCCGAGATTCCGCGCCGCCACCCCGATGTTGCGCGGCAACCGGACCACCCGCACCCCGGGGAACGCCGCCGCCCTGGCCGCCGTGCCGTCGGACGAACCGTTGTCCACCACCACGATCGGCGGAGGCGGCCGCAACGCGGTCAGCTCTCGCAACGTCCGTTCCAGTTCCGGTGCCCGATCGCGGGTGGCGATCACCACCGTCGTCGAGGCGGCGCTCATCGCACCGGCCTGGTCTTGAGTGCCTTCACCATGTCCCGCATGAGCCCGTTGTCGGCAGGCAATGCCCGAAGCGCGGCCACCGCACGGCCCTGCACCGAAGAACACCAGCGCCACCAGGAGTCGAGCACGTCCCGATCCCCCGCTTCTTCGGCCGGGACGAGCGCGGGCCAGCCGAGCGCGTCGGCTTGGGCGCTGACCTTGCCGCCGCCCGCGACCGGGTCGATGGCCAGTGCCGGCACCCCGGCCTGAAGGCTCAGCGCCAGGCCGTGCAGCCGCGTCGTGACCACGACATCCAGATGCGACAGGATCGAGGTGAACTGATCCGGCGTCTCGCAGCGTTCCCAATCCGACGACGCCAGCCGCGTGTCGAGCGGCACCCGGGCGCAGTCCACTCCGGCGATCCAGTCCCGCACCGACGCGTGCACCTCCGCGTGGCGACCGGACTCGCCGTACTCCCGTTGCGGCGGTGCCAGGATCACGCCGGTCACCAGTACCTGGTCGGTCGGCACACCGAGGGAGAGGTCCGGCGTGCCGACCTTCCCCTGATCTCGAGGGAAAACCTGGTCGAAGCCCGTGACCGTGTCGTCCTCCGGGTCGATCACCGACACCCCGACCGCGATCCGGCGGCAATGGGCGAAGCGCCGGTGCACCTCCCGGATCTGCCATCCGTGCGCCGGCCCGCAGACGAAGACCACGTGGCTGTACCGGGCCGGATCCACCTCTTCGTAGTTGACGTCCCCGGGCCGGTAGACCGGGCTCCACGCCAGATCGTGCTCCATCCCCATGGTGGACAACGCCTCGTCGACCCTGCGCATGCTGAGCACGTCTCCCGCGGTGGCCTCGCCGTGGCGGAAGCTGGCCCAGCCGATAACCAATGCACGCATATCGGAGACTTACCCGGCTTGTCCGCGTTCACACGGTTTTTTCCGGGCCCGCACCGGGTAGCCCGTCGCCATGGACAGAGCGCTGGTGACCGGGGGCGCGGGTTTCGTCGGTTCGCATCTGTGCGAACGTTTGCTGGAGGCGGGAACGGAGGTCGTCGCGGCCGACAATTTCGCGACCGCCGCCACGGTCAACGTGGCGCATCTGCTCGACCGTCCGGGGTTCCGGCTCCTCTCCCGTGACGTCACCGGGCCGATGACCGCGCCGGGCCCGTTCGACGTCGTCTTTCACCTGGCGTCCGCCGCCTCGCCGCGTGACTACCTCCGCCTTCCGCTGGAGACGCTGCGCGCGGGCTCGTACGGCACCGAACGGGCGCTGGACATCGCCGAACGCGACGGCGCCCGCTTCGTCCTCGCGTCGACGAGCGAGGTCTACGGCGATCCGCGAGAGCATCCGCAGCGCGAAGAATACTGGGGACACGTGAACCCGATCGGCCCGCGTAGCGTCTACGACGAAGCCAAGCGGTACGCCGAAGCGCTCACCTCGGCCATGCGCCGGGAGCGGGACGTGAACACCGGCATAGCGCGGATCTTCAACACGTACGGTCCTCGGATGCGTCCCGACGACGGCCGCATGATCCCGACGTTCATCGGGCAGGCGCTCGCGGGCGCGCCGCTCACCGTGACCGGCACCGGCGGCCAGACCCGTTCGCTCTGTTACGTCGACGACACCGTCCGCGGCCTGATCGCGCTGGCCGCTTCCGACGTGCCCGGCCCGGTGAACCTCGGCAACCCGCACGAACTCACCGTGCTACGGATCGCGGAGGAGATCCTGGCCGTCACCGGCAGCGCGTCCCGGATCGAATACGTCGACGCCGCCGTCGACGATCCGGCCCGCCGGTGCCCGGACATCTCCCGCGCCCGCCGTGAACTCGGCTGGGAGCCGGAGATCGTTCTGGCGGAAGGCCTTCCACGCACCGTCGCCTGGTTCACGCGGCAGAGGTCGGGCCCGTTCCCGGCCGTCGGCGCGTGACCCCGTGAGTGGCGTCTCGGGATACTCGCCGCGGCACGATCGTGTGTGGAGGCCGGCTGCTCGGCGCGCCGGGTGCTGACGATGTAGGAATCAGGACGTTGACCAAGGTCTAGCCGAGTGGGGAGGATTTGGGACGTTGAACGTCTCAAATCCTCCCCACTCGCCGACACCGGACCGCCGCGAACTCGGCTGGGAGCCGGAGATCGTTCTGGCGGAAGGACTTCCACGCACCGTCGGCGCGTGACTGGATGGCCGACACGCGTGATCAAACGGACGACACACGTGTCCAGGCGGACGGCTCGGCGCAGGTTCCGGGTCAGGCGTGTGTCGTCCGTCCAGTCACGTGTGTCGTCCCTCTGATCACGCGCGTCGTCTCACCCATTTCCCCCGACAGACGCTTCGCTCAGTAGCGACGTCCTGGGCTTTTGCGCCGCATCGTTTATCCCCGAACGCACCGGGTAGCGCTACGGGAGTAAGCGCGGGTCACGGCCCGCGGCCCCGACCGGAGAGGTGGCCCGGTGCGCATACTCGGTGTCAACGCCGTCTTCCACGACCCGGCCGCCGCCCTGGTCGTCGATGGCGAAATCGTGGCGGCGGCGGAGGAAGAACGGTTCAGCCGCCGCAAACACGGCAAACGACCGGTGCCGTTCTCCGCTTGGGAACAGCCCGTCGAGGCCGCCGCGTGGTGCCTGGCCGAGGCCGGGATCTCCGCTCAGGATCTCGACGCCGTCGGCTATTCCTACGATCCGGCGCTCGTGGAGCCGGGCATGGCGGGGCACGACGGGAAGAACGAATGCCTCCGCACCGACTTCGCCCGCCGGGCTCCCGCGTTCCTCAAGGCGGCCTTGCCCGGGCTGGATCCCGCGACCGTCCGCTTCGTCCGGCACCACGTCGCGCACGCCGCCTCGGCCGCGCTCGCCGCGCCGTTCGACGACTGCGCGGTGCTGGTCGCCGACGGCCGTGGCGAGAGCACGTCATATCTCGCGGGCGAGTATCGCGACGGCAAGTTCGAGGAACTCGCCGAGCAACGGCTGCCCCATTCCCTCGGGCTGATGTACGAGGATCTGACCGAGCACCTCGGTTTCGCCCGGTCCAGTGACGAGTACAAGGTGATGGCCCTCGCCTCCTACGGCAAACCCCGCTTCCTCGACCGGATCGCGGAAAGCGTGCACACCAACGGGATGGGGTTCCGCACCGACGAGATCGACTGGGCGTCGTTCGCTCCCGCCGTCGAGCCCGGCCAGGAACCGGGGCAGGTGCACGCCGACCTGACCGCGAGCGTGCAGCGGTGCCTGGAGGACGTCCTTCTCGACCTGACGACCAAGCTCCACGAGCACACCGGGCACGGCGACCTCGCGCTGGCGGGCGGGATCGCGCTCAACTGCGTCGCCAACACCCGGCTCCACGCCGAGGGACCGTTCGACCGGATCTGGGTCCAGCCCGCCGCCGGTGACGCCGGCACCGCGCTCGGCGCGGCCTTGGAGCTCGCCGCGGAGTTCGGCGATCGCGGCGGTCCGATGACCGGCGCGGATCTCGGCCGCGGCTGGACCGACGACCAGCTGGAGAACGCGCTCAAGACCGCGAACGTGCGCTACGAGCGGCCGGACGACGTCGCCGAGACCGTCGCCGAAGCGCTGGCCGAAAACCGGATCGTGGCCTGGTTCCAGGGCCGGTCCGAGTTCGGCCCGCGCGCGCTCGGCCATCGCTCGCTGCTCGCGCATCCCGGGCACGAGACCAATCTGGAACGGCTGAACGACGTCAAGGGCCGCGAACAGTTCCGTCCGGTCGCCCCGATGGTCCTCGCCGACCGTGCGGGCGAGATCTTCTCCCGCGGCCCGCTTCCCAGTCCCTACATGCTCTTCGTGCACGACGTCGCTCCACAATGGAGGGACAAGATCCCGGCCGTCACCCATGTCGACGGAACGGCCAGGGTACAGACGGTCGACGCGGACGACGAGCCGCTCGTGGCCCGGATGCTCGGCGCGTTCGAACGCCGCACCGGCGTCCCCGCCGTGGTCAACACCAGTCTCAACACCGCGGGCAGGCCGATGGTCGATTCCCCCAGGGACGCCTTGGAGTGCTTCGGTTCGGCCCCCATCGACCTGCTCGCCCTCGGACCGTTCGTGGTCCGCCGTCCCTGACCTTTGGAGGAGTGTCGTGATCGAAGAACACTTCGCGGCTTTGAGCGAGGCCGCCGGGAAGTCCGCTTCCTGGTCGCCGAAGATCCGTGGCTGGGGTGACCAGCTGGCCGCCGTGCTGTCCTCCGGCGGACGGCTGCTCGCGTGCGGCAACGGCGGGAGCGCCGCCGAAGCGCAGCATCTCACCGGTGAGCTGGTCGGCAGGTTCCGCAACGATCGGCAGCCGTTCTCCGCGATCGCCCTGCACGCGGACACCTCGGCCGTGACGGCGATCGTCAACGACTACGGCGAGCACGACGTGTTCGCCCGGCAAGTGCGGGCGCACGGCCGCCCCGGCGACATCCTCGTCTGCCTTTCCACTAGCGGGGGCAGCCAGAACGTCGTCGCGGCGGCGAAGGCCGCCCACGAACTCGGCGTCACCACCTGGGCGATCACCGGCCCCTCCCCCAATCCGCTCGCCGCGCTGTGCTCCGACGCGATCCCGGTGGAGGCACCGTCGATGGCGACCGTGCAGGAGGTCCACCTCGCACTGGTGCACGCCCTGTGCACCGCGCTGGACGACGCGCTCGGGGTGCCCACGTGAGGCCGCTGGTCGTCCTGGGCGACGCCTTGCTGGACGTAGACGTCGACGGCACGTCGGACCGGCTCTGCCCGGACGCGCCCGTCCCGGTGGTCGACCTGGTCCGGGAATGGCGGCGGCCGGGCGGCGCCGGGCTGGCCGCGCTGCTCGCGGCCCGGTCCACCGCCGAGGTCGTGCTGGTCACTCCGCTGGGTGACGATCAGGCGGGACGGGCCCTGATCGGGCTGCTGGAGCACGAAGTCCGCGTGGTGCCGATGCCGCTGGACGGCACCACCGTCACCAAGAAGCGGGTGCGCGTCGCGGGGCAGTCCCTGGTCCGGCTCGACAGCGGTGACGGCAGGGCCGAGTTCTCGCCGCTCACCTCCGACGTCCGGGCGGCGCTGCGGTCGGCGGGCGCGATCCTCGTCGCCGACTACGGCCGCGGCGTGACCGGTCATCCGGAGATCCGCGCGCTGCTCGCCGAACTGGCGGGCACGATCCCCGTCGTCTGGGATCCGCATCCCCGCGGGAGCGAGCCCGTCGCGGGAGTCCGCCTGGCCACCCCGAATCTCGCCGAAGCCGAACAGCTCACCGAGACCCGCGCCGACGCCGGAGAGCTGGCGAAGCGGGTGCACGCACTGTGGAAGGCCGACGCGGTCGGCGTCACCACGGGCGCGCACGGCGCGGTGCTGGCCGAGGGCGGGCAGTGCACGACGTTCCGGCCGCCGTCGGGAGTCGTCGCCAAGGACACTTGCGGCGCAGGTGATCGCTTCGCGTCCGCGGTCACCGCGGCGTTGCTCGACGGTGCGGCCACCGCCGACGCCGTCGCGGCCGGCGTCGAGACGGCGGCCCGGTTCGTCGCGACCGGCGGCGCCGCCACGCTGTCCACAGTGGACAACTCGCCCGAACCGGAAGCCCACCACCACGGCACTTCGGCGTTCGACTTCGCGACACGGGTCCGCGCACGAGGCGGCAGGCTCGTGGCAACGGGTGGTTGTTTCGATCTGCTGCACCCCGGCCACGCCGCCCTGCTGCGACAGGCGCGTTCCCTCGGCGACGCCCTTGTCGTGTGTCTCAACTCCGATGCCTCGGTGCGCGGCCTGAAAGGGCCGGGCAGGCCGATCGTGACCGCCCGCGACCGCGCCCGACTGCTCACCGAACTCGCTTCGGTCGACGCCGTTGTGGTGTTCGACGAACCCGATCCGGCCGCCGTGCTGGACCGCCTGCGCCCGGACGTCTGGGTCAAGGGCGGCGACTACGCCGACACCGAACTCCCCGAAAGCGCCGTGGTGCGTAGGCACGGCGGCGAAATCGTCCTGATCCCGACCATCCGCGGCTATTCCACCTCCCGGCTGGTAGCCGCGGCGGAAGGAGCATGATGCGCCCTCTCGGCAACGTCCTGATCACCGGCGGCGCCTCCGGCCTCGGTGCCGCGACCGTCGAAGCCGTCCGCGAGGCGGGCGGCACCCCTCTCGTCGTCGATCGCGCGGAACCGGCGGGCGACGTCGCGTTCGTCCGGGCCGACCTCGCCGATTCCGCCGCGGCCGCGCGCGCCGTGGACGAACTCGCCGAACGGGCGGGCGGGATCGACGGCGTCTTCACCGCGGCGGGCACCGATGCGTGCGGTCCGCTCGACGAAGTGTCCACAGAGGACTGGGAACGCGTGATCCGGGTCAACCTGCTCGGCACCGCAGCGGTCGTCCGTGCGGCGCTGCCCCATCTGCGGCTGAGCCACGGCACGGTGGTGACCTGCGCGTCGACCCTGGGCCTGCGGGTCGCCGGGGACGCGAGTGCCTACTGCGCGTCGAAATTCGGCGTCGTCGGCTTCACCAGGGCACTCGCCATGGAGCTCGCGGGGCGGGTCGGGGTGACGCTGCTCGTCCCCGGCGGCATGCACACGGCGTTCTTCGACGACCGAGCCGAGCAGTACAAGCCGCCGCCGGACGCGAAGCTCAACCAGCCCGAGCACGTCGCCGCCTCGGTGGTCTTCGCCCTCTCCCAGCCGCCCGGCTGCGAAGTCCGCGAACTCGTGGTGTGCGCTTCGGAAGAGGGGTCCTGGCCGTGACCGGTGGCATCCTTGTGCTGCGCGCCCTCGGCCTGGGAGACCTGCTCACCGCGGCCCCCGCCCTGCGGGCCCTGCGCCGCGCCTTCGACGACGAACGGCTCGTCCTCGCCGCGCCGGAGAACCTGCGCGATCTCGTCGAGCTGATCGACGCCGTGGACGAACTGCTCCCGACGGCCGGGCTCGGCGAACTGTCCTGGCCCGGCGAGCCGCCGCGGCTGGCGGTGAACCTGCACGGCCGCGGCCCGGAGAGCATCCACGACCTGCTCGCCCAGGATCCGCTGGAGCTGATCACCCACCGGCATCCGGACTTCCCCGGCGTCGACGGCCCCGACTGGCCCGCGGAGGCGCACGAAGTCGACCGCTGGTGCCGTCTGCTCGAAGCCGCGCGTATCCCGGCCGACCGGAGCGACCTCGCCCTGCCCCCGCCGCCCGGCCCCAGCCCGGCTGCGGACGCCGTGGTGATCCACCCCGGTGCCGCCTTCGCCGCCCGGCGCTGGCCGCCGGACCGGTACGCGCGGGTGGCGCGGGAGCTCTCCGCCCGGCATCGGGTGGTCGTCACGGGAAGCGCGCCGGAAGCGCCTCTCGTCCGCGCGATCGTCGAGGAGGCCGGGCTTCCCGGCGACGCGGCTCTCGTGGGCGGTGGCCTCGCCGAGCTGGCCGCGACCGTGGCCGAAGCACGGTTGATGATCTGCGGTGACACCGGTGTCGGCCACCTCGCCACCGCGTACGGGACGCCGTCGGTGCTGCTGTTCGGGCCGACCCCACCGCGCCTCTGGGGCCCGCCCGCCGGAGACCGGCGGCATACGGTCCTCTGGGTGGGGGACGTCGGCGACCCGCACGGTGGCGCCCCGGATCCGGGTCTGCTGCTGTTGCGCGAGGAACGCGTCCTCACCGCGGCCGAGGATCTGCTCCGGACGGGAGCCTCCCGTGGTTGAGCGGGTGGGGGTGATCGGCGCCGGATACGTCGGGCTCACCAGCGCGGCATGCTTCACTCATCTGGGCCACCAGGTGGTCTGCGTCGACAACGATTTGTCCAAAGTGGACGAGCTGAACCGGGGCGAGGTCACCATCGCCGAACCAGGGCTCACGGAACTGGTCCGCGACGGGCTGGGCTGCGGACGGCTCCGCTTCACCGGCGCGCCGGAAGAACTGTCCGATGTGGACTTCGTACTGCTCTGCCTGCCCACGCCGAAAGGGGAGAACGGCGACGCCGACGTCCGGTTGCTGGACGAGGTCGTGGCCACGCTGCCCGGACTGCTGGCGCCCGGCTGCGTCGTCGTCACCAAGTCGACCGTGCCGGTCGGCACCGGGGCCCGGCTGACGGAATCGCTCGGACCGGATCTGCCCGTGGTGAGCAATCCCGAATTCCTCCGCGAGGGGCACGCCGTCGAAGACTTCTTGCAGCCCGACCGGGTCGTCCTCGGCTCGGTCCCCGGGAACAGGACGGCCGCGGAGCGCGTCGCCGCCTTGTACGGGGAGACGAACGCACCGGTGTGGTTCACCGATCCGGCGAGCGCCGAGCTCGCGAAGTACGCCAGCAACGCGTTCCTGGCGCTGAAAGTGTCCTATGTGAACGTCCTCGCCGAACTCTGCGAGCACTACGGCGCCGACATCCGCGACGTCGGGCGGCTCATGGGGCTCGATTCGCGGATCGGGCCAGCCTTCCTCGTCCCCGGCCCCGGCTGGGGCGGCTCGTGCCTGCCCAAGGACACCGCCGCGCTGCTGCGGACCGCCGAACACGCGGGGGTGGACTTCGGCATCCTCCGTGACGCCATGAAGGCCAACACCCGTCAGCGGGCGGCCGTGGTGCGGAAGATCCGCCGCGCGATCACCGGGGTTTCGGACGGCTCGCTCTCGGGCATCCGTATCGGGTTGCTCGGACTGGCGTTCAAGGCGGGAACCGGGGATCTGCGCGATTCCCCCGCGCTCGCGGTCGCGCGGGAGCTCGCCAGGAGCGGCGCGGTGCTGACCGCGTACGACCCCGGCGTCGAAGCCGTCGAACCGGACACCGTCCAGGTCGTCGACGACCCGTACCTGGTGGCGAAGGACGCGGCGGCGCTGGTCGTGCTCACCGAGTGGCCCGAGTTCCGCGAACTCGACTGGGACCGGCTCGCCGCCGCCACCGAACGCGCCGTCGTCGTCGACGCCAGGAACCTCCTGGACCCGGCGACCGTCGGCGAAGCGGGCTTCGTCCACACGGGACTCGGCACCGATCCGAACAGGAGGACAGGATGACCCAGCCGTTGAAGGCCCTCGCACTGGTGTGCTCGCTCAAACCGTCGCCCGCCCCGTCGAGCAGTGCGCTGATCGCGCAGCAGCTCCTGGACGAACTGGCCGGGCACGGCGCCACCGGCGAACTCGTGCGCGTGGTCGACCACGACGTCAAACCGGGCGTGGAGGGCGACATGGGTGACGGCGACGCCTGGCCGGAGATCCGCCGCAAGATCGCCGCCGCCGACATCCTGCTGATCTCGACGCCGACCTGGGTCGGCCACATGTCCAGCGTGGCGCAACGAGTGCTGGAACGGCTCGACGCCGAACTGTCCGAAACGGACGACGAGGGCAGGCCCGCGATGTTCGGCAAGGTCGGCGTCACCGCCGTCGTCGGCAACGAGGACGGCGCGCACAAGATCACCGCCGATCTCTTCCAGGCCCTCAACGACATCGGATTCACCGTGCCCGCACAGGGCGGGACCTACTGGAACGGTGAGGCGATGAAGGGCGGGGACTACAACGACCTCGACGAAACGCCCGATGCGGTCGAATCGACCAACGCGACCCTGGCGCGCAACGCGATCCACCTGGCGAACCTGCTGCGCGAGCGCCAGTACCCCGCGTCCTGACCCCGAGGTGTAACCGCCGGGCGGGCCGGGTACCCGTTTTCCGTGATCGTCAAAACGCTGGCGTTCGGCGCGTGCCTGCTGCTCGCCGGTTGCGCGGGAGCGAGCGGGCAAGAGCCGGCGCGAGAGGCAGCCGGGCGGTTCCTCGGCGCGCTCGCGTCGGGTGACCACCGCTCGGCGTGCGCGCTGCTCGCGCCCCGGGCGAGGGAATCCTGGGCACCGGAAAGCTGCGAGCGCGGCCTGTCCGGTGCGAACGTCCCGGACGGCACACCGGAGACGGTCTCGATCTGGAGCGAAGAAGCCCAGGTGAAGACCGCCCGCGACACGCTCTTCCTGCACGAGTCGTCCACCGGATGGGTGATCACGGGAGCGGGCTGCCGCCACCGCAACGAACAGGTCTACGACTGCGCCGTGGGTGGCCCATGAAAGCGCGTCCGGTGTTCACCGTTTACCTCGTCTTCGTCGTGGCCGTCCTCGGCTATTGCGTCCTGCTGGGCCTGCTGCACCGGTGAAGGGGGCGGATGATGCGGCGCTTTCTTCGTGACAACGCCCTTTCGCTGGGCTTCGGGCTGCTGTTCCTGCTGAGTCTCGCGGGACAGGCGTTCTCCGGGCTCGCGGACTACAACGACGGGCGGCTCAGCCACGCCGCCGAGCCGGTCGGCCTGCTCGACTACCTGGCGTCCGCGGACTTCGCCGTCGACGTCGCCGAAAACTGGCAATCGGAATACCTGCAGTTCTTCCTTTACGTCTTCGCGACCGTGTGGCTGCTGCAACGAGGCTCCCCCGAATCGAAACCGGCCGGCCGGGAAGGGCTGGAAACGGACGAGGAACAGCAGGTCGGACGCCACGCGACGGCCGATTCACCGAAATGGGTGAGGGCGGGCGGCTGGCGCACGGGAATCTTCTCGATGTCACTCGGACTGGTGATGCTAGGGCTGTTCCTGCTGTCCTGGCTCGCCCAGTCCGTGGCCGGGATGAGCGCCTACAACGCCGAACAGCTCACCGAATTCGGTGATCCGGTGTCGTGGTTCGGCTATCTGGCGTCCTCGGATTTCTGGAATCGCACACTGCAGAACTGGCAGTCGGAATTCCTCGCCATCGGCTCGATGGCGGTGTTCAGCGTGTACCTGCGCCAGCGCGGCTCCCCGGAATCCAAACCCGTCGGCGCGCCGCACCGGGCCACCGACGAATCCGGGTGATTGAACCGCGGGAAACGGGTATCCGCCCGGCGTCGGACTGACGACCACGGACAGGAGTGTCCATGACCACCACCACGGAACACGACCTCGTCACGGTGATCACGGAAGATCACCGTGCCTTCGAACGGATCTTCAAGGAACTGGAGTCCGGCAAGGGCGGCGATCGGCATCGCAAGGACCTCGCGGACCACCTGATCGCCGAACTCGTGCGGCATTCGATCGCCGAAGAACAGCACATGTACCCCGCCGCGCGGAAGCACCTCCCCGACGGCGATGAGGTCGCCGACCACGAGATCGAGGAGCACGCCGAAGCCGAACGGGTGATGAACGACCTCATCGGCCTGGAACCGACGGACAAACGGTTCGACGAACTGGCCGGCAAGCTGATCGAGGACGTCCGGCACCACATCGAAGAAGAGGAAGGCGACCTGCTGCCCAAGCTCCAGGCCGCCTGTTCGCCGGAAGATCTGCGGGAGCTGGGCGAGAAGGTGTTGCGGGCCAAGGAGATCGCGCCGACCAGGCCGCACCCCGCCGCTCCGGACCGGCCGCCGGCGAACCGGATCCTGGCGCCGGGGACGGCGTTCATCGACAAGATCCGGGACGCGCTGACGGACCGCTCGACCTGACCCTTCGCCGGGCGCTCACGCGTTGGTCACTCACGCGTCGGTCAAGTCCGTGAAGGGCCTCCTTGAGGGACTCTGGGTCCCTCAAGGAGGCCTTCACGGACTTCGAGCCTGGTGAATGCGTCGGGGCCGCTCGCCAAGAGGTTGCGAAAGCCACTTTCGCAACGCTGAAGGTTGCGAAAGTGGCTTTCGCAACCTTGGCGAGGGGCATCGCTGCTCCAGCCACGAGGCCCAACGCGTGAAGGCCTCTTCCCTCGGGTGAGCCGAGGGAAGAGGCCTTCACGCGGACCGCGCTGGTGGGGTTGGGCATCGAACTCGGCTCCGTCACCAAACGCATGTCGCGAAAGCCACTTTCGCGACGTTAGATGTCCCGAAAGTGGCTTTCGCGACACGGACGCTGGCGGCGAGACCTCAAAGTTCAGCAGGCGCATCCCGCACGGAAGACTCCGGCAATTCCCCGGTGAGCGCGAAATCCACCCGCCGCGCCACCGACACCACCTGGTCCGCGAACCGCTCGTAGAACCGCGCCAGCAGCGCCACCGAGATCGCGGACGCGACGCCGTCGGCCCAGTCCGGCTCGGTCACCAGGGTCATCAGCTCCTCGTACAGCGCGTCGACCCGCTCGTCGGACCGGGCCAGCGAGTGGAACACCTCCGCCGTCGAGCCTTCGATCGCGGCGCCGAGGTCTTCCGCCATCGAGCCGACGAGTCCGGCCATCTCACCGAAATGGCCGGTGAGCGCGTCAGGGACAGCGAACTCCGGCGCTCGCAGGGCCTGGTCGGCGATGTGCTGGGCGAGGTCGCCCATCCGCTCCAGCCGGTCGGCGCAGTACACCGCCGCGAGTACGGTCCGCAGGTCGCCTGCCACCGGCGCCTGCAGGGCGAGCAGCTTCTGCGCGGACTCCTCGCATCGGGTCCGTGCCGCGTTCAGTCTCGCCTCGACCGTCGCCAGTTCGGCGGCGGCTTCGACGTCCCGGTCGAGAAAGACCCGGTTCGCCAGGTGCAGTTCTTCGCAGGCCATGCCGCACATACTCGACAGGAGCTCGCCGAGAACGCTCAGCTGACCGTGGAATCGTTCCCTCATGTGAGCACTTTCGCAGGTTCGAGGACATACGTCGCGTACGCCGCGCGGATCACCGGTTGGGCGACGTTGCGGACCGGGACCCCGCCGGGGCTGACGCCTTGTTCGCTGCCGTAGTGCGCGTGCCCGTGCACGGCGAGGGCCACCTGGGCGTCGTCGATCGGCTCGCACAGCAGGTACGACCCCAAAAACGGGTGGATCTCCGGCGGTTCGCCGTGCAGGGTGCCGGGAATCGGCGAGTAGTGGGTCAGCGCGACGGTCACGTCGGGTTGCTCGTGTTCGAGGCCTTCCAGCGCGGTGCGCAACCGTTTGGCCGCCGCCATGGTGTGCTCGACGAAATCCTTCATCTCGCGTTCGCCGAACCGGCTCGCGCATTTGCCCGCGAACCCGCCGCCGAAGCCCTTGACCCCGGCGACGCCGAGCTTCCCGCCCTCAAGGTCCACTGTGGTCGCCGAACCCTCGAGGACGGTCATCCCGCTTTCCTCCAGCAGCCCGCTGACCGCCTCTGCCTCGTCCGAGTGATAGTCGTGGTTGCCCAGCACCGCTATCACCGGGACGGCGAGCCCGGCGAACTCGTCGGCCACCACCCTGGCCTCGTCGACGCTGCCGTGCCGGGTGAGGTCGCCCGCGAGCAGCAGCACGTCGGCGTGTTCGGCGATGTTGTCCAGTGCCGGCCGCAGCAGGCCTCGGTTGTCCTCCCCGAGGTGGACGTCCCCGACCGCGGCGACCCGGATCACCGGATCTCCTCGGCGTGCGACGGCTCCCGGACGTCTGCCAGCCGGACGTCGTTGTGCACCAGCTCGGCCGCGATGTGTTCGCAGACGACCGCCTCGATGTCGGTCTTGCGGTTGGCGCACGGGACCTCGCCGCTGAGCCGGACCTGGTCGCCGCGCACGGTGACGTGCACGCCGAGTTCGGCGGTCCTCGGGTCTTCCGCCAGCGCCTTGGTCAGCCTGGCGACCAGGTACTGGGGCGCTTCCTCGGGCATCGGAAGCTCCTTTCCGTCGATGATGGACAGGGCCGCGAGCAGGGTCAGGAACGCCCACGCGTACGGCGATTCGGCGGTCTCTTCGGCCACCCGGTGCCAGTCGACCTGCTCGCGGAGGTCGCGCGCGATCCGCAGCAGCGGCGCGAAATCGCACCGGTGCGGGCTGAGCACGAGGATCTTGTCGACGAGCAGGTCGGTCCCGTTGAGCACGGGGGCGGCGGTCGCCCCGACCCGCATCAGCGAGGCGCGATCGAGCATCTCGTCGGTGACCGGCCGATGGTTGGGCCGGAAGATCAGGTCGACGAGGCAGTCGCCGTCGTAGACCTTGGTGAGCCAGTCCTCCGGCGGGTGCTCCCGTCTCAGCCCCGCCGCTTCCAGTGCCTCCGCCGCCACCTCGATGTCCTCCTCCTTGAGGAAGAGGTCGACGTCGTGATCGGACGGCGGCCCGCCCCGCGCGTAGACGGCGAGGCCGCCCGCGACGGCGAACCGCACAGCGGTCTGGTCCAAAGTGGACACCACCCTGGTCAGCGTGTGCAGCAGTTCCTTCTCGTTCACGGTCGCTCCCCCACCCCGGTGGCCAGTTCGTGTGCCCTGCCGACGTCCGGTTTCAACGGTTCGGTCGGGAATCCCTCGCCTTCCCGCAGTCCTTTGAGGAAGGCTTCGATGGCGTCCTCCGACGAGTATCGCGGCGTCCAGCCCAGCTCTCCCCTGGCGCGCGTGCAGTCCATCACCGGCAGATGCAGGACGGCGTCGAAAAGCCCCGGCGTCGCCGGGATCAGGTGCAAAGACCAGGCCGCGGCCAGCGCTCGACGGACGAACGGTGCCGGGACCTTCACCGGTTTGGCGCCGAAGATCCGCGCCAGCGCGCGGGTGTCCAGCACCGGATCGGCGGCGATGTTGAAGGCTCCCTTGACATCCTGCAGCGCGCAGCGGCGATAGGCGTCGGCCACGTCCTCGGTGTGCGCGGTCTGGATCCGTAGTTGCGGGATGTCGGGGAGCACCGGGATCAGCGACGGGCGCACGAGCTTGCCCGGGACGAACGGGCCGCCGAAGAGCCGTCGCTGCTCGGGCGCCGCGGACTTCTGGAAGAGGAACCCCGGCCGCACCCGGACCACCCTCAGCCGCGGATGACTCCGGTCGAACGCTTCGAGAACCCTTTCCACATAAGCCTTTTCACGGGTGTACGCCGCTTTCGGCGACCCGTGCGTCGGCCATTCCTCGGTCACCGGATGGTCGTCGTCCCTCGGCGAGTAAGCCCCGATCGACGACGCGTACACCAGCGACGGCACTCGCATGGCCTGCACGGTTTCGAACACCCGGATCGAACCCAGCACATTGGAGCGCCAGGTGATCTCGGGCCGGTGGGTGGGCTGGAAGAGCCAGGCCAGGTGGATCACCACGTCGGCGCCGTCGAACACGGCACGGAGGTCGTCGCGGGCGACGTCCGCGGTGACGAACTCGGTCTTCGGGCTCTCCCATCGGCTCGGGCGCCTCGCCACGCCGACGATCGAGCCGACCTCGGGGTCCGCGCCCAGCGCGCGGACCACCGCCGTCCCGACATTGCCGGTGGCGCCGGTCACGACGATCCGCTTACCGCTCATGGGTACGGTTACCCACCGTCGCCTCGCCTTAATCGGCGTGGAGCCGCTGGACGAGACGCCGGGCGGGCAGCGCCATCGCCCCCAGCCCGATCGAGGTGGTGACCTCGTCCGTGGGCGTCACGAGCAGGTGGTCGATCTCGCCGAGCAGGTCGCGACATCGATCGAGTTCGGCCGGATCACCCGACCGGGCCACTTCGGCGAGGGCTTCGAGCAGGTCGCCGACCACCCCGCGCGCGTGTTCGCCGGGATGCCGGAACGGCTGCTCGCTGCGGGCGGCTTCGCTCACGGCGTCGATCAGCTGGGCGAGCGGATGCCACAGGGAGACGAGGTTCGCCAACGGTTCCTCGCGGGTCTCACGCCGTCCACGGAGGTTCAGGTACCGGCCCTCCCTGGTCCAGCCGATCGCGTCCTCCGCCTCCGCGACCAGGCTGCGGACGTCCTCCATCCGGTCGTCCAGGCCGTCGGCCGCCTCACCGCCGCGAACCAGGTCCGCGGTCCTGTCGAGGACGTCGGCGATCGCCGATGCCAGCCGGGAGGTCGCCGCCCGCAGGCGTTCGCCGTGCAGCGGCGGCAGGATCACCGCGTTGAGCACGGCGCCGATCCCCGCCCCCAGCGCGGTTTCCAGCAACCGGTCGGCGAGCAGGACGGGTTCGGTCGCGTTGCCGTAGGAGATCAGCAGCATGCCGGTGATCCCGACCCATACCCCCGAATCGCCGAAGCCCCGCCACGAGCCGATCAGGAGGCCGACGAAGATGACCAGCCCGAGCGCCACCGTCACCGAAGGAATGACCTGACCGGCGCCCGCGGCGAGCAGCACCCCCACGCTGACGGCGCCGACCTGCTGTGCCCAGCCACGCAGCGACCGGTAGACGGTGGCCTGCACCAGGAACACCGCCGCGTACGGCGCCAGGAAGGGCTGAGGCAGCCGCAGGACCGCCGTCGCGACGATCCACGCGATCACCGCCGCGGCCGTGGCCTTCGCGGTCTGGACGAGGCTCCGGCGTTCTTCCCCCGGCACCCGGAACGCCCGGGCGACCCAGGCGAACGGCGTCTTCCCACCCATCACGGACCCGGCGGACCCAGGTGGACGACCTTGGTCTGCGTCATTTCGTCGAGCAGCTCCGGCCCGTAACCGTAGCCGCTGCCGCTGGCGCCCCGCGGATGTGCGGCCCCGCCGGGCGCGCCACCGAAGACGTTGTTGATCTTCACGGTCCCGGCGGGGAGTTCGCGCCAGGCGCGCTGCGCGTGGGCCATCGAGGAGGTGAGCACGGTGGCCGCGAGGCCGTACTCGCCCGCGGCCGCCTGTTCGAGTGCCTGATCGAAGTCGGCCGCCACGGTCACCGGCGCGACCGGGCCGAACGTCTCTTCGGTCAGGACCCGCATCCCCGGGGTGCATCCGGCGAGGACGGTCGCCGGGTAGTGGGCACCGGGGCCGTCGGGGACGAACCCGCCGGTGAGCGGGTCGGCGCCCTGCGCGATCGCTTCCGCGACCTGGGCATGCACCCCGTCACGGTGGCGCCGGTCGACGAGCGGGGCCACTTTCCGGTGGCCCGCCTCGGCGACCAGCGCGGTGAGGAAGGCGTCCGCGACGTCCTGGTGCACATGGATCCGTTCGACCGAGACGCAGATCTGCCCGGAGTTGGCGAAGGCCCCGATCGCCGCCTGCTCGGCCGCCCAGACCGGGTCCACGCCGGCGTCGACGACGAGCGGATCGTTCCCGCCGTTCTCCAGCAAGGCCTTCGCGCCGGTCCGCGCCGTGCTGACCGCGATCGAGCGGCCCGCGGCCGTGCCGCCGACATGGGCGACGACGTCGACGTCCGGGTGGGCGGCGAGTTCGGCGCCGACGCTTCCGTCGCCCTGCACGGTCTGGAGCACGTCGCCGGGAAGTGCCTGCGCCAGCACGTTCCCCAGCCAGGCGCCGGTGTGCGGGCAGCGTTCGCTCGGCTTGTGCACCACCGTGTTCCCCGTGACCAGGGCCGCGCCCAGCAGCCCGCAGGCCACCGCGACGGGGTCGTTCCACGGTGTCAGCGCGACGACCACGCCCCGGGGTTCGGGCACCATCAGGTCGGTGGCCGACGGATCACCCAGGAGGGACCGGCCGCGGTGCACCGGTCCCAGTT
This sequence comes from Amycolatopsis sp. CB00013, assembly GCF_001905755.1. NCBI lineage: Bacteria > Bacillati > Actinomycetota > Actinomycetes > Pseudonocardiales > Pseudonocardiaceae > Amycolatopsis > Amycolatopsis sp. CB00013. Next base: position 32,137 of record NZ_LIWC01000001.1, on the reverse strand, counting down.
CGGCGTACTGCTCCAAGGTCCCGGCTCCGGCCAGGACACCCTCTTCGGCCTCCTCGCGGGGTTTGCCCGTCTCGCTCTCGATGAGGACGGCGAGTTCGCCCGCTCGCGCCCGGAGCGACCTCGCCGCGTCCTTCAGCGCGATCCCGCGTTCGGCCGCCGGTGTGGCGGCCCAGCCCGGGGCCCGTCGCTTCGCCGCGGCGAGCGCCGTCTGAACGCCTTCGGTCGTCGCCGCTTTGACGCTGCCGACGAGACTGTCGTCGGCGGGATCGCGGATCTCCAGCACGGCAGGCCGTTCCACCGTCGTCATTCGCACCTCCTCGATGTTTTCTGCGCGCCGGTTACCCGCTGTCGTTTTGCCGAAACGGTGCCGGGGTAGCCGCGAGGGAACCCACCACCGCGAAGGGGCGAGACCTGTGGCACAGCATCGAGAGGACGCGAAGAACGAGCAGCTGGACGGAAGCCGGGTGGATCCGGAGAAGTCCGTGCTGACGACACAGCAGGGAGTCCGGGTCGACCACACCGACGACTCATTGACCGCGGGCAGCCGGGGGCCGACACTGCTCGAAGACTTCCACGCCCGCGAGAAGATCACCCATTTCGACCACGAGCGCATCCCCGAACGGGTAGTGCACGCGCGTGGCGCGGGCGCTTACGGCTTCTTCGAAGCCTATGACGACGCGCTGGCCGACTACACGGTCGCTGAATTCCTCACCAGCGGCGAGAAGATCCCCGTGTTCGTGCGGTTCTCCACCGTCGCCGGTTCCCGAGGCTCGGCCGACACCGTGCGCGACGTCCGCGGCTTCGCGACGAAGTTCTACACCCGCCAAGGCAACTACGATCTCGTGGGCAACAACATGCCGGTGTTCTTCATCCAGGACGGCATCAAGTTCCCCGATTTCGTGCACGCGGTGAAACCCGAACCGCACAACGAGATCCCGCAGGCCCAGTCGGCGCACGACACCTTCTGGGACTTCGTCTCGCTCCAGCCGGAGAGCCTGCACATGGTGCTCTGGCTGATGTCCGATCGCGCCCTGCCGCGCAGCTACCGGATGATGCAGGGGTTCGGCGTGCATACGTTCCGGCTCGTCAACGCCGAGGGCAAGGGCACTTTCGTGAAGTTCCACTGGAAGCCCGTCCTCGGCACGCATTCCCTGGTGTGGGACGAATGCCAGAAGATCGCGGGCAAGGATCCCGACTTCAACCGGCGCGACCTGTGGGACGCCATCGAGTCCGGCCAGTACCCGGAATGGGAACTGGGCGTGCAGCTGGTGGACGAGGACTCCGAGCACGACTTCGACTTCGATCTGCTGGACGCCACGAAGATCATCCCCGAGGAGCAGGTGCCCGTGCGCCCGGTCGGGCGGATGGTCCTGGACCGCAACCCCGACGACTTCTTCGCCGAGACCGAGCAGATCGCCTTCCACACCGCGAACATCGTCCCGGGTATCGACTTCACGAACGATCCGCTGCTGCAGGCCCGGAACTTCTCCTACCTCGACACTCAGCTGATCCGGCTCGGCGGCCCCAACTTCTCGCAGCTCCCGGTGAACCGGCCGATCGCGCCGGTGCACACCAACCAGCGTGACGGGTACGGCCAGCAGAACGTCCACAAGGGACGGACGAGTTACTTCCCGAACTCGCGTGGCGGCGGCTGCCCGGCGATCGCCGATTCCGGCGTCTTCCGGCACTACACCGAAGCCGTCGCGGGCCACAAGATCCGGGACCGCAGCGAGAGTTTCAAGGACTTCTACAGCCAGGCGACGCTGTTCTGGAACAGCATGTCGCCGATCGAACGCGAGCACATCGTCGCGGCGTTCCGGTTCGAACTCGGCAAGGTCGAGGACCGGGAGGTCCGGGCGCGAACTGTCGCCGAGCTCAACAACGTCGACCACGATCTGGCCGCCGAAGTCGCCGAGGGGATCGGGGTGAGCGTGCCCGCCGCTCCCGCCACGCCGCACCACGACCGCACGTCCCCCGCGCTTTCCCAGCTGAACCAGCCTTCCGTGGCGCCGACCAGCCGGAAGGTCGCGGTGCTCGCGGCCGACGGCGTCGACACGATCGGCGTCGGCCGCCTGGTCGAGGCGCTGACCGCCGAGGGCGCGATCGTCGAGGTCCTCGCGCCGACCGAGGCCGAACTCCGTCCGGGTGGTGAAGGGGATCCGCTGCGGCCGGACAGGCAGCTCAACACCATGGCTTCGGTGCTTTACGACGCCGTCGTCGTCCCGTGCGGCCCGAGCGCGATCAACGTCCTCGAACGCGACGGCTACGCGGTGCATTTCGTCGCCGAGGCCTACAAACACGGCAAACCGGTGGCCGCCTTCGGCTCGGGTCTGGACCTGCTGCGCCGGGCCGGGGTGACCTCGAAACTGGCCGACGACACCGAAACCCTGATCGACCAAGGCGTGGTGACCACCACGGCGGCCGAGGCGACGCTCCCCGACGGCTTCTTCGCCTCGTTCACCGCGCAACTCGGCGAACATCGCTCGTGGCTGCGGAAGACCGACGCGATCCCCGCGTGAGTTTGCCGCCGTGGCTCCCGGGTACCGGAAGAGGGTGACCGACCTCGACTACACGATCGTGATCCCGACGACCGGCCGGGAGAACCTCCGCACGCTCCTCGCCGGGATCGAAGCCGCCGGAGAGCCACGGCCGGCGCGGATCGTCGTCGCCGACGACCGTCCCGGCGGCGACGACCTGCGGCTTCCCCCGTCCACCGTGGACGTCGAAGTCGTCCGGTCCGGCGGGCGCGGTCCGGCGGCGGCCCGCAACGCCGGCTGGCGGCACGCGAAGTCCGAGTGGATCGCCTTCCTCGACGACGACGTGCTGGTCGGCTCGGACTGGCCACGGAAACTCGCCGAGGACCTGCGCTCCCTCGGCCCGGAGACGGCGGCGTCGCAGGCCCGCCTCGTCGTACCGCTGCCGCCGGATCGCCGCCCGACCGACGACGAACGCGGGACGGCCGGGCTGGAGACGGCCCGGTGGATCACCGCCGACATGGCCTACCGCCGGTCCGTGCTCGCCGAGGTCGGCGGCTTCGACGAACGCTTTCCCCGCGCCTACCGGGAAGACTCGGATCTGGCCCTGAAGGTCGCCAAGGCCGGTCATCTCATCGCGCGCGGCGAACGCGTCACCGTCCATCCGCCCAAACGATCGGGTCCGCTGGCCAGCCTGCGCGCCCAGCGGGGCAACGCCGACGACGCGCTCATGCGGCATGAACACGGTGTCCTCTGGCGCCAGCAGACCGGCGCCGGGCACGGACGGCTCGATCGGCACGCGGTGGCCACCGTAAGCGCGGCCGGCGCAGTGGCGTTGTTCGCGCTGGGACGCCGCAAGGCCGCCGCCGCGGCGGCCGGACTGTGGGCGGGGCTGACCGCCGAGTTCGCCGCGCGCCGGATCGCCCCGGGGCCGCTCACGCCCGGCGAGGTCGGGCGCATGCTCCTGACCAGCGTGCTCATCCCGCCCGCGGCCTGCTATCACCGGCTGCGCGGGGAGCTGAAGCATCGGTTGTCGCGGAGGCCGCAGGCTCTGCTGTTCGACCGCGACGACACCCTCATCGTCGACGTGCCCTACCTCGACGACCCCGACGGTGTCCGCCCCGTTCCCGGCGCCGGAGACCTCCTGCGCGCTGTGCGCGCGGCGGGGATCAGGATCGGCGTGGTCAGCAATCAGTCCGGGGTGGCCAAAGGCCTGATCACCCCGGACCGGCTGGCCGCGGTGAACGCCCGCGTCGAAGAGATGCTCGGCCCGTTCGGCACCTGGCAGGTCTGCGTGCACGACGACGGCGACGGCTGCGCCTGCCGGAAACCCGCGCCCGGGCTGGTGCGGCAGGCCGCGGAGGCACTCGGCGTGGACGTCCGGCGCTGCGTGGTCATCGGCGACACCGGAGCCGACGTCGACGCCGCCCTCGCGGCCGGGGCGCGCGGAATCCTCATCCCGACCACGCGGACCCGGCCGGAGGAGGTCGATCGCGCCCGCCGCCGGGCTACCGTCGCGCGCGACCTCGCCGAAGCCGTCCACCTGGCCGTCGCGGGTTCCCGATGAACGTCCTGGTCGCGAGGATGGACAACCTCGGCGACGTCCTGCTGGCCGGTCCGTGTGTCCGCGCGGTCGCGGCGGGTGCCGAACGGGTGGTCCTGCTGGCCGGCCCCCGTGGCCGCGCGGCGGGCGAACTGCTGCCCGGCGTGGACGAGGTCGTCACCTGGTGCGCGCCGTGGATCGATCCCGAGCCGCCGCCGGTCAGCCGGGACGACACCGAAGCGCTGGTCCGGCGTCTGCGCGAATACTCCTTCGACGCGGCGCTCGTGCTGACGTCGTTCCACCAGTCGCCGCTCCCGCTGGCCCTGCTGCTGAGGATGGCGGGCGTGCCCTGGATCGGCGCGATCAGCGAGGACTACCCCGGATCGCTGCTGGATCTGCGGCACCGGGTGCCCGGTGATCCGCCGGAACCGGTGCGGATGCTTTCCCTGGCCGAAGCGGCGGGCTTCTCGTTGCCGCCCGGCGACGACGGCGGGCTCGCGATCCGCGGGCCACTGCCACCGGTGGAAAGGCTGGTCGGCGACGAGGACTACGTGGTCGTCCACCCGGCCGCGTCGGTCCCGGCGAGGCAACCGTCCGCCGACCGCTCCGCCGCGATCGTGCGTGCGCTGCAGGCCGCCGGACGCCGTGTCGTCGTGACCGGCTCGCCGTCGGAAAGCGCTCTGACCAGGCAGGTCTCCGGGGACGCGGTCGATCTCGGCGGCCGTACGGACCTGTCCGAACTGGCGTCCGTGCTCGCCGCGGCCGACGTGGTGGTGGCGCCCAACACCGGCCCCGCCCACCTCGCGGCCGCCGTCGGCACACCGGTGGTCTCGTTGTTCGCCCCCGTGGTGCCGTCGTCGCGCTGGGCGCCGTACGGGGTGCCGTCCGAAGTGCTCGGCGACCAGCACGCGGCGTGCCGGGACAGCCGGGCCCGGGCCTGCCCCGTGCCCGGCCACCCGTGCCTGGACCGCGTCGCGCCCGAAGCCGTCGCCGACGCCGTGGCGCGCCTCAGCCGGGCGTGGTCTCGCCGCCCAGCGCGGCGATGACCTCACCGCTGTAGTACGACGAAAGCCGGTTGGACGCCAGGAAGACGTATGACGGCGCGAGGTCGTCCGGATGAGCGGCGCGCTCGAACGGGACCTGGAGGCCGAACTTCTCCACCTTCTCCGGCGGGAACGTCGACGGGATCAGCGGTGTCCACACCGGACCGGGCGCGACACAGTTGATCCGCACACCGCGATCGGCCAGCGCCTGCGCCATCGCGTATGTCCAGGCGTGCACGGCGCCCTTGGTCGCCGAATAGTCGATCAGCGATTTGTTGCCCCGCAGGCCGTTCACCGAGCCGGTGTTGATGATGACCGAGCCCTCGGCCAGATGGGGTAAGGCGGCGTTCGTCACCCGGAAGAAGCTGTGGATGTTCACGTCGAAGGTATGCGTCCACTGCTCGTCGGTGAGCTCCTCGGGGGAGTCGACCGGCCATTGCGTGGCGACGTTGTTGACCAGGATGTCCAGCCCGCCGAGCTCCTTCACGGTCCGGTCGACGATCTCGCGGCACTGCACCGCTTCGGCGAGATCACCCGGTAGGAGGAGGCACTCGCGCCCCTCGGCGCGGACGCGTTCCTCTGTGTACTTCGCGTCCTCATGCTCGTTGAGATACGCGATCGCCACGTCGGCGCCTTCTTTCGCGAAGGCGATGGCGACCGCGCGGCCGATCCCGGAATCGCCGCCGGTGATCAAGGCACGCTTGCCGGCCAGCAGCTCGCGGCCCACGTAGTCCTCCATGGAGTCACGAGGCGGCGGGTCCATCTTCGACGTCACGCCCGGCGGTTCCTGCTGCTGCGGCGGCCGGAGTTTCTCTGCCATCGGGTTCCCTCCCGTCGGGTGCTTTCGGGGAGGGTTACCCGGATGGCCGCGCGCCTGAACATGGCCCTTGCAGCGCCCGCGGGCGCCGCGTGGGGTGTCGCGAAAGCCACTTTCGGGACGTCTGATGTCCCGAAAGTGGCTTTCGCGACATGTTCGCCGGCCGACCTCGTCCGCAGGTGTTGCGAAAGTGGCTTTCGCAACCACCTACGGCAGGGCTGTCCGTGAAGGCCTCCTTGAGGGACTCTGGGTCCCTCAAGGAGGCCTTCACGGACTTGCGAGGCAAGACGTAAGCCTCAGTGCACCCGCCGATCCCCCGCAACCCCCCGGTACCGGATCGTCCACAAGCTCCGCCGGATGTAAGTACGCTGCAGCCACCGATCCCGCCCGTTGTGCCGCGCGAAGAACTGCGACCGCGCGTGCAGCCCCTTCCGGTTGTTGATCAGCAGCGCCGTCCCCGGCTCGAGCTTGACCTGATGCGCGACTTCACGACAAACCCGCTGCAGCTCCTCCAGCGCCTGCTCGGCCTCGACGGTCTCCCCCACCACACCGTTGGCCGACACCGCCACTTCGGGCGATTCCGCCGGCCCGGAGATCACCGGCACGAGGTCGGAGAGCACGTCGGCACCCTTGGCCACGTCACGCACGTAGCTGCCGGGCGCGTTGAGCCGGAACAGCGGACGGCGCAGGACGTCGAGCACCTCCGGGTCCAGCGCGGCCGAGATGTCCCTGCCGTCGGCGTAGTAGGTGACGGCTTCCTTGTTGCCGTCCTGGCGGACGCAGTTCAGCACCAGGAAGTCCGGATTGGACACATCGTAGCGGCCGACCTCGTCGTGCACGATGTCGTTGTGGAAGTTGAGGAACACGTGCGAGCTCTGGTTCGTCTGGCTCCGCGCACCCGCCGACACCGGGACGACGTCGTGCACGAGCCGCCCGCTCTTCTCGGTGGTGAACCCGACGGGCTCGCCGAGCAGCTGGCTCAGTCCCAAAAGGACGGTCTCCGCGACGAACGTCTTCTTGTCCTTGCTGGGTTCGCCGTCGATCGGTGTCTCCGGCAGTTCCGGGTCCACCGGCAGGTTGCGCACGAGCGCGACGCCGGGGGTGTCGACGTGCCTGCCGAAGTCCAGGATCGTCTGCAGCTGGTCGATCGGCAGCTTCGAGAACGTGACACGGAGCATCGCCAGCGAACGGTCGATGTCGTCGACGGGGTTCGGGAAGGAACGCAGGTCGCTCCCGATCGTGTTCCGGACCTCGTCGTCGAGGACGACCTCGGCGAAAGTGCTGACTAGGGTTTCCTTGCTGGTCATGGTGTCCTATCCACTTTCCGCCGCCGCTGGACCGGCGGTCTCGTCTTGAACCTGGAAATGAGGGTGAGCGCGGGGGCGGTCGCGATCGTCGACACCAGCGTCATGATCACGAGCATCGCGAACACCGCCGGGCTGATCACCTTCAGCTGGAGGCCGACGTTGAGCACCACCAGTTCCGTCAGCCCCCGGCAGTTCATCAGCGCCCCGAGCGAAAGTGATTCGCGCCAGCCGACACCGGTCAGCCGCGCCGCCGTCGTGCTGCCCGCCCACTTGCCGAACACCGCCACCGCCGTGATCAGCACGGTCCAGAGCCACAGCGAGCCGGAGCCGAGCAGGCTGAACTCGGTGTGCAGCCCGGTGTAGGCGAAGAAGAGCGGCAGCAGCAACGTCAGGGTCACACTGCCGAGCTTCCCGGCGGCGCGGGCGACGACCGGATCCTTCCTCGGCGCGATCACCCCGAACAGGAAGGCGCCGAAGATCGCGTGGATGCCGATCTCGTTGGTGGCCAGCGCCGACAGCATGATCCCGCCGAGCAGGATCGCGAGCACCGCGGATTCCGGCACGCGCGCGAGCACCTTGGCCAGCAGCGGCCGGACGACGTAGACCATCGCCAGGACGAACGCCAGGGTGAGCCCGACGGTCAGGAAGACCTCCGACGGCGTCCCGCCCTGGCTGACGGCGACCACCACGGCCAGCAGACACCAGGCGGCGACGTCGTCGACGGCGGCGCAGGTGAGCGCGAGCGCGCCCAGCGGCGTCTTCGCGATGCCGCGGTCGGTCAGGATCCTCGCCAGCACGGGGAACGCCGTCACGCTCATGGAGACCGCGATGAACAGGCCGAAGGCGAGGAAGCCGACGTCACCGCCGAAGGCCGGGTACATGCCGAGCGCGAGCACGATGCCGCAGACCATCGGCAGCGCGATGCTGACCTGGCTGACGGTCACCGCGGTGAACCCGCGCCGCCGCACGGCGTCGAGGTCGATCTCGGAACCGACCAGGTACATGAAGAAGATCAAACCCAGCTGCGACAGGATGTTGATCGCCGAGACCACCCCGCCGGGGAACAGCCAGCCGAACGCGGCGGGCCAGACGATCCCGAACAGCGACGGTCCCAGGAGGATGCCGGCGACGATCTCGCCGATCACCGCGGGCTGGCCGAGCCGCCGGGCCAGGACACCCGCCAGGTGGCAGGCGCCCAGGATCACCGGGAGCGCGACCAGCAGGCGCGCGTAGGTGTCGGGCCCGCCGCCCGCGGCCTTGGCCCCGGCGCTCGCGACGGGCGCGTAGGCCGACCCCAGGCCGAGCACCACCACGACGACCGCCGCCGGAACCGCGATCAACGCGGCCCCGACGAGGATCCGGCGCAGCGCGGTACGCCCGCTCCGCTCCTGTACAGCCGATTCCATCTATTCTCCTTGAGCGGCGCGCAGTTCCAGCGTGCAGCATTTGACGCTGCCGCCCGCCTTGAGCAATTCGGACAGGTCTGCGCCGATCGGTTCGAAGCCGTGCTCCCGCAGCTGCGCGGTGAGCTCGGTGGCCGCCTGCGGGAGCACGACGTGCTTGCCGTCGGAGACCGCGTTGAGGCCGAACACGGACGCGTCGGCTTCGGAAGCCAGGATCGCGTCGGGGTACAGCTCTTTCAGCAGCAGACGGCTTTCTTCGGAGAACGCCCCTGGGTAGTACATGACCGTGTCGTCGTCGAGGACGGCGAGCGCGGTGTCGAGGTGGTAGTAGCGCGGGTCGATCAGCGTCAGCTTGGTCACCGGGCGGCCGAAGAACTCACGGGATTCGTTGTGCGCCTCCGGATTCGTCCGGAACCCGGTCCCCGCGAGGATGGCCTTCCCGGCGACGAGGTAGTCGCCCTCCCCCTCGTTGACCCACTGCGCCTGCCGCACGTAGCGGTATCCGTTGTCGCGGAACCACTTGAGATACGCGTCGGACTCCCCTGCCCGCTGCACGTGGTGGAACCGCGCGACGAGCACCTGCCCGTCGACCACCGTGGCACCGTTGGCCGCGAACACCATGTCGGGCAGACCGGGCAGAGGATCCAGCAGCTCGACCCGATGCCCCAGATCGGCGTAAAGATCACGCAGCCACTCCCACTGCGCGATGGCCAGCTCGGTGTCCGTCGGCTTCTTCGGGTCCATCCAGGGATTGATCGAGTACTCGACGTCGAAATACGTCGGTCTGACCATCAGGTAGTGCCGTTGGGTGGCAGTCCGTGACACGCTTCCTCCACGCGGTTTTGGGCGTCTTTCGCCACCGGGCCCTGGGTGAAGGCCCGGTTTCGTCGAACAGAATCCTTTGCTACTTCTGGGTTTCGGAGAGTTTGACCTCGATCTTCCCGGCCAGGTCGTTCGCGTTGCGCATGGCTTCGTCGAAGGACGCGCCGAGCGCGCCGATGCCGCCGAAGATGTTGTTGCCGAGCGGCGGCCGCTTGATCAGGTCACCCGGCTTGGCGAAGATCTTGAGGTAGTACAGGGCTTCCGATTCGTTCACCGCGGGCGGGACGTCGATCGAGGCGATCACCCCGCCGGGGCAGATCAGGCACATCGCGGCGGTGTGCAGCCCGGTCGGGCTGAAGTGGTGGACATCCGGCCGGACACCGCGGGAGACGTCCATGAGTCCCCGGATCGGGTCGTACCCGGCGGAAAGCCGTGCCATATGGTCGAGTCCCCCGCCGCCCGGGCGCACGGCGATCTCCAGCAGGAACGGCTTGCCCTGGTGGAACCGGACTTCGGCGTGCAGCGCGCCGCGGGTGAGACCCTGGGCCCGCACGCCGGCGGCCACCACCGCGTGCACCTCGGCCACCTGCTCGGCAGTGAGCGACGTGGGCGCGTGGTGCACGTCGTCGTCGAAGGTCTCGCCCTCCGAGGTGACTCTGTCCACAATGGAACCGAGGTAGACCTCGTCGTCCCAGGCGACGGCTTCGATGAGATGCTCGTGACCGTCCAGAAAGGACTCGACGAGCAGGCCGTGCGGGCCGAGGTCCAGCCCTTCGGCCTCCATGTTGTACCAGGTCATCCCGTCGATGCCTTCGCGTGCCTGCGCGTAGCGTTCCCGCATCTTCTCCTCGTCGTCGACCCGGAAGACGAAGTTGCTGGCCGCGCCGAGGGTCGGCTTGAGGATCACCGGATAGCCGAAGTCCTCGGCCGCTTGCAGGGCCGCGTCGAGGTCTTCGACGAACCGGAAGTCCGGATGCGCGGCCCCGCCCTTCTCGTGCGCCTGCCGCATGATCAGCTTGTTCCGGCTGGTCCGCGCCGCGTCCACGCCGATCCCGGGCAGGCCGAGCGCCTCGGCGACCGCGGCGACCAGGACGACGCCGGACTCGGAGAAGGTGAGCACACCGTCGAAGGATTCTTCCGCGTGCCAGGCCTTAGCGTGCCGGATCAGGTCGTCGATGTGGTTGCTGCCGGCGATCCGGTAGCGCTCGGACGGCCAGAGATCCTCGGTGCCGACCCCGTTGAGCACGTACAGCACCCCGCCGAAGTCCTCGATCTGCTGGTACCGGGGCAGGTAGTAGTAGGAGTTCTGGCTGGCTTCCAGCGCGAGCAGTTTCACGACACACCTCGTAGGGCAGGACGGATCGGGTGGACACCGCCCGCTCGCACGAGCGGCCGGTCGAGCGGTTCGAGTCCGGTCTGGACCGGGTCGGCGCCGGTCAGGCGCGCGGCCAGGGACCGGGCGATCAGCGGGGCGAACTTGAACGACGAGCCGCCGCACGCCGCGTAGGACAGGACCCGGTCGCCGAGGACGGCGAGCATCGGGCCGAGGGTGGAGCGCCGGGCCAGGTAGTGACAGTCCCGGGTGTCGACCAGCCAATCCCGGCGGAAACCCGGGATCAGCGCGGCGAACGTGTCGATCAGGTGCTCACGCCACCACGAAGGCACGGTGGCGCCGCCGAGCTCGTCGACGACCCGGCACGCGCTCGCGGCGCTGAGTTTCAACGGCGTCCCGGCGACGGGCGGCACGAGCCACGCGCCCCCCGCCGAGCCGAGCGACGTGATCGCCGGGGTGGCGGCCCACGCGGCGGCGTCGGCGGGCGGGACGTCGCAGTAGAGCATCGTCTGCCGGTGCAGCACGAGTTCCCTGGACAGCGCGGGGGCCAGCAGCTCCCGGGACCACGGGCCCGCCGCCACCAGGACGGCGTCGCCGCGGAGGATGCCGCCGTCGGCCAGCCGGACCTCGGCCCGGTCGGCGTCGATCCCGATCACCTTGCGGTGCGGGTGGAGTTCCGCGTTCGCGTGCCACCGCAGGCGGGTGGCGCACGCCGTCAGCACCCGATCGGCGAGCAGGACGCCCGCGTGTGATTCGAAGACCGCGCCCGTCCCCGGCACGAACCCGGCGTGCGGGAACTCCGCGGCGAGTTCGTCCGCGCCGAGCACTTCGGCCTTGGATCCCGCCGTGGCCAGCAGATCCCGCGCGGCCGCCGCCTCGTCCGCCGTCATCGCGGTGAGCGCGCCGACCTGTTCGTAGAACGACGTGGACAGCGAATGCTCCAGTTCGCGCCACGCGTGATGCGCGGCGACCGCGGCCGCCGTGGCCGCGAGGTCGCCGGGATGCAACGCGCGCAGCACGCGGTGCCGGTCGAACGAAGTCGCACCGGAGAACGGGATGTCCGCCTGGTCGGCGAGCGCCACTTCGTGCCCGGCCGACACGCATTCCAGCGCCGTCAGCAGCGCGATGACGCCGCCGCCCGCGAGCACGACTCGCATGGTCTTCCCCGTTCGTTCGGGCGCCACGAGGTACCCGGATGCCACAGCTGGGAGTGGCATCCGGGCCTTACCCTCGTTGGGCAAGGATTCAGGAGGCGCGCGGGGTCACGAACGTGTCGTTGATGACGTAGCCGTCGAGGCCGTACGTCTCCCCGTACTCGATGAGATCGCTGGTGCGGTTGAGGAAACCGCGCCCGTTGTTGTTCAGCGAGGTGTTGCACAGCACGCTGAACCCGGTCTGCTCGCGGAACGCCTCGAGCAGGTCGGTGATGCCGGCGTTGCGTTCCCGCGTCACCGTCTGGGTGCGGGCGGTCCCGTCGACGTGCGTGATGGCCTTCAGCTCGTCGGAGGTGACGTGGTTGAAGTACAGCATGTACGGGTCCTGCACCGAGCCGACGAACCACTTCGGAGCGTCGGATTCCAGCGCGATCGGGGCGATCGGGCGGTAATCCTCACGGCGCTTGATCTTGTTGAGCCGCACGGTGGTGTCCACGGTGAACGGCGCGGCGAGGATCGACCGGTTGCCCAGCGCCCGCGGGCCCATCTCGTACCGGCCACGTGCCCAGCCGATGATGTTGCCGTCCTTGATGTACTTCGCGACCTCACTCGCCACGAGCGGCCGCGTCTCGTACTTCGCGGGATCCGGGACGACGTCCTCGACGAAGTTCTCCCCCGCGTAGACGTCCCATTCGATGGTCGCCTGTCCGGTGTAGAACCATTGCGCGTCGATGGCCGTGCCCAGCGCGGAACCGCTGTCGTTGGGGCAAGGCGGCACGAACACCGAGGAGAACAGGCCGCTCTCCCGCCACAACCGGTTCCAGTCGCAGTTCAGGCCGCAGCCACCGGAGATCAGCAGCGGCAGGCCTTCGGTCAGGTTCTTCTCCGCGTAGTCGTAGAACCGGTTGAAGATCGCCTGCGAGTGTTTCGCCGCCGCGTTGCGGTATTCCTGCGACCACACCCCGGCGTTGTACAGATGGGACCAGGACATCTCCTCTTTGGACAGACCGAGGATGATGCCGTCGCGGTCGAGGATGAAATCGATGGTCTTCTGCTCGTCCGGCGTGAGCGGGCCCGGCTCGGCGAACCCGGTCAGCGCCATCTGCTTGCCGGCGTCGTTGAACCGGAACTTCCCCTTGCCCAGCGGGAAACCCGGGTCCGCCAACGCGAAGAGATACGCGTACTTCGCGCCGGGGTCGGTCAGGACGTGCTGCAGGTGGGTGGCCTCGCCGCGCTCGTCGATCCGGTAGAAGTCACCGATGTTCCCTTCCCACACCAGGGAGTAGTACGCCTGGCCGGGTGCCGCGGGGGCCATCCCGAGGGAGGTGTAGATATGCGAGCGCTCGTGGGTGGAGGAGAAGTACCGCACGTCCTTGCCGAAGAACTTGCCCGCCTCGTCGGAGATCGCGCCCTCGCCGACACCGAAGTATCCGGTGCGGGACGGCGGTTCCACCGAGAACTCCCCCTTGACCCAGCCGCCGAGCGCGACCACGTCGGGCTGCTTGTCGAGCATGCCCGCCGCACGCGCCATCAGCTCGCCGGTGATCCGGTCGTAGCGCGGGTAGTTGTCCTTTTCCGACTCCAGCGCGAACAGCAGCTTGCCGTCCTCGATCGCCACGATCCCGCCATCGTGGCCCTCCTTCATCGACAGAATCAGCATTGTGTCACCGAATTTCGCTCGCCTTCATTCGTCGACTCATTCAAGCCGCGCGGCCCGTTGACCGGAAGCTCGGCGCGGGGAGAACAATCAACCTTCGGACGAGCCACCCGGCAGGGTGCGCACGGCCTCGTGGCGCAGCGATTCGAACGCGTTCTTCCGTGCCCGGTGACCGGCCATCGGGACGGCGGCGGCGAACGAGCCCGGCTCCCGTTGCCGCTCAGAGGCGAACGCGCTGACCAACCGGGAGACCGCGTACCGGCCGGCGACGTTGGCGCGCTGGAGAAGTCCGGCGTCCACCACGGACTCGAGGAGCTCGTCGGCGGTCTCGATCATGATGCCCATCGCCGCGGCGACGCCGATCGACGTCGTCCAGCCCGCCCCGCTCTGCCCGAAGTGGTGGATGGCCTCCCGTTCGGTGGGCGAAAGCTGTTCGTACGCCGCGATGAACCGGTCCCGGACGTTGACGTCACCGACGCAGAGGCTGTCCATGAGCCGTTCGCGATCGGCGAGCTGGCCCGCCGTGTACGCGATCGCCCACTCCGGGCGGGCGGCGATCTTGCGGCCGACGATGTTGATCGCCAGCGGGAGGTCCCCGCACAGTTCGGCGATCATGTCGGTGGCGTCGTGTTCCGCCCGCACCCGGGCCGGTCCGGCGATCCGGCCGATCAAGGCCAGGGATTCCTTGCGGGAAAACGTATCCAGCTCGACACGGTTCGTGTCCTCCAGCCCGAGCAGCCGGGCGCGGCTGGTGACCACGACCTGGCTGTGCGGGGCCTGGCCCAGCAGCGGCCGCACCTGGCCCTCGTCCCGGACCCCGGCCAGGAGCACGAACAACCTGCGTTCCGCCAGCAGGGATCGGTACAGCCCGATCCGCTGCATCGGATCGTCGGGCACGAGATGCGCCGGCACGCCGAGCGCGCGCAGGAATCCGCGCACGATCCCGTTGGCCGACCGGCCGCCGGTTCCGCTGCCGCCCAGATCGGCGTAGAGCTGCCCGTCCGGGAAGTCCGCCGCCACCTCTTCCGCCAGCCGTAAGGCGAAAGCCGTCTTCCCCACCCCGATCGGACCACTGACGAGCAACGGCACCTTGACCGGGCCGCTCGCGCCGATCATCTCCGCGGCGTCGGCCAGATCCCCTTCCCTGCCGACGAAAGTCCTCGATCCGATCGGCAGCTGGGCCGGACGGGCGAGCCGGATGACGCCGGATGCCAACGCGTGCACGCCATCCGGCGGTGCTTCGGCCTGCTGTGGCACGGACGCGCGTTCCTCGCGCACCTCCGCGCCGCCACCCGTCTGTCCCGCGACGCTCCGCCAACGCCGTTCCCACGCCGCGCGATCCCCACCGCATGCGGAGACGAACGCCAACGTCACGGCGAGCGTGGGCAACCGGTGGCCACTCGCCGCGCTGGACAGCACGGAAGGTGCGAACAGTGCCGTCCTGGCGAGTTCCCGGTAACTCGGGTTTCCCGCCCGGTTCCTCAAAACGCGCAGATCGTGAGCGAATGCGGCGATCGGACCAGTGGAGCCGTCCAACGGTCGCTCGGGTCTGCCCATGCCAACTCCTCCCCTGGATGGGGTAACGCAATCGCGCTGCGTGACCGTCATCCTTGCAGCCTTCCTGGCCACAACCCTAAAGGACCAATGAACGATGCAGCAGATACAAATAGGTGACTCAATGTACAAAGTCCAATAGTTGGACGCGGAAATTCACCCCCTTGGTGGCACCGGATAGGGTTCGCCCATGTCTGACCCCCTGCCGCCACTCGCCGAACTCCGGCGAGCCGCCGAAGTGTTCAACGGCTTCACGAATGTGGACGCCTCGTGGCTTCGACTGATCGAAGAAACGCGGTCCGCGATCGACCTGTCACAGCCCGCACATCGCACAATTCTTCTTCGCTGGCTCAACTCGTGGGGATGCCGGATCCGGTACCCGCGGGAAGGCGAGCCCGCGCCCTTCGACGACGGGGTCCTGGCCTGGTGGGAGACCTGGAGTGCCACGCTGCCCACCGCCGACCTCGTCGACCTGACCGACGAGGGGATCGACACCGCCGCGAAGGCGTATGCGGACCTCGTGGGTGTCGCCGTCTCAGCGGGACGGACGAGGCGTACGCTGGGCCCGACCGCCGCGGCCAAGGCACTGTATGCGTTGCGGCCCAACACGATCATGCCGTGGGACGCCGCCATCGCGGCGACCCTCCACGGCGCGCGTGACGGCGCCGCGTTCGGAAGGCATCTGCGACTCGGCCGCGCGTGGGCCGCCGCGGTGATCGCGGAGGCGGGAGAAGGCGGGGCGGAGATCCCCGCCCTGATGGGCAGGCCCGTGTCACTGGCGAAGATCCTCGACGAGTACCTCTACGTCGCCTTCACCATGGGCGCCAAGGGTGACTGGGGCACGGACAGCGGAGAATGGTGGAAAAATGGTAACCGGGGATGACGTCAGAGAGATCGTTTCGGGGCTGCCCCGCGCCTATGAGGCGCTGGTCCGGGACCGGGCGAAGTTCCGCGTGGGGCGAATCGTCTTCCTTTCGCTCTCGCCCGACGAAACCGTGATGGGATTCGGCTATCCCAAAGAAGAGCGGGAAGCGCTGGTGGCGGGCGAGCCGGACAAGTTCATGATGCCGATTCCCTCCGATATGCGCTATCAGTGGGTCCGCGCCCGGCTGTCCGCGCTCGATTACGAAGAGTTACGAGAGCTGATCGTCGACTCGTGGCGAATGTGCGTCCCGAAGAAGGTCTGGGCCGAATACCTCGAAAAGAACCCGAGCTGAACTACTCCTTTCGGCGTGCGCCGTTCAGCCCCCTCGATTGCCCTTTTCGGTCCCGTGAATTGCCTTTCGGGTGACCGAAAGGCGGAACTCGCGTGATCAGAGACGTGACTCGCGTGCTTGGGGACGGAACTCACGTGTCTGGAGGCTCCACTCGATGTGCGGCTTCCGATCACGCGAGTTCCGCCTTCGATCACGTGAGTTCCGGGCCCAAGCACGCGAGTGCGGTGCCGAAGCCCCGACGCGTGAAGGCCCCCTTCCCTCGGCTGAGCCGAGTGAAGGGGGCCTTCACGCGCGAAAGGGACTACTCCGCGACCTCTTCGATCGCCGAGGTGCCGCGGGAGCCGGGGTTCCCGTACCGCTCCCAGACCTCGTTCAGCCGGATCCGCCCGTCCGGCAGGAACTCCGGGGTGTTCGTGCTGTGCCCCGAGATCACCTGACCGCTGGCCAGCACCATCGTGTAGGCCATGTCGATCGTCCCGTCCTCGCCGCACTTCCCGGTCAGCGAGCCGAGCCGCACTCCGCCGCCGGTCAGTTCGGCCCACACCAGATCGTCCTTCTGCCGGTACAGGGTCACCGGCGCGTCCGGGTCGGTGCTGACCTTGCGGAACCGTTTCCCGTCGTAGTTGATCATCCGTCCTGCTCCGTCCGTGCCGATGAACCGGGGAACCAGAGGTCGTCCGCGGTGAGATCCGCGAGGTCGTACTTCCCGAGCGCGCTGGCGAGCAGCCGCAGTTCGAGCTCCAGGCACCGCACCAGCCGCACGAGCCCCTCGGTCGCGTCCTCGTCGACGGCGAGCAGCGCCGCCCGGCCGAGGCCGACCGCGGAAGCCCCCATCGCCAGGCACTTCAGCGCGCGGGCGCCTTCCCAGATCCGCCCCGACACCAGCAGCGACGCGTCGTGTTTGCCGACCCGCCGCAGGCATTCCACCAGCGGCAGGCCCACCTGGTCGAGGAAGACCGACGGCGCCCAGCCGGTGCCGCCCTCCGCGCCGTCCACGGTGACGGCGTCCGCACCCGCCGCCCACGCGACCCGCGCCGCCTCGCCGACGTCGCGGCCCGGGTGCAGCTTCACCCAGGCACGGGCACGCGGGTAGTTGTTGCGCATCAGGTGGATCTGCTGGCGCAGGATCTCGCCGGTGAACGTGCCGGGACTGCTGGACCGCAGCACCATGGCCTGGTCTCTGCCGAAGGCTTCGTCCACTGTGTACTGTTCGGCGATCTCGTCGGCGGCCGTGCGCGAGAGCACGGTCATCCCGCCGAGCCCCGGTTTGGCGCCCTGACCGACCTTGAGCTCGAACGCCAGCCGCCCGGTCTCCAGCAGTTTCGTCGCGGACGGGTCGCTGTAGACGAGGTTCCACACCTCCGCGTCCGCGTCTTCGGTGCTCTGCTGGACGACGACGCCGCCCAGCCCGTCCGGTACGGCGCCGGCGTACGCGCGGATCCGGCCGAGCAGACCGTCCTCGACGCTCTCGCCCATCCGGCCGTAACCGTGCATCGGCACGACGTTCTCGCCGATCACCATCGGCATCCCGAGCCTGCCCGCCTGCTCGCTCGCGGCGATCCCGAGCCCGCTGCCCGCGACCTGCGTGGATCCGAACGCGCACAGGAACACCGGCGACGGCGCGGTGAACCCGCCGAGCACGGTCGACAAGCCGACGTCGCCGTACACCGGTTCGCGCGCGAGGTCGAACATCTTCTCCAGGCGGCGCGGGACGAACACCGGCGGCACGATCCGCGCGCGGTCGAGTTCGTCCGGCGGGGTGTCGACGTCCGCGCCGAACAGCGACCGGCCGTATCCCGCGACGTCGGGGAAGATCGCCGCGCTGCCTTCTCTCGCCCTGGCCCGGATCGCGTCCTCCGGGAGCTGCCGCGCGGTGATCACGGCGTCGCGATCCCGGGCAGCTTCGGATACGCGTTCGCCTGCCAGATCGCGTCCAGCCCGGCGATGTAGCGCGTCACCCGCTCCAGCCCCATCCCGAAGCCGGCGCTCGGCGGCAGTCCCTCGCGCGCGAGGTCGAGGTACCAGGCGTACTTCGCCGGGTTCTCCCCCGTCTCCCGCATCCGCTCGATCAGCCGCCGGTACTCGTGCGTGCGTTCGCCGCCGCTGCAGAGCTCGCCGAACCCGTCGGAGGCGATGAGGTCGAAGTTCCGCAGCACCCCCGGTTCGGTGCTGGACTCGCCGTCGGTGAACCCACGCGACCCCTTGGGATAGTCGACGATGAAGAACGGCCGGTTCGTCTGCTCGGAGATGATCCGCTCGCCCTGCCAGTCGATCTCCGCGTCGGCGCTCTGCCCGTGCCGCAGACCCTGCAGCCGCGACACCGCCTCGCGGTGCGTCATCCGCTCGAAGTCCTCTTCCAGCAGCGCGGTGAACGCCTCCTGGTCCCGGCCCAGTGTGGCGAGGTCCACTTTGGACTCCCGCAGGGTGTGGGCGACGATGTGCCGCAGCAGGCCCTGCGCGACGTCGAGGACCTCCTCCCGGCTCGCACGGGCGACCTCGACGTCGATCTGGGTGAACTCGACCAGATGCCGTCCGGTGGTCGAGGTCTCCAGCGGCTCCAGCCGCACGTTCGGGGCGACGTAGAAGATCTTGTCGAACGCGAGCAGCGAGGCCTGCTTGTACAGGATGACGCTGGTCATCATCTTGTACTTGTGCCCGTAGTAGTCGACGTCGACCTGTTTGGCGCCACGGCATCCCGGGTCGGTGACCGGCCCGATCAACGGCGGCTGCAGTTCCACGAACCCGTTCATGCCGAGGTACTCGCGGGTGCCGGCGGTGATGCTGTTCTGGATGCGCAGGGCCGCCTGCGTCACCGGCGACGTCAGATGTTCGCGGGTGCCCGGCGGCAGCGCCGCGTCCGGTGTTCCGGTCATGTCCTACTCCCCTGTGTCAGTCGGTTCACGGTCTCGATTCCGGGTAACCCGTACTTCTCGTCGAACGACCGCTCGACGTACCGGAGCGCGTCCAGCAGATCGTTCGAGGTCATCCGCCGGTCGCCGGGCAGGTCGACGAGATCGCCCAGCGGCATCGCGCCGATCCGCTGCCACTCCAGGCGGCCGCCGTCGGCCAGCCGCCCGCGGGCGCGGCCGGCGTTGTCCGGGTGCAGGCAGAACGGGACGTCCAGCTGGCCGCGCGCGAACGCGGTGACCAGCGCCCTGCCGAGGTCGTTGTCGAGCGAAAGAACGTTGTCCACCAACGCTTTCGCCTGCGCGTGGATCCCGGTGTCGCCGAGCCTGCCGATCCGGGAGACACCCCGCGCGGCCTCGGCGGCGTGCTCCAGCGCGGTCACGTTCTCCGCCACGGTCGGCAGCCGGTGCGCTTCGGCGGTGGTCTTGACGATCAGCCTGCTCGCGCCGGTGCGGGCCGCCAGCCGCGCGGACTCCGCGATCAGCTCCAGCGCGCCGCCCGGTGTCCTCGGGTAGACGCCCATGTAGCCGTAGATCACCACATGCGTCCGCGCGTGCGGCACGTATTCCCTGATCAGCGCCTGCAGCGCGGCGACGGCCTCCTCGTCCTGCCCGGCGTGGGTCTGCTGCGCGTAGCTGAAGGACAGGCAGCGGATCCCGTGCCGCCAGAAGAACATCCCCTCCAGCACGCTCAGCGCGACCAGCAGCGCGGGCGGGCACAGCTGGCCCATCATGCATCCGCCGAAGGTCTCCAGATGCGGCTCCAGTTCAGGGCCCCGGGCCTCCGCCAGCGTCTCGCAGGAACGCCGCCAGTTGTCGACGGCCGCCGAAAGCGGCATCCGGCTGTACGGCAGGCAATACGACACCGGGCCGCCCTCGGTCGCGTGCAGCCCGAAGTCCAGCAGCGCCCGCACGATCCGTCGGGGATCCGCCGAACCGTGCCGCACCTGCACCGGGAAATCCCCGGTCAGCACGCCGTCGAGCAACGCCGCCGTCGTCACGGGATCGTGGTCGACGAGCGGGTACCCGTTGAGATCGGCGCCCGCCGCCAACGCCGCGCGCGCCGCCTCGTGGTCGCCGACCCTGGTGTAGCTGTCGATCGTGATCGTGCCGACCGTCGCGGCCCGCGCCGACCGGGTCGCCAGCAGCCCCCTGGTCATCCGCCCCGGATCGGCGAACCCCATCCGGGGCTGGACGACCAGCTCCCCCTGCGCGTGGTGGCGTGCGACCACCTCGCCGAACGAAAGTCCCCGCCGCGGGGCGAGCACGTTCATCCCGCGCCCAGCGGGACACCGGGAGCGCGGACGGACAAGGTGCGGAGGAACGTGCGGAACGGCGTCAGCCCGGCGGAGTCCTCGAACACCGCGTCGAAGCCGGCCTCCAGCAGCCGGGCGGCGTTGCTGCCACCCGTGACGTCGAGCTTCCCGCCGATGACGACCGGCGTCGTGACCAGCTCCGGCCGGGCGCGGAAGGCTTCCATCAGCCGGACGCCGTCCTGACGCCCGTGCCCGTTGAGGCTGCTGATCACCAGCAGATCCGGCCGCCGGGTGACGCATTCGCGCACGATGGTCGCGTCCGGGACGCAGGCGCCGAGGTTGGTGACCCGGCAGCCCAGTTCCTCCAGCAACAGCTCCAGGTACACCAGGTTCCAGGTGTGCGCGTCGGACGAGAGCCCGGTGACGATCACGTCGAGACCGGCGTCCGGGAGCGTGGGCTGGACGGCTTCGATGGTCATGGTGCGGCGTTCTCCCTCTCTCCTCGGTCCGGCCGCACGTCGATCTCGATCAGCGCGACCGCCTCTTCGGCCAGGCGCGAAGCCTCCGCCGGGCTGTCCGCGGTCACCATCAGATCGCCGACGCGGTCCCACGAACTGCGCAGCCCGTCGAACCGGTCGCCCGCCGAAACACTGACGTCGCACAGGAACACGCCTTCGGACTGCGCCGCCTTTTCCACCCCGCGCACGTCCTCGATGAGGCCGGGCTCGATCGACAGGAACCGGACCGCGGCGCCGCGTTCGGCCTTGCGTGGCAACAGGTCCACGACCGGCTCGTCCTTCATCACCGAGAAGTAGGCGCGGTTGAGCTCCACCGGGTAGGCGCGCTGGATCAGCTCGATGATGCCGTCGCCCGCGAACCGGCCGGCGCATTCGACCAGGTACGGGACGCCGTCCGAGACGATCCACTCGCAGTGGACGATCCCGGTGCGGAAGCCGGTCGCGGCGGTGAGCCGCCGCGTCTCCTCGGTCAGCGTCGCGGTCAGCTCGTCCGGGATGTCGGCGGGGACGATATGCGCGAGTTCGATCGGCCGCGGACCGGGGAACAGCCGTTTGCCGGTGACGTTGGCGAACAGCGGCTCGCCGTCGCGCAGCAGCATCTCGACGCTGAACTCGTCTCCTTCGACGAAGCTCTCGGCGAGCATCTTCAGCTCCATCGCGCGGTCCGGGACGAAGATCCCCTCGTCCTGCACGACGCAGTTCGTCCACGCCTGCTCGGCCTCGGCCGGGTCGGTGAGCACCTGCGTCCCCACCGACGCCTGCCGGTTCGACGGCTTCAGCACGGTCTTCCCCGGGTGCCGCGCCATGAACTCACGGACCTGCTCCGGGCTTTCGACCCGCGCCGACGCCGGGTTCGCGATCCCCGCCGCCCGGCTGACCAGGCGCAGCACCGCCTTGTCCCGCAGGATCTGGGCCGCGCCGAATCCCGCGCCCGCCACGCCGTAGCGTTCCGCGAGCCGGGCCGCGAACGGGGTCGCGTACTCGGTCAGCGGGACCACGGCGGCCGGGTCGAGGTCGTGGTGGACGTGGTAGAACTCGTCCGCCTTGCCGGGCAGGTGGAACTCCCATTCGATGAGCTCGCGCACCAGCGCCGAACCGGCCACGGTCTTCCGCGCGTCGCGTTTGCGGACGACGTCGGGCTCTTCGACGAAGATGACCGAGCCGTCCGGCTGGAAGTCCTTGATGGACGATCCCAGCGCCGCGGCCACGAACCCGACCAGCACCACCGGGCGCGTCATGACCCCTCCTCGACGTAGTACCAGTTCTCCGGGTTGATCAGGCCGTACGGGTTGATCGGCGAGAACCCGCGCAGGTTGCCCGCGACCTCGAACAGCCGTCGCGGGAACGTCGGCATGAAGATCACCGGCGCCTGCTCGGCGATGTACTCCTGGTACTCGTAAAGCGCTTCGAGCGAGTCCGTGGTGACGGTCTTCGCGATGAGCTCGTCCGCCTTGGCGTCGCGCCAGTTGCTGAAGTTGCAGGCGGCGCCGCTCTGGAAGAGGTTCTCGCCCGTCGGGTAGTTGTAGACCCAGCCGCCGCCCCAGCAGGACAGCTGCCACATCCGCTTCTCGCCGGGACCGTCCTCCGCCACCAGGACCGACCCCATCACCTCTTCGAGGCGGATCTCGATCCCGGCCTTGGCCGCGTCGTCCCGGAACTGCGCCATGAGCCGCGCCAGCGACGGCCTGCCTTCCCAGTAGCGCAAGGAGAAGCTCAGTTCGGTGCCGGCCGGGATGCCCTCGCCCGCCTCGCCGGGGCCGGTGCCGGGCCGGACGCACACCGCGGGTGAGGTGGTGACGTCCCAGCCGTTGTCGGCGAGCAGCTGCCGCGCCTTCTCCAGGTCGAACGGCCAGAATCCGCCGCGTTCGGCGATCTTCGGGGAGACCAGGTCGCTCTTGGGCAACACCGGGATCGACCCCGTCTGGCTCCAGCCGTAACCCTGGTAGACCTCGCGGGCGCCGTACTCCTGGTCGAAGCAGCTCTGCAGCGCCTGCCGGACATAGGACTGCCTGATCATGTTCCCCGCGACGGTCGGGTTGCTGAAGTTGACCGCCATGAAGTTGATGTTGAACAGGATCTGCGGCTCCAGCTGGAACCCGTCGCCCAGCGGGTTCGGCCCGCCCTTCGTCGGGTCGCCGTCGGGCTGGACGCCCATCCCCGGCGGCAGGAAACCGACCTGGACGTCGCCGGACCGCAGCAGCTCGTACTGCTGCTCGTCCGACGTCGTCGAGACCTGGCGCAGCTCGTCGAGATGCGCCGGATTGGGCCCGCTGTAGTGCTCGTTCGGGACGAAGGTGACGACACCTTCCTCGGTGTAGCTCTTGAGTCGCCACGGTCCGTTCACGACACTCCACACCGGACTGTCGGCCCAGCGTGTGCGATGCGAGTTGTCCTCCTCGACGACGTCGCCGTTCTCCGCCATGAGGAACTCGTAAACCGCTTCGGCCTGCTCGATGTCGTGCGTCGCGTCGGCCGGGCCCTCCGCGGTGCGGTCCCACGCCTTCGGCATCGGCGTGATCATGGTGAGCTGGTTCAGCAGCACCCAGTTCTTCGAGTACGCCTTGTCGAAGGTGAAGCTCACCTTGTCATCGGCCACCTTCTCGAACGACACCAGGTTGTCCGGGAAGTAGCCCTCTGAGTAGGCGCCGAACCTCGGCCCCTTCACCTTCAGCATGTTCATCCAGAAGATGACGTTGTCCGCGCAGACCGTCTCGCCGTTGGACCACTTCCACGGTTTGATCCGGACCACGCAGGTGCGGCCGGTCTCGTCCCACACCGGCTCTTCACCGACGCTGAGGTCCCAGTCGATCTCCGGCGCGCCGTCCCGGCCCAGCCAGTACAGCGGCCGGTACATCAGCATCTGGAACTCGTAGAGGCTCCGCACGCCGAAGCGCTCGCCCGGGGTGAAGGGGAAGATCACCGCGGGCGGGAACCCGGGCAGGCAGGCCCAGGTCGCCACGCCGCCCTTGATCGGCTTGTCCGTCATGACTTTCGCTTCCTCCGCAGTTCGGCCGCGCTTACGCGGCGGTCGCCTCGAGAACCTCGGCCGGTCGCTGCTTCTCCTGCGCCGACAACGGTTTCGCCAGACTGAAGTAGGTGCCGATCACGATCGCGCCCTGCAGGATCGCCAGCCCCCAGAACGCGTAGGGCACGGTGGTCGCGTCCGCCAGCGCGGACAGCCCGACCGTCGCCCCGACACCGAGCCCGAGCCCGAGCGCCTGGGTGCTGCCGAAGATCCGGCCGACCCGCTCCTCCGGGCTGGCCCGCATCAGCAGCGTGCGCGCCGCGATCCGGCCCTGCGCGAAACAGAAGCCGGCGAACGGGATCGCCGCCATCAGCGCGATGTAGTGCAGTGGCTGGATCGCCAGGCAGATCAGGTTGCCGAGAGTGCCGAACACGGCCAGATGGATGCCCTTGAACCGTTTGCTGACCTTGCCGTACGCGGCGGCGCCGACGATGAACCCGACACCCGCCAGCGCGTCGACCACGCCGATCATCCACGCGCCCTGGTTGAAGGTCTGCAGGATCAGCGTGGTCAGGATGACGTTGGCGACCATCAGGCCGATGTTGCCGTTGGCGTACAGCAGCGCGAGCCGCTTGATCGGCTGGCGCACCGGGGCTTCGACCGGCGCCGACGGGTCGGTCGCCGCAGCCTCTTCGGCCACGGGTGCCTTGGCGGGCTTGCGGCCGATCGCGTAGACCAGCACGGCCGAGAGGATGAAGCTCAGCGAGTTGAACACGAACAACGGCGTGGCACCGAACCAGATCACCAGGAAGCCCGCCAGCGAGGACGCCAGCAGCATGCCGGCGTTGCTCGCCATCTCGAAATGCGAGTTGAACTTCCCTAGTCGCTCGTCGCGGATCCGTTCCTTGATGAGGCCGTTGCTGGCGGGCATGAACAACGCCGCGGTGCAGGCGAGCATGAAGTTCGCGATATAGGAACCGAGGTTCGCCGGACCGCCGAGCCACAGCCACACCGGCAGCGCGAACGCGGTCATCGCGCTCACGAGGTCCGCCGCCACGCACAGCATCCGTCGGTCGACCTTGTCGACCAGTTTCCCGAACAGGACCGCCAGCGCGACCTGCGGGATGGACACCGCGATGAACAGCCAGCCGACCGCGAGGGTGGTCTGCTCGGCGTGGAAGACCAGGATCGCGGCGGCGGTGATCTGGAACGCGTTGCCCGCCGTGGTGACGAATCCCGCCGGGACCAGCAGGCGTTCGGCGAGCCGGGAACTCCGGACCGCGTCGGTGGATGGGGTGCTGTCGAGTGACATGGTGGGTCAGACCTCGCTCGTCGGGGGGAATTCCAGTGAGGGCACGGGGAAGGCCGTGGTGTGCGTGACGTCGAAGGCGGCCGCGGTGATCCGGAGGGCGAACCCGCCCGCCGCGGCGGCCCGTTCGGCGAGGTCGATCAGGATCGGTGAGGCACAGCCGATCAACGCCCGCAGTTCGAGGAAGAGGTCACCGAGCCGCGCGCGGAGCATCTCCTGGTCGAGGTTGCCCTTCAGGGTGCGTTCCGTCGCCGCCCGCAGGCGTTCGACGTGCTGCACGATCAGATCGGCGGCCCGGCTGAGGCTGAAGTCCTCCAGCTCGTAGTTCAGGGCGAACCGGGAGACCATCGCGGCGGCCCGTTCCGTGGCTTCGGTCGACACGGGGAGCGAGCCGTTCTCGCCGCCGACCTCGGCGGTGAGCTTGGCCAAGGTCTCGGCGAGCTCGTTCCAGGGCGTGACGAGCCGCTCCCCCGCGACCTTTTCCAGCGCGGCGCGGGAGAAGTTGGTCCGCGCGAACTCGGGGGCGGTGAGGTTGAGGTGGAACCGCGCGATGTCGCGGGGTACCTCGGCCGCCAGTTCACGAGCCCAGACCACGTGTCCCTTGCTGGTGGAGAACTTCTCGTTCTCCAGCTCGTAGAACTCGTTGACCAGCAAGGCGTCCGGGAGGACGTAGCGTCCTTCGAGGGCGATCAGCTCGGCGACGTGGACGACGCCCCACGTGAACAGGGGGTCGAATCCCATGAACACCACGACCCGCGCGTCGTTCTCCGCGAGCCAGGCGTCGTCGTCGGCGACCTTCGGCTTACCGTTGCGCCGCAACGCGTACTCGGTGCAGTACATCGAGGCGGGCATCCCCTCGACCCACGCGTTGAGCCGCTGCCCCGGCGTCTGGAGGAACGGCGCCGGCAGGCCCCATTTCACCGGGTACGTGATCGCGAAGTCGGGCAACGGCCCGGACAGCAGTTCTCGCATCAGCCCGAGCACGTGCGGCCGCCACGCGGGACCGCGCTCCTCGTAGTAGGCCAGGAGCTGTTCGCGGTACTCCGAGACCGGGAAGACCATGATCTCGGTCTCGCGGTAGGTCACCTCGTCGGCCGGGTCGAGCACCGAATACGGCTCGATGAGCGCGTCGAAGTCGATCGGATGCCCGCAGCCCTCGCAGAATCCGCCGCGGCTGTCGGCGAGGCACGTCGGGCAGCCACCGCCGACGAAACCCTCGACCAGGAACTCGCCCTTGCTCTCACTGTACGGCAGCCGCACCTTGCGCAGACGCAGCTTTCCCTTGTCGTACAAGCGCTTGACGTAGTCGTGGACGAGCGCCTTGTAGCCGTCGTCGGTCGGCGAGAAGCCGTCGACCTCGACCCCCATCGCCTTGAACGTGCGCTGGATGTTCTCGGTCGACTGCTCCACCAGTTCGGGGGGCGTCAGCCCGACCCTGGCCGCGCTGGTGACGAGGTAGGTCTGGCTGTCGTCGGTGCAGGAGGCGAACACGGCCTCGCGGCCGGCCGCGCGCAGGTACCGGCGGTGCACGTCGGCACCGAGGTACGGGCCGGCGATATGCCCGATGTGCAGGTCGCCGTTGGACGTCGGGGGGCCGCCGATGATCACGACCGGTCGCTTGTCGGTCATCCTCACGCCTCCGCCTCGTGCCGGGCGGCGAACTTCACCGTCATGTCGGAGTCCCACCAGATCGCGTACATCTCGAAGTCCTCGGCACCGTCGTTGAGGATGCGGTGCTCGGTGCCGGGCTTGTGGAACTCGATGTCGCCGGGACGGAAGGCGCGGCGCTCTCCCCCGGACTCGACGACCGCCTCGCCGCTGACGGCGATGAAGATCTCGTACTCGTGGTGGGAATGCGCACCCGTCGCGCCGTGCGCGGGCACCGTCACCCAGGCGCCTTCGAACGGCGCGTTCAGCGCCGCCCACGGCAGCAGCCGCTGGCCGTACGCACCGTTCTCGAAGACCATCTTTTCCCGCTCGAGCGGACGGATCTCCATGACTTCCTCTTCCTTCGTGGGTCAGCGGGTGGCGACGATGGGGGCGGTTTCCGACGTCGGCTGCGGCGGCACCGAGGGGTTCTCACCGCGATGGGCGAGGATGTCCTGCAGGATGTCGTTGGCGCGCGGGGCGAGGACGCTCAGCAACGAGTCCGCGATCCCGTGCGTCGCCTCGTTGACGCCCTGGAGGTAGACGGCCGCGGTGGCGGGCTGCTCGATCTCCAGCCGGTAGTCGCGGGTCACCTTGATCTCCGACAGCCCGATCGACTTCGCGATCTCCTGGACCATCCTCGGCATCTCCGGGGAGAAGCCGGTGCCGAGCAGCACGAGATCGGTGCGCAGTTCCTGGACCTCGCCGGTACGCCGGTCCGTCAGTTCCAGCACGATCTCGTCGCCCTCGTCGCGGGCGTCGGTGATGTCGCTCATCGTGATCATCGTCAGCCGCGAACGGCCGGAGAGGCGGTCCAGGTAGATCGAGCGGTATAGCGCGTCCATCGTGCCCGGGGCGAGCCCGGAGTAGTTCGTGTGGTGCATCTCCTTGAGCATCTGCTCGCGCGCTTCGGGCCGCGCCTCGAAGAATTTGTCCACATGGGACGGGAAGAACAGCTCGTTGTTGAACTTGCTGCTCTCGTAGTAGTTCAGGCCGATCGACCGCATCACCATGGTCGGCTTGCATTCGGGCAGGTCCTTCTGCACCGCGCTGAACAGTTCCGCCGCGCTCTGCCCGGCGCCGATCACCGCGACGCGGTACGGGAGGTCCTTGCGCAGCTTGGCGATCCTCGGCAGGTACTGCGTGCTGTGGATGACGCGGTCCTGGTTCACCGTCCGGAGCCGGTCGGGGATCCGCGCGTCGCGGCCGGCGCCGACCACCAGGTACCGGCTGCGGATGGTCTCGCCGTCGGCGACGTGGGTGTTCCAGCCGGTGAGCGTGCCGTCCGTCCACACGGGAGTGATTTCGAGGCACTCGCGGCCACGCTGCAGGTCCACCAGGGAAAGCGAGTCGGCCGTCCACTTGAGATAGTCGGCGAGCTCCACCCGGTACGGGACGAAGCTGCCCATGTTCACGAACTCGTTGAGCCGATCGGTGGCGTGCAGGTAGTTGAGGAACGAGAAGCGGCTGCGCGGATTGCGCAGGGTCACCAGATCCTTGAGGAACGAGACCTGCGAGAGGGCCTCGGGCAGGAGCATCCCCCGCTGCCAGGAGACCTCTTCGTCGCGTTCGAGCAGGACCGATTCGCGGGCCAGTCCGGGCGCGAGCTCTTCCAGCGCCACGGCCAAGGCCAGGTTCGACGGTCCTGCTCCGACTGCGAGCAGCTCGACATCACGGTTCGCCATTTGTTCGCTCCGCCATCTTTGTGAGTGCTGGGAAGGTGTTCTGTGGTTCCGGTGCGCGGTCAGCCACCGGCGGCCACCGAGGGCAGCAGGGGGTGCGCGGTCAGCCGGACCTGGGCCATGGCCTTGTCCAGCACCGCTTCGCAGTCGTCGGGATCGACGCCGGCGCAGATCACGTACGCGTGGCGCGAGATGAACTCCGCCGGCGGCAGCCGCAGGCGCGAACCCGGCTCGACGAGGCTGTCCGAAGCGAGGATCCCGTTGTTCCGCAAGGAATCCGGCACGGACACCGACTCGACGACACAGTCCTGTTTCGGGTAGCCGAACCGGACGCCGACCCACCGGGGCTCGGCCTCGTGCGGGATGTGGGGGCGCATGCCGAGGGCGACGTCGACCGCGGCCGCGCCGGGGTCGATCCCGGTCGCGAACTTGGCGAGCAACGGGATCAGGTCGCCGCCGAGCCTGCCGTTGATCTCCACGATCACCGGCCCGCGTTCGGTGAGCTTGAGCTCGGTGTGGGTGATGCCGTACCGGAAGTCGATCGCGCCGTGCGCGCGGGCCAGCGTCGAGCGCAGGGCCGGGTCGGCGAGCAGTTCGTCCGCGGAACTGACCAGATGGCCGAGCTCCTCGAAGTACGGATGCATCCCGACCGTCTTGCGCGCGACGAACATCGGCGTGTACTCGCCGTCGACGACGGCGCCGTCCACACTGATCTCCGGGCCGCTCAGGTACTCCTCGACCAGCGCTCCGCCCTTGTAGGCGGGAGAGCCGTTGAAGCTGGCGTCCTCCGCGGTCCGGAACGCCTTCCGCACCGCCTCGGCGTCTTCCGCGAGACTGACGCCGATGCTGGCCCCGCCGCCGCGCGGTTTGACGACGACCGGATACCCGATCCGCTCCGCCACGCGGACCGCCTGCTCGTCGTCGTGCACGAACCCGAAATCGGGCTGCGCGACACCGGCCGCGGTGAGCGTCCGCCGGCTGAACCACTTGTCACGGCAGCCTTCGATCGCGGAGACCCCCGCGCCCGGGACGCCGAGTTCGTCCGCGACATGTGCCGCCGCCACGATCAGCGCCTCGTCCCAGCACACCACGCCGAGCACCGGCGTGGTGGCGTGGAGCGCGCGGGCCGCGGCCAGCACGGCGTCCTGGTCCTGCGTGTCCAGCACGGTCGCGCCGGTGATGTAGCGCTCCTGCCAGGTCGGTTCGGTCCCGTTGAACAACCACAAGGGATGCCGGTGCCCGGCCGACGCCAACAGGTACTCCCGGTACGGCCGCATCCCGCAGCCGATCACCAGGACAACACCCTCCGCTGAGCTCATTCCCTCTCCCCACCAGCCCGTCACTTCGTCGCGGGCTACTACATCCCGGGGGCGGGTTGACCGGAACCCTTGATTCGGGAAGAACAATCAACGAGATGCGTGGTGAAGACGCGGATGATACGAGGAATGAACCGTCAGGAGGCCGTGATGCTCGGTCCTCACCCACCACCCCGAGGACGCCACGCCCACCCCCGGGCTCACGTTCCTGAACTGCGGTGTGGACGAAGCCGTCCGGATCGGCCTGGAAGCGGCGAACGGGAAGAACCTCGAAGTGTTCTCGCCGGACATCGGCCGCCAGTTGCTCGCCTTGGGATTGATCGACGAGATCGACCTGCACATCGCACCGGTGCTGCTCGGCGACGGCGTCCGCCTGTACGACAACCCCGGCGGCGCGCCGATCCGGCTGCACGGGCTCGGTACGGAGGATCCCAATGGGGCGATCGACGTGCGGTTCCGGCCGGCTTAGTTCCGGTTCCCGTACGACTGCTCGCACGGATACCCGTCACGGTCGGCGTCCCAGCTCAGCGGGCGCCCCGCGTTCACCCAGGCGTTGTACGCGTACGTGTAGGAGAACCCTTCGGCGAACAGGCGCTGGCACGACGTGAGCGAAGGCGCCCGGGTGACCGTCACCGGCGGCTCGACCACGACCACCGAGGTGGCGGGCGGCGCGACGACGGCGGTGGTCGTGGCGGGCGGCGGAACGATCTCCCGCACCACGGTGACCGGTGTCCCGGCCGTCGTCGTCCCGCACCCGCCCAGCGCCGCGACGGCACCCGCCGATACCAGCAGTGCCGCGACCATCCTGTTCATCCTCTTGCCTCCCGGTGGAACCGCCGAATCCTCACGCGAGGGAGAACGGCGGTTTCACCGGTGACATAACGGGTTTCGCGCGATCGGAGCCGCAAGTCCCCGGAAGTCGGGAGCTTCGGCACGGACCGGACAGGGCCGGAAGACCCTAGGATTGAATGACGTTCACCATCCACGAGATGCCGAACTTGTCGGTGCAGGCACCGAATTCGTCGCCCCACATCTGCTTTTCGAAAGGAACCGAAACGGTACCTTCGGCGGAGAGTTTCTCCCAGTATCCGCGCAATTCCTCACCGTCGTCGCCGCTGAGGCTGACCGACAGGTTGGTGCCCGGTTTGTGCTCCATTCCCGGCGGCGTGTCCGACGCCATGATCGTGTAGCCGCTCGGGGAATCGAGCTGGCTGTGCATGATCTGATCCTCCGCCGGCGTTCCCGCCATACCGGACTCACCGAACGTATTCAGCGTCAGTTCGCCGCCGAACACCGACTTGTAGAACTCCATGGCCTGCCGGGCGTCGCCGGCGAAGCTGATGTAGGGATTGAGACGAGAAGCCACTGGAACGCTCCTTCTGGTCGGGTCACGAGCATCCTGGCAGACGCCTCCCGACGCGACAACGGCTGGACTACGGCCGGGTGAATCCTTCGCGCAACGAAAATTCAACGCCGTTCACCGAATGCGTGAGCGATTTCCCGAATGCCGCTTTAATGTCGGCACATGCCCGCGTTCCGGATCCACCCCGCGACGGCCGACCGGTTCGGCGACGTCGCGACCATCCTCAATCCGAACGGGAACGACCGCGCCTGCTGGTGTCTCGCCTACCGCGCGAAACCCGCGGACTACAGCCGGTTGCGCGGTGACGAACGCGCCGAACACGTCCGCGCCCTGTGCGCGGCGGACCTGGCGCCGGGCGTGCTCGCCTACGACGGCGCCACCCCGGTCGGCTGGTGCGGCGTCGGCCCGCGCGCGCACCTGCACCGGATGACGCGTTCCCGCACGATGCCGCCGATCGACGACGTCCCGGCGTGGACGGTCATCTGTTTCGTCGTCCGTTCCGGTCATCGCCGGAAGGGTGTGGCGCACGCACTGCTGGACGGCGCCGTCTCCTACGCGCGTTCGCACGGCGCCCCGGTCATCGAGGGCTATCCCGTCGATCCCGGTGAAGGACGGATCAACTCTTCCGCGGCGCACGTGGGGACCATCGGACTGTTCGCGGCCGCGGGGTTCGAGCTCGTCGAAGAGACCAAGGCGCGGTCGGACCGGAAGCCGCGCTGGCTCATGCGGCTGGACCTGCGCGACGGCTCGTGACCGGCCAGCGGTGTCGCGAAAGCCACTTTCGGGACATCAGATGTCCCGAAAGATGCTCCTATTGATGTCAAGGGGTGTGGGTGAGGTTGGCGAGGTCT